>OY762445.1:0-3912450 GCA_963665755.1 bacterium
GACCAACGAGACCTCGCTGATCCAGCTGGTACATGAAGTGCGGGCGGCCGTGGGCCCGGAATTCCCGTTGGTGCTCGACGGCCAGGCCCGGCGCGTAATCGATGAGGCGATACGGATCGGCAGGGCGCTCGACGAAGCGGAATTTTTCTACTACGACCGTCCCCGTCCTCCCGGAGATCACTCCGGCGGAAAACAGGTGGCCGGTGAGATCGATACGCCGACCAGCACCGAGGTGTCCAGTCCCATTGAGGCGTCTCAGGTCATGTCGGCCGGGTCCGCCGATCACATTCGAACCGACGTGCAAAGTTGCGGCGGTTTTACGGACGTGTTGAAGTCGGCCCGCTGCGCCGAGGCCTTCGGCGCCTACTGCCATCTGGGCGGTTTCGGGATCTGTGACGGCTTTGCCCATCTGCATCTGGCCGGCGCCCTCAGAAACATGCCCTTTATCGAGATGACGGGACTCGAGACCGCATCGCCTTATGTTCGAAACCCACAGCGGGCTGACGACGGTTTTGTCCAGGTGCCCGATCTTCCGGGTCTCGGCATGGAAGTCGACCTGGACGCGGTCATGGATAGCACATCGGATTTGATCGAAACATGATCCGAAACACGGTCAGGCACTGAGGAAAACCATGCAGATTCGGGACGTAAAATGTTACGTGATGGAGGATGAGCCGGAAACGCGCCGGGAAAGCAGCGCGGACCGGGGCAGCATGGCGTTTGTGCCGCCGGGCGTCTCCGGGCTGTTTACCCACGACCAGGGATTCGGCGCCGGCGCGCCCTACGGATACTCCTTCACCGGCGCCGGTCCCGAAACCAAGTATCGCCTGGTGATCAGGCTCGTGACGGACGGTAACCTGGACGCCTACGCGGATTATGGCACGGGTTTCGATCCCCGGGAACTGGAATGGCAGGGCAAAACGTTCCTTGCCCGGTACGCCCACATGCTCATCGGCGTGGACGCCTTCGACCGGGAGTACGTCTGGCAGCGTTTGTGGATGGCCCAACGCTTCATGTACACGGGCAGGGGGTTGCTCGATACGGTCGACCGCATGTTGTGGGACCTGGCCAGCCGGAGCGCGAAGCTCCCCATCTACAAACTCCTCGGCGCATGCCGCGAAAGCGTGCCCGCCTACTGCAACGTGGGCGGCCGGACCATCGACGACCTGGTTGAAAACGCGGTGACGCGCGTGAACGAGGAAGGATTCATCGGCTGCAAGGATCATTCCTACCGGGGCGTGAAGGCCAACGGTGAGATGGCCGTGAAACTGCGGGAAGCGCTGGGCGACGACATCATGCTCTTTCACGACCCCGTCGAATCGTACACCTACGAGGAGGCCGTGAAGATCGGGCGCATCATGGAAAGGTGCCGGTACCGGTGGATCGAAGAACCATTGCAGGACTACGACATCCTGGGGCTTCAAAAGCTGTGCGCCACCCTCGATCTCCCGGTCCTGACTCTGGAGTGGATCGGGGCCATCGGGGGACAGCCCTACAACACGGCGCCGTACCTGGCGCTGCAGGCCGCCGATATCGTCCGTCAGCGTGGGATCGGCATCACGGGGCAGGTCAAGCAGGCCCAACTGGCCGAGAGTTTCGGCGTGGAGGTGCATGGCGGGGATCCACACGTCATCCTGGCCATCGGAAACGATCCCGTCTTCGAGGCCTTCATGGGACTGCAGCCGCGCCCCCCTGCAGCGGAGCTCGACTGCCGGGGTACCCTCGTCGTGGAAAACGGCGCCATGTCCATCGCCTGGAGCGACCGCCCCGCGCCCGAACCGGACTGGGACGAGATGGCGCGCGACGCGGTCGCGGTAGTCTGACCTGAACGAACGAAGTAACTGGAACACTGTCGTGGTGATCCGAGATCGGGAATTCAGGGATCTAGACAGGTTCAGGAGGAGCGAAGTCACGAAGATCGTCCACTGCGATCTGGGTGTTGACAAGCTCGAGCAGTAGATGGAAATTCGGGAGGGCGGGGAGTCATCTGGTACGATGGCACCGAGCCGGATCGGGTAGTGGAGGAGTACCGATTTACTGTTCGTCTGTAGAAGGAGCTAAACGGATGTACGAAGTGAGATCGATTCAGAACCTCGTAGACCAGATCGGCCGTGGCGAAATTCTGCTCCCCGAGTTTCAAAGGGGATATGTCTGGAATCGAAACCAAGTGCGAGGTCTGATGCATTCGCTCTATCGGAAGCACCCAACCGGGCACCTGCTGACATGGCGCACATACAAGCCTACTTTAATTCGAGGTGCTGAAGCTTCAACTAACGGACACTCGATTTTACTACTCGATGGACAGCAGCGCCTCACGACCCTCTACGTCCTGTTCTGTGGAAAAGCGCCCTTATTCTATGAAGGAGAGTCCTTGTTCTTCGACCTCTACTTCAATATGCAGACCGAGGAGTTTATGTTCTGGCAGAAGTTGCGCATGGAGAAAAACCCGGCTTGGATCGAGGTCCATGGGTTTCTCCGCGAAGGGTTGAATAAGCTGCTTGCGCAACTCGAAACCGTCGACGGAGCACGCCGCGATCTAATCCAGCAGAATCTTGCCCGTCTTAGCCGGCTCGATGACGTCCGCAATTACACTTACACGGTCGATCAGGTGGTCTCAGAAGATTTCAGCCTTGAGGAGGTCGTGGACATCTTCAACCGGGTCAACAGTAGAGGAACACCACTCACGAGAGCAGATCTTGCCCTCGCGCACATCTGCAGCATCTGGCCGGAAGCGCGAGCCGAATTGAGGGAATTCAGTGCGAAAATGGGCAATCTCGGCTTTGGGATCGACCTCAACTTCCTTGTGCGTTGCATGGCGGGCGTGGCCACCGGGTCGATCATGCTCGAAGGTCCGTTCATGAGAGTTCCCGCCGATCGCTTGCAGTCCGCTTGGGAAAGGATGCAGCCGGCGTTCGAGCACTTGGTGGGGATACTACGTGTCGAGGGCTTCATCGCCGGACTCGACGATCTGCCTACCAACAATGTCCTCATCCCGGCAACGATCTACTTGTCGAAACGGAATGGACACTTCCCGACCGACGCCATCAAGCGGCGCTTCATTCGGTGGCTCCATCTGGCCGGTCTCTGGGCGCGCTATTCGGGTGCCAGCGAAACCAAGCTCCAGCAGGACGTTGCACTGGTGACGGGTCGCGATCTCGACCCCACGCACGAGCTGGTGGCCGCCATCCTGCGTGAACGCGGCCGGGTCGACTTGGAAGCGTCGGATCTCGACCGGGCGCGCATCGACTCCGCGGTGGCGCGCCTCAGTCGCGTGGTTGCCCGTGCCCGAAGCGCCAGGGACTGGTTCACCGGCATCCTAATCTACGACGGCGCAGCGGGATGGAGCGGGGATGAGGAGCGGCACTACATCTTTACCAGGGCGGAGTTGAAACAAGCGGGTTTCGATGATTTGCAAAGGATCAATGCCGTTGCCAACAGGGTCTTTTTAGGCCAGAAACCGCCACCGCAGTACCGAAACGCTTCACCGGAGGAGTATCTGCCTGAAGTAGTGGAGAAACAGCCGGATGCCCTGCAGGCGCAGTCGGTTCCCATGGACCAGACACTTTGGAAGTCCGAAAAGTTCCTCGAATTCCTTGCCGCCCGCCGTCGTCTTCTGGCGGAGGCGATCAATGCGTTCATTGCAAGCTGGATTCCGGAAACTTCAGATTATAAAGGTGAGGATTGGGTACGGAATCTGATGGCAAGCGGCGAGGGAGAAAAAGTGGAATTCAAGTCCAGCCTCCGCTGGGACCTGCAGAAGAATCAGGTAAACAAGAAGCTCGAGCAGGTGATCACAAAAACCCTGGCTGGCTTCCTGAACGGGCAAGGTGGTACACTTTTGATCGGCGTGGATGACGCAGGTGATGTCGTCGGACTGGCTGAGGATTACGGTACGCTCACGAAGTCGGGCCGTGACGGCTTTGAACTGCATCTGCAACAAATCATGGCCCGTGATCTCGGGGAAGCTGCCGCTGCAGCATTTCTCACGGTTAACTTCCACGAGATCGATGGCAGAGACCTCTGTCAGATCACGGTCGAACCGAGCGATCGTCCTATCTATATGGACGATCAGAATAGTACCGTATTCCATTTACGAACCGGCAACCTGACCAAGCCGATTCCGGTAAACGAAGCCGTCATGTACGTGCAAACCCGATGGGGCGGGTCGGGTGGATGAAGCTTGAAATTGCGGATGCGGTAACCAAGGAGTCGAGGAGTCACCCCCACGATTCCCCGCGAAAGCGGGCGTAGAACCGAAGCCGGAGAGGCATCATGAACAAGGGCATGCTCGACCCGCAGATCCTGGACGAAATCATTCGACGGATTGTCAAGGTGGCAAAGCCGGAGAAAATTATCCTCTTCGGTTCCGCCGCCCGCGGCGAGATGAACCGCCACAGCGACGTCGATCTGCTCATCATCAAAGAGGGTGCGGACGTTTTGGAGTTGATGGGTGAAATATACATGCAACTTGATGGCGCAGGCGCGGCCGTAGATGCTGTTGTCGTCACGCCAGACGATGTGGAGCGATACAAGGACAGCCATGCGGTGATTATCAAGCCCGCATTGCAAGAAGGCAGGGTCGTGTATGAAGGAACCTGAGCGTTTCATGGTCGACGATCCACATGAATGGTTGAATCGCGCCAGGAGCAGTCTGGAGATTGCGAAAAACCGCGGGCCGCAGATTTACCTGGAAGATCTGTGCTTCGAAGCTCAGCAAGCAGCCGAGAAAGCTATCAAGGCCCTTATGATTGAGCGCGGCATTGATTTTCCCTATGTGCATGATATAGCCCGGTTGCTTTCCCTGCTCCGGGAATCAGGCGAAGCAATCCCAGATGCTGTCGGCAACGCCAGGAAACTCACTCGATTTGCCACGGTCACGCGCTATCCCATGAACCAGGTCGTCACCGAACAGCACTATCAGGAAGCCGTCGCCGTTGCCGAAGCCGTCCTCCGGTGGGCGGAGGAACGCATCCTGTGACTCCCCAAGAATGCAAGCGCCACGCTGAAGTCGATTTTCCAAATGGGCGCAATAACCACGCCAACATGGAGTGACCATGACCGATACCATACGATGGGGCATACTAGGTACCGGCGCCATCGCTCACAAGTTCGCAGAAGCCATGGAATTTGTGCCGGATGCGGAAGTGGTGGCGGTGGGGTCGCGGACGCGTAAAACGGCGGACGCTTTCGGCGACGAGTTCGCGATACCCGGGAGGCACGATTCCTACCAGACCCTGGCGGAAGCCCCGGATGTCGACGCGATCTACGTGGCCTCCCCTCATCCCATGCACCACGATCACACGCTGCTGTGCCTGAACGCGGACAAGGCCGTGCTCTGTGAGAAACCCTTCGCCCTCAACGCCCGGGAAGCGGAGTCCATGGTTCATTGCGCAAGAGACCGGGGCCTTTTCCTCATGGAGGCCATGTGGACTCGGTATCTGCCCGCGATCACGCAGGTACGCCAGTGGCTCGCCGAGGATGCGATCGGCGAAGTGCGCATGATGTTGGCCGATTTCGGATTCCGAGCGGGGTTCAACCCGGAAGGCCGGCTGCTGAATCCGGTGCTGGGGGGCGGGGCCCTTCTCGATATCGGTGTCTACATCGTCTCGCTGGCCTCCATGGTCTACGGAGAGCAGCCGGCCCGCATCGCGGCGCTCGCGGATATAGGCAAGACCGGCGTGGATGAGCAGACCACCATGGCCTTTCGCTACGGTTCAGGCGCCATGGCCTCCCTGTCCTGCGCGGTCCGGACCGACACGCCCAGGGATGTCCGGATCCTGGGAACAGGGGGCAACATCCATATTCCGGCGCCTTTCTATGACGCCTGCGCCGTTACGCTGAACGCGGGTGGCGAAGAGCCTGTTACGGCCGAGCCCGACCGTGTGGAGAACGGATTCAAGTACGAGATCGAGGAAGCGGGCCGGTGCCTGCGGGAAGGGCTGTTCGAGAGTCCCGCGCTCCCGCTGGACGAGACCTTGGCCATCATGCGGACCCTGGACGTCGTCCGGGCGGAGATCGGGTTGATATACCCTATGGAGGCGTGATTCCTTTCGAGTGTTTGCACGATTCCTTTCAAGTAGAGGCGCGATCCCTTTCGAGGATCCGGGTACACTTCACCCCACATTACCGTATCATTGAAATTTAGCAGAATATCATTGAAATATTGAGGAGTCCCAATGGAATACGGAAATATCACGAATGTAGACAAGCCCGTATCGCGCCTGGTTCAGGGTACGATCATGTTGAGTACCGCCGAAGAAGAGTACAGTTTCGACTTGCTGGACCAGGTGTACGAGGCCGGCATAAACACCTTCGACAGCGGCCATCTTTACGGGGGTGGCGAATGCGAACGCGCGTTGGGCAAGTGGATCGAGGACCGGGGCCTGCGCGACGAGATTGTTATTCTGACCAAGTGCTGCCATATGAATTCCGACCGGGAGCGGGTGACGCCCTACGATATCTCGTCTGACCTGCACGATTCGCTGGCCAGGTTGCGCACGGATTACATCGATCTCTACCTGCTGCATCGGGATGACATCCGCGTGCCCGTCCGGCCGATCGTGGACCGGCTCAATCACTATATCGGCGCGGGCAACCTGGGCGTAATCGGCGGATCCAACTGGACCCACGACCGGATCGAGCGGGCCAACCTGTACGCCGCGACAAGCGGGCAGCAGCCTTTCACAGTCAGCAGTCCGAATTTCAGCCTGGCCGAACAAGCCGAACCGCCCTGGAGGGGATGCATCAGCATCAGCGGGAAAGACGGTGCCGATGCGCGTTCGTGGTACCAGGAAAACCAGATGCCGCTCTTTACCTGGTCCAGTATCGCCAGTGGTTTCTTTTCGGGCCGGGTGAACCGGGAGAACTATGACGGGATGGTCGAACAGGGCCTGCTCGACGAGAGCACGGTAAGGGCCTACTGCACGGACGACAACTTCGAACGGCTGGACCGTGTCGGACAGCTGGCGGAGGAAAAGGAACTGTCTATCCCCCAGGTCGCCCTGGCCTACGTCCTCGGACAGCCTTTGAATATCTACGCACTGGTAGGCGCCCGAAACGGCGATGAAATCAGTGCCAACCTGCAGGCACTGCAAACTGAGCTCTCCGCGGAAGAGATGGCCTGGTTGAACCTGGAACGACCGGATCGTCCGTGACCTGGCGGAAGAACTCACAGACCGGTGGGGACATGATCATGAACAAGGCCACGATATCTGCGGCTTTCTGCCTTTGCGGGCTTGCAGTGATCACCTGCGTACTCTTGCTTGCCGGTCACCCAGAAGCCCAGGTGCGAAACGCCGTGGGCAAGGCGATGCCCGATGACGCGGCGCCGCTGGACCGGCAGGTCTTCCGCTTTCTGAACGACGAACCGACCAACCTGGACATCGGCGTGGCCATCTACGAGGTGGGCGGCATTGTATTCCTCTTCGAACGCCTCACCATGCTGGACCACAACAACCGGGTGATTCCGGGCGCCGCAACGGAATGGACGGCCAACGAGGACCAGTCGAAGTGGACCTTCAGCATGCGGCCCGAAGCCCGTTGGAGCGACGGCCGGCCGGTGACGGCCCACGATTTCGAATACAGTTACAAGCGCATGCTGGACCCGGCGTCGGGGAGCGGATACGCCTTTTTCTACTACAACATCAGGGGCGCGCGGGAATTCAACACCGGGCAGAACGCCGATCCGAACTCGGTAGGCGTTTATGCGGTGGACGATATGACCCTGGTCATCGAAACTGAGGGGCCCTGTCCCTATCTGCCCATGATCGCCGCTTTTTTCACGTCGATTCCAGTACCACGCTGGCAGGTGGAGAAATTCGGCCCCCGCTGGGCGTCCGATGAGAACGTCGTCAGCAATTCATCCTACAAGGTCGATCGCTGGCGGATCGGCGAACGTCTCACGCTGTCCCTGGATGCCTACTACAACGGCCCCGTGAAAGGGTATTTCTCGGAGATTCACTCCATCTTCAAGAACCGCGGCAATACCGGGCTGCTCTCCTACGAAAACGACGAGTTGGACCTGGTGCAGATCGACGTGCGCGAACTCAGCCGGATCGAGCAGGACCCGGTGTTGAGCACACAGCTGCACAAGTACATGGATTTCAACGCGCTCTACCTGTTTTTCAAGACGCGAGAAGGCCTGTTCAGCGACCACCGCGTGCGACAGGCCATCAGCCACGCCATCGACCGCGACGCGCTTTGCAACATCGTGCTCCGGGACACGGCGCTTCCCGCGTACACCATGCTGCCCCCGGGTTTCCCAGGTTATTCCGGCGATGAATTGAAGGACGTGCAGCGATACGACCCCGAACTGGCCAGGCGCCTGCTGGCCGAAGCCGGATATCCCGGAGGACGTGGATTTCCTTCCGTGGACATCTGGCTGCGCAACGACCCGAACCGCATCATGGCCGCCGAGGCCGTATCGGGCATGCTGTCCAACAACCTGGGTCTAAAGGTCGGCGTGCGGAACATGGAGCCCCGGGTTTACAGCGAGGCCATGGCCCAGTACCGGATCGACCTCAGTCTGATCCCCTTCCAGTACGATTTCCCCGATCCCCACAATCTCCTCGGCATGGTCTGGCACTCGCAGCCCGTAGGCGCGGGACGGCATGACTGGATGAATGCGGAGTTCGACCGGCTCGTCGACGATGCGGCGCGGGAGACCGATGCGGAACGCCGATTCGAGATGTATCGCGAGGCGGAGCGGATCCTGGTCGAAGACGTGGGCGGCGTCTTCCTCTACCACGACTACTTCCTGCAGCTTCGCAAACCCTGGCTGGCGGGCTGGCAGAAGGACTCCATGGGCCAGGAACCCTTCTTCATCGACAATTCCACGATTACTGATCTGTATATACGGCGGTAGGACTGGTAGCCGAATTATTGCGATCCCGTCATCACGTGCTGCCGCGTCCTCACATTCATCTTAACGCGCACTTACAAGTATGTCATCGTCCAATGAGCGAATGAACCGCTCCATCGTACCCGTTCTGGTGCCGTGCCGGGGGTCCAGGATACGACGAACTTCGCTTTCCTTCATATTCATCGCCCGGCAAACGCAACATTGGTCTGACCGGACTCGCAAAATCTGCTATAGACAATAGCATTCAGCGCAGTGGAAACCGGTACCGAGACCAGCCGTTCTCCGATCTGCCTGGCCTTGAGTTCGGGGATACCCCAGCCAAGATCAATTCGCCCGCAAATAGCCTCGTACAGAGCGTCGGCTGTTTCCCTTTGCGCTTCCTCCATCGTGAGACTCCCTGGGTAATCAACACCGGAAGGTCGCGACACGTGACCACGTACCCGCCATACTCCGGGTTTGCGGTAAGTGAGACTGGATAGACGTACTTCATTTCAGATCTCCGATCAGTCGATATCGGGTTGTATTATGAATGAAAATCGGATAATGGAATGCTAAAGTGAGTGGAGTGATTTTGGTTACTACATTAGAAACTCCTCATCAAGGGAATCGAAATCTGTAACCAAATCCAATTCATTTCGGGCGACGCCGGTAAACTGCATCACAGTGAGATTTTCTGTTACAAGAGCGGAACGTAGGCAAATCTGTTCCACTGGGATACCAGTTAGACTTGCTACCTTACCGAGATTCGCATTCAGATATGAAATGCGGTCTAAGTGTCTCTCCAAGTCTGAGCGCTTGTCTCCTGATTCACCGCTACCAATACTGTATTCTTGCAAGCGCTCCCCAATTTCTCCTATGGTTCGATCAAATCGCAGGCTCTTGCATTCAATTACGTAGACCAAATATGTGTTTTCTCTCCATGCAAGGACGTCAATGTCGCCTAGTTCCACTCCTCCGCCTAACTGTGTGAGTTTCAGTTCTTGTTTTGTACACCACCCTAGAGAATTGAGACGTACCGCAGTTCTACTGTTAAACCGGTGACCGTAATTGTTAACCGCGTGGCCGATCCAGTGTTTCATCTCGCGGCTGTCGAAGATTTCTGCCGGCAGACGCCCGGTCGAGGCATTGGACAGGTAGTTGAGTGTTCCAGCGAGTAGAGACGGCATAATCAGCACGTCAGGATCCGGTTCAATCGTATACTGTATAATAGGACGTCTCAAAATTGAAAGACGCCGGTAAAAACGCCAGGGATACCAGTCCTTCTTGTTTCCGTTTTTTGGGTTTCTTTCGTCCCATTGGGTTCGGGGAATAATAGCAAATCCTTCGTATGCACGAATCGGGTTTTCGGCACCTGACTGTTCGAATTGCCGAATCACCTCGCTTTTTGTGGTCCGCAACTGTGCAAATCGTCGTTCTAAGGCTAACTGTGTAAACTGCATTATGAAATGCTGAAATCGTTCCAGGGTTATTCCAAATTCTGAAGTGAACGCAGAATCAAATCCATCTTTATTCACATGTTCTTCATCATCACTCGGACAAGCATCTTCTTGATTGTTTGCAGCTTCCTTAAAGACACGTTTTCCATGCTCATCTAAAAGCGGACTTATCAATTCATGCACCAATGTATTGAAGCCAAAGGAACCGTTGTTAAACACTGTTGGCATCTCCATGACCAACCCGTAGCGTATGGCATCTCGCTGTCCGGCACATTCCAAAAGAGTCGCCACTTGACCTATTAGGAAATCCAGGTCGATTTGTGAGCATTCAGCGCCGCTATTGTAGGGTGACGTACAAAGTGCTATCTCCGCAATGATGCGACAAGCCAACCCGGCAACATCTCGTTGAAAGTCTCTCTGATTTGCAGTCTCCAACACCTGGTCGGAATCATGAAGAGCAAGTTGGGCAGCCGCCGATCGAAGCCAATCTCTCCGGTCTTTTTGAACAGCAACAAAGTTAAGTAGTGAGCATTCGATAACACTTTCACGGGATAGGTTCATTAACCGTGATTTTATTTGTTCCACAATTACATCCGCTGCTTTCTCTAGAACCTCACTAGCTAAGTCGTTTGAGATGAGTCCTGGATCGGAATCGTAACCTGCTTCTCTAGCAAGATTTAGACGACTCCACGCTAAGTCTTCGGGTAACAGGAATCGTGGCTCTGGCAGTGAGGTTGCACTGTAAATCACATTCTGTGGCGTATGATCGGGAGTCATTTGAAAGAGTCGTGCACTGTCCGACTCCACTATATTCCGTATAATGTCAATGACTGTCGCATCTGTAAGTTCTGGAATACCCGTGACCGAAATAGTTCCACGGATTAAACCTTCTATCAGCATGCGATCCCCAGAATTGTCTGTGTTGAGGAAACTACTTATGTATGCAGGTCCGCAGTCGATCACAGCCTGTCCATCTTCTAACTTGATCACAGGTGCAGATGACGTATCAACTTTTGGCATCCAGCTCTGTGTCAAACTTTCCAAATCGGTAAATCTCAAGACAAAAGTAATGGGTCCGGATGGAAACGGCCCCAAGCGAAATTCAAGGACAGAGGCAACTCGCGCTAACCAACCGACGACAGTTTCAATCATCAAAGCTACGATGCTACGATGCCACTCATTCTTTGGAAATTCATTACACCTTAGCCACCATGGCCTTGAAGTCGTTTCGACGCATGCTTGAAATTCGCTATCAATTAAATGTGGAACGACCACGAATATCTCTTGAGCTTGTTTTTTGCTGGAGAAACTTTTAGCTGATTCGCGCTTTATTGAAATCCATGATTCACCACTAGGTGCAACTGTTCCGTGCTGATCGAGTGCTACGCGAACCTTATGCCGCAGATGCACAATAAAGTCATTGTGTAGATATATCGGACTAAGGTCCATGTTTATGGGCACGAGTTCAAAATCGTTGTAGTATGCGAACGAGACCAAATTCAGAAATCCGCGTGGATTTGGGAAATAGACGCCCCGGTTACTAAGCTCTTTTATCTGTTGTAGTATCTTCCAAGCTCGTATTGCTGTGAAATCTGATTCATTTCCCAATAGGATGAAGTCATGTACAGACAGACAAACGCATTGCCAATCATGTGGGAATCCATCGATGCTCAAGTCTGAGCTACGGCCGATACCGCCATGTACCAGAACCGTGAGTCCTCGGCAGTAATCGGTTTTTGTGGCAAGTTGCGATGCTTGCTCACGTAACGTAAATTCTTGTTTTCTTTTTGTTTGTGAGTGATCGCTGAGCAAGCCGTTTGGAACGATCTCCTCAAAATCATCGGGGATGAATACCAAATGAAAGTAACTTCCAACATCAAATCTTCCAATGAACTCTCGTTGATCATCATTCGGATCATGTTCTACAAAGTGGCTATAGGTAATGGACCAAGCCGGTCTTCCTGACTGGAAAACCTCACGAAACTGCTCTTGATGACATGCAGATTCAAATAACTTGAGCTCGCCAGCCGCCAAGGCACTTTCAATGGCAAACCTTCGAACGGCGACGCCAACTGCAGTAGGGAGCGCAACGATTAGCCGACCTTCTAAATACACAATAGGTCGTCGTTCAATACTTGTGTGCCCAAGCGATTCGTCTACTAATGAACTCGTGTATTGCGGTTCAAATATGAATGGAATCAGGTCTTTTAAATGAACTTCAAGCTGGTCTAACTCGTGTGAATCGAAGCAAACGTGACTGACAGAATGAGAAATCATTGAAATGTTAGTTTTTATGGGTTGTCTCGGTTGACTCTCAGAGCAAGTATACCGACCAATTTGCGCACGATCAGCTACAGCGTCACTAATGCGAAGCAATGCCATAATATGAACAAGCGCTTTCAACACCCACGGACGGTCGCAAATCCGGAGTAGGCCGGCTATGCAGGTCTCCACATAGTAGCTGTTCCCGTCCCAGCGTCCTTCGAATGTGCGTACATTGCCGAACCACGATACGACATTCGATACAAAAACATCCTCTACTGGACCTTCGAATTCTGTAATCGGGTCCTTTAAGACATAGTCATTAAGCCACTTGCGTAAGTGTTTTTCAGACGGCGATCGATCACCGCTGCACGATAAAGCTGCAAGATGGACTAGAAGTTCAAGTCGAGTGATCGCAACGTGGTTCTCAGGTTGCGTCATTAATCCAGCTAGCGATTGGGCTACTAATGGGAAACTAAAATCGTTGAGACTTCTGCAGAGTCGCCTTAGGCGTGTACTGGCATTTCTTATACTCCGAATTTCGTATCCTGGGTTTGCCATACTCGGTTTCCTTGATAATCCTGTTCATTGTGTCCAAATAAAGTAGCGGCTGTTATTTAGTCTGTCTGTTTTTTGAGTTCGGAATCGATTTTGATACGAGGGATTTTGCTCTGTTGACACTATAGATTATATGAGGATTAACTCGGAAGATGTAAAGAAGCCATAGTTGAATGTCGTTTGATGCATGACGTGGACGTTTCAAACTAAATAGATATCGCGTCAGAGAAAAGATAACACGTTGAACGGCGAACTTTAGATAGCCAACCGAGCCGATATCAGGAGTGTGCCAGAACGAGATCGGCTTTTCTTTGCATGCGAGTTCTTGCACATATCGCTAATCAGCCATATTGTTACGTTCCTCGGGTTTGTACGAGTTTATGATTGAAACCGGACGGACTTCGACATCAAAGGCAACAGCTATCGCCTAGTGGCAGAGGTCGATTAAACATATCGAAAAGTATGAATAAGGTTTGTTGGGACGCACGATCAGTACGCCAGGACTAGACGCAAAGAGGATATAGAAATCGCCGATATAAAGCCAATCCGCACAGAAACGGACTATAAACTAGTCCTGACCCGTATAGACAAACTAATGGGAAGCAAGTATGGCAGTCCGGAAGGGGATGAACTTGACGTTCTGGTCACGCTCGTTGAATCCTGGGAGGACGAGCACTACCCCGTAGGATATCCGGAACCTCACGACGCGGTGAAGTTCCGGATGGAACAGGCGGGATTTGGGGCTCGCGACCTTGTCCCAATCATCGGAAGTAGAGAGAACGTTTCGGACGTACTATCCGGTAAGCGCGCCATTACCATGCCCGTGGCCAGGGCGTTGCACGAACATCTTGGGATACCGGCCGAAGTCTTGCTCAGTAAACCTGGAACGGATTCCTTCGAATCGCCACCCGAAGAAAACCCCACACGGTAACCTATCAAGCAAATGGCAATGGTCGGTTGGATCAATGAAGCTGGATCATCAGACTACAATGCCGGTGAACTGATTGCTGAATTGACCTATGGCGCAGGCAGTGACGGGGCGTCTGCAACGATACGATAGATCGATTCCCTTCGGATCTACGTAAAACTGGTTTTTCATTTGATTCAAGCCAGGTACTGGCGAGTCATGGTGTTGGCCAATGCCATGACCATGCCTTTCGACCACGTTCCGGGTAACTTTATTCCACAATTGAATTCGATCGGCATGGACAGGTACTTGAAGCGGCTATCTACCTGTATGTCGACCGGTGAAGCGAGAATTGACTGCCCAGAGGATGCCGGGCTTCTATTACTGTCGAACAACGTAGGGGTTAACGCAATGTACGACGTGATTTAGACGGAGGTTGTCCGTTAGTTTGAACTTGTTTCAACTTGAAGAGGATTTCCAAAAAGAACGAATTTGAGTGATAGCAAGGCATGCCTAGTAATCATTTTTTAGGTATAGTCACAGGTATCTATGTTGTTGCGAAAAGATTGCCTTAAAATTAGATTTTAAACTATGATCTTGGACTAATCCGTGATGAAGTGGTATTTCGTCGTGACCTTGAGAACCACACTAATGTTGCTAATGTGATTGTCAAGCACTAGCCGAATCTCCTAAGTTTTTAGCTATGCATGAGCCAAACAGCCGGATACCATTAGCTGAGATGCCAGTCAAATTCACTGCCGATGGGGTACTCTTAAAAGTGCAAGCTCAATTCATCCTACGTTTATTACCTAAACCGTCCTTAGTGATCGAACTGGATGATCTGCCAGCGGATACAAAGATTGATTTCGAGAATCCTTTTTTTGTTACTTTAGAAAACGGCAATGAGATTGAAGTGTCCTGCATTTCGTGGAATACTCAAACGTCGGATTCAGGCGCCGTAGATAAGTGTGTATTGGTTCCAACGGGCGGGATTTGTACTCTATTACGAACTGATGAGCAACTGCAGTCAGTAGCATTCAACATTCTTAACTTCCCGATGTTCTTTAAAGGGCAAGATAAGGTTTTTGAAGCTATTGATGATAAAGGGAAACGATTAAGATTGCTTGGTGCCGTAAAGCTGGAAACCCACCCTTGGTTGATAGAGATATGCGCAGTACCTGAATTGGAGGAAACAAAGAAAAGACTCCAATCTGAAGGAGGATATGCTGTAACTCACATAGGTATCGTAGTCCGGTCAGATGGCAAGACTTTCTCGGTCGAAGAAGTTAAAGAACTAATTACGCACACCCTAAGGCTATTTCTTTCGTTCGCCAGCGGGAGTTTCTGCGGAGTGGTAGACCTAAAAGGTCGAGATCACACGGGCGGAATTATCTGGAGGCTTTTGGGTTCGCCAATAGTTGACCCTTGGTCTACAGGACGACAATCATGGTTTGATACGATGCACGGTCATGTCCTATCTGAGGTTTTTGAAGGATTCCATGCAAGATTGAACGACACAAATATGGGAGTAAAAACCGAAAGGGGCCTGTACTGGTACCTATTGGGAAATCGAGGGACAGGTTTTAGTGACGCAGACACTGTCCTCGTACAAGCTGCTCTTGAATACCTCGCCTACGTTCAACTGAAAGACGATAAACGTGGTCAAAAAGCGTCTGATATCATTAAGAATGCATTGGTTAACATAGGGATTTGCGTCGACATACCAAACAGTTGTCAGAAACTCTATAATTTCGCGGAAGAGCACGATTGGAAACATGGTCCGCATGCGCTGACTGAATTACGAAATGACATGATACATGCCAAACAGAGATACGAAACTGTGCCTTCGGGGGTACACTACGAGGCGAAGAATCTAGGCCTGTGGTACGTAGAGATGGTACTGCTTAGGTTTTTCAAGTATTGTGGAGTTTATAGCAATCGTCTTGTTGAGAGGTGGGTAGGCGAAGTCGAACCCGTCCCATGGGCTCAAGAAAGTGAATGACTTGATGCCCCAGACGAGACACCAATGCCGTATGTTGACTATATGAGTGTCGTCTCGCGATCAGCCGAATACAACTTGATAAGGAAGTTTGCTACTCATGGATAACAATGACATCATCCAATCTGTACTCAAAGACAGCAACTATCGGCTTAACCTGTTTTTGGGTAATGAAATTGCCTCGTTGCAGGAGAAGGTCTTTACCAAAGCGGTCCGGGGCAAGGAGGTCCCGTATGTGAAGTGCATCGTTCGGGATAGGGACGTTCAGTTGAAGCCGGAAGAGGTAGTCCGTCAATTGTACGCAGCCAGGCTTACGACACAATATGGTTACGAGAGGAAGCGGCTAGCCTTTGAATACCCGGTCGATTTCGGCAGAGAAAAGAAAAGTGCAGATATCGTCGTATTTGACAAAGACCGAAACGACTCCGCATACATCATCGTCGAATTAAAAAAACCGAAACTTCTGAGTGGCAAGGGTCAACTGCGTTCCTATTGCAACGCGACCGGCGCTCCCATCGGAGTATGGACGAACGGTGAACAAATCTCCCAATATCACCGTAGAGATCCTAACTATTTCGAAGACATCACAGATATTCCGAATGCGACGCAGAGTCTCACGGACATACTTGGCGAACGTTTCACTTTAAAAGACCTTGTGGTCAGGGATAAGATAGCCAACGAGCGCAAATCTCTGAAAGACATTGTACTTGAAATGGAAGACGAAGTGCTGGCCAATGCCGGCGTCGACGTATTCGAGGAAGTTTTCAAACTCATTTTCACCAAGTTGTACGATGAGTATCTGAGCCAGGAAGACAAGGGCATACTCAATCATCACCTGGGTTTAGAAGCCAATAGCGCCGTTCATGAACTTGCGACAGCTCGTTACCGAGACGGGGAGAACTACATCGCGCTCAGGGAGGCAGTCAACGGTATCTCCGACACTGGATTCAGAGTATTGGAATTCAGAAACACGGGTCAAACCGACACGGAACTGAAGAACAAATTACTGGACCTATTCGAACGGGCGAAAGAACAATGGCCGGGCGTCTTTCCCGAGGGTTCCACCTTTGAACTGTCGGATAGCCATCTGTCGGTGTGCGTGTCCAGTCTTCAGGACGTCAAACTGTTCAATTCCAATCTATCGGTGGTTGACGAAGCCTTTGAGTATCTAGTCCAAAAATCCGCCAAGGGAGAAAAGGGCCAATACTTCACACCCCGTCACGTAATTGACATGTGCGTCAAGATGCTCAACCCGAAGCGGGGAGAGTACATGATCGATACCGCCTCCGGCAGTTGCGGATTCCCGGTTCACACCATATTCAAGTTGACGGGGAGTCTATTTTCTAACGACGAAATCCCGAATAGATATAAACAACACGTGCTTAGAGTATTTGGTATCGATTTTGACGAAAAAACGGTACGGGTCGCCCGCACCTTGAATTTGATTGCCGGCGACGGCGAAACGAATGTTCTTAACCTGAATACGCTGGATTTCGATCGTTGGAGCGACCGAACGGAAAAAGACCTGTTGTGGCGAGATACCTACAGAGACGGATTCAAGCGACTTGAAAAGCTGAGGGCCGAGAAAGGACAAAACAGACGGTTTAACTTCGACATCGTTATGGCCAATCCACCCTTCGCTGGCGATATCAAAGAGAGCCGAATTCTGCACCGGTTCGAACTCGGTTTCAAGTCGAATGGCAAAGCGCAAAGCAAGGTCGGACGAGACGTACTCTTCATCGAACGCAATCTGGACTTTCTGAAACCCGGTGGCCGGATGGCTATCGTGTTACCCCAGGGACGGTTTAACAACACTACCGACAAGTATATACGGGACTTTATTGCGGAGCGAGCGCGGATTCTCGCGGTGGTGGGTCTGCACGGGAACACCTTCAAACCACACACCGGCACCAAGACCAGCGTCCTGTTCGTACAAAAATGGGATGCTGAACTTTGTCCCAGAGTGGAGGACTATCCCATTTTCTTTGCCGTAAGCGAGAAAGCCGGTAAAGACACTTCAGGCGATTACGTGCATGTCAAGAACGAGAACGGGCTGGAAAAGCTGGATGGAAACGGCCATCTGATCGTCGATCACGACCTGCACGACAACAACGGAGAATTGCCAGGTGGGATCGCCGAGGCCTTTATCGACTGGTCGATAAGTGAGAATCTGAGCTTCTGGAATATCGAAGAGGACAGGTTGGCCTTCAAACGGCGCAAAGCGTGGAGAGATATACTGGGAAACGGCAGTAGGCATCGTATCCGTGTCGACCCCGATGTAGACTTAAACTATTTGATTGACGAAATGTACGACGCGGACCTGGAGCCTAAAGAGTGATATATATCGACACGGATGTTCTGGTTCATGCCTACGTTGACCAGGATATTGGAAAATACCAACAAGCCAATGCAGTCATCAGTCGGGCAGACTCGGATGGCGCTGCTGTAGTCTCGACGCTGTCAGTCCAGGAATTGGTCTTTGTCCTTGCAAAGCTGAATATCGCAGAGGAGGACTTAGACAGAGTTTACAATGCAGTTATGCAATTTGAACCCCTTGCCTATGACGGACTAGTGCTCCAGAGAGCGTTTGAAATAGCCAAAATAGTCGGCTTCAGAAATATCAGCGATTGTATACATACGGCGATAGCCGAACTGCATTGCACGGAATTGATTACATACAACAAAAATGATTTCCACAAGATCAGCGAAGTGACGACGATTCGGGTGACGATATTGTGAATTCAATCATAAACTGTGATAGACATAGCGAACCTTTAAGAAACACTCGTCATTGTATATGAGCGTTGATGAGGCTGATAAAAACATCATCTACCAAGGTTAAGAAGCGATGCTTTTCATTGACTAAATTGTCATTTCTACGCGAAGCAGGAATGGGAATCGATCCAGTCAGAATTCCAGAGTGATTTTTGTGGAAGTACGGAAGAATAGCAGGTTAGAATCAGCAATGAAGCAGTGGAATGCTTATTGTGTTTACGCTGTGAATAGCCATCATTCTGGTTATCAGAAAAAGCACTCTATCCAAATACGGATGCGTACCCGCCAGCGAACAGTGATTTACCGGAAACTTCAGAACTCGCCAAGAGTGGTAGCTTCACAAACCTCGTCATTCAAATATACTCTCCGTGAATAGTTCAATGGCACTTGTAGAAGTGGCTTCATTTGCCACAGACGAATTCTGCAAGTTCCGTGTAGTTACATCGATATACGTCAATTTTAAACGTAGTTCAAGTAACCGAGAGGATCGGGAAAATTGCATTATTCACAAATAAAAATGGAATCAATCCAAGCATCCCCATTTGGAAATCGCCTTGACGCAGAATTCTACCTTCCAAAGTATCTAACCGCTGAAAAAACTATAAATCAGAAAGGGTTCTATTCACTTCGAGAAATAACAACCAAAATCGATGTAGGCCATGTAGGACCTATGGTAAATGAATACACACACGACGGAGTTTGGCTGTTACAAACACAAAATGTTAGAGAGTTTTTTCTCAGTGGAACAAAAATGACATATATCAGTTCGAAGTTTCACAACCAAATAGATAAATCCAAGGTAAGGGAAAATGATATTCTAATTGCTAGAAGTGGATCGTTCGGAGTGGCAAGTATACTGTTAGACAGTAGTGAAGTAAACTCTGCAGATGTGATTATAATTAGGTGTTTGGAAGGTAAGATTAATCCTTGTTATTTGGTTACTTACTTGAACTGCAAATATGGCGTAAATCAGCTTATGCGATTTGCAAGCGGGGGATTACAAGGTCATGTTAATTTAACCATATTGGAACACTTAAAAGTTTGTAATGTTAGTAAGAGTGTCCAAGAGTACATTGAACTGATAATCCACAAAAGTTATACAGTATTAAATGAAAGCAACCTTTTATTCAGCCAAGCTCAACACCTACTTCTGAATGAACTTGGACTTATCGACTGGAACCCCAAACACAGTCTTTCTTTCGTAAAGAATTACTCACACACACAAAATGCTGATCGCATTGATGCTGACCACTTCCAACCCAAATACGTGGAAATTGAAGAATCTATCAGAAACCATCCTGGAGGCTGGGATACGCTGGGGAATCTGGTTGATATTCAAGACAGCAATTTCAGACCAGAAGAAGAAATCGAGTACAGTTACATTGAGTTGGCAAATATCGGAATCAATGGGGAAATAACCGAATGTACGATATCGAAGGGGAGAGACCTACCAACTAGAGCTCGGCGTAGAGTAGAAATGGGAGATGTGATAGTTTCATCTATAGAAGGTTCATTGGACAGCATTGCCCTCATAGGTAAGCAACATGATCAAGCGCTGTGCTCTACTGGATTTCATATACTCAGATCGAAAGTCATAAATTCTGAGACGCTGTTAGTATTAATGAAAAGTATAATTGGGCAATATCAATTACGGAAGGGATGTGCTGGTACAATACTAAGCGCCATCAGCAAAAACTGGCTTGGCAGCCTGTACCTACCAAGAGTTCGGGAAGAAATACAAGTTCAAATCCGACAAAAAACCGTAGACTCCGTCAATCTTCGAGAGCGGTCCAAACATTTATTGGAATGCGCGAAACGATCGATTGAAATAGCGATCGAACAAGACGAACAAACTGCCATTGACTGGCTGGATAACAACACGGAAGGCAGATAAGTCTTTCGTTCACGAGACCATCGGTTGGCACCGGTACGCCACCAAGGCTCAAAATTTCGGATACCGACCCGTGCCAGATCCTCCCGGAAGCGGGGCTAGATCTTCCACACAATGTAAGGTTCGAGGGGATATTTAGGTTACCCAGGCGAGTGTCCAGCACGGAGAAGCCAGTTGCCGCCAGAAGAGGATCCAATTGGGATAGACCTAATGTTCCCGGGCTAACTGACTGACAGACTAGTCCGAATCGGCTTCCAAGAGAGCCTAGAGATTCAACTCACGGATGTACTGTTGTCGTTTCAGAGTCATGATTGCTTCCTCAATCAGAAGGAAACTTAACTATGTGTCCCGGTCATGGCTGCAGGGCATAATGCATGTTACAGGCTCGACTAAATAGCTCAAGGGCCCTGTTCCATATCTCGAATCTCTTCCCTTGATTTTCTGCGCACATCCTTTATTTGGTCTTCAAGTACTTGTAGTTGTTGTTTTTTTAAATTTACAAAGTCAGCAGGGTCCTTATGCTCTATTAAAAACCTCCTAATAGCGCTAGATAGACCGCGATTATCATTTTTTAAGACTCTAACGACTGAAATAGCATCTTTCGTGTCTACAACCAATTTCTCATTACATTTTTTCAGATACTCTATTCTTTTTAGATGTGATGGTAAAAAGTTAGTCTTGTAAACTTTGTATTCCATGTTCCCGCTGATAGATGAGTCTACAGCGAATCTATGACTGGAACGCATCGAATTCAAGTCACTTCCCACTCTTTCTATGCCGATGTTTAAAAATCGTAGTTTGTTCTTTAGAGAGATGTTATTAACCGCATCTATTATCTCCAAACGAATCAAGATTGGTGATCGAGATGATGATGAATCATGAGTGATTGTATTGCCGTTTAAATCACGCTCAAGGATTTCACTATGTGTATTAAGACCGAATTCAACATTTGAAAGCCAATCCAAGAGGTCATTTAAAATGAGGTCTAGTGAATGTAATGCCCCCGAATGACGGTTTTCTAACTGCTTGATTGCTTTCAGAAACTCAGCGTATTGGACGAATAAATAGGATGCCATTGCGCCTAATAATGCACTTAGACCGAGCTTTAGACCCTCATCGAGATCATTGGAGTTTTCAAATAGGATAGCCATTATTACGATCATAACTAACACGGGAAAGGTACTAAGAAATACCCTTAGAAGTTTCTTTAAGGGTTTATTTATCCTGGATTTATAGGTTTTGATCATCGGAAGTGTCTTTATTGAATCCGCGCCAGATCATCCCAGAAGCGCGGATAGGTCTTCCCCACCACGTCCGGATCGAGGATGTTCAGGTTACCCAACCGGGTCCCCAGCACGGCGAAACTCATGGCCATGCGGTGGTCGTGGTAGGTCTCAATATCTACGGTATCTTCGGTGCGCCGTGCGGTATTATTCCCCGGTAGTTCGCCGATCTCGATGTAGTCCGGGCCGGTCTTCACTTCAACTCCGATTTTTCGCAGCTCGGTCGCGGGACACTCGATCCGGTCACACTCCTTCTTCTTCAGTGTGCCAATCCCCGTAATCCTGGTGGTACCGGGAATCAGTGGTGAAATCGCAATGAGGGTCAGGGCGGCGTCCGGAATGTCTGCGCAGTCTATCGCGCCGTCCACCGGCGTAACGTGACCGGCATCGGGACCGGCAATGACGGTTTTCTGGTCTTCCATATGAACGGGCGCTCCCAGGCTTTCGCAAACGAAAAGAAACCGCATATCGCCCTGCCGGCTCGCCGAACCGAGGTTCTCGAAGACCACGCTTCCTCCGTGTATGAGGGCGAGCGCTGCGAAGTACGAACCAGCGGAAGCATCTCCTTCCACGGACCGGGAACCGGCGCGGTACCGTTGTGGAGCGACATCGAACCCGCGGTAATCGCTGTTCGCCACTTCGACGCCGAACTTACGCATCTCATTGAGGGTGATGTCGACGTACGGCCGGCTGACCAGATGGCCTTCGACCTGTATATCAAGTCCGTCGGGAAGCAAAGGCGCAATTTGCAGCAGGGCGGAGAAGAACTGGCTGGAAACATCGCCTTTCATCCGGACCGAACGGCGGAACGACTCAGGACCCCTGATGGATAGGGGCAGACACCCGCCATTGGCAGATTCGGTCGCTCCCCCCAATTGTTTCACCGCATCGAGCAGTGGCAGGTTCGGTCTCTCGTTCAGGCTGCCCCGTCCAACCAGTCTGGTTTCCTCGGTTCGCAGGGCGGAGAGCGCGATCAGGAAGCGGGCCGATGTGCCGCTGAGTCCAAGACCAAGCGTTACAGGACCATTCGAAAAACGGCCGCCTTTCCCTTCTACGGTCAACATTCGATAGTCTTCACTCGTTTCGATGGAAATCCCGAGGTCGCCCAGGCACTCCACCATTTCCCGCGTGTCGTCACAGTCGCAAGGCGAGGCGATCTCGGTCGTTCCTTCGGCCAGCGCGGCGAGCACCAGGTTTCTCAGCGTTATGGATTTGCTTCCTGGCAATTCGATAAACGCATTAATGGAATTACGAAACGTATTAACTAACATAGTATTAATACCGTATCAATTATTATTTTAAGTAATATTACGTATCGTATTCAAAGACCGTTTCACTCAACTCTGTTTCACACTCGATTTTCGCTTGTCTGTTCTGCCTATACGCATCCCTCGTAAGCCCGGCCCGATACCAGGTCGTACTCGGGCATGGCGCCGCTGCCGATATACTTTGACCTGGAATCCATATATGCGACGGTCAAACCGATTCGCCGGTCATCGCTGGTATTGGCGTCGGTCCGGTGCAGGGCAAGGCTGTGGTGGAACGAACATCCCCCGGCCTTGAGCGGAACGGCTACTTCCCGTTCGTATCCGACGTGGGCGTCTTCGACGCGAAAGTCCTCGAGATGTTTGTGCTCGATCACGCCGTCCTTGTGTGAGCCGGATATGAATCGCATGCACCCGTTTTGCTCGGTGGCGTCGTCCAGGGCAATCCAGCAGATCACGAGGTTGGGCGGATCGATGCTCGTCCAGTAGGCGGAGTCCTGGTGGGGCGGTTTCGCCGAACCGACCCGCGGCGGTTTGCAAAGTGTCTGGTCCACGTAGATCTTGAGATCCGGGCCAATCAGGCTTCGAACCACGCCCAGGATCTTCGGATGCCGGGCCAGCTCTTTGAATACCGGGTCGTGCTTCGTCAGATTCCAGATTTTGCGTACGTTGTTGAACCGCACGGGATCAGCCTGCGCTTCGCCCTTTACGACCCTAGGTTCGATTTGAACGTACTCGGCCGGATAATCGACCACTTCGTTTCCGATATCTTCGAGACGCTGGTGGAGCGCTTTGATCTCCAGCGGCGTCAGCAGGTTCTCGTAAGGTAGAAATCCCCGTTCGTTGAACTGGTCGACCTGTGCCTGGGTCAACGACACGACTCGCCTCCTTTAAGAAGCATTAATCCACTAAGAAGCATTAAACCACCACTCCGGCCACCGGAGCACCAGTTCCGCCAGCGCGGAGTATCCGCCTTCGCCCGGATGAACCCGGTCACCGAGTGTGGCTTCGCTCCGCCAGACCCTACCGGCATTCAGATCATGTATCACCTCGAGGTAGGGCACGCCGAGTCTTCCGGCAATTTCGCCGATGAGCGAGGAAACCTCTACCCTGCGGCCGTGTTCCTCCTCGTCGATCCCGGGCGGCGGTCCGATCATCAATGTGGGCAAAAGCGATCGCGCGCGTGACAGAATCTCATCGGTGTTGCGCACGGTATCGGCCCGTTCCACGCGCGGCTTCCCATCTATGAACCAGCAGTCGTTTGCACCGAAGCCGAAGACCACCCGGCCGTCATGAGGTATCAAACGCCTGGCCTCCACTTCCCGTTCCCATCGCCGGAGCACGTCCGCGCTCGTGTCACCGCGAATGCCGAGATTGTAGCTCGTGATGGAAGTCTCGTCGGACCTCGATGCGGCACACGCGCGCCCCGGCCATCCAAGAAAGGCGGGATCGCCGGTCCCGTTCACGTAGGAATCACCTATAAAGTATATACGGATGTCTTCCATAGATCCTTCCGTTCTCTCCGCTATGCCATCCTGCTTTGCTGAATATCCTCAAGTCTTCGGTCCCGGACGTGATTTCTGATCCGATCACGGAAGCCGAAAACGCCTTTAGCATACGAATTCCGAGTGTATTTATCAATTGCCAATTTCGTCGCAGCGTGGAAAATTGGTAATGGCCAGGTCAATGGGAGCCATGTATTGAAACACGTCGCATGACCGACGGATTATCCAGGCATTTCGGGAGAACGCCACCGTGCGCGGTTACGTCATCGAGAACAACCTGCTTCGTCAGGCGGAGCTTCCCGATCCTGTGGAACCCGGTCCCGGCGAAGCGCTCGTCAAGGTCCGGTCCGTATCATTGAACTACCGGGATCTCATGGTCGCCAGGGGCAGGTACGGAAGGCCGTATGAGGGTACGTTCGTAGCCGGTTCCGATATGGCGGGCGATGTGTTGGACACGGGGCCGGGGGTCGAGCACCTCCGGCCGGGCGACCGGGTGGTGAACGCGCCGTTCCTGCGATGGCCTGCCGGAAAACTCACAACAGACGGTATGAAGTCCCTGGTCGGAGCAGGCGGCGTGGACGGCGTTCTTTGTGAGCAGGTGCGCTATCCCGCGGCAGCCCTGGTTCCCATGCCGTCCCATTTCTCCTATAACGAAGGCGCGACGCTGCCCATCGCCGGGCTGACCGCGTGGGCCTCGGTCGTGTCACAGGGTCATGTACTGGCTGGGGAGTGGGTCCTGCTTCACGGAACAGGCGGGGTTTCCGTGTTTGCCGCCCAGCTGGCCAGGATCGCGGGAGCGCGGGCTTTACTGACCACGTCTTCCGAAGATAAAGCCGGCAGGATGAAGGCAGCACTCGGCGTGGTGGAGACTTTCGATTACCGCGACGACGACTGGCCTGAAAAGGTCCGGTCTTTCACCGGGGGCACGGGGGTCGACCTGGTCGTGGACGTGGCCGGCGGCCAGACCTTCGCCAATTCCCTCAAGGCCTGCGCGCTGCATGCCCGGGTATCGCTCGTGGGCATACTCGACGGCTTTGAAACCCGCCTCAATCCCTTCGATATCATCGGCCGTCAGATCCAGGTGCGCGGGATATACACTTCTTCGGCCGAAGACCTGCGCGACCTGGCAAGGGCCTGCGAGGCGTCGAAGCTCAGGCCCTGTATCGACCGCGTGTTTCCCTTCGACGAAGTTCCCGCGGCCTACGACTACCTTGAATCCCAGCGGCACATCGGAAAGATCGTGTGCACGATATCCTGACGATTCTGCCTGGAGACACCGGAAATACCTAAAACCCGCGAAATGTTCGCTGCAGCAAAAGCTCTTCGCAAAAAAGCTCGCTAGCGACTTCCTCGCTCGAAATGTCCACTGGAAGTTTAAAGGACTTCAAGGCGGCGTTTCCTGTCGGTGACCCGTCCGATGCAGGCCGCCTGTTGGTACCCGGCGTCGCGAAGTTGCAGGATCACTTCATCGATCCTGGATGATGTTACGCCGGCCAGAAGGCCTCCCGAGGTCTGGGGATCGTAGAGGATGGCGTCCGCAATGCCAGGTTCGGCCTGGACTTCCCATCTCTTTTGCAAATGATCCCGGTTGGACGGCGCCAGGGTGCTTTCCACGCCGGCCGCAATACATTCCTCGGTGCCCGCGTATCTAGGAATCCGATCTATTTCGATCTCCGCTCCTGTACCGCTGGCCTCGAGCATTTCGGTCAAGTGGCCCGCCAGGCCGAAGCCGGTCACGTCGGTGACGGCCGGAATCCCGGCCTGCTTGAGGATGCTCGCCGCCTCACCGTTGGATTTCAGCATGCCCTCGAAGACCTCGTCGACCCAGCTTCCCTTCGCCTTCAGGTGCATGTCGGCCGCGAGTATGGCTCCCGTGCCGACGGGCTTGGCCAGGATGATTCCGTCACCGGGACGCAGTCTGCCCTTTCTGAACACCGAATCGCTTCCGGCCAGACCGTTCATGGTCACGCTGACGGACGTTTCCGAACCTTCGCTGGTATGGCCGCCCAGAAGCGTGATACGCAGGCGCCGCGCTTCTTCCGCGATCCCGCCCATGAGCTGTCTCAGATCGTTCGCCACGAGGTGTTTCTCCGCGAAGGGCAGGGTGACCGTAACGAGCGCCGAATGAGGTTCGGCCCCCATGGCGTACAGGTCGGACGCGGCGTGGACCAGGGCGATGCGGCCAAATAGATGCAGGTCGCCGGTGAAGGCGCGGAATCCGTCCACGGTCTGTACCAGCGACCGGCCCGGAGGTATCTCCAGGAGCGCGGCGTCGTCGGCGTCATGCAGGCCGATCCGCACGTCATCGCGGTTGAATACTTCCAGTTCATCGAGTACGCCGGTCAACACACTCGAACCGACCTTGGCGCCGCATCCGGCACAGCGCATGGCAGCGCCAACCGCGTCCCCGTCCGCGTCTCCGTTGGCTTCCTTTCCGGAGGGCGGCGAATCGCCGGCCGGTTCCATGGGCGGCAGCAGCAAGGGATCGAACTTTCGCATCCACCGCTGGTCAATCCAGTTCTTCAGCCGCCATACCCACGCCCCATGGAATGAAATGTGGCGCCGGCTCGCGACGGCGTTCCGCGTACCGGTCATGAGCAGTGCGAGCGCCGAGGCCTGGGGCCTGAACGGAACCAGGGGGCGCTGCTCCAGCCATGCGTGGATATTCCGTGCGAGAATTGGCCCTTCCCGGACGGCGTAAACCCCCGATTTAGGAAGGGGGCGTGACTCGAACTCGATGCAATCCCCTGCGGCGAAGACATTGTCGTAATCCATGGCCTGCAGCGTGGGGCGTACCCGGATGAAGCCGGCGGAGCTGGTTTCCAGGTTCGTCCGCTTCAGCAGTTCCGGCGGCGCACCGCCCGTGGCCCAGAGCAGGAAATCGCAGGGGAGGGACGGCCGATCCGCGAAATGGACCCCGCCCTCGTCCACCGCGGACACACGAAGGCCCGTCAGACACGCGATCCCCTTCTCTTCGAGATACCGCATGATCGTCCTGGCTACCCTGGGATTATGGCCGGTCAGCAAAGTGGACTGCGATTCCACGAGCGTGATCTCTACCGGCGCGAAACGTCCTCTCCACCTGGAGTGCATGGCGAAGGCCAGCTCCGCGCCGGCCGCACCGCCGCCCGCGATGACGATCCGCAGGGGTTGTCCGTCTGCGCGGTGGTTTTCTTCGAACTGGTGAACCCTTCGCAGCAGCCTGCCGAGCGGTCTCGTGGGTACGGCGTTCTCACGCACGCCCGGGGTATCCAGACCCCTGGGAATCGAACCGATATTGACCGAAAGGGCATCGTAGGCGAAGGGTGGTCTTCCATCCTCGAAGAAAACCTGTTGGATAGCAGGATCGATACCGGATACGCGTGCCCGAATGAACCGGATACCCGCCCAAGCGCAAAGCGGTCTGAGTTCCATTTCCATTTCATCAGGGCGATATAGACCGGCCAGGCATCCGGGAAGCATGCCGGAATAGCAGACGGTGGATTCGTCGGAGACGAGCGTAACGCGAACGCCGCGAAGCGCCTTCTTCATGGTCAACATGCGGATTACCTGCACATGGGCGTGTCCGCCGCCGACCAGTACGAGGTCTTTTTTAAATACGGCTGTCTGGTTCATGATCGGTTCAACTTTGAATCGACACGCACTTTCATCCGACGCAAGGGAATGGAATATACATGGCGAGTCCGGGCTGGCCAAAGACGATTATAACTTTGGACATTGCGTGTTACAGCAAGCTGTGCGGTGTCGCAGCAGTACCGTGCCGGACCTTGACACGCGCCTTAACTTAACTGCACAGATTTTGGTTCCAGTAGCACTATTGATGAGTTAAAACGTGCGTGTAATCATCATTTTATCGAGGAGTTTAGATGGCTTTCAATATCAAAAAACGCGGCAAACTGACCTACTATTACCACGGGGACAGCCCGGTGCTGTCGGCCCTGGTGACCGAAGAGCAGTCCGACGGCGACCTGAGGATCTATTTCGCTGGGCTCACGGGCGGCTATTCGGCCAAGGGCGTGCTGGAACGGGACGAGTTGGTCTCGATGGAACCGGAGCAGGAGATCCCCCTCGTGTTTCAGAGCTGGGAGAGGTGGCTGATCGACGCCGGACTGTGCAGTTCGCTCAGGGAAATCGATTTCATCGAGGTGCACGCCTTCGGCTGCCAGCCCAAGTCTCCGAATCCCCTCGTGGACCCGATCGGGTACGCCGCGGAGCAGGACCGGCTAAAAGAAGCCTACGCCCGCGCGTACAGCGGGTTCTTCCGGGATTACCTGCCGGATAACGGGGTTCCATGCCGCTTCACGGTCCACCTCGTAGACGTGCCCGACAAGGCCGCTTCTTACGAATTCTATTCCACGGCGCTCTGGCAACGGTCGCTGCAATCCGATTAGTCCCAACCAGGCGCGTTCGTCTGATCGTCGGGTGAACAACCTGTACAGCATGGCCGACTGCGCTCCGGCAGAATTCGCTGCAGTCCGGTTCCTCCGGATGACCGGATGGTTTCTGTCGCTTCGGGACGGTCGAACACCCGTGGCCGGCCGCACCCATAACCGGCTTGACACCCATCCGGTTCAGGATCATATTCACCGGGTTGCATCCACCGTTCAGCCTGTTTTATTCCCGATCCGCTGCCGTAAGCACCCTGGAAGGAGCAACGCATGTCCGCGCGGTCCTCGCAGGAGGCGCTGGAAGCGCTGAAACAGTTCGATACGCCCTCGATTACGAACGTGGTGGCGACCTACCCGACCCACCCCCTCTGCCTGGGCCTGTACAATCCCTGGTCGGAGAACTGGTATACCGATCAGACCATCAAGTGCATCTATCCCGATCTCGGGCGCACCGTGGGCTATGCCGTCACGTGCGTATTCGGTCTTCCCGAGCCGGGCTTCAAGAACCTTTCCTTCCTGGACGTGATCGATGCCCTGGACGCATCCCCGCAACCGACGATTCTGGCGATCCAGCAGAAATTTCCCCCGGAGATCGCCGGCAAGGTGGGGCTCGCCGGCGGTAACATGACCGCTTCCGCCAAGGCGGTGGGATGTGTGGGGGTCGTCTCGAACGGACCCTCCCGCGATATCGACGAGATCCGCCCCATGAAGGTACAGTATCTGCTCAGCGGAATTACGCCGGGCCATGGCGACATGGCCGTGCACGCGGTGAACGTGCCCGTATCCGTTGGCGGAATGGACGTTGCCCCGGGCGAGATCATCCACATGGACGAGAACGGCGCCTGCAAGTTCCCGGCCAACAAACTGGACGCGGTACTCGAAAACGCCACGGCGCTTGCGGTCGAGGAAGAGTCCCGCATCGCCGCCTTCCAAAGCGCGCGCAATGCCGACGATGTCCAGGCTATCCTGGGCGGACACAGCTACGGCAAGAAAGAAGAGGCTGAATGAAATGCGTCTTTGTCGTACTTGATACCGTCCGCCGGGACTTCCTGTCCTCATACGGCAACGACTGGGTCCATACGCCGGCCCTCGACCGTCTGGCCGAGCGCGGCGTCGTTTTCGACAACCATTGGGTAGGTTCGCTTCCCTGCATGCCTGCGCGCCGGGAGTTCATGACCGGCAGGTACAACTTCATCTACCGGGGCTGGGGTCCCATCGAGCCCTACGACGACACCCTGCCCGGCGAGCTACGTAAGAACGATGTATTCACCCACCTGCTGACTGATCATTACCACTATTTCGAGCTTGGCGGCGAGAACTACCACACGGCCTTCAACACATGGGACTTCTTCCGCGGGCAGGAAAACGACTGGTGGGCATCCCACGTGGACCGCATGGCGTTGCCGGATCACATCGGACAGCTTACCCAGCAGAACTACGGCAACCGCAAGCTGCAACAGCGGGAGGAAGACTTCTCCGGTCCCAAGACCGCGCAGGCGGCCATAGAGTGGCTGAAGTCGAACCAGGCGGCCGAGGACTGGTTCCTTCAGGTCGAGATCTTCGATCCCCACGAACCCTTTTATTGCACGGAGAAATACCGTGCCATGTACGGGGACGATTACAAGGGGCCCTTCTACGACTGGCCGAGTTACGACGAAGTGCACGAGTCGCCGGAAGCCATAGACCACGTCCGGAAATGCTATGCCGGGCTGCTAACGATGACGGACCACTGGGTCGGCAAGATCTTCGACACCCTCGACGAACTCGGGCTGTGGGAAGATACCCTGGTCGTGTTCACCACGGATCACGGCACCATGCTGGCCGAGCATGATTTCTGGATGAAGAACATCATGCCGCTGTACAACGAGATCGTCCGCATCCCCCTGATCGCCAGTCTGCCCGGCAACGAAAGAGCCGGAACGCGGACCAGCGCGCTCACGCAGACCATCGACCTGATGCCGACCTTTCTCGACTACTTCGATACGCCGCCTCCGCCCCACGTGCAGGGTACGTCGCTGCGCGGGATGCTGGACGGCGAAGGCGTGCGACCGGACGGTATTTTCGGATATTTCGGCATGGCGATGAACATCACCGACGGCCGGTACGTGTACATGCGCAATCCGGTGAACGAGGATGCCGGCCCCCTCTACGCCTATACGGCCATGCCTACCGGCGGGCTGAACCGCTGGTATCCGCGGGAGGTGTACGACCGGGTGGAAACGGGCCGTTACTTCGGCCACACCTACAATCTGCCGCTGTACAAGATCCCCACGGAGGGCAAGGTCCCGAGGCACCATCCCGACGAGGCGTCCTACGCGGGGCGAAACCAGCTGTTTGACGTGGTCGCCGATCCCGCGCAACAGCACCCGATCGTCGATCCGGAACTGGAAAGGCATTTCACCGACGGGATTGCCCGGCACCTGGAAACCTGTGAGGCCACGCCGGAGCAGTTCGCCCGGCTCGGTATCGACCCGCCCGGCGCGTAGCGGATTGCACGATGAAGGGCTCCGTTGGACGGTACGCGGAACGAGCGGGCCGAAAAAAACAGTACGCGGACCAAGCGGGCCGGAACCTGCAAGGTGCGAGTTGCCATATAAGTTCGCTGTAACGAGTACGCAGATACAAGGGGTAAGCTGATGATTCACCGCCTTCGTCGCCAGGCGCCGGTTTTTGTCGCGGCCGTACTTGCGCTGTCATTCCTGCAATGCGGCGCGCAGCCAGATCCTGAAGAGGCCGAAGAAGGCAGCGGCCCCCAGTTGTTGTTCGGTCAGACCGCGGAGATGAAAGAGGCTGCCCACGCCGCGTTGATGGAACGTCTTCCAGATGATACCGCGCCCCTGGAGTACCAGGTGTTCCGGTACATGGCCGCCGAACCAAAGAGCATGGACCAGGGCGTCTCGATTTACGTGGCCGGCGGGAGCGAATTCCACTTCGAAAGGCTCGCCATGTTCGGTGTGAATGGGGAGCTCATCCCGGGCGCGGCGGATTCCTGGGAGACCACGGAAGACGGGAAGACGTGGACCTTTCACCTGCGCCGGGACGCACGGTGGAGCGACGGACGGCCCGTCACCGCGCACGATTTCGAATTCACCTTCAAGCGGTTCCTCCATCCGAACGCGGGCAACGTTTACGCCTTTCTCTACTACGATATCAAGGGCGCCCGGGCGTACAACCAGCGGGAAACGGACGATGTCGACACCGTGGGGGTCCGGGCCGTAGACGACTATACCCTGGTCATCGAGACGGAACAATCCTGCGCCTTCCTGCCCCATATCACCGCCTACCTGACCTCCGCGCCCGTTCCCCCGTGGCAGGTCGAGAAGTACGGAGACCAGTGGGCGCTCGCCGGCACCTGCCTGACCAACGGGCCCTTTCAACTCGAGACCTGGAAAACGGGCCAGTACATGACCTTCGGCCTGAATCCCCATTACTCCGGCCCCAATCCCGGCCATCTCCGCCAGATCGTACGCATATTCAACGCCATGGTCGGCTCGGTCAGCGCGTCGAACGACATGGGGCTTTTGCCCTACGAAAATGACGAGATCGATGTGATCGATATCAGCCCCATGGTCTACGGCGGCCTGCGCGACGACCCGGAGTGGAACGAACCCGCGTGGACATACGACCAGTTCACGACGATCTACCTGTTCTTCCGGACGCGACAGCCCCCCTTCGACAACCTCAAGGTCCGCCAGGCCTTCGCCCATGCCATCGACAAGGTGTCGTTGAACGAGACGATTCTCCAGGACATGATGATTCCCGCCTATACCATGCTACCGCTCCATTTCCCCGGTTACGTCGGGGACAAATACCAGGAACACCAGCGGTTCGACGTGGAACTCGCCCGGCAACTGCTCGCGGAGGCGGGCTATCCGGGCGGCAGGGGTTTCCCGCGGATGGATATCTGGCTCGCCGACGCGACGCCCGCTTCTTCCATCAGCCAGGCGGCCCAGGCGTTACAGGAGATGCTCAAGGAGAATCTGAATATCCAGATCGGCATCCGGAACACGGAAGGGGCCGCGTACCGGTCGGCCATGTACAACTGGGACATGCCCATGAGCATCGTCGGTTTCAACTACGACTTCCCCGATCCCCACAGTATGCTCGGCATCATCTGGCGTTCACAGCCCAGGGGCTATACCCGCCACGACTGGCTGAATCCGGACTTCGACCGGCTGATCGACATGGCCGCCGGGGAGCTGAATCACGAGGCCCGCATGGCCATGTACGACGAGGCCGAGGGGATTCTTGCCTCCGAGGCCGCCGCGGTCTTCCTGTGGCATGTCAATACCTACCAGTTGCGCAAGCCGTGGTTGAAGGGGTTCAAGGAAGACCGGTGGGGTAATTTTCCCAATTACCGGAACGCGGGCACGTACTACGACCTCTACATCGGGCAGGAGGCGGTGACAAGCGATCGGCGTATAGATTACTGAAGCAACCGGCGATGATCGCGTCCGGCGACGTTCGCGCCCGGCCTTCAGATCGCGTCCTGCGACTAACACGCCCGGCCTTCGGATTGACCGCGTGATTCGCATTGAAGCAACGGTTTTTTCCCCGGGCAAGCAGGATTGACCGAATAACTGAGAAAACGGAAACGGACAGGCTCACCCATGGAAAACGAACACCAGTACACCGAGATGACCGACGCGCAGCGTGAGCATCTGGACCAGTACGGCTATCTGGTTATCGAAGACGCGTTGCCCCCAGCCGTTGTAGGGGAGTTGAACGAGGGTATCGACGAAGTGTACGACAGGGCCCGGATCGAAGGCAAGCTGGGGGATAAAGACGATTTGAACATGCGGAACTGCATCGTGGCCCATGACGCCTTCCTGCAGTTGCTTGACTGGCCCGCAACCGTCCCCCTGGCCTGGGGCGCGCTCAGCTGGAACATCCAGATGATCACCTCCCACCTGATCGTGCTGCCATCTGGGCCGGAGCCCTCGGAGGATGATAAGCGAGGTCACGGCATGCACCGGGATGGCGGCCGGTCTTTCGTTGAAATGCAGGAGCCCCATCCCCGCATATTGTTGAAGATCGCCTACGTACTCAGCGACCAGACGGACCCGGCATCGGGCGCCACGGCCCTGGTGCCCGGCAGCAACCGGATTACAGGCCAGCCGCCCACGGACCCGGCCACGGGCTGGCCCTACGGCGCCATTAGGATGAACCTTCCAGCAGGCAGCGCCTTCCTGTTTGAACAGCGGACCTTTCACAGCATTGGGCGCAACTGGTGCGGCCAAGATCGCAGGACCATCTTCATGGGCTACGCGTACCGCTGGGTGAAACCCATGGACTACATCCAGATGCCCAAGTCGCTCGTGAACCGGTGTACCCCTCTCCAGAAACAGCTGATCGGCGAGGTGGGGGATGCGATCAGCTACTATCTGCCCGAAGAAGAGGACGTTCCCCTGAAGGCCTTTCTCGACGGGAAATGAGATCTACCCATGGCCAATGTCCTCCTGCTCATCTCCGACGAGCATAATCCCTTTTACTCTTCCGTGTACGGCCATCCTTTCGTTCAGACCCCAGCCATGGACCTGCTCGCGGAGAACGGGGTCGTCTACGAGAGCGCCTACTGTCCCTCGCCCCTGTGCACGCCCAGCAGGTCCGCCTTCATGTCGGGGCGCCGGGTCCACCAGATACAGACCTATTCCAACTGCACAATCGGCGTGGAACCGGATATACCGACCTATGGACGTGCCCTGGCCGAACAGGGGATACATTCCGTGCACGTGGGCAAGACGCACGTCTTCGCGCCGAGCAGCGCACTGGGATTCCAGGAGACGCGGCGCGCCACGGAGAAAGCGGGCGCCGGCGACCCCGAGATCGGACGCCGGCCGTTCCGGATCAGACAGGCCGCCGCGGAGCGGGCATCCCAGTTCGGGGTGAAGGAATCCCATCTCCAGGTAGACATAGACCGCGTCGACGCCGCCATAGACTGGCTGACGAATACCGCCCCGAAACTCGGAAGACCGTGGACGCTCTCGGTTAACGTTATAAATCCCCATTTCCCTCACTATACCTCGCAGGAACTCTGGAATCTCTATCCGCAGGGTGGCGATCTTCCGGGATACGGCCCGGATCGGGAGACCGCGAACCACCCCAGGGCCCGGGAAGTCCGGGCGCACTTTCAGACGGACGCGTTCACCGAGGAACAGGTACGGGGACAGCGGCGGGGATACCTGGCGTGCGCGACCTTCGTGGACCGGCAGCTGGCGCGGCTCATCGAAGCATTGAAGGCATCGGGACAGTATGACGATACGAATGTCATTTACACATCGGACCACGGTGAAATGCTCGGCAAGTTCGGCATGTGGTGGAAGTGTTCCCTCTATGAAGACGCGAGCCGGATCCCCTGCATCGCGGCGGGCCCCGGCTTCTCATCGGGTATCCGTGTAACGACGCCGGTGGACCTCCATGACGTGCAGGCGAGTCTGTTCGAATCGACCGGCGCTGAACGACCGCCGGACTGGGTAGGCCACCCGTTGCAGCGCCTGGCGGAAAGCGATGATCAGCGTGTCGTGTTCTCCGAGTATCATGGCCACGGGGTCAGGCACAGCGCTTTCATGATCCGAAAGGGCAAATGGAAGTACCTGCATCACGTGGAAGCGCCCCACCAGTTGTTCGACCTGGAAAAGGATCCCCATGAGCTGGAAAACCTGTACGGACAATTTCCGGACGTAGCTGCCGATCTGGAGAGGGAACTCCGCGCGATCTGCGATCCGGAAGCGGAGAACGACCGCGCGGACCGTTTCATCGAAACGCAACTCGCGGCCATGTCGTCGAGTGGCCCATCGTAGCGAGCCCATCGTAACAAGCCCATCTGAGTACGCAACCGGAGCGAAATGAGCGGGAAACGATTGCTGGGAATAACCGTCCTGGCCGACTTCATCCTGAACGAGGGGGTGGAGTCCGTGCTGGACAATCTCGTCGAACGGGCCGGCGCCACGGCCGTGGCGCTGAATCCCACGGTGACCGCGCCGTCGGAGGTAGGGGCCGGTTCCTTCCAGCCTCCCACCGACGCCGGAAGCAGTCCAAGGCTCTTCGATCGTCCCCTGTGGGGCCGGCGCTCGCTCTGGGTCCGTAGCGCGCCCAGCTATCACCCCCGGATCCCGTACTATGCCGATACCCCGTACAAGCCCCGCGAGCCGAACGAGTTGACCGACGAGCATGGTGATCTGGTCGGACGTTTCATCGACGCGGCCCTGGGCCGGGGACTCAAGGTCTACCTGCAGTTGAGCGGCGCGACGCCGCCCGGACTCCTGGACGACGACCGGCCGCGACGGCCGGATGGACAACTGCCGGACCGCATGGCCGACACGGGATGTCTCGCCAGCGAGGCGATCCGGGCTTACATCGCGGCCTACGTGCGCGACCTGTTGGAGCAGTACCCTCGGATTACAGGGTTCCGGCCGGACTGGCCCGAGTATCCCTGTTACAAGCTGGACGAGGCCTTTCAGGATTTCAATCCACAGGTGGCGCACTGGGCGGCGGCCCATGGATTCGACTACGGGTCCATGCACCGGGAGGTCCTGGCGGCGTTCGAATATCTGCACGGACGGCTCGAGAACGGTGATCTGCTGGACTTCAGCGGTCTCGGCCGGGGCGCGGCGACGCTGGCCGAACTGCTCCGTTCCTCACCGGGTATCTTGGAGTGGATGCGCCTTAAATCCGCCCTGTCCAACGACCTGCTGCGCCACTGGAGGACCGTCGTCACGGCCCACGGCGGACCCGAAAAGGAGGTGTCGGCCAACGCCTTCATGCTTCCGCTCACCCTGTGGACGGGCTTCGACTTCCGTGAAGCGGCGAAACTTTGCGACGCCGTCTCCCCCAAGCTGTACACCATGCACTGGTCGGTCATGGTGGAATTCTGGGGGCGGGTACTCCTGAAGCACAATCCCGGTCTGGACGAGCGGCTTCTGGTGCGTTCGCTCGCCCATCTCTTCGACCTGGGCGATGAAATCACGGCCACGCGCATCGATCAGTACAGGTATCCCGAGCCCGACGAGCCCCATCCCATTCCCGACGACGTCCAGAGGAGGCGGATCGAGCAGGTCTGCGCCGAAGTGAGCGGCCGCGCGCTGGTCACCCCGCTGATGCATGGTTACGGCCCGCACCACGACTTCGTCCGGCGTTTCAGGGTGGTGGCGGAAAGTCCGGCCGATGGCGTATGGATCAATCGTTACGGGTACCTCAGCGACGAAAAGCTGGACGCGGTGGGGCGCATCTGGCGGCAGGTCCGGCGGCCGTCTTGACAACGCTTGTCGGACGCGGTGGGGCGCATTTGGCGGCGCAGTCGAAAGGACTCCAATGACCCGTCCCAACATTCTTTTCATCATGACGGACCAGCAGCGCTTCGATACCATCGCCGCGCTGGAGAACGACGTCATCCACACGCCCAACCTGGATCGCCTGGTGCGCCGGGGTGTCTCCTTTACCCGGGGCTACTCGACCTGCCCCGTCTGCGTGGCGGCGCGGACGACCATCCGCACCGGCTGTGACCCGCCCACGACCCGCGTTTTCAGCAACGGCCGGTCCGCTCCTGTGCCTGGTCAGGCCGATACGCTCGAGGGCCGATGCGGGGACTATCTGGCTCGAACCCTGTCGGCGATGGGTTACCGAACCTTCGGCGTGGGAAAGTTCCACACGGCCCCTTGGGACGAAGACATCGGATATGAGTCCCAGTTGCACAGCGAGGAGCTTTACGCGAGCCCGCGTCAGCGTCGGGAGGAAGCCTACGCGGGATGGATTGCGCGGGAACATCCGGAATTCGACTATATCGAAGCGCTCATGGGGGAACGGACTGAGATGTACTACATGCCCCAGGCGAGTCCACTGCCCGCCCACCTGACCGTGGAATCCTGGGCGGCGGACCGCTCGATCGAGGCGTTGCAGCATCCCGGCGATCGGCCGTTCTTCGGCTTCGTGTCCTTCATCGGTCCCCATCCGCCCTTCGCGCCGCCCGTACCCTTCAACCGGATCTACGATCCCGACCGTATGCCCGGTCCGGTGCGCGGCGAAAAGGCGGTGGACCACATGGACGAGCAGATACCCTTCATGAACCGGATCATCTGGGCGGACGAGATCAACGATGCCTTGACACGGACCCTAAAGGCCCGTTATTACGGAGAGATCACCTACATCGACGATTGCCTGGGACGGATACTGGACGCCGTCGAGGCCAGGGCGGACGCCGATGACACGCTCATCTGCTTTTTCTCGGACCACGGCGACCATCTCGGCGACCATACGGCGTGGCAGAAGGAGAGCTTCTTCGACGTTTCGGCACGGGTGCCATTCCTGGTAAGCTGGCCCGCCCGGCTGCCGCGGGATGTCCGCCGAGACGACCTGGTCTGCCTGACCGATCTGTTTGCCATCGCCACCCATGCCGCTGGACAGACCCAGGTGCGCGACGGCGTCGACGTACTCGGCGCAATTGAAGGCAGCGTCTCGCCGAGGGAGTGCCTCTTCGGATATTACGGCGAGCCGGGAACGGACCGGTTCAAAATCATGGTCCGAAGCGGAGACTGGAAGTACATTTACCTGGCCAACGGAGGCGGGGAGCAACTCTTCAATACGGTCGAAGACCCCGCCGAGATCGCGAACAGGATCGAGGTCGATCGGGACGTGGCGGACGGTCTGTACCGCCGCGCAGTGGAGGCCTGCGGCCATCCGGGCGCTACCGATGCCCTGGACGGCGAGAACCTGCGGTACTTTCCCTACACCAGGTGGAAGGCCTCGCGGATATACCAGTTTGACCGTTCGCGGGACGTGCGGGGGTTTCCCGGGCATCCTCGCGAAGTGCTGGGTCCCTGGGTCCGTCGCGGCCGCAGATAAGAACCAGCGCGGCCGGAGATAAGAACGGTATCGGCCGCAAATAAGAAGCGGCACGGCCGGAGACAAGTCTCAGGTTTTCCCCGCAATGTCATTCGCGGGAATCCGCGCTCGAATGGGCGCAGAGGAAGAGTTCATACCGTGAACCCCGTTGATACATCCACCGCAGTCCCGGCATCGGTCATGCCTTCCGCGGGGGGCGACCCGGTCCCCGTCCCGGCGTTTCACGTGATGATGAAACCTCGGGGGGCCATCTGCAATCTAGACTGCAAGTACTGCTACTTCCTCGCGAAGGAGGACCTGTACCCGGGCAGTGGATTCCGCATGTCCGAAAACCTGCTCGAAGAATACGTCCGGCAGTACATCGAGGCCCAGCAGGTACCGGAAGTCACCTTTGCCTGGCAGGGCGGCGAGCCCACGCTCATGGGACTGGACTTCTTCCGCAAAGCCGTTGAATTCCAGAAAAAACACCAGAAACCGGGAACGCGGCTATTCAACTCGCTGCAGACCAATGGTACGCTCCTCGACCGGGACTGGTGCCGGTTCTTTCATGAGAACGATTTCCTGATCGGTCTTAGCCTGGACGGCCCCCGGGCGCTGCACGACGCCTACCGGGTCGACAAGGGCGGCAAGCCGACCTTCGACACCGTGATGCGCGCCGCCGAGATGATGCAGTCCCACGAGGTCGAATTCAACATTCTGACCACGGTGCACGCGGCGAACGCGGGGCACCCCGTTGAAGTCTATCGCTTCATGCGGGACGTGGTGAAGACCCGCTTTATCCAGTTCATTCCCATCGTGGAACGGGACAACGAGACAGGGTACCAGGAAGGCAACGAAGTGACGAACCGGTCGGTGACGGGGAAGCAGTACGGCCGGTTCCTGATCGGGATTTTCGACGAATGGGTACGCCGGGACGTGGGGAATATGTACGTGCAGATATTCGACGTGTCGCTCGCGGCCTGGTCGGGCCAGAGCCCGGGTCTCTGCATATTCATGGAGACCTGCGGCGATGCCCTCGCCCTGGAGCACAACGGGGATCTATATTCCTGTGATCACTATGTCGAACCGGATTACAGGCTGGGAAATATCACCGAAATACCCATGATGGATATGGTCCTGTCTGAACAGCAGCGGGCCTTTGGACAGGCCAAACTGGACACGCTTCCTCAATACTGCCTGTCATGCGACGTGCGGTTCATCTGCAACGGGGGTTGTCCGAAGAATCGTATCATAAACACGCCCGACGGCGAACCGGGCCTGAACTACCTGTGCGAGGGGTACAAGGCCTTCTTCCACCACATCGACGGACCCATGCGGTTCATGGCCAATGAACTGCGCCACAGGCGGGCTCCCGCCAACGTGATGTCGTACATCCGCCAGCGCGAATCCGAACTTCACAGACAGCAGCAGTTTCAATCGGTGGGGCGAAACGACCCCTGTCCGTGCGGAAGCGGCCTCAAATACAAGCGGTGCCACGGCAGGTAGGACGGCTTGCCTGCATACCGCCCGGCACCAGCCGGGACAGGGTCCGGACGACCGATCCTTAATTCAAATCACATATAGTAGCCGCGTTCCACCGCGAGGGTCAGGGAAAGCTCGATATCCGAAATCGCCCTCGACATGGCCTGGCCGATGAGGTCCAGCTTGCGCACCTGGTCGATGCGTTCGGTGGCCTGCGCGAGTTCCCGCGAGGACAGGATCTCCTTGAAGAGATTGCACGCGTGGGCGAGGTTGATGATCACGACGTCGCGCGGACCGGGGATCTTTTCGCTGAACAGCACTTCCATGATCCGGAGCTTGACTTCACGCTCGGCCGTTCCGTCGATGGTGGGATAGCGCCGCGACCGGAACACCCACAGGAAATTCCCTTCTTCCCTGCTCAGGATACCCCGTTCCACGAGCCGGTCGATAGCCGTCTCTCGGATGTCGTCGGCACGGTCGACCGCGTGTTCGATCCAGTACCGAGCCCCATGCGTTTCGGGTGAGGCCGAGATATCCGCCAAAATGGGGTCGAGGAGATTGTCGCCCAGGGGGTTAGAGTCCACGAGGACCAGCTTGTCGACATCGGTATCGATACGGTTCTCGAGTGCCAGGTCCATCAGAACGCCTCCGGCAAGGCCATACCGCAAGAGGCGGTCGGGCACCCCCAGGAACTTCCCGTCGTCGTCGAGCGTCAGCAACATGATCTCTTCCGCGAATCTTAACATCTTCTCTCCCGGTTTGAAATTCGTTTTAGTGCATGCCGCAGGCGGGCGACCCTGGCATCTCCGAAGTTTCTCATGTATCAATAGCCATCCTGAATAGCCATCTTGAATTCACTTATCAAATTGAAGTTTTTTATACGTGTCCATTTTCGCGCCTGCTGTCAAGAGAATTAGACCCCTGTCGAGGGCCGACGATCCGCTTCAGAAATGACGTGCCAGTTCCACGCCCCAGTAGGGCGGTTCGTTTACGAATCCGGTCAGGTTGTTGAAATCGATACCGCCGGTGAGGGACACGTCGTCAAATATGTTTCTGCCGACCAGGGAGATCTCCAGTCCGGACCCCCGCGCCAGATAGGAGAGGCGGACCCCGCATTCCAACAGCCGATCGTCCTGAAACTCCACGGATTCGTATAGAAAGAACCGGACCGCGCTACGGTAGGCCAGGTCGGCCGTGGCCACCAGGTATGAGCCGTCCGGCAGGAGCACGGGGTAGCGCAGGATGGCGTCCGTGATCCACCTGGGCGCCTGGGGCAGGCCGTTGCCGTCAATCCTGACCGTGCCGGGTTCCCGCCCCGGGGGATCCAGCACGGTACATGGGGCGTCGCATCCCTGCACGGCGAGGTCGTCATCTTCTATACGGGTATGATTATAGCTCAGTCCGGTCGTAATGTGCAGCCGGCCCGCCGGTGCGAGGGTTACTTCCGCTTCGAAACCCCTCCCCAGGGTCCGGTCCGCGTTTACCAACCGGTTGAAATTGGCTTCGCCGCCTACCGCGGTGAGTTGCTGGTTGTGGAGACGGTAGTGAAATGCGGCCAGGTCGAGGCGAAGCCGTCCGTCCCAAAGGCGCATTTTCGTTCCGCCTTCGATGGAGTATATGGTCTCGGTCCCTGCCACGGAGACCATGTCGCCGAACAGAAGGCGTCCCTGAATACTCGGCGCGCGGAACCCCCTGGCGGCGCGTAAGTACGTCTGCACGCCGGATGAGACCGTATAACGCATGCTCAGGTCGCCGCTCCACGCGCTGTCGGTGGGACTGCGGTGTATCGGTCCGATCCCACCGGCCCCGGAGACCGATGGCGCTTCGACCCTCCTGGCGGTGTAGTCCTTCGCGTCACGGGAAAACCGCAACCCCCCGCCGATCTCCACGGGATCGCCCAGGTGCAGGGTGGATGCCAGAAACGCGGCCCATGCCTCGGCCTTCTGGTGTTGCCGGGTGTATCCGTCCTGCGTTCCACCGGCCAGGGTATCGTAGTTGAAGTCGTCTAGGTCGACCGACTCGTGCAGGTAGTACAGGCCGAACAGGTAATCGAGACGCCGGTGTTCCTGGCTGACCAGCCGGATTTCCTGGCTGACCTGGCGCAGGAAGGGGATGCCCCCCGCCGTTTCGGAAGGAAATGGAATCACGCCCGGGCCGCTGGGTGGACTGAACGCCGCACCGTAGCCGCCGTCTATGTCTCCGCGCGAGAAACTCTCGAGCCGCTCCATGCCGGTCAGCGAAACCAGTTCGTGGGTACCCGTCCGGTAGCGTACCTCTACCATCATTCCATGGGAATTCAATTCCCGTGTGTTGCGTCCATCGATCGCGATGTGATCACGGGAGAATCCTTCCGTCAGTCCGCCCCGGTCCGGTACGATGACGTTGGCGCGGAACAAACGGGCGGAGCCGTCGAGTTCCCTGCCATGGATATTGACCAGCGTTTCAAGATCCGACGCGGGTTTCCAGCGCAACTGAAATCGTCCGGCCAGTTCCAGGTACCCCCCGAGCGCTGCATTCGGACCATCGTGTTCGTTGTCCACCCAGTCGCCCCGCCGCTGCGCCAGCACCGAAAGACGGGCGGTGAGTTCCGGCGATCCGAGCGGTCCGGATACCGCCCCTTCGAAAGTGGCGCTGTTGAATCGCCCGTAACCCAGGCGGCCGAAACCTTCCGGCTCCTCGGTCGGCCGTGCAGATTCCAGCTTGACGATACCGGCCGGCGTGTTCCGGCCGAAAAGCGAACCCTGGGGACCGCGAAGCACCTCGATCCGGTCGAGGTCGAAGGCGGGATAGCCCTTCAACAACGCGTTCTCGAGTACGATGCCGTCGTAGACCACGGAAACAGGCTGCGAAGCGTTCAGGTCGAAGTCCGTGTTGCCCAGACCCCGAATGTAAAAGCGGGGGAAAATCCGGCCGTAGGAGGACTCCATATGCAAACTGGGAACCCGGTTCGAAAGGAATCGAAGGTCCATGCCCGATGAACGGAGCACGGCGGACTTCCCTTCCTGTATCGTGGATAGGGAAAGCGGGACTTCGAATGCGGGTTGTTCACGCTTCCGCGCGGTGACCACGACCTCTTCCATCAGGATCGGTGCGCCGGTCGTGCCGAGGGTTTCCCCGTCGTCTTCGTCCTGTGGTGCGCCGGCCGTGCCGCGTGGGTCCGCTTCGTCCGTGTCCTGTGGTGCGCCGGCCGAGGTGCGTGGGTCCGTGGCCTGCGCGGCCGAATTGTTCGTTGTGTATACCAGGATCAGGGTCAGGACGGTCAGGACCGCCAGCAAAAAAACGGTTTCCGCCTTGCGTTTCCGCGATGTCTGAACGGAATTCAATGTACGGTTCATAGTCGGTGTAATCATATCAGCTCATATGAATATGTGAGTATGCGGAACGTTCAGGTCGAGTATATGTCGAGTAATTATGGATAGCACGGGTACGTGCGAGATCGGCATCGAAACGGACGGCAATTTGAACGAGTCCGGCTCGTCCTGTCAAGCGCAACATCTCGAACGCGGGAAGCCCATTCTTTCCTTCAGCCCGGTTCGATTCGGTCCACTGAATTCGTTTGTAAGCAGACCTTTTTGAAGGTATTTTCGCCACAAACCTCCCTGCTCACGAATAGGAATCTTAACATGATATCGAAGTCTGCCATCCCCGCATCGGTCCTGTGCATGCTGGCATACCTTTCCTTCCCGTCGGATTCTTCCGCAATGGCCGGGGAAAACCGCAGCCGCCAGGGTTTCTACTTCGTATTGCAGGCCGGCGTATCGTCCCGGGCGACGAAAAGCAGGCGGAGTTTGTCGAACGCAGCGAGCAGATCAGCGATTTTCGGACCGACAACCTCTTCGCGAACATCTACTATGAATTCAACGGACGGCTTTCACGGGACGCCACGCCGCACCTCGGCGCGGGAGCGGGTGTGACGAGACAGCGGATGTTCTATTCCGCGGCGTCTATCCGGACGAACGACAGGGAACGGATGCGGCAGCTCGGACGCAACCCGCATGCGGCCGAACTGGCTTCACTGGCCGACGAAACGCTATCGGACAGGATGCTCGGATTCCAGTTTGTCGCGGGTGTGGACTATGCCATGGGCGAGCGGTTTTAGGCCGGCCTTAAACTGAGGTACGGCCGGACCGGTGAGTTTCTGGACGGCGAGAACCGCTGGAGGCTGCTGCGCGGGCACGAATCCACCGTGGGACCGACATCGGAAACCGACTCCGATATGCCGGTTCTATACGAAATCAAAGGAAGCCCCGCTCAATTCTGGGGTATATCCCTGGGCCTGCGGTACCATATCGGAGGCTAGCGGGGGCGGCCGACCGCGTAAACGGTTGGCGCGAATCGGCGAGGCCGTGGTCGGGTGCGTCCGCGGGCGGTACAAAAAAGCGCCGGAACAGATTGCTCCGGCGCCTTTGACGTTTTTTTCGGGGACCTGTGCCGCTTTACTGCTTAGTGACGTTTGCGGCCTGGAATCCCTTGGGCCCTTCCGTGATATCGAACTCGACCGCATCTCCCTCGGCTAGGGACTTGAAACCCTCTCCCTGGATCGCGGAGTAGTGTACGAAGACGTCATCGCCACCATCGTGCTCGATAAAACCGTAGCCCTTGTGGTCGTTGAACCACTTTACTTTACCGACTGCCAATATTGCTCACCACCTTTCAGGCATTTGTAGATACTTCTACAGCGAAGTCTCTGTTCGGCTTTCAACCCGCATATAGAAAAACGGCAGGACCGTAAGTTCTGATCCGTGCCGCATCGTTTTTTGTTTTACGATCATGCAGGAGACAGAGACAAATCCTGAAACCTAATAAATCAAAACCGCCTTGAATGTCAACACTTTTTTCTTTTTGCGGCGTAATCGCGATCAATCCGGTCGCCTGCGACAGCCTATCATTCCACACGCTCGATCCGTGCTTCCATCAGCATCCAGCCGACCTGATCGACCAGGACTTCATCGGGTGCTCCGTCCAGTTTGAAGCGAAATACGTGGGACCGGTCGCGCAGCTCGACCCGCCGCCGCTGTTCTTGATCCCCAACCGCGAAGGCCATGGTGAGGGGCAGCCGGAAAGGCTCCTGCCGCTGGGTCTGCCGGACCTGCATGGCGACTTCCCCGGTTCCCTCGTCCCAGGACCAGGTCGCCTCGACCACGGGATGTCCCGCACGGTAAATCCACTGTTCGAAGAACCAATCAAGCGTACTCCCGTACCGGGTTTCCATGACGGCCTGGAAATCCCCGGTCAACACGGTCTGATCGCGGAATTCGCGGTAGAAGCGCCGGATGCCGTCGAAAAAGGCTTCGTCGCCCATCAGGCCCCTCAGCATGTGGAGCACCAACCCGCCCTTGCTGTAATTGTACGCGTTCAACAGGTCGAACAGGTCCGTTATCGCAGGATTGATTATGGACGCGGGAGCGCGGCGGTACGCTTCGATATACCGGGCCCTGCTCCGGGACAGCATTTCGTGAAACCGCTCGTTCCCTTCGGCTTCTTCGAAAAACAGGGCGCCGAAATAGGTGGCGAACCCTTCGCTGAGCCACAGGTGGTGCCAGTCGGACTCGGTCACCGAGTCGCCGAACCACTGGTGGGCGATCTCGTGGGCGATCACGGCCTCGTTCCGTTTTGTGCCCGTTATGCCCTTCTCCGAAAAGAAGATGGCACTTGCGTTCTCCATGCCGCCGAACCGGGTGGAAGACTGTACCAGCGCGAGTTTCGTATAGGGATAGGGTCCAATCAGTTCGGTGTAGAAGGCCAGCATGTCCGTGGAACGGGAAAAATCCGTTATTCCCGCGTCCCGGTCGCCGGGAAAGAGGTAGTATGAAACGGGGATCCCCTGCCAGGACCCGGGTCGGATAATGGAAAATCGCGCCGCGCCGACGACCATGCAGTACGTGGGGATGGGCGCGTCGGTCTTCCAGTGCGTTCGTTTCATTTCCGGCGAGACGGCCGTCGTTTCCAACAGACGGCCATTGGCCACTACGTCGTAGGCCGCGGGCGCGGTGACGATGAATTCGGCCGTGGCCTTGTCATAGGGGTGATCCACCCCGGGGAACCAGTGCCGGGCCCGGTTCGGCCAGTTGTCCGCGAATACCGACCGGTCCCCGAACTTGTTCGCCTGTATGAACAGGCCGTCCACGGGCTCGCCGTGATAGATCACTGCCACCGCAACCGTGTCGCCCTCGGCATGGCCGTCCCCCAGCGCAATGCGCAACCGGCCGTCCCGGTGCTCAAAAGCCGCGATTTCGCCGTCGACCGTCACCCGGTCCACGGTCAGCGCGACCAGGTCGAGGGGCAGGACGTCCCGTCCGCCGGCCAGCATCACCGCCCGGATCGTGGTTTCGCCCTGGATGGCCTTGCCTGTTTCGCCGATATCCAGACGGATCCGGTAATGGAGGATGTCCACGTCGTCCAGGCGGGTGTATCCGTCGCTGGCCAGGCCGGCAGCGGGCGTAAGGCCCGGGAGGAGCAGCACCGCCGTGATGATCCACTTAGTAGTCATCCACTTCTTCATGTTGTGTTCCTCCTTGACACGTTTCGAGGTCTTTCTCATATATTCTCCGCACACTTCCATCCACAACGAAAGGGCTAAGGGACATGGTCCGTCTAACCGAGGACGACATCCGTTTCTTCGTCCGCGAAGGCTACCTGATCAAGCGCGGCGTGCTGAACCCCGACCTGATGGCCCAGGGACGGGAACGCATGTGGCGGAATCTGCCGCCTCCCCTCGAACGCGGGAAACCGGCAACCTGGATCGGACCCTTTGTCGAACCGGTCGACGACGGCGCGTCCCACAGGCACAGGTTCATGTGGAAGTACCGGGAACCCGGCGGAGAGGACTGGATGGTGCGACTCCTCGCCACCGATCCTTCCGTGATGGGCATGGCGGAACAGCTCCTGGGGGAAGGAATGCTGGTCGACCCCGATCGTATCCGCGGCATTTACTGCGTCCTGCCCGAGGGCGCCGCGCCGCCCCGTCCCATGGGTTGCCACGTGGACGCCCATCCCTTTCACCTCGGCGTCGTGGGATACATCGACGACGTGGGGCCGAAGGGCGGCGGATTCACCGTCTGGCCGGGCAGCCATCGGAAATTCTATCCCGATTTCCCCACGCGGTACTGCTTCGAACGAACCCCCTCGTACCAGGCGCACCTGGAAGAGGTGAACCGGATGCCTTACGCAGACTGTCACGGCAATGCCGGAGACATCGTCTTCTGGCACCACCGCATGGGCCATTCCGTCGGCCACAACCGGTCCACGCGGATCCGCCAGGCGGTCCTCTACGACTACAAGCGGACGGACCTGGACGAGAACGCGCCTCCCGGCGACGACATGTGGGTGGACTGGCCCGGCGTCCGTGCCGTTTTAGCATCTTGACATGTGGGTAGACTGGCCCGGCGTCCGTGCCGTTTTAGCATCTTGACATGTGGGTAGACTGGCCCGGCGTCCGTGCCATACTGGCGTCTTGAATCCCTACTCGAAGTAGCGGCCCACGATCGGCTTCAGCTTCTCCAGCGTGCCGCCGGGTACCGAATCCCGGTCGGAAACGATGGCGTTGGCCAGCGCGTTTTGACAGCGGCACGTGCTTTCCAGCGGGATGGCCGGCACCACGTGGCGGACGACCTGCCGCGCCTGTTCCACGTTGGCGTGCAGGTTCTCGATGATCATGTCGACGGTGACGGCGTCGTGATCTTCGTGCCAGCAATCGTAGTCGGTGGAACACGCGATCGTGGCGTAGCAGATCTCGGCCTCCCGGGCCAGCTTGGCTTCCGGCGCGGCCGTCATGCCGATGACTGAGAACCCCCAGCCCCGGTATACGTTCGATTCCGCCCTGGTCGAGAACTGGGGTCCTTCCATGCAGAGATAGGTGCCGCCGTCATGTACCGTCAGCCCCGTCGATGCAGCGCCGTCGACGAGCAGTTTGCGCAGGGGGCCGCAGAAGGGTTCGGCGAGGCCCACGTGCACGACGAGACCGCTGCCGAAGAAGCTGGTCGCGCGGTGCCGCGTGTGATCGTACAGCTGATCCGGAATGACGAAGTCCCGCGGGCGTATGCGTTCCTGGAGACTGCCCACCGCGCTGACCGACAGGATCCACTGCACGCCCAGCGTCTTCAGCGCAAAGATGTTCGCCCGCACGTTGATTTCGGACGGCCCGGTGCGGTGGCCGCGGCCGTGTCGGGCCAGGAAGGCCACGCGCCGGCCCTCGAGGGTGCCGGTCACGATCGCGTCGCTGGGATCGCCGAAGGGGGTGGCGGGCCGGACTTCCTCGAGATCCGTCAGGCCTTCCATACCGTAGAACCCCGTGCCGCCGATGACCGCGATCTGCGCGTTCGCCATTTCACAACTCCCCTGGTTGATTCGAACGGTGCGTTTTCGCCGATGAAACCTGATGAAATGGTGCTGGAGTAGACATATAACCCGCCCCACTTTTTATATCAATAAATAAAATCGATTAGCCTTGACAACGCCCTCCGGCGGTTTATCTTGATTGGCGAGTTTGAGGGATAGATGTACCTGGAAGCAGCCTCTGTCGACCGATCTATCTGGTTATTCCGAATCGACTACATGTCATACCTTCCCCTTATCCTGCTCGTCCTGCTTGTCCTGATCGTCGCGGCCGTAATCATTACCCTTTCCACTTTCATAGGCAGAAAAAAAGCGAGCGCCTCCAAGCTTGCGTCCTACGAATGCGGCGTTCCTCTCCAGGACTCCGCCCGGAAGAGCTTCTCCGTCAAGTTCTACCTGATCGCAATCCTTTTCATTCTTTTCGACGTGGAGATCATTTACCTCTACCCATGGGCTGTCGTTTATGGCGATCTTCAGGTATTCGGCGCATTGGCGATGGGGGTGTTCTTTCTGTTGCTCATCATCGGATTCCTGTACGAATGGAAACGGGGAGCCCTGGAATGGGACTAGAAGACCAGCTTCAGGAAAACGTCATGACCACCAAGGTCGACGCGATGGTCGGCTGGGCCCGGAAGAATTCGCTCTGGCCGATGCCCTTCGGCACCGCCTGTTGCGCCATCGAACTCATGGCGACGCTGGCCTCCCGGTTCGACCTGGCCCGTTTCGGAGCCGAAGCCATACGGTTTTCCCCCCGGCAGTCCGATCTGCTGATCGTTTCCGGGAGGGTTTCCATCAAGATGATGCCCGTGCTGAAGAAGATCTACGACCAGATGCCGGAGCCCAAATGGGTCGTATCCATGGGGGCCTGCGCGTCCTCCGGCGGCGTATTCAATACCTACACGCTGGTGCAGGGCGTTGACCAGTATATCCCGGTGGATGTGTATATCCCGGGTTGTCCACCCAGGCCCGAAAACGTGATCCAGGCGTTGATGAAGATCCAGGAGAAAGTGGCCCAGGCGAAAGCGAACTGATGAACAGAAAATCCATCGCAGAGCTTCTGCTAGACATTAAAGCCGTCACCATCAACGTCGAAGCCCCCTACCATTACAGTTCCGGTATAATCTCTCCGATATATTGCGATAACCGGTTGATCATATCCTGCCTGGAAGAGCGCAAGGTGATCGTCGACGCATTTATCGAGATCATCGACGCCCTCGATATTTCGCCGGATGTCATCGCGGGAACGGCGACCGCCGCCATCCCGTTCGCGGCGTGGGTATCGAATCGCATGGACCTCCCCATGGTCTATGCGCGTTCGGGCCAAAAGGGGTACGGCAAGGAACACCGGGTCGAAGGCACCCTGGTCCCCGGTCAGAAGGTGCTGTTTACCGAAGACCTGGTCACCACGGGAGGGGGCGTGCTGAAGGCGGTCGAAGACGTGGTCAGGTTCGACGTCGAGGTGATCGGCGTGGCCACCATTTTCGAGTACGGCTTGCCCGCCGCCACGGAGGGTTTCCAGAAGGCCGGGCTGCCGAAATGGAGCATGGCGGACTTCGTGGCCATCCTGGACGTAATGAGTGAGCGGGGCGAGCTTTCGGACGACAGTAGAGACATCGCCATGGACTGGCAATCGGATCCCAGGGGCTGGGGCAGCAAGATGGGTTTCGAATAAAGGGGACTGAAGTGGAGAACCAGGAGGAACGCCAGCCCGAGGGCGTTGATCCACAGGAGCCGGACCAGGGCGAGGTAACGGCGCGAATCCGGGCCCGGTTCGGCAACGCGACGGTCCGGCGCGGCAACGCGGTGGGGTGCGAGAGCGTCATCGTTTCGTTGGATTCGCTCCATCCGTTCATGACCTTTCTGAGAGACGATCCGGAATTGGCTTTCGATTATCTCGTCGACGTGACCGCCGTGGACCGGTTGAGGCTTGACGAAGCCATCCGTTTCGCCGTAGTCTACCAGCTGTATTCCTACAAACACAACCGCCGTTTCAGCGTAAGCGTTCCCGTTCCGGAAGCGGATCCCCGGATCGAGTCGATGGTGTCTGTCTGGCCGGGCGCCAACTGGCTGGAACGGGAAGTGTACGACATGTACGGGATCGTCTTCGACGGCCATCCCGACCTGCGCCGTATCCTGATGCCGGACGACTTCGGCTCGCATCCCCTGAGGAAAGACTATCCCCTTCACGGCAAAGGGGAAAGGGACAACTTCGTTTTCTAGCCGGCCGTTCGCGATGGACACGGCCAGGCCCGATGAAAGCACGCATCGTGAATACCACGCAGATCGACAAGCTCGCCGAGGCGGACCTCGAGGAAATCCGGAACGAACGGGTGACTTTCGAGCGCACGCCCGACATGCCCAGCGAGCACATGATCCTCAATTTCGGTCCCCAGCATCCGGCGACCCACGGGACGCTGCACATGGTGCTGGAACTGGACGGGGAAAAGGTCGCGGGCGCCACGCCGCACCTCGGCTACCTGCACACCGGTTTCGAGAAACTGGGGGAGTACCGCAGTTACAATCAGTTCGTCACGCTGACCGACCGGATGAATTACCTGTCGCCCCTCTGCAACAACATCGGCTATTCCCACGCGGTCGAGAAACTGATGGATATCGAAATCACGCCGCGCTGCCGGAATATACGGGTCGCCCTGGCCGAACTTTCCCGCCTCGCCGACCACCTTTTGTGCGTCGGCACAGCCGCCCTCGATATCGGTGCGTTCACCGCCTTTCTGTACGGGTTCAGGGCCCGGGAAGTGCTGTACGACCTGTTCGAAGCGGTATGCGGCACGCGGCTGACCACGAGTTACACGCGCGTGGGCGGTCTCCTGCGCGACGTGCCGGACAATTTTGCGGAGATGGCCCGTGAATCGGTGGAGGAGACGCTGACGGCCACATCGGAAATCGACCGGCTCCTGACGCATAACCGCATCTGGCGCGACCGGACCGAGGGCGTGGGCGTTCTCTCCGCGGAAGACGCCGTGGCCTGGGGCGCCACGGGACCGGTGCTCAGGGCGTCGGGCGTCGACTGGGACATTCGCAAGAACGAACCGTACCTCGGGTACGAAGCCTACGATTTCGACATACCCATCGGCCGGAACGGGGACGCGTACGACCGCTATCTCGTACGGATGGAAGAGATCAGGCAGAGCGCGGAGATTGTTCGACAGGCCGTGGAAAACCTGCCGTCGGGGCCCGTGAACTCCGAGGAAGAACACGCCGTACTGCCCGAGAAATCGGAAGTTTACGAGTCCATGGAATCGCTGATCTACCATTTCAAGATGACCATGGAGGGGCACGGGCCGACACCGCCGGTGGGCGAGGTGTATGCCGCGACGGAAGCGCCGAACGGAGAACTGGGTTTTTTCATCGTCAGCGACGGCAGCCGGGAACCTTACCGGATTAGGGTGCGCCCCCCGTCTTTCATAAACTTTTCGTTATTCCCCATGTTGATAAAGGGGCATATGCTGTCCGACGTCGTTGCGATACTGGGCAGCCTGAACGTCATCGCCGGAGAACTGGACCGATAGCTTGGCCACACCGCTGGAATTCACAGAAGAGGCGCGGGAGCGCGCGGCGGAGATCCTGAGTCGGTATCCTGATGAATACAGGAAGTCGGCCGTGGTGCCGCTCCTGCATCTCGCCCAGGAAGAGTGGGGTTACGTCTCGCCGGAAGCCATGGCCTGCGTGGCCAGGTTGATCGGCTGCTCGCCCGTCAAGGTCGCCGAAATCGCAACTTTCTATCCCATGTTCAACAAGGAGCCCGTGGGCGACCATGTACTGGCGGTATGCCATACGCTGCCCTGCGCGCTGACCGGATGCGGGGGCATTTTCGATCATCTGTCGGATAGGCTCGGTATCGGACTCGGCGAGACCACGGAAGACGGCCGTTTCACGTTGCGGAAGTCGGAATGCCTTGCCGCCTGCGACCGGGGCCCCGTGCTCCTGGTAAACCGCAAACTGCACACCCATCTCACCACGGCCAAGGTCGACGAAATACTCGATGGCCTGGAAGAAGAATAGCCCATGGCCGCACCGCTCGAAATACTGACGGCGCACCCGCCGGCGGGAACCGATCCCGGTGATATCGAAGCGTATATGGCCGGTGGCGGTTACGGCGCGGTACGGAAGGCGCTCACGACCATGAGCAAGAACGGACTGATCGAGGAGATCAACGCCTCTGGGATCAAGGGCCGGGGCGGTGCCGGATTCTCGACGGGCATGAAGTGGAACCTGTGCGCCGACCGGTATCCGCGGTACCTGTGCGCCAACGCGGACGAAAGCGAACCAGGCAGCTTCAAGGACCGGCTCCTGCTGGAATCGAAACCCCATCAGATCATCGAAGGCATGATCATCACCAGCTACGCCCTGGGGATCAACCTGGGCTATATCTATATCCGCGGTGAGTTCTTCCAGATCATCGACCAGATGGAAGCCGCCCTCGCGGACGCCGGAAAACGCGGCTTTCTCGGCAAGAATATCCTGGATTCGGGCTTCGACCTGGAATTGTACGTCCATCCCGGCGCCGGGGCCTATATTTGCGGAGAAGAGACGGGCCTGATCGAATCCATCGAGGGCAACCGGCCCTACCCCCGGCTGAAACCGCCGTTCTTCCCCGCCGCCATCGGTCTCTGGGGACAACCCACGATCGTGAACAACGTGGAAACCATGGCCCAGATCACCACGATCGTCGACATGGGGGCGGAAACCTACAAGCAGATCGGAACGGAGGAAGACACGACGGGACCACGGCTGTTCGGCCTGTGCGGCCACGTGAAGAATCCCGGCGTCTACGAGTACGACTCCGACGTCACGCTGCGGGAGCTGATCTACGACGCAGGCGGCGGCATACGGGACGGCAACCGGCTCAAGGGGGTCATCCCCGGCGGGATCTCGGCGCCGGTCCTGACACCGGAGGAGATCGATACCACCATGGGCTTCGGCGCCCTGGGCAAGCTGGGTTCCATGGGCGGAACCGGCGGAATCATCGTGATGGACGAGACCACCAGCATGGTGGACGCCCTGCTGAACGCCTCCTCCTTCGCCGCCCACGAGTCATGCGGCCAGTGCACACCCTGCCGCGAAGGCGTGCCCTGGATGAACGACATCCTCCACCGGATCCGCAACGGTCAGGGCCGCGACGAGGACCTCGACCTGCTGCTGGATATCTGCAAGCAGATCCATGGCCATACGGTGTGCGTTTTTGGCCAGGCGCCGGGGGTCTGGCCCGTACGGACCATTCTCGTCAAGTACTGGCCGGAATTCAGGGCCTGCATCGAACAGAAAGAACTGGTCGTCCTGCCCGTGGAGGAATCGTACCTGCGGCCCGGCCAGTATGAACACATACCCCCCGTACCCGGCAATTTCCGTCTGAAAACCAACGAAGCCGACGCAGCTGGATGAGTATCCCATGGCAACCATAACCATAGATGATCGGCAGTATACCGTCGAAGAAGGCCGCAACCTGATCGACGCGGCGGCGGACCTGGACATCGACATCCCCCATTTCTGCTATCACCCGGGGCTGGCGCCGGACGGCAACTGCCGCATGTGCCTCACCGAGATGGAGATACGGCCCGGACAGTTCGGCATCGTCACGTCGTGCACAATCCGGATCAAGGACGGGATGAATTTCCGGTTCAATTCCCCGGCCGTGCTGGACAACCGCAAGGGGATCATGGAGTTCCTGCTCATCAACCACCCCCTGGACTGTCCCTGGTGCGACCAGGCCGGGGAGTGCAAGCTGCAGGACCATTCCTTCGACCACGGCCGGGGTCACAGCCGGTTCGTCGAGACCAAGCGCGTACCGCCGAAGAAGGACCTCGGACCGCACATCACGCTCTACACGACGCGCTGCATACTGTGCCAGCGCTGCACCCGTTTCTGCGACGAGATCACGGGAACGTCCGAACTCGGCGTCGTGCAGATGGGGAGCAAGTCCGAGATCGCGACCTTCGAGGGCGTTCCCCTGGACAACAAGATGTCGGGGAACGTGGCGGACATCTGTCCCGTAGGCGCCCTGGTCACCAAGGACTTCCTCTACAAACCCCGTATCTGGCATTACGACAAGGTGGACACCCTTTGCCCGGGATGCGCCACCGGGTGCAACACCACCCTGGAAGTCATGCACCAGAAGATCTACCGCACCCGACCCCGGCACAACGAGGCCGTCAACGGGCACTGGATGTGCGACGAGGGCCGGTTCTGCTACCATGACTGGCAGGGCGTGGACCGGCTGAAAGCGCCGCTGAAGCGGGTGGACGGCGAATTGCGCCAGGTCACGTGGCCCGATGCCCTGGACGCCGCCGTCAGCGGCATACAGGCTATCCTGGCGGACGAAGGGGATTCCGCCATGGGCGTGGTCGGGTCGTCCATGGCGACCAACGAGGAGAACTACCTGCTCGGCTTACTGGGCACCGGAGCCTTCGGATCTTCGTGGACCGGCCTCATCCGCAAGCCCGGTGGGGAAGTGTGGACGTCGAAGAGCGGATTTCACATCGACGCGGACAAGACGCCCAACAGCCGGGGCGCCGGCGACATGCTGGGCGTCGACTCGCTGGACGGCATCCTGCAGGGTATCGATGGCGGCTCGGTACGGGGGCTATACGTACTGGGTGGCGATATCGGCCAGACGCTGTCGCAGGAGGTCGCGGAGGCCTTCCGCAAGCTCGAATTCCTGGTGGTGCACGACGTGCGCCGGTCCGACCTCGCCGAACTGGCCGACGTGGTCCTCCCGGGGGCGGTTCCCTTCGAGAAGACCGGTACCATGACCAATGCGCAGGGGCGTGTGCAACGCCTGAACGCCGCCTTTCCCCAGCCCGGCGGAGCACGGGAGGACGGTGCGATCCTCCGATACGTGGGACTGCGCATGGGCGTTGAAATGGGCGAAGCCGACCCTGCCCGGATCCTGGAGGAAATCGCCCGTAGCGTGGATGGATACGCGGGACTCACCTATGACCTGATCGGTGATCAGGGCGCCATGACGGCCGGCGAAGGGCCGTCCGAGGCCGCGGGAGGTTAGTGGATTGATCGTCGACCCAATAATCCTGGAGGGCACCGTCGCCCTGGTCAAAATCGGCATCTTGCTCGGGGTGGTGTTCACCACCGTCGCCTACCTCACCTTCATGGAACGCCGGGTAAGCGCCATGATCCAGGACCGGCTCGGTCCCAATCGCGTCGGACCTATGGGACTGCTGCAGCCGCTGGCCGACGGTATCAAGTTCATGTGGAAGGAAGAGTTCATCCCGGCGAGCGCCGATCGCACCCTCTTCGCCGTCGCGCCGGCCCTGATCCTGGTGCCGGCCCTGTTGATCTTCGCCGTCATTCCTGTGGGCGGTGAAGTGACCATTCCGGCCTTTACCCTCTTCGGCCTGCAGTTCCAGGAGACCACGACCAACCTGCAGATCATCGATCTGAACGTCGGAATACTGTACGTCCTGGGCATGACCTCCATCGCCGTGTACGGGATCGCCCTGGGCGGATGGAGCGCGAACAACAAGTTCACCCTGCTGGGCGGGATCCGGTCGTCTGCGCAGATGATCAGTTACGAACTTTCGCTGGGCCTGTCCATCGTCGGCATCCTGATGCTCACGGGGTCTCTCCAGATGAGCCGGATCGTCGACGCGCAGGGCACCTTCCTCGATTGGTTCATTTTCCGGCAGCCGCTGGCATTCCTGATCTTCGTCGTCGCGGCCTTTGCAGAGAACAACCGGTTGCCCTTCGACCTGGTCGAGTGCGAACAGGAACTCGTCGGCGGCTTCCATACGGAATACAGCAGCATGCGGTTCTCCATGTTCATGATCGCGGAGTACGCCAGCATGATCGCGGCTTCCGCCTTGATGGCGACCCTCTTCTTCGGGGGATGGCACATGCCCTTCGAAGATCTGGTCGGACCGGGCCTGGTGACCCTCTATCAAGTGGCCGGGTTCCTGGTCAAGACGGGATTCTTCCTCTTCCTCTATATCTGGGTGAGGTGGTCGCTTCCGCGATTCCGGTATGATCAGCTTATGGCGATCGGATGGAAGGTGCTGCTGCCCCTTGCCCTGCTGAACGTGGTATTTACCGGTATATGGATGCTGGTCTGACTCGGGAGAGTGCAACCCATGGCAATCGTCGTTGAAGCGCGCAAGATGACCCTGGCGGAACGGCTGTACCTGCCGGCGGTGATCAAGGGCATGCTCCTTACCCTGACCCACCTGTTCAAGAAAAAGGTCACGATGCAGTACCCTGAGGTGCAGAAAGTCCTGCCGCCCGGATACCGCGGCGCCCACCGGCTCAACAAGGACGAGCAGGACCGGATCAAGTGCGTGGCCTGTGAAATGTGCGCCGTGGCCTGCCCTGCCGATTGCATCACCATCGAAGGCAAGGAAACCGAGTGGGACGACCGGGAAAAGATCCCGCGCACCTTCCAGATAGACATGCTCCGGTGCATATTCTGCGGCATGTGCGTGGAGGCCTGCCCGGAGGACGCCATCGATATGACGGACAACATCGATCTCGTGGCCACGACGCGGGAAGAAATGATCTGGGACCGGGAACGCCTGCTGAAGAACTACGACGACACCCGGAACCAGGCGGGCACGCTAGGCCAGGTCCTTCGAAAGAGCCGGAAGGCTTTTACACGACCCAGGGGAGACCAGCTTCCAGCTCCGGGCGGTCATACGCATTGACGGGCTGGGAATAGCCCCTACGGTATTTACGGTATCTATGGAACTCTACTTCTTCCTGTTTTTCGCCTTCGTGGCCGTTGCGAGCAGCGTGGCGATGATCCTGCAGCGCAACCCGATTTACTGCGTGCTGCTGCTCATCATGGTCATGATCTCCATCGCCGGCCTGTACCTGATGCTGGATGCCCAGTTCGTCGCGATCATCCAGATCGTCGTGTACGCCGGGGCCATCATGGTGTTGTTCCTATTCGTTATCATGCTGCTCAACCTGAGCCGCGAGGAGGGCGGAACGTTCCGGATTCAGAAACCGATTGCCGGCCTCCTGGCCGTGCTCCTGTTCCTGCCCGTGGCGGCCATGGTGATGTCCTACGCGGGCGGCGGGACGGCTCCGCCGGCGGAAGGGAGCCAGGCGGGATTCGGCGAAGTGGAACAGATTGGCACGTTGCTGTTCACGAAATACCTGCTGCCCGTGGAGATCGCGGCCGTGCTCCTTTTGATCGCCATCGTGGGGGCCGTGGTGCTGACGCGCAAGGGCACCGTTGCCGCGGGCGAATGAGAACCTGATCTGGTAGAATCGAATAACCCATGATCCCTGTCACTTATTACCTGGTCCTCAGCGCGGTGCTTTTCCTTATCGGCACCACCGGCGTGCTGATCCGGCGGAACGCGATCATCGTGCTGATGGGCATCGAGTTGATGCTCAACGGGGCCAACCTGTCATTCGTGGCCTTCGCCCGGGAGTTCGGCATGGCCGACGGCCACATCTACGTTTTCCTCGTGATCACCGTGGCGGCCGCCGAGGTGGCGATCGGTCTGGCCCTGGTCATCCTGCTGTTCCGAAACCGTGGAACGGTCAACATCGACGAGGTCCGATCCCTGCGCTGGTAACGGGAGCCTTCGAGCACAAACATGACCGAATCCTTCGGCTACGTCTGGCTGATCCCCTTCCTGCCCCTGCTGGGCGCATTCATCAACGTATTCTGCAACCGGAATCCCCGGGTGTCCGGAATGATCGCCTGCGTCGCGGTGGCCACGTCCTTCCTGCTCGTGCTGGCCGTCTTCTTCCAGCTCATCGGGCTGCCGGCTGGGGAACGCAGCGTCGACGTGGTCGTCTATTCGTGGATAACGACCGGTACCTTCGCGGTGGACGTGGCCTTTCTGATCGACCCGCTTTCGACGGTCATGATGCTGGTGGTGACGGGCGTCGGACTGCTGATCCACGTCTATTCCATCGGTTACATGGGCAAGGACACGTGCTGTGTCCGGTATTTCTCCTATCTGAACCTGTTCATGTTCGCCATGCTCATCCTCGTGATGGGCGACAACTTCCTTCTGATGTTCGTAGGTTGGGAAGGCGTCGGCCTCTGTTCCTACCTGCTGATCGGCTTCTGGTGCGAAAGGCAGTCCGCGGCGAACGCGGGAATGAAGGCCTTCGTGGTGAACCGCGTCGGAGATTTCGCCTTCATCCTCGGCCTGCTCCTGATTTTCCTCTATGCCGGCTCGCTGACCTACGCCGACGTGTTCGCGGCAGACCCGAACGTACTCGCCCCGGTCATCACGGCGATCACCCTGCTGCTCTTTATCGGGGCCATGGGCAAGTCGGCCCAGGTCCCCCTCCACGTCTGGCTCCCGGACGCCATGGAAGGCCCCACGCCGGTCAGCGCGCTGATCCACGCGGCCACCATGGTAACCGCGGGCGTGTACATGGTGGCCCGTTGCCACGCGCTCTTCGCGCAGTCGGCCACGGCCATGACTGTCGTGGCCGTAGTCGGCGCGGTCACGGCCGTTTTCGCCGCGTACATCGCCATGACCCAGTACGACATCAAACGCGTCCTCGCCTATTCCACCGTGAGCCAGCTGGGATACATGTTCCTGGCTTGCGGCGTCGGTTATTTCACCGCGGGCATCTTCCACCTGGTCACCCACGCGTTTTTCAAGGCCCTGCTGTTCATGGGCGCGGGCAGCGTCATTCACGCCCTGGAACACGCCCTGGAAAAGGGCAAGGACCCCCAGGACCTCCGCAACATGGGCGGACTCAGCAGTCTGATGCCGGTAACCTACAAGTCCATGCTGCTGGCCACCCTGGCCATCGCGGGGATCGCGCCATTCGCCGGATTCTTCAGCAAGGACCTGATCCTGCTGGGCGCTTTCGTCAACGCCCCCGTGCTGTGGGTGGTGGCCCTGGCCACCGCGGTTATGACCGCATTCTACATGTTCCGGCTGCTGTTCATGACCTTCGGCGGCAAGACCCGGATGAACCCTCTGGAGACTGAGAAGGTACACGAATCGTCCCGGGTCATGACCATACCGCTGGTCCTGCTGGCCATTCTTTCCACCGTGGGTGGTTTCATCGGTATTCCCCATGTTTTCGCGAAGGGCATGGACCGATTCGGCGGATTCCTGGCTCCGGTGTTCTCCGGACTTCCGGAAGCGCCGGTTCCTTCTTCGAGCGTTGAACTGGTCCTGATGGTCCTGACCCTGCTGCTGGCCTCGGCCGGCATCTGGGGCGCCTACACGGTCTACATCCGGGGCAATACGGTTTTCGACCGCCTGGTTCCCCGCGCGCTGTATACACTTTCGCTGAGGAAGTTCTACGTGGACGAGGTCTACGACGCCCTGATCGTCGGGCCGGTCAGGAAGATCGCCTGGGGATTCTCGCGCATCGTGGACGCCCTGATCATCGACGGCGGCCTGACCCTGGCCGCGCTTACGGTGCGCAGCGTGGGGAACGTGATCCGGTACTCGCAAACGGGTGTCGTTCAGCATTACGCGCTGATCATGGTCATCGGCGCACTGGTGGTAATCGTCTACGTCACCGGTTACCTGGGACCCTAACCTAAGGACTCGAAGGTGCCGTTCATGGCCGATCTGCCCCTGCTTTCCCTCATCATCTGGCTGCCTGTACTCGGCGCGATTCTCCTCCTCTTCGTCAAGGGGGACGTGGCTGCCCGGTGGGTGGGATTCGGCGTCACGGCGCTGGTGTTCATCCTCTTCGCGGTCTGTTTCGGGGCTTTCAAGTCACACATCGGCGATCCGCAGTTCGTGGAACGGATACCCTGGATCGAATCCCTGGGCGTGTCCTATTACGTCGGTGCGGACGGCATAAGCATCCTCCTCGCCGGGATCACCGCGCTCATGTGGCCCCTGGCGCTGCTCGGCACCTGGACGATCGTCACCGAGCGCGTCCGGGCCTACCAGGTATTCATGCTGCTGATGGAAACCACGCTGATGGGCGTGTTCTTCTCCCTCGACCTGTTCCAGTTCTTCCTCTTCTGGGAAGGCATGCTGATCCCCATGTATTTCCTGATCGGCATCTGGGGTTACGAGCGGAGCAGCATGGCGGCTCTGAAGTTCTTCCTGTTCGCCATATTCGGCAGTCTGCTCATGCTGGCCGCCGTCATCACGCTGGCCTTTCTCTATCACCAGGCCCACGGCGTCCTCACCTTCGAGATGGCGGCGCTGTATCAGCTTGCCATCCCGCCGGAAGTACAGTTCTGGCTCGCTCTCGCCTTTATCGCCGCCTTCGCCGTGAAGGTGCCCATGGTCCCGTTCCATACGTGGCTGCCCGATGCCATCGTCCTCGCCGTCGTACTCGTCAAGATGGCGGCCTACGGGTTCATTCGCCTGACCCTTCCCATGTTTCCCGATGCCCTGGCCGAACTGGCGCCCCTGATGTGCGGGGCGGCGGCGGCCGGAATCGTCTACGGTGCACTGATCGCCCTGGCGCAGTCCGATATTCGAAGGATGATCGCCTATTCCACCATCAGTCACGCGGGGTTCGTCGTACTCGGCGTATTCGCCCTGAATCAGCACGGCCTCCAGGGCGCGGTCGTCCACATTGTCAGCCTGGCGCTGTCTACCGGTGGACTGTTCCTCGCCGCGATGATGCTCGTGCAGCGTCGGAATACCTGGGACATGGAGGCGTACGGCGGGCTCTGGCACACGATCCCCGTGTTCTCCGCTTTTCTCCTCATATTCTCCCTGGCCTCCGTCGGCCTTCCGGGCCTGAGCAATTTCGTCGGGGAATTCCTCATCCTGGTCGGGGTTTTTCAACAGCACGCGGCGATCGCGGTGGTTGCCGCCACCGGGGTCATCCTGGCGGCCGTCTACATGCTCCGGATGTACAGGAAGGTCATCTTCGGTCCTTTGACCAGGGACGAGAACAGGGGGATCAAGGACCTCTCGTTCAGGGAGACGGCCGTCCTCGCCTGCATGACGCTTTTCATCATCGGGATCGGGGTGTATCCCAATCCGGTTCTGCGGACCATGGAGGCTTCGGTACAGAAACTGCTGGTCCAGACCCACCGTCTCGCGGAGACAGCGCCGGCGGGAACGACCGGGACATCCAGCGAATCGGCGTCGCGGCCGGCCGGCCTGGACGCGACCCGGGGAATCAGCCAGGATAATCGATGAATACGGTACTGCCCGAAATAAACCTCTACGCCGTGATGCCGCAGATCCTCCTCGTGTCCTCCGCGACCGTGGTCCTGATCGTCGGCCTGTTCGAGAGATTCCGCAGGGGCATCCCATACCTCAGCCTGGTGCTCCTGGCGATTTCGGGCGTGGTGGTGATAAATCAGCTGGGACAGGATCCCATCGCCTTTTCGGATACCTCGCCGATGATGGTGTTGGACGATTTCAGCCTGGTGGCCACCCTGATATTCATCGCCGGCGCCATGATGACCGTGCTGATATCCATCTCCTACGCCGAAGCCCGGTCGATTGCCCGCGGCGAGTATTACGCGCTGCTGATATACGCCGTTTCGGGCATGAGCATGATGGCGGCGGGCACCGACCTGTTCTCCTTCTTCCTGGGTCTGGAAGTGCTCTCCATTTCGCTCTACGTGCTGATCGGCTTCGAACAACGTGAGGCCAGTTCGAACGAAGGCGCGTTGAAGTATTTCCTGCTGGGGGCCTTCGCCAGCGGCTTCATCCTCTACGGAATGGCCCTGCTCTACGGCGCCAGCGGCAGCACGGAGTACGAAGTCATTGCGCACACCCTGGCCGGGGAACGGAGCGACTCGGTGAATCTCCTGCTGCTCGGTGGCCTGGGTCTGCTGCTGATCGGCATTGGATTCAAGATTTCCATGGTCCCGTTCCACGCCTGGACGCCGGACGTGTACCAGGGCGCGCCCACGCCCGTCGCCGCCTTTTTGTCCACCGGATCCAAGGCGGCCGGCTTCGTGGTGTTAATCAGGTTGCTTGATTCGGTTTTTCCCGGCCTACAGGTGGATTGGATTCCGCTGATCTCGGTGCTGGCGGTCCTTACGATTGCCGTCGGAAACGTCGTGGCGTTGGTTCAGTCCAACCTGAAAAGACTGCTGGCCTACTCCAGCATCGCCCACGCCGGGTACATGCTCCTGCCCTTCATGTCGAACAGCCAGGACGGCAGCGCGAGCATCATATTCTACCTGATCGTGTACACGGCGATGAACCTGGGCGCCTTCGGCGTGCTGGCCGTGCTCTCAGCACGCGGATCGACATGCGCGACCCTGGACGACCTGGCCGGTCTGGGAAGCCGCCATCCCCTCCTCGCCGCGATCATGGCAGTGGTCATGTTCTCTCTGGCCGGTATACCGCCCACGGCCGGATTCATGGCCAAGTTCTACCTCTTCAGCGCGGTGGTGACCGGGGGATACATCGAACTGGCCGTGATCGGCCTGCTTTTCAGCGGCGTGTCACTGTATTACTACCTCCGGATCGTGATCTGGATGTACATGCGCCCTGTGGCACGGGAATCCGCCGACGGCACCGGCCGCCTGTCCTACAGCGGCATGACGGCGCTTTGCGTCTCCGCCCTGGCCATCCTGGCCGTGGGCGTTTTCCCCTCCGGGTTGCTGCAACTGGCCCAGCGGGCCGTAATGGCGCTGCCGTAAATCCCGCCCTTCCGCCAACGCCAACCACGCGTCCACAACGGCGAATAGGGTTGACTTCCGGTCGATTTCACACCATATTTGCATGTATTTCAGTGTGCGTTACCGAACAGCAAATCGGGGGCATTCATAGACTTCAGTACCATCAGCGCGCCGGTTCAAGGGCATCTCGACCGATTTGAACACCAGATCAGGGAGATCTCCAGATCCGACGTGGAAGTCATCAACCAGATCTGGTCTCACCTGGTTCGTACCAAGGGCAAGCGGCTCAGGCCCGCGCTGGTTTTCCTTTCCGCCTCGGCATACGGCTCGCCGTGCAGAGAGACCATGCTGGCGGCATTCATCATCGAGCTCTGCCATACCGCGACGCTGATCCACGACGACGTGGTGGACCGGGCGACGACCCGGCGCGGACTGCCCACGCTGAATTCAGTCTGGGACAACCATGTCTCGGTGCTCATGGGCGACAACGTGATCGCCAGGGTGTTGACGCTGATTGCGAAACTGGACTGTTCGAGGATCACGACGAAAATCGCGGAATGCGTCGAACGGCTGACCGAGGGCGAGTTGCACCAGGCCATACGCCGGTTCAACATCAGTACGACCGAGGCGGAGTATTACCGCATTATCAGCAACAAGACGTCTTCGCTTATCGCGTGCGGTTGCGATTCCGGAGTCTACCTTTCGAGTCAGTCGGCAGAGACCGCCCGCCGGTTCGGTGAGTTTGGCGAGAAGCTTGGCATGGCGTTTCAGATTACCGACGACATCCTGAATTTCACGGGAGACGAGGACGTCATCGGCAAACCGAGAGGCAACGATTTCAGGGAAGGCACGGTTACCCTGCCCCTGATCCATGCCCTCCGCAACGCCTCCAGCGATGGAAACCGGCGCGTGGAGCAATTGCTTGAAACGGAGTGGAGCGATCGGGTCTGCGACGAGATCGTTGAATTCGTCCATGTCCACGACGGCATCCGCTACGCGAAAGGCAAGGCGCTGGCATACGCGGAAGAGGCCAAGAAGATCCTGGTCGAAGAACCGTATACCCAGGCTAAGCAGGCCCTGTTGAACATGGTGGATTACGCCATTGAACGGGATCGATGATGCATGTATGGATTCTATATCCGTAATCGTCATTACCTATAACGAAGAACCGCATATCGATTCCTGTCTGCGAAGTGTATCATGGGTCGACGAAATCGTGGTGGTGGATTGCGGCAGCAGCGATCGCACGGTTGAGATCTGCAAAAGCCACGAAAAGGTCCGGCTGTTTCATGTAGACCGGCACGGCAGCGGACAGCAGAAACAACAGGCCCTCGACCGGGCGGTTTCCGAATGGGTGCTGAACCTGGATGCGGACGAACGGCTCAGCGAATCCCTGCAGTCGGACATACGGCGCCTCCTCGAGACTCCGGCACCCTTCGACGGTTACCAGATACCAAGGGAGAACTACTTCCTCGCCAGGCATATCCGGCACGCGGCGGGATGGGGAGACGACCGGCCGCTCCGGCTGTTCCGACGGACCAAGACGGCCGTCACCCGGACCCAGGTGCACGAAACATTCGTGGTGGACGGACCGACCGGCAGGCTCGAATCTCCTCTGATACACGATGCCTACACCAGCCTGTACCAGTATATCGAGAAGCTGAACGAGTACACGTCGATCGAGGTGAGAAACCGGCTCAAGGCGCGGCCGGACCGGAAGATAACCTGGGTGCACATCGCCCTCGCTCCCCTGGGCACGTTCTGGAAGTTGTACGTTATGAAACGAGGATATCTCGATGGGATGCAAGGACTTCTGCTTTGTGTCCTTTCATCCGTATCGGTCATGTCCGGGTACGCGAAGACCTGGGAATACGGGATGTACAGGAAGCGGGGCGGTCGGATGTTCCCGCCCATACGGACCGAGGAAGTAAGGACCCGGCAACCGGGCTACAACCGGCTGATCCGGGATGGCGACGAAGAATTCAACTGGAAGGATGATTGAGACCCAATGGGCCTTAAAGACACTTTCTACAAGACCGCGTCCCGGTACGAACCGCTTCAGCGTGTCCTGCGCAATGCCGTCGTTGCCCGTAAACTGCGATTTCCCGAAGTCATCAGCATCGAGTCTTCGAGTTTCTGCAATGCCGATTGCATCATGTGCCCGAGGGAGTTGCTCAGTCGCAAGAAGGGCAACATGTCCATGGACCTGTATCGCAAGATCATCGACGAGTGCGCTGAGAACGCCCGGTACATCAAGCTCATACAGCCCTTCATGTTCGGAGAGTCCTTCATCAACAAGCAACTCGTCGATATGATCGCGTATACGAAAAACAGGCTGCCTCGCGTGCCGGTCAGCGTGAGCACCAACGGTTCCCTCATCGATCCCCGGAAGGCCCAGGAGCTCATCGACTGCAAGCTGGACAAGATCAATATCGATATCGACGGAGCGACTGCGGACACTTTCGAAGCGGTGCGCGTGGGTCTCGATTACGAACAGGTGGTTGAAAACGCGCGGTACTTGATGGAACTTAAACGGTCCACCGCCAGCCGGACGCCCGAAATCACGGTGACGATCATCAATATGGAAGAGACCCAGCACGAAGTCGCGGCGTTCCGGGAGCTGTGGGCGCCCATCGCCGACAACGTCGTCGTGCAAAGCTACACCACGTGGACCGGAAGCGTGGATGACAAGAACGTGGGCGACCAGGCCGCGGCTTCGTCCGCGGGCGGTTTTACCTTTCCCTGCAAGCATCCCTGGGAGGAGTTTGTCATCGCCAACGACGGCCGCGTGTCCATCTGCTGCCTCGATTTCGACTTCAAGGTGGAGGTGGGCGACGTATCGAAGCAATCGATCAGGGAGGTCTGGAACGGCGCTCCGATTGAGGAGATCCGACAGAAGATGATCGAGAACCGGTACGACGAACTCGAGATCTGCAGCCAGTGCAACAACTACATCTTTCAGACCGAATGCGCCTGGCACCAGGTGTGGAAGTAATGCCGGTTCACTCGTATCCCGCCGGCATGGGCAGGCCGCCCGGATACCCGTAAGCGCCCCCTTTCAATCTCCTTCGACAAGAGGAATGCCATGGACCGCATGGCGCCCGCGCGCATCCTGCAGGTGTGTTCCTCCCTGGCCTGGGGCGGTACGGAGATGCATGTGCCGATCCTGTCGGGTAAACTCCGGGCCCGCGGTCACGACGTGCGGCTGGTGCTTCATCCGAAGGGATCGATCGCCGGCGAGTCCAGGGCATTGGGTTTTCCGACCGAGACCATCCCCATCGGCGGATACGTGAATCCGGTTTCCACCTGTGCGTTGGGGCGGTGCATACGGCGCTTCAGGCCCCATGTCCTCCACCTCCACCTTTCCCGCGACCTCTGGCAGACCGTGCCCGCCGCGCGGCTGGCGGGATACGATGGACCGGTCGTCCTCACCAAGCACGTGGGTTCCTACGTGACGAAAACGGACCCTCTGCACCGCTGGCTGTACCGCCGCGTTTCCCGCGTCATTACGGTATCGGAGACGCTGAACCGGAACGTGCGCGAGACCTGTCCCGTCGACCCGAATCGCGTAGTAACCGTGCATCCGGCCCTGGACCTGGAACGGTTCGATTCCACCGGTTACGACCGGGTGGAAACGAGAAAGTCGCTCGGATTCCCGATCGACGCCGTCGTGGTGGGGACCGTGGGGCGCGTTTCTCCGGGGAAGGGGTACGAAGAGTTCCTGCAGGCCGCCCGGTTGCTCCGGGACCGCCATCCCAATATGCCCCTGCGTTTCCTCGTGGCGGGCGAGGCCAGCTATGGAGAGGAAGCGTACCACGACGGAATCGTTCATTACGCCCGGGAACTCGACCTCGCTGAAACCGTACTTTTTGCGGGTTTCAGGCGGGATATTCCCGCCTTGCTGAACGCCATGGACGTTTTTATATTTCCCTCCAGAGCGGAGGGGTTCGGCGCGACCGTCATCGAGGCGATGGCCATGGGTGTTGCCTGCGTATCGACCCGGTCCGACGGGACGCTGGACACCGTGGAGGACGGGGTAACGGGCCTGGTCTTCCAGGGAGGCGACGCGGAAGGGCTCGCGCGGTCGGTCGAATCGCTGCTTACGGACGGTCGGCTGCGCGCGCGCATCGCGGAGAACGGCTGCAGACAGGCCCGGGAACGCTTTAATCTCGATGCCATGACCGACCGCGTGGAAGCGCTCTACGCCGAATCAATAGCCCATCCCGCCTGATCCCGATCCCGGCCCTACATGAACCTGTATCTCCGAATACTGTCCTATGTAAAGCCCTACTGGTACTTCATGGCCGGCGCCATGGTGTGCATGGCCTTCTTTGCGCTGACCAGCAGTGCAACGGTCTGGGTGGCCCTGCCCTTTCTGCAGACCCTGTTCGGCCAGGAATCCGTACAGACGGACCAGACCGGGCAGTCCGGACAGACCGGGCAGTTCGACATAGCGCGGGATTCGGCGAACCGGCTGGAGCAACGGACCGGGATGGCGGGCCTGCGCGAGTCGTTGAAGGATCGCACCAACGCCCTGATCACCCGGCCGACCAGGCAGGCTACGCTGGAACGCCTCTGCCTGATCATCCTGTTCATCCTCCTGATCAAGAACATCAGCAGTTTCCTGCAGGCCTACCTGATGGCCTACGCCGAGAACGGGGTCATCAAGGACCTCCGGAACCATCTCTATATCCACCTGCACCGCCTTTCCCTGTCCTACTTCCACCGTGAACGCACGGGGGAGCTCATCTCCCGGGTATCCTACGACGTCATGAAGATCAACGGGACGGTTTCCGCCGCCTTCGGGACGTTGATCAAGGAACCTATGCTGGTGGTGGTCTACCTCGCGATCCTCTTGATCCTGAGCTGGCAATTGACGCTGGTCTCCCTGGTGCTTCTTCCCTTCAGCGTCCTCGTCATCACCACGGTGGGCAGGCGGCTGCGCCGGAGCAGCACCGCCTCACAGGAAGCCATGGCCGATCTGACCTCGACGCTCCAGGAGACCGTGGCCGGCGTGCGGGTGGTCAAGGCCTTCAACATGGAATCCTTCGAGATCGGCAAGTTCAAGCGGCAGACCCAGCATTACTTCGCCACGCTGCTTCGACTGACCCACATGCACAATCTGGCCAGCCCCATCACGGAGATCCTGGGCAGCTTCGTCGGCCTGGCGATCCTCTGGTACGGTGGCCGGCAGGTCCTCGAAGGCGGCCTGCTTGCGCCGGAGGATTTCCTGACGTTCTTTCTCGCCCTCTTTTCCATGATGAAGCCGGTCAAGGAACTCGGACAGGTGCACAACCGGATCCAGGAGGGAATCGCGGCCGCCGACCGCGTGTTTTCGATCCTGGACACGGCGCCCGAAATCACGGACGCGCCCGATGCGGAGCGGCTTCCCGACCTGCGTCGGGAAATCCGGTTCCACCGTGTTGCCTTCCGGTACGACAAGTCCGCCGAACCCGCCCTGGAGGATATCGATCTCGTGGTCCGTTCGGGAGAGACCGTGGCCCTTGTGGGACCGAGCGGTGGAGGCAAGTCCACCCTGGTTGACCTCGTCGCACGGTTTTACGACCCGACCGACGGGTGCATCGAGATAGATGGGAAAGACCTGCGTTCGGTCACCGTGGCGTCTCTCCGGGACAAGATGGGCATCGTGACACAGGACGTGATCCTGTTCAACGACACGGTCCGCAACAATATCGCGTACGGCGTGCAGGATATGCCCGTGGACCGGATACGATCCGCCGCGGCCGCCGCCAACGCGGATGCCTTCATCGACCAGTTGCCCGTTGGATACGAAACATATCTCGGGGAACGCGGCGTGCGTCTCTCCGGGGGCCAGCGTCAGCGCATCGCGATCGCAAGGGCCATCCTGAAGGATCCCCAGATCCTCATTTTCGACGAGGCCACCTCCAGCCTGGATACCGAGTCCGAACTGCTGGTCCAGGAGGCCATCGACCGGTTGATGGCGGGGAGGACGGCCCTGGTCATCGCCCATCGCCTGTCGACCGTGCAGAAGGCGGACCGGGTGGTCGTGGTCGACCGTGGCCGTATCGTGCAGACCGGCGATCACGGATCGCTGATCCGGGAAGACGGCCTGTACCGGAAGCTCTACAACCTGCAGTTCCGGGACCAGGAACCCGTCGCGGAATAACGGATGGTGGATGATGTGGTATCCGATCGAGAAGCGGTTCAAGACCCGCGTGCTCAAATGGCTGGTAAGCCATCCCCTGGGACAGCGCCGCGCGCCGCCCGGCACGGTCGACCCGGACGGCATCAACCGGATCCTGATCATCCGGCAGCACGATCAGTTCGGCGATTTCCTGCTGACCACCCCCGCGATCCGCGCGCTGCGTGCGCGGTTTCCCGATGCGCACCTGTCGCTGGTCGTCCGCGCCTACCTGTATCCCGTGGCCCAGGGCAATCCGGACGTGGACCAGGTCCTGGTTTTCCACGAATCCGGTTTTCGCTGGAGACCCGGAGACATCCGTTCTTTCGTCGACCTGATGCGCGGGTCCATCGACCTAGCCGTCGTGTTCAACACGGTATCCCATTCCCTTTCCAGCGACCTGATTGCCTGGCTCTCCGGCGCCCCCGTGGTCATGGGACCCGCGACACCCACTTTCGACCATCTCGATCATAATCCGTTCTACACGGTAAACGTACCCGTCAATCCCGAACCCAGGCACCAGATCCAGCGGAACCTGGACATGGTCCGGTACGTCGGCGCGGATACGGAAGACCTTTCCTACGGGTATGCCATGTCCGAGGACGAGCGGGCCGGAGGACGTGAAGTAGTCGAAGGTCTGGCAGGAGGTCCGACCGCGCCCGGAGGCCCCGTGGTCGCCGTCCACTTCGGAACCGGGGACGTGAGGAAACGATATCCGGTCGGGCAACTGGCCCGCGTATGCGACGAGTTGGCCACACGACTCTCCGCCCGGATCCTGGTCATATCCGCACCGGGGGACGAAGCACTGCTGCGCGCCCTGTGCGACGCGGCATCCACACCCCTGCGCAATGTGCCGCCCATGTCGCTGCGGAGGGTAGCCGGAGTGCTCCACGCCGCGGATCTGCTCGTGTGCAACGATACCGGGGTACTTCACCTGGCCGCCGCGGTAGGAACGCGAACCCTTTCCTTCCACGCCACGAGTGATCCGGCCTGCTGGAAACCACCCGGCGCCGGGCACCGCGCCTTCTACGCCGTCAGCCGGCGGATCGGCGAGATCCCGCCGGACCGGGTTTACCGCGAAATCGCCGCCATGCTCGACGATCCCCCCGGCACCGGAACAGGCGAGATAATCCGCGTCTGAACCCGAATCGCCTACGGGCTAATTATCTTGACAGGCACCCGGGCTTCCGGTACCATGTTGCCCGCTCGCGCGCAGGCCGCAACAGGCATGGAAACGGGTAAACATGGCGACCAAACTCGATATGGGCTGCGGTCCCTTCGGGAAACTGGAAGGCGCCGTCGGCCTGGATATCAATGACGCGGCGCACGTGGACGTCGTGCATGACCTGGACGAGTATCCCTATCCCTTCGACGACGGCCAGTTCGACCATATCGAGATGTCCCACATTCTGGAACATATCCGCCAGCCGGCCAGGGCCATGGACGAAGTTTTCCGAATCGCGCGGTCCGGGGCGTCGATCCGTATCGTCACGCCCCATTACTCTTCCCAGTTGTCCTATGGCGACCTGACCCACTATCATCATTTCGGCTACGTGACGATCACCCAGATGTGCCGGGACGGGCGGTTCCGAATGGACGGCTGCAGGCTGATTTTCAGCGACATCTACCGGGTGCTGGGCATCAGCCTGTTCGCCAATTGGTTTCCCCGGCGTTGGGAGAAATACCTCGCCTTCATTTTCCCGGGCATGTACGTAGAGGCGAATCTGAGCGTTGTCAAAGCATGAACGGAACGGGATAAACCGGAGGGCCGACATGGCCGCATCGACAGATCCCGCCGGAAACAAGGCCGCACGGGCCCTGCGCCGGTACTGGCGTGCCAACATTCGGTTCATGGCCGTGCTGCTCGGGCTGTGGGCCCTGGCCGGACTGGGCGCCGGCATCCTGTTCGCGGACGCGCTCAACGCGTACCGGATATCCGGCACGGGTTTTCCCCTGGGTTTCTGGTTCGCCCACCAGGGCAGCATCATCGTGTTCGTGCTGCTCATCCTGGCCTACTGCCTCTACATGAACCGCCTGGATAAACGGCACCGTCGCGAACTCGAAAGTACGGAACAGGAAGGTTAGAATCGGCCTATGTCCGTTCAGGCGTGGACCTATTTCTTCGTAGCGCTCTCCTTCGGCATCTACCTTTTCATCGCCTGGCGAACCCGCGTCCGGGATACCAAAGGGTTCTACGTCGCCGGCCAGGGCGTGCCCGCGGCGGCCAACGGAATGGCCACGGCCGCGGACTGGATGAGCGCGGCGTCCTTCATCTCGATGGCCGGGCTGATCTCCACGATGGGATACGCCGGCGGCGTATATCTCATGGGGTGGACGGGCGGCTACGTGCTGCTGGCGCTGCTGCTCGCGCCTTACCTGCGGAAATTCGGCCACTACACCGTGCCGGACTTCGTGGGCGACCGCTTCGCGTCGGACGTGGCGCGAATCGTGGCCGTGACCTGCGCGATCTTCATCAGTTTCACCTACGTGGCGGGACAGATGCGCGGGGTAGGGGTCGTCTTCAGCCGGTTCCTCGAAGTGGACATCCACGTCGGCGTGATCATCGGGATGGCCATCGTCTTCATCTACGCCACGCTGGGTGGCATGAAGGGCATCACGTGGACGCAGGTCGCCCAATACTGGGTGCTCATCACCGCTTTTCTCATTCCCGCGATCGCCATCAGTATCAAGCTCACGGGCAGTCCGCTGCCGCAGGCCGGGCTCGGCAGCACGCTGGAGCCGTCTATCGCGGGCCAGTCCGGGGTGTACCTGCTGGAGAAACTGAACCAGATTCAGACCGATCTGGGATTCAGCAGCTATACGGCCACCTTCGTGGGGGGCTGGGACAAGGTCAACGTATTCTGCGTGGCCCTCGCGCTGATGGTGGGTACGGCGGGCCTGCCCCACGTGCTCGTCCGGTTCTACACCGTCAAATCAGTCCGAGCGGCGCGCTGGAGCGCCTTCTGGGCGCTGCTGTTCATCTCCCTGCTGTACCTGACGGCGCCCGCGACCGCGGCTTTCGCACGGTACTACATGATCGACAGCCTGAACGGGAAGACCGCGCAGGAACTTCCGTCGTGGTTCGAGAACTGGGAGAAGACCGGCCTCATTCTGTGGATGGACAACGGGGACGGAGTCATGCGGTATTCGGCCGGCGAGGACAACGAGATATTCCGCGGCGGTTCCCTGTCTGCGGCGGAACTGTCCACCGTACAGGTCGACCACCGGGCGTGGCTCGATTCGGAAGGCGCGGACGGCACGGACGGCCGGGCGGCGCTCCGGGCCCTTGGGCTTACCGGTCCGGACCGGGACATCATCGTGCTCGCCACGCCGGAAATGGCCGAACTGGCCAGCTGGATCATCGCACTGGTGGCGGCGGGCGGGCTGGCGGCGGCGCTTTCGACGGCGAGCGGGTTGCTGCTCGTTATTTCCGCCAGCGTATCCCACGACCTGTACTACCGCGTACTGCGCCCCCAGGCCAGCGAGAAGCAGCGCCTGGCCGTGGGCCGCGGCGTGATCGGTATGGCGGTGGTCGTGGCCGGGATATTCGGGATCTATCCGCCGGGCTTCGTAAGCCAGGTCGTCGCATTCGCCTTCGGCCTCGCGGCGGCGAGCTTTTTTCCAGCCATCGTCCTGGGTATTTTCAGCAAGCGGGTGGGCACCGTGCCCGCCGTGTGCGGCATCGTGGCGGGCATCGGTTTCACGGCCTTCTACATCATCGCATGCGTGTTCTTCAACATGGAAACCTGGACCTTCGGACTGTTTTCCAACGGCATCAATCCCCAGGGGATCGGCACGATCGGCATGCTGATCAACTTCGCCGTGACCCTGTCGCTCACGCCCCTGTTCCCCAGGCCCGGACCGGAAGTCGAGGCCATGATCGACTCGGTCAGAGAACCGGAAGAAGCGGGGCCAGCGGTAATGATCGAAACGGCCCCGGAACACTGATCGACGGGAGCCGGCGCCATGTCCATTTCCGTCATAGTCATAGCCCGGGACGAAGCCCTCCGGATCGAAACCTGCCTGCAGCGCGCGCGCTTCGCCGACGAGATCGTGCTCGTGGACTCCGGGAGCACGGACGACACCGTCGCCATCGCGCGGAAGTACGCCGATCAGGTCATCGAAACGGAGTGGCGTGGCTACGGCGCGACCAAGCAACTGGCCCTGGAGCACGCCAGCGGGGATTGGGTACTCTGGCTGGACGCGGACGAACGCGTCCCGCCGGACCTGCGGGATGAGATCCTCGTCACCGTGGAAGCCGGCGAGCATGCCGGATACCGCATCGCTCGGAAGACGTTTTTCCTGGGACGCTGGATACGCCACTGCGGCTGGTATCCCGACTACGTACTCCGCCTGTTCCGGCGTGCGGCCGAACCCCGGTTTACGGACGACGAGGTCCACGAGTCGCTGCGCATCCAGGGCACGACCGGCGATCTGAAACACCCCATGATCCACGATACCGATCCCACCCTCCACCACTACCTCCGCAAGTTCAACAGTTTTACCAGTCTCGGCGCCCGCCAGCTTTACCTGTCGGGCCGGCGTTTCCGTTTGACAGATCTGGTGTTCCGTCCGATTTTTACCCTGTTGAAAATGTACGTGCTGAAGCGGGGCTTCCTGGATGGCCTGCCCGGCTTCATCTTGTGCGGTCTTTCCGCCTGTTACGTTTTCGCCAAGTACGCCAAGCTATGGCACCTGCACGCCCGCGGCTCCGCCGACTTCGAATCGGGCGCGGCGGGCGGCCAGTCCTCCTGAAACCGCACCTCCACCGGCGACTCCCATGCAAACGCTGTCCGTCGTGGTAATCACCCGCAATGAGGAACGGAAACTCCGCCGCTGCCTGGATCCCGTCTCATGGGCCGACGACATCGTCGTAGTCGACAGTTACAGCACCGACGCCACGGTGGAAATCGCGGAAACCTACACCGGCCGCGTGTTCCGCCGGGCCTGGTCCGGCTTCGCCGACCAGCGAAACTTCGGCATGGAGCAGGCCCGCGGGGAATGGATACTCTTTCTCGACGCGGATGAATACGTCACCGGCGGACTCGAGAAGCGTATCCGCGAATTGCTGCGGGACGGCGGGGACTACGACGCCTACAAGATCCATCGCCTGGAACACTTCCTTCGGTTTCCGATCCGACACGGGACCCTCAATCCGAGTTACCAGCCCCGGCTGATGAGAAAAGGGAAGGGGTACTGGACGGGAGGCGCGCACGCCCATATCGAAGTAGACGGCCATGGCGAACTGGGCCTGATCCACGAGGATCTCTACCATGATTCGCACAACTCGCTCTCCGATTTCATCGCACGGATCAACCAATACACCACGGTGGACGCGGAAGAGCGTATTCTGGCGGGGCAGCGTGTGGGACGACTGCGCCTGGTGCTTTCACCTGTCGGAATGGCCTGGAAGTGCTACATCGTTAAAAAGGGGTACCGGGACGGGTTCCCCGGCCTGCTGTTCAGCCTGTGTATGGGGATCTATTCGTTCCTGAGGCTGGTCAAGGTCTGGCAGCACGGATCCCGGGTGAAGGAGAATACGGAAGGTCGGGCGAAGGACAACCCGGAAAGCCGGTCGCAGTCACCGTCGTGACGGTTAATTCGGACTGAATCATGGCACAGGGCAAGCGATGCAGTATCGTGATACCGACGTGGAACGCGGGTTCATTGATCGAACGGTGCCTGCGCGCACTGAAGGATCACGGGGAAGCGGACCGGGCGGAGATCGTCGTGGTCGACGACGGCGGCACGGACGACTCCGCCGAAAGGATAGAGGCGGCCTGTCCCGATGCGGTCCTGGCCAGGCACGAAGAGAACAGGGGTTTTGCCGCGGCCTGCAACACGGGCGTGTCCCGGGCATCGCACGACGTCGTGGTCCTGCTCAACAACGACGTCGTCGCGACCGGACCGTTCCTGGATCCGCTCCTTTCCCATTTCCGGGATGACCGGGTGTTCGCCGTCAATCCCCGTGTCTACCACGCCGCGGACCGGCGTCCCGGCGGCGGGCTGGTGCGGGGGTACATGCACTGCGGGCTGTTACGGCTCAGGTGGGCCGAAAGCGAGTCCCGTCGCGAAGCCGGAGGACTCACGCTGTACGCCAACGGGGCCGCCATGGCGGTCTCCCGGGACAAGTACCTGTCGCTCGGTGGATTCGACACCCTGTACGTGCCCTTTTACTCGGAAGACCTGGACCTGTCCTTCCGTGCGTACCAGCGGGGATGGACCGTGCATTATGAACCGGAAAGCCGGCTCGACCACGATCACGGCGCCACGATCGGCGCCCGCCATGATCAGACCCGCATCGACCGGGTCAGCATGAGAAACCGGATCCTCTTCGTGTGGCGCAACGTACGGGACGGCCGGTACCTGGCCGGTCATGTCCTATGGATGATCGCCCGCTCGTTCGGCGCGGTGCTGAAGGGCGATATGGTCTTTCTCGGCGCGCTCGTGGACGCAACGGCCCGGTGGGACGCGGTGATGAAGCGGCGTCGGTCCGATCCGGAACCCGTGGTCTCCGACCGCGAGATCCTGCGATCCACATCCACGTGGGCCGGTCGCGAACAGACCGGATAGTCGGATTCTGCACGCGTTCGGATTCCGCACGCGCTCGGATTCTGCACGCTCAATGGACACCTTTGACTACCATGAAAGCACCGGAACTGGATCGGATCCTCATTTCCCGTTTGCGGTTCATCGGCGATGTCGTGCTTACCACGCCGGTGATCAGGGCGCTGAAGCGTCAGTACCCGGAAGCGGGCCTCTACTACCTGGCGGAGTCGGGACCCGCGGCGGTCCTCGCCCGGAACCCCCACCTGGAAGAAGTGATCGTGCTGCCGGACGAGTTCCTTCCCGGCCGGGCCGTCCTGACCCGGTGCGCTGCCCAGGTGCGGTTCCTCCGTTCTTTGCGAAAGCGGCGGTTCGACCTGTCGATCGATCTCTTCGGCAATCCCCGAAGCGCGTTGCTTACCCTGGCCACGGGCGCGCGGTACCGGGTCGGCTATGATGTGCGGGGAAGGGGCAGGGCGTATAATGTCAAGATCAGGCGGACCGAATCCCGCCGGGTGCTCGATGCCTACCTGGACGCCGTACGGACGATAGGGGTTCCGGTCGAGGACGACCGCACCGAAGTGCATTTCTCCGTGGAAGACGCGAAGTGGGCTGAATCCTGGCTTAAGGCGCGGGGAATCGACGGAACCCGTCCGATCATCGCTTTGAACCCCGGCGCCAGTTGGCCGGCCAAGACCTGGAGCGCGGGGCGGTTCGCCGAACTGGCGGCGGGGTTGATCGGAGAACTGAATGCATCGGTCCTGCTGGTGGCAGGACCGGGTCAGCGGGAGGTCATCAATGTAACAGAAGCGCTGACCGCCCATGACTGTCCCGTCGTGCATACCGATTCGCTCACTCGTCTGGCGGCATTGATCCACCGCTGCCGCCTGTACGTTTCAAATGACTGTGGTCCGATGCATATCGCTGTCGCCGTGGGCACGCCTACGATCGGCCTCTTCGGACCGAGCCGGCCGGAGATCTGGTTTCCCTATTCGGCGGAGGAAGGACACGTAGCGCTGCAGGCCGAAACGGACAACTGCTGCGGCCGCGATTTCTGCATCAGGCCGACGCCCTGCATCGAATCGATCTCGCCGCGCAAAGTGCTCGACACCGTGGAATCCCTGATAGGCCGGTCCGTTTAATCGCCCAACCGGAACAGTCCATGCCCGTAACACCCAATCGAATCCTGGTCATAAAACTGCGAGCCACAGGTGACGTCGTTCTCTCTACGCCCGTAATCGAAAACCTGAAACGGCGGTTTCCCGGGGCCCGTATCTCATTTCTGACGGAGGAGGCCTCCGCTGACGTATTGAGATGGAATGCCTTCCTGGATGACCTCATCGTGCTGCCGGTTCGACGGTGGAAACGCACCGGTTTCCGGCGGTCCTGGCGCGAGCAGGCGCGATTCTACCGCAATCTGCGCCGCAGGCGTTTCGATCTCGCGATAGACCTCTTCGGCAACCCGCGCAGCGCCGTGCTGACCTGGCTGACCGGGGCGGCGAACCGGGTCGGCTACGACTTCAGGGGGCGTCGCCTCGCCTACAACACCGTGGTTGCGCCCCCGGAACGGGCGGGGCACGAGGTCCTTTTCCACCTCGAGACCCTCGAGGCTCTGGACATCCCGGTTGTCACCAGCCGGCCAGCCGTCGCCATACCCGGAACGGCCGAGGGAAAGGCGCGCCGGTGGCTGCGTGGGCATATCCAGGAAAGCCGCGCGGTCGTCGGGCTGAATCCGGGTGGAGGATGGGCAATCAAGCGGTGGCCGCCGGACAGTTTCGGCCGCCTGGCCGACGCCCTGATCGATGAATTCGGCGTGGAAGTCCTGATCATGTGGGGTCCGGGCGAAGAGGGGCTCGTCGAGGCGGTGGCCGGCGCCATGCGTAACCGTCCCCTCGTTATCCCGGCGGTAACGCTCGCGGAACTCGGCGCCTACCTCAAACGCTGTTGCCTGCTGGTCAGCAACGACAGCGGTCCGATGCATATGGCCGCGGCGCTGGACGTTCCGACGATCGGTATTTTCGGCCCGACCGACCCCCGGGCCCAGGGCCCATGGGGCGATGGACACGGTGTGGTGCGGAAGGAAAGTGTCGACTGTCTCGGCTGCAATCGGATCGAATGTCCCATCGGCAACATTTGCATGACGACGCTGGAACCCCGCGAGGTACTCGCGAAGATACAGCCATACATTCCAGTCGAAGCTTGACATCAACCGGTCCACATGTTATATTTTACCACTTTGGAACGTTTACTTTAACCGGCTCTCCTGGAGCCAGACAGAAGGTTTTTATTTGCGGAAAGATATCATAGTTGAGACGGCCACGCACGAAACGCGCATTGCCATGCTCGAGGACAACCATCTCGTTGAGCTTCTGGTCGAACGCCCGGAACACGAACGCGTGGTCGGGAATATCTGCAAGGGCGTTGTAACGGCGGTCATACCGAGTATTCAGGCAGCTTTCATCGATATCGGCATGGACAAGGCGGCATTCCTGCAGGCGTCGGATGTCACCGGAGGGGCCGACTGGATCGATTTCGATGACGACGAGAACCAGGATTCCGGATCCGGCAGGAGCAGGGACCGGGAATACCGGATACAGGAGATGGTCAAAGAAGGCCAGGAAATTGTAGTCCAGATTACGAAGGAGTCGATCGGCACCAAGGGACCTCGGGTCACCTCCCAGATATCTCTGCCGGGCAGGTTTCTCGTGCTGGTTCCCCATGCCAATTACGTCGGCGTGTCGCGACGTATCGACGACTGGAACGAAAAGCGCAGGCTCAGGGACCTGGCCCGGAGCCTCAAGTCCGACGACTTCGGGGTCATCGTGCGGACAGCCGCACTGGGCAAATCGGATTCCGAGTTGAAGAACGATCTCAAGCAATTGACCAGGATCTCGCGGAATATCGAGAAACAGGTCGGGAATACATCGGCCCCCGCCATGATCCACAAGGACGTCGAAATGACGTCGGGGATGATACGCGATCTGTTCACGCCCGATATCGACAGTGTGATCATCGATTCGAAGGCGGTATACAAGGAGATCCTTGCATATCTCAAGGGGGTAGCCCCCCAGCTCCGCTCGCGCGTTCACATGTACGATGGGACGGCGCCGGTGTTCGACGCCTACGGGATCGAAAACGAGATCGGCAAGGCGCTGCACCGGAAAGTATGGCTGAAGAATGGCGGATACATACTCATCGAGCCCACAGAGGCGCTGGTGACGATAGACGTGAATTCGGGACGATACGCGGGCTCCAAGGGGCACGAGGAAACGGTGTACCAGACCAATCTGGAAGCCTGCGCGGAGGTCGCCCGGCAGCTTCGGCTCAGGGACATCGGGGGCATCATCGTTATCGATTTCATTGACATGGAAGACCGTGGAAACCGGCGCCAGGTGCACCAGGAGATGGAAAAGGTCATGGCGCACGACCGCGCGCGGACACGCATGTCCAAGGAGATCAGCGAATTCGGACTGATAGAGATGACCCGCCAGCGGATCCGTCCCAGCCTGCTCTTCACCTTCAGCGAAGCGTGCCCGGTTTGCGACGGAACCGGACGAATCATGTCGCGTCTTACCATGGTGACCCAGATCGGCCGGTGGCTGAAGCGGGCAAAACCGGGTCTGAGAGAACGAAGGCTCAGGCTCAAGGTCCATCCCACCGTGGCGTTGAGTCTGAACGAAAACGGTCGGGAGAAACTGGTGAACCTGCAGGACGAATACAAGATGCAACTTCAGATCGAGGAAGATCCGTTTCTACACGTGGAGGAATTCCGCGTGTTTTCGGGCAAACGGGACCTGGACGTGACCGACGAGTTCAAGTGACTGGACCCAATGGACAAGGAGTGATCGATGTACGCTGTGATCAGATCGGGCGATCAGCAGTTCAGTGTCAACGAGGGGGATGAGATCCAGGTCGAGAAGATTGCCGCCGAAGTGGGCGAGGAGATCACCATCGACCAGGTACTCCTCCTGGGCGGCGGGGAGACGCTGGTTGGTACGCCGACGGTTGCCGGTGCTACCGTGACGGCCAGGGTAACGGAACAGGGGCGTCATCCTAAAATCGTGGTGTTCAAGATGAAACGCCGTAAGAACTACCGCCGGAAGAGGGGGCACAGGCAGCAGTATACCGCGCTCGAAATAACCGGCATCAACTACGACCCAAGCGTGACCAACTGATTTGAGAGGAGCCTTGACATGGCCCACAAGAAAGGCGTAGGGAGTTCTCGCAACGGTAGAGACAGCAATCCCAAATTTCTCGGCGTGAAAACCGGAGACGGCATGCGCGTCCGGGCCGGCAACATCCTCGTGCGGCAGCGGGGAACGCGTATTCTGCCTGGAACGAACGTCGGGCGCGGCAACGACGACACCCTCTTTGCCCTTGCGGATGGCGTCGTTCAGTTCCGCCGGCTCGGAAAGAGCCGTACGCAGGTCCATATCGCCAACGGGTGATCCCATGGCGATCGCCGATGACGCCGTCGTTCGAAAGGCGCAAGACGGGATTTTCGCCTTCCTCGAGGGACAGTTCCGGCGCGGGCTGATCGATGAAGGACTCTACGAACAGGCCCGCCGCAACGTAGTCCCGAATCTCCGCAGTTGGCTGACCGACCCGCACATCATCCGGCTGTCTCCCCGGCTCGGAGTAGGACTGAGAACCGCGGTCGAAGCGGACAGGTGGGCCGAACTGGTCGAAGCCTACGTGGACGAGATCAAGTTCGGCACGGCGGGTATACGCGGCAAGGCCGCGATGTCGGATGAAGAACTGCAGATCCTCTCCCGCGACGGCATGGACGCCCCCATCCTCAAGGGGCCGAATACCCTCAACAACATCGTTCTTCTGCTGAAATCCACGGGCGTGGCGAAATACGCTACCGATCATGGGCTCAGGGCCATCGTCATCGGATATGACAGCCGGGTCGCGGGCCAGGACTTCGCGCGGCTGGTGTCCCGGGTTTTCCTGGCGGCGGGACTGAAGGTCTACCTGTTCGACGAAGCCTGCCCATATCCGGAAATGACCTTCGCCATTCCAACGCTGGGCGCCGACATGGGTATCCTGATCTCGGCGAGCCACAACGACCGCAGATACAACGGCTACAAGCTTTCTGCCGGTACGGGATCGCAGTTTCCACCGGGGGAACGCGCCGTAATCTGCAACGACTACATCCGGAGAACGATCCCGGCCCATATCGCCCTCGTGGACTACGATGAAGCCGGTGCCGATCCGGATCACCCCGAAGATCCTGGCCGGGACGGCAACAGGCTCGTGTTTCTCGGCGGGGCGGCTCCATTGCCAGGGTTCGACTACCTGGACCGTCCCCTCGTCGATGTCCATCGGATGTACCAGGACCAGATCCGGAGCTTCATATCCGACCCGGCCACGACGAAGTCCTGGGCGCCCACCGTCGGGATCGGGTATTGCGCCTTCCACGGGGCCGGGCGTAAGGCCGTACCGCGGTTGCTGAAGGACTTCGGTTTCACCCGCGTGAACCGGATAACCAGGCACCAGTTGAACGAGCTCAACGGCCTTTTCCCCGCCTTCCAGGATCACCCGGAACAACAACCGGACCCCGGTGATCCCATGGCTGCGGAGATTGCCGTGAACGCTTACAGGGAACAGTACGGCGCGGAAGCCTTGGAAAGCCTCGACCTCATGATCGGGACCGACCCGGATGCCGACCGGGCGGGGCTCGTGATCAAGGTCCCCCGGGAATCCCGGGTGTACCACGAGAACAGGTCCCATATCCTGCTTTCGGCCGACGACGCCTGGTCCCTGCTGCTCTGGTACCGCCTGTCGAGGGATGACGGGGATTCACGGGCGTTTCGACCCCGGCCGGAGGAGTCCTTCGTCGTGCTTTCCCATATCACGACCGATGCACTGGTCCGGCTCGCTCGGAAGTACGGGCTTGGCGTCATCAAGACCTGGGTCGGTTTCGGTTTGATCGCCAATGCGGTCGAACGCGTGTGGTCGGGAGACGACCTGTCGGATCCCCGTTTCAGGGACATCATCTATCAGACCGTGGATATGGACAATAAGCCTCGGAGCTATAATGTGGGGTGCCTGGAACAAAGTAACGGATTCAGTATACTGGGCGGCCCGCCGGCCACGGCCGCGGCCATGGGAACGAACGGGCACGTGCGGGACAAGGACGGGGTCTTCGCCGCGATCCTGCTCGCCGAAGTGGCGGCCTATGCCGCGTCCCTCGGGACGACGATCTATGACCTGATAGACGAGATGATTTACCTGGATCCGGACATCGGATGTTTCGTGACCGATGTCGTGCCCGTTCCGCAGTGGGGAGAATTCGCGGGACTGGAGGGGTTGACGCGGAAGATCGATTGCCTCAGGCGATGCGCCGACCTGGGGGAGCGCGTCCGGGAAGGCGAATCCATATCGCTGGATGGTCTTCCGGTGCTGTCGGCGGAAACCTTCGTTGCGGGCAAATACGCGGATGCGCACCAGTGGCCGGGTTTTCCCGATGAAGGCATTCGGTTCTACTTCGACGAGGAAAGACTGAATTACATGACCGTGCGTCCATCGGGCACGTCTCAATGCTTCAGGTTTCACATGCAGTTGCAGGTGGAGAACCCGACACGGCACCGCCTGGCGCAACAGAAGTGCGAGGCCAGGCTGCGAGCCCGGAGGATGATCGCCGCGATGCGCGATCGTATCATGTAGCGTACCTGGTCCGCTGACTGCCGGTGGGGTGGTATGGTGGCATCAGTGGTTGGCCGATGGAAGCGGATAAACCCCTATATGGCGAAAAAGGACCTCAGGTTGTTCTCGATGTCCGCGTCTTCGCGCAGCTTGGACAGCCATTCCTGGTACAGCTGATTCTGCTTCTGAAGCAGCAGTTGCCGTTTCAGGCCATCTTTCACCATTTCGTAGGTAGCCTCGTCGACCGGCTCTCTGGTAACCAGTTGAATGAGGTAGTAACCCCTTTCCCCTTCAACCACTTCGCTGAGCGCACCGGTCTCCGCCAGCTGGAACGCGCCCTTGATGAAAGCCAGATCCTGCCCGATTCGAGGGATGAAAGCCTGTTGTCGCGAGATGGGATCCGTGATGACGACACGGTCCGCCAGGGCGCCGCTCAATGCGTCCAGGTTTCCGCCGCCGAGGCCCGCCCTGACCTCCTCGCCCCGCAGTCTGGCCCGTTCCATTTTCTGATTCCGAACGAGGATCGACCGGATGCGCAACGCCACTTCCTCCAGGGGCAGCACGCCGGCCGGCTTTTCCTCCGCGTTCGCGAGTACATAAAACCCGTTGGTGTTTTCCAGCACTTCGCTGATGTCGCCGGGTTCCGATCCGAAGGCGAAGGACGAAGCGCCGACCAGGTACCCGATGCCCGGGATGAACCCGTCGGGACGGTCGGTGAAAAACCCGGTGGTTTCGATCTCCAGGGAATCCGGCATGCCGAGGACGGCTTCGTCCAGTCTGCTTTCGAGTGCCCGGGTTCGAAGCTGTCCCGCCTGTTCGCGCAGCGTGGCGAGGGTCTGCTGGCCGGTGATGGTCTTCAAGAGAATATGGCGCGCGCGGACCTGCTCTACGCCATTCCTGGCCGTAGCCTCTTCCACCTGGATAATGTGCCATCCGTGCTGCGTTTTTACAGGTTCCGAGATGGAGCCCGGGGGTGTTGCGAAGGCGATCGCCTCAAATTCCGGGACCATGGTGTTTCTTCCGAAAAACCCCAGGTCTCCCCCCTCGGCGGAATTGGATGCGTCCTCGGAGAAGTCCCTGGCCAGCGTCGCGAAATCGGCGCCGCCGCCGAGTTGCCCGTATAACTCGTCGATCTGGCGTTCGACGCGCTGGGAATCGGCCACGCTCGGTTGCTTCGGAATCCTGACGTAGGTTAACGAAACCCGATCGTTCTCCATGAAGGCTTCGGCATGATCCGCGTAGTACGCGGCGATGTCGCCGTCGGTGATCGATTCCGGTTCCACTTCCTGGTCTTCAGGATCGAAAAAGAGGTATTTGGCCGTCAACTGCTCGTTTTGTTCCTCAAAAGCCTGCCTTACTTCCAGATCCGTGACGCGGGCGCCCGAGATCACCCGATTGGTGAGCTTCCGCCTGGGCAGCAGCGCGCGGTACTGGTCTTCGAGGAACGCCCAGCCCTCGACGGCCGGGTCGTTCAGCGCCTGGAGATACTTGGTCTGGTCGAATTCGCCGTCCGTCTGGAACACCTCCTGCTGCCGGACATATTCCGGTGGATTGTTGCGAATCGCTTCCAGTATTTCGGCGTCGGTTACGAAAATCCCCTGTCTTCCGATTTGCTGTTCGAGCAACGCGAGTTCTATGCGCCGGTCCCATACCTCGTTTATGATCTCCCGGCTCCTGAATTCGTCCAAGCTTCCGCCCTGTTGCTGCCGTTCGATTTCCTGCACCCGTTCCACTTCAAACCGCATTTCTTCATAGGACACCGATTCACCGTTTATCGATCCCACGGTGTTCTGCCCACCCGGCCCCCTGCCCGCCATGTCGGCGCCCCATTCCAGGCCGATCAGACCGATGAAGGCTATGACCAGTATGATCATGACGACGTGGGTTCGTTCTCTCAGTAGTTTCATCAGGGCCATATTGCCTGCGCTCCTTGCGGGCTTGTGCCGTTCGTTACTCCAGCATGTTTCCGGACGTATGGAAAAAGACAAATAAATATAAGGGACCGGCTTTTCGTCGGCAACTCATTTGTCCCGGACGGGCGGGCATACTGGCAAAAGATGCTTGACAGTCTGCCGGACTCCACCTATTTTTTGCTGGGCGCTTAAACAAACTAGCAGCCCGGCGATTCTTATAACACGGCCGATGACCTCAAGGAGTCAGCCCGATGAAGAGCGGAATTCACCCTGAGTACAAGGAAATCACGGTAAGTTGCGCCTGCGGCAATACTTTTCAGACTCGCTCGACGATCGATACGATCCACGTGGAGATCTGTTCGGCTTGCCATCCCTTTTACACCGGAAAGCAGAAAATGATCGACAGCGCGGGCCGCGTGGAACGCTTCAACCGGAAGTACGGAATCAACGAGTAAGCCGCGATCGTAGTCGCCCGACCCTTCCAGGCCCGACAGTCCAGGCTGTTCCCGACTGTCGGATGCCGCCGTTCCCCTACCTTGCCATGCCTCCATGTTACTCCATCAACTCGAAAACATCGTTCGACGCTTCGAATTCCTCGACAGTCAACTGGCGGATCCTTCCGTAACCACCAATCCGCAGAAGCTGCGCGAAATCGGGCGGGAATACCGCGAACTGACCCCGGTGATCGATCGGTACCGCGTGTACCGGAAAATCCTGGATGACCTCGAATCGGCACGTTCTGTGCTGCAGGAGTCCGGTGCCGACCCCGACATGGCCGAACTTGCCCGGGATGAAGTGGAAAGCCTGGATCGGGAAAAAGCGGAACTCGAGCAGGAACTTACGCGGTTGATCGTTCCCAGGGATCCCGAAGACGAGCGAAACATCATCTGCGAAATCAGGGCCGGGACGGGTGGCAACGAAGCGGCCATCTTCGCCGGGGAGTTGTACCGCATGTACAGCAGGTACGCGGACAGCCGCGGATGGAAGACGGAAACACTGAACTCCAATGGCGCCGAAAGGGGAGGCGTCAAGGAGGTCATATTCCAGGTCGAGGGTAAGGGGGTTTACGGCAGACTGAAGAACGAAAGCGGCGTCCATCGCGTGCAGCGGGTCCCCGTTACGGAAACGCAGGGGAGGGTGCATACCTCTGCCGCATCGGTGGTGATACTTCCCGAAGCGGCGGAAGTGGACGTGGATATCGACGAGAAGAAAGATCTCGTTTTCGATGTTTTCCGTTCCTCCGGACCGGGCGGCCAAAGCGTCAATACAACCGATTCGGCGGTGCGCATAACCCATTTGCCGACCGGCCTGGTCGTATCGTGCCAGGATGAGAAGTCGCAGCACAAGAACAAGGCCAAGGCCATGAAGGTGCTGCGGGCCCGGCTGCTTGACGTGGCCCGGCAGGAGCAGGAAGCGGAAAAGGCGAGCAGCCGCAGGTCCCAGGTGAGAACGGGAGACCGAAGCGAGAAGATACGGACGTATAATTTCCCGCAGGGAAGGGTCACGGACCACCGCATCGGTTTGACGCTATACAAGATTGACCAGATACTGGAAGGGGATATCGAGGAGATAATCCGGTCCCTGGCGGAGGAGGAACAGGCGGAGAAGATCGCCCAGTTGACTTCGCCATGACGCCATCCCTGGAATTGGCCCATGAACAGATTTGAATGCCCTGCCGCGTTGACCGTGCTACAGGCGGTCGACTGGGCAGCCCGCAAGCTGGACGGCCGGTCGAACCCCGCCAGCCGCGTCGAATCCGAAATCCTGCTTGGTAAGGTGTGCGCGTCAAGCCGCCTCGCATTGTACCTCGACCATGCCAGGCGTCTCGACATACTGGAGACTTCCCGGTTTTCGGTGCTGGTCGGCCGAAGAATGCGCGGGGAACCTGTCCAGTATCTTACGGGTAGTGCGGAGTTTTACGGCCGTGAGTTCCTGGTATCGCCGGCCGTGCTGATCCCCCGGCCCGAGACCGAGCGGATGGTAGACCACGTGCGTCCCTTCCTGGATGGGATTCGGCGCGTGCCCATCGAAAACCCGGGCATGCGTGCCCGGGCGCGGAATACCGGCGGAACGCCTTCCGACGCCCCCGTGCATTTCGCGGACGTCGGCACCGGCTCAGGGGTCCTCGCGGTCACGCTCGCCCTGGAATGCCCGTCGGTTCGGGGGTATGCAACCGATGTCTCCGACGGGGCCCTGGGGATCGCGCGCAGGAATGCCGGCCGCCTGCTCCGGGACCATAGCCGGATTGCCTTCTCGCGGGGTTCGTTGCTGGCACCGTTGAACGCGTCATCCATCCCCGCTTTGGACCTCATCGTGTCCAACCCGCCTTATGTCACTTCGCGGGAGATGGACGGCCTGCCGGATGAGATTCGCGCATTTGAACCACGGCTTGCCCTCCATGGCGGCGAAGATGGCCTGGCATGCTACCGCGAACTCATCGACAAGGCCCCGGCGAATCTGAAAAAAGGCGGGATGATCGCCCTGGAGATCGGCGCGGAACAGTCCGCGGCGGTGACTCGTTTATTGACAGATCGCCGTGTATACGGAAACATGAAGATCGTGAAGGATTACAATGGCCTCGACCGTATCGTGTCCGCCATTCACGTCGGGTGATCCCCGGCTTCACCGACCGGAAGGTGCACCATGCTGAACAACCATCGCATCATGATACTTGGAACTGGAAACATGGGATCCTGCCTGCTCGGCGGCATACGCAGAGCAAATCTCGTTCCCCCGGATCAAATCGTGATTACCGGTCTGCGGTCCGATTACCTCAAGGACCTGGCGGAACAATGGGAAGTAGGCTGGACCACGGACAATCGCAAAGCGGTGCGTGAAGCGGATATCGTCATGATCTGCCTCAAGCCCCAGGCCATTGAACGCGTGGTGGATCAAGTTCGCGACTGTCTCCGTCCCGATCAGTTGCTGATCACGATCGCGGCGGGAATGACGACGACCTCGATCACGGAAATGGCACGCACCGAGAATCCTGTCGTCCGGGTGATGCCGAATATCGCCTCCCTGGTGGACGAGGGGGCCGCCGCTATTTCGCCGGGCAGGTACGCCGGCGAAGAACACAAACAGATTGCAGCCCGGATCTTCCAGGCGGTAGGGCGCGTCGTATTCGTGAACGAACATCTGCTGGACGCGGTAACCGGCCTCAGCGGCAGCGGCCCCGCCTATATATATATGGTAATAGAGGCATTGTCAGACGGCGGTGTGAAAATGGGCCTGCCCCGAGATGTCGCCCTGGACCTCGCGGCCCAGACCGTACTTGGCGCCGCGCGGCTTATTCAGGAGACCGGCAAGCATCCTGCGGTGTTGCGCGACCAGGTACTTACGCCGGGCGGCACCACCATTGCGGCGGTACACGACCTGGAAATCCGCGGATTGCGCAGCATGTTGATCAGCGCGGTCGAAACCGCCACGCGGCGATCAAGAGAACTCCGAGACGGCAACTAGACTCTCCCCGGGTCTTTTGGGAAACAGGGCCGGATACTGCCGGCTAGCCGGCGCGCCCTGAAATGCATCGTCCGGATACAGTCCGGACTCGGCAAGACCCCACCGCATTTTACTACACACAGGCTGACAAAACAGGTTTCGCGTTCGGGAGGAATCCTCCCCGGGGGCATCTTTGCGCGTGAACGGCGCCATATAGTGCCTGACCCGACGGTATTCCGTGGTATATGGTGTCAACATTTGATGTGTATCAACACGCATATAGTCTTTTGCACACTTGGAGTTACGAGGATTCCCTTATCCAAAGGTAAAGAAAATCGATGTAAGTCTATTTTTTATTGACAATAAGGGGGGTGCTATGTAGTATAGTGGGACGAAGTGGGACGAAGTGGGTCTCGAAACATCCTAATTACCAAACACTTGTATAGTAATTGTAAATAACTACCTCAGGAGAGAGTGTTTACTCCTTTGTGTTTCAGGGAGATCGTGAATGGTTAACTTCCTGGGTTCATATACCTACACCGTGGACCACAAAGGCCGGGTTAATGTCCCTGTGAAGTTTCGCAAGCACATCCAGACCGACGAGGACGACACGCTGATCATCACGCGGGGACTCGATGGATGTCTTTTCGTCTATCCAATCGACGAATGGGAACAGATCGACACCCGATTGCGAGAACTGCCCGTCACACGGCAGAACACGCGGATCTTCATCAGGATGCTCTCGTCGGAGGCAGTGGCAGTCTCCATGGACAAACAGGGGCGTGTCGCCCTTCCCAGGCAGTTGATCGAACGCGCCGGCATTGAAACGGAAGTACTGATCATCGGAACGCTTGACCACTTTGAACTCTGGAGTCCCGGGGAGTATGAGAAAGTCATGAACGAATCGGGACATACATACGAAGAGATCGCGGAGTCCCTGTTCGTTTGATGCTTTCCACCCATGCGGCCCCGTTAAATCACGGAATGATCATGGGTCTGTCAGGCAAGTACAATCATGTTCCCGTTCTTGCGGGGAAGGTAGCCGAGATGCTCGTCTGGAACACTTCCGGCACATATGTAGACGGTACAATCGGCGGCGGCGGTCACGCGCGCGCCATACTGGAACGGCTTGACGGATCCGGACGGTTGATCGGGCTGGACAGGGATGCCGAAGCGGTCAGCGCAGCCGGTGCGAGGCTTGCGCGGGAAAGTACCCCTCGTGTGGAGATCCTGCAACGTGATTATACGGAGTTGGCGTCCGTACTGGACGCGAAACGCATCTCCCGGTTGGACGGACTGATTCTGGACCTTGGTATATCGTCTTACCAGGTCGATACGCCTGATCGCGGATTTTCATTCCAGTCCGATGGTCCGCTCGACATGCGCATGGACCGGGGCAAGCCGTTGACCGCGGCCCATATCGTCAACGAAAGTCCCCGGGATGAACTCGAACGGATCATACGGGAATACGGCGAGGAACGGCAGGCGCGCGGCGTCGCGAACGCTATCGTCAGAACCCGCGACAGGGCGCCGCTGACTTCCACCGCCAGGCTGGCTGATACGATCAGGTCCGCGGTCCGCCGCAGATGGGCGGTCAAGTCCTGCGCCCGGGTGTTCCAGGCACTTAGAATCGCCGTCAACCAGGAACTGGACAAATTGAAATCGGTGTTGGATACCATGCTTCCCCTCCTGAGCAACCGGGGTCGTTTCGGTATCATATCCTATCATTCACTGGAAGATCGACTGGTCAAGCGGACATTCGAAACCTGGGCATCGGACTGCATTTGTCCGCCCGGCTTTCCGCAATGCGTCTGCCAGCACAGGCGCGTTGCCGTGCTGCATACGAAACGGGCCGTCGTGGCGTCCCGTGAAGAAGTCGCGAACAACCCGCGGGCGCGAAGCGCCAGGTTCCGGGTGATTGAACGTTTGCCCGACGATCAACCCGCACACTGAAATCCGCATCTTTAATTCAGAACGGAGAAGCCCGTCATGAAATCCGCTATCAGATTCCGCAGCGACCACTCGTACATGGGACAAATGATCGGCTGGATCGGTACGATCGCGCTCGTAACGTCGCTGAGCATGGGTTACATCTGGCACCAGGTGGAAACCAGGACGCTGATGCGGGAAATCATCCAACTGGAGCATCAGAAAGAAGCCTTAAAAAAGGAAAGCGCGTATTTGCACGTGCGGATCGTTCGGCTCGCGGAACAGCTTCGGAATGAAACCGTGGCCATGAGTCGTTTCGATCTGGAACACGCGGCAGTCGGACAGGTCGTGAACATGGATGCGGTAGACACGGCCATGGCTTTGGCCAACACCGAGCCCGATATAAGGGCGATTGCGGGTAAGCCGGCGGATGACGCGTTGATCCTTGCCTCGTACCCTACGGCTCGCGTGGATACCCGATGAGGAAATACCGTTATGGTCGCGAAATCCTGTATGCGCAGACTGACCCTCCTGGCCGTGGTCGGAGTGGTGCTGTGTGCAGGTCTCGGGATTCGTATCGCGCTGATACAGATTCGCGACGGCGAGGCCTACAGGCAGCGGGCGCGTGACCAACAGCACCGGGTGGTCACCATCGACCCCCGCCGGGGCCGAATCTTCGACCGCAACCGGAACACGCTGGCGCTGAGCGTCGAGTTCGACTCCTTCGGCATCCAGGATCTCGACCGGGACCGGTACGGCCCCTCCGACATCGGAAACCTGGCCGTTCAGTTTTCCCAGATCACCGGCGAAGATCCCCAGCATATCATCGACCGGATTTCCGGGACCACCGACTTCAGGTATCTGGTTCGCTGGGTGAATCCCGAAACCAGCGAACGGATAAGAAACCTCTCCACCTATCCCCTGTTCGAACCCTATATCCGCACGCAAAAGGAAGCCCGGCGGGTCTATCCCTATCGGACCGCGGCCGGCCAAATACTGGGTTTCAGCGTAGATGGTACCGGTCGGGCCGGGTTCGAATTGGAACACAACCAGCTGTTATCCGGTATAGAAGGGTACAGCGTGGTGCAGATAGACGCCCAGCGACGGGCGTATTCGTGGCTTGATGCCTACCAGAATCCGGCACAGAACGGCACGGACGTCGTGCTGACGATCGATATCGCTGCCCAGGTTGCTGCGGAAGAGGCGCTGGAAGAGGCGATAGCATGGCACGAGGCGCTCGGCGGTATGGTCATCATGATGGATCCGGCGAACGGCGACATACTGGCCATGGCCAGTTCGCCTGACTTCGATCCGAACACACCGGGACGGTTTCCTTTCGAAGCCCAGAAGATCAGGCCGGTGGTGGATATCTACGAACCTGGATCGACTTTCAAGATCGTAGCAGCGACCGCGGCCCTGGAGACCGGTGCGTTCTCTCTTGAGGACCGGATCGATACCAGTGGAGGCCGGATCGAGGTGGGCGCGCAGACGATATCGGATCACGAGGTCTACGGCGAACTGAGCGTGCGGGAAGTCATCGAGCGGTCCAGTAACGTGGGTACCGTCAAAATCGCCCTGGCGCTCGGTGAAAATGAGTTTTTCAAATACACCAGGGCATTCGGTTTCGGCATGAAAACGGGCGTGGCCCTCCCGGGCGAGGCAAGAGGTATCCTGCACAAACCGGCCGCTTGGTCCATGTCCACGCTTCCCACCATGGCCATCGGCTACGGGGTTTCCGTCACCGGAGTACAACTCGCGACCGCCTATTGCGCCGTAGCCAACGGGGGCCTGCTCCTGCGACCTCGGATCATCAGGTCCATCCTGAGGAACGACGGTTCCGTGCAGACCGAACCGCGGTCTGTCGTTCGCAGGGTGATGAAAGAGGAGACCGCCGAAGCCCTGCTGGACGTATTCGCCGGAGTGGTGGACCAGGGTACGGGCACAAAGGCCGCGGTGACGGGTTTCAAGGTCGCGGGAAAGACCGGCACAGCCTGGAAGGCGCGTGAGGACGGCAGGGGATACACCAGGAATTACCGGTCGTCGTTCGCCGGGATGTTTCCGGCGAACGACCCGGAAATCGTCGTGCTCGTCATGATCGACGAGCCGAAGAAGCGCGGTTTCTATGGCGGATCCGTGGCCGCGCCCGTTTTCAACAAAATCGTTCGCCGCCTCGTCCATCTGCCGGACGGACCCGTTGAGTCGGTTCCCGAATCCGATGACGGCCTGCCCCTTCACCTGGCCTCCATCAAGCCGAGTTCGGCCTCTGACCGCAACCCGCATGGGTCAGGTACAACATCGGGAGGACCGATGCCTGGAGACTTGCTGCCACTTGGCGGCCACTGGGAAATCGAACGTCCCGGTACCGGGGCGGAACGGGCACCGGTACCGCTTCCGACGGTGACAGGCATGAGCGTTAGAGAAGCCGTAAGGACCCTGGCCGAACAGGGTATTGAAGCAACCATAGTCGGAAAGGGCTACGTCCGACGCCAGATTCCTTCACCGGGCCGCATGGTCTATCCCGGCGATCGATGCCTCATCGAATGTGGCCCATACAACTAGCCGATTCATCGTTCATGAGGGTGAGGACGACGGCGTAGAGGGTCAAGGCGTTGAAACAGCTTTCGAAATTACTGGCCGCGTTGCCTCAAAAAAAGGTGATCACCCGGCCGACTGCCACGAACCGGGCGAACCAGACAGTCCATGCGGACCAGGAGATTGGAACTATAGTCCATGATTCGAGGTCCGTAAAGCCAGGCGACGTTTTCGTCGCGCTTCGCGAGCCTTCGGGCCGCGACGGCCTCAGGTACGCCCGCGACGCGGTTGCACGGGGCGCTTCGGTGGTGGTTCAGGAAAGCGAGGAGGGCCTGGATGACGCGACCGTGGTAAGCGTTCCGGACACTTCCAGGGCGCTGGGCTTGATGGCCGCGGCGTACTACGGGCAGCCGGCGGACGACCTTTGTCTGATCGGTATTACGGGGACCAACGGAAAGACAACCGTGTCATTGCTGGTCGAGGCCATCCTTCGGGAATGTGGCTGGGCCGTGGGTGGGATCGGCACGCTGGGCAGCCGGTTCATGAGCACGGTGCTCGACTGGAAGCTGGGCCACACCACGCCCTATCCGATGGAACTGCACCGCACCATGAGGAAGATCCGGGACCGGGGAGGCGAATGCGTCGTCATGGAAGTTTCCTCTCACAGCCTGGTCTGGCAACGCCTGTCCGGCCTGAGATTCACCACGGGCGTCTTTACGAATCTCTCCAGGGAACACCTGGACGACCACAAGACCTTCGACGCTTACAGGGAAGCGAAGATGGTGCTTTTCTCGAAATACCTCGAGGAGAAAGGCAACGCCGTCCTGAACATGGACGATCCGGCCTATGGCCATTTCAAGGACGCATCGCGCGCACAGGTGCGATCATACGGACTGGAGAAGAAGGCTGACGTCCGCAGGGCGGGTCCGATCGGATACTATGCTGACCGGACCGTCTTGAAAGTGCAGATTCAATCCGGTCCCCCTTTCAACGTGACCTTGCCTCTCCTGGGTCGTTTCAACGCGTACAACGCCCTGGCGGCTATATCCGTGGGGCTGGGATTCGGTATCGACTGCGAGCTGATGAGCCGGGCCATGTCACGAGTAAGGGTACCGGGCCGGCTTGAGCGCGTCGAGGCTGGACAGCCTTTCAACGTGCTCGTGGATTTCGCCCATACGCCCGACGCACTCGGCGCCGTGCTGTCCGCCTGCCGGGAATGGACCCGTGGAAGCCTGACCGTCGTATTCGGTTGCGGCGGGGACCGCGATCCCGGCAAGCGGCCGCTGATGGCCCGCGCGGCGTCCACCCACGCCGACGTGGTCATCGTGACGACCGACAACCCGAGAACGGAACCGCCCGCCCGGATCATAAGGGATATCGAGACTGGTCTGCTGCCCCACGTCCGGTCCCATATAGTCCAGGACCGCGGCGAAGCGATCCATAAGGCCCTGAGCGATGCCGGCGAAGGAGACACCGTGCTGATCGCCGGAAGAGGAGACACGGCCTACCAGATCGTTGGCGAATCGCGGATCGAGTTCGACGACCGGTTCAAGGCCAGGGAATGTCTCGAGGCGCACTATGGATAACCGCAAGGGGTCGGCGGCGCCCACGCTGGTGGAAATAGCCGATATCATGGGCGGGAGACTGCATGTATCCATCCCCACGCTTGGTCACAGGCGGATCACAGGCGTTTGTTCTGATACGCGGCGTATCGAGGAGGGCAACCTGTTCGTCGCGATCGCAGGCGAACGGTACGACGGTCACGATTTCGTGTCTGAAGCCATACGCTCGGGAGCGTGCGCGTCGCTGGTTGCGGCCGATTGGCTCGCAGGTCGGCCGGACCGGGAGACTCCGGATGCCGCGCGGATCGTTGTTCCGGAAGTACTTCCGGCGCTGCAGGCCTTCGCCGGCTGGCACCGAAGACGATTCGATCTGCCGGTAATCGCGGTTACGGGTTCCAGCGGGAAGACCACCACGAAGAACATGATCGCCGCCGTGCTGGGAGAGCGCTGCAGGGTTTTCAAAACACCAGGGAACCTGAATAGCCAACTGGGAGTCTCCGAATCGCTGTTCTCGCTGCACGAAGGCCACGGCGCGGCGGTACTTGAACTGGGTATGAACCGGGCAGGTGAACTGACCCGGCTGTCCCGAATGACCTGTCCGTCCGTTGGCGTGATTACCAACGTGGGGCCCGCGCATATCGAGTTTTTCGAGTCGATCGAAGGAATCGCCCGGGCAAAGGGCGAAGTCCTCGACAACCTGCCGGAGGCAGGAAGCGCGGTACTAAATGCCGACGACTCTCTCGTCATGAAGCAGGCCGTTCGCAGTCCGGCGCGAGTCGTTACGTTTGGACGCAGCGAGGGAGCTGACGTAAGGCTGGCAAGCGCAACGACCGCACTGACCGGATCGACTTTCGCCTTGTCGGATGGCGCATCCTTTCGAATAAACCTGTTGGGGGGACACCAGGTCATGAATGCCATGGCCGCCGTGGCGGTGGGCAGGATATCGGGAATCGACGACCAGGACATCGCTCGCGCATTGCGAAGCGTGGATCCCACGCCCATGCGCATGGAATACAGGAAGGTGGGCGCCGTGCACCTGATCGACGACTCATACAATGCCAACCCGTCGTCGATGATGGCGGCCCTGGACACGCTGGCGACTGCCGGAGGCCGTAGACTGGTCGTCCTCGGAGATATGCTGGAACTGGGCGAGCTGGGCATGGCGGCGCACAGAGAAATCGGAAAACGCGCCGCGGATGTGGCGGAACGGATCGTCACGGTGGGTGAATTGGCCCGCGAAATCGCCGGAGCCGCGATGCATGCGGGGATGCCGGCGTCGCGCGTCTCGTCCTGCCTTTCCAACGAAGAGGCGGTCGCCGCGGTAATGGCGGGAATCGAAGCCGTCGACGTCATACTCGTCAAGGGATCGCGCGGCATGCGAATGGAAACGATCGTGGAATCCCTGGAAGAAGCACTGGGCCATACCGAAACGGAGTGATTCCGTGTTACATCAGCGAATCGATCTTCCACTGCTGATTTCGTCCCTGCTCCTCCTGGGCGTGGGATCGGTCATGGTTTACAGCGCGAGTTCAGCCGTTGCCGAAGAGATGTTTTCCGGCGACAGTGGTTTCTTCGTCAAACGCTACCTGGTCAGGCTGATCCTCGGGATCGTCATCCTGGTCCTGTTCGCCAGCCTGAATTACCAGAAACTCGGGAAGTGGTCCCCGGTCCTGATTGCCGGCGGCATGGTGTTTCTTGTGCTCCTCTTTGTTCCCGGTATCGGCCTGACCATCCGGGGCGCGACCCGCACCTTGAGCATGTTCTCCACGACGATTCAGCCCGCGGAAGGGATCAAGGTCGCCCTGGTCATATACCTGGCCTACTGGCTGGACAGGCGCCAGCACGTCATGGACCGGTTCGTCATCGGCTTTCTGCCCGGATTGGCGGTGGTCGCGGCCGCCTGCCTGCTGATTGGCCTGCAGCCGGATTACGGCACCGCGATTGTGCTTGCCGCAACCTCGTTCGCGATGCTCTACATCGGCCGCGCCCGGATGCTGCACCTGGCAAGCGCCGTGGGGATCATGTTGCCGGTCCTTTTCTATAGACTGTATTCGTCCGCTCACAGCCGGCAGCGTCTCATGGCCTATTTCGATCGGCTTTTTGGCAATTCCGTCGATCAGACCGTCAATCTGCAAGGCGCGGACTACCAGTTGCAACAGGCGCTGATCAGCCTGGGTACGGGCGGCGTATTTGGAAACGGTCTGGGGCAAAGCCGTCAGAAGTTCCTGTTCCTTCCCGATCCCCACACGGATTTCGTGTTCGCGGTGATTGGCGAAGAACTCGGTTTTCTGGGGTCGATGGCGGTGCTGGGCCTCTTTGTCGTATTCGCCTGGAGGGGTTTCAGGGTCGCCCGCATGGCGCCTGACGCCTTCGGGTTTTTCCTGGCGTCCGGGCTTACTATTCTCATCACACTGCACGTGCTGGTGAACATCGGCGTGGTGACGGGCCTCCTGCCCACCACGGGGCTTCCGCTTCCCTTTCTGAGCTATGGCGGGTCCTGGCTGCTTTTCTGCATGATGAGCATCGGGATACTGCTGAACGTTTCCAGAATGACGTACCGGTGCCAGAGACTGCAATATGACTGATCGGCAAAATACGGACATTGCATGCCGTCACGCGCATTTCATCGGCATAGGCGGAATCGGAATGAGCGGTCTGGCTGAACTGATGCTCGAATTTGGATACGAAGTGAGCGGATCGGACCTGCGGCGAACGCAGTTGACGGACCGGCTCAGCGGTCTCGGAGCGTCCGTCTTCCACAGCCACGACCCGGGCAATGCGGCGGGGGCGGACCTGATCGTGTACTCTTCCGCCATTCCGGAGGACAATCCCGAACTCGAAGCGGCCCGTCGGCTTGGCGTGCGTTCGGTCCGCCGCGCCGAACTGCTCGGCATACTGATGCGCGGGGCACGAAGCATCGCCGTGGCGGGCGCCCACGGCAAGACGTCCACATCGGCGATGATCGTAAACGTACTGGCCGCCGCGGGCCTGGATCCGACCGCCGCCATAGGCGGGATCATGACGGAGAACGGATCCAACGTCCGGCACGGCAGCGGATCGTGGATGGTCGTTGAAGCCGATGAATACGATCGTTCGTTTCATGCGCTGGCTCCGACAACGGCAGTAATCACATCGGTGGACGCAGACCACCTGGAATACTACGGATCGCAGGAAGCCATAGATGCAGCTTTCACCACTTTCGCCCATCTTGTACCCGAGGACAGGCCATTGTTCGTGTGTGCCGACGACCCGGGCATCCGCAGGATCAGTCCCGCGCTGCGCCGCCGGCTGGTGACCTACGGTCTTTCCGGTCGCGCCTGCATCCGGGCGGACCGGGTGGTGTCCGAAGGCTGGAGCATTTCCGCCGAAGTATACGTGCGGGACGTTCCGGCCGGCCGGCTGGTTTTGCCTCAGCCCGGCGAGTGTAACCTGGTCAACGCCTTGGCGGCCATCGGTGTGGCCGATTACCTCGAAATACCCGTCGAGCGGACCCTGGCGGCCCTGGCGGATTACCGTGGACTGAGGAGACGTTTCGAAGTGCTCGGCAGGATTCAAGGCGTGGAGGTGGTGGACGACTATGCCCACCATCCCGTCGAAATCGAGGCGGCGCTGCTCGCCCTGTCGAACGCGGGAGCCCGGCGCCTGTTCGTCATATTCCAACCCCACCTCTTCAGCCGAACGCAGCATCTGTGCCGCGAATTCGGGCGCGTACTCGGGCGGTTTCCCGCATACCGGAAGATCGTTACGGACGTGTACCCCTCCAGGGAAACGCCGCGGGAGGGGATTACGGGTGAGTTGATCGTCAGGGCGTCGAGCGCATTCGGAGGAGGTGTCGCGTACATACCGGACAAGAACCGGGTCGCGACCACCCTGGTGGACGATCTCGAGAAAGGTGACATGGTGCTGACGCTCGGCGCGGGGGACATCGACGAAGTAGGACGGCAGGTTTGCGAACTGCTGCGGAAACGCGGGGTCCGGTCCCATGCATGTATCTGAAATGCTCAGCGGGTCGATCCCTGCCGAACGGCTGCGGCGCGACGAGGGCCTCGATCGGCATTCCACTTACCGGGTCGGGGGGCCGGCGGACGTGATGTGTCTGCCTCGAACCCGATCGGAACTGCTGGATGTCGTCACCGCCGCGAGCGTGCGCGGGATACCCTGGCTGGTGGTGGGTAACGGGAGCAATATCCTTTTTTCGGATGAGGGATTCCGCGGTCTGGTGATCAAGATAAGAGGCGCGGTCCCGGTGGAGGGGACACTGTGGCATTTGGCGCAGGAAGGTGCATTCATCCGGGCGGGCGCGGGCGTCAGTCTGCCCCGACTCGCCAGGTTGGCGGCGGCCGCGGGACTGAGCGGACTGGAGTTCTGCACCGGGATACCCGGCGTGGTTGGCGGATCCATTCGGGGCAACGCCGGCGCTCACGGGAGTGAGCTGAGCGCTGTTGTGGAGTCTGTGGAAATGATTCGGCCATCCGGCGACATCGTGACGATCAGGGCTTCGGAGGGCGGGTTTTCCTATCGGAGAAGCGAAATTGGGCCGGACAGTGTCGTGACCGGGGCGGTGTTCAGGCTGACGCCGGATGAACCGGAAAACGTGCATGAACGCATAAGGGTCTTCACCGAATACAGAAAGCGCACGCAGCCGTCCTCCGATCAGAGTGCCGGATGCATGTTTAAGAACCCGGTGGGCGACAGTGCCGGAAGGCTGATCGACGCGGCCGGGTGCAAAGGACTTCAGGTCGGCGGATCGAGGGTGTCCGAAATCCATGGGAATTTCGTAATCAACCAGGGCGGCGCAACGGCGTCGGACGCGTTGCGGTTGATCGACATGGTTCGCGAACGGGTCTTCGAGCGAACCGGCGTAGCCCTCCAACTCGAGGTGCGCGTGATGAAATCGGGCGTGGTATGAATTCGAACAGGATGCGTTCCATATACCGTCTGATGATCGGACTTGCGATCGTCCTGCTCGCCTCAGGCACGACGGCCGGACTGGTCATGGGAGGCCTGGCGCTGTCCAGGTGGACGGAGACCTCGCCGGTTTTCAATCTGGACGCCATCGTCGTCGCGGGGAACAGGACCGTTGGCAAGGAGGACATCATCCGGGTTTCCGGCCTCGAAATGGGCAGGAACATCTGGTCGGCCGACCTCGAGGAGACCGAACGGCGACTCATGCTCGACAGGCGATTCGATCGGGTCGCGCTGAGCAGGAGGTTACCCGGTACCGTCGTCGTCCGGGTGAAGGAACTGCAGCCCATCGCCATTGTACAGCTGGATCGCCTCTACGGAGTCTCCGAGCGCGCCGAACTGATCCTGCTTTCACCGGGAAACGGGTTGCCGGACCTCCCCGTGATTACCGTCGACGCTTCAGGTTTCCGGTCGATGTCAGGCGCCGCGGAATCGCGGGACTTGCATTTCGAAACGCTCAGGGAAACCATGCTGGTCGATCCCGAGATGGGCCGCGCCCTCTACCTCATGCGGGTGCTCAGAGCGATGTCTCCGGGGATGTACGACGAGTTATCCGAGATTCACGTGTCCAGACCGAATGACCCGATCGCCTACATGGTGGAAGGCGGATTGGCCATTCGGTTCGGAACGGGTCACTACCCCCGGAAGATCGAGATGCTCAGACGAACGGTGGAGCGGCTGGAAGCCGACGCCATCAGGACCCGGTTGATCGATCTGAGGTTCAAGGACCAGGTTATCGTCCGCCCGGTCGTATCCAGCCGGTCCCTGGACGGGCGTTCGTAGCGGCAAAAGGAGTTTCGCATGGCCCGTGAATGTATAGCTGCGCTCGACCTGGGCACGACCAAAACGGTCGTGTTGATCGGCGAGATGACTGACGCCGGCCTCCGGATCCTGGGCGAGGGTACGAGCCGGTCCCAGGGACTCAGGCGAGGCGTCCTGGTCAATATGGACGAGGCTACCCGTTCGATCGCGGAGACGATCCAGTCCGCGGAACAGGCGGCCGAAGCCAGGATAAGCGAGGTCTATGTCGGGTGTTCCGGCGATCACATCGAAAGTGTCAACAGCAGAGGCGTCGTGGCCATCTCGTCCGACGGGGGACGGGGCGTGACGCGTAAGGACGTTGCCCGCGCCTTCGATTCCGCGACGGCCCTGAGGTTACCCATGGACCGCCAGGTGATCCATGTGCTCGCACAGGACTATATCGTGGACGACCAGCGCGGTATCCGCGACCCGTGCGGCATGTCCGGCGTCCGGCTCGAAGTGCTGGTGCACATCGTGACCGGGGCGATCACCTCGTTGCGGAATGTACGCAATTGCATCATGCAATCCGGAATTCAAGTTCGGGAAATCGTCCTGGATTCGCTCGCCGCGAGCCAGGCGGTGCTCACATCCGACGAAAAAGAGTTGGGTGTCGTGCTCCTCGACCTCGGCGGGGGCACCACGAACATCGCGCTGTTCCACGACGGCAGCATCCGGCATTCGTCGGTTATTCCCGCCGGAGGAGTCAACCTTACGAACGATATCGCGATCGGTCTCCGCACGCCGCATGAAGATGCCGAAAGAATAAAGCGGCACTACGCGAGCGCGGTCTATGTCCGCTCGGAAAGGGACAACATGATTGAAGTGCCCGGGGTCGGCGGACGCGAGTCGCGTCTGGTGACGCGGGAGGAATTGGCGTTCGTGGTCGGCCCGCGGATCAAGGAGCTTCTGGTCCTCGCGCGGGAGACGATTAGGAACAGTGGATTCGAACACCTGGTCCGCACCGGTATCGTTATCACAGGCGGCGGTGCGCTGATGCCGGGTATTGCGAAACTGGCGGAACAGGTCTTCGGCATGTCCGCGAAAATCGGTGCGCCGGAGGAAGTTCACGGCCTGGCCGAGGATGGGAACGCCACCCTGTACGCAACCGGTGTAGGCTTGTTGCGCTACGCAGCGGACAGCCCGTCAGGGAAGAAGAGGCGCCATGATACGGAAGGAGGATGGCTGGATCGTGTGAGAAGCCGGATCGTAGCCATGATGTAGCACACACCATGCGCTATCGTACGGATTCGGCGGTTTGCTAACTCAAACCCGACAGAAGGAGGCAGCAAATGTCTACTTTCGACTTCGATGCGGAACCGGGACTGTTTGCCCGCATGAAAATATTCGGCGTAGGCGGCGCCGGTAAGAACGCCGTCAACCACATGGTTGAAATCGGCGTCCCGGGCGTTGATTTTCTAGTCGCCAACACCGACGCGCAGGACCTGGCGGGTTCCAATGTAAAGTACAAGATACAGCTGGGACAGGAAACCACCCGTGGACTCGGCGCCGGCGCCAATCCCGACGTGGGGCGCAAAGCCGCGGAGGAAAGCCGGGACGAAATCGCGGAATACCTGACCGACATCGACATGGTGTTCATAACGGCGGGTATGGGAGGAGGCACCGGAAGCGGCGCCGCGCCGGTGATTGCCCAGATTGCGAAGGAACTGGGTGTGCTGGCCGTCGGCGTCGTGACCAAGCCGTTCGCCTTCGAGGGACCCAAGCGTGCGGCGAACGCCGAGACCGGGCTCGCAGCCTTGAAGGAACATGTGGATACGGTGGTCATCATACCAAACCAGAAACTGAAGGAGGCCGTGAGCCGCAACACGACATTCAAAGACGCGCTCAAGGTGGCCGACGAGGTCCTGTTGCAGGCCACGCGCGGCATTTCGGACCTGGTTACACTGCCCGGACTGATCAATGTCGATTTCGCCGATATCAGGACGACCATGGAGAACAAGGGCGAAGCCTTGATGGGAACCGCCGAAGCCGATGGCGACAAGCGGGCGCTGGAAGCGGCGGAACGGGCCATGCGGCACCCGTTGCTGGCGGACATGGACATCGACGGGGCCAAGGATATTCTGCTCAATATATCGGGCGGCCAGGACATGACCCTGTTCGAAGTGGAAGAGGTGATGACCACGGTTCAGGCGGCCGCGGGACATACCAACATCATCATGGGTACGGTCCTCGACGAAAGCCTCGACGGCAAGGTCCGCGTAACGGTGATCGCCACGGGACTGGACCAGTCGATGGCTGCCCCTGACGATATGTTGACGCGTAACATCCTGAAGTTTCAGCCGGACCGCCCTAACGAACTGGAAACCCCGGCCTTTCAGCGTGTCAAGCGCAACGGGTTCGATACGGAAGAAGTGATCGTCGGCGATCCTTCTGACGACGCGGTCGACAACAACGGGCTCGACGTGCCGACCTACATGCGTCGCAGGCGGGCTTTCGGTTCGTAGCAGTCCGCATCATTCCGCGCCCGCAAGGGTGATTCGGGTGACTGCCATACAGGGTGAATTTGATTGACAGGCCCGCGTCGGCGCGGTATTTTGAGGCAGGCGATTTTCGCGTTGCTGCTTTCAAGATACCGTCCCGATGGAGGGCGTAGTCTTACCTGTTCCGGTATACAGTCTACGGCCATTCCATAACTGTTCTATTAAGTAACGCTCGATACGACAGGGAGAAACATCCTAGATGGCCGAGGGCTTGCCCCCGCAATACGATCCCGGAACCGTCGAACGGAAGTGGTATGCTTTCTGGGAAGAAAACCAGTTCTTTCACGCCGACCCCGACTCCGGCAAGCCACCCTATTCCATCGTTATACCCCCTCCCAACATCACCGGCATACTCCACCTCGGACACGTGCTGAACAACACGATCCAGGACGTGCTTATCCGATTCAAGCGCATGCAGGGCTTCGAAACCCTCTGGATGCCGGGAACGGATCATGCCGGTATCGCCACGCATGTCGTCGTGGAAAGGATGCTCGCCGAGCGGGGCATCGACCGGGAGGAAATCGGTCGAGAGAGATTTGTGGAGGAAGTATGGAAATGGCGGGAGCAGTACGGCGGCACGATCGTCCGCCAGTTGAAGGAACTCGGTTGCTCATGTGACTGGAAGCGCGAGCGTTTCACCTTGGATGAAGGGCTTTCCAGGGCGGTTGCCACGGTATTCGTCGCGCTTTTCGAAAAGAAGATGATCTATCGGGGCGATCGCATCATCAACTGGTGCACCCGCTGCAATACAGCCTTGTCCAACGAGGAGGCCGTTCCCCTGGAAGAGCAGGGATCGCTGTGGCAGATCCGGTATCCCCTGGAAAACCGCGATGGAGGGATCAGTATCGCCACGACGAGACCGGAGACCATGCTCGGTGACGCGGCGGTCGCGGTCCATCCGGAGGACGACCGTCACGCACACTTGGTGGGCGAACGGGTGAAGCTCCCTTTGACGGATCGGACCATCCCGGTCATCGCGGACGCGGAACTGGTGGACATGGCATTCGGAACGGGTGCCGTAAAAGTGACGCCGGCCCATGATTTCAACGATTTCATCATAGGCAACAAACACGATTTACCCCGCGTCGTGATTATGGACGAGGGCGGCGTGATGAACGATGCCGCGGGCCTCGCCTACAGGGGACTGGACCGGTTCGACTGCAGGCGCAGGGTCGTGAAAGACCTCGAAGATCTCGGCCTGCTCGAAGGGATCGATGGGCATGTCCATGCCGCGCGCCACTGCCAGCGTTGCGACTCGGTCCTCGAACCCCGGCTTTCACGCCAGTGGTTTCTGAAGACCCGGCCACTTGCCCTGCGCCTCCTGCACGCCCTCGAAAAAGACGGATTGCCGGGTTTTACGCCGGAACACTGGGAAAAGACGTACCGCCACTGGCTGGAGAACATCGAGGACTGGTGTCTTTCCCGGCAGTTATGGTGGGGGCACCGCATACCGGTCTGGTATTGCGCGTCGTGCGAAAGCCCGCACGTGGGCGTTGAAGCGCCCGTCGGTTGCGGCAGTTGCGGCCACGGCGTCCTGCGTCAGGACGAAGACGTGCTCGACACGTGGTTTTCTTCGGCCCTCTGGCCCTTTTCGACCATGGGCTGGCCGGACCGGACCGGGGAACTCCGAACCTTCTATCCCACTTCCACACTGGTTACCGGCCACGATATCCTGTTCTTCTGGGTCGTTCGCATGATGATGATGGGCTATGAATTCATGGACGACCGGCCCTTCGACGACGTCTATCTGACGAGCCTGGTCCGCGACATTAAGGGACGCAAACTGAGCAAATCGCTCGGTAATTCGCCCGACCCCCTCGAGGTCATGGACACCTACGGCACCGATGCACTGCGATACGCGATGATGTTGATCGCGCCGCACGGACAGGACTTGCTCTATTCCAACGAACAGGTTGAGGTGGGCCGTAATTTCGCGAACAAGATGTGGAACGCCGCGCGGCTGGTTCTAATGCATCAAAAGCAGCCGGCATCCCAACCCCTGATTCCCGAAAACCTCTGGGACCGCTGGATTTTGTCACGAATGGCGAGAACCGTTGATCAGGTAACCCGGTCCCTGGAGAGATACGCTTTCCACGAGTCGGCGCTGCTGCTATACGATTTTTTCTGGCACGACTACTGCGATTGGTATCTCGAAACGATAAAGCAACGGGTCTACGACGAAACGGATCTCGAGTCCGGGGAACAAGCACGGCGCACGGCCCTGCTTGTACTGGAACGGACTTTACGCCTGTTTCATCCGTTCATGCCGTTCATCACCGAGGAAATCTGGCAGCAGTTGAGGCCCTATCTGGCGGATGATGACGCGGAACCGCTCGGCCTCGTCGTAGCTCCCTGGCCGGAGGCGCAACCGGATTGGATTCAAACGGACGCCGAACGGGACATTCGCTTCGTTCAGGAATTGATCGGGGCCATCCGGGGTGTACGAGCCGATTTCCGGGTTCATCCTACCCGGGAAATGACGGTGTACTGCCAGGTCGCGGACGCCGGGCTGATTGACGTGCTTTCCGGCGAGGCCGCGACAGTCCGGTCTCTGGCCAGAACCGCAATAGTGTTTGTCGACGGCGACGGAGACCGGCCGGCCGGTTGCGCGTCCGGCGTGCTGCGAGACATGGAGTTCTACATTCCGCTTACCGGACTGATCGACCTGGAGATCGAAACGGAACGTCTATCGAAGGAGAGGAAGCGGGTCGGGCAGGAACTGGAAAAGGTCCGCAAGCGCCTGTCGAACGGCCAGTTTGTACAGAAGGCGCCGGCGGATGTCGTAGAGAAGGAGAAGAACAAGCAGGACGACTACGAGGACATGATCGGCAGACTGAATCGGAATCTCGAAATGATTTGTGCCGGATGAGCGTCGAACGCTATATTGATTTACACGCCCACAGCGACTGTTCGGACGGCGTCGATACCCCCGAAGAGCTCGTTGCCAAGGCCCGCGCCGCCGGTTTGCACGCACTGGCGGTCACAGACCACGACGCGGTGGACGGTGTTGAGCGGGCGCGTCGCGTTTCTTCCGGAGACCTGGAGATCGTGTCCGGCGTGGAACTCAGTGCGCGGGAAGGCGCTTCCGACGTGCATGTTCTGGGCTATTGCTTCGATCCGGCCAACCCGGAGTTGCTTTCTTACCTGGAAACCTTCAGGTCAAACCGGTTGAGCCGGGCGAAAGGTATCGTGCGGAAGCTCAATGACCTGGGCGTGACGCTCGAACTGGAATCGGTCTTCGCCCACGCGCGGGACGCCAAAACCAGCATTGGCAGACCGCATATCGCCCGGGCGTTGGTGGAAAGCCGCCAGGTCGATTCCATGCAGGACGCCTTTACGAAGTACCTCGGCAATCATGCCCCCGCCTATGTGCCTAAGATGCTGTTCACCGTCGGGAATGCGATTCAGATTATTCACGACGCGGGCGGCGTGGCGGTGCTGGCCCACCCGGGGTCCCTTCGGCGGGACGAGTTGATTCCCGGATTCATCGAATCCGGATTGGACGGCCTCGAGGTCATCCACCCGGACCACTCGTCGACGGTTCGTCGCTATTACGGACAACTGGCGTCGAAGAACAGGCTGGTTACAACCGGTGGATCGGACTACCACGGACCGCGGCCGGACCGATGCGGCCTGGGTGGAATGAAGGTTCCTTACCGCCATCTGGCCGACTTGAAACGGATTTCGGCCTGAATCCAGCTGACTTGCCGCGCTTTCGGTCTATGGTTTTCTGAAGGAATCAAGGAGACGAAAAATGCGTTTTATTCTGCCGGACTTCTTTTCCAATGATATCGGCATCGATCTGGGTACGGCTAATACGCTCGTATATGTCCGTGGCAGAGGCATTGTGATCAACGAGCCATCCGTGGTGGCCGTCAATACCAAGACCGGGAAAGTCGTCGCCGTCGGTGCCGAGGCTAAAGTCATGCTCGGAAGAGAACCGCCCGATCTCAAGGCGCACCGGCCGTTGCGCGATGGCGTGATCGCCGACTTCGAGTATACGGAAGCGATGATTCGATACTTCATCCGCAAGGTCCTCAAGACTTCATTCTTCATTCGGCCTCGCGTCGTGGCATGTATTCCCTCGGGGGTGACCGACGTTGAAATGAGGGCGGTCCGGGATTCGGCGGAGCGAGCGGGCGCCAAGGAAGTGATGTTGATATCCGAGCCCATGGCGGCCGCTATCGGTTGTTCGTTGCCCGTGGATGAACCGGTGGGCAGCATGATCATCGATATCGGCGGCGGGACGTCGGAGATCGCCGTAATCTCCCTTGGCGGCATCGTGACGGCAAAGTCGGTACGCATCGGCGGCGATGAAATGGACGAAGCCATCATCAACCACATGAAGAACGACTGCAACCTTCAGATCGGTTACAATATGGCCGAACAGATCAAGTGGAATCTCGGTTCGGCCTATCCGGTGTTCGACAAGGAACTGGAAATGACGGTAAAGGGGCTCGATCTGATCGACAGGATCCCACGTTCTGTCGTAGTCGATTCCCTGGCGATACGCAGGGTACTTTCCCAGCCGCTTGACGGGGTGATTATGGCGGTGCGGCAAACCCTGGAATCGACACCGGCGGAACTGGCGGCCGATATTATCGATCGCGGTATCATCATAAGCGGCGGCGGGTCCCGGCTGCCCGGCCTGGACAGGCAGATCACGAAGGAGACCAAGCTGCCGGTAAGGCTCGATGAGGAGCCTATGACGTCCGTTGTTCGGGGAGCGGGAAAGATCATAGAGAACTTTGCCGCTTACGAGACTATGCTGAGCGTCCTGAAAGACTAGCATGTTCCGGTTCTTTTACGTTCTGTACCACCAACGCCAGTACACAGCTTTCGCCCTCGCCATGGTCATCTCGATCCTGCTTCTGACGGCGTCCCCGCAGCGGCAGATCGGTGTCACGCGGATCGTCTGGTTGACTGTGTTGACGCCTTTTCAGGAAGCGTTCGCCTTCATTCCGTCGTATTTCAACCTCAAATCCGAAAACCACCTGCTGCGACAGAAACTCGTCCAGATGCAATTGCAGGCCGCGGATATCGAGGAACGAAGATTTGAAAACCAGCGGCTGCGCGGGCTCCTCGGTCTGAAGGATAGAGAGAAGTATACCTATGTGCCCGCCGAAATCATCGGCTGGAATACCGATCAGAGGTTGAATACCATTATCATCGATGTCGGTCGTTCCGATGAGATCCGCAAGTACATGGCCGTCGTGATGGAAGACGGTGTCCTTGGTAGAATCATCGAAGTCGGCCTGACATCGTCCTACGTCCAACTGCTTTCCGACAGAAACTGCCGTATCAGCGGCCTGGTCCAGCGAAGCCGGGAACAGGGAATCATCCGCTACCAGAATGAAGCGTTGTATATGCAGTTGCCTATGCGGGCAGACGTCCGTCTTGGCGACCGCGTGGTGACATCCGGCCTGGGGGAGACCTTTCCTTCGGGATTGCCCGTTGGCAGAATAAGCCGGATCGCACTCGGGAGCCGGAACCTTTTCAAGGAGGTATCGATCATTCCAGCGGTGGAACTGAATCGTCTGGAGGAGGTGTTCGTGATCGCGGGTGAAGAAACACCTGCCGCGGCCGATTCGCTCCAGGTCGAGTAATCTCGGTTCGTCGAGCCGGTTTTTATGATCCAGCTATTCCATGCACTTAAAACATGCTATCCTACTGTTCCTGGCATTTGTAAACGACAGTACCTGGGGACACGAAATCGCCATTCGGACTATCAGGCCGGATTTCGTACTGATGATCCTGATCTTTGGTGCGATGGGATCGGGCGCCTACTGGGGGACCATCCTGGGCTTCAGCGTAGGGCTCATGGAGGATTTCAACGGCACGCCTGTGAACCTGGGACTCAACGCCATGTGCAATACGCTGATCGCATACGGCGTGGGAATTGCCGGAAAAATGCTCTACAGGGACAGCCTCTCCACCCTGCTGCTCACGCTGCTTGCCGCCAGCCTGGTCCACGCCGCCATTTACTGGCTGGTATTCACCCGCTTCCAGTTGGCTGAATCTGTATACATGCTGGCAACGGTCTCACTGCCCACGATGCTCTACACCGTCTCCGTAGCCCTGTTGCTCGTGCTCGGATTGACCTATCGACAGGGACAGATCAATGTCCGGTGGCTTTTCCCAGAATGACAATTCCTCGCACAGGGGCCAGTTGTACCTGTTTATGGGCATCGTAACGGCACTCTTTCTGCTGCTGGCCGTTCGCCTGTTTTACTTTCAGATCATTTCGGGTGAGGAGTACCGGGCGCATTCGGAACGGAACCGGATTCGGCCTGTCGTGCTCGAAGCGCTGCGTGGATTGATCCTGGACCGCTACGGGGTCGTCCTGGCGGAGAACAGTCCATCCTATACCATTGACGCCGTTCCTTTCGAGACTTCCGACGAAACAGCGGACTACCTGGGGGAACTCACCAGGCAGGATGTCCAGGCTATTCTAAGGCGTATTCGCGATCCTTCCGTGAACCGGTTCAATCCCATACCCGTTCAGCGGAACGTTTCCTTTGATATCGTTTCCCAGGTCGAAGAACACTTGCTGGACCTTCCCGGCGTATTCGTTCAGATAACCCCCAGCCGGATATACGGCATGGGAACGCTGGCGAGCCACGTGCTCGGTTACGTTTCCGAAATAAGCCGTGAGGAACTCGATAGACTGGCCGACGAGGGATATCGATCCGGCGACATCATTGGAAAACTGGGGGTGGAAAAGTCCTTTGAACATCACCTTCGCGGCCAGAACGGCCTGGAGTTCATGGAAGTCAACGCGCGCGGCGAGGAACTCGGACTACTACCCGGCACGCCGGTCATTCTGCCGGAGACGGGAAACAACGTTTATCTGACCCTGGACACCCGGATTCAGTCCGTAGCCGAGGAGGCGATTCCTGACAGTCTGGCCGGAGCGCTGGTCGCGGTGGAACCCAAGACCGGCGCGGTCATCGCGATCGTAAGCAGCCCCGGATACGACCCGAACCTGTTCACGGAATGGATTCCACAGAAGACGTGGGATACGTTACGCAATCATCCGCTGAAGCCGCTGTTGGACCGGTCCCGGGACGGGCAGTATCCGCCGGCTTCGACGATGAAAATCGTAACGGCCAGCGCCGCGCTGGAAGAAGAACTGGTCACGCCGAACACGGTATTCCGTTCCTGTAACCGAGGTTACCAATTTGGCAATCGCTGGGCGGGTTGCTGGGCCTCCGGTCACGGTTCCATGTCATTCAGGGATGCCATGACCAATTCCTGCGATGTCTATTTCTACCAGGTGGGACACCTGCTTGGATTGGATCGATGGGGCAGGTACGCGCGGGGATTCGGCTTCGGAGCCCCTTCCGGCATCGACGCGGGCGTCGAACAGGCCGGACTGGTACCCGATGCCGACTATTACGATCCAGGGAAGAACCGTGTCTGGACTCCCGGCAAAATCCTCAACCTGGCGATCGGCCAGGGCGAACTGCTCGTTACGCCCCTGCAGATGGCGATGATGACGGCCGCGGTGGCGAATGGAGGCGTGCTGTACAAGCCCTACATACTCGACCGGGTTGAATCGGCCAACGGAGAAACGGTGACAACCGGCGAGCCGAGGATCAGGGACTGGCTGCCCATTTCCCTCGAAACGCTGCGCCTGATCCAGGATTCCATGATCGCTGTGGTGAACGAGGGGACCGCGAGGTCGGCGCAACTGCCCTACGCGCAATTGGCGGGGAAGACGGGCACGGCGGAGAATCCACACGGCTTGGATCATTCGTGGTTCATCGCGTACGCTCCAGCGGAAGCGCCCCGTATAGCCGTTGCTGCGGTCATGGAGAACGCGCCCTCGGGCTCTGCGGTACCCGTCGTACGGAAGGTGATCGACGCCTATCTCTCCCTGGAGAACCGACCTGTTGCCGGCCCCGGCCGCGTCGACGAAGGTCCCGCGGATTACGCCATACCCTAGGAAATATGCCTGAAATCCCATGGAAATCCACTTAAACCGCACACTCGTCATCATATCCCTCCTGTTGTCCGTGATCGGCATTATCGTGATCTACAGCGCCACGCGGGATGTGACCGGCCTGGGCATGTCCCGTTTCATGCTGCAGTCCATGTGGTTCCTGACCGGTATCGGGGTCATGTACGTGACTTCGGTGTTGCCGACCCGTTTCCTTCAGGCCATAACCATCCCCGTATTCGTTCTGGTGATGGTCCTGCTGGCCATCGTTCTGGCCTCCGAGGCGGTCAAGGGGTCCAGCCGGTGGATCAGGCTCGGCTTTATCGGCATACAGCCTTCCGAACTGGCGAAAATCGCCGTCATCATGGCGCTCGCACTGTATCTTTCCCAGGTGCGGTCCAACATTCGCCGGCCTTCGGTTATAGCCACCTGCGGGGCAATCGTGGCGCTGCCCGCTTTCCTGATTCTGTCGCAGCCAGACCTGGGCACTTCCATCGTTTTCGGAGCGATCCTGTGCTGCGTGCTGCTCTGGGCGGGGCTGAACGTCCTTGAACTGATTCTCATGGTTTCTCCCCTGATCGGTGTCGTAATCGGTATCGTGAGCGGGTTCGACTGGGCCATCTGGTCGGTTTTCATTCTGATCGTGGCCGGGATCATGTATCTGAAGTGGCCTCCCCGGTTCGTTACCATATTCCTGATCGTGGCACATCTGGGCGTAGGCCTGGGCGCCGAACCGCTCTGGGATTCGCTGCACGACTATCAACAGCAGCGCGTCGAGACCTTTCTGAATCCCCAGATCGATCCCAAAGGCGCGGGTTACCAGATCATCCAGTCCAAAATCGCCATCGGAGCAGGCGGATTGACCGGGCGTGGGTTTCTGCAGGGATCTCAGACCAACCTTGCGTTCCTCCCCGAACAGCACACTGATTTCATCTTCTCCGTCATCGCCGAGGAATTCGGGTTCGTGGGCTCGATCGCCGTCCTCGGGCTGTATTACGTCTTCATACTCATCGGCATCAGTATCGCCATGAAGGTCAAGAGCCGGTACCAGGCCATGCTGGCGGCCGGTTGCGTATCCGTTTTCACTTTTCACGTGGTCATGAACGTGGGGATGGCCGTCGGTGTGCTGCCAATCGCCGGCTTACCCCTGCCTTTTCTCAGTTACGGCGGCTCCTTTTTGATGACCAGCCTGATTCTGTGCGGCCTGTTGTTGAATGTCTGGCGTCATCGATTTGACTACTGAATCCCATCTCCCGCCGCGAACAAGGATATAAAATGCATCCCATACTATTTGAGATCGGCCCATTGACTGTACGAACCTACGGCCTCTTGCTGGCCGTATCCTTCATGGTTGGGATTCTCCTGGCGCTGAGACGATCCAGGGCGCGTGGCTTGAATCAGAACAAGATGGTCAACATGAGCCTGCTCATCATGCTGTCGGGCATCGTCGGAGCCAGGATCATGTACGTCATACCCCACTGGAACGAGTTCAGCGCGAACCCCCTCGATATCATCAGTCCCTTTCAAAGCTCCGGTTCGATCGGTCTGACCGGACTGACCCTGTACGGCGGATTCATCGCGGCGGTCCTGGCATCCATACTGTACCTTCGCATGAACAGGCTGTCGGTATGGAAGGCCTGCGACGCCTTTGCACCGAGTATCGCCCTCGGTATCGGGATCAGCCGGATCGGTTGCTTTATGAACGGCTGCTGTTTCGGACTTCCCACCGAGTCGGCCCTGGGCGTAGTCTTCCCGGCGTTCAGCGCGGCGGGCTCTTTCTATCCGGACATATCGCTTCATCCCGCCCAGCTTTACAACGCCGTACTGGGCTTCGGCCTCTTCAGCCTGTTGATGTGGCTCGACCGTAAGCCGCGATTCGACGGATTCGTCTTTGCCATGCTGCTGATTACAGAACCCGTCACCCGGTTTTTCGTCGATCTGTTCAGGTACTATGAATCCAGCATGACGCTGGGCAACCTGGGCGGCGCGGTCCTTTCGGTAAACCAGGGGATCAGTATCGCTTTGTGCGGCGTCGGGTTTCTCCTCCTGGGGTGGCTCAGAAACCGCGCCCGGCAACGTTCGGAGCGGAGTCGGCCCCGTCGCGCGTGACGTAATCCGGCACGGCGGTCCATTTCCTTTCGCGCTTCAGTCCAGCCATCAGCCTTGCTGCCGCGGGCCGATGATCCGCCGGAACGATTACGCCGGTATCTCGCACAATATGCGAGAAACGTCCTGCGGTTATAGACTGATATAAGAAAGGAACCGCTGCATACCGGGTTCGCTTCGACGGACGCGGCGGTCTTCGATGATGCCCGTCCCACACGAATCGATCGTGCGCGTTCCGTTCAGCATCGATCGAAAAGAGCCCAAAGCCAATTTATCCAACATGTTACGTACGGTAGGCAGCGCGGTAATGGACCTGGTTTATCCCCCATGCTGCGTGTCCTGCCGGGTCCGGGTTTTCGATGACCGCCGCGTAATCTGTAGGGTCTGTGAATCGGGACTGCTGCCGATCGATGCGCCATACTGCGAACGATGCGGCAATCCGCTGGACACACCGGTGGTTCCCTGTCCGGCCTGCCCGGGCCGTACGTTCTATTTCGACGGCGCGATTTCCGGGTTCGAGTTCAACCGGCCGCTTCAGGATCTCATCCATCAGCTCAAGTACCGGAACCGGCCCGGCATCGGGTTGTTCCTGGGATCCTTGCTGGCAAAAAGGGTTGAACAGGAACCGGGGATGCCGCATATTACGGGCGTTGTGCCCGTGCCCCTGCATCCCTTGAGAAACCGTCAAAGGGGGTATAACCAGAGCGCGTGCATCGCGCGGGGTATATCGGACGAAACGGGGATTCCGGTATTGGAAAACGTGCTTGCTCGGACTCGAAACACCCCGACGCAGACCTCGTTGAGTCCCGAAGAACGAATGGCCAATGTCGACGGCGTATTCGAAGTCCGCGGAGCCGAGGCCGTGGGTGACGCCACGGTATCGCTGGTAGACGATATATTCACGACTGGGGCAACGATTAACAGTTGCGCCCGGGCTTTGCTTCAGGCCGGCGCCGAAAGGGTATTCGCCCTGACCGTCGCGCGCGCCTGAAACCCCTCCGTTTCACATTCAGGCGGGAGATGAAATCACAAATGCAAATCGGCATATTGACGGGTGGCGGCGATTGTCCGGGATTGAACGCCGCGATCCGGGCGGTAACAAGGCGTTCGATCAAGACCTATGGTTCGACGGTCCTGGGTATACGTAATGGATGGGCTGGATTGATAAACAACAATACCAGTCCACTCAACCTGGTTTCCGTATCGGGTATCCTTCACAGGGGCGGCACCATCCTGGGCACTTCCAGGACCAACCCGATGAAGGACGAAGGAGATATCGATCGAATCCAGGAGAACGTCGGGAAACTGGGCCTGGACGCGGTGGTCGCCATAGGCGGCGAGGATACGCTTGGCGCCGCGGCTGCCTTGAACGAAGCCGGCATACCCATGGTGGGCCTGCCGAAGACGATCGACAATGACATTGTCGGAACGGATATGACATTCGGTTTCGACACGGCGGTAACGATTGCCACAGACGCCATAGACCGCCTGCATACTACCGCGGAGTCCCACCACCGAGTGATGGTCATCGAGGTGATGGGGAGGCACACCGGCTGGATAGCAATCAAGTCGGGTATCGCCGGTGGAGCAGACTGCATCCTGATCCCGGAGGTGCCCATGACCCTGGACGAGGTCTGCGTACTCGTCAAACAGCGCATTGACCGGGGCAAGACCTTCAGCCTCGTCGTGGTGGCCGAAGGCTTTACGATGAAGGATTCCCAGGGCCACGTGACCCAGGATGACCAGGTAGATGAATTCGGACACGTGCGCCTGGGAGGTATCGGTGAAGTGATCGGTGCCGAGATCGAACGGCGGGCGCGGATAGAAACCCGCGTGACCACACTGGGATACACTCAGCGCGGAGGATCTCCGACGCCCTACGACCGGGTCCTGGCGACGAGATACGGGGTCACCGCGGCCGACCTGGTTCACAGCGGCGATTTTGGCAAGATGGTGGCGCTGAAGGGCTCGAAGATCGGAACGGTGCCGCTCGCCGAAGTGACCGGCAGGATACGCACCGTCGACATGGAACTGTATGACATTGCCCAGGTGTTTTTCGGTTAGTATTACAACGGAGTGGATTTGAGAACGGCAGCGCGCCGGTTGATTATCGCCGGCAATTGGAAAATGCATACCGACGTGGTCGACGGCGCTTCGCTGGTCGCCGAGGTGGTCGAGCGCACGGCATCGCTTGCCCTGGCCGCGGACCTTGTGCTGTGCCCTCCCTTTACCCATCTGGCCGTGGCCGCCACGCAGTTGTCACGCAGTTCGATTTCACTCGGCGCCCAGAATATGCACCAGGCGCCGGAAGGCGCGTACACGGGGGAAGTGTCGGCCAGAATGCTGTTGACTTCGGGGTGCAGGTACGTTATATTGGGGCACTCTGAAAGGCGGACGTATTTCGACGAAACGAATCACTCCGTCAACGAAAAAGTGAAATCGGCCATTGCGGCGGGTCTCACTCCGATCCTCTGCGTCGGCGAGACGCTTCAGGACCGTGAAGCCGGCCGTACCGAACACGTTGTCGACAAGCAGGTACGACAGGGTCTGTCGGATACGAAGCCGGAAACGGCAGAAGGTCTCGTCATGGCTTACGAGCCGGTCTGGGCGATCGGGACCGGCAAGGTTGCCACGCCCGATCAGGCGGACCGGGTGCATGGTCACCTGAGGACGGTGATCGCGGATATGTTTGACGACGATTTCGCCGGTCGGATCCGAATTCAGTACGGGGGAAGCGTCAAACCTGAAAACGCGGGCGCGTTGATGTCCCGTCCGCACATTGATGGAGCACTTGTGGGTGGAGCCAGCCTGGACGCCTCGTCTTTCGAGGCCATTGTCCGGGCCGGACTGGGATTTGACGGCGGCTAACGAATCCTGATCCGCTGCCGCCTTTCGCCAATCGAAGGATACATACCGTGTTTACCACCGCAGTTGCAATACACGTCGTGGTCTGTCTCGTTTTGATCCTGTCTGTCCTGTTGCAGTCGGGCAAGGGCGGTGGCTTGTCCAGCGCTTTCGGAGCGGGTGGCCCAACCGGCGGCATGGCTGGCCAGATGTTCGGCGGCCGGGGCGCCGCGACTTTCCTGGGTAAGGTGACGACCATATTGGCGACGCTATACATGCTGATCGTCATCGGTCTGAACCTGTTGCCCGACGATGCGCAACGCACACGCAGCATTATCCAGGAAGAAGCCCTGAGAAACCAGCAGGCGTCTCCCGCCCAGGGATTGCCCGACGCGGAATCGGGACTGCCCGCCGCTCCAGCGGACCAAGGGACCACGCCCTGACCCGTCGACCATCTCGCGGCGGTCCTTCCGCCGGGAAATCGACGTGACGCCGAAGTGGTGGAATTGGTAGACACGCTGTCTTGAGGGGGCAGTGGGAGAAATCCCGTCGCGGTTCGAATCCGCGCTTCGGCATATCCAGCCTCGTTTCACAACTTCCCATGTAATACCACGTTGTACCGCATAACCTCTGTACCATGGGGCTTTCAACGTTTCAGTTTTTCCTTGGCAGTTTCGCATTGATTCGTATATCCCTATTATAAATGTTATAACAAAGTGGTTAACACGCGGTTCGAAAGTCACATTTTCAAAACTGTACAAAAGGGGTATTGTACACATGAGAAGGATGAACGCCGCGCAATGTAAAACCGTAACGAAACCGGGATTCTATCGCGCCGACGACACGCTGTACCTTTACGTGAAGCCCACCGGCAGGAAGTCATGGGTTCAAAGGGTTGTGGTAGGCGGTCGCAGGCGCAATCTGGGCGTAGTTGGGACCGCTGGTGACGGGGTCGCCGTCGTAGGTCATGCGGCTGCGCCAGGAGGCGGCAATGGTCTCGAAGGTGTAGGAACTCTTGGGATCGAGGCTGGAGAACGTGCCCGCCGCTTCGCCCACGCGGGTTACGCGGCCGAACTCGTCGTACACGGTGTAGGTAACCTTGCCCGTGTCGACGGCACGTTGCCGCGCATCCTGTGAAAAACGCACGCGGCCCAGGTCGTCGTATTTGTAGCGGACTGGTCCGTCGGCATCGGGGTGATGCCGGCGGGGCCGTATTTAAGAAGTGTGATCTTGTGGAGTTGACCCGGTTTAGTGGACATGTAACTTCTTGTGTATGAAAGGAGAGTCACATGCCCAGATCCCGTGCCCCCTATCCAGCGGCCTTCCGCCAGCAGATGGTCGATCTCGTTCGCTCCGGTCGCAGCCTGAGAAGCGCTGGCCAAGGAGTTCGAGCCCACCGCCCAGGCCATCCGCAACCGGGTCAAGCAGGACGACCTGGATCAAGGCAGGCGTGAAGACGGCCTGACTACCGAAGAACGGGCCGAACTGCGTCGTCTGCGCCGTGAGAACAGACAGCTCAGGATGGATCGGGAGATCCTGGCAAAAGCCGCGGCCTGGTTCGCCCGGGAGACCGAGACCCCACCCGGGTTTTCTCGTTCATAAAGGCAAGCCAGGCCTCCTATCCCATTCGCCGGATGTGCGGTCTGCTGGATGTCTCCCCCAGCGGTTACTACGTCTGGCTCAGGCGATCCGTCTCCAGGAGAGCCAGAGAGGATGCTATGCTGCTTAGCCGGGTCCGCTCGATCCATCAGCGTTCCTACGGTACCTACGGCGCGCCGCGCATCCATGCCGAACTTTGCGAGTCCGGTATCCGCGTGGGACTCAAACGCGTGGCTCGCCTGATGCGCATGGCCTCCATCAGCGGGGTATCACGCCGTAGCGCCGTGTGCACTACCCGCCGGTCCGATCAGGGCAGGAAGGCGCCGGACCTGGTCAATCGGGACTTCAGCGCGCCAGTCAGGGACAGGTTGTGGGTAGCCGATATCACCTACGTGCCGACCCATGCGGGCTTCCTCTACCTCTCGGTGGTCATAGACGCCTTCAGTCGCCGCGTGGTCGGCTGGTCCATGGCCAACCATCTGCGAAGCGAACTGGTCGAAGACGCCCTGGACATGGCCCTTGGCCAGCGCAGACCCGATGGCGTGATCCACCACAGCGACCAGGGGTCACAGTACACTTCCGTGGCCTTTGGCAAACGCTGCAAGCTGGCCGGCGTCAGACCCTCGATGGGTTCGGTCGGCGACTGCTACGACAACGCCCTGTGCGAGCGCTTCTTCGCCAGCCTGGAATGCGAACTGCTCGACCGGAGACGTTTTGCCACCAGGTACGAGGCCAGACGCGCCGTGTTCGAGTACATCGAGGGCTTCTACAACACCCGGAGAAGACACTCTTCCCTTGGATACCTTTCACCTGCAAACTTCGAAAGGAGCTTCAAGAAAACTGCCTGAATCCCAAACAGTAAACCGTCCACAAAAACGGGGTAACATCAACAACATGGTTGTCAGATACCCCAAACCAAGGTACCACATTGCCTTACCTAGACGTCTTTTCATCATTCATCGTCCTGTTCGGGGTCCTTTTGTTCAAACCGTCTGTTCCACTCGCTTAGGCTGTAATCCTTACCGTTATACCGCACACCGGTAAAATTGCCATCGCGATCAGTGGTGATTCCAAAATCGAATGAAGAGACGTCCCTCCTGTTTTCTCCTCGCAGCCTGGTCCATGGGTTTCCTTTGGACACTCCCACCCCAATAAACACATTTTGTCCGATCGGGTCAGTAATAAACGCTTCCGTTGCCGGGAAATTGTCCCCTTTGAGACTGCCCGATATCGATAACAATCCGTCACTTTCCGTGATTGTGAAATCTGAAAACACGTCGATGTTCGGACCGTGTCCCAGTAACCAGGGAACTGATCCATAGGCGTGGGTACCAAATTCAAACGTCCTTGAATCATCATTTCTGGAGATGCGAAGCCCTTCTGTACTTATAGATGGTATTCCAGTAAGGCTTAAGCCAATTAACTGGATACTTGACGGTGAACTCCAGGTTGTGGCCTCCAAAGTGGTCTTATCCGTATCGAAATTGATCTTTTGATGGATTCTGGCCGTCGCTGACAGACTGGTTGTAAATCCTCTGTTTTCACCATCTCCATGAAAGATTCCACCAAAATAACCCCAAGGCGCAAAAGACCTTATGGTAATCGGGTAGGGGATCGCACCTGTCGGATCCCTGTAAATGGCCGGGTTGTTGAAGCTGTAAACATATGGAGACCAACTGGGTAGCTTGTGCGCCAGCGGGTCCACCTGCCAGAACCGGTGCGCCACAGGTCCGTACGTGCGATTGGGAAGAAAATCCAGTCCGGACTCCGCGTCCCTTTCGTGTCCTGTGAACTTGAACGGCGCGCTATCTGTGCCGCCGGTGGCCAGTACCTCGCCATAAGGCCAGTAGTCGTAGGTGGCAAGGGTCGTACCGCTCGACGACAGCAGCGTGCGCGTACTGCCGAGATGATCCTTAAGGTAGTAGGACACCACCCCATTCGCAACTTTGGCCAGCCGTTCGTCTGCGGCATGGACCTCGCCGCCGTCGGGGTAGACCATGGCGGTCACCTTGCCGGCCAGGTCGTAGCTGTAGAAGACGTCCTTGTCGGGCAGTCCTTCGATGGCTACCCGCCTGCGGGTGACGCGCCCCTCGCGGTCGTAGGCGACGCGCGCAGTGACCTCGGCCGCGGCGTCGGCGTCTGTGTTCTGCTCGATGCGCACCGGCCGTCCCACGGGCCAGAACGCCGCGGCGCCCGACTCGCCTGCATCATCGATATCATCGATATCGTAGACATCATCAATATCGTAGATATACCGGCTCGTCCACGAAGCCGCGCCGGTCTCGAAGGCGTAGGCCCTGTTCGCGTCGAGCGACGCGAAGGCCCGCGCCACCTCGCCGGAGCGGATCATCCTGCTGAAGGGATCATAGGAAAAGTAGCTGACCTTGCCGCCTGCGGCCTGCTGCGCGTCCTGGGAGAAACGCACGTTGTGGCGGCTATCATACTTGTACCTCGTCGTGCCGGCGTCCGGCTGCGTCTTCGAGACCATGTCGCCGTGCACGTCGTAGGCGTAGGTCGTCACGTCCCCCAGGGGCGCGGTGGACCTGATCAGGCGTCCCAGGCCGTCGTATTCGAAGCGCGTGGTCGTCTCGTCGGTTCCGCCGGAGTCGGCTACGGCGGCGACGAGTTGTCCCCACCGGTCGAAGTGGCTGGTCACGCTCTTGCCCAGTTCGTCGGTGACGGTCTCGTAGCGGTTCTCCATGCTCACGCGGGTGAGGTCCGCCCTCACCGTATCGTACGCTGGAGGAGACGGTCTGTCCGGGCGCGGTGACGGTCTTCGCGCGCATGAGGGGGTCGGCGGCGTAGGTGGTCCGGGTCGTCCGGGTCGTCACGGGCGCGGTCACGGCGTCTGTGCGCGAGGTGGTGACTCCCACGGGCAGGGTGGCCGACACGGGTCTTCCCATGCCGTTGTAGGCGGCGCTCGTTACCAGGTCCCGTCCGCCGGTGACGACGCGCTGCCCCGTGGGCCTGCTGCTGGCGTCGTAGTAGGCGATGTTCTGCGTGGAGGCGCCCAGGTAGAGTCCGGCCACGTGGAAGCGTCCGCCGCTGCCGCGCAGGGTGAGTTCGGGGCGCCAGCCGGCAGGGAAGCCAGTGCCGCTGGCCCGTGTGCCCTGGTTCTTTCCTAGCGTCGGTGAAGTTGGCCGGCAGATCTGCCCGATGAGTTCGATCAGATCATGACATTGTAACTATTGTATATAATTCCCAAACTGGACCTTAACCGATTGTCCCATTTTGGGCACTACAAGTACAATGATCATCCGCTTCCTAAAAAGTAACGTGATGATACTACTACTTTCTGATACTTCACAATTCGATCCTTTAACTTGAAGCTTCTGGTACCAAAAAAACCTTCATCTTCAAGATATCCCACAGTGGCGTACACGCCGTATCCTGAGACGATTTGATCCCATATGTTCGCTGAAAGTATTGGTTCGCAATGTAAACGAATTTTTGATTCAGGAGCAAGTTCCAGAATCAAAGGGGTTGGAAAATCATACTCGAATAACTCAGGAATATCACGTACGACAAAATCAAGTATAACCGTTTTGCTCAGTGTATCGACTACTGCCCGATATCCACCGGCTGGATGAATCACGAACATCTCCTCCAAACTACGGTTTTCCAGATGCAGGATTGGCACCTGATAGACAGAAGATTCTGTTGCCTTTTGGAATCTCACATTTACATGTAAGCTTCCTTCTGGCCTCCAACTTTCACAACCATTCAAGACGACAAACAACGGTATCATGACTCTCAAGATTATGTTCATGTTCATCGCTCCTCTGGCACATATCTTCTACCTATCACATCCACTGGCGGCAATTCAGGAATTGCTCTCGGGTTCAGATTTTGCTCTTTCCTGACTACGTCCTCAGCATCAATTGCTTCTTGCTCAGAATGTTCTCCTTTCTGTTGGTATAGTCTGGCATGTCCAAATACCTCATGTGTGAAGATAATATGGTCGGGATTAGCTGTACGATTTTTGTTCCCCTCGGGAGAAATGGTTACCGTTGATGCTCCATTTTTGCCTGGTAGTGTGACACCACCACCGTAAGTATCCTGTACGTTGATCTCACCCTCGGACGTATCAACGTATTCATTTAGGCGGATATCTACATAGGCAGGATGATTGACCACTTCACGGAGGTATCCAAAGGCTTTGCTGGTTCCCTCATAGCCGGCTTTAGTCCACACACGATATTCATTTCTTGCTTCATCGTATTTTATGCCGATGTTCTGCTGTTCTGGAGGGGTAAGGTTCTTTAGAATCAAGGAAAACAACTGTCGTCTGTCGGCACTTCCACCCCGAAGTCTTATCCGGCGACCGTCAGGGTCCCAGTATTTTAGTGGATTTCCCGCCGTGTACGTATACGGACTCAACTCAGGATACTTCTCCGCCCTGGGATCCACCTGCAGGAACCGCAGCGACCCCGGCCGGTAAGACCGAAACGGCATGAAGTCCAGGCCGGACTCTTCATCCCTCTCGTGGCCGGTGAACTTGAACGGCGCGCTATCTGTTCCGCTCGAGGCCAGGACCTCTCCGTAGGGCCAGTAGTCGTAGGTGGCCTCTGCCGTGCCGTCGGATGAGAGCAGCGTTCTCGTGCTGCCGAGATGATCCTTAAGGTAGTAGGACACCACCCCGCCCGCAACCCTGGCCAGGCGCTCGCCTGCGGCGTACACGTAGGCGGCGGTCAGGTTGCCGGCAGCGTCATAGGTGGCGAGCACGCTGCCTCCCGCGCCCCTTATGTAGTACACGGTGCTGCCGCCACCGGTCTTCTTCACCCGGTATCCCTCGGCGTCCAGGGTGTACGCGTGGGCGCCGTACCCGGTGAGAAGGCCGCGGTGATCGTAGGCCATGGCGTTCCCCGCTACCTGTGTGGCCGCTCCGTTGGCGTTGTACACGAAGGTGTCGGTACTTCCGGCTATGGTAAGGCTGTCCAGCTGATTGGGGGTTGAACCGCGCGAGTAGGCATAGGTCGCCGTGTCGCCGCCTGTCGCGACGTGCGTGACGTTGCCGTTGGCGTCGTAGGCGTAGGTCCTGGCGTGGGTGGTGCCCAGGTTGAACGACTTGAGGCGGTGCAGACCGTCGTAGGCATAGATGGCGGTCTTGAGGGCTTCTGTCGCCGCGCGGCGGTAGCGCTGGGAGGTGACGTTGCCCACCGCGTCGTAGGCCTGGCTGAGGGTGAACCTGCCGGGATAGTCGATGCGGCTCACCCAGTCGCGCACGTTGTAGGCGTAGGCGCCGGTGGCCAGCGCGCCGCCGACCGCGTGGCCCACTTTGTGGGTGGTCATACGCCCGTCGCCATCGTAGGCGTAGGTCGCCAGGGCGTTTCCTTCGGCGTCCGTAACTCCCGCCAGTCGTCCCGCCGCATCGTATGCGTAATGGACCTCGCCGCCGTCGGGGTAGACCATGGCGGTCACCTTGCCGGCCAGGTCGTAGCTGTAGAAGACGTCCTTGTCGGGCAGTCCTTCGATGGCTACCCGCCTGCGGGTGACGCGCCCCTCGCGGTCGTAGGCGACGCGCGCAGTGACCTCGGCCGCGGCGTCGGCGTCTGTGTTCTGCTCGATGCGCACCGGCCGTCCCACGGGCCAGAACGCCGCGGCGCCCGACTCGCCTGCATCATCGATATCATCGATATCGTAGACATCATCAATATCGTAGATATACCGGCTCGTCCACGAAGCCGCGCCGGTCTCGAAGGCGTAGGCCCTGTTCGCGTCGAGCGACGCGAAGGCCCGCGCCACCTCGCCGGAGCGGATCATCCTGCTGAAGGGATCATAGGTAAAGTAGCTGACCTTGCCGCCTGCGGCCTGCTGCGCGTCCTGGGAGAAACGCACGTTGTGGCGGCTATCGTACTTGTACCTCGTCGTGCCGGCGTCCGGCTGCGTCTTCGAGACCATGTCGCCGTGCACGTCGTAGGCGTAGGTCGTCACGTCGCCCAGGGGCGCGGTGGACCTGATGAGCCGTCCCAGGCCGTCGTAGGCGAAACGGGTCGTGGTCTCGTCGGTTCCGCCGGAGTCGGCTACAGCGGCGACGAGTTGTCCCCACCGGTCGAAGTGGCTGGTCACGCTCTTGCCCAGTTCGTCGGTGACGGTCTCGTAGCGGTTCTCGTGGCTCATGCGGGTGAGGTCGCCCTCGCCGTATCGTACGCTGGAGGAGACGGTCTGTCCGGGCGCGGTGACGGTCTTCGCGCGCATGAGGGGGTCGGCGGCGTAGGTGGTCCGGGTCGTCCGGGTCGTCACGGGCGCGGCCACGGCGTCTGTGCGCGAGGTGGTGACTCCCACGGGCAGGGTGGCCGACACGGGTCTTCCCATGCCGTTGTAGGCGGCGCTCGTTACCAGGTCCCGTCCGCCGGTGACGACGCGCTGCCCCGTGGGCCTGCTGCTGGCGTCGTAGTAGGCGATGTTCTGCGTGGAGGCGCCCAGGTAGAGTCCGGCCACGTGGAAGCGTCCGCCGCTGCCGCGCAGGGTGAGCTCGGGACTCCATCCGCTGGGGAAACCGCTGCCGCTGACCCGCGCGCCCTGGCTCTTCCTGCCGGAGGCGAAGTTGTCGTAACGCATCACGGCGGCGTAGATATCGCCGCCCGCGGTGAGGTCGATCTCGCAGGCGTACCACGCCAGGGAAGGCGCGTCGAAATCGTCCAGATCGCTCGACTGGCGCACGCCGTCCTCGTATATCCTGAAGCGGTCGGCTCCAGCGTCGTAGCGTATCTCGAAGGATGACTTGCTACTGCGGGCCGTGTCGCGGACCCCGAGGACGACCGGCGTACTGCCCGTCTGCGTGGTGACGTACACGTCCGCGCGGATGGTCAAGGGCGCGCCGGAGGTGGGTAGCGTATAGGTTCCGTCCGAACCGATGCCCATGGCCTGGCGTCCGTTGAACAGGACATCTTCGTCGACGTCGCCAGCGACGACCGCGGGCACGCCGAGGGTGGTGTCGATGCCGGCAGAAAAATCGGCGCCGGGCTTCAGGTGCGTGCCCGTGCCCAGGACGATGCGCTCCCTTGCGCGAAGCGTCACGACGGCGCCGGGTTCGGCGATCAGGCCGGCGTTGAAGCGGATCTCGTCCGCCTCGTAGCGCATCTCTTCTCCGTCTTCTACCGTCACGGGATCATCGAAGTTCAGCAGAGGGATGAGCCGTTCATGCAGCGGATATCCTTCCGGGTCGACGTAGGCCGCCGACGCGATCCGGTTGGGGTCCGTCTTGGCATAGGCGTCCGCGTTCTCGTGACGGGACCAGGAGGTCGACCGCCGGGCGGTGATCCGTCCCGCGTCGTCCTCGGAGAGGAAGGCCGAGCCGAGGGGGTCCCTGTAGTAGCGCCTTGCGACGCCGTTGGCGTCCTGCACCTGCGTGACGGCCAGGTTCACCGGGTCGTAGGCTACGAGCGAGGTGGGCAGGGCCGCCGCGGGATACACGCGCACGTTGTCGATGAACAGGTTGCCGCCGGCAGCGCCGTTGCGGAAGAGGACCCGATCGGGCGCACGACCGGAAGTGAGTTCGTAGTAACCGGACTTCGGGTAGCGGACGCCGTCGACCCGGGCGAACCAGCGCCGCGCGGAGGTGGCGGCGTCCCACTCCAGACGGACGTGGTGCCAGCGGTTGACGCGGTAGGCGGTGTGGAGCGCTTCAGGCGTCAGGCTACCGTTGTCGTGGACACCGAAGGTGCCGTCGTCCTTCAGATCGAATCCCGCGACCGCTGTCGCGCCCGACGACAGGGTGACGGCGGAGTGGTCTCCGCTGCCGTCCGTCATCAGGTCGCACTCGAAAACGCCCGCGGCAAGAGCGGGGATGTCCAGCCTGAGCGACTGGTCGCTGGCGTCGCCGCCTGCGCGGACTACGCCGTCTGCAAGCGATACGCGGGCCGGACTCGGAGCGGACCAGTCCGGGGTGGCCAGGAGCGCCGCGGCGCCCCGGTAGTCGTCGAAGACGTAGGCTCGCACCTGCGCCGCCCTCGCGTTGGCGAAGGTGGCCACCGGCACGAATCTCTCGTAGCCCCACAGCGTGGTCTCTACGGTCCCTGCCGCGTCCTTTACTTCCCTGGGCCGCCCCTCCGGCGTGAAACTCAGGACTTCCTGTTCAAGGCGCCTGTCGGACGGCGTGCCTCCGTAGATGCTCTGCACCTTGAAGTTTGCCGCGTAGTCGTACTCGGCATGGTCCAGGATCCTGCCGCTACCGTCTTTGACCGTGACTGCCGCCGGCTTGTCCCGGATATGCCGGGAGTCGGTCATGATCTCGTACTCAGGGTCGGAAGCGGCATCGGGCAGGAGGATGACCTCGATATCCCTGGCGTAGGCCCGCAAGCGCCACCTGTCCGCCCCGTCGGTTGGTTTCGGGGCATGCGCGCTGATCGTCACTTCGATCAAAGCCCTTGGCGTCACGCCGGCGGCGTGTTGCGGGACGGCGATCTCCTCTTCGAAAGCGAATTCGTCATTCGCTGTATGTCCGGAGAAACCGCTGACGCTTGTAGAACGGCTGTTCAACCCAGGCCAGATGAGACGGACCGCTACCGACCCGGCCGGACCACCCGTGCCAGTGGCGGGTCCCAGTATGCTTCGCAGGCCGAACTTGCCCTGTACCCGAACGAGGGGATCGGTAACGTCGAAGGCCGTGGAGCGGAAGGTCAGGTCGATCGCACTCTCCTTGGCCAGGTACAGCCAGCCCGTTACCCGGGCCCATAATTCCTGCCTGCCGGACGGATTACGCGACCAGTTGAATCGGCCCGTCGACTCGGAAGCGATGCCGCTGTCCCAGGAATAGTCCACCCTGGGGCTTTCGACGCGGGTGATCTCGGCGTAAGTCCTTATGCTCGTCGGCGCCGCACTCGGGTCGGCGGAACTGTGAAGCGTTACCCGCATGTAAGCCGAACGTACGCGGCCAGGTACTGCGAGGGTGGTATCTACGGTTATCTGGACCGTCGCCGTCGGCGCGGTGAAGACCTCGTCGGCTATGATCGAGACGGGCGAAGAGGGTGAATCCCACACGATCTCCACCCGGGCCGTGCCGTACAGATCCGCCGCGGTGCCGGATACCTCGTCGAGCCCGACCGTACCCGCGACATCGAGCCGCGGACTGGTGATCCGAAATCTGTCCGTCTCGTACACCGCGGTTACCAGATTTTCCTTGTTGTCGTTCTGCCCGTCTGCCCGGGTCCACACCCGGCTTCTGCCGGTCGGGGACCGGTTGTAATCGTGATCGCCCTGGGTGTCTCCCAGGGACGGCGCGTCCTCCGACCACGCGTACGGCTCGCCCTGGCCTTCCGCACCGACCAGCGGAAGCGGATAGAAGGTCTCGGTGGTTCGGTAACCCGGGATCTCCTCCCGTTCCACCAGGCCGTTGATCCGGTTGTAGCGATACCTCGTGGTGGCGGCTACGCCGTCCGTGGTCTCGGACGCCTCGGTCCGCCGCACCCAGAAGCTCTGCTTCCTGGCGCCGGCGTGATAGATCCTGTCGTTGAAGTGGCCCGAGGTATCCACCTCCCAGGTGTTTTCCAGCCTGCTCACCTCACCGCCGGACGCGGCGTACCGGATCTCCTCCTCAAGCAGCCCGCGCCACATGCGCCGCTGCGCTTTGCCCAGGTCCGTCGAGGCGGCCGCCAGGCCAAGCTGTTCCACGTCCGCCTTGCTCACGTAATCGCGCCGGACCTTGCCGTAGGACGTCCTGTCCCGGTCCGCAATGTGCTCCTCCACCCAGGGATACGTCACAGTTTCGACCGGGCCGCTTCCGAAACGCCACAGATCGGCCGCGGCCGGGTAGACGTACCGCGTGGTCGCGGCCGACGTGGTTAAGTCGCCGTCGTCGTCCACCTCGCGCCGGGAAACGCGATAGGCGTAGTCGGCGTACTTCTTCGCGAGGTAGGACGAATCGGGCCGGCCGTGCGCCGACGTGGTGGCCCGTTCATAGGTAATGGCCATGCTCCGTCCCGTGGGGTACTTCACGCTGGTCAGGCGGTACCTGGACGACGGTCCGTAGTCGAATTCATAGGAAGGCAGGGGCGCCCTGCCCTTGCCCTTTACCGTCACCGAAGAAAGCAGCGTCAAGTTCTGTTGCTGATGTGAATCCAGGGAGTCGGCCACGGCATAGGGTTCGGGTTTCAGGCGGCTTCGGTCGAACGCAAAGTCGATCGTCGTGACGGGCCGGCCGGCGCCGTCCTCGACCGTGATGGCGTCGAGCCGTCTCGTGGTCTCGATGCCGTCCAGTGAACGGAACAGGAAGGGGTGGTAGAGTTCCTGCGGGGACTGGTAGAGATTCCCGGTGGGCATGGCGGCGATCATCTCCTGCGCGGTGGGAATCCGGACCTGCCCTATGGTCGAGTCCGCCACAACCGAGCTGGTGGCGAAATCGTAATACCTGTTCCCGTTGAAAAACGAATCGCCGGCGAGCGGCAGGTCCTGAGATCTCTCCGGCGCAACGAAAGTCACCCGCCGCACCAGGTCTCCGGTGGCATTGTGGAACCTGATCTCCGCCAGATGCGACGTATGGGAGGTCTTGACCACCGTGTATTCAGTATCGATCGTTCCTATCCTCGGGTCTATGTCGGTTGCGCTTATACTGTTCCGGAAGCTGTTGAAGACCTGGCTTTTCTCCTGGTTGGTGCGCACGGTGGTCACCGGTTTGTCCGCCTCGTATCGGAAGTAGACCGCATTGCCCTGCGGATCCCTGATGGAGGCAAGATTCCACTGGTATACGAAGCTCCGGTTCAGCCAGCCGGAGGCGACGATGAGGTCTCCGCGCGAGCCCGTTTCAGATCCGAACGCCATGGCTTCTGTCGTGAGGTTGGCGCCATATTCGCCGACAGGCCCGAAGGTATACACGTTTCCCGACAGATCGATTGCGGTCCAGGTGGATGTCAGTGAATTCTGATCGTCCCAACGGATGTCCCAGTACTGCCGGCGGAGGGCGAGGAACCGGTTGGTCAAAGGCGCGTTGGGATCATCGGATTCCTTCTGCCGGATGAGTGGGTGGTAGCCCCCTGGCAGCACCAGGGCCAGGTCGTACTCGTTAGGGTTGTTGGTAATCCACTCGCCCTGGCCCGGCTCGGTCGTATTGTAGCCGCCGATGACCTTGACCGCTCCCACGGCGAGGCTCCAGCCCAGGCCGGCCCACGAAGGCTGGTTGAGCGTGTAGGTGGCCCTGCCGTCTGCGACGTTCCCCCGCAGCAGCCGGTCCGGCCCCACGATACCGCTGCTGTACTCGAGGGCCAGCGGCCAGGCCAGGTCTCCGGAACCGGCCACCGTGGTCAGCGGCAGCGAGAAGGACCAGTCGCCGGTAAAATAGTCCACCCGGTCGGCCTCCTGGGTGCTTTGAAGGTGCTCGAAGTCATACGCCCCGTGGGTCAGTTGACCGGGCGTCGCCTGTCCGAAAACGGAATGGGTACCGATTATCAGAACCAGGGCGGTAATCAGTCGTATGGCAAACGTGCCAGTTATGCTGAAATCCTTTCTCATTGACAATGTGTTCTGGATTGCAACCACTGCGGCATGGTCCGGTACGAGGACGGTACGCGAACGCAGAGCGCCGCGTTTTCCACCCCGGCCCCTGCCGCGGCCGGACGTGCGTGATTGTGGTGCGTCGTGGGATGTAAGGCTTTTTGTATACATGTAGGTCCCCTGCCTTTCTGCTTGATCAGAAGTAGCACGGGGACGCTGGAAGGTCCGCGGGGTGCGGGTCCGCTAAGGGGACGCGAGGGTATTCTGATTCAGTTTTACTTACGCTCGTGCGCATCGCACGAGCAGGACGATAATACTATACAAATGTTTAGTATATCTGTCAACAGGGTTTTTAAAAAACACACATTTTGTTCTATTTTTCCGCATGCATGGCTCAAGCTCCTTTCAATGCGCCCTGGTTCGTTGCCTTGCACCTGCGGCACCTGATGCTCCAGGGGCGGGAGAAGTATCTGCCCAGCACGCATCCGCATTTCCAGCACCGGGGCTGGTAGTCCGTAACCTGCGGGGTTATTGTCCGGGTTCTCGTCCCCACTTCTGCCGGTATGCGGTTCATTCGGTCTAGCGTTCCCCCTCACGGCGACTCGTCCATCCGATCGGGAATCAGCGCGCACATCCGGTTCGTCCGGTGTTATGATCGTACCCTCCCGGTTCCTGCGGGTTCCGCACACCGGCATCCTTACCTTACCTTACCTTACCTTACCTTACCTTACCTTCCTGTACTGCACCCTTGACCGGGACAATAAGTTAAGCTTCCTTCTGATCAAGGAGGCACCCCATGTCCCTGAAACGCCGTCAGTTCACCCGCGAGTTCAAGCTCCAGGTCCTTCAGGAAGCCGATTCGGGCAAGTCCATCAGTCAGTTGGCTCGTGAACACCAGGTCCATCCCACGTTGATCCACAGGTGGCGTCAGCAGCTTCGCCGCCAGGGTGATCGCGCCTTTCCAGGCAACGGCAGGGCGGTGTCGGATGAGGCTCGGATCGCGGCCCTTGAGCGTAAGGTCGGCCAGTTGACCATGGAGAACGATGTGTTAAAAAAAGTCTTGAGTCGGCTCGGGGAGAGCCCACGCTCAGCCCGAGGCAATGGAGGAAGCTCATGATCTGCCTGGTCGCTGAGTCAAAGGCGTCCACCGACCGCGCCGTGGTCAAGCGGCTGTGCAGAACGCTCTCCATCGGTCGATCCAGTTACTACCGCGGCCGCCGTGGCCAACCCGATCCGGACCTGGAACTGCGGGATCAGATCCACAAGCTCTCCCTTTCCTGGCCCTCCTACGGTTACCGTCCCATGAGCCGCGCGCTAAAGCGTCTGGGATACCATGTGAACCACAAGCGCGTCCTGCGTCTCATGCGCGAGGATAACCTGCTTGCCCTGCGGCGCCGCGCCTTTGTATCGACCACCGACTCGAATCACGACCGCGCCGTCTACGCCAACCTGGTCTCGGGACTGAACGTGACTGACGTTAACCAGCTGTGGGTATCCGACATCACCTACATCCGCCTGGCTCGCGAGTGGGTCTATCTGGCCGTGGTACTTGACGCCCATAGCAGAAGATGCATCGGATGGGCGCTGGATCGAACCCTCGATGCCAGACTGGCCCTTAACGCCCTCGACAGCGCCTTGGCCGCCAGGCCAGCGCAGAAGGGGCTTGTGCATCACTCCGACCGAGGCGTGCAATATGCCTCGAAAGCCTATATCGACACCCTCAAGAACGCCGGCATAGAAATCAGCATGAGCCGGCGCGGCAACCCCTATGACAACGCCAAGGCAGAGCGCTTCATCAGAACGCTCAAATACGAGGAGGTCTATCTCTACGAGTACGAATCCCTGGAAGAAGCCCGATCCCGCATCGGCTACTTCATCGACAAGCTCTACAATCGTAAACGCCTGCACTCAGCCTTGGGCTACACGCCTCCGGCCGAGTTCGAGCAAATGAAACTACCTGTTATAACTGTAGCTTAACTACTTGTCCCATTTCGGGGTGCACTACATTACCTTACCTTACCTTTACTGCGTCTTACATACCAGTCCACGTCATCCGGAAGGCGTCCTATGCGTCCGGTGCGTCCATTGGTTCACATGATCGTAGGCCTTGCTACCCTGGCGATCGTCTCCACGTCCCCCGGCCAAAGCCAGCGGACGAATTCGGTAGGCAAGATCATGCCTCCGGATGCCGCTCCCCTGTCCCGGCAGGTCATCCGCGTGATGAACATGGAGCCGCGCGGCCTCGATTCCGGCATCCATCCCTACGACGACGAAGGTCTGGTCCTGAGACCCTTCGAAATGCTGATGTGGCGGGACGAGTTCATGCGTCCGATACCGGGCGCGGCCGAACGTTACGAACGTTCCGAAGATGGACTGACGTGGATGTTCTACCTGCGACCCGGCGCCCGGTGGAGCGACGGCCGCCCGGTCACCGCGCACGACTTCGTCTATACCTTCGCTCTGCTATACATCATCTCATTCCCGGACACCTTTCCGGCGCCGCGCTGGGCCGTAGAAAAGTATGGGCGCAAGTGGACCGAACAGGGCAACATCGTCACCAACAGCGGCTTCAAGATGGCCGAGTGGGTGCCCGGCAGCCACCTTAAATACGTGCCTGATCCCATGTAAAACGGTCCCCACAAGCCCTTTCTGGAACAGGTCGTCCAGCTGTTCCGCGAGGCCGCGGTGGCTAACATACTGCCCTATGAGAATGACGAGGTGGACATGGAAGCCGTCGATCTCGCGGAGCTCCACCGAATCGAAAACGACCCCCGCCTGGGGAAGGAGATCGTCCGGTCTCCGAGTTACCAGACCTGGTACTTTATCTTCCGAACCCGGGAACCGCCCTTTGATGACGGCCGGATCCGGGAAGCCTTTACCCGGGCGATCGACCGCGAGTCGATCTGCCGCGTTATTCTCCAGGGAACGGGCATCCCGGCCTACTCGATGATTCCGCCTGGATTCGACGCCTACGCAGGTCCGGAATACAAGCTGTACCAGGGTTACGATCCGGAACGGGCCCGGCAGCTCGTGGCAGAGGCCGGCTACCCGAGGGGGCGGGGGTTTCCAACCGTCGAAACCTGGCTTAGGGCGCCCAATCCCATTAAAAGCCGTATCGCCGAGGCGATTCAGGGGATGTTGCATAATCACCTCGGGGTAAACATCACTTTCCGCAGCAACGACATGGGTTCCTACATGAGCGCGCTCTTCGACTGGCAGATCCTCCTCGGTTTCATTGCCAGGGGAGCGGATTATCTCGACCCGAGGAACATGCTGGACATGACCTGGCATTCGCGGCCGCGCGGGGCGCAGCGGCAGGATTGGACCCATCCGGCCTTCGACGATCTCGTGGACCGAGCGATCGCGGAGCCCGATCCCGCCCGGCGCACGGAGATGTACCGGCAGGCCGAACAGATTCTCGTATCAGACTACGGCGGCGCCTTCATCTACCATCCGATCGGTTACGGACTCCGAAAACCCTGGGTGAAGGGATACGCCACGCGTCCCGACGGCACGGTAGGCAGTATGGTGTGGGACAAGGTTTATATCGGTGAACACTGAAGACTGACATGAGACGCGAAACGACTGGTGTTCTTGCTTCCGTTCCCGCGGAATAGCGGATAAACATGAGTTGCGGTCAGATGCCCCTCGCACCTGCCTGCCTGGTGGCCCCGAAATCTACCGGTCGCCTCCCCAACCGCCGGATCCGAACAGCCACTGCCAGAAATTCATGCTTCGATCCTCTGCTGCACCATCCTTCACGACCTCCTTCGTAACGTACAGCGTTGTAGACAGGTTCAGATGCTTGTCGACGCGTAACGCGAAACCGCCTCGGTCGTTAAGCTCAAGCGCCTCGGTGCGCAGGTGGGGCTTCCACAGTTCGTTATGCTGCCTGTGCCAAAGGAACACGCCGGCCACGTCTTCGACCAATACGCGTTCCGCCTCGCGGTACAGCGCCATGCGACGGGACGGATCACCGATCAGGTGATTGGCGATATCCATGATGGATTCGAAACGTTCGTTTTGCCAGGCATGGCGGCCCGTAGAAAGCCAGATTCCAAGCAGGTTGCTGGGGTCCAGGTAGTCGTAGCCATAGGGGATCATGGCGAAGGCGATGTTGCCTTCGTACATGGCTTCCATGAAGAGTTTGGCCTCGGAGTTCTGCACGCCGATGTCGATGTTGAGATGCTGCTTGAGCATGGCCTGTACCGCCTGGGGAGCCTGGCCCCCTTGCAGGCTGGTTCCCCTGATCCACATAACGGTCGGCGGAAACCCCCTGCCGTCCGGATAGCCGGCTTCCGCAAGCCGTTGTCGCGCCAGCGCGGGATCGTACCGCTGGATGGGGGCGAGCTTCCGGGTACTCGCCGCGGGGAAACCTTCGGGCAACATCGACGTTGCGGGTACGGCAACCCCCCGAAGAGCGGAGGCGACCAGCGCGTCGTTGTCAATGGCATGGCTGAAGGCCTGCCGCACTCGCAGGTCGTTGAACGGCGGGTTCAAAGTGTCCATCATCAGGTAGGTGGTATCGAAGGCCATGTAGGTGTCCAACTGGTCCCTGAGCCGCGGATCCGCCCTGACACGGTTGATTTCCGCCTGGTTGGACAGCGCGACGTGGTCCACTTCCCCCGTCTCGTAGGAGGACAGCATGGGTGGCTGGGCCGCGACGTTGAACAGCCTGGTGACCACCCGCTCCAGATAGGGCTTGTGGGGCCCCCGGTAGAGGGGATTCGGCTTCAGCACGATGCGGTCCAGCTTCGACCATTCCACCAGCGTAAAGGGACCGCTGCCCAGTAGCGTTTCCGGCTTTGTAGACCAGCCCGCACCGTATTTCTCGAAAAGATGGGAGGGCGTCACCCAGCTGAAGGTCAGGATCAGAGGCAGGTACGGCGTGGGATCTACGGTTGAAATCGCCAGGGTGTGATCGTCCAGCGCCTTGACACCCAGGGAGTCGAGGGGCTGCTTGCCGGCAACGACCGCTCCCCAGTTCGTGATCGGGCGGTAGTACCATTCGAGGTCGAACCCCGTGCCGGGGTCCGCCCACCGCTTGAAGGTGTCCTCGAAATCCTGCGCCGTAAGGGGATGGCCGTCGGCGAAGACCAGGTCGGGTTGCAGGTGGAAAGTCCATGTAAGCCCGTCATCGGACACCTCCCACCGGGTCGCGGCGGCCGGCAGCAGTTTGTAGTCCCGGTCCATGCGCCCAAGCGGTTCGTTGACCAGCGCATAATCGTGACCGACCACCTGGTAGTGCGAGGTGGCCATGTCCAGGTAGCGGTTCTCGGCCTTGAAACTGGTGAAAACCTGGTACTCGGGCGGGGCGGCATCGGGAGGAAGTGGTATGCCGATGGAGTTGATGTAAGGAGCGGGCGGGTCCGCGTCCTGCCAGGCCAATGCGGCCGTGTAGGTAATGCATGTCGCGGAGAGGAGCGCGACTGTGAACCGGACTTTCACGGCAAATCCCCTTCTTCCCCGTCGGGTGATTCCGGTTACTCCAGGTACAGGATCACCTTGCCCGCTTCAATCTCCACCCGGTAGGTCTTGACCCGCATGCGGGGATCGTAGAGCGCCTGGCCGGTCGCGAGGTCGAATTCCCACTGGTGCCACGCGCACTTCAGGACCTGCGTGTCCTGGTGTTCGACGGTGTACACGTCTTCCGCCATCACGTGCGGCCTGAGCCGGCCGAGACAGAGCGGTCCGCCTTTATGGGGACATCGGTTCCTCAGGGCGTAGAATCTGCCGCCGACATTGAACACGCCGATTCCGCCGCGTCCACCCGCGGGGACGATACGCCGTTCTCCCGGCGGAAGTTCTTCCACGGCGGCAACCTCGTATCGCTCGCTCATCTGGCGGGGTTTCCCTGTACGTCCAGGCCGTATAGATCCCGCGCGGTTTCCACGAACACTTTTCGCTTAAGTCCGGAGTCAATCCCGGGCAGCACCGAATCGGGTGATTCCCAGTCCCAGTGAGGATAGTCGCTGGCGTAAACGAGGATCTCGTCCGCGTGAAGCCAGTCCAGGAAAGTACTGAGATCCCGGCGGGTCGGCGGCTGTTCCATGGGCTGGCATCCAAACCGGATGTGGCCGCGAATGTATTCGCTGGGCAGGCGCTTGACCCAGGGCGTGTAGTCGCGTACCGCCTTCCAGTCGGCGTCCATGTGCCACATCAGTCCGGGTACCCAGAAGGTATCGTGTTCGATGAAGAGGAATTTAAGATCGGGGTATTTCTCGAAGGTCCCTTCGCAGATCAGGCTGACGACGTGGGCCATGGCGATCTGGGGCCGGGCCATGCGCATTTCCAGGTAGTAGGAGGGATATCCGGCGGCCGTGGGGGCGTTGGCAAAGCCGGCCCCCTCCGCGCCGAAGTGCACGCATATGGGCAGCCGGCACTCCTGCGCCGCTTCGTAAATCGGGTCGTAGAACCGGTTTCCGAAGGGCATGCGCCCCCCGGCGGGCATGATGGCCTGCAGAACCTCGGGCCTTTCACCGATCCGCCGGATCTCCGCGGCCGCCTGCTTCGGATCGGACGGCGCGATTGCTGCCGATGCGCGGAATCGGCTGTCCGCCTTGATCCAGGTCTCTAGGGTCCAGTCGTTGAATGCCCGGCACATGGCGGCGCCGTAGTCGGCGTTCGGGTGCACCGCCGCTCCGTACACCGTTACGCCCGTCAACAGGGCGACGTCGATGCCGTATTCATCGAGATGGCGATTGCGGGCCAGTTCGATGTTGCTGCTGGGATGGGTTTCGGTATGCTCCCAGAGCTCCGCCCGGCAGCCGCCCTTCGGGAGATTGGTATAGCCCACGCCGGGCATCATGGCCCCGAAGTCCTTCACGTATTCCACGTAGTGACCGGGGAGATATGGGAATAGATCTTCGATTTCTACGACGCCATGGTGCAGGTCGCAGTCGATGAGACCGATCGGATTGGCGGCGCTTGATCCATTGGTATTCATGGCCGGCTGGACCCCGTATTCGAACCAGGCTGGATGAAGGAAGGAAAACTACGTCATAAACGTCAGCATCCCGGTTCATGTCAAGCAAATTGCGGGTTTTCTCAACCGGTCGTACAGACGGCGTATGGCGCGGTATGCCGTGTACGGACAGTGAAAGAGGGACCATGTCCGGCTTCGATCGGAAGTGTGCGGAAACCGGGCTGGCGACTGGGGTTAACGCATCAAGTTTGTGCTTTCACTTTACCGTCATTCCCTTATATTAGGTAGCTTTCGTCCGCATTACGTTTTTCGCATGTTCTTAGGGGTTTAGGGATCCGTCAAGCATGATGTCCTGGATTTACGAACCCGAGGCCTGGAGCCTCCTCGCGATTCTCGCGAGTGTCGAGATCGTACTCGGCATCGACAATATCGTGGTCATCACGATCCTGGTCGGCCGGCTGGAAGCCCACCGAAGGCAGCGGGCCCGGATCTTCGGCCTCGCGCTGGCGATGATCACGCGGATCTGCCTGCTGTTCACCCTGACCTATATCGTCCGGCTCAGATACACCCTGTTCACGGTGCTCGGCGAGGATATCTCGGGCCGCGACATCATCATGCTGGTGGGGGGCTTTTTCCTGCTCGTCAAAGCCGTGCACGAAATCCGCCACATGTTCCACGTGCACGCGGAGCCGGAGCAAACATTTCGCGCGAGTTCCTATGCCGTCATCCTGATTCAGATCGCATTCATGGACGTCATTTTCTCGCTGGATTCCGTTATCGTGGCGGTAGGCATGGCGGCCGACTACCTGCCCGTCATGGTACTGGCGATCGTCATCGCCATCCTGGTCATGATGGTGGCGGCCCGGACGATCGGGGAATTCGTGGATGCCAATCCGAGCGTCAAGCTGCTGGCCCTGAGCTTCCTTGTGCTGATCGGCATCGCGCTTATGCTGGAAGGCGTGGACCTGCACGTCGATAAGGCCTATCTGTATACCGCGATCGCCTTCAGCGTGATCGTGGAGTTCTCGAACATGCGGTTGCGCGGTAGTCGGATCAGGACGCTGGCCATCGGTGTCGCCGCACTGATCGGCCTGAAACTGGTGCTCGGGCTGTTCGGCCTTCAATTCGAAAACGAGTACCTGTATGTCGCGATCCTGTTTTCGGTGTTTGTGGAAATCCTGAACGCGCGCATGCTCGGACGCGGTGCGCCTGTGAGTACGTAACGAAACGTGCAGTACATTCAGTATACAGAGTCGAATATGAGAGTTACCAAACTGAGAATTAAAAACTATCGCAGCATCAATGAGATATCTATTGAATGCAGCCCCCTACTGACACTACTCGGTCCAAACAACCATGGGAAATCGAATGTTCTGTCCGCACTCGAATTTGGTCTTACTACTTCAGCAAAACCTAGCGAACAGGATTTCTTTGCCCATCGCGAAACGGGAGACGATGTTCTGTGGGTTGAGATGACATTTTCTCAATTGACTGACCAAGAAAAGAACACATTCAAACGATATGTCCTATCAGACAATACAATCTGCATTCGCAAGACAGCTCGGCTATCTGAGGGGAATGTTGAGAATTCCTACAACGGTTGGGTGGAGGAACCGGATCTAGATTGGCTTCGCGCTACGAATTCAGGTGAATACGCTAGTCGCGAAAAAGTAAACGCAACTCCTTTGTGTAATTTGGTGCCTGAACAAGGTAGAGTTACTAAGGCGCATATTGAAGCAGCTCAACGTACCTATATTGAGCAAAACGCTAGTACCCTAACTTATACAAAATCACTAGAGTCCGGTCATTTTCTTGGGCAGAGAAACGTCGGCGGAGGCGTGCTTCCGGAGTTCTTTCTCATCCCAGCAGTACGTGATCTCACTGATGAGATAAGGATAAAGTCAACAACAACATTTGGACGGCTAATGAACAGGGCAGTTCGAGACATGGCCGAGCGTGACGATAGATTTTTTCAGGCTCGGGAACAGCTTGAACAGTTATATCTTCATTGAATCAACGAGACGAGGATGTTGAAACGACTAACGAACTAGCTATTCTGGAAAAGAGAATTGAAAATGAACTTTCAGGATGGGGTGTTAAAATCAACATTGAAGTTACCCCGCCTGAAATAGAAAAGCTATTCGAACTTGGTACAGATATTCATGTAGATGACGGAGTCCGAACGACCGCCGATAGAAAGGGCCACGGACTCCAGCGTGCGATGGTATTTGCACTACTTCGATCTTGGGCTTCAGCCCTTCAGATGGAACGCCAAGTAGATGAAGAACGTGAAGTTGTTGCGAGACGGCAGTCCGATTCTGTCATATTCGCGATGGAAGAACCGGAGTTGTTCTTGCATCCACACGCCCAACGTAGACTATCAGCTTCTTTGAGAGAGATTTCCCAGACTCCCGAGCATCAGGTCTTCCTCTGTACACATTCGACACATTTTGTTGAACTGGAATACTATAGGGAAATCCTGATCATAAGCAAAGACGATCCTGAGATAGGAAGTGAGGTAAGACAGTGTACTAAGGAGTTATTCGAAGGTGACGGGTTTGCAGAAAAGAAGCAGCAGTTCCATATGGCTCAGTGGATAAATCCCGACCGAGGAGAAATGTTTTTTGCTCGTCGCGTTGTCTTTGTTGAAGGCGAAACAGAAAAAGTAGTATTGCCGTACCTAGCTGAGAAGATGGATATCCACGATCCGGATGTCTCAATTATCGACTGTGGATCAAAGTTCAACATTCCCCTTTACATAACGATAGCAAAGGCGTTTTCCTTGCAATACATGGTTGTTCACGACGAAGATCCGCTACCGAATCCCTTACCTGAAAACTGGTCTGAGGAAAAAACCGAATCAAAGCGACGGACTTTTAGGCTCAATGAAAAGATAGCAGAGATGGTTGAGGGACCATTGGGAGAAGTTGTTGTTATGTCCCCAGATTTTGAAAAATCGAGCGGTGTTACACAATCTCAGGGTGATCGTAAAGGCAAAGCACTCGCGGCATTAGATCACTTTGAAGGAATGCAGATTGATGATATTCTGAATGATGTTAAGAGTCTCGTTGTTGCCTCGTATAGGCAACCAGCTCAATAGGAAAAGCGCTCAGCCTGTGGCGAGTTTTCCTTCTAAGTCTCGACAATAGCCACCAGGTTTTATCCCTGAAATTAGTGGATTTCGTTCAACCTTGTACTGAATTACAAACACTGGGAGGGCGTTTGGAGTACCGGCAACTCGGACGCTACGGCGTGCGCGTGTCCCCCATATGTCTCGGCACGGCGTTCCGGGGCTTCTGGGCCGGGCAGACGGACGAGAAGACCTGCATTCGCACGATAGAAACGGCGGTGGATCTCGGGATCAACTTCATCGACTGCGCGAACTTCTACTTCGGCGGCAGGTGCGAGGAAGTACTGGGCAAGGCCCTGGCCGGCATGAAGGACAAACGGGACAACCTGGTGATCACCAGCAAGGTCTGGAGCGAGATCGGGCCGGGTCCGAACGACAGGGGCACCTCGCGCTACCATATCATGCGGGAGATCGACCGGTCTTTGAGCCGCCTGGGCCTGGACCATATCGATCTCTATCTACTGCACCACTTCGATCCCGACACGCCCCTGGACGAAACAATGGACGCCATGAACGATGTGGTCAGGCAGGGCAAGGCCAGGTATGTCGGCATGTGCAACTACACGGCCGCGCAGGTCGTCGAGGCGTTGTGGGTAGCCGATAAACACGGGTATGCCCGGCCGGTCTGCCTGCAGAACCACTACAACCTGATCCATCGTTCCGCCGTGGAGACCGAACTCCTCGACCGGTGCCGCCGGCATGGGCTGGGGATGATGACGTACAGTCCCATCGCCGTCGGCCTGCTTACGGGCCGGTGCCGTCGGGGCGAGGATCCACCCGAGGGCTCGATCTGGGCGAAAGATGTCGAGCGGTACAGGAAAACCATGACACCAGCCGTCGATCAACTCATCGCCACGTTGATCGACGCGGCCGCGGAGCTAGGCAGAACCCCCGCGCAGGTCGCGTTCGCGTGGATCCTGGATCATCCCGAAGTGACGGCCGCCATGACCGGTCCGGACCAGCCGGAACACGTGGAAGAGGTTTGCGGCGGGACGGGCTGGAAACTGCCTGCCGAGTTCCGAAGTAAGCTGGACGAGGCCTCCGCTCCGGAACGCCTCGGTCAGTCTGCGTAGCGCGTGATCTTCTGCCGGCCCGTGGTTCTTCCGCCGGTCAGCGGCTCATTGCCATCCTGCGGCTCATTGCCATCCTGCGGCTCATTGCCATCCTGCGGCTCATTGCCATCCTGCGGCTCATTGCCATCCTGCGGCTCATTGCCATCCTGCGGCACGGCCCCGCGGTTCATTGCCATCCTGCGGCTCGGCCCCGCGGCGTTATCTCCCTATCCGTCTCCTGCGTCGTCCTCATCCAGATCGGCCATCCGATCGATCCTGAGCCGCTGGACACGGGTAGGCTCCACGCGCAGCGCCGTCATCAGATGTGCGCCGGTACGGACCTGTTCCCCTTGCCTGGGAATGTGACCCAGCAGTTCGATCATGACCCCGCCCGTGGTATCCGAGGTCAGTTCATCGGGAAGTTGCAACCCGCAGGCGCGGATGACCTGATCGACGGGACAACTGGCTTCGACCTCGAAACGGTGGGGTCCCGTCCGCACGATGAGCGGCGCCTCACTGTCGAATTCGTCCTGAATGGGACCTACCAGTTCCTCGAGTACATTTTCCAACGTGATCATACCGGAAACCGTTCCGAACTCGTCCACCAGGACGGCAAGCATGGTATTGCGGCGCTGAAATTCCAGGAGCAGCGCGTCCAGCCTGATGGTCTCGGGCAGGAACAACGGATCCCGTGCGACCCCTTCCAGACTGGAGGAGCCCTGTTCGTCGAACAGGATCCGGAACAGGTCCTTGACGTGTACGATCCCGACGATCTGATCCAGGTCCTCGTCGCACAGCGGGAAACGCGTATGTCCCGATTCGGCTACCACGCGCAGTTTCGTTTCCCGTTCGTCGTGCTGGTTCAGGTACACGATCTGGTTGCGGGGCAGCATGTAACGTCGCGCGACTTTTTCTTCCAGGTCGAGCACGTTTTCCATGATCCGTCGCTCCCGCCTGGTGACGTGGCCTCCGGATACCATGGTGACCAGGGTCATCCGCAATTCAGGTTCCGTGATGGAATCGCCCTGTTCGTTCTTGATACGTATACCCAGGCACCTCAGCATGAGGTTTGCGCTGATGTTCAGCAACCAGATGAATGGCCGGAATATCCGGTAGAAGACGACGAGCGGAATCCCGATTGCAAGGGCCACCTGCCGGCACTTCTGCAATGCGACGAACTTGGGGACAAGCTCTCCTGCGGTGATCAGCAGGAAGGTCATGATCGCAAAGGCAACTGGAATCGCAATGAGATGGGAGATCTCCGCGGAGAAGCCCAGGTCGATAACGAGCGGTTCAAGCAGCGCGGCCATAGTCCGTTCGCTGAACCAACCGAGACCAAGGCTTCCTAGCGTAACGCCTAGTTGGCACGAAGAAAGGTAGGTGTCGAGGCTGTACAGGATGTTACGAACGGTCTGCGCGGTTCTGCTGCCGTCCTTCGCCAGCACTTCGATTTCAGACAGGCGTATCTTCACCAGCGCAAATTCCGCAGCTACGAAGAAGCCGTTGAACGCGACCAGCAGCAGGACGATGATTAGGTCATTCATGGTTCAGGGGGATGATCGGAGCGTACCCGTCGCGGTTGAAGTTAATGAACCAGGGGAATTCAGCGAACGGAACCACCGAATTTATCGGACAGCACTTCACGACGGTAATCGAAAATCGCGTTGAGCTGGTTCTTGACGATCGCTGCATGTACCATACGGCCCAGTAATCCAAATGGCAAGGCATAATGGATCAGGTCGACCATTTCCACGCCGTGCTTTGCAGACCGCAATCGGTGTTCATGGTGCCAGAATCTGTATGGCCCGGATCTCTGCTCGTCAATAAAATACCTAAGTGGTTCTGCCTGAGTGATTTCCGTGACCCAGTTAAAGTAGAAGGTCTTGTATAGCGCGAGCCTGTAGGTGATGATGAGGCCCGGGTATACACAGTCAGGCAGATCGGAAGTAACAGTCAGTCCGATACTCGGCGGAGTCAGATTGCGTAGATGCTCGGGGCGACACAGGAAATCCCAGGCGGTTTCCAGGGATACGGGCAGATTCTGCGTACGCTGCAACCGGTAGACATGCATGGGAATCCGGATCTCCTGTTCGAATTATCCGTCTAACCGGGGTCTTCCCCGTCGCGATGCCGACGGGGAAGACCATCCTGTCCGAAGCCGCTATTCCGGATACTACGGGAATCCTCAATGCGAGTCAATCCACATTGGCCGGGTGGGGGAATCGCGCGTGCGCACCGACCTTGACATTGCGTGGTCCCGGTCTTAACTTTCGCCACACTATGGTCATACTCGTTACCGGCGGATCGGGGTTGATCGGCCGCCGGCTGATCCCATATCTCGAGACGCGGGGCCACCGGGTCGTTCGCCTGGTCAGATCCAGGGACAAGGTCTGCGAGAAGGCGGTCTTCTGGTCTACATCCGAAGGCCGTGTTTATTGGGACGAATCCGGGAGAATAGACGCCCTCGTGCACCTGGCGGGCGAGTCGATCCTGGGCCGATGGACCAGGGCCAAGAAGGCCCGGATACGCGACAGCCGCGTCGACCCCACCCGCAGCCTCTGCGCGTTTCTCGCCGGGATGGAGACGCCGCCCAGGGTCCTGGTGGCCGCGTCGGCCACCGGATTTTACGGTAACCGCGGCGAAGAACCACTCGTCGAGGAGTCCCTGTCTGGTAACGGCTTTCTTCCCGGGGTATGCAGGCAGTGGGAAGCGGCGACGGGACCGGCCCGCGACGCCGGGATCCGGGTCGCGAACCTGCGCATCGGAATGGTGCTGACTCCCGAGGGAGGCGCGCTGGCCGCCATGCGCACGCCCTTCCGGCTGGCACTGGGCGGAAAAATCGGAGACGGTAGACAGTACATGAGCTGGATAACCCGGGATGACCTGGTTGCCGCAATCCGTTTCATTCTGGAATCGGACGAACTGGAAGGACCCGTGAACGCCGTTGCCCCCGGGCCCGTCGACAACGCGGAGTTTACGCGGGTTCTGGGTCTTGCGCTGCATCGTCCGACCCCCTTTTCGGTACCCGCCTTCGCAGTCCGCCTGTTGTTCGGCCAAATGGGAAACGACCTGCTTCTCGCGAGCGCGAAAGTCATCCCCGAACATCTTCAGCAAGCGGGTTTCCAATTCGAGCACGCGGATCTGGAGTCTGCGCTGAACGACCTGTTGCAGGCGAGACCTTCGACATGAGCAGGAAGTACCGGTTTCCCACGACTGCGGCGCCTCATGCCGCGCCGATCCCTATACAACGATGGCCATGAACTCCGATATCCCGCATCAGCCGGCACATACAGGGGCATCAGCGTCGGGTGGATTCTTGGACGCCATAGAGCGGATCGGAAATCGCCTACCGGATCCCACGACGCTTTTTCTGGCCGGCGCGCTGTTCATCGTCTTCCTCTCAGACATCGCGGCCCGCGGGGAGTGGACCGTAGTGCAGCGCCTGCCGGAACAGGTGATCCTGCAAGATGGTTCGGCCGGTGTGGCGTTGCGCGAGACCGGGGAGACTTTCACGTCCACCAGCCTGCTCACCCGGGACGGGCTCTTCTGGGTCGTCGGCAACATGGTTGAGAATTTCATGCGCTTCCCGCCCCTCGGCGTCGTCCTCGTGGGCATGCTGGGCATCGGCGTGGCGGAACGGACCGGGATGATCGCCACCGTACTCAAGGCGTTCATGCTGGCGGTCCCGGGGAGGTTGCTGACTCCGGCCATGGTCTTCATCGGCATCATGTCGTCCCTTACGCTTGACGCCGGATACGTCATACTTCCGCCCCTCGCGGCGGCGCTGTACAAGGCCGTAGGCCGGTCTCCGCTGGCCGGACTGGCCGCCGTATTCGCGGGCGTATCCGCGGGATTCAACGCCAATCTGTTCGTGACCGGGCTGGACCCCCTGCTGGCCGGTCTGTCCACGACCGGGGCTCAGACGATCGACGCGGCATATCAGGTTGCCGCCACGTGCAACTGGTATTTCATGATTGCCTCTACGGTGGTCATGACGCTGGTCGGGTGGCTCGTTACGGCCTGGTTCGTCGAACGGCGCCTGGCGGGCAAGTCACCCGAGGAAGGCGGTCCGGCGCCCGCGACTTCGGCCGGACCGGAAGAACACGCTATGACAGCGGTGGAGAAGCGGGGCATGGTCCGGGCTTCCCTGGCGTTCTGCGTGGTGCTTTCGGCCATCGTGTTCATGATACTGTGGCCGGGCGCACCGCTGTACGGGACGGGCAGGTTGTTCGACCGCTGGGTGGAGGCCATCGTGCCCCTGCTGCTTTTCTGCTTCATCCTGCCCGGCATCGTGTATGGCATCTCGGTGGGCGCCATAAAGAACGACAAGGATGCGGCTCGCCTGCTCGTCGAAACGATCGCCACCATGGCCCCGATCATCGTGCTCGCCTTCTTCGCCGCCCAGTTCATCGCCTATTTCCAGTATTCGGGTCTGGGCCGGATGCTGGCGATGGCCGGCGGCCAGGCCCTCGGCCAGGCGCAGATGCCGGCGTGGATGCTGATCATCGCCTTCATCCTGGTCACCCTGGTGTTCAACCTGCTCATCGGGTCCATGTCGGCCAAGTACGCGCTCTTCGCGCCGATCTTCATACCCATGTTCATGATGGTGGGCATAAGCCCCGAACTGACGCAGGCGGCCTACCGGATCGGCGACTCCGTGAGCAACACCATCACGCCGCTGAATCCCTACCTGGTAATCATCCTGGTCTTCATGCGCCAGTTTGTGCCCAGGGGGGGCATGGGCACGCTGATTTCCACGATGCTTCCCTATACCGTGGTGTTTGCCGTCATCTGGACCCTTGTCCTCGTGATCTGGATGGCGATGGGCATCCCCCTCGGGCCGGCGGGCGGCCTGGTCTATATCCCCTGAACAGGCGTATGCGTCGGATTTTGGGGTCATTCGAGCGTTGAACGGCCGGCAAGGCAGCGTCAGGGTAATAGTTTTCCTGTCTTCGCCGCCGCGTTCGGGCGCCGGCGCAGGAACAGGTAGGCGGGGATGCCGAGGGCGGTCAGTGCGAGGCCCGATATGGATTCAACGGGTGTCTCGAAGAGCATGTTGGCGAGAATGCCGGCGGATCCGGCGATGAACAGCAGGGGCACGGCCGGGTAGCCCCAGGCTTTGTAGGGCCTGGGCAGGTCGGGCTGTTTCCTGCGCAGCGTGAATACCGCGGCCGCCCCGGCGATCCACAGCATGAGATTGGCGAAGGTAACAAAAGTAATCAGGTCTTCGAACGTACCGCTGAGGGTGAGCAAACATGCCCATGCGGCCTGAAAAATCACTGCCTGACCCGGTGTGCGGTACCTCGGATGTACCGAGCCCGCCCGTTTGAAGAACAGCCCGTCCCGCGCCATGGCGAAATAGACACGGGGTCCCACCAGGATGCTGGCGTTCAGCGCGCCGACGATGGACACGATGACGGCAGCCGAGACCAGTACGGCGCCCGTTTCTCCGAAGAGGACGTTGGCAGCCACTTCACCGACCCGGACGATCCCGGCCATTTCCTCTACTGGCATGGCCTTCAGGTAGATGTAGTTCACCAGCAGATAGACCACGGTGACGCTCGAGGTGCCCACGACGAGGGCCCGTGGCAGGTTTCGCGCCGGGTCCCTGACCTCTCCCGCTACGAAGGTAACTTCCTCCCATCCGGCAAAGGCCCAGGCGACGGCGATCAGGGCGACGCCGAAGGCAACCACCAGTTGCCCGAAGTCAATCTCCTGCGGGTTTATCCTGAAGTCGATGGGCTGAGCGGACCCGCTCCAGAGTCCGAACAGGATGAACAAACCGAGCGCGGCGATCTTGATCACCGAGGACACGTTGGTGATGTGCTTGCTGAAGGTGACGCCCCGGTAATTTACGACCGTAAGCAGGACGACCAGAACCAGCGCGGTGACGTGGCCGGCGGAAAGGGAATACTGGAACGTCCATCCTGGAAGGGCGATTTCGGTTTCGAAGAACACGTTGGCCATCCCGAAGGAGGGGATGAAGTACCCGGCGTATTCTGCGAATCCCACGCCGAGTGCGGCGATGATACCGGTCAGGTACATGGTGAAGGACACCCAGCCGAAGAGGAATCCGCAGAACGGACCGTAAGCTTCCCGGAGATACACGTACTGGCCGCCGGCTCGCGGCATGGCGGCTCCGAGTTCGGAGTAGGCCAGCGCACCGGCGAGGGCGTGCAGGCCGCCGAACAGCCAGGCAAGGAGTATGAGCGAGGCGGAGGGTATGCCCCGGGCCATCAGGCCGGTCGTGAGGAATATCCCCGAACCGACCACGATGCCGATGATGATCATCGTGGTGTCGAAAAGACCGAGCTGGCGGGCCAGGCCAGTCTTTTCTTTTTGATCGCCCGGAATTGCCATATATTGAGGACAGGGGACGTTCCGCCGGGTGGCTGCGCATGGATTTGATCGCGGCCCAGGCGGGCATATTGAAGTGGAAAGCGAACGACCATGTTACCGGGACGATTCGCCAATGTCAAGGTGGTTTATGCTACAGGAAGGAAACCTCGATTGAACGATTCGGCGCTGGGCCTCATCGACTCGACGACCTACCCCATTCACCGGCCTGGATCGGTCAACTACAGCGCACTGGTCGCAAGGTGCAGGGATGGCCTGGCGGCCCGAAGCGCCTGCCTGTTGCCCGGATTCGTCACGGAGGAAGCCAGGGTACGGATGGTGGCCGAGGTGGACCGCGCCGCCCCCAGCGCTTTTCCTTGCCGGAACGCCCATAACGTATACCTCGAGGAGCACGACGACTCCTTTCCGCCCACCCACCCCCGGCGGAGGCTTCAGGCAACGGACCTGGACTCGGTCGCCTTCGATCAAATACGTCCCGCGGACGGTCTGCACCGGTTGTATTCCTGGGACCCGCTCCTTTCCTTCATAGCCGACGTCCTCAACAAGGAACACTATTACAGGATGGCCGACCCCTTTGCTGCGCTGACGGTCAACGTCATGGGCGAGGGCCAGAACCACGGCTGGCATTTCGACGAGGCCGAGGCTACAACCACCCTGATGGTACAGGCGCCCGAAGATGGCGGCGTCTTCGAGTACGCACCGAACGTCCGTCCGGAGGAAGATGGCGCATACGATACCGTGGACCGGGTGCTTCGCGGCAGCTATCCGGACATACGTACGCTCGCCGTGAAACCCGGTACGCTGATCCTCTTCGTCGGCTACCATTCCATGCACCAGGTGACACCGGTCAAGGGCCCGGTTACCCGGTATGTCGCCACGTTCTGCTACAAGGACCGGCCCAATGTCTGCAACAGCCCCGAGGTACAGAAGCTGTTTTACGGGCGAACGGCATGACGAAGGGAGATGAGCAGAAGAAAGTCGTTTTTGGAGATTGCTCAAGGACCAGGAGGTGGACCATTGCACGCAGTGATCATTGGGAACGGCGTAACAGGGGTAACAGCCGCCACGCGGCTCAGACAGCTTCAGCCCGACTGGAAGGTCTCGCTGGTTTCGGGTGAATCGGCCTTCCACTATTCCCGCCCCGCCCTCATGTACATCTTCATGGGGCACATGACCTACGAGGCGACGAAACCCTTCGAGGACAGTTTCTGGCGAGACCAGCGGCTGGACCTGGTCCGAGACTGGGTCACCGCTATCGATATCGATGACAGGCAACTGGTACTTCACCGGAACGGTCGCCTGCCCTACGACCGTCTGCTGATCGCCACCGGCGCCAAGTCGAACAAGTTCGGATGGCCGGGTCAGGACCTCGATGGCGTCCAGGGCCTGTACAACCTGAAAGACCTGCATCAATTGTATAAGAATGCAGAACGGACCAGCAACGCGGTCATCGTCGGCGGCGGGCTGATCGGCCTCGAACTCGCCGAGATGCTGCATTCGAGGCATATCCACGTCACGTTTCTCATACGCGAGCCTTCCTACTGGTGCAACATCCTGCCCATGGAAGAATCGGGTATGCTGAACCGATTGATAGAGGAGCAGGGCATCGGCCTGATCAAGGAGACCAACCTGAAGGAAATAGTGGACGACGGCACAGGAAAGGTCGAAGCGGTCATTACCGAGTTCGACGACCGGATCGATTGCCAACTGGTCGGCCTGACGCCAGGTGTTTCGCCCAACACGGACCTGATCAAGTCGACGCCTATCGAAACAGGTCGGGGCGTCCTGGTCGACAACTCCTTTCGAACGAACATACCCGACATCTACGCGGCAGGGGACTGCGCGGAAATCGTCAGCCGCAACGGGGGACGCAATCTGATCCAGCAGGTCTGGTACACAGGCAAAAAGCAGGGCAAGGTCGCCGGCGAGGTGCTGGCCGGACAGGATACGGAGTACGACCCCGGGATCTGGTACAATTCGGCCAAGTTCTTCGATCTGGAGTACCAGACCTATGGCATGATTCTGAATACGCCCCAGCCCGGAGAGCGCCACCTTTTCTGGGAACATCCATCCCATCGCCACGCCGTCCGCGTAGTCGGCGTCGACGGGTGCATCAAGGCCTTCAATTTCATGGGTATACGGGCCCGTCACGAAGTATGTGAGCGGTGGATTGCCGAGCGGCGTACCGTGGAGTACGTCCTGGACCACCTGGAAGAAGCCAACTTCGATCCGGAGTTTTTCGTCCGCCACGAGTCGGAGATCGTTCGCTCATTAAAGGAGCAACTCGCATGAGTACATCGCCCGCTGTACCGACGTTGATCGATCCGGAAACCATCTCGTACTTCTACGACGAGGAAGCCGAAGGGTTCGGCGAGCCCGAGTCCGCGGCGGAGGCGCCCAGGAACCCGGGCATGATGGTTTCCGCCGGCGTGATCGGGCTGGGTTTCCTCGCGCTCGTCGTATCCCTGCTCGGTATGCCGCTCTCCGGCGCCTGGACGCCCTTCCTGCTGTCCTTCGGCCTGCTGTCTGTCGGAACCATCGGTTACGTCTGGTTCACGTACAAGGACACGGTGCCCGGCATCAAGCACGACGGCATCATGTTCGGAAACACGACACACCGCGGCGCCATCGCCTGGGCGCTGGGTATCGCGCTCACCGGGTTCTACGTCGTACTGTACTGGTGGCCCGAATACCTGTCCCGTGCCATCGCGCTCGTTGAGCCGCTGTCCCAGGTCCTGGCGGGGCAGCCGGCGAACCAGTGGTTCCTATACGGGTTTCTCTACACGATGGCCGTGGTGCTCTTCGGATTCCGCATGTTCATGCGGTACCGCCACAACCGCTATCACATCATCCGAACGATTTCGGTCATGTTCTTTCAACTGGTCCTGGCCTTCGTCCTTCCCCAGTTCCTCCGCGCGCTGAACGAACCGGAGTTCTACTTCAGCTACTTCTGGCCCCTGAAGTACGATTACCTGTTCCCCGGCACCGTGGATTACCTGGTCAACAGCCCGGGCGCCCTGGGTTCGTTCATGGTGTTCTGGGGGGTGGCCTGCACGTTTATCGCCACGCCCGTGCTGACCTATTTCTACGGCAAGCGGTGGTACTGTTCCTGGGTATGCGGCTGCGGCGGGCTCGCCGAGACCCTCGGCGACCCCTGGCGGCACCTGACGCCCAAATCGACCGTATCGTGGAAAATCGAACGGGCGATCATTTACGCGGTGCTCCTGCTCATCATCGCAACGACAGCCGTGCTCTGGGTGAGCAGCACGTCCGAGGGCGCGCTGAGCGCCATTTCCGCTCCGTTGAAACAGTGGTACGGTTTCTACATCGGCGCGGTCTTCGCCGGGGTCATCGGCGTGGGGTTCTATCCCGTCCTCGGCAACCGGGTCTGGTGCCGCTTCGGGTGCCCGATGGCCGCGGTGCTGGGCATCATCCAGCGCTTCTTCTCCCGGTTCCGAATCACGACCAACGGCGGCCAGTGCATGTCCTGCGGTAACTGCACGACCTATTGCGAAATGGGAATCGACGTGCGGGCCTATGCGGAGCGCGGCGAGAATATCGTCCGATCTTCCTGCGTGGGATGCGGGGTCTGTTCGGCCGTTTGTCCCCGAGGCGTGCTCAAGCTCGAGAACGGCATGTCCCACGGAGACCGCTACCCGGGGTCCGACAAACCGCTGAGCGCTTTCTCCGAGGCCGTCAGCAAGGGCGCCAGGGTCTACGGCGACCGCGATGGTTACGTATAGTGGCCTTGCAGTACAGGGCGCCTGTACTACCACTACCTGACCAGGAAAATAACCACCGCGACCGTGACGATGCTGCAGATGGTGGACAGGAACACGGCGTTGGCCGCAAAATCCTCCCGGCTGCCGAATTCCATCGCGATCAGCACGGTATTGATCGCGGTTGGATAACTGGTGGATACAACCAGGACCGGGGCGATCCTGGGATCGATGTCCAACAGGAGCACGAGGCCGTAGCCGATCAGGGGAGAGACCAGCAGACGGCAGACCAGGGACGCCAGGCTGGCTTTCCACTCCAGGGTGATGGGAGTCCGGGCCAGCTGCATGCCCAGGGTGACCAGTGCCATGGGGACGAGCGCTTCGGCCAGGTACTCGATCGGAAGCCAGATAAAGCCCGGGAGTTGCAGGCCGTAGTTCCGGATCGCGAAGGCCAGGATCAGCGCATAGACGAAGGGCATCTTGAAGGACTGCAGGAAGGCTTTCCGGGCGGACAGGCGTCCAATCGAAACGAAGAACAGCCCCAGGGTGAAAACGAGAAAGTTCTGGACGGCCAGGACGATGGACTGGACGGCCAGGCCCAGGGAGGGAAAAGCCAGTTCGCTGGCCGGAAAGCCGTAATTCCCGCTGTTGTAATACATGACGGACAGGCTGAAGGCCTGTTTCATGTCATTCCGGTACCGCATGACCAGGGATCCGATCACACTGAGCACGTAAAGCGCGACCAGCATGAGCAGACAGAATACGGCGGTGTCCCATACGAATTCGGAGGAGAGCTCAGACTGGGTGAGGGATACGACGAGCGTAGCGGGCATGACCAGGTACAGCAGTATCCGCGTCAGGGCCTGCAGGTCGAACCGCCATTTTTTCTGGAACAGGTACCCGAGCGAAATGAGCACGAAAATCGGGGCGATGATGTCGATCAGGATGTTCAGGAATGGCATCGGATCGCCAAGGAAGGGGTCAGGACAGGTTGAGGTGGAGAGCTCGCACCGATGTCAGCTTTCACGCAAAAGGATCGAAGCGGCCGTCCGCCGCCGTCCACCCCCCGTCGACGAACATGACGGAACCCGTGGTGTATGAGCTGGCGTCAGAGGCCAGGTAGAGGACGGCCCCCGCAATTTCCTCCGGTTTGGCCCATCGCCGGAGCATGGTCTTGTCGGCGTATGCGCCGTACCAGTCCGGCTGCCGTTTGATCTGGGCGGTCAGCGGCGTATCCACGACGCCGGGGGCGATGGCGTTGGCCCGCACGCCCTTGTCGGCGAGTTCGGCCGCCAACGCGCGGATCATGAGGACCACGCCGGACTTGGTCGCTGCGTAGACGCCCTGTCCGGGCTCCACCACCTGGGACCGGATACTCGAGAAAACGATGATGCTGCCTCTGCCGTTTTCAGACATGGACCGTGCAGTTTCACGTACGAGGCGGAAGGTTCCCTTCAAGTTGAGATCGACGACCCGGTCGTATTCCTCGTCCGTGTAGTCGAGAAGCTTTTTACGAATGTTGACGCCAGGCGTGCTGACGAGGACGTCGGGAGGAGAAATCCGATCAAGCACCTGCTGGATCTTTCCGGTATCCCGCATATCGAGCGCGACCGCTTCGGCCGATTCACCGTGTGCGCGAATCTCGTCGGATACGGAGTCCGCCGCCTCCTCCCGCACGTCCGCGCAGACCACGTGTGCGCCGAACTGGGCGAGGCACATGGCCGAGCACCGGCCGATGCCGCTGCCGGCGCCGACGACCAGCGCGTTTCTGCCCGTCATATCGAAGAGGTTCTTATAGTCGGCCATGTAGGGTCTCGGGTTATCGATGATTACGTCCTGCCGTGCGTCATGTTGGCCGGTCGATCCGGAATCCGGTGGACCAGCGGAACGGCCACTATCTTAGAGTGAGGGTCCGCCCCTGTCAAGAGGTTCGGTCCTGAACGGGCTGGGCGTATAGTGTCGAATGAAGCAAGTATGCTCCAATGGAACCAGGGGTACGCAACGGCCTGGGGAGGAAGGAAATGACCGGGAAAACGCTCATTGTCGCGAATCCGAAATCGGGTAGCGGGCGTGGCGTGACCTACGCGGAGCGGGTACGGGAATCGTTGGCTGCGAACCAGGTGTCCGCCGAAATCCGCCACACATCGACCCGGGGCGAGGCGGAGACCATCGCGGCGGAAGCCGTGCGCACCGGGTATTCCTGCGTCGCCGCATGCGGCGGCGACGGGACCGTGCACGAAGTAGTGAACGCACTGGCTGGAACGGATGTCAACCTCTGCATCCTTCCCTGCGGGCGCGGAAACGATTTCGCCCGGGCGATCGGTATCCCTGCCTCACCCGAAAAGGCGGCATCCATTCTACTTCAGAGCCATGTCAGGCCCTTCGACCTGGGCAAGGTGAACAACCGGTATTTCGCAACGGTCGTGACGCTGGGATTCGATTCGGAGGTGGCCAGGCTGGTCTATGACGGCGAAGTGCCGCTCAAGGGCATGGCAGCCTACCTCTGGGGCCTGGCGCGTATGCTGCGTATTTACCGGGGCGTGGATCTGCGCATGTCCGGCGATTTCGGCACGATTAATCAAACGGTCCTGCTGGCGGCCACCGGGAACACCAGCACTTACGGCGGCGGGATAAAGATCGTGCCGAAAGCCAGTCCGACGGACGGGGAACTCGATGTCTGCCTCGTGCGTATGATGAGCCCGAGCCGTGTCCTGCGCATATTTCCAAGGGTCTACTGGGGCGGCCACCTGAATCACCCCAGCATCTTCTCGTACAGGACGGGTAGTTTGAAAATGGAAACGGAACAGCCGGTTGTGCTGTTCGCCGACGGCGAACCCATTGGCGAGACGCCCGCGGAGATCAGGTCCGCGCCCGGCGCGCTGCGGGTAGTGTGCCCGGACCCTGCGGCCTGAACGGCGTACTGGATTCTACTTCGTTATTTCCGGCTTTTGTATAGCCGTGAATACATGAGGCCGCCCACGGTGCCGTCGGGGTACCTGGTATATCCCTTCAGGTTCGATTTGCGAAGCTGCATCGTGAGGGGATGGAACACAAAGGCGGCGGCGTAGTCCCCCACGAGAATCTCCTCCGCCTGCCTGTAGAGACTCGTGCGCCTTACCGGGTCCAATTCCGCGCCGGCGCTTTCCACCAGCGCATCGAATTCAGAATTCGCCCAGTCGTGCCGCCCCGCGCCTTTCGGCTGGGAGTGCCAGGTCATGTCGAGCATGTTGCGGGGATCCATGTAATCGGCGACGAACCGCAGAAAACCGAAGTCCATTTCCCAGTTGTACAGTTTGCTCATGTAGGCCGTCCGGTCCAGGGTCCGGATGGAAACTTTAACCCCGAGGTGCTCCAGCAGCATGCTCTGAATAGCCACGCCCGCCATCTGCATGGAAGGCGTCGGCGCCCGAATCCACATTTCCTGCCTGGGAAACCCTCTTCCGTTTGGATAGCCGGCCTCCCGCATCAGCGATTTCGCCCGCTCGAGATCGAAAGCCTGGTACGGTTTCATGGCTTCGCCGTTGTACTCCTTGAAGTCCGGGGGCATCATGGAATAGGCCGGCGCGGCAGCCCCTCTCAGGACCACCTGGCTGATAGCCTCCCTATTCAGCGCACGTGCAAAGGCCTCCCTTACTCGTATGTCATTGAAGGGCGGATCGGACGTGTTGAAGAACAGGTACCAGGTCGTTCTACCGGGTGATCTGACGAGTTCCCGGCTGAGCACCGGGTGCCGTTCGATTCGATCCAGGTCGTTGATGTCTACCGTTTCCACGTCCACCTCGTTGTTTTCGTAGGCCAGGACGGTCTGCGCTGCCGCATAGCGGAAGGGATGAATGACCTTCTCCAGCAAGGGTTTGTGGGGACCGTTGTACATGGGGTCGGGCACGAAGGTCATGTGGCTGCCGGTCGCCCACTCGGCCATCCGGAAGCCGGAATTCGACACGATGTTTTCGACTTCGGTCCATCTCCGGCCATGTTTCTCGACGGCCCATCGCGGCGTGGGGTACGCCAGGCCGAAGGACACGACGTGGGGAAAATGGGGCGCGCCGCGCTCCAGAAGCACCTGCAGCGTGAGATCGTCCACGGCCCTGACGCCCAGTTGAGCCAGATCCTCGATATCTCCGAGACTGATGTCCTTTGCGTTCATGATGTCATAATAGAAGAAGGCGTAGGGATTGGCGTTGGCGGGATCGAGCATGCGTCTGAAAGCGTAGACGAAATCATGAGCCGTAACGGGCCTGCCGTCGTTCCAACGCGCGCCGGGACGCAGATGGAACGTCCATTCCCGGGCGTCGTCGGAGACGTCGTAACCGGTGGCGGCGGCCGGGATGGGCTGCCACAACTCGTCTCTGATGAGCAGGGTCTCGAAGGGCAGCAGCGTGGACTCGCCGTCGTACAGGTTGATCTGGATGTCGAGGCTGCGCGGTTCGGGACTCATCACGTGGAAAACCTGCTGGTCCGGCGGCGCCGCGTCGGCTGGCAAGGCGACACCGACCGAATTGAAGTGCTGACCATGGATAAGACAAGGCGGCGACAGAGTAGCCGCGGCTAGAAGCAAGACGGAGCGTATCCTGAACATACTGTTTCCCGGGTTGGTTTGAACTGGACCGTTTGTACCGATGATGAGCGGTCAATATAGACCCGCCGGCGAAGGAAGGTCAAGAGATAGTCCATCGTCCTGTATTTGCTTGACATCCTCCATCCCGGCGACTACTTGATTACACTGTTGTCCATCACTCTACATGCGCTGTTCCCGGTCATGCCCATGATGTCCAAAAACACCTTTACCTTCGACCGCGTAGTCCGGATCGCAATCGCCGCGGCGGTGATCTGGCTGCTGATTACCTTCATCGCCTACGTGAGCGACATTCTCATACCTTTCGCGGTCGCGCTGCTGCTCGCCTACCTGATTAACCCCCTGACTTCCTGGCTGCAGCGAAATCTGCCCTTCAAGCACCGGATCGTCTCCGTATTGCTGAGCCTGACGGTTATCCTCGGCGGCGTGGTCCTTTTCCTGGCGATTCTGATTCCCGTGATCGTGACCGAGGTCGTGCATATGCAAAATCTGCTGACCGGAGTGGTGAACACGGATCAGTGGCAGGCGGCGCTGCAGGACTACGTGCCCGAGGAAATTCGGGTCTACCTCACGGATCTCGTCGCGTTTGAAGAACTCGTCCAACTGCTGAACTTCGAAAACATCAGGGTTTTCTTCCAGCAGATCCTGCCAGGCATCTGGGGCGTGTTCTCGGGTACAGTCAGCTTCGTGATCGGGTTGGCGGTCGTGATCATCATATTGCTCTACCTGGTCTTCATTCTCCTTGATTACGACGAGATCACCGAGGGGTGGAAGGAATTGATCCCCGATCAATACAGGCAGGTGGTGCTGGACGTTGTATCCGACTTCACGACGGCCATGCGGGTCTATTTCCGTGCCCAGGCCCTCATAGCCTTTATCGTGGGATTGCTTTTCGCCCTGGGTTTCTGGTTGATCGGGCTGCCGATGGGTATTCTGCTGGGCCTTTTTATCGGCCTGCTCAACATGGTGCCCTACCTGCAGGTCGTGGGGCTCATTCCGTCCGTACTGTTTGCGATAGTTGCGTCGCTGGGTGCGGGCGAGAGTATCTGGATCATGCTGGGTCTCGTGCTTGCCGTGTTTGCCGTCGTGCAGGTAATTCAGGACGCCATACTGGTTCCCCGGATCATGGGAAAGGTGACCGGGTTCAATCCGGCCGTCATCCTGCTTTCCCTGTCCGTATGGGGCAAGCTGCTGGGCATTCTGGGACTGCTGATCGCGCTTCCGGCGACGTTCCTGATCCATTCGTACTACAAGAGATACCTGAAAGGCGCACTTACGGCGGAGAAGCCGGTTCAGCCTTGATTGGGCCATGACGACGAAGCGCTGCAACTCCCCGTTCAATAACCGACACATCCTGGGAAACAGACTACGAATAAGGAGCAGTAAATGGAAAGAATCTCCTGGGACGAGTATTTCCTTCGCATCGCATATGCCGTTTCGGCGCGTTCGAATTGCATTCGCAGGCATGTCGGCGCCGTGATCGTGAACGACAAGATCATTACCAGCACGGGCTACAACGGTACCCCCATGGGCATACCCAACTGCTTCGACGGTGGATGCAAACGATGCAACTCGGACGGGCCGTCCGGGGCGAACCTCGACGAATGTGTCTGCATGCACGCCGAGGAAAACGCCATCCTTTTCGCCGCGCGCCACGGTTCGTCCACGAGCGGCGCAACGCTTTACGCCACCAACAAACCCTGCCTGGGCTGTCTTAAAAAGTCCATTCAGGCGGGGATTCGCCGGGTTGTTTATGCGGAGCAGTACACCTACACGAAATCCATTGAGGAAGTGTATGACTGGCTGGTGGAAGAATCCGGTATCGAGATGGTCGAATTGAAATTGGACGCGAGTCCTGAAGCGGTCGTGAATACCGCCTGAGGCTGGTGAGATTCTGCTTGACGCATGAATCGGAAGCACGGAAATTACGCGGCGACTCCTCCATCGATTCTGTACCCCTGTTACGGGGGGCGTATTGCATACCAGCGATCGCATAACGCAATCGGATTTCGAGTATCTCCGGCTGCAGGATACCGGGCCGGTGGGCATATCATTTTCCGATGTGTATCCCGATTACCATCCACAGGATCGCGTGGGGTTTGTTTGCCCCCGGCTGGAAGACGGTGTGCTCGGGCTGTGCGCTGCCGTCCTGGGCCTGGCGACCGGGTTCTACGATCGGCTCCGGTCGAAAGGGAACGAATTCTTCGACTATCCACTGCACCACGCCTTCATCGGAGGGCGGGAGGCGCGGGTACGCACGCGAAGCGGGGATCTGGACCTGTCCATCGGGGAGATGGGAAGCGCCTGGGGATGGCTGGACGTCTGGCCGGAGACCAACTGGCATCTCTGCCCTGCGACTCCGGAAAAAATGCTCGAGGCGTTGTTTCGTCACCAGGTCAACCGGGTATGCTGGCCGGCTTCGTTCATGCCGGGTTCCGTAGAGAATCCGCTTTCGCATTACGCGTATAAGCTGTTGAGCGGCAGGCTGAAATCAGTCTGGTATTACGACTGCGGGGACGGGAACCTGGAAGTCCGGGCATCGGGTTCCGCGGCTGACGTCATCCAGGAGAGCCTGGAACGTCTTCCCCATGGTGCAGCGGTTAGGAACCAAGCGTCGGAAATTCCATGCGGCCCATGGATTGGAAACCATTTCAAAACAGTGAAACCCCAGGCATTTCTTGAAGATATGGCGGTCTGCTTTACTGATGATTGAACCAGTGGCTGGACGAGAAATCGGATTTCGGACGAACCACAGAAGGCCTGTCATGATGACCGTCAGGACAGGCCGCTGTGCAAGAAAGGAGAAGTGATTCATGGTGGACAGATCCTACCTGTTCGATGACGACGCCATGCGCGACTTTATCGTAAACGGCTACCACGTGATCAACGTGGATCAGCCGGTTGCGCTCCACGACGGGATTTACGAGAAGACGAAGGCGATCATCGACGATGACGGGAATCCGGGAAACAACCTGTTGCCGCGTGTGCCCGAGATCCAACAGGTCTACGACGATCCTGCCGTTCAAGGCGCACTGACGAGTCTGCTCGGACCGGACTACGTCATGCACGCTCACCGCCACCCGCACGTGAACCCGCCGAACAGCCGTGGAGGCAACTGGCACAAGGACAGTTACTGGGGTTACAGCAAGGTGCGGGATCACCATCCGCGGTGGATCATGGCCATGTACTACCCCCAGGACACCCCGGTTGAAATCGGACCGACGGGGGTAATACCCGGCAGCCACTACTTCGAGTCCCGCGAAGAGACCGTCGGAGGGAACGGGTCGGTCCCAGATGGATTCCCCGCGAGCGGCAAGGCGGGAACCATTACCATCATACACTTCGACCTCTGGCACCGGGCGTTTCCGAACGCAACGGACAAGGTCCGCTATATGATGAAATTCCAGTTTACGAGAATGTCAGAGCCGAACCACCCCTGCTGGAACAATCAACGAGACGAAATCGACCTGGGCGACCTGTCGGACGATCCCCGGAGCGCCATGTGGCGGAACATGTGGCACTGGCTTGCCGGAAACGGGTCTGCGGGAACCAGGCGGGAAGGCGAGGAACACGTCGAAGCGCACGCCCAGGACCTGACGCATGAACTCGAACAGAAGCGTTTGCACGCGGCCTATAGCCTGGCGGAGTGCGGAGAATCCGCGCTACCGCATCTCCTCGAAGCACTGCAACACGAAAGGGATGAGGTCCGGCGTGAAGCGTGCTACGGACTAAGCGCGCTGGGTACCGCCGCCGTCGAACCGCTGGTATCCCTGCTCGGACACGAAAACGAACGCGTCAGGGGTTACGCGGTTTACGCCCTTGGAGACATCCGGCACCACAACCCTTCGGTTACGGGGCACCTCGCGGGTCATACAGACGACCCATCGCCTTTTGTCCGGCAGAACGTGGCCGATGCACTGGGCCAGATCAGGCTGGCTGCGGATTCGTCCGTTCCCGCGCTGATCGGTATGATGAAGGACGTGGATGAGCAGGTTCGGTCCAGAACCGCCTACGCGCTGGCCCGATTCGGAGTCGAGGCTCAGACGGCCATTCAAGACCTTGCGGATGCGTGCTACGATGAAAACCGGTATGTACAGGGGCATGCCGCCGTTGCACTCGAACAAATCGGCACGCCGGAAGCCCTGCGCGCGCTGCTGCACTGGCTGCAGGCCTCGCGGTGGTGTCCCCTGACGACTGCGAAGAGCACGTTTTAGCGGTCGGTAACCCCGATTAAATCCGTGGTCTTGCGCGGTCCATGCGGTCCATGCGGTCCGCCAGGTACGAGTTCACTCCCGCCTGCTACCAGTCGTGTATCATGTGGCCCTGTCCCGGATAGAACAAGGCATCCACAAAGAACGACAGAACGATACCCAGCGTGTAACCGAGCAGGACGCCAAGGAAGAACCGCTGACCCGTGCGGTAGGTGCTGGTCCCGACCTTCAGCAGAATGAACTTGGCGAGCCATGCGAGGAAGACGGACAGGATCGAGTCCCGGATATTGCTGGCGAAACAAATGGCGAAGCCCACCGGGGCGAGGGGCCACCAGACCAGCCAGTGCCGGAGTTTCAGCAGCAACAGGAAGGTCGCCGCGCCAGCCGCCATGAACCAGGGCTCGTTCTGACCCAGGGACAGCGGGTTCTTCATCCAGGTTACGATCTCGTCGTAGTAGTTCTTGTTGAGCCCGTCGAACGCCCCGCCTCCGAAGTTATAGGCTCCAATCGCATAGCCCGACTGTATCGAGTAAGCCAACGCCGTGACCATGCTTACGAGAAAGGTGGCGGCGAGTACGAGCAGCAACCCTTTCTTCCTCGGCCAGAATCCGTCCGCCAGGCGATCTGCCAGCACGACCGAACCCATACCCAGCCCGCGCCAGTTCCGCGCATACGCGCTGGCCAGGCCCAATGCCGTAAGGCTCGGCGCGGATACGTTCCCTGAACCCAGGGACAGCACCGTGATCTGGTGTGCGTTCACGGGCAAATCGAGGAACACCACCCCTGTTTCGGCGATCACCTTTGTCGTGCCGAAGTATAGAATGAACAGAAAGGCCAGGAACACCGCCATCACCGAAAACGCCAGGCCGGACTGGTACAGCCATGCGCAGATAAATACGGATCCGAGCAGGAACCCGATCACGGCGGTCCTGTAGGATACGAGTTCCTTTGTATCGTCCAGTCCGGAATCCCGCCCCATCGCTTTCTTGACTACGCCCGCCAGGTGCCGCCTGGCGGCCCAGAGACTGTAACCCACGTACACCAGGAATCCGCCGAAAAACTGTGCGTTGACGCCGCCGCTGCCGCCGGGACCGCTGCTGGCCGTGTTGAGTCCTATGTAATTCAGTGCGCCGATTTCGAGCAGCCCCAGCATGAAGAAGACCCAGATGCTCAGCAGGATATCTACGTTGATAAAGTAGCCGAAGCCGAGCATGTAGGGGCTGATACGCAGGGGAATGGAGGGGAACATCGGACTCAGTTGGAGCGGAGTCTCGAAGAAGGTGCCGACGGGGAGCTGCGGTACGATATGGGCGAAGGACACGATATTCCAGAGTGCGATGGCCAGCGCGAGGACGAACCCGATCTGGAACAGGCGGTCATAGACCAGTTTCGGCCAGCGACCGGGCGACTGGTCCCCGGTTATGAGTTCGAGGGGTACCTGGACGAGGGGAAAAGTTAGCCGCTCGTACTCCACCCACTGTTTTCTGAATATGGTGGCCACGCAGGCGCCGACGACGAATATCGCGACGAAAAAGCTCATCCACCAGGCGACGGGGATGATCCACGGGGACCAGGGTATGGCGCCTCCCGGAGGCAGCCCTTCGTAAAACCATCCCATGGCGTTGTTCTGGTTGCTCGCCACGAGCCATTCCGGCAGAAAGGGGTGGAAGAGCTCCACCCACTGGTTTTCCGGCTGGGCGAAGTAAAAGGGCGTCGATATGATGGTCAGGAAGTACGACACGAAGGCCTTGCCGGGTATGAGGCTCGAAATCAGCAGGATGCAGAAGATCAGCGCGAGTTCTCTGCCGGTGAAGGCGGCCCGTTGGTACATACCGCGTACAAGAGGGTTGTACACGAAGGTGACGAGCAGAAAGAGAGCCAGGGCGGAAATGGGCAGGTGGGCCACCGACATGCGGGACGTGTGCAGGATATAGGTCCCGTACGTCACCCAGATGTTGAGGATGATGGCCAGGACCAGTCCCGTGGCGAGGGACCTCGACGTGATCACGGAGGTTGGCGGGGTTTCCCTTGTCGGTATATGCTTGGTTGTGTCAGTCAATCAGGTCTCGCATCAGTTTATGGATATTGGATCAGCGGGCCGTCGCGGCGATTTTCAATGCATCAGGCAGACTGTCGTTCCCGCCATTCGACCTCCATGGGATCGGGGATGGCGTAGGGTTTGACGCGTTGTTCGTGCAGCCACTCCGACAGGTAGTGATCCATGCGTTGCTGAATCTCCGGCCGTTCCCGGGCCAAGTTGTACGTCTGATTCGGGTCGTTACGCATATCATACAAGGCCACCGGATCGAACCGGTAACCGAAGTCATCGTACGTCCTGACCATGAGATGGCCGGGTGTCCGCACCGCCCGTTGCAGCGTGTACAGGCCGTGACCCCAGACCAGGTAGTCGTGCAGCTGGCAGCGTCCGGTCGCAAGTCCTTCCGCGAAAGACCGGCCGTCATAGTATTCCGGTACTTCCCCGCCAATCAGGTCGATCAGCGTGGCGCTGAAATCCACATTGTACAGCAGGTCGTCACTAGAGGATCCTGGCGGCGTAGTCCCCGGCCACTTGATGATCAGCGGGACCCGGTGTATGCATTCGTCGGCGCAGACGTGATCCCCGTAGATGCCGTGCTCTCCCATGGCCTCGCCGTGATCCGCCGAGATAATGACCGCCGTGTCGTCCAGGCCGCCCAGGGCGTCCAGTATCTGCTCCACGTGGTGGTCGGTGTAGCGGATCTCCGTGTCGTACCCGGTCACCATGTGATTCAGATCGCGGGTATCCCGGATGGCGTCCGGCATGTTCGGCGTGGGACTGGGCCGGTCGTGGGGAAAGAGGTGGGACGCGGTGAACCAGCCGTCGATGTCCTGGTGGCCGCGGATCGTCTCGTTGTCCGGCCAACTCACAGCCGGCGGATGGGCCGCCATGCGGTCGAACCGGTCGCGGGGCGCTTCGTAGACCCGGTGCGGGTCCCAGTAGTTGATGTACAGGAAGTAATCGTCCCGGCCGCCGTTCGCGGCGATCCATTTCAGTACGGCTTCGTTGACCTCGTTCGCCGTCTCGTCCCCCGTCTTCAGGTTGGGCGAATGGAACTCCGACCAGCCCAGCCCGAACCAGGTCGCGCAGTGCCGGGTGGGGAAGTTGGAGAAGCAGACCGTGTCGTAGCCGTGTTGGCGCAACTTTCTCTGAACCAACTGGTTCCGTTCGTCGGGTCCGCCGTAGCGCTGCTCCAGGATGTGCAGCTTGGAAGCGGGACCGCCGTGGGTCACCACGCCGTTGTTGATCCCGAAACGGCCGGTTATCCAGCCGTGCCGCGAAGGCATGCAGGGCGAATCCGCGCAGTAGTACCGGTCGAACCGCATCCCCTGCGCGGCGATTTCATCGATGGCGGGCGAGGTGGGCCGGCCGTAGCCGTAGCAACCCAGGTGGTCGGGCCTCAGACTGTCGATGTCGAAATAGACGATGCGCAAGGAGGATTACCGGAATCCTGTGTATATAAGGGAGACCGCTACGCCGCAACGGCCTTGTCGATGATTACCTTCATCTTGTCGCCGTGTTTGTGTCGGCTGGCGGCTTCGATTAGGGCTTCGATGGGTAGAAACCCGTTGTCCTGCAGCCAGTGGGCTATGGCGGCCAAAGCGGCGCCTTTCGGTCCGCCCGTCTTTCTGAAATCCCCGGTCACCACGTTGGACGGACCGGGCGGACCGAGCGGACCGGGACACCCTCCAAGCTCGGTACCAAGCTTCTTGTCCGCGATCACCAGGGTATGGCCGCCGATGCGGGACCGCACCTTGTCCAGCCCATCCTGCGATATGACGATCATGATGTCGGGACAGTCGATCCCGGTGTAATGGATGGGGTTCCTGGAGAGGATGACTTCCGCGACGGAAAACCCCGTGCCGATCGTGATGGGGTAGTCGCCCTTCTTGGTGGCGGACAGGCCGGCCGTAATGCCCGCGGTGGACAGCAGGTCACCCGCGGACTGGATGGCCTCACCGGCCGAACCTGCGACGATGATCTCCAGGCGGCCGTCCAGCGGCGCATCGCATGTGCGTTCGATTGGTTTAAGGGCGTCAAAGAGGGACTGGCCCATCAACCGGTGCGGCCGGGATACAGGCCGCTGGTTCCTTGTTACCACGCTCTCGTAGTCCGCCGTATCATGGAGTTCCTGTACTTTCCTCATTCCGTATGCGGGACACATCTCCACGATTTCGATGAGGGAGAATCCAGGTGTGGACAGGGCCTCCTTCCAGAGCTCGGAAGTGTCCTTGCCGATGAAAGTCCGCGCGGTGTACGCCGCGCCGGCGTTGTGCGCCAGGGCGCAGATGTCGTATCCTGGCACGGCCGATTCCGGTCGTTCCGGTTCCTTGAACTCGGTGGAGGACAGTCCGCTGGTCTGGCCGCCCGTCATCCCGTAAACCATGTTGTTCTGAACCACGAGGGTGAGATCCAGGTTGTGCCGTGCGGCTTCGAGCAGGTGCTGCAGGCCGATCGTGGCGCCGCCGTCGCCCTGCAGGGCGATGATCTTCTTCTCCGGATGCTCCAGGCCCATGCGGATGCCCATGGCCAGGGCGACCGCCCGGCCGTGGAGCCCGTGAATGGTGTGGCAGGTCAGGAGCGGATCCACGAGCCCCGTGCAGCCGATGTCGCTTACCACGATGACGTCGAGGGGGTCCACGTCCATGTCCGCGAGCGCCTTGCTCATGGATTTGTTGGCGACGGTATGACCACAGCCCGGGCAGTAGGGCATTTTCAGGTCATTCAGGATGGTTTCCTGCATTGCCTTACTCCTTCCGCGATCTCCTGCGGGGTGATCATATTGCCGATTTTGTTGACACCGAAGACCCGGCCGTCCTGACGGTTGCCATAGAGCAGTTCCCGAAGCAGGCCGGCGATATTCTCCTCCACGACGACTATGTGCTCGTATGCGTCAAGCAGTTCGTAGATACGGGGCGGTACCGGCAGCAGCGTTTTCATGACCAGGAGCGAGACGGAGTCGCCGCCCGAGCGGAGTGAACCGACCGCTTCCCTGGCGGCTTCCGCCGAGATGCCGTAGGTCAGGATGACCGTATCGGCGTCTTCGACCCGATCGTGGTCGAAATAGGTGTAGTCATCGATACGCTGTTCGATCTTGTTCTTGAGCCGTTCGGTATTGCCGAGGGCTTCGGGGCTGTTCTTCTGCGTAATACCTTCCATGTCATGGGTAGATGAATTCAGCCGGACCTGGTGCAGGTCGTTGCCCAGAGGCAGGAATGGCGGCGCCAGGTTCCCGTTGACCCCGTAGGTCTTGTATTCCCCGTTTCCTTCGAACACGTGGCGTTCCGCCCGCTGCACTTCCCGCAGGCCGGAAATGTCCATGTTCTGGTTGGTCATGACCATTTCTTTCGAGGTCAATAACACCACCGGGGTGCGGAGGTTTACCGACGTATGCACGCTGGCGGCCGCCATGTCCCAGCAATCGTTCAGATTCGAGGGACAGAACACCGGAATCGAATACCCTCCGGAGATGCATCCCCTGAGGAGGAGCAGATCCCCCTGGCCGCCCGTCGTGGCCGAACCGGTACTCGGCCCGAGGCGCTGGGCGAGGATAATGACCATGGGCAGTTCCATCATGAAGGACATGTTGATGGATTCGATCATCAGGGCGAAGCCTGGAAAGGCGGAGGCGGTGACGGGAAACACGCCCGAAGACGAAAAACCGGCGGACCACTGCAGCGCGGTGATCTCGTCCGGCGCCTCCAGGGCGATGGGAATGCGCTGCTTGGCGCCCGCGAAGAGCCAGTTGACGGGCGTGATGGGGTATCCGATGTAGGCGCCCACCCCGGCCCGTGCCATCGCCTCGATGATCAGTCTGGATCCGTCCAGGAAGACCATGCGTTCACCGGCAGCAGTCATCGTCGTGTTCTCCAGTTATTCCTGCATGGATTCCGCCACGATCTCGGCGATATCCCGGACCCGCATGGGTTCGCCGGCCCGCTTGTTGGCGTCGTTCATCATTCTGGCACAGAAGGGACAGCCCACGGCCAGGGTGTCCGCCCCGGTTTCTCTGGCCTCCCGGAAGCGATTATCACTGACCGCTTCCCTGCCTTCTTCTTCTTCTTTCCAGACCTGGGCGCCGCCCGCTCCGCAGCAGAATGACCGGTTCCTGCTCCGGGCCATCTCCACCAGGTTTGGCCCGGCGGCCGCCAGCGCTTCCCGAGGCGCTTCGTACTCGCCGCCGTGGCGTCCAAGATAACACGGGTCGTGATAGGTTGTCCGCGTCTCATCCTCTCCGTTTACCGCGATCCTGCCGTCGTTCCTGAGATCGGCGATGAGCTGCGTGTGGTGCATGACCTCGTAACGCCCGCCCAGCGCGCCGTACTCGTTCTTCAGGGTATGGAGGCAATGGGGGCAACCCGTAACGATGCGTTTACGGTCGGCGCCCGCCGCGTTCAACGTTTCGATGTTGCCTTCGGCAGCCATACTGAAAAGATACTCGTTTCCGGCCCTTCGCGCCAGATCTCCCGTGCAGGACTCGTCGTTTCCGAGCACGGCGAAGTCTACACCGGACCGGTGCATGACCGTGGCGATGGCCCGTGCCGTGTCCCGGGCGCCCGGGTCGAATGCGCCGGCGCAGCCGACCCATAGCAGCACGTCGTAGTCCGGATTCTCCGCGACGGTCGGCACCTTGAAATCCAGCTCCCTGGTCCACTCCATCCGGTCTCCGGCCATTTGCCATGGATTGCCGTTCCGTTCGATTCCGGTAAAGGCACCTTTCAGTTCATTCGGAAAGGCACTTTCCATCAGCACCTGGTTCTGGCGCATGGAGAGGATGTCGAACATGGGTTCGTTGCCGACGGGGCAGGCTTCGGTACAGGCCCCGCAGGTCGTACACGCCCACAACGCGCTTTCGCTCATGGCGTAGGTGAGTAGTGGTTCTTCGTCGCCTCCACCCGTCGCCAGGGATTTCATGTGATCGCGAAGGTGGAACCGCTTGTTCACCTCGAGTGCAGCGGGAGACAATTCCTTGCCGGTGGCATAGGCCGGGCAGGCGTCCTGGCACCGGTTGCACATGATGCAGGCGAAGGCGTCCGTAATGTGGGTCCGGTTCAGGTCGGTGATCCGGGCGGCGCCGAACTGCTCTACGGTTTCATCCTCTAAATCCAGGGCATCCATCGTACCGGGACTGCTTCGATCCGGGGACGTCATCAGGTTGAAGGGGCCCATGAACAGATGGGCATGTTTCGAATAGGGGAACCAGGGCAGGAAGGCCAGCACCAGCCCGACGGCGATCCACCAACTGGCATGCAGGCCTGCCGTCAGGAATGAAGGTTCCAGATCCGCCCAGAGTCCGGCTGCCAGCGCGGCAACAGGCTGCCAGGGGTCCGGTCCGTGTATGGCGATGTCGAAAGAAGCGCCCAGCAGCCGGAAACCGACGTGGCCGAGGATGAAAAACCCCACGATCAGGGAATCGCGCTTGATGCCGTCCACCGCGCCCGGGTGCAATTTAACCTGCGGAGCGACGTCGAGGGTCCTGGACTTCACGATGAATCGTCGGATGAGCAGGACAGCCATACCTGCCAGCACCGCCGCGGTCATTAGATCGACGAGGAGCCGATATATCCGCCCGGCGGCGTTCTCGCCCGGGAAAACGAAGCCGGGTACCATGCCTTCCAGCACGTCTATCAGGTTGACTGCCACGTAGAGGATAAACCCCCACGCGATCGCCGTGTGGGCCAGGGAAACGAAAGGCCGGTTTCGGATCATGTTGTTCTGGCTGACCATTGCCTTGATCCCGGTCATCAACCGGCCGGCAGGTCTGTCCCAGGACAGGCGCCCCTGGCCTCGCGTAATTATGCGGATCATGCGCCGAAAGGTGACGGATGCCAGGTACAGCGAGACCACTGCGACGATCGCAAAGAGGATTTTTTCGATGGGAGAAAGCATCGGCGTCCTGCGATCTCGATGTGCCGCCGAGTGAAGACGCGATGCACGGTGTGCCGGATTACCGGCCCAGCCGTTTCTTCACTTCTTCCGCTATGGCGGGCAGGTAGCTGAACAGGTCGCCGGCGATACCGTAGTGAGCGTACTTGTAGATCGGCACGTCGGCGTCCTTGTTGATGGCAACGATCACACGGGCGTTTTTCATGCCCGCCAGGTGCTGAATCGCACCGGAGATCCCACAGGCAATGTACAAATCGGGCTGTACCGTTTTCCCGGTCTGGCCGACCTGGTGGGCATAGGGGATCCAACCGGCGTCCACCGCGGCCCGGCTCGCGCCGAGCGCGCCGCCCAGGGCGTCAGCCAGTTCCCGTACTGGCTGAAAGCCCTCCGGTCCGCCCACGCCGCGGCCGCCGGAAACGATGATGCTTGCTTCGGTCAGGCTGACCTTGCCGTCCGCGGTCGCGACGGACTCCACCCGGGTTGGGATATCGTCTTCTGCCAGGTCGGCAGGAATGTCGACGGCTTCCCCGGTCCTGGTTTCATCCCGGGTGGCGGGTTGGAATACATTGCGCCGTACCGTGATGATCCGGTGTCCGGTCCCTGTGAATTTAATGGTGGAAACCAGGTTGCCCACCAGGGCCGGTCGGACCGCGACCAACTGGTCTCCCTCGATGTGCAGATCCGTGCAGTCCGGCGCCAGGCCCGCATCGGTGAGGGCGGCGACATAGGCCGTTAGCTCGAGGCCGGCCGTACTCGCCCCCGCCAGGATTACGGTGGGCGGTTCGTTCTCCAGTATCCGCGCCAGCAGTTTCGCATAGGGCTCCACCCGGTAACGGCTCAGAGAAGCGTCTTCCGTGGTATATACGCGGTCCGCGCCGGCTTCGATGGCCTGCCTTGCGATATCGCCGACCTGGTCGCCGAAAACGACGGCGGTCAGGGATCCGCCGAGATCCCCGGCGACTTTCACCGCGGCGGCCATCGCCTGCCAGACGATCGGGTCCGCCTGCCCATCCTCCTGCTCAATCCATACGAGTACGTTGCTTGCCATCTGAGATGTTTCCGCCTAAATGACCTTTTCTTCCATCAGCCGGTCTACCAGGTGCCTGGCCGCGTCTGCGGGATCGCCATCGATCATTTCGACATTCCCCTCCCTGATTGGGGGAAGCTCCGCCTGCCAGGCGACCTTCGAAGCACCGGCACCTACAGCGGACGCATCGAGACCGAGATCTTCACATTTCCAAATGGGAATACTGGCCCTGGCCGCCTTGCGAATGCCGATGAGGCTCGGGTACCTGGGCTCGTTGATCTCCTTGACGACGGTGATCAGGGCCGGAAGGCCGCTGGTGACCGTTTCCCGGGCACGCTCCAGCAGGCGTACGGCCGTGATGGTCCGGGCCGACGGGTCCAGGTTCTTGAGATCCGCCACGTAGGAGATGAGCGGGACGCCGAGCAAGGCCGCGATCTGCACGGCCGTCGCGGCGGTATTGCCGTCTATCGCCGCCCTGCCGCCCACAATCAGATCGAATGCACCGATCCTGCGGATGGCGGCGACCAGGATGCGCGCCGAAGTAAGGCAGTCGCTGTCCGCCATGACTGGGTCGGAGACAAGAATGGCTTCATCCACCCCCATGGCCAGGGCGGTCTTCAACGCGTCGGCGGCTTCGGGAGGTCCCAGGCAAAGGGCGGTCACCTTGCCGCCATGCTCCTCCCGGGTCTGTATGGCCGTCTCCAGGGTGTATTCGTCCCAGGGATTGACGATCCGCGGTCCGCCCTCGGCGGAGAGTCTCATGCCGTCCATGGCGGCGGACAACTGTGCCGTATCGGGCGTCTGCTTCACCAGGGCGATGATATTCAACTAAACGTTTCCTTGTCATCACAGTACGGCTGTACGTGGTCAGTTCTGCCAGCAATCCGGATCGTAGCCGGGCATTTCGCACCGGAGCGGCCGGTCGGTCCGGTTGCCGAACACGTAATCAGCCTGCATGAGCTGGTGTATCTGCGACGTGCCCTCGTAGATCACGGCGCTCTTGCTGTTGCGCAGATGGCGTTCCACGTCGTATTCGTCGGAGTATCCGTAGGCGCCGTGCACCTGCACCGCGTCGCTGGCCGTGGCGAAGGCCGATTCGGTGCAGTACCACTTGGCCATGCTCGTCTCGCGTGTGTTCCGTACGCCCCGGTTCTTAAGCCAGCCGACCTTGCGCACCGCCAGTTCGCCCAGGTCGATACGCTGCTTCATCTGGGCGATGAGTTGTTTCACGAGTTGATGGTCGCCGATAGGCTGGCCGAAAGTCCGCCGCTGGCGGGCGTACGACACGGACGCTTCCAGGCAGTATTTCATCAGGCCGACAGCACCCGCCGCGACGGTATAGCGGGCATTGTCCAGGCAGGACATGGCGATTTTGAATCCTTCTCCTTCTTCTCCAAGCCGATGGGTTTCCGGCACGGGGACCTCGTCCATGTTGATCCAGCCCGTGTTGCTTGCCCGCACCCCCATCTTGCCCTTTATGGTACCGGTGGTCAGTCCTTCCCAGCCGCGCTCCAACAGGAATGCAGTGATACCGCGCGTACCCTCTTCCTGACTGGTTTTAGCAAAAACGAGGAACCTGTCGGCCACGTCCGAAAGTGTGATCCACATTTTCTCGCCGCTGACCAGGTAGGTATCACCCTTCTTCCGTGCACGGCTGGTCATGGCGGCCACGTCTGATCCCGCGCCGGGCTCCGTCAGCCCGAAACAGGCGATGTGCTCACCCGTGGCCAGGGAAGGGAGGAACCGTTCCTTCTGCTCCTCCGTGCCCCACTGAAAGAGGGGCAGGGCGTGCAGCCCAAGGTGGACGGCAATCGTCTCCCGGATCGAAGAGTCGGCCCACTCCAGGCCCTCCGAAAGCAGTCCCAGGGAAATAAAGTCCATGCCGGCCCCGTCGTAACGAACCGGGAGGCAGATACCCATGAATCCCTGGGCGGCCATCTTGGGCAGCAATTCGTGGGGAAAGGTACCGTTTCGATCATGTTCCCTGATGGTCGGAAGGATCTCGTTGCGGGCGAAATCGTAGACCATCCGTTCCACCATTTTCTGTTCTTCGCTTAACTCGAATTCCATGGGCGTGATTCACCGATCCGTGGGTAGTTTGTTATTTCATTATACCTGTACTGTTTGCCGCGCGAAAAACCGAACAGAAAGACCGGTGTCCGCAATCACCCGTATTTACTGGAATCGCTGTTGCATGTCAAGGGTAGAGTGGCAGACGAGAGGGGATGTTATTCAATCGAAGAAGCGGCTGATCTTTAGCAGTCGACGGAAGGCCTTTCAAGCCAGGGAGTGGACAGCAAGGCATGGCGAGTGGCAACCCGTCGACAGACAGGCTGCCTCGCAGAAGGACGGTCTGCTGTACGGAGCTCAACTGCCAGCCGCCCCGGCCGCTTTGCTGAAGTCTCTTCCGGGCTTTGCAGCCGGCCGGGTCACGGGGATGTCCCGCATGACTTCGAGGAACCGGTCCACGTCACCGTCCGTATTGTAGAAATGGGTGGAAACACGGGCTCTTCCCACTCCGCCATAGGCTCCGAAGATCAGTACGTTCTGATCCTCCAGGGCCTGGGTGACGGCGTTGACATCCTCGGCGGTAAAACAGACGTTGCCTGCCCGTTCCTTGGGCGCCCTGGGCGTGATGACTTCCCAGCCCAACTCCGTCAGGCCATCCCATACGCGGGTACTCAACCGCAGCACGTGGTCCTCGATCCGGTCGATGCCGATGCCCAGCAGGCAGTCGAGGGCGTTGTCCAGGATGTAAACCCCGATCCAGGTCTCGTTGCCTGGCGTAAACCTGCTGGCATCCGCCCGGGGAATGTATGCGGAGGGTTCCTTCCAGTCGGGAAGATAGGCCGGAGTGTGCCAGCCCACAAAGGGAGGACTGAGTTCGGGTACACGTTCCCGGTTCCAGTAGAATATGCCCACGCCATGCACGGCCATGAGCCACTTGTAGCAACTCGACACGACGAAGTCCGCGTATCTCGCTTTGATCGGAACGGCGCCTGCGGAGTGGGTCACGTCGAGGCAGAGCAGGGCGTTCTTGCGATGCACGAGATCGGACAATTCCGGTAGTGGAAGACGTTGGCCCGTGAAGTAACTGACATGACTCACGTTGACCACCCTGGTGTTCTCATCTATTGCTTTGTCAAGTTCATCCAAGTCTATGCGCCAGTTGTTGTTTTCAACGATCCGAAGCTCCACGCCCCGCTTCTTCAACAGGGTCCATGGAAGCACGTCCGAGGGAAACTCCACGTCGGCAACCACCACGTTGTCACCGGGTTTCCAGTCCAGGCCGTAGACGAGCAGGTTGATGCCCTCCGATGTAGAGGTCAGGAAACCAATATCATCGGCCGCGACGCCGAATAGACATCCGACTTTTTCCTTGCATTCCCCGGATACCACCTCGAGCCGCCTGCGTCCCTCTTCTCCCAGCAGCTTGTCCTCGAAGAAACGGTGGACCGCGTCACCGTGCGTTTTCAGCATAGGCGACTCGCCGCCTGTACACAGGTGGGTAATCCCCTGGGTTCCAATGAACTCGGATTGATCGATCAACATCGGTTTCTCCTGGTGAACATGGTGCGGTAATGATGCGTCTGAACCGACATTACAAAATAGGGCGCTACGCCATCGGTGTACAGCAAATTCAACGCGGATCTTTCCCTGTGTGCCCCATCCCTTGTCCCGCCGATGGATATTTGATCCGACCATGAAATCACGGACCCTGAACTCATGCCCGAAGATGCATCAGCGGAACTTTCAATAAATCGAACGAGTGCTTATTTTAGTTGGTCGCATGTTGTCACGCTCTATATTGGAATCAACTAGATCACTCCTCCCCCGGTTACGTGTTATGGTTCTTGATTTCCACACCCATTTCTATACCTCCGCTTACCTTGACGAGATCGAAAAGGGAGGATACCAGGCGGTGCTGGTCAGGGATACCGACGGCAATCGCCTGCTGAAGCTGGATGGCGATTACAGCATGATCGCGCCGGGTCATTTCGATGCCGACCGGGTGATCGAGCACATGGACCGGCATGGCGTGGAACGGCAACTCCTCACCTTTTCCATCCCGGGACTGCACGTCGAGGAGCCCGATGCCGGCCGCCGTCTCGCCCGGGTCGTGAACGAGGCTCTGGCCGAAACCGTCACCCGCCATCCCGACCGGCTGTCGGCCCTGGCCGTCCTTCCCCTGCAGGATCCGGCCGCTTCAGCGGCGGAACTGGTCCGCGCCGTGGAGTCGCTGAACCTGCGGGGCGGGCTGCTGTTCTCGAACATAAACGGCAAGTCCCCGGGGGATTACGTGTTTCACGAACTCTATGCCGCCGCGTCGACGCTGGACGTACCGCTTTTCCTGCACCCTACCAGTCCACCATCGATAAAACCATTTTTGCAGTACAGGCTTACGCCCATTGCGGGATTTCCCTTCGACACCACCCTGGCAGCCATCCAATTGGTGCTTAGCGGAACGATGGCGGCTTTCCCCGACTTGAAGATCGTACTCGGCAACCTGGGAGGGACCATCCCGTTTCTTGCGGGCCGGATCGATCAGGGGTATATTTCCTATCCCGAGGCCAGCGAAAAGCTGGACCGGCCACCGTCTGCATACCTCAGGAACATGTACTTCGAATCCGCGGGCATGCCCAGCGGCGGGGCGCTTCGCCTGGCGATCGACTTCGCCGGTGTCGATCGCGTGATGTTCGGTTCAGACTTCCCCCAGCAGATCGCCGATGTCGACCTGGGACTTAGAATCATTGAAGAACAGGGGCTGGATGAAGCGGACAGGCAGCGAATCGTCGGCCGGAACGCGGCAGGTCTTTTGAAGATATAAGGCTGTTCACGGGTAAGATTTAAATACCGTAATGCCAGGTAAAATACCGTAATGCCAAGCAAAATACCGTAATGCCAGGCAAACAAGCTATAACAACAACGGCCGTGGATGGTGCGGGTTGCACCCGCCGCGGATCGGTTCCCTCGAAGCCGGAGCTCTAAACCTGATGACCGAGTCTCAGAAGACCCTCTTTCTCCTGGATGGCATGGCCCTGGCCTACCGCGGTCATTTCGGCTTGATCCGCAACCCGAGGATGACCTCGACGGGCATGAACGTTTCCATGGTGTTCGCCATCGCCAATACCATTCTGGGCATTCTGAACAAGAACAGGCCCACCCACATCGCCGCGGTGTTCGACACGCCCGAACCCACCCACCGGCACAAGCAGTACGCCGAGTACAAGGCGCAGCGGGACGCCATGCCCGAGGACCTGAGTATAGCTCTGCCCTACCTGTTCCGGTTGATCGAAGGTTTCAACATCCCGGTGATCCGCGTGCCCGGCTGGGAGGCCGACGACGTGATCGGCACCCTCGCGAAACAGGCCGACGAAGCGGGGTATACTACTTTCATGGTCACGCCGGACAAGGACTACGCGCAACTCGTCTCGGAGCAGTCCTTCATCTGCAAGCCCGGGAACACCGGGGACAACTTCGAAACCATGGGTGTGGATGACGTGCTGGAGAAATGGGGGATCGAACGGATCGACCAGGTAATCGACATGCTTGGCCTGATGGGTGACGCCAGCGACAATGTGCCCGGCGTTCCGGGAGTCGGCGAGAAGACCGCGCAGAAGCTCATCGCACAGTTCGGTTCCGTGGAGAATCTGCTTGAGAACACGGAACAGTTGAAGGGCAAGCAGAAAGAGCGGATCGAGGAAAGCCGGGATATGGCCCTGTTATCGAAGAGTCTCGTCACCATCGAACGGAACGTCCCGCTCGAGGTCACGCCGGATTCGTTCACCGTGAAAGACAGGCGCGATGAGGACCTGAAGAAGCTGTTCGTCGAACTGGAGTTCAATACCCTGGGCAAGCGGCTATTCGGCGACGACTTCTCGGCGGCGCCAAGGTTGACCGTCGCCGGCAGCCAGGAAGACCTGTTCTCCGATGACCAGTTGAAGACGATTGCGGACGTGAAGCACGATTACCGGTGCGTCGATAGCCCCGAATCCCGCGCCGCGCTCATCGCAGCACTGTCCCGTGCCTCTTCTTTCTGCTTCGACATGGAGACGACCAGCCTTGATCCCAAGACCTGCGAGATCCTCGGTTTTGCCTTCGCGATCGAATCCCATACCGGATTCTACGTGCCCATGCCTGACGGACGGGAGGATGTACTGCGGGTCGCAGACGAATTCCAATTCCTCTTCGACGATACCGGCAAGGAACTCATCGGGCACAACATCAAGTTCGATCTGTCCGTGCTCCGGTGGCACGGCATCACGGTGTCCTGCCGCATCTTCGATACGATGCTCGCAGCCTACGTGACCGTGCCGGACCTGCGGAGGACCATGGACTACCTGTCGCAGGCCCTCCTGGGCTACACGCCGATCTCCATCACCACCCTCATCGGCGAGAAGGGCGAAGAGCAGGGCACGCTCAAGGATGCACCGCTGGAGAAAGTCGTCGAATACGCGGCGGAAGACGCGGATGTCACGCTGCAGCTCGCGGCATTGCTGCGGCCCCGGATCGGCGAGATGAACCAGGATACCGTCTTCACCGACATCGAGTGTCCCCTGGTGCCCGCCCTGGTGGAAATGGAACACGAAGGCGTGCGGATGGACGTGGGGCAGCTAGAGCACCTGTCCAGCCTGCTGGACGAGGAGATACAGCGGTCCTCGGACCGGATCACCGAACTGGCAGGGGAACCCGTCGATTTCAATTCGGCAAAACAGCTTGGTCACATCCTCTTCGACAAGTTGCAGATCGATCCAAACGCAAAGCGCACAGCCAAGACCGGGCAGTATTCAACGGCGGAAGCCGTGCTCCGCAGACTGGCGCCCAAGCACGAAATCGTGGAGCAGATCCTTCATTACCGGATGTGTACCAAGCTCAATTCCGTGTACGTGAGCCAACTGCCCCATTCCGTATTCCAGCAAACCGGTCGGGTACATACCTCCTATGAACAGGCCGTGATTGCCACCGGCCGAATCCAGTCCCACGGACCCAACCTACAGACCATTCCGGTCCGCACGGAGATGGGCCGCCAGATCCGAAAGGCCTTCGTGCCCCGGGACGACGACTTTTTTTTGATGGCTGCGGACTATTCCCAGATCGAACTGCGCATCGCGGCCGAACTCAGCCGGGACGAAGGCATGATGGAGACCTTCATTCAGAAAGAGGACATCCACTCCGCTACGGCCATGAAAATCTATGACGTGGATCATGACAGGGTGACAGACGAGATGCGCAGGCGCGCCAAGACCGTCAATTTCGGCATCATCTACGGCATCTCCGCCTTCGGGCTGGCCGAACGCCTCAACATCCCGAGGGGACAGGGCCAGGAATTGATCGACCAGTACTTCGCGAAGTATCCCGGCACGCGCAAATACATGGACGAAACGATCAAATTCGCGGAAGAGAACGGTTTCGTAGAGACCATGACCGGTCGGCGTCGGTACCTGCGTGACATCAATTCGCGGAACAACACGACCAAGCGCGCCGAGGAGCGTGTCGCCATCAACTCCCGCATCCAGGGCACGGCGGCCGACCTGATCAAGCTGGCCATGACCCGGATCCACGAAGAACTGAAAAATCGGGAATGCCGGACGCGCATGCTTTTGCAGGTGCATGATGAGCTCGTATTCGACCTGCATAAATCGGAAGAAGACTCCCTGCCCGGGCTGATCGAGGAGTGCATGCGGGGCGCGCTGCCCATGACCGTGCCCATCGAGGTGGAGATCGGCATCGGCGCGAACTGGCTGGAAGCGCACTAGCAAGCCAGCCGTAACTGGAAGATGGACAGCGTTGGGAAGGTGGACAACGACTGGAAGATGGACAGTGATCTGGAGATTCTGATCGCAGGCAGCCCGGAAGACATCAGCGAAAATCACACAAACAGAAAGGCAAGGATTCCATGAGCACAGGAAACGGTTGGATCCGGGTCGGAACTACGACCGACATAGCGCCCGGGGAATCCCGCGCCGTTAGAATCAGCGAGGGCCGCAGCGTTGCCCTCTTCAACGTCAACGGCCGGATACATGCTACCGACAACCAATGTCCCCACATGGGGTTTCCACTGACCCGCGGCGTGGTGAAGGACGGCATCCTGACGTGCGACTGGCATGGCCGCAGTTTCGATCTGGAAGGCGGCGGCTGCTTCAATTACGAATGCGACGACCTGGAGACGTTCCCAGTCGACATTCGTGGAGATGAACTGTGGGTGCAGGCCGGGGACGCCACCTACAAGCGGCGGGACCAGCACCTGCAACTGCTCTGGGAGGGCCTGCTGAGCGGGGACTCGTGGACGATTTCGAAGGCCACTGCCCTCCTTCTGTCCGGTGGTGTTTCAGAACACGACATCGTGCAGTTGATCTTGCGCCACCTGGGCCGTCACGTCGCTTCGGAACGGGACGCGGGCGGCGGCGGCGATGTCGTTTCACTCCTGGTCTCCGGTCTTGAAGTCGGCAAAAGGTTTGACGGAGAAGACAGGCTGATGGCGTTGTCGCTGGCAGGCCGCGCAGCGTCGGGGAGGGCGTCGGAAAGGCTCGAGGTCATTACGCTGCCCCCGCCGGTCCGCTGGGATCAGATAGACGACTGGGTACGCATGTTCTCCCGAAACATGCAGGATTTCCGGATCGAACGGTGTTTGCACACGGCCTGCGAAAACGGCCACCAGGACCATATCTTCAAATTGTTGTTCGAGTGTGCGGTGGCGCCGTACTTCCTCGGATTTTCCCGTAACGTGGCCAGCCTGGGTGATCTCGCAAGGGTGGTGGATACCTTCGGATGGGGCGAGGCGTCCGAACTGGTCTGCAACCTCGGCGCAAAGATGACGGGGCGAGGGCGCGACGAGCCGGAGCGGTTCCACCGGGATGCCGTCCGGCTGCTCACCGAACTCGCGCCTGAACTGGAATCACATGATTACGACGGGAACACGCGCGCGGAATACGACGAGAACGCCCTCGTAGACGCCCTGTTGAGCGTCGATGTCGAGCGGTCTTTCGAAGCCGTGACACGGGTCCTGCGGGACGGCGTGGCGCTCGAGCGTCTTATCACGACCTTCGTGCTGCTCGCCGCCGATCGCATGGCGCGTACGCCGGTGAACGTCGACGCGGGGTGGGGACCGCTGTCCACCGAGTTCAACCTGGCGGCTTCCCTGCGACATGTCCACGCATACGGTGGGCCCGCTGCAGCGGCGAAGGGCCTGTACCATGCGGCCTGGCAAATTTTCGACAACCGATGGATCAATATCCCCGCACGGTCGCTCGACGAACCCCTTCCCGCCCATCGAACGGACACACCGGACGCGGCAGCCGCTTCGGATCTCATTGTCCATTCCATCAAGTCGCTGGATATCCACGGGGTGGGCGACCAGGTGGTGGGTTACCTCAACAGCGGATTCGACGGGTCGGACCTGCTCAAGGAAGTGGGACGGGCGATCCTGTGGGACGATACCAACATGGAGCTCCTTCCCACACTGCGCGTCGCGTTCAACGAATGGGAAGGTTCAGGGGGTGGCGCAGGCGGCGGAGACGCAAGCGGGGGTGGCGCAGGTGGAAAGGGCCATCCGTCCCGGTATCAGCTCCTGGTGGGACTGGTGCGCTACGCCACGGATGTGCGATTGAACAAGAACAGCATGGCCTCCATCAACACGGCCATGCGATTTTCTGAAGGCCGGACGACCGTAGAGGTGTTCGACGAATAACGAACAACGGAGAGGTAACGGAATATGTCAACGGAACAAAACGGATTCGTACGGGTGGCGGCAACGGACGAAGTGGTGGACGGCAAGCCCAAGGCCGTCAAGGTGGAGGGAAGGAGCATCGCCCTCTTCAAGCATAACGGGTCGGTATTCGCCACGGACAATCAATGTCCGCACATGGGATACCCGCTCACGAGAGGGCGCGTTCGCAACGGCGTGCTGACTTGTGACTGGCACGGCTGGAGTTACGACCTCGGCGGCGGCGGTTGCTTCACCGGTGGGTGCGATGACCTGGAGACTTTTCCGGTCGAGGTACGAAACGGCGACGTGTTCGTGAACGTTAGCGAAGGCGGATCCAAACGGTCGGACGCACACTTCCTGCTCTTGAAGGAAGGACTCTATTCAACGGATCAGTGGACCATCTCGAAGGCCGTGGCCATCATGCTGGCCCGGGGCGTGTCCGAGACGGACACGTTGAACCTCATCATCCGGCACGGCGGCCGTCACGTCGCGACTGAACGGGGCGCCAACGATGGTGGTGGAGAGGTCTCCGATTTCATCAATGGGATCAAGGTGGCCCGACAGTACGAGAGCGACGACCGGATCATCCCGCTGACCTTTGCCGCCCACGGGCTATCCGGTCGCGCGGGGGACCGGCCGAGCATCCAGCGGTTGCCCGATCCGATCACCTGGGAGAAACTCGAGGGATGGATCCGGGTGTTCTCCACAGACAAGCAATGGGAAGGCATCGAGAAGTGCCTGATTACCGCCCGCCGGCTGGGCGGACACGATGGCGAGATCCTGCCGCTGCTCTACGAATGCGCCGTGGCCCCGCATTTTCTCGGCAATTCGAACAACCTGCTCAACATCGGCTACATCGCGGAAGTGCTCGAGGAATTCGGCTGGGACGAAGCAGAGGAACTGGTCTGCAACCTCTCGGCCAAGATCCTGGGACAGGAGCGGGGACTGCCCGACGAGATCAGGCAGTCGGCCATCGACCGGTTCATCGCCGACACCGAAACGCTGGATTCCATCGGCGACAGACCATCTGACGGTTCCGACGCAGCCTTCGACGAAGACGCCTTCGCGGAGGGTCTGGTAAGCGGCGAAATCGGACCGACCTTCGGCGTGGTTACCCAGGCGCTCAAAGACGGCGTTTCTATCGAGCGCATCGTGACGACCATGGTGGTGCTCGCAGCGGACCGCATGGCGCGCACGCCGGTTAACATGAACCCGGGATGGGGAGGCCTGGTCCGCGAGATGATGATGGCCAGCGCAATCCGAAAGGCTTTGAGGTACGGTGGGCACCGAGTTGCCGCCCAGGGTCTGTACCACGTCGCCTGGCAATTCTACGGCGACCGGTGGCTGAATATCACCCATCGTCCGTTGTCCGAGTCGCGTGGAGATCTGCAGCCGGGAAGCGCGGACGAGGCCGAAGCGATCGAAGGCGTCGTTTCATCCATTGAGCAGATCCAGATCAGGGAAATCGGAAGACAGACCCGGGACTACCTGCGGTCGGGGTACTCGGGCGACGCGTTGCTCCGGGAACTCGGTCTCGTGATCCTCAAGGACGACAACGGCCGGAACATCCTGTCCACGCTGCGCACGATCTTCGACGAATGGACCTGGTGCGAAGATCACCCTTCGCGCAACCAGTTGCTGGTCGGCCTCGCACGCTGGGCCACCGACGTACGCCGCGCCACGGGAAGCCAGTCTGCCGCCGCTACCGCCCTGCGATTCGCCAAGGGACAGACCGCGGTGGACTTGTACGAGGCGTAACATGGGTTGAATCGGTTGCGAGGTGAATGGGCATGGACGCCGATCCGTCTGACAAGCGTCTTTACGAACGCTATCATCAAGACCCCGACGAGGCCGACCGGATACTGTTCGGCCGCCGGACTCACCCGGACCGTCGCGGTTTCCTTAAGAATGCGGGCCTGGCAACCATGGGCGCGTTGGTCGGCGCCGCGATTCCCTTTCATCGCAACGTCCCTGCCCATTTCATTCCGGTCGTGCTCGCCGCAGAGAACACCATTCAGGGCAAGGACGGCCTGACGGTCCTCAATGATCGCCCCATGTGCGCGGAAACCCCGCCACACCTCCTCGACGACGCCATAACGCCCACCGCAAGGCATTTTGTTCGCAACAACGGGTTAGTTCCCGAGGATCTGGACGCCTCGCGCTGGAAGCTTGCGATCGACGGACTGGTCGACAGTCCGTTGATACTCAACCTCGAGGATCTTGAAGGCCGGTTCGAGGTCGTCACCCGGGCGTTGACCCTGGAATACGCGGGAAACGGCCGGGCATTTTTTAACCCGAAGACGAAAGGCGAACAGTGGACCTACGGCGCGGTGGCCTGCGCTGAATGGACGGGGGTGCGGCTATCCGACGTACTGACGGCCGCCGGAATGAAGCGCGAAGCAGTCTACACCGCGCACTACGGCGCAGATACCCACCTTTCCGGTGTGGAGGGCCGGACTTCCCATCTCCCGCGGCGTACCGATCGAAAAGGCCATGGATGGACACAGCCTCATCGCCTTCGCCCAGAACAGCCGACCGATACACCCGATGAACGGCGGCCCGTTGCGCCTGATCATACCGGGATGGCTCGGGTCATGTTCCCATAAATGGCTGAACCGCATAGAGATACGGGACCAGGTGCACGACGGGCCCAAGATGACAGGCACCTCGTATCGATTGCCGCGACGGGGCATCGAACCCGGCGAGATCGTGGACGAGAAAGACTTCCAAATCATAGAAAGCATGCCGGTGAAGTCGCTCATCACGCACCCGGCGACGGGGCACAGATCGAATGACAGTTCAGTGGAAATAAGGGGCCATGCGGACAGGTAAGGGGCGCGTCTCCGCGGTTGATCTTTCGGTCGACTTCGGGGCGACCTGGAAGCGAGCGACGCTGGAGGAACCGGTCAACGCCTTCGCCTGGCAGAACTGGCGCGCTTCGTTTTCGTTGCCGCAGGATGGGTATTACGAGGTTTGGGCGAGGGCCACCGACTCTCTGGGCGTCAGCCAGCCCCACGCCATCGCGTGGAATCCGGGTGGCTACCTAAACAACGCCATGCACCGCGTCGCGGTGTACGTGGGGTAAGTAAACTGTCCTTCCGACGCACTTATTGTATTCGATAAAGCTCTCATGAATCCTACTAATCCGAAAGGGGATGGATCGATCGCTAAGTTTCTATTGACAGTGTATCAAATTTGATACACGTTATGGAACAGCATTTACATGTTGCGTGTTGTTTTCTACAAGACTGAAACTGGACGCGAGCCAGTGCGTGACAGGACCTACAGCCTGCAATTTCGCGATCGGCAAAGCTGGGAGAAGCGAATAGATGACTATAGATACCCAACATGTTGGTGGCAACTTCGATGGATATTTGAAAGAAGAAGGTCTAATTGAGGAAGTAGAACAAGTAGCAGCAAAGCGTGCAGTTGCGTTACAAGTAAACCAATTCATGTCGAATCAGGGACTGAGCAAGACCGAAATGGCCCGACGTATGCACACGAGTCGTGCCTCACTGGATCGCCTGCTGGATCCGGAGAATGGATCTGTCACACTGCAAACCCTGGAACGGGCGGCCGATGCACTGGGACGGCGCTTGCATATCTCGCTGGTTTGAACGTGACCTCGAAGGACTTCTGTAACGCAGTACTGATCTAGTTCACCATCCTGCGAGTACTCAATGTTGTGATCGTCAAATCACTGTGGACGGTTAGTCTCGCCTACCTACACGCTATCCACCGCGGGGCGCGGCAGATCGGCCCAATGGCCCGTTGGATCGGATCCCTTGACGATCACGCCTTCCTTGTTCCAGTTGAGTTCGGCGCGGACGGAGGCGGCGCAGAACCTGAGCGTCAGGCCGCAGCGGCGGCGGTCCGACGTGTTGAGTCCCGATCCGTGCAATAGCAGGTCGCTGTGGAGCGAGATCTCTCCCGCCTTGAGCTCGATATCTACCTCGGTCCCGAACATCCCCACTTCTTCCACGGTCTGGTTGAGCACGTTGTTCTCGGCTTCTTCGCTCAGGTGGTAGGTCAGGTGCCCATGGTGATGGGATCCCGACACGAAGCGCATGCAGGCGTTGCCCGTGTCCGCGTCGTCGATGGCCAGCCAGGCGGTCACCGTTTTCGACGGCGAGAGGGGCCAGAAACTGGCGTCCTGGTGCCAGTTGACGATCTTGCCGTCCCCGGGAAGCTTGCAGAAGAAATGGGCGCCCCAGCCCACGATGTCGTCGCCCAGGAGGTCGCTGATGTAGGCGACGATTCTCGGCTCGTTCATGATGTCGTGGACCATGCCAGATTTCAGGTGGGCCGATATGATGGAGTAATTGTGGTCCCCCCGCGCCATGACTTTTTCGATCATGCCGTCGAATTCATTCCGTATGTCGCCGATCTCCGCATCCGAGTAGATCCTGAACGGCTTCAGGTAGCCTTGCTCATTGAACATGTCGATCTGCGTGCTCGATAACACGGCCGGATGCTCGTTGCGTACCGGGTGGTACTGCAGGTCGCGGGACATGCGGACCAGGTCTTCCGGGGTAGGCATCTGCTTGAAACGGGTGTCCTGCAGGGTCGTCTGCGCCATGGTTTATTCTCCTGTTGGCCGTTGGCCCGATCGCCGTCTTCAGCCGTCGTTATTCGTCTTCAGAAATACGTTCTCGGATTCCCTTTCCCAGGTTTCGTTGTAGACCAGTGGCCTCGGCCTGCGTGGCGGGTAATCCGGCGGGGGATTATCCGGTTCGTTCAGTTCCAGGCGGTCGCGTCCCCGGGGCGCTTCGTACCAGTGCTTCTCCCGTTCGGCCGCTTCGATCTCCCTGCGGAGGATGAACTCCGCGTGATCGAATCCGGAGATCGCCGCGTCCGCCAGAAACACGCGATGCACCTCGCGGCCGTCCCAGGTTGCCAGATCCGGCAGGACCACGGGGCCCGTGCAGACCTGAAACTCGGCGTCTTCCTCGTTAATATTGATCAGATCCACGGGAAATTCAAGGGTAACCCGCATGTTCCGGTCCGCCTGGCCTGCTTGGTCCGTTTGGTCCGCCTGGCCTGCTTGGTCCGTTGGGTCCGTTTGGTCCGCCTGGTCTGCTTGGCCCGTTTGGCCCGCCTGGTCTGCTTGACCCGGCTGGTCCGGATCATGGCAGTCGGTCCAGGCGATCCTGCCATTCATGAGATCCCGGTTGATCGTCGCGTCCACTACGGCCCGCGCGTCAGTCAGGGTTTCCTCGGAATCATACTGCCTGATATCGATTTCGTGGGCCTGGAACTGTTTTTCAAGCGGAGTACCCCTGTATTCGGCGGCCTCGTTACTCGGTCTTCGCGATATAGGGATGCTCTGACTTCGGCTAAACGCCATGCGCCATTCGTCGCTGGGAATCTGAAAGAGGTTTCGGCGGGCAATCGTGTATTCCGAGCGACACGGAGCGCCCAGGTATATTTTGGTACGGTGTCCCGAGTCGTCCTCCACGGTACAGGCCGCCTCGAGGTGGAACCGCACCTGGTAGGCCTGTCCCGGCACCCCGACAAAACCGCCCGTATACTTGAAAACCGGATCGGGTTTCCACGGCCAGGATTTCCAGTGGAAAGAAGAGCGATGGAATGCGATCATGGGCTAGGTCTTCGGCTTGGCTCTTGTGGCATTCGCATACCGGGCCATCCGGGCTTGAAATGCGCTTCTCGGATTTGTACCGATTTGATGCGGCAATGTCCCAAAATGACCTATTCCACCCAAGCAGGCAATACAAAACTGTGTTTTCGCCGTGCGGACAGCGACCGTGATTTTTGTTGCGAGCGTGGGGTCCGCAGGATACATTGGAAGTACGATTCAAGCGGCGAACAATGGCGCGCAGTTCCGGAAAATGACGGTGCGCAGCCCCATCGTTCACATCGGTCCACGGACTGGAAATGACGCAGGATTCCTCGCGCTCGGAGTATGAAATCGACCAGGAACGTGTAGAGTCATTGGAATGGCTCGAATCGCTGGATTACGTGCTCCAGAACTCCGGTCCGGGTAGAGTGCGTCAGCTGATCGCCCAACTCCAGGCCCACGCCCGCGGCAAGGGCGTACGGCTCCCTTTCGCCGAGAACACGCCCTACATCAACACCATCCCGCCCGCACAGCAACCGCCCTATCCCGGAAGCCACGAACTCGAACACCGGATCCGCAATATCATCCGGTGGAACGCCATGGCCATGGTCGTGCGCGCCAACACGGCGGACAAGTCCCTCGGCGGCCACATCGCCACCTACGCTTCGGTCTGCAATCTCTATGAAGTCGGCTTTAACCATTTCTTCAGAGGACCGGGCGACGGATACGACGGCGACCAGATCTTCTTCCAGCCCCACTCTTCTCCCGGTGTCTACGCCCGGGCCTATATCGAAGGGCGGTTCAACGAACAGCACCTGGACAATTTTCGCCGCGAACTGCGTCCTGGCGGCGGGCTGTCCTCCTATCCCCATCCCTGGCTCATGCCCGATTTCTGGGTTTTCCCTACGGCTTCCATGGGACTGAGCGCCATCATGTCCATCTACCAGGCCCGTTTCAACCGGTACCTGGAAGACCGGGACCTGAAGCAGGGCAATGGCCGCAAGGTATGGGCATTCCTCGGGGACGGAGAAACGGACGAGCCCGAAGCCCTGGGCGCCATTACCCTGGCGGCCCGTGAGAAGCTGGACAACCTGGTCTTCGTGGTAAATTGCAACCTGCAGCGTCTGGACGGACCCGTCCGGGGAAACGGCAAGATCATACAGGAACTGGAAGCCGCCTTCCACGGGGCCGGCTGGAACGTCATCAAGGTGATCTGGGGTAGCGGATGGGATCCCCTGCTGGCCCAGGACGACGAGGGGTTGCTCACCAAGCGCATGGGAGAGATCGTCGACGGACAGTACCAGAAGTACACCGTTTCCGACGGCAAGTACCAGCGGGACCACTTCTTCGGCGTACATCCCAGGCTCATCGAAATGTCCAAGCTGCTCACCGACGAGCACGTGCGGACCATCAACCGCGGCGGTCACGACCAGGAGAAGGTCTACGCGGCGTACAAGGCCGCCATGGAACACCGGGGCGCGCCGACGGTCATCCTGGCCAAGACGATCAAGGGGTACGGGCTGGGTGAATGGGGCGAGGGCAAGAACACCGCCCATCAGCAGAAGATGATCGACGAGGAAGGCCTGCGCCACCTGCGCACCGAACTGGGCATTCCCCTTTCGGATGACGAGGTCCGCGAAGCGCCGTATTTCAGACCGTCTGTGGACAGTGCCGAGATGGAGTATATCCGGGAACGCAGGGAGACCCTCGGCGGCTATATTCCCAGGCGCAACGTCGTGAATCCCGGCCTGCCCTCCGCGCCGCCGGATGAAGTGTTCGATGAATTCAAGGAAGGGACGAACGGCCGCGAAGTCTCGACGACCATGGTGTTTACGCGGATGCTCTCTCGCCTGTTGCGCGAACCTGAAATCGGCAAGCTGATCGTCCCCATCGTGCCCGATGAAGCCCGTACATTCGGCATGGAGGCCCTGTTCCGCCAGTGCGGAATCTACTCCCACGCAGGCCAGCTATATGAGCCGGTGGATATAGATACGCTGCTCTACTACAAAGAGGCCCAGGACGGCCAGATCCTCGAAGAAGGCATCACGGAAGCGGGTTCCCTGTCCTCCTTCGTAGCCGCCGGAACGGCCTATTCGACCCACGGCGTCAATACGATTCCCTTCTTCATCTTCTATTCCATGTTCGGCCTGCAGCGCGTCGGCGACCTGATCTGGGCCGCCGCGGAAATGCGGACACGGGGATTCCTGCTGGGCGGTACGGCGGGACGGACGACGCTGAACGGGGAGGGATTGCAGCACCAGGATGGCCAGAGTCACCTGCTCGCCGACCCGGTACCCAACCTGCGGACTTACGATCCGGCCTACGCTTACGAACTGGCGACTATCATCAAGGACGGCATAAGGCGCATGTACGTCGATCAGGAGGATCTGTTCTACTACATCACCGTGCAGAACGAGAATTACGCCATGCCGTCCATGCCGGAAGGCGTGGAAGAAGGCATCCTGAAGGGCATGTACCGGTTGCGTTCGCTGAACGGGCGTGCTGCGAAAGCCCATCTCTTCGGAAGCGGTTCCATTATAAACGAATCGTTGAAAGCCCAGGAGATGCTGGCCGAGGACTTCGGTGTCGAAGCGGACGTATGGAGCGTGACGAGTTACAAGCAACTGCGTCGCGACGCCATGGATACCGAACGCTGGAACCTGCTGCACCCGTCGGAAGCGCCGAGGGTGCCGTATATTTCATCATGTCTCGAGGATACCGGAGGAGTGTACGTCATGGCCTCCGACTACGTCAGGGCGCTGCCGGACTCCGTTGCGCGATGGGTGCCGGGCCCCGTGGTCTCGCTGGGTACGGACGGTTTCGGAAGGAGCGACAGCCGTCCGGCATTGCGGAACTTCTTCGAGATGGACGCCCGCTTCATCACCCTGGGTACCCTCAATGCCCTCGCCCGGAATGGCGAACTCTCCCCGGACGTCCCGGAGCGGGCCATGCGCAAACTGGAAATCGATCCCGAAAAGGCCAATCCCCTGGACGTTTGACCGGCGTAACGCGTAACTCCGCGTAACGCGTACTCCGCGTCCGCTGTTCGGTCGTGATCAGGCGTACAGAGCGTTGCTGAAGGCGCGGCGATACTGGCGCGTCGTAGGGTCGCGCTCACCGAGCAAACCGAAAATCGCCACGCAACTCCGGCGGGCGCCGTCGTCGTCGTAGGCTCTATTCCTCTCCAGCACTTCGATGAAACGCTGCAGGGCAAGATCATATGCGCCCGACCTGAGGAATTCAATGCCCTGGACATAGACCGGCTTGACCGGATCTTCCTCCAGACCTTCCGGCGCGTCGAGGTGAAGGAACAGGCCGGCTATGGTCCGCATGGCCTCCGCCGAGTCATGAAATTCCGTACCAGGTTCGATCGGTCCCAACAGGTCCAGGCTCCGGCCGGGGTCTTCATTCAGAATAGTGCGTGCCAGGCATACCGCCGCCTGTTCGTTGTCCGGCTCGGACGACAGGACTTCCTCGAGCAATTCGCGGGCCGCTGCCATATCTCCTTCTCCAAGACGCAGGAGCGCTACCTCCAGTTGTTGCGCGTGGGGACTCGGCAGCGCCTTTTTGAGCCACTGTTCGATCATGGGCTCCGGCAGTGCGCCCGTGAACTCGTCTCTTACCTCGCCGTCTACGAACATCTTGACGTTCGGTATTCCCTGAATCCCGTATTGCCGGGCAATTTCCGTGTGAACTTCGGTGTTTACCTTCACGAGTTCCCACCGGTCCCGGCTGCGTTCGGCTATGGATTCGATCACGGGTCCGAGCATCTTGCAGGGCCCGCACCATTCCGCCCAGAAATCGACCAGCACGGGGATCGTGCGGCTTCGTTCCACGACCTCAGTATTGAAGTCCGAAACCTCGTAGTTCATCGCCAGTCCTCACCGGTTCACGGCGCGCTTGGTGACAAGCCGTCTGTTGACATACCTGTTGGCCGGGGTTATCTTTCGATGCGGTTTACCCGGGTGAACGGACCTTCATCCGTCGTCTCCGAAGAGTCTTCGTCGCGTATCGATCACGATATCGGCCATGTTTTCCCACGACGTGCGGGACGTGTTGAAAACCATGTGGTACAGCGTCGGGTCCGTCCAGTCGCGGTGATAGTTGTGCTGCAAGTACAATGCCCGCTGCCGGTCCTTCTCCTTGATGAGTTCAGCGGCCCGGTCATGCGCAAGGTTCATCTCGTCCATAATCACGTCGACCCGGTATTCGAATGGCGCGATGAACCGGGTGTGGAAGACGTTCTTGCTGTCCGACAGGATGCACTGGCTGCCGCGCCCGACGATGATGATATGTTTTCTGTCGGACAGCGAACGGATGGTATCCTGGAGGATCTGGAGGTATTCTCCCCGATCCAGAAACGTGTTCTTGAGCGAAGTGGGATCCTTCGTTCCTTCGTCGTCCCCCGGTACATAGGGCCAGATGAGCGGCGGATATTCAGGGGACAGGGAGTAGACAGTTGTGGGGGTGAACAATTCGCCGAGAAATCGCCTGATGGTCGATTCTCCCACTTCGTCCAACTGCTCGACGACATCTTCCGAAACGCCCGCGGTATGAGCGATCTCGGCAATGAGTTCCTTGTCCACGCAATCATAGCCGAGGCGGTCCGCGATGATTTTCGCGATGTCCTTCCCGCCGCTGCCGTATTCTCTGGCAACCGTTATGATGCTCATGATGGACTCCTTAGTTGCGTGCAGCCGTCGAAGGAGGCGAGTAAACCGTTAGAAAGCGCCCCGCCATGCCCCTTCATGAACCGTTGGACGAGACCGCGGGCTTCCTGGGTTCGCAGGGGTTTGCAACGGCCCGTTTCGGGATGATCCTGGGCACTGGATTCGGTGCTTGCGTCCAGGCAGTCGAACAGAAATCCGTTGTGCCCTACGGTTCTATCCCCCATTTTCCGGTGTCGACCGTTAAGGGCCACGAGGGCAACCTCGTCTTCGGCGCCATGGGCGAGGCATCCGTGATTGTGATGCAGGGCCGTATCCATCTGTACGAGGGATACGACGCGAGCCAGATTGCGTATCCCCTCGAGGTGATGCGCCGGTTCGGCGTCGAGGTTCTGATCGTGACCAATGCCGCCGGTGGACTGAATCCGCGGTACGCGCCGGGTGACCTCATGGTCGTTCGCCAGCATATCCATCCCATTGGTCGTCACATGATGGGAAACCTGACTCCAGGTACAGACCGTGATCCCTGTTACGATGAGGATTTGAGGGCATCGCTTCTACAGATTAGTATACAAAGAAATCGGTCTGTTCAACAGGGAATTTTAGCATGGATGCCAGGACCTTCTTTCGAGACCCGTGCCGAAATCTCTCTGCTGAAAACGCTGGGAGCAGATGCGGTGACCATGTCTACCGTACCGGAAGTACTGGCAGGCCGGGGGCTTGGTATGCGGACCGCGGCCGTATCGTGCATTTCCAATGTCTGGACCGGTCGAACCGGCGAATCCGCAGACGTCGCCGACGTAGTGTCAACGGTTGAATCGTCGGCCGGCCTCTGTTCGGATCTGCTGGTCCGCCTGGTCCGCCTGGTCCGCCAGATCGGCCTGGCCGGTCGGGACCGCAGGGTGGCTGGCCAACATTAAGACGGTTGTAATTTAACATTTATAACGCAAGCGAGTCGAATATGGCCTGGTTTGAAAGAAGACAGCGGGGTTTAAACCCGCAGAAGCGCAAGGAAATCCCGAAGGGGTTATGGGTAAAGTGCGACAAGTGCGACGCCATGCTGTACAAGGCGGAGCTCGAACGGGACTTCAATGTGTGCACCCAGTGCGGGTTTCATTTCAAGATCGGCCATCAGGCGTATATCTCCCTGATCATGGACACGGACACCTTCGAGGAGACCGACACGGATCTGCGCACCGTCGATCCGCTCGAGTTCAAGGAGAAGGAGAACTACCCGGACTACATGAAGCGGTACCAGAAAAGGACGGGCATGAGGGAGGCCGTGGTGTCGGGCACCGGCCGCATCGACGGAAGGCTCGTATCCCTGTCCATCCACGATGGTTCCTTCCTGGCCGGGAGCATGGGGTCCGTGGTCGGCGAGAAAGTGACGCGATCCATCAGAAGGTCGCTCGACCTGGAGATACCGCTGCTTGTGGTCGCCACTTCGGGGGGAGCCCGCATGCAGGAAGGCATCCTCTCCCTCATGCAGATGGCGAAGACTTCACTCTGGCTGAACCGCCTGTCGGAGGAGAAGATCCCTTTTGTCGTCGTGATTACGAATCCGACCATGGCCGGCGTGATGGCGAGTTATGCTTCGCTGGGAGACTTCACCCTGGCAGAGCCGGGCGCCATGATGGGCTTCGCCGGTGGAAGGGTGATCGAACAGACCATAGGGTCGAGTCTGCCGGAAGGATTCCAGACCGCCGAGTTTTTCCTGACCAAAGGTTTCGTGGACCAGGTCGTACCCAGGACCAGTTTGCGGGAGAAGCTGGTCACGATCCTGGGTTTTTTCCCGGATCGGGAGAAGAAGGAAGCACAGGCAAAAGAAGCGCCTTGATATGCCTGCCGCCAGGCAGGATGGCCCTGCCCTGTCGCCCTGTCATGAGCGGTACGAGTGGTACCGTCCCTGGATCAGTGCGCCTCTGGCGGCTCGCAGCCTCAGGCGGCTCGCATGCCTCAGGCAGCTCGCAGGCGCTACGATTCCAGCATGAGCTTGTTAAGTGAATCTTCGGGGACGACCGGGTAGTCTCCGCTGAAGCAGGCCGTACAATACCCCGTCCCTGACTTGCCGTATTCCTTCGCGATTTTTACCATGCCCTCGATGGACAAGTAACCCAGGCTGTCCGCACCCAGGTATGTGCGGATCTCATCCACCCGAGTCTGCGAAGCGATGAGCTCACCCCGGCTCTGCATGTCGATCCCGTAATAGCACGGGTGGCGGATGGGGGGACTGCTGATCCGCACGTGTACCTCGGAGGCACCCGCGCTGCGGATGAGCCTTACCAGCTGATTGAGCGTCGTGCCCCGCACGATGGAATCGTCCACGAGGACCACCCGCCGGTTTCGCAGCACGCCCTGGACCGGGTTGTACTTCAGTCTCACCGTGAACTCCCGCATGGACTGGTCCGGGTCGATAAATGACCGTCCCACGTAGTGATTTCTGATCAGGCCGATTTCGAACCGGATTCCCGAATGCTCTGAGTAGCCCAGCGCGGCGGTTGTGGCGGAATCGGGCACGGCGATAACGATATCGGCGTTCACGGGGTGCTCCTCCGCCAGCCGGCGGCCGAAACGCCGGCGGAACTTGTCGCTGTTTTCCCCGAAAACCTTGCTGTCGGGCCGGGCGAAATAAATGTATTCGAAGATGCAGGAGGCAGGTTCCGCGCGATCGAAGGGAAAGTAGGACTGGATTCCGTTCTCGTCGATGACGACCATTTCCCCCGGGTTCACTTCCCTGACGTACTCCGCGTTCATGATGTCGAAGGCGCAGGTTTCCGAAGCGAGCACGTGGGCATCCCCGATGCGTCCCAGACATAGCGGGCGGAATCCGCGGGGATCCCGAACGCCAATGAGTTGCGTCCCGGACAGGAATACGATGGAATAGGCGCCTTCGACGTGGCGTAAGGCGTCGGAGATCATGGAGGGAAGGTCTGGCTCGTTGGATCGGGCGATGAGATGCAGGACGATCTCGCTGTCGGACGAGGTGCGGAATATGGATCCGGTCTCTTCCATCGACAGGTGGAGCGCGCCGGTATTGGTGAAATTACCGTTGTGAGCGGTGGCCAACTGTCCGCGCTTGAAGTTGACCATGAAGGGCTGTGCGTTGTCGACGTTGGACGTGCCGGTGGTGGAATACCGGTTGTGGCCGATGGCGATATGGCCATCGAGATCGGCCACGCGATCGCCGTGCTCATAGGCTTCGCTGACCAGTCCCATGGCGCGGTGGGACTCGATATGGTCGCCGTCGGAGACGGCCATGCCGGAGCTTTCCTGGCCGCGGTGCTGGAGGGCGTATAGGCCCAGAAAGGTCAGCTTGGCGGCAGCCGGGTCGCCGTAAATGCCGAAGACACCGCACTCCTCGCGAATTTCGTCGTCTTCCCACATTGGCTCACCCCGGTTGTGTTTTCAAGAAACCCACCGACATTATACGTGCCGGCCGCCACAAAGTCCACCGCAATTTCAAAGAATCGTCGTACTTTGTAACCGGGCCATTTTCGTTGACACTGTGGGTAGCGAAACCTACATTGCACGAGGTTGAAATCCACTGAGTCGACCCACTTTTTCAAGGAGAATCAGTCCGTGGAACGAACGCTTGTACTCATCAAGCCGGATGCCGTGCAGCGCGGGATGATCGGCCTCGTCACCGGCCGTTTCGAAAGCAAGGGGCTCAAGGTCGCCGGTCTCAAGATGATGCAGCTGACCGATGGGATACTGAACGAGCACTACGGACACCTGTCCGACAAGCCCTTTTTCCCCCGAATCAAGTCCTTCATGCAGGAAACGCCGGTAGTGGCAATGTGTCTTGAAGGCGTCGATGCCGTGGACGTCGTGCGGAGCCTTTGCGGTGTGACGAACGCGCGGCAGGCCTCCCCGGGCACGATCAGAGGCGATTTCGGCATGAGCGTGCAGTGCAACCTGGTGCACGCTTCCGATTCCCTGGAGACGGCGCGGGCCGAAGTGCCCCGTTTCTTTTCCGACGCCGAGCTGTTCACCTACGCGAAGGCGGATGACACCGTAGTCTACGCCGACGATGAGCGGTAGTCGTCCCCACCCCGGTCAGGCATGGACATTCTCACCGGTACCATCGAACGCATCACCTACCAGAGCGAGGAGACCGGCTACACGGTCGCGCGAATGCGCGCCGAACCGGACGCCTGCCGGACTACCGAGAACCTTGCCCGCGCATCCACGCGGGACGGACTGCTGACCATAACGGGCGAACTTGCGAAAATGGCGCCCGGCGAACGCGTCGAAGTCGCCGGATACTGGGTAACACACAAGCAGTACGGCAAGCAGTTCAAGATCGTAGATTCCAAGACGATCCAGCCCACTTCCGCGGACGGCATACGCAAGTACCTGGGTTCGGGGCTCATCAAGGGACTGGGGCCGGCCAAGGCCGCGATGATCGTCGATCACTTCGGCGAAGACACCCTCACGGTCATCGAAAAGACGCCGAACCGGCTGTCCGAAGTCAAGGGCATCGCGCGGAAGACCATCGCCGTAATCAGATCGGGCTGGGAGGAACAGAAGCACATCCAGGAGGTCATGCAGTTTCTGATCGGTCATAACGTCAGCATGGCCTACGCGGTGAAAATCTACAAGACTTACGGTAACGAGGCCATCAGGCAGGTCACGGAGAATCCATACCGCCTGTCCACGGACATCTGGGGCATCGGTTTCAAGACCGCCGACAAGATCGCCATGAACCTGGGAGTCGATCCCGGAGACCCCGCCCGGGTCCAGGCCGGCATCCGGTATGTCCTGGAGACCCAGGCCGACGACGGTCACGTCTACGTGCCCTTCGAAGCGCTCGTCGAGGAGTGCATCGGCTTTCTGGACGTGGATCCCGCCGCCGTTCCGACCGGTCTTGAAGCCCTGGTCAAGGCCGAGGTCGTCCTTCGCGATGACGACCGGGTTTATCTCCAGCCTCTCTATTACGCCGAGCAGGGGATAGCGCGGAATATCGCCCGCCTGGCCGATCATCGGCGCACCCCGCCGTCCACCGGACGAATCGACGAACACATCGGGCATATAGAAAAGGAACGGGGCATCGTCTTCAACGGGGAACAGCGCGAGGCGATCCACACTTCGGCTTCTCAGAGCGTCCTGGCGATAACCGGAGGGCCCGGAACCGGCAAGACCACCTGCGTGCAGGGCATTGTCTACCTGTTCACGCGCGTGGGCGGAAAAGTGTTGCTCGCGGCGCCGACCGGCCGTGCCGCGAAACGGCTGTCCGAAGTGACCGGCGCCGAAGCGAAGACCATCCACCGGCTGCTCGAGTTCAACCCGGGCGTCATGGAATTCGGCCGCGACCAGGATAACCGGCTGGAAGCCGACCTGGTCATCCTGGACGAGTCCTCCATGGTGGATACGGTCCTGATGAACGCCCTGCTTCGGGCCGTGAAGACCTCCGCCCGCTTCATCATGGTCGGCGACGTCGACCAGTTGCCTTCGGTGGGCGCGGGCAACGTCCTCCGGGATATGATCGACGCCGGCCATGTACCAGTGGTCCGACTGACCGAGATCTTTCGCCAGGCCCTGGAAAGCAGCATCGTGATGAATGCGCACCGGGTAAACCGGGGCGAAATGCCGGACACGAAGAACAGGAACGAGGGCGATTTCTTTTTCATCAACGAACCCGACCCGTCGGCCGGCGCAGATCGGATCGCCGAACTGTGCACGGATCGCCTGCCCCGAAGCTACGGACTCGATCCCTTCAACGATATCCAGGTGATCACCCCCATGTACCGCGGGGATATCGGCGTGGATCAACTCAACCTGAAGCTGCAGCAGGTGCTGAACCCGTCGGGGTCCTCCCTGCAGCGGGGCGACCGGGAATTGCGCGAAGGCGACAAGGTCCTGCAGACGCGGAACAATTACGGGAAAATGACCTTCAACGGCGATATCGGCCGCATCAGGCAGATCGACCCGGATGCCCAGACCGTGGACATCTCCTTCCAGGATACCGTCCGGTACGACTATGGCGAACTGGACGAACTGATCCTGGCTTACGCCATCAGCGTCCACAAAAGCCAGGGGTCCGAGTATCCGGCCATCATCCTGCCGCTCTACAGCACCCACTACATCATGCTGCAGCGAAACCTGCTGTATACCGCGCTGACCCGGGCCAGGGCGCTGGCCGTCATCATCGGGACGCCCAAGGCCCTTGCCATCGCGGTGAAGAATAACCAGGTCGTCGAGCGCTACACGGGTCTCCGGGAAGCGCTGGGCGCATCGATCGGCGACCGGACCGGGGTCCTTCCGGGCCTTTCGTCATGAGATTCGGGAAAGGAAATACACCTTGACAGTGATAAGTGGGGTCCTATCTTGTCTGACTTGGTATCCGACCATGCATGACCCTACGAGTTTTAAATAGATAACTGCCAATGTATATAATTAGTATCTAGTTGGCGTACAGGGTGTTACAGGAATCAACCGCTGTATCCCTTCAGGGGGTGTCCGGTGTCGGTGCGTGAAGAGGAAATGAAGGAAGACAGACCGGAACAGTATCGGAATGCCGATACCGCGTTGTTCGGAGAATCGGACGAACCCTACCTTTCAGGATTCAACCTGAAGACGATCTGGGCGTGCCTGTTCGTCGGTTTCGTCATGTTGCCGGGATCGATCTACCTGAGCCTGGTGACGGGTGGGCAGACCGGCGCGGCGGACTGGGTTACCGTCATCCTGTTCCTCGAGATCGCCAAACGGTCCCTCGTCAAGATGACCCGGCAGGAAATCATGATCCTGTACTGGGCCGCGGCCGGACTGGCCGCCGCGGGGAACGCGATGAACACCGGCATCACCGGCGGTCCCTTCGCCCACCTGATCTGGGAGCAGTACTACCTGCAGTCTCCGGAAGCCACGGGCATCGCCACGCTGATCCCCACCTGGGTCGTTCCGACGCTGGATTCCGGGGCGCTGGCGAGCCGGACGTTCTTCCACATGGACTGGTTCGTGCCCGTCCTCGTCCTCACCGCGGTGACCGTCCTCTTCGCGGTCAATTCCTATTCGATGGGGTACATTCTCTTCCGGGTTACCAACGACGTGGAGAGGCTGACCTTCCCCCTGGCGAGGGTGCACGCGGGCGGCGCAACGGCGCTGGCCGAGACTTCGCAGAACAAGGAGGGCTGGCGATGGCGGGCATTCAGCATCGGATCCGTAATCGGGGTGTCCTGGGGACTCCTGTACGTGATGATACCCATCCTGTCCAGCACGTTCCTGGTCACGCCCATCACCATATTGCCCATCCCCTTCATCGATTTCACCACCAGTCTCAAGGAAGTGTTGCCCGCGACCATGGTGGGCATCGGGACCGATCTCGGCACCCTCGTCGCGGGATTCGTCCTGCCCTTCTGGGTCGTGATCGGCACCTTCGTGTCGTCGGCCGTAATCGCCCTCGTCGCCAATCCCCTGCTCTATCACAACGGCATCCTGACCACCTGGGAACCCGGGATGTCGCTCATTCCGACCCAGATATCCAACAACATCGATTTCTGGCTCAGCTTCACCATTGGCGCCTCCCTCGTCATCGGCATCGTTGGATTCACGGCGACCATCCGGGCCATACTGAAATCCAACCGGGAGAAGCGTAACGACCCCGACGGGGACACGGGGGTGCGCCCGACGCCGGAGGGCCGGGGCGACCTGCCGATCTGGCTCGTATTCATCTTCTGGTTCGTCAGCACGACGGGATTCGTGGTCATACTCTACTTTCTGATCCCCGACTTTCCGTGGTGGATCAGCGCCATCTTCGGATACCTCTGGTCGCCGGTATTTTCCTATATCGGGGCCCGGATGATCGGCATCACCGGCTCGCCATACGGTTCCTCCTTCCCCTTCGTCAAGGAAGCATCCTTCCTGCTGTCAGGCTACAAGGGGGTCGCCGTGTGGTTCGCGCCGATACCCATCTTCGAACACGGAAAGGTGGCGGAAACCTTCAAGCAGCTGGATCTCACCAAGACGACCTTCGGCAGCGTGGTCAAGCTGACCGCGGTGACCACCATCCTGATGTTCGTCTGCAGCTTCATCTTCTACTCGCTCGTGTGGAAGCTCAACCCGATCCCGTCGGCAGCCTATCCCTTCGTGCAGAAGATGTGGCCCCTCAACGCGGCCATGCGGACCATCTGGGTGAAGTCCACCCTGCCCGGCGGCATCACGTTCATCTTCGATATCATCAAGATCGAGTATATCATCGCCGGCCTGGGCGTAACGGGCGGGCTGTTCGGTCTGCTCACGCTCGTGGGCGCCTCGCCGCTTTTCTTCTACGGCCTGGTCGGCGGCCTGGCCATGCCGCTCTGGCAGACCCTGCCGACCTTCTTCGGCGCCATCCTTGGGCGCTACTACTTCTCCAAGCGCTTCGGCGAAGAGAAATGGATGGCATACGTGCCCATTGTTCTGGCCGGCTACGGGGCCGGCATCGGACTCATAGGCATGATCGCCATCGCCATCGCGCTGATATCCAAGGCGATTTCGCAGATCGTGTACTGAGGAAATCCGGAACCGTTCGAGGATACTGCAGAAACCGGTCGGTTGGTGGCGCTACGCCACTGGTACCTTCCGTTGCGCGGCGCCTCTTATCGAGTGCATCGGTGCGCGGAGTCAATGCCTAGTGGTATTCCCGCAGCGGATTAATTGATTCAGCCACGAGATCGGCTATGTCCCGCGGCACCCGCGGATTGAACGGACCGCCCTCGCCCGCCTCCACGTCTTCCCACCCCCCGATGATCATCGCCTCGATTACCGCGGAATAGTTGTACTGCCGGCTATTCATGAACCGCAGATGTTCGAGGCCTGATATGCAGGCTTCCACGCAGGCAGATTCCGCGAAGTCGCCCCGACGCTGGGCGTTGTTGATTTCATCCGCCGCGCGGGCCGCGACGATGGCGATGCCCGAGGTGTGGCCCCTGGCGCCCATTTCGGCGGCCCGGGTGCTCCGGTCGCCGATCCCCCACATGACGATGCCGTCATCGCCGATGCCTTCGATAAGCGGAGCGACCTCTTCCTCGTTCGTACCCACCTTCACGCCGACGATGTATTGGGAGTCTTTGACGAGCCGGGTGATCGGGTTCACGTAGTCCTTCGACCGCATGTACAGCAGGAAGCGGGCGCCGCAGGATGCACCGAGCCGTTCGGCGAAAGCCATGTAATCCTCGTAGGTCTCTTCGTGATCGGCTACGCCGGTCAGCGGCATGATGAGGTAAACGTCCGGCGGACGGGGCAGGGCCGATTGCCTGCGAACGAGGTCCCCGGCCTGGGAAAGGGGATTCGGCACGATACCCGACATCAGGAACCCGTCGTCACCCATCTCCTCGCCGGTCGCAGCGATGACCCGCATCTGGTCCTCGAAGGAAAAGTGGTGGATCAGGCTCGTGCCCGCGATCCCGATCACGCGCTTCCGGTTTCCGTCCAGATAGTTGTTGTCCATCAGGTACCGGACGTTCTTCCGGTGACCGTCCAGGTCGATGGCGCGGCCGCGGTAAGGCACGACGGGTATGGCGGTTACGGAATTCAGCGTGTCGTACAGTGCTTCTGTATGCATTGATCGGTATCCTTTCATCTGGCGGCTGCGGATCAGCCAGACATCGGGTCGACTCGGTGTGTCTCCAGGCCACCGGCCTCAGGGGCTGTACACGGTGGACTGGTTATACGGAATGATCAGGGGTTCCGGTCCGCTTTCCGGCAGATGGGATGCCCATTCCCGGGGATCGTAGTCACGGGCGACGAAACAGGCGTAATGGGCGGGCACGGCGGTTTTCAGCCCAAGGGAAACGGCGATGCGGGCCGATCCGTCGAAGAAGGGGAATTCGCCCTCGTTCGGGTGATTGGTCAGAAAGCCGATATGCGGCCGCAGGTCCCGTACCGGTGCGAGCAGGGATTCGTGGTTGCCGAACGTATTGACCGGGTCGCCGGAGATGTACACACGGACCGGTCCCATTTCGACGACGTAGCCAAGGTGTTGCACGTCGGGCGGTGCGATGCTGTCTTGGGGCAGGCCCTCAGGCGGTTTGGCCCATACCGTGTGCGCCTTCGACGATCCAATTTCGGCAGTGTCCCCCGCCGTGACAACCGTCATGCTCCCGCTGTTGAATCCTGCTTCCTTGAGCGCGTTCATGCTCTCGATCGGACCCACGAAACGAACATCTCGAAAGGCGGTCGACAGGCGCCCCAGCGATTCCACGCAGGTGTGATCGCCGTGGTTGTGGGTCAGCAGCACGAAGTCGGTCTTCAGCGTCCCTTCGTCCAGGGGCGGACGGGCATGGACGAACCGGTCCGCGGGCCGTTCGCGGGGGAAGTAGGGATCGACCTGGATCACCGTGCCGTCCGGGTGCTTTAGTCCGAAAGAGCTCTGTCCGAACCAGTGGATGCCCACGCTTCCTTCGGGCACGTGCAGGTCTTCGAAGGGATGCATGCGGTTATGTCCTTTCCCAGGTGTTCTGTGAAATCCATTCGCCAGGTGCATGAAGGGCACGGAGAACTTAGCGTCCAGGCCATTGCGTGTCAAGCAGGGTAGGGTCCACGCAGGAGTTGTCCGAGCGGTAGGATTCGGCGAGGGTCCGCCAGGGCTCCTGTTCATGGACTCGTCGTGATTTGCCTTGCTCCGGCCAGGGGGCCAACTTAGACTGAACGGACCATGCTGCTATCTCGTTTTTTCAAGAAAAAAGGACGGGGTGCGGGCCCTGTTTCCCCCCAGGATCGGATGATCGAGGAGCAGATCGTCGGGCGCGGCATCGACGAACCCCGGCTGATCGAGGCCATGCGCGCCGTGCCGCGGCATCGGTTCATTCCCGAGGCGTTCAGGTCTCACGCCTACGAAGACTGTGCCGTGTCTCTCGACCTGGGACAGACCGTGTCCCAACCCTATATCGTGGGGCTGATGACCAGGCTGCTCGATGCGAATGAATCGGACCGGATCCTGGAGATCGGCACGGGATCGGGCTATCAGACGGCGATCCTGGCCCGGCTCGCCCGATCCGTATACACGGTGGAACGGCTGGGTGTCCTGGGCCGGCGAGCGCGGGAGACGCTGGAATCCCTTGGGTACGACAACATCCATTACCGGATCGGAGACGGCCACGGGGGTTGGCCCGCGGAAGCGCCTTTCGACGGCATCATGGTGACGGCGGCGCCTAGGGTCCTGCCAAATATCCTATTCGGCCAGCTGAAGAACAGAGGGAAAATGGTCGTCCCCATCGGGGAGGAACTGTACACCGTAACGCGGTCGGGGGACGAAGCGGTCAAGGTTCACCACGGCGGCGTGCGGTTCGTGCCCATGGTGGAGGATGGGGCTTAGCGGTTTACTACTCCGATCAGGCGGCGCCCTGGTTTACTAATATGGTCAGGCGGCGCCCAGCACTTCCCGTGCGGCCTGCGTGGTCTCACGGACCTGGTCCAGGGTCCCCATCCCGAACATGGAGGCCGAAACGCCGATCTCATCGAATACGTACTCGAAGGCCTTGTGTCCCAGGTAGCGGCCGCCGGCCATCGGCTTGATGGCGATGACGGGCTTACTGGCCTGCCTGATGGCGTCGATGGCCACGTCACGGGTGGGAAACATGAAGGTGCCGGGGGCATTTACGGTAGTCAGGTAGCCGTCGACGGGGATGTTCTCGGCCTCGAGCAGCGGCAGGGTGACCCCGGCGTGGTGGACGCTCGTGATCACGGTGTCGAACCTTTCCCTCAGAAAGTCGAGGTACTCCCGGATCAGATCGAAGCGCCCGGTCATCGCGAGCAGGTCGATCTCGGCGCCCGGGTCGGCTACGAGGATATCGCACCCGGCGAAGAAACCCAGGTACTGCTCCAGGATACCGTAATCGATCTCGAAACGGGCGGCGTCCGCTTCCGTGTACGGCGGTACGGTCTCCGGCGTGACGATGCCTTCAAAGGTGTCCCCCAGGTTATAGCGGATGATGTCGTCGCGGCTGAAGTGGTCACGGAAGGCCTGGCCGGCGAGGGCTTCGTTGCGGCCGTAGAAGGTCGAATGGGCACGATCCGAATAGGAGACGATTTCGCCGTCCAGCGTGACCGGGATCAGGATGTATGCCACGATGCCCAGTTGCGTGGCGGTCTGCTGCTCGGTTTCCCAGATGGCCTGCAGATGCAGCCGGTCGAGTTTGGGCAGCATGTGATCTACTTGGATGGCCGTGATGCCGCCTTCCTCGACGGCGTATCTAAGCACGGCGGCCACCGATTGTACGCGGCTGAAGGAGCGTAAATTCGCCGCATCCCGCGCCTTGTCCTGGTAGGAACAGCCATCGTAGGGATGGATGCCCATGATCAGGCGGGGGACCTCGGCCTGGCCGATTTGTGTCGTGGGTACGCCGCAGCCTTCCAGATATGTCTTCATTGCATCCCGGTCCCGGACTCAGTGACTCATTCCATAGAAACCAAACGTAACTACAGGCCTAATACTGCTTTGTATATAACTCTTCTGGTTTGGCTAATATATACCTTTGAATACCAGGTATGCAAGTCCCGGCCGTCTTGGAATACAAGTCCCGGCCGTCTTGCCACACACGATCCCGGAATCCCGTGCCGGCCCCACCGGATTTCCCCCATGTCCCGCCTTGACCCTTGACATCTTTTGGTATATATACTTGCAATCCCGTCGATACGTCCTTCCCCGGCGGTACCGCACGCGTACATTTCTGTTCTGTGGCAGGTCGATTTCTGCCTTCATGACCGATCAACCGGAGTATGCCATGTTGGCGACCATTGAAAAGATTGCAGAAGTAGATGCGACGGTGGGCGAGGGGCCCGTCTGGGATCCGGACAGCGGGACGCTGATGTGGACCGACATCCGGACCGGCAGGTTCTTCTCGTATGACCCGGCGACGAATCAGAACCGACAGGTGCACGACGGCTTCAACGTAGGCGGGTTCGCCTTCAACGAATACGGCGGCCTTGTGGCCTGCATCTGGGACGGCGTCGTACTATGGAACTCCGACGAGGACTGGGTGCGCATTTTCGACGAGACCCATGAAGGAGAACCGTTGTGCTTCAATGACGTGACGGCCGACCCCGGCGGCCGGATGTTCGCTGGCTCCCTGATCGACGGCGGTCTGGGCAAACTGTACCGCTTCGATCCGGACGGCGGTGTGGAAGTCATCGAGGAGGGGATCGGGTGCAGCAACGGCATGGGTTACTCGCCGGACGAATCCATCATGTACTACACCGATTCGGCCGTGCGGACGATCTACGCCTATGATTACGATCGGGCGACCGGCTCGGTCTCCAACCGTCGGGATTTCGTCAAGCTGCCCGATACGGCGGGTGTGCCGGACGGGATGACCGTCGATTCCGAAGGTTACGTCTGGACGGCGGTCTGGTTCGACGGATGCATTATCCGGTTCGACCCGGACGGCGTGGAGGAGCGTCGCATCGCGCTACCGGCTATACAGACTTCGAGCGTCATGTTCGGAGGTCCGGATCTGACTGACATCTACGTCACGACCGCCGGGATCGAAGTGATACCCGGCTCGCCTCTCGACCCCAAGGACTACGATTGGGAGGCATATGGACAGGGTTACCGCGGCGGCGGCCTGTTCCGCGTACGGCAGGACATTCAAGGCAAGCCCGAATACAAAGCCCGTTTTCCGTGGCCTGATAAATCATGACTGGAGGAATGAATGGCCTTCGACGTCGTCATTCGCGGCGGTGAGGTAATCGATGGTACCGGGAAAACCGGCCGGTACCGGGCAGACGTGGGACTGCGGGACGGCCGCGTGGAAGGGATCGGAGACCTGGCGGATGTCGAGGCCGCCCGGACCATCGACGCCGGTGGCCACATCGTCTGCCCCGGCTTTATCGACGTCCACGTACACTCCGAGAATTCCCTGCTAGGCGGCCGCGACCAGATGGGCGGTCTCCGTCAGGGCGTGACGACCCACTTGCTCGCGCCGGATGGATTCGGCTGGGCGGGTTTGGCTCCCGAGGATGCCCTGCCCCTATGGCACTACACGCAGTTTGCCTACGGCGAGCCTTTGGAACCGGTCAATTGGCCCACCATCGAATCCTACCTGGACCTCTTTCCCGGCCGCTCGCCGGCCAATGTGTATCCGCAGGTTCCGCACTGCGCCGTCCGCGTCAAGGCCATGGGATGGGATCCCGGGCCTCCTAGTCCGGACCAGTTGAAAGTCATGGAAACGGAGACCCGTGCGTGGATGGAAGCAGGCGCCGGATGCCTCTGCCTGGGACTGGACTACCAGCCCAGCGCCAACGCGCCTTTCGAGGAACTGGTGGCGCTATGCAAGGTGGCCCTGGAATACGACGGGATCTACGCCGCGCACCTGAGGTACCAGATCCTGGGACGGGACCGGGCCTGGCAGGAGATCATCGACCTGAATCGCGCCAGCGGCATACCCGTTCACGTATCCCACGAACGCGTCGACGGCATGACGGGCCCGATCCTTGAACAGGCGATGAAGGACGGGGTGGACATCACCTTCGAGTCCTATCTCTATCCGGCCGGCATGACGCATATCACGATGCAGCTGCCCATGTGGGTCCAGACGGGCAGTCCGGATGAAGTCCTCGAACGGATGCGCCAGCCGGAAACCCGCCGCGAAGCGCTCGAATATCTGAAATCGACGAACCTGGCTGACAGACAGTACATCGGATATACGCGATCCGGCAACTTCGCGGGGATGACCCTGGGCGAGGCCGCGCGGAGCGTGAACAAGTCCAACGAGGAGTTTGCCTACGACCTCGTGCTCGATGAAGACGGCATACAGACGTTCATCATGTTCTGGCCGGTTCCGCAGGAGGAAGTCGACGCCGTGTTGAACCGGACGGCGTCCCATCCCCTCATGATGGTCGCCAGCGACGGCGTCTATGATTGCACCCATCCCCATCCCCGGGGGCAGGGATGTTTCGCCCAGATGCTCAGGAAATTCGTAAGGGAGCGCGATCTGCTCTCCCTTGAAGAAGCCGTATACAAGATGAGCGGCTTCCCGGCGGAACGCTACCGGTTGAAAGACCGGGGCGTGTTGCGCGAAGGCGCTCCGGCGGACGTGGTCGTCTTCGATCCGCAAACCGTGGCCGACCGGGCCACCTTCGAAGCGCCGATTCAGCCTCCCGACGGCATTCCCCATGTTTTCGTCAACGGCATTCCGGTTATCGAAGACCACGAGCCCACGAAGCACCGTCCGGGCCGGGTCCTGCGCAGAGGATAGGAAGGGAAGAGTTTCAACTACATGGATTGGGATCTGGCTTCTTACTTTCCTGCTTTTGACGGACCGGAGATGCGCCGATTCAAGGCCGACCTGAAGGCCGACCTGGATGCTTTGCTGACTGAAGCATCGGACACGGCGGCACTGGACTCCGGTAACCAGAAAGCGTGGGAGCGTATTGTCCTCTCCTTCGAAAGTGCCGTCACCCGGTTGAGGCACCTGGGTTCCTATGTCTCCTGTATAACCTCCGCCGACGCGAACAACGAGGATTTTGCCGCCGAAGAAGGCGCGTTGAGCCTGCTGAACGCACGGATGTCGAAGGTTCACGTCGAACTGCAGCGGGGGTTCGAGTCTCCTTCAGACGAAGATTTCGAATCTTTCGTTTCCCGTTCCGCGCTCCGCGACGCCCGGTACCGAATCTCGCGTATCCGGGTGCAGTCCCGGCATACCATGTCCACGGAAAAAGAACACCTGGCATCGGACCTGGGCGTCGACGGTATCGAGGCCTGGGGCCGTCTCTACGACCGTATATCGGGCAAGCTGACCTTCGAGATGGCCTATCCGGACGGCCGGCGGGAAGAGATTCCCATGTCGCAGCGACGGGCACTGATGGAACACTCCGACCGGCGGGTTCGCCGCGCCGCATTCGAGGGGGGCAACGAGACCTGGGCGTCTATTGAAACCGTGCCGGCGGCCGCATTGAACGCCATCGGGGGCACGCGGTTGACGCTGTACCGCCATCGAGGCATAGACCACTATCTCGACCGGGCCCTCTTCCAGGCGGCGATCTCACGGGAGACGCTGGAAGCCATGTTTGAAGCAGTATTTGCTGAGATCGACGTCGCCCGGAGCATCCTGGCGTTCAAGGCAAGCCTCATGGGCGGCGAACACATGGGCTGGTACGATATATCGGCGCCCCTGACGGTACAGTACCAGGACGAGCCTTCCTGGGATGACGCCACGGCCCTGGTGCACCGGGCATTTGCAGCCGGGTATCCGGCCCTGGCGGACTATACGGCCGAAGCTTACGAGAAGAAGTGGATCGACTGGTCGCAACGGCCGGGCAAGCGCCCCGGAGCCTTCTGCACGGGATCTCCCCTGACGAAAGAGTCCCGGGTCTACATGACCTACAACGACAACATGGGCGACGTTTTGACCCTCGCCCACGAGCTGGGACACGCCTTTCATGGCCACTTGATGCGTACGGAACGTACGCTGAACCGCGCCTATCCCATGACCCTGGCCGAATCGGCTTCCACCTTCGGCGAGATGCTGCTCATGCGCGGGTTGCTGGAGGAGCCGGAGGTCGGCGCGGAGACCAGGGCGTTTCTGCTCAACCTGGAGGCCAGCGACGGGGCCACCTACCTGCTGGACATTCCCGTGAGATTCGAGTTCGAGACGTCGTTTCATGATGAAAGGGCGAATGGAGAAGTCGCTGTCGGACGGTTGAAGGAACTGATGGTCGACACACAGCGCCGCGTACTGGGTAACGTGCTGGACCCCGCGGGCGCCGATCCCTATTTCTGGGCGTCCAAACTCCATTTTTACATCACGGGTACCACGTTTTACAATTTTCCCTATACCTTCGGCTATCTGCTCAGCCGAGGTCTCTTCGCCCGGTACGAGCAGGAAGGCCTGGATTTTCTGCCGAGATACGAGCAGTACCTGAAACTGACCGGTAGCGACACGGCCGAAAACGTGGTCCGGCGAACCGTGGGGATCGACCTCACGGATCCCGGGTTCTGGTCCGACGCCATACGCGGCCTGGAGGACGTTTTGGAACAGCTCAAGGCCAGTGTGGCGGATAGCCGGGCCGTATTGAATTAGCAGGATCGCAGGAGAGAAAGGACCGTAGTGTATGACGAAGGTGATCGAGGGGGAACGTAACCGTTTCCACGGCGTGGAAGTTGGTTCCGAAGACCTGCCCGACACACCGGATGGATTCAAGGAGCGTCTGGACCATTCGATCCGGGAGTGGAAGGCGGAGGGTTTACAGGTTGCCTGGTTCAAGGTCCCCCTGTCCCGGGCCTTCCTCATTCCCCCACTGGTGGACGCGGGCGGAGTATTCCATCACAGTACCACCGACTACCTGATGCTGACGCTCCGCCTGGCCGAAAGCGCCTTCGTGCCGCTGTACGCTACCCATTACATCGGCGCGGGCGGCGTGGTGATCAACGAGAAGAACGAACTGCTCGTGGTCTGCGAACGGTTTCGCGGGGGACGCGCGCCGTATTACAAGCTGCCCGGAGGCGCGCTGCAGCCGGAGGAACACCTGGCCGAGGGCGTGGTCCGTGAAGTCTTCGAGGAAACGGGCGTGCCGACCAGTTTCGACGGGCTGGTCTGCTTCCGGCACTGGCATGGCTACCGGTACGACAAGTCGGACATCTACTTCGTCTGCCGGTTGAAGCCGCTGCACCAGATCATCAAAATGCAGGCCACGGAGATCGAAGAGTGTTTCTGGATGCCCGTGGATACCTACATGGGCTCGGAAAACGTCAGCCAGTTCAACAAGCTCATCGTCAAGGCCGCGGTGGAAAACGAAGGCCTGAAGGAAACATGGGTCGACGGATACGGCGATCCGGACCGGTACGAGTTTTTCATGCCGGAGTAGGACCGCGGGTTCAGGACCACTTTTGTCTGAGGGAATATCAACAGGTCAACTTATCTCAACGAGGACCAACCCATGGCTAAGACACGCCGCCGAAAGAAGAAGCGCCCCAATATCGTATTGCTGGGCGTGGATTCCCTTCTGGCCGATCACATGAGCTGCTACGGATATCATCGGCACACCACGCCCCATATCGACCGGTTCGCCGAGGGAGGCGCGCTGTTCGAGAAGACCTACAGCGCCCATATCCCCACGACGAGCGCCTATGCCTCCATGCTGACCGGCCTGGACGCCTTTGGCACCCAGGTAGTGGCTCTGCGGCATAAGGGCGGACTCCGGGAGGACGTGCAGACGCTGCCCGAGATCCTGCGGGAGCACGGATATGCGTCCACCTGCGTGGGTTTCGGGGGAAACCCGTCCTCGCGAGGTTTCGACAAGTACATCGAGTATCCGAGCTGGGGCAGCTGGAACGAGGGGCGCAGTCCCAAGGCGCAGAATCTGAACGACGTGGCGATCCCGGAGCTGGACCGGCTGGCCAAACGGCGCGGACCTTTCTTCCTGTTTCTGCGCCATATGGATCCTCATGCGCCGTACCTGCCGCCGGAACCCTACGAACGCATGTTCTATCACGGCGACGAGTGCGATCCTGAAAACCGGTCCATGGATCCCGTCAAGGCGTTCAAGCCTTTCTGTGATTTCTTCGCCGCGTGGATGCCTCCCGGCATCACCGACAAAGACTACGTCATCGCCCAGTACGACGGCGCCGTCGCGTATATGGACGCCTGTATCCAGACCATCTTCAACGCTCTGGAAGCCCACGGCATCATGGACGAAACGATCGTGATCTTAAATGGGGATCACGGCGAGACCCTCTACGACCACGAATGCTGGTTCGATCACCACGGGCTCTACGATGTTACGCTCCACGTCCCGCTCATCATCCGGTATCCAGGCAGGATCCCTGCGGGTAGCCGCATCAGCGGGTACAACCAGCACAAGGATCTCGTCCCCACCATCATGGATCTGGCCGAAATCGACGCTGGGATCGACTACGACGGGGACAGCCTGATGGCGCTGGTCGACGGCACGGTTTCCTCCTTCGACAGCGAATTCTATATCACCGAGTGCACGTGGATGCGCAAGCACGGCTGGCGGACGCCGCAGTGGAAGCTGATGGTCGCCCTGGAGCCGGATTTCCACTTCAAGCCGACGATTGAGCTGTACAACCTGGTGGAGGACCCGGACGAGAACCGGAACCTGGCCGAGGAGTTGCCGGAGGTGGTGAGCCTGCTCAAGCGGCGGATGAACAACTGGATACGGAAGCGGGTGAAAGAGACCGGAAAGCGTAATCCCATGCTTACCCAGGGGGACTGGCACGGGCACGAGGGCGTGGGTGCCTTCAAGACATCGCAGCAGGCCTACGACACGATGCACATCGGCGACCCTGATCAGGCCGCCAGTCTGCAGGCGCGCAGCAGGTAGAGCGCACCGCGCCTCGCGCACCGAAGTCGAAACCTGGGGTAAAAACCCGACTGCATAATCTACACAAGTAACGGTAAAAATACAGTTTAACGCGCGTAAAACGAAACACGAAGAATCCGCAAAGGAGTGATTGAAGATGGGTCTGAATATCGCGGTGGTTGGTTTGGGCGGCATCGGAAACAACCATGCCCGGAACTACCAGGCACATGAAGCGTGCACGATAGTGGCCGTTTGCGACGCCCTGAAGGACAAGGCCGATCAGGCGGCGCAGGCTTACGGCTGCAAGGCGTTCTACAGCGTCGGCGACCTGCTGAACAGCGGACTGAAGGTGGACGTGGCCAGCGTCTGTACGGCTGGCGTGGAGAACGGCGGCGACCACTACGAACCGACGATGGAATTGCTCGGTGGCGGCATCGCCGTGCTGGGCGAGAAGCCCATATCCAACGAGATCCCGAAGGCCAGGGAGATGGTCGCGCTGGCGCGGGATCGGGGCCTTCGCTACGGGATCAACCTGAACCACCGCTTCACGCCTGCCGCGCTGCGTGCGAAGGAGTGGGTCGAGGCAGACAGGCTGGGCGAACTCAATATCATCAATATGACGATGTGGATCAACAACCCCAACGAGAGTTCGCCTCATTTCCACATGCGCGCGCTCCATCCCCATTCCATCGACGTGATGCGCTATTTCTGCGGCGACGTGGAAAAGGTCCAGGCCTTCTTCAAGAAGGGCAGGGGCCGGAAGATCTGGTCAAACGTGCAGGTCAACATGCTGTTCGAAAATGGTGTTGTGGGCCACCTGACGGGAAGCTACGACGCCGGGGGCAGTTATGGACTTGAAACCTGCGAAGTCGTGGGATCCGACGCCCGGTTCGTCATACGCGAAGCCTGCGAGCAACTGGAATATTACCCCAGGCATTCCCGGGAAGTAGAAACCTTTCAATACCTGGGCGGTATGATGGGATTCTCCGAGACTTTCGGTTCGCGGATTACGCGCTGGATCGAACAGAACCTGGAAGGCACGGCGCCTGAGGAGATCGACGCCAAAGCCGAGGATGCCTTGCGCGCCCAGTTGATCATTGAGAGTGCCATTGAATCCTGGGATACCCATTCCGTGGTAACGGTACAATACTGAATGGGAAACCGGTCCATACCGCTCGATCCGGTAATCGAGGGTCAGCCCGTTGCCCGTTCCAATGCGTCAAAACACCAAAGGAGAGAACATGAAGCTCGGGGCAAACTCGGTACTGTTCGGTGGATACGACATGGAAACGGCTTTTAAATACCTGGCCATGGCCGGGTATGATGGCATAGAGGTGTCAGCGATCGGCGGCATGAGCGAGCATCTCGTCCTGTCGGACTGGCGGGCTATCGCGCCGGAAATCAAGCGGTTGTCGCGGGAGTACGGTCTGGAACTGCTGGCCATGGAGCAGCCGTCTCAGGATGAGGACATCATGGAAGCCGCTTTACAGGCCGCGTCCGAGACGGGCATCCCGATCATCAACTGCGGACCCGGCGGATCCTCAGGCGACGAGGATAGCCTGCAGGCGTCCATTGACTCCCTTGGCCGGCTGGCGGACAGGGCGGAGACCTACGGTGTTACGCTCTGCGTCAAGGCCCACGTAGGCGCCAGTATTTTCGATACGCCAACGACGCTGAGGGCCATGGAAGCGATCTCTTCGCCCGCATTCGGAATCGACATGGATCCCTCCCATATCCACCGTGCCGATGAAAACCCCGTGGAGGCCATCAAGGCGGTGCTTCCTCGCGTTCGGCATGTCCACATCCGCGACTGCAAGGGCCGTCAGGCTGGTCCGGGCGCGCCGGAGAACCAGGCCAACGGCCGCGGCGATATCGATCTGGTGGGCTATGTGCGAGCCCTTCACGAAGGCGGGTACGACGGACCACTGAACCTCGAGGTCATCGGGGCAAAAGAGTATTCGCTGGAGCAGTGCTGCGTAATCGCCGCAGAGACCCGGGGACACATGCAGGCGTGTCTGCAGGCATGCGGAGCGCGGTAGGGAGTATACCAAGTGAAAATACCGACTTCTGACAAACTGTTGTCCGAAGGGAAGATAAAACAGGCAATGGAATGGTCATATGAAAAGGCAGTAAACGGTGTTGCGGGTCTTGGCACAGCGATAGAATTAGCCGAGAACTACATGGAGACAAATGACTCTCCCATTAAGCAGGCAGATTCATTGATACGATGGCAAATTACCAAGGCAGGAACGACTGGATTTGTTACGGGATTAGGTGGTTTAGTAACAATGCCTGTGACCGTGCCCGTTAACATTGCCAGTGTACTTTATGTTCAAATCAGAATGATTGCGGCAATTGCTCATATCGGCGGCCATGATTTGAGCGATGATCGTATAAAAACTCTAGTTTATGTGTGTTTAGTAGGAAACGGTGCAAGAGAGGTAATTCAAGAAACTGGCATCATCATTTCAAAAAACCTTACAAAGGGTGCAATAAAAGCGATACCGGGCAAATCTCTAATCGCAATTAATAAGAAAGTAGGATTTCGCCTGTTAACGAAATTCGGAGAAAAAGGTGCCGTTAATTTAGGTAAAGTGGTTCCGGTGGCTGGTGGGATAGTAGGGTTCGCAGTTGATGCTGTGACTACGAAACTGATTGGTAAAGTTGCTAAAAACGTATTTATAACAGAAGATTGTGATGAATCAAATAGTTGAATAGAGGCGCAACATGAAAATCACCAAGCTGGAGACGTTCCTGGTCAAGCCCCGCTGGCTTTTTCTCAAGATCCACACCGACGAGGGCCTGGTGGGACTCGGCGAGCCTATACTGGAGGGCCGGGCGAAGACCTGCGCGCAGGCCGTGGCGGAACTGGAACCCTACCTGGTCGGCAAAGACCCCACCCGGGTGGTCCACCACTGGCAGGCCATGTACCGCCACGCCTTCTACCGTGGCGGTCCGATCCTGACCAGCGCGCTCAGTGGGGTGGAGCAGGCGCTGTGGGACCTCGCAGGCAAGGCCCTGGGCGTCCCGGTATACCAGATGCTCGGCGGTCCCACGCGCGACCGGATCCGAATCTACAAGGGCGGAGGAGACCCGGAAACCATCAAGGACTGGATCGCGCAGGGTTTCACCTGTTTCAAGACGGGACCGTACAAGGAACGGCCGTCCCGGATCATAGAGAACAAGGCGTTTATCGACACGGCAGCCGATCATTTCGCGCGGTTACGGGAAGTCGCCGGACCGGAAATCGATCTTGCCATCGACTTCCACGGCGCGATCAGCCCCCAGACGGCCAAGGTGCTCATCAAGGAACTCGAACCCTACCAGCCTTTCTTCGTGGAAGAGCCCGTTCAGTGCCAGAACGTCGACGTGCTCGCGGAAATCGCCCGGGGTACTCATCTGCCAATCGCCACGGGCGAACGCGTCTTCACCAAGTGGGGGTTCCGGGAGATACTGGAGAAGCAGGCCGCGTCCATTCTGCAGCCGGACCTGTGCCACGCGGGAGGCATCTTCGAAGTAAGACTGATCGCGGGCATGGCGGAGGCCTATTACGGTGGCATCGCGCCGCACAATCCCCTGGGGCCCATTTCTCTGGCAGCCTGCCTGCAATTGGACGCCTCAATCCCCAATTTCGTCGCCCAGGAGCATACCACGCTGGGCGAGGGATACCTGAAAAAGCCCTTCGTCTTCAAGGATGGATTCGTGGAACTGCCCACGGAACCGGGGCTCGGGATCGAGCTGGACGACGATGCCATGGAGGACAAGATCGACCACGACTGGCGGAACGGAGAGAGTTACCTGGCCGACGACGGTTCCGTGGTGGACTGGTAGAGAGAGCGAACAAGACGAAAACCATCGGCTATGGCCGCCAGCGGGTCGGGAAGTCCGGGGTTCATTTCCAGGCTCACCGGACCGTCGTACCGAATTTTAATGAGGGCAGCCAGCGTGTTCCCCAGGATAGCCTCTGAGAGCATCCCGTCGAGCAGGGCCCAGTGTAGGTCGGACCGGCCGTCGTTGTCGTCGAGGTGGAAGTAGCCCAGCCGATCACCCGCCAATTCAACCGCCTCGGCGGGATCTTCCTTCGAAATCTGTGCATGCCCGATATCTAAAAGCAGGTACAGATTGTCGTGTCCCAGATTCGTGATGAACCCGAGGGTGTCGCGCACCGTCGGCAGGGCCTTATCCGGAAAATGCTCGATGCACAGTTTGACGCCGTACCCCGCGGCGATGCCGGCGAGATCGGCCACGGACTCCCCGTACCTGTTCAGCGACTCACCACCATCATGCTCTCCGGGCAGCAGGTAGGCCCTGCGGATGCCGGTCTCATGGGCATTTTCAAGGGCTCGCGTGGTATGCTCAACGGCCGCGACACGGGCGTCGGAGTCGACCGAGTCCAGCGCAGCGCCTTCCGGCATGCCGAAACCGGTCGCCATGCAGGTCGGTGTGAGCTCGAGGTCGGAAATCAGGCGGCGGGATTCGGCGGACTTGAAATCGTAGGGACGATGATCGATATGGCGCAGACCCGTCGAGGCAATCTTAGTCAACACGTCCGCTTCCGATCCCCCCAGTGCCCAGGTGCAGCATGAAATCGTCATGACCCGTCCAGGGCCTTGCGCATCTCATCGCCCTCACGACCCCAGTAACCGTGCAAAATATGCACGTCCGTGCCGATGCAGAAATGCCGCACACCCAGATCCAGGTAGTACCGGGCATCGTCCGCGGTATTGATTTCAGCGCGGGGGTTTCTGCCCGCGGCCAGGGACTTTTCGAGTACCACGCGTTCGACGCTTTTCACTGCTTCTCTCTGACCGATCTTGCCCACGTTGACGGAATAGTCGGCCGGTCCCCACTGAATCATGTCGATCCCGTCTATTTCGAGGATTTCGTCGAGGTGATCCACCGCGGGTCCTTTTTCGATCATCACCGCCACGACGATCTCATCCAGGGCGTTGACGTAATCCTGGCCGCCGCCGTACCCCATGTAGGAGAAACGCCGGGTGGCCACGCCGTAGGTTCCGCGGGAATCGGGCGTATCCGGCCGTGCGATTTCCACGCAGGCACGGAATTCGTCCGGGGTCCGGCAGTCGGCGAAAAGCACGCTCTGAAATCCGGAACCGATGGCTCTTTGTGCGAGGAACCCCCGCGGCTCCTGGTCGACTTTGATCATCATCCCGAGATCGTGCAATTCCGCGGCGCGGCCAAGGTTGTCCAGGTCATGGAGATCGTAGGGACCGTACTCTCCCACGAATTCGACATAATCGTACCGGCCGGTGTGTCCCACGAGTTCGACCACGGAGGGCCACACGGTGTGTATATGGGTAGCCAGGGAGGGCTGCCCATCGTTCAGGATGCTCCTGAGCCTGTTCGGTCGCATTGGTTCCTCTTGCCTTTCCGTGTTTCGGGTTGTCGATACCTGGTTTACACAAAACCAGGCATGTCTACGTTTTAGTCGACTTCAGTGCTTCGAAGGCCGCTATAGCCTCGCTTGCCCATTCTATATGCATCTGGATCATGGAAATCTCCCGTTGCAGTGAAAGGGCGTAATGCAGAGAAGACTCGGTCCGCGCTCTGGTTTCCGATTTGAGGATGCTGATATATGTCTTGGCCTTACGACGGAAGTCCGTAAGAAACCGCAGGGTTTTCGGGTCGCTTGCGGTTTCTTCCATGAACCGGAACCTTAGTATCAACTCGGAAAGGTTGTCCCTGATATCGGATACAGCGAGCCGCTTGAGCAACCACGCCCGAAGCGTCTTCTTGCCTTTCTCGGTCAGGTGAAATACCTCTCTCGGCTTCAGCCGTGAGCGGTGGAAGATCTCGCTGTCGATAAACCCGTTTTTTTTCAGCAACTGAAGCGCTGGGTAGATAGAACCCGGGCTGCTGCTGAAGTTTCCCAGGGACGTCGTCTCCATCTCCATGCGGACGTCATAGCCCGATCGGGGAAGCTGATTCAGCAACCCCAGCAGGACGTATCCGAGCAGGGTGGGTGAGTACTGTCTGGCCATAATGTAATATGGAAAGAAATAGTACGAACCGTTCTATATTAATATAAAAAGAACGCCCATTTTTGCCAAGCACAAAAAGGTCTGGCCGGCATAAAATATCGCCCTGATCCCGATTCTGCAGGGATCCGATGTACGTAATTCCAGTATTTCGGCGTAACGAAAGGGTATGGTGCTACGTGCTACGTCCTTGTTACGGACCATCCGCGGTCTGCTGCTGTCGCCAGACCTCGAATTCGGCCGTCATTTCGGGAGTCCACTCGCGGTCGATCTCGCCAGGCGTGTAATGGCCCTCCCGAAGTTGCTGGTGACCCCAGGCGTCCCGCATCCTGGTTTCTTCCGATTCGACGACGACCTGTTCCGCCAGGTGCGGCGGAATGAATATGACCCCTTCCCGCGTACCTAATACGATATCGCCTGGTACACAGGTGGCCTCGAGTCCTATACGCACGGGTACATTGATGCCGAGCAGGGTTACGTCCGCGATGGCCGTTGGATCGACGCCGCGGATGTAGGAGACCATGGGGATCTCGTACAGCCTCTGCAGGTCCCGGATGCCTCCGTCGATGACCATGCCGTTGCCGGTCTTGGCATAGATGGAATTGCCGAGGTTGTCACCTGCAAAGGTTCCAAACTTGACCTTGCCGAACAGGTCGATGACGATCACGTCGTTGGGTTCGAGCGTATCGATCACCCAGGAGTTCTGGCCGCCAATGCAGCCATGTTTCGCCCCTTCGGCCTGAATGGCCGTTTCCAGGTCGGGCCGGGTAGGCACATAGACGCCGGTTACCGCGCGACCGACCAGGGTGCGGTCCGGATGGAGGATCTGCCAGTCTCCTGCGAACTGGTGGTTGTATCCCTTCCCTCCGATGACGCCCCAGGCTTCCTCGATGGTTACCTTCTTCATCCGCTCAAGAATGCCGTCGGGTACGACGGGGCGTCCGTCCGGACCCCGTTCGCCGTCCCACTGCGAGGTGACGGCTCGCGTGAACTCCGGACTGTTCAGACCGATCATGTATGGCTCCTGTCTCCCTGGAGGTCGTCGAGCATATGGGCCGTTCCACCCTGAATCGCGGTTTCGTCAGTTAGAAGTTCTGGCTCCCAGGGTTTTCAGGTCGATAAATGGCATGGACTGGCCAATGACCTGCGGGAAGTGACCGTCCCATTTCTCGATCGCCCGCAGTTGCAGCAGGGTCGGAGTAATCGTGGCACGCTGCAAACGCTGGGACTCGGCTTCCGCTTCGGCAGATGCGATTTTCTGCTCGGCTTCAATACGGATCCGCTCAAGGTCACGCTGGGCCTTAAGGGCCTGCTGCTCGGCCATCTGCTTGGCTTCGATCGCCGTGTTGAAGTTGTTGGAGAAAGCAAAATCGACAATGTTGAACTCGTCCACGATCATGTTGAAGTTCCGAAGCCGTTGCGTGAGGGAAGCCTTGATCTCATCCTTGACGACCTCGCGGCGCGTAATCAGTTCCTCCGCGGTGTACTGTGCGGACACCGCTTTGACGGCCTCCTGGACAGCGGGATCGATCACACGTTCTTTGAAGAAGATCCCGATCTCCTGGTAGACGGTGTTGACCTGGCCCGGGTCCACGTGGTAGTTCAACGCGATCGTGGACGAAACCGTCTGCAGGTCCTTGGTGGAGGCCGTGGCGGCGGTCTCCGACTTCTTTATCTTTACGTCGACCGGAATCACGTCTTCGATAAAGGGCGTCTTGAATCTTATTCCTTCGTCGAGGATCCGATCCTGCACGCCACCGATCTTGCTGAATATCACCCCGCGCTCGCCAGCGCCGATCACGGCGTAAGAATTGTACAGCACCAACAGTACGAAGATACCGATGGCGATCTTCAGATAGGGGATGTTGCTGCCGGGAAGCTGCTCCCGGATATCGTAGTCAGACATTTCTGCTCCTCCTTCTACTTGATGGATTAACGAGAAGACTCGTCGAAGTGGTTTCAAGCGCTTATCTGAATCAACACTTTCAGGGAATCCCGGGCTGCGGCGGTGACCTCCATGCCCCGCCGCGTCTGTGACAATGGAAAGCGGTGGGTAACGACCTGGTCGGAAGTCACCACACCAGCTTCGATCAGGTCCAGCGCCATGCGGGTGTCGTGCGGACCGCAGGAATAGCTACACACGATCGATACATCGTTAAAGTACAGGTCATAGGGCTTGAAGGCAAGCACATCCTCCTCGGGTGAGGACATGAAAAGCAGGACGATTCCTCCCTTGCCCACGCAAGTCAGGCCGGTCTGCATCGCGGAGATGCTCCCCGGGCCGACGATGACCGCGTCGGCCATGACACCGCCTGTGAGTTCACGGACGGATTCAGCCAAGTCATGCGCCCGTACGTCCACTGCGTGGTCCATGCCGAGTTCGAGCGCTTTGTTCAGCCGATAGGGTACCCTGTCGGCACCGATGACGGTCTTTGCTCCGTAGTGCCGGGCCACGATTCCGTTCAACATCCCCATGAGGCCCAGTCCGATGACGAGTACGATGTCCCCCGGGCGGATGCGGGCGCGTTCGATCGCCTTCACGGAACAGGCCACGGGCTCAATCAGGGCGCCGTCGTCGAACGATACCGGGTCCGGCAGAACCAGGGTGTCATAGCGGAGATTGATCTCGGGGACCCGGACGTACTCGGCCGCGCCGCCGGGGTCGAGCCGGGTTTCCTTCCAGGTGGCGCACATGGTGAAATTGCCGCGGCGGCAGTACCGGCACCTGTAGCAGGGCGCATGGTGGTGAATGAACACCCGGTCTCCCACGGACAGCCCTTCCACCTCGTCGCCCAGTGCTTCGATGACACCGGTCGGTTCGTGTCCGATGACGATGGGCGCCTTCCGCCGGATGTACCAGGGCGTAACGTCCCCGCTGCAGATTCCGCAGCTGCGCATCTTCACGAGGGCGTCCCGCGCCGTAATGGCCGGCGTGTCCATCTCCTCGATACGGATATCGTCGATATCGTAGATTTTGGCGGCTTTCATGGGCGGCGCCCCCGGGGATCAGGGAATGATCGCGAACTTCATCGTATTGCTCCCCAGGAAGTTCCGAAAAGCCTCCGGCACCTCTTCCAGCGTGCGATCGCCGGTGATCAGGGGCGTGACGTCGAGCCGTCCGTCCGCGAGGAGTTGGTAGGAACAGCGGACCGCTTCCGGGGTAAAGTGAAAAACGCCCTTCAGGGTGATCTGGTCGTAATGTAGCCTGGTGGTGTCATAGGTAACCGTCGTGCCGCCGGGGCACCCTCCGAAAAGGACGACGCAGCCGCCCCTGCTGACCATGGTGACAGCTTCTTCCCAGACGGCCGGCAGCCCGGTGCACTCGAAGATTACGGGCGATCCGTGCCCCCCTGTGGCTTCCAGCACTGCTTCGGTGGCATGCTCCCTCTCACAGTTGATGACGAGGTCCGCGCCGACCTTCCTTGCCGTCTCGAGCCGGTAGTCGTGACGCCCCGAGACGATTACCTGCTTCACGCCCATTTCCTTCAGCACCATGACGTGCAACAGCCCGATGGCGCCGGCACCGATGACGACCGCTGAGTCAGAAGTTGCATCGAGCGCCTGGCCTATGCCGTAGACCACGCAGGACAGCGGCTCCAGCATGGCTGCCTCGCGATAGTCCAGTTCATCGGGCTTAGGATACATGTTCGCGTCGACGACCGTGGCCGGAACCCTCAGGAATTCGGCGTACGCGCCCAGGGCCATCGTTTTCGTCAGGTGCGGACACAGGTTCTGAAGCGATCTGCCGCAGTAAAAACACTCCCCGCATGGCGCCGTATGTACAGACATCACGGGTTGTCCGACGGAAAATTGCTCCACCCTGTTACCTTTGTCGGCAATCACCCCCGAAAACTCGTGGCCGAACAGCGTCGGGGGCGGCATAAGATGGTGCCCTCGCCGGAATGCCTTCAGATCGGTACCGCAGGTCAAAGCGGACTTGACCGCCACGATCACGTCGTCCGGCCCCGCGACGGGCATGTCGACGTCGTCGCGGGTTTCTATCCGACCGGGTTCAACTAGCACACATGCACGCATAGGTATTTATCCGTAACTGCCGGTACGATCGCCCTGAACGGAAACTCCTTGTCATATAAGACGAATAGACCACGATCCGGGTTTCACGGACGCCTATTATACGTCTTGGGCGAAGTAAGTGCAAGGACAGGCGATCCACGCATATCAAAAAGGAATTCCAGGGGTGAATTGTGTTGACACCTCTCCAGACGCCCGGTATCGTTTTTCCATGCTCATCTTTGACGGCGACTATCCCATGGCGTATGGGGGTGTCGAACTCAACCGGGATCTTACGCTTTCGCTGGCTGAAGTGCGCGCTGCTGACGATAACCCGGGCAACATCGCTTTCGCCTGCCTGCCCGAGATGCGCCGCGGCAGAGTAGCGGCCGCCCTGATGAAATTCACCGTGCGGCGCAAACGCGAGCACAGCATATTGCCCGGTCTGCGGGGTACCGCGGCGGTCCACGGCGCCGCCCGAGGACAGCTGGCATACTACCACGTCCTCGAGGAAGAGGGTGAAGGTGTCATACTCGCTGACGGGGAGGCTCTTGCAAAGCACATAGACGCCTGGGACAAAGCGGACGTTACCGAAGGACTGCCTGTGGGTTTTGTCCTCGGCATGGAAGGCGCCGATCCCATCCTCTCGCCCGGCCAGGTGCATGAATGGTTCGAGATGGGCGTCCGCGTGGTGAGCCTGACCCATTACGGCCCGAGCACTTACGCCCACGGCACGGGTTCCGAGGGCAGCCTGTTTCCTCCCGCCCGTGAATTGCTGCGCGAGATGTCCTCCTGCGGCATGTTGCTCGATCTGACGCACATATCGGACGAAAGTTTTTTTGAAGCGTTGGATCTGTATGACGGTCCCGTCCTGGCCAGTCACCAGAACTGCCGCGCTCTCGTCGCCGGCCAGCGCCAGTTCTCCGACGAACAGCTCAGGATCGTCATCGAACGGGACGGCGTCATCGGCGCGTCCATGGACACCTGGATGCTCTGTCCGTGGCATACCCTGGACTGGTCGAACACCGGAGGATACAACCGGAGGGACCACTTCCGCCGCGAGGACATCACCCTTTCCCACGTGGCAGATCATATCGACCACGTGTGCCAACTGGCCGGAAAAGCCGATCATGCGGCGATCGGCGGCGACACCGACGGACAGGGCGGCATCGACGGCGCGCCGTCCGAAGTCGATTCTATTGCCGATTACCAGTTGCTGGTCCCCATTCTCGAAGGGCGTGGATATGCCCGGGATGACATCGAGAAGATCATGTACGGGAACTGGGTTCGATTTTATACGGAACACCTGCCGAAGAACGACTGATGGACACCTACAACGGAACAGCAGACGGAAGACTCCGAGGTTTCATCATGCTCATGCAATGCCTGAATCGTACACGCTACGCCCTGACTGTCCTGCCCCTCCTTTTCTTTAGTGGATGCGGCGGCGAAGACAACATTCCGCAGTCCGGCGACCAGACATGGGTCAATTCCATCGGCCGCCAGCTTCCGGTGGACGCGGCCCCGCCGGACCGGCAGCAGTTCCGGTACATGTTCCGCGAGCCTTCCACGCTGGATATAAGCGTGGCGGCTTACGAGGCCGACGGCACGTACTTCGCCTTCGAGCGCCTGGTGCTGCTGGACGAGAACAACGAACTGGTGCCCGCCGCGGCGGACCGGTGGGAAGCCTCGGACGATGGACGTACGTGGACCTTCCACCTCCGTGAAGGGGCGCGGTGGAGCGACGGCAGGGCGGTCACGGCCCACGATTTCGAGTACTCTTTCCGACGCATGCTGGATCCGGCCAGCGGGAACATCTACGCCTTCCTCTACTACGTGATCAAGAACGGCCGGGCCTTCAACCAAGGTGATCTGACCGACGTGGAACAGGTGGGCATACGCGCGGTGGACGAACTCACCTTTGAGATCGAGACCGAGGGCCCCTGTCCATACCTGCCTTATATCGTCTCCTTCATCACTTCGTCGCCCGTTCCGAGGTGGCAGGTGGAGAAGTTCGGCGCAAAATGGACCGAACCGGAACACTGCGTATCCAATTTCACCTACAGGCTGGCGGAATGGAATACGGGCTCCGACATGACGTTCGCGCTGGATCCGTACTACAACGGCCCGCACGAGGCGTATCTGGAGGAGATCATCGTCAAGTTCGTCGGGGCCCAGCGGCCGGGAACCCTGCCCTATGAGAATGGTGAGATCGACGCCTATCGCCTGGATCCCATCGACTACGAACGGGTGCGCAGGGACGAAGGACTCGTGCGTGAAGTCCACAGGATGTCCGAATTCACCACCTGGTATCTATTCTTTCAGACCCGGCAGCCTCCCTTCGACGATGCCCGCGTGAGGCGGGCTATCGCCCATGCCATCGACCGGCAGTCTCTAAGTAGCACGGTGCTGAATGACCTGGCCATACCCGCGTACTCCATGCTTCCTCCCGGTTTTCCGGGGTACTCGGCGGAACAATTCAGGGCGTCCCAGACCTACGATCCGCAGGAGGCGAAACGGTTGATGGCGGAAGCCGGCTATCCGGACGGCAGGGGTTTTCCCCGTACGGAATTCTGGTTGCGGGTGGCCGATACGAGCATCAATCGTATCGCCGGAGAAGCGGTACAGGCCATGCTCAGGGAGACGCTGGGTATCGAACTGGAAATCAAGTACCAGCAGCGCAAGTTGTTCAACGACAACATGTTTCAGTGGCAGATCCCCATGGGCATGCTTGTATTCGTCTACGATTACCCGGATCCGTCCAACATGCTCGGGCTCCTCTGGCGATCCCAGCCCAGGGGATATGCCCGTCACGACTGGCTGCACGCGGAATTCGACGACCTGCTCGACCGGGCCAATACCCATATGGACCCCGAGGTCCGCTACGACCTGTACGCCCGGGCCGAACGCATCCTGGCGGAGGAGGCGGGCGCCGTGTTTTTATTCCATCCGGTGATCACCGAGCTTAGAAAACCCTATCTCCGGGGCGTCAAACAGGACCGGGACGGCCGCGTGGTGCCGATTATTTCCATTCAAACTGTCAATTTCACGGAGATGTACATCGCCCGCGACTGATTTGCTTTGGCCATCCCCACTCTGACTATCCGCCACCCTGACCATCCGATCTCCCCATGGACAAGACCGACGTATTGATCATCGGGGGCGGCGCCGTAGGCGTCTGCGCCGCGTACTACCTTTGCGAAGCCGGTTGCAGCGTCACCCTCTTGGAACGTGGAGAAATCGGTTCCGGCGCATCCCACGGCAACATGGGGCTCATCGTGCCCAGCCACAGCGTGCCGCTCGCGGCGCCGGGCGTGCCGGTGCGGGGCCTGAAGTGGATGTTCAACCCGGCCAGCCCCTTCTACATCAAGCCGCGGCTGGACCCGTCTCTGATCCGCTGGCTCTGGGCATTCTGGAAGGCGAGCGAGGCAGGCCGTATGCATAGGGCCATTCCGCTGATTCGGGACATGAGCCTGAAAAGCCTCTCGCTCTTCGACAAACTGAATGGTCTGGACGGTGTGGATTTCGATTATCATCAGCGGGGCGTGCTGGCCGTCTATCGAACGCAGGAGGGCCTGGAGGAAGGGGAAGAGGAACGGCAACTCCTCTCTTCGTACGGGATCGAAGTCGACGAGCTTACATCCGATGGGGTGGCCGGGGCGCTTCCGGGGCTGGAACTGAATGCGCTGGGCGGCCTGCACTTCAGGCAGGATGCCCATTTGACGCCAGGCAAGTTCGTGCATGCGCTGGCGGATCACGTGGCGCGGCGCGGCGTGATCGTGCGCACCGGGTCAGAAGTGACGGGGTTCACGAAAGATAAGGGACGCATCGCCGTTGCCCACACGACACAGGGCGACATCGCGGCGGATGAGGTCGTGCTTACGGCGGGGTCCTGGTCGTCCGCGCTTGGAAAAGTCGCCGGAATCTCGCTGCCCATCCAGCCGGCAAAGGGTTACAGCGTTACCCTGAGACGGCCGTCCGGCTGGCCGGAAATGCCCTTCATGCTGTCCGAATCCCGAGTGGCCGTCACGCCCATGGGTGACACGCTGCGTATCGGCGGCACCCTGGAACTGGCTGGCATGGACCTTTCCATCAACCGCCGCCGCGTTGCCGCAATTCTCCAAGTCTTGCCCAGGTACCTGCCGTCTTTCGACATCGATGCCCATGAGATCGTCGAAACCTGGTGCGGATTGCGTCCCTGCACGCCCGACGGCCTGCCCTTCCTGGGCCGGGCTCCCGGCGTTCCCAATCTGATCGTGGCCGCCGGCCATGCCATGATCGGGGTGTCCCTGGGTCCGGTGACCGGGAAACTGGTGAGTCAGATTGTGGCCGAGGATCCGCCAGGTATCGATATCGATCTCCTTGCGGTAGACCGATTCGCCCGCTGAGTGAATATGCGCCCTGCAAAAGCTACAGCCACCACGACCGCCCATCCCTTCTCAAATAGACCCCACGCCACACTCATTCGGCTAACCTTCCCCGTTTTGCTCTCGCTGATCGCGGAACCGCTTACCGGCCTCGTGGACACCGCCTTCATCAAGCAACTCGGCGCGGAGTCCCTGGCCGCCCTCGGCGTTGGCGCCGTCGCGCTATCGGGCCTCTTCTGGATCTTCAACTTTCTCAGTATCAGCACCCAGACGGAAGTAGCCCGGGCCGAGGGCGACAACGACAGGAAACGGTCCGTTTCCATGAGCAGCCTGGCCCTTTGCATGAGCATGGCGTTCGGACTGCTGATCATCGTCTTCGGCGTTCCGCTTACGTCGTATCTCGCGACGCTTCTGGGCGCTACCGGCGCGATACACGACGGGGCCGCGGACTACATCTGGTGGCGGTGGTTCGGGGCGCCGGCCATCCTGATCACGTTGACTGCCTGCGGAGCGCTGCGCGGACTCCAGGACATGCGTTCGCCCCTCTGGATCGCCCTGGGCATCAACGGTATCAATATCGTGCTCGATCCCATGCTCATATTCGGCGCGGGACCTGTGCCCGCGCTGGGCATCGCCGGAGCGGCAATCGCCAGCGTCATCGCATACTGGATCGGCGCCGCCTGGTCGCTCTGGATCGTAAAACGCAAGCTTGGCTGGTCCCTGCCGGCTGATTTCAGCGCGGTCGGCCGACTGATGCGCGCGGGCACCGATCTTTTCATACGCACCGGCGTACTGAACCTGTTTCTCCTCCTGACGACCCGCGAAGCCACGCACGGCGGCGCAGACGTCGGAGCCGCCCACCAGGCGATCAGACAGGTCTGGATGTTCGGCACGTTCGTACTGGACGCGTTGGCCGTCACGGGACAGAGCCTGGTCGGTTACTTCCTCGGCGGCGAACGGATCAGGAGCGCCAGGAAAGTGGCCCGTATCGTCTGCCTGTGGAGCGTATGGTCCGGATGCCTGCTGGGGTTCGTTCTCTGGCTGGGCAGCGGATTCGTGGTCGATCTGCTCGTGCCACCCAGTGCCGCTCCCTATTTCCATTCGGCCTGGATCGTCGCCATCGCCGTACAACCGCTCAACGCGCTGGCCTTCGCCACCGATGGATTGCACTGGGGATCGGGGGACTACCGATACCTGAGAAACGCCGTGATCCTGGCGACCGGCGCCGGCGCGGCCGGTCTGCTGGCCGGCCCCCATTCCCTGGACTGGATCTGGACAATGACGGCGGTCTGGATCAGCGTTCGTGCCACGCTGGGCGTGATTCGGATCTGGCCCGGGGTGGGGAACAGTCCGTTCCGGGTGATGGACTGATTATGCCTGCCAACCTATTGATTGTACGGCTTCGGCTAAGTCCTTGTCGAAGGTTTTAACGTCACTGACACCTCGACGTTGGCAACTAGCCAAGTGGCAGAGGTCTCTTGCTTGAAGCATAGGAAACCGTTCGTGCATTTGGTGGGCAAGGTACACGTCTTCATCTTCTAATGACCAGACTTCTATTCCCAAATCCGAGACAAGTCTAACCGCTGCCTCGAACGTCGGAAGGCGATTATCGGCGAGATATATGTGCAGTAGTTCCTGCAACACTTCAGCGGAAGTGCATAGCTGATCCCGGTTAAGGACGGACGCGCGAAAGAACTCCGATGCTTGCGCCTTAAGTGAATGCTCCTTGCCGACCGCATACATTAAAACGTTGGTGTCGACAAAGATCATGTATTCGTGGTTCCGCTTCCTTTCGACTGCTTGATGACTTCAAGTTGCTCTTCCCAATCGGGTTCCCTATCGGGACCAGGGAGATCGGCGCAACTGTCAAAGAAATCGTCCAACTCGGCCAATTTCTCGACGGCTTCCTTCTCTGAAAAAATGTAGTTCTTTCTTTGGGTATGGAGTTCCTGGAGCCAGATCTCGAATTCGTCGTGGCGGTCTCGTCGTTTTCGGTCAAAAAACCCGTCCGTATTCCTAATCTCGTTGAAAAGGGTATACGCCATGCCCGCGATACTCGCGAGATAGTAGTACTCCTGCTCTTCATAGATGGAAATCGGGTATTCGGTTCCTTTCATCGCGTACCGTTCAAAGTTTATGCCGATCGCAATATCGAAGCGTCTCTCGTCTTCGCTTGAGGCTCTTCCGAATACTTCGTCCAACCAGGTGTTCTCCGGGTATGCACCCAATACGTCTTCTTCTTCGGATTGGTTCTCATATGGGATGACGACGCAACGTTCGAATTCAAGGCCGTTTTTCCTGGCGTCTATGAGCAACTTCTGGATGTTATGGCCATAGTTCCCTTTGAGATCAATCGGCAATAACCTCTCGTCCTTGAAGAGCATGTATGCCTTGAGACCCAACTCAACACTGTGTAGGAAGTTATATACCGTCGATTGATGAGTATCTGGAAACAACAGTTCGAATGTCTTCTTCCAGTCGCGAGATAGTTCATTGCGCGCTATCCGTACGAACTCCTTTCCATGTTCGAAAAACTCCTTATGGCCGAACCACTGCTCACCGATGGGCATATGGGTGTACTGGGATTCGTTCTTCTTGTCATTCGGTTTATGTAGATTAATGAGTTCACGGGCCTCATCCCGGTCCAAAGATTGGCGTTTTCCGGTACCGTCTTGTTGATAGAATCGGCCTTCCGTGTCACGTACTACCGATATGTTTTGTGATGTATTGAATTGGTGTTGTTTCAGTTTCATCTGGCGACGTCCTATTTCATGCTCTCCAATGATGATTGAACTTTTCTCCGACCATGTAATTAATGTCGACGAGCACAGAGAATCCGTCAATCAGAATTCAGTACACACTTGAGACGTAGGTATATCATGCAATCGGTCTCCTTCGCGCGAGTGCTGTCATTAACGTCTATCCGTGTGCATGGCGCGGACCTACTCATCGTTGTTCGCGCTTTGTATGCGACGGAATAACTCGGCGCTGAGTGCTTGTGCTCTTTCTATCTGGTCGGGCGTCATTAACTTTCTCAATAAGTCTTTGGAGTTTGATGCATTTTCATCTCCATGGGCTGCGGACAGGTTATACCAGGCAAAGGCCTGTACGTAGTCTTCCGGCACGCCCTTGCCTATGACGTACATGAGTCCAAGTTTTAACTGCGCCCCGGCATTTCCCTGTTCGGCAGCCCGTCTGTACCACTTGACGGCCTCGGCGTTGTTTTCCGGCACGCCCTCGCCATTGGCGTACATGGTGCCGAGGATGAACTGCGCCCCGGCATTTCCCTGTTCGGCAGCCCGTCTGAACCACTTGACGGCCTCGGTGTTGTTTTCCGGCACGCCCATGCCATTGAAGTACATGTATCCGAGGTTGAACTGCGCCTTGTCATTTCCCAGTTCAGCGGCCCGTTTGTACCACTTGACGGCCTCGGCGTTGTTTTCCGGCACGCCCTCGCCATTGGCGTACATGAGTCCGAGCATGAGCTGCGCTATGGCTTGTCCCTCCTCAGCGGCAATCTTACAGGCAGCTAACCGATCTTCCCTTGGCATTTTCTCACCCAGACACTTTTTGAGCGCATTCTCATCATTTGACTGCGCGAAGACCGGATGTGCCTGGGAAGCGGCAATACACAAGGCAAGCATGAGTATCGTCTTCATCATCGTACTTCCCTCCCTGTTACGTATCACAGATATGACTCAAACTACCTGAGTCTGGTTTCATAGGAACACTCCGCCTCTACCCAATAGGCGTTCGAGTCAAATACCTCGCGTCGATCTCATGAGCGCCGGGTGATACAGCATGCATGTCTATCACAGGATCCAACAACTCATCCCCACGGAAACTCGAATGTCGGCTGGTTCGCGTACCGTTCCATGGCGATCTCGCACCGAGCCCCGGAACCGGGCGCGAGCCGAAGTTTGAGGTAGTCGCCGGCCACTTCTGCGGTTCCTCCATCCCCTACCACTGCTTCGCATCCCGCTGCCCCGCGTCCAACAGTAACCGACTTCAATACGTGCTCACGATAGGCGCCGCCCTGAAGGATCACTTCCGCGGGATGCACCTGGTTCAGGTTGACCAGGGTTACCGTGGATCGCTCCTCACCGATCGTATCGACGAGTGCAGCCACGTCGTCTGTGAGTCCCGGTCTTCGTGCCAAGGGATCGAAGTAACGGAACATGCAGTGGACCGCCTGGGCGCGCTTTGGGGCGGGACCGCCCATGGTCTGTTGAAAGAGTGCGCCCGGAGTCGCCGGATTGACGGAATTCGTGTTGTCTGACAGGCGCGTGTCCGGCGTCATCGGATCGTTGCGTATCCATTCCACTTTTTCCCGGACGGAAGCCAGGTCGGCGCGCAACGACTCCTCTGGGTAAGTGGGGTTTTCGCCGGACACGTAAAGCAACCACGCATCATCCGGGCAGCGCGCCCGGGCCTCCTCCGACATCGACCAGTACCAGGTTTCCATCGCGCCGATATTGTATGGGTTCGGCGTGTAATTATACCATCCGTCGTCCCCGAACTTGTTGGGATACACCATCTGGCCGTCCACTTCACGCCCGTTTTCATTTATGAGGTCGATCATCTCGCTCCACGGCGCCGCGTAGGAGCGGTCTCCGGTCAGCAGCAGCGCGTGACTGAAGCCCGCCAAGCCCAGTTGAATAGTATCGCGGTGCACGATTTGACCGGTTTGAGGCGCGATGGTCGTGAATCCCCAACCGTAGCACCCGCCGTACCACTTGCCGTCGCAGGCGCCGCCGATGGTGCCGTCCAGTCCGATATTCGTGGGAATGATCCCACCATTGGCCCGGGTGCGCTCGACCCAGGCATCCACGTATTCCAGGATCCATTCCCGGTACTTGTCCTCGCCCGTCAGCGCGTAGGCATTGAAGGCCAGCCCCGTCGCGAGCATGTTGGAGGGATGGTCGCCGATGACGTCGGTATAGTCCTTGAAATGGCCCAGCATTTCCTCGAAGTTTCGCTCGCCATGGGCCAGGACGAAGCGGCCCTCCTCGATGGGATCGCCCGCCCAGTCGATGGGCTCGGCCTTGCGCAGCATGGGGCCGCGGCTCCCGTTGAACAGGCTACGTATGATTCGATGTTCCGGATCGTAGTTACGCGCCCCGGGATCCTCGTCCATGTAGAAACCGGACCACTGCCGCACCCGCTGCTCGAATTCCTCCGCGTCCGGGTTGCAGAGACCGATGTCGCCGAAGACTGACATGCTCTCGCCGTTGTGCAGCCAATCGAACATGACGGGAAACCCTTTGTAGTACATCCCTTCCCGGCAGAAGGGTACGTCGACGGTCTTCGCCTCGGTGTACTGGAGGATATGGCCGTCCTGCGCCTGATTGCATCGGTCGAGCAGCTTCTCCGGTCCGCCCATCATGTAGAGAATGGGCCATCCGGTCAAATTCTCGATGGCGTCATCCGGGCCGTCGTCTCCACCCCAGCGGGGTACGCAGCGCATGTAACCACGTTCGTCAAAGTAACGGTCGTAGAAGTATTCGCAGGCTCGGGATTGGGCTTTCATGGACTCCTTCTGCAGGAGAGCCCATTCGGGCGGTGGCATCGGGGTGTTGATGGATAACGAAGTCATCGGTTTAACCGTCCTTCTATTTACACATTTAGACAACAGGACCGTTTGCCGGTCAGGAAAAACGTGTCACAATTCAGGCAGACTCCAGCAACTTGAGCAATTGCTCTAAATCAGCGCCCGGGCGAGACGTACGAAGGAAGTCGCGCCATTGCAGCGCAGGCATCACCACGCGGGTATACGAGGTACACGAGAAATCCGCTGACTTCGTCAGGCCGCCTTGGCCTGCCGCATCCAGAAGCAGCCGTGAACCAGCGTTTCCTCACACATCAAAGCCTGGCCGATACGCTTCTTGTCGCGGACGCGTATATCGGTGCCGAGCCCGATGCCCGGAGCCTCCTGGGAGGCCATGGCGGCAAAACGGCGAATAACCCAAAGCGCTCTATCGGCCGAAGGATGCCCTGTATGGGTGGGATTCTCCATCAGGTGGGATTTGACGACCGCCTCCCAGTGCTCAGCCAGCAGATGCCGTGCGCCGAAGATCTCTACGGCCGTGATCCACGGACCCTGGGAAACAGCGATTCCGCATTGACCCGGCAGCGGTCCAAGTTCGGTAAGTTCTTGGGCGGCCGCGGCACGGGCCTTGTCGTGGCGATAGATCTGTCGATGGCTTTCCATCGCGGCCGTAGTACTGGAATGAGCCTGATTGGACTGCAACTCATCCTCGATCTCGGACCAGACTCTTCCCTGGTCGCTAGCGTGGGTCTGCTCCTGTTGCATCGAATCGAACATACCTTCCTGAATAACCCTGCGAATCCGTGGCGATGCATTCACCACATCGCGCTGGTACGGTTGCGCCTGTCCCCACCGTCCTTCTTCCAAGCATGAAACAGGCACGGAACGTTCGGCCCGTGTCGGAACCAGTACGGAAGCGTTGACGGCGCGGTTCTGCTTGCCACCCAGAAAATGTTCGCCATCAACGATCAGAATCGGCGTGTCGGTCGGGTTGACCGCCAGCAGGGACCCTACCTGCGCGTTGTCGAGTTCCTTACGAGTCCCGAAGCGGCCCCCGTGTTAATCTCCGGTGGATTGTTCGACGGCAGATAGATGGGGAAGAATGAAACGCCAAGTCTGGTAATGGGTGCGCCGATCGCTGCGGTCGAAAGGTGCTGAATCATCAAGGGGCCTCCTGCAGGTTTCTTTCCTAATGTGTATACTGGCGTCCTATTAGATTATCTGATTTAACAATACGATCAACAGTATAATTGTCCCCAAAAACTGGACCACATGCTAAGGTGGATGTTTCATGGGTTTATACCCCGGCATGTGGAGGGCCGACGTCATGTTGAAAAGACGCAGGCAGTACAGCTTCAATCTTTATGCCACCATGAGGCTCTTGGCCGCCTTGGGGATTAGCCAAATGTGGAGATTTTTGCTACATGATCGATTTCTTGACCGCCTAACCTATGCAGTCTGATCGCCTCGGGAATGATCTCCAGCATCAAAGTTTTTGGAGAATTTGACAGTCACGCAACTTCAAGCGGCCTGATGGCGCGCAGGGCTGAAGCAGCGGTACGCTTTGCCAGTGCCAGTTCGTATTGAACCTGAAGGTTCATCCAACTCTGCGCATCCGTGTTGAAGTACTTGGCGAGTCGCAATGCGGTTTCAGCCGAAATCCCACGGCGACCACGTACGATCTCATTTATCCTGGCCGGCGTAACGCCGACAGCCTTTGCCAATGCATTCGAAGACAGTCCAAAGGGTTCCATAAAATCGTACTTCAATACTTCACCGGGATGCACAGGATTCAGTCGCGTCATGGCCGGTTTCTCCTTTCATTAGGTAGGCAACGATTTCCACTTCATATGCGTTGCCCTTCTCATACCTGAAACACAGACGCCACCGATCATTGATCCGTATACTATACTGGCCCTTCCGGTCTCCCGCGAGCGCTTCGAGGCGGTCTCCCGGAGGAGCCTTCAGGAAACCAAGTGTTTCGGCAGAATTCAACTGGGCGATTTTCCTTTGTGCAACTCGTTCAAAAGCAACAAATCGACGTACACGATACCCCGTGGCCAGTTTTTCCGTATCTCTGCATCGAAATGTCCTGATCATAACTCGAATATATATCGAATATCGATAAACGACAAGCAGTTTGTTCTCGAGTTTCTTAATGGAGACTAACAGAACGTCAAATACGCTTTTCTGACCCGGAATTTGGCCTAAAGTCACCGACGGTTATACCACCCAAAATGACACAGTCGATAGACCTTGACACCACGGCGCATGGTTTGAATACTCTCTGGATTCATTGACCGCCACACGCCAATTGTACTACGGACACCACACCCTACTCCGAAAGGATCCGGCATGCGAAAGAGTAAGGTCCTCACCAAGCTTCGTTCCTCGGGCTTCGTCCGGATGGCGGGCCTTGGCCACTATCTGCCGTTTTATATACGCTATGCCGCCCATTTCAAGTACGATGGCTTGTGGTTCGACCTGGAACACCGGGCGATGGATTCCCGGGAGGTCCAGTCGATACTTGCCATGTGCAGGCAGCACGACATCGACTGCATGGTGCGCCCGCCGACCCTTGAAAGGACCCGCCTGTACAGGTACCTGGAAGACGGTGCCACGGGCTTCATGATTCCCTTCATGTCCACGGCGGAAATTGCCCGCCATGTCGTAGACTGCACGAAGTTCCCGCCCCTGGGGAACAGGGGTATCGACGGCGCCGGAATCGATGGAGATTTCGGCATCGATGTGTGGAAAGAGGGGACGACCTACTACGAAGATGCGAACCAGGAGACGTTCATTGTAGGCCAGATCGAAACCGTGGAAGGATTGCGCAACGTGGACGCCATCGCGGCGGTGGAGGGCATTGACGTGGTTTTCATCGGCCCTGCCGACCTGACGCACCGCCTGGAGACCGATCCCAACGTCAACTGGACGCTGGACGATGCCATATCTCGCGTATCTGACGCGGCCGAAAGGCATGGCAAGGCCTGGGGCATCACCGCGGGTACACCGGAGCAGGTGGCGAATTACCGGGGTCTGGGCGCGGGCCTGGTACCGTGGGGCGGTGACTTCAGCCTGATGAAGGTGCTCGAACAGTGCAGCAAGGACCTGGACGAGATTCCGGGTGCCTGACCATCTGGATTTTCAGATCAGCACTGGATACTTGCATGGGACAATCACGCGTACAATTACGCGGAATCAGCGCAGGCCGTGTATCTACACTTCGATAAATTCGAGCTAAATGAGCTATCACTGGACGCAGGTTACCGATCGTGCCCCCTTTGCACCCCGCGACGGGGCCGGCGCGCTGGTATTCGATGGGGCCATGTGGCTGATCGGTGGCTGGAATCCACGCGACAAGGTCCATTTCCCCCGGGTCTGCAGCAACGATGTCTGGCGGTCCACCGACGGGCGTGACTGGTCGCTGGTCAAACCCAACACGTACGTGGACGACACCTTTGATGCGAAGCAGGACTGGGCGGGGAGGCATACTGGCGGATACGCCTTGCACGACGGCGCCATGTGGCTGGTCGGAGGCGATGCAAACCAGGGATATCACCAGGGTGACGTCTGGATGTCCGCTGACGGTCGCAACTGGCGCTGCGTACTCGAAGAGGCACCCTGGGCGCCCCGTGTGTTGCACGGTACGGCGTTATTCCAGGGCAGGCTATGGATATGGGGCGGCCAGACCATGCTCGGGTTCGCCGACGGAGCTGACTGCTTCTACGACGATGCGTGGGTCTCGTCAGACGGAATAGCGTGGACGCCGCTCGAGCCGAAGGAACCCCGATGGACTCCCCGGGGGATGGTGGGCGGCAGCGTCGTTCACGACGGACGCCTGTGGATCCTTGGCGGCGGAACGTACGAGACGCCAAATACCCCAGGCCGAACGTTCCATAACGACGTGTGGAGCACCTCCGATGGGATCCTTTGGAAATGCCACACCCGCAATGCCCCGTGGTCTCCGCGACAGTATCATGATACCGTGGTTTTCGACGGAAGGATGTGGGTGCTGGCCGGATGGAACAGCCGGAACCTGAATGACGTCTGGTTTTCGTCGGACGGCATTGCCTGGCGCGAAGTGCCGGACACACCCTGGCCTGCCCGTCACGCGGCCAGCGTTTACGTTTACGACGATGCAATCTGGGTTGTAGCGGGCAGTCACATGGTCTCGGACGTGTGGAAGCTGGAGCGGGATTGAAGCGCAGCAAGCGCATTGGCAGTGTGAAGCCGAGGGCCGGAGGAGATGGAATGGCGGAAGAGCAACCGGTGTCCCTGCTGACGCCTGAGGAGAAGTGGCACTTCGAACTGCAGGGTTTCCTGCTGTTGAGCGGTGTCGTTCCGGAATCCGATCTGGGCGAGATGCGTCCGGTCCTGGACGGCTGGCTGACCGCGGACGAGAAGGTTTTCCCGCTCCGGTCAAGCGCGGCCGACAGGAGCCGAACAAGACCCATATCGGCCATATCCACTATGGGCACGAGGTGTTCCAGCGGCTCAACATGAACCCGGAGATCATCCGCGTGGTGGCCGGGCTGACCTGGGGATGTCCCCGGCTGATGCACTGCGTCTTCACCCACATGGTCAAGGGCCCGGAAGAACTTCGTTTCCACCGGGATGACGACGGGGTCAAAGTCTCCCACGGCTTCCGGAATCCCAACAACGATTTCCAGGTGGCGGATGGCGAGATCTACTGCAGCCACCTGGCCACGTGGATCGCCCTGGCCGACGTGCCGCCGGGGACGGGATTCTGCCTGGTGCCTGGCAGCCACAAAACCACGGTCCCCGAACCGGACGGCCTGACCGTCGTACACGATCCGCCCGTGTCCATCACCATCCCGATGAAGGCGGGGGACGTGATCGTCTTTTCCACGCGCCTACTGCACAACGCCAGTCCGTGGACCGAGGACTATCCCCGCCTGAACATATTCCAGCGATACGTCTTCAGCTGGTTCTTCGATTTGCCCCATCTTTATCCGCTGGAAGACCACCGCGACAAGCTTTCGGACGACATGTACGAACTGGAGAAAATGACCCGCGAAGAGAAACAGGTCGTCCGGCGGGTGCGGGAGATGCTGGTCGACTCGTAGCGAAGCAGATTACCCGTAACCGTGGCTGTGTTTACGCCTTCTCGCCGACTGTTTTTCATGCCGCGCATACGGGCGCGATCATGCCGCTAGTCTTGCTGCGCTTTTGAGTACGATCGGTCTCCCTGGCCCGCTACGCTTCGAACACGATCGCGCTCCTGTAGTCCTACTACGCCTCGTGGACGATCGTGTCGACATGATGCGCTTCGATATAGTCCCGGTCGATTTCGGCGCCAAGGCCTGGTCCGCGAGGTACGGGCACACATCCGTGCTGATCGATGTTTTCGAGTTCGTCCGTGAACTCAGGCGCGTAGACGGGCGGCTTGGTTTTCTTGATTCCGGGATGTACGAGACCCAGTTCGTAGTAGTTACTGTTGCGGATGGAGGCCATGATGTGCCGGTGGGCGAGACCGCCGCCGTGGAGCTCCACGTCCAGTCCGAATCCCTCGGCCGCGTGGGCGATCTTCATCACGCCGGTGATGCCGCCGTCCTCGTAGACACCCGATCGTACGAAATCCGTTCCTCCGTTGACGATGAAATCGACGTGCTGTTCAAGGCCGAAGATATGCTCGGTCTGCAGGATCGGCGTGGTGATGTGTTCTCCGAGCTTCCTGTGGCCGAATATGGAAACACCTCCGTCCTTGTAGGGATCTTCCAGCCAGAAGAAACCGGCTTCGTCGCAGGCCCGGCCCACCTTCAGCGCATCGGCCCAGGTATTGTATTCGCACGCGGGATCGATCATGAGATCCATGTCGTCGCCGACGCGCTTGCCCGTGACTTTTACGTTGGCGACCTCGCGTTCGATGGGTGCGTTGCCCCAGCGTGGATCTTGAAAGCGCGGTATCCCATGTCCCGGCACTGTTCAGCGAAATCCGCGAAGGCTTCCGGCGTATGCAGACCGCCGTTCTCGTCGCCGTGGTACGTGCGGCGTAAGCGGGCAGGGAAGTCCTGTATCCGCCCAGCAACTGACAGACCGGCGCGTTGTAGTACTTGCCCGCGAAATCCCAGAGCGCGACGTCAGTGGCGCTGATTTGGGTCCGGTCGGTGTGCCTCAGTCCGCGTTTCAAATCATTGTAGATCTTCTCTCGCTCGAAGGGATTGCTGCCCAGCAGATACTCGACCGCGACGCCCGAAGGTGAGGGACCGCCCAGATATTCGCCGACGACACCCACGTTGGTGTGTATGCGCAGCAAACTCCCACGCAGTTTACGCCTGCCGCCCTTCTCGTACACCAGGTTGAATCCATTGTAATCCACGCCCATATTTTCGATTGTATATTCGAAGACGACGGTTTCCAGTTTCGTAATCGCGGGTATCATGTTCGACAGCCTCCGTCTCCCTTGTATTCTGTTCATACGAATCGTACTATTGTCCAGTTACACCATTCATCATGCCATCTTCCGTTTCTCCCATCCTTCTCCTTTCTCCTCCCAAGTCCGTCCGGTTTCTTCATTCCCTCCATTTTCATCCGAGGTCACTTTAGTATCATTTGTAATAGTGATTATAATGTTAAGACTAATAATAATAGTTCTAAACGTACTAAATTCAATCGATCTACTGAAAGTGAACAGACTTTCGCCCTTGAGATGGACGTTGAAGCCGTGATCACCGTACCTTCCTGATGTCCCGAATGGCCCCGTAGGGAACCCCGGTAATGTCCACCATTTCTTCGGCGCGGCGCACCGTTTCCGCGACCTCGTCTTTCAGGTCGTCCGGATAATACACCTGTCCGGCACGCACGGTAAGGTGCGGCGTGATCATTCGTTCACCGGATTCCTGCTGGCCGTGGGCGTCTGTGAAGTCAAAATGGCCCTCTTCCAGGCTGAAAACGGCGATATCGGCGACGCTTCCCTCCTTCAGCGTTCCGATTTCATTCGATCGGTTCAAAACGCCCGCGGGATTGGCGGTCGTCTGGCGGACGATCTCGTGGAAATCCAGTCCCATGTTCAGTAGTTTCGACGCCGTTTCAGGGAGGCTGTGCACCGGTGACTTCAGACTGTAGACATGAAGGTCCGTACTGATTACGTCGGACAGAAACCCCAGTTCGACCGCCCGTTTCGCAATCCCGTAATGAAAGCTCCCGGCGCCGTGGCCCAGGTCGAAGAAAACGCCGCGCTTCCTTGCGTCGTACACTTCCGGGATCACCCTATCGTCGTCGCCGAGGATATGATCTCCCTTGCCCTGGTAGCAGTGGGTCACGATATCTCCCGGTCGAAGCAGTTCGAGCACACTCGGCAGGGAGACCCCCTTGTCGATATGGACCATGACGCGGGTGTCCGCCATTTCGGCGGCTTCGACGGCCCGCCTGAGCGGTTCCACGCCGTGGCTTCCCACCTGGAATACGCCTTGCCGGACCTTCACGCCTACGCAATGATGCGGCCACATGGATATAACCCGGGCCGTGTGCTCGGGATCGGCGTTTTTGATGTCCTCCATCTCGCCGCGCATGGCATTCAGGAGTCCGATGCTGCTGATATGGACGAAGGTGAGCACTTCGGTCCGGGAAGGTTCGATGATGTACTCGAGGAAACCGCGCAGATTGGTCCATCCCGGGCTCCCTGCGTCCACGATGGTCGTTACCCCCGTGGCCAGGCAGAGGGCGTCGGCCTTGATGCCGAAGGTCGTGGCGCCCGCGTAAACGTGGGCGTGAAGATCGATCCAGCCCGGTGTCAGGTATTTCCCCGATACGTCGATGGTCGTCTTCGCTTCGCTTTCAAGGTGCTCGGAAACCGCGGCTATTTTACCGTTTCTGATCCCGATGTCACCTGTTTCATTCTTCCGTTGGGACGGATCGATGATCGTCGCTCCCGACAGAACCAGGTCGAATTGCATGGAAATCCTCCGAATATAATCCTATTTGTACGCCTCGACCATGATGCCCTTCTGAACGCGAGTCATTGACATTTGCAAAGTATAATCATATCGTTTTGTCGCATCAATGGACTTAGTCTGGTCCAGCCACCTTAAGGACTCGCGCCATGGCGACCGGTTTGACCGAACACCAGATCAGTCAGTATCTCGAAGACGGTTTCCTTCCCATCGAATGGCTGTTCGATCCCGATTCCCTCGATCCCCTGATCGCGGAGCTGAACGGGGTCGTCGATGCATGGGCGGAGCGCTACCACGCGGAGGGCAGACTGGCGGACCCGTTTACAGACGAACCCTTTGAACACAGGCTGTACCGGATCCACCAGGCCATGGACGGTTGCTGCGGAGAAATGCTGGAGGCCGTGTTAGGAAAGCGGAAGACCGCTGGCATGTTTCACGTCATGACCCTGCCCGGGATACTCGACGTCGTCGAATCTCTCATCGGCCCGGAGATCCTCGTCCATCCCCAGTTCAACTCCCGGGCCAAGCTTCCGGACAAGACCTCCGTCGTGGACTGGCACCAGGACATCGGTTTCCTGGACCCGGACGTGATGCGGACCTTCATGGTCAATTTCTGGCTGCCGCTGGTGGATACAGATGAACACAACGGCTGCCTTGAGGTCATCCGCGGCAGTCACCGCAGTGAACGCCTGCCCTTTGAGAATTCACCCGAAAACATCGACCCTGAAGCCCTGCCCGACGGCGACCGGGTGTCCTGCCCCATCCCCAGGGGCGGCGTGCTCCTGTTGCAGCACACCACGGTGCACCGGTCCGCGCCGAATTACTCCGATCATATTCGCTGGAGCCTGGATATCCGGTACAGCGACTGGCGAGAGCCCACGGGAAGGGACGATGTGCCCGGCTTCATCGCCCGCAGCTGGTCGCATCCGGAGAAGATCGCAACCGGGCACGAGGAATGGCGGCGCTTGTTCGAGTCGTGCGGGGCGCCGGAGTAATCTCCTGGAGATGATCGAACCGCCCCTCGTATCTGCTTCGTTGCCAGCGAGGATTCCGTGGTCGCCAAAATAAACCTCGGGACGTACGTCGGATACGGACTGGACCGGATAGGCAGTCCCGTACATGCCCTGCCCGTCGACCTCTTCAGGATACTGGCGGGATTGTTGAGTTGCGCCTATTTCGCAGCGGCCTTCGGCGAAGTTAACGACATAAGCGGCCCCGGCGGACTGGTCGATCATCGACTCTCGCTGGAGCTGTTTCCCTACACGAAATGGAGCCTGTTTCAGGGTGAAGTTCCCACCGGCCTGCTCCAGGCCGTTTTTGCGGGAGCCATCCTGGTTTCCGGGATACTCGCGGCTGGATATCGGCCAACCCTTTGCGCGGCGGTGCTGTATGTACTGGCGGTGTCGACCTATCGACTGAATTTCCTGGTACTCTACGTCGATGACGCTGTATTTCACTGGATGCTCCTGTGGATGATCCTTCTGCCCACGGGGAGCACGTTGACGTGGAAGGAAGTCCGGCGCGACGGCAAGGTGGCCATGGATCGCTGGCGCAGCCGGACCGTGCCGGGACTGGCCGTACGATGTTTCCTGGTCAATCTGGCCCTGCTTTATGCCTTCTCAGGTCTTTGGAAACTGACCAGTCCCATGTGGTTGGATGGGACGGCCCTGTACGTCATCCTGAAACTGCCCATTGCATGGTTTCCGGATCTGTGGGATGCCGGATCACTGCCGTGGATGAAGATCGCCGGCTACGCGGCGTTGGCGGCGGAACCCCTGTTCGTTCTGCTGCTGTTTCTCAAACCGGGACGACCGGCCAGGTGGATGGTTATTGCCCTGCTGATCGCCTTTCACGTGGGTATTGTCGCGACCCTGAAGATCCCCTTCGCCAACGTCGCCTGCCTGGCGGGCGTAGTGCTCTGGTGCCGCCACGAAATCATGAACGCGATGGGGAGGAAGACCGGCCCGGAAGGAAGGGGAAAGGTTACCTGGCGCGGCGCGGCGGCCGTGGTGGTCACGGGCGTGCTGGGTTTGCAGGCCGTCCTGGATTTCGCAAAGCCGCAGTGGCGTTACGACGACTGGGAAGTGGGCAGGCCCGTCCCGGCGCAGCAGAAATGGCTGGACGGTCTTCACCTTGCCGTGTACGGCGCGCTGTGGACGGGTGGACTGGCGCAGAGCTACCGCCTGCTCGACTGGGTCGACAGCCGCAACTATACGCTTGATTACCGGGTAAAGGAACGATGGCCCGCAGGACCTTGGAACGAAGTAGAACCGGAAACCCTCTTTCCCTCTTCCATGCGTGGCATCCTGCTTCAATCCTATCTACATGGCGTGGTCTGGCGCAAGTTTCCCCCGGCGAAGGAAGCCGAATTGCGGACGGGGTTGCGGCAGCGCTTCGCCGCTCGCTATTGCAGAGGGCGGCCAGGCACCGATCTGGTGGTATACGTGGAAGTACGGATCGACCGTGTGCTTCCTGACGCGCCGCGGCCGGAAAGCGGCGTTTACACTCCCCTCATGCGTTTTGCCTGCGGGAAAGGCGGGGCGCAACTTCTGGAGATTGAGTAATGTGCGGCCTGGCAGCCATCATGAGCCGAGGCGGCGCCTGGTCTCGAGCGGCGCTCGAGCGCGCCACGGATACGCTCCGGCATCGTGGTCCGGACGGCAGAGGGACCTGGGCCGGACCGGATGGAAGCATCGGCTTGGGACACACCAGGCTGAGCGTGGTCGGCCTGGATAACGGTGTCCAGCCCATCGCCAGCGAAGATGGCCGGCTTCACCTGGCAGCCAACGGCGAATTCTACGATTTCGAGTCGATCAGGCGGGATCTCGAAAGCCGGGGTCATGTATTCTCCACGGAGTCCGACAGCGAAATCGCCCTCCATCTCTACGAAGAGTCGGGCCGTGCCTGTGTCGAAGATCTCCGCGGCGAGTTCGCTTTCGTCCTGTGGGATGAGGACCTGCAGATGTTGTGGGCGGTCCGCGACCGCTTCGGCATCAAGCCGCTTTACTATGCCGAGGAGGGCGGGGTGCTGTACCTGGCCTCGGAAGTGAAGGCGCTGCTGGCCGCAGGATTGTCTTCGGCCTGGGACGAGGAGACGGTCTTCCAGCAGATGTTCGCCTGCTTCGACGCGAACCGGACGCTCTTCAAAGGTGTCCGGCAGGTACCTCCCGGGCACGGCCTGATCGCCCGGAAAGGAGAACTCCGCCTTGAGCGGTACTGGGATGTCACGTATCCTCGAGGGGCGTCCGGAAGTGACTGGGAGCCAGCGACTTGTGCCGACGAGGTCCGCCATCTCCTCCACGAGTCGGTTCGCCTCCGAATGCGCGCCGACGTTCCCGTGGGTTGTCTCCTGAGCGGGGGAATGGACTCTTCGGCATTACTCGGGATCGCCGCCCGGGGCGCGTCAACGCCCAAAGCCTTCACCATCGCCTTCGATCACGCCGACTACGACGAAGAACCCGTTGCCCGCCGCACGGCCCGCCATGTGGGGGCCGATTACGAGGTCGTGCAGGCAACCCAGGCGGAATGCGCCGACTATTTTGCAGACGCGGTTTGGCACGCCGAGGCGATCCAGGCCAACGCGCACGGCGTGGCCCGGTTCGTACTGAGCCGTGCGGTGCGCCAAGCTGGATTCAAGACGGTTCTGGCGGGTGAAGGCGCGGACGAACTCTTCGCCGGCTACGAATTCTGCAGGCCCGCTTTGCATCGGGGCCCGCGTCGCCCTTTCATCGACCTGTTTCGAATCGCCCGAGCAGTGATCGGCGCACACAGCCCCGCGGAAAGAAAGGTGGCCCTGGTCTCGCCCTGGCTGGTACGGGTAAGCCGCGTACTAGGCCTGTCGAAGGAGGTCATGGAAGCGCTTGCCGGACAGCAGGGCGTCCTGCGCGGTCTGCTGGCGGCGGATTTCCATGAAAGGCACAGAGGCCGCGATCCCTACAGGGTCTTCTTCGACCAGTTCGATTACCGTGCGCAACTGGCCGGCCGCGAACCGGTGAAGCAGGTGCTCTACCTGTGGCTGAAATCCCTCTTCCCGGGCTACAACCTGGCCGCCGAGCGCGTAGACATGGCCCACGGGGTGGAAGTCCGTCTCCCGTACCTGGACCACCGCCTGTTCGAATACGGCAGCAGGATCCCGGCCGCGCTTTTGTTCCGGGAAGGACAGGAAAAACATCCGCTGCGCGAAGCGGCCCGGCCGTACCTGACGGACGAAGTGTACGCGGGTCCGAAGAAACCGTTTCTCGCGCCTCCCGCGACGGCCCGGGTGGGAAACAAGCTATACGAGATGTGCCAGGATACCCTGCGAGGTCCGGGTATGCGGGATCTGCCCTTCTTCGATTCGGCGTCCGTTGCTCTTCTGCTTGACGGACTGCCGCGCATGGAAGGCCGTGCACGGACCGCGCTGGATCCATTGATCATGGCCCTGACCTCCCTGTGCGTGTTACAGGAGCGATACGGTATGTGACCGAGCCGGAAGTCTTTTGCCGGCCACGGCCTGTGGGGATCGGCCGCCGAATCCCTTCGCTCCCGCGCGCGCTCGTGGCGACCGGGCGGCGCCGGTGTCGGAATCCCTTGACCCGGTGGCGTGTCCCGTTACTTTCATTATCCTCAAAAGATTGAACCAAAACTTCCAACAGCAACCATCCCGAACTCTTGAAGGAAGCCGACTCGTATATGAACGGGGATAAAACAGACCGCCAGTCAAGTGTCCGCTACGAAGCGAACGAGCGTCCACCGCTCCTCCTGGCCATCGGGCTCGGCCTACAGATCGCCCTGCTCACGGTGGGCGGGGTGGTCCTGACCGTTGCCATTGTGGGCCGGGCCGGCGGCGCGACCGAGAGCTACCTGACCTGGGGCGTTTTCGCTGCCGCGGCAATCAGCGGAACGACTACCATCATACAGGCGCTGCGTATCGGGCGCCTGGGAGCAGGCTACGTCCTCATGATGGGAACTTCCGGCAGCTTTATCGCGATCTGCATTTCGGCGCTCGCGCAGGGCGGCCCGGCACTGATGGCGACGCTCATCATCATTTCCTCGCTATTCCAGTTTCTATTGTCCGCCCGTCTCTCCCTGCTCCGGAGAATACTGACGCCAGCGGTTTCAGGTACGGTCATCATGCTGATATCGGTCACGGTGATGCCCATCGCGTTCGACATGCTGGGAGCGGTCGACGAAGGGATGCCGACTACAGCCGCACCGGTCACGGCAGTGGCCACCGTGCTGGTTACCATCGGAATCGCGTTGAAGGCGAGATCATCCGTGCGCCTCTGGGCGCCTGTGATCGGTGTGGCTGCGGGATCCATGGTGGGGGGTTACTTCGGCCTGTATGACACGGACCGCGTGCTGTCTGCTTCGTGGGTCGGACTTCCGGAAGGCTACTGGCCGGGTATTGATATCTCTTTTGGTCCGGCGTTCTGGGCACTGCTGCCCGCCTTCATGTTCGTAACGCTGGTTGGCGCTGTTGAAACGATCGGTGATTCGGTCGCGATCCAGCGCGTATCATGGCGCCGGCCGCAGGCAGTGGATTACCGGGCCGTGCAGGGCGCGGTGGCCGCGGACGGGCTGGGTAACCTCCTATCCGGCCTGATGGGCACGGTACCCAATACGACTTATTCCACGAGCATCGCGGTGACCGAGTTGACCGGTGTGGCCTCCCGCATGGTGGGTGCGGTCGTGGGGATGGCATTCATCCTGGTCGCGTTTATGCCCAAGTTCCTGGCGGTAGTCCTCGCCATTCCCGACCCCGTTGCCGGAGGTTTCCTGCTGGTCTTGCTTTCCATGCTCTTTGTCATAGGTATGAAGCTGGTCGTGCAGGATGGCATCGATTTCAGGAAGGGACTGGTCGTGGGCGTAGGGTTCTGGATAGGCGTGGGGTTTCAGAATGACGCGATATTTCCAGCCATGCTCTCCGACTTTGCAGGTGGACTGCTACGGAACGGAATGACCGCAGGCGGACTGGCGGCGATACTGATGACCCTTTTCCTGGAGTTGACTTCGCCCCGCCGTCATCGCATGGAGACCGACTTCGATCTGGCGGCGCTGACGAAGATACGGGCGTTTTTGGAAGCCTTCGCCTCAAGGCAGGGATGGGATCGGGAAACGGCGGACCGGCTCATAGCCGCCAGCGAAGAAACGCTGTTGACACTGATTCCACAGGATGACGAAACCGGTCAGCAGCGGCGGTTGCTTATGGTCGCTCACCGCGAAGGCGAAAGCGCGATCCTCGAACTTGTCGCAGCGACCGGAGAGGGAAACCTGCAGGACAGGATCGAGCTGCTCGGCGACGAAAGAGCGGTGGAAACACCCGAGGAAATGGAAGTTTCGCTGCGACTCTTGAGGCACTTTGCTTCGTCGGTACACCACCAGCAGTACCACGACACCGACATCATCACCCTTCAGGTGGACGTCCCGAAATCTATCCAATCGACCGAAGCGGATTAAGCTCCCGCCTGCGCCGGCAGCCTAGCCGGCCGGAGACTCCGCTCCTTCTCCTGCCACGACTATCTCGGGCCTGATGGACTTGAACGGACTGTCTTTCGAAGATCTGCAGTGCGTGGAAGCGTAGTGGTACTGCAGCGCCCTGCGGCGCCGATCGCTCTTGTTCGGCGGCGTGTAGTGGTAGGTTTCTCCATGAAACACGAGAGCGTCGCCGGCCTTCATGATGCAGGCGATCGCGTTGTTCTCCGCAGGTGCCGATGACAATCCGTAATCGTCTGCCACGCCCCCGTGTTCCCCGATCCCTTCTCGGTGCGAACCGGGTATGACATGCATGCATCCGTTTTCGACATCGGTATCGTCGAGAGCGATCCAGAACCCGAAGACGTCGTTGGGCTCCAAACGGAAGTATGCGTTGTCCTGGTGCCAGACTTTCTGACCGCCGAACCGGGGTGGCTTCATGAGGAGCATGCTCTGAAACAGGGTGACATCCGGACCGAGCAGTTCGACGGCAATGCCCGCCATGACGGAATGGTAAGCCAGGGACCGGAACAACGCGTTGTGCAAGGTCATCCTGAAAAGCTTCCGGACGCCGAGTTCCAGCCGTTCGGGTTTTACGGTTCCCCGGCGGACGGCGGGTTCGATCTGCACCAGTTCCTCCGGTACGTCCGGGTACCGGTCCACGATCGCGGTGATCTCCCGTCGTATGGACTCGACTTCGCCGTCGTCCAGCAGTCCTTCCATGACGAAGTACCCGTCCCGTTCAAATGCGGTTTTATGTGTTTCTGACAACACCGTCCCTGTGGTCATCCCTCAGTCCTTCCAGTTGAATACGACCCCCATCATGTTTTTCTCCCGCCGGAATATCATCTCGTAGGCTTCGTTGATGCGGGTATAGTGCATTCTATGGGTTACCAGGCGTTTCGGTTCCAGTTTGCCGCCGCGCATGAGTTCCAGCGTGAAGCGGCACATGTTCGTCCATCCCCTCCGGTCGCCCCGTTCCGATGGATACAGGTAACCGGTCCGCCCGTTTATGGCAATCAGGGAGATCCCCTTGAAATAGAACCATTCCATGTCCAGCGGGTTGAAATCCAGCGGCGGCTCGCCTCGTCCCGGCAGGGCCACGATCCCTACCCGCCCGTTGTCGCGCAAGATCTGGCACGAGGTGCGAAGGGCGGGCCATGGGTTGGCCGTGAGAATGACCAGGTCGATCCCCTCGCCGCCGGTGAAGTCGTCCAGCTTCTCGTCGAGATCGGGATCGTTGTACAGGAAGGTCGCGTCCGCTCCCATGCGCTTGGCCATTTCCATGCGGACCGGGCTGTTCGCGATGCCGATTGTGCGGGCGCCGAGGCAGGGCCCGAGTCCTACGGCGCCGAGTCCGAGAACGCCCAGGCCGACCACGGCCACGTTCTCGCCAGGCTGGAACTGCGACTTGTAATAGCACTGGGCGCTCAATGTGTACAGGTGGCCGTACACGGCGTCTTCGTCATGCACGCCGTCGGGTACCTTCACGAGCACCTCGTCGTCCCGGGCGATGAATGCGGATTGGTGAGGGTATCTCGAAATGACCCGGTCGCCCACCGCGAAACCGGTGACCGCCGCTCCCACGCCCCGGACAACTCCGAGATTGCTGTCGCCGACCCAGCGCGGAAAATCGGGTGCGCCCGGGACCTGCTCGGCTCCCTCGTAGTTTCCCCGGTCCGTTCCGATCTTGAGGGCGGATATGATTGTTTCGACCCAGAGGTCGTGGGGTCCCAGGTTACCTGTGTCCAGGGGATGGTCTTCGATGCGGAGATCTCTCGGGCCGTACAGCACGGCGATTTTCATGAATCAGCTCCGATCCTGTGGTCGTGTAGCATCTGGTCTTTTCATCTCGTTTCGTCTGCTCGCGCCTGCCCCATCTGTCCGCGTCAGGCCGACAGCGCGGAAAGACAGCGGTCGTAGACTTCGAACCGCTCGCCTTCGGTTTCCTCCGGGTCTACCAGCTTGAGCCACATGGCACTGCCGGGCTTTGCCGAGCTGTAGGACCGATGGCTTCCGATGACGGAGGGATCCTCACCGTGCCAGGCGATCTCTCCCTCCTGCATGTAGATGAATTTCCCCCGGTACCGGTCCACGATGTCCTTCCGGTGGTCGCGGTAGAACAGGCCCTGCTCGCAAGCCGTACGCCGCAGGGTATGAATCAGTTCGGGCGCTTCGTCAACGTCCGAGTCGAAGTGCGCAACCGGCGCCTGAACGTCGCTTACGAAGTCGATTTCATCCAGGTCGACCGTTCCGAAACCCCGCTGCGCGGCCACCACCAAGTGATTGCGGTCGCGGCGGAAAGGCGGCGCGGGCCAGTCGGATGCGGGGTCGTGCCCCATCAGGAAAGCACCGCAGGCGTCGGTGGCCGTGATCTGATCTCCCGCGATCAGCACGTCGCCCACGCGGCCTTCGCCACCCCATTCCCTGCCCTTCTGCCCCACGAGCCCATCGATGATATTCAGGCAGGGATTCGTGATCATCGCGAGGTCGGGGAGGACGTAGGAAAGCCTGATGGCGTGGTGGAAGTAAGTGCGTACCCGTCCCCCAGGGCGAATGATGGGTGGAAGCCCGAAGAGGTTCTTCATGCAGAGCGTGATGCCCATGAAAAGGTGATTCTTCATCTTCGCCACGGAGATCACCTCGTCGGCGTCCTCGAACACGCCGCTCAGGACATATCGGTCGAACATGTTTCCGCCTCCGGGCACCTCGTATACAGCCCAGGGCGGACGGTTGGAATCATCGTACCTGACGTTGAACTCGCGGAGGTGATGGACGTAATTGAACTCGACCGGCGTGAGTTTATCCTTGGCGTAGGGATTGGTGTCCGTTGCGTAGATTTCCGCGTCGGTATGTTCCCGAAGCAACTGAAGCACGGCCCTGCAGACCGCGTCGTCCACCAGTTCCTGTCGGCGGCCCTTGAACCGGACGACTCTGTCCATGGGCTTCATCATATTAAACTTGATGACGATCTTCCTGGCCTTCTCTATGCGCGCCCAGGACTCCTTTAGCGGTTCGGTGATGCGTCTCAGCGTCTCGTAGACGCCCTGATAGTCCGTCTGATGGTCGCAGGACGTTGCACGAACGGTGTATTGCTTTACCGGCATGTCGAGGTCTCCGGAATGACAGGGAGGGCAAAGGAACAGGGAACCTGATGCAATATATAACCGGCGGCATCAGCCACAAGTGTAAACGCCGGCCCGATCCGTGCGCCGAAACGACCACTGCGGTCGAATTCGAATGTGTCGGTTATTTTGGTTGTCTGATTTCAATTGAAAGGTCATATTGAACGACCCCTTTATCCTGTGATTCCCTTTCGGCGAATCCGATACGCCACCGGCAACGCGCCGCACCCGCGATAAAACAACGGGCCTGGCCGGGTGCCGAGGCACCAGGAAGGTGCATGCGGACTTGAACGTTCTTCGGAAATTCATACGGTTCGTGGACGCGCTCAACGAACGTGTCGGCACGATCGTTTCCTGGTTCACGACCTTGCTCGTATTGACCGTCTGTCTCGACGTTTTCACCCGGTATTTCCTGCGCAGCAGCAGCGTGGCGGTGCAGGAACTGGAGTGGCATTTCTTCGCGGTGATCTTCCTGCTTGCCTCGGCCTGGGCCCTCAAGCACAACAAGCACGTCCGCGTAGACGTGCTCTACATGAATTTCACGCCCAAAAACCAGGCCCTCGTCAACCTGATCGGCAGCTTGCTGTTTCTGCTTCCCTTCGCGGTAATCGCCATCTGGAGCTCGCAGAATTTCGTCCTGAATTCCTTCCGGATCGGGGAGGTTTCACCCGATCCAGGGGGACTGCCCGCCCGCTACATACTGAAAGCCATGATCCCCATCGGATTTTCGCTGATACTCCTGCAGGGGCTGGCCATGGCGGCACGTTCCTTCGACCGGTTCATGCATGACGGAGAAGACCCCATGGGCGAGAGCGATGAATCTCCTCCCAAGGGCCTTTCAGCCAGGGAGGACACAGTTTGACCGAAGCGATGCCGCTCATCCTCTTCGCGGTCCTGTTCCTGCTGCTCCTGATGGGGTATCCTGTCGCTTTCACCCTCGGCGGCGTGTCCGTATTGCTCGGACTGATGACCTTCGGCGCGGATTTCTTCAACCTGCTGCCCCTGCGCATCTGGGGGGTGATGACGAATTACGTGCTCCTCGCCGTTCCCCTGTTCGTCTATATGGGCGTCATGCTGGAAAAATCGGGCCTGGCGGAGGACATGCTGGAGACCATGGCCCTGCTATTCGGCCGCCTGCGGGGCGGTCTTGCCGTAGCGGTCGTGGTCGTCGGCGCGCTGCTGGGCGCATCGACGGGTATTGTGGGAGCGACGGTCGTGACCATGGGCCTTCTCAGCCTGCCTACCATGCTGAGGAGGGGTTACAGTCCACCCGTGGCCACGGGGACGATCGCCGCGTCGGGTACGCTCGGCCAGATCATCCCGCCCAGCGTGGTGCTCGTACTGCTCGGAAGCATCCTCAACGTGTCGGTCGGAGACATGTTCATCGGCGCCGTCATCCCCGGCGCGATCCTCGTGGGCATGTACCTGGTGTGGCTTGCCATCGTGGCCGTATTCAAACCGGAGGAAGCCCCGGCCATGCCGCCCGAGGAACTGGCCGCGTTCCGGGGAAAAGGGATGTACAGGAAGATCATCCGGGCCTTTCTCCTTCCCCTGGGCCTGATGACCGTCGTACTGGGATCCATCTTCGCGGGCGTTACTTCGCCGACGGAAGCGGCTGCCGTAGGCGCGCTGGGCGCGACGCTCCTCACCGTCTTCCAGGGCAAGTTCTCCTATGAAACGCTGAAGGCGGTTATGAAGGAGTGTACGCATATCACGTGCATGGTTTTCTTCGTACTTGTGGGCGCCGAAGCCTTCGGACTGGTGTTTCGGGGCATGAAAGGCGATGCGTTCATGACCGCGCTGATCCTGGACGCGAACCTGAGTACCTACGCCTTCATGGCGCTGGTCCTGGTCATGATCTTCATTGCCGGTTTCTTCATCGATTTCATCCAGATCACCTACATCATCGTCCCGGTCGTCACGCCTATCTTCATCGTTTTAGGGGTCGACCTGCTCTGGCTCGGCATCCTGATCGCGGTGAACCTGCAGACCTCCTTCCTCACGCCGCCTTTTGGATTCTCTCTATTCTACCTGAAAGGCGTGGCGCCGCCCGAAGTGCAGACCCGGCATATCTACCGGGGTATTCTGCCCTTTGTCGTGATACAGATCATCTGTCTGGGTCTGCTGGTCTACACCCCCGCGCTCGCAACGTGGCTGCCCAGCCTGCGATAGATGAGGTTAATACCCGATCGCGCAACCGTCCTTACGCGGTTCGGACGCGCCATGCAGCATGCGTGTTTCCGGGTCGATCCGGATTGCCTGGTAGCCGCCGTATCCGTGGGAAGACCGGGATATTCGATGACCCTTCTCCGAGAGCCCGAGGACGGCGTCTTCGCCGATTCCATCTTCCACGTTGACCCGGCCTCCGCCAGCCGCCATGGGCGCACCCGTGGGTTCGGCCGAACCGAAGTGTTGAAAACGTGGCGCGTCGCCCGCCTCCTGCACGTCCATGCCGAAATCGATCATGTTGCAGAGAACCTGAGCATGTCCCTGCGGCTGCATGGCGCCGCCCATCAAGCCGAAGGTAAGCCAGGGCTTCCCGTTCCGGGTAACCATGGCAGGGATGATGGTATGGAAGGGGCGTTTGTGGGGAACAAGGGCGTTGCGGTGCGCGGGATCGAGCGAGAAGAGCTGACCCCGGTTCTGGATCGGAAACCCCGTACGCTCCGGCACGATGCCCGATCCGAATCCGTGGAATATGCTCTGGATGAAAGAGACGGCGTTGCGGTCCTTGTCTACGACCGTCATGTAGGCCGTATCCCCATGCTGCAGCGTAGGATCTCCTGCCGGCAGGTCGATCGCCGCGCGGCGGGGATCGATGCGTTCGCGCTGCCTGTCGGCGTAGGCCTTTGATAGGAGGGCCTCAACGGGTACATCCGCGAAGGATGGATCGGCATAGTACTCCGCACGGTCCGCATAGGCGAGTTTCTTGGCCTCGATCTGCAGGTGCAGTGTGTCCGCCGTTAGGCAGCCCGTTTCGGCGAGGTCGTAACCTTCCAGGATATTGAGCATCTGCAGGGCCGCGATACCCTGCCCGCTCGGAGGCAGTTCCCAGACGGTGTGGCCCCGGTATTCGGCGCACACGGGATCGTCCCAGGTCGACGCGTGATCCCTGAAGTCCTCGCGGCTGAACAGTCCTCCGACGGCCCGTGAACAGGCCACGATGGCTTCGGCGATTTCGCCGTGGTAGAACGCGTCGCGTCCGCCTTCGGCCAGGATGCGGTAGGACCGGCCCAGGTCCGGGTTCCTGAATTCGGCGCCGGGTTCGGGCGGCTTTCCCCCGGGCAGGTAGACCCTTGCGGACTCGGGCCAGGGGCTCAGCAGCGGCGTGGATCCAGTCCAGTCCCGCGCGATGATGTCCGAAACCGGGAACCCGTTCTCCGCGTACCAGATAGCAGGTTCCAGTACCTGTCCGAGGGACATCGTGCCGAAGCGATCGAGGAGGCAGTGCCAGCCGTCCACGCAGCCGGGTACGGACCAGCTCAGCGGACCGGAATCCGGGATGTATTCGTGTCCCCGCACCCGGTAATACGCGATCGTCGCCCCGTGGGGCGCCCTGCCGCTCGCGTTGAGTCCGGTCAGCCTATCGCTTCCCGCCTCGCTGACGATGGCGAAAAGATCGCCGCCGATGCCGCAGGACATGGGTTCCACCACACCGAGTACCGCGTTGACGGCGATGGCGGCGTCAATGGCGTTGCCGCCCGCTTTGAGGATGTCTATGCCCGCCTGTGCCGCCAGCGGCTGGCTCGTGGCCACCATGCCCCTGGGCGCCATGACGACCGAGCGTCGCGAGGCTCGGAATTCGTAGGGATCATATCGCATGGTCTCTATGCTCTCCGGTCGGATGATTGGCGGAAGCAGGACTCGGCGTTGTGCCGGGGCGCGTAGCCGATCTCTTCCTTCGGGGTCTCAATGTCGAAGATGTTGTAGGTGTTGTCCGAAATGACGAAGTAGTGTCGCGCGGTGGGGAGGCTGCCATTGCGATGGGCCGTATACGCCGCGTGCACCATGGACGCCGCGTCCCGCTGGTGACACCATACCGCGAAGTACCCGCGTTCTTCCATGATGGGCGTATTCCCGGGGTTTACACCTCCCCAGCGCGTCGCCAGCGCGCCACAGCCCCGGTCAGACGCCCGTTCCACCCAGGCCTCGACGTAGGCTTTCTCCCGGCCGTAGTCGTTTATCGGACAGGGCGGCGAATGCGCGGAGAGCGGCGGGGGCCAGTCTACGATCTCATCGAACTTCCGCTCGGCGATCAGCGCGTACCTGCCCGACTCGAAAAAGCGGTAAGCGTCGTCTACCACGTGCACGGAGCTCGAACCCACGATCATCGGTCTGCGGTCCAGGGCCAGCACCGATTCGAACACCAGGTCCGTCATTTGGTTCATGGCGGCGAGATCGCCCTTCCGGGCCAGATAGACGACGAGGTCGAAACCGGGCAGCAGATCCCTGAACCTGTCCGGTTCTTCGGTGACGTCCATATAGATGAACCGGCCTTCAGCGCGGCCCTCGGCCCTGTCGGGCGCTCCGGGCAGGTCGATGGAACAGAATCGGTATCTTTCGTCCATCTCCGGCAGGTACCTGCGCAGTCCGGATCCGATCGTCCCCCTGCCGCCGATGAGCAACGTGCTAAAAGCCATACGGTTCCCCTCAATAAGCTTCCATGTAGAGCGATTTGATTTCGTCCGCCGTGGGAACACGCGGGTTGTTCTGCGGACTTCCCGATGAGAGCGCGTCCTCGGTCATCTTGTCCAGCGCGCCGGCCAGGGCCTCTTCAGATATGCCACAGTCCCGCAGCCCAGGGACTTCGACGGTATCATTGAGCTTCTGCAGACCGTCGACAAGCATATCGCAGGCTTCGGACGAATTGTGCTCTTCCCCCGCCCACCCGAGCTGCCGGGCCAGGATGGCGTAGCGTTCGGGAGCCGAGGATACGCTGAACCGGGTGACGGCCGGCAGGAGGACCGAGTTGCTCAGGCCGTGGGGAAGATGAAATACCGCTCCGAGCGGCCTGCTCATGCCGTGCACGAGACAGACGGAACTGTTGGCGAAGGCCATTCCGCCCAGGGAGGCCGCCTCCATCATGCCCTTTCGGGCGGCGTGATTGCCGGGTTGGCGCCAGGCCCGCACGAGGTGCCTGCCGACGAGGCCGACACATGCGAGGGCGAGCGGGTCCGTCATCGTGCCCGCCTTGCGGGAGACGAACGCCTCGATCCCGTGCGTCAGGGTATCCACGCCCACATTGGCCGTGAGCGGCGGGGGCATGGACAGGGTCAGCGTGTAGTCGACGAAGGCCGCGGTGGGCAGAAGATGCGCATCCAGCATCATCATCTTCACGTTGCGAAGCGTATCCGTAATGATGGTCACGCGGGTCATTTCGCTTCCGGTGCCTGCGGTAGTGGGAATAGCGAACAGCGGTACGCCGGGCCGGGGTATGTGGTGATAGCCGGCGTATTCGGACAGGGGCCCGTCATTGGTCGCCATGACCGCGATGCCTTTGCCGGCGTCGATGCTGCTTCCGCCGCCGATCGCGATGACGGCGTCGCAGCCGTTTGACCGGAATACCGCCAGTCCTTCCTCCACGTTCACATCCGTGGGATCCGGCGTTACGCCCCCGTATACATGGGCATCAATGCCCGCCTGGCGGCAATGTTCCACGATTCGTGCGGGCAGGCCCTGTTCGACCAGATAGGGATCGGAGACCAACAGGATGTTCTTAAGTCCGATGCGTCTGGCCTGTGGGACGGCTTCATCGAAAGCGCCGGCGCCGGTGAAAATAATGGAAGGTATATTGATCTGTACGAGGCCGGACATCCTCACGTCACTCCCTCGATCACGTCGCTGTACTGCCTGAAGGAGCCGGAGGTCACGACCTCGGCCAGCGCCTGTACGGCGTTGTTCAATTCCTCGTAGGTCGTGTATAGCGGCGCGATGCCCAGCCTGATGTTGTCCGGCATTCGGAAATCTGAAATGACCTTTTTCTCTTCCCGGATGGCCTGGTCGATGCGGTATCCCTCGTCATGGCCGAATGAGACGTGCGAACCCCTGCGGTCGCCGTTCCGCGGGGAGTTCAGTCTGAACCCGAGTGGCTTCAGCACGGATTCCCAGAGGGATACCAGGTACTCCGTCTGACCGATCGACTTGGTACGAATGGGACCAATTCCGGCTTCGAGCGTGAGATCCACGCCGGGTTCGATCATGGCGAGCGACAGGACGGACGGCGTGCCCGTGAGATAGCGGTCTATGCCCTGCGCCGGTTCGAATTCGGTATCGAAATAGAATTGCTTCCGGTGGCCGAACCAGCCTGAAACCGGGTTGATCAGCCGGGACTGCAGGTCGTCCCGGACATAAAGAAACGCCGGTGCGCCCGGGCCGCCGTTCAGATACTTGTACGTGGAACCCACCGCCAGGTCGATACCCAGGTCGTGACACGCCATGGGTACGACGCCGGCGGAATGGCTCAGGTCCCAAAGGATCATCGCGTCCCGCCTGTGGGCGATTCCGGTAATCCGCGCCAAGTCGTACATGTAACTGGACTTGTACATGACGTGGGAAAGGAGCACCAGGGCGGTATCGTCGTCGATGGCCCGTTCCAGGGCCTCATCGGATACGGCAAAGCCGTTGTCCACCGGGAGAACAACCAGTTCGTACGCGGGATCGAGCAGGTCCGCCACGGCCTTCAGGATATAGATGTCGGATGGAAAATTAACGCGGTCGGTCACGATTTTACGCCGTCCCTGCCGCTCCTTGAGCGCGCCGGCAATCAGCTTGAACAGGTTGACCGAAGTGGAGTCGGCGATGATTACTTCGTCCGGCAAAGCGCCGATCAGTCCGGCCAGCTTGGCGCCGATACGCCTGGAAAGCCCCATCCATTCGTCATTCCAGGCCCGTATCAGGCGGTTTCCCCACTGATGCCGGACCAGCCGGTCCATCAGGGCGACGGAGTTTTTCGGAACCCGTCCAAGGGAATTGCCGTCCAGGTATATCAGGCCGGGGTCGTCGATCAGGAAGCGGTCCCGGAACCTGCCCAGTTGATCGCGACGGTCCAATGCTCGTGCCTGTTCGAGCGACGTGTCGAAATCCAAACACACACCTCCACGTTTCATTCCGTGGCGGGAATGGGAGTCGAAGGGACGTAAAAAAGAAAATCGGAATGTATACGTGGAGGGAGGTCAGGACAAGTGGAATGTCGGCGTCACGTCGCCGCGTCGGGGTCACATCGTGCGTCGGCGTCCGTCGCGCGGCCGATGCTCATCTGCTCGCCCGTTCGCCAGGTTCCATGGAACGCGGCTGGGTATCGAGGATGTTCAGGTCGGCGAATGCCATCACCCTGGCCAGCGTTTCGCGTCCCCGCATCAGCAGGGAACTGGAGTGAGGGGTGTCTTCCGCGCAGAAACCCGTCGCGGCGAGACCGACGCCGTCCGCGAGGTATAGCGCCCGTTCGCAGTGAAATTGCTGCGAAACGACCGTGACGCGGTCCAGGCCGAAAACCTGCTTCGCCCGGAACACGGAGTCCAGGGTCCTGACCCCGGCGTAGTCGAGCAGGATGTAGTCTTCCGGCACGCCCAGTTCGATCAGGTCACGCTGCATGGTCGTCGTCTCGTCATAGTATTTCGTGGAAGCGTCGCCGCTGACGAGGATGGCGCGGACCCGGCCGGCGTGAAACAGTTCGGCGGCGGCCTCGATGCGCGTGCGGTAGTATCGATTGACGTTCCCCTCGGCGTACTTGGAGGTGCCCAGCACGAGCGCCACCTGGCACTCCGGTGTTTCGTCGGCCAGGTAGTACAACCGGGCGGAAGCGTTGCGGGTGATGGAGAGGTCGTTCAACAGGGTTGCGAAGAGACCGATCGCGGCCAGCGCCGAAAGGAATTTGGTCAAAGCCAGCAGATGGCGATAAGCAGGTTTGCTTCGCATCGAATCAGACGTTTTGGCGGGAAATGGTCTTTCTGGAATGAAGGACTGGGGTTATACTATCATACTACCTGAGCGGGGGGTAGGACGTCAAGAGATTAACCCTGGTTTTGTGTCATTTCCCACAGGTTTTTTTAAAAAGAGGACGTCCCACCCAGGGATACCATGGACTTGTACAGGGTTCGTAAGTGAGTTTATCCACAAAGCTCGTTATGGTCTAATTGATACTGGAGTGATTCCACCATGCTTATACCCCTGCTGATATGGCTGCTCCCCATCGCGTCGCCTGACTCTTTCCAGGATCCGGTAAACGGCCGTCCTCACATGACCGTACTGTTTTATGGAGACAGCCTGACGACGGGCTTCGGGATCGATCCGGACAAGGCGTATCCCCAGGTAATCCAGAGAAGATCGACCAACTCGGCTGGCCATTCCGGGTGATTAACGGAGGGGTGGGGGGCGAGACTACGGCGGGTGGACTGAGCCGAATCGACTGGGTGCTGCAGAACAGGATGGACGTGTTTGTACTGGAACTCGGCGGCAACGATGGCCTGAGGGGCGTCGACCCTCGTGTCACGCGGCGGAATCTGCGGGCGATCATCCGTCGTGTAAGAGACCGGTATCCCGATACGAAGATCGTTCTCGCAGGCATGCAGGCGCCGCCGAACATGGGAACTGCTTTCACCTCGGCCTTCAAGGCGATCTATCCTGAACTGGCCGAATCGGAAAACACCCCGCTGATTCCCTTCCTGCTCCAGGGCGTCGGCGGCATAGCTGAACTGAATCTGCCCGACGGTATCCACCCGACGGCCGAAGGGCACGCGATTCTGGCGGAGAACGTGTGGAAGGTGCTCAGGCCAGTCCTGGAGGACCTGAGTCCGTAGTGCGCTAGATCTCGGAGCGAAGCACTTCCAGCGGGGACTGACGGTAGATTCCGGTGCTGGCCAGCATGCCCACCGTGATGGTGATCGCCGATATCCCGCCGATCACGGCCACTACGGGGATGAATGCCGGTATGAAGGAGATATTGAATACGAATGTGGCAAGAATCCATGTCGCGGCATAGGCCAGCACAACGCCCGTAACGGCGCCGATCGCCCCAAGGAACAGGTACTCGATCGACATGATCTTGAGTATCTGATTTCGGGATCCTCCCAGCGTTTTCAGGAGCACGCTCTCCTGCATTCGCTGCAGCCGGCTGTTCGTTACGACGCCCACCAGCACGATTACGCCGGTGAATACGCTGAACAGCGCCATGAAACGGACGATGAGGGAGACTTTCCCGAGGATGTCGTTCAAGGTGCCCAGGATGAGGCTGAGGTCGATCATGGATACATTGGGGAACCTGCTTACCGTTTCCTGCTGAAAGCGGGCAGAAACCTGCGGATCGTCGATACGCGTCACGATCACGTGGAACTGCGGCGCTTCTTCCAGCACACCCTCGGGAAAGACAATAAAAAAGTTCGGTTGAACGCGCTGCCAGTCGACGGCCCTCAGGCTGCCCACGGTGGTCTTGACCGGAATGCCCTGCACATCGAACACGATCTCGTCCCCGATACCCACTCCGAGCCGGTCCGCTATGCTTTTTTCAACGGAAACCAGCACCGTCTCGTGCTCTCCGTCGACGCGGGGCTGCAACGTGCCTTCCAGGAGCGTTTCCGCGTCCTCCAGATGGCTCCGATAGGTAGACCGGTATTCCCGCCGCATCGCCCACCGGGGCGACCGATCCGTGGAATCCTGCATGATCTCGGCAGTGGTGCGTCCATTCAATCCGGCCAGGCGCATGCTGACGACGGGCGTCTGCTGCATGACCGGGAGCCCGTTGCGTTCTAACGATTCGACGATATCATCCCGCTGATCCGGCTGGATATCGAACAGGACCATGTTCGACTGCCTCTCCCCTCCGACCTGGGAAATGTGTCCGACCAGGGAAAACTGAAGCAGGTAGAGGGTCGTCAGCAGGAAAGCCCCCAGCCCGAGGGCCACCACCATCGTAACGGTCTGATTGTCCGGCCTGAAGAGATTGGCCATGCCCTGCCGCCATACGTACGGCCAGCGCGCGGGCAACAGGCGGCGAGCCGTCGCTATGAGGCCGCGGGCGACGAAGCTCAACAGGGCGAAGGCGACAATCAGCCCCGCCGCGAATCCCACGCCCTGATACCATTGGCGGGACTGGGTGACGGAAAACAGCACGATCCCGGTGACCAGCACGGCAACCAGCGCCAGACGCCACGGATCACGGGCGCCCCGGGATGGCGTTTCGACCGATGAACGGAGCGTTAGCAACGGTGAGATGTCTCTTACCGCGATGAGTGGGAGGAGGGCGAAAAGCAGGGCCATGAGCAGACCGAGGCCCATGCCCTGCAGGACGGGCAGGTATGAGTAGTGGATATCCAGTTCGAATGGAACGAAGTCCTGTATCAGCGCCGGCAGGACCCCGAGTACGAGAAACCCCGCGGCCGCGCCGATCGACGAGCCGATTACACCGATGGATACGGCCTGGATGACGTAGATGGTGACGGTATGCCGCCCTTCCGCGCCCAGACAGCGCAGTACGGCGATGGTGCCCCGCTTCCGTCTCACGTAGGTATGGATGGCGCTCGCAACGCCAACGCTCCCGAGGATCAGGGCAATGAAACCGCTCAGGTTGAGAAACCGGTACAGATTGCCCAGGGATCGTTCCAGGCCCGCCTGCCGGTCGGCCACGGTATCCCAGTCCATGCCCCACCGCGCCGCCGTGTCCGTGCCGTGGGAATCCACCAGTTCCTGCACGTTTACGCTATCATCGAACCTGAAAAGCGCCCGGTAGGTCGCTCTGCTTCCGGGCTGGATCAACGCCGTGGACTCCAGATCCGCCAGGGGTATGTAGACGCGGGGACCGATGGTGCTCATGGCCGCAGTTTCGCCTGGTATGGCGATCAGCCGTCCCTCGATCTCGAAGGTCCTCAGGCCGACGCGTATGGAGTCGCCGACCTCCGCGCCGTGCTGGATCATCAGGTTGTCGTCCACGAGTGCCGAACCCTGCGTCCTGAAGCGTTGTGCGGCGTCCGGAGGGGCCGTCTCCAGCTCGCCGTAGTAGGGGAAATCACCCTCGAGGGCACGGACCTGTACGAGGCGCGACGACGCGGATCGGGGGAAGGCGACCATGGAAGCAAAACTGGTCTGGCGGGACTGTACTCCGCCCAGGCCCTGGAGGAAGACTTCGGCCGAATCGGAGAACGCCCGGCGGGTGTTTATGTCGAGGTCGGCGCCTAGCAGCGCCCTGGATTCCTGGTTGATTGCGGTCCTCATGCTGTCGCCGAGGGTCCGGATCGAAACGAGCGCCGCCGTGCCCAGGATAATGGACGACATGTAAAGCAGCAGGCGGCGCCGGTAGGTCCGGCTGTCCCGCCAGGCCATATTGGCCAGCCACTTCAGGCGCAACGGTGCGTGTTCACTCGGAGAAGGAGAAGACATGTCTAAGTATCGGAGGTGAGAGACAGGGGGTGGATTTCAGGATAACCCGCGTTTTCCGTGTGGTAATCTTCGGCGATACGGCCCCCATTTAACCGGATGATCCGCTGCGATCTGCGTGCCAGGTCGGGGTTGTGGGTCACCGTCACGAGGGTCGTTCCCGTTTCTTCGTTCAGATCGAATAGCAGGTCCTCTACCCGCGCGCTCGTTTCCGCGTCCAGATTGCCGGTCGGCTCGTCCACGAAGAGCAGGGAAGGCCGGTTGATGAACGCCCTGGCCAGGGCGATGCGCTGTTGTTCGCCGCCGGACAGTTGCACCGGATAGTGTGAGGAGCGATCGGACAGCGCCACACGATCGAGCAGTTCCATGGCCCGGCCGTCTACGCCCTTTTCGCCGCGCAGTTCCGCGGGGACCATGACGTTCTCGAGTGCCGTGAGCGTGGGAATCAGCTGGAAATTCTGGAAGACGAAGCCCACGCTTCGGTTCCGCACGCGAGCCCTTTCGTCCTCGTCAAGGTCGTCCAGGACAATCCCGTTCAGCGATACCGAACCGGTCGTCGCACGGTCCAGTCCGGCACAGAGACCGAGCAACGTGGTCTTGCCGCTGCCCGATGGGCCGATGATCGCCAGGGACGCCCCCGGCATCAGCTCGAAATCGACATCGCGCAACACGTGCAGCGTCCCGCCGCCGCTCGCGTAGGTCTTGCACAGTCCACGAACTGCCAGAATGGGCTGTTCAGTCATGATCCGGGCGGCTCCTCGCTGGTCTGGTCCCCTTCTGGCTGCCCGGGACCTCTTCCCAGCAGTCTCAGGAGACGGTCCGGATAATCCGTGATGATGCCGTCTACACCGTGATCGATTTGGCGTCTCATGTCTGCTTCCTCGTTGATGGTCCACACGTACACGTCCACGTTGTGCCGGTGAGCGCCCGAAACGAACCGTGCGTTCACCATGGTCAGATCCCGGAAACTGGGTGGCACCTGCATCGTTTCACCCTCGGGCACAAAGGCAAACCCGAGACGCGCGGTATTCAGCACCCAGAACAGGAGCACTTCTCCGGCCGTGGACGACGTGGCGATGCCCGGGTTGTTGTCCCGGATGTATTTGACACTCTCGCCCTGAAACGACGCGATGACCTTGCGTTCCGGATTCGGACTCGCTCCGATGGCATTCGAAAAGCGTTCCCTCGCGGCATCGGACACGGCCTTCAGTTCGATGATCATTCTTGCGTCGGGGAGCGTGGAAAGCACTTCGGCGAGCGAAGGCACTTTCAATCCCATGCCTCGATAGGGAAAGCTCGCGCCGCCGTCCGGCGTCCAGTGGTAACCCGCGTCGAGTTCCTGCAATGCCGCCCAGGTCATCCCGTCGACGCGGCCCGATCCATCGGTCGTGCGGTCCACCGTGGCGTCGTGTATGACGACCAGTTTCCCGTCGCTGGTGGCATGCACGTCGAATTCCAGGGCGTCCGCACCGGATTCAATGGCGTTTCTGAAGGCGTGCAGGGTGTTTTCCGGCCACTGTGCGGCGCCTCCGCGGTGCGCGATGACCAGGGGACGGTCCGTCTGTGTGAATGAATGCTCGGGCATGGGACGATTTGTCACCGCGGCGTATGACAGGATCACGACGAGAATGGCCGCAACAGCGACCGACAGCCGAACGAACCACTTCCAGATGAATCTGATCATTTACAGGCCGCGGTTGGGGTTACAAGGGCCAGTCACGTAATATGCGCTCCACTTCTTCGGCGTGGCCGCTTTCGTCGCGAATCATGTCTTCCAGCTGGACCATGAGTCCGTAATCTCCGTATGCTTCCGCCTCTGCACGCCGCTGAACGTACCGCTTGACGATCGTGAGTTCGTCTTCGAGCATCGTCTCCAGATTGGCCCGGTTCGAGTCGCTGACCTTGATAGGCCGGGGTACGGTCGTGGGTTCGCCGCCCAGTACCACGATCTTGTTGGCGAGATACTGCGCGTGAAGCTGTTCGTCCGGCACCTCGTCGAGGAAAAACTTCGACAGTTCGGGACGGTAGGGACCGCTGGCCTTGGCCGCGTAAATGGTAAACTGTATGATCGCGCCCAGCTCGGCCGCCAGGTCTCCGTTCAGGTTGTCAATCAGGGTCTGCTTGTCCATGGTGCTTCTCCTTGTTCTCCAATTTCTCCAACTTTTTCTTTGACAAACGACGGCGCCCTATCCTTCGCCCGTTTTCATGATACGTAATCCGGTGAACATAAACAAAGCGATAGTTCGCGCCCAGTCTTGAGGCAGGTGGAACAGTAAAGACCCTATGCCGGGATCAAGCCATTTCGAGCACGGCCTTGACCACGCCGTTGTCGGGGTCGAGCCACGTGGGGAAATCCGCCAGCATGCGTTCCGGACCGGCCGTATGGGTAATCCAGGGCGACGTGTCGACCCGGCCTGACTCTATATGGTCGATGACCCGCTGCAGGTCTGACGCGCGGGCGTTCCGGCTGCTGAGCAGGGTCATCTCCCGCCGGTGAAAACCGGGTCCGTCGAACGTGATCTCCGAACCGGTGATACCTACGTAGACCAGCCGTCCGCCGTTGGATACGTACTCGTGGGCCCGCATCATGGACCCGGCGTGGCCGGTGGCGTCGAAGACGGCCGTGGGCAGTTCGCCGCCCAGCAGCCGGTACAGCTTCGATTCCACGTCGGCGGTGTTGGAAATCACCTCGAAGAGGTCGTAACGCCGCTTGCAGAATTCGATGCGCCGCGGGCTGATCTCAAGCAGGATCACCCGTGCTCCGGCCAGCAGCGCGAAGGTCAGTACGGATAGGCCGATGGGTCCGGCGCCGATGAGCAGGACGGTTTCGCCCTCCTCGATCGCTGCTCGGTCTACGGCGTGGGCGCCGATGCTCAGCGTCTCCACCAGGGCCAGCTGCTCCAGGGAAAGGACGTCCGATCGTAGCAGCTTCGCGGCGGGGAGTGTCAGGACGTCCCGCATGCCGCCGTCCACGTGGACGCCCAGGACGTCCAGGTTCGAACAACAGTTCGTCTTGCCCATGCGGCACGGCACGCAATCTCCGCAATCCATGTAGGGTACGACGGCGCAGTGGTCGCCGGGACGGACCAGGGACGCGTCCGGGCCCGTCGCGAGGACCTCCACGCCCAGTTCGTGCCCCAGGATGCGGGGATAGTCGAAGAAGGGTTGCGTTCCCTCGAAGGCATGGAGGTCCGTCCCGCAGATCCCGACCCGCCTGATGCGCACCAGCGCTTCGCCGCGACCCGGAGGTTTGGGCTCGGGGGTATGCTCAAGGACAAAACGGCCGGGTTCTTCGAGTACGATGGTCGGCATGTGGTCTGGACTCGCTTTTCAGGTGAGCAGGGCGGACAGCAGCGGCGGTTTGCGCTGGAACTTGTCGACGTACGCTTCGAAAGTCGGCGACAACCGCAGTTTCACCTTGGTTTCATGGTCAATGGCGATAGATTCGAGCCGGTGGTCGAGAAATGGGTTTCGGAATCGTTCGATGCAGTCTTCCGCGAAGGCGCGGGCGTCTTCCACCTCGTCCGGCAGCGACGGCACGATTTCCTCGAGCATCAGTTCCCGCAGCCAGGGTCCCGTCTCCACGTGATCCACCGCCTCCCGGACGGTCCGGATGCCCAGCGGCATGGCCCGGCAAACCAGTGCCGTGTGGGCGCCGTTGAGCACCCTCACCTTGCGCAGGGCGTAGGGACGGACGTCACGGGTCCGCACCAGTGCCGGATGCTCGATGAACGGGGCGGCGTCCGGCCGGTCCTCCAGGGCCCAGAACGCGAAGGGTTCAGTCAGCGCCAGAAGCCCGTCGCCGTGGGGGTTGGGAAAATCCGCGGGCGGTTCGACTGTGATCCGGTCCACGAGCGTATGCAGCCAGACCACACGCCCGTCCATCCAGTCCAGGAAACCGTCCCCGAGCTTCCATTCGCGTCCCAGCGTCCGGACAAGCCGGCGCAGGACCCCGGCATTTTCGTCGATCAGCTCGCAGGGGATGACGGTCACCGGCGCGCCGCCGCATTCATAGCGCTCCTTGAGGACCCTAAGCAACTTTCCGGGGAAGGAATCCGGCGGCGAACCGTCCGGCCGTTCCGATTCCGGTACGTCGTATCCGGTCTCCGAAGTGTTGGAGAGAATATACTGCGTGGAAGGATCGCGTCCCACGGCCAACACGGCTTCCCAGTCGTCCCTTGCGCTCAGGGCCCTCGAGACGCTGCCCACCTCGATGGTTTCATCGATCCGCCTGCCGCCGCGGATTCCCCTGATACAGATGTGGTAACGGCCGTCCTGTTCATTGAATAACCTGGAACGACCGCTTCCCGTGGACTGGACGACGACTACCCGGCCTATGGACTGGCCGCACTGCCTGGCCTCGTGGATGAAGAGGTCGGCGAAAGCGCGGAGGAACCGGCCGCTTCCGAACTGGAGAACCGATTCAGCCGGCGCCATCATCCGATTCCCTTCGCTTGGCCTCGTCCCATAGCGCGTCCAGTTCCCCGAAGGTGGCCCGCTCCAGGCTATCTCCCTTGAGTTCGAGGGCGGCTTCGATGTACCGGAAACGCCGGATGAACTTGTCGTTGCTTCTTCTGAGGGCGTCTTCCGGCGGCACGTTCAGGTGACGGGACAGGTTTACGAGGGAGAACAGCAGGTCTCCAATCTCCTCCTCGATTTTCGTCCTGTCCCCCTTCTCCAGGGCGCGTCGCACCTCGTCGATTTCTTCGCCGACCTTCTCAAGCACCTCCTTCACGTCGTCCCAATCGAAGTTGACCCGGGCGACCTTCTCCTGGATGCGGTAGGCTCGGAGCAGGGCCGGCATGCCCGCCGGAAGACCGTCGAGCACCGACTTCCGGTCTTCGCTCCCTTTCTCTTCCCGCTTGATCTTCTCCCAGTTGGTCAGTACCTCGTCGGCCGTGTCTGCCCGGGTGTCCCCGAAAACGTGGGGATGCCGACGCACGAGCTTTTCATTAATCGCCCGGGCCACGTCGTGGACGTCGAACCGTCGCTCCTCGGCGGCGATTTGCGCATGGAATACGACCTGGAGGAGCAGGTCGCCCAGTTCGTCCCGGAAGTCGTCGTCGCCGCCGTTGTCCAGCGCGTCCAGCACCTCGTAGGCTTCCTCGATCAGGTACGGCCGAAGAGTCTGGTGGGTCTGTTCCCTGTCCCAGGGACATCCCGCATCCGACCTGAGTTTCGCCATGATGGATACGAGTTCCTCGAATGGGGTCGGTTGCATTTCCAGACATCCATTGTTTGCGCGACATCGGAGCATACTCGACATCGGAGTTTGTGCGACATCGGATCCCTTCCGCTCCGGTGGTTCCAGCGGCAGATTCGCGCTTCGGCGGAAGGTTCGATCACCGGCGGCCGGTTCACGTTCCAGCGGCGGGTTAATCTACAATAAACGGTCCTGTTCGGCAAGCGAGGTCTGATTCCGATGCGGAACGATGCGGAAAGGCCGTATCTCCGGCTACTTCCGCCCCGCGTCCACACCAAGAAAACTATTGACGTAAGCCCTTGAAAAACCTACATTGTTTAGGTTTAACGGGAATCGATCCCGTAACCGATTTAAGGATCACTGCGCAAGGGAGGAACAAGGGGTCCGGAAAGGCGTGCAAGGCATGGTAAGCGAGCATGTCCTCGTTCTGAACCAGAACTACGAGCCCTTGAGTGTTTGCACGGCAAGGCGGGCGGTAATCCTCGTGTTTCTGCGCAAGGCGGAGATCATTGACAAATACGCGGAACCTGTGCGGGGCGTGTACACGATGTTCGACCGGCCCAGTATCGTCCGGCTGGTGAACTTCGTTCGCATACCCAACAAGGGTATCATGCTGTCCCGCAAGAACATCCTCAAGCGGGACAGCCACCAGTGCCAGTATTGCAGCACAACGCGGGGTCCTCTGACCGTCGATCATGTCCTGCCCAGGTACCTGGGAGGATCGGACAGCTGGGAGAACATGGTCTGTGCCTGCCAGCGGTGCAACAACAAAAAAGGGGACAGGCTCCCCGAAGAAGCGAACATGGAGCTCAAACGCAAGCCCAAGGCGCCCAGCAGGATTCACTTTATCCGGGATTTCATAGGAATTCACCATCAATCCTGGCGCCCCTACCTGTTTCTCAAGAACGACCGGCCGGAAGAAATGCTATGGCCTACCAGGTAAGGCTCGAACACTTCGAAGGGCCGCTGGACCTGTTGCTGTACCTGATCAGGGAACACGAGGTGGATATCTACGACATCCCCATCTCACTGGTCACGCAGCAGTACCTTCAGTACCTCGAACTGCTCAAATTACTCGATCTCGAAGTGGGCAGCGAGTACCTGCTCATGGCGGCGACGCTGCTGCGCATCAAGTCGAAGATGCTCCTGCCCCGCAGGTCCGATGAGGAGGAAGACGAGACCGTAGACCCCCGGGAAGAACTCGTGCAGCGTTTGCTGGAATACCGGCAATTCAAGGAAGCTGCCGGGGTGCTAAACGAGCATCAGGACCGCAGCGCCGATGTGTTCTACCATCCGCCCGCGGAGAACGTGGACGAAGACCTGAACGGTGTGGAAACGCTAGATACCCGTCTGGTCGGCAACCTGAATCTCTGGGACCTGCTCCAGGCTTTCAGATTCACGCTCGACCGTGCAAGAGACGATTTCGACCGCACGGTGGAGCGGGAGACCTTATCGATCGAGGACCGAATGGACGATATCCTGGATGATCTGAAGAAACAGAAGAACCTCTTTTTCAGTTCGCTGTTCCAGGAAGACCTCTCCAGGTCCTTTCTGATCGTTACATTCCTGGCCCTGCTGGAACTGATCCGGCAGAACAGGGTGGTTTTCGAGCAGACCGATACGCTTGGGGAGATCTGGCTGACCCTGTCCGATTCGGTTAATCCATCGTCGTGAGGAAACAGTCCGGATGCAGAAGAAACTGATCATGGACCAGGCGCAGCTCGACGAATACCGCGCGATCACGGAAGCCGTGCTTTTCGCGAGTGACGCGCCGCTTAGCCTGAATGAACTCAGCCGCATCATGGACGATGTGGGTGAGGAACTGATCGGGGATTGCATCGAAGCCCTGAACGAACGGTATGCGCAGGGCGGCCACGGTTTCGAAATCCGGCTCGTGGCCAACGGTTACCAGTTCAGCAGCAAGGTGGCATACGCGAAATGGATACGCCGGCTCTACCGGGGCAGGATTCCATCCCGCCTGACGCAGGCGGCCCTGGAATGTCTGTCGATCGTCGCTTACAAGCAACCCATCAGCCGGTCCGAGGTGGAGGCGATCAGGGGTGTGAACGTAGACGGCGTGTTGCGTACGCTGCTGGACCGCAACCTCATTCGAATTGCTGGCCGTGGCGAAGGCGTCGGCCGGCCGATTCTCTATGCGACAACGAGTGATTTTCTCAGGTATTTCGGGCTGAACAAGCTTTCGGACCTGCCCAAGCTGGACGAATTGAACGAATTGTTGAAGGAACAGGATATCGTGCTGGACGAAGATGACGAAGAGCCCGACCCGTCGCTGTTCCCGGGACCGGGGCTGACTGCAGGCGAAACGGATGGGAAGATCGTATCCAGAGATGAGACTGAATAGATACATGGCCCGGGCGGGCGTCGCCTCCCGGAGACACAGCGAATCGATGATCGTGGCCGGCCGGGTTAAACTGAACGGTGAGAAGGTAGTTTCCCTGGCCACGCAGGTCCAGCCCGATTCCGATGTCGTGACGGTCGATGACAGGCCGTTGAAGGCGTCGGAAACCCGGAGATGTTATCTGCTCAACAAGCCGGCGGGATACCTGACCACTTTGCGCGATCCCTTCAACCGGCCGACCGTCGCCTCGTTGATCCGGGACATCCCGGAACGCGTCTTTCCCGTTGGACGGCTGGACCGCGACACGGAGGGTCTTCTGCTCTTAACCAACGACGGTTCTTTGGGTTACAGGCTGATGCATCCCCGATTCGGTTTCGAAAAGGAATACCACGTACTGGTAAAGGGCGTGCCGTGTGAAGGCACGTTGCGAAGGCTGAGAGAAGGTATCGAGATCGACGGTCGGAACACGGCGAGTGCGGGCGTGGCGAAGATTCGGCGCACGAAGCACTGCACCTGGCTCTCGATCGTGCTGCACGAGGGACGCAAGCGTCAGGTTCGAAGAATGTGCGACCGTGTGGGGCATCCCGTGAAGCGGTTGATCAGGGTGCGCCTGGGTGGACTGGCCGACCGGGATCTGCCGGCCGGAAAATGGCGCGTGCTTACGCCAGGAGAAATCGAGGATCTGGAGCCGGTGGCCGTTTGACCGGTTGAAAGAATGTTTTGTTCGGGCGGACCTGCCCCGGCGTGACGGCGGTCCGTGTTTTCATTCATCAAGGAGGATTGACATGCCAGAGGACACACCGAAGACATCCGAGGTCGAGGAAATCGAGGAGTCTTCTTCACCCGTCCAGTCCGCGGAGGCGGCTAAAGAGGTATCCACGGAACCCCCCGTGCCGGAATCGGAGGCCGATGCGGCAGCGGAGTCTCCCGCCGAAGCGGAGACGGCCGTCGCGACTGAGACCGCCGTCGAAACGGAACCCGTTCCCCCGAAGCGGCCCTTCAGGCTGCCCAAGTGGGTGGATGAGCAGGACCTGAATCAACAGGAACTCGAAGAATACGAGCAGATGTTCCAGATGTACGACGAGACCCTGAAGGATATCGTGGAAGGCGAGATCGTTCCCGGCCACGTAATCGCTGTTGAGAACGGTGAAGTCATTATCGACGTCGGGTTCAAGTCGGAAGGCGCGATCTCGCTGTCCGAGTTCACCGACCCGGACGAGCTCGAAGTCGGCCAGAACATCGAGGTCTTCCTGGAGGATATCGAAGCCCAGGAAGGGCAGGTCGTACTGTCGAAGCAAAAAGCCGATTTCATGAAGGTGTGGGACAAGATCAAGGACGCCCACGAAGAAGGCGCCGTGGTGGAAGGTCAGATTCTGAGGCGCATCAAGGGTGGCCTGGTTGTCGACCTGTTCGGTGTGGACGCCTTCCTGCCCGGATCCCAGGTGGCCCTGAAGCAGACGCCGAACCTGGACCAGTTTATCGGAGAAAAGCTTCCGTTCAAGATCATCAAGCTGAACAAGAGCCGCAGGAATATCGTAGTGTCGCGCCGCGTGGTGCTCGAGGTGGAGAAGGAGCGCCAGAAGCAGGCCATCATCGCCGAACTGGACCGCGGACAGGTACGCAAGGGCGTGGTCAAAAACATCACGGATTTCGGCGCTTTCGTGGATCTGGGCGGCATCGACGGACTGCTGCACATCACGGATATCTCGTGGGGACGCATCGGCCACCCTTCCGAACTGGTGACGATCGGCAGCGAGATTACCGTGGCTATCCTGGAATTCGACCGTGAACGGGAGCGCATCTCGCTTGGCCTCAAGCAGCTCGAGCCTTACCCGTGGGCGAACGTCGAGGAGAAATATCCTGTTGGTTCGAGAATAACCGGGCGGGTCGTCAGCATCACCGACTACGGCGCCTTTGTGGAGCTCGAACGGGGCGTCGAGGGGCTGATACACATCTCGGAAATGTCATGGACGAAGCACGTGACCCATCCGTCGAAGATGGTAACAGTCAACGAGAACGTGGACGCCGTCGTCCTCAAGGTGGACCAGCAGAACGAGAAGATCTCCCTGGGTATGAAACAGACCCAGCCGGACCCGTGGCAGTCGCTCAACGATCGGTACACCGTGAATACCATGATCCGGGGGCGCGTGCGCAACATCACCGCGTTCGGCGCTTTCGTGGAAATCGAGGAGGGCATCGACGGGTTGGTCCATATCTCCGACATGTCCTGGACGCGACGCATCAAGCACCCGAGTGAAGTCGTCAAGAAGGGTGAGGAGATCGACGTCATGGTCCTCAACATCGATCCCGATGCACGGCGCGTATCCCTCGGCATCAAGCAGGTCACCGAGGACCCCTGGCTTTCGCTTGCCGAGGTATACCCGGTAAACACCGAGACGACGGGCGTCATCATCCGTCTGCTCGAACGGGGTGTGGTCGTGGAGCTTTCGCACGAAGTGGAGGGATTCGTCCCCATTTCGCAGCTCAATCATCCTGAAATCAAACGACCGGGCGACGCTTTCAAGGAAGGTGAGGAGATTCCGCTTAAGGTCATCGAATTCGATGGGAAGAACCGCCGGGTCGTGCTGAGTGTCAAGGCATACTTCCGCGACCGGGAGCGGGCTGAAATCGACGACTATCTGAGCAAACACCCCGTGGCGAACACCGTGATCGGCGATGTGGTGGCGGTGGAAGAAAGCGCCGCGAGCTCGGAGGAAACGGACGGTTGATCGCCGGCGCATGACCGGCGGGACAGAGGTTTCAGTGGCTCATCCGGCCGTGGCCTTGGTGGATGCTTCTCCGACGGTGGCCCTGCATACGCTCGGCTGCCGTCTGAATCAGTACGAGACCGAGGCCATTCGCGAACAGTTTGTTTCCCGGGGCTTTCGCGTCGTGCCCTTCAACGGGCCCGCGGATGTCTACGTCGTTAATACCTGTACGGTGACGAACCAGGCCGACGCGCGCGCCCGGCAGACGCTTCGCCGGGCCGTTCGTCGCCGGTCCGAGTCCATCGTCGTAGCGACGGGCTGTTACGCCCAGACTCATCCAGACCAGCTTCTGGCAATCGAAGGCGTTGATCTAGTCCTCGGCAATGCGGAGAAGGGCGAGCTCGTCGACCACGTGTTGAGTTTGCGCGCGGACGATCCGCCTGTTTCCCAGGTGACGCGGCGGGCGGAGATGTCGCGATTCGACGAGCGTCTCGACGTTACGGCCTTCGAGGACCGAACACGGGCCATGCTGAAGATCCAGGACGGTTGCGACCAGTTCTGCTCGTTCTGCATCATACCCTGGGCCCGCGGCCGTCACCGCAGCCTGCCTCCCGACATCGCGCTGCGCCAGGTCCATTCCCTGATAGACAGAGGTTACGCCGAAATCGTACTAACCGGCGTTCACCTCGGCGAATACGGTACCGATCTGCCCACGCCCGTCACGCTCAACTCGGTCGTCCGTCAGATCCTGGAGCAGACCGGACTGCCCCGCCTGAGGTTGAGTTCCATCTGGCCCACGGCGGTGAACCGGGAATTGATCGATCTGCTCGGGAACCACGCGCCGAGACTGTGCCGTTACACGCACCTGGCCGTGCAACATGGCGACGACAGCCTGCTGCCCGCCATGCGCAGGACGTATACGGCCGGTCAGGCCGAGGACGTGGTCTGCCGGCTCGTGGACGCGGTGCCCGATATCTGTATCGGCGCCGACATCATGGTCGGGTTCCCGGGGGAAACCGACGCCTCCTTCCAACGTATGTACGACTGGTTGGACCCCCTTCCCTTCGCCTATTTCCACGTGTTTTCCTATTCCAGGCGGGACCATACCCGGGCGGCACGCATGCCGGACCAGGTGCCCGCTTCGACGGCGCGGGAACGCAACCAGTTGCTTCGGACGTTGAGCGATCGGAAATCAGCGGCCTATAACAGTCGTTTCAGGGGCAGGGTCCTGCCCGTGCTGGTCGAGGATGAATACAGTGGCCCGCCTGGCCCGCCTGGCCAGGACGGCCCTCACGGTGCAGACGGCCGGCACAGTCCGGATGACCCGCAAAGTGCGCACGGCCCGGACGCCACGCACAGTCAGGATGACCCGTACGGTGCGCACGGTCGGGGCATGACAGGGAGAACGGACCACGGGCTCAGATGTTGGTTCGATGGACGGGCGGAGCAGGTGAACACCTTCGTCGAAGTGGAAGTGTTGTCGACCGACGCCCGGGGTGCGGCCGGCAGGCTTACGGAACCCGTCGCCAAACCCTGAAATGGATTGACAGGGCTCCTCATCGCCCGTTATATTGCGGCATGAAAAGCTTGCGCCAGTAGCTCAGCTGGATAGAGCGACGGCCTCCGGAGCCGTAGGTCAGAGGTTCGAATCCTCTCTGGCGTATATCCCCGCGGATCAGCCCCGCCCTTCTGCCTGGCCATCATCGTCTTCTTCGCCAAGGTAAAGTTCGTTTTTCAGCAGATAACTGACCGTGGACGCATACCAACGGGTTTCCCTTGAAACCGCCGATGCGCGCTTGGTGGGCACCTTCTGCTCATTGAGTTCTTCCGCGATCTTGCGCAGGCTCCTGCCCTCGGCCCGCCAGTGCTTCACCTGCCTGATGATCTCCTGCTCCCTTGAATTGGGCACCAGCTGGTTGCCGGACAGGTCGTAGCCGTAAGGGATCGCGCCGTAAACGAACCGGTTGTTCTTTTTCAGCCGTATCCAGTTCTTCGTCCGCTCGGCGGGCAGGTCGCGGGCCAACCCGGCCAGCACATTGAGCGTGCTCAGCACCACCTTCCCCTGTTCCTGGTCGGTGCGGATGGACATGCCGTCGAGATCCAGCACGTGGCATACGATGCCCGCGCCGGACCAGGCCCCGAGGCAACCCGACATTTCGGACGCCGACCTGAACAGTCGGTCGAGTCGCCAGATAACGATATGCTGGATGCCCTTCGATTCAACCGTGTTGGCCAGGTCCCGGCCACCCAGCCGTTCCTCGAGCGGGATGAACGCCTCGACTCGGATGTCGGGTATCACCAGCATGATATCGAGATCGTTTTCCGCGCAGTAGGACCTGAGCCGCTTCTCCTGGTCGGCCCTTCGAAAGGGATGCTTCCGGGTCTCCATCGGACCGACCCTGATATAGCATACCGCCTTTTTCATCTGGTGTCTCCCCGACCGTCTGGACCATGCCCTTTTGATGTCTCTTTGATAACTAAACATATTTTGTGTCTTTTCCCGATCCAAGGACTTTTTCGAAACCGGCAGTGAAGGGGCGGGAATCGACGTAAAACTTTTTGCTTGCTTGGTTTAATATGCCCCCATATATTAGAGCGGTGCTGCAGAAGTGGGCGAAGTAGTGCCCGCTTTTTTTTATGTGTTTTTCGTGCTGAATACTCGAAAATGCGCGATGGAAACTGACCGTGATTCAATCCTTCGGAACGTCTCGTCACTCGCCAGGCCGATCGTCGACGAAGCCGGGTTCGAATGGGTGGAAATGGAACTGGCGGGTAGGCAGGGCAATTACATCCTCAGGCTGCTGATCGATAAGCCGGGTGGCGTCACGATAGACGACTGTGTGACAATCAATCGCGAATTGTCCAGCCTGCTCGATTTGGAAGATCCCATTCCATCCCGCTATACGCTCGAAGTCTCTTCACCTGGCCTGGACCGGCCGTTCAAGACGGAAAGAGACTACCGGAAAGCCCTCGGTAAACGGGTAAGGGTCTTAACCGTGGACGGCGACGGCGGGCCGGTTACCCGGATAGGACGGCTCGAAGGCATTGAGGACGGTACGGTTGAAATCGTCTGTGGCGACGTAAAGCATCGTATTTCCGTCGCAAGCATCAGTAAAGCCCACCGGGAATTGGACCATGGATGGGAGAACGGTTAGGAGAGGGAGTCACTGGTAATGAATTACGAGGTCATCGAGGCGCTGGCACAGATCATTCGAGAGAAGAACGTGGAGCGCGAAGTGGTCTGGGACACGGTGAAGACCGGCCTGATCACGGCGGCGAAGAAGCGATTCGGCACGGGCGACGACAACGTCGATGTGCGGATCGATGAACAACTGGGAACGATCGAGATGGCTGCGGTCTGGGAGGTTGTGGACGAGGTGGAGGATCCCGAGACGCAAATCAGCCTCGTAACGGCTAAGGGTATGGATCCGGAGGCGGAAATCGGGGGAAGGGTCGAACAGGCTCTGTCCTTCGAAGAGTTCGGCCGCAACGCGATACAGTCGGTGAAACAGGTCGTCGTGCAGCGCGTCCGGGAGGCGGAGCGGGAAAACGTCTATGAGATGTACAAGGACCGGGTCAACGAAATCATTATCGGCAGCGTCCAGCAGGTGGACCGGGGCAATATCATCGTCAAGATCGAGCGCACCGAGGCGTTGCTTCCGTGGCGCGAGCAGATTCGGCGGGAAAGGTACCGGCAGGGTGAGACCATACGCGCCTATATTCTGGACGTGCAGAACGACATAAAGGGTCCCCAGGTCATTCTCTCGCGAAGCTGCGAGGCTTTCCTCGAACTCCTGTTCCGGATGGAAGTGCCGGAAATACACGAGGGTATCGTGGAAATCAAGGCATCTGCCCGGGAGCCCGGCGACCGGTCCAAGATCGCCGTCCTCTCACACGATGACCGGGTCGACGCGGTCGGGGCGTGCGTGGGTATGAAGGGCACCAGGGTACAGGCGGTCGTCCGTGAACTCAACAACGAACGTATAGACATCGTGCCCTGGAGCAACGATCCGTCCTCCTTCGTGACCCAGGCGCTGCGTCCCGCCGAAGTAGCGCAGGTCCAGATCCTGGACATCGAGAAAAAGGATATGCGCGTGGTCGTCGAGGATGACCAACTCTCGCTGGCCATAGGGAAGGCGGGCCAGAATGCCCGGCTCGCCGTCAAACTCACCGGATGGAATATCGATCTGATCAAGCGTTCGGACCTCGAGAAGCAGCTCATCTCCGAGACTTTCGGCTCGGATGACTCCGAATCGGAAGAAGCCGGATCGATTGCCGACGTCGACGGCATCTCGGAGAAGCTGGCCCAGAAGCTGGAAGACGCCGGTTACACGACGGTGGAGTCCCTGCAGCAAGCGACGGCCGACGAACTTCAGGCCATTTCAGGTATCGGCGGCGTGACGGCCGGCAAGATCATTACCGCGGTGCAGTAAACGCAAAGGACCTGCAGTCTTGCAGAAAAGCGATAATCCATCCGTGACCGGCCTGCTGGGCTTGGCCGTACGCGCCGGACAGGTAAAGGGCGGCGCCGAAGCGGTTAAGAAGTCCATTAACGGTGGCAAGTCCCGGCTTGTCATCCTGGCCGCGGATGCCTCCGAGGGAACGAAACGCTCGTTCAGGAGACTGGCGGGTACACGGGGCGTACCCGTGCTCGAATGTCATACCTGTCTGGAACTGGGCGCGTGTCTGAACCGGGCGCCCAAAGCGGTGATTTCCATATCAGACCGGCATTTCGCGAGCGGAATGCTGAAGAAGGCATCTCCAGCATGAGCCCCGGCCGGGACGACCGGCACGTACAGAGGAAACTTTTACGCATATGGCGTCTAAGAGAATATACGAAGTAGCCAAGCAGTACAATATATCCAGCAATGCGCTCGTCCAGATGCTTCGTGACCTGGACCACACGGTGAAGAGCCATATGAGCATCATGGACGAGAAGATGGTCCTCGATGTCAACATGCGGTTCGAGCAGGAGAAACTGGCGGCGCGTAAGGAACAGGACCGTAAGAAGAAGATGGCCGCGTCGGAGACGTCCGCCAAGCAGAAGGCGGTGAAGGACGCCCCGCGCGGGAGCAAGCCGAAGACCGAAACGGAACCGGCGGCCAAGAAGAAGGACCAGTCCTCCACGGCCAAGGTGGTAAAGGGGGATGGAGACGCCCGTGGGCGGCGACGCCGATCCAAGAAGAAGAAGGCGAAGGTCGACCAGAAGGAAGTGGAAGCCAGCGTGCGCCGGACCATCGCGCAGATGGACAGCACCCGGACGCGCCGCCGCCGCCGTCGGGGCGAAAGGGAAGAAGACGAACCCGGCGACGAGGCGCAGCCCGTCATACGGGTTCCGGAGTTTATTTCCGCTGGTGAACTGGCCGAGCACCTTTCCGTTTCACCAACGGAAATCGTCTCGAAATGCCTGCAACTCGGACTGATGATTACGATCAATCAGCGGCTGGACATGGATACCCTGATGACCGTCGCTTCCGAGTTTGGTTTCGACGTCGAGAAGCAGTCCGAATACGGTCTTGAGTATATCGAAGAAGTCGAGGAAGAAGAGGAAGATGAAGGCGCCCTGGAGCCCCGTCCCCCCGTAGTTACAATCATGGGGCACGTGGACCACGGCAAGACTTCGCTCCTCGATTACATCCGGGAAAGTAACGTTATCGCCGGTGAGGCCGGGGGCATAACCCAGCATATCGGCGCCTACGAAGTCGAACTCGAAAGCGGGCAGATCACGTTTCTGGACACGCCGGGACACGAGGCGTTTTCCGCCATGCGCGCCCGGGGAACGCAGGTGACCGACATTGTCATACTCGTGGTGGCGGCAGACGAAGAAGTCATGCCCCAGACCATCGAGGCCATCGATCACGCCAAGGCCGCCGAAGTCCCCATCATCATCGCGCTGAACAAGATGGATCTCGAAACGGCTCGCCCCGACCGCATCAAGGAACAGTTGAGCCAGCGCGGGCTCCTCGTGGAGGACTGGGGCGGCGACGTCATTGCCTGCGAAGTATCGGCCATATCCGGAAAGGGCATGGACCACATCCTGGAAATGGTGCTGCTTCAGTCCGAGATGCTCGATTTGAAAGCGAACCCCAACAGGCGGGCGCAGGGCGTGGTCGTGGAAGCCGAACTGGACAGGGGCCGCGGAACGCTCGCCACCGTCCTCATCCAGCAGGGCTCGCTGCGGGTTGGCGACCCATTCGTGGCGGGCCAGTTCAGCGGCCGCGTCAGGGCACTGCTCAACGAGAGAGGCTCGCGGGTTGAATCGGCGGGTCCATCGGCGCCCGTTCAGATCATGGGATTCTCGGGCATGCCCCAGGTCGGCGACTCCTTCGCGGTCGTTGAATCGGAATCCCTGGCGCGGGAAATCGGTTCCCGGCGCCGCCAGATGCGCAGGGAGCACGAGTTCCGTCAGTCCAAGCCCGTTACCCTCGAAGACATTTACGACCAGATCAAGGAAGGCGAGATCCAGGAACTCCCCGTCATCGTCAAAGGCGACGTGGGAGGTTCCGTGGAAGCCCTGAGCGATTCGTTGCTGCGCCTTGAGAACGACGAAGTCAAAATAAGGATCATCCATACGGGCATCGGGGCCATCAATGAATCCGACGTCCTGCTCGCTACGGCTTCGAACGCCATCATTATCGGATTTCACGTACGGCCCAACGCCCAGGCGAGGGCCTTGGCCGAGCGCGAGAAAGTCGACATTCGTCTATACGACATCATCTACCGGGTCATTCAGGACGTTACGGACGCCCTGGAAGGCATGTTGAAACCGGATATCGAAGAAGACGTGGTGGGCGTAGTGGAAGTGAGAGAGATATTCAAGGCGCCGCGCGTTGGAACGATCGCGGGCTGCTACGTCCAGTCCGGCAACGTGACCCGAAACGCCAGCATCCGTCTCATTCGCGACGGGATCGTAGTCTATGAGAGTACGGTCGGATCGTTGCGCAGGTTCAAAGAGGACGTTCGCGAGGTGCAGTCCGGGTTCGAATGCGGACTGACCGTCGACGGGTTTCAGGATGTCAAGCAGGACGATACCATCGAGGTTTACGAGACGCGGGAAGTCGCAAGGCAACTCGAGACGCGTTAAACAAATCATGATCGTAGGGCTGTGCCGAATCGACCTGTTTCTACCCGAAAGCCGCTCGCTGAAGGCCAAAAGACAGGTGATCAAGGGACTTAAGGACCGGATCCGAAATCGATTCAACGTGTCCGTCGCCGAAGTGGAACACCAGTCACTCTGGCAGCGGGCTACCCTCGGACTCGCGATGGTTTCCGAAGAGAGAGGATACATCGACCGGACCCTGCGGCAGGTTCTGAATCTTGTTCAGGCGGAACCCAGGCTGCTGGTACTGGATCATGCTTTCGAGTGGTACTAGGAGCGATAAATGGCCCACCGGCGAACGGAACGGGTGGCTGATCTGGTCAAACAGGAGGTCAGCCAGATCATTCAGCAAGAGATGAAAGACCCCCGTATCGGATTCGTGACGGTGACGTCCGTGGAGGTATCCGTCGACCTGAGGCACGCGCGGGTCTATTTCAGCGTACTCGGATCGCAGGCGGATCAGAAAGCGAGTCTGGAGGGACTCGAAAGGGCAAAGGGATTCATCAGGTCGCAGCTCGGCCGGAGGATCAAACTGAGGCACATTCCGGAACTGCTCTTTCGATACGACGAGTCCTTCGACTACGCACAACGCATTTCGAATGTCATGCGGAGCATTGAAACGACGGAAAGCGAAACCGATCGCCAGGCGGACCAGGTTCCGGCGGACAAAGGAGACGACGAAGGTTGATGCCGGTCCTTCGCTCCGTTGAGGAAGCCGCAAGCCGCTTTCCCAGGGCCGTGATAGCCGTCGGAAACTTCGACGGGGTCCACAGGGGGCACGGCGCGATTATCGAGCGTGCTATCGATCGGTCGCTGGCCTTGCGCGCACCTTGCCTGGTCGTCACTTTCGATCCGCATCCGCAACTGGTCGTCGGCAGAAAGCCGTCTTTGCCGATACTGACGCCGACGGACCAGAAACTGGAGTTACTGTCGAAATATGAGATCGATGCTGTGCTCGTTATTCCCTTCACGGGTGGGTTTGCCCGGATCGAGCCGGAATCCTTCGTCAAAACGATGTACATCGACGCGCTGGATATAAGGGAGATCATCGTAGGCTACAGCCATAATTTCGGTAGACACGGACGCGGAGACCGGTTGTTGCTGCAGCGGCTGAGCGCGCAATTCGGTTTTGGAATCCAGGTCGTAATGCCAATACAGATGGAAGGGAGCCCGGTAAACAGCAGCCACATACGAGCCATCCTTTCCGCGGGAGAAATCAACGACGCCGAACGTCTGCTCGGGCATCCTTACGCGATCACGGGCACCGTGGTCCGGGGTGACGGTCGAGGAAGCGCGTTGCGGTTTCCCACCGCTAACCTGGAAACACACGATCCGGACGCCCTGATTCCTAAACGGGGCGTTTACGCGGTACGGGTCGGCCTGGGCGAAAGGATGCTCAACGGCGTGATGAACATCGGCGTACGGCCCACGTTCGGCCAGGACGTCGAACACTGCGAGGTACATATACTGGATTTTGAAGGGGACCTCTATAACCAGTCCATCCGGGTGGAATTCGTCGAGCGTATCCGGGACGAGAAAAGGTTCGCGACCGTCGAAGCGCTCAAAGACCAGATTTCAAAGGACGTATATACGACGTACAACATGTTGAAAGCGTGATCGAAGCAGGCGGTACCCCTTCGGTACCCGCCGGGATACCGGTCACAGTCAATTCATTTAAGGAGATCGTTTAGTGAGCATAGAGAAAGAACAGAAAGAGCAGATCCTGGGCGAATTCGGCCGGCACGAGAAGGATACCGGGTCTTCCGAAGCGCAAATCGCCCTTATGTCCGCAAGGATTACCGAACTGACGGAACATTTCAAGGTCCATAAGAAGGATCATCATTCGTTGCGAGGACTACTCAAAATCGTAGGCCGCCGCCGCCGTTTGCTTTCGTACCTGCGCAGGCACGACATCGAACGGTATCGTACATTGATCAAGTCACTGGGAATACGCGGATAGACGGCCCGGTTAAGGACGGCAATGGCGCCGTTCGTATAAGTTTCAAGGAGAAAAACCCGTATTATGGCACATCGTGTAGAGTTAGAACTGGCTGGAAGAACGCTGTCTCTCGAAACCGGCAAGGTCGCCAAGCAGGCGGATTCGTCGGTCTGGGTTCAGTATGGGGAGAGCGTCATTCTCGCCAATGTCGTATCAGAGCACAAGTATGTGGAAGGCAGAGATTACCTGCCGTTGATGGTTGATTATCGTGAGCGGATGTACGCGGCGGGACGTATTCCCGGCGCAAGGCTTCGGAGAGAAGGGCCTCCGTCAGAAAAGGAAATCCTGAGCGGGCGCCAGGTCGATCACGCCATACGGCCTTTGTTCCCCAAGGATTATTTCTACGAGACGCAGGTATCCATCCTCGTGCTTTCAACGGACATGGAAAACGACCATGACGTACTGGGCGTAATCGGCGCCGCCGCCGCCCTGCATATCTCGGACATTCCCTTCAAGGCGCCGCTGGCCTCTGTCCGCATGGGACGTGTGGATGGCGAGTTCGTCGTCAATCCGACGTTTGGCGACCTGGATGAGAGCGACCTGGATTTCGTGGTGACCGGCACGCCGGATCACATCATGTCGCTTGAAGGCAGCGCGCACGAGATCTCGGAAGAAGACCTGACAGACGCGATTTTGCTCTGTCATGAGAACATCAAGGCGATCATCGGCAAAATCGAGGAACTGCGCCAGATGACCGGTGCGCCCGAACGCCGGTCGTATGATTCGCCCAAGACGGATTCCGTGCTCACCGACAAAGTGCGCGACATTGCCCTTCCTCTGGTGCAAGAGGGCAACCGGACCCGGGAGAAGCAGGCCCGGGGCGACTGTTTCAGCCGGGCCGCCGACCTTGCGGTCGAGCAACTGGCGGAGGAGTACCCGGACAACGAGAATATCATCCGGGACCTGGTGCGGGACGTACAGAGCACCGATATGCACGACATGATCAAGAACGAAGGCGTGCGTGTCGACGGACGGGGCATGGACGATATACGTCCCATCTGGTCGGAAGTCGGGGTGTTGCCCCGGACCCACGGTTCGGCGCTCTTCACCCGGGGTGAAACGCAAAGCCTGACCGTGACGACACTGGGATCCAAGATGGACGAGATGAAGCAGGACGATCTCGAAGGCGATTCCCTTAAGTCCTTCATGCTGCATTACAATTTCCCGGCGTTCAGCGTCGGTGAAGTTCGCATGGCCCGGGGACCCCGGCCGAGGGATATCGGACACGGTTCGCTGGCGGAGCACGCCATCGCGCCGGTGATCCCGTCGGAGGATGCATTCCCCTATACCATCCGCATCGTTTCGGAGATACTTGAATCCAACAGTTCTTCTTCCATGGCCACCGTCTGCGGTGCGACCCTGTCCCTGATGGACGCGGGCGTGCCCATCAAAAGCCCCGTTGCCGGGGTGAATATCGGCCTGATCCCGGATGATCCCAAGCCACAGTACCTGGTGGATATCCAGGGCGTGGAGGATCACCTGGGCGGAATGGATTTCAAGGTCGCCGGCACGCGGGAAGGGATCACTTCCGTGCAGCTCGACGTCAAGGTCATGGAAGTCAACGAGGAGATCCTCCGCGAGTCCTTCGCCCGTGCGAAGAAGGCGCGGCTGTTCATCCTGGACAAGATGGCCGAGACCATTGCCGAATCACGTACGGAAATGTCCGAGTACGCGCCGCGCATCCTGACCGTCCAGGTCAAGCAGGACCAGATCGGTTCCGTGATCGGTCCGGGCGGCAAGGTGATACGCGGCATCCAGGAGGAAACGGGCGCGCAGATCAATATCGATAACGACGGTGTAGTAACGATCGCCGCCGTCGACGCGTCTGCCGGTGAAAAGGCGAAGCAGATCATCGAAAGCATGACGGAGGAGCCCGAGATCGGGAAGGTCTACCAGGGTACGGTGAAACGCATCGTCGATTTCGGTGCCTTTGTCGAGATCCTACCGGGCAAAGACGGCCTGGTGCATATTTCGGAATGGGAGAACCACAGGACCAATTCCATGCGGGATGTGACCAACGAAGGCGACGAGGTGACTGTCAAGATCATCAATATCGATGATCAAGGCAAAGTCAAGCTGAGTCGAAAACAAGTGCTCGCCGCGAACTAACCTCGGCGAACGATCCGAACGTCGTCGCCATGGGTAATCGCCCATCCGGGCGCCATGGCGGCGATCTATCCTGTACGGCCCCCTCTTGCCAGAATCTACCGAAGGTTACAGAAAGACCGTACTCCCTAACGGCATCCGGGTGGTAACGGTGCGCATGCCGCACGTCCGGTCGGTAACGATGGGCGTATGGGTGTGGTCCGGTACGCGGTTCGAACCTTCCGGATCCCCCGGGATCGCACACTTTCTCGAACACGCGGTATTCAAGGGTACCGAAAAGCGCAACGCATACCAGATCGCGCTGAGCATCGAGAGCCTGGGTGGATACCTCAACGCGTTCACCGGCCGGGAACTCAATTGCTACGTTGCCCGCGTGATGGACAGCCACCTTCCCGTGGCCGTGGACGTAATCGGCGATCTGCTTCAGTCCTCGCGGTTCGATCCCCGGGAGATAGAGAAAGAAAAGACGGTGGTCATCGAGGAGATACACGGCCTCGAAGACAATCCGGAAGACCTGGTCAACGAACTCTACGCCAACCTGGTCTGGCAGCCCCATCCCCTGAGCCGCCCGATCCTCGGCAACACGGCCTCCGTCTCGTCCTTCACGCAGAGCGACCTGGTAGCCTATCTGAAGGACCGTTACCGCAACGACCGGATTCACATCATAGCGGCGGGTTGCGTGGATCACGACGGCCTGGTCGATCTCATAAGGGACCAGTACGACTTCCCCGGTGATAGCCAGGAAGTCGGCCCGGATGACCAACCGGATTCCAAGGGGGAGCGCAAGCGCGTGCTGAGCAAGGACGTGTCCCAGGTGCATCTCTGTCTGGGTGGCATCGGACTGCCCTATTCCCATCCGTCGAAATACGCCCTGTTCCTTTTGAACGCCGTCCTGGGCGGAGGGATGACATCGCGGCTGTTCCAGAAAGTCCGCGAGGAGGCAGGACTGGCTTATTCAATTTACTCGGACCTGGAGTTCTGCCGGGATACCGGCCAGGTCTGCATCAGCGCGGGTGTGGACCCGAAGGATGCGCAGCGCACGATCGACTTGATCCGCCAGGAGTGCCGGGTGCTGTGCGAGCAGCCCGTCCCGGAGGATGAACTCCGCGATACGCGGTCACAATTGATCGGCGGCCTGTACCTGTCGCTGGAAGAGACCGGTAGCGTGATGAACCGGCTCGCCAGAGCGGAGATCTACGAGAACGCATATTCCACGGTGGACGAGACCGTCAGGAAGCTGGAAGAAGTGACCGCTTCGGACATTTCCGAAATGGCCAATATCCTGTTCACGCCGGAAAACACGTACCTGACGGCCGTCGGTCCGGTGTCCGACGGCGATATCACGCTTTGAGCGGCTGGAGAGCGGCCATTTGAGCGGTGACCCCGCGAAGCAGCCCGAGGGCAGTTGTCAGGACGGCCGGAGAACGACTATCGAGCAACCTGTGAGCAGCCTGTGAACACGCCCGTCGTCATACCCATTACGTCGACACGTCCCGGCCGGTCCCATCCCATGCCGCGCCGGATGACCCCCGGGTCAACCGGGCTGGATCTACACGCCTGTGTCGACGGCACGGTGGAAATCGCACCGAAACAACTCGAGCTTATCGGGACGGGATACGCCATAGCGCTGCCTCCTGGATACGAAGGACAGGTGCGTCCCCGAAGCGGGCTGGCGTTGAAACACAAGATCGGCGTGTTGAACAGCCCGGGCACGATCGATTCGGACTATCGTGGGGAAATAAAGGTGATTCTGTTCAATTTCGGCGATCAGCCATTCCGGGTTCTTGACCGGGAGCGGATCGCCCAACTCGTTATCGGCGCCGTGCCCGCCGTGGTCTTCGAAGAGGTAGAATACCTGGACGATACGGACCGCGGCGCGGGCGGATACGGCCACACGGGACGATAACTGCACCCTGTGTTTACGGGGCGCGCCTTGAGCGGCTCAATCCGCGGCGCACGATGACACCGGGCGCGGGCGGATACGGCCACACGGGACGATAACCATGCTGCTTCGACTGATCCTTACGACCCTGGCCATACTCCTGGTGACCAACGTGTACGGCGGCATCCAGGTCGATTCCGTCACCACCGCGGTCATCGCGGCCGTCGTACTGGGCCTCATCAACATGATCGTGCGGCCCGTCATCGTCCTCCTGACCCTGCCCATCAGCATGCTCACCCTGGGCCTGTTTCTGCTGGTCATCAACGCCGGGATGCTTTCCATGGCTGCGTGGCTGGTCAACGGATTCGAGGTAGGCGGTTTCTGGGACGCCCTCCTCGCGTCGTTCATCATTTCGGTCGTCGTGGCCCTGTTGAACGGATTGGTCAGAAGCAGGAGCTGAATTCTAAACGGGGGCGCGTACCCGGAGCCGGCATGCGGCGCCTGTTCGTACTGGCGCTACATACGTTACGATATTAACCGATTTTCAAACATAGTTGCATACCAGGCAGGATACATGATCCAGATCAAAGAGATCGACCTCCGCATCCAGAATATGCGCACGCGCATGCCCTTCAAATTCGGCATATCGACCATGACGGCCGTGCCGCACCTGGTACTCAGCATGGAACTGGAGGTGAACGGACGCACCGGCAGGGGATATTCCGCAGACCACCTGCCGCCGAAGTGGTTCACGAAGAATCCGCAGACGTCCCTCGAGGATGAAGTAGGGGACATGATCTCCGTTATCCGCCACGCCAGCGACGCCGTGCTGGCCCTGGGACCCGCGCCCGATCTGTTCACCCTCTGGCTCGAACTCTACCAGGCTCAGAAGACCTGGGGCAACGGGAGAGGCTTTGCGCCACTCCTGTGGGGCCTGGGAAACAGTCTGGTGGAAAGGGCCATGATAGAGGCTTTCTGCCGCATACAGGGCATGAATTTCGGCCAGGCCGTACGATCAAACGCGCTCGGCATCCGTTTCGACGCGTTCAATAGCCGTTTGAAGGGTCTTGCGCCCGCCGATGTGTTGTCCGGCTCCCCGATAACAGCCACCAACGTGCGCCATACCGTGGGACTGGGAGACCCCCTGACCACGCAGGATATACCACCGGAGGAGCTGTGCAACGACGGGCTGCCCCAGTCGCTGGACGAAGTCATCGATACCTATGGCATATCGTACTTCAAGATCAAGCTGTTCGGGGATGTAGCACGGGATTTAGATCGCCTGAAGCAGACGGCCGGGATTATCGACGGGCGATTGAACCAGTATGCTTTTACGCTGGACGGCAATGAAAACTACGGAGACATGGAAACGTTCCGGTCCTTCTGGGAAGCACTGCGGGCGGACCATGATCTGGCAGGATTCCTGCGGCGGCTGATTTGTATCGAGCAGCCATTGCATCGCGATATAGCGCTGGATGAAGCACTCAGCGGGCATTTCAAAGCATGGCCCGACCGGCCACCATTCATCATCGACGAATCCGATGGAGACATCGGCGATCTGGAGCGGGCTGTCGAGATCGGATACGCGGGTACGAGCTACAAGAACTGCAAAGGGGTGTTCAAGGGGCTGTCCAACGCGGCCTATATCGAGTACCTGGCAAAACAGCATCCGGACCGCCGGTACGTACTGACGAGCGAGGACCTGTCCAACATCGGCCCGATCGCTCTTGCGCAGGACCTCGCGGTATTGGCCACATTAGGGGTTGACCACACAGAGCGGAACAGCCATCATTACTTCAGAGGATTGACAGTCTGGCCGCACGAGATCCAGGAAAAGATGCGGTTATGCCATCCGGATTTGTTCAGTGTGCACGAAGAAGGTTTCACATATATGCACATCGAACAGGGTCGGATCAGCTTGGAGAGCGTTACGAAAAGTCCATTCGGAGTCGGATTCGAATTCGACAGTTCGAAACTCACTCCGTTGGATGATTGGAATTACGCTTCGCTGGAAGTTGAATAAAAAGCGTGTAAGTAATGTTCGACATTTTGGAGTTATTATCGCGCGGAGAATTTGCACTGAACCAGCCGTACAAATAGGAATATTATTGTACAGTAATTTCGTGAGAATGTACAGATAGAGTATTAATTGTACAAATGAAGCAGGCAGATATACAAACCATATAACTATTGTACAAATACACAGAAACACTATGAGAGTACACGAAATGAACCCCTGGAAAGTTATCGGAACCAGAAACCGGCCGGTCACGATGAGTTCGCAGCATCAATTATTACATTTTGGCACCGAAAATCGGGATTTCGAGGGTAGTTTCGACCCACCCCCTGACCCTCCGGGAACCGGATCAGAGCAGATATAGATTTACATAATATCTATTATGCGAAGTAGGAGTTTAGAGGGGTATACGAGTGATTTTGGGTCCAAAGACTATAAATCAGCTCAGAATAGGCTTCGAGGGGTAATGTACAAAAGAAAGAGTATTTGTACGACAGCGGTAAATCTAAATACAAAAGAGGTAATGTTTGTACGAAAAGGGGGTTGGGTGTACAGAGATAGATAGAATAGTACGGTAATGATATGTACAAATAAGTAGATGGTTGTACAAGGTGGTCGAGATAACGTACTAAGAATAGATGTATTGTACGCAGAGTTTTCTTAATAAAACACTTAATTTGTATTTTCGTGGGATGACAAATTAAAATCGAATGATGTAAATGAAACAAACCTCGTTTCTTCAGAATGCACCCTCCAGTTCAATCCCGTATTCCAATCACCAATTTCCAGAGTAATTTCCTTGCGGTCACAACGACTGGTCAACACTGATTTCCGGAAGATGATACTGGAAGAGTATGAACTTCCTTCCGTGCCGGATGTCGGTGTGCTCGTGCAAAACGAATACACGGCCGTGAGCGTTGGCACTGAAGTATACAATTATATACATGGATGTGAACCGGGCGGTGAGGCTCGATTCCCCAGGAATACCGGTTATTGCAACGCAGGCGTAGTGCTGAAGGTCGGCAGGGATGTGCAGGGGATTGTACCTGGCGATCGTGTCGCCGGCCAGGGTAACCATGCAAGTCATTCCATAATGTCTGGCTTGATCAGCAAGGTTCCGGCGATCGTATCGTCCAGGGCGGCGGCATTCATGGTGATGTGTGCGACCTCATTGCATGGTCACCGCGTTGCCCGTCCCGAGCTGGGCGAGGCCGTCGTAGTAACCGGCATGGGCATCGTCGGTCAATTGGCCGCATCCTTAGCCCGGCTGAGCGGCGCTGTACCCGTCATTGGCGTTGATCTGGACGACTTTCGCCTTCAAAAAGCCCGCGAACGCGGGGTCGACGTGTGTATCAACCCGGAAAAAGAACCCGACGTGGCCGAGGCGGTGCGCCGGTACTGTGCGGCAGACGGTGCTGACCTGGTCATCGAAGCGACCGGGGTACCCTCCGTGTATCCGATGGCGCTGACATTGCCGAGACTGGGCGGGCGACTGCTCGCCCTCGGTTCACCGCGCGGATCGGTGGAAGTGAGCTTTTTCGCCGAGGTTCACTTGCGCGAGGTCACGGTCCTGGGCGCCCACCAGCCCAAAACACCCGATGAGGCCGACCTGTACTATCCATGGAGCAAGCGCAGGGACCGCGACCTGGTCCTCCGGCTCATGGGTGAAGGAAAACTGCCGATCGAAGATCTGATTACCCACGAAGCAAACCCCGCCGATTGCCAGTCCGTTTACGACATGCTTGCGGATCGTCCCAGGGATGTGCTTGGGGTGGTGTTCAGGTGGGGCTGAAGTCGTTGAGACAGCGTGCTCAATGGGCTAAGCCACTAAGACAGTTTCCATTTAACTTGGCCCTACTTCGACTCAGAGCAGTGACACAATCACTGAATTCAGGTCATCATATCCTACTTCACAACGCCCGGTCAGCCGCTCAACCAGTTTCTTAAGTGGACGAATACCTATTGTTTTCTGCGTCCCGACTTCACAATCCAGATCCTTGGATCTGATGACGTAGAACGTCCACTGGTCGATATCGAGCGGATTTGGATCAGTACTTTCAAGACTTCCGAGAAGGCAGAAAACATAAGCGTCACACGCACGAACGGGTTTTTCGTGGTATGTGGAAGTGTTGGTATCCGGGTCCCATAGCCATTTGGCAGGTGCAATGTCGAACCGAATGTCAGAAGGTCTTTCTTGCGGCCAACTCTGGCGGTATGCCGCGCTTTTAACCTCAATCTTCCGTCCTGTCGAGGTAGCCAGATCGTACCATCCCCATTCAAGTCGAGGCGTATTCGCAACACCCAGGGCCTTAGCTACCAGAAACTCCGCTATGACTCCTCGCAGTGTGTTACTTAACAGGTCCGATCCAGACCATTGCCAGTAATCAAACAGAGTGAAACCGGTCGGCTCGCCTTGCAGCCGGAAACATTCACTGCCACGCTTAAAACTCAATTTCAAATCTTTCCTGTCACAGAAGCGCATAATCAGACAGTTTTTCACGTATCGCTTTTGACGGTCTTGGCCACCAAGAATAAGATCCTTTTGCCCATGAGGACGATTTCAATGCGCTAGGGGATGTAGTCTTGACGATTTCCACTAAATCATCGTGCGGCACAAGATAGCTAACGTCGTCGATCCTGAAGTACATGTGCAGGGCCTTACCTTCGTACTTTTTGTAGATGGCTGTGCGCCCCTTCAACTGTACTTTCAGAGTATTATCTCCATCTTTGTGATAAGCCAGGAAATCGGCCCCTTCCCAATCGTCGGACAACCTGATGCAGTTGAAACCGTACTCGGCCAGGAAACTAGCTGCTTTATGGAAATTGTAGTTTTCTTTCTGTCTACTATTTAGATCGCCATATCTGATTTTGGTCAGCTTGCTCACTGCGTACTCCTTGACGTTACGAATTGACTAACGGCTCGATTTCAACTTCCGCTTAACCGGGACAACCCCACGGCACTCAAACTGCAGCCATTTGCCTTTAGGCCGGAGTCTGTCTGCACCCGGTAGATGATGTCGGGGTGGTGCATTGCGGTCGGGAAACGAACACGCCGTGTTCAAGCAGGCTTCGATATGCAGCGCTATTGCTTGGCGTATCTCGGTGATCACAGCCTGTCTGGTAGGCCCAGTCGCAACGCATCCGGGCAGACCTGGGACACAGTCGGCAAAGTTTCGCACTGACGGTTCGATGACTATCGTGTAGCACATCTTGGTAACTCCGTAGTGACAGCTCAGCATGTGAACGGCCTGTTCTCCCGACTAATCCCCAGAAATATCTATATGGCGATGACTTCGTCGCGGACTTGGTGCAGCTTGATCACCCTGGGTGTTTCGGTCTGGTCGAAATGGCACAGCACAGCCTCTCTCACCATCTGCTGTAGTTCGTTCCAATCCTCGCCCTGCGAGAAGATGCTGTGCCCGCGTGCGCGTGCCTCGTATCCGCCGTCGTCTGACTTTATCACCTCGAAGATGATTTCTGTCAATGCGTTGTCCCCCGTACTTTGCTGGTACAGCCTATCTCAAGCGAGAACACGACCATATACTTATCCGGGTATTGGATGCGATCATTCTTGTTAGTTTTGTTTTTTATGCGGTCCATCGGCAATCTCCGCCGAAATACGTTGCGTGAGGCGTTCCCTGAGTTCTTCGGGGCTCTCCCAATCAATGTGATTGAACTGGCGGGTGTCGAAGTGAATGAGTTTACGATCAACGATGTCCTTTCTAGCGGTGAATATCACTGGGATGTTGAGTCCATGGGCGAAACCTGCTTCGTAGTAAACGCCTCCACGAGCGCCGTCATCTCCCTGGGTGAAATCTGCGACGAGAAAGCGCGACCTCCTGATTTCCGCGATGATCTGATCGTCGATCTTTCCTATGAATTCCTGGTTCTTTATCAGGACTGGGTCATATCCTGCATTTTCAATCGCAGGTTTGATACCTTGGGTCCAGGCATCTTCCACAGAATCGTGGAACCACATGGCTACAAATGCCTGAGATGAGGCTGTGACCACCTGGTCTATTTCAGCAAGACGAGCGAATCCGTCAACTGTTACAATAAGAGCGATCGTAGCTTTGGTCGACTTTTCTAACCAACCTTGCCCGATCAAGTAGTCAGTCAGGTATTGCAACTCTTCTGGATCAACACTTTCTGTGTAGGCAAACATTTCCGGCAAGAAATCACTCGCGAGGAATGCGCTCCCAATGTGCGGGGTCTTTTCCTGTATGTATTTCAATAACTCATCTGCGCGTGCGTGGACGGTTAAATCCGTCCCGTCTATTATTGATTTAAATTCGCGGTGGTCGTTGTACTCGCTTTGCAAGTCGTGTGGGATTACCGGACGGAGAATGCCCAACCTTCGTTGTTTAATCAGCCATGTAGTCAAGCGAGCTTTCTCACGATCATTAAGCCAGTCCTCCCCTACACTTAAGGCACTTGCATCCACGTAGTACTCGCCACCCGCACGTGGCGAATCCCAGCATGATACACCGCCTTCAGATCTACTAACTTGTACGGCTGACGGATTCCAAATCGGACAGGGCCTGTTTTCATTCATGTTTTCTCCTATTATCCTTCTTCAATATCACACGCGGCCAAGTAGACACATAACTTCCGCTTTAGCAAAAAATGCGAAGTTGACATCGTGGCGTCAACACCGTTTCCGAATGCGTGGCGGTGCGTTGCCGTGGAATCGGAAGAAAGAAAATAAAACCCAGCTGCGGTGGGAGTAACGACCGGGTTAAAGTCTGCTTAGGAACGAGCTTTATCCGCGGGACTCCTGGGGCCTGATGCTCGTCTAGGCTCTGTTCACATAGAGGTTTTTGCCCGGAACACCGCTTCAATCAGGTTTTGATGGATCCCGTGTAAACTTAATCTCAGACTCCGCACATCGAAGTACCGTTCCTGTAGCGTGCAATTGTAGGCTTCGGCTGATACCGTAAACCGGTTACGATCAACAATGACGAAGATGTTCCCACCGAGTTCGGCAACTTGGTTCCGTGTAACGTTGACACATCGAATGATGCCGCCCCGATCCTGCTGTGACGCCCGGTCGCTTCTACGATACCTAGAAACTCGCACCGCTCTCGGATCTCGTTTGCGTTAAGCCGGATCTCCCGCACCATGCGCCCCTTGTCCGTCAACGGGTGGCCCCGGCGGTGTAAAGCCCGAAGCCAGCACACAAAGCAGTGAGGCGATGGTGAACACGGATGCGTAAGTCATACAAATCGTGACCTGCATTGCCATGACCTTTGGTATGGTTGAATGAGGTACCGTTGATAGTGCGAAGTTAAAACCGCACGTCAATATTCATCTCCACGGTTCGATCAGAGCTTCCTATTACCTGATCCTGGACATGCTCTTCATCGAATCCTTCCTCAGACTCGTGGTAATCTCCTCGGTATTGTGTCATAATGAAAATTAGGGATACGGCTCCGTTAGATTAACGAGTGTTTGGAGTGCTGCATTTGGTGTCTCTTCAGTTAGTACCTTTTCTAGGGCATTCTCACTTATTGAAAATTGTACCAAAATTTTCTCCGGCCGGCTCTTGGGAAACCCGCCCTTAATCCTCCAGACACTGACGTCTTCAATTTCAGATTTGATCATCAGATTATTTCTACAGAAAATCGCCTTGCATAGATTCAATAAACACCCGTTCTTGCTCGTTCTAGACAATCGGACATGTCCATCTAGCTTGCTTAGTTCCCTCTTTTCTATTAGAGCTTTTTTCGCGTTGTAAACTTTCCGCCTGAATTCTTTGTATAACCATCCCTGCGTTGGGATGTTGAATTTTCGGGCTAGACGAGTACATACCACATCTAAATCTCGTCCTTTCCCGTCAGAGGCTAATTTGAATAGGGCATTTCTAATAGATTGCGGGTCGGGATTCATATCGACTCCTTTCTCGGGAGGGCACCTAACAGTACCAATCGTCATTTAATTCTGCTTACCCAATAGCGCGAGCTTAAAACCTCCCCTCAATATATCTCACGTGTACCCTTAACACAATTTGTAAACACAACACTTCCATTCTACTTCCGGCCCCATTTTCTCCTTGACTTGAACCCTGATCTTGCCGTTATGTTAACGGTCGGGCTTCACCATTTCACCGGTGAGTCCCGGCAAGCGTAACCAACTGCAAAACAAGCATTTACCCTTTATATGAAATCGAGAGGAAGGTCCATGACCGTTTCCATCAAGCTCTTTGCCACCCTGCGGAAATTCCTGCCCGAAAACGCGGTCAACAAAACCGCGACGCTTGAACTCGGTGACCAGGCCACGGCGAGCGATATCATCAAGCAATTGGACATTCCCGATGGCCATATACACCTGATTCTGATCGACGGCAAGCACTCAGCTGAAGACACCCCCCTTACCGACGGCGCGGTGGTCAGCTTTTTTCCACCGATTGCCGGCGGGGCGTAGGGTCGGTGTCCCACCATACCTTCTACGGATTCAAGCTGGAAGACGCCGTGCGGGGACTGAAACGGGCGCTGCGGGACGAACAGATTCCCGTCGAATCGGTCAGCGAGGATGAAAACAAAGTAGTCTTCGCAGTTCGGATCTCATCTGAAACAGGCAAAATCAGCCTGGCTTCCCACACCACCAATGATCATCCCCTGGCCAGGCTCGGTGATATACCCGCGATCGAGGTCGCGGTCGACGATCATCTCCCCGATGTCAAGTCTGTGCTAACCATGGCATTTCTGAGAGGCGGAGGCTGACAATATGCGCGTCCGATTCCAGGCTCCCCTGGGTCTTTCGGTTTTACTGTGCATTTCCCTTCTCTTGGCAACAACGCTTCCGTTATCGGCCCAGATCTCCGGAAGCGGCAATCCGGCGGGACGGATCGCCGTGGCCACGTCCGCCCTGAATCAGCTTGCCGATCTCGACGCCGGATTCCTGATCCCCGAGACCTTCGAGAAGGTCAGCGAGGCTTACGAACGGTATACCGGTGTAGTCCGGGAAGGCGAATCGATCCGCGATATCGAGCGGGCCTATTCGGAATTCGACGCCGCCTTGAGTCAGGCGCGGGAACGACTGACGCGCGTGAACGAGATGTTGATGATCCCGCTGGGAAAACGGGCCGCGGCGCGGCGGGCGAATGCACCGGCGATGGTTCCGGATGCCTACGAGGCGGCCGAAAAACGCCTCGAACGGGCCATTTCCCGGCTGGAAGACGACCGGGTCTCCGACGCATTTTCGCTGGGACAGGAAGCGGCCGGGCTCTACGATGACGCCAGGTCATCGGTGATCGAGATGTCGCTCATCGGGACGGCCAGGATCGGACTGTCGGAAGCCGAGAAGAAGGACTGGGACCGGCTCGCTCCGGCCTCATTCGAACAAGCCCGCCGGTTGATGGACGAAGTGACCGGCGCCCTGGACCGCGGAGAACTCCTTACCGCCGCGCTGCGTAACAAGGCCCAGGCCGCCGATTACGCGGTAAGACGGGCGATCGGGCTCGCGGCGAGGATCGACTCGCTAAGGCGCGATCCCGGGAACTGGGAGCGCATGTTGTTGTCGCGGGAGGATCTCGCACGGCAGGCGGCCGACATGGCGGGGGTCGCCGCCGATTTTCTGGCGGATGAACCACAGGCGATTATAAAGGAAAGCCTGCGTACGCTTTCCGCGAAACAGGACTCGCTCGTCCTCCTGCTCCAGCGGGCCGATGCTAACGCCGCAGCATCCAGCGCGGAAGCCGATTCCCTACGTCAGGCGATCGAGCAGCAGCAGATCCGCCTGTCGTCCATGGTGGAGGAGTTCCAGCTGGACCTTCAGCGAAGAAAGGAAGCGCTGGACCGGGAACGCCGCGAACTCAGGGAATACCTGTACGAAAAGACCCAGCTGGATGCGGCTGCGCAGGCCAGGGAGCGTTTTGCGGACAGTGAAGCGATCGTGACGCGTGAGTCCGGCCGTCTCATCCTGCGGCTTATAGGGATTAAGTTCCGGGCTGGAAGAACGGAACTACCCGCGGACGCCCACGGACTGCTCGCGAGGCTAGGGGAACTGCTCGCGCTATATCCCCAGACCCGCGTTGCCGTGGAAGGACATACCGATGCCACGGGAAAAGAAGACAAGAACATCGAACTTTCCAAAGCGCGCGCCGAAGCGGTCATGGGGTTTCTTGCGGACCAGTCCGTTGTCTCGGCCGAGCGCATGACGTCCTCGGGACTTGGCAGCGCTCAGCCCATCGCCAGCAACAATACGCGTAGTGGCAGGGAGCAGAACCGAAGGATCGACGTAGTGCTGACCTTCAGTAGAGATCCCTAACAAACCTGCGGGGAGACGCGAAATTGAGCAAAGAAACAGGCAACGAACCCTTCGAAGAGATAAAAAGGCTGCTTTTCTCATCGGTAATCGCCGATGCGCTGGATGCCTGCGGATATCGTGACCAGATCCTGCGACACGACATCCGGCCCCTATATCCCGATGCGGTCGTGGTGGGCCGGGCGCTGACCGTACTTTCGGTCGACGTATACGAGATTCCCGAAGAGCCCTACAAGCTCGAGTTGGAAGCCGTGGACGCCCTGAAGCCGGGCGATGTGCTCGTCGCGCAGACCAACGGTACGACGCGAAGCAGTCTCTGGGGCGAGCTGCTTTCAACCGCCGCGGAAGTTCGCGGCGCGCGTGGCGCCGTGATCGATGGCTTTACGCGGGATACACAGGCCATTTGCGCCATGGGGTTCCCGGTTTTCGTCCGCGGCATCGCGCCATACGATTCGAAGGGACGAAGCGACGTGATCGCATACGATGTGCCCATCGAGTGCGGCGGCGTCAAGGTGTGTCCGGGAGATATCGTCTTCGGAGACTACGACGGGGTAGTGGCCATTCCCCGGGCCGCCGAAGAGCAGGTATTGAAAGCGGCGTTCGAAAAGGCTGCCGGAGAGAAAGAGGTGAAGGAAGCGCTGGAAAACGGCATGTCCGCCACCGCTGCCTTTCAAAAATACGGCATACTCTGATGAAACCCCTGGTCGAATGCGTGCCCAATTTCAGCGGAGGGCGCGATTCCGGGATTGTTGAGGCTATCGCGGCCAGTATTGCGGCCTCCGATGGGGTCCACCTTGCCGGTATGGAAATGGACGCGGACCACAACCGCTCCGTGATCACCTTCATGGGCTCGCCCGAGGACGCGGCGGCGGCCGCCTATGAAGCCTGCAAGACGGCAAGTTCGTTGATCGACCTGAGGCGTCACCGGGGCGTTCATCCACGGATCGGCGCTACGGACGTCCTGCCATTTGTCCCCATTTCCGCATGTTCCCTTTCCGAATGTATATCCCTCGCGCGGATCGTTGGTCGGCGGATCGGACAAACCCTCGATATCCCGGTGTTCTTCTACGGTGACGCGTCTACGGATGCGCGTCGCGGGACGCTTCCCGCGATCCGCCGGGGAGGTTTCGAACGGCTGGTCCGGGAGATGGGAACGGACCCGGATCTCTCACCCGACGCGGGACCCGGTGTGGCCCATGTTTCCGCCGGCGCCACGGCGGTAGGCGTCCGCGATATTCTTGTCGCATTCAACGTAAACCTGGATACCGATGACGTGCGCGCCGCCCAGGCGATCGCGCGGGAGATCCGGGAGAAGAACGGCGGTCTGCCCGGCGTCCGGGCCTTGGGACTCTTGTTGCCTTTGAAGGGCCGCGCACAGGTATCTATGAACCTGACCGACTATCGCAAGACGGATATGGCCCAGGCTTTCCGCGCGGTCGCTCGCCTCGCGGAAGCGCGGGGCGTTGGCGTCCTGGAGAGCGAGCTGATCGGGCTCACGCCCCGCGCGGCCATGGGCGGCGTGGAACCGGAAGAATTACGCATGCGGCCCCTCGAGCCGTCCCGGTATCTTGAATATCACACGAGCCAATTCGACTGACTGCCTTCCTCGTTCCAGATACCTTGACGGCGTACCGACGTCTCTAAATCACTTGACTCCCTCCCTCCCCCTTCATATCATGTTGACTAAATTAGTAAACTAAAGCCGGATGGCGAGGGAGGGAGCATGCGCGTATCGGCCAAGGCGGAGTATGCTTGCAGGGCCGTGCTGGAGTTGACAAGATACCACGAGAAGGCGGAAGTCATCCATATCGGCGACATTGCCGTTCGCCAGTCGATTCCGGAGAAGTACCTCGTTCAGATCCTGCTGCAGTTGCAGCGCGCCGGGCTGGTCAAGAGCAAACGCGGCGCGACAGGCGGATATGCGCTCGCCCGCGCTCCGGGAGAGATCTCGCTGGGTGATGTGATCCGGGCGATGGACGGCGCGCTGATCGCCGTCGAGAGCCTGTCCGACGATACGAATGTGTCCGATCAAATGAGCGGTCAGCATGTATTGAAGAACGTCTGGATGGATGTGCAGGACAGACTCGGCGAAATCATGGACGGAATCACTTTCGATGAAATCTCGCGACAGGCGCAGAAAAGTCTTTCCATGTACTACATTTAAGGGATAGATCTTGCCGTCCGGAACTGGAATAATCGACAGCGCGCTCGATCTTATCGGGCATACCCCGCTCATCCGCCTTGGACGAATAAACGAAAGTCCAGGCGTCCAATTACTTGGCAAGCTCGAATCGGAAAACCCGGGCGGCAGCGTGAAGGACCGCGTTGGCCTGAGCATGATCCTGGACGCCGAACGAAGAGGCCTGCTCAGCCCGGGCGGTACGATCGTGGAGCCTACGAGCGGAAACACCGGGCTCGGCCTGAGCATGGTGGCCGCGGTGAAGGGCTACAAGGTCATACTTGTCATGCCGGACAACATGAGTTCGGAACGGCGGGTGTTGCTGACCTCCTACGGTGCTGAACTGGTGCTGACGCCGGGTATGCTCGGTATGGCCGGCGCTGTGCAGAAGGCGGAGGAGATTCTTCGGGAACATCCCGGTTATTTCATGCCCCAGCAGTTCAAGAATCCCGCCAACGTGGAGATACACCGCAAGACCACCGCGGAGGAGATCTGGGAGGCGACCGGCGGTAAAATCGACACCTTTGTGGCTGCCGTGGGCACAGGGGGTACGTTGACGGGCGTGGGACAGTTTCTGAAGGAAAAAGACGAACGAATCCGCGTCATCGCGGTGGAACCATCATTGTCCCCGGTGATTTCGGGCAAGCCCGTGGAGAGCCTGGTGCATGCCATCCAGGGGATCGGCGCCGGGTTCATACCGGACATCCTGGATACGTCGATTATTGACGAAGTGATGCTGATCGACGATGAGGACGCGTACCAGACGGCCCGCCGCCTGGGTATGGAGGAAGGTCTCCTGGTGGGCATTTCGGCCGGCGCCAACGTATGCGCCAGCCTGAAGGTGGCAGAGAACATGGGAGAAGGGACGATTGTGACCATCCTGTGCGATACCGGCGAAAGATACCTGAGCATCCGAGAATACTTCGAAGGACAGGGAGATTAACAGGAGGAACCGTTTGATGTCCGTTACCGTACGTGTACGTATTCCAACCCCGCTGCGCAAGTTGACCGGCAACCAGTCCGAAATCGAAATCGACGGCGATACCGTCGAATCGCTGATCGGGAACATGGAAGCATCCTACCCCGGAATCAAGGATCGCATCTGCGACGAGTCCGGTAAAGTGCGGCGGTTCATCAACATCTACATCAACGAAGAAGATATCCGGTTTCTGGATGGCACCGGTACCACGGTGAAGACGGGAGACCGGGTCTCCATTGTCCCCGCCATCGCCGGCGGCCGGGGTGTCCTGAGCGACCGGGGCGACCGGGGCGGCCTGGGTGGTCCAGGCGGTACGCGGGACCGCGACTGATGTCCTCCGTGCGGGTGCGCGTACCCGCGACCACCGGCAACCTGGGTTCCGGCTACGACTGCGCCGGCATGGCCCTCGGCCTCTATAACACCATCGAGTTCGCCGAAACGGAATCCGGACTGGACGTGACCGTGGAGGGCGAAGGCGCCAGCGCGGTACCGCTCGACGAAGGCAACCTGTGCATCGTCTCCGCCCGGGCCGTCTTCGATGCCGCGGACTGGCGGCCCGCCGGTCTCCTGGCGCGCATGCGCCACGCGATTCCCGTGTCACGGGGCCTGGGCAGCAGCGGAGTCGCCATCGTGGCGGGCGCCGTTGCGGCCAATGAACTCGCGGGAAAGCCGCTGGACAAGTCCGAACTCCTCCGCATCTGTTCCGAACTGGAAGGCCATCCCGACAACGTCGTACCTTCCCTGCTCGGTGGCCTCTCCGTAAGCGGCGAGCGGTCGGGAACGATCGTATACCAGACCTTCAGGGTTCCCGAAGACATCAAGGCCATCGTGGCCATTCCCGAATTTACCCTCGACACGAAGGTTGCCCGCGGCGTCCTGCCTGAATCCGTATCCATGGAGGACGCGGTCTACAACCTTTGTAGCGTGGGACTGCTCCTCGGCGGCATGATTACGGGCAATTACGCCTTGCTCAGGGAGGGCATGGCCGACCGCCTGCACCAGCCCTACCGACAGCACCTGGTTCCCGGCCTGGCGGAGGTCACGGGAGACGCCCTGGATGCCGGCGCCCACGGCGCGGCCCTCAGCGGCGCCGGACCGACGGCCATCGCCCTGGCGACGGAAGATCACGAGGGGATCGGGCAAGCCATGGTCGAAGCCTTCGCCCGGCACGGCGTTTCCGGACAATACCGGATCCTCCCGATAGACAACGACGGGTGCCAGGTACTGCAGGACTGAATCCGCTGGAACCAGGCACACAACATCCTTACAGGTACCAACGCCATGGGCGCACTCAAAGAAATTCGCGTCATCGACCTCACCCGGGTGCTCGCGGGTCCTTTCGCGACCATGACCCTGGGCGACCTGGGCGCCGAGATCATCAAGATCGAACCCTTCGACGGGGACGAGGCGCGGGGATTCGGTCCCTTCAAAGAAGGCGTAAGCGGCTACTTCGAGAATGTCAACCGGGGTAAGCAGAGCATCGCCATCGATCTGAAGCATCCTGACGGACGCGACCTGCTCCTCGAACTAATCGCAAAGTCGGATGTGCTGGTGGAGAACTTCAGGCCGGGTGTGATGAAGAAACTCGGACTGGACTACGAGACCTTGCAGGAGCGGTTCCCGGGGCTGATCTACGCGGCCTGTTCCGGATTCGGACAGACCGGACCCTACGCCCGGCGCGGGGCCTACGACATGATTATCCAAGGTATGGGCGGTATCGTCAGCATTACGGGCGAACCTGACCGCCCCCCTGTACGGGTGGGCGTCTCCATCGGGGATATCGCTGCCGCGCTTTATTCCTGTATCGGCATTCTCACGGCGCTGTTCACCCGGACGCAGACGGGCAGGGGTCAGATGGTGGACATCGGCATGCTGGACTGCCAGGTCGCTCTCCTCGAGAACGCCATCGCCCGTTACGACATGACGGGCACCGTTCCGGAACCGCTCGGGGCCAGGCATCCATCCATCACGCCCTTTCAGGCCGTCGAGACACGGGACGGATGGATCATGATCGCGGCGGGGAACAACGTACTCTGGCGCCGGCTGTGCGAAGTCGTTGGCCGTGAGGACCTGGCCGACGACGCACGCTTCAGGGACAACAACCTGCGCACCGAAAACAACGCCGATCTGCACACGATCCTGAGCGATGTATTCCGAGAAAGTACGACGGAAGATTGGCTGAGACGGCTGGATGCAGCCGAGATCCCCTGCGGGCCCATCCAGAACGTCCGGCAGGTCGTAGAAGATCCCCAGGTACTCGCCCGCGACATGATCGTGAATATCCTGCACCCTATCGCAGGCTCACTTCGCGTAGCCGGTTCTCCAATAAAACTCTCAGAAACCCCGCCGGAAGTCACCCGGCACGCCCCCGCCCTGGGTGAACATACCGACCATGTGCTACAGATGCTGCTCCAAGCGTCCGGGGACGACCTGGCGCGCTGGCGCGAATCGGGTGCGATTCGATAGAATGAGGGTACTGTGAGATAGCGGAGCTGGGATTTACCGGGAACTCGAAAGAAAGAACAACCTCAACATGCTCATTACGAAAGTTACCGGTATTTTCCCTAAGTAGTGTTTATTCCTTCGGTCTCGTATCCGTATTTCTACAACACGTCAAACCCACTGTCCCAATAAATAAGCCCTCCGGAGACCGAAGGGCTGATTCATGCTGTGCGTACCTATTCGATTTTAAACAATCAGGTTATCGAAGTTGCGTTCAAGCAATTGTGCGTCACAACCAGGAACTTACGTCAGCCGAACACCTCCGCCACCATATCGCCGATCTCGTCAGCCAACCGCCTCCGCAACCATGTCGCCGATCTCGCTGGTGCCGTAGCCCATTCGGCCGGCGTCCATGCTCTTCATCTTGTTACTTACGACGTCGATGATGGCCCGTTCCACGGCGTCGGCGGCCTGCGTTTCGCCCAGCTGGGCAAGCATCATCTGGCAGGAGGCGATGGCCGCGATCGGATTGATGACGTTCTGGTCCGTGTATTTCGGCGCCGAACCCCCGATGGGCTCGAACATGGAAGTTCCCTCGGGATTGATGTTGCCCCCTGCGGCGATGCCCATGCCGCCCTGGATCATGGCGCCCAGGTCGGTGATGATATCGCCGAACATGTTGGTCGTCACGATGACGTCGAACCATTCGGGGTTTTTGACCATCCACATGCAGGTCGCGTCCACGTGGGCGTAGTCGGCGGTGATGCCCGGATATTCCTCGGCGACTTCGTAGAACACCCGCTCCCAGAGATCGTGGGCGTAGGTCAGCACGTTGGTCTTGGCGCAGAGGGTCACCTTGTTCTGCCGGTTTCGGGCCTTCGCCGTCTCGAAAGCGAATCGGACGCAACGCTCCACGCCCTTGCGGGTATTGATGGACTCCTGCACCGCGACCTCGTCCGGCGTGCCCTTCTTGTACACGCCGCCGGCGCCGACGTACAGGTCCTCCGTGTTCTCACGGACCACGACGAAGTCGATATCCTCGGGCCCCTTGTCCTTGAGCGGACAGTCCACGCCCGGATACAGCTTGACGGGACGCAGGTTGATATAGAGGTCCAGTTCGAACCGGATGGTCAGGAGGATGCCCTTCTCCAGCAGTCCCGGCGGGCAGTCCGGGTGACCGATGGCGCCGAGGTAAATGGCGTCGTAGTGGCCCAGTTCCTGCAGCCCCTCTCGCGGAAGAATCTCTCCCGTCCTCAGGTATCTCTCTCCGCCGAAATCGTATTCCGTGAGTTCATATTCGAATGAGAACTTCTTCGAGGCCGCCTCGAGCACTTTCAGCCCCTCGCGCACGACCTCCGGACCGGTACCGTCGCCCGGAATGACCGCGATATTGTACAAGTGTTCCTCCTGCGTAATGGGAATGTAGGGTAAGGTTACTCGACGATCAGCCCGCCGTGCCGGGCGACGAGTTGATTGAGGGAATGCAGGTAAGCCTGGATGCTGGCTTTCACCACGTCGGTATCCGAGGCGTGGCTGTTGAAGGACTGGTCGTGGAAACCCACGCTGACCTGGACGTGGTGGGCGCCGTCCCGGCCATTCGACGAGGTCTGTATATCCTTGACGTAGGTCGGCAGCTTGGTGATCCGGTCGACGGCGTTCAGGGCGGCCAGAATCTGGTTGTCGCCCACGCCCCCTTCTTCGATCGTCTCGCCGCTTACGTGAAGCCTTACGCTCGCATCGGCCTTACCGGAATGCGAAGAGGTCACCCTGAAGTCCTCGAGCAGGTACTGTTCGGGCACTTCCACGGGCATGTCGGTGACGATCCGGTGGAGGTCCTCGTCGGCCACCTCTTTTTGCCGGTCCGCCACGTTCAGAAATCGTACATGGACCTTTTCGAATTCTTCTTTCTGGTTTTCGTCGTATGTATATCCCAGCAATTCGAGCCGGTGCCGCAGGGCATGCCTGCCGGATCTTGCCGTCAACACGATGTCGCTCTTCTCGATGCCCACGTCAGACGGGCTCATGATCTCGTAGTTTTCCCGGTGCTTGAGGAATCCATCCTGGTGTATTCCCGATGAATGGGCGAAGGCGTTGCTGCCCACGATGGCCTTGTTTCGCTGCACGGGCATGTGCATCAGGTCGCGCACCAGCAGGCTCGTGGCATAGATCTGCGTGGTCTCAATGCCGGTGCGCGCGTCGTAGAAATCTCCGCGCATCTTGACCGCCATGACGATCTCTTCCAGGGAAGCGTTGCCGGCCCGTTCGCCCACGCCGTTTATGGTGCATTCAACCTGGGTTGCGCCTGCCTTGATCGCTGCCAGAGAATTGGCGGTAGCCATCCCCAGGTCATTGTGACAGTGCACGCTGACCTTGGCTTTTCCGATGTTCGGCACGGTGGCGATGAGCCGGGAGATCAGGTTGCCCCACTGCTCCGGCACGGCGTACCCGACCGTATCTGGTATATTCACTACCGTTGCGCCGGCGTCGATGACCGCCTCGACGGTCTCGCACAGGTAGTCGAAATCGCTCCGGGAGGCATCCTCGGTCGAGTACTCGATGTCTTCGCAAAGGTCCTTGGCAAACTTTACGGCGTCCACGCCCATGTCCATGATCTGCTGGCGGGACTTGCGGAATTTGTGCTTCAGGTGGGTGTCCGACGTGCCCAGAACGATGTGTATCCGGGGGCGTTTGGCGGGTTTCACGGCCTCGGCAACGGCCACGATGTCCGATTCCACCGCCCGTGCGAGGGCCGTGATTACCGGGCCTTCGACCTGCTCGGCGATGTTCTTAACCGCGGCGAAGTCGCCGGGCGAGGACGCGGCAAACCCGGCTTCGATCACGTCGACGCCGAGTTCCGCCAGCTGATGCGCAACCTGGATCTTCTCGTCCCGGTTCAGCGAAGCGCCGGGGACCTGTTCCCCGTCACGCAGGGTGGTGTCGAAGATGTCCACTTTTCGCATCGCCGCATGCTCCTGTTAACGGTCTGCGCCCGGTCGGCCTGGATGCCTTACCGGTTTACTTCGAGGCTGGGACGCGCTGCCTTGATCGTTTCGCCGTTTCTGTTCGAGGCAGTGACGCTTACTTATTCTCTTCGATCCAACTCATCATGCTGCGTAATTGACGTCCGACCTCTACGATCTTCTTCTCCGACGCATTGCGCCTGAGCGCGTGCATGACCGGGGCGTTGGCCTGGTTCTCGAGCATCCACTCCCGGGCGAAGGCGCCAGACTGGATCTCGGCGAGAATGCGCTTCATCTCGGCGCGGGTCTCCTCGTTTACGATCCGCGGACCGCGGGTCAGGTCGCCGAATTCGGCCGTGTTGCTGACGGAATAGCGCATGCCTTCTATGCCACCCTCGTACATCAGGTCCACGATGAGCTTCAGTTCGTGGAGACACTCGAAGTAGGCGATTTCGGGTTGGTAACCGGCCTCGACCAGGGTCTCGAAACCGGCCATGACGAGTTCGGACGTTCCGCCGCAGAGCACGGACTGTTCACCGAACAGGTCGGTCTCGGTTTCTTCCCGGAAGGTCGTTTCGATGACGCCGCCGCGGGTGCCGCCGATGCCCTTGGCATAGGCCAGGCCGATATCCCGGGCTTTGCCCGTGTGGTCCTGGTTAACCGCGAGCAGGCAGGGCACGCCGCCGCCTTCTTCGAACACCCGGCGCACGAGATGGCCCGGCCCCTTGGGCGCGACCATGAAGACGTCTACGTTATCGGGCGGGACGACCTGGTTGAAATGGATGTTGAAACCGTGGGCGAAGGCGAGGGCGTTGCCCTCCACCAGGTTCGGCGCCACGTGATCGTTGAATAGACGCGACTGGAGTTCGTCGTTGACCAGCATCATGATAATGTCGGCCTCGGCGGCCGCCTGATCCACGGTACGGGGCTCGAATCCGTCCTTGACGGCCTGGTCCCACGAGCCACCCTTACGCAGTCCCACGATGACGTCCAGTCCGGAATCGCGCAGTGAAAGGGCGTGGGCGTGTCCCTGGCTGCCGTAACCGACAACCGCGATGGTCTTGCCGTCCAATATGCCGAGGTCGGCGTCCTGATCGTAATACAGTCGAGCCATTGGTTCTCCTTCGTGCCGGTCCGGCGTTCAGGCCGGGTCGGCGGTGATCATTTGGCGTGCCGGACCGGCGTTCAGGCCAGGTCGGCGGTGATCATTTGGCGTGCCGGTCCGGCCGTTCAGGCCAGGTCGGCGGTGATCTTCTTGCGTTCCTTCTCCCAGACGGGAAGCGGGGCTTCCGGCGACGGGGTATCCTTGCTGAGGGATTCACGGGCGAGCGCTACCCGGCCGGTCCGGGCGATTTCCCGCACGCCGAAGGGGCGCACCATGTTGATGATGGCGTCGATCTTATCCTCGTTGCCCGTAGCCTCCAGCATGATCGTCTTCTGGTTTATATCGACGACCTTCGCCTTGAAAATGTCGGCGATCTGGACGAGTTCCTGCCGCGTGGACTGATTGGCATTCACCTTGATCAGGGCGAGTTCCCGGTTGATGAAATTCTCACCGGTCAGATCCACGACCCTAATCACGTCCACGAGCCGGTTCAACTGCTTGATGATCTGTTCGATGATCGCCTCGTCACCCTGGGTGACGATGGTCATGCGGGCCGTACCGGGTTCCGCCGCTTCGCCGACGGCAATGCTGTCGATGTTGAAACCCCGTCCGCTGAACAGCCCGGAAATACGGGCGAGGACCCCGAAACGGTTCTCGACCACCATGGATATGGTATGGCGTGCCATGGTACAGTAGACTCCCTGCCGGTATATCTTCCCGGCCTATTACCGCCGGTAAAATCTCCCGGCCAGTTTTCCTCGCCTATTCCTCTATCATCTCGTGGGACGCCGCCCCCGCGGGGATCATGGGATACACGTTGTCTTCTTCGGCGATCACCAGATCGAGCATCACGGGACGGTCGTTGACCTTGCTGGCCTCGAGCCAGGCGCCTTCAACGTCTTCATCCTTGAAGACCCGAATACCCACGGCGCCGTAGGCCTCCGCCAGCTTCACGAAATCCGGGTTGGACTCGCGCAGGTCTACCTCCGAGTAGCGCCGCGCATAAAACATGTCCTGCCATTGCCGCACCATGCCGAGAAATCCGTTGTTCAGCAGCACGATCTTGATCGGCAGCCTGCAGGCCACAGCCGTGGCCATTTCCTGGATATTCATCTGTATGCTGCCGTCGCCGGAAAACACGATGACCTCGCGATCCGGGAAAGCGAACTGGGCGCCGATAGCGGCGGGCAGTCCGAAACCCATCGTACCGAGTCCGCCGGAGGTGACCATCGATCGGGGGTTCGAGAAGCCGTACCACTGGGCCGCCCACATCTGGTGCTGGCCGACGTCGGTAACTACGAAGGCTTCGCCCTTCGTAAGCTGGCCGATTCGCTCGATGGCATACTGTGCACACAGCGGCAGATGGTCCGTGCCCTTCTCGACCGTCTCCCGGTCAACGCCCTCCAGGCCTTCCTCGTGGACACCGATCGTGTTCGCGTAGGTCAGCGGGTGGTCGCGTTTCCATTCGTCGATCAGCTGGAGCCACTCTTCGGTATCTGCACGTTCAACCAGGGGAACCAACTGCTGCAGCACCTTCTTCACGTCGCCCACAATGGGCAGGTCCACCCGCACGTTCTTGTTGAGCGACGACGGGTCGATATCGATGTGGATTTTCTTTGAATTGGGGGAAAATTCCTCCAGATTGCCGGTTACCCGGTCGTCGAAACGCGCGCCGATGCAGACCAGCAGGTCGCACATCATGACGGCGGTATTCGCGTACCACGTGCCGTGCATGCCGAGCATCTTCAGCGATAGCGGATCGTGTTCGGGGAATGCGCCGAGTCCCATCAGCGTAGTCGTCACCGGGGCGTTGAGCTTGCGGGCCAGCGCACGGACTTCCTCCGACGCCTCGGAGATGATTGCTCCGCCGCCAACGTAGATCACCGGTTTGCTGGCCGAGGTGAGCATCTCCGCTGCCTTGCGGATCTGCCGCGGATGCCCCTCGGTGCGGGGCTTGTACCCGCGGATATCCGGCCTTTCGGGGTAGGCGAACTCGGCGGTCCCGACTTGCACGTCCTTCGGTACGTCGATCAGGACGGGGCCGGGCCTTCCCGTGGTCGCAATATGAAATGCCTCGGCGAACACCTGCGCGATGTCCTCGGTTTCCTTGATCAGGAAATTGTGTTTCGTGATCGGCCGGGTGATGCCTACGGTGTCCGATTCCTGGAAGGCATCGTTTCCGATCAGGTGCACCGGTACCTGGCCCGTGATCACGATCATCGGGATCGAATCCATGTACGCGGTCGCGATGCCGGTTACCGTATTGGTGGCGCCCGGACCCGAAGAGACGAGCACCACGCCGGGTTTGCCGGTGGCCCGCGCATATCCGTCGGCCATATGGGTCGCGCCCTGCTCGTGCCGGACGAGTATATGCTTGAGCTCGGTGGTGCGCTGAATTACGTCATAGGTCGGGATCACAACGCCGCCGGGATAACCGAAAACGACATCGACGCCTTCCTGCTTCAGACACTCTATGACTATTTCCGCACCCGACAATTCCATCGAACGTCTCCTTGTAAAACAGGCGTATTCCACCCTGGACGTGATCTACCGTTCACGAAACCGGCTGTGATTTCGTCGTGTAGATAACCCAACTTGTGCTTCGTAAAATACGCTGAAGGCGCCTGTTGTCAAGTTAAAACTCCTGAGAAACCCCTTGACGAAACGTACCGTTTCCGTTATATGTTCTAGGCTTTGCGCCAGCGGTCGGATCCGCTGTCCGTTCGGCGTTTAGCCTGCACGATACACAGCGGTTCATGGCGGTTTATAACCGGCGAATTACTCGACGAAACTTCGCAGGAGGTCCGGGTCGATGGCAAGAACGAGACGGCGCATCAGCCGTCGTGAAATGAAGGAAGACCGATTCATACTCTGGCTGTACGAATTGAGCAGCGAGATCGACAAGCACTGGAAAACGCTCACCGCGGCGGCCGTCGTGGTGGTCGTCTGCGTGGCCGGCTGGTATTACTGGACAAACAAGCAGACCGATGACATTGTCGAGGCGGGACGGCTACTCGCGCCGGGGCAGACGGCGATGCAGGACAACCGCTATGAAGACGCCATCCCCATGTTCGAGCGGGTCGTGAACGAATTCGGCGGGACCGCTCTCGCCCTCGAGGCCACGATCGAACTGGCCAACGCCTGTTTCCAGGCCGGCGATTTTGAGAAGGCACGCACCTACTATCGAAAATACCTCGACGAATACGGCAGTCAGAACGCGTATTTCTGGATGACCGCACGCTCCGGCCTGGCCGCCTGTGACGAAGAGGAAGAGAAGTACGAGGAAGCGGCCAACCAGTATCTCGCCCTGGTGGACGAAGATCCTGACAGCTATCTCGCACCCGGTTTTCTGCTGGATGCCGCTCGATGTTTCAGCGCTGCTGAACAGAAGGATCAGGCTCGAGCCCTGTACGACCGAGTGGTTGATACCTACGAATCCACGCCTTACGCCCGGGAAGCCCGGATCGCGTTGACCGCGCTCTAGTTGCCCGCGTTCCAGTCGACTGAGTTCTGGTTGCCCGCGTTCCAGCGGAGATCGCGTGGTCCGAACGCACCCCTCGCGTTGACCACGATCTAACGGAGATCGCGTGAAGGTTACCAACTTCGCCCCCGGCCCCACGCCGGTTCCGGACCGAGTCGTCCGAAAGATGTCGGAACCGGTCCTCACCCACCGTTCCAGTGAATTCAGCGACCTGCTGAGACAAGTCACCTCGGGACTGCGGGACGTTTTCCAGACAGAAAACGATGTGCTCGTTCTTACGGCCTCAGGCAGCGGCGCCATGGAAGCCGCGGTCGTCAACCTGCTGTCGCCGGGAGACCGTGTACTGGCGATCAGCGGAGGTAAATTCGGAGGCAGATGGGTCGAGCTGTGCGAGACTTTCGGCCTGGACGCCCTGACCTTCGATGTGGCGTGGGGAAAGGCCGCCGATCCTGGCGAAATCGACCGGATCCTGGCTGATCGGGGACCCTTCGAGGCCGTACTGGCCACCCATAGCGAAACATCGACCGGCGTGCTTCACGACATCGAGGCCCTGGGGAATGTCGTTCGCGGTCACGGCTGCTATTTTGTCGTGGACGCCATCAGTGGACTCGGGGCCAACGAGCTGAAGACGGACGAATGGCACGTCGACGTGGCCCTGACGGGATCGCAGAAAGCGCTCATGGTCCCGCCCGGCCTCGCCTTTATCAGTGTCAGCGAACGGGCATGGAAGGGTATTGAGAGAAACACCCTCCCGTCCTATTATCTCAACCTGATACGGGCCAGAGACTCCTTTGCGAAGGGACTCACGCCCTATACGCCCGCCGTTTCGCTGCTCATGGGACTGGCCGAGTCACTGAGGATGATGAAGGAACTCGGGCTGGAAGAAATCTACCGGATTCACGAAAGAAACGCACTGGTGACCCGTGCTGGCGTCGCGGCGCTCGGGCTGAGGGTCTTCGCCCATCGCCCTTCCAACGTACTGACTTCCGTTTCCATGCCGCCCGGCATCGACGGCTCCGAGCTGCTCAAGACGATCAAACAGGATTGCGGCGTGACTATCGCCGACGGAATGGAGCACTTCAGGGGCAAATACATCCGCATCGCCCACCTGGGCTACGACATCTCCCCTTCGGACATGCTGGTCGCCCTTTCGGCCCTCGAACACGGCCTGAACCGCCATGGGTACGCGTTCGAATCCGGCGCTGGTATCGCCGCGGCACAGCGGGTGATCCTGGAGACGGGGTAAGGGTCGGTCGGCCCACGGGCATCTCGGCCGCGCAGCGGGTGATCCTCGAGCAGGCCGCATCGTAGGAAGCCAGGTTCCGCAATACCTTTTACTTTTTCAGTTCGCGGATCTCGATATTGCCGTCACTCGTCTCCAGCCAGATCCTGGTGCCGCCGCCGTTGAGCAAGTACGTCGCGCTGATCTCTCCTTCTTCCGCGTCTTCCTCGTAGCGCTCCGCTTCCAGATCGGATCGGATCTTGAATCGCAGTGAATTTCTGGCGTTACTCCGGTTGGATTGGATCACCTTCTTCTTCACTTCGACAGATTTCCTCTGTTTACTTGATAACTCCTGCCGGGCTTCCTGTAATACCTGCTGGGCTTCCTGCAATTCCCGTTGCATCTCTCGCAGGAACCGTTGCGCCTCTTCGGCTGACATCTGTAACGCCTGGTTCGCGCTCTGCGTCAGCTTTTCAATGATCTCGTTCAACTTCTCCTCGTCGATCTCTGTTTCCGACAGATCGAGGTCGATCGTTGGAATCTCGGGTATTTCAATGGATACGGGTGCGTCTCCACCTGGCGGAGGGCGCATTTGGAACACACCGAATCTCGATCTCTTGTCCACGTGGATCCGCGCTTCGATGGTCGCCTTCGCGTTTGGATCCACGTAGAGTACGATGTCGCCGCCGGCCGAAATAAGCGAACTGCCCTCTGAACCCTCCGGCGTGATTTCGGCCAGGACGTCGCCGCCAGCGGTCCTCGCGTCGATCGTCCCGGTTACGTTCAACAGCTCCAATTCGCCACCGGCGGTTTTCGCCTGGACGGCACCCTTCGCGTTCTGCAATTCGATATCTCCGCCGGCTGTCGTGATACGGGCGTTCGCCGAAAGCTCGTCGATCTCGATATCGCCTCCGGACGTCCTGATACGGGCCTCACCACCTACAAACTCAATGGTGATGTCTCCGCCGGAAGTCTGGGCTTCCAGCGAATTGCCGACGCGGCCGATCCGGATATCTCCGCCGGAAGTCTGGACGTCCAGGTCGGACGATGCCTCTTCGACCCGGATATCACCCCCGGACGTTTGCAGATGAACGTCGCCACCTATCGTGCCTACCCGGATGTCCCCGCCGGACGTGGTCAACTCCACTTCACCGCCTATATCCCGAAGCGTTACGTCGCCGCCCGACGTATGACTCTTCACGTCGCCCTTCAGATCGCCGACGACCTCGATATCGCCTCCGCCGGTACGCAGGTCCAGGTCGAACTCCTCGGGCAGATCGATCTTGAAACGCAGCCCCTGTCTTCTGTTGAATGACCGTCTGGGAAAACGCGGGTCGTAATCGACACGCAGTATGCCCCCGTCGTAGCGTATTCTGAGGTCACTTTCTATGTTTGGCGGTATGCCCTGGACGGTTACGACCGCTTCGTTCTTCTTCCAGGTGGAGATGGTGATGTCGCCCGCCCGGGTGTTCAGATCGAGCCGCCCGCCCCTTTCCACCTGGAAAGTCTCCGACCGGCTGCTGCCGGCGGCCCTGTTCTGATCCTCCGTGAGTGCCACGGCTTGTTGCGCCAGGGCTTGCTGCGCAAAAAACAATATGCCGAATGTGCAGACCAGAAACCTCATAATCACTACTCCTTTGTCGGCCGCGTTCCGTTAAGGTGCGGGCAGGTTGCTAAGCACGGTCCTCGCCCTGGTGCGGATATAGGCGTTTTCGTCGGAAACCATCCGGGCCCTTAGTACCCTTTCCAGATCTTCATCGATCGAGGCCGGCACCTGCTCCTGCAGCCGGTTGATCGCGTTGATTCGTAGGGCTGGATTCTCGTCGAAGACCAGTGTGTGGATCATGGCGTCTCTGATCCCCTCGTCAAAAGGATACCGGGAGAGGGCGTTGAACGCCTCGCCCCTGACCCCGGCATTCGAGTCCGTTTTCAAGGCGGTGACGAGGGCATCTTTGATCTCATGCTCCGAATGCAGGATTTCGGAATCGCTCACGGCGTTCACCGCCCGCAGCCGGACGCCGGGATTCTGTTCATTAAGTACGGCAAAGGTGAGTACACGTTGTATGCCGGGATCGTCGAGCGTTCCTCTGATCTGCACGGGCCGGACGGCTTCGAACTGGAATTCCAACATGCCATCGGGGGCGCCGGAATCCACGAACCGAACGTTTGAAATGGCCACGTCGTCATTGGTCAACAGGTCCGTCTGATCCATGCCCGGCGTCGCGAATCCAATGGAACGGTCTCCTTGGAAGGCCAGGTAATACCCCGCCACCAGGCCGATGAACAACAGCAGTGCTCCCCCGATGACGGAGCGGTAGGAAGGAAAGGTGTTTATCGTAACCCTTTGCAAGCCGTCTACTATGCGACCTGCCCACCCGCTTGGGATGTGGAGACCCGGGCGGCCGAGTGTCACGTTGGACCAAAATCGGTTTCGAGCTTCATTCAGGTCTGCCGCACCAGGCCTGGCAGGGGCGGCTTCCCCCATGACCAGTCTGAATTCATCCAGACGGGCGCGGTACGCCCGGCATCGATCACATGATTCGAGATGGACGTCCAACCGCCGCTGATCTGCATCGGACAATTCACCGTATTGGGAGAGTTCCAGCCATTCCTCCCATTTCGTGTGAGACCGGCTCCTGTCTTCTTTCATTTTCGTAGGTCCTCGAGTTGACTGCGCAGTCTTCGGGTGGCATCGAAAAGGTACTTCTTTACCGTGCCTTCGGCGCATTCCATGATTCCCGCTATCTCCCTCAGTTTGAATCCTTCGTGGTGGCGCAGCACAAACACTGTTTGCAACCGGGGAGAAAGTGTACCGACGGCGGACCGGATCCGCGAAGCGATTTCGCTGTTGATGACTGCCGCGTCCGGCCGTTCGGGGGTAACGGGCGTAACACCGTATGTGACCGTAGCCTGGTTTTCGTCGAACTTGTCTTCGATCGGGATGAACCGCCTGGTCCGGTTCCGCGACCGATGCGTGAGGCAGACATTGGTGACGATCCGGTACAGGTAGGTGGAAAACCGGCTGCGGAATTCGAAATCGGGCAGTGCCTTGACCACACGCATGAAGACTTCCTGGTATACATCCTTCGCGTCGTCCATGTCACCCACGAAGGACACGGCCATGGACAGCACTTTCTCGTCGTATCTGTATACGAGTTCTTCCAGGGCCCGCGTGTCGCCTCCACGGGCCTTGAGAATCAGACTGCGATCCTCCAGGTCCGTGCGATGCCCTGCCGAATCGTTCTTCATGATCTCTTCCTGATCATCCGTTGCGAATCGGCCGTCGAGTTTACGGGCAGTTTCCATGCTGATACCTGGTAACGCGGCGCAATTGCGAGGAAACCCTTGGAAACTTGCTGTCTCCGGTCGGGCGCCTGGTGACCATGTGCGGGCACCTGGTGATGACCTTTCTCGAGCCCTTGTGACTTTACGTTGGCGCGTGGTGCCTGGAATCCATATGCCGGATGCGGGCACTTTATGTTCATGAGACCGCGTCTATATCGAATTGGTTGTGGACTAACGCGTTTTTTAAATGGAGACCGCGGGAGTACGCGGCGTATACACGATCAACACGGTGTGCAATGCAGTCTTTAGTTGATTCAACGCACGGGAACGAGGAAAGTCGAGGGAATTACGGTTGAGGCATGTGGCGATGTGACGGTACGGGCGTGTGGCGAGGTCTGTCCGGCGGACCGGATTCGAGTTCATGATCGTCAGTAAAGGCAGGAATGGGCTGGAAGGTGTTTGAAGGAGCGGGAAGGAGCTGGACGAGCATATAACCAAAGGATTCATAGACTTACGAATCCCAGGAAGGCAGGACGCCAGCGGCAGAGCAATGATCTGCCGACTGGTCGGAATCGATCGACATGATCGGAATCCGTTGTGTCAATAGCCGGAGGGTGGCCATTCAATCCGGCCGGTGGAACCGCACGAATTGTACGCAGCCGGAAACACGCCGCCCAATACGACAGGCGTTCAGCCGTCCTTCGAGGTGGACGAGCCTGACGTATTCTGATTCTCTTCGGCGGGCTCTTTCTTCTGTGCTTTCTTGAATTCGGTGATCCCTTGGCCCAGTCCCTTGGCCAGTTCAGGAAGCTTCTTCGCACCAAATAGGACCATGACGATTACAAGAATGATAATCAGTTCGGTCGTGCCGAAACTACCGAGCATTTTAATCACCTCCTCAGAACGCAGGATACCTTTATTGCCCTGGTTTGTCAAGCGGCAATAAAAGGACTTCCATTCTGCCGCCTGGCTGCCAACGACCCGGTGCAGTCGCATGGGCATGCCGTTTAGAATACTTGCATAGAAGCAATTTGCGTGTTTACTTATTCCCTGACTACACATTTTCAAGTCGCTGCCGGTTGATTTTATACGTTCAAGGAGGACATGGTGACTGTACGCATTGTATACTGCGCTGATTGAAGCTATGAACAAGACGCCGCCGGGCTGGCGGCAAAATTACTTGAGTATTACAAACACGATATCGAGCAGTTGCAGCTTGTGCCTTCCGGGGGCGGCAGGTTCGAAGTCACCGTGGATGATTCGCTGATCTTCTCCAAGCTGGAAACCGACCGGTTTCCCGAATACGGGGAGGTCAAGGACGCCATCGAGGCATCGATCGCGGGTTGAACCGCATTCGACTGACTCGGCGCCTATTAAGGATCCATTATAATCCCGGCCCGGACGCTTTTCCCGGCCCGGACGCTTTTCCAGTCTATTGGCCTGAGGACAGAGGTTAGTATGAATATCTATGTTGCGCTGGAAGACGAGATCGCCGTGCTTCGCATCGAGGGCAGATTGTGGGAAGAAGGAGACAGCGTTGAGCTGGACCGGATGATCGACGATACCCTTGACCGGGGATGCACGCGGTTCGTTGCCGATTTGACCGGCGTGCCCATCATGAACAGTTCCGGGCTGGGTTCGCTGATCGCGGCCATGAAGAAAATACGTTCCAGGTCCGGGGAGATGGTGCTCACCGGCGTCAACGACCGCCTGGATCAACTGTTCCGGATCACCCGGCTGTACACGGTCTTCAAGAAGTATGACGATGTGGACGCCGCCGTGGAAAATATGCATGCCTGACTACCAGCCCCTGGACCTCACGCCGAGTTACAACGCGCCCCGAAGCATTTACGATTCCATAGCGGATCCTCCGCTCGGATCACAGGAATTCTATGGTCTTCCCTTTCAAATCGGCGACGGCGCCGGAGATTCCGACTGTTTCGTCGGCTTCGGTGACCAGATCGGCTGCCCGTCCTCTCGCGCCGCGATTCCCGTCGAAAGTTCCGCCGTCAACGTGATCTTCGCCCACGCGGTGATCCGTTCGGAAATCGAGGCCGGCGGTCCGATCGCCCTTCCCGTGGCCGCTTACCGGTTCATCTGGGACGACGGGCATGACGAGTCCGTTACGATCCGCGAGCGGTTCGAGATCGGCTACATGCCGCTGCCCTGGGGACAATACCCCTTCCTTTGCGTGCCCGATCAGAAGCCGGTTATTTACAACCGGTCCGGCGGTGATTGGAACGACGCCGGCCGCCGGCAGACCGAAGCCGAGCAGGGCTGGCCACAGGGGTACTACCTCTGGGCATGGCGCAATCCCCGGCCCGACCAGGATATCCGTTCCATCGAAATCACGCCGCAGGGCCCGCCTTTCGTCGTGGCCGCCATCACGCTCGGCCATGTCGACGAAGATCCAATTTGCCGGTGGGCCGCCAGGGACGTCCAGGTCGAACTGAAAAACCCGAAGCGCGCGGAGAAACCCTTCGACCTCGAAGTCGAAGTCGACCGCGGCTACGCCACCTACGCCTATCCACTGCCCGGACAGGTCGACCAGGCTTTCATGAACGACACCCACCGTGGATGGGGCCAGGCGGACAGCAACCGCTCCAGTCCCGCCCACGTTGGCGTGGCCGGCACGCCGTCGGCCACGGTGACTGTAAAACAGGACGGGAAGGCGGTCGGGTCGGCCAACTGGGGCGAGTTGGAAGCGAAAGACGTAGTCGATACGCCTGCGGTTCGATTCGAGGTCATCGACACGGGACGAAACTGGGTACACACCACGGTCCTGGACGACGAGACCGGCCACTCCGTGCCCTGCCGTGTGCATTTTCGATCTGCCAAGGGTGTGCCGTACGCGCCCCACGGCCACCACGCCCACGTGAATTCCAACCTGGATACCTGGCACGTGGACGTGGGCGGCGACGTCAGGCTGGGACAGATGTCCTACGCGTACATCGACGGCAGGTGCCAGGGCTGGCTGCCCCGGGGCAAGGTGCACGTGGACGTGGCCCGGGGGTTCGAGTACGAGCCGATTCGCGAGCGCGTCACCATCGATCCCGGGCAACGCGAGCTTACCCTCAGGCTGAAGCGGTGGACCGATCTGAACGCGGAACGATATTTCAGCGGCGACACCCACGTGCATTTCCTCTCTACCCAGGGCGCTCACCTGGAGGCCCAGGGGGAAGACCTGAACGTGGTCAATCTCCTGCTGTCCCAGTGGGGAGGCCTTTTCACGAACACGGAGGAGTTCACCGGATCGGCGAGCGCGTCGCAGGACGGAGATACGATCGTATACGCGTCGCAGGAAAACCGGCAGCACATCCTGGGCCATCTTTCGCTCCTCGGTCTCAAAGAACCGGTCATGCCCTGGTGTTCGGACGGACCCGGTGAAGCGGAACTGGGAGGCAACCTGGAAACGACCCTGTCGTACTGGGCCGACGCCTGCCACGCGCAGGGCGGGACGGTCGTGATTCCCCATATCCCCAATCCAAACTGCGAACCGGCGGTCCTCATCGCCACGGACCGCGCCGACGCGGTGGAGATGCTGGTGCACAGCGAGTACAATCACCTTGAATACTACCGGTACCTGAACTGCGGCTACCGTCTGCCGCTCACGGGCGGGACGGACAAGATGTCCAGCGACGTGCCCGTGGGGATCTACCGTACCTATGCCTACATCCCGCCGGACGAACCCTTCACCTACGACAACTGGTGTAAGGCGCTGCGCGGCGGCAACACCTTCCTGAGCGCGGGACCCATCATCCGGTTCACGGTGAACGGCCGGCCGATCGGCGATACGGTAAATCTACCCGGCAACGGCGGGACGGTGGAGATCGAGGCGTCGGCGGATTCGACCCTGCCGATCCATACCCTGGAAATCGTGCAGCAGGGCAAGGTCGTCGCCGCTACGGAAGAGATGAAAGGCGTCCGCCGGTTATCGCTCAAGACCTCCCTGAAGATCGAAGGCCACACGTGGCTGGCGGCCCGGTGCGCCGGACCGAACTACTCCAGCGTACCGCACCACGACGGCTGGCGCCGCGGCATCATGGCCCATACGTCGCCGGTATACGTGGCCTGCGGCGGCCCCTACTGGCTGTTCGACCTGGAAAACGCCCAGTACATGCTGAGCCTGATCGAAGGGGGCCTTTCCTACATCAAGCGTCGAAGCTGGCAACACAAGCCGGGAACGACCACCCACCACCACGGCGGCGACGACCACGAGGCCTTTCTCGAAGCCCCATACCTGCAGGCGCGGGAAGCCATCCACCGGCGCATGCACCAACTGAACATCCCGCACTGAGCATCCGAGCGGATGTCCCAATCCGCACACTAGAGCGCACAGCAGAACGCGCAATCGAAACGGAGCGTAGAACATGCACGGACCCCGTGTCGACCGGGTCATATTCTGGGTCGCGCTGCCGCTGATCGCGGGCGTCTCGGTACCGCTGGTGCTGTTTCCCGTCGAGGGAGAAGCCCTCCTGAGCGCGGCTTTCGGCTGGCTGACACGGGTCCTCGGATGGGCCTACCTCTGGTTCACGATCGCCGCCTTCGCGATCCTGGTCTATTACGCCCTGGGCAAGTACGGTCACGTGCGGTTTGGCGGACCCGATGCCAAGCCGGAATTCTCCCTGATCAGTTGGATCGCCATGATTTTCTGCGCCGGCATCGGCGCCAGTGTCCTGTACTGGGGCACGATCGAGTGGGTTTACTATTACACGAACCCGCCCTTCGGCCTCGAACCGCGTTCGAGGGCGGCCACCGAGTGGGCGGCGACCTACGGGCTGTTTCACTGGGGATTCACGGCATGGGCCATCTACTGCATCCCGACGCTTCCCCTGGCCTACCTGTTCTGGAACCGCGGACGGCCCATCCTGCGCATGTCCGCGGCCTGTGAAGGCGTGATCGGCGAACGCGCCACACGGGGCTTCCCGGGCAAGGTCATCGACATGTTCTTCATGTTCGGCCTGCTCGGCGGGGTCGGAACGTCCATCGGACTGAGTACGCCCATGATCTCGGCGGGCCTGTCGGAACTGCTGGGTGTGGAAAGAGGATTCTGGCTGGACGCGGCGGTGGTGGTCACTTTGGGGGTGATCTTCGGCGTCAGCGTCTATACGGGGCTGCAGCGCGGCATCCGCGTCCTGAGCGGGGTCAATCTCTGGCTCACCATCGGGGTGCTGACCTTCGTCTTCCTGTTCGGCCCCACGCTGTTCATCATCGACACGTTCACCAACAGCATCGGCCTGCTGGTGCAGAACTTCGTCAAGATGAGCTTTTACCTCGAACCCGTTGCCAAGGCGGAATCGATTATCTCGGCGGCGGCGGAAGGGAGATCGGGACTGTCTTCCGCGGATACGTTCTCAGAACAGTGGACCATCTTCTATTGGGCGTGGTGGATCGCCTTCGCGCCCTTCATGGGTCTCTTCGTCGCCCGGATCTCTCGGGGCCGCACGATCCGCGAGTTGATCGGCGCTGAATTAGTAGGCGGATCTCTGGGCTGCTGGCTGTTCTTCGCGGTGCTCGGCAACACGAGCCTGTTTCTGCAGCTTGAAGGATCACAGGACCTCACCGGCCTGGTTGCCCGCAACATGACCCCGGAGGCGATCATCACGACTGTGGTAGCCGTGGGGGACCGGGTGATCCCATTCGCCGTCCCGCTCCTGATGGTTTTCGTAACCCTTGCGATCATCTTCGCCGCCACCACGCTGGACTCGGCCTCCTACATCCTGGCGTCGGTGGCTACGAAGGAACAGGCCGAGGTACGGGAACCCGCGCGCTGGCACCGCTGCTTCTGGGCGGTCGTGCTCAGTTCCGTCGCCCTGTCACTGATGTTCGTTGGAGGTACGGAAAGCCTGCGGGCGGTCCAGTCGGCATCCCTGATCGTCGCGCTTCCCCTCATCGCCGTGCTGGTCCTGATGACGATGTCCTTCATCCGGTGGCTGAGGCAGGACCACGGATCGTGAAGTCTTCCCAATATGCCGCGGATGTCGCGGTAGCATAGCAAAGCCCGGACTGCTCAGGAGAGCGATCCGGGCTTTGGACTATAAGGACGCATCAACGCCCACCTACATTGATTCCCCGCACACCACTACTGGAACTGGTACGTCAGCCCCAGCTTGAAACGCCTTCCTTTCGGATCATGCGTCAGCGCGTCAAATGCCAGTTCCTGGTTCACATAGGGCGGCGGCGCGTCGGTCAGGTTAAACAACGACAGGGTGGCGACCATACCCGCGTTGGGTATCCGCCACTGAAAATTCATATCGAAGGTCAGGAACGAGTCGATCTGGGTCCAGTCTTCGCCCGCGGGCCCCGTATCGAACCACCAGTCCCCATTCTCGTACGAGGAGATGTAATGTCCCCTGGCGATGGCGCTGTAGTCGCTCCAGTGGTATCCGAAGGACGCGTTCAGTCGAAGGGGAGGTAACGGCGGCGCCAGGGGATTCGTCGCGTTGAGGAAACCCACGGCCTTATTCTCTCCGACCAGTTCCACGCCGTTGTGCATCAGCGGTTCGATGGTATAGTCCAGCGTGTAACTGCCGTCCAGGTGGGCGTCGACCGCGCCATTGCCCACCACCTGCCGTCCACCGATATGCCAGTCGATCCCCGAGGTCTTGAGGCCAGGCCAGTTGATATGGTTGATCCTGATCCGTTCCATGTCAGCCGGGGCGCAACTCCCGTCGTTTCGATTGCCGGGACAGTAAATGCGGTCCTGCACCGCGGATCGGGTTGACGGATCCTCGTAGGCCGTCGCCAGGGCGGCATCGGGAATGACGCCGATGGGATTGTTGAAGTCGAAATTCCAGTAATCCACCGCCACTTCGAAACCGGTGTCGTTTTCTATGATCACGCCGATGTTATAGGTAAAGGCCTCTTCCGGTTCGAGGTCTTCCACGCCCCGGTTTTCAATGGCCTTCCAGGCGCCTGTCGGTCCGACGTAAGCCGTGTAGATGACTACGTCTGTATTCAGATCGTCCACCGAGGGTGTTCGGAACGTAGTCTGCACCGTACCCCGCAGAGCCAGGTTATCGTTTAACTGCGCCCGCAGGGAGACTTTAGGGTCCAGACTGTTCGCAAAGCCGTAATCCTCGAAATGCAGCGCCGCCTGGGTATCCAGCCAATCGCTGTACTTGAGCGCCAGTTCGGCGAAAACCGCGTGGGTCGTCTGATTGGCTTCATATGGATGGATACCCGATGTGAAGGTAAAGGACCCGGTCTGAATATCACAGCTCGTATCCCCCGGTATGCGGCAGGGATTCCGGGAGAGGTCGCCGGGCGCATTGGGCACGGCGGAGACATCGACGCGGCGCAACTGGTACCCCGCGGCGTAGCTGGCGACGTCTTCCTTCAGCACACCGCTCAACAATCCGTCCAGTACCAGCAGGCTGGCCTCGCTGGTTGTGGCGACTTTTTCGTTTATCCAGCCGAGCAGCTCGGGACTGTGCGCGAGGTCGGCGCGGTAATTTGGATTCGAGCTGTCCGTATAGGGTGCGTCCGGTTGCGCGGAAAACTGGATGCCATTGCTGAAGGGATTGAAGTAGGAGCAGTTCCCGGACCCTGCGATGACGCCGCTGGGGATAGTTCCAAGGGCGAGGCCGGAAGGCGCGTTGGGATCCGGGACGACCCCGACTCCGCAGTTCGCCCCTCCGTATCCACGGAAAGCCAGGAACTTCCGGTACGCGTATTCCGCGGGTTGGCGCACCGTGCCCTTTGTATCCGAATAAGATATACCGAGATCATAGCTGATGTTGGACTCGCCTATCGGTCCGGTAAGCGATCCGGCCAGGCGGCGGGTAACGGACTCCCTGCTCTGGACGCGTCCGGGGCCGGCGTTTCCGACCAGGCGGCCGAAGAAGTACCAGGGCTGGTCGCCGGTAAGGTCCAACACATCTCCGCTAGCGTTCGTATAGGTGGGGTTCTCCGCGACGAAGGCCACGCGGCCGGGATGATCGACAGGTACCTGCTGCACGCCGTCATAGAAGGCGATGGGAGGAAACGAAGGGGTCGTCTCCCACTCGGGTACCCGTGCGTCATGGTAGAGCGCTTCCACGTGATACGTCGTTTCGCCGAATGAACCGTTCAACTCGGCGAATCCCCGGGTGTGCTGGAGTTTTTCGATGATGCTGTCCCAGGGCTGGTAGCGGAAGCGGCACGTACTGGCGCCCACCTGGTAACCGCCCAGGCCTTCACAACCCGGATCGACGAATCGAGGTTCGCCGGAAAGTACGGCCTCGTCAGTTATATTCCCGTCCGGTATGATGAACGCGCCGGGGTTGCCGTACCAGGACCAGCCCCATCCGTAGTTCGGAAAGGGACGCAGTGCCCAGTCCCGCTCTTCTGCGCGCAAATTCTGGCGGCGCTTGTGTTCCAGGGATACCACCAAGTGGGAATCGCCGACTTTGCCGCCCCAGATGCCGCCCAGCATGGCGTCTCCGGCGGAGTCGAAATAGTCATAGGACACATCCAGCTCGAAACCTTCGAAACCGCTTCGTGTGATGAAGTTGGCGACGCCCGCGATCGCATCCGATCCATACACGGCGCCCGCGCCTTCCTTCAGGATATCCAGCCTTTCGATGGAGATGGACGGGAAAGCGTTCACGTCGACAAACCGGCCCCCGACGAGCCGGCCCGCGACATAGGTCTGCCTGCGGCCGTTGAGCAGCACCAGGCTACGCGAAGCGCCGAGGCCGCGGAGGTTGATGTTCGCCACGGTTTCGGGGATGTCTCCCGACTGCGCGTTGTACCAGCTGTTGGCCTCGCCGATGACGCCGCTGCTCGCACTCAGGTTCTTGAACAGGTCGACCATGGATGGCGCACCCTGTTCAGCCAGCGACGATCGGTCGATGCGGGCGACGGCATAGGGGAGTTCGATCGGGGATTCCCGGACCGCGGTACCCGTCACGACGATTGCCTCCGCCTCGATCACAGGCAGCAGGAAGAGGGAATCCAGGTCTGCATCTTCCTGTTGGTCCGCGTACGCGTTGGAGTAAGGCAGCATTCCGGCCAGACAAAGCCAGCCGAAGGCAATCAATGCCAATGAACGCATACTCATGTTGTACATGATAGTCCGCCAATCTGTGTAAGTTTTATATGATTTCATGGTTTTGGAACATGTATACATAACAATCTCCATTATGTCAAGGGAATTAAGGTCTTATACTTGCGTTACAAAAGCTCACAATTCACTGTGCAATAACTGTAAATGGCAAATCGTAATTCCCGGCGGCCTTACTGGAAGATGCCCGCGTTTCGCACCGCGTCTCGTCGCACCATTGCTGCACATGATCCGGCGCCTGCACATCATTGCCTGATCAGATTCAGGCACCAGAACAGCGGTGGCAAGGCGAACACGTCGCTACGTCCTTCCACGTACCGCTTCTGCTGGTCGTCCGGAGAATCGTTACAAACGACTTCCCAGTGCCCATGGACATTGAACTCCGATTCCACACGGTCCGGATCGAAGGACGTAATCATGGGTTCGCCCAGTTTGCCCACATAGTTCTTCAGGCTGATCGCCAGCGGGCGTTTTTCCTCCGGGATGCTGCCGTCTTCTGCCAGGTAATCGAAGACGATCTCGGAACCGAGGCAGGCAATGTCGGACACGTGTTTCAGCGTGTCTTGAATCGCTTCCCGTGAAAGGTAATAGGTCACGCCCAGCCAGTTGAAGAAAGACGTTTTACCCGGGTCGAATCCATGGGCGGTCAACTTGTCTCCGAGATCGTCTTTTTCAAAGTCGAAAGGAATGTGCCGCACACAGTCTGGAAAAGCCAGCCCGGCCGCGCGGGCCCGCTCCCTTTTGAGGGCGATCGTAGATGCGAGATCGATTTCGTAGATGGTAACGCCGAGTCGTGGATGTCGCAGCGCGAAGGTATCATATCCTGAGCCGAGTATGACGTATTGTCTCACGCCCTTTTCGATCGACGCCAGCAGGCGATCTTCTGTAAATCGAGCCCGCGTGAGGGGCTGTGTGGTGATCGGCATGAGCCTGCGCAGCAGGACCTTTGATACAATCATGTCGCGCAGTCTGGAACCGAGGATCCGTTGCCACCGCTTGCTCAGAAAACGGAACGCGAAGGGATCGTTGAAAATGTAGGGTAGTTTGTGCCGGAGGAGATGCCGCGCGCGGCTTACCGCCACGAGTTCGGCCGTTCGGCTGCCATGTATCTGAACCTGACCGGGGGGCTGTTCAGCCATAGTAGGTATCGGGTTACCTGGATAACCCGGTTCAGGTTCCGAAGGCTTCGATGGCGCCTTCCAGCGTATCGTGGACGGCGAACACGGTGGTCAACTTCGTCATCTGCAGCAGGCTGCTGACGCTGCGGGTCACCCGCGCGAGCTTGAGGTCCCCGCCGACCTTTTGCATGCGGGTGTATGCGCGGATGAGGAGACCCAGGCCCGAACTGTCGATCCAGTGCACCTTGCTCAGATCGAAGATGATCTTCCTGGAGCCATTGTCGGCCAGTTTGTTGATACGCTCGCTCAGGGCGTCGGTGTCCCTTCCCTCGGCCATGCGGCCACTCAATTCCAGCACCGTGACGTCACCGTGCTTTAATTCTCTGACTTTCACTGATTCCTGCCTCTCTCAAGCGGGACCGGGGCGGAAACCTGCTGATTTCCCCGCAATCATCCCGCGATTTGAACGCTATCCCAACGACGCTTCGGCCATACCGGGAAGGACGTTCCGTTCGTTGACCGTCGACCGGTCATTCCATGGTGTCGTGTGTCGCAAAATCCCCGAACCCGTTTAAATCCGCACGCCCATCCGCACATGCACAGGGGCAGTTGCAGGCGAAATTAGAGGGATCAAGAATGATATACCTTGACTTGGCGGGGTACTGGCGCCGGAAGAACGTCCCGCAACTCCGGAATGGGTAATCAAACCGAGCGGCATAAACGAGAACTTCCACCGGATGCCACCCCAAGGGGTGAATCCGGTCTTGTCTTGATGAAATGCGCGTTGAATAATATACTGTTCAAGTTCACCTGTCAAGTCGATTTTATGGGCTGATTCCCGATTCCTCACTCGATTGGACCGACTGAAATGAAACCGGACCGACGACCCCACATCCTGCTTAATTACGCCATGAGCCTGGACGGCAAGATCTCCACGGAGCATCGCGATCCGGTTCTATTCACGAGCAAGATAGACCGCGGGCTGATGGACGAGATCAGGGCGGACGTCGACGCCGTACTCATCGGCGCCGGTACGCTTCGCGCAGAGGAGCCGCCGGTCAGGATACGGTCAGCCAGGCGGAGGGATGAACGTGCGCGAACCGGAAAATCGCCCCATCCCGTCTCGGTGATTCTGTCCCGCACCATGCTGCTGCCCGTCGAAGGAAGGTATTGGAAAGACGACCAGGTTGAACGGATCATCGTGACCACGAACCAGGCGCCGGATAAGCGGATATTGCCCTTTAAAGCGAAGGCGGAGGTCATCCGGTCAGGCCGGCACGCCGTAGACCTTGGTGAATTATGCCGTCTGCTGTATGACCGCGGCATATCCCGGCTACTCGTGGAAGGCGGAGGTGAGGTCAATATGGCTTTCTGGGAAGCCGGGCTGGTGGACGAGGTGTACCTGACCCTGTGTCCCGTGGTGATCGGCGGGCGGAACGCGCCGACAGCGGCAGACGGTACGGGTTTCACCGTAGACTGTATCCGTAAACTCAGACTGATCGAATCCAGACGGGTCGGGCAGGAGTTGTTTCTGCGATTCCGGATGGTGCGAACCAGGTCGTAGTGGGCTGTGTACCTTCCCGTGCCGGTTTCCAAACCGTTAAAATCACCGCAGCGTATGCACTTTGATCAGGACGGATCCGTCCTGCACATTCAGCGTGGACTCGGCCAGGAACAGAGGGACTTCGACGGGGCCGCCGTCTGCAGTCTCGGGTTCCAGCGTCACGTCCAGCCTCGCAGGTTTCAAGCCCTCCCACGTCCCCCAGTAGATGTCGATGAAGAGACCGATGCCAAGGGTGAGCAGTACGTCGGCGATGACAACAGAAGGCAATTTGACCTTCTGCAGGACGATCCACTTCGTTTCGTAACCCGGTTTGGAGATTTCCACCAGGTGGGATTCATTCCGCGGAAGTTCGATCGTAAACGGATTCGTGTCCCGGTCGATGCGATCCGGGATCTTGATCCGGGCATCTGCCGGCGTAACGTTGATTTCCACTTTCTGCGTTTCGCCCAGGAACACCCGTCCGCATCCCGTCAAGAAGACCAATAAAAAGCATAACATCAAACGCCGCATCGATTTCCTCCGATTACTAAGTTTTGAAAAACATGCCATTTATCCGTAGGGATGCGCACATCCCGACCAGAACGAACGCGCGCATCACGTCCAGTATGGACGCTTCATCATGCTCGGTACGGTTGCGCACATCACGTCCAGTTCGTGTAGGGCGGAAGCGGCCAGTCCGCTTCCCGGCCGATGGCTAAAGCTCGCATCCGTTCGTCGGCGGTAAGGGGCGGTACGCAATCCGCTCCGGCATTTTCCTCGAGCTGCGCGCGATTCTTCGCACCGGGTATCACCGAGGTCACACCCGGGGTATCCAGCACGAACCGGAGCGCGGCCTGCACCATGGTGCGTTTACCTCCCGCAACCAGAAAAGACAGTTCCGACAGTTTTCTCAGCGCGGAACGGATTCGGGGATTGTCGAAACGCTCGTGCCGGCGGTCCTGCGTATCGAGCCGGGACAATGTATCGAAGTACTTGCCGGACAGCGCGCCTTGCGCAAGGGGCACGCGAATAAGCGTACCCAGGTTTTCTTCCGCCGCGAACCGCAATCCCGCCTTTCCCACCGGATTGACGATGCTGTATCCGATCTGCGCCATCGCGAGGTCGCCTAACGCCATCAGTGACCGCATGACTTCCGTCTCGTACGTCGAGATGCCGAAACACCGGATCTTGCCTTCTTCGACCAGCCGCGTTAACGCCTCCACGATCGGTGGCATGTCGGCCTCGTCCGGCTCTCCGTGCAACTGGTAGACGTCAATGTATTCGGTCTGAAGCCGTTCCAGGCTTCCCTCGCAATTCCGCGCGATGTAACGCTGTATTGGCTCGTCCGGATCGTCCGTCCTGGGAGCCACCTTGGTTGCGATTACGTAGCGTTCGCGTCTGCCCCGGAGTGCTCGGCCGATGATCCGCTCGCTATGGCCGGCTCCATACCCGTTGGCCGTGTCCAGCAGGTTGATTCCAAGGGATTCCGCGTGTTGTATGGTGGCGACGGACTCATCGTCGTCGATGCCCGACCAGTTCGCTCCACCGGCCATGCCGGCCATGGGCCAGCAGCCCAGGCCTATACACGACACCTCGATTCCCGTCTTTCCCAGAACACGGTACTCCAATGTTCTAACGTCCCTCCTGCATCCGGAGTTTCATTGGTGGCCGAACAACCGCGAGCCGCCGGTCGAAGTTTCATTGGTGGCCGACCAACCGCGGCCGCCAGACGAGGACACGCTGCCAACCAGAAACGCGCAGCCAACCGATCAACCCAAACTTCTCAACGTGGCGTGAGCGTAAGCCGGTGCCCCGCCAGTCCTTCAACCGCTTCACGGCTGAACGCCAGCGGGAGGTATTCGTCCTCTGCCCAGGTTTCAAGCAGGCTGCCGTAGTATGGGCTTTCCGGCTGGCCCGATTGTCCTGGCGTGATGATGAAGACCGAGCGGTCCCAGTCATCGGTGTCCAGGATGTGTCGGAAGCTCACCGACGTGGCGGCGATGGTGCCGTAACCGCCGGAACGCTCGACACCTCGCAACGAGTAGGCGTCCGTCACGAGATGGGTGAACGGGCTTCTCTGCAGCCGACCGTACCGCCACTGGTCCCAGTTCTCCCCCAGTTCCCCTTTCAACCGGTCCACGGTCTTGCGCAGGCCGGCTTCCACGAGCGGCTGTCGTTCCTCAGTAGGAGTCTCAGGATCGAATGCGGCCGATTCGGCCTCGCCCCGCCAGCGGTACCACACTGCCGCGCCGGCGCTGTCCCGGTCCAGCACGCCGTTCCAGCCTGCGACCAGTTCGCGGGCCCGCTCGACTTCCGCGTCGTCCGACACCCAGCCCCGGAACGACGGGATATCTGCCTCTGCGCGCAGTGAATAGGCGTCCAACTGGATTCGCTTGTGGTCGTCGATGGTGTACTTGCGGTTGGATTGCAGCAGTTGCTTCATGCGTTCTATCCGGGAGTATTCGACGCCTCGCGAGGAGTGGAACATGACCGGCCTGCCCTCGTAGTCCGGCGGGTGGGAATCGTTGTTCGCGGACCCTACCCAGCCGCGCTGGGGGTTGTACTCCCGGGGCAAGTCTTCCCGGAACCCCTGCCACTCGTACCGCCCGTCACCCGGGACCGGCATCCTGCCGTTCCATCCGTCCCGGTCCGGCGTGAGGGCCGAGACCTGGAAGGCGATATTGCCCTCCACGTCGCCGAATACCAGGTTGTGGGTAGGCACCTTCCAGAACATGGCGCGTTCGAAAAAGTCCTCCGCGCTCTCCGCCTGGGCCATGCGGAAGCATCCCAGGTAGGGGGCCGTGCCCGGCTCGTGGGTGATGGACCGTACGGCGTAGGCTACGCCGTTGTCCGGATCCTCGTAGAACACCGGTCCGTGCCGGCTATACTTGAGCACGACCTCGCGGGGCTCTTCTCCCTTCACCGGAATCTCCTCCCGAATGACGCGGAGAGGTTCCCAGCCGTCCTGCCACCGCACCATGTCGGGCTGGTCCGGGTGCAGCGCTTCCACGTACACGTCGTTCACATCGACCCCCGCGAAGGTGAATCCCCAGGCGACACGGTCGTTGTGTCCGGCGTTCACGCCCACGAAGGGCGGCTCGCTCGCCCCGATCATGTTCCAGCCCGGGGCGTTCAAATGGGCATAGTATCTCAGCGACGGGTTCTCGAGCCGGCGGTGGGGATCGTTGATGACCATGACCTGGCCCGTGATGGACAGGGCGCCGCTCACGGCCCAGTTGTTGCTGCCGATCTCGAGCAACTGTTCTTCGGTGGGCGCTTCGGCCTGGCGGTCCGCGGGTACAAGGCCTGTATACGGCTCGACGAGTTCAAGCTGCGGAAGCCGCCCGGGCACCAGGGGATCACCCTCCCCTTTTCGCATTGCGGCCACGATATCCTCATGGACAATATTCACGTCCAGCCCCTCCGGCACCACGAGATCATCCCAGGGCAATGGCGCCGCCCGGCGATTGGCCTCCTCGACTCCGAGTTCCGCCACGGACCGGGCCAGCCGGATCTCGTCCCCGGCGTCGTTTCCCGCGCTCGGGAAGAAGAGACCGGTCCAGCGCCGCACCACGGTCTCCCTGGTCCACCGGCCGGGCTGGATGCCCGTCAGCCTGAACTCCACCGGCAGATTGTCGGCATGCGCGTCGATATACGCGTTGACGCCGTTTGCGTAGGCGGTGAAGATCCGCTCGCCCTCGGCGTGGTAGCTGGTCCATTCCGTTTCGTCAAAGGGGCCGCGGTACATCATGAGCCGCGTGCGGGCATCATAGTCGAAGGCCTCGGGACCAAAGATCTCCGCGAGACGGCCCTCCCGCCACCGGCGCCACAGTTCCATCTGCCACAGGCGGTCCTGGGCCATCACGTAGCCCTGGGCGAAGAAGAGGTCGTCCGTGTTCTGCGCGTAGATGTGCGGAATGCCGTGCTGATCGCGGATCACTTCCACCGGCTCGATCAATCCCTCCAGCGCCAGTTCGCCCTCGATCTGGGAGAGGGATTCGCGGGCCAGGGACAGAAGCTGCTCGTCGGAATCAGCCATTTCGACCTCCTCGCCGCATCCCGTGATCATCAGGGGAGCAACGAAAAGCACCGCGCAAAAGTAGATGAAGTGAGAAATCGTCATAAATGGCTCCTCTTGCTATCCACTCTCGGAATGCTCGTTTCACCAAACTTGAATCAAGTCGTATCACCAGGCTGCTCACCGTCGGTGAAACGGCTGTTATTGTAGACAAACATCCTACCACGAGGACGCATGGTTGTCAAGCAACCCGGGGCGTGGGATCAGTCGCGCAGCTCATCCCGGATCAATCGCGCAACTCCGCCCGGATGCGGTCGGCCAGCTTCATCGTCTCCACGGCCTCGTCCAGCCCCGCCGCGGGCAGGCCCACGGGCCGGTCCTCCTTGATGCAGTCGATGAGGAAGCGGGCCTGTTCGGCCGTTCCGGCGGATTCCACCGTGTCGAGCACGTCTTCTTTGCCGTCCCGCTGTACCACTGCTCTCTTCACGCCTTCCAGGTAAGCCGAACAGTCCCTGCCGTGGATTTCGTAGCGCTCCAGGCGGGCGTCCGTCGTGAAATTGGCCGTGAGCTGGGCCACGCATCCGTTCTCGAATCGAATGAGCGCCGCGTAGACGTCCACGTATCGAGAATGGGCTCTGCGGGCAACGGCATGGAATTCGGCGATGGGAGAACTACCCGCCAGGGACCGGGTCAGGTCGATGGCGTGTATGGGTGTTTCGTAGATGAAGTTGTCCAGTAGATGGTCGGGGAAGGGCCGTTCACGCAGGCGCGTCATGCTCTTGTGGAATTCCGCCACGATCTGGGTGACGGGTCCCCGCTCCTCGATCATGCCTCGAGCCTTGCAGATCATGGAATGGAACCGGCGGTTCCAGCCGACCAGCACCTTCGCTCCGGATGCGTTGGCGGCGTCGCGAAGCCCCTCGGCTTCTGCGCCTGACAAGCCGGGCGGCTTTTCAATGAGCGCGTGCACACCGGCCTGTATGACGGGCAGCGCGCACTGGCCGTTCAGATGGGCCGGCGTCGCGACTACCGCCAGATCCAGTTCTTCCTTCGACAGCATGTCCTCGATGTCACCGTAACGCCGCGGTACGTCGTTTTCCTCGGCCACCCGGTCGCGCAGCTCCTTCACCGGATCGCACACGGCTACGAACCGCAGGTCGTCGAAGGTCTTCATGGTCTCGAGATGGCCGCGACCCCGCCCCCCGCATCCGATCAGGGCGGCTTTCAGGACTGTTCCAGGCATTTGGGTTGCTCCGGGTGGGCTGGTGAGCATCCTCTGCAAAGCGTATATTAATATAAGTTGCAATCACTACGGTGCATTGCTTGAGACGTGCAATGCTAGACGCGTCCAATGCTTGACGTATGCTTTTTTAACCCGTGCTCTGTCTGACGCATGCTTTGCTTGACGCGTGCAATGTATCGCCATTTCTTCTGCAAGTAAACCCACCATTATCGAACGGTGATTCCTGCATGCTGGATCTCGACTTTTTCAAACAAAACGGATACGTTAACCTCGGCCGGGTTTTCGTTGGCGAGGAATTGAACCGTTTTGTCGAACTGTACGACCAGGACCGGTCGAATCGGGGTTGCTTCTGGCATCCCATTTCCAATCACGGCCACCAGACCCTGAACTGCGAGCCCCTGATCTCCTCGCCGGAGATCGACGGACTGATCCGCCACCCCAAGTTGATCAAACCGATCGAGACCATTTTCCAGGGCCCCAGCTGTCTCGGTGAAGTCTGCCTGCGTCACATGGTCCCGCGCGACGGCGAACCGGAGGAGATCTGGCACCGGGACCGGCCGCATGCGACGGACCGGCCCTACCGGTGCGGCTTCCTGCAAATGATGCTCTACCTGACCGACGTGCACGAGGGCACGCACTGCTTTTCGATCTCTCCTGAGCCCTGTGACGGCCCTGTACTCGACACAAAAGAGCAGCTCGACCAGCGGGGCGCGGTCCACCTGCACGGACCGGCCGGTACCGTCATTCTCTTCAACCTGTCCGTGCTGCACGCCGCAACGGTCCGTATCACCCCGCACGAACGCAAGACCGTCCAGATCTACTACGGCCATCGCGATGGTCCTGTGCTGAGCGACTGTACGTTGATTCCAACCAGCTTCTGGCGGGACCATCCCGACCCCAAGGTGCGGGGTTTCTACGGCCTGATGACCAGCCGTTCCAGGCAATATGCCGAGGCCTTCAGTTGAATCACGAAAAGAATCAAATGTCAGGATGGGACCGTCTGTTGAGGTCGGTACCAACTGGCACAAATTGGAGAGCGCATGTCGAATAAACGTCCTCAGGTACTCATCGCATGCAGTGAACGCGTCCGAAATGGATACATACCGCCAAAGGAACTGGCCCGTCTCGAGAAGTTTGCCGATTGGACATGGTTCCACTGCGAGGGCGGCGGGATCTACGATACCAGTACGGATCCCGAGACCACGGTGCAACTGGCGAAGGAAATGGCCGGGGTGGACGCGCTCGTCGTCTGCCACGGCGCGCCGAGGGTTGGCGCCGAAGTCCTGAATGCCGCGCCGCGGCTCCGTTTCGTCGGCGAATTGGAAGGCGACCGTTTTGCCGCGCGGCTTGACCTGGAATCGATGTGGTCCCGCGGCATTAGCACAATAGATACGACCAACGGCTCCACCTATCCGGTCGCGGAATGGGCCCTGGGGCTGACGCTGATCTCCATGCGCAATGCCGGGGCGCTCTTTCGCAGGATCATCGAACGCAACACCCAGGACCGAAGTCTCATTCAGCCCATGGCGGGCATTCTTACTGGTAAAAGAGTGGGATTGATTGGCGGCGGGCACATGGGACGGCGGCTGATGAAACTGCTGCGGCCCTTCGACGTGGAATTGTGGGTCCATGATCCGTACCTTCCGCAGGAACTGCCCGAAGCGCTGGGATTCCTGCAGACCTCGCTGGACAATGTACTTTCCAAGTGTAACGCGATCATCTGCGTGGCGCCCCTCACGCCGAAGACCCAGGGCATGATCGGGCAGCGCGAGCTGGACCTCATCCCTTCTGGCTCGGTGTTTGTGAATGTTTCGCGGGGGCCGATCGTCGACTCGGCAGCCTTGATCGAGCGTCTCAAGCGCAATGATATCGCCGCGGGGCTGGACGTTTTCGATCCGGAGCCCATCCCCGAAGACAGCGAAATCATCGACCTGCCCAATGTTTTTCTGACACCCCACTTCTCCGGACGTACGGGTGAAGAATATCCCCACTTCTTCGGCTTCATGGTCGATGAACTGGAACGGTTCTTCTCCGGTCACGAGACCTGGTTCAACCTGACGCCGCGATCGAAAGCCAACCGCGAGGGACAATCGTGACACGCCCCAATCTGCTCTACATTTTCACCGACCAGCAGCGTGCCGACACGCTGGCCTGCTACGGCAATCACCAGATTGAAACCCCTGCGCTCAACGGACTGGCCGAGGACAGTTTCGTCTTCGAAAACGCCTACGTGAGCCAGCCCGTATGCAGTCCAGCCCGGGCCACCATGCTCACCGGTCTCTGGCCCCATACGGCGGGTGTCCCGTCCTGCAACGTACCGCTGGCCGGCGACAAGCCGACCATCGCCGAGATGCTTCCGGCGGAATACGATACGGCCTTCATGGGGAAGTGGCACCTGGGAGACGAGATCTTTCCCCAGCACGGCTTTAAGACCTGGGTGGGTACGGAAGACCAATATCGACGGGGTTACTCGGAAACGGATCGGTTGGCCGAAGTCAGCGACTATCATCATTTCCTCGTGGATAAGGGGCACACGCCAGATATAGAGCTGCTGGGGCAAAGGGTTTTTTCGAGACACTACGCGGCATCCCTGCCCGAGGAATGCACCAAGGCATGGTACCTTGGCGAACGGGCGGCCGACTACATCAATAACCAGGGCGACGACCCCTTCGCCCTGTGCGTCAGCTACCTGGAACCCCATCCTCCGCACACCGGTCCGCTTAACGACTACTACGACCCGGACATCCTGCCTACCGGGCCCGCATTCATGGAGCAGCCACCCTTCGACGCGCCGCTTCTCGTCCGTTTGATGGCGGCCTTCTACATGCAGTCGGAGAACTACGGACTGGATCTGCGGACCGAGGCGGGCTGGCGGGCCTTGATGGCGCGATACTGGGGCAACGTCACCCTGGTGGACCGTTCGGTGGGGAGGATCCTGAAAGCCCTCGAAGAAAGCGGCAAGGCCGATGACACCATCGTCGTGTTCACTTCGGACCACGGAGAGTTGATGGGCGATCACGGCATCCTGGGCAAGACGCTCATGTACGAGGAGTCCATCAAGGTACCGATGTTGCTGCGCGCGCCCATGCTGGATCACGCGTCGCGACGAATCGGCGGCCGGTTCAGCCACATCGACCTCGTGCCCACCCTGATGGAGTTATTGGGCCTCGAGCGACCGGGCAGGTTGCAGGGTCGAAGCCGAGTGCCTGTGCTGCAGGGGCACGAGAACCTGGATAATGATGATGTATTCGTCGAGTGGAGCGGAGAGGACGGCCATGCGCGGGCCGGACTTGGAGAAGCCGAACCGAACCAGAGCATGGTGCATCAGAACCGGACGATCGTGACCGCGGAGGGATGGAAACTCAACCTGTACGGAAAAGGGCAGGGAGAGCTGTACGATTTGGGGAGTGACCCACATGAGCTGGAGAATCTGTATCATCGGGGTGAACACAAACAGCGAGTAGGGGATTTGGAGGAGCAGATTCGTGGGTGGCAGGAGGAGACGGGGGATGTGGTGGAGTTGGATTGATGATTAGTATATATTCAGTATATACAATGGTCTTGTTGAACTCACTCGTTTAACTTCTTTACTTCACCAAGCTATTTTACACCAAACTTCTGCCCGCATATGTCCGAAGCTACCGCACGCATCAAAATCAACAAGCTCCTCAAGGCCGCCGGTTGGAGGTTCTTTGCAGAAGGTGACAAGCCTGCCAATGTCCGCCTCGAACCGAGTGTCACCATCAAGAAATCCCATCTTGATGTACTTGGTAACGATTTCGATAAGACGACAACGGGATTCGTCGATTTTCTGCTGCTTGATGAGAAAGGATTTCCGCTTGTCGTGCTTGAAGCCAAGTCGGAGGATAAGGAACCTTTAGTCGGCAAGGAGCAGGCGAGAAAGTATGCCAAGTCGCTCAAATGTCGCTTCGTAATCCTTTCAAACGGCAATCTACACTACTTCTGGGATCTGCAAAGAGGTAACCCCTACCAAATCACCTCATTTCCAACGCAGGACTCAGTGGGAAGCTACAGTAAATTCGAACCCGACCCGAAGCGTCTGACCGACAGAGAGGTTGGCGCCGACTTCATCGTACTTTCCCAACGACCCAACTACCAATCAGAAGCAGCATATCAGAACGAGAACGAGCGAAGCGGATTTATCCGGGATCACAAGCTGCGCTTCCTCCGCACGTACCAGGTTAACGCCGTGCACGCCCTGCAGAAGGCGGTCCGAGAGGGCGGCGACCGCTTCCTATTCGAGATGGCGACCGGCACGGGCAAGACCCTCACGGCAGCCGCAGTCGTCAAGCTGTTCCTGCATACACTGAACGCTCGGCGTGTACTATTCCTCGTAGACCGGCTTGAACTGGAAGAACAGGCCAGGAAGGTATTCTCTGAACTGCTTTCAGCTGACTTCCAGACCGTCGTCTACAAGGAACGTCGGGACGACTGGCGCCGCGCCGAGATCGTCGTCACCACCGTGCAATCCCTGTTGTTCAACAACAAATACCAGGATCGCTTCTCGCCCACCGATTTCGACCTGGTAATATCAGATGAAGCCCACCGGTCCATCGGCGGCAATGCCCGGGCGGTTTTTGAGTACTTCGTCGGCTACAAACTCGGCCTGACGGCTACGCCTCGCGACTACCTGAGAGGGGTGAATACCCAAGGTTCAAACATACGGGATCCCCGTGAAACCGAGCGCCGAATGCTGCTGGACACCTACCGTACATTCGGTTGCGAAAGCGGTCAGCCAACCTTCCGGTACTCCCTACTCGACGGCGTTAAGGAAGGTGTGCTCATAAGTCCCACCGTGGTTGACGCACGCACAGAAGTGACGACCCAACTCCTTTCGGATGATGGATACGTAGCGACCTTTACCGACGACGAAGGGGAGGACCACGAAGAGGCCTACAAGCAGCGAGATTTCGAGAAGAAGTTTTACTCAGAAAGTACAAATTACCTGTTCTGCAAGACTTTTCTGGAGAATGCTTTGCGTGACCCGGTAAGCGGTGAGATCGGCAAGTCGATCATTTTCACCGTTAGCCAGTCGCACGCAGTCCGTCTCACGGATATATTCAACGAGATCGCGGACCATATGTTTCCGAGCAGGTACCAGTCTGATTTCGCCGTGCAGATAACTTCTCAGATTACGGATGCCCAGCAACTCACGATTCAGTTTACAAATAACAACCTCCTTGGTTCTGGTAATGTGATATCCACGTATCGAACCAGCAAGGCCCGAGTATGCGTGACCGTCGGCATGATGACCACTGGGTACGACTGCCCGGACATCCTGAACCTGGGTCTCTTTCGCCCGATCTTCTCCCCTACGGACTTCATCCAGATCAAGGGACGAGGAACACGAAAGCACAACTTCCTGGATCTGTTGTTCGACAACGAACGCAAAGGTACAGTATCGGCACTAGACAAGACCGCGTTCAAACTCTTCGACTTTTTTGGTAACAGCGAGTACTTCGAAGAAGAGTACAACTATGACGAGATACTTAAGCTGCCGGTCCGCACGAAGGAACCTGACGGTGGAACGGTTGATCCGGTTGTCATATATGATGGCACTTACGAGCACCTCGGTCGGGACATACTAGCCGGGATCAGAGAAGAGGAAATTGGCGTCGAGGGCATGAAGATAGACCGGATGTTCTTCGACCGGTTCGTGGATGCGGTGAAGGAGGACGAGGTTGTTGCGGACGCTGTTGAAACCGGTGACTGGGAACGGGCTACCGATCACGTAAGGCGCGAGGTCCTGAACAAACCCGAGGAGTACTACACTCTTGACAAGCTGCGCAGGGCCGTAGCCGCGGACCGCCGGATTAGCCTGCGAGAAATACTGGAGAAGGCCTTCGACATTATCCCGCGTTTCAAGACCAGGAACGAACTGCTGGACGAGGAATTTGCCAAATTCGTGGCGGAGCATACGCCTGATCAGAGCGGTTCGGTACCGGTGCTGAAGAACTACTTCAAGGCGTATGTGAGCGACGATCATGTTCGTGGTATCATCGACCGGAAGCAGTTCGCGGCCCTCGCGACTAATCCGGTGTTCTCCATGCACGAATACGGAACCGTTCCCGTCGAGTTCCGAGCGTTGATTCCCGAATACGTCAAAGATTACGTGTCGCTCAATCAGTTCGCCAGTTAGAGGTCGCTGTGCTCGATACCGAGACAAAACGCCGCATAGACACGGCCCGCGATATCCTGGTGGGCAAGGTGCCCGACCCCAAGAGCCAGGTCGAACAGATTACCATTGCCCTCATCTATAAGTTCATGGATGACATGGACGCCGAGGCCGAGGAATTCGGAGGTGAGCGCCGGTTCTTTGCCGGCGAGTTTGCTCAATACGGCTGGGCTGGCCTGATGCACGGCGGCCTGAGCGGCCACGATGTATTGAATCTGTACGCCCTCGCCATAACCCGGATGCCCGAGAACCCCGGTATTCCTCCACTATTCCGGGATATCTTTAACAACGCTTATCTGCCCTACCGCGACCCGGAGACACTGCGCGCTTTTCTCAAAGTCATCGACGAGTTCAACTACGACCATAGCGAGCGGCTCGGGGACGCCTTCGAATACCTTCTTTCCGTGTTAGGTTCGCAGGGAGACGCCGGACAGTTCCGCACCCCGCGCCATATCATCGACTTCATTGTCGCGATCATCGATCCGAAGAAGGACGAAACGATACTCGATCCGGCATGTGGCACTGCGGGGTTCCTGATATCGTCCTGGAAGCATATTGACAATGCAAATACTGACGAAAAGGGAAACAGTACGCTCACGCCCGATGAAAAAGGAAGACTCGCGCAGAACTTCAGCGGATACGACATTTCACCTGACATGGTGCGTTTATCGCTCGTGAATATGTACCTGCACAGGATTGCGCAGCCCCGCATACACGAATACGACACGCTGACCAGCGAGGACCGATGGAACGAGTACGCCGACGTGATTCTGGCGAACCCGCCGTTCATGTCGCCGAAAGGCGGCATCCGTCCGCATAATCGCTTCTCCGTGCAATCCAAAAGGAGCGAAGTACTGTTCGTGGACTACATGGCCGAACACCTTACGCCGGAAGGACGCGCAGGAATCATCGTGCCCGAAGGAATCATCTTCCAAAGCCAGAACACCCACAAGCAACTGCGTAGGATGCTGGTCGAGGACTACCTTGTCGCGGTAATCTCTCTGCCCGCGGGCGTGTTCAATCCCTATTCCGGCGTCAAGACTTCCATCCTGATTCTGGATAGGAAACTGGCGAAGCAGACAGATCACATCGCCTTCTTCAAAGTAGAGAACGACGGTTTTGATCTGGGAGCGCAGAGAAGGGAGATCGAGAAGAACGATCTTCCAATGGTCCGGGAGGAGATCGGTCAGTACTTGACAGAACTGCGGGCAGTTGAATCGGCGTACTACTCTGTAGCAGATTCATCCAATAGTGTGGCCAAAAACGCCGAGGAATACAAGAAGGGAAATGATCAATACACAACCGGGATGATCGTTGGGAAGGAGAGGATCACTGCCGATGGGGAATACAATCTGAGTAGGGAGCGATATAGGATACAGGACCCTAGAATATCCAACTATAAATTGGTACCCTTTGAGAGAGTCTGTACCTTGGAGTACGGGGCAAGTTTACCAAAGAAAGTTCGCATGGATGGCCCCTACCCAGTGATGGGTTCCAACGGAATGAGTGGTTATCACAATGAATATCTGATTGAAGGACCGGTAATCATTGTAGGCCGTAAAGGGTCGGCCGGTGAAGTAGTGTACGTTGAAGAAAACTGTTATCCCATTGACACAACGTACCATGTGAAACGCGTTAACCCGGGTACCACAGATATTTTATACTTATACCACTTGCTAAAAACTCTGGACTTGCCGAGTCTACGCAGTGGCGCAGGGATTCCGGGTCTAAATCGAAATGATGTTTACACTAGATTCAAACTACCAATGCCACCGCTGGAAGTGCAGCAAGAGATAGTGGAGGAAATACAGGGCTACCAGCGGGTGATTGATGGGGCAAGGATGGTGATTGAAAACTACAAACCGAAGATCGAAGTCGACCCAGATTGGCCAATGGTGGATATTGGTGAGGTATGCAATTTGATGAACGGACGGGCGTTTAAACCACAAGACTGGAACAATGCCGACAGTGGTGGCCTCCCGATCGTACGGATTCAGAACCTAAACAAGCCAGGAGGTAGTTTTAACTACTATACAGGTGCTGTTGAAAAGCGTCACCTTATCAACCAAGGGCAGCTTCTTTTCTCTTGGTCCGGGTCGCGTGGGACATCTTTTGGAGCTCATATTTGGACAGGTGGCAAAGCCATTCTCAATCAGCATATCTTTAAAGTGGGATTTGACCAAAATCGAGCGACCAAAATGTATTTGTTCCATGTACTGAACAGAGCAGTGGCAGAAGTTGAGCAGAAACTCCATGGTGGCGTTGGCTTGGTTCACATCACAAAGGGCAACCTAGAGAGAATACCAATTCCCCTTCCATCCAAAACAAAGCAAAATGTAATCGTTTCTGAAATCACAGCGGAACAAGCAATTGTAGATGCTAATGTAGACTTAACAAAAAGGATGGAAGGTAAGATTCAAGCAATAGTCGGACAATTGTGGGGCGATAACATTGGATACAAATAAAACTCTAATCGTTATCGAGTTGTTTTAAAACAAGATGACAAGGGGCATGTCTCTAAATCGGTAAGGTTGGGATGAGCATGTCGATTCTATGAAAACACTGATAAGTTGGGAACTCACTGATTCTCGACACATTAAAGGCTCCATATTCTATTCAGATTCCTCTGGCCAAATCTCATCAAGTACAGATCGGTTTCTACTACGTGTTCCCATAATCTTGACACGCGTATCCCACATTGGACCAACGATATCATTCATCATGCCTACGGGTACTTCTATTACATGAGTCTTATTATCGTCGTCAATTAACTTGATCTCGTTTTTGTTTCCCTTTATTGCATCAGCGTACTTAAGTATACCAAATATCTCAAATGACTCAGATTCGATCTCAAGCGATCCTTCAAAAGCTGATATCGATGGAATCTTTCTTGCAGGATTGGTAACCTCAACGTATCGTTCGGCTCCGTTTTTTACGGCAGTGAATCCAACTTGTCTAATCCTTTCCCCATCCGGCGCGATCTTTTTCGATAGTCCAAGGAAATTTCTAAAATAAGCTAGATCAGAAATACGATCCTGAATATCCGAGAGTTGTGATTGATTCACCATCTCCATGAGATCCATAAACTCGTCTAGTACCGCATTTGTTTCCGTAAGTCCCTTTATGAGTAACTGATCGGGCCTACTTCCTAGTTTCAATGTTACAGCAAAACTTGCAGCCCTAGGTGTAGACAGAAACAATTGGTAGTTCTCTTCAATATGCTTCTCCGAACGACCCCTTTCCCTAAACGGTTTCTTACATTTGCGCTCTACAATTCGCCTGATTGCTTTTGTAGAATTGTCAATCCTTTGGATAACGTCGTCATGACGCACTATCCCCAACCCTACACCGTGACCCGAAACACTGATTTGAATATCACTAACTTCTAAAGTAACTCCTTTAAGTTCTAGGTGTCGCTGGAAACCCACCTGTTCTAATAAGTCACGTAGTTCCTCAGCTATCCTTGGATGTGGATCACCAGAAAGAGCTTTACTAGCTAGTTTTTCAGCCAAGCGAATTTCATTACAATCTATGGCAAGCCAGCCAGCGCTTCGGTGAAGTATAGAATATGTCGGTTCTACAGGCTCATGCATCTCCTTAATTGCTTTTAGCTCTAAATCTAGCGCGTAGCGGTATAATTCACTCGCTTTTTCTATATTTCCAAGCCGTCGTTCTTGATCAGCTTGAAACGCCGTTTCCATTGCCTGGTCGTGGTATTTATCTGTGGGATTCATTTTTCTGAATTTCAGCGATTGGTCTTCCAAATTCTACAACTATCACATAAAAATCTAAATCCGATCGTTCAGAGATACTTGTTTGCGTTATTTTTCTCCTTACTCTAGCCCGTACTGAACGATCATCGCCATTCAAAATGCCAGAAACTTCTAAGCCTGCCTTTTCCTCGAATCCTGGATCGGTAGAATCCCCCATCCAGTAATCAAATCCCGTACCTTTTCTGGATTGACGTATTATCTCATATCCAATTTCTAAACTTGCAATAAGAATCGCAACTCCTACGGCACCCCATTCCGTCGCGTTTTCGGAATCATTCCATGTAAGGAAAGTCTGTGTAGAAGCAGGCGGCCAGGTAACTGAATAGCTACTTGTTTTAAGACCCCGGACTTCAATTTCGACGCCTTGAGTATGTGAATTTGACTCCAAACAGACGGCAGCGGCTTCGGCCAACGCTGATCCAAATGCTGACGATATAGCCGGTATGTCACCTTTACACAGCTCTGCTAGTTTCAACATGTAGTGATTTTAGTTTTCTCTTTGAGACTTCTTTAGTAACCGCTAACTACGAAAGTTTGAGACCTCAAACGGATCGCACGGGATAACTCAAGGACGCTCGAGAGACCATAAACAGATTTGTATCACAATAAGGAATGAATTAGTAAGGAGAAGGAATGTGCACGGTAATGGAAAGAACCCAAATTAGGAATACCAAGGAATTAACGATAGTTGGTTAGAGATCTGTTCGCAACATACATTCATTTTAGCAGTATTTAAATACCAAATAGACGGGTTTCTGTTTATAAGTCTCAATCGTCAGTCTGAACCGCGTTTTGATTTTCGATAAGATTCTCGTACTTATGAGTCCTGTAGTGAACCAAGACCGCAACAAACCGATCCAATAAAACCTCGAATCTGGTAAAGTCGCTACTATCGGCATTCGGTATGACTACTTGTTTTGCAAATATTACCTTTCCAAATGTACTGTCACTGGATGACTTGTTTTGGGGGTCAAACTTCCTCCCAGCTAAACTGACATCTAGCAATTTTGGATCCAGTAAATCTTCTATATTTGACTTACAGTCGGGTCCTTGCTCAGGTGTCTTAACCAAATAAAGGTTAGTATTTATGTGGTAGAATGAATGTTTTGATTTGAACGAAACATCAAGCTTGTATTTCTGGTTTAACGCACCAAAAATCTTGTGCGTATCGCCGTCGTTGTCGATTAGGACGATCACAGGGTTCGATAGCTGTCGAAATTCAAAATTAGATATCTCTTCTTGGTATGACATCGCGAAGTCCAATATTTTTGTGACTCCCCCTGTTGATTTTAAGATTTCGTACATGGTTTCGGTGTGTTTCAAGAAACGAAGTGTACCAACAAACTTCTTATCGTGAAACTCACCAAGTTGAGGGTGAAATCTCTTCAGTTTCCTAATTGCAATATGCAGGTATAACGGATCGGTCTTTCCTTCAGTCAGAACAACAGGTTTATCATTAACTACGAAATGTTTATAGAATAGAAACCTACGGTATAGTTTTCGAATTGAACTTGAGTTCAAATTGTCTTTATCTGATAAACGAATATCAGTTTGGTTCTTAATATGGTAAATGTGCCCAAGAATACCCTCCAACCTGTTTAAGTCGTTGATAGGATTCTCTGAGTCAGAAAGATGATATTCTCCCGTGGTGAATAAACTGTGACACATAGCTCGGGTTCTTTTAAAGTACTCTGACTTGACATTAACTTTCTTATTGACAATTAGTCCCGTCGTTTCTTGACGAGATCCTCGGTACTGCATTTTTGTTTTTTCTGTGTTTACCTCAAATCCCGCCCTTTGAATTTCTTCAGTGAGATTTTTACCCAATTCCCATCCATGACGATGTGTAGTGGACTGTTCAGCTAGGGCAGAAGGAAATTGGCTCTGATTGGTAGAAAAAGTAATGTCGTCGGCGTACCGAGAATATGTACATTTATGTTTTTGGGCAAAACGGACAAGACGTACATCGAGTATATGTGCGATAAGATTTGAGATAATTGGAGAGCAAGGACTTCCTTGTGGGAGTTGGTTATTGTGACATGCAATTTGTGCAATTACAGTTGCGGTTAACTCCTGCAAATTGAAACTTTTGTGCTTTATAAAATAACCACGAACACGTCCAAAATTAATCGACGGGAAAAAATCTTTTATGTCCAGATTCAGTACGTATCGCCGGTTCTTGTGTTTCCAGGCGTTTGTGAAGGTGGATCGAGATTTTAGATAGGCATGTGAGTATAGTCCTTTCGGGGGGTTCTCATAGATTTCGTCCACGCACCAATATAGTATGGTCGCCAGTTTTTTCTGTAACATTTTCAATCGTGGTTCTGGAGCATTTATTTCTCTCATACCACCATTTCGTTTACTTATTCCGAAGGTGTGGTATTTCTCCGATGACGGAATTTTATGTAGGATAAATGATAGTGCTTTTGCTTGAACACCGAGGATAGTTGCAAGATCTTTGCGAGTCTGGGCCTGTTGGAGCCTAAGTAAATAACTCATTGGAACAGTTCATGTTTACATGTTGGTGTTGGTTTGTACCTTATCTCGCCTTGCATTAGAATCAGATAGATTCCGTATTGCTACCAATGAAATTAACCATAGAAGGTAAAATCATCTATGGTAGGTAAATGAATATTGGCTTACAGGTACTCTTATGCGTGCGCGATACGACACTATACGAAGAAACACTGCAAACAAAGATCGGATGTAGCAATTACACCCTGACGTTTAATCTTATATCGGGAAACTCCGATAACTGATCTACCTGTAAGCCGTTAAGGAAGATGATAGAAACTTTGTACAAAGTCAACCTATCGTAATGGTTGTTTTCTAACTTACTTTGCTGGAGGCTCATCCCCCAAACTATACAGTTCGTGAATTGCAGCATATAGTCAAGTTGCACTGATCTTCAATTACGTTCATAGAAAACAACCAAGGAGAATTTGTTTAGGCCTTGCTGACGAGTATTACCCACTCTCCGCCGCTACAGATTCTTCTTTAGATTAACAAAAACAACCGAGTTTCAAATCAGATTCCAATAGGGGTAATCTTATGGCCATGACCGACGAAGAACGCTTTCGATTCGACTTGACCGGATTTCTAGTGCGCCCGGCCATTCTTACGGCGGACGAAGTAAAAGAAATCCGCGAGCAGATCTACCTGATCAAGCACGATCCGGAGTCACTCCCGACTGAACATCGAGACGTCCCCGGCGGACCGTCGAGCATTCTAATCGATCATCCCGCTGTCATCGACGTCATCTCTGAGATCATCAGTCCCGATTTTCGGTTGGAGAATTGTACATGTGTGTGGCGCAAGAAGGGGGAAGAACACGGTGAACTACACGGCGGCGGTCCCAACCAGATCGATCCGATCTTCGGGTACCGCGTGCAGCGGGATCGCATCTATGCCGGTATGGTCCGGGTGATTTTCGAGTTTACGGATATAAAAATGGAGGACCAGAGCACGCACTTCGTGGTAGGCAGCCACAAGGCCAACTTCCCCATGCATCCAGATCACAAGTCGTTGGAGCCTGGGAAACGGAGTGATTTCCTGATGACTTATGCCTGTCCCGCAGGCAGCGCTGTGTTCTTCACCGAGAATCTGTGTCACGCCGGCCCCAAGTGGAACCGGGACGAACCCAGGGTCACCGTCCTCAACGCCTATTCCCACCTGGCCACCCACTGGCACCGGCTCAAGACCCCACCGGAAGTAATCGCGGGCCTTCCTCGCGAGAAGCAGGTCTACTTCCGCGAAACGTGGATCGCCGATTTTCGATCGAATCCTGCCACGATTAATACAACGGAACGCTTCCTGGGCAACGACGAACCGCCCATAGACTCGGACACAAAACCCTAGCGGTACTTTTTTCACGAGAAAATGGATGGATTCCCGACTGATTATATGGATTGATAAATCAGTTATGGAAAGCTCGGGCTTCATGCCGGGCGAGGAAACCATCCTGTTCGTTGGTGTTAGCAATCCCAGTAGGTAAATCAGCATGCACTCCATCCATACGATAGAAGACCTGATAGGGGTACTGGACGATAACCCCGGGTGGCTCGAAGCTTTGCGCAACAGGGTACTGCCCAGGGAAGTTCTGGAGTTGCCGCGGATCGTCTCAAATCTAGCGGAAAATGCCGATCAACGGTTTGATCGTGTTGACCAACACATGGATAAACTCGATCAACGCGTGGACCGATTGGAGAACGACATGGGAGTTCTGCGAGGGGCGCACGCCAGGAACGCGGCCATAGAGTACGCGGACGACATAGCCGACGAATTGGGGCTCGAAATGGTCCGGGTTCTGCGCGGAGCCGAGATAAGGACTTTGGCCAGGTCGAAGGGAACAAAGGACATACCAGCAAACGACTTGCGCAGTTTTCGCGCCGCTGATCTGATCATCGAGGCGAAGGATGGGAAGGGCGAGACTTGCTTCGTCGTGGTCGAGGTTTCGTTTACTGCCAATGGAAGGGATACGCACAGGGCAATCAGGAATGCAGGTTACATGTTCCGTTTTACCGGTAAACGTGCGTTTCCCGTTGTGACAGGTCTCAGGAGAGACGACGGTATTCGGTGTGCCATCGCATCCGGGGACGTGCACTGGTATCAATTGGCTACTGAAGCTTTCGAAGTAGAATAACCGCGGCTTCTAAGGCCTCACGACGCTGCCGTCCGCCCTCCGGTCCTCCGCGGCGAGGCGTGGCCTGGCCGCTTCTTCCGCGTCCAGCAGACCGGCAGCCGCGTCCTCGTCAATGTCCAACCCCAGTCCAGGATAGTCGTTCGCGTAGAGATGGCCGTCCTCCAGCACGCACGCCCCGGGGAACGCTGCATATTCTTCCTCACTGAAGGTGTTCTCCTCCTGGATCCCAAAGCTCCAGCTTGACATGTCGAGGTGAACGGCCGCGGCCTGGTTGACCGGGTCGTTGTCGCCCCCTTCCTGCCAGGCCGTGTTGATACCGAAGGATTCGCACAGGTTCGCGATCTTGCGGCACGGCGTGATGCCGCCCGCCTTGGATACACGTACCCGGACGTAATCGATCAAGCGCTCGGTGATGAGGGGCGTCCATTCGTGGGGATTCACGAAGAGTTCGCCCATGGCCTGGGGCGTCGTGCACTGTTCCCTGATCAGGCGGTACCATTGCACCTGCTCAGGGGAAAGGACGTCCTCGAGGAAGAACAGGCGGTAGGGTTCAAGACGTTTGGACAGGGCCACCGCCGACTGGGGCCGCAGGTGTTCGTGGACGTCATGGGTCAGTTTGGGACCGAATCCAAGCTTCGAACGTAGATACTCGAACATGTTCGGAATGGCCTCGATGTAGGCCTCGTCGTCGAAGACCTGGTCTGCGGGCCAGGCGTTGGCGGGGCGGGGTGCGTCTTCCGACGGAATGAACCCTCCACCGCCGTAACCACCCAGCTGGCACCGGACCACGGGAAAGCCTTCGTCGAGATAGCCCTGTATGGCTTCCAGCAGGGCTTCGGGGGTACCGCCACCCGCGTGGGCGTAGCAGGGCACGGCGCTCCGGCAGGCGCCACCCAGGAGCTGGTAGACGGGCATCCCCGCTTCCTTGCCCTTGATGTCCCACAGCGCCATGTCGATGCCGCTCAGAGCCGTGTTGGTGATGGCCCCATTCCGCCAGTACCCGCTCGTGTAGAAGGTCTGCCAGATGTCCTCGATGCGGCTGACGTCGCGGCCAATGAGTTTCGGGGCCAGCATGGACTCGATGGCCTCGATGACGGCGCCCTGGTGGTAGTGGTCGCTCGCCGATCCGATGCCGTGCAGTCCGGGCTGGTTCGTGGTGATCTTGACGATGCCCCAGGTTCCGTTCGATCGCGTCCGGATGCACTTCACCCCGGTGATGGTGGTCACGTTCCGCTCCTTGGATTGCGGTGTAGTTGCAGTCGCACTGCTTGCGTTGAACCTGTGTTGAACCAGTGTTTCGGATGCTACGGGCTACGGTGTCTAATCCGCCGTTACCAGCTCGCCGTCCATGAGAAAGGGCTCCGCGTTGCTCCAGTTTCGTGTCCCGTCCTCTGTGAGGATCGGTTCCGCCGAGTACTGGGTCAGGTATACGCGACGCCAGCCGTCTGAGGTATTCGTACTGCTTCGGTGAAAGGAGACGCTGGAGAATACCAGGATACTTCCGGCCGGCGCGACCACCGGTATGCCGGGATCATCTCCGTAATAGCCTATCTTGTCGTTCGATTCATCCAGGATGCTGTGTTCCTGCCGGTGACGGGTCCCCGCGCGGGAGAAGGGCAGGACATAGACCGTGCCGTTTTCCTCGCTCACGTCGTCCAGGGCGGCCCAGCAGCTCATGTAGGGCCGGTGATCGAATCCCACGTAGCCCGAATCCTGGTGCCAGCCGAACTTCATGCCGACTTCGGGTCCCTTCACCACGAACTGCTCATGGAACAGGTAGGCAGTGGGTCCCAGGGTGCTCCGGCAGATTTCGGCCATGAGATCGCTGAAAATGTACGGACGCAGGCTGGGGTTTTCCCGGTGCCGATTGGAAACGAAGTACCGTTTGCCTTTGTGATTGATTCCCCGTGTGGTCTCGTCTGCCTCGGCCATCTGGGCTTCCATCTCCTCAGTCAACCGATCGCATTCGCCGCGTATGTACGACAGCATCGCGTCGTCCATGGCCGACTCGAGGATGAAGTACCCTTCCTCCTGGTACTGCTCTTTCTGTTCTTCCGTTATTTCGACAGGTTTCGCCTTGGTTTCCGTCATTATCCCCGTCCTATGTAGGGCATGGTCGTCGCCATGACTGTTATGAACTGTACGTTGGCGTCGAGGGACAAACCGGCCATGAAGACGACGGCGTCGGCCACGTTCTTCACGTGCATCCGCGCCTCGGCCACCAGGTCGCCGCTCGGCTGCAGGATGCCCTCTTTCATCCGCTCCGTCATTTCCGTGGCCGCGTTGCCGATGTCGATCTGTCCGCAGGCGATGTTGTATTTCCGGCCATCGAGAGAAGTCGAACGCGTCAAACCGGTTACGGCGTGTTTCGTAGCCGTGTACGGCGCCGAATTCGGCCGCGGCACCTGGGCGGAAACCGACCCGTTGTTGATGATCCGGCCGCCCTGCGGGTCCTGGTCCTTCATAATCTTGAAGGCTTCCCTGGTACATAGGAAGGAACCGGTCAGGTTGACGTCCACCACGGTCTGCCACTGTTCGGCCGTCAGTTCCTCAAGGAGCACCGCGGGCGCGCCGGTTCCCGCATTGTTGAACAGCAGATCCAGCCGTCCGAAGGCCGCCTTGGTTTCGGCGAAGAGACGTTCGACCTGCGATGCGTCGCCCACGTCCGTTGGGACGGCAAGCAGTCGGTCCGCGGCGTCGCCGGCTTCGGCCACGGTCGACTCCAAAGCTTCCCTTCTCCTTCCGGCAAGTACCACAATGTAGCCCGCGTCAAGCAGGGCGAGGGAACAGGCCTTGCCTATCCCGGAACCCGCCCCGGTCACAACGGCGACTTTCTTACCTGCGCTCATGCTGTGCTCCTATCTCAGGTGTAGATACTCAGTATATACGTGCATCTGGTTATCGGTTATACGTGCATCTGGTTATCGGTACTACGTCCATCCGGTTCTCGGCTATACGTCCATCGGTTTCAGGTCCATGCTGGCTTATTATTGCGTCTCAGCAACTAACAATCCCCGAATGCTCGCTGCAATCTTTTTTACGAATACGGATCCGCGGCGTCCCGCAATGCGTCGCCAAGGAAGTTGAAGGCGATGACGACGACCAGCACCGGTGACGCGGGAAACAGAAGCCAGGGGTGGTTCAAAAGTACCGTTACGCGCTGCGCTTCTTCGAGCAGGACGCCCCAGCTGGTCATGGGGGGACGAATGCCCAGGCCCAGGAAGCTCAGGGCGGTTTCGCCCAGGATCATGCCCGGGATGGCCAGTGTGGCCACCACGATGATGTGGCTGTAGCAGCCGGGCAGCAAGTGGCGTGAGATGATGTACCAGTGTCCCGCGCCGGCCGACCGCGCCGCCGTCGTATAATCCTGTTCCCGAAATACGAGCACTTTGCCCCGTACCTCGCGGGCCAGGCCGCCCCAGCTGATGATGGACAGGATGATGGTGATGCCCAGGTAGGTCTCGATACTCGTCCACCCGGCCGGTAGCGCAGCCCCGAGGGCCATCCAGAGTGGGATTGGCGGAAAAGACGCCAGGATTTCGACGATGCGCTGCAGGGCGTGGTCTATCCAGCCACCAAAGTACCCTGACAGCGTGCCCAGGACGGAGCCCAGGATCAGGCTAAGGAAAACGCCGATGATTCCGACCGTGAGGGAGACCCGGGCGCCGTGGAAGATACGCGAGAGCAGGTCGCGTCCCATGCGGTCCGTGCCGAGGAGGTACATGGGGCCTTCTGAATGGACCAGCCGGAGGTTACCACTGCTGTCCCGCGATAGAAACCGGACCGGGAACCGTTGAGTCTGGTCCGTCTCGTACTCCAGCTCGAGGGTTACCGGGTTCTGCGTGGAAGTCAGCCCGTAGACGTAGAACCCGCCGGACCAGTCGAAATGCAGATCCTGGGGCGGAAGATACCGGACCTGGATTCGTATGTCGTTGTGGTCGTACGGGGAGAAAAACCCGGCGAATAACGCCACCAGGTAGAACAGCGCCAGGATCAGCGCCGCCACGATCCCCATGCGGTTCTTCCGGAACCGACGCCAGATCAGCGCGCGATAGCTCAGATAGCCCGCATCCCGGACCGTTTCTGCCTGGTTGACCGTGGTCGTGGTCATGGGTCTGCTCCGCATACTTCGCTTGCTCCGCACGCTCCGCAAAAGCTTCCATTCATTGTCAGGCCAACTGCACTAGTCATACCGTATCCTCGGATCCGCCCAGGCCAGCGCGATGTCGGCCAGGATGTTGCCGATGATCAGGAGCAGGCTGAACATCATCAGCAGGGTGCCGGCCAGGTAGATGTCCTCGGCGATCAGGGCCCGGAGCAGCAGCGGCCCCACGGTCGGCAGTCCCAGGACGATCGCCACGATCGTGGCACCGGAGAGAATGTTGGGCAGGCTCATGCCCAGAATCGTGATCAGCGGATTGATGGCGATGCGCGCCGCATGCTTGATGACGACGACGGACTCCTTGAGACCCTTTGCCCGGGCCGTCTGCACGAAGGGCTGGCCCAGGACGTCCAGCAGGTTGCCGCGCATGATGCGCATGAGGCCGGCCGTGCCGTTGATACCCACCACGATGACCGGGATCCAGAGGTGCTTCAGGAAATCGACAAGTTTGTCCCAGGTCCAGGGCGCGCCTTCGTACTCGCTCGAGAAGAGTCCGAACAAGGGTATCCTGTAGATCTCGAACACGAAGACCAGGAGGGCCAGGGCCAGCAGGAATCCCGGCATGGACATGCCGATGAAGCTGATGAAGGACAGCACATTGTCGGATAGGCGGTACTGGTGGGTAGCCGAGTAGATACCGATGGGTATCGCCACGGCGTAGGTGAACAGCAGGGCGCCCAGGGCGATAAGCACGGTAAAGGCGAGCCGGTCCCAGATCAGCTGGTTGACTTCCTGCTCGTATTCGAAGGACTCTCCGAAATCGCCCACTACGAATCCGGATATCCAGTCCACGTACTGCCGCCACATGGGCTGGTCCAGGCCGTATCGTTCGCGAAGTTCGTCGATGCGCGCGATAGAGCTGCTGTCGCCGAACATCTCCTCCAGTTCCTGGATTTTGCGGTCCAGGAAGTCGCCCTCGGGCAGTTGGATGATGACGAACCCGATCATCGATATGGCCAGGAGGGTCGGTATGGCGAGGAGACAGCGCTGTATGACGTAATTGATCATGGGTTTACCAGGCGTCAATGCCGTGGTCCGCGGTCTATGGACTGCCCGGCACGCGGTCTGTGTGATCGTACCTTCAATCGATGTAGTACTGCTCGGGAAAACTCGTCGCGGGGCCCGCGATGGCCCAGGGACCGAGAATGCCCCCGTCAGGTACGTTGTGGAAGTTGTTCTTCACGATGACGGGTTTGGGCGTACGAGCTACCGTGCCCAGATGAAAGGGTCCGTGTTCGATGTGGATCCGCACGGCGTCCTGTACCAGGCGGTGCCGGGTTTCCAGGTTCTTCTCGCGTTTTGTCCGATCATAGAGATCGAGCAGTTCGACCATGACGCCCGTAGGCGCCTCGCCTTTCTCACCGCCCGTCTCATACCACTTGCCCACCTTGGGGTGCCAGTACTTACCGGACGTCGGAAACACCCAGTCGGGGTAGGTGAACAAATCCATTTCCGCCTCGCCGTGGAGATGCGCGGTGAACTCGCCGAGGTCGCGGCGAAGTTTCAACTCGGCGCCCGGGGGCGTGTAGACGATGACCTCCATTCCAAGTTCCCGCCAACCCTCCGCCACGATCAGGGCGACGTCATTTTCGTGGGCGATGTGCGCCGCGGCCGGCGCGTCCAGCACAAGGGTCAATCTCCGGCCGTCGGGACGGAGCCGGTATCCCTCGGCATCGCGGGAGGTAAGCCCCATCTCGTCCAGCAACCGGTTCGCCCTCCGCATGTCGTAATCGGAGTCGGTGGCCTTCCACTGATCGAAGAGCCGTTCGCCTTCCTCACTCAGGAAATGCCAGCCCTCCTCGCTTACGGTGGCGCCCTGGGGCTCCAGGAGGCCCTTGAAGGCGACGGCGTTGCATTTTTCCCGGTCGATGGCCGCGGCGAGGGCCTTCCGGAACCGCTGGTCGCGTATCAGGCCGCGGAGGACCGGGTCATTGTCCGACCAGTTCAGGTTGATCGCCGGATCCGCGCCGGAGGCGCTATCCCACATCTTGACGCGGTAGTCCCCTCTTTCCCGTCCTTCCATGAAGAGGGAAAAGTCCCGGAGTTCGAGATCGCGGAACTGGCAGTCCACCTCGCCGGCCAGCACACGCAAGACCCGGATTTGGGCTTCGGGAACCAGCATGGTGACCACTCGGTCGATGTAGGGCAGCTGCCGCCCGTCGTCGTCCACGACGTAGTAAAAGGGGTTCCGTTCCAGGATCACCCGGAAACCGCCCTTCTCGATCCGGACGATCGTCCAGGGCCACAGGGAGGGTTTTTCCGGATTGCGCTGGGGCAGGTTCCGCTTCTCGTACCGGACGAAATCATCCACGTCGTCGTTATGGTCCGGGTGGAACTGCTTCATGTAGTGTTCCGGCACGTTATACTCTTCGCTCCAATTGAACCCGGTCGCCAGCCACAGGGGCACCAGCCAGTTAGGTCCGGCGAACTTCATGACAATGGTGTAGTCGTCCGGTGTTTCGACCTTCATGGGCTTGCCGTCCACGAGACACCACACGGGCGGTGAATTCCGGTGGCGCTCATCCAGGCATAGATCGTACCACGCGCGGAAGGACGCTGAGGTATAGGGATGGCCGTCGGACCACCGGACGCCCTCGCGCAGCTTGAGGGTCAGTTCCGTGCCGTCCTCGTTGAACGCCCATGATTCCGCAAGACCCTGTTCGAGGCCCGTGGCCTTCCGGTTCCACCGGATCAGCGGGGCATATCCGGCGATCATCTTCCAGGTGCCCAGATCGGTGTTGTTGTGCAATTGACGCCAGGTCCCGCCGTAGACTCCGGGACCATCGTACCCTTCATAATCATTCTTGGCCACGAGCGGGTTGGCGGGGATCCGTTCGTGAAGGGGCGGCAAGCTGCCCTCCGCTACCCGGGCGGCCAGTTGGGGCGCTTCCAGCGACGTACGGGCCGATGAGTCGGAAACCGGTACGTCCGATGCGGGTCCGCCGCCATTGCCGGTACAGGCCAGCAGTCCGGGCAGGGCGATAAGAGGCAGGTATTTCAGTATCTCTCTCGTTCTTCGTCTCATCCGTGACTCCAACAATCGAATGTCTGGCCGGTCAAACGCCCTGGAGAGACAGCGTGTCGCTGTAATGGCACGCCGCTTCGACGCCTCCGGGGTAGGTCTTCAGCGGGGGATCGGACTCCCGGCACAGGTCGGTTGCGTATCGACACCTCGGATGGAAATAGCACCCTTTCGGCGGCGATGCGGGATCGGGCACGTCGCCGGGCAGGGCGATGCGCTTCCGTTTCTTCTGCACCGCGGGATCGGCCACCGGCACGGCGGAAATCAGGGCCTCCGTGTACGGGTGGAGCGGATTGTGATAGACCTGTTCGGAGGGACCCGTTTCCACGATCCGGCCCAGGTACATGATCGCCACCCGGTCGCTGATGTGCTGCAGCACGCTCAGGTCGTGCGTGATGAAGATATAGGACAGGCCCAGGCGGTCCTTGAGCGAGACAAGCAGGTTCAGAATCTGTGACTGGACCGATACGTCCAGCGCCGATACGGGCTCGTCCGCGATGACCAGTTCCGGCCGCAGGGAAAGGGCCCGGGCGATGCCGATGCGCTGGCGCTGGCCACCGCTGAATGCGTGGGGATAGCGTCGCATGTCCGCCGCGTTCAGTCCCACGTCCGCCAGCAGGCCGGCCACCTGGTCTTCCAGCTCCGACCCCCGAGCCAGCCCGTTCACACGAAGGGGTTCCCCCACGATATCACCCACCGTCATCCGAGGATTGAGGGACGAATTCGGATCCTGGAACACCATCTGCATCCGGCGCCGATAGGGCTTCATTTCACGGCGGTCAAGGGAGCTCAGATTCGCTTTCTCCGCACCGAAGTAAATATCGCCCTCGGTGGACGGGATCGTCTTCAGCACGCAGCGTCCCAGGGTGGTCTTGCCGCATCCGCTTTCGCCCGCCAGTCCCAGGGTCTCCCCTGCGTCGCAGTGCAGATCCACGCCGTCCACAGCCCGGACGTCGCCCCGCTTACGGCGCCAGAGCCCCTTGCGGACAGGATAGTACTTCTTCAGGTTCCGCACCTCGAGTATGGTGGTCATGACGGGTGCTCCGTGGACATCCGCGCCTGACTGGATGAGGCGCCGGTTGCTTCGAAGCCTGGCGGCGCTGCAAGCTGTCAAGCAGTGTGGCAGTCGCCGAAACGCAGGCGGTCGGCCCCACAAGCGGCCGGCCCCACAAGTGGCCGGCCCGGCAAGCGATCGGCCCGGCAAGCGGCCGGGTCCATTTGCGCTATCGATCCAGAGCTACGCGTTCAACGTGCCAGCACCGTGCGCGGTGCCCTTCTGTTATTTCCTCTAACATTGGTTCCGTGGTGCACTGCTCCGTGGCGTACCGGCAACGAGGCGCGAATGCACAGCCCTTCGGCAGGTTGAGCGGCGAGGGAACCGTACCCGGTATCGTAGACAGCCTGGACGCCCTTTCTCGATTTATCCGCGGTGCCGAATCGAGCAGTCCCCTGGTATACGGATGGGCCGGTTGGTAGAAGATCCGTTCGGGCGAGCCGGTTTCGACCACCTGCCCAGCGTACATGATCATGATCTCGTCGGCCATGTCGGCGATCACACCCAGGTCGTGTGTGATCATCAGGATGGCCATATTATGGCTTTTCTGGAGTGCTCTCAGCAGGTCGAGGATCTGAGCCTGGATCGTTACGTCCAGCGCCGTGGTGGGCTCGTCGGCGATCAGCAGTTCAGGACCGCACGACAGGGCCATGGCGATCATGGCGCGTTGCCGCATGCCGCCGGACAGTTCGTGGGGGTACTCGTCCACCCGCTGGCGCGCACCGGGTATGCCGACCTCGGAAAGGGCCAGCACCGCGCGGGAACGGGCATGCTCCCGGTCCATGCCGTGATGCAGGCGAAGGGCTTCGCCTATCTGGTTCCCCACGGTGTATACCGGGTTGAGGGCGGTCATGGGTTCCTGGAAGATCATGGCGATTTTCCCGCCCCTGATTCTCCGCATGGCATCGCCATTCTGCTCGAGATCGTGAATCCCGATGCCTGAACCGCCTTCCCGATCGTGAAGAACGATCTCTCCTTCCACGTAACCCGGTCTGGGAACCAGTCGCATCAGGGACAGCCCCATCATGCTCTTGCCGCAGCCGCTTTCACCGACCACGCCGAGTGTCCTGCCCCGCCTGATCTGAAACGAAACGTCGCGCACGGCCCGGACGGGACCGTCGTCTGTGGGGATTATGGCGGACAGGTGCGATATTTCGAGAAGGAGGTCGTGCATACAAGGTCATTGTAACGCCCTGTTCGAAGGGATGTCAAGGTGATACGGACGGCGGAGGCGGTGTAATTTTGAAGAAACCGGGGCGCTGGTTTGTAAGAATTAAATATTGTATTCTCTCATTCAACCCAAACGGATCTACCAAGTCTGGATTTATTCAAGGAGTCGAATATGCATGTGTCAGAAACAGCCCGGAACGCCTGGACACGTCGAGGATTCATGAAGGGCGCGCTCGCCGTCGGCACGGCCGGTGTCGCACTGTCCATGTCAGACAGGATTGCGATGGCCACGCAGTTGATCACGGGCGGCAAGCCCACCATCGAAGCCATCCGGGGCGTAGGCGTCCAGCCTGGTCTCGTTCGCATGAGCCTGAATGAGAATCCGCTGGGACCGTCGCCGCGGGCCATCGAAGCCATGGCGAACCGGTTGTTCGGCGTCAACCGCTATGGTACGGACCTGAGCGATCTGATGCAGGCCCTGTCGACCTTCGACGGGGTGGAACTGCCCGAGCCGGACAATTCAAGGCGGCGCTCGTTTTTCCGTCCGCCTCCCGGCCCATTCATGCTGACCCCGGGATCCAGTCTTATCCTCGACCTGCTGTGCCTGGCCTATCTCAGCCGCGATGGCGGCGAAGTCATCGAAGCGGAGTACGGCTACGGGTCCGTTTCCCGATCCGCCAGCGGTTTCAATGATATGTTCGGCGTCGACGTCAACATCATCCGGGCGCCGATGACACGGGAATACAAGCACGACCTGGATGGGATGGCTTCCCTGGCATCCGAAAAGACCTCACTGGTGGTCATCACCAATCCGAACAATCCCACGGGCACGTTGCTGCAGCCCGATGAAATCGAAGCTTTCGTCAATAAGCTTCCGTCCTCCGCCATCGTGGTCATCGACGAGGCCTATCTGCACTTCGCGGAGCAGGACCCGATTCCCTCGGCCATTCCGCTCGCCGTCAAATACGACAACGTGGTCGTGGTGAGAACCTTCTCCAAGGCCTACGCGCTCGCCGCCGTGAGACTGGGTTACTGTGTTGCCTCGCAAAAGGTCCAGGACGAATTGCGGAAGTACTACCAGGAATCTCCGAACGCCCTGGCCAGCGTGGCCGGCGCCGCAGCTGTGCGCGATCTCGAGCATCTTCAGAAGTCCAGGGAATCCGTATGGGACTTCAAAAAGCGCTGTTACGCGGCCTTCGACGAGATGGGGATCGAATACCTACCTTCCCAGGGTACCTTCGTGATGGCCAACCTGAAGCGGTCGGCGATGCAGGTAGTCAGGGAAATGCGGACACGTAACGTCTGGATAAGTTCCCGACGCCAGCAGGAATTTAGAAACTGGATCAGGGTTTCCGCCGGTACCGAAGCGGAAACCGAGGTATTCATCCAGACTCTCAAGGACGTGCTGGCCAAGTCCAGCTAAGGCCTTTTCGGAATAGGCCTTGTTTTATTGAATGAGAAAGCCCAGCGGTTTGGTCACCGCCGGGCTTTTGTTTTCGATGTAAGTGCAAGCCGTTCGGATTGCTATTTCATAAGGTTCCTGGACTCCACCCTCAACCAGTCTCTCTCGCACTTGATGGTCTCCAGGTCACCTCTTCTGTAAAAGAAGCTCCAAGGTTCGATTCCTCTCCTTCCCAACGTAGATATCCTCGATATCTCCGATTCCTGGAGATCAAGAAGCACCTGGATGACGCGACTCGGAAAGAAATCTCCGTAGGCTTCGCAAAGCACATTTAGTCTATCTCTCAATACAGGCGGTTCTTCGTAGCCGACCTTCCGCCAGGATTCGCTGCCGCGCAGGGGTACAAGATACCAGGCGATCTGTGCCAAATCTGTCACAGCCTCACCCGGTTCGGCGAAATCCCAGTCTATTACGCCCTGCAGCACGCCATCATGCCAAATTGTGTTCCAGGGGCCGAGATCGCCGTGACGTATAATCAGTCCAGGCTGCCACTTCACATCCGGCGCACACCATTCGGTTTCTTCGGGAGGGACGTAATCTTTCACCGCGAGATGGTAGGATTTGAGAAATCCGGCCAACTGGGTCAGGCCGCTATCGGTCTTGAGTACTTCGGGCCAGGGTCTTAAGCCGGCTTCACCTTCGATGTAGGACAGTTCTTCGTACCCGTCTTTTAAGTCTGCTATACGTGGAACGCGCCCAAGACCGGCATCTTCAAGATATCTGAGCAAGCCGTGCACCGCTGGTGTCCATCGGTTCACCGGGCGTCGTACCAGACTCCCAATGCGTTCGACGGTGTTCAAGGCACCGCGTTTCATGTCGCGACCAGAAGTCATATTCGACCCAAAGTAAAACGGGAGCGTGAGATACGACTCCCGCCCCCGTTATCGCCGATCTTCTACTACCTGTTGTGCGCTTGGTCTTATCTCCCCTTCGACTCTACGGTTTTATCGATCTCGGGGGCAGTTCCTACCGGCTCCTCGTCCGATCCGTCCTCCGATGGGACTCCATTACCATCCACTGAAGGCGCATCAGATGTCGATGCTTCAGTGTTCGACGCAGTGTTCGACGCTTCCGGCTTTTCCATGCCAGGTTCCGGGGATTGCACTGATTCTGCGGCCTGCCCAGACTCCGAGGCCTTGGCAGACTCTTCGGTCTCGGCGGCCTGCCCAGACTCCGCGGCCTTCGCAGCTTCAGCGGCCTGTTCAGCCTCCGCAGCCTCAGCGGCAAGTCTTTCGCGCTCCTGTTCCATCGCCTCGAATTCGTCCTTCCCATATATGAGCTTTGCCACTTCATCCCTTATGAGCGTATCGTGCTCCAGCAGGGCCTTGGCCACGAGATGAAGCTGGGGTTCGTAGTCCCTGAGCAGTTTCTCCACCCGGTCTCCGGCTTCGGACACGAACCGCTGGATCTCCTGGTCGATCCGGTGGGCGGTTGTTTCGCTGTAGTTCGGCTGGTGGGCGATATCCCGGCCCAGGAAGACCTCGTGCTCCTTCTCGCCCAGGGCCGTGGCCCCGATTTCCTCGCTCATCCCCCAGTCGCATACCATGTGTCGGCTGATCCGGGTGACCTGCTCGATATCGCTCTGCGCGCCGGAGGTTACTTCCCCGAAGACGATCTGCTCGGCTGCGCGGCCTCCCAGCGCCGCGGCCATCGTACCCAGGCAATACGAGCGGGACTGCAGGTAGCGCTCCTCCGGCAGGGAAATAGTCACGCCCAAACCGCGGCCCTGCGGCAGGATCGTCACCTTGTGCAGTGGGTCGATTTCTTCGATGAGTTCGAAAGCGAGGGCATGGCCGGCCTCGTGGTAGGCCACGACTTCCCGCTCCTTGTCGCTGATCACGAGATGCCGCTTCGAGCCCATCATCATCTTCTCTTTCGCCTCTTCGAAATCCTCGTTTGTCACGGAGGTGTGGTCGTACCGTGCGGCGATCAGGGCGGCTTCGTTCACCATGTTAGCCAGGTCCGCTCCGACCATTCCGGGCACGCCCTTGGCCAGCACGTCGAGCTTGACCGAGTCGTCGAGCGGGATTTTGCGGCTCTTCACGTGGATCTCAAGGATCTTTTCCCGACCCACCACGTCGGGCCGGTCGACGACGATATGGCGGTCGAAGCGGCCGGGACGGAGCAGGGCGGGATCGAGCACGTCCGGCCGGTTGGTCGCGCCGATCACGATGATGGATTCCGTCTTCTCGAAGCCGTCCAGTCCCACCAGCAACTGGTTCAGGGTCTGTTCCCGCTCGTCGTGTCCGCCGCCGAGGCCGGCGCCGCGATGACGGCCGATGGCGTCGATTTCATCGATGAAGATGATGCACGGGGCGTTCTGGCGGGCCTGGTCGAAGAGATCGCGCACGCGGGAGGCGCCGACCCCCACGAACATCTCGACGAAGTCTGAACCGCTCATGCTGAAGAAGGGCACGCCCGCCTCGCCTGCCACGGCCTTGGCCAGCAGGGTCTTGCCGGTACCCGGGGGACCCAGCAGCAGCGCGCCTTTCGGAATGCGGCCGCCCAGGGCGTGGAACTTGTCCGGATTCTTCAGGAATTCCACGATTTCCTGCAGGTCGCGTTTGGCTTCGAGCACACCCGCCACGTCGGCGAAGGTGATGGAGGGCCGGTCTTCGACGATCATCTTGGCCCGGCTCTTGCCGAAGGAGAACATGCCGCGCTGTCCCGACTGCATCTGTCGCAGAATGAAAATCCAGAACCCGATCAACAACAGCCAGGGCAGGGCGGCGATGAGGTAGCCGACCCAGTTGGTGGACTCCGGCTCGGCCGTCACCATGACGTTCCTGGCCATGAGATCGGCCACAAGGTCTGGATCGTCAAAGGGGATGTATACCTTGAAGTCACGCAGGCTCTGGTTCGTGCCCTCGACCACCGTCGAAGAATCCTGGCGGAGCCGGCCGGTTATCAGTTTCTCGGTGATGGTGACCTGCTCGATGTTGTCGGCTTCGAGAAACTGCTGGAACTGCGTGTAGGAAACCGTTAACGAGCTATCGCCCCGCTGGGGAAGGAACTGCGCGGCCATCAGGAAGAAAAGGAAGAGCACGAGCCAGATAAGGATCGAGCGGTTCTTCTTCGACTTGTCCGGCTGAGGCTGTCGTTCGTTTCGGGGTGGGGGCTGTTGCCGTTCGTTGGGCGGTTGGGACATTCGTCTGGAAGACCTCGGTTCGTTCGACGGGTTGGATTCAGAACCCGGAGCAGATCGGCGCGGCTACGATAAGGTGGCGAAGGTCCAGGCTACCTTCGAAAGGATTACGGGACCAGTTCCTGAACATGTTGCGAAGCTTGCTTCGCGCTTCCGACAGCCTGCGTTTGACGGTGCCTACGGGGACGTCCATTCTCAAGCTGACCTCGTCACAGGAATAGCCGGTGAAATAGTACATGGCCACCGTACGTCTGAGCGCTTGCGAAAGGGCATTCACCCCACGCCTCACCTTGCGGCTGTTCGCCCGTTTCAGGTGTTCGTCTCCCGGCCAGGCGTCGTGCCCGGGCTCGAGCTCCGGCCACTCCTCGCCCCGGTTCCTCAGGTCGCCCACATGAGCAAGGCACCGATTGCGTGCAATGACACGCAGCCAATGGAAAAATCGTTCGCGGTCGCGGAGAGACGACAGCTGCTGGTAGGCGGAAATCCAGACGTCCTGAACGATGTCCTGGACATCCTGGCGGTTTCTCACCATGGAACCGACTACGTGCCGGATCTCGCGGTCGTACCGCTTGACCAGCGTCTCGAAGTCGTCAGTGCAGCCGTTCAGCACGCTATCTATGATGATTCCGTCCGCTGTATGCGCCATGCCTTAAGCACCTGCCGTTGGGGTTCATTCACTCCTGAAGCGCGGAAGCGAACGCTCCGCTTCACGCATTCTACTATATTCAGAGGACCGGGGAAGGAAAAAGGTTCGGTTTTTTTCACACCTATCCGGTCCGCCGGTAATATACCCTTAAATCGGGACTCCGTCAAGCAGCCCCGGCGGCCCGTTCGTTGGCGGATACTACGCGAATCTCCCGGGTCAGACCGATCAATCCCACCAGGTTGGGAAACATCATGCAGGCGACCATGATATCGCCCAGGTCCCAGATAACCCGCGCTTCGTAAACGGCCCCGAAAAATGCGGCCGCGCACCAGGCGATGCGGATGCCCCACACCACGCCCCGGGAATCCGTCACGAACCGAAGGCCCTGTTCGGCATAATAGGACCACGTGACCATGGTCGTGAATCCGAACATGAGGGAGCAGAGCGCGACGATGGCGCCGCCGAAGGGGATCGAGGTGTTGAGCGCGGAAGCCACGAGGGCGGTGCTGATTTCGCCGTTGTGCCACACGCCGGCGATAACGACCGTGACCGCGGTCATGGAGCATACGATAATCGTGTCGATGAAGACCCCGATCATGGAAATGTAGCCCTGCCGCATTGGGTTGTTCGTCCTGGCGGCGCTGTGGGCGATTCCCGCGCTGCCGAGCCCGGCCTCGCTGGAGATGACGCCCCTGCGGATGCCGTACTGTATCGTCCGGGCCACGGTGACTCCGGCGAATCCTCCCACCGCCGCTACCGGGTTGAAGGCGCTTTCCACGATCAGCCACAGGGCCGCAGGCAGGGCATCCAAATGCGTGACCACAACGTAACACACGCTGACGGCGTATACGACCACCATGGTAGGCACGAGCCGTTCGGCGACGAGGCCGATACGCTTTATCCCGCCGATGATGACCACGGCCAGGATGACGGTCAGCAGGAGACCGGTGATCCATTTGGCCACATCGAACTGTGTGCTCATCACGAGGGCGATGGAATTTGCCTGGCTGATGTTGCCCCCGCCCAGTCCGCCCAGCGTGGCGCAAAGGGCGAAGATGGCGCCGATGGTGGGCAGGTTCAGGCCCTCCTTCAGGTAGGACATGGGACCGCCGAGCATGAGGCCGTCCCGTGTCTTCCCGCGATATCTCAGGGCCAGCACGGTCTCGGCATACTTCGTCGCCATGCCCAGGGGCGCCATGGCCGCCATCCAGAAGGCCGCGCCCGGGCCTCCCACGGCGATGGCCGTGGCCACGCCGGCGATGTTGCCGTTGCCGATGGTCGCCGCCATGGCGGTGGTGAGCGCCTGGAACGGCGATATGTCGCCTGAATCCTGCTCGCCCTTGTCCCGCCGCAGGGCGCCCCGCATGACCAGGCCGATGGCCGTACCGAACTTACGGAACTGGACTCCCCTGCTGGCCACGGTGAGCATGAGACCCAGGACGGCGAGCACACCGATCGTCCAGGGGCCCCACATGAAATCGGAAATCGCGCGCAGGACGGCATCCATGGCGTACCTCTTTCTCCGAAGTCGAGTTTACGTTGAATGGAAACGGCTAGATCCGGGAGACAGGATCAATCTACTGAGCCGTGACGGTGATACAAGGGAAAGTAAGGGGCGGCCTGTCTTAAAGTCCTGTTTTCATTGTCACCGCCATAGACGGCTTTTATTTTGGGAGTTCACATCTATTCCGCTTCATACGGAGTTCCCATGGCTTACCGTACATATGGGGTGCTGCTGGTAAGTTTCAGCAGGCACAGCCACCAGCGCAGTTTCGTTCCCGCCTTCGTGGATCATCCCCGCGTCCGGATCGTCGGGGTTGCGGACGACAAGGACATCGACCCATATCTCGAGCCGCTGAACCGGTCCTGGGCCGACCGGCTGGGCGTGCCCTATCACAAGGGCATCGAGGCGGCCGTGCGGCGGTCCGAAGTGGACATCGTAAGCATCGGTCACGAGATAGAACGGCGTGCCGAGATCGCTATGATGGCCGCGGACGCGGGGAAGCACCTGTGGATCGACAAGTTCATAGGCGCCGACATGGACGAGTGCAACGCAGTCGTCGACGCCGTGGATGAATCAGGTGTATCAACCATCCTTCCCAGTTACGTTTACAACGATCTTGTCAACCAGTGCCGAAGGATGATCAGTACGGGTTTTCTCGGCGAGTTGACGGCGATGCACGTCGATATCCTCTTCGCGAAAGGGATTCCCCAGTCCATCTCGAAGGCCCGGGGGAAAACAGATTTCCTGCCGCCGGGGAGATGGAAGTTTCCGGATATCAAGCGGGAGATTCTGACCGTCGGCGCCTACGCCGTGGCCCTGGTGCAGCAGTGTTTGGAACCCATCGCGGAAGTGTACGGCCAAGGCGGAGCCTATTTCTTCCCGGAGCATGCCGCACGCGGCGCGGACGACTTCGGGACGCTGACGCTCGTCGACCGGACGGGCCGGGTGGCTTCCATATCGGCAGGCCGCAGCGGTATCGCGTCTCACGGAGCGGGCGGACCGAACCACGCCTACCTCTTCGGCACGAAAGGTACGGGCCGGATCGACGGGAAGCGTCCGGGCGTCGACATCCACTTGAGAAACCGAATCGTTCATGGTGATTTCAGCGTCGGCGACGACGATCCCATGCAGTGGCACAGCGGTCCGCCCACGCTCCTGGCCTCCACCGGCCCCGACTTCTCTTCTGAAGCACTGAAGGACCTGGTAAACGCGCTGGACACAGGCGGCAGTCCCTGCTACACCGTCCACGACGCGCGGGATCACATGGAAGTCCTGCTGGCCGGGTACGATTCCATCGTCCGGCATGGATCCGTGCGACTGCCGGTACGGGGCAAGGAGGCTTCGTGATTCCCATCGACGGGTTGGTGATCGGCGGCAAGCAGGATTACGACCTGTTTCGGGAGGCCACCAAAGGGCGTGCCGGCGTGGCATTCGCATGGGTGCCCGGTAGCATGCGCGACGGCAGGGGCGCCGGATCCGAAGGAGAGACGCCGGTTGCCTCCGCACCGGCTGTGTTCGAAGCATACCGGCCCCGCCGGGCCCTGTTCCTCTCCCCCTACCGTGGCATGGCCGCCGACGTTGAACGTTTAACGGCAAGCGGCGTCGAAGTGCGGACGGCCGGGCCGCTTCCCGGGTTTTCGCATGGACGGATCCACCCACCCATCGTCGATATGCAACATGCCGACCGAGGTTTCACGGCGATGCTGGAAACGAGCCGGGACGCCGATTTCGGGGAGCCGGTGTATCTGAGGGTGATTTCCTCCCCTGATGGCGGACGGTGGAGCAAGTGGTGGTGCGCTTTCCGGCAGTGCCGGTTGGCCGGCGCCCTGCTTGGTGCTGCGCTGCGGAGGATATACGTTGCGTCCGCGGGCAGTGCGGACCGGGTGCATGTGTCCATCACGCTGAAAACGGAACGCGATTCCACCGGCCATCTACTGGTTGCGTCCCGTGGATCCGGGCTGCGGGACGATGTGTTCTTTCTGGGAACCGGTGGCACCCTCGCCGGAGATGCCCTGCTCAATCGACCGGGCGTGTACGACGGATCGAACTACAGGTTGCTGCCGGATACGGCCCTGAGACGCCTGGACGATCTGTGGAACGCAGATGCGGTCGCCGTATTGAGCGATGCCGAATTCCGGTTCTATTACGGCCTTCTTCGCGCGATCGGAAGGGCGTCTCGATCGGGGAAGGGAATCTGCCTGGATTACCCCGGGGTATGATGTTTTTGGCTTCTGGCAGGTCGCACACTGTAAGGGATTCGTGATACCATGACCGTGATTGCATCTACCGCGGCAAACGTGGATTCGGACGATACCGTTCGCGCGCCCGCCTCCTTCCACCGACGCATGCTGAAAAACCCCATGGTCTGCGCGGGCGGCGGCATGGTCCTTTTCCTGGTGGTCATGGCACTGGCCGCGCCGGTCCTCACCGGACTGGGTTTCCTCGAGGATCCCATGCGCCAACTCACTGATGGCCTGGACGCGGATGGGCTGCCCATCCCGCCAGGGGACCGGTTCCTGCTCGGGACGGACCACCTGGGCCGCGATATGCTGGCCCGGTTGGTTCACGGCACCCGCATCTCCCTGTTCGTGGGTATCGTGGCCATGCTGATCGCCGTCTGCGTCGGGGTGACCGTGGGCATGCTCGCGGGGTACCACGGCGGCTGGGTGAATACCGTGCTTATGCGCGGGACCGACGTGATGTTGACGATCCCGGGCCTGCTACTGGCTATCGCTTTAGCGGGGCTGATGGACGGACGGGTGATTCACCTGCATCCCGATGTGCTGGACTGGCACGGGCTGGACATTACGCTGAAACGCGGACTCGTCAGCGTGTTCCTCGTCATCGGCCTGATCAGCTGGACCTGGATCGCCCGGACCATAAGGGGACAGGTCCTGGTTCTGAAGACCCGGGAGTTCGTCGCTTCATCGCAGGCCATCGGCTGTTCGGACGTACGCATCATGGTCCGGCACCTGTTGCCGAACGTCCTGCCCCTGGTCATTGTGCTCGGTTCCCTGGCTACGGCGAATACCGTCCTGCTCGACGCCGGGTTGAGCTACCTGGGCGTCGGCGTGCCGCCGCCCACTCCGTCGTGGGGCACCATGATCGCGGAAGGGCAGCCCTACTTCATCGTTTCTCCACACCTTACTATAGCACCGGGTGTGTCCATCATCGTGGCCGTGGTGGGATTCAACCTGCTGGGTCAGGGCCTGCAAGAGGTGCTGGATCCTTATGTGAAGGACGGACAGGGGAAGTGATCGGGATCATGGTTGCCTGCAGATCTTACCTGCGTAAGCGTATATACCGGTGGCGTATATACAATGTATCTACAACCCCGGGATGCGGGATCCTGGTACCCCTATGGCTGGCAATCCTTTTCCTTTCCGCGTCATGTGGAGGAGACGGCCGGCTCGAGCGGCTGCATCCCGAAGAGAACGTGCTGCGGATCGCCGTGCCGTCGGATCCACGTTCGCTCGATCCGGCCATCGCCTACGACGTGGTGACCTGGCCGCTCGTGCGCACCCTGTTTCACGGACTGGTCGACTATGACGATGACCTGAATCTGGTACCCTGGCATGCGCGGTCATGGACGATCTCCGAGGATGGACGGACGATCACTTTCAAACTGCGACAGGACATACGATTCTCGAACGGCCGGCCGATAACTTCCGAAGATTTCGCCTATTCCCTTCAACGTATTATGAATCCAGCCGTCAAGTCACCCGGACAGGGCTTCTATCGGAATATAGCCGGTGCAAGAGCGTTTCAGGACGGTTCGGCGGACCGGGTCTCCGGCCTGCGCACCCCCGACCTGGAGACCCTCGAGATCGAGCTGGTCCAACCCGATCTGCCTTTTCTCTACTGTATCGCCATGCCCTTCGCCTATGCCGTTCCCCGCGAAGAAGTGGAGCGGCACGGGGACGAGTTCGGCCGGTATCCCGTGGGATCCGGCCCCTTCACGCTGGCGCGGTGGCAACGGGGCACGGGACTGAGGCTGGAGAAGAACCCGGGCTACTACCGGGCGGACGATATCCGGCTTGAAGCCATCGATCTGATGGTAGGAGGGGATGAAACTCTGCATATGATGATGTTCGAGCGCGGCGAGCTGGATATCGCGAGTGTCACGTCAACGGGTATTCCTGACGCGGACTTCATCCGGGTTATGAACGATCCCGTGCTCAGCAAGCGTGTCGCGCATCAGGCGTTGAACGCCATTCAGTACCTGTCGATGAACACCGAACTGCCGCCTTTCGACAACGTAAACGTGCGCAGGGCGGTGAACCACGCCATCGACCGCGAGCGTATCGTAGGCCTGATCAGCGACCGGGGGATTCCTGCCCGGGGCGTGCTGCCGCCCGGCATGCCGGGATTCAACGAAGCGCTCGCAGGATATGACCACGACCCGGAAAAGGCCAGGACACTGCTCGAGGAGGCCGGATTTACGGAGGGATTTACCACCGAGCTCATGGTCACGGCCCAGAGCGGTATAGATTCCAAGATCGGACAGGCTGTACAGCAGGACCTCGCGGAGGTCGGCATCACCGTGGAGATCAGGCCGGTGACCGGTCCGACGCGAATTGAAGCGACGGGCACGCGCGGCGCGGTGCCCTTCGCCACCTTCGGCTGGTACCAGGACTATCCGGACCCGAGCAATTTCCTCGACGTGCTGCTGAATGGCAATCGGATCACGGAGGTACACAGCACCAACGTGGCGTTTTATGACAATGAGCGGGTCAATGCTTTACTGAACGAAGCGTCCTCCAGTACCGACCAGGGCCATCGGCTGGCCCTGTACCAGGAAGCGGAACGGCTGATCGTGGATGACGCACCCTGGGTGTTTCTGTACTACCCGCAGATGTACCTGCTTCGTCAGCCGTGGCTGAAGGGACTGAAGCTCAATCCGGTCTGGCCCATCCGCTACGAACTGATGTGGGTCGAACCATGAAAAACATGAAGGACCACCGCGGAAGACCACCATGCTGAATCGAATCCTGCGGCGCCTTGGCTGGGCGGTCGTGGTACTGTGGGGAACGACGGTTATCACGTTTCTCATCGTCCATGCGGTTCCGGCCGATCCGGTCAGGGTATACGCAGGGGCGAACGCGGACGCGGAGACGATCGAACGGATCCGCTCGGAAATGGGTTTCGACGATCCCCTTGTCGTACAGTACGGACGCTATATCGGCAACCTGCTGCAGGGCGACCTTGGCACGTCCCTGGTGACGGGAGAACGGGTGCTTGACGCCATAATGGTGCGGTTTCCCGTCACTTTCTCCCTGGCCCTGACAGCGGTTTGCCTTTGGATGCTGATGAGTGTGCCCCTGGGTGTCCTTACGGCGAAGTACAGGGGCCGAGCCATCGACCGGACCGTGCTCATCGTATCCCTGGTCGCCATATCCCTTCCCGTCTTCTGGCTGGCGCGCATGTTGCAATACTACCTGGCCTACCGGACCGGCTTGTTTCCCGTGGGCGGGCTGGCGGGCTGGACCCACATCATTCTGCCCGCGGTGACTCTTGCCCTGGTCATTACCGGTTACTACGCCCGCCTGGTCCACACGAACATGGTGGAGGTGCTGAACGCCGATTACGTGCGCGTGGCGCGTGCCAAGGGGATCCCCGAGTATATCGTGTTGTTCAAGCATGGACTGCGGAACGCGGTAATCCCCGTCATCACCATCCTCGGCCTCGACATGGCCGCACTCATGGGCGGCGTGGTGTTCACCGAGAACGTATTCGCCCTGCCCGGACTGGGCGTCCTGGCCCTGCAATCGGTCTTCAATCTCGACGTACCCATGATCATGGGCGTCGTGCTCTTCTCGGCCACGATGGTAGTCTGTGCCAATATCGTGGTCGATTTCGTGTACATGTGGATCGATCCGAGAGTCGAGGGAACTTAGCGTATTTAGGACGGGGGCCTGCAAAGCGCTGCAGGTTGCTGCCGCGTCTGCCGCAACTGCTGCGACCCGCCGTACGCACGCGGACGCTAGCCTTAATCAGGAAATCTGAGCGGGTGGCGCTGTTCAGGAAAGCAGCGCAGATGACAGCAGGTCCACTACCAGTTCTTCCTCTTCGTACCCGTAGGCCAGCCAGAACTGGTTCTCGTCGTGATCAAGGATCATGGTGGGGAACTTGTCGGCGTGGAGGGACCGGCGCAGTTCGAAGTCCTTGTGGAGCAGTTCGTCGGTGTGGTTGGAAACGAGGTCCTCGCGGAAGCGGTCGGCATCCAGTCCTGCTTCCCCGGCGAGTTGCGCGAGCGTCTCCGCGTTCGACGGATTCCGCGCTTCGAGGTAATAGGCCCGCTGAATGGCGTTAAACATCGCCTCCGTCCCTTCCGGCCGCTGCATCCCGGCGGCGATGACCGCCCGGCAGGCCGGGTAGGTCGATCTTCGCGGCTCGCAGTTCTTCCAGAAATCCCAATTGAATTCCGCCCCAGTCTGTTCTGCGACCAGCCGCCACTGGGACTGCACGTAGGACCGGGTTTCAACGGACATGGGTTCTTCAGAGTCGCGGGCCAGGCCGCCCATGACGTAGCGAATGGGAATTTCGACCGGTAGCACGCCGGAGACCGACTCCAGCACGGGGCTGAATCCCCAGCACCAGGAGCACATGGGATCGGCGATGTAGTAGAGCACGTCCCGTTGCATGGCACGCCTTCCGCGAGTCGCTGGAAACCACCTAAAAAGGCCTGTGCGAGTGTAAGCCTGGAACGTATTATAATGAAGCCGAGATCACTTTTCCAAGAGTATATATCGGGAGGAGATGCACATATGTTCAATGGACTGGGCATGGACATGGGAAACCTGTCGCGGTTGTCGCGCGCCCGCACGCGATCCATCTCGCCGGAAAACACGGACGGCGGCAAGGGCCGGGGCGGCATGGCCACGGAGGGCACCGGAGCCCACAACGCGCGGCATCTCGGGCAGGGTTGGAAGGTTTCCCCATCCTTCGACATCGAAGCCGGCGAAACACTGACGATGGCCGATATCGAAGGATCCGGGGCCATACAGCATATCTGGCTGACACCCACCGGCCACTGGCGCTTCGCCATCCTCCGCATTTTCTGGGACGACGAGGAACATCCTTCCGTGGAATGTCCCGTGGGTGATTTTTTCGCCTGCGGCTGGAGTGAATACGCGCACGTGTCGTCGTTAGCCGTGTGCGTGAACCCGGCCAGCTCTTTCAACTGCTACTGGGAAATGCCATTCCGCAAACGTTGCCGCATCACGCTGGAGAACATCGCCGACGAGAAGATGCGCGTCTACTACCAGATCGACTACACCCTGACCGAAGTGCCCGACGACATCGGCTACTTCCACGCAAACTTCAGGCGCGTGAACCCCCTTCCGTACAAAGAAGTATTCACCATTGTCGACGGTGTGAAGGGGCACGGCCATTACGTCGGCACCTACATGGCGTGGGGATCCAACAGCAACGGATGGTGGGGCGAGGGCGAGATCAAGTTTTACATCGACGGGGACGACGAGTTTCCGACGATCTGCGGGACGGGCGTCGAGGACTACTTCTGCGGATCATACAACTTCGATATCGATGGCCGGTACGTGGAATACACCACCCCGTACGCGGGCATGCCCCAGGTCATCCGCCCGGACGGCCTGTACAAGTCCCAGCAGCGTTTCGGCATGTACCGGTGGCACGTGTCGGATCCAGTACGGTTCGAAGAAGATCTCAGGGTGACGATCCAGGCGCTGGGCTGGCGTCAGCTGCTCGGTTTTGCCGAAGGCGGCCCCTTTCAACCGCTCCAGGACGATATCGCTTCGGTGGCATTCTGGTACCAGACCCTGCCGTTTGAACCCTTCCCCGCGTTGCCGGACCGGGATCGACTGGAAGTCATCTGAGTGGGAGGAATGTTACACGCGGCGGTACGGCACGTGCACCGGTCCGCGGGAGCATAATGGAACCGGAACATCTTCAGTCGGTCCGCAGCCGGATCACGCACACCCTGTTCGTTACCCAGGCCCTCTTCGGCGCTACCCAGGTCGCGGCTTTCACCGTGGTGCCGATACTGGCGGCGCAGCTTGCCGACAGCGAGCGCATGACGGGCGTGCCCATGACCATCGCCTTTCTCGCCCGCTCGATCAGCGCTTTCCCCTTCGGCTGGATCATGGACCGCCTCGGCCGCCGGGCCGGGCTTACGGTCGGGTACGTGTCGTCCCTGATCGCCGCGGCAACGAGTTTCCTCAGCGTGGCCGTCCATTCCTTCGCCGGATTCTGCATCGCGTCCTTTTTCGCGGGCATGGCGCGCAGTTCCAGCGAGCAGGCCCGCTTTGTCGGCGCCGAAATCTACCCCGAGTCCGAACGGGCGCGCATCATCGGCAGAATCGTTTCCGCCGGCACGATCAGCGCCATCGCCGGCGCCATGATGGTGGCGCCGGCGGGGATCTGGATCGCCCAATACGGCTACCCGCCCATGTCGGGCCCCTTCGTCGTCGGCGTGGGCCTGAGCCTTGCAGCAGTATTGCTTACCGTATTTCTCGTCCGCCCCGATCCGCTGGACATCGCCCGGCGGATCAGACCTTCAGCTGAATCGGAAATCGACGAGTCGACCGCACGTCCCGTGCGGGAAATCCTCCGTAACGTGCACGTCCGATACGGGATCACGGCCATGGTCATCGGCCAATTCGTCATGACGCTGCTCATGGTGATTACACCGCTGCACATGAGTCACCACGACCATGGCACGTGGCTGATCTCCTGGGTTATCATGGCGCACGCTATCGGCATGTTCGGGGTTTCCGGCATAACCGGCCGACTGATCATGCGGTGGGGGCAGCACAATGTGATCATATGGGGCATGATCATCCTCCTCGTCTCCTGCGTGATCGCACCTGTTTCACCACGGTTCATTCCGCTCGCAATCGCCCTCTTCCTCCTGGGGCTGGGGTGGAACTTCTGTTTCATCGCCGGATCGTCTCTGCTTTCCAATGCGCTCGCCCCCCTCGAACGTGGACGCGTCCAGGGCGTCAACGAGATGTTTATCGCGCTGGCAGCGAGCTCTGCGAGCCTGGTGACGGGGTTTCTATTCGAAATGGGCGGTATGCTGCTGCTGGCCGCTATTGGGACGGCCTTTTCCGTCGCGCTGGGATGCTACAGCGTGCTCTACGCTCGGAAAACGGGTCGGGAAACGCAGGCGGAAGCGGCGGGATGAGCTCGGTTTGATTGCCGGCTCATTTATTATGTGGTTTCGGGCTGGACCGGTTCGGGGATCTCGTCCACCGAGGCACATCCCAGGTTGGCCATGTTGACTTCGAGATCGGCCTTGAGGATCTCGAAGGCATGATCACCCCCCGTTTTACCGAATGCGCCCACGCCGTACATGAAGGCCCTTCCCAGCAACACGAAATCAGCGCCCAACGACAGGGCCCGGATGATGTCCAGTCCGGTGCGCACCCCGCTGTCGAACAGGATACGGGCCCGTCCATTGACCTGGCGGACGATGGGTGCAAGCGCGTCGATGGCGGCGAGCGTGCCGTCAAACTGCCGCGCGCCGTGATTCGAGACCTGGATGCCGTCCACGCCGGTCTCTATCGCCCGTTCCGCGTCGTCGGGATGAAGGATGCCCTTCACGATCACCGGCCCGTCCCAGAGATCGCGCGCCTCACGGATATAGTCCCAGTCCAGCGTGCCGCCCAGTTCCTGGCCGACGTAACTCGCCACCTCGCCCATCTGCTTCGAATCGGCGTATTTTTCGATGGCCCTGAGCCTGGGCAGGCCGGCGAGCAGGGTCTGAATCGTCCAGGTGGGATGCATCAGCGCTTCGTACACGAACCCGGCCGTGATCCGCGGCGGCGTCTCCAGGCCCGCCCGGCTGGTCCGTTCCCTGCGGCTGCCCACGGGTACGTCCGCCGTGACCACGAGCGTATGAAAGCCGGCGTCCATGGCGCGCTTCAACAGATCGTCCCGTATTTCACGTCGCCTGGGAGGATATAGTTGAAACCAGCCCATGTCACCCACCAGGGGGCCGACCGACTCGGGCGACTGCGTGGCTACCGTACTCAGGCAGTAGGGGAAGCGGTATTTTGCGGCCGTGGCGGCCAGGATAAACTCCGCCCTGGGCCACATGAGCCCGGTCAGTCCCACCGGCGAAACGCCAAAAGGCACGCTGTACGTCCGGCCGAACAGTTTCGTGGTCAGATCGGGCTTCAGTTCGCCCCGCATGAACACCGGCGCGAGCGTGACTTCCGCCATACGCTCCAGGTTCCTCGCCACCGCACGTTCGTCCCCCGTCCCGCAGTCCAGGTATTCCCACGCAATGTGCGGCAGTCTCTTGCGGGTCAGTCTGCGCAGGTCGCTCACTGCCGGATATCGCTGCAACCGTCGTTTGAATCGTTTTTCCGTCATGTTGTTCGTTCCGCTCGGGCGGTAAATGGTGGTTGATTTCAGCCGTGGCACCGCGTAATTTGCTAAGGGCCTCGCGCCGCGAGTCCGGCGGCGAGCGTACCCCAAGATATAGGCATGCAAAGATATAGGCATGCACTCAAAAAAAGCAAGGCGATCAAATGGAAAGCAATCCACTGCTGAACTGGGACGACCTGCCCTCCTTCGACCAGATCGAAATCGGTCATATCGAACCGGGCATCCGTGCGGTGCTTGAACGATGCGAACGGGCCGTGGTCCGTCTCGAGGAAACAGCGCCGTGCACCTGGCACGCGCTCATGGACCCGCTCGAGAAAATAGAAGACGACCTGGGACGCACATGGGGCATCGTGTCCCACCTCCACGGGGTGAAGAACTCACCTGAACTGCGGGAGGTCTACGACCCCCTGCTCGCCGAAGTGGTCAAGTTCAGCAACCGGCTCGGCCAAAGCGGACCCCTGCACCAGGCGTTCTGCGACTTGCGGGACAGTGACGAAGCGAAGCACTTCGAGCCCGCGCAGGAGCGTATACTGGCGTCGGCCATCCACGAAGCCGAGTTGAACGGCGTGGGGCTCGACGACGCGGGACGGGAACGCTATAACGAGATCAGCGAACGGCTCGCGGAACTGAGCACGAAGTTTTCGAACAATGTCCTCGACGCCACCAAGGCCTTCAGGATCACGCTGACAAAGTCTGAAGAAGTCGACGGGCTGCCGGCTACCCTGCTCGAACTGGCAGCGGATACGGCCCGGCAGGAGGGACACGGGCAGGCCACCTCTTCGGACGGTCCGTGGGTACTCACGCTGGACTATCCTAGTTTCATGCCGTTCATGCAGCACAGCAAGCGCCGGGATCTGCGGGAGCAAATGTACCGCGCGTTCATCTCCAAGGCGTCGGACGGCCAGTGGAACAACCGGGAAGTCGCCAGGGAGATCATCGCCCTGAGGAACGACAAGTGCAGACTGCTCGGGTTCGATACCTTCGCGGAGTTGAGTCTCAGCCGGAAAATGGCGCCTGATGCGGGATCCGTGCGGGGCCTGCTCAACGAATTGAGTTCGGCGAGCCGCGGCGCCGCCGAACGGGACATGGTGGCGCTCAAGGCGCTGGCAGGCGTCGCGAAGGACGACGAACTGAAGCACTGGGACGTCCCCTACTGGTCGGAACGGCTTCGCGAGACGCGCTACGACCTGAAGGACGAAGAGCTCAGACCCTATTTTCCGTTGCCCCGCGTGTTGAACGGATTGTTTGAACTCACGGAGCGGCTGTTCGAGGTGCGACTGGAGGAGACAACCGGCGAAGCGCCGGTATGGCATGAAGACGTACAGTTCTTCCGGGTATACGACGATCGGAACGAACCCGTGGCCGGGTTCTACCTGGACCCGTACAGCCGTCCCGCGGAGAAGCAGGGCGGCGCGTGGATGGATACGCTGGTGGGCAGAAGCGCGGTCATGGCTTCCTCCGGACAGTCTGCCCGGCTGCCCGTGGCCTATATGATCTGCAATCAGGGCAAGCCCGTCGGCGGCAAACCCTCCCTCATGACGTTCCGGGAAGTGGAAACCCTTTTTCACGAGTTCGGCCACGCCCTCCAGCACATGCTGACGAATATCGATTACGGCATGGCGTCCGGGATATCCAACGTGGAATGGGATGCGGTGGAGATCGCCAGTCAGTTCATGGAAAACTGGTGTTACGACCGGGCGACGTTGAAAGGCCTGGCCCGCCATTACGAGACGGACGAACCGCTGCCGGATGAAATCATCGACCGTCTGCTTGGCGCCAGGACGTTCCGGGAGGGCAGCAATACCCTCAGGCAGGTGAACTTCGGTCTGCTCGACATGGAACTGCACGAACGTTACGATCCGCAGGGAACGGAGACCATCCTGGACGTGCAGCGCCGGATCGATGCGCAGACGCTGATCCTGCCGTCGCTGGCGGAGGATCGGTTCTTCTGTTCGTTCTCCCACATTTTCGCGGGTGGTTACGCGGCGGGATATTATAGTTACAAGTGGTCGGAAGTGCTCAGTGCGGACGCCTTCTCCGCGTTCCAGGAAGCGGGCCTGGATAACGACGGGGAGATGCGTCGCCTGGGCCGCAGGTTCCGCGATACCATCCTCGCCCTCGGCGGCAGCCGGCATCCCATGGACGTTTTCAGAGATTTTCGCGGGCGGGAACCTACCACGGAAGCGCTGCTTCGCCAGGGCGGCCTCCTGGAGGCGGGCGGTGAAGCCCGCTGATTGGCAGATTGAGCTTCTTCCTGGTCTACACCGGCGGGTTGCTCCATGAAAGACTCCGTTCGCATCGGCATGATCGGCGCCGGGCACATTGCCCATTCCCATGCGGAGGCCTGGCGGAAGGAAGCCTCGCTGATCGCGGTCGCCAGCCGCCGTATCGAAAGCGCCCGATCCCTGGCGGACCGGTATGGCATTCCCAACGTGTGCCGGGATGTCGACGAGTTGCTCAGTCGCAGCGACGTCGACGCCGTCGGCATTACCACGCCCCATCATCTGCATCATCCAATCGCCCTGGCGGCCCTGAAGGCCGGAAAGTCCGTTTTCTCCGAGAAACCTCTCGCGCTGAACGGGTTACAGGCGCGGGAGATGTGGCTCGCAGCCCGTCGCTACGGGGCAAAAACCGGTATGCAGTCGGGCCTTCGACTGTTCCCCGCGCTCCGGCTCCTGTCCCGATTGTTGCGGGACGGAACGGCCGGGAGAGTCCATACATTTGGCGCCCACTGGTCCTTCGACTGGGCCAGGCAGCCCGATTTCCCGCTCACCTGGCGGTTCCGTCGGGCCGAAGCGGGCACCGGAGCCCTGGGCGATCTCGGGGTATACATGATCGACGCGGCCCGGTGGCTCGTCGGCGAGATATCTCAGGTGAACGCGGAACTGGCCTTGTACGTGACGCAACGTCCATTGCTCACCACGGAAGATCATTTCGGTGAACTGCGCAGGAAGCACCGGGAAGGGGAACTGGATATCCCGCGCGAGACCGGGCAGGTGGAAAACGATGACGTCTGCCAGTTATTGCTGCGGTTCGAGAACGGAGCCCGCGGGTCGATCCGGGCCAGCAGGCTGCACCAGGAACATACCCTTCGTGTGGATTGCGAACGGATTTCCTATTTCTGGCAGATGGAGGGCGGCGGAGGCCTGATGGAACGGGCTTCGGATGACGAATACATGCCCGTATCGGTTCCTGCAACGTCCCGCGACGACAGCATCGTCACGACTTTTCTGAATAACATCCACCGGGATGAAGACGAATCGCCCACCTTCCGTGATGGCCTGGCGGCCCAACTCGTGATCGATGCGGCTGTCGAATCGAACGACACAGGCAGATGGGTCGAAGTTAAACGAGCAAGGTAGCGCGGAGATATGGAAACAACGCGAGAAAGAGCGCGCATGCCGTCCGGGACCGAGGAGATACTGAACAGGCGTACGCTCGCTTCCTCCCACCGGCGACTGGACGAACTGCTCCGATCGGGTATGAGCGCGTTGGACATCGGTTGCGGTACGGGAGCGATTACCAGGGGTATGTTTGAAAAAACCGATCCCGGCATAACAGTCGGACTCGATATCAACCTCGACCTTGTCAAACAGGCAGGTAACGCACACCACCATGGACCGTATTTCGTCGCAGCGGATATGTACCGTATCCCCTTTGATCGTACGTTCGACCTGGCGAGTGCGGCCAGGGTGATCCAGTGGCTTTCCGATTCGTGCAGGGCAATCGAAAGTTGCCTTTGTACATTGGCGCCAGGGGGCAGGTTTCTGGTATTGGATTACAATCATGAGAAGATTGCATGGGATCCCATACCTCCTTCGAGCGTAAGGTTATTCTACAACGCCTTTCTGGCCTGGCGGACCGATGCCGGCATGGACAACGCGGTGGCCGATCATATCTTCCCAATATTCGAGCGATTGGGTCTCAAGGACCTGAAGGTTACCGAACAACACGAACACACGGACAGTGATCATGCCGAGCACAAGTCGGGACTGGGCATTTGGGCGGCAGTGGCCGCCACCAGGGGGCGACAAATGGTAAATGATGGGTACCTTACCGAACTGCAACGGGCCGCCGCGGAGCAGGACTATTGTGAATGGATAGAAATGGCATCTGTTTCGCAGACGCTTTATCTGCTGGCCGTTGAAGGGCAGGTCCCATGAGCCAGTCGAATACGGACCCCCGACACGACGATAGTTTACGATGATAGTCCATACCGGTCGAATTTAATCTGACAACACATGCTGAATCCATGAAACTCGATTTCCTGCTTGTATCCGCTACGAATATTGAACAGGAGTCGATCCGTGCATCGATGAAAGTCGACGGAACGGATCGACCCCAGGGGCGACCGTGGCACATTGGCTCGTTGTCCGGGAAGACGGTGCTCCTGATCGAGGGCGGCGTGGGACAGGTCAATACGGCCTTGGCCCTGACCCTGGCGCTGACTCGACATGACCCCGCGATCATCCTGCAATTCGGCGTGGGCGGCGCATACGTGCGGTCAGGTCTCCGCGTAGGCGACCTCGCCGTCGCCACTGAGGAATGGTACGGTGACACCGGCGTCCTGACACCGGAGGGCTGGATGGATATGGAGCAGATGGGGTTTCCCATGCTCACCGGCCGTACAGCAGTCCACGGAAAGACGCCAGGGGAGCCCCTGTACAACAGGATACCGCTCGACGCAGGGCGCACGGAGAACATCCGGCAATGCCTCGCATCCGGGCTGGAAGGCGAACCGGCACACCAGACCGCGGCCGGTTCCTTCGTCACCGTGCAGCAATGCAGCGGCATACAGTCGGTCGGCGATACGCTGGCCGCCCGCTATGACGGAATATGTGAGAACATGGAAGGCGCGGCGGCAGCCCATGTAGCCGTGGCGAACGGCATTCCCTTTGTGGAAATCCGCGGCATCAGCAACCGGGTGGTCGACCGGGACCTGTCCGGGTGGGATCTGCCCCTGGCAATCCGCCGCTGCCAGCAGGCGGTGGAACTGATCATGGAACAGGGAGTCCAATGACGGGGCGCACGCGCTAAGCGGCTCTTTTCCAAGATATGTACTGCGTCTTCGATCCCGCATGTAAACAGGTAGCATCATGACACCCCTTTCACTCGGGTACTCTCCCTGTCCGAACGACACGTTCATCTTCTGTGCCTTGACCCAGGGCAGGATTCCCGATGCGCCTCTTTGCCGTGAGGTATTGGAAGATATCGAGTCCCTGAATACCCTGGCCCTTGAGCGGAAACTGGACCTGACGAAGATTTCCTTTCACGCCCTGGCCCACCTCAGGGACCATTACGTCCTGCTCCGGTCCGGTGGGGCGCTGGGCCGGGGATGCGGCCCCCTGGTGGTTTCGAGAGAACCGCTGTCGCCGGAACGGTTGAAGGGAAAGAAAATCGCGCTGCCCGGACGCCTGACCACGGCGGCACTGCTAATGAGGCTTTTCGATCCTGCCCTGGATCGACTGGTCTACCTTCCATTCGACGAGATCATGCCGGCCTGCGAACGCGGTGACGTCGACGCCGGGGTGATCATCCACGAAAGCCGGTTTACTTTCGCAGCATACGGCCTCTCGCAGGTGATCGACCTCGGAGCCTGGTGGGAGGAAGAGACCGGTCACCCGATACCCCTGGGAGGAATTCTCGCGCGGAGGGACCTGGGACGTTCGATGCACGAACGGCTCGACCGGTCGATACGATCGAGCATCGAATTCGCCTATGCCCATCCCGGTGAAGTCAGGCCCTATATCAGGCGCTACGCCCAGGAAATGGATGAAACGGTCGTGCAGCAACACATCGATCTCTACGTGAATGAGTACTCCCTGCAGTATGGAGAGGACGGGGAAGCGGCTATACGTGACCTGTACGCACACGCCGAGGAAGCCGGTATCGTGCCGGCGTCGGGTCATTCTCTGTTCGAATGACGGCCGCTTGCGCCAAGGGAAAACCCGGGACGGTAATCCAGGTCATGCGGGTGATCCTATATTATCGAAAGGAAGCAACATGCGAATACTGATTATGACAGACATGGAAGGGGTCAGCGGCATCGTGGCCTGGGACCAGGTAAACGGTGGCAAGCCCATGTACGAGGAAGGCAGGCGGCTGTATACAGAGGAGATCAACGCCGCCGTTCGGGGCGCACGGGCTGCGGGGGCAACTGAGATCGTGGTGGTCGACTGCCACGGTGCGGGGGGCGACTGGACCTTCAACTCGCTGGTGCCCGAACTGCTCGATCCCGGATGCGAATGGGTCGCGAAGCATCCCTGGTCGCGTTACACGGAGATGTTCGAAACGGGATGCGACGCCGCGCTTTTCGTCGGCATGCACGCCCGGGCGAACACCCCCGACGGCGTGATGTGTCATACAATATCCACCACGGGCTGGCGCAGCCTGAGATTTAATAACGACGAGGTGGGTGAAGTCGGTATCAACGCCGCCCTGTGCGGTCACTACGGGGTTCCCGTGCTGCTGGTCACCGGCGACGAGGCCGTTTGCCGGGAATCCCGGGAACTCCTGGGCGAGAACCTGCCGGTCGTGGCCGTGAAACGGGGTCTTTCGCGTTACTCGGCCCGGCAGATACCCCCGGTGCGGGCTCGACAGATGATCGAGGACGGCACGCGGCAGGCGCTGCAGGACTTGCCGAATATCAATCCATACGTCCCGACGGCGCCCACGAAGATCACCATCGAACTGGACACCGTGGACAACGCATCACATCACAGGGGCAGGCAAGGAGTGTCGTTTCCCGACCCCCTGACCGTCGTCAGCGAGGGCCGGGACTGGATGGAAGCCTGGAACCAGATCTGGGGCTGGTAGTTGCCGGCCGACCAGGTTTTCTCAAACTGATCTTCGAACACGCACCGTTAGCGCGACTATCCGGCATGCCTACGACTGTTTCATCAGGTTCCTGATGAAACGCAGATCTGAACGGGCGAGATCGACGACCGTGTCCACGGGTTCTCCCCCGTATTCGCTGTGCATGGTGACGGGTCCGTCGAATCCCTGGTCCTTCAGCGTGGCAAGGGTCGTTTTCCAGTCTCCGAATCCCGTGCCAAGGCGGACCACGTCGACCTCCCACCGCCTCTCGCCGTCCCGGATCCGCTGCACCCGCGCCAGGTCCTTGAATGACATGACGGAAAGGTATTCCCTGACGATGTTGAGCGCCATGTCGATCGGCTCCCCGCAGATGGACAGGTGTCCCACGTCCGCGAATACGCCGACGTGTGCGGGATCGAATCCCTGTACCACGTGCATGACTGCGGAGGAGTTCAGGCCCATGGAGTGCCCCGAATGGTTGTGTACGACGGTCTTTACACCCGTTTTCTCCGATAGGCGTTGAAATCCGTCCAGTTCCTTTCGCGCACGGTCCAGTTCCGTCCAGTAATCCGACCCTGGCGACCAGTGCCAGTACCCCAGCTTGATGTGCTTTACTCCGTTCTCGCCGCAGGCCTGGTAGTATCTCTCCGCGTAATCCAGCGTGGCCGTGGTGAAATCCCCCGGCGCGGTCACCAGTGGAATGGAAAGTCCTACATCGGATAGCACCCGCGCAGCTTCCGGAAGGGCCCGGTCTATGTTGCCGGGATTCACCGGATAGCCGTCGCGCACGCACAGATCGGCGCCGGAAACGCCCACGCTCTGGAGTTTCTCCGCTATTTCCGGAATAGTAAGGCCTTCGAGATGCTTCGTGAACATGATGAACTGCATTTGTTATCTCCCCCAAGAGTTTAGATGCGGGCAATGTGAGGGACCCCGGAAGGTGTCACGCCGCATGGATGAATCGGAACTCGGATGAAAGACGCTGATCGACTCCCGATGTTTATTAACCTGCCGTGTACTCAGTACGATTCCCATCGATGGGGTTGGTCCGGGAACCAGGCCAGGTCGACCCCCATGGCGACGAGTTGCCAGAACAGATAAGCGAGCAGGACGCCAATAAACATCCGTCGGACCTTCTGGTAAAGTGCCGGACCTCCGATGCGGAACACGATGGTCTGGACCAGCCACGCCAGGAAGATCGGCAAAAACGCGCTTCGCACCGGGGCGGACATGACGACCACCATGCCTATGGGATGGAGGGGCCACCACGGCAGGAGTATCCTTCCGGCCAGGAGCACGAACATCATTACAACGCCGCTTCCGAAAAACAGTACTTCGAGTTCGTTGATCTGGGTCGCGTTGTTGACCCAGGTCACAATCAGGTCGTAGAACTGGTTGCCCCGCGTGGTGCCCAGGTCGGTCCGTAGACTCTGGGCACCGTAAGTGTTTCCGGCGTAGATCAGATATCCGATGGAAGCCGTGGCACTCAGGCAGAACGCCGCGGCCACGCTGGCGAAGAGGTGCTTTGCGGAGGGCTGCCGGTGGGAAACTCCGTTCACTGTTTTGTTATTGTACTGTGCCTTCATGCGCTGCCGCCACTGTGATTTGAGCCAGGCCACGTGGGATGTGCCGATCATGGTGAAGGTGCGCCAGTTGCGCGCGAACCCGTTGGCCATGCCCAGTGTGGTCAAATCGCCGTGGCTGATCTGGGACGAACCGACGATGGCGATGGAGAACTGGTGGCTGTTGATGGGCAGATCGAGCGTCACCACGCCCGTTTCGGCCACCACGCGCGCCATGGCGATATAGAAGATGAAGAGGAGCGTGATGAACAGGGCCATGATCGGCAGGGACAGACCGGCGGCGTACAGCCAGCACACGATGAAGGACATGCCGAGCAGAAATCCGAAGACGGCAGTCCGATAGGAGAACAGCTCTTCGGCGTCATCCAGCCGGCCGTTTCGGCCCAGCGCGTGCCGCCAGACTTCTTTCAGATGCCTACGGGCCATCCAGAGACCGAAGAGGACGAAGGTCACCAGCCCGGCGATCGACTGGATACCTGCCAGGCCCCCGTGGATAATGGTTCCGGAGGTGGAACCGATGCCGACCATGTTGAGCGTACCCTCCTGGAGAACGTAAAAGACCAGGAAGAACCACATGCTGAACAGGACGTCCCGGTTTACGAAGATCAGCAGGCAGAAGACGAACACGTTCATCTGAAAGTTGAGACCGGGAAAAGCGGGATCGAGGGTAAGAACCCGGGAATGCTCCGCCATGATTGGTAACGGGGGCCACGCGCCCCAGAATGAGATGATGTTACAGATCATGAAAAGCGACATGGCCACCGCACCGGTCAGGGTCCAGCGGCTGATGCCGTCTGACTTTCCTCCGCCCAGCGAGATCAGGTGCAGGCCCACTTCTCCCAGGGGAAACTGGAGACGTTCGTGTTCGACCCACTGTTTCCTGAGCATTACTACAATGCACGCGCCGACGAAAAGCAGGACTAGAATGAAGGAACCCCACCAGAACAGAGGGGACAGCCAGGCGCCCCAGGGGATGGACTGGCCGGACTGGAGTCCTTCGTAGAACACCCTTACCGCTGCCCGGTCGCTGAGGACCAGCCATTCTGGCAGATAAGGAAAGAAGATGGATTCCCAGGCATTTTCCGGTGAAGCGAAGTAGAACGGTGCGGTGATTACGACGAGCAGGTACTTGGTCATGGCCTGGTCGGGCACCGTGGAGGCGATCCAGCCCATGGCGAAGATGACGATCATTTCATAGAAAGAAAGGCCCCATGCGGGACGTATCCGACCGATCAGAACGTTGGGCAGCAGCACGCAGAACAGGAACGGGACCAGGAACACCGGCGGGAGATGGGTCGCTGCCGGTTCGATTCCGATCTGGTTGGCGGCGTATTCTCCCGTAAAACCGATGAATATCGAAAGCGCGGCCCCGATGAGGACCGCGCGGAAGGATCGGATATACTGAAGTATAATCGTTGTCATTGGACGGCTAAGGGAACCGGATCATGTCCATAGTACCTGGGCTGCGCGATCAGGACCACGTGGCCAGATCCACGTAGCCAGATCCACACGGTCAATCGCAATCGGTCAGTTGCAGACGATCAGGACCACACGGTCAGCCCCATGACGAGATATACGACGCCCGTGAGCACGGCGGCGATCATCGCATAGGGGATCTGCGTTCTGACGTGATCGATATGGTCGGATGCGGCGCCTGTCGAGGCGAGGATGGAGGTGTCGGAGAGCGGAGAGCAGTGATCGCCGAAGACCCCGCCGCCGGCCACGGCCGCTATGGTCGCGTATACGATGTCGGTCAATACGTCCCCCGAATAAACCAGTGCCACGGGCACCGCGATCGGCAGCATGATGGCAAAGGTACCCCAGGAAGTGCCGGTGGAAAAGGCCATCACGGCTGCCAGCACATAGGCGCACAGGGGGAGCATGGACGGGGTAAGGAAATCCCTCGAAATCGATACCATATAGTCGGCCGTGCCCATGTCTTTGCTCAGCTGGTTGATGGTATAGGCGAATGCCAGGATCATGATGGCCGGCATGATCCCCTTGATACCCGTCATCGCCGTGTCCATGATGTCGTTCAGCTGAATACCCTGTATACGAATCGAAATACCCAGGAAAATCACGACGGCGAGATAGGCCTCGAGCGTCTTCGCGGACCCGGTTAGAATGAACGAGCCCAGGACGATGACGATAATCAGGATGACCGGCAGGATGAAGTTCAGGAACAGGCGCGGCTTGATTTCCGGGAACATGGGGGTCTCGGTCAGTTCCCGTCCGATGAGTGGTACCGCCCCGTCTCTGAGCACCTTGCCTTCGTTCAAAGCCCTGCGTTCCGCTTTCTTCATAGGACCGAATTCGGGGACCAGCCCGGCGGAAAACAGACCGACCAGAATTACCGCCGCGAAGGCATAGATATTGTAGGGAATGGAATGTATGAAGGCGTTCAGCGCATCGCCGGGATTGGCAATGGGGCCCATGCCGATGGTGAGTCCCGATATGTAGATCGCCCATCCCGTGAAGGGCATGAGGACGATGACCGGGGCCGAGGTGGAGTCTGCGATATAGGCCAGCTTCTCCCTGGAAATCCGCGCCTTGTCGGCCAGGCTCCGCATCGTGGTCCCGACGAACAGTGGGCTGAAGTAATCGCTGAAGAAGACGAACATGCCCAGCACCCACGTCCAGAGCTGCACGCCCTTGCGCGACAGCTGCCGGTACGCCACCCACTGGGTAAACGTCTGGATGGCGCCGGTTCGGATGAAAAAGGCGATCATGATCCCGATGCAGATCTCGAGAAGAAATACCCAGGAGAAACTGGTGTTTCCGATCGCGTTGATCATCAACTGGGAAAACCCCAGGGGACCCTGGCCCGATATCAGGACGCCGACCAGGCAGGCCACCGCCAGGGAATACACGGCGTTCCGGGTCGTGAAGGCCAGCACGATGGCAAGGGCCGGTGGCACGATGGAGAGGATGCCTAGGTTTGTTTCCATGCTGGTTCCGGGAATCAGATACTGGACAGGATTTCAACTAAGAAACATCTATCGGGTTCCTCAGGCAACAACCTATATTGTCGGGAACAATGAGAATCTGGCACACTGAGTTGAGAATTCTGCCATCTACCACGTTTTGATCGGCGAGAGCACCCTTAAGGCCCCGGACACATGGAAAACCTCAGCTACATGCTGATCGATCCCCCGGCTCGATGGGGCGGGAGTATCGACGATACCTTCGGTTTCATAAGATCCAGAGGATATGCCGGCGTCGAACTGAACCTCTCACCTGAACTGGTGAGCCGGCTGGATGAAATCGAACGCGCTGCCCGCGACAATAAACTGCGAATTGTTTCCTTGCTCACGGGTGTGGCATACGAGGAAGGGCTCTGTCTCAGCGCCCCGGATGAATCAATCCGCGAAATGACCGTCGCACGTCTGGTGGAGAACCTGGAGACCGCGGAACGGTTCAACGCCATACTCGTGGTCGGATTGCTTCAGGGACTGCGGTCCGATGAACCGGATCCGGATGTCGCCAACGAACGGATCGTCTCCTGCCTGCAGCTTGTTGGAAGGGAAGCGGAATCGCAAGGTATAGACATTGTGATCGAGCCGATAAACCACCTGCAGGTGGGGTTCAATCACAGCGTGGGAGAGGTCCGTAAACTGATCCGCGCCATCGGGTCGAGCGCTTTTCATCCCATGGTCGATACGATCCACATGAATATCGAAGAGACCTCTCTCGTCCAGCCGATCCAGGACTGCGGCGCCAGTCTCAGGCACGTGCATCTCTGTGAAAGCCACGGCGGCCGTCCGGGAACCGGCCGAATCGACTTCGCGGAAGTACTCCATGCCTTGAAAGGTATAAACTATCCGCATTTTGCATCGGTGAAGGTCTACCGAAAAGCCGGGTTGCGGGAAGCGGTGGTGCGGAGTATGGCTTTCTTCAGAGGATTGCGGTCGGGATAGGCTGGCTGCCAGTTGATCGGCTTTGACGGGGCCACGTCGTCAAGGCCATTCCGGCTTTTGCGGGTGGCATGTCGTCAGGACCATTTCGGCTTCAACGGGGCCGCGTCGTCAGGGCCATTCCGGCTTTTGCGGGTGGCCGGTGCGGATGGATTCCAAACCGGCTTCGCATACCGCCACGACGCGGGCGCCGACCCGTGCGGGAATCGGATTTTCCATTTTGCCGTCAAGCGTATCCAGGAAGTCGACAACGGATCGGCCCCAGCCGTGCCCCCCTACTGCGGCATCGTCCGAGGCATTGGGCAGTAAGACCGGTTCCTTGCCCCGCCGGTACAACTTGCCGTTCCATAGTGTTCCCTCGGTGCCATAGACGGCCAGCATGCCGCCTCCCATGCCTTCCCCAGAGCAACCGCTGGAGACGAAAACCTTTCCGAGCACCCCGTTCTCGAATTTCAGCATGACGATATAGCAGTCGTCCGACGGAAACTCGGGCACGCTCAGTTTGCTGCTGTAGGCGAAGACCTCGCCGACGGGCGAATCGACAGTGGACAGGATGTTGTCTATGGGATGGCAGCCGCCGCCCAGGAGTATGTTCTGCGGGTTATCCCGGTCGATCCGCCACGGCGTGTGGCCACGTCCGCCCGGATGGTAGATGGACCACATGTCGTGGATATAGTCGCCCTGGACAAAGAAGAGGTCCCCGATCTCACCCGACCGGGCTGCCATGGACATTTCCCGCCAGGGGTACATGTACCGGATGGTATGATCCGCCATCACCGTCCGGCCCGTCCTGTCGGCGGCGTCGATGATGCGCCGTGCGTCGGCGACGGTCGTGGCCAGCGGCTTCTCCACGAGGGCGTGGGCGCCGAGTTCCAGGGCCATGACGGTCTGATCGGCGTGCAGGTGGTCCGGTCCGGCCACGGCGACGACGTCCGGCTGTGTATTCACGATCAGCGTCCGAAGGTCGTCACCGGTAGCGGCATCGGGATAGAGCGACCTGGCCGCTGCAAGTTTGGCCTCGACCGGGTCGAAGACGGCGGTCACACGGGCGCGGCCGCTTTGCTCGGCCACGTGCGCCACGTATTTGCCGGCGCTGCCGCAGCCGCTCAGGAGTAGGGAATAGGACATGGCAGTTATGGCCTCAACGACACGCGGTCACTTCATCTGCTCCAGTCTGGTCCGGTACTTGTCATACAGGTCGGTGTGCTTGCTGCTGATATCGACCGGCCGGCCCTGGATAAAGGCCCGTTCCACCTGGGTCATGATCTCGAGGGGATCCCCGTCGGTCACGATCAGGGTGGCGTCCTTGCCCGTCTCCAGGGATCCCAGCCTGTCTTCCACCCCGAGGATACGCGCCGGATAGAGGGTGACGGATTTTAACGCCTCTTCCCTGGGCAGGCCGTAGGCCGCCGCGGTCGCGGCGTGGTAGGGCAGGTTCCGAACGTTCGAACCGCCGCCGCCTTCGAGCCATACCCTGCGCTCGCCGATGCAGAAATCCAGGCCGGCTTCATAAAGCTTCAGGGCGTTGGTGAACGGTGCGTCATAGGCTTCCCAACGGCGTGCGGGTAGATAATGCACAGCGCCGATAATCACGGGAATCGCGTTTTCCTTCAAGCGGTCCGCCACGCGCCATACGTCCGCCCCGCCGACCAGGACGATCTTGAGATCTTCGGCGAGGGCCCAGTCGATGGCGGCGTGGATCTGTTTTACTTCAGATGCGTGTACGAGTACGGGTAATTCCTTTTTGAGCACCGGGATCATCGACTCCCAGCCGAGGTCGGATGGATGAAACGGCCCGCCGGTGCGTTCGGCCTCCTTCGCGATCATGTACGCCCTGGCTTCGCGAAAGGCGTCGCGTAACCTGGTAAGGGCTTCCCTGCGCGCTTCGACCTGCTTCTCCCGGCTGTCCGCGCCGGGAAAACCGAATACGCGGTAGGATGGCCAGCGTACGTGAAGTCCCACCGTCGATTGCAGCGTCATTTCCTCGGTGGTCCAGCCATCCAGCGCGATAAGTCCGGAAAGACCGGAGATCAGGCCTCCACTGGGCATGGTCAGGGCAGTCAGTATCCCGTTCGCGCGGGCAACAGGGAAGTACTCGCTGTCGGGATTCACGGCGGTAACCGCGCGAACGCTCGGGGTAACGTCCCCGATTTCCACGTTGTCCTGGGTCGCCCGCACCGAGCTGATTTCGGTCAGTCCCAGGGTCGTCGGCGCGGCGATCAGCCCGGGATACACATGTTTCCCCGTAACGTCGATGACCAGGGTGTTTTCGGGCAGGACCAGATCGGTCCCGATACCTGTAATCACGCCATCATCAAAGAGCACCGTGGAACCTTCGAGGACAGCGCCGCTCACCGTATGCACGGTTCCGCCGGTCAGAGCGATGGGACGAGCCTGCGGTCCGGCGGGTTTCTGTTTGGAAGCAGCCGCTTCGTCGACCATGGGACCTGATGCGAGACCAACAATCAATAGTACAGCCATCGTCCGCATCCTACAGGCGCCTGCGAGTACAGCTATCGTTCGATTCCAACAGGCGCCGGAGGACTTCGCCGAACGCCGCGTCCCCTGGATTGTCCGGGGCAATATCATCATCACCAACCTCCATTCGCCGGGAAACCGGCCTGTCCGTCAGGAAACCGGCCTGTCCGGTCCTGCGCCTCCGGCGACGCTTCCCCGGTCTCGGACGATCCTTCGTCCGCATCGGGCGACTTGAGCAGTTTCTGAATCAGTCTCGTTCTTTGTTCTTTCACTTCTTTCCTCATCTGCCTGTCTTCATCGATATCGAAGTATCTTCTTCCGTCGATCCAGGTCTGTTCGCATTTCGTATACGTGGACAGGGGATGGCCGTTCCAGATCACGAAATCGGCGTCCTTGCCCGGCTCGAGCGATCCGACCCAGGGTTCGATGGCCAGTTGCTTCGCCGCGTTGAGCGTGACGAACTTCAGGGCTTCCACCTCGTCGACCCCGCCGTATTTCACCGCCTTTGCCGCCTCGGTGTTCAGTCGCCGGGCGAGTTCATCGCTGTCGGAGTTGAAGGTGACCAGGACGCCCGCGTCGTGCATCAAGGCCCCGTTGTAGGGTATGGCGTCGTAGGCTTCCACCTTGAAGGCCCACCAATCGCTGAAGGCGGAAGCACCCGCGCCGTGGGCGGCGAGTTCGGGCGCGACCTTGTACCCCTCCAGCACGTGCTGGAACGTACCTATCGTAAATCCGAAATCTTCGGCCACCCTAAGGAGCATCAGGATCTCGTCCTGCCGATAGGAATGACAGTGGACGAGACGCTCACCGGCCAGGATCTCCTGCAGTGTTTCCAATTCGAGGTCGCGCCGGGGAGGGACGACGCCGGATTTATCTTCCAGGGCGTTGTACTGGTCCCACGACTGTTGATATTCCCGTGCCGCGCGGAAACGGTCGCGGATGATCTGTTCGACCCCCATGCGGGTCTGTGGATAGCGATCGCTGAGAATGCGCCAGTTGCTGCGCTTGACGTTTTCGCCCAGGGCGAATTTGATCCCCGCCTTGGCTTCGGAGAATTTGAATTCTTCGGGGCCTGTACCCCATCTCAGCTTGATGACCTGGTTCTTGCCGCCAATCGGATTGGCCGAGCCGTGCAATACGTTGGCCACGGTGAGACCGCCGGCCAGCTCCCGGTACATGGCGATATCGTAGCTGTCGATGACGTCTCCGATACCCACCTCGGCGGTCACGGCCTGCGTACCCTCGTTGATGCCCTCCATGATGGCCGTGTGCGAATGGGCGTCGATGACGCCGGGCGTGACGTGCTTGCCGGTACCGTCGATTTCAATGGCGTCCTCCGGCGCTTCGAGGTTCGTACCCACCTCGGAGATTTTCCCCGCGCGGATCAGCACGTCCGCGTTTTCCAGTTTGCCCCGCTCGTCCAGCGTCCACACCGTGGCGTTCCGCACGACGAGGTATTCCGGCTGCGCCGGCGCGCTTTCTCTGCCGAAGGCTCCGGGTGGATACAGCGCCGGCGGTTCGGCTGCCGCGGCGGCCCCCGGAATCTCCAACGTTTCCGCTTCATCAGGCGCCGCGATGCGTTCCGCCGACCAGCTCACGCTTTCGCCATCGGGGCGTACAGCCCGGCCGGTGATCCGGTCGTCCTGGACTGAACCCGAAAAACGCCAAACGCCGGTTTCACCCAGCGCTTCATGCTCAACGCTGAATGCGATACGGGTATCGTCCAGATCCATGCGGTCCGTCTTGATCGTGGTCCCTTCCTTGTCTATGGTGCCCTTCGGAGCACTCGCCGAACCTTCAATGGCCAGCGACAGGCTGTCTCCCTGCAGGACGACCAGCCACGTCCCCCGTGGATCGACTACAGGGCGTGGGGTGACCACGTGACGGTTACCCGCGACCCACACATCTTGCACGCGCACGCCCTCAGCGAACAGGGGGCCGTCGGTAATCGTCATGTTGGCCAGTTTCCCGGACTCCAGCGTACCGAGTTGGCGGCTGAGGCCAAGCATGGACGCAGGGGTCGTGGTCAACGCGGCCAGCGCGGCTTCATATTCCAGTCCGTGCTCGATCGCTTCCCGCACCCTTTCGTGAAAGTCGGCCCCATTGCCTAATTTTGTGCTACTCAGCGCGATGGGGATCCCGGCCTGGTGCAGTCGGCCCGGATTCCCGGTCGCCAGTTCCCAATGCCGAAGTTCTTCCAAAGTGACGTCCACCGCGTCTTCCGGCGTGGATACGGAGAGATCGTCCGATTGTGGAAAATCGAGCGGAAGGATGACCGGCGCCCCCACTTCGCGCACCGCGTCCAGCATGCGATATTCATGGCCGCTGCCCCGGACGAGGAATCGAAGTCCGAATTCATCCGCCAGGCGGGCGGCGCGCAGGAAGGCGTGGTCGTCATCGACACTCATTAGAACGGCCTGGCCGCGGGCGATCACCCCGTCCAGCGCCGCCAGCGCGTCATTGTCCTCCGGGCGGTCCTGGTGGGGATTCTCGACGTAAGCCGCATGAGCGTCCCGGTACCATTGCGCGTCCAGGATCGTCTGCCGCATGAGGGCCGCGACGCCCATCATGGAGGCCGGATAGGTGCGGTTCCGGTTTCTCTTCATGCGCAGATGCTGGAATACATCGCGCTTCAGAATGTTCTCGTTGGGCGATCCGGAACCCAGGTTCACCACCGCGCTGCTGCCAGCGAAAACGCTTCGATCGGCTACGACCATGGCCGCCGCGAAACCGGATTTATGCAACCGGGCGAGTTCCTGCTCACTGACGCGATATGCTTCGCCGGCGTCGCGTTCAGGACGGACACCGGGATTCCAGTGGGTCGACCCCGTGGACTTCTCCGCTTCCTCTTCCGGCAGGCCGGCCTGCGTGAACATTTCGATCAACCCGGGATAAATGGTCTTGCCGGAATAGTCCCACCGCTGGGCGTCCGGTGGGACGTCGACGGACGCTCCGGCTTCCACGATCAGCCCGTCCCGGACGATCACGACGCCCCTGTCGATCACGAGATCGGGCCGGACGTATATCCGGGCGTCCTCCAGGGCGTGGACGCGCGAGGGATTCTCCCGCAGTCCCGTCTGCGGCGCCGTCTGCTGGGCTTCCGCGGCAAGGGTGAACGCCCCGGACAGCAGCACGGCCGGGATCATGATCCAACAGGTTTTCGGCATGGTTCCCTCCTGCAGAAACGATTCAGATGCTGATTAAAACCCAAAGCAACACAATAACTTACTAAAATTAACTACATCAATTGTTCAATGACTTTGTCCAATGCCTGGTTGATCCGGGCAGCGAGTGCTTTCCCGTCCAACCGGCCGATGGGATGTTCGATTTCGACTATGGGATAGCCACCGTTTCCCAGTTGTTGCGCCATCACCCGCGCGGTGTGTATGAAGTTGGACGTACAAAGCAGCGCGGCCGGAAGTCCAAGGTGCTCGAGCATGAGGGCATCGTGCATGCTGCACGCGCTGCAGGACCCTCAGTCTCCGACTCCCACGAGTGCGAAATTGCAGCGCCTTACGATAAGATCGGTCATCTCTTCCGACAGCACGCGACTCGCGCTTTCCTTGGTGTATTCGACCGATTCCACAGGATGGGCCAGGCGAATCGTTAACTGCTCGAAGAGGCCGCGCAGGATCACGTCGGAATTGGGCTTGCCGTTTCCCACCAGTGCGGCTGTGACATGCTGAACACCCAGGGGCCGCCGCGCCATGCGAAGGGTCGACGTGTCGGCCGAGGCCGTGGGATCAACGAGGATTACCGGCATTTCACACGCTCCATTTTTCCGCGGAAGGCGGGTATTCAGTACGATCCGGTCATTGCCTGGTGGCGCAGGTTGAGATCCGGCGCGTAACCGGCCGCGACCCGACGCCCCTGCCCGAACCCAGCCACGGCGGAATGATGGCGGAATGTCCGCCGGCCGATCCTCCAGCGAAAATGATCCATATGCCATCCCGGTCCGGCGTCAGCGTGACGCGTTCTTCGGGACCCAGGTCGTCGTGCCGGCCCGTTGCCTGGATTTCACATCCCGTGGCCGCCGTGCGTTCGAAAAGCGCCTCACGGATCATTTCACGAGCCCACCCGGCCCGGCTGAATACTGATCGGTGTTCCGGGCAGATGACGAATACGATGGCCGCGCCGGCGTAGTTGGTCGTCCGTGCGACGCGCGCAAACGAGTTGATCAGGCCATCGGGCTCGTCGTTAACGTGGTCGGCTACGGAGTGGGGTGCTTCGGCGGCAAGGACCGTGACTGCGTTTTTGTCTGGGGAAACGCCCAGTTCTTCGCCCTGGGTCGGCCACCCGGCGCAACGGGCTTCCGGCAGACAGTAGGCGATGCGTCCGGCATGGGCTATCGTCGCCCTGTCCAGGTCACCCGGCACGCTGCCGACACCGTTTCGTATAACCAGGTTCAAGGCACGCCCCAGCGTCAGATTGGACCGATTGCCCGCACCGAGCACGGCCGTTTCCGGATTGAAACGCAACGATTTCACAACGGGACCGTGGACGATCGCCAGGGGTGCGGCGCCGCCGGTGCTGGCCGACGGTCCGACGATGTTGAACGCCGGGTCCAGGATGGCCTCGACCGCGGCCAGGACGACAGGGAACAGCGAATCAGTGCATCCTGCCATAACCGCGTTCGCCGCCACCAGTTCGGCTGAGATGGATCTGTTCCGCTCAGGCACCGTGCCGATTTCCCGATCCGGTACAATGCCGTGCGCATCGAGCATCCGAACGATGCGATCGCGGACGGGCGGCACCACGGGAAGGCCATCAGACCAACCCCGGTCGAAGGCGTATTCTATGGCATCGATTTCGGATTCGACCTGGTGGGCCATCAGCAGCGTTACCTGCCGTAGTAGTTTTCCAGATAGGTAAGAATGGTTTCTTCGGTCTTATTATCGAATTTTTTCAATCCCTTTTCCGCCTGCATCCACCGGATAGCGTCGAGCCACTCCTCGCGGTTCGCCCTATAGGAACGGATGATCTGGGTAGGATGGCATTGGGCGCATTCCCTTTCCACGACGGGGTAGCCGTCGCCCATGATCAGCCGGGTCCGGTGGTTCAGCTCCAGGCCCGTTCGCGGGTCGAACATCGTCACGGGCTTGGCCGCCTCGGCTCTGGCATTGGCCTGTGCGACTTTCGATCGCTCCGCTTCGTAGTAGATCAGGCCGACCACCAGGACATCCAGGATGATGACGAAGGCAAACTGGCCAAGTACGCGCAGAAACGAATTCATGTACCACTCCGGTGATTGTGCAGACAGGGATGTGCGGCTATACGGGTACTAACGCGCTCCCGCACCGATGGGGAGTCCGAACCCTATGTACCACGTTCGGCCCGCCGCCGGTTCGAAGAAGCGGTCTCCAAAGGCATTTGGGACGATGGAACCATTGTAACGGGTGTCGAACAGGTTGTTGACGCCCGCGAAGAGGATGCCGCCGATCATATCCCCATTATAGGCAATACCCGCACGTAAATCAAACAGCGCGTAACCCTCGTTGATGAAGTCCGATTTCGGCTTGCTGCTTCCCGGCGCGGGACCGTTGAAGTCGTTGGCAAAGTAGTCCGCGGTCCACTGCGCGTTCATTTCCACGAAGGCGCCGCTGCAGGGGTGAGTGTATGTGATACCGGCGAACAGATGATGGGGTGGTACACCGGGCACTTCGTTGTCCGAAAGCTGATACAGCCTGGTGTCACCTTCGACCTCCCGTTCGAGTTCAAAATCGCTGAATTGGAACTGCATCCCCGTGTAGGCCAGCGCCATGTCGAGCGCGGGGAGTGGTGACCAGGTCAGCTTCAGTTCGATGCCCCGGTTCCGCGTCTGGCCGGCGTTCCGGAAGAAGATCTCGTCCGTCTCCGGATTGTCGATCTGGAAGGGCAAAAGCATGTTGCGGATCCCAAAGGCGAACACGGCCGCGTCATAGGACAACCCGGCTTCCGGCACAAATCCCTTCACGCCCACCTCGAATCCGCGCAGTTGTTCGGGTTCCAGGCCGGGATTGAATCCCCCGGCTTCCGTGGGCCGGTTGCTCAGTTCCGACGTGGTAGGGGTCTGGAAAGCCGTGGAAAAACTGCCGTAGAACGCCGTGAGGGGAGCCGGCTGGAATGCCACACCGAGCTGGGGACTGAACTGTGCCATGTTCCGTGTGCCTGAGTCGTCGGTCCGATCGGAAAGAAACCGATCCGTCGCATCGAACTTGAACCGGTCATAACGACCGCCGGCGGTTACGATGACATCCGGCCGCGGCGTCCATTCGAATTCCATGAAGGGTCCGATGCCGTCAACACTCTCCTCCTGGTCCAGCCTGAGGTCTCCCAGCGAAAGCTCGTCGAATACGCGTCCGTCGTCCAGTGCGCCCACAAGGTCGCCGGGTATGCCATCGTTCCCGTATTCAAGTCGTTCATCCCGTTGTATCTCCACGTCCAATCCCAAAGTCAGTCTCAATCCGCCCGTACCGATTCCGGTCTGATGGCTGTAAATCCCCCGGGCTCCGGCGCCACGGCGGTCCAGGTCGATGACTCGTCCCGGGATGGGATTGAACAGCGAGCGCCCCATTCCGAACACCGTGACCTCGCCCTGCCTCCCTTCTGTTTCGTACCGCAAGGAAACGCCGCCCTGGGTCTGCCTGACCCGCTTCGAAGCGCCCTGGCTCCGGACGAAGAACCTCGCGCCGGCAGGGTCCGTCTCGGCCGTGGCCTTATCCAGCGAACTCGGGTTGAACTGGTACGGGGCGTTGAAGTAGTTGATGACGGTAGTCAGATGCCAGGTCTCGTTGATCGCACGTTTACCCACCACGTTGATCCCGGTCGACCGTGCGAAGGCGTGGTCGCGGTACCCGTCGATCCATAATGTGTTGAAATTGACGAGAAACCGATTGTCGCCGGCACTGCCGGTTGCCTTGCCCTGTATGCGCCGAAAACCGTGAGAGCCGGTAATGAAGCGCGGCGTGACTTGAAAGGGCCGGTCCGGTACCTCCTCGGAGCGAATCTGGATGACCCCACCCGCCGCATTGCCGTAAAGCGATGAACTGGGTCCCCTAAGCACCTCGATCTGCCCGGCTGAAGTGAGATCGAGGTTATTCAGCTGTGACTGGCCGTCGGCCATGGTCAGGGGAATGCCGTCCAGCACCAGTTTCACGCCGCGGACGCCGAATGAAGCCCGGCTTCCCAGGCCCCGGATGCTGATCCGGTCGCCCTGGGACACGTTGTTGCGGTTGTGTACGATAATGCCGGGCAGGCTGCGCACGCTCTCCTCCAGCGACAGCCCCGGTTCGGCAAGCTGAATCGCGTCCCGGTCCACCACGTCCACCGCGTAGGGTACGTCGAGCACGGGGCGGACGTACCTCGTGGCCCTCACCTCGACGGGCTGGAGGATGTAATCGACGGAAGCGTCGGTGGTATCCGGGTCGGACTGCTGCCAGGCGTTGGCGGGAAGCAGGTAGGACAGGATTACAACACAGAAAGGAAGGAATCGTCTCATCGTGTACCGAATGTATACGGCAGGGCGGACGCCGGGCCCGCCCCGCAGTGTTCACTAATCCAATGCACGAATTTTGACATTCTTGAAACGGATTTTGCCCTGGCCGAAGGCCTGCAGCACGACGACGCCGCTGTAATGAGAGGAATCCTGGATCTTAACGGCTTCTTCCCCGTTCAGCGTGACCGTGATGTCGCGTCCGTCGGCGGTGATGACCATGGTGTTCCACTGGCCTTCGGTTTTCGGTGGCGGTTCGTATATGGCCAGCGCCACGATGCTGCCCGTGGTATATCCCGAGCTATGGGTGTCTGCGATATTGATCTCGTAGAAGGAATACTGATTCACCCTCGCCCCGGTATCGCGCGGTCCTCGGACGAATACGCCGCTGTTATGTCCGGCATCCTGGTTGAACTGCACACTCAGCTCGAAATCGGTGAATTCGTCGTAGGTACCGATGTATCCGGGACCCCGGCCCGTTACTTCACCGGTGAGCATGCCGTCCTCCACCGTCCAGGTTGCCGTTCCGCCCCGGTGGGTCCATCCCAGGAGGGTATTGCCGTCGAAAAGGAGCTTCCAGCCCGCCTCTTTCTCGGCGTCGGTCAGCATGTTATCCTGCGCGGCGGCTGTGCCGTGTATACCGACAAGGATCATGACGGCGGCCGCCACGCTCCACATGTAGCGTTTCATTGCGTATCTCCTCTGTTATTCGCTTGCTCAGGCTCTCCGTCTTTCCGACTATTCGCCTTCTTCGGCTTCGGGCTCTTCACCCAGTTTCAACGCAACCAGTTCGGCGGGATGGCCACTGGCGCCTACGGTCATGATGATGTACTGCACGTCGTTATGCATATAGGTCATGGGCATGCCGCTTTGGGAGGCGGGCAGTGCTATCGAGGCTACGACCTCGCCGGTCGCCTTGTCGTAGGCATGGAAGTACGGATCACCGCCGTAACCCTCTCCGGCAAAAAGCAGTGTGCTCGTTACCAGAGAACCGATCCGGGTGGCCTTGCCGGTCTTCGGAAGATCGACGCCTGCGAGCTCGGGCAGATCCTTGATGGCCTGCGGCGTATCTCCGTTCGGCGCCATCCATACGTGGTCGCCCGAATTCATGTCGACCGCGGTGATGCGGCCCCAGGGCGGCTTGACCAGCGGAATCTCTCCGAATACCCTCGGCGCACGCAGACCGGCCGAGAAGTAGTCCATGTCCGATTCTTCAGGATCCGGCGCGCGTAACGCCAATTTGGAAATGCTGGTGTTGGAGGGGATGAAGTTCACGCCGGAAACCGGATCCAGGCAGGTCATGTTCCAGTTGACCCCGCCATTGGCGCCCGGGATCTGAATCGTACCGATCGTTCCATCCGGTGCCTCGGCAAGGGACGGAGGCTGGAAAAGCGGACCGTATCGGTGATTCCCCATCAGGTTGATCGCTTCCTGGCGGACCGCAGGCGTGAAGTCGACCAGATCGTCCTGACTGATGCCCTGGTGTTCCCATGGAGCCGGCTTGACAGGGATCGGCTGCGTGGGCGACGCCCGGTCGCCGGGCACGTCGCTCGCAGGAACGTCCGTCTCGGGCATTTCCCAGATCGGTTCGCCCGTCACCCGGTCGAAGACATAGGAATACCCCTGCTTGGTGTTCTGGATAACGATCTTCCGTGCCTCGCCGTCGATGGTTACGTCGGCCAGGATCGGCGCGGCGGGGTTGTCGTAGTCCCAGATATCGTGGTGGACGATCTGGAAGTGCCAGATCTTTTCGCCTGTCCGGTAATCGACGGCCACCAGGCTGTTCGCGAACAGGTTGTCACCCAGGCGGTGTCCACCGTAATAGTCGTTCGTCGGCGCTTCGATGGGCAGATACGCATAGCCCAGTTCCTCGTCGACGGAAATGGAGGTCCACACGCCAGCGTTCCCGGTATAGGACTTCGAATTCTGCTCCCAGGTTTCGGAGCCTTCCTCGCCCTCCTCCGGTATGACCTTGAACTTCCAGACGATCGCGCCGGTTCGGGCATCGTAGGCCACGACGTCACCGGGAGAATTGGTCATCGACCTTGGCCGGAATCCCGCGGCGAGCGCCGGCGGAACGAGTATGAGATCCTCCACGACCGTCGCGGGCGACGTATTCGCCAGGTTGCCCACCGGGCTGACGTTTTCCGAATTTCGCCAGCCTTCCATCATGTCGACGACGCCGTTATTGCCGAAACCGGACACGGGAATCCCCGTATCGGCGTCTAAGGCCACCAGGTAGAATCCCCGGGTGATCAGGATGACGCGGTTGTCGCCCTGGCCGTCGGTCCAGAAGGAGACGCCGCGGCCCGAATTGCGTCGGGGAGCCGAAGCCCAGCGTTCTTCGTCCTCGACCGGCCGGTAGGTCCACATCGTCTCGCCTGTTTCAGGCTCGATGGCCATGGCACTGCGCCGCGTGCCCGCCGTGGAATACAGCATGCCGTCGACATAGATCGGCACGGGCTGCGCATAGAACTCGGGCCGGGGGCCGAAGTTGTCTTGTTTCCACGTCCAGGCGACTTCGAGACGGCCCACATTATCCGCGTTGACCTGATCCAGCGGAGAATACCGCGTGTAGGCCAGGTCGCGACCGAGCATGCGCCATTCGCCGTCGGACTGCTCAACGGATATAATCCTGCCCGGCTGTCTCTCCACCGCGGGTTCGCACGCTGAAACTACCAGGAACGCCAGAACCAGGCCAATCGCCGGGGGCGTCCATCGACACATACGGAAATATCGGATCATTACACACTGCCTCCCATGATACGGATTGAATGCTGCCGCGAATCGCATGGAAACCTGTCCGGATACAGGGATACCCGATCACAGGGCAACAGATAGGGCCTGCATGCCTAGGATTCCACGTATGATCTGCAATTCAAACGCGATTTAACGCAAGTATCTCACCAATGTATTTGTCCGGATTACTGATGTAAAGCCCTTTGTGTCTGTTACCGCCCGACGTCGCCGGTCTCGAAGGTGGTTTCACCACACAGTCGTCTCATCCCGGCAAAATGTAACTTTCCAATTCGCACTTGAGTCCATCGAGCGTCGCGTAATGATAACCGTGGATTCCGATTCCGGTTGCGGCGTCGACGTTTCCGATTTTGTCGTCGATGAACAGCGCCTCGCCCGGTTTGACACTCAAAAGATCCAGTGCCGCATAGAATATCCCGGGATGAGGTTTGGCATGGCCGATCGAAGAGGAGTTGACTATGTGGTCGAATGTCCGGCTGATTCCCAGCCGCTTGAGATCGGATTCAAGCCGGGTCGTGGCGTTTGTGATAAGCACCAGGCTCGCGCATTCGCGGCATTGCCGCAGCAAATCCAGCACGTCGGTATCGATCTCGCCCGGCGAAAGAGACCACAATCGCACCGCTTCCGCCGCGTCTGCATCCGGAAACCGAAGCCGAAGACGTTCGGCAACCTCCGTCCTCCAGCCGGCATCCGATATCCGGCCGGTGATGGCGCGAAGCAGCAAATCGGGTTCGAATGCCGTGCTTGGAAGCGCGTCACGCGGAAGACCCGCGGCAGCTTCGGCCTGTTGAATGATCTCGGGATCCCATTTGCGTACGACGCCGTCCAGATCTGTCAGAACCGCCTTGATCATGGATCAATATCTTCTCGGCCAGGGCATCTTGGGCGGGGCGAAATCCGGCTCGCCCAGCAAGGGGGTCGACAGGCAGTAGAATCCGTGGTTGGTGAACAGCCAGACCAGGTTGCGGTCATATTCCACATAAATGCCATGGGTCAGATTGCCTAGCGCGTAGTCCGGGGTACGGGTGGGATCGAATTTCGGCACGAAGAAAGCGGCGATCTTCGGGTCGGAAAGGTCGGAGACATCGAAAACCTGTACGCCGGCGTTGTAGAAGGCATAGAGAAGGATGTCTTCCTTCGGCGTACCGGGCTGGGTATAATAGCCGCTTCGTTTCGGACCGAAACTCCCGCGCCGTTGCACGAAATCGGTGAAGGGGGCGTCCGCGGGCGGTGCCGGACGGGGCAACGTGCCAAGCAGCTGGGGATTGGCGGGATCATTCACGTCGATCATGAAAATGTCCTTATACGGCTCCCAACCGTCCTCGTTCAGGGGATATCCGGAAAAGTAGACCACACCGGTTTTTTCCACCTGCGTTACGTTGATGTAATCTCCCTCCGTGCCTGCAATGCTCGGGGGAAAGTTGAGGTGCCCCAGCGCCTTGATATCGGCCGGGTCCGATAGGTCCAGCGCGTAGAACCCGAGGCCGCCCATGGCGGCGTATCCGTACCTGCCGCCTTCTTCAACCGGTCTGGGCATGAAAATCGACATGCGGGCGCCGAACCACGATGTCCGGTTACCGGCGCGGGGATTGGCCCGGTACGCGGCTTCATCTTCGGGGTCCCCAAGTTTCTGGCCAGGTACGTTAAACTGGCTGATAAACACCGGATTGGCCGGGTTGGACATGTCCCAGGCCTGGTAGCCGGCCGAGTACAGGTCGCTCGGGTATTCGGTAAGCGCGAATTCCGCACTGGGCGCCGCGGCGACGAACATGTACTCGCCGCCGTGATAGGCGGGAATATCCCGAACGCCGGATCCCTGTTGCTGCCCGACAGGCGCGTCGGGGTTTTCGTAGTCGGTGGTTCGCTCCGCCAGCAGCGTCCAGTCCGCCGGCAGGGGGCCGTTCATTTCATATACCTTGAACCCCTTGAGGTGATTGGCGTTTCGAATGGCTTCCACCTTATCGGGTTCCGCGCGCTTGTCGCTGAGGACGCCGAAGCGGCGGATCTCGAAAGCCTGGACCATGACGTACTTGCCCAGGTCCTCGTTCCACTGGATGGAAGCGGCGCCGAACATGTCGTCTTCGTCATAGGGGTTGACCTCCTCGCCCGGTCCTTCCCCGGTCCAGGTGCTTCCCTTCTCGTGTACGACCTTTAAATCCTTCGGATCGGTGATATCATAGACTTTCAGGGCACGGCGGACGTACTGGTACATGTACCGTCGGCCGTCGAAATCCACGATGTTCTGCCAGGTATGGAAGGGTTCGACCGTGATCGGGTAGTAGGCCTCGACGGTCATGTCCTTCGCGTACTCGTTCGTGTCCCAGTAGTCCAGTTGGCCTTCAAATGGCTTGGATTCATGCTGATGGGGCGTGGCCGCCGGGTAGATGAATCGGCCGGTCTCCGGATCCATGCCGTAACTGGCGGGATCGGGTTCGGGTGGCGTGCGGTCCTCCGCCAGCGCGTCGGCCCGGATGACGTATTCGTCGGTAACGGGCGGGGGTGCAGGCGTCTCACGGTCTGGGGAAGTACCGCAGCCCAGGGCCTCACTCAGGAAAATAACAATACCAATGAGTGTAGTCTTGTCGCGTAAATTACGATGGTTCCATACACCAGCGTGGCGTTTTGGATTTATTAGCATGGCTATCCTTCGATCACCCGGCTTAAGGTTTGGCTAACATGGGGGTAACAAGCTTTCCAATGCCCTCGATCTCCATTTCCACCACGTCCCCCGGCTTGAGATACTCGGGCGGATTGCGGGCCCGTCCCACGCCGTCCGGCGTGCCCGTGGCGATCACGTCGCCCGGATAGAGGGTTTGCACAGAGGTCAGGTACCGGATGATGTGCGCCTCGTCGTAGATCATGTAGCTGGTATTGCTATCCTGCTTGATCACGCCATTGACCCAGGTCCTGATCTCGAGGTCATCATGCCGGATGAATTCTTTGGGCACGATGTACGGACCGAAAGGCGCGGCGCGGTCGCTGCTCTTGCTGTTGAACCAGTTCGGCCCGGGAAACATCCTGTTTATCGGTTTCAGTCCGGAACCGCCCCGGCGGCTGACGTCGAACACGATGCTGTAGCCGAAGACGTAGTCGTGGGCGTTCTCCAGGGTCAGGTCGAGGGCCGGCCTGCCGATGATAATGGCCAGTTCGGCTTCCCAGTCGATGTTGACGTCACTGGGGACGTAGTACGGTTCGCCCGGATCGATGATCGTTGAGCGGGGCGACTTGGCGAAGAAGTAAGGTTCTTCCGCGTCCACGTCCACTTCCACGGCGGCGAATCCCGCGCCACCGATGGCCGAATCCTCCATCTCGTCCGCATGGGCCCGGTAGTTGGCCGCCGCGGCAAGCAGGTTGTAGGGGTACTTGATCGGGGCCTTGATGGACACGTCGTCCGGGTTGAAGACGAAGGGCAGGTTCTCGCCCGCCAACCGGTTCTCCGTTCCCATGTAGTTTGCGATCATGTACATACGGTTGGATACGGCGTCGTACTGCTCGATCAACGCCCGCATTTCCTTCGGAATGGAGACGATGGAAAGCCCGACCTGCCGGGTAACGTAGGCATTCGCCTCGTGCAGGTCCATCAGCTTTTCCTGGTCCGCCTGGACGAGCATGCCGATGCGGATGGCCCCCGTGGCCTCGAAGGTGGCGAGCTTGAAGGGCGTGTCTGGCTGGTCGGATACCTGGGACCGGGCTGTGCCAGGGTAAGACACCAGGAGCACGCTGACAAAGAATACGGCAACGACCGACAGTAGGCACATCTGCTTCGACATGGATCGCTTCTCCTGAGATGAAAGGTCCAACCGGTGTGCGTGTATTCAGCCGCAGGGCGGCTCAGTACACCGGTTGGCCGTGTTGCGTTTTCGACGGTATGCCGGACTTCCAGACCAGGATGCCGTGGAGAACAACCGGGCTCAGAAGCAGTGGGGAAGGATGGAAAGATAAGCCGTAAGAACCTGGGAATATCGGATCGGGGCGGGGAGATTTGAACTCCCGACCTCCTGCTCCCGAAGCAGGCGCGCTGACCGGGCTGCGCTACGCCCCGATATGTGTCCAAACAGGAGCAAGGACCCGGCGGGCTGCCTTGCCGAAATCGGGGCGACTGGATTTGAACCAGCGACCACCAGCCCCCCATGCTGGTGCGCTACCTGACTGCGCTACGCCCCGAAACTTCGGCGTGTAATTTACGGAGGCAGGGGGTTTCAGGCAAGGGAATTTTTCGGTGTCAGACCGTGGTCCGGCGTGGTCACATACGGCCGCGTGCCTGTTCGACAAACCAGCGGTGGTCGGCGCGGATCAGGGATTCGTCCCGTTCGGCCGTTGCGAGAAAACCGAGTTTGTTCACGACGCGCAGGGCGGTGTACAGGTCCCACCACGGCAGGCAGCCGAAGTCCACCCGATTCAGGGATTCATAGTACCGGGTGAAGGCGTCCATGATTTCTGGTCCGAAGAGCATCAGGATCTCGAACCGGGCATTCGACAGGTCGAAGAGGGGATCCCCCAGGCGCGTGTCTTCCCAGTCGATGACCGCAGTGAGGCGGCCATCCCGCCAGAGCGTATTCCCCGGCCAGTAGTCTCCGTGCAGGACGACCGGAGTGTTATTCAAGGACAACGGCCAGTGTGGAATAAGCAGATCCAGCAAAGTACGTTCATCGGCCGAGACCGTGGTCGGAGCACTTTTTCTATCAAGCGCTTCGGCACAGTCATCCTCCAGCTTCAGCAGGAAATCGAGATCCCGTCCGGCCAGATCCATCTGGTGGACTTTGGCCAGTTCGCCCGCCATCTGCATCACGTAATCCGTGGGATCATCGGGTTTCAGGTCGGTAACGCCTTCCATGTATTCCACGACGAGGGACGGCGTGGGGAACAGGGGGTCGTTCGAGTCCAGGTAAACCGGATTGGGCGTGGCCAGGCCTGCCGCGTGCGTTAACTGAAGGACCCGGAACTCGTCCACGGCCACGTTCGGGTTCTGCTGAAGGTCGACCTCGCCGTGCAGACGGTGAATAAGTTTCCTCATCGTACCGTCCGGTAACTCGATTTCCAGGACGGTCACGGCGGCCGAATAACCACCGGGCAGGCTGAGATGGCGCTTCAGCCTGGCGTGCGGATTGAATCTGTGGACCAGTTTCTCGAACCGACTGGATTCGTCTACAGTTGCCATGTGTCTCAAGTACAGTTGGTTTCCCGACCAATCCGACCCAAACCGACCGATTCTGACCAAACCCGACCGATCCGAACACTAAATTCCAGTTCGCCGCAGGATGCCTATTCACCCGGGTAGTCGATCGCCCACCTACCCTCGAGATTCCCGCTGCCGCTCGTTCTGCTCCAGAGGGAAACCACGTCGGCCGGCGCGTTGTTTTCCGCAAGATGAGCAAGAAACAGTGCGTGCAGGTCATCCAGTGTATCAACGTTGTCGTCGGCGATATTGTTTTGGGCCAGGCGGTCATTCGAAAGGTCGTAGAGCTCGGGCCTGCCGTCGGCTCCGACCGGCGCGTAACCCCAACGATCCGTAACGAGGAATGGCGTCGTGGCCCGCCGGGGCAGGCCGTCGCCCGGCATCGCGATATGGCAGCCGCTGACCGCGTAGTCGCGATGGGCCGGCCGGCCATCCAGCACGGCGCGGGCGAAGGAGGCTCCATCGAAGGGCTTCGGTGGATCGACCGTGACGGCGGCCAGGTCGCAGAGACTCGGGAACAGATCGATGGTTTGGGTGATCAGGGGCAGCCGCGTACCTCGGGGTACCGCGCCTCCGGCCAGCATCAGCATGACGTGGCCGATCTCCGGGTAGATGGGCCAGTACCTGCCGTCGTCCTCCTGAATGTTTGATTTTCCGGTCCGATCGTGTTCTCCGATGGACATGCCGTGGTCCGACATGACGGCTACGATGGTGTCATCCCACAGTTCGAGATCATCGATCTTTCGCAGGACCTGGCCGATGTGCCGGTCCACGAGTTCCGTTTCTGCCGCATAATGGGCCCACAGGTTGTGAAGTTCCTCCGGCGTATAGGCGGACGATGGGCCGTAGTTCGGATGCAGCATGGGCGGACCCGCATAGTCGGGATCGTAGCGTCGCACCAGGTATTCCGGCGGATCCCAGGGTTCGTGGGGATCGAAGAAATCCACCCACAGGAAAAACGGGTTGGATTCGGCGTTTTCCTCGAGCCAGCGGATTGCGGTCTGCGCCGTCCCGGCCGAGAAGACTTCGGATTCATATCGGTAGTACCGGTTGAGCCAGCGGTGCTGGTTGACGAGCGTATGCCCGCGAAACCTGGGGTTTATACGGGTTTTTTCGTCCCGGACGACGACATCGACGGGGTCGTTGAGGTGGAGCAGCGGTTTGTCGCCTTCCTGTCCACGATGCTGGTACGCCGCGTCGAAACCATCGGGGAAACGGGCCTTGAACAGGTGGGGACAGTCACAGATCAACTGCGTGGCGTATCCCTGTTCGCCAAGCATCCTGCCGGCGTGGTTGGGACCGCTCCGGTCGATGGCCTGCCATCCGTAGTGAGGCCATCCCGTAACGCCCGTCGCAAAATCGGTGCGGTGCGGAATGGTGGGGAAGCTGCCCATGTGACAACGCGTGATCTCCGTGGCCCGTTCCGCTCCGAAGCGATCCAGCTCGGGCGTGCGAACGGGACGCTCCGCACGGCTTCCCAGGTTGTCGTGGCGAAAGGTATCCGTAATGAGTACGACAATGTTCTTCGGCATCATAGCCCTCTCGAGTCCTGGAGTTGTGGGACATTTGGACGCGTAAATCTGAATACATTCAATCAGGCCGCCGGGAAACCGCGGTGTTTCCCCGCGCTCAGCCAGCGATCCGGCAGGTTTCCAGGTATTGGTCTACCGACAATTTCAGGGTCATCTCCCCGCGCATTACCCGATCTTCATAGGCTCGGTACCAGCCGGGAATCAGCGACCGGGCCTCGCGAAATTCGGCGAGGATGAGCCGGGCGAAATCACCGCTCTCTTCCAGGTACCCGGAATCGACGAAACACGCGATCGCCTGTTCCCGGTCATAGTCGAGCCGTATGATCTCAGCCTTCCACGCTCCATTCTCTAGTGTCATCTGGGCATAGGCCGCGCGGGGATCGCCGTCGAAGGGCGCGCCTACCGCGCCCACGTTGACGACCAGGGTGCCGTCCACGTAACGGATCAGGGGCCGGTGCGTGTGTCCCACCAACAGAACCTGCGGTGGGGGAGCGATTTTCTCGCGCAGCGATTCTTCCGTGTCATCGGGGAAGATGCCCTTGCGGTCTCCCAGCATGGACGCGTGTACCATCCGGATCTCGTTTCCCGATTCGTCTATCATGTCCCACTGGACGGGTAAGTCCTCGAGCGGTTCGACGAGGCCGTTCAACTGGTCGAATGTCCATTTCGCGTGGCGGGTTATCTCGTATTCCGGGCCGTGTTCGGACAGGGTCCCCTCAACGTATTTCAGGACGTATCTTTCGTGGTTGCCCCGTATGACCGCCCAGTTTTCGGCCCTGGCAGATCCGAGCACACTTTCGGTGCAGGCGCGGGGATTCGGGCCCCGGTTGATGATGTCGCCCGCGACGAGTACGCGATCGGGGCGCCAGCGATCAATATGGGCGAGGACGGTTTCCAGCGCGTCCAGGTTGCTGTGCACGTCGGCGAATACGGCGATCTTCATGGTCAATTGGGTTTACTCGTCTGTTCAGTCGATAGGAATCGGCGCAACACGTTGGCTACGATCCTGGATATGTCGTTGCCGCCCTCGTTGTGAAGCAGGCTGCCGCAGAAGGTAATGGATCCCGTAGAAAAGAGTTGGCTGCCTGATTCCGACTGCTGGTAAACCATGTCCGCCCGAACCAGTCTTTCGATCGGTTCCCCGGACCAGGTGGTGATGTGGGTAAGCAGTTCCTCTGGAACGGGAATGAAGGACGCGTGGTGGTTTTCGGAACTTGCAATGACGCGCGTATTTTCGGGAGTTCCCAGCCGATGGTCGGCCCGGTCGAGTTCGAATCCGGCCGCCCCGTTGCCGCTGAAACCGTAATCACCCACGGTATCACACGCCACGCCCTCGAAGATCCACGCGGTCTCGGGGTTGGCGCGTGCGTCCGGGGATATTCGGTAGTACGATCCATGGAAGTTGCCCTGGGCGGAAAACCCCACGGCCGCAAGCTGCTGCGGGGGACGGCCGTTCCGACGCCAGAGTCCCCCATAGCCGCCGTCGAAGGCGTGGTAGTACTCGCCAGGTTCCGCCGCCCAGGCCCGGATGCCGCCTTCATTGCGCCGGATTTCCAGCGTTCCATTGTCTTCCGGGTGGACGGCGATACGCCAGTAGAATCCGTTGCCGCCCAGGTACATGAAGTGGCCGCCCCGTTCCCGGTACTGTCGCAATGCACCGAGCGTACGGGGAGTATGGTATTCCGGATGTGAACCCGTGGTCACGGCGCTATAGCCTTTGATCGCCTCGTAACCGTCGTCGTGCAGTTCCTGGTCGGTGACGATGTCGAAGGGGATCCCCATCTTTTCGAGCCACGCGTACAGGTGGGTGTCCGCCTGCAGATGCCGCAGCCCCGAGCAGTCCCCTTCCGTGGCGCCGAAGGTGATGTAGCCCGGCCGTAGGGAGAAGAGAGGGCGCCTGTGACTGGCATGGCAGATGCCACTCCCGTCGGTGTGGAAATTGTAGGTGGAAAGCCCGTATTTCCGGTGCACCGCGGGATTCCAGGGATAGGCGTTCCATGTACTGATCCGGTCCAGCCAGGACGGCTCGAAGTTGGGGCGGGCGTGGTTGCCATAGATGGTATAGGTGAAAGTGGACGCCAGTACGCAGAGATCCGCTGTCGGACTGCCTCTGGGCGGACAGACATAGAACGGCATCATGTCCTCGTGCTCGCCGCAACGGATACGGGCCGCGTAGAGTCCCGACTTCATGCCACTTGGAATCGTGAACGTGAAGTCGGTTTCCCAGTCGAAGTCGTAAATATCGTCTTCGTGGAAGTGTATGGCGCCGTACTGGTCCGGCGCGTGCTTCCAGGACATCTCCTCACCGGTCCACGTCGAACCGGTCATGGCACGGGCAGGCATGTTGACCAGGCGGCCCTGCAGTGACAGGGGGCCGACGTCCACCACCCGGGTCGAACTCGTGTCCCGGGCGAAGTCCCACAGAGCCCAGGCGCCTCGGTGGTCTTTGATGTCGTATTCGTGGTCGTCGATCTCTTCCACCGGAACGTCTACGAGGGCCGGCGCTTCGATCTTTCCATTGAAATGGCCGCTGACGGGATCGCCGTCTACGCCGCCGAATATGATCTGTGCCACGTCGTCGATAGGAACGGACCCGATGGCCGCGACCGTGAAATTGGCCGGTCCAGGCAGCGCGTCCAGCGCGCGGAATCCCACGCTCACCGTGCCGTTTCCGGCATCGTAACTGGCCCACACCCGGTACCATCGCCTGGCCTTGATCGGCTCGCTTCGGCAGGTGATGAGGCGCTCCTGGTTTGCCGATAATCGGACTGCAACGGTTAAAGCGCCGCGGTCCAGGCCAAGACTCAGCACAGGCTTCCGTTCGCTGTTGCCGCAACTTACGATGCCCTGGCGTACTTTTTGAGGGGTCGTCGGCCAGATGGTGGCGGAGATGGAAATGCCATGGTCAGATCGGAAGTGGCCGTCTAGTGGGATGACGGCGTGGGAGCCCGGATAGAATGGTTGAGACCTGGAAGGAAATTCGCCGCCGAAGGGAAGGTCCACGTCCTCGATTTGCAGGCCGGGACCAGCCGGATTGGGATCGGCGCAGATAACGCGGACGAGACTGGCGCGAAAGGGCTTCCGGGCTTCGCTGCTTACCTTGAAGGCGATTTCGTCGCCGGGCCGGCCGGACAACCGGTCGGAGTAGCCCAGTATTGGAATGGCGGACATCAGCTACCTGGAAGTAGTTCGTCGTCCGGCCGCCGCTCGCGGTAGCCGCAGACCATCAGACCGGGCCGACCGAAGCTTTGCCCGTATTCCTGCCTGTTATCGGGATTCCGGTAGCCCATGCGAACGAGTCTCCGCGGCCGTTTCGTCTGGTTGATGTAGGAACCGTGCACCGTATCGATGCAGAACAGGACCACGTCGCCGGCTCTGGCCGGAACGGGCACCGTGTCTGCCAGGTTGTACTCGTTCGTGGGCAGGTGCGGCGCACAGGGTCCCTCTTCCGTTTCCGTGATGTGCTGGAGATGGCCGGATTTGTGAGATCCCGCCAGGAAGCGGATCTCGCCGTTTTCGTGACAGGTATCGTCCAGGTGCACGAGAACGTCGATGTACCGGCCGTCGTTGTGGCCGTAGAAAGGGTTGTCCTGGTGCAGGGGAAAGGGATGGCCGGTCTGGGGCGGTTTGATATGCAGCGTGGTGTGGTGTAGCTCCACGTTCGGACCCAGCAGCTGCGACAGGGCCTCGACCAGCCGGGGATTGGCTACCGCCCGGGACCAGGCCTGGGAATAGAAATGAAGGTCGTGCATGGCCGTAAGCCTGGACTTTGCCTCAGTTTCCGGGTCCATGTAGGCCAGTCGCCACGGACCGTTCCACCCGGGGCTCGTGAAAGCCCAATCCTCGACGAGCCGGTCCATTTGTGCTGAAAGTTCGGCCGTTTCTTCCGGCGTGAAGATCTCCGGGATGTGGAGAAACCCATTTTCATGGTAGAACGCGATCCGCTCGTCGCTCAGCACGGCTTGTTCCATGACCAAGGTCATTGCTGATACTCCTTGTTGGGTTTGCTTGCAGGGAGTTTAATGCGTTTCCTTCCCTTCGAATTTAGCAGGTCGGGCACCGGCAGGCAACACCATTTCAACGCGATGCTCCATTGGCCGGCTGGAATCCCTCCCGCAGGCCGATCGCAGCATCAAAGATCACGAACGGTACACTTCAGCCAGAAGTTCGTAAGACCTCAGCCGGGCTTTGAAATCATGGGTGATGGTGACGGCCATGACCTCGTCAGTGCCGAACTGGCCCGCAAGCCGGTCGATGGTGTCCCGGACCTGCTCCGGACTGCCCACGGCCGCGAGCCGGAACTTGTCGTCGAGGAATGCCCGTTCGGCTTCACTGAACCGGTGCTTCTCGGCCTCCTCCACCGTGGGCACGACGTTGCTTGGCTTGCCCGATGCGAAACGGGCGAAGAGCAGGTCGCGGCTGAGTGAGAGACGCCGGGCCTCCGTCTCGGTGTCGGCGCAGATGACATTGATCGCAATACAGGCCTCGGCCTGGGGCGACTGGGTGGACGGCTCGAAGTATTGGCGATAGAATTCCAGGATGCGCGGGTCGATGTTGCTGTTGATGAACAGGGCAAAATTGTACGGTAGACCCAGACGGGCTGCCAGCATGGCGCTTTCAGGACTGGATCCAAGCATCCAAACGGGAGGCGGATGATGGATCCGGGGCGTCACCGGCGGCTCGAAATCCTTATTCTGCAGGATCTCCACCAGTTCCGCAACCAGATCGGGGAACTGCTCGAACCGGGGTCCGGCGCCGGGTGCCAGCATCCGGGCGGTCTTCATGTCGCCGCCGGGCGCCCGGCCGACCCCCAGGTCGACCCGGTCCGGGTAGAGATTTGTAAGCACGGAGAAGCTTTCGGCGACCTTGAAGGGACTGTAATAGGGCAGCATGACCCCGCCGGACCCGATGCGCATCTCTTCCGTGGATGCGCCGATGGCCGCGAGCAGCACTTCGGGCGAACTTCCGGCCAGGCAGTGGGCGTTGTGGTGCTCGGACACCCAGAAGCGCCGGTAACCCAGGCTTTCCGCCGTTCCGGCCAGGGTAAGAGTCTCCTGGAAGGCCTGCACCGCCGTAACGCCTTCCCGCACGGGGGATTGATCGAGTATGGACAGGTTCATGGATCAGGTTTCCTATACATGATTGTTCTTAAACGGGTGAATCGGCATCGCCGAACTACCAGCCGTCCACGATGTGGCCCGCGCCCGGAAACCAGGCCGCGTCCACCAGAAAGGTCAGGAAGACGCCGAGGACATAACCTGCGAGTATGCCAATAAACAGGGGTTGCGCCTTGCGGTACAGCGAAACGCCGCCGAGCCGCAGGATCACCGCCTTGATCAGCCATACGATCAGGATGGAAAAGAAGGCCATGTCGGCCGCGTAGGTGGTTACGATCCCGAATCCCACGGGATGAAGCGGCCAGAAATGGAGCCGGTGATGGGCCCAGATCAGAAACCCCGAGATTAGAATCCCATTCAACACCATGGTAAGCTGGGATTGCGTCATGGCCTGGGGATTGGTCAGGAAGGTCTCCAGCTGGCCCCAGTATCCTTTAGCGCCGGACTCGAAACCGCCGGCCTTGAGCTGGGAGGCGCCCATGTCATACCCCAGGTACAGCGTGTACACGATGGCCGTCATGAAACCGATGATGAGCGAAAGGGCTATGGCGCCGAACACGCCCCGGCCCACGCCGCCCATGACGTCGCCCACCTTGGCGGCGTGGGCCATCGAACACATGCCCAGTGTCCGCCAGTTGCGCGTGAAGGTCTGGCAAAGCCACATCCCCGTGATCGTGGGGGCATTGATGTGTTCCGATCCGACGAACCGGAACGTGATCTCGTTCGCGCTGTTGTACGGCAGGTCCAGGGACACGAGGCCGGTCTCCGCCACCACGCGGGTCACGCCGATGTACAGGACCAGCAGCACGAACATCATGAGCATCACGACCCAGAGCGTCATGCCCGCGCTCCACAGGAGGAAAACCATGTAAAGCGAACCGCCGGCGAAAGACAGCACGGCGGTGCGATAGGAAAAGAACTCCCGCGAATCATCGATCTCCGGCGCTCTGCCGAGTGCCTTCCTGAGCACGTCCCGGATATGCCTGCGCGCCATCCACAGACCGAACAGCACGAAGACGAAAAAGCCGGACAGGTGCTGAAAGTGCATCATCTCGAGGGGGCCGGGGATGCCGACACGCGTCATCACGCCCTGCTGAACGATGCGGATGAGGTAGAAGAGCCAGACGCTGAGCAGCACCTCCACCCGCGTGAAGTACGCCACCCCGATCAGCAGGAAGTTCAGGCGGACCTGGATGGGATGGAAGGCTTCGTACAGGGTCAGGGGGAAGGTGTGCCCCGCGCCGATCGGGATGGCGGGAAACAGGTCGAAGAAGCTGAACACGTTCCAGGTCATGATGAACAACGTGATGCCGAACCCCCACCAGAACAGGCGCACACGGGCAATCCTCGGGAACAGGGCCTTTTCCTCTGCGCCGTCGACCAGCGTCAGCGGTACCTGGGCCAGCGGGAAGGCCAGCCGTTCGTGTTCCACCCACTGCTTTCGCAGGATGACCATGATGGACGCGCCGACCAGGAAGAGGGCGATGTAGAACGTCACCCACCAGAACATGGGCACCCACCAGATCTGCCATCGGATGGTTGTTCCCGAATACACGCCTTCGTAGAATTGATTCAGTCCGCCCAGGTTGTCCCGCACGACCAGCCAGGACGGAAGGTAGTCGAGGAACAGGTCCGCCCAGCGGTTTTCGGGGTTGGCGTAATAGAACGGACCGCTGATAATCGAGACCGCGTAATTGCTGAAGGCCCAACCGGGTATGGCGGAAGCCGTAAAGACCAGGAAGAAGATCACGATCAGCTCCTGCCGGCTGAATGGACGGCCGTAACCCGCCTTTTTCAAGACCGGGTTGACCAGGAGTACCATCAGCAGGAAGGGCAGCAGTGCGGCGACGGGCAGGTGGGTGACCGTGATGAAGGATCCGCGCGTGACGAATTCGGATGAGAGCGACCAGAGCGTCAGAAGGACGGTGAAGGCGCATCCTATGGCCACGGCCCGTAGGGTGAGGCCGGCGGACACGGGTTGCCTTACAGGTGGAGGAGCGGCGGCCTGCCGGCCGGTCTGGGGCGATGAGACTGTGGTCATGATGTCAGTGGATTCCCGGCGGGGGCTGGACTGTGCCTTACGTTACGCGGTAGCTCAATGCGTTCGGAAATCAGCGGTTCTCTACACAGTTCCTGAGCTTTTTCAGGCCCTTTTGAGCCGTAGTCACCGGTCCTTCGGCCCAGTACACCGGATTGAACAGTTCCAGCGAAAGCATGCCCCGGTAATCCTGCTGTACCAGGCTGGCCACAATTTCGTCCCAGGGCGCTTCGCCGTCGCCCGGATAGACCCGGTGCTCGTCCTCGATATCCGCGCGGGCGGGTACCGCGGGATAGTCGTTCACGTGGACCAGCCCAAGCCGGCCGGGACCGAGGTAATCCATCCCCCGCTGGTGTCCGCTGCCCTTGTACATGTGGAAGATGTCGGTCAATAACCTGGCATCCCGCACCCCGCTTTCCGCGGCGACGAGGAGGGCCTCTCCGACCGTACCCAGCGTTCGGGCAATTCCCCAGAATTCCAGCAGGGGTTTCGGGGTAAAATCCGAAACGGCATCCGTAAGTTCGGCGAATCTTCTGGCGACGGAAAACAGGTCGACATCCCGGTCGTGGATCCCCTTAGGTGCGGTAGCCACGAAGGGGCACCCGAGGACCTGTGCCATTTCGAAGCACCGTCTCGCTTCTTCAAGCCCCCTGGCAAGGCGGTCGGTTTCGGGAACCGCCCATTCGAAAAATGCGATCAGGTTCACGATACGGATCCCGCGGCTGTCCGCGCGCGCGCGGATCTGTTCCACCGTACCGCCTCCTTCGACCCAGGCATCGATTTCCTCTGCCCAGGGTTCGATGCCGTCATACCCGGCATCGGCCGCGATATCCACGTACTCCAGTACGGAGATTCCGGGCGACCGAATCGTACTGGTATTGAGGCAGTAGTCAAAACGTCCCATTTGTCGAATCCCTTCTGCTGGACCGCCGTACCGCCCGTACAGGATCCGGACGGCGCGGTTGAATGGCCATTTTAAGGCATGCTTCAGGTGTAATAACCAAATTAGATGGCATTACAAAATTCTGTACCTTTTTAAACGGTTTCGCCTATATTGTAAACCGCTTAAAAGAAAAACGCCATCCATAGTGATGTCAGGAGCGTACGTGCGGGACTTTTCAAGCTTTTCGAGATCAATTCTGCTCTTCTGTCTTCTCCTGATTCCCCAGGCTGTTTCGGGTCAGACGAGCGTGACGGACGATATCGGGACCACGTTTACCGTGGGTAGCACCCCGCAGAGAATCGTGTCCCTGATCCCGAGTAACACCGAACTGCTTTTCGCTGTCGGGGCGGGAAGTTCGGTCGTCGGGGTGACGAATTACTGCGACTATCCCTCCGAAGCTCGGAAAATCGAGAAAGTCGGCGACCTCACGGCCATGAGCCTTGAAAAAGTCGTCGCCCTCGACCCTGAACTGGTACTGGCCACGAAGGGAAACTCCAAGGAACTGGTATTCAGTCTGAGGGCGCTGGGTGTCCGGGTGTTCGTCCTCGACCCACAGACAATCGAGGAAGTACTCGATGCCATTGGCAAGGTGGGTGCGCTCACAGGGCGTTCCGAGGCGGCGCGCGCGCTTGTCGACGGCTATAGACAAAGGCTGGCCCATGTCGCGGACCGGATTGACGAGCTAACGGAAAGCGAACGTCCCACGGTATTCGTCGGCAGTCCGTTCAGGGACGAAAACTGGACGCCAGGTCCCGAAACGTATACCTCGGCGGTTATCCGCCGGGCCGGTGGCCGGAACATTGCCGACGACCTGGCGCCGCGTACCTGGGCGGTATACAACCTGGAGAACATCGTTTCGAAGGACCCGCAGGTCCTGCTGTCCACTCTGGGCGTGGGACAGAACCCCGAGGAAACGAGGACGAGGTTCCTTGAGCGGGCGAAGTCGCTCGAGGGCTGGCGCGATCTGGACGCCGTGCGAAACGAACGCGTTGTGCTGATTCCCGAGAACTGGCTGCTTCGGCCGGCGCCCAGACTCTTCCAGGCTATCGAAACGCTGGCGAGTGCCCTGCATCCGAACCTGTTCTGAAGACGTACACGAGAAAACGCTAACGATACCTGATACACCTGGCGATCCTTTATGCCTCTTCTAAGCAAAATACCTAACGAGCTGCACAGTCTGATACGGACCAGATTGCCGGCAGACGCGGTCAAGGCGGAGCTGATTTTCGCCTGCAAAACGGATCTGGCGCCGGACGGCCGAATCCAGGAATCGATGCTGCTTGTTACCCGGCGTCACCTGGCGGTAGCCACGCTGTCCGGCGGGCAGTGGTCGCTGACGCACACCCTGCCCCTGGTGGACATCTCGGGACTGAACGTCGAGCCGCTCGTCGGCGCGAGCGCACTCATGGCCAAGGTGGACGGCAGGGATATCAGGCTGCTCCGGTATTCCCATGCGGTGGCGCAGGACATGTCGGACGCTGTCGAGTCCCTGTTGCATCTGATCGGTCCCGACGGCAGTCCGGACCAAACGGACCCCGTTACAGAAGACCCGGTTCCGGACTGGTCGAGCCGCGAGGCTCACCTGCGCACGTTCCGGCGTCTGTGGGCATTCTGCCTTCCGCACTGGCGCACGCTGGTCATCGCCATGGCCGTCACCATCGTGGCATCGGCCATCGACCTGTTGCCCCCGTACCTGACCATGATCCTCGTGGACCAGGTCCTGGTGGACATGAGCACCTACATGTATCTTCCGCTGATCGTCGCGCTCCTGGCCGTGTCCCGCATCGTCCATACCGGGGTGACCGTCGTGAGCGGCAGGATGCTGGCCGTGCTGGGTGACCGGCTGGCCTACGACGCGCGGTCCGAACTGCTGAACGTCCTGCAACTGCTGCCTCTCAAGTACTACGATATGCAGCAGACGGGCGGACTCATGGCCCGTATCGCACGGGACGCGAAGTCGATCCACTACTTCTGGATCGATTTCGCACCGCAGGTGATCCAGCAGGGACTGCTCGTAATCGGCATGACCGCGGTGCTGTTCTACCTGAACTGGGAGCTGGCCTTCCTCGTCCTGATCCCCATTCCCGCGATCATCTTCGCATCGATACACATCAAGCGCTACCTGATGTGGTTTTATGGAAGGTCATGGGACAGCTGGGCGACCTTTTTCGAACGGGTCAACGACGCGCTGGCCGGCATCCGGGTCGTGAAGATCTTCGCCCAGGAGAAACGGCAAAGCCGGGACATGCAGCTCGAGAACGAGAAGGTGTTTACGGCCGAACGCAACATACACGTCCGATCGCGCACGGTGCGCCCCCTACTCGCCTTTATCGTCTCGGTGGGCGGACTGCTCGTCTGGTGGTACGGCGGGAGACAGGTTCAATCGGCGGAAATGACCATCGGCATGCTGATGGCCTTCTTCCTCTACCTGAGCATGTTCTACAATCCCGTGCAGCAACTGACCAGCATGGCCGACTGGATTCCCGAGATGATGACGGCCATAACCCGCACCTTCGAGGTCATCGACAGTCCCATCGAGGACTATACGCCAGGTGAGACCGTCGACGTGCCCCGTTTCGAGGGACGCCTGGAGCTGCAAGACGTCAACTTCGGCTACGTGGCGCACCAGCCCGTGCTTAAAGGGATCAACCTGAACGTCGAACCGGGCGAGATGATCGGGCTCGTGGGACACTCGGGCGCGGGCAAGTCCACCCTCATCAAGCTGATGTGCCGCTTCTACGACGTCGATGGGGGCGGTATACTCATCGATGGGATCGACGTGCGACGGATGGACCTGATGCAGTTGCGCGGCCAGATCGGGTACGTGGAGCAGGATCCATTCCTGTTCTCCGGGTCCGTGACCGACAATATCCGCTTCGGCAACCGGGAAGCGTCCCGGGAGGAGATCATCGAGGCCGCCATCAACGCGAACGCCCACGAATTCATCGTCAAGCTGCCTGATGGTTACGATACGCCCGTAGGCGAAAGGGGCGGCAGACTGTCCGGCGGTGAGCGTCAGCGCGTCGCGATCGCACGGGCCATCCTGCACGATCCGCGGATCCTGATTCTCGACGAACCTACGTCGGCCCTTGACCTGGAAACGGAGAAGAAGATCCAGGAAGCCCTGGGACGGCTCATGGAGGGCCGCACGACGCTCGCCATCGCCCACCGCCTGTCCACCCTGAGAGACGCCGACCGGCTGCTCGTACTCAAGAACGGAGAGCCGGTGGAACTGGGTACCCACGAAGAGCTGCTGAACCGGCAAGGCGAGTACTACCGGCTGGTCCAGTTGCACACCAACGTCTCCAGCATCGTGGGCGTGGAGGGGTAAGCCTTGTCTTTTCTTGATCCGACCGCCATACGCCTCGAACGGCGCGACGACCAGCCGCCTACGTTGTCCATCGCGGGCGACCTGTTCTTCAACGTCAAAATCCGACAGGCCTTTCCGCTCTCCTTCGAAAGCCGGTACATCACTTTCTTTGATCAGGAAGACGAATACCTGGGGATCGTGGCCGACCCGGAAGCCTGCGACGAGGATACCTGTCGGATTATCCGTAATGAAATCGAATGGCGCTATTTCCGGCCGAGGATAGAGCGCGTCCTGGAAATGGAAGGCCGGGGCGGTACGTCCATATTCTCGGTGGAGACGGACCGGGGCGCGGTAAAGATCCCGATGCGGGACCTCAGGGAAGGCATGATGGAGTTGTCGCCCGGCCGTATCCTGATCACGGACGAGCACGGCAACCGGTACGAGATCCCCGATCTCGACCGGCTGGATCGGCGAAGCCGCCGCCTGATCCGCCGCCTGATCTGACGACCTAACCCATCAGCATCGGTGCGATCTTCGCATAGGCCGTCTTGAACCCGAGCACGGCCAGGTAGATCCCAACGCCCAGCAGGACCATCAGAATCGTGCCGACCGCGACCAGGAGCGGTTTGCTGCTGGCGAACCGTAGCTTGAGCCGTTCCACCTTGGCGTAGATTTCCGGGTACTTCTGATCCAGCTTGGACAACATGCGCCGTGCGAAGGCGTTGCGCGTAGACAGGATCGTCAGTCCGATGACGATGAACAGCACGCCTTGCAACAGGGGCAGAAGGAGACCCAGAACCCCGAGGACGAGAAAGGTCCATCCGAGTACGGACTGTGCCATGCGAAAGAGTAGTTTCTGTTCTATCTGCTTGAATCCAATCTCTTGACGGTACATCCAGTCAGTTAACGGTACGCCCAGTCGCAGCACGATCAGTCCAGAAAAGCGAGGGCCTCCCGCATTTCTTCCAGGTCCTTGGCGTCGCCCTGCCGTTCCGCCACGACGATACCCCGTTCATAACATCTGCGGGCTTCATCTTCACGGTCCAGCTGTTCGTAAACCCGGCCGGCCTGGTGATAGCCTGCCGTATAGTCCGGCGACGCATCCATAAGCCGTTCCAAGATCCCCGCCGCTTCTTCGAGCCGGTTCGAACTCACGTATTCCAGCGCGATCGCATACTGAATAAAGGGATCGCCGGGATCCTTCCGGGCGAGCAGTTCAAGCTGTTCGAGCCGTGCATTCATGCCGCACATCCTGAATTAGCGCATCCTAAATCAGCGAACGGGACTGGCATCCGTCCACGTTGACGCAGGCGCCCGTTACCCAGCTCGCCCGGTCGGATGAAAGGAAAACCACCACGTCCGCGATCTCTTCGGGCTTGCCGAAGCGTCCGGCTGGTAGTTCCTGTTCAACGAACTTGCCAATGGCCTCGGGGTCCGCGTCCAGCCGTTTCTGCCAGTTTCCCCCGGGGAATATCACCGAGCCCGGCGCCACCGTGTTCACGCGGATTCCTGTATTGGCCACTTCCTTGGCAAGCGTCTTTCCCATGGAGATCTCCGCGGCCTTCGTGGCGTTGTAGGTGGCGGGCCCGCCTGCTTCGCGGCCGAAGATCGAGGATATGGTGATGATCGATCCGCGCTCGCGGGCACGCATCGACGGGAGCACCGCCCGCGTCGCTCGTACGGCGGCGAACATGTTCAGGTTGAACACGTACAGCCATTCGTCATCGGAAACATCGTCGAAAGGGTTCCAGACACTGCCGCCCACGTTGTTGACCAGGATATCGATGCGTCCCCAGCGTTCCAGCGTGGCTTTCACGATCCGTTCGATTCCTTCGGCCGTGGTCAGGTCCCCTGCCGTCGCCAGCGTTTCGACGCCCTTATGCGCGACTTCCCGTTCGGTTTCAAGCAGCCGCTCTTCCCCCCTGGCGCTCAGGCTGACGTGGCATCCCTCGTCCGCGAAGCCCAGGGCGATCGATCGTCCGATGCCCCGGCTCGAGCCGGTTACCAGGGCGACTTTGTCCTTCAGGCCCAGATCCATTGTTATCCCTTTCGTTAGTGTCCGTTACGTTGGTGTCCTCGGGTCGGCAGCGTTTCCCTAGTCGACCGGTTCGAACAGTATCTTCATGCCTTCTTTGTTCAATAGCCGCCGGAACGCGTTTTTCCACTCAGTTAAAGGAACCACGTCCGACACGATTGGTTCCAGTTCGATCCTGCGCTGGTCCAGCATCACCATGGTGCGGTCCCAGGCATCAAGGGACCCGGCGAAGGAGGTCCGTATATCGATTTCCTTCAGCTCCGCGGGAAAGAAATCCACCTCAAAAGGGCCGCCATGCAGTCCGATCTGCATAATGGCGCCCTGCTTTCTCACCAGTTCGATGGCTGATCGTGTGGCCGCCGCCGACCCCGAACATTCGTACACCAGGTCGGCACCGTAACCCTGGGTCCGTTCCCTGACGAGCCCAAGCAGGTCGACCTCGTCGATATTGACGGTCTCGTCCGCCCAGCGCGCGCCGAGTTCGAGCCTCTCCCCATCTTCCGAGGTGCCGGTCAGGATGACGTACGCGCCTTCCGCCTTCGCCACCTGCGTCGTCAACATGCCGATGGGCCCAGGTCCCGTCACCACCGCCACGTCACCTGCGGTAACGTCCGTGCGTATGGAGACGGCCTTGACGCAACAGCACAAGGGTTCGCTCAACGCGCCGATGGTGAGGTCCAGATGCTTCGGAATCCTCCGCAGCGCCCAGGCCGGCATGACCACGTACTTCGTAAATACGCCATGCACGCCGCTGCCGATGGACAGGCGGCTGTCGCACAGGCTGTGCTGTCCCGCCGTACAGTACCTGCACATGCCGCAGACTACGGTGGTCGGTATGCCGGTCACCGCGTCGCCCGGCCGGTATTCGTCCGTGTCCGCCACCTCGTCCACGATGCCGGAGAACTCGTGGCCCATGATCACGGGCGGATTGTAGGGGTATTCGTCCTTGTAAATGTGGATATCGGTGCCGCAGATCCCCGCGGCCCGGATTTCCACCCGGACTTCCCCGGACTTGAGCTCCGGAACCGGCAACTCCCGGACTTCCATGTTGACCGGTCCGTGGTCGTATTTGACCAGTCCTTTCATCGTCGGATCTCCGCTCCAGCGTTTGTCATCGACAAGGAAGGTTTGAATATAGGGCGGCAGGTATTGCATGACAAGATCAATCAAAGCCGGACTGCCGCAATAAGCCGTTGACAATCCGACAGGCGCATTCTTATGTTGAGCACGGACCGGAATCAAGCTCCAGCCCCCGTAGCTCAGAGGATAGAGCAGCGGTTTCCTAAACCGTTGGTCGGGTGTTCGACTCACCCCGGGGGTATTCCCGGTCCCCGCCTGTTTTCACCTGATCCCGACGCCCGCAACGCAGGAGGTCTTCATGTCCGATCTGGCCCGGTACATTCACGAGACACCACTCATCGACACCCACGAGCATCTCAGGTTTGAAGAAGATTGGGTCGCCCACGGACCGGACGTGCTGCAGGATCTCTTCGAGAACTACGTCCCGGCCGATCTCGTGGTCGCCGGCGCGTCACAGGAAGCGGTCGATGCCTTGCTGGACCCAGCGAAGGGAGACGTAGCAGCACGTTTCGAGCCGGTCCGCAATGCCTGGGAGGCCGTAAAGCACACGGGATACGGCGAAGCGGTGCGCATTCTTGCGGAAGACGTATACGGCATGGCTGAAATCACGATCGACGGGCTGGTCGAGGCGCAGGCCGAGAACGACAGATTACGGTCACCGGGCCAGCGTCTCGCCCTGTTGCGGGACCGCGCGGGCCTTGACCACGTGCAGATCGACAACTTCGTCTGGGCCTGCGAGCCGGACGTTTCCGGACCGGAGTTCTTCCTCTACGATCTTTCGTGGATGGGATTCTGCAACGGCGAAGTGCCCGTGGAGAAAATCGCGGAAGAAACGGGGATTACCGTGGACAGCCTGGGCAGTCTGCGCGAAGCCATGGTCGCGATTTTCGCGAAATACGGTCCCCATGCCATCGCGGTCAAGGCCCAGCACGCCTATTCCAGGACGCTCCGGTGGGAGGAGCGGAGCGACGATGAAGCGGCAAGGGCCCTGGATATCGTCTTGAGGGACCCCGGCAACGTGCCGGAGGAAGCCGCGCTGTGCCTGGGAGACTGGGGCTGGGCGCGTGGCGTGGAACTTTCCATCGAACACAATCTCCCGTTCAAGATCCACACGGGCTACTACGCGGGACACAGCCGGATGCCGGTGGACCGCATCAAGAGCGGTAACCTCTGCGGATTGCTGGCCCGGCACCTTGATGCCCGGTTCGTGCTGATGCACATCGCCTATCCCTACAGCCACGAGTTGATCGCCCTCGCCAAGCACTACCCGAACGTCTGGGTGGACCTCTGCTGGGCATGGTCCATCGATCCGTACAGTTCCTGCGATTTCGTCCGACGATTCATCCATGCCGTCCCGATCAACAAGCTCTTCGCCTTCGGCGGCGACACCGGCTGGCCCACCAGCGCCTACGCCTACGCCGTGCAGGCCCGGAAGTGGCTGAGCCGCGCCCTGGAAGCCGAGGTACGTGACGGCCTCCTCACCGAGAAACAGGCGATGGACGTGGCGCTCCGGCTCATGCAGACCAACCAGCGGGACTGCTTCGATATCGAAGGGACCCGGGGGCAAATTGCGCGGACGATGGCGCAGGCCGGTGGCTGAGCTGGACGCCGCGACAACGCCGCGGCGAGCATTCCAATGCGAGCAATCCAATGCCTGCTCGCGTGGAAACTGGCCGAGATCTCACAGAGCCCGAATGATGCCCGTTTTCACCGCCGGATGAGGATCCCACAGCCTTAAAAACGGGTTGCGTCCAGGGTTGTTGAGGTTTATATTGTCCGCGGATTTAACAGGCCACGATAGCTCAGCTGGTAGAGCAATTCACTCGTAATGAATAGGTCGCCGGTTCAAGTCCGGCTCGTGGCTTTCAACCCCTCCAACAACGTGTCGATCGTCTGGCTGATAGCGGTCTCCGACTGCAACGTCTCGACCGGAATCGACACGTGCAATCCCGCCTCGATTAGGTTCCTCAACTCCACGGCCATGAGGGAATCCGCGCCCAGACTGCGCCAGGTCTGCCCGGTCTCTATGCTCCTTGGATCCACCTCCATGATCCGGCTGATCGCATCGGTCACGAAATCTTCGATGTAGTCGAGCAGTTTGTCTTTGGGTAGCGCGCTCAAATCGGACTTCGATAGGGGTGGAATCGCCCGTGGCGCCTGCGCTCCGCGAACATCTGGCGCCAGAAATCGGGCCAGAAGTAAATCTGTTTTAGGCTCCATTGTGGGGATTATGCCGACGCGGTGGATATCGCGACGGAGTATGCGATCAAGCAGCGCTCCGGCCTCATCGCGAGGGATCAGTCGCAGGCCCTGGCGTTTCATGCGATCTACGGCATGCTCGTCGGTCATCATGCCCGTATCTTCCCAGGGTCCCCAGTTGATCGTCGTCACCGGTAGACCCTCCTGACGCCTGAGGTCTGCCAGGCCGTCGAGAAACGCGTTAGCCGCGGCATAGGAAGCCTGTCCAGCCGTACCGAGCAGGGAAGCCACCGACGAAAAGAGGACGAAGAAATCCAGTTCGCGGTCGCGGGTAATCGCATGCAGGTTCCACGCTCCGACCGTCTTGGGTTCGAGTACCCGGCGGAACCTATCCGCGTTCTGGGTGAGCAGAATGCCGTCGTCCAGCACGCCGGCCCCATGGAAGACGCCCCTGACCGGACCGTACTCGCTATCCAGGTCCGCCATGAGTCCTTCCATCGCATCACGATCGGTCACATCAGCCTGAACGTACTTCACTTTGCCGTTGGGATCACTTTCTAGTGCCGTATCCGTCTGTTGCCGTCGCCCCGTCACGACGACCAGGCCTGCGTTCCGTTCGAGCAGCCAACCCGTCAGGAAGCGGCCGATTCCACCCGCGCCGCCCGTAACGAGGTAGGTTCCGCCCGGAGGTATGATCGGATCATCTTCTCCCAGGGCAACTGGGACGGAAGCACCGTCGTTCACGAGCACCAGTTTGCCCATGTGCCGCGCCTGCGACATGAACCGGAAGGCATCCCGCGCCTCGGCAACCGGGTATGAACGGTACGGCAGGGGGAGTATGCTGCCATCCACAGACATGTCGACGATTTTCTGTAGCATGGCGCCTGCCCGGTCGGGCCGTTCCTCGATGAACTGCGCGAGATCGATGGGATGGTAGGATCTGTTGTGGTCGAACCGATTAAGGTCGATGAGTCCATGGTTCAGCACGTCGGTTTTACCGATCTCGATGAAACGTCCGTGGGGCGCAAGCACGGCTAGAGAAGCCGTCATGGCGGGACCGGACAGCGTGTTCAGGACGATATCCATTCCCTTCCCGTCCGTCTTGTCCATGATCTCTTCTGCGAAGTCCAGGGAACGGGAATCCATCACATGCGAGACGCCCATTTCCCGCAGAAAGGCTCGTTTTTCAGCAGATCCGGCCGTGGCAAACACCTCGGCCTCTGCCTGACGGGTGAGTTGAAGAGCGGCCAGCCCCACCCCACCGGTCGCGTTGTGTACTAGAACGCGGTCGCCGGCGGAAATCCCGCCACGAATCACGAGTCCCAGGTATGCCGTCAGGAAGGCCACGGGCAGCGTGGCGGCTTCCTCGATACCCAGGCTATCCGGCTTCCGGACGACCAGGGCGGCCTTCGCGGTCACGTAACCGGCCATGGCCGCGGGCATCATGCCCATGGCCATATCGCCGACCTCCACGGTGTCAGCCCGGTTTCCGCGCGCAACCACCTCGCCAACGCATTCCCAACCGAAGGAAGGTGGACGCGGCAATGAGGCCGGCAGCATGCCGAGGGCGTTAAGTACGTCCCTGAAGTTCAGCGCGGTTGCCTGCACGCGGATGACCACCTCGTCCGGCGCTGGCTCACGCTCCTGATCCGACACAAAGTGGAGATCGTCAATCGAACCGGGCGTCGACTGCGTGAGCCTGAAACCGGTATTTAAATATGAAGATGCGGAAACGTGTTTCGCTTTAGTGTTTGCCAGGTCCAACGGAACGAGACGACGGGTATACAGGTCGGTTTCCCGTATCGCGATCTCGCCGGGAAGCTTGTCCGAGGCCACGATGCCGGCGAGATGTACCAAATCGATCTCGCCGACTCCGGCTGGAAGATCGATCATTGCACAGTTCAACTCGGGGTGCTCCTGCGCGGCCACCCGTCCGCATCCCCAGATCGTCCCGAGTTCCGGCTTCGCCCGGTCGCCATCAACCACGGACTGTGATCCTGCTGTAATCAGCCGCAGGCGGTACGACAGATCGGGACTGTCCAGCACCGCCCTGACCAGTCCGAAGGATTCCAGCGCGGGGCCGGTATGCCGGTTCGACTGCCTGCCGCCTTTTCCCGTCCAGATTCCCACGACGCCGACCGGATCTCCGGATTCGGATTTCACAGAGCCCAGTTTGTCGGCGAGGGCGTCGGCCGGATTTGCCTTGCGCTCGCCGGACGCGTCGATGAATTCACTCTTCCCGCCACGTCGAGCAAGGGTATCGGCAAGGCCGGTTCCGAGTCGCTGGTCATCCGAAAGCACGTACCAGTGCGGTATTTTGCCAGGTTCCGCCTGATCTTCCGGGATTGGCATGGCCATCCAGGCTTCCTGGTAGATACCCTGTGGGTTATCAAGACCATGCCGGCCAGTGCCAGTCCGGAACAGGCCCCCTCCTGCCCGGGCCAGGGCCACGCCTTCCAGTTGTACCACAGAAAGGCCCTTTTCATCTATGAGGTAAACGTCGGCCAGCAGTCCGCCGTCGCGTGATGTCTCCCGCAGCCTGGCGTAGGCAGCCAGGACATCGTGCTGGTCCGGAAGCTTCCGCAGCACAACGGTTTCCACGCCGACAGGCAGATGGGGATCGTCTTCAGGAACGAGCATCAGCAGGACCTGCAGACCGGCATCCAGGACACCGGGGTGCAGACGGAAGGGTCCGTGCCCTTCATCCCGGGATGTCAGAAAAGCCAGCGCTTCCAAATCGGAACACACAAGCTCGTCGACCTGGCGGAAGGACGGGCCGTATTGAAACCCCAAAGCCGCTGCGCGTTCGTAGAATCGACCGCTCGCGACCCGGCGCTCGCAACGGGACTTTATGGCTTCCAGATCGATACCTTCGGATATTCCATCCACCCTGGATCTCTCGGTTCGCATGTTTGGCAGCCAACTCGAACCCCTGTCGTGCGATTCCGGCCTGGAGGAAAGCGTGTATCTGTTTTGCCGGCGCACCATCTGGACGAGATGTGCCCCGGATCCGGGCAATAACAGGGGGTTCAGGAGTTCAAGGTCCCGAAAGGCGACTGGAGCATCCTCCTCGTCGAGGGTCTCGAAGAGCATTTCTATCTGCCCGGCAAGCGGCATGATCGATCGGTCCAGCACGGTGTGATCCGCCAGTATAGGATGAGATTCCAGGCTGATCGGCCGTTCCCACACGATGGTTTCGGGGTCCACGGAAGATTCGATGCCGGTACCGATCAATGGGTGAGGGTACTGGCTTCGCAGGCCCCCCGGTTGATTCGACATCCCGTCCAACCAGAAACGTTCCTTCTGCCAGGGGTAGGTCGGCAACGGAACGGGTGTTCTCGGTGGGTCCAACAGGTGTTGCCATTGTATATCGTGACCGTGGACGTAACATTTCGCTACGGCTTCGAGCAAGACGTCCCAGGTTCCGCGGTCTCGTCGCAGCGAGGCGACCGCGTGGCCCGTCCGATTCAAATGAGCCAGGTTTTCGTATATTAGCGTCGAAAGCACGGGATGAGGGCCGATCTGGACGAACAGCGCCTCTCCGCCATCAGGAATCTCTTCGAATGACCGGTTGAACAGGACGGGACTCCGGATGTTTCGCCACCAATGGTCCGCGTCGAGGTCCATTCCTTCAGCCCGCGTACCCGTGACCGTCGAGAACAGGGGTACGCGGGATTTCGAGGGAGACAGTCCATTCAGGGACGCCAGGAAATCGTCGCGGATCCCGTCCATTTGCCTGCTGTGATAGGCGATATCCGTATGTAGTTTGCGGCAGAAAATCCGTCGTCCATCCAACTCCGCCTGTAACCGGTCGATAGCCGCGGTCTCCCCGGAAATGGTCACGGAAACCGGGCTGTTGACCGCGGCGACGGAAAGGCTGTCTCTGAAAGGTTCTATGGTCTCTTCCGCCTCGTCCGGCGACAGGCCCACCGCAAGCATCTCGCCATGTCCCTGCAACGCCTTCTGCAGCCTGCTGCGCTGGTATATGATGCGAACGCCCTCTTCCAGGGAAAGGGCACCTGCGACACAGGCTCCTGTGATTTCCCCGACGCTGTGGCCAATGACGAACCGAGGCTGAACGCCAAGGGACCGCCACAAGGCCGCCAGGGCCCACTGTAGCGCCATGTTGGCGGGCTGGGTGATCTCGACACCGGTGATGCTCTCACCGGCTGCACCGCTCCACATCTCATCCTTAATGGAGATTCCCACTGCTGCCCGGTATAGTCGGTCGAACTCGTCCAGGGCCACGCTGAACGGGGGCGCCGAATCGTAGAATGCCCGCCCCATGCCGTACCACTGCGGCCCCATGCCGGTAAAGACGAAGACGACCGGTGCGGGCTGCGGTCCAATGTGTGCCGTTTCGAACCGGTCCGGGATACCGCCTGCGCAAAACGTCTCAAGGCCCTGCGCCGCTCCCCCGGCCTCCTCGAACACCAGGACCAGGCGGTGATCCAGATGGGATCTATGCAGGGCGAGCGCGGCCGCCAGATCGTCGGGAGGCGTATCGGGACGGCTTCGGAGCAGAGATACTGTATCCGATGCCTTTTGCTTTAGCGCAGCGGCGTTATGGGCGGACAGGACCAGGAGCCGGGAAGCGCGCTGATCGTCCGAACGGCGCGGTTCGGCCGCGCCGGGTGAATCATCCGATTCGACTTCCGCCGGGCCCGGCGGGGATCCCAGCACCACGTGGGCGTTGGCCCCGCCGAATCCGAAGGAATTAACCCCGGCGTAACAGGATTCGGGGATGTTTTCCGGTTCGGTGACCACCTTTAATCCAAGCGCTTCAAAGGGTATCTCGGGGTTTGGCCGATTAAAATGCAAGGAAGGCGGCAGGACGCCGTGTTTCAGGGACAGCGCAGTCTTGATGAGTCCGGCGACGCCGGCCGCCGCCTCGGTATGGCCGATATTGGTCTTCACCGATCCGATCAGGCAGCCGGTGGATCCCGTGGCACGGCCGATGGCCATGGCTTCCACGGGGTCGCCTGTGGGCGTACCCGTACCGTGAGCTTCCACGAAGGCCAGGCGTTGCGCGTCCACGCCACCCGCCCGGGCGGCCGACTCGATGACGGCTTGCTGAGCGTCCTGGTCGGGTACGGTAAGCCCGCGCCCGTCCTGCCCGCGCCCGTCCTGGTTAATCGCGGAGCCGAGAATGACCGCGTAGATCGGATCGCCATCCTCCACAGCGTCGGACAGGGATTTCAGCACGACGAGGCCCGCGCCGTCGCTCCGTCCGTACCCGCTCGCCCCCTGGTCGAAGGCCCTGCAGCGCCCATCCGGCGACAGCATTTGCGCCTGTTGAAATCCGCGCGTCGTCTGTGGGGTCAGGAGGAAATTCGCGCCACCGGCAAGTGCGGCCGAACAGGTACCGGCCTGTATATCCCTGCAGGCCAGGTGAACGGCGGTCAGCGAGGAAGAACAGGCCGTGTCCACCGTGATACTCGGACCCTTCAGATCCAGAAAGTAGGAGATCCGGTTCGCCGCGATACTCAGCGTGCCACCCGTATTGGTGTGCATGCCGACCGAGGCCGGTGCCGCGTACCGTTGCAGGTCCCAGTATTCGTCCAGGAAGATCCCCATGTACACGCCTACGGTCCGGCCTTCAAGCTTCGCCGGCGGAATTCGCGCGTCTTCCAGCGCTTCCCAGGCGAGTTCGAGCAGGACGCGTTGCTGGGGATCGATGTGGCGGGCTTCCCGCGGCGAGATATTGAAAAACGCCGTGTCGAATCGGTCGATATCGTTGACGAACCCACCGTGGGCGGGATAGTCTTTGCGGTCCGGCCAGGGTTCCCACAGCAATTTCCGCTCATCCGGCACGGCGCGTATGGCGTCACCGCCGTTCAGGACGAACTCCCAGAAAGATCGGGCCGTAGATATCTCACCGGGAAACCGGCAGGCGATACCTGTTATGGCAATGGGTTCACCGGACATGACTCAGGGGTCTTCGAAAGGTCCAATCGGCGTTTCCGTACCGGGATCTGACCAGTCCCTCGGTCGCGTGCCGCTCTTCCTCGTTCAGCACGTCCCTTCGGCCTTCCAGGTTGAAATGTTCCATGAACGACCGGGAAAGGCCGTCGGCCCATTCCTCGAAGGTCGGTAGACCGGAGGTCAATTCAGCAACGGATATGGTCCGCTGATCCAGCAACCGGGCGATGGTCTCCCGGCGTTCCTGATCCTGGGAAGGAATCAACAAGGACAGTCTTTTGTGTCCGGGTCCCAGCAGGACGGATCCGTGGTGTAATACCCGTCCACCCGACCGGCGCTGGGCGCTTCCGGCCAGTTTTCTGCCTCGCGCTGTAATCTCGTAACGTCCCGTGGCCGTGAAGCATACGTCGCCTATGCCTCCAATTCCACAGTTTCCTTGCGGCGCCGGTTCTGCCGGGATTCCGAAGTGCCGTAACGTCCTGGCCAGCGCCTCGCCGGCTCCGCGGAACATCACGCCGGACAGGTTACCCATTGCGGGATGGAATTCCGGGAACACCAGGCTGTACGTCAGTTCCTGATCATGCAACACCGTGCGCCCACCGGTGATCCGGCGGACCAGGTCGATGCCATGCCGGTCGCATCGGCCGGGATCGACCTCGTTTTCCACGTCCTGTCCATATCCGACGGACACAGCCGGAGGATGCCACGTGTAGATGCGCAGCGTCAACGTTTCCGTGTCCCGCCGGCACGCGTTGAACAGCGCTTCATCGACGGCCATGTTGTAAGCGGCGGAACACCCGGGAGTGGCCAGTATGCGGATCATGACCTTTCACTGTCCCGGGCGGACTGCAGGCGCTCTACGGCCTGCCGCGCCGCATCCTGTTCCGCGTTCTTCTTGCTGGTTCCGGTGCCTTTGCTGACTGCGTTTCCGGCTACGAGAACCTCGATTGTGAAGACCTTCTCATGGTCGGGGCCGACGGTGGAATCGATGCGGTATTCCGGCTGCCCGATGCCTTCGCCCTGTGTATATTCCAGCAGCGCGCTCTTGTAGTTGCGCGAGTCATCGTCATCGGTGGGACGTTCATCGCTCAGTTCCTGCAGCAGAGTTCGATGCAGGAAGCGTCTGACCGGCTGGAGCCCGCCGTCCAGGTAGATGGCGCCGATGATGGATTCGTAGGCGTCAGACAGGATCGAGTGGCGAAATCGACCGCCTGAACGCGCTTCGCTGGAACTCAGCAGCACGTAGCGTCCGAGTTTCATCTCCCGGGCCTGCCGGGCGAGCGCCCTACGGTTGACCAGCGTGGAACGGAGCTGCGTCATCTGCCCCTCGCGGCACCTTGGGTACTTGTCGTATATGAACTCGCCCACGACGAGATCCAGCACCGCGTCGCCCAGGAACTCCAGCCGTTCGTTGGAGTGTACTCCGGACTGCTCTCGGGAATACACGTAGGAACGGTGTTTAAGAGCTGTAATCAGGTAATCGGGGTTCTTGAAACGGTAGTTGAGATACTTCTGTACCTGGCGTGCGTTTTCCCGTTCGGCTGCGGTCCGGTTCACGGCGTTGCGGGATGCGCCGCGTTTCAGGCGGAAAAACAGGGTCGCGGCCACGCGCCGTAGTTTTTGCAGGATAGGATGCCGTTTCGACACGGTAATCCCCGGAACACGTTCGAGGCGTTTCGGAGGACGTTACGCCGTGTACTTCTTTACCACGAGTGTTACGTTATGCCCACCGAATCCGAATGAATTGGTCAAGGCCGCCCGTACTTCCCGTTCCCTGCCGATGTTGGGAACGTAGTTCAGGTCGCAATCCGGATCGGGTACCTCGTAGTTGATGGTAGGATGAACGAAATCGCGGGCGACAGACAGTGTGGTCGCGATGAACTCTACTCCTCCTGAAGCTCCGAGCAGATGACCGACAAGTGACTTGGTGGAGCTGATGGCGAGACGTTTCGCGTGTTCTCCAAAGACCTTCTTGATGGCCAGGGTTTCGATGCGGTCGTTGAAGGGAGTGGACGTTCCGTGGGCGTTGATGTAATCGATCCCGTCCGCGTTCAGCCCGGCGTTCTGCAACGCCAGTTTCATGGAACGCATAGCGCCTTCGCCCGATTCATGGGGCTGTGTGATATGAAAGGCATCCGCGGTCGCGGCGTAACCTGCCAGTTCGGCGTAGATAGGCGCGTTGCGCCGTCGTGCGTGCGTCAGGGTCTCGAGGACGACTATGCCCGCGCCTTCGCCCAGGACGAATCCGTCCCTTTCGGCGTCGAAGGGCCGGCTGGCCCGCTCCGGCTCATCGTTGCGGAGGGAAAGGGCCCGCATATTGCTGAACCCGGCCACGGCCATAGGCGAAATGCTGGCTTCCGTGCCACCGGTGATCATCACGTCGGCGTCCCCGTGCTGCAGGATCCTGAAGGCGTCGCCAATTCCATGGGCGCCGCTGGAACAGGCCGATACCGTGGTGTAATTGGGTCCTTTCAAACCGTGTATCATCGAGATATGACCGGGGGCCATGTCCGCGATCATCATCGGAATGAAAAATGGGCTCACGCGTCCCGGACCCTTGTTTACCAGGTTCGAATGCTGGTTCTCGAAGGTCCAAATGCCTCCGACGCCCGTACCCATGACCACCCCGATGCGTTCCCGGTCCTCTACATCGAGGTCCAACCTGGAGTCGTCGATCGCCATCTGCGCCGCAATGACCGCGTACTGGACGTTTTCGTCCATGCGCCGCACTTCCTTCCGGTCGATGTAATCTGCCGCGTTGAAATCCTTCAATTCGGCGGCGATTTTCGCCGGAAAGGCGTCCACATCGAACTTGGTTATGGGCCCTATGCCGCTTTGGCCGCTGCAAAGGGCCTTCCAATAGGTATCGAGCGTGAGCCCCACGGGACTCAGGACGCCCATACCGGTGACGACTACGCGCTCGGCCACGCCGATCCTCCCGAAATCAACCGGTTGCGTTTCCAGGGACTGCATGGGAATACAGACCGGACCTAGAGATGAATCAGCCGTCTACATTGGCCTGGAGATACTTGATCGCGTCACTTACCGTGACGATCTTCTCGGCGTCCTCGTCGGGAATCTCGAGATCGAATTCTTCCTCGAGCGCCATGACGAGTTCGACCGTATCGAGCGAGTCGGCGCCCAGGTCGTCCGTAAACGAGGCATTGTCGGTAACCTGGTCACCGTCAACGCCAAGCTGCTCGGCGATGATCTCCTTTACGCGATCTTCCATCTTCTTTCCTCCTGTCCTTATGAATTGTTGGCTTTCGTATCTACATGATGAAACCACAATGACGCTTCAGTTGCGAATGATTCATTTGTTTGCTCGACTGTTTGCTCGACTGTGAGCTCGATTGTTTGCTCGACGGTCTGCGTGATCGGTTTGCCGTAGATTGCTTTGCGCTTACATCCCCATGCCGCCGTCGACACGCATCACCTGCCCCGTGATGAAGGCGGCGTCGTCGGACGCCAGGAACGTCGCGATGCCGGCCACGTCGTCGGGTTGCCCGGCCCGGGATAGCGGTGTGGCGTCCAGGAACGCGGCCCGCACCGCTTCGGGAAGCGTCTCCGTCATGGCGGTTTCGATAAACCCCGGTGCGATCGCATTGACCGTGATTCCCCGGCTGCCGACCTCCTTCGCCACCGACTTGGTGAATCCGATGATACCGGCCTTGGAGGCAGAATAGTTGGCCTGTCCCGCGTTACCCGTGAGGCCGACGATCGAGGTCATATTGATGATCCTGCCGCTCCGCTGCCGCATCATTTGCCGGATGACCGCCTGGGTGCAGATGAACACGCCGCCCAGGTTGACGTGCATGACTTCGTCCCAGTCGGCCTGTTTCATGCGCACCAGGAGCGTGTCACGGACCGTGGCCGCGTTGTTGACCAGGACGTCGATGGAACCGTAAATCTCGACCACGTCCTCGATCAGGTCTTTCACGCTGTCCCGGTCGTCGATGCGTACAGCCAGGCCTCGGGCTTTGCCACCTTGTTGCTTCAGCGCTTCGGCGGCTTCCTCGGCCTTGGTCCCGTCGCGGCTCGTAATGATCACCCGGGCGCCTTCTGTGGCGAACCGTTCGGCGACGGCGGAACCGATCCCCTGCGCTCCGCCCGTTACGACGGCAACTTTGCCATTTACGCCGCGCAAATCAGGAACTCCTGTGGATTGCTGCAGTTTTTCGCTCTGTCATTGCCGTTCTACCGCGGGCCGACCGAGTGTTTCTACTGCGGAAGACACGTCCTCGAGCTTGTCCGCGTTCAGGATATTGACGCCTCGGTGCATTCTTTTCATGAGACCCGATAGTACGTTGCCCGGTCCGGCTTCCACCACCGTGTCCACCCCCCGGTCGGTCAGGGTCTGCATCGATTCCGCCCAGCGAACCGGGCTGGTCAACTGCTCGATCAACAGGCGGCGAATTTCATCGGGCTCCGTCACGATCCGGGCAGTCACGTTCGCAACCACAGGCGTTTCCGCTCGGGAGATGGCGGCCTTGTCGATCGCCTCCGCAAGATCCTGCCGTGCGTATTCCATGAGTTCGGAATGAAAAGCACCGCTGACCTTGAGCGCAACGACCCTTTTGGCCCCCGCCGCGCGAGCGCTTTCCATCGCCCGGTCCACGGCCGGCACGGCTCCGGCGATGACCGTCTGCTTCGGCGAGTTGTAGTTGGCGGATTGAACGGGTTCGCCAACCTCACGCGCAGACCGGCAGACTTCATCGACTTCCTGCGGCGAAAGACCGATCACGGCCGCCATGGTACCCGGCCGTTTTTGCCCGGCCTCGTGCATCAACCTACTGCGCAAGTGAACCAGGCGCACCGATTCCTCGAATGCGAGTGAACCCGCGGCGACCAGCGCCGAGTATTCCCCCACGCTGTGTCCGGCGACGTAATCCGGACGGATCCCCTGCTCGTTCAGCAGGGACGCCGCCGCCACGCTGTGCACCAGGATGGCCAGTTGCGTGTAATTCGTTTGCTTCAGGGTTTCCGCAGTGCCGTCAAAGGAGACTCCGGCGATATCGGCGCCGGTGATCTCACGGGCCTGCCGGTACAGCGTCTGAATCCGCGGATACCGGTCGTGCAGGTCCCGTCCCATGCCCACGTACTGGGAAGCCTGCCCCGGAAACAAGAAAGCGATCCTGGCTTGGGTCATGGATTGGCGGCGCCGAACCTATATCGCTTCGACTTCCTGCACTTCCCTTCCCTGATAATATCCGCAATGAGGACAAACACGGTGCGCGCGTTTCTTCTCTCCGCAATGCGAGCATTCCACCAGTGCCGGCATCGACAGTACCCAATGCGTACGTCGTTTACGACTCCGTGTCCGTGATTGGCGTCGCTTGGGCAGAGCCATTTCTATTCCTCCTTCAGCAACGTTTTCAGTGTGTGCCAGCGCGGGTCCTCTTGCCGCGTACCACAATCGCAGGCGCCCTCGTTGAGGTTCCTGCCGCATTCGGCACAGAGGCCCTTGCAGTCATCGCTGCACAGGGGTTTCATCGGTAAGTTCAGGTTTACAAGTTCCGCGATGCGCCGGCGTAAATCGATCGTCTTCGCGCCGTAGTCCAGTATTTCCACATCGTCGGATTCGGTCAACTCCTCGCCCTCGGGTATGGCGCGGTCGGTCTTCTCGTAAAAGGTCGCGATTTCGCCGCTGATATGTTCCTCCACGTCTTCAAGGCACCTGCCGCAGGAGAAGGCCAGATCGACGCCTATGTCCGCCTGCAGCACCAGCGAATTCTCGGAGACCGTGAGCGTGCCGTCCACCTTAACGGGTGACGCGAATCGGCAGTCCTCGTCCGGTAGAAAGTCGGCGGCGGGCATGTCTTCTATATGGATGGGATGTAGACCTTCGGACAGATGCTCGATCGCAATTTGCATATCGGCTGCTTGTTCAGTATTGCTCGATCAGACTTCACACGCGTATCCCGTACCGCGATCCGGATGTTGCCAGGCTTCCCGTCAATTGCCCGGAAGCCATTAATAATACGGGGGTTACCCCGGTCATGTCAAGAGGAAAATCCCCGGATCAGGCGAGGGCGGAACGGACCAAATCGACCACGTCGGCCGATCGGTCGGCCACCGGAATTCCGGCGTCGTTCAGCGCGCGCACTTTCTCCTCGGCTCCTCCCGTTCCCCCGGATATGATCGCGCCGGCGTGCCCCATGCGCTTTCCGGGCGGCGCCGTGCGGCCCGCAATGAACCCGACCACCGGTTTATTCATGTGCTGCCTGATGAATTCGGCCGCCCGTTCCTCGTCTGAGCCGCCGATTTCGCCAATCATGACTACAGCGTGGGTATCGGGGTCCGATTCGAAGGCCTCGAGGGCGTCGATGAAGCCGGTCCCGATGATTGGATCGCCGCCGATGCCCAGGCATGTCGACTGACCGATGCCCGCGCTCGTCAACTGGTGAACGATTTCGTAGGTCAACGTGCCGCTTCGGGAAACCACGCCCACGTGGCCGGGTTGGTGAATGTGGCCGGGCATGATGCCCACCTTGGTGACTCCGGGTGTGATGGCGCCGGGACAGTTCGGTCCGAGCAGGCGTGCGCTGGATTGCTGCAGGACGGCGTATACACGGGCCATGTCAAGGGTCGGGATGCCTTCCGTGATGCAGATCACCAGGTCCATTTCGGCATCGACGGCTTCGTGGATCGCGTCGGCCGCGAACGCGGGACGGACATAGATGATCGAGGTGTTGGCCCCGGTCGATTCGGCCGCTTCCGCCAGTGTATCGTAGACCGGTATGCCGTCCAGGGTCTGGCCGCCTTTTCCCGGTGTGACCCCGGCCACGATGTTCGTGCCGTATTCCACCATCTGGCGGGTGTGAAAAGAACCGTCCCGTCCGGTAATCCCCTGCACGACGACGCTGGTGTTTTCATTTACCAGTATGCTCATCTTCCCGCCTCCCCCAGTTCAACGGCTTTCTGAACGGCATCCGCCATGGTGTCTACGGCGGTCAGCCCCACGGATTCGAGTATGCGCCGGCCCTCTGCTTCGTTCGTTCCGGTCAGCCGGATGACGATGGGCAGGGCGAGCGGACCGCCGGGTCCTTCGGCGATGCGGTTCAGGGCGGTCACGATGCCGTTGGCTACGTCGTCGCAGCGCGTGATGCCGCCGAATATATTGAAAAGCACGGCCTTCACTTGATCGTCGGACGTGATGATGTTCATGGCGGTGACGACCTTGTCCGGGTTCGAACTGCCGCCGATGTCGAGAAAGTTGGCCGGCATGCCCCCGTAGAACTTCACCATGTCCATGGTCGCCATGGCCAGACCCGCGCCGTTGACGATGCAGCCGATGTCGCCGTCGAGTTTGACGAAGCTTAGATCGGCGTCACGCGCTTCGGCCTCGGTTGCCTCTTCGGAGTCGGGATCGCGCATGGCCTCGATTTCTTCGTGCCTGAACAGGGCGTTGTCGTCGATGTTCATCTTGCCGTCCAGGGCCCAGAGTTTCCCATCCGGCGTCGTCACAAGCGGGTTGATTTCCGCCAGGGAAGCGTCGTTTTCGACAAACGCGTCGTAGAGCAGTGTGAGAATACGGGCGGCCTGCCTCGCCACGGCGGGATCAGCATAGAGTTTGTGGGCAAGGGACCGGGCCTGGTACGGCATGAGCCCCAGCAGGGGATCGACGGCCAGCTTGTGGATCTTCTCCGGCGTCTCGCGGGCGACTTCCTCGATATCGACGCCACCCGCGGCGCTGACCATGAACACCGCCCGCCGGGTCTGTCGGTCGAGGATGATGCCTACGTAGGCTTCGTGATCGATCTCCACGGCCTCGGCCACCAGCACCTGCCGGACCGTCAGTCCCTTGATGTCCATGCCCAGGATCTGATCCGCCTTTTCGAAAGCCTCTTCAGGCGTCGATGCCAGTTTAACGCCTCCCGCCTTGCCCCGGCCGCCGACGTGCACCTGGGCCTTGACGACTACCCGCGCACCCAGATCCTCCGCGATACGCCTGGCTTCTTCCGGCGTTCGGGCTACCTGTTCCCTGGGAATCGCCATCCCGTGCCGGGCGAATATGTCCTTCGCCTGGAATTCGTGTATGTTCAATGCGTGCTCCTTCGGTTTCGGAATGCTACCGCTTTTATTAAGACTGCGCCTGCCCTTCCGTTCCGGCCATCGTCCTTCCGTTCAACTCTGCCCTTCCGTTCAGGTTTGCCTTTCCGTTCCGGCCGCCGTCCTACGCGCCCTCAAACCTGTCTGGCCACCATGCCGCCCAGGGCGTCGAAACCAGGTTTCAGGGCCGGGTACATGGACCTGAAAACGTCGTAGTATTCGTCGTACCGCGCCGAGGCTTCCCAGCCCGGTTCCGTCGTGGATACGATCGTGACCAGATCGTCCGCGGCCTCCTCGACGGTGCCGTACACGCCTGTGCCGACGGCGGCGAGGATCGCGGCACCGAATGCGGGTCCTTCCTCGGCGTTCACGGTGACCACTTCGGCGCCGTAGATATCCGCCTGGATTTGCCGCCAGAGGCTGCTCCGCGCACCGCCGCCCGTGGACCGGACCTGTTTGACGGACAGTCCCAGCGCACGCATGATTTCAATGGAATCCCGTAGGGCGAAGGTCACGCCTTCCATGACGGACCGTATCATGTGGGGACGGCCGTGCCGCCCGGTGATGCCGACGAATGCGCCCCGCGCGTTGGCGTCCTTGTGGGGGGTGCGCTCGCCCATGAGATAGGGAAGAAACACCAGTCCCTCGCTGCCCACCGGAGCGCGGGCCGCCTGGGCCGTCATCAGTTCGTAGGGATCGGTGCCCAGCATCCGTGCCGCGCTCATCTCGACTTCGCCCAGGGTGTTGCGCAGCCACTGGAAGGCGCCGCCCGCAAAGAGGGTCACGCCCATCAGGTACCACTTGTCCGGAACGCTGTGACAGAAGGTGTGGACGCGCAGTTCCGGATCCACATGGACTTCATCGGTGTGGGCGAAGACCACGCCCGATGTTCCCAGGCTGGAAAGGATCCGTCCAGGGCGCACGATCCCGGCTCCCACGGCGCCGCAGGTGTTGTCGGCCCCGCCGCCGACAACGGGCGTGCCGGGCCTGAGTCCCATTTCCTCGGCCACTTCTTCCGTCACGTGGCCGCATACGTCGATGGATTCGAAGGTGGGCGGCATGAATTCCGCCGGAAGGCCGATGGCGTCCAGCATGGGAGCGGACCATCGCCGTTCGCGTACGTCGAACAGCAGCGTGCCCGCGGCGTCGGATACCTCCATGGCGAATTCGCCCGTTATCCGGAACCGTATGTAGTCCTTGGGCAGCACGACGCGCCGGATCCGGTCGTATATCCGTGGCTCGTTGTCGCGGACCCAGATCAGCTTGGGCGCGGTGAAGCCTTCGAGGGCGGGATTGGACACCCACCGTACCAGGTTTTCCTCGCCCGCCTTTTCCGTGATCCAACGGCACTGTTCGGTGGTTCGCGTATCGCACCACAGGATGGACGGCCGGAGCACCTCGTTCCGCGCGTCGAGCAGCACCGAACTGTGCATCTGTCCCGACAGGCCGATTCCGGCGATGGAGTCGGCGTGAACTCCGGCGGCGCCCATGGCTTCGCGCACCGTGTTCGAAGCCGCACGCCACCAGTCCGCCGGATCCTGTTCCGCCCAGTTCGGCCGGGGGGTGTGCAGGGGGATCTCTTCGAAGGCCCGGGCCGCCAGTTCGCCCCGTTCATCGACTATGATCGTCTTGATGCCCGAGGTACCGATATCGATGCCAATGAGGTGTCTCATACACGAACCGTTGCCTGCCGGAGAAGTGTCTCACCGGCACAAAAAAACCTGCGCAAAATCGCAGGAACTTGATGGTTGGAGCTGGAAGCCGGGTTCAACTCATGTAAGCGTGCAGCCGGACACTGCGGGAGGTGTGGCGCAATCGCCGGATCGCCCGTTCCTTGATCTGGCGCACCCTCTCGCGGGTCAGGCCGAACTGCTTGCCGATCTCGTCCAGGGTCATCGGCTTGTCCTTGTTGATTCCGAAATAGTAACGGATCACGGTGGCTTCGCGGTCCGTGAGCGTATTCAGGGCCCAGAACACTTCCTCCTTAAGCGATTTATCCATGGCCTGCGTTTCCGGCGATTCGACGCGCGTATCTTCAATCACGTCGAGCAGGCGCCCCTCCTCGCCCGGTGAAAAAGGCGCGTCAAGCGACAGGTGCGGACTGAACGTCCGCATGATGGCGACCACATCCTTGTGATCCAGCGATAACCTGTCTGCGATTTCGTGGGTTGTGGGCTCCCGGCCCAGTTCCTGTTTAAGACCGCGTACGACCTTGTTGACCCGCCGCAATTCTTCCGCCCGGTTCAACGGAAGACGGAATATCCTGGACTGTTCGGCCAGGGCCTGCATGATTGCCTGCCGCACCCACCAGACCGCGTAGGAAATGAACTTGAACCCCTTGTGCTCATCGTATCGCTGCGCGGCTTTGATCAATCCGATATTGCCCTCGTTAATCAGATCGGAAAGGGGAAGACCCTGGTTCTGGTACTGCCGCGCCACCACGACGACAAATCTAAGATTGGCCTGTATGAGCTTGTTAAGTGCGCCGCGCACCCCGTTTCGCGCGTCGCGCGCCAGGGCCATTTCCTCTTCCAGGTTCAGCACCGGTATGGTCCGGATTTCATTCAGGTAGGTGTCGAGCGAACGGTCATCACCGGGATTCCGCGATCCAACCCGGGAAATGCGGACTTCCGTTTGGGCGGACTTGGGCATGGACTTCCTCGGGTACCGCATGCAGACCGTTTTAAGACAGTCGGTAACTGTCACGCCGAACCGATAGGGCACCGGTTGTTGCGAATATCGATCTGATTACGTAGAACCTGCTTTACGTGATTCCCAGTCTACCAGCACTATAATGGCGTGCCGGAATGGGCGTCAAGTTTTTTTAGGTTATATCGGCAGTTATTCATCCCCACTCAGAAGACCCGCTCTTCGACGTTGTTTCCAATATAGATGTCCATCATCGTGGTCCGGTTTCCCCAGAACAGATCCTGTCCCCATGCATTGGGATCGAGTCCCTTGAACCAGGGCTTGCGCAGTTCCAGCACATGCGTGTGGTAGATGAACACGCCGCCGACGTCTTCCACGAGAATGCGCTCCGCCCGGGCGTAGTATGCCATGCGTTCAGCGTGGCCAAGCGTCGTACCGCCTGCCCGAAGCAATCTGTCGAACTCGTCGTTCTTCCAGTCGTGCCTGCCATGGCCCACTGGCTGTGAATGCCATACCTGGGAAAGCATGTTGTCCGGATCGGGATAGTCGTACTGGTACGGAATCAGCCCGAAGGGGATCGTATACTGGTACATGTTGTCCATGTAGAGGCCGATCTCCTGGTTCCGGATGTCGACGCGCATGCCCAGGGTCTCCTTCAGCATGCCCTGGATGGCCTGGGCAATGGACATCTGGGTCGGATCAGCCTGGCGCAGCCAGAATTCGATGGGCGGAAGGCCCCTGCCGTCCGGATAGCCGGCTTCCTCGAGCAGGCGCCGGGCCTCGGGCGGATCGAAGCGCTGCACATCCTTCAACTGGTCGCCCGTATAGCCGGGGAAATTGGGTGGGAGCATCGTATAGGCCGGGGTGCCGTGGTCCTGCAGGATGACCCGGCAGATGGTCTCCCGATCGATGGCGTGGCTGACGGCCCTTCGTATCTGCACGTCGTCGAAGGGCGGCACGGTTGTCCGGAAGAAGAGATACCAGGTCTGGAAGTGGGGATTGGAGGTCAGCTCGCGAGTCAAATCCGGACTGTTTTCGATCTCGCCCAGGTACTGGGCAAAGACGCCCTGCCGGTCGACTTCGTTGTTCTCGTAAGGAGCTATGCCCGGATGGGTGCCGGCGATGATGAACTTCAGCTTGATCTTTTCCAGGAATCCGGGGTAACGCCCGTTGTAGTAGGGGTTCAAGTCGTAGGAGATGTACCGGTCCGTGATCCATTCGTCCAGCTTGTAGCTGTAGTTGCTGACCATGTTGCCCGGCTCGGTCCAGCGGCGGCCGTGTTTCTTCACCTGCCACGGAGGTACGGGCGCCGCGGAGTTGTAGGCCATGATATGGGGGAGGTAGGGACAGGGCGCCTCGGCCTCGATCTCAAGGGTCAGATCGTCGATGGCGCGCACGCCCACCGAGTCGGGGTCGCTGATATTGCCGTGATTGAAGTCCCGGGCGTTCTTGATATTGTAGAAGAGAAACGCGAAGACGTTGCCCTCGTCAGGATCCAGGAATCGCTTGAAGGTGTACTCGAAATCGTGGGCGGTAACCGCCCTGCCATCGCTCCAGCGGGCGCCTTCCCGGAGTTTAAAGGTCCAGGTACGCCCGTCTTCGGACGGTTCCCAACTGTCGGCGGCCCCGGGAATGAGGACATCGTCGGCGTCGAACATGGTCAGTCGCTCAAACAGGTGGGGATCCGAGCCTTTAACGCCGTAATTGTCCAGGCTCACGTCCAGGGTCTTGGGCTCTTCGATGAAATACATCAGGACCTGTTCGTGCAGGGGGGCGGCGTCCGGCGGCAGTTCTATACCCAGGCTGTTAATGACTGGGCCGGCCGTGGGCTGGACCGAAGTGTTTTCATCGCCGCCGCAACCGGCCAGGACGAACAGCAGAATCAGGATGCAGCGGATCGGGCCGGCATGGTAAGGTATGACATGGTAAGGCATGATACGCGCCACCTTCGAACGAGCGTGGGTTCGGGGTCGGGCTGGCAATTCCCGGGTAGAACCATCCGCAAGCGACGAGGAAACAACGCCCGGCAAACTGGTGGGTATTCGACTTTCGGGTGTTTTTTGTAAGATGATCGCCTACCGAACCGGGGTCAATAGAAAAGGGGCCGACTGTCCGGGGCCGAATGCCGGGGGCGTTGCTTGACATCGGTACGCCGTGAGGATACGTTGGGTGCGGCCCCTTATCCTCGGGTGCGACCCTCTATCCTTGGGTGCGACCTTTAAATTGGAAAGCCCATCCATGCCTGAAAATCCTCCGGGACCGTCCCGTCCCACGCTGCGCAAGTCCCTCGGGCTTTTCGACGGAATCACCATCCTCGTGGGCATCACCATCGGGGCAGGGATCTTCTCGGCGCCCCAGATCATCGCGGGTTTCACCGAATCATTCACCCCCATTCTCTGGCTCTGGATCGCGGGCGGCGCCTTCATCTTCATCGGCGGGCTCATCTACGCGGAACTGGGCAGCCGGCTTCCGGAAACAGGCGGCGAATACATGTACATCAGCCGCGCCTTCGGGCCCTTCGCCGGGTTCATGTTCGGCTGGTCCCAGCTGTTTATCATACGCACCAGCCCACTGGCCGGACTGGCGATCGTGACGGTCAACTACCTGACCTATTTCGTCGACTTGTCCCGGACCGAACAGATCGCCGCCGCCCTGTTCATCATCCTGATGCTGGCCATCCTGAATTACGTCGGCGTGCAACGGGCGGGGTTCTACCAGCGGCTAACCACCGTGCTCAAGGTCGGCGGCCTGATGCTCCTCGTCGTGCTCGGATTCACCCTGGATTACGGTGGAGACAACCTGCTGGAGACCACCGCGGCGCCGACGGGAATGCTGGGGCCCGTCGGCAATATCATCGCGGCCGCGTTTATGGTCGTCTTCGCCTACATGGGCTTCGAACGCGTGGGCTACTCGGCGGGAGAGATGAAGGACCCCCGCCGCACCATACCCCTGACCATGTTCCTTGGCATCTCGGCGATCGTCGTGATCTACGTCCTGGCGAATCTCCTCTACCACCAGACGCTCGGCATGGAAGGTGTCCGCACGAGCAGCATCGTGGCCTCGGACACGGCCGTCTTGCTGCTGGGCCCCCTCGGCGCGGGATTCATCGCCATCACCGTGATGATCTCCACGACCGGCAGCATGAACGGGACCTTCATGACCGCCACGCGGGTCTACTACGCGATGGCGCGGGATGGACTCTTCTTCAAATGGCTGGACTACATCCATCCCGTGTACCGCACGCCTTCGCGGGCCATCATTGCCCATGCCGTGTGGGGATCGGCCATCCTGCTGTTCCGGGGGACCTTCGAGACCATCATGGCAGGCATGGTCTTCGCGGTGCTCATCTTCTTCGGCGCCAATACCCTGGCCCTTTTCAAGCTGCGCCGCATGGGCGCCGGCGTCGACGGGGGCTACCGGGTGCCGCTGTATCCCTGGACACCGTCCCTCTTCCTGGCCGGCATCGTCGCGCTGGTCGTCCTGCGGGCCACCTTCGAATGGTACAATTCGCTCATCGACCTCGCCTTCATCGTCACGGGACTGCCATTCTGGTTGATCTGGCGCAAGACACGCGGATAGGTCCGGCCTTCAAAACGAAACCGGGTCAGAAACGGATTCTTCAGCCTACAGTTTTCCCTTTACTGGACTGCGTATTTGACGTATATTTAACCGTCCAAATCAAGTGTATTCAATCTTTAAATATTCGCCTTCCCGTACGATAGGGAGACTTCGGTTGAGTTTCCACCCGATGGACAGTTTCTGATGAGCTACCAGCTAACGGACAGTTTCGGTCGAACGATCAACAATCTGCGGGTATCCGTAACGGATCAGTGCAATTTCCGCTGTATCTACTGTATGCCCGAAGTAGGGATGATCTTTCAGCCGCGGGAAGAGATCCTGACCTTCGAGGAAATCACCCGTTTCGTCGGGATCGTTACGGAACTCGGCATATCCAAGCTGCGGTTGACAGGCGGGGAGCCTACCGTTCGAAAGGATCTTCCGGCGCTGTTGCGCATGCTGGCGGCTGTCCCCGGCGTCCAGGATATGGCTATGACGACCAACGGGTTCCTGCTGAAGAAGATGTCGCGGGACATGTACGAGGCCGGGTTGCCGCGGATCAACGTCAGCCTGGATACGCTGGACGAAGAGAAGTTCAAGGAGATGACCCGCCGGGACGTCCTGCACAAGGTGCTGGATGGACTCGAAGAGGCGACCCGGTACTATCAACTGCCTATCAAGATCAACGTGGTCGCCATGAAGGGATACACCGAAGACGAACTGCTGGATTTCGCGGAATTGGCGCGGACCGGCCCCTACCAGGTACGTTTCATCGAGTTCATGCCCCTCGACGCGGACCGTTCATGGACCCGGGACCAGGTGCTGGACGGCGCGGAGATCATCGAACGGATCGGGGCGCGGTGGCCCCTGGACGCGGTGAAGCGTCCCGACCAGCGGGAGCCGGCCGACCTGTTCCGGTTCAGGGACGGCAAGGGTGAGATCGGCCTCATCGCATCGGTGAGCGAACCATTCTGCGGCAGTTGCAACCGCATCCGCATCACGGCGGACGGCAAGCTTCGGACCTGCCTGTTCTCGATCAATGAAACGGACATCAAGGCCTTGCTGCGGGGCGGCGCGTCGGATGGCGACATTGCCGAGACGGTCATCGAGGCCGTCCGAAACAAAGAGCCGGGGCACCACATCAACGAACCCGACTTCGTTCAGCCGGAACGGACCATGTCCTCCATCGGTGGATAGTGCGAAGGCGGTCATACAGCAAAAAAAGTGGCGCCTGTGTGAAGGCCACTATAACCGGATTGAACGAATTCAGAACTTTAGCGTACTCAGGACCTGAGCGTATTCAGAATCTGACTGTCCGGACGCACGAGCGACTTATTCAGCGCCCGGTACCGTTTCCCAAAGTCTGCAGGAGATCATCATGAGTCAGCGGTTGTCATCTCAGGAACTCCTCGCCCAGGTCAAGGGCGAAGTGAAAGAGATGTCCATGGAAGAACTCAAGGAGCGGCTTGACCGGAAGGATGAAATGGTCCTGATCGACGTGCGAGAGCAGGACGAGGTCGACCAGGGCGTCATCGTCGGTGCCACCCATATTCCGCGAGGCTTTCTCGAACTCAGAATCGAAAACACCGAAAGCGACAGAGACCGGGAAATCGTGCTGTACTGCGCGGGCGGCAACCGCTCGGCGCTCGCGGCGCAGTCCCTCGAGGCCATGGGGTACACCAACGTCATCTCCATGCGTGAGGGCTACACCGGCTGGAGCGCAGCCGGCTTTCCCACGGTCCAGGAACGCGCCTTGAGCAAGGAAGAGCGACTGAGGTACTCCCGCCACCTGATCGTGCCCGAGATCGGCGAGCCCGGCCAGGTGAAGATCCTCGAATCGAAGGTGCTGCTGGTGGGAACGGGGGGACTGGGATCTCCATCGGCCTACTATCTCGCGGCCGCCGGGGTCGGCACCATCGGACTTATCGACTTCGACGTCGTCGACGTGACCAACCTGCAGCGGCAGATCATACACGGCACGTCCGACATCGGCCGTCCCAAGGTGGTCTCGGCCCAGGAGACGATCAACGACCTGAACCCGGACTGCAACGTGGTCCTCCATGAAACCCGGCTCATGGCCGAGAACATCATGGACATCATCAAGGACTACGACATCATCGTCGACGGGTGCGACAACTTCCCTACGCGGTACCTGGTCAACGACGCATGCGTGCTGGCCGGCAAGCCGAACGTCCACGGCAGCATCTACCAGTTCGACGGCTATGCCACGGTGTTTCATCCGCACAAGGGACCCTGTTACCGCTGTCTCTACCCCGAACCGCCGCCGCCCGGCGCCGTACCGAGCTGCGATGAAGCCGGTGTACTTGGCGTCCTTCCCGGTACGGTGGGGCTCATTCAAGCCACCGAGGCCCTCAAGCTCATCCTAGACGAGGGCGATCCGCTCATCGGGCGGATCCTGATGTACGACGCGCTGGACATGACCTTTCAGACCTTTAACGTTCAGAAGGATCCCTCCTGTCCCCTCTGCGGCGAGCATCCCACGGTTACCGAGTTAATCGACTACGAAGCCTTCTGCGGTTTCGCGCCGGCCGCCGGCTGACGGTGGTTCGGCGTGACCCTATGTCTCGACCGCGCGCAAATCCGGACCAGTTGGGTATATACTGGACGGCCGGGCGGCTATGGGATTTTCATGTTCAATGAGTCAAATGTCCATCCAAACCGTTAACCCATAAGGAATACTCACCATGGCGGAAAGAATCGGTTTCATCGGCCTTGGCATCATGGGAGAGCCGATGTGCCACAACCTGATGAAGGCGGGATATAACTGCACCGTGAACACCCGGACGAAATCGCGGGCCGAAAAGCTCCTTGCCGAAGGCGCGGTCTGGAGCGATACCCCAAAGGAAACGGCAAGCAATTCGGACGTGATCATCACCATCGTGACCGACACGCCGGACGTGGAGAAGGTCATTCTAGGCGAAAACGGTATCGTTGAAGGCATCCAGCCGGGTTCGGTCGTCATCGACATGAGCACCATTTCCCCTTCAGCCACCCTGGACATGGCCGCGGCACTCAAGGAAAAAGGCGCCGATATGCTCGATGCGCCGGTCAGCGGCGGCGACACGGGGGCGATCGCGGGAACGCTCTCCATCATGGTGGGCGGCAAGCAGGACGTATTCGACCGGTGCCTGCCGGTCTTCGAGGCCATGGGCAAGAGCATCAATTTGATCGGCGATCACGGCGCCGGGCAGATGACGAAGCTCTGCAACCAGGTGGCGGTCAGCGTGGCGAATCTGGCCATGGCGGAAGCGCTCATCCTGGCCGCCAAGGCCGGGCTGGACATGGAGAAGATGCTCGCCGCGATCAGCGGGGGCGCCGCGGGATCCTGGCAATTGTCCAACCTGGCGCCGCGCATCATCAAGCGGGACTTCGATCCGGGGTTCATGGTGAAACTGCAACAGAAGGACCTGCGGCTCGTGATGGGCGCCGCATCGGAACTCGGGCTGGGACTGCCCGGTGCGAGCCTGGCTCACCAGTTGTTCAACGCTATCGAAGCCGCCGGTGAGGGCGACGAGGGCACGCAGGCGCTGGTTAAATCCCTCGAACGCATGTCCGGGGTGGAAGTACACGGTTAGCCGCGTTTCCTGAGGGAGATTGATGCGTTTCAGCATGCTGGTGACCCTCTTCGGCGTCGGCGCAATCCTGATGGCCGTCGCCGTTGTATTCATGTATGGCGTGGACGGAGCGGACGAACCCAGGACGCCGGAAGAGCACGGCCGCCGGCTGTTTCGCCTGCAGGGATGCGCTTCCTGTCACGCCATCGGCGGAGGCATTTCCCGCGGCCCGGACCTGGCCGGGTTGATCCCCAGGCTCGCCGCCCGCCTGACTGACGACGTGTACCGGGCCCACCTGGACTCGCTCAATGTGGCAAGGCCGGATGTATACGACTTTTTCGCCTCCCGGTACGAGGGTATCTTCAACGTACAGGACGATGAGCGGATCAAGGTGTGGTTCGCCCAGCATTTGAAAAACCCCAGGTTCGATCATTTCACGGGACTGATGCCCAACTACAGTCATTTGACCGAGAACCAGGTCGATCGTTTGACCGCCTTTATCATGACCCTGAAGTAGCAATCCGATTGGTGAACGCACGCCCACGTTGTGGGAAGAACAGTCGCGCAAGAACTGTCGCATGAACTGTCGCGCTGTCGCGCACGAACTGTCACGCGCAGTCTACTCAAGCAAAACGGAGACCGAAAAATGAATGACGCAGGAAAAAGACACAGCAGGACCATTACCGACGGCCCCTCGCGGGCCCCGGCCCGGGCCATGCTCAAGGCCTCCGGGTTCACCGATTCGGATCTCTCCCGGCCGATCATCGGGATCGCCAACACCTGGATCGAGATCGGTCCCTGCACCTACCACCTCCGCGACCTGGCGGAATACGTGAAGGAAGGCGTCCGCGAAGCCGGCGGCACGCCCATGGAGTTCAACACCGTATCCATTTCGGACGGGATCACCATGGGCAGCCAGGGCATGAAGGCGTCGCTGGTCAGCCGGGAGGTGATCGCCGATTCCATCGAACTGGTCACGATCGGAAACATGTTCGACGGCCTGATCGCCCTTTCGGGATGCGACAAGACGATTCCGGGCACGGTCATGGCGCTCGGAAGGACCAACGTCCCCTCGCTCATGCTCTACGGCGGTTCGATCATGCCAGGCACCTTTCATCAGCACGACGTCACCATTCAGGATGTATTCGAAGCGGTCGGCGCCCACGCCTCGGGCAGTATGAGCGACATCGAACTGAAGGACATGGAAGATCACGCCTGTCCCGGCGCCGGCGCGTGCGGCGGCCAGTTCACGGCCAATACCATGGCCATCGCCTTCGAGATGCTGGGTATCTCGCCCATCGGAAGCGCGAGCGTGCCAGCCATCCACCCGGACAAGCCGGAAGTAGCTCGTGAGTGCGGACGCCAGGTCATGGAGCTGGCACGAAGGAACATCTGTCCCCGCGACATCATGACGCGGAACGCCTTTGAAAACGCCATCGCCGCCGTGCTTACCACGGGCGGATCGACCAACAGCGTGCTCCACCTCCTGGCCGTCGCCCAGGAATCGGGCGTGGATCTGCAGATCGAGGATTTCGACCGCATCAGCGAGAAGACGCCGCTGCTCGCCGATCTGAAACCAGGCGGCCAGTTCGTCGCCAACGACCTGTTCGCCGCGGGAGGCAATCGGCTCGTGGCAAAGCGCATGTTGGAAGGCGGCATGCTCCACGAGGACGAGATTACCGTGTCGGGCCGGACCATCTCCGAAGAAGCGGCCGATGCCTTGGAGACTCCCGGACAGATAGTCGTCCGCGAACTCGAGGAACCGCTGAAACCCACGGGCGGTTACGTGATTTTGAAAGGCAACCTGGCCCCCGAAGGCTGCGTGCTAAAGGTCGCTGGCCACGAGAAGACCCATCACCGCGGACCGGCGAGAGTGTTCGACAGTGAAGAAGACGCCATGAAAGAGGTCATGAACGGGGGGATACAGCCCAATGACGTGGTGGTCATCCGTTACGAGGGTCCGAAGGGCGGACCGGGCATGCGGGAAATGCTGGCTGTCACCGGCGCCCTGGTCGGCCGGGGCCTTGGCGAATCGGTGGCGCTGATGACCGATGGCAGGTTCTCAGGCGCGACCCATGGGTTCATGGTAGGACACGTAGCGCCCGAAGCCGCGGTGCGCGGTCCCATCGCCGCGCTGCGCGACGGGGACACCGTGGTCTTCGACGTCGAGTCCCGCCGCCTCGACGTGGAAATCTCCGACGAGGCCATCGCCGAACGCCTTGCCGAATGGACCGAGCGGCCATCCGTTTTCGGCGACGGCGTCATGACCAAGTACGCCAGGCTCGTATCTTCAGCGGCAAGAGGCGCGGTAACACGGGCGTGACCAGTCACAGAATCCCGTGGCCGAGGGCGGAGAGCAGGAGTTCCACACCCAGTTCGGCCGTGGCATTGCGCACGTCCAGGATCGGATTCAGTTCGACCAGGTCCAGGGCGCGCAGCAGTCCGCTGTCGGCCACCGTTTCCATGAGCAGGTGGGCTTCGCGGTAACTCAGTCCGCCCTTGACCGGCGTGCCCACGCCGGGTGCGATGCCCGGATCGCACACATCGAGATCGAAGGACACGTGCACTCCCGCCGTGCCGTTCCCCGCCAGCTCCAGCGCTTTCTCGGCCACCCTGGCCATTCCCAGTTGATCCACGTCCTTCATCGTGTAGACATGTATACCTGACTCGAGCACCTGGTTGCGCTCGGCGTCGTCCAGGTTGCGTACACCCACGAGGACGGTGTTTTCCGCTTCGACGGCCGGATCGGTCGGTCCGAAACCCGTCAATTCTGCCGGTCCTCCTCCGAGCAGCGCGGAAAGCGCCATACCGTGGACGTTTCCGCTCGCGCTGGTGTCGGGGGTGTTCATGTCGCCGTGGGCATCGACCCACAACAGTCCAATCCGCTCGCCCTCGTCACGGGCGCATGCGGCCGTGGCTACCACCGAACCGGCGGCCAGGCTGTGATCGCCGCCCAGCACCACGGGAATCGCTTCATCACGCTGCGACGCGAGGGCCGTGTCGAAAACGTCCCGGCAGACGTCGGCGATATCTTCGATGTACTTTTTCGAGGGATCACCCGGACGGCACGTTTCCCGTATGGGCGCCGGCAGGTCTCCCCGGTCAGTCAACTCACGGCCAAGCTTAGAAACCACGCCACCTACGCCGGCGATGCGCATGGCGGATGGCCCCATGTCGACCCCTCGGCGTCCCGCGCCGAGGTCGAGGGGCACCCCGATGATGTGGATGGGATTCATCGATGGATTTCCCTGGCTGAAATTGACCTGGAGGTCCTGACTAAACGAACTCAACATCAACAGAAAGGTCGGTCGATCTGGTTGAAGCGATAGATCAGTCCCGTACGGGCAGTGCTCCCGGTGGCGCGATGCGGCAACCGGGCAGGGTGCGGAGAAAGGCCTCGGGACCGGGCGGACAGTAGATGGCGATGATACGCATGGGTTCCCAGCCGGTGTTGATCGTCTCGTGGTACATGTCGGCGGGAATATGGCACATCATGCCGGGCGTGACTTTCTTACGAATCTCCTCGCCGTCTTCCTCCACCATCTGTTCACCTTCGCCCGAAATGTAGTAGAGGATCTCCTCCACGCCGGGATGGTTGTGCCGTTCGTGTCCCTTGCCCGGTTCGAGTACGACCAGCCCCATGCTGAAGCGCTCGGTTTCGGTCACCCGGGGTTCGCTGAACCACTTGATGTTGCCCCAGTCGAACATCATGGTTTCCACGTCGTCCGGTTCTACGAATCGAAGGCCCGGTTCAGGCATATCCGCCTCCTGAGTCTGCGGTTTAGGATTCTGTGTTTTATGAGTCTGCGTTATACGAGTCTGTGTTCGTGAGTTTGTACAGTGCGTGTGGGTGTCAATATGGTTGTATGAATCCGCGGATCACCCTGTGAGCCGGTGTCGCGATGGCTTTAAAATCCCCGGATCGCCCACCCTTTCAGATTCTAAATAGCCAGTCCCTTGAAATGACGGACCTGTTCCGTGAGCGCTCGTTCCACGGGCAGGCGCTCTATACTCGACGCCCCGAAGAAGCCGACTACCCCGGTCGTGTTGCTCAGCACGTACTCGGCGTCATCGGGTTCGGCGATGGGGCCGCCGTGGCACAGCACCAGGATATCCTTCCGAACACCGACTGCGGCGTCCCGGATGGCCTGCACCCGCTCTGCGGCCTCCTGAATCGTCATGGCCGTCTGTGCGCCGATCGTACCGCTCGTCGTCAGACCCATGTGGGGTACGAGCACGTCTGCGCCGGCCTCGGCCATCTTAACTGCTTCTTCCTCGTTGAAGACGTAGGGACAGGTCATAAGTCCCGCCTGGTGGGCCTCGGCGATCATCTCGACTTCCAGGTCGTACCCCATGTTCGTTTCTTCGAGATTCTGGCGGAACAGTCCGTCGATGAGTCCGACCGTGGGGAAGTTCTGGACCCCCGAGAATCCCTGGTCCTTCAGCTGGCGAACGAACACGCTCATGATGCGGAAGGGATCCGTACCGCAGACACCCGCCAGCACGGGGGTGTCCTCCACGATGGTCAGGACCTCCTGGCCCATCTCCACGACCACCTGGTTGGCGTCGCCGTAGGGCATCATGCCCGAGAGGGAACCCCGTCCGCCCATGCGGTACCGCCCGGAATTGTAGATGATGATAATGTCCGCGCCTCCCGCTTCCGCGCACTTGGCGGACAGACCGGTGCCGGCGCCGGTTCCGATGATGGGTCTTCCTTCGGATACCTGTGCCCGCAATCGCCGCAGGCATTTGTCGTAGGGTATGGCCATTGATAACTCCGTAATCGGGTAGGAATTCTAAAGTTCACACGGGAATAACCGCGTCTTTTCAATCTTCAGCGGCATGATTCGAGTATAGGAACACGTCGCCCAAGCGTCAACGAAATTGGGGGGATGTGAAGGTGAACCCGAAATAGGATTGAATCGTATCTCACCACGCTGTAAAATGTCAGTAGAACGGATTTAAATGCTCAAGGAACGAAATCTCGATCAGATTCGTGCAACAGATCCACACATGGCCTGGAATTCATCCGGAGACAACCCATGATCGGCAATGATGTGCTGCGCATTCAGCGGATGCGCCACGGGCATGCCCACATCCTCCGTTTCGAAGTCCTCGATCCGAAGACCGGGTGGCGTACCGTGTTGTCCCACCGGGCCGAAACCAAGCATCGGCCCTGGGAGAAGGACGAGGGCATCTCGGTGGAAGACCTGGAAATCGCGGGTGCGGACGGAGTCGCAGGCGCAGACGGGATGTCGACCGCGGTCTTCTCGCAGATCGCCCTGCAGGATGCCGGCACGCTGATCCGTCTCGGCGAGAAACCTGGCCATCGCGTCGAGGAGCGGATCACTTTCGCATCAAACAACCGGCTCCGCGTCGAGGTGCGCGATCGACTCACCGAGCCCGGCGTTTCGATTGCTCGCCTGATGAACCACTACTATTTCATGCCCGACAACCGGTCCATGGGTTACGCGCTGCCTCTGGACTTCGCCTGGCTTCCGGGTCTGCACGAAAACGAGGAACACGTGGCCGGGGACTGGTTCTTCCGGTCTCCCTGCGTTATCGCGATGTCCCATGGCCTGTACGCGGCCATCGTGCCCGATCTGGACCGAATGAACGAACAGCCGGCCCTGCCCCATGCCCTCGACCTGCGGGCATGGCATCATCCGGGTAGCGGTGAGACCTATGGCCTCCCGAGAATCTCCTACGGAATCTGCCGGTGGAGGCCTGACGGGCACGTGATCACGGCGTTCGATGAAGCCGCGCCGATCGAGGGGACGGAAATCAACTACGCCTTCGATCTGATCATCGGAACGGCCGACGGTCCGGAATCGATCGTGAGCCAGGTCACGGAACTGCTGTGGGATAAGTACGGGGTGCGATACCTGCAGGACATCCGGCCCCAGGTCATGCCCTTTGAGGAATACGGAAAGCGGTATACCTACAAACATGAACTGAAACTTTGGGCGAAACGCGTAACCCTCCCTGGTAAAGATGGTTATGGCATTGAAAACACCTGGAGACGTGGCGTCAACTACCACGCCTGGGAGAACGACTTCCAATCCGGCTTCGGCATGCTGCACTACGGCCGGAAATGGGCCGACCATGACCTTATGGCCATCGCCGAGGGCATGGTCAATCTGCGCCTTTCCTCTCCCAGAAGGGGCGGCGCCTTCCCATGTATATACAATGTAGATACAGCGTCCTGGGAAGGGGCCATGTACTGGACTTCCTGGCCCGCGCACCCGAAGGATGGATACGACCTGCAGTCTATGGGCGTAACCGCCTGGTGGATGCTATACTGGTATGAACAGTATCCCGATCTGGACCGCGGTCCTGATGTGCTGAACTGGATCATCGATTTCTGCCGGTTCCTGGTCGACGCCCAGCTTCCCTCAGGCGCCATTCCAACCTATTTCGACGGCCAGCTCAATCCTTCGCCCCAACTGAAAGAAGCGGCACCCACGGCTATTGGAGGCGCAGTACTGGCAGAGACCGCCCGCCTCATCGGCGATCCGGAAATGGAACGCGCCGCCCTGAAAGCCGGCGCGTTCATGAAGAGGGAAATCGTCCCGCGGACTATGTTCCAAGACTTCGAACTCTTCTATTCCTGTGCGCCGAGACCGCTGCACTGGGTCGATCCGCTCAACGGCATTCCACCGGTCAATACCCTGGCGATTCAGTGGGCCTCGGACCACTTCCTCTCCCTGTCTAAACTCACAGAAGACGGGCAATGGTTAATTCAGGGCGAGTACTGCATGGGGCTGCTTTCCCTGTTCCAGCAGGTATGGGCGCCTAACCGATACGGGAAGGCCTACCTCTTCGGCGGTTACGGCGTGATGAACTGCGACGGGGAGTGGAACGACGGCCGGCAGTCCCGCATGGTTCCGACCTACGTGGACTACTACGTTTCGACTGGCAAGATCGAATACCTCGAGCGGGCCGTGGCCGCATCCCGCGCTGCTTTCGCCGCTATGGACATGAAAGAAAACCATGCGAACGGCATTAATGATTACCGTGTTACCATGGCTGAGCAGTTGCAGGTGGAGTCCGGTATTGGTCTTTCTCCGGAGAGCATCATGCACGGAGATCCCAGGGTTCATTCGGGAGAGGGCGGCGGCTGGACGGGCATCAACTGGGGTCCCGGCGGCGGCCTGGCTGCAACGGCGTACCTGGAGCGGCATTTCGGCAATGTGTGGGTAGACGGAAGGGCGGAAACAGCAGTCGCCATCGACGGCGCCAGCGCGGAAGTGAAGGAATGGACAAACGGGCTCATCGATCTGACCGTAACGAACACGCTGCGAAATCTCGTTTCACCGTATACCGAGCGACGAACGATCCTGCTAAAGTTTGGCCACCTGGCTGATGACGCATACACGGTCACGCTGAACGGGCGGGACCTGGGTGAACAAAAGCGTGCGGCACTGGAGCAGGGGCTGGAAATCGAGATTTAAAGAACAGCTGAATAACGGTTCTGTTGAATATAAGAGTCTTTTGGACGGAGGTTTTCTGTGAAGCTGACGCCTTCGCAACTCGAAGCTTATCACCGGGATGGGTACGTCATCGTTGATTGCCCGTTTCCTGCCGCGCTCACGGAGGATTGCCTGCGTGCGGTAGACCGCGTGGCGGCCGGCCCCGTATCAGACGATATTGATACGCGCCGAAACCATTTCCGGCTCGCTCCGCAGATGCCCGAATCCTACTGGTGCGCCCTCGAGCATTCTCTGCCTTTCCTCCAGATCATTCTCCATCCGGAAATCCTCGAAGTGGCGCGGCAACTGACCGGCGACGACGATGTCTTCCTTCGCAATGGCAGTATCAATGAACTGGCGCCCGATAACTCGTTCTGGTGGCATCGTGACAGCGAGATGGTTTATACCGAGTTCATGCACTACTTCTCGGGAGCCTCGGTGGATCAGGGTTGCTTGAGGGTGATTCCCGGCAGTCATGTGGGCTCCGCGGATGAGTTCAAGGAGGAAGCGGAACAACGTAGGCGCGACCAGGGGTATCCCGAGGAATACTGGGTCGATGGTCTGGCAGACGTGGAATTACCCGGAGAGGTCCCGCTCGAGGTCAGGCCGGATCAGCTAATTGTACGCGATTCAAGGATCTTCCATGCGACCGGTCTCAATACTACGAAGGACGCCCGGCTGATGAGCCACTGGCTGTTTCGCGCCGGCGCCTGCGACGACCATCGGTTTCATTTTGAGGATGTGCTGACTAAGGAATTGATCGACGCGCTTTCACCCGAACAGCGGGATGCGTTGTGGCTGGGCAGAAATTTCGAGATTGCCAAAGTGTACCGTGAAGAACGGGAAAGGGAGGAGGGGAAGGTGGTGTGGGGGGTGGCGTAGGACGACCGTCATTCAACTTCGATCAATATCCGACAGTGATCGCTTGAACCCCACTCATTCGGGTCGTTCAGGGCTCGAGTACTAACGTTATAGTGGAATCCCCGCGACGCGAACACGTAATCAAGTTGATTCTGAGCTTTTTTCGGTGATCCTGCCTGCGCGGTGTAATAAGTAAGAACGTTTCTGGTATCTTTGGGTAATCCCTGGGGTGCTGGATCTGCGATTCTACCTCCGCCGGGAGCTTGCGGCCCCATGAATTCCATTCCAAGCGCGTTCATTCGATCGAACACCGTGCGTACCCGGTCTGCGATGACCAAGTGGTTTTTATCGGTAGCGCCGTAGAAAGTATTGAGATCCCCTGCGGCTAGAATACGATGCTTGCTCGGGTCGCGATGACCGATAAATTGCGATAAATCCGATATGATACGATGCGCCGAGACGTCAGAGTTGCCCACCTTCCACGGTGAGTTCGTCGAAACGTGGGGTCTGATCCATCGCGCGTACATCGAAATCGCGATGAAGGGCGTACTGCTTTGCGTGATAACCCGGGCAGCCGCAATCGTTCCGATACCGCTCACTGCCATCGTATTGATAGAAGTCGAACTGTACGGAAATACCCGTCTGAACCACTCGACCTCCACACGATCGGATAGTTTCACGACGACAGGCCAGCGATCATAGTCTTTCGGATTCCAGGGGTCGCTAAGTTCCCAAGGTTCCAATTCTACATCTGCTGGCAGACTGGATGGAATGGCGCCCACTTCCTGTAACAGGGCGACGTCCGCGTCCATTTCCAGCAGTTCGGTCCATGGTTGCTGTCGCGCTGCGATGTTCCAGCAAACGACTCTGGTCAATGTAACAGTCCTCTCTACAAAGAATAACGTTCGCTTCCGGGTATCACGCCATGTACGTGTTTAAACGGTGCACAACGCGTAAACTCTCCGGTTCAAAACGCATAGCGCAACGACGCCCTGAATCCCTGCCCTCTGAGCATCGCCCTAGTTTCGGCGAGGTCTATCTCAAGCGGTTCGCGTCTACCGTCTTTCCAGATAACCTGTCCGGCGGCCTTTCCAGTCTGCACGATCCCCCGATCCAAATATCGCCAGTCAAGATCAAGCGTGATTTTGTCCGAAAGAGACGTAGCCACGCCAGCCGTCAGCATCACGGTGAGATCTACGTTCCGGCCATCTGGAACGACTGTCTCCGTATTGGGAAACGTCATGCGGAAATTACTGATATCGACATAGTGCAGTCCGGCGCCGCTTCCTGCGAACAAGCGTAACGGACCATACGCGGAAAGATCCATGTACGCGGCGACCATGCCGGACATGGACCACAGGTCCGCCGTTACGACTTGGTCCGCACTGGTCTGGACGAAATTAGCGCTGCCTTTGAAGGCAATGCCCGGGCGGTAGGTCATGGACGATTCCAGTCGCAACTTCGGCGTCGCAACGAAACCGAGGCCGACTTCGACACCGGCCGCTGTTTCAAAGTCACCCAACGTGCCTAGTGAGGTGCCGTTGTTTCCCCTTCCGCACCCGTATAGTGCCGCTGGAGATGTGCTCATGCAGTCCGCGTCCCCGAACCTGGAATTCGAGGACAGATCGAGGTTCACTCCGACCCGAAGGTAGAAAGGGTTTTGGTTGGTAGCGGTGAGACCGGATGCCGGCTGGGTGGATTCGATCTGGGCCGAAGTGACTTCTCCTGAACCTGCGATCGCGGTCGGCTGGGCGCCTGCCGGTTTGAGATCCATGGTGGCAATGATTGAAACCAAGATAATGGCTGTTCTAGTCCCTATAGCTGTCATACAGTCGCTGGTCATGTTCGTCTTACGTTGCGGGTTTATTAATGATCCTCGGTTTTCGTGAAGTCGGTCACCGGCGAGACGGACTCAGAGCGAGAGTAGAATCCTGTCAGCGCAAAGTACGATCACTCGTCGGATGATTCCAGATTACAAAGTGAATCTACTCGACTTCAAACAATATGCGACAGTGGTCACTCGAGCCCTACTCTTCGGGGTCGTTCATGGTTTAGACGCGTAGGCTGTTATGGAATCCGCGGTAAGCAAATTCATAAACAAGACAGCAATTGTATTTCATAACCCATCCAGGGACGTGATGGAGATTTCCTGCGTTTACATGGATTGACGGATCATCTATCGGTATGCCAGGCATCGGGTGAGTCAGTCGCTATCTTGTTGTCGTGGCGATAACTTGGTCATATCACTCAAGCAAACATTTGACATAGGGTTCATTCTAGACCTTATGTATTGACCTGGTTATAAAAAGACCTCCTCCGTTCTCGGTATTCGGGGGTTATCTTTGGAATGTGGTAGTCCACCCAAAGACCTATCCCCATCAAGAAGGAGGAGGCTATGCGTAAATCTACACGATTCGTGGCGATGGACATACATAAAGATTCGATCACGGTGGCGATTGCCGAGGACGGCAGGACGCCTGTGCTCTATGGCACGATCCAGTCCACGGGGGCCGCGGTGACAAAACTGGCGGACAAGCTCTCCGGGTCGGGGGCAGCGCTGCGGTTCTGCTACGAGGCGGGTCCCTGCGGCTACGGGGTCTATCGTCAACTGCGCGCCCTGGGACACGAATGCGCGGTGGTGGCGCCTTCTCTGATCCCGCGTCGTCCGGGCGACCGGATCAAGACGGACCGTCGCGACGCTTTGTCCCTGGCCAGACTGCACCGGAACGGGGAACTGACCTCGGTGTGGGTGCCCGATGAAGAACAGGAGGCGATCCGCGACCTGGAACGGGCGCGCGAGGACTTCAAGCACGCCGAGCGGCGCGTGCGGCAAAGGCTTGCCGGCTTTCTTCTGCGTCACGGCCGCATATACACCGGGGGCCGCCGATGGACCCAGGCGCACTACCGCTGGCTCGAGACCCAGCGCTTCGCTCATCCGGCGCAGCAGATCGTCTTCCAGGAATACGTGGACGAGGTAAAGCACGCCCAGACACGGATCAAGACCCTGGAAAAGGAACTGGAACAGGTGCTCTGTGACTGGACCTTTTCCGGCCAGGCTCAGGACCTGATGGCGCTTCGCGGGGTGGACACGCTCACCGCGATCACGGTGCTGGCCGAACTGGGCGACATCACCCGCTTCGACACGCCGCGTCAACTCATGGCCTTTGTCGGACTGGTGCCCAGCGAGCACTCCAGCGGACAGCGACGACAGCGGGGCGCGATCACCAAAGCGGGCAACGCCCACGTGCGGCGGGTCCTGGTGGAATCGGCCTGGTGCTACCGCTTCCCGGCGCGCAAGACCGGGCACCTGCAGCGCCGCGCGGAACGCACCACGCCCGCCGTGCAGGATATCGCCTGGAAAGCGCAGAGAAGGCTCTGCGGACGCTACAGGCGCCTTTCGGCGCGCGGCATGCCCAAGGGCAAGATCTGTACGGCCATAGCCAGGGAACTCTTGGGCTTCATATGGGCCATCGCATGGGAACATCGACATCCCGGCAGCATGATCGCCACGGCTGCCTGAGAAGAAGGACCCGCTCGGTGACCAGGAAGGATACGACATGACTCAATAGACCCCGGGACGGGAGGGACCGGTCAGGAGAACCCTCGAATACACTATGAGGCACCCTTCGGGCTGACCCTCGCCACTAGACCGAGGACGCTCCGCGACGAACCCAGGACAGGCGGTAGCCAACCCGCGTATATCAGTCGGATCAACCGTCGCCATATCGTCCCTTCTGTCCCCGGACAACGTACCATGCAAAGATAACATCCGTATCCCCTTGATCAGAAGGGGGTTGACATCGGTCAAAACATATCAGTGTGTCATTCTACGCACTCATTGTCGTCTTGAATACCAGTATCTTCCCATTGTTCGCAGATACCTTCAACATCAACATCTGGTGCATTGGCGCCTACCCAGTAGTGATAAAATTCTGGGTCACGGCTTCTAGGCACCGGCCTCGCTTCTCGGATCGTCACCAACGCAGGCGCAGGGACACATTCACCGAGTACGAGCGCAGTTTGTGGGGCAAGCGCTGGAATCTGATCCAGCATTGGTCCGTAGATACCGGGCACAATCTCTCTGAAGTAACGCAGGTCTTCCGGATTCTGTAGTCGGTGTACGATAAAGCTGCTACATTGGGACAGAACCGTTTTTGAGAGTTCACTCGGTCGTTGAGAAGCGACGACAAGGCTAAGTCCGTACTTGCGTCCCTCACGGGCTATTCGCTCAAACACCGCACGGGCAATCGATTCATCTTCTGTGAAACGCGGATGCTGTATATAGTTCTGTGCCTCCTCAAGCACAAGAATGACAGGAAGTGAGCCACGAGTTTCCTCACCTCCATGTTCGCCGAGGCGTTGCAGGAATTCAAGGATCAACCGACCTATCAGCGCAGTTACGTTCTCTAACACTTCTGCCGCCAACAGACTGAGATCTAGGATTACGACATCGGCGGGCTTTTCCGCCTCTCGTTGCCTGTCGTAGAATGGAAGTCTTGACTTCGGTACTTCTGAGTCAGTCGACATTTTTGTCTCTGACTTAGAACCGATCCCAAGGGTGTCGCGGAGAAATGCGGCCAGTGCATGAGCCGGATTGGGCAGTGCTTTGCCGACCGGTCCAAACAAGAAGTCAAACCGCTTGTCAGCCAGCAAGCGGTCCATTCGAAGAAGTAGCGTTCCGGAGAAGTCCCGTGCTCTCGCACCTCCCGATTCCTCACGTCTGAGTACTTGCTCAATGTGTCGGGACCGAAACTTTAGCTTGTCAAAGTACGAGGGAGCGTCCGCAGAATGCCGGTCGGGATTGAAACTTTCACCTAGTTGCAATCCCGAAAATGTCTCGTAGATGGGTTCGATAACATCACGGATCTTCTTTCTCGCGTCAGCAGGAAGGACTTTGGGATAGGTACGACTTTCAATGTGACTCTCGGCGACTTCTACTACGATATCGAGTGCAGCGTCCACATTGTCTCTAATGTGATTGTGTCTGGACTCAGCCTGGACCCATCCCTCCGACACGTCACTGTCGTCAATACGCTTCTTCAGGCCCTTTGCTACATCTCTTACATCCTTAGAGGTCTTCTCATCTTTACCAGATAGCGACCATATGCGGTTGATTTCGTGAATAACTTCATCGCGAAGTATAGAAAACGGGGAAGCACTAGCTTCTGCGTTGCGCGCTAATCGTAGCGATTCTAAAAGCACCGGGCGTTGAACACCTCTCGAGGCTTGAAAGAGACGTGTAAAGTCATCGGCATTCATGAACCAGTAAGGGATCACGAGACGTTCGTCTTTCTTCGCTGGGTCGGAAGGGATGTACAGGGTCCTTCTCCGACCTTCGGTTTTCCCACCATCAGTATCATGCCTTTGAAACGCCGCCCGATACTCACCGTTGGTATCAAGGATGATGCAGGTCGTTCGCTTGACATCTGGTTGTGCATGAATGGATTGCAACAAAGTCGCAATCGTGCACGACTTCCCCGAGCCAGTACTTCCGAGGACGGCGGCGTGTTTTCCAAAGAACGCATCGGGGTCGATTCGTATTGGTCGCCCCTGCGCAACTGCCGATTCGCCAATCGGGATACAATATCCTGGGTTTTTTGAGTTAGATTTACGTACTGTGTTGTGCTCAATTGGACCGAAAATTGCGTCCAAATCGGCTCTACCGGCCAAGTGAACCGGGTTATCGAGTACAGGAAAGACAGAAACTCCCTGCCGGAACGATGTCCCATCAATCGTGCCGATAAGAGTAGCCTTTATTAAACGACGAGCGGATGGAAGCGCCACCATAGTTCGGTCAGCCTTCATCTCTGCCTCTTCAACTAGTACCACTCTCGTTACCATTGCAACTAGCCGCTTTGCACTTACTGGAATGATCACATAAGAGTTGATGCGCCCTACGTCGTGAGCACCTTCGTAGGTATTGCGGCTCATGCCTTTGAGATCCCGATTAAGCTCAATGCTGACCTGAGCTGTGTCAACCGCAACGATATGGCCGATTTCTGTATCAGTCGCCAAAGTGGAATCCTTTACTTGCCTGCTAAAGTCTCGCGAGTGCGTTATGAGTAGCCAGGACCTTCTTTCTGATTTCCTCGTCACGTAAATCTGGAAGTATCCAGTCAACGAAGCCTGAAAACGTTCCGATCGTAGGGCCTTGAGCAAGCCAGATTCGCCGATCCTTCTGTTTACGTAATTGGGTAACAAACAAGCTATTCGGGCACGGGTCCACGACGACAAGAGTAAAACTGGGAATGGCCAAGGCTTGCCGGATAATGGCGTTCACGTGCTCGTCTCCAAATCCATAACCGATTGCAACTAGCACAGATTGGGGACGGACGAGTGCGCTGGCAAAACGACGAAACAATTCGGAATATGGCATTCCTAGTGTCTCGCCATACTTAGTCGGCATCGGATAGATAAGAAGCGGTTGGGTCTCGTGTGGTTTGAAAGCCGATGAACGCACTCCATACGGGTTGTCGATCTGTGACTCGTCCGCTGCCCAAGTGATTGACCCATGCAGCTTGTACAGGTGTAACACCCTGTCGAATCGATGAACTCGTCCTTCTGTGGTTTCCGCCGGAAAGTAGAGATCCTGCTCGTAGCTCTCTGGTCGGAACACGCGCCGTTGCGTCCCAACGAAACCATCGAGTAAAACGACTCCGGCAGCATCGGCAGCCTGTTCGATGAGAGTATCGTAGTTGAGCGTGAAAATGTTGACGCGTTTGAGATTCAGGGGTCGAGTCAAGAGTTTTCGAACAAGGTTCTTATAATGCTTGATATTATCTTCTTTGTCACTGGTTGGTAGATCACAAGCCCTTGCCAAAGAGTGCGTTGCATGTCTGAGACAAGCTTCAAGGTCCTGCCCTGTAGCATCGACTCTCGGCTGACCGTCAACTCGTAAACGGCCTCCATGACCTGGTAATGCAGAGCGCCAACTTTGTAACGTGGACAGCACTTGCTCGAAATTGACGCTAAGCGGTTCGGCTTTCCCTTCCTCGATTTTAGTCCGGCGGTCCAGAATCTCTTGACGAGCTATGGGTGTCGCAGTGCCACAACTCGCCTGCCGAACTGCCAAATAAAACACGATCAACCATCGGCGAATTCGAACATTCCGCTCACCTGCGATGCCTTCGTTGATCAAAAGTCGCTCCACCAACAGTGGAACGGAACCGATTAATTGACCCCCGCAATCGACAGAGGCACCAGCACCGAGAAGAAGAGATACAGTTTCCGTCTTTAGGAGTGTGCTTAAACGAACCCGGATGTCATCAACATTTGCAAGACGCCGTTGGTCTGCAGTGTTTTCTTCGGATTCTAAACTCGATGGCACTGATTCGATTTCTATCGGTGCTAGGAGGTCTTCGCCACCGACTTCAAAGCGATCATTTTTTGTGAATTGGATTTTATTCATGTCTGAATCTTGGTTAAGTGGACAAGGCTTGCGCCACAGAATGTTCCGCATCGCTTATATTCAGCTTACAATAAATGAGTTTGGGGAGAAGCGTATCGCGCAAGGTAGTGAGAGCACAATATCCATGTGGATTGCCCATGATTTGATGCATTGCAGGATTAGCGACGGATTCGAACGTTAAAGCCATATTGTAATATAATGCTGCAAACAGAATAGGTATTCACTTCACTGTTCAATGTTCAACCGGTGGACTTTTCTTAGCCGAGGTCGTGAGGCGATCAGAAACTTCTGACTTCAATCATGGTCGTGCTCAATAGTAAATCCCCATAGACCGGGTGGTTTGATTAACAAATCCCTTGAACTTTTCAATCGAGACCATGCATTCCTCAGCAGTTTCGCCAAATATGCCACTATTTACGAAGGACGAGTCGCTATTGAGTTTCGATATGGTTTCCTCCATCTCTTCTAGAATCTGCATCCTGTTTCGATGTCGGTATACATATGAGCCCAGAGGTGACCAATACCATCCATCAGGTCTCTTTTCGTGGTACGCGTAGCTGAGTGCCAAAAGGATTTCCAGTTTATCGAACATCAGATCATATTGTTCGCTGTTGTGAATAGTGTTACTCACGTACCGTCGCAATGTCCCATGTATCCAATCGTTAAGTGGTACGTGCCGCTTATCCATACCCTCCAACAACTGCATTTCTCGTTGCCCAATAGTGGAATCAAACATGCAGTCGGGTGGGAGAAGCTGTGCAATAGTTTTTGACTTGTGATCAAGTTGAGGAATCGTAGTTGAAAACACGCGGCTAAGGATACGAAAGTCATTGGCCAAGAGTGCTCCCAGGCCTATAGCATACAGTGTCAAAGTTGCTGGGTATCGTTGTAGGCCAAGCCACATCACATTCCCAGAATCAAAAGTTACCGTGGCCAGCCGTTCCAACGCTAGTTGCCATACGGCAAAATGGTCTTCGTGTGACGACCACTTGCCTCCAATCACCGCCATCGGCAGAAGTGTGGAGCAGGCCGCCTCGTAGCTACGGACTCGTGCTGTTAACGTTTCGGTATCTGGCGTAGAGTTGTTCATCTCGAAGGCGTTAGTCGAAATAGAGTTTGAGACTTGCTCGACGGTTTTACTAATCAAATCCGAGTGTTTTATCCGGTATCGTGATTCTGAAATGTACTTTTTTAAAGTCTCAACCGCTGCCTCAACTGAAAGCGGCTGTGGTCGGGAGAATTGTTCAATGGATTCGACTTTTTGCTGGACGGTATCAAAGAAGATGTCTGCACTTCCTATCTCGATCGTTTGGGCACGACGATGGTTGATTAATCGTTGGGCTTGCTCGCTGGCCTCTCCATGTACCGCCCAATATGTGGTGAAGCGTCGAGACTGAGAGCGTAATATCGCGTCCCGTAATGCACCGTCCCAATCCGCGGACCATCCGCACACCAAAAGCCCGAACTCGTCGAAGACTCGGTCGAGAAGCTCGTTGAGTTCATCGGGATACTTGCTTACTTCCGATGGCGTGTTACGTATGCGAGTATCGAGGTAGTCGCCGTGTACCTTGATTATGCAATGTCGAATATGAACAAGTGGTAGCATACTCCTCACCTGATCTGGCGAACTTAAGACCATTGTCTCTATCGCTGCATCTTCTAGTGCTTTCTCAACCAAGCGATCGAAATTCGTCGTTATAATCACTCTAACGAAGCCATGTGCAGCCAATCGTGCAATAGCCCTATGCGCTGCCGTTGGTTGTTTGGCGTTCTCCTCACGTTCCTGCTGGCTTGACTCAAAGTATGGGCGCAACAATTGTTGTCGCTCGGCTTGTGTCTTAGCGAGTCCGTCGATTAACTGCGAGTAGTCTGGAGTCTCTGAGCCATAGTTTTCTCGGTACCAGCCCTCTGGATTAGGTTCAGCGGACTCACCCGACGCCACTGCCAACTTACGAATCAAATCGAGTGTGATTTCCCAACCTGTTGGAATCTGAGCGGTCCTGGAGACACCCGAACCGAGCAGAAGGGCGTATACGCCAGGATTAGCCTGCATTGAAAACGACAGCGAGTCTATGGGGTCGATCATCTTGATTCGTCACCCTCTCATTACACCGATCTCACCGTTGACCAATCCCGGTTGTAGCGCATCCTGCCGGGTGGCTAGTGCACGGGACTCGTACTCATTATCGACGATTCGGTCATACATCGGTCGACGGCTCCCGTCAGAAGCGTTCACGATTGACTCTTCGGGCACAACTGCCAAGATACTTTGGAAGTGCTTTTACTAATATCGAGGAACGTTGAGCCATTGGCATGGTTAACTATCTCTTCGTGGACCGTCTTGCACCAGTAGAGTACAAATAGGTTAGACGGTCAAGGGTTCAGTACAATCAAGGGATTATTGAAACAAACATTCATCCGTCAGGCGCGTTGCACCAACAGAGATAGAACTCTGACTTTATTCTGCCATGCGTCGAACTTCACTCAACCCACTCGGCCGACAGTACCTCCGCCTGCTCCAGCACAGTCTGCGTTGCCTTCTCTTGCTTATCAGGTGGGTAACCGTGCTTGCGGAGGATGCGGCGGACCAGGCGACGTAGGTTGGCGCGGACGTTCTCGCGGAGCGTCCAGTCGATGGTGACGTTGTTCCGGACCGTTTCGACGAGTTGGCGGGCGATGTCTCGGAGCGTCTCGTCTTGAAGCTCCTGGACTGCGCTGTCGTTGGTCTCCAGCGCGTCGTAGAAGGCTAGTTCGTCCTCAGACAGTCCGAGTTGCTCCCCGCGTGCATTGGCCTCCCGCATTTCCTTTGCGAGTTTGATCAGTTCTTCGATGACCTGCGCCGCCTCAATTGACCGGTTCTGGTAGCTTCGCAAAGTCTTCTCAAGCATCTCTGAGAAGGATCGGGCTTGGACCACGTTCTTCCGCCGCCTCGTGGACACCTCCCCCTTCAGGAGCTTCTGCAACAACTCCACGGCTAGGTTCCGATGTGGCATCCCGCGCACTTCGGCCAGGAACCCGTCAGAGAGCACGGAGATGTCCGGTTTGTCCAGACCCGCGGCGGCAAAGATGTCCATCACACCTGCGGACGCGACCGCACGGGAGACGATCTGACGCACGGCAAGGTCCAACTCTTCCTGGGAGCGCGCCTCTCTGGCCGTCTGCTTCGACAGCGCCGCCCGCACCGTCTGGAAGAATCCGACGTCGTCCCGGATGCGTGTGGTCTCCGAATGCGGCACGGCCAGCGTGAAGGCCTGTGACAACTCTCTCACGGCGTTCAGACAGCGGTCCTTGCCATCCTCTTGGGCTAGCACGTGCTCCTGGGCAGCCGGCAACAGGCTCAAGCATTCCTGCGGGGTGCCGGTTCTCCACTTTGACCAGTCGAAGCCGTGGAACAGGGCGCAGCAAACGTCGTACTTCTCCAGCATCACCGCCACCGCTTCTTCCTGGTCTAGCGCCGTGCTCCCAGTTCCCCCGCTCTCCGTGTAAGTTGCCAGTGCCCGTTTCAGGTCCTGTGCAAGTCCCAGGTAGTCTACCACCAAACCACCGGGTTTGTCCTCGAACACCCTATTGACACGGGTGATGGCCTGCATGAGACCGTGTCCGCGCATCGGCTTGTCAACATACATGGTGTGCAGGCTCGGTGCGTCGAAACCCGTGAGCCACATATCCCGCACCAACACGACCTTCAGCGTGTCGCTGGGGTCTCGGAACCGCTGGGCAAGCTCCTCCCGCCGGGCCTTGTTTCTGATGTGCGGTTGCCAATCCACGGAATCGGAGGCCGAGCCGGTCATCACTACCTTTATCGCTCCCTTGCCATCATCATCGTTGTGCCAGTCGGGACGTAGGCGAACCAACTCCCTGTAGAGCTCAATGCAGATGCGGCGGCTCATACAGACGACCATCGCCTTGCCTTCCAGGGCCTCCAGCCGCCGGTCGAAGTGGGCGACGATATCCTCGGCGATCTGCTTCACGCGCTTCTCCGCGCCGACCACCACCTCGAGCTGCGCCCACTTGGTCTTGAGCCTCTCCCTTCGCTCCACCTCCTCGCCCTCGGTGGCCTCCGCAAACTCCGGATCGATGTTCGGTTTTTCGTGTTCATCAAGGGTCAGCTGAGCGAGGCGGCTTTCGTAGTAAATGGGCACGGTGGCCCCATCCTCAACCGAACGCTGAATGTCATATATACTGATGTAGTCCCCAAAAACGGCCCGCGTGTTCGCGTCTTGAAGCTCAATGGGCGTCCCTGAAAAGCCTACAAATGAAGCGCTGGACAGCGCGTCACGCAAGTGCCGGGCAAACCCGTCGATGAAGTCGTACTGGCTGCGATGTGCCTCGTCTGCGATGACGACGATGTTGCGCCTATCCGACAGTGTGGGATGGGTGTCGCCCATCTCCTCCGGGAAGAACTTCTGGATGGTAGTGAAGACCACGCCTCCGGCATTCACCGACAGCTTGCTGCGCAGGTCGGCGCGGCTCTCCGCTTGGGTCGGCGGCTGGCGCAGCAGGTCTTGGCAGCGGGAGAAGGTGCCGAAGAGCTGGTCGTCCAGGTCGTTGCGGTCGGTGAGGACGACGACAGTCGGGTTCTCCATAACCGGTTCACGGATGACGGCTCCAGCGTAGAAGGCCATCGTCAGGCTCTTGCCCGAACCCTGGGTGTGCCAGACCACTCCGATACGGCGGTCGCCGGGCTTCCCGCCCGGCTGGCGCCCCGCCTCGTACCGTCCAGGTTTTTCGGTAACCCGCGACTCCGCTCGTTGCAGTTTTGCGGCCCGCAGGGTCTCATACACCGCAACGCCTACAGCATGGTACTGGTGATATCCTGCCATCTTCTTGATAAGGGCGCCGCTACCATCGTCCTCGAACACGATGAAGTCGCGTATGAGCGCCAGAAACCTGCCTGGCTCAAACACGCCTTCCAGCATCACCTGAAGCTCGGTCATGTGCGGGTCGGCCAGAGTCTCACCGGTGACGGTGCGCCACGGCTTGAACCACTCCCGTCCAGCAGTCAAAGTGCCAACTCGGGCCTCGGTCCCATCCGAGATCACCAACGCTTCGTTCATAGAGAACAAGGTGGGCAACTCAGCCTTGTAGGTCTGAAGCTGATGCCACGCCGTCCAGATGGTGGCGTCTTCGTCGACAGGGTTCTTCAACTCGATCACGCCCAAGGGCAGACCGTTAACGAACAGTACGACATCGGGACGGCGTTTGTTCTGGTCCTCGGTGACCGTGAACTGGTTGACGGCCAGCCAGTCATTGTTGGCAGGAATGTCGAAGTCGACGACTTGAGCCTGATCTCCACGCACCCGTCCATCATAGTCCCGGTACTCGATATCCACGCCATTGACCAACATCCGGTGAAAGGCGCGGTTGCGAACTTCGAGCGTAGAGCCCTGAGGATGAATCAGCTTGTGGTAGGCGTCGTCCAAGGCCGATGTAGGCAGTGTAGGGTTGAGTGCGGCGAGGGCATCCCGCAGCCGTTGATCTAGTACGACTTGCCCGTAGTCGCCGCGCTCGGCGTTGGCCGTATCGGGGGCGATGTTCGGCCCGTGGACGATCTGCCAGCCGAGGGCAGAAAGCCAGTCAAGGGCAGCCTGCTCAACGTCCGCTTCGGTAAGTGTGGTCATGGCAGTAACTCATGCATAGCTATGCCCAGTATTTTGGCTTCTCGCTTTAGAAGTCTGAATAACAACCAATTGTCTAGCCGCTGACGAATCTCTCTAATGGAAATCCCGTACCACCGACTCACAAATGTTAAACTGCCCACCAACAAAACGACCGGCAACATCACAAGAGCCAGCATTACAGAACCGATGAACGGCAAGATTATCCCCACACTCAGGTCGGCCAAAATCATAAATCCCAATAAGTAAACAATTACGCTAGACTGAAGGGTCGCTGTCTTCTTACACTTCCAATATAACCTTCGGCGCATATCCTCGCTCTGCTCTCGTGCAGATTCTAGATCGCGACGTGTTGTCTGGTGAGCTTGTTGTTCGGATACAAGCCTTGCAGACTCCTCTTTCCGAATCTCGTCGGAGACTCGCTCTAAAGTCTGCATCATTGTATCTTCTGTGAGGGCGGAATCCTCACCCAGAGTCAAGTTCATTAGTTCGTCGTACACTATAGGACTGCTACGAAGTACTTGATGGTCGCGTTGGGAGATCTTTCCCTTGGCCTCTAGACTATCTATCTTTTTCATGTATTTGTTCAACATATCTAAACTTGGTTGAAGTGCTGCGTAGGCAAATGAGAGGACTTGTGTTCTTGGTACGGAAGGGGCTCCTACAGGAGCTTTCAACCAAGCCACGTTAGCCAAGCTGAACGAAGTAATCACACTAGACACATCTCGAGAAGTTTCGTGCTGCTGTCCATACTCCCAGGCTGCTCTTGCAAATGAGGCGTTGCTAGTAACGAACACTGCTCCGGCCTTTTCAATGGAGGGAGCGGGTTTGTTCTCTCGGAGTACATAGATGCTGCGCACGGAATTTATGTCATCTTCTTTAGCCTTCGGATTTTGATAGAACAACTCATCATCCAAAGTTTCTTCGAAAATCGCTTCATCAATCTGGAACGCGGTATGATACCTAGGTGTAGCTTCAATATGGATACCGATTCCATTGAGCCGTTCGTCGATTGTCTCCGAAAGAAGCAAAAGATCAGATCGTTTGAGCCCACCTTTCCGTGCCTCTCGAACGATTAAAGATGGTGCTGTTTGTGATTCCAAATTTCCTGCTACCGCTCGCAACACACGTCGTATCTCCTCACAGGAATGCGAAAAGACTGAAATCTTGCCGCCCAACTGATTCAGGAGTTGCATTAGGTCATGTGCTGCATCTTTCCTTGGCTCGCCCTCTAGCCCGAGTACATGAAGGAGTAAAGGTGTATCGAAATAAAAAGTCACGTTCTTGTATGTCGACGAGAGATGCCCCAGATCCGGACAGCGCAGTGCATTTGCGAGCATGTGCCCTTGAACCAAAACCATCAAGCTCTCAAATCGTTCTGGAGATGAGCTACGCAAATGTTGTATGTAGCTACTAACAAGGCATACGTGGTCAGGATGTGTCTCTGCAAGTTGCGGGATCGCAGTTCCACGCAAATATGCGCGCAAACAGATAACATCGAACTCGGCAAGAAATGAGCAGATAGCGTCAATTGCATTGTTGTCATTGTCTAGTGGTGTAATTGTTCCTTGGGAGAACTCCCGCAACCCGTAGACTAGGGATTCAATGTGTCGCTCCGCTTCAGCGTGCTTAGAATTGACTTGAGGATCTGGCAACCCCCCGGTCTTCCGATAAACATGGTTGTCTTTTTTGATAACATGACGTTTTGCGAGCCGCTTCAAGACAATTTCAACTGTACGTTCGGGAATCTCTAGGCCGAATTGCTCTCTTAGGAGACGGCGGACAACTCCAGTTGAAATGGGGTCTATATCGTGGTCAGAAAGGACCTGAAGGATGAAGGGGCGAAGATATTCCAGATAGTCCCCTCCATGATCTATCTGAACATTTAGAATCGCGAGACTTGTGAGTGTGTTCGTAGTCATGTTGTGGTATTTCCGCCTGAAGATTGAATCTCTCCACTGACCAACCCCGGCAACAGCGCATCACGCTGTGCGGCCAGAGCGCGGGATTGATTGGAGTTAACAACGACATGAGATCGAAGGCCGCTTATCTGCTCTCCGAATGTATCCAGGAGTGAATCAGACGGTAGCAATATTGGGAAGTCTCCTAGAACCTTGGCATTCAAGCTTATGCGCGTTGTTCCTGCACCCCTTCCCATCACGAGTTCCCAGTAATTGTCAGAATGGAGCCAGTATTGCAAAAGCGAGTGTAGCGCTCATGCAGAGGGCGGAAGCGGATTAAGTAAGACGCAAAGACGGCCTCTCGATCTCCTTCAATCATACACCCATGCCCAGGATCTGCCATGCGTGCAATGAGGATATCACCTTTATGCAACCGGTACTTCTCAAAGTCGTCCTTTGTAATTTCGCAGTATGGCACTGACTCCCATTCAATCCACGCTTTCTTGTTTATATCGGTAATTCGAAGGAACTTAGGCCCAATAGGTGTATTGTTCGCTGATGCGGTGTAGCCGTATTGAGGCTTATAGCAGATCTCCCCTAACGTCTTCACCTCCCACCCCTCCGGTATTTCCCCAAGCTCCGAGTCCACGAACTGACTGGGGCAAAAGTCGTAGAGGACGGCAGGGAGGCCAGGGAGCGACTCCCCAGACCGCCAACGATCCTCCATCTTGGCGTGCACCGGGTCGAAGTCCACGAACCACGACTTGAATAGCGCCCGCGCCATCGCCTCGAGCGTCTCGTTCATTCGTCGGTTCAGCTCGATTTTATCATCCAAAGTGCCTAGGATGTGAGCAATGGTTCGCTGTTCGGTTAGGGGTGGGATTTCTACGGTCAAGTGGTCCAGTGAGTCGACCGGTACACGCTGCCGCCCGGAAGTGCCGGTCATCTGACCGATAGCATAATTTCGAACTTCGTTCCATCGAGTCAGGTAATATGCAAAATCGTTATCGGTTACGTTCTCGCGTCCTCGTAATACGATGAATTCCGTCGAACCATGGGCTACTTGCTGATTTCCCGTCGCTAGATATCGTGCAATCTTTCCGTTTTCCAAACAGGGAGTAATGCGGGCCATAAGTGTGTCACCGTTTTGGAACTTCGAACCGCCACCCTTAAACTCCCTTCCCACTACTGAGCCTGCGTTTCTCGAATCGGCATTCACCGATGCCATATCCACATAGGGGTAAATTGAACCGCGGTCAAGCCGGACTGTTGGGTTGATTTGCAGTGCTTCACTAAATGGTATCTCCTGCCAGCCGATCGGCGACATTGGCTTAGCCTCCTTCTGCACAGTCTCGTAATCCCGTTCAGGCATTTGTACGATTACCCTCAGTTCGATTCCCGCCGCAGGACCAGCGCTTCGACCATATTGGCACTGTCGGCTCGCCTTCGGCCTGACTGTTAGCGTCCCCCTACTGCCCTTCCAATGAGTGTTTCCCGGTGTTCAGGGCGATTTTGACCACGGAGAGTTGCTCCGGCGCCAGGTGGTCATAGCCGTTCTCATAACCGTTCATTACCACGCGCAATCTGGGCGAATGTTTCGCCAGTAGCTGTATCAGTTCGTCGACGATCACTGTTTCTCCTCCGGTACTTCTTGAAAGCTCCTCACCCCGCTGCCATATCCGCAGCATCCCCCATCGAACTTACCCTGCGAATCCCAGCTCACATGGTGGGACTGAAATCGGCAATGTACACGTCATACCGCCGGGGAAATGAGGCCTTCAGTCCACGCCATCGGCTATGGCGACGTCGAAGTCGCCCCAGTCCTCCGACTCTTCGGCCTTGGTGCGGTAGGTCTCCTCCCAGGACAGGTTATGGGTCTCCTTGCCCCGCAGGACGACGCCCTCCTCCGTCTCTTCCAGCGTCAGACGGTCACTCCATCCGTACTTGTCCAGCAGCTTCTTGGGAAGACGGATGCCTCTGGAGTTGCCAATCGGAATCAGTTTGACTTCCCTCATGCGAGACGGTTTGGTCATGCGCTTCGCTTCCACAGTGTGGACCAATGAGGTAGTTACAGTGATTACAATGCTGCCCGTATCGATATTCCCAGCACTCTATCGCGGTTCAAACCCCAGCCGCGCCAGGTTCGCCTTGATCTCCGCATCTAGATGCTGAGCCTTGATGATACCACTGGAGCCTATGACCGGCACATCTCGGGACTGAATAAGGTCGCCATTTCGGAGACCCTTTCCGGTGGTCATGGTTCTGGCTCCCGTCCAATCTAGTCCGACTTCACAGGTTGGTATTCCAAAAGCGCCGACCTACCCACAACCTCGACTACCCGAACCGTTGCCTCCCTGCCGTCTGCATCGGTAAGACGCAGGTCTTCGCTAGGCGCGAAGTGAACGGGTTGCTGCTTTCCCTGATTGATGGCGATGTTGGAGGCATAGAGATACGTCCTTTCGTGAGTATCTCGAATTGGGTTTAACCTGCCGTTGACCACAGGTAGGTAGCCCGTCGCCTCGGCGAAGATGACACTGCCGCCCTCTCGTAGTAAGACCAATTCCACCGCAAGAGAATCCCGGCTGGGAATCCATTCCCGTTCCAGGTGAGCGCAGTGGCCGGGAGCAGCGGCAAAGACCGTCATTGGAAGATGGGTAGTGTGCAGGTCGACCTCAGCCTCGCCGTTTTTATCCGTGGCCGCACGTTTCCAGGTTTTATTAGGAAACAAAGCCAGAATGTCGGCACCGGACAACGGCTGGCCGGCGGATCGCACGGTGATGACGGCACGACCTGGGCTCTGCTCCAGCGTTGCCGCGGGGAGGAGGAGAAGGACCTCCGAGTTGTCGACAAGGCGAAACTCAGGTCGCTTGCCAGAGAGTTCACGAGTCTCGCGTTTGATGATGGGGATGCCGTCTCCGCGGCGTTCCATGAAGTACTGCCTGTCCTCCGATCCGCTGATTCCTTCCACCGGCATCCGCGCCAGTACGGAGGTCAAGGCTTCATTGCGAGTCGCCTGGCGGGCTTCCATGCTTTCTATTGTCAGGTTGTTAGGCAAGGAACCCGGGGATTGAATCTCCAGGCGGTCTTTGAACATCGAGAGGCGTATCTTGCTGCCTCGTATTGAATAATCTCGATGTACAACGGCGTTGACTATACCCTCAAACAGAGCCTTTTCGCTGTACTGTGGGAGGTTCGTTCGCGCCGGGTTCTTGTGTGCCGCAACGCGCATGTTTCTCTTGGCGAATGCCACGGCCTCGCCGATCTGACGATTAAGCGGGCCTGTTATTTCCTGTGTATCAAGCTGGCCGGAGGCGCGGTCGCTCCCTACGTACTGTGTTGCCGTTATACCGGCGTTGGGCAACCATTGCTCAGGATTTCGTGTGCATAGCAGCACACCCGCTACTGTGGCTCGTTGGACCCCAGTTTCATCGTTGGCCAGCAGCGCCAACTTCTCCATCGCCGACTGCGGTTCCGCCGCGCCTTCCGCGCTCAACAAGGGTCTCCAAAGAGATTCGTCTAGAGTTTCGAAACCGGTGCCGGGTACGGTCTGCTCGTCGTACGAGCGGAACCGCGCCTGACCGCGCCGCTGGGCAAGTCGCAGGCGTTCTTCGCTCGTCATAATTCGCTTCGTACCGCCTACACGGATATAGCTTCCGCCGGGGCTGTCATGCTGGGAGTCCCCCATGGGTACATCAACCACCAGCAGCAATTTGCCATCGACCTGCCTGTGGTATGAGCGGATACGAACCGCCGGCCTGATGGAATCGGTACTGACCTCGACCAAGAGGGAGTCCAACTCGACCATCTGCTCCCGTGACATGCCGTGGACCTCACCGTCGTCGGTGACGCCGCACAGCAGCACGCCGCCATCCGCGTTGGCAAAAGCGGCGATCTCGTCCGCCAGGTCGTTACGGCTCGGGCTTGTGGGCTTGTTGCCGGTGAACACGACGGCCTTGAACTCCCAAATGCTGTCTTCGGCTAGTTGGAGTTGGTTCCTTATTTCTTCCTCGCTATACGTCATTGGTTAGCTTCTCCCGTAGTTACTGGGAACGGCTGACATAGCTTCAACAGCGTCTCATCGTCGAATCCAGGGCAATACTCCTGCAATACGTCGGGCGTAATCGCGCTGATGCGTAGTCGCCGATCTCGTCGAATGAGCTTGACGGATTTCAGCAATTCATCCATTAGAGACAAAACAAAATTTTCTGCCAGGGCGTACTGCCCTTCGTGGGACTCCGCTTCCGGTACACGACTGTTTTGGAACCAGGTGGCAAGCCCCTCTTCGAGCCAGTTGGCGGGTCGTCCATCCACCTTTTCATTCCAGGGATCGAGCAAGTGAACGCACTCGTGCGCGAGTTGCCATCTCGCTCTTGCCGGGTCAGTAAGTGCGTTCGAGGTCAGCCGAATAACGACATGTCGAGACCGCCTATCGGTATCGTCAGTCGCAATCCCACTGTCCGGATACCAGAGATGTGGAGATGCGCCGGGTGTGGTATCAATTTCGATGCCAATCATAGTGAACGAGTGGTCTCTTGGCCCAAAGAGATGCTCGATGTCGGCCAAGAACCCGCTGACGTATGCCGGGAGTGTCATTGCCCAATGGCTGCCATTCTCCCGTAATTGGGTAACAAACAAGGACTCGATGACGCTCACTGACGCTCTCCAAACCCCAGCCGCGCCAGGTTCGCCTCGATCTCTGCGTTCAGACGCCGAGCCTCGGCCTGCTGCTTGCGCCACTGTGTTGCGAGCCGGGTCATCTTCTCCTCGAAAGGCTCGCCATCGTCCTCCTGCGGGGCCGCGCCGACGTACCGGCCGGGAGTGAGGACGTGACCGTGTTTGCGGATCTCTTCCAGCGTCGCGCTCTTGCAGAAACCGGGAACATCCTCGTACTCCTTGACCTCCCCGCTGCCACGCCAAGCGTGGTAGGTGTCCGCTATATGCGCTATGTCCTCCTGGGACAGGTCGCGGCGGGTGCGGTCGAGCATATGGCCCAGTTTACGGGCGTCGATGAAGAGCGTTTCGCTCTCACGATCCCGGTGCTCTACGTTGAGGCGTCCGCGGCGCAGGAACCAGAGACAGGCGGGTATCTGCGTGGAACGGAAGAGCTGGCCTGGAAGGGCGATGATGCAGTCCACCAGGCCAGCCTCGATGATGTTCTTGCGAATCTCTCCTTCGCCGGATTGGTTCGACGACATGGAGCCGTTTGCAAGGACGAAACCCGCAGTGCCGCGTGGCGCAAGGTGGTACAGGAAGTGCTGCACCCAGGCGAAGTTGGCATTGCCCACCGGTGGAACGCCGTACTCCCACCGTCTGTCGTCACGCAGCCGGTCTCCTCCCCAGTCGGAGACGTTGAAGGGTGGATTGGCGAGGATGTAGTCGGCCCGCAGGTCCGGGTGCCGGTCGTTGTGGAAGCTGTCGCCGTGCTCGATCTGCCCCGCGATGCCCCGGATCGCTAGATTCATCCTGGCCATGCGCCACGTCGTGTAGTTGGACTCCTGGCCGTAGATGGAGATGTCACTCTTGACTTTACCAGCGTTTCCGTTGCCGCTGACGTGAGCGCGGATGAACTCCACCGACTGAACGAACATGCCGGAGGAGCCGCAACAAGGGTCGTAGACACGGCCCTGGTAGGGCTCCAGCATCTTCACCAGCAGGCGCACGACCGATCGCGGGGTGTAGAATTCACCGCCCTTACGGCCCTCGGCTATGGCGAATTGCTCCAGGAAGTACTCGTAGACGTTGCCCAACACGTCCGTGGCGCCGGCTTCGGCGCCCCCAACCTTGATGTTGCTCACCATGTCGACCACCTGCCCCAACCGGTTCTTGTCCAGTGCGGGACGGGCGTAGTCCTTGGGCAGCACGTCCTTGAGCCCGGGGTTGTCCCGCTCGATGGCGATCATGGCGTCGCCGATCAATCGCCCAATAGTAGGGTGGCGCGCCTGGCTCTTGAGATGCTGCCACCTTGCCTCGGGAGGTACCCAGAAGATGTTCTCTGCAATGTACTCGTCCTGATCCTCGGCCGCGTCTTCGCCCCATTCGGCGAGCACCTCAGCGTGGCGCTCCTCGAAGGCATCGGAGATGTACTTGAGGAAGATCAGACCGAGGGCGACGTGCTTGTACTCAGCGGCGTCCATGCTGCCCCTGAGCGCGTCGGCCATCTTCCACAGTTCGGATTCGTAGCCGATCGTAGCGCTGTTGGTGTCGGTTCCTAAGTTTGGACTATTGGCTTTCGCCATATGCGGTACTCCTGGGTTTGCATGGAGGCGACACGGACATCGTTTACGGTCTTGCAACGATCTAACGTGTCTTGCCGGACGCTATTGGCAGGCGCCGAAACACCTCTCCGTTTTTCCTGTGGGCTGCTGCGAGATCGAACTGTGACCGAAGGTTGATCCAGTTTTGGGGATCGGCGCCGAAACAGTGTCCGAAGCGCAGTGCGGTGTCGGCGATAATCGATCGGAATACCTGAGATAATTTGGCTGACCCGGTTCGGCGGGACGTCTAACTAACGGGCAAACTCCGATGGTACTACGCCCAATTCATCGAGTTCGTCCTGGAGAATCTCGCCGTGATAAGTGGCACGTTGCAGCATGATTCAATTTCAGATGAACTCCTGCGATAGGCTCGTATCATTAGGCTCATTTTGCCACATCGACATGCTTATAGAGTGAAAAGTACTTGAGGGCGTTGGCAGTGAACGAAACAACTGATTCTAAGGATCGTTCTACCGTGAGGACTGACGCGATCATTGCAAGGCCAGTTGATGCCAGACTCGTTGAATCGCTCATATCCATCTCCTTTCCGACTGCTGAACATACTGCAGTCTTTAAAAAAGCCATGCCCTGACGCAACTACTAACGCCCGCAAGTACTCATCTCGCAAGCAGGAACTGTTTCTATTGTTCAATCGTTAGGAATAGATCAGTTCTGACATCACTATGACTCAGGATTGTAATTTGAATTTGACTTTGGCCACTTTTGCATTTCCCACTTCGTTGAGATTTGCCACGAATCGCCCTTCCAGTGAGCCAATCGTGCTTCGGTAATGAATTCGTCTTTACCAAGAAACTCATGAAATCGAGCAGCCCCTTCATCATCCTGTAGAACAGGTAATGCAACTGCATGTAGTTGATTCGCAATGTATACAAATATCAATAACGCCCAAGGCTTACTCATGTACATCCAGACATATAGGATGTAGTGCACCCCGAAATGGGACAAGTAGTTAAGCTACAGTTATAACAGGTAGTTTCATTTGCTCGAACTCGGCCGGAGGCGTGTAGCCCAAGGCTGAGTGCAGGCGTTTACGATTGTAGAGCTTGTCGATGAAGTAGCCGATGCGGGATCGGGCTTCTTCCAGGGATTCGTACTCGTAGAGATAGACCTCCTCGTATTTGAGCGTTCTGATGAAGCGCTCTGCCTTGGCGTTGTCATAGGGGTTGCCGCGCCGGCTCATGCTGATTTCTATGCCGGCGTTCTTGAGGGTGTCGATATAGGCTTTCGAGGCATATTGCACGCCTCGGTCGGAGTGATGCACAAGCCCCTTCTGCGCTGGCCTGGCGGCCAAGGCGCTGTCGAGGGCGTTAAGGGCCAGTCTGGCATCGAGGGTTCGATCCAGCGCCCATCCGATGCATCTTCTGCTATGGGCGTCAAGTACCACGGCCAGATAGACCCACTCGCGAGCCAGGCGGATGTAGGTGATGTCGGATACCCACAGCTGGTTAACGTCAGTCACGTTCAGTCCCGAGACCAGGTTGGCGTAGACGGCGCGGTCGTGATTCGAGTCGGTGGTCGATACAAAGGCGCGGCGCCGCAGGGCAAGCAGGTTATCCTCGCGCATGAGACGCAGGACGCGCTTGTGGTTCACATGGTATCCCAGACGCTTTAGCGCGCGGCTCATGGGACGGTAACCGTAGGAGGGCCAGGAAAGGGAGAGCTTGTGGATCTGATCCCGCAGTTCCAGGTCCGGATCGGGTTGGCCACGGCGGCCGCGGTAGTAACTGGATCGACCGATGGAGAGCGTTCTGCACAGCCGCTTGACCACGGCGCGGTCGGTGGACGCCTTTGACTCAGCGACCAGGCAGATCATGAGCTTCCTCCATTGCCTCGGGCTGAGCGTGGGCTCTCCCCGAGCCGACTCAAGACTTTTTTTAACACATCGTTCTCCATGGTCAACTGGCCGACCTTACGCTCAAGGGCCGCGATCCGAGCCTCATCCGACACCGCCCTGCCGTTGCCTGGAAAGGCGCGATCACCCTGGCGGCGAAGCTGCTGACGCCACCTGTGGATCAACGTGGGATGGACCTGGTGTTCACGAGCCAACTGACTGATGGACTTGCCCGAATCGGCTTCCTGAAGGACCTGGAGCTTGAACTCGCGGGTGAACTGACGGCGTTTCAGGGACATGGGGTGCCTCCTTGATCAGAAGGAAGCTTAACTTATTGTCCCGGTCAAGGGTGCAGTACAGGAAGTGATCTGAAATTGTTCCCTTGTAAGGCAATGCACTGGTATTTACTGGCCTTACCATATTGGCGAACTCTGAGAAATGTGATTTTGCTTGTCTTAGTACTTCCTCTTTTTTCATCCCTAAACACTTCAAGAAAAAATCACCTAATATGGTTTTACCAACAAAATGTCCTCCTGCTGACAAGGGATGCCGATAACCCAACAATTTGAATAGTGTCAGATGTGCTGCCTTAATTAGAGAAACAAGGGCTACCAGATTAAGGTTATGTTCAATACGAATCTCCCATTGATGGTTGAGAATCGTATCCATTTCCCCTGGAGTTTTTTTAATTGCCAATATTTCACTCTCTTCAGGAGAAAACACCCTTATGAGGGAATGATTCACTGGTACATCCCCACTTGGGTAATAGTGTTCAACAGGCTCACTGTTAACATAAAACCTCGGCTTCAGCTTTTTTGCTAAAGGCTTGTTGACTAATACTTCGTCTGGAGATCGTCGGCCTTTCTCACCTAATAACACAAAATCTGCTTCGAAGTGGCTTCCATAAAACGAATCCACATCTGCTCGTTGAACAGTCCAGGTATCGTCCGAATCAAGTAGAGCTCTGTTGATTATATGAGCTTGACACAGTCTAGTCTCTCTGTCCAAATAGAGAATTGGGCAGTAGAAGTGGTTAAATTCGGATCCATAAACTTGCTTGAAATCCGCGTTTAAATCTTCCAAACGGTTTTTTGTTTTACGGTTCATTCAGATCCCCCTCACCCACCCACCCTCGCCTCAAACGCCGCAATCTCATCCGCACCTTCCAACACGCCGATCTCCAGGTGAAAATCGCGCACTTCGTCGGGCTCGATGTGCTGCAGGTAGCCGTTCTTGCGGTTCCATGCCCGGCCGAGCATGCTGACGTTGCCGGGTTCGATGCCGGTGACATAGGTGCCCCGGTGGAAGTGCTGCCAGTGGGTGACGATGGGGATTTCAGCCTTGAGGAAGGACCAGTAGATACCGAGGCCGAGGCGGTCGTTGATCAGGCCGACGCGGCACAGGCCGGCGGCATCGGCCCGTGGATGAAGGATGTAGACGTCGTCATGCGCTTCATCCCCGGGTGCGGAGACCGTAGCAAAGGTTTCGGGCCCCACTTCCCGGTCTTCAAGCCATTCGGTCGTCTTCTCGCTGTCGATGACGACGCGCGTGCCCTCGTCGAGGATGGGGAAACCGGGGTTGCAGTGATAGACGAACATCAGAGGTGAGCGATCGACCGATTGATTGTGTATTCGGTCGTGAATATGCAGCGATTTTTCGCCCAGGACCGTCGAGATTTCCCGAGTGAGTTCCAGGTTGGTGCCGAAGACAACGGCCTCCCTGACCTTCCCTCGCACCCTGACGATGTAGTCGTCGCCGTCCCACTGGCCATCGGTATGTACCTGCCGGGCGGGCAGGAAGGAAAGGCGGCCGTGGAGTCCGAGTTCTTCGTTTTCTTCTTCGGGATCGGTCTCCGGGTGCCCCGTGAAGGTCATCCCGCAACTGAGGACAAGGCCGCCGAAGAACCCACGCATCCAGCCGTATCCCTGCGGTTCGTAGAACGAAGGGCCCACGTCGCCCGTGCTTCCGCGAAAGCAAAGCGACATGCCTTTGTAGTGGGCCGAGGCCACGTCGAGTGCACGTCCCGGCAGCAGGGAGAAGCACAAACCCGATGCGTTGAACACCTCGATGAGATCCGATCCTCGATCGGTTCCCTCGCGCAGTTCGCCTTGCCTGGCATGGGCAACCTGGCTCATGTCTCCCACGAGATCGAGCAGTTCCCTGCGGGTATACTCTTTACCAAATAGACGCGCCATATTCACATTCTCCTTGTTTACTTCTTCTGGATCTTCGCCCAGGTATCACGCAGCGCGATGGTCCGGTTGAAAACGGGTCCGGTCTGGCCGGTCTCTCGTGTAGACCGGTCGGTTGCCGGTCCATTGGACTGTGTTTCGTCGGCATCGATGCAGAAGTACCCAAGTCGCTCGAACTGGTAATTCACACCGGGTACAGCTTTAGCCAGTCCGGGTTCGACCTTGCAGTCCGTGACGGTCTTGAGCGAGTCGGGATTGAGTAAGGATCGTTCATCGTCCACTTCACCCGGACGGGGATCCGGATCGCTGAAGAGCCGGTCGTAAAGGCGCACGGTAGCGTTCAGGGCGTGGGCTGCCGAAACCCAGTGTATGGTGCCGCGTACCCGTCTTCCGTCGGGCGTGCTTCCACCTCTGGATTCCGGATCGTAAGTGCAGTGCAGCTCGACAATGTTTCCCTGGTCATCCTTGATCACGTCCGTGCAGGTAATGTAGTACCCGTAACGCAGCCTGACTTCCCGTCCCGGACCGAGCCGGAAGAACTTCCGCGGCGGATCTTCCATGAAATCGTTCCGTTCGATGTAGATCTCGCGGGAAAAGGGAACTTCCCGTGTCCCCATTCCCTCGTCTTCCGGGTTGTTCACGGCTTCCATGTGCTCGGTCTGGTCGGCGGGATAATTGGTGATCACGACCTTCAGGGGATCCAGCACGCCCAAGACGCGTGGCGCGCGCTTGTTCAGGTCTTCCCGGATGATGAAATCCGACAGGGCCATGTCGATGAGATTGTGGTTCTTGGCCACGCCGACGCGGTCGCAGAGGGTTCGAATCGAATCGGGCGTATATCCACGTCGACGCAGGCCGGAAAGCGTGGGCATGCGGGGATCGTCCCACCCGGAAAGCATGCCATCCTCGATCAGGGGCCGGTAGAAGCGCTTGGATAGCACGGTGTGGGCCAGGACCAGCGGCGCGAACTCGATCTGCTGGGGATGGTATACGTCCAGCCGGTCTAAAATCCAGTCGTAGAGCGGCCGGTTGTTTTCGAATTCCAGCGTGCAGAGCGAATGGGTGATGCCCTCGATGGAATCTGACAGGCAGTGGGTAAAGTCGTACATGGGGTACACACGCCACTTGTCTCCCGTGCGGTAGTGGTGGGCGTGACGGATCCGGTACAGCACGGGATCGCGCATCGTCAGGTTCGGATGGGCCATGTCGATCCGGGCCCGGAGGACATGGGTGCCGTCCGAAAACTCCCCGGTCTGCATGCGCTGGAACAGGTCCCTGTTCTCATCTCCCGGCCGGTCGCGGTACGGACTGTTCCGGCCCGGTTCCGTGGGCGTGCCTCGGTAGTCCCGCATCTCGTCCCAGGCCAGGCTGTCGACGTAGGCGTCGCCCTGTTCGATGAGTTGAAGCGCGTAACGGTAGAGCTGGTCGTAGTAATCGGAGGCGAAGTAGAGCCGGTCTTCCCAGTCGAACCCCAACCACTTGATGTCCCGCTTGATCCCCTCGACATAGTCCAAGTCTTCTTTCTCGGGATTCGAGTCGTCGAACCGGAGATTGCACAGGCCGCCGTACTCCTCGGCCACCCCGAAATTCAGGCAGATCGACTTCGCGTGACCGATATGGAGATAGCCGTTCGGTTCCGGGGGAAAACGGGTCATCACCTTGCCCCCGAACTTGCCACTCTCCATATCCGCGTCGATGATCTCGCGGATGAAATCTCTGTATTGCTTTTCTTCGCTCATAGCTTCCTGTTCAGGTTGTTTTTCAATCAATTCAAGAGCGCATAATATAGGGCGTTGAGGGGGGAATGGCAAGGTTCTACTGGTCGTTTAACAACCGATGGAGAGACATGAAAAAAAGCCAAGTTAAAAAACAATCTGCTCAATGCTTATTTCAGCGTTCCAGCATAGGGGCATGTAATTCGATTTTCTCGTAAATATACTTCAAAAAGTTGAATTCGGACATACTACTGTATCTATCAGCAATACCGACCAATTCACTTACTCGATTGAGACCTGATGCTAGAGTACGTTTAGAAAGTCTCTTAACTGGATTGCTTGGTTCTGGTGTAATCGTTGGAGGCGTCGTATTGTCTATTTCAGTACTGGAATCCTGAGGAGGCGATGATTGTTGATTCAGTTCCTCGTGTAAGGTTATTAAATCATTACGACTACGCCCCGAATGATCAGAAACATACAGTTGTACTTCCAAGTGGTTCAAAATTCGCTCTGTTGAATCGCGACTTGATCTTCTTTCAGCTTCATCATCTGGACGAATAAACTCGATTTCGTTGTCGATGTAATCCATGACGATTCCCGCGTGCAGATTCCCAGTACAGTATTTGTGATACATTTCGTTGTTTTCTAGACGTAACGCGACTAATAGACTGACTAAGTGTGCGACCAAGTAGTCTCGGGGTTGCACGTTTCTGCTCAAGAAAGCGATGGAGCGCACACAGTGTTCCATATCACGTAGAGAGAAACTAAAACAACGGCTTAGAATCGAAAAAAACTCTTTGAACGAAGCTGTACTCAAGTTGTGAGCGTTGAAAAACGGTTCCAAATTGTATCTGGATATCAGGTGAGTGCTATAAGTTGCAGGTTCGCATTCTGTTAATTTAAATTCAATATCAAAGAACCGTCTCAGGTATATGTCTGCATCAATCTCCCCATATACCGACTTTATGGACGCACACAGATCATCGCGATTCATGCCGAATACGAAGACCATATTGGGTATATTGAAGATATGTTTTACTCTTTCTAACAACTCAATCGCGTAGGTAGGTCGACAACGGTCGAGTTCGTCAATGATGAAAACCAGAGGTTGACCATTTGATTGGGTATTAATTTGACCGGCCAACTCCGTAAGTTGTGATCGGAGTTCATCTCTTACCGTTCTTTGGCTTTCGTAGTTTTGTAGAGCGTCTGTTCCCCAAATATCCAGGAAACCCGATAAATCTACCCCCGTGTGCTTTTGAAGTAATCCAAAAGGTATCCGGGCTAGAAGCGGTCCGGCGTTCTCTTTAATCTTGCCGATTCTCTCCTTGAAGTTGTCTTCTGCAAAATGCTCGGAAAGCTGACCAATTATTGCTGCGAGTGGGTCGTCACAGAAATCATCTTCCCAGGCGTTGAAGTAGATGGATTTAAATTCCGCTTTATCCAATTCAACCTGCCAGCGTCTGAGTAGAAACGTCTTGCCGGTTCCCCAACCACCGTGAAGGCCTATGACAAAGGGTGATTCTTGATCTTTCACAAGATTCGTCAATGAACCGGCAACTTCTGATCGATCCAATGCGTCATCTTGCCAGAGATGGTCCGGCGATACATCTGATTCCGGTAGCTTTAAAGGTACATCACCCATCTGGTAATTCGTCATTGCCTTCTCTCCAAGTTTGAACAGATAGATTAACTTTCAGTCTGTTGCTTACATACACTCTTTGGGGACAGAGAGTCTGAATCCATCATGTGGCTGGTTCCGTCTCGTCCTCGCTGAACAAATCCACATAGCCCTTGTATATGAATCTCCGATGGCGCCGTCGTCCGGTGAACTCATGAAGTATACCACAGTCGACCAGGCGGGCGACCATGGTGTTTGCTGAGGCGTAAGTCATCCCGAGTAAGACCCGTACGATATCCACCGAAACAATCGGATGCTCGTAGAGGCGATCCAATATGCGGTGACCATTACCTGCCGCGCGTTCGAATTCCTCGTTTATCAAATCACGATCGGTCTCGCGCAGAGAGAGTATGCGGCGCGTGGTTTCTGTCGCCTGTGCGCTTGCCTCCACGATGCCGCGCAGAAAGAAGGCAAGCCACCGCTCCCAGGTTCCTTCGTCGCGCACAGATTGCAGTTCCGCATAGTACTGAGTCCGATGGCGCTTGAGGAAATAGGACAGGTAGAGCACCGGTTTCCGCAAAACGTCTCTTTCACAGAGCAAGAATGTGATGAGCAGCCTGCCGATGCGGCCGTTGCCGTCGAGAAAAGGGTGTATCGTCTCGAACTGAGCGTGTATCAGGCCGATTTTTATGAGCAGCGGTAGTTTGTTGGTGTTGTCGTGTATGAACAGTTCCAGTTTCGAGATGTCTTCGGCAATCTGATTTGGCGGCGGCGGAACGTAAACCGCTTCGTTGAGCGTACACCCGGGCGGGCCAATCCAGTTCTGACTGGTTCGAAACTCCCCCGGCGTGAGATGAGAACCCCGGACGCCCTTGAGTAACCTTGCATGGATTTCGCGAATCAATCGTCCCGAAACCGGAAGATTAGAAAGACGTTCCAACCCGTAGTTCATGGCATGTACATAGTTCACGACCTCGTCCACGTCGCTCGGAAGATCAGGATCGAAAACTCTGGCCTCGGCGGCCAGCAGGTCCTGCAGTGTGCTCTGCGTCCCTTCAATCTGGCTAGATAGCACCGCCTCCTTGCGGAGATACATCAATACGAACAAATCCTGATCAGGTAGTATATGAATTGAACCGTCCAATCTGCCCAGGGCGAGATCCGCTTCGGAGAGCAGTTCCTGTAGTTCTCCGGTAATCTGCACAGGAGGATCAGGTGGCAGAATAGCAGGTATGAAAGCCCGATAACCTGTTGGTTGTCTCCTGTATGTCCCAGCTCGGTGGGTATGGCCATTAGGTTGATTGGTCATCTGGGGTGTTTCTCCGGAGCTTTGGTCGGGGTTCATATTGTTGTCAGCTTTCAATACAGCAAGAATTTGTCGTTTTATGAAAGACAGACTATAATACAGTAGAATTATGACTCCATATTAAATACTGACTATAATATACGACCAATTTGACGTCTTATGCAAGGTAAAACGTGCTATACTGGTACTGGCTTTGGCAGGAGACGAACTACAACGAGTGATAAGGCGGGGCAAAACGACTTAAAAATGCAAACAGGTAACGTTGTTCTGAATGTGAGGAACGTCTTGTGGGGAGTTGTCACCAAGGAAGTAACCAGCGGAAACTCGATATCTTGTAACAGACTTTCTGTTCACATGTCCGTAGTTTCCTGAACCTCGATTCTGTCTTTGGCATGGCGACGGATTCTTGATCGGATTTCCTTGCCGTTCATTACCAGTTCCCTGGATAACTCGTAAGCCTTCTGTGCGTTCATCCAAAAATCTGGAGACTGGTCAAAATAGATGCCAAGAGCAATCGCGGTTTCCGCTGTCACGCCACGTCGCTCGTGAACGATTTCATGTAGCCTCGTCGCGGGTAAATCAATATCGCGGGCTAAACCGTTTACAGTAATGCCCATATCCTGAATCTGTTCAAGTAGAAGTGCCCCGGGGTGTGTGGCGATTCTGTTTGTGGGTATGGTCATACTGCATTTCCTCTTCATTCGTTTTCATTCGTAGTGATTGTTCAATTCTACTTCAAAGGTATCTCCGCGACCTTGCCCTTTTTGTCGTAACAAACGGGAAAATCGAAAGCGGCGCTATTGATTTTCTACATTGTCCTCGCCCACGCGGCGAAATGCGGCGGAACGACTACGGGACGTTTTGCCGCGACGATTTCCTCTCGAACGCGTTGCGGAATGGTATCCACATCCACTTCTTCCGCAGTGGCAATTCCGTAATGCTCCAGCAGCGGAACAACGCTTCGGAAGGAATTCGCCACATAGGAGTACCCCGGCCAGTCGGAGGCGGCGCCGACCAGCAGTCCGGCATCGAGCGTGGGTTCGGGCAGGCCGGCCTCGGTGAAAACCCGGTACAGTTCCAGCCCCATCGTGGCGTTGGCCCCGGATCGTTCGAACACCTCGACGATCCAGTCGCTCAACTGGCCCATAAGCGGTGTATCCGGGTGGCGATAGGACCGGGTAATGGTGAAATCTATCTCCTGGAACATAACTATACCGCCGGGACGTACCCGATTCAGCATTTGCTTCAGCACAGCAACCGGATCGGGCAGGTACATGAGCACCAGCCGGCCGACCAGGGCGTCGAACTGGCCTCCCAGATCCAGGGTCTGTACGTCGCCGGCAAGGAACTGCACGTTTTCGTGTCCAGCCTCCCGGACGCGAGTCCGGGCGATCTCGAGGATATCGTGATTCATATCCACGCCCACCACTTCGCCTTCGGGCCCCACCAGTTCCGCTGAGATCAGTGACACGTCGCCGGCACCGCTACCGATGTCCAGTACCCGCATTCCTTCGCTGATACCGGCCGATGTAAGAAACCGTCTCGTGATCGGCTCAAAAAGCCGGGACTGTTCAATCAGGCGCTCCGTCTCTTCATCGCTGCGACCCATGGTGTATTGCCGCTGGGTGTTTTGATCTGTCATGGGCGGGATATCTCCTTTCCGGGTATGCCGAAGGTGAGTCATCGCGAGGACTTGGGGAAGCTTGGAGATGCTTGCATTCGAACTGCCGAAGTTGGACCGCCGGGTCTGACGCGTCAACCCTAAAAGTATATACCCGGCTGTCTACTGTTTCTGATCCTGGATGATTCAGCCCCTGCCCATTCCGTCACCGTCCCCGGCACTCTCACCGCCGTTGCTCTCCCGCTGCCCGTTGCTCTCTCACCGCCTCGCTATTCCTTTGTCGTCTCCTGCTCCTGCTCCTTCACCGCCTCGTTGCTCCTTCACCCCCGCCCTATTCCTTCACCGCCCCGAGCGTAATCCCCTGGACGAATTCCCGCTGCATCGCGAGGAACAGGACCATGATGGGCAGGATGGACAGCAGCGTGCCGGCCATGAGCATGCCGTATTCCTGGCGGTAGACGCCCACCAGACTGGCCAGACCGAGGGGCAAGGTGTACTTGTCGGCGTCCCGCAGCACGATCATGGGCCAGAGAAACTCGTTCCAGGCACCGAGAAACCCGAAAATGCTCAGGGCCCCCATGGCCGGTTTTACGGTCGGAATGATGACGCGCCAGTAGATACCGAATTCGGAGGATCCGTCTATCCGGGCCGCGTCGATGAGGTCCGTGGGCACGCCGAGGATGAACTGTCGCATGAGGAATACGCCGAACCCGCTGGACGCCAGGTAGGGCAGGATCACGCCCTGGTAGGTATCCAGCCAGCCGAACTTGTACAGCAGGGTGAAAAGGGGGACAAGCACCAGGTGAAAGGGGATCATCATCGAGGCGAGCACGATGGCGAAAAGTATACCGCGGCCCTTGAACGAGTACTTGGCGAAGGCGAACCCTCCCATGGTGGCGATGGCCAGGAGCAGCAGCGTATGGGAGGTGGCCAGGAAGGTGCTGTTGACGATGTACTGGACAATCGGCATCTCCTGGAACAACCGGGTGAAGTTCTCGAGCGTCGGATTCTGGGGAAGGAAAGTGGGCGGATAGGAGAAGATCTCGCCGGAGGGTTTGAACGAGGCCGACACCACCCAGAACAGCGGCGTGAGAACCAGAACGGTCACCAAAACCAGGAGTACATAAGTGAGCGTGGTGCGCAGCGGGTTTCTCATGGGGTCAGTTTTCCCTGAACACGCCGAAGAAGCGGACCTGTATGATGGAAATGACGCCGATGATCACAGCCAGGGCCCAGCCGATGGTGGCCGCGTAGCCGAGGTTGATGAACTCGAATCCGTGCTTGTACAAGTACATCACCATCGTCATGCTCGCGTTGCCCGGTCCTCCCTCCGTGAGTACGTAGGGCAGGTCGAAGAGCTGGAACGAGCCGATCATGGAGGTGATTACCACGAAGGCGATCACCGGTTTCAGCGCGGGTACCGTCACGTGAATGAATGTCTGCCAGGTTCCCGCTCCATCGACAGCAGCCGCTTCGTAGAGCTCACGCCGGATGCTCTGCAACCCGGCCAGGAAGTAGACCATGTTGAACCCGGCCCATCGCCACACGCCGGCCAACACCAGAGCCGGCATGACCAGGTCCGGATCCTGGAGCCACGGAATTTCGAATCCGAGTACCTTGTTGACCAGGCCGTAACGCCGGTCGTACAACAAGTAGAAGATCACGGCGATGAACACACCGGAGATCAGGACGGGCGAGAAGAAGGAAAGACGGAACAGGTTCCGGCCCTTCAGCCGGGCGTTGCTGAGGAGCAGGGCAAGGCCTAGGGCCACGGGCAGTTGCAGCAGCAGGCTGCCCAGGGCGAAATAGGCCGTGTTCCAGAGGGCGGCCCAGAAAAGCGGATCGGCGAGCAGCCGTTCGATGTTCTCGAACCCGACAAAGGTCTGGTGTTGCATCCCCCGGACACTGTACGCACTGAGCCGGATCGAATCGAACAGGGGATAGACCATGAAGACGCCGAAAAGCAGGAAGAAAGGAGCGAGGAAGAAGTAGGGTGCGTAACGGGGTTTCATTCGGTCTCTGCCGTTTCAATTTGTGGTGACGGCAGTCTCAATGTTCCACCTTCCGTCATGGCGGGTGTTTCCATCATCAGCCCTCGAACCCGGCCCGCCAGGATCGATAGGGCTTCGGCGGGCGTCCGAATCCCATTTGCGGCTTCGTACACGGCATGCCTCAGCAGATCGTTCGCCTCGGCCCAGTACGGATTCAGGTAGAATCCGGGGATGTCAGGCGCGAGTTCGGTCAGGCTTTTTCCCAGGACCTGGCCGCCGAGATAGGGATCAGGCTCGGAGAACACAGGGTTGGACCAAGCCGAACGTATCGGCGGAATGATATAGGTCTTGCGGTACCGGTTGGCCAGCGCCTCGTCGTCCATGTAGGCGTACTTGATGAATTCCCAGGCCAGATCCGTATTCTCGGCCTGGTTCGTGACTGCGATCATCGTCCCGCCCCAGGTCGAGGTGCGGCGTTCGCCTTCCCGCCACGCAGGCAGGGGCATGGCCCGCCACTTCCCGGCCAGTTCGGGGACGAATCTCCGTACCGAACCGATGTACCAGTCAGGCGCAAGGACGCCCAGCACCACGCCTTCTTTCATGGCGGCGAAACTTGCGGGATCCTGGGAGAATTCTGGGATGGCCAGCCGTTCTTCGTTGAGGAGTCGGCAGTAGAATTCCAGGGTCGAAACAGCGATTTCGTTGTCGATGATGACGCCGCCGTGCTCGTCGAACATCCCTCCGCCGTTCTGCAGGAGCAATAGCCAGAAGTGGCCTGGCTTGTGTGCGCTCAGCAGGAGCGGGTATCGGTCCGGACGCCCGTCTCCGTCGCCGTCGCGGGCGAGGGGGCTGGTTTCCCGTACGAAGTCATCCCAGGTCTGGATAGACTCTGGATCGATGCCCGCATCTTCGTATGCGTCGTGCCGGTAGAGCAGGACGACGGGGTGGACGTCGTGGGGCAGGCCGTAGACCCGGCCGTCGAGGGACCAGGGCGCAAGCCGGGCCTGGACGAATTCATCCCTGAACCCGTCCACCTCGATGCGGTCCGTCACGTCCACGAAGCCGATTTCATCCTTTGTGCCCTTGAAGAAGCGCCCCACCGAGGAGATCTCCACTTCGGCGAGATCGGGCGCGCCGACGCCGGACAGGAATGCGGCCAATAGCTTGTCGTGGCTCTTGGAAATAAGTCGAAGTTCGATTCTTACGCCCGGATTCGCGGCTTCGAAGGCGGGTATCCTCGCGCTGTATTCATCGTAGTGGATCTGGTGGAAAACCCAGAATTCCAGCGTGTTCGAGCGGTCGTCGCCGCGGAACACGATGACCGGGAAGGCCAGAAGAAAGAGCAGGCCGAAGATAAGTGGAGCCTTGCCGAGATGGTTCATTTTCTATATTCGTTTCAGGTTTGAGGACTACATACGTGGCCACAATTTAGCCTCGGATTCTAATCCGTAAAAACCGATATGAACTCCTGGATACGGAGCTCAACGCGCTGTTTGGGCGTCATCGCGTTTTCAAGGATGTTGTTGGGGCGCTGCAGGTATGCATAGGTCATCAGAATCAGACAGACCATAACCACTAACCGAAATAAGGTTTTCATTGTGTTCGCTCCCTATTGCACCAAGTCCTCCTGTCACGGCCTGCCGCTCTAGGTTCCGGATAACGTGATTCACCTCCCCGAACAAACGCCGATGGATCAACCGTCCCCCATCGCCTGTCGAATCGGCCTCATCACAGGCTCGGTAACGGATTCGGGCGGCGGGGACGTGAAGCGCGACACCACGATACCCACCACGGAAGTAGCCATGAAACTCCATGCGACAGGTATGAGGCCCGGATTCGGCAACCATTCGTAGAACATGGCAACGAGCACGGCGTTGCCCACGATGATGGCCGAAATGGCCGCCGTGGCCGTAAAGCGTCGCCAGTGCAGGCCCAGCAGCCAGATTGGGGTCAGCGTGACAAATCCCGAAAAGGACAACTGTGCCAGGGCGAATATGGATGCCGGCCTGAGAATCACGATATAGTAGGCGATCCCGCCGAGTATGACGAGGAACAACCGGCCGAGCACCACCTGTCTGCGCTGGGACAGGCCGTGCCACACGTCGCGGGTGAGCATGGACGACAGGGTGAGCATCTGGGCGTCCAGGGTGGACATGACCGCCGCCAGGATGCCGGCCAGCGCGAGTCCTTGGATCAGGGGACCGAAGTGGCTGCGGATCACCATGGGGAAGACCAGGTCGGAATCCCGGCCGACGAAATCCGGAAACTCGATGCGTCCCCACACGCCGTAGAGCGTGGCTACCAGCATCAACCCGATCATGATGATGGGGTAATACCGGATGGAGTTCTTCAGCGATTTCACGTCTTTCGCGGCGAATACGCGCACCAGCAGGTGGGGAAAGGCAAGCACGACCAGTCCCATGGCCATGCCCCAAACGAACCAGTTGCCTGTCGTGAAGGGCGGCGTGTCTTTCGTGGCCGTGAGCTCCGGAAACCTTTCGGCGACTTCCTTCATGACGCCTGAAATGCCTCCGAAATCGGCCGCGACAACGAAGATGGACACGTACAGGAAAACCCCGAACACGAGGCCCTGGAACACATTGGTCCACATGGTCGCCCGCATGCCGCCCGTGGTAGTGTAAATCAGCGTGATGATCAGGATGCCGGCCGCCGCGACCTCGAAGGAGATCGCCTGCTGAGTGAATACGTCGACGGCCAGTCCCACGCCGGCGACGCCGGTGGACAGGTAAGGCAGCATGTAGATGAAGTACACCAGGAAGAGCAGGCGGCCGAGGTTGGGGCTGTCCAGCCTGCGGGCGAGCAGTTCCGCCGGCGTCACGGCGTTCAGTTTCCGCGAGGCGATCCAGGCCGGGTACCCGATGACGTAGTAGGCCACCGGTATGATCAGGGCCGCCATGGCCGCCGTATAGCCGAACACCCCGTAGCCGTGATGGTACGACAGGCCCGATATGCCCATGATCAGGAAGGGCGTGATGTTCGTGCCGAAAAGGGCCATGAACATCACCAGCGACCGGGCGAGGCGGCCCCCGAGGAAATAGTCTTCGGCCGTCGGCTTGGACCGGCGGAACGCGGCGGCGCCGATGGCCAGCACCACGGCGAAGTACACCACGACGACGACGAATATGGTCGCTTCAGGACCCATCGTTGTCCCGCCAGACGTATCGGGTGAAGTAGAGGACGAGCGCGGCTGCGGCGATGACCCAGACCATATGATAGGCCAGGTCGACGGGGAGCCAGCCGAAAATCGGTGGCGGGGATACTCCGTGATTGAAGAAATCGACGTGCAGCGCGGCCAGCACGACCACGAGTACCCAGAATACTCTTCTATGGTGTCTTCGCGTCATGGCTGGCCTGTCCATGCTGCCGGTCTATCTCGACGGTTTCAATCCGATGGTCGCAGATGGCCTCGGGATGTGGCGGTCAAGACCCTTTCGATGCTGTTGCGCCTCGCAAACCGGCCACGTACCTGCGGGTTTCCGCCGCAACGATGGGCGAAAGGAAGAGCAGGGCAACCAGATTCGGGAAGGCCATGAGGCCGTTCATGATATCGGAGACCCCCCAGACCAGTTCCAGTTCCGATACGGCGCCGATTCCTACGAAGAGGCAGAACAGCGTGCGGTAAGGCAGCGCGGACCGCTCCCCGAGCAGGTACACGACGGATTTCTCGCCGTAGTAGCTCCAGCCCAGGATAGTCGAGTAGGCGAACAGCACCAGGCCAACGGCCACCAGGTGGCCTCCGAATCCTCCCGGCAGTCCCGCGGTAAACGCGGCGGCGGTGAGCGGCGCGCCGGTGTCGCCGGATAGCCATACCCCCGTGCCGATGATGGTGAAACCTGTGATCGTGCACACCACAAGGGTATCGATGAAGGTCTGCGTCATGGATACCAGGGCTTGCGTGACCGGATCCTTCGTTTGCGCGGCCGCGGCGGCGATACCCGCGCTCCCCAGCCCGGATTCATTGGAGAAGATGCCTCTCGCCACGCCGAACTGGACTGCCTGGCGGACCATGGCCCCGGCGAAGCCCCCGGCAGCCGCGGCGGGTGTGAAGGCGTGCGTGACGATGAGTTCGAAGATGGCCGGTATTTCGGATGCGTTAATGAGGATGGCCGTCAGTCCGCCCAGGATGTATAGCACGATCATCGTGGGGACAATCAGGCTGGCCGCGCGGCCGATGCTCTTGATCCCGCCGATCAGGACCAGTCCCGTGCCGGCCATGAGCACGATACCCGTTACCCAGGGCGAGACCCCGAAGGTACTCTGGATCACGTCGGCCATGGAGTTCGACTGCGTCATATTCCCGATGCCGAAGGCCGCGAGCGCGGCAAACAGGGCGTAAGCGGCGCCGAGCCACTTCCATCCCAGGGCATTGGAAATGTAATACATGGGACCGCCCCTCATGAGTCCCTTCGAATCGGTCTCGCGGTACTTGACGGCCAGGACGGCCTCGGAGTACTTGGTGGCCATGCCCACCAGGCCCGTCATCCACATCCAGAAAAGCGCGCCCGGTCCGCCGGCCGCGATGGCCGTTGCCACACCCGCGATGTTTCCCGTACCGACGGTCGCCGCCAGCGCGGTCATCAGGGCCTGAAAATGGCTGATATCGCCCTCCGCGTCCGCCTCGCGGCGGCGTACGAAGGCCAGGTACAGTGCGTGGCACAGGGAGCGGAATTGCACACCCTTCAGCAGTACTGTAAGATAGAGACCCGTACCGCCCAGCAGCACCAGCATGGGCAGTCCCCAAACGAGTGCCTGAACGTTGCCGACATAATCAAGAAACGTGTTTTCCATATCGTTTTCCGTGTGAGGGTGAAGAGGAGAATAACGAAGGCCAACCTAAGAGCGCACTCGAATCGCTGTCAAGCACTTTCATTTTGTTGCTTGATCTTTAAACGCCCCGTTTTTATAGTGAACCATCGCCGGTGACGGCCGGCAGAGACCAGGCCGGTTTTCCGACTTTCATGGCAGTACCAGTCAATGGCAGTACCTGCGTGGCAGTACCAGTTTTATGGCAGAACCTTCGTTGCAGAACCAGCATTCACCATCTGAGGATCATGTTACATGTCAACACTACAGATCGGCATTGCCGGCGCCGGCGGCATGGGCGGCCACCACGCCCGGCTGATTTCCGCCCGGGAGGACGTCCGGGTCGTGTCCCTGTTCGATACAGACCCCGTGGCGATGAACCGTTTGGAGAAGAACCTGGGAACGGCGGCGCAGGGCCTGAACCACTATGGGTCGCTCGAAGCGATGATCGATTCGGAGGAACTGGACGGCATCGTCATCGCCACCCCTCATACCCGGCATGCGGACCAGGTCCGCGCCAGTCTGGAAGCGGGCCTGCACGTCCTGGTGGAAAAGCCTATGGCGACGACTACGCGGGACGCCAGAGATTTCATCGAGTATTCCGAACGGGCGGGCAAGGTGCTTGCCGTCGCCTATCAGCGCCATGGCGAGGGCAAGTTCATCAAAGCCCGGCAGATGATCGCGGAAGGAGCCATCGGCGACGTGCGGCTCGTCCACGTCATCATCGCCCAGGACTGCCTGGGGATCTTCAGTCCCGGCGCGTCCTGGCGCGCGGACCCCGAGCTATCCGGCGGCGGCCACTTCATGGATACGGGCAGCCATATCAACGACATCCTGCTGTGGACGACCGGACTGGAACCGAAGTCGGTCCACGCCTTCATCAACCCGGAAGGCACCCTGGTCGACGTGAATACGGCCATTTCGGTGGAGTTCACCAACGGCGCCGTCGGCAATCTTTCCTACACGTCCCTGTCGCCCGAATGGCGGGAGGAGTTTACCTTCTACGGTACGGAAGGCGTGATGCGCTTCGGCGCGTCGGAGCCGCTGTTCGTCCACCGCAAGGGCGAGGATATACGGTTGCCGCAGACCCCAGGCCGGGGGAAGCCGCCGGCGGACAATTTCATCGAAGCCATTCAGGGCGAGGCGGACGTGCAGGCGCCGCCCATCTGCGGATTGCGCGTGGTACAGCTGACCGAGGCGGCCTACAAGTCGGCCGCGAGCGGTAAGCCCGAGACGGTCGGTTGATCCGGACTTATTTAGGTCGAGTTAGATCGAGCACGGTCATGTACAACTTCCTTTGAGGAGTACGATGAACGAAAATGGAGTGAACACCTGTCCCCTGTTTATCGATGGCAACTGGATCGACGCGGACGACGTAGCGACGGAACCGGTATTTAATCCTTCGGACGGCAGCGTCATTGCGAGAACGCCCATGTGTGGCGAAATCGAGGTCGATTCGGCGGTCCGGGCAGCTCGTACGGCCTTGCCCGACTGGTCCGCGACCCCGGTCGTCGACCGTGCGCGGATCCTCTTCCGTTACGTGCATCTGCTTGAAGAGAACTTCGAAGCGCTGTCCCGCCTGGTAACGCGCGAACATGGCAAGACCCTGGTAGAAGCCCGGGGTTCCGTGCGCCGCGGTATCGAAGTCGTGGAATTCGCCTGCGGTGCGCCTACCCTGCTCATGGGCGATTCGCTCGAGCAGATCGCCAGCGGGATCGATTGCGACACCATACGCCAGCCCGTGGGGGTCTGCGCGGGGATCACCCCTTTCAACTTCCCCGCCATGGTGCCCATGTGGATGTATCCCATCGCCATCGTCTGCGGGAACACCTTCGTCCTCAAGCCTTCCGAGAAAGTACCCCTCACCGCCATACGGCTCGTGGAACTGCTCCATGAAGCCGGCCTGCCGCCCGGGGTGATGAACCTGGTCCACGGCGGCGTGGACGTGGTAAACGCCCTGTGCACGCACCAGGATATCGACGCCGTCTCCTTCGTGGGATCTTCCCCCGTGGCGAGGCACGTCTACCAGACCGCTACCGCCCATGGCAAGCGCGTACAGTCGGCCGGAGGCGCCAAGAACTACATGATTATCCTGCCCGACGCGGACCCCGCCTTCACGGTGGATGCCCTGATCGGCTCGGTATACGGTTGCGCCGGGGAGCGATGCATGGCAGGCAGTGTGGCCGTGGCCGTGGAGGAAGCGGCGCAGCGCGTGCTGCCTCCGCTGCGCGAAGCGCTGGATGGAATGAAGATAGGACCGACGGACCGGGAACCGGCGGCGGACATGGGGCCGGTCGTCACCCGCCAGCATCTCGACAAGGTGCATGGTTATATCGCCTCGGGTCTGGCGGACGGCGCCTCGCTTTACCGGGACGGCCGGGGTGTTGAAGTGCCGGATACGCCGGAAGGCTTCTACCTGGGGCCCACGATATTCGATGATGCCGCCACCAGCATGAAAATCGTCCGAGAGGAGATTTTCGGTCCGGTGCTTTCCGTGATCCGCACCGACAGCCTGGACGCGGGCATCGAAACCTGCAATCAGAGCGGATTCGGCAATGCCGCGGTCCTTTTCACGGGCGACGGCAAGGCCGCCAGGACGTTCAGAAACCGAGTCAGCGCCGGGATGGTGGGCATCAACGTCGGCGTTCCGGCGCCCATGGCGTTCTTCCCCTTCTCGGGCTGGAACGGCTCGTTCTACGGGGACCTGCACATGCAGGGCAAGGAAGGTTTCGCCTTCTATACGCGGCAGAAAGTCACCATGAGCCGGTGGGCGTGAGCGCGGCATAGGGCGTGAGCGCGACCTGGCATGAGCGCGACCTAAGGCGTGTGCGCGACCTAAGGCATTAACCCGGCCACCACCAAATGAAGGACGAAAGCATGTCCAAACCCGATGTCTACATTTTGAAAACCCGGCTGGACGGCGAAGATGCGTTGAACGACGACGCCTTCGCCACCCCGGCCCGTGAGATGCTGCGCGCGCTGGACATCGATCCCGGAAACCGCGCCGTGATGATGAAGCCCAACGTCACGGCAGGAGCGCCGCGCAACAGTGGAATCGTTACGCATCCAGCCTTCGTGGGCGGTATGGTCGACTACTTCGTCGAAGAAGCGGGTGTGCCGCACGAACAACTCTACGTCGGCGAAGCGACGAGCCGGCTGACTTCGAAGACCCAACGCGACCTGAGTTGGGCTCGGAGCGGCTACACGGAGATGGCGCGCGAAAAGCGCGTGCGTCTGCTCGAACTGGCGGACTACGGCAACGTGCGCGTTACGCCGGGCGACACGGTACAGCTCCACAACATCGGGATTTCACGTTGGGCCGCATCGGACAACGTGTTCTACATCAACGTGCCCAAGCTGAAGACCCACAACCTGGGCGTGGTCACCCTGTGCGGCAAGAACCAGCAGGGCATCATGATACCGGTCACGGAACGGCACCTGTGCTCGGATGCGTGGCGCGCCACATTCGGACGGGACGACAGGAGAAAGCAGGGACGGGAATGGATGCGCGTGGAGGACCACGAGACCTGGCAGCGGACCATTGCGCACATGCACTGGGACGTCTTCCTGGCGTGCCGGCCCGATTTCAACCTGGTGGAGGGCATCGTGGGACGAGACGGCAACGCCTTCTACCAGGGCCGCAACTTTTCTACCGGTCTCGCCGTCGCAGGTGAATCCATGGCCGCGGTGGATCTGGTGGCGGCCCATCTCATGGGCTTCGAACCGGTGAACCTGGTCTATCTTCAGGTCGGGATCGAACGGGGACTTTGTCCGCCCTCGATCGGCGACGTGAATGTGCATCTCGTCCGGAACGGCGAGGTGTCCGGATTGACCGACGCGGATCGATTCAAGGCCGATCCTCCCTTCGAGGTATACCGCGATATCCCCGCGGACTACGCCAAAAAAGACCTGTTCGACGAGTACGATCCGAACGCCGAGGACTTTCAGATCACGGCCTGACGAAGAGCCGGATCACGGCCTGACGAAGAGCCGGATCACGGCCTGACGAAGAGCCGGATCACGGGGCCTGACGAAGAGCCAGTTTTCTTGGCGGTAGGAATACCCGGAGGGTCTCCCTTGACTCAGGAAGTGGTGGATCCCCTCTACGCCGCTTTGATGTCACCCAGGACGCGTGACTACACCCACGGGTTCCTGTCTCCTGAGGATCCGCTTCCCCGCCTGCCCAGGCTTTTCGAGGAATGGGAACAGACCGGTGACGTGTTGCCCAAGCTGGCCCTGACGCGGTATATACGCCCCGTTATAGAGGATCTGTCTCCATTCGCGGTCGACCGGCTGGATACCCTCGCCGAGCATGAACGGGCCATGAGCCTGCTTTCCTTCCTGGCCAACATGTACGTTTTCGCCCCCGATCATCCGGTGGCCACCGCGATCCCCCGGAACCTGGCCCGGGCCTGGCACGGCGTGGCCTGCCGCCTCGGACGTCCTCCCATGCTGACCTACGCCTCTCAGGTCATGTACAATTGGCGAAGGTTCGACCAGCAAGGCCCAGTCGAAGTCGGCAATCTGCGCATGTTGCTTAATTTCCTCGGCGGCATGGACGAAGAATGGTTCGTCACCATACACGTTCAAATCGAGGCCGTCGCGGGTCGCGCGCTCTCCATGCTGATCCCCGGCCAGGAAGCGGTGTTTCGAGGCGAAACGGAAACAGTCGCGCGCTGCCTGGACGCCGTGGCCGAAACGCTCCGCGAAATGCGGTTGATCCTGGAACGTATGACGGAACGGTGTGATCCAAATACGTACTATCACCGGGTCAGGCCGTACATGTTCGGCTGGAAGAACAACCCCGAATTGCCCGAAGGCATGGTGTATACGGGCGTGGAAGCCTACGGAGGCAAGCCCCGGCAGTTCCGCGGCGAAACCGGGGCGCAGAGCGCGGTTATTTACGCGGTGGACGGGTTTCTCGGCATCGAGCACGGGTACGACGAAATGCGGGCGTACCTGATGGAAATGCGCGACTACATGCCCGTTCAGGACCGCCATTTCATTGAAACGGTGGAAGGCGGACCGTCCGCCAGGGCGCACGTCCTGGATCGGAAGTCCGACCTGTCGGGGCTACGGAATTCCTACAATGCGGCTGTAGAAGCCCTTTACGAATTTCGCCGGCTGCACATCGAGTACGCTGCGATGTACGTGCTCAAGCCGGGACAGAAGGAATCCAGGGGCCACGTCGGCACCGGCGGCACGCCATTTACGGTGTATTTGAAGAAGCACATCGACGAAACCCTGGCCCACCGTATCTAGCCGCACGGTGGTCAAAACAGTTGCCCTTCCGTTCTCTCCGTGTTAAATTGAAGTACCGGTAAAGGCCATATCCACAAGGGCTTAGAGATGGCGCGCAAGTTCGATATTCCCAATTTCTATAAAAGCGAGATTACCTCCCGGATCAAGCAGGGCCGGAGACTGGTCGATCCCAAGAAAAAGGACCTGTCGCCCTCCATTCTGGATTTCGACAGTGTCCGGTTCGTCTTCGCCAGGCATTTCGGTTTCTGCTACGGCGTGGAAAACGCGATCGAAATCGTGTACAAGACGCTCGAGGAACACCCCGACAAACGGATTTTCCTGCTCAGCGAGATGATCCACAATCCGAATGTCAACACGGACCTGCAGTCCCGAGGCATCCGGTTCATTCATACTACCCTGGGCGAGCAGCTCATTCCCTGGGACGAATTGACCCCCGATGACCTGGTCGTCGTTCCCGCGTTCGGCACTACGGTGGAGATCAAGGAGATGCTGACTCGCCGGGGGATCGACTTCTGTACCTACGATACGACCTGTCCCTTCGTCGAGAAGGTATGGACCCGGGGCGGCCAGATCGGCCAGCAGGGATTTACGGTCGTCATACACGGGAAACCCCGGCACGAAGAGACGCGCGCGACCTTCTCCCACAGTGTCCAGCAGGCCCCGACCGTCGTGGTGCGGAACAAGGAGGAGACCCGTCTCCTTGCCGATATCATCACGGGGAGATCAACCCAGGATCGGTTTTTCGAAGTATTCGGTGAAAACTGCTCGAAGGGATTCGATCCTGACATGCATCTGAACCGGGTCGGCGTGATCAACCAGACCACCATGCTCGCCAGCGAGACCCACGAAATCGCGCGGATGATCAGAGAAGCGCTGGAGGAACGGCATGGCACCGAGCGTATATCCGATCATTTCGCCGATACCTCGGATACTCTGTGCTACGCGAGTAACGAGAATCAGAATGCCACCTACGCCATGATCGAAAATGGGGCGGATGTCGCCCTTGTCGTCGGAGGCTACAACTCGTCCAACACTTCTCATCTCGTAGAGCTTTGCGGGGAAACGATCAGTACCTTCTTCATCAACAGCAGCAAAGACATCCTGTCCGACAGGCAGATCCGCCACTTCGACCTGGAATCCAAGTCGATCCTCGCCACCATCGACTGGCTCCCGGCCACCCGGCCCGTCGACATCATCCTGACCTGTGGCGCGTCCTGTCCCGATATCATGCTGGACAACGTGCTGCTGCGCATTCTTTCATTCTTTCCCGATGCGCCTCCGGTAAAGGAAGTACTTGCCGATTACGAAAACACCGTACAGAAACCGGTGGTTGCCGAATCGTGAACCGGCCGCCGGCCCTGGACCGGCGGCGTGGTGGAAAATCGCTTCATGCCCTGTCGCCCGTGCATTCCAGCCACACTTCATCCTAGCCACGCTTCATCCTAGCCACACTTCATCGAGCCACACTTCATTTCAGGGGAGTTCCATGCAGATCGGGGTGAGTTCATACAGTTACAGCAGATTGATCCGAAGCGGCGCAATGACGGAATTCGACGCGGTCCGCAAAACGGCGGAACTCGGCTTCGACGTGATCGAATTCTCCTCGCTGAACCCGCCCGGGGACCAGCCATTCGCGCAGTATGCCCCGGACGTCCGCGCGGCCTGCGATGAGGCGGGTCTGCCCATCGCCAACTACACGGTCGGAGCGGATTTCATCAACGGAAGCGAGGGAAACCGGGACGTCGAAGTGGAACGGGTGAAGGACGAGGTGCGAATCGCCCACTTGCTCGGTGCGCCCGGCATGCGTCACGACGCCACCCGGGGGTTTCACGAAAACCGGCCCGGCGAACGTTCATTCGACGATGCCCTTGCCATTCTTGTGCCGGCGATCCGGGCGGTCACGGAGTTTGCAGCGGACCTGGGTGTCCGTACCATGGTGGAGAATCACGGATTGTTCTGCCAGGACAGCGATCGCGTGGAAAAACTGGTCAACGCCGTAAATCACGAGAACTTCGGCGTGCTCATCGACATGGGTAACTTCCTGTGCGTGGATGAACCGCCGGACACCGCCGTGGGACGTTTGATCCCGTATGCTTTTCACTTCCACGCCAAGGATTTCCACACCAAGCCGGGCACGGCGCCCGATCCCGGAGAGGGATGGTTCCGCACGCGGGGAGGCAACTATCTGAAGGGTACTGTCGTCGGCCACGGCGAAGTACCCCTGGCTTCGTGTCTGCAGGTACTGTCGCGGCACGGGTACGATGGCGTGCTTTCCATCGAATTCGAAGGCATGGAACATCCCGTCGACGGCGTTCGCATCGGGCTCGAAAACCTCAAGCGCTACCTGGGCTGAGGAGCCGTCCATGCAGCTGCTCCGCGTTTTTTATCCGAGCCGGACGACCTCGCCCGTCTCCATGGATTCATTCGCTGCAAGCGTGACCGCCAGACTGTCGACCACGGCTCCGTAAGCCGACCGGATCAGAGACGGATTCTCTTCTTCGACGGCCTGCAGGAAGAGTTCGTTCTCGAGCTGGTAGGGGTTGTTCCGGCCCGGGTACCTTACCGTTTCATCTTCCCGTACGACCACGAGTTCTCCCCGCACGATCTCGACCGTCAATCCACGGGCGATGACCTGGAGTCCGGTGCCATACCCCTGTTCGGCGACACAGGACGAGAGTATCGTGGCCACGGCGCCGCTCGCGAAGGTGAGCGATACGGTGCTGGCATCCTCCACATCGTAATTGGGCAAGTCTTCCATCAAGCCCTTGGTACCCGCGGCGTATACGCTGACCACGTCACCCATGAGGTACCGCGCGCAGTCGTACACGTGCGTGGTCTGCTCCACGATCTGTCCACCTGACTTGGATTTTACGCGCCACCAGGGTGAGCCGGGCGTGTTGCCGATCCAGTATCCATAGGCCAGGGCCGGGCGAACGCCGGTCAACAGCTCCCGCGCCTTCTGCGTTATGTCGAGGTACCGCCAGTTGTATCCGACGCAGGAGAGCACCCCGCTTTCCTCGACCTTCGCCGCGATAACCCGCGCGGTATCCACGTCCAGCGCCTGCGGTTTCTCGACGAACAGGTGGAGGTTGCGTTCCAGCACGGCCAACTCGGGCTCGCCATGAGCGAAGGGCGGGAGGCATACGTACACGGCATCCAGCTCTTCCCTGTCCAGCATCTCACGGTAGTCGCCGTATGCACGGCCGCCGCACCGGTCAGCCGCCGCCTGCGCGCGATCGATCGAGATATCCGCGTACGCCACGAGTTCGGCCCGATCGATATCCGGCAAGAGCCCCAGATGCATGCCCGCTATGCCGCCGGTTCCTATAAAACCAATACGAACGCCCATGTGCAGTCCTCCGCTGTTTCTGGTGCATGAAATTCTGGATGACCGGTCATACCCACCGCCCGTTCGTCCTTAAAATGTCACTGTTCCCTCTTTGCGACAATCATCGTCGTGTCGTCGTCCTGGCTGTCGCCACCCACGAAGGCGCGCCACACTTCAATCACGTGATCCCGGATCTCCTCGACCGGGCATGCATGGCAGTCCTTGATCGCCTGCTCCAGCCGTTCGATCCCGAAGATCTCGTCCCTGTCGTTGGATTTCTCGATGAGACCATCGGAATACAGGACCACGACATCGCCTTCGTCCAGGTACACGCGTCCGTCCTCGAAACTCGCGTAGTCGAAGGAACCCACGATCAGGCCCCCGGTGTAAAGGTTGACCGTTTCGCCAGATTTCCTGCACAACAAGGGCGGCGGATGTCCGGCATTGCAGTAGACGAAGGTGTTTTCCTGCAGGTTCGCTATCCCGTAGAACAGGGTGGCGAACCGGTCCGCGGACGTGACCTCGTACAGGACCTCGTTGACGTGCCCGATTACGTAACTCGGCAAGTACACGTAGTAATTGGCAAATTCGTGGAATGACGTGTAGAGCGAAGCCATGGTCAGCGCGGCGGGAATGCCCTTGCCGACCACGTCGCCCACGGCTACGCCCAGTTGCTTGTCCGAGAAGGGGATGAAATCGTAGAAGTCGCCCCCGACCTCCCTGCTGGGCTCGCTGAATACGGCCAGGGAAAGGCCGGGCACTTCAGGCACGGCGCGCGGCAAAAGGGCGCGCTGGATCTCACCGGCGACCTCCAGCTCCCTGTCCAGCAACCGGCTTCGGCGCGCGTCCTCGAACAGGCGCGCGTTCTGTATTGCGATACTTGCCTGGGAAGCGAAGGCTTCGAGCAGGAACTGGGCTTCCTCGTTGTAAGCGTTTGCCTCGTCGTTTTCGATGTTGAAGACCCCGATCACCTGGTCTCCGGAAAGCATGGGCACGGCCATTTCCGATCTGGTGCCCGGCCGGTGTTGCACGTACCGGTCGTCCCGGGACACGTCCGGCACGATGATCGCCCGGCCCGTCTCGGCCGCTGACCCGCTGATGCCTTCGCCCATTTTCAGGTTGATCGCGTCCTGATCCGGCGAATATCCCCTGATGGTCCGTTCGACCACCGCGTTCCGGTCATCGTCGAGAAGGAAGATGGCTGCCGCGTCGTAGGGCACCACGGTCTGCAGCGCATCGATGATCAGATTCAGGACCTCGCTCAGGTCCAGCGAACTGCTGATCCGCTTGCCCACCTCGTACAGGGCGGTTCGGTGAATCATCTGCTGGCGGGCCAGCTTGAAATGCAAAAGGCGCGTGACCGCGTAGCTCGCGTGGCGCGCCAGAGAAATGGTGACTTCAAGGCGTTCGGAATCGAATTCGGTCTCGCCGGAATCCATGACCGCAAGCAGTACGCAGTGAAACCGGTCGTCGATCTGGTGATGAAACAGCACGGCATGGCCGGAGAGGGCATTCCGGTCAGTCATGGCGTGCAGGGGCCAATCCAATTGCTGCACGTCCTCGATCAACCGGGTACTCGGCTGGGGCCGCAGCCAGGACAGCAACGAGCCGACTTCCCGCTCTGCAACGGGCTGGACAAATCCGCAACCGGCGGTTTCGAAGACGATCCGGTTCGAGTCACAGTCCACCATGAAGAAACGGCAGACTTCCGCGCCGGACAGTTCCAGCGTGATTTCTTCGATGGCGGCGGACAGGTCGGCTTCGCCCGTTGCGGCCGTCATACGGGTCAGCCCCTCGACCACGCGGTGCCACAGGATGTCCGATCGCGCTTCTACGATATTTGGTTCCAGCATGGTAATATAGGTACTGTGTGCCCCGTTTCAGCGGACGGTTTCCGGACCTTCTGGTTCGATCGGGGTCGACCGATCAGATGCTGTCCGACAGTAAGGTGACAGCCTGTTGCATGTCGTCGGGCACGGGCGCGCTAAAGGTATGGGGCCGTCCCGTGTAGGGATGGATAAACTCCAGTTCGGATGCATGCAGCGCTTGCCGCTTCAGGATATCCAGCATCATGCTCAACCGGGGGCGGCGCCGTGGGGCAATACGGGCAAGTCGCTTGATCCTTCCCCCGTAGACAGGATCCCCGATGACGGGATGGCCCAGATGGGCAAGGTGGACCCTGATCTGGTGGGTACGGCCGGTTTCCAGCGTCAGGGCCAGTAACGTCCCGTCTTCCATGAAATCACGCACCCGGAAGTGGGTTACGGCCCGGCGGCCTCGATCCTCTTCCACGACGGCCATACGCTGCCTGTACCGTGGATGCCTGCCGATCGCCGCGTCTACCGTACCGGAAGACGCGGCAAACTGGCCCCATACCAGTCCGGTATATCCGCGCTTGATGCGGCGCTCGGCCAGTTGGCGGGAAAGAAACGCATGGGCGTCTTCGCGTTTCGCCACGATCATCAGGCCGGAAGTATCCTTGTCCAGACGATGCACGATTCCAGGCCGAACGGGGTCGTCAAACTGCTTAAGACTCTTGCAGTGGTGCAGCAACGCATTTACCAGCGTAGAACGCGAATGCCCGTACGCGGGATGCACGACCATGCCCGCCGCCTTGTTCACGACCAGGAACGCTTCGTCCTCATAGACGATGTCCAGCGGGATGGACTCCGGCTCCACGGTAGAAGGAGGGGGATCGGGTACGGTCACGATGACGACGTCGCCTTCGCAGACACCGTGTCCGCACTTCTCGACGACGACCGAGTTGACCGAAACTGCGCCGGCCCGTATCCAGCGCTGAATCTTCGACCGGGTTACCGGCAGGTCCGTATTCGAAAGATACTGATCCAGTCGCCTCTGGGACTGCGCGGCGGGCACCACGGACTCGACGATGGATCCTTCGCTGTCATCCGGAAGGCGCTTCATCGTTCAAGATCCGGTTGATCGCGGACAGCCGGGTGAACAGCAGGATGATTCCGATGGTAATGGCGGTGTCCGCAATGTTGAATACGGGCCATCGGTACGCTCCCATCCCGATATCGATGAAATCCGTGACCTCGCCGTAGAGCGCACGATCGATCAGGTTGCCGACGGCGCCGCCCAGGATGCTCATCATGGCATAACGGCCCCACCGTTCGGCAGGTGGAAGCCTTAAAAGGTAATAGAGCATGATCACACAGGCAATGACCGACAGAACCAGGTAAATCCATCGACCGCCCAACGTGATTCCGAACGCGGCCCCGGGATTCCGTATGTAGGTTAACTGGACCATTTCCCCAAGGAGGGGATAGGACTGGTGCAGCGCCATCCACTGCTGAACGGCGATCTTGGTAATCTGGTCCAGGATCAGGATGACGGCGCAGACGACGGCCGGCTTTGTCAATGCTTGCAGTCTGGAGATGTTAGATCAGACCTCGTTCTTCCTTGGATTTACACTCAATGCACATCCGGGCGTGAGGTACGGCCTCGAGCCGCGCCTTGCCGATATCGCCGTTGCACACGTAGCAAAGGCCATAGGCGCCGTTCTTGATGCGCTCCAGGGCTTCGTCGATATGAAACAGGAATCTGCCCTCCCGGGAGGCGAGATCATAGGCCTGTTCCTGCTCCATGGACTCGGTACCCTGGTCCGCCGGGTGTTCCGAGAAAGGATAGCTGCCCGCGACATCGCGCGCAGCGGAATTTATCGTCTTGTCACCGAAATAGCCCAGCTCATGCAACAGGGTTTCGCGTTTCTCGAGCAGGAGCTTTTCGAATCGCTTCAAATCTTCACCCGTCATTCATACCTCCACAACAAAGAAGACATTGATTGATGATTTCCGCCAGCCTTCCGTGTTCCTCACCTTGCGCGGATATCGACGAACATAAGACATTTCCGTCGACCGGCCAACACTTTTCAACGACCCCCACCGCGGCGACCGGCAAACCGCAATGCACGGCCGCGATCACTTCATCCAGCAACCCTTCGCCGACCACCTCGATACCCGCCTGCAACCACGCAGACATATCGTCACCGTCCTTGGCCCCGTCGATCCGGCCGTACACCACGCTCTGCAGGTCAAGGCCCATTGCCGTCGCCCCGCTCCTCAGCCTGAACGACCAGAGCGCGTCATAGGGTTCGCTCATGTCGGGATACCGCGGACCCAGCCGCTCGTCGTTCGGGCCCCGCAGCGGGCTCTCGCCGGTGCAGTTGACGTGATCATCCACAATCACGTAAGAACCAGACTCGTATTCGTCATTCAGTGCGGAACACCCTGTCGCGATTACCAGGCTCTCTGCGCGCAATAAACGCAGGACCCGCACCGCATCGATTCTACGCTCCGGTTCCAGGTCGTATCCAACGAAGGGAAGCACCACCGGCCCGGCCCGGTACACGGTCTCAAAGGGCGACCAGGATCCTGACGCCTTCATTTTCTTCCAGGGAAAGGCATTCGATGATTCACCGGGAAGCATCAGGCCGACAATCCTGTTCCCCCGCAGATGTGCTGCAATCCTGCCGGCCAGCATCGAGATTCGGTCGTAGGTCATCCTGCTGCGCACGTCCGCCCCTGGATAGCGAGTGAATCACGAAACCCGGCCCTGCTGGGACTGCGGACCTGGATCCAGTGTCTGATTCCCGCCGCTTTCTTTCTTCATGCTCAGCATGGTGTCGAGCTGTTCCTGGTGAGATTCGAGCAGAATCCGGAACTTAACTTCGTAGTCTTTTCTCAAGGAGGTGAGCTCACGGAGTTCCCGTTTGATTTCGGCGACCTGGTTATTCGCGTCGGATATCCAGCGGTCCGCCTGGTTTTCCGCTTCCTTCAACACGTTCTCCGCTTCCTTCATGGCATTGGCCTTCATGTCGTGAATGACCCGCTGCGCCGACACCAGGGCGTCTTCAAGCAGTTTCCGACGCCTGCCGACATCGGATAGTTCGTGATCCATCTTCGCCACCTGGCCGCGCAGCGTTTCATTGTCCTTGACCAGCGTTTCGAGCGAGGCGGCGGTAGCGTGCAGAAACGCCTCCACTTCATCCATGTCATATCCACTGACCCAACGTGTCTTGAATTTTTGACTCCGTATTTCATCCGGATTGATGTTCATGCATCACCTCTATTTCTAGTACGCGCTCCGGTCAGATCCGAAGCAACAGGGGCAGGAGACTTACCTGGATAAACCTGAGGATCAGGATAGCGATCAATGGCGAAAAATCGATGCCGTACGTCGTCGGAAGTAACCTGCGTATCGGCTCCAGTATGGGATCGCTGTACAGGATGAGCATCTGAAAGAGTGCGTTGCTCGTGTCCGGATTGAAGAACGAGAGCACCGCCCGTACGAGTATCACGATAAAGAGCACGTCGAATATGAAGTCGATCAGGTAGACGATGCTTCCGATGATCATCCCGCCTGCCGAACCGGCCGTCTGTTCCGCCAGCACGCCGACCTGGTAATATACTATGCCGTGCAGAACACCCAGGAACGCGATGCCCAGCAGTGCGGAAACGTCCGCGCGCCCGATTCGGTAGCCGGTAAAGCGGCGGATAGGGGCAAGGAAGAAGTGGGCGATGTTGTGCATCATGTGCCCGGACTGGCTGAATGCGAACGGGGACTCGATCGAGATGAAAAAAGCGCCGAGGAACAGGATGGCCAGCACCCGCACTGAAAAATCGAATATATCCAGCAACCCGGAAGCCACGGCCGCGGTCAACGGGACGCCCATGACGACTGTCGCGAGCATGCCCTGAACTACGACGAGCAAAAGAATGGCAAAGACTGGCGACCAGTCGAAACGGGGTTCGCCGCGCATGACGATCTGGCGAATCGGCCGCAGTACGGGTTCGGTCGCGGTGTACAGGCCCCTTTGGATCGGATTCTCGCTGAAGGGACTCGCAGCAGGCATGAACAGGCGAATTCCGAAGGCCAGCATGTATATGTTGATGATTAACTCGATCAGTCCCATGTAGAGTCCCGTTCCATGCCGGGTCGGTGCCGCGTCACGCCGGGCGTGCGCCGAAAATCGCCGTACCAACCCGAATCATATCTGCGCCTTCTTCAATGGCTACTTCAAAGTCATGGGACATGCCCATGGAGAGAACGTCCATGCCGATGCCCGTGACACCGGCGGTAGCAATGCGGTCTCGCGTGTCCCGAAGCAGCCGGAATGCAGGCCGGGCATCTTCAGGGTCGGGCGAGTAGGCGGGGATCGTCATCAACCCCCTGACGGACAGCCCGGAAAGGACGGACAACTGCTCCGCAAGTTCCAGCGCGCGGTCAGGCTCCACGCCTGCCTTGGTCTCCTCCGACGACGTGTTGACCTGGATCAGGACGGGCATGATTTTTCCCGCGGCCTGGAGACGCCGGTCCAGTTCCTGTCCGAGCGGAAGGCGGTCGACGGAGTGGATCATGTCGAAAATCCGCGCGGCGGACTTCGCCTTGTTACGCTGCAGCGGACCGATCATATGCCACGTGGCGCCGTCTTCCGGGCGGACCTTCTCAAGCGCTTCCTGCACCCTGTTTTCACCGAAATCCGTGACACCGGCCCGCAGGGCTTCTTCAATCATCGCAAGGGGCTTGGTCTTCGATACCGCTATGAGGTGAATGGAAGAGGCCTCGCGGCCGGTTCGATCGGCAGCCTTGGATATACGGTCGTACACCCGGACCAGATTGTCTTTGATCGTGGACAAAGGATCAACCTCACCGAAAAACAAGTCTGATAATATATGCGACCCGGGACATTGTCGCAATAGAAATCAGAAATTCTCAATATCGCTTCGGTTAACGAGATTCCGCCCGGCTTTTCCGACTGTAACAGAAGTGCAAACGGCTGCGATGCCGCGTTTTCGGACCGGCCGGCCGGCATGAGTGACGCAGCCTGAATCTGAAAGGGAATAGTTTGCTATCGCGAGTCTCAAGTGGCGCCGTGCAGGGCATCGACGCTATTCACGTAGCCGTGGAAACCCATATCACCAACGGTCTCCCTCATTTTTCCACCGTCGGGCTCCCGGACAGCGCCGTACGGGAGAGCAAGGATCGCGTGATGGCCGCAATCAAGCAGTCCGGTTTTAACTATCCGTACCGCCGGATCACCATCAACCTTGCGCCTGCTGACGTGCGGAAGGCAGGGACCTCCTTCGATCTCCCCATCGCCGTCGGCATTCTCGCCGCGTCGGCGCAGTTGCCGGTCCAGTCCCTTGAAGATACGGTTCTGCTGGGCGAATTGTCTTTGGATGGCGCCCTCAGGCCGGTCAGAGGCGCGCTATCCGTAGCGCTTGCTGCGCGGCGTCTGGGTGCGCGCCGGGTGATTGTTCCGCGCGAGAATGCCGATGAGGCCGCAATGGCCCGGGACATCGACGTTTACGGCGTACCGACTTTGGAATCCGCGGTCCGCTTCCTCCAGGGACGAACCGGTTTTGACCGGTCCAGGCGCGATGCCGATCAACTCCTCTCGTCCACCGGGGAGTATCCCTTCGATTTCGCCGAAGTTAAAGGACAGGATCACGCGAAACGCGCTATAGAAGTAGCAGCCGCGGGATCACACAATCTGCTGCTCATCGGCCCACCGGGATCGGGCAAAACGATGCTCGCCCGCTGCTTGCCGTCCATACTTCCCGATTTCACCCTGGCGGAGGCATTGGAGACTACCCGGATACATAGCGTGGCGGGCAAGATACCCGCGTTTACCTCCCTGGTGACCTCCCGGCCTTTCCGTGCGCCTCACCACACCATTACAGAGGCGGGACTGATCGGCGGCGGGAGGATTCCGAAGCCCGGAGAGGTGTCCCTGGCTCACAACGGCGTGCTTTTTCTGGATGAACTGCCCGAATTCCGCAAGCACGTGCTCGAAATGCTCCGGCAACCCCTCGAAGACGGTAAGGTCAATCTTTCACGCGCTTCGAGGTCGCTGGCCTATCCCGCGCGATTTACCCTGGTCGCCGCCATGAATCCCTGTCCATGCGGATACTTCGGCGATCCGTCCCACGAATGCATCTGCCCGCCCAACCGGATTCACCAATACATGTCCCGGATTTCCGGACCGCTGCTCGACCGGATCGATTTGCACGTCGAGGTGCCCCCGGTACCGTACGGGCTCCTCAGCGACCGTACCGGCGGCGAATCGTCCGGACATATCAGAGACCGGGTCAACCGCTCCAGGGAACGCCAGTTGCCGCGTTTTTCCAACCATCCAGGTTCCTTTGGCAACGCGCACATGACGCCCCGCGATCTTCGCCGCCATTGCAGTATGGACGGAAGCGCCCACGACCTATTGCGGAGCGCCATCGCCCGTCTGGGTCTTTCCGCCAGGGCCTACGATCGAATTCTGAAGGTCGCCAGAACCATCAGCGATCTGGCCGGTGCGGAACAGATCAACCCGGAACACGTGGGCGAAGCCATACAGTACCGGTCACTCGACCGCGGCAAATGGATGGACTTCTGAGCGTGCTGCAGCTTCCATAAACAGCTTTGAATCCACCGTGACCCGTGCTATAGTTAACAGGATGGAAGAGGCGGGTGCATCGAGCCGACCAATCACCGCAGGCGCGGAGTTCGAATCCATGCCGAATACTGGAACGAAGTTTGCCGGTCTTTCCGTCGTGCTCCTGCTGATTGCGGGATGTGGATTTACCGGGCAGGCGGATCCGGCCGTCTCATTTACCCCGGAACGCTACGCGACCCTGGTAGACAGCCTTTCCGAGCAGGGCGGCTTTTTCGACAGCGACAACCTCGTTTCCAACGAGGCCGGTTATCTGCACATTAAGCATGCGCTTAAGCGGATCGGCGTCAAAGGCGGGGTCTACATCGGCGTGGGACCCGATCAGAATTTCACCTACATTGCACAGATCCGGCCCCGGTACGCCTTCATTCTCGATATACGCCGGGACAACCTCATCGAGCACATGCTGTTCAAGGCCGTTTTCGCCCTGGCGGAATCGCGTACCGAGTTCCTTTCCATACTCTTCAGTAAACCTGTTTCGAACGCCCGATTCGCCAGCGGTACGCCCACAATTGAAGAACTGGTTACCTATTTCGATCGTACCGAAGGGGACGAAGTTCTGTTCCGCCGCAATCTGGAACGCGTTCTCGCGCGCTTGGGTAATTTCAAGGTCCTGTCGAGTGAAGAGGAGATTCAGCGTGTTTCCGAACTGTACCGCGCTTTTTTCGAGCGTCATCTGAACCTGAGGTGGGAGTACCGGTCGGACGGCGACCGGGGAATATCCTTTATTTCATACAGGGCATTCCTGCTGGGCCGGGATCTCGACGGTGTCCACGGGAACTTCCTGGCATCGGACGAAGACTACCAGTTCATCCGGGATATACAGGAACGAAACGCCATCATACCCGTCACGGGAGATTTTGCGGGCAGCCACGCCCTCAGGGCCATCGGGGATTTCGTTCGGGAAAGGGGAGATCGGGTATCTGCGTTCTATCTTTCGAATGTCGAGTACTACCTATATCCCGAAGGTCGCCTTGACGAATTCGCGGATAACGTCCGGTATCTGCCGACGGACGGACGGAGTGTGCTGATACGCGCCTTCGTGAATCTGAGACAGCAGGCCCATCCGATGCGGGTGGAACGTCACCTGATGACCACGGTATTCCAGTACACGCGATCCTTCAGCCAGCTGTTCGCAGACGGGGCCTACCCTTCCTACCTGGACCTGGGCGTGAAAAACTACATGCAGTAGGTTCAGAGCGTCCGCTCCACCGCTTTCACCGCTTCCCCGAGCACCGTGGCTATTCGAACCACCTCGTCCTCGGTGACGGTATAGGGCGGACTGATCGCGACGTGATCGCCGTTCACTCCATCCAGGGGACCGGGTGCGCCCGGCATGATCAGCACGCCCCGTTCGAAGGCTTCCCGCACCACCCGGCCCGTCACGCCGAGCGACGGATCGAAGGTTGTGCCCCGCTCCGCGTCCGCCGCGAACTCGACTCCGCAGAGCAGGCCCTTGCCACGCACTGTCCGCACCATGGACAGCCCGGTCAGCGCCTGCAGCTGTTCAAGCAGCGCTTCTCCCATTTCCGCGCACCGTGCAACGAGGTCATGGTTTTCGACATACTCCTGCACCGCCAGAGCGGTGGCGCAGGACAGGGGATTGCCGCCGTAAGTATGGCCATGTGCGAAGGCCGGCGCGGTTTCGTAGATGGTCTCGTAAATCTCGTCCCTTGCGAGGGTCGCGGCGATCGGCGTGTATCCGCTGCTGAGTCCCTTCCCGGTGGCCATCAGGTCCGGAACGACACCCCAGTGGTCGATCCCGAAGTTGACCCCGGTCCTGCCGTACCCGGTGACGACCTCATCGACGATCAGGAGAATCCCGTAGTGATCGCAGAGGTCCCTGACCGTGGCAAAGTAGTCGTCCGGCGGGGTCAGTCCGGCGGAGGAAGTCCCCAGTATGGGTTCGACGATAAAGGCGGATATGTATTCCGCGCCGACCTGTAGGATCACGCGCTCCAGTTCGTCGGTGCTGTGTTGCGATATGTGGGGGAAATCCAGCAGGTACGGCGTGTAGTCCTTCCTCCAGGCCGACCGGCCCGACATGGAAAGGGCGCCGATCGTGTTTCCGTGCCAGCTCTGCCAGCAGGAAATGACCTTGTACTTGGACGGGTTGCCGGATTCCACGTGGTATTTCCGCGCGATCTTCATCGCCGCTTCCGTGGCCTCCGACCCGCCGGATACGAAAAACACCCTGCCCATTCCTTTTGGGGCCAGGTCGGTGATCTTCCGGGCCAGGTCGATCTGCGGCTGGCTTATGAACTGTCCATAGGCAAAGGTGATCTTTCGGGCCTGTTCGGACATGGCCTTGGCGATTTCCTCTACGCCGTGGCCGATGCTGACCACGTGAACCCCTGCGCAGGCATCCAGGTAGGCCACGCCTTCCGTATCATACAGGTAGCAACCCCTGCCGTGTGAAATTCGCGGCCAGCGGTCCCTGCGCGCGCGGTGGAAGATACGTTCTCCCTGTTCGCTTCGAAGTGCCATATATACTCCAGAATACGCTTGTCCGGATCGGAAGCGGTACGGCCGTCTATTTCAAAATACGCTGGTCGCTCAGGTCCTTGCCCCCGACGGTTTCCACGATATCCGCGCCCCGGAAGGCGACCTGCTCCAGTTCCGCAAAGGCGTTTACGATATGATACTGCGTAGGAAGGTCCTGCCACTCCGCCCGGTGGAACCGCACGCTTCCCCGCCCTGTCTGCTGCGCCGTCACCCGGCGGTTCGGAGCGTGGGAAGGGGTTAAAACGGCATAGGCAGCGTCGGCCCTGCCCCATTCCCCGGTACGGGGTATGTACTTGTAGTGAAGTGTTCCCGTCAAAGGCTCCTGGCCTGTCTCGGCCGCGACGTCTTCGTCTACGCCGTCCGGCGCAACTTCAATCGCCGCTTCACCTTCTGTCTCCGGTGCGGGAACTCCTGTCATCTCCGCCAAGCACATGTCCATGAAGACGAAACCGAGCCAGTCAGCCGTGCAGCGTGTCTGCCCGTTCAGGACAACCGGTGGCTGGATCGCGCAGTAGATCTTCGAGAACCCCAGTTGTTCCCTGCCGGTGAGAATGGGATCGGCAAGGTTTTCCCACAACACCGCGAGGAAGGATCCCCGGGCACGGTCCCGTTCCCCCGTGTATTCCGCAGGGAAACTCACTCCGAGGGTGTTGTATCCCCTTCCGGCCAGCCATTCGATTTCGGTGATGTAGGAAACCGTCACGGTAATCACGGGCTCTCCGGCCAGACTGAATCCCTGGGGAAGCAGCGCGTCCAGCTGATCCGCCCTGGTCAGGAAGCTCACGGAATACGAAGTGGTCCTCGGCGAATCCTTGCAGTCGAATCCGCGCCCTTCGGGGCCCTGCCGGGGTCCCGCCCCAGGCCCGAAATGAGTCGGCATCATATACATACGTCCGGGCTGAAGCTTATAGGGCATGGCGCACGCTCACACGAAAATCCGGCGGACCGCCTGGGTCGCACTCTGTCGGACCGCCTTGGTTTCCATCGGGTTCCGTTTCGTACCGAATTGCGCTGAAACAGTCCGAACATCCAGTTTTGTCTGGCATTGCATTGGTCCGACTATATACAATTCCTACAGTTCATGTCAAGTTCAGGGTATACCTCCGGCGGGACAATCATGCGGCACAGAATCCTCGGCAGGACAGGTATTCGGGTAAGTGAAATCGGAATGGGCGGGCTGTTCGTTTCAAAACACGGTTCGGAACGAACCGGCGGGATTCGGGCGGTTCGGCGAGGACTGGAACTCGGCATTAACTTCGTTGATACGGCCCCGTCATACAGGGACTCCGAGGAAGTGATGGGTCAGGCCCTGGACGGGGCTGCGCAGAATTACATCCTTTCTACCAAGCTGGGAGGGCGTCCCGATCCCTTCGACCCCCGGGACAGGAAACAGTTGCGACAGTCGGTGGAAACCAGCCTGGAGCTGTTGAAGCGAGATAAAATCGATATTCTAATGATCCATGAACCGGATCGTCCCGGCCAGTACGACTGGTTTAACGACTGGGAACGGTTTCATGGTCCGGTCTGCGATCTACTGGCGGAATTGAAATCCGAAGGCGTAATCCGTTACACCGGCCTGGGAGGCACCACGGCATATACGCTGCCGGACATCATTGCGACCGGCGCGTACGATGTCGTGCTCACGGCTTTCAATTACAGTCTGCTATGGCAGGAAGCGCTTCACGCCGTACTCCCCGAAGCCGTGAAACAGAACATGGGGATCGTCGTAGGATCCCCCCTGCAGCAAGGCGCACTGTCTGCCTGTTTCACCGAGGAGGTGGAGCACGGAGCGCCTTGGCTGTCCCCACCCCGGCGCGAGCAGTTCAGACAGCTTTACGACCTGGTGGCGGAACTGGATATGCCCCTTCCGGAACTGGCGATCCGCTGGGTGATTTCCAACCCCATCGTCTCCACGGTCCTGTCGGGTTCGCGGTCAGTCAAGGAGGTAGAACAAAACGTTGGTTATGTGGATTCGGGCCCCCTGCCGGTCGCAGTCATGGAACGGGTGCAGGAGATCGCCGACCTGGTGCCTTTTCGGCCCTTCGAGGAGCCCTTTGGCCTGCCCTTCACGCGCGCTTACCGGGGGCCCGGTATGGCGCGGTAGATCGGATCAGGACCAATTCAACGATTATCGGGGCGAACTTCCATCATGCCCAGCACGTTCCTGAGTTTCGCGACGGCCGTGGCGAGATCATATTCGGCCGTTACGTGATCGGTCTCGGCCTGTTTCAGGATAAACTGGGCGTCGATGAGTTCGAGCTGCGTGCTGACGCCGCCTTCGAACTGGACCTGGGCGATAGCCAGGCCGCGACTGGCCAGTTCAACGGCCTCCGCGCCTGCCTTCACACGTTCCGATGCTTCCGCCAGGTTGAGCAGGGCCTCGGTGACGTCGACTTCGATCTGCTTTCGAAGCTGCCGCTCGAAGTACCGTGACAGCTCATAGTCCGCCTGGGCCTGCATGATCCGGCCCGAATTCTCCCTGCCGTCAAACACCGGAAACGACACGTTGATCAGCGTGTTCCAGCTCCGGGAGAAATCATTGAACCCGAGCGATTTGAAACCGGGGTCGTTCACCTGGGCTTGCATGAGGTATCCGGCGGAAAGCGATACGTCGGGACGGTTTTCACCCCTGGCGAGTCGGATGGACGCATCGTTCATCGCGGCCTGCAGTTGGGCGGCTTTAAGGTCCGAACGGTTCGACAGTGCCACTTCCACGGCCGATTCAATGTCGCCGGGCAAACCGGACACATCCACATCGAGACTGCCGGTACATCGAATCGGTACCTGCCGCGGCAACCCGATCAGGCGCTTTAGGTCCGCTTTCGCAATGGCGAGTTGGTTTTTGGCCTGCGTAACCGGCGGGTGGGCGTTGGTCACCTCCACCTTCGACCTGAGCACGTCGTATTCGGACACCGTTCCGGCCTCGTAGAAACGCTGTATGCCTTCGTACTGGGCTACGGCGCGGTCATAGGCCGCCGTGGCGACCTCTACGATGGCTTCGGCCAGCAGCACGTCGTAGAACCCGTTACGTACCTGGTGCAAGGTGTTTTCGCGCATCTGTTCCGTGTTGGATTCGGAAATCTGCTGAAAGTAACGCGCCATCTTCAGGCCGGCGCCAACCTGTCCCCCCCGGTAGATGGTCTGGGAAAGATCGAGTCCGAAGTTGATTACGTTGTCGGTGCCCACCTTGAATGTCTGGCCGCCGAAATTAAACTCCGGCAGAGACCAGTTACGCGTAACAGTACTGCTGAAATCCAACTTGGGCAGTGCTTCGGAGTAGGCTTCCCGCACGCGCGCACGCGCCCGGTCCTCTTCCAGCCTGGTGCTCAACAGGGATTCGTTATTCTTCAGCGCAAGTTCGACCGCCCGGTCGAGCGTAAGCACGATCTCATCATTCTGCTGGGCGGAAGACGGGAACGCGATGCTTGCCGCGCATGTGACGGATGCCAGTGTTTTCAGCATGGCGCGTATCATGTTATCCTCCAGAATCACTCTCTGGCTTCCGGTTACACCGCAGCCACGGGTTGTTCCACGGCGGTCCCGGTATCCGGGCCGCGCTCTTCCTCTGACTCTCCTCCATCTCCACCACCCCGTTCCGCCCATCCCGATATGAAGTCATACATCACGGGAACCACGATCAGGGTCAGAACCGTGGCAACGGCCAGACCGAAGATCACGGCCACCCCCATGGGTCCCCACCACTGCGAACTTTCTCCGCCGATTTCCAGGGTCAATGTCCAGAAATTGAAACTTAACCCCGTGGTCAGCGGAATGAGCCCAAGAATCGTGGTTATGGCAGTTAACAATACGGGGCGCAGACGGGTAACGCCTCCCTGGACGATCGCTTCCCTTTTGCGGAGTCCCCGGTTGCGCAGCTTTCGGATATAGTCGATCAGCACGATGGCGTTGTTCACTACCACGCCCGCCAGGCTGATCACCCCGATGCCGGTCATGATAATGCCGAAAGGAGTTGCGGTAACAATCAGTCCGAAAAGGACGCCGATCAGTGAGAGCACCACGGACATCATGATGATGATGGGCATGGTAACGGAATTGAACTGCGTGACGAGCACGAGCGTTATCAGGATCAGGGCGATGAGAAAGGCCTTGGACAAAAAGTCGGTGGCTTCGTCCTGCTCCACGTTTTCCCCGGTGTACCGCAGGCTGTATCCTTCCGGAAGCGACAGATCCGCGAGGGCGGCCTGCACTTCCGCGAGCACGTCGTTTGCCAGCCGGCCCTCCACGTCGCCCGCGATGGTCAGCACGCGTTCCTGATCCTTCCGCTTGATGGATCCGACGCCACCGGCCACACGGATCTGCGCCAGGGAGCTGAGCGAGACCAGTTCGTCATCATGGATGATGTGGATTCTCTCCAGATCGGCGAATGTGGATCGTTCGGGTTCCGCGAACCGTACAATGATATCGTATTCTTCCTCTCCCACCCTGTACTTGGAGGCTTCCGTGCCATTGATGGCCGTGCGCACCGCGCGGGCGATCTCGGCCGTGTTCAATTCAAGCAGCGCGGCCTGTTCGCGATCGATTTCCACCGTGAGTTCGGGCTTGCCCGAATCGTAATCGTCCTTGAGATCCACCAGGCCCGGTATATTCTCGATCATCAGCATGGCCTCGTCGGCAAGCCGGCCGAGCACGGAGAAATCCTCCCCGACGAATTCGATGTTCACGGGCGCCGCGGTGGGCGGACCGGCCTGGGGCGTGATGATCTCCACGTCGGCGCCGATGAGACGTTCCATCTTTTGCCTGATCATCTCCACGGTTTGGAAAGAGGATTGTGTGCGGTCCTGCCGTTCGAAGAAATCCACGATGATCCTGGACTTGTGCGGCGTGCCGCCGCCGGCGGCGCTGAAATCCTGTGGATTCGGCGATGCGCCTACGCTGGCGACGTATTGTTTCATGTCGGGCACGTCCCGGATATAATCCTCCGCCTGGCGTACGATTTCATTGGATACGTCCAGCTTGGTGCCGATCGCCGAATTCACGTCGATATACGCCTGGTTGGGTTCGGTCTCGGGAAAGAACTCCACGCCCTTGCCGATCGCAGCATAGAGTACGATCATTCCGAAGAGCGAGGCGCAGGTGACCAGCATGACCACCGCCCTGTGCGCAAGCGCCCACATGAGAAACCGGCTGTATCGGTGCCGCAGAACCATCAGCCAGCGTTGGTCCTCGCGTTTGCGGGTCACACTGAGCAGTACCGAACAGACGGTTGGATTGATTATGAGACCAACGAACAGGGAGGCCGAGAGCGTGATGATCAGCGTGGCGGGCAGGTAGCTCATGAAATCACCGATAATGCCGGGCCAGAAAAGCATGGGGGCGAAGGCGCACAGCGTGGTCAGCGTGGAAGTGCACACCGGCACCGCCACCTCTCCCACGCCCTCTCGCGCGGCGCGGACAAGGGGGGTGCCTTCCTCGCGGTGGCGATAGATGTTTTCGACAATGACGATGGCGTTATCCACAAGCATACCCAACGCAAGGATGAGGCTGAACAACACGACCATGTTCAGGGTGTAGCCCAGGATCTCGAGTACGATGAAGGAGATCAGCATGGACAGCGGAATCGCAATAGCCACGAATAGCGCGTTGCGCACGCCCATGAACATGAACAGTACGCAGACCACCAGGATCAGCCCCGAGATGATGTTGTTCTCGAGGTCGCTGATCATGGACCTGATGTCCTTCGACTGGTCGGCCAGGACAGCCAGGTTGATGGTCTTCGGCAACCGTTCCCGTTCTTCGTCCAGCAATTCCTTCACGGCGTCGGCAATTTCAATCAGGTTCTCTCCGCTGCGTTTCTGCACATTCAGCGATACGCAAGGCAGTCCGTCCAGCCGCGCATAGGTGGATACTTCCTTGAACCCGAACCGCACCTCCGCCACGTCCCCGATGGCAATGGGCTGACGGTTGTAGGTCTTGATGACCAGCGCTCCGATCTCTTCCGGTGTCGTAAATTCACCCGGCACCCTGACCGCGTATCTCAGCGATCCGGTCTTGATCGAACCGCCGGGCATATTGAGATTTTCCTGCCGGATCGTTTCGATGATATCTTCGAGTTCCAGCCCGTAATACACCATCCGGTCCGGGTCCACGTTGACCTGGACTTCCCTTTCCAACCCGCCCGCGACTGTAACGTCCAGTACGCCTGCGATCTGTTCGATCCGCTGTTCCAGGTCTTCCGCGATATCCTTCAGCGTCACGAGGCTGTGCGTGCCGGCGACGTTAATCACCAGAATGGGGATATCATCGAAGTTGATCTCCCGGATGGTTGATTCTTCCGCGTCGTCCGGGATCTCGGATCGCGCGAGGTCGATTTCTTCCCGCACCTTCTGGAGCGCGTTGTTGATGTCCACGTCGGTCTCGAATTCGATCACGACCGTCGAGATGCCTTCGCTGGAGGTCGAGGAGATCTCCTTCACGTTGGCAAGTTCTTCGAGGTGTTTCTCGATCGGCTGGGTAACCAGGTTCTCTATGTCCGCTGGAGACACCCCGAAGTAGGGGGTGGCGACGAACACGATCGGTATGGTGATGGAAGGAGTGGATTCGCGCGGGAGCGAAAGGTAGGACATGAAACCGAGGAAGATGACGGCCCCGGTCATGACGAAGATGCTGATTTTGTTTTTTATGGCGAGGTCAGAAACTCTCAAAGAATGATACTCCAGTGGATGCGGATGCCGGTGGTGTACACCGCCATCGCTTTACATTCTATCGTTTCTGACCTGAATGGACTCGCCGTTCACCAGGTTCCGGTGGCCGACGATAATCAGGGTGTCACCGGCGGCCAGTCCATCCGATACCAGCACCTGGTCCCCCGAAATCGACCCCAGCGAAATCGGAACGGAACGGGCGACGCTTCCGTCCGCGACGAACACGATCCGGCCCTGATCGGTATCGATCACCGCGTCCTGTGGAATGACGATCGCTTCCGCGATATAGTCTTTGACGACGCGAATCGTGACGGCCATTTCCGGTTTCAGCAGGTGATCGGGGTTATCGAGCGTGATCTCAACCGGTACGGTGCGGCTGTCCGGATCCAGGGTCGTTCCGACGTAGGTTACGTCCGACTCCACGCTGACGTCCGGATAGGCCGGAAACGCCAGTACGGCGCGCGTGCCCACCGAGACGTGCTTCAGGTGGCGTTCGGGGACACCGGCCACGACTTTGACCCGGTCGATATCGACCACCTCCACGAACTCCCGACCGGGCGTGGCCAGTTCACCCACCTCCATCTTGCGGCTGTCCACCACGCCGGGGATCGGCGACCGGATCACCGTTTTTCCCAGGTATGTCAGTGCCTGCTGGTGCCGCGCCCGGTCCATATCGTTCCGGTACCGGGTGTCCAGGTATACGGACTCCGCAAGCGCCTTTTGTTCAAACAGTCTTTTCTGATTGCGCAGGGCCAGGTCGCTGGCGTTCACCGCCGCTTCGGCTTCGTCGGCCGCGGCTCGGAGCAACTCGTCGTCCAGCCGTGCCAGTATGGTGTTCCGCGTAACCGACTCGCCTTTTTCAACCTCGATTTCCGTAATCAATCCAGTTGCTTCGATACTCACCACGACGCGCCGGGCCGGCTTGATCTCGCCAACGAGCCGGAGGTGATTGATGAATTCCCGAGGCTGGACGACCCGGGTCACCACGTTCACGGCCCGCGTCTCCTTCACGGCGCCCGTTTCGTTGGCGGCGCTGCCACTTTCACTGCAGCCCGCGGCCACCAGTACGCCTGCCAGGCATGCGGCCGAACCGAACCATTGCCAAACGCGGGTGATCATCGATGCCTGCTCCTCGTGTTTCTGCCATGTACCGTGTCAGCCCGTTAATACCGACTTGTGGGGCCGGCCCCAATAACGTAATATCAGGTAATCCTGTCAAGTACATCTATACAAGCGGGGAAGGCGCTTCATTCAATAAAACCGCGGTCCGTGCCGAAGCTGATTCCATCGGCCGGTGGCGCGCCGGGCCCGGCCTCGAATAGCCATGTGGAAACAGTTCAACAATCTCGCCTACCGGATCTTCTTCGCGTACCGGAACCGGAAATCGCGGAGCAGGAGCCGGGGATGGGCGGTCCGGTCTCCGCGTGTGGCGGAGGCGGGACCCGGGACCGTGCTGTATGTGGCGTGGGGCCGCGTCGGGGACGTGGTTCTGGGCACGGGGCATTTAAAATGGTTGCGCCGGTGGTTTCACCCCCGTTCGGTCTGGTTCCTGGGAAGGTCGCGCGTGAAACCGATCGTCGAACCGCATGTAGACGTCTTCCTGCCGTTCCCGGAGCCGTTTGAGCGGGATACCGGCCACGTCCCCGCTGCGACGTTCGGCCGCTTGGCGAGCCGGTCGTTCCGATACCTTATTACCGACATCCACACGTTCTACGGCGGCCTGTTCACCCTGGATGCCCTGCTGGCCTCCGTGCGGGCGGAACGGAAGTTCGTCTACGAAGGATACCACCTGGGAAAAGACCTGGCGCCGGAACGGCCTTATCCGGCCGGTTACGAGATCGTGCCGAAGTACGCGGACCGGGAAGACCGGGACACGGATTACGCCGGTGGCCATATGTTGAAACACAACGACCATTACATCCGCCACGTGTTGGAACGCTGCGGCGTCGAGCCGGATGACGGGGCGGCGTGGCGTCCGGATCTTGGTCATGTCGGATCGGGGACGGAGGAATGCCGCCGGTTGGGGATCGAACCGGGTGGATTCGTGGCCTGGCAGCCCACCAGCGCAAACAGGAGGAAAGACTACCCGTTGTCATGCTGGGCGGAGACGATCCGCGCGTTTCCGGATCAACAGTTTGTCGCGCTGGTCGAACCGGGCGGCGCCGCCGGTCTGGACCAGGCCGCCTTGCCGGGCGTGCGCGTCGCCGAAACGGGTTTAACCGTGGCGATGAAGCTGATCAGGGAGGCGCGCCTGTTTGTCGGACTGGATTCCGGGCTGAGCCATATCGCGACGGTGCTGGGAACACCGACGGTGTGTGTCTGTCCGGACAGCCATCTCGGGTACTTCTTCCCCTATCCCGACGACTACGGCTACACGAACCTGCGCACCGTCGCCCATCCGGACTACCTGTCGTGCCGGGGTTGTTTCATGACCTGCGAACACGAACCCCTCACTTCGACGATCAACCGGGGTGCCCTTTGCCTGCGCACATTGCCTCCCCGCCAGGTCATCGATGCGATTAGAACCGCTCTATAGTTCGAATGTTGCCTCACGCGACCGCCTTACCTGTCCGGCTCATGCGTCCGTCTTACCTGTCCGCCTCACGCGTCCGCGTCCGTTCTCAAGCTCGACCCGGACCGGGTGGGCCAGCGCGATGAGATCTTCGATATCGAACGAGGCGAGCAGGCCGAAACAGAAAAGCGGCGAAAGCGTTTCATACCGCCCGGGTTCATCGATCAACCGGTGGAGGCTTGCAAGTCCCCGACGCAGCTTGATTTCATCCATCGCGTGGCTGCTCAGGGACGATGCCATGAGCGCGATTACCGAAGACAGGGGGCCCAGGGCCGTCAATCCGGACAGGGCCGCTGCCTCGTGTTCCATGACCGCCGCGAGTTGTGCGACCTGGAGACCCAACATCCTGCCGCCGCCCGATGAGAGCATCATCGTCCACTGATGCGGAGACTTGCCCAGTTCACAGGCGCCCTGCATGAGCACTTCCACCACCATGGCGGCGTTCCCTTCCCGCAGGGCTTCTTCTACCGGGGCCGATGCGCCCCGGCTTCCGGCGTCCGCCAGGATCAGTCGCTTTTTCCCGTATTCTCGCGTCGATGGAACGGTGGTCCGGACAGGCAGCACCCAGCCGTCCCGCAAATGGTATTGGCTGAAAGCCATTAGGCGGCCTTTGCCGGGTTCCGTAGCCCGTCTGACCACGTTTTCAACCGGGAGGGACCGGTAACGCAGTATGTATTTGAGCCGTTCCCGTCCCGCCTTCTGCCATCGGCGCAGCGCGACTGGTTCCTCTGGCGGCCTTTCGCGTTTCAGCCCAAGCGCCACGGACCGGGCCAGGGTAACGAAATCGGCGTTTCCCATCGGCGTTCCTACGGTCAGTTCTTCTTCGGAACGGACCTCGTCAGCCGAAGGGATCTCCTCGTCACGGACGCGCTCGCCGGGTAGAAAATGCCGGTTCAGAAACTGGTAGAATCTCTCCCTGTGCTCCCGTTCGTAGTTGTGGGTGCCCGGGTCGATGTTGTTGTGGAATTCAAAGGCATCCTGCCTTCCGTACGAAGCGTAAAGCGGCCGGACCGGTTCGTAGACGGATGGTCTGGCCCTGACGGTCCGGAAGCAGCAGTCGTCATATTCGTTATACAGCAGCAGGGCCGGACGTGGCGCCAGCATGGCCGTGAGCACGGGATAATCGGCCGTGGCGGCGAGATCCGCGGCGTTCTGTTCGATGTCGCCGCGGTCGGCCGGGTGTTTGACCCGGCTGTCCAGGCCGATATAACCGGCATTGGGCGCGGCGAGGCGCACCCGCGTGTCCAGGGCGGCCAGGATGATCGTCTGCCAGCCGCCGCCGGACAGTCCGGTCACGGCAATGCGCTCCGGATCGACACGATCCTGGTCCAGCAGCACGTCCAGCGCGCGGCTCATGGCCAGGTAGAAAACGGCGATGCCGGCAACACCGCAGAGGTCCAGGTAAGCTGCGTTGTTGTGCTGGTAGCCCGGGCCCTGCAACTCGCCGAAACCCAGCCACTCGGGGTTCAGCGCTACCATGCCCCGCTTGGCCAGGTTGATGCATCGTTCCTGCTTGTAGTCCACCGCTTTGCCCGGCGGACCGACATGCCCGTTCAGGTTCAGCACGCCCGGCGTCGTATCTCTCAAGTCATCGGGTTCGTAAAGCAGCGCCGGGATGACGAGACCGGGCTGACCGGGCCGGCCGGGCCGATCAGGTCTACCGGGCAACGCGAACGCGCGATAGGTCAGCTTGCGGATCCGGTATCCTTTGCCGGTCTCGATCACGTCTTTCCACTCGACATGGAGCGCTCCCTTTCGCCATTCGTCCGGAACGCCCTTGAAAATCACCTCCTCCAGCATGGTCCGGCGCAACTCCCCGGCTTCCGCGTCCCAGGTATTCGCATCGGGAAGCTTGAAACCGGGAATGCGGCCCAGCATATAAGTCCGGAGGGTCTCCATGGAGTCGATATCACGGCGTGACGGGGTTGACCGCATTACCTCCCAGCCGTCATCCCGGTCTGACTGATTCATCGGAGCGTCTCCTTTCGAACGGATTGCGCCGTGTCAGGATGGATTTCCGGTACAGGCCGCATGGTCACAGCCACTTCGATCCCGATCTCTCCACCGCCCTGCAACACGCCGTGCGTGGGAGAAACGTCCCTGTAGTCTCTACCCACGGCCACGCGCACATGCCGCTCGTCGACCAGGGTTGCATTCGTGGGATCGAAAGCGGTCCAGCCGAGTCCGGGCAACTGGCACTCCACCCAGGCGTGCGTGGTCGTCGTTCCATTTCCGCTGCCTTCCGCCGCAACGTCATGGAGATAGCCGGATACGTACCTGGCGGGTATGCCCCAGGTTCGCGCGATGGCGATCATGACGTGAGCGTAATCCTGGCAGACGCCGCGTCCGCTCTCCAGTATGTGTTCAATTGTCGAGGAAAACGTAGTGGTTCCGGGTTCGTAATGGAAGCGATCGTACAGCGTGGCCGAAAGCCGTTCCAGCGTATTCAGCGGGTCGTCCGTGGGCTTGATCCCGTTCTCGCGAACGAATCGTTCAAGGTTTGATGAAGGCCTGGCCAGGACGCTATGTTCCATAAAAATCCGGTGATGAAACGAGTTGCGCCAATCCCGGATGATCGCCCACGCATCGTTTTCGAGACGCTCCGGGGTTGAATCGCAAGGTGTCACAGCGACCATGGATCGTGCCGAGAATACCAATGATCGGTGTTCGCGGTACAGATGAAACTGGTGCCTGGTATTGCCGAAACTGTCCTCGACTTGAAAGAGCGATCCGGCCGGGTCCGTATCGATCCGGAAACCTGATACGCGCTGTCTGCGGTCTTCCGTCGGTTTCAAAGCCAGCGACATCGCGCAGTTGCGCACGGGGATGCCGTAGCGGTACTTCGTGACGTGTTCGAGTTCGTAACGTACGGTTCCGACCATGGCGTCAGTGAGCCGGAGAAATCTCCAGCGGGTAGTCTATGTAAGCGTCCATGACATGCTGATGAAGTTTTTTGCTGTCGGTATGTACCCGGTCGAGTACCGGTTGCCACGCCGCAACGTCGTTCCTGCCGTCCCGGACAAGCTCGCATAGCGAGGCGCTCAGTGCCGACGCCTCCCTGCTCGATCCGGGGGCCGGACCGGAACCTACGGCATCCAGGACCGAGGCGGCCATATCAAGTGATCGGCGTACCGAACACGGAAGTAACTCGTCCGTTACGATCAGGTCGAGCACCTGACCGGGCTGAACCACCACGCTATAGGTGTGCACGTAGGCGTCGAATGCGTGGAACACGTGCAGCAGATTCGCCCAATCCGCGTCGAATGATTCATCCTGGCGTTCGTGTACCGCAATCTGCGACAATATGATCGAAGCTGAAAGCTGTACCCGTTCGATGTACCTCCCCAGTTGTATGAAGTGCCAGCCTTCGTCTCGATACATGGTCGCCTCGGCCACACCCGTGAAGGTAGCGATATCCTTTGCCGTCCCAGTGTAGAAGGACTCCGGGGCTGTCTTCCATATCTCCTGGATGGTGAGTTCCCGCAGCCGTAAAAACGTCATGTTCAGCGAAAGCCACATCTCGGCGCTGATGTAATTCCGGACCTGCCGCGCGTTTTCCCGGGCGTATGCGAAGCAATTCCAAATGGAATCCGGGTTCATGCGTTCGAAAGTCAGGTGGTCGGCGAGGGTATACGAATCGGCGAGCGCGTAATCATCGCTCCCGAATGCTTCCAGTGTTTCGGCGGGCGGGGACTGCTTCATGCTGTTGTACACGCGGTTCCATCCGAAATGGATCTCCCTCAGCGGGCGGTCCACCAGTGATTCCACCTGCAGTTGCATCAACCGGCACAGGTGCGCCGCACGCTCGAGATACCGCCCCATCCAATAGAGGCCCTGCGCACTTCTGGATAGCATTTATTCCCCCAGAACCCAGATGTCCTTGCCTCCGCCGCCCTGGCTGGAGTTCACGACCAGGCTGCCCTCACGCAGCGCCACGCGGCAGAATGCCCCCGGGACGATGCGCGTCTCGCGTCCGTGCAGGACGAAAGGGCGCAGGTCCACGTGCCGCGCCGCGGCCCGTCCCTCGATCATGCAGGGAGCGCGTGACAGGTCGAGCACGGGTTGCGCAATGAAATCGGCCGGATTTTCCAGGATTTCGCGGATGTAGGCATCCCGCTCCGCCGGGGTTGATCGGGGACCGATCAGCATGCCATAGCCCCCGGACCCACCCACCCTTTTAACGATGAGATCCTCCAGATTGTCCAGCGTGTATTCCAGGTCTTCCTTTCGCCGGCAGATGCAGGTTTTTACGTTCATAAGCAGCGGTTCTTCGCCCAGGTAGTAGCGTATCATGTCCGGAACGTAGGCGTACACGCTCTTGTCGTCAGCAACCCCCGTGCCCGGTGCGTTCGCCAGGGTCACGTTTCCGGCCCGGTAGACACCCATCAGCCCGGGAAGTCCCAGAAGAGAGTCCGGACGGAAAACCAAAGGATCAAGGAAGTCGTCGTCCACCCGACGGTAAATGACGTCCACCTTGCGCAGTCCCGACGTGGTGCGCATGTACACGTAACCGCCTTCGACCAGCAAGTCCCGGCCTTCGACCAGCGTCGCGCCGATTTCGTGCGCCAGGTAGATGTGTTCGTAAAAAGCCGAATTGTAAACGCCGGGTGTCAGTAAAACCACGCATGGATCGGGACCTTCACGGGGTGCGAGTTCCTGCAGGATTTCACGAAGCAGGCGGCCGTAGTGCTCGACCTCCTGTACCCGGCAACTGCGATAGAGCCTTCGAAGATTGGCCTTCACCGCCTTCCGGTTGGCGACCATGTAGGACACGCCGGAAGGTACACGGAGGTTGTCCTCGAGGACGTGGAACCCCTCGTTCGTGCGCACCAGATCGGTTCCACAGACGGCGACATACGTGCCGTGGGGGACGCTTAAGCCCCGCATTTCCACGCGATACTGGGGACAACCGCGCACCATGTCGACGGGAATGACCCCGTCCTCGACGATACGGGCTGATCCATAAATGTCGGCCAGGAAAAGGTTCAGGGTCTTCAGGCGCTGAGTAAGTCCGGATTCGAGCCGCCGCCATTCTCCGGCGGTGATAAGCCGGGGCAGACAGTCGACCGGCATAATGCGTTCATTGGCCTCTTCGCCGCCGTAGACCGTAAACGTGATGCCTTCGCTGGAAAAGGAATGGGTTACCCGTTCCTGCATGCGAACGAGTTCTTCAACAGGAAGCCTGAGCAGGGAATCGTAGAGCGAACGGCAGTGATCACGGGGCGTGCCATCGGGCTGGAACATCTCGTCGTAGAAAGCGCTGTCGATTTCGTAATCTTGGAAGTCCATTACGAGGGTCTCCGATCTTCGGACCAGCGAGATCCTTGTCCTGGAACAGCAAGGTATTTCGGGCTCAAAGACGCCTTTCATACCTTGCTCATGCATTAATCACATCTTTCTCATGCTTTCTTCCGCATAAGCATGTTATATATGATCCAACAATAGATCAAGCGAAGTTCTGATCCATCGCGATGCCGATCCAGGCACGCCGTCCTGATTCTGAGAATTGGAGTATTTCGAAATATTTCATTGCGCATTCCCAATACCTGGGTATGTTGTTCTTTAGTGCGAGTAGGCCAATACGCCGTCGTCTCAGAATCGACAATTTAACAACCTCAAATTGCTACGCTTTATTGTAATATGTTGATAACCGCGGGTTTATCCATTGTGCGGGAGGCGGTCTAATGGCAATGGAGTTAGGCAATATCCTTACCGCTTACTTTGATTTCATCTGGATGTCGTTCCTGCTTCTGGGTCCGATGTTGATGCTGGGTCTGCTGCTTTCGGGCCTGATCCACGTTTTCATCTCCCGGGAAGCGATACTCAGATGGCTTCAGGACGACAGCCTTCGCTCGGTCTCCATCAGTTCCGCCGTAGGCGTTCCGGTACCGCTCTGCAGCTGTTCCGTCGTTCCCGTAGTTGCCGAAATGCGACGAAAGGGGGCTTCCCGCTCATCCTGCATGGCCTTCCTGATTACGGCGCCTGAAACCGGGGCCGACTCCATCCTCGTCACGAACGCTTTTTTCGGCTTCATCGCCGCCGTTGTGCGACCTGTCATCAGTTTTATCACAGCCGTCGTGGCGGGTATCTTCTGCATCGGCCTGATCCGGGACGATAGTGGCGAGGCCAAGCCGGAGGAGGAAGACCACGGGCACGACCACCACGACCATGACCACGGGCACGACCACCACGACCATGACCACGGGCACGACCATGGACATGACCACGATCATGACCACGATCACTCGGTCCACGATCCGCTGCTGTCGGACAAGGATGACTGCTATGTAAGCCCCTCCGCCATGAAGATCCTCATGACGAAGTGGATCAAGGGGTTGACTACCGTGGCGTCCACCTGGAGGTTCGGATCGTGGATCAAACCGGAATTCTACCGGGAGATCATCGGAGAGAAACCGGCGAAATCCGCGAATCGGACCGAACTGGATGAGGTGGAAGAAAAATACCCCGGGCTCGATTTCAAGAAGATCGTCAAGCATATCTTCCACTACGGCTTTGTCGAGATCGCCGATGATATACTTTTTGCACTGCTCGTCGGTATCGCGCTGGGCGGCGTGCTGTTCCTGGTCATACCGGCCGACCTGATGTCCAACGAATACGCACGCTGGCTTTCCTACCCCGTAATGATCATCGTCGGCGTGCCCCTTTACATCTGCGCCTCCGCCAGCACGCCGATTGCCGCCGCGCTGGTCGCCCGGGGCGTCAGTCCAGGGGCCGCCCTGATATTCCTGATGACAGGCCCCGCGACCAACACAAGCACCATCGCTATCATCATGAGTCAGTTCGGCGCGCGTTTCGCGGCCGTATACGTCACGTCAGTCATCGCGGTCACCGCGGTGATCGGCATAGCCATCGATTTCATACTGGTGGCCACCGGGTTTGCCATTTCCGTCAACCTGTTGCCTTCCGATTCCCCCACACTTCAAATTCTGCAGTGGGGCGGCGCGCTCGGGCTGATCGCGCTTATCGTCTGGAGGTACCGCGCCGGCGCCATGCGCAGCGGTTACGAAGACCTCATGCTCAACATCCGACCCTTCTCCCGGCCGTGGCGGAACACGTGGAAGCGGCTGACCCGTGACCGGTCGTTCCGGGGTACGATTTCACCCGCCACACCCATGGGCATGATGCTGTGGGGCTTGCTGCTGGTCCTCTTTCTTGGCAGCGGGTTCACGGCCGTGCCGCCGGGTCACGTCGGATACGGCCGGTTGTTCGGCGAGGTATACTGGAAAGACCTTCAGCCCGGGCTTCATTACCTGGCGCCGCGCCCCCTGGTCCAGGTCGACAAGTGGCCAGTCAGGGAAGTAAAATCAATTATGTCCGATACACCGTACGAGTACGTGTCGGGCGACCTGAACATGCTCTCGCTCATTCTGGACGTGCAGTACCGGGTGAAAGACCCGTACACGTATCACTACCGTACGGTCGCTCCGGAAGAGATCATCGAAGACGCGGTACGCGAGCACGTTCGTACTTTTGTCAACGCACGTGACCTGGATCGGCTCCTCACTGCATACCGGGCGGAAATGGAAGATGAACTGACGAATCTTTTCGTGACGGATGCTCAGATGCTTGGCGACAAGTCGGTGCTTGGCACCGTCGACCTCGTGAAAGTCAGCCTGCTGAACGTCACTCCGGCGCCGGAAGCCCTGAGTTCGTTCCGGGAGATTTCAAGCGCCCAGGAAGACCGGGAACGAATCATCGTCAACGCGCAACGGTTCATGGTGTCCCTGGTGCCGCGCGCACACGGCAATGCCGAGTATGAGAAAGAACAGGCCGATGGAGAGGCATTTCGCAAGGTGGCGACCTCCGCGGCGGAAGCGGATGCCATTATGGTCATTTCTTCTGCCATGCAGACGGCGCCGGAAGTCCTGCGGAACATGCTCTGGCGGGAAAAGCTGGAATCCGCTCTCGCCGGCAATCCCAAGATCATCGTGCCCAACAGACAGAGTTTCAACAAGGTCGCGATCTGGAAAAAGAGGCCGGCTGAAGCCGCCGCCCCATCCGCCAAGACAGGAGGTAAAGGCAAATGACCGGTAAGGGACGAGGCATCCGTACGGCCATCGTCGCGCTCGTGCTGGCGGCGATCGTATACGACTGTTTCTACGTGATCAACGAAACCCAGCAGGGGGTCCTGACGAACTTCGGTCGGATTTCGCCTCCGGTGAAGCAGCCCGGACTGCATGTCAAGTGGCCCCGTCCGATTTCAAGAGTCTACATGGTGGACCGGAGGCTGCAGACGCTCACCGATGTGTCCCACGAGTTGATTACCGAAGATCAGAAGAACATCCTGATCAGCGGCTACCTGCTCTGGCGCATCGTAGACCCAATCCTGTATGTCGAGGCGATACGCACGGGCGCCAACGCAGCCGAACGTCTGCGGGATCTCTACCTTTCGAGCAGCGGGATCGTGATCAGTAACAAGGCCCGTGATGCATTCATCAGCCTCGGGCTGGAACACGAAGACCTGCACGAAGCGTCCCGTGACATCCTGAGCAGTGTCGCCCCGATTGCCAGTACGAACTATGGTATCGAGGTGCTGAAAGCCGGTATCATCGAATACACGCTGCCCATGGAAAACCGCCCGGCCGTGATCCAGCGTATGATATCGGAGCGCGCGCGCATTGCGGCCCGGTATCGCAGCGAGGGGGAGGAGATGGCCATCCGCATCGAAGCGCTGGCAATAAACGAACATGAGAAGCTTATGGCGGAGGCGCACGCGGAAGCCACGGCCATACTCGGTGAGGCCGAAGCGGAAGCGATGGCTTTGCTGGGCAGGGCTTACCGGAGGGACCCGGCGTTCTACCGGTTCATCCGGGCCCTTGACAGTTATGATCTGATTATCGACAAAAATACGACCCTTATGTTGCCGGCCGATAACGAACTGTTCAGATACCTGGACAGCAGAACGGTTCCCAGGTAGAGCGAGATCTCAAACCCATGATGAACGAAAAGCGACCTTTACCTTACAGCACGCGCGTAATCTATGCCATGTTCGATTGGGCGCGCGCCTACGGCTGGAACCGGCTGTTCTGGAGCGTGATCGCCCTTTCCATCATGGCCGTGCTGGCCAGCGGGTTTTATATCATAAAGAAAGAAGAACAGGGCGTCCTCGTTCGTTTCGGCAAGGTGGTGGACGAGAACCTTGGTCCGGGAATCCATTACTGCGTTCCGTTCATATACGAAACCCACATACGCAAGGTGAAGCGCATCGTCCGTGTCTCTATCATCAGCGAAGGGACGGCTGGGGATACGCACGTCACGCTGCTGTCCGGCGACACGAACCTGGTGGAGGTGGATGTGGCCGTGCAGTACAAGATAGACAACCTGCGAAACTATCTCTTCGCGGTTTCGGACCCGACGATGTTGATGACTATGATCGTACGGGAAGAAATGGTCAATATCGTGGGGCAGAATTTCATCGACCTTATACTCACGTCTAACCGGAGCATCATCGAACGTCATCTCCACGACTTCCTCGCCGGACGTCTCGAAACGATTGACATTGGTATAGAACTCGTCGACCTGAACATCGTGGACATCCGCCCGATTGAAGAGACCGTAGAGGCCTTCCGGGACGTCAACGATGCCATTTCCGAGCGCATGCAGTCCATCAGCAACGCCAACCTGCGCAGGGAGAAACTGATCGCCCGCACGAAGGGCCAGACGGAAGCGATTGTCATGGATGCGGAAGCCACGGCGAGAGAACGCGTTCTGCAGGCCGAAAGCAGTGCCGGCGCATTCTCGAGACTGCTGGACGAATACACCAGGCAGCCGGCCCAGGTGGGCATTACCCGTTACTGGCAGCGGATGCGAACGATTTTCGCCGAAGCGAACCTGGCCGCGGTCAATCCCGGCAACGACGCGAATATCGAAGTCAACCTGGTAGACGGCGGCACGGCGTTGACGCCGGTGGAAATGGCTTTCGATTCGCCGGAAGCGTTGTCGGCCGTCGGCCCCGATTCGCTGGACAGGCCGGTTTATTCGACCTTGCCCCCGGATATTCACCGATATGAGAACATCGACAGGGACGGTTTCCTGATCGAAGGCAGATTCCATGGCAGGAACACCGAACGGGATCACCTTCCCGTCGCCAGGCCTCGATCGCTCATTTTCGACACGCCTTCCATCTTCAGCCATGGACACGTGGCGACAAGCAGCACGGACACAGCGAATCAATCAGGCGAGAAGGCCATGGTCGATACCATGCACGACGAAGAAAGCGAAGAAGAATCTAAAGAGGGCACGGAAGGGAGCCAAAGTGATCCGAAGCAATAAATCGCCCGGTCTTGCCTCGCTGGCAGTCGCCATTTTCATCACATTGCTGGCACACCCCTTGCCGGCCAGGGCGGAAACAGGCATAACCTCGGATGCCATCGTATTCGGTCAAAGCGCATGCTTTACAGGTCCCAACCGGAATCTGGGACTGTATTACAGGGCAGGCATTCTTTCCGCATTCGAAGAACGGAACCGAGAGGGCGGGATCAACGGGAGGACGTTGAGGCTGCTTTCGCTGGATGATGGATATGAGCCGGAACAGGCCGCAGCGAATGCGGAGCGGTTTGCGGCGGAAAATGACGTCTTCGCGGTAATCGGTGGCGTGGGGACGCCGACCGCAAAGCGCATCGCCCCCGTTCTCCGCTCAGCCGACATACCCTTCGTCGGTCCTTTCACTGGCGCGGATTTCCTGCGCAATTTCGACCGGTTCCCCAACGTCATCAACCTCCGGGCCGCGTACCTGGATGAAGTCGTGACCATGGTTGATTATATCGTAAATAATCTGGGAAAGAACCGGTTCGGCGTCATCTACCAGGACGACGCCTTTGGACGCTCTGTACTTCGAGACTTCCAGATTGCGCTCAATGCCCATGACCTGCCAATCCTTGCAAAGACCGCCCATTCCCGGAACACCCACGCGGTACACGCGGGGTTGTTTATGATCTCCAAGGCGGATCTCGATGCCATTCTGATTGTGGGATCGTATGCCGCAAACTCTGAGATCATCAACCTGTCCCACTCCCTGGGTCATGACTACATCGTTGCGAATCTTTCCTTTGTCCTTTCCCACGAACTGAAGAAGCTGGTCGAAAACCATTCGAACAAGATCCTTGTGACCGAGGTAATACCGGATCCGAACAGCACTTCCAGCCTGGTAGTCCAGCATTTCCTGGACGCGTTGCGGCCGGAATACGGAGAGGCCGAGACTGTCACGGCCCTGGTGAACGAAGTGGCCCTGGAAGGCTACATCCTCGGACGTTTCGTAATTGATGTGCTGGAGCGCATGGAAGGCGTTTTGACACGGGAACAATTCATGAACGTCGCGCTGTCTCCCGATAAAGTCATGATCGACGACTGGACCCTGGAGTTCGCGCCCGGTACGAATACGGGGTCAAGATACATCCGGCTTACCAATCTGGGTGAATAGCAACCCTTTACACGAGGAATGGCCAGTGAAGAAGGTAGATGAGTTTACCGTCGAGGAAATCGGCGAGGAGTGGTTGCGCGAGCTTTACAAGGTCGTCGCGCTCCGGCGCGGAACCATGTTCAGGATGATTACCGAATCCGCCCGTCTCCTCTTGTTCGGCAACGCGGGTGGCGCGGCGCTGATCATCGGCTTCATGAGCGCGGCGACGGGCGACCAGGCGTCCTCCTACCACTGGTTCAGCTTGTTTTCACTGCTCTCGTTCGCGCTCGGCACCCTCGCCTCCGCCCTGACGATGATCCTCGTGGCCGTAGTATCGGTAAAAGAAGCCCATGGCGCCGAGATTGCGCTGAAACGCTTTGTCGATGGAGAAATCAACCGGTCACAGGTCATGTTCACCATCGAAGAGCAGACCTTCCGTCTCGCCGATTCGGCCACCGTATCGGGCATTGTGAGCGCACTGGGGTTCATGGTGGGCGGGTTGGTCACGATAGCCCTGCTCACGATTTTCTTCTAGATTGGCACGCCGCAGTATCGCATACGTCCTCGCAGCAAAATACACGCACATAGCTCGTTAGGACTCTTCCGCTGTGTTGAATGATATCGTATTGCTTCTCCTGACCTACTCGGCGGCGATCTTTGCCGTATCTCTTCTGGGCGGCAAACTTTCGGCCATCGTCACCATGACCCATTTCCGCACGCAACTGGTCATGAGTCTCGTGGCGGGGTTTCTCCTGGGCGTCGCCATGTACCACCTCCTGTTGCACAGCCTGGAGGATATCCCCGGACCGTATGCCGGTGAAATCGCCGTGGGGTGTGCGGTTCTCGGCGTCATCATGATTATCGTGCTGCTGCGTATATTCCGGTTTCATCAACACGAATTCGATCACGAAGCGGTGGAAACGCCGGACCAGCATGGCCACCACGATCATCATGGTTCGGTAAACGTCAACCCCCGCAGCGTGTTCGGCGTCGCCACGGGTCTCGGACTGCACACGGTTACCGAAGGTATCGCCCTCGGCGCAAGCATGCGTATCGGCTTGATTCACGAGGGGGAAACGATGCTTGTCGGCCTGGGAGTATTTCTGGCGATCATGCTGCATAAGCCGCTGGACGCGTACTCCATTATCGGATTGATGAGGGTATCAGGCTACGGCGACCGGGCCTGTACGTTGACCAACATCGGTTTCGCCCTGCTGTGTCCGCTCATTACCATGTTGACGTATCTTGGCGTCGGCCTGTTGAGTGAACTCAACGAGCTGCATGTCGTGGGATACATCATGGCCTTTGCCGCTGGCGTGTTTCTGTGCATCTCCCTGAGCGATCTGCTGCCCGAGATTCAGTTTCACAGCCACGACCGCGGAATACTCGCCGTCGCCTTCCTCATCGGGATTGGTCTCGCCTACGCCCTGTTCTATTTCGAATCCGACACCATGCATGGGCTGGAGATGCTGGACTCCCATTAGCGTTCCCCCGCACTTCGAGTACCGGAAATGGCGAACTCCACGCTAGCACAGGACTTCGACGTGGATACCGAAACCCGCGTATTCCAAATAAAGGGCATGACTTGCAGCGCGTGTTCCGCGCGGGTTGAGAAAATACTTTCCGATGTCCCTGGTGTCGCCGCCGCCCACGTAAACCTTGCCCTGGAACGTGCGACGCTGACAGTTAGGCCAACCCTGGAAGTTGACGCGCTGGCCGGGCCCGTGGCCGATGCCGGATACCGACTGACTCCCGTACAGGAAGATCGATACGAGCCTGAAACGGAACGTGGTCAGGCTCGCCGGGACCGTGTCGCTATGATCGCCGCGATCATCGTGACCTGCCCCTTTCTGCTGCAGATGCTGAGTGGACTGCTGCAGAGCTGGACCGGCATCGAATGGCACATGCCAGTCTACGCGGAAGCGCTGGCGGCTACTGTTCTGCAGATCGGCATCGGCGCCCGATATTACCGGAGCGCTTTTCACGCGTTGCGCGGCGGCGGCGCGAACATGGACGTCCTGGTGGCCCTGGGTACCTCTTCCGCCTTCGCATTCAGCTGGTACCTGGTGATCAGTATGGGTTCCGGCGCGGCGGGTCAACTCTACTTCGAAGCCTCGGCGATCATCATTACCCTCGTGCTCGTCGGCAAGCACATCGAAGCCCGGGCGCGGCGAAGCGCAGGCCGGGCGATACGCGAACTGCTCGCCATCCGGCCGGTCACCGCGCGGATACGAACGGCGGACGACACCGAGCGGGAAACGCCGGTGCACGCGTTGAAGGTAGGTGACGTCGTGATCTGCCGTCCCGGCGACCGTGTGGCCGTGGACGGCGTCGTGTTGCGGGGCGAGGCTGAAGTCGACGAGGCCCTCATCACCGGCGAGAGCGTACCGGTTCCGAAAAACGCGGCCGACACCGTGATTGCCGGATCGTTGAATATCAACGGCTTCATGGAGATCGAAGCCCGGGCCGTCGGAAGCGATTCGACCCTGGGCCGTGTGATCCGCCTGGTCGAAAACGCCCAGGCCGCCAAACCAGCCATCCAGCGCCTGGTGGATCGAATCAGCGGCGTATTCGTACCTGTTGTCGTGGGCCTGGCTGTGATCACTTTCGCTGGGTGGATTCTCGCAGGGGACGATCTTGAAACTGCGCTGATCAATGCCGTTTCCGTCCTTGTCATCGCCTGCCCCTGCGCGCTGGGACTGGCGACGCCGACGGCGATCGTGGCCGGCGCCGGGGCGGCGGCCCGGGCAGGTATCCTGGTTAAGGACATTGAATCCCTGGAACAGGCTCACGGGCTGACTCACATCGTCTTCGACAAGACGGGCACGCTGACCGAAGGCAAGTCAATCCTCGCGTCCTTCGTTCCCCTGGCCGACCGGGACGAAGAGGATTTGCTGTCAATCGCCGCGGGGCTGCAACAGGGCAGTGAGCATCCCTTCGCCAGGGCATTTCAGTGTGCCGCGGCCGGACGGGGCGTGTCGCCCGCCGGGGTCGAACGGTTCAGGAGCGTGGTGGCTCGCGGCGTCGAGGGCGAAGTCGAAGGAACGCGTTACCTGCTCGGCAACCGAAAACTCTTCCACGAGGCCTGCGTGGATACGCCGCCGCCCGATACCCCGCAGTCCGGCGGAATGTCCGCGGTCTGGCTGGCCGCCCGAGGAGATGCTGGATGCGAATATCTGGCTCGCTTCGGTCTCGTTGATTCATTACGCGCCGACGCGGCTGAAGTGGTTGACAGGCTCAGGAGGTTAGAGGTCCGGATCCTGCTCGTTTCGGGCGATGCGGAACCTGTGGTGGCGCGGATCGGCAGCGCGGCGGGTGTCGACGAATCGTACGGCGGTGCAACGCCGGAAGACAAGGAGTGTATCGTCGGGCGATTGGTGGAAAGCGGGGCGAAGGTCTGCATGGTCGGCGACGGGATCAACGACGCGCCGGCCCTTGCCCGCGCGACTGTGGGTATCGCCATGGGTTCCGGTACGGACGTGGCGATGGAAACGGCCGCGATCACGTTGATGAGACCCGAACCGATCCTGGTGGCCGGCGCCATAGACGTAAGTCGAAGGACGATCCGGAAAATAAAGCAGAATCTGTTCTGGGCGTTTATCTACAACGTAATCGGACTACCGCTGGCCGCGACGGGATTCCTCCTCCCGGCGCTCGCCGCGGCCATGATGGCCTGCTCGAGCATCAGCGTCGTGCTCAACTCGATGACGCTCCGCGCATGGCGGCCCGATGGGTAATGGAAATACGTCGTCCCCGCGATGATCGGATCAGGTTCACCCACCGACCGTTCGCCGTACTGATGAACGCTAGGAGGATTCCTGCGGGGCTACGGCAGGTTCGAACGGAAGGCTGATGGCCATCTCGGTGTACTCCCCAGGTTCGGAATCCACCTCGATATTACCCCCGTGCTCGCGGACGATATCGTTGGAGAGCGCCAGGCCGAGGCCGGTGCCCTGGTCGGTAGGCTTGGTGGTGAAAAAGGGATTGAAGATCTTTTCCCGCACGTGGGGCGGTATCCCTTTGCCATTGTCCTTTATGCGTACGATGATATGATCTTCCTCGCGACGGGTGGACAGCCAGATCGCGGGTACGTATCCGCTATCCGTTTCCGGGTCTTCTCTTTTCTCGTTGGTCGCATGACAGGCGTTGTTCACCATATTCAGAAACACCCGGGCCATTTCCTGCGAAACGATCTCGATCTTTCCGAGATCGGGGTCGAAGTCATCTTTGATTTCGAGTTGAAAATCCGGGTTGGATGCCCTGGCGGCGTGGTACGCCAGCCGGGCATGTTCCTCTAGCAGCGCGTTTACGTCCGTGGACTGCTTGTCTCCCGATCCGCGCCCCATCTGCAACATGTCCCGCACGATCCGGTTGGCCCGTTCGCCGTGTTCCCTGATCCGGCGCAGGTTTTCCGTAAGATCACCGCCGATTTCCCGGATGAGATCGTTCTGCGCTTCGTCGAGTGAACCGCCGCCTTCAGGCAGTTCTTCATGCAGTTCCTCCAGCAGTTCTTCGGACGACTCAGCGAAGTTCTTTACGAAGTTCAGCGGGTTCTGGATTTCGTGGGCAACGCCTGCCGTAAGTTCGCCGAGGGCCGCCAGCTTTTCCCGCATGACGATCTGGTCCTGCGCCCGCTGCAGTTCGCCCAACGTTTCTTCCAGTTTGTCGTTCTTGCCCCGCAGTTCCTCTGCGAGTTTTTCGACGAGGTTCAGCCGTTGCGCTTCGATCGAATGCAACCTGAATACTTCAAGCGCGGAAGCCATGTCCGCCACTTCGTCGCGGCCGTCCAGTTCCACTTTCTGTTTCAAGTCGCCCCCCGCCATGCGCCGCATGTGTTCGGATAGAAAACCCAGGCGCCGCAACAGGACTTTTCCCACGAACAACCAGGCGATCAGCATTGCGCCAATCAGGCTGACCGCGTTCAGCGCGAGCAGGAGCTGTCTTCCCACCTGGATCGTCCGGGTCGACGCGACCGTCGCGGCCTGGGTGCTTGCCTGCGCCGAGTTCACGAGACTTTCCACTTCCGCGACCAGTTCGACCGCGATATTCCGGTTGTTCTCGATCAGTGCGCGCTGCTGGGCGAGGAGTTCCAGATCTTCCGCACGAATCTGAAATATCATCTCGTTTCCGCTGCCCAGTTCAAACAATTGTGCGAATACCGGTTCGAGCCTCTGCCGTAGCGGAGACGTACCCAGACCGGCGAGGCTTCTTTCCACCCCCCCGCTGGCAGATTCGAACTGCTCCAGCAAGGGTTCGAGCCGGTCGGCGTCGACGAGATTGAAGACGTTCGAGAGGATCCGGGTACTGACGGTCGCCTCGGCCTGCAAATCAGCAAGGTGGCGGTACCGCTGAAGTTCCAGCTCGGAAAGATACTCCGAACGAGGCGCCGCGGGTTCGCCAATGTTCCGGTAACCCGTCGCCGTGTAAAACAGCTGGTCGTCCAGGGCCGGGATAAGAATACCGGTCAGCTCGGATTGCAGCCGCTCCAGTTCCCTTCGCAACAACTGGCTTTGTTCTTCGAGTATGAAACGGCGTGCCACGGACTCCTCGATCATCCCGATATTGGACATCAGCGTATTCCCGCTTTCGCTGATGCGTTGAAAACGCTCGTTTTCCATGCTGTATGCGGCGATTGCCTCCAACTGCTCCGCGAAACTCTCCCGCTCGTCGGCAATACTCGCGGTCACGGCTTCGAAGGCTTCGGAGGTCTCCGCCGCCGCCAGACGAGGAGCGGCCGCCGCCAGCGTTCCGCTCCGTTGCGCCACCCCGAAGGCCGCGGCGATTTCGGGTACGGCTACCTCATTCACCTCGCGCTGGGCTTCACCTACCTCGTTGAAGGCGAACCACGCCACCAGACTTGCGAACATGGTGAGCGCTACCGCCGTCCCGATACCCAGGTACAACTGCCCCGAAATCCGGGACGGGCCCTTGTCGTATAACCACCGCAGCCACTTTTTGATCATGGCATCACGTCCAGGAGGGTATTGATGGGATGGTAACGGCCATCCTTTCCGATCACCGTGAGAAAAACGGCGTCGGAACCCTGGTTGTCCCCGGCTCCGAATTCAAGACGAAGACCGCCCATATCGATGGTCCCGGCCCGGTTCAGACTTTCCACGAGACAGGTCCGCCTTACGTCGGGTCCGCAGCCTTCGAGCGCGGTGATGGCCAGTCTGCCCGCCAGATATCCTTCGAAAGAAACGAATCCAGGTGTGGTGCCGGGCGCGTGCGCGGCGAGTGCGCGGCGATACTGCACCGCGATAGCGATATTGCCGGCTGCAGGGAAGGGAACTACCTGAGAAACCAGTACACCCTGGCCGTCGGGACCCAGTTCACCGGCCAGGGCGTTGCTTCCCACAAAGGAAATCGTCGCGAACACCGGGTTGAATCCCACGTGCCGCGCCCATGCGATGAGCGTAGCGACCGGATGGTACGCGCCGATGACGACCACGGCGTCCGGCTTGCCGGCCTGCAGGTCAAGCAGCCCCGCCTTGATCGCCGTGGTGTTCCGGGGATACACGCCGATCGCCACCGGATCCAGATTCCTTCGATCCAGTGCTCGCCGCACACCCCGGTAACCCACCCGGCCGAAGGAGTCGTTCTGGTACATCACGCCTATGCGTGTGATCCCCAGATCGCGCGAAAGGCGGTCGACGATTTCCTCGGTTTCCTGGAAATAGGAGGCGCGCAGATTGATGACGCCGGTTTCCGTGTTGTCCCTAAGGAAGATCGCGCCGGTAAAGGGCGCGATATAGGGCACACCGGCCTGCGACGTGATGGGAACGGCCGAACGGGAAGTCGGCGTGCCGACCGCGCCGATCAGCGCGAATACGCCTTGGTCCTCGATCAGCTGACGCGTGTTTGCGATGGCGGCTTCGGGTTCGTAGGCGTCGTCGAGCGTAATGAGCGCAAGCTGCCGTCCATGTACGCCGCCTCTGCGGTTTGCTTCCTGGAAGGCCGCCTCGATGCCGAGGTTCATGTTGCGGCCGAGTTCCCTGGCTGGACCGCTGAACGCCGCCGACTGTCCGAACAGTATACGTTCGTCCGTTACGCCGGGTTCTTCGACCTGGGAGGCGTTCGCGCCGCTGTATGCTGGAATTATAGCGGGAGAGAACGCCGTCGCACCAAGGGCGAGTAGTATGGCGACCGCCCAGTGGTCACGCGTTCGTCTCATCCATTTTCCTTCCGCTTGACGATCGTCAGGACGTTTTTGTCGTTTTCCCGGCGGTAACTCAGTTCATCCATCATGGTCCGGACCAGATAGATGCCCAGACCGCCGACGGGCCGGTCGTCAAGCCCGGACTCGATATCCGGTTCGGGGGAGTCGGTAAGCGGGTTGAACGCCGGGCCTTCGTCCCGAAACTCGATGGTCAGCGCTTCGGGATCGGAGTCCAGTACCACTTCGAATTCGTGTTCCGGGTCGTTGGCGTGGCCGTGGGTAACGATGTTGACGCCCAGTTCCTCGAGGACCAGCTTGACTTGGTACACCATGCCTGGCGGCCATTCTTCCGACAAGCCAAGTTCGTCCACGACCTCGTAAATCCGTTCGAGTTGGTCCAGTCTGGTAGGCAGGCAAAGAGAGAGTTTTCTACGCATGGGCGGACCTAGCGTTGAAGCACGGTGACACAGGTTATATCATCCGACTGCGCCGTCTCCCCCGCGAAATCATGAACCGCTTTGAATACGGCCTTGTTCGCTTCTTCCGTGGTAGCGGGACGGGAATCCGAGAATACCGCCTGCAGGCGATCCATACCGAATTCCTCGCCGTCGGCGTTCATGGCTTCGGTAACTCCGTCCGTGTAGAGCACAAGCAAATCGCCGGGCGAGACCGAGATGGCGGATTGGCCGAACTCGACGCCGGGGAAGACCCCGAGGGCCATCCCGTCGGTTCCGGGGAGCAGCGTCGAAGAGCCATCGGGATGGACTACGAGCGGGGGATTGTGTCCTCCGTTGGCGTAGTCGACCTGGCCGGTTTCGGGGGTGTACACCGCGTAGAACGTGGTGACGAACATAGCCGCTTCGTTTTCTTCGGTAAGAAGATCGTTGACTTCTTTCAATACGGGGCCGGGTTCCATGGCCCCGATTGCCGATCCCTTCAGCAGGGTCCGACTCGACATCATGAACAGGGCCGCCGGCACGCCCTTGTCGGATACATCGGCGATGGCCAGGCCGATTCTACCGCCAGGCAAGGGAAAGACGTCGAAAAAGTCGCCGCCGATTTCCCGGGCGGGCTCCATGTTCGCGAAGATCGTACAGTGATCGGAATCGGGAAACTCGGTCGGCAGAATCGACTGCTGCATCTTGCTGGCCACGTTCAGTTCGTTCTGCAGCCGAACCAGCTTATCCCGTGACTCCAGGGCTTCGCGCCATTCCTCCATGTTCTTCAGGGTGCGTTCGATGGTTACACGAAGGTCCTGGAAATCAATAGGCTTGGTAATGAAGTCGAAAGCGCCCCGGTTCATGGCCGTTCGGATGTTCTTCATGTCCCCGTACGCGGATACCACGACGGCGCGGATGTCGGGGGCGATGTTAGGTATCTGCGCCAACAGGGTGAGGCCGTCCATCCTGGGCATGTTGATATCCGATAACACCATGTCGATATCGGGAATCTCGCTCAGGCGTTCCAGAGCTTCCACGCCGTTCTGGGCGAAAAACAGGGTGTATTGGCCGGAGCGGATATCACGGCGCAATCGCTGACGCATGAGGTGTTCGAGATCCGGCTCATCGTCCACTACGAGGATTTTATACGGTGTCTGCGTCATCGCATCCCTGGACGCCGGCGCATCCGTTCGCTATCGACACGCCCGGCATTTGAGCAGGTTTTCTCCGTGAAGCGATCGGCACGCACGGCTGCTTACTGGCCGATCTTATTCACGGCTTCCGCCTGGGTATCGTGGATGGAAATGATCTTGTCGAATCCGCTGATTTCGAAGACTTCACGGATTGGGTCCGACAGGGAGCACAGCGCGAACGCGGCATTCCGCTTCTGAAGCAATCTAGCGATCAGCAGGATGACCCTCAGTCCGGCGCTGCTTATGTAGGACAGCGCTCCGAAGTCAAGCAACACCTTGCTGTCGTCTTCCGTAATGGCGCCATTAAGCGCATCCTCGAATTCCCGGGCGTTCGCACCGTCGATTCGACCTTCAACCTTCGCAATCAGTACCTCGCTTGCTCGGTCGACACTGATCTCCATGAAACCATCCCCCTTTATCAGGTTTATAAAATCACCCTATTCGGCAAAAAGGCTCTATGTACCCCAATGGTCAAACTAGGTTGCGCAACCGGCAGATGACGGATTGCCGGCCTGATCTATCCCCTGATACGGTAACGTACCTATCCCGAGGCAAGGATGGGATGCAACGGTCCACCGAACGGCTCGCCCGGTTTCAGTGTCTGATCGCCTCCTGCGTCCCATCGGCCGTTGTAGTTCACGTACTCGGGAATGTAGATGATAGCCAGGGCTCTCCGGGGCGAATCGGTACGGTTCGACGTGGCGTAATGGAACGTGCATCCGTGATGAAAGGTGACACCGCCTGCTTCCATTTCCATTACGATGGGTTCAACCTCGACTTCGACGTCCGTACCTTCGATTTCTTTCAGTACGCTCGCACCCTCCGTACTCAAGGGCACGGGCGCCAGTCGGCCGTATTGGTGCGAGCCTGGTATGAACTGCATGCAGCCGTTGTCCACGGTGACATCGTCCACGGCAATCCAGGCCGACAGCGCACCCACCTGGTCCATGGGCCAGTAAGGAGCGTCCTGATGCCAGTTGGTTTCCTTGCTCCGCTCGCCACCGGGCTTGATCAGTCCATGGTCATGGTAGATGACAAGGCGTTTGCACTTCGATATCTTACGGGCGATCTCCGCCAGGCGCGCGTCAAAGGAATACTTGCGGATTACATCGTGGTCCACCCACAGGTTGACCATCTGGTGGAATACGCGGTTGTAATCCTCGTCCGTTTCGCGCCCGCCGCCCAGTATGCGTTCCCTTTTCTCCGCTACCGTTTTGTCCAGCGCTTCTCTCAGTTCCGTCACTTCATCCTTCGAGAAGAACCCCGGAATCCGGAGATAACCATTCTCCTGAAAAAACTCAACCTCTTCGGCGCCAATGTGATTTGGATTCATGTTAACGTAGAACCCGGGGATTTGAACGAATAAATCATATATAATCCTGGTCAACACAAATCAACAATAATAAACGTTTCAATGTCACAATCCGCACAAATCAAGTAATTTAACATTCGGTCTATATTTATCAACCTCTTTTCAAGTAGAAAGGGATATTTTACTTTATTGAACCGTACCGAAAACGCTTAGAATTTCGAATTCGTACCACCGCAAGGAGCCGGCCATGCCGCAAGACCGTTATCAAATCGGTGTCCAGGACTATATCGACTACCACCGGGATGGCTACCTGGTTGTCCGGGGACTCGTACCCGACACGGAAGTGGAGGAAATCCGCCGCCATACCGAGGAACTGATGAGTGGCAGGATCATCATCGACGGCGTTGAGCCACCGCCGCCTGGCCTGACTCCCGAGCAGATGGGGCAGCACTGGCTGCGTATACACATGCTCCACCGGAAGCATGAACTGCATGAAAGGTATCTGCTGCAACCCCGGATTCTGGATGTGCTCGAAGCCCTGATCGGTCCCGATGTGTCGGCGCTCCAGACCATGTTGTTTCTCAAGCCGCCGGGACGTGAGGGTCAGGGTTACCACCAGGACGCCTACTATATCCCCACCTATCCCGATACGCTGATCGGTTCGTGGCTGGCCGTGGATCCGGCGGATGAAGAGAATGGCTGCATGAAGGTCATACCGGGATCACACCATGAACCAATCTATCCGGACGAAAACAAACTGGGACAAAACCATACCGACGGATCCATCGAGGATCTTGCCGTGATCGCGGGCGCCAGCGCGACGGATGAATCCGTGAACGGACTGACGCCCGTCGCCGCAAAATACGGTGGCCGCGAGGTGGCTGCCCGCATGGCCCCGGGCGACGTCCTGTTCTTCCACAGCCATCTCCTGCACCGGTCGCACGCCAACAGGACAAAGGCGCGGTTCCGCAGGGCCTTTGTAAGCCACTATTGCAACGCGAGGTCGTTGGTGCCGTGGAACCACGGCGCCAAATTCGAGGGGACGGCCGCGAACAACCTCCATATCCTCGCCCGGGGAAATACTCACCTTGACTACGCGTTGCCGAAGTTCGGCACCCCGTGCGACGCGCTCAATCCCAGGGAGACGGCCCGGGGTGTCCGCCCGGCGCGCATGATGGGCGGCATGCCTGCTTCGACCGTAAAGGGTGTTATGGTAACACGCTGATCACTGGCAGGCCGGGGCCGGTGATGGCTTTTAATATAAACGGTGACCGGAAAGATCGTTTTAACGCGGTCGGAATGCCGCATGCCCTAAGCCCCGAAGAGATTCCGCGCCTTGTGAATGGCGGCGATCATGACATCGATCTCTTCGGAGGTGTTGTAGAAGTAGACACTTGCGCGCGCTGTAGCGCCATAGGGCGTGCCGAGTCGCCGCATCAGCGGTTGCGCGCAGTGATGACCCGCGCGGATGGCGACCCCCTGCCGATCCAGCACGGTGGACAGATCGCTGGGATGCATGTCTTCCAGGTTGAAAGAAACGGCGCCTCCCCTGCCCGGCGCGTGGCCGTAGACGGTCAGGCCGTCAATTTCCTCGAGCCGTCCGACCATGTAGTCCGTCAGCGCTCTTTCATGGGTATGAATCTGCTCCATGCCGACAGCGTCGAGGTAATCCACCACGTCTCCGAACACGATGGCATGGGCGATATTCGGGGTGCCTGCTTCGAATTTCTCCGGTATGTCCGCACAGGTAAACCCATCGAGGCGGACTTCGTCGATCATCGATCCACCGCCCATATACGGATCCATGGCTTCCAGTAGTTCCTCACGCCCGTAGAGTCCGCCGATACCGGTCGGACCGCACATCTTGTGGCCGGAGAAGGCGAAGAAGTCGCAACCCAGACGCTGTACGTCCACCGGCATGTGAGGAACGCTTTGCGCGGCGTCTAAGAAGACCAGCGCGCCGGCCTGGCGGGCCCGCGCTACGATGTCGTCGATGGGGTTGACGGTACCGAGCACGTTCGACATGTGCGCGAGGGCGACGATGCGCGTCTTCTCCGATATCAGCCGGTCCGCCTGGTCCATGTCGAGGGACCCGTCGTCTCGAATGTCGAAATACCGGATGACAGCGCCGGTTTCCTTCGCGAGCATCTGCCAGGGCACGATATTGCTATGGTGCTCCATGACGGACAGCACGATTTCGTCCCCTGCCCGGACGTTCTTCCGGCCCCAGGCAGTGGCGACCAGGTTTATGCCTTCGGTGGTGTTGCGGACGAAGACCAGGTTCCGGGCCGGTGCGTTGATGAATCGAGCCACCCGCTCCCGGGCGCCTTCGTAGGCATTGGTCGCTTCCTCGCTGAGCGTGTGGAGGCCGCGGTGTACGTTGGCGTTCAGCCGGGTATAGTAATCGTCGAGGGCGTCGAGCACGACCCGGGGTTTCTGCGACGTCGCGCTGTTGTCCAGGTAGACCAGCGGTTTTCCGTGTATCCTGCGGTCAAGAATTGGAAAATCACCGCGGTAGCGCAGGGCGTGTTCGTCCGACAGGCGTACCGCTTCATCCAGTTCTCGTGGCATCTCAACCAGTGTTTCCGACATAGATCCCTTACCGGCCAGGTGTTCAGTAGTCGATGCCAAGTTCAAGCTTGGCGTCTTCGGTCATCATGTCGATATGCCAGGTCGGTTCCCAGACGATCTCGATCAGCGCGTCCGAGACCTGTTCCAGGTCCTTCACCTTGGTCTCCACCTCGGCGGGGAGCGACTGGGCCGCCGGACAGTTCGGCGAGGTGAGCGTCATCTTGATGTTCGTCATACCGTCCTGTTGTACGTCGATCTCGTAAATCAGTCCCATTTCGTAGATGTTGACCGGAATCTCGGGATCGTAACACGACTTCAAAACGTCCACGATCTGCTCTTTAACGGCATCCGTATCCATCCATAGACTCCTGTAAGCGTGAATGCGCCGGTTATCTTCTCGTCTTGTCCCTGGCCAACGAAAGATCCCGGATCGTGGTTTCGAAAAGCGTATCCAGCGAGGACCTGACCGCGTCGATCCTGAGACGTCGTATCAGGTCCGCAGCAAACCCGTATGTGAGTAGATTGCATGCGCTGTCGTGTGACAGACCGCGGGTTCGCAGGTAGAAAATCTGGTCTTCGTCGAGCTGGCCCACGGTGGCGCCATGGGTGCATTTCACCTGGTCCGCGTAGATTTCGAGCTGCGGCTTGGTGTGTATCATCGCATCGGGCGACAGCATCAGGTTCTTGTTCAGTTGCTTGGCATCCGTTTCCTGGGCGTCCTGGTGGACGAACACTTTGCCATTGAATACCCCGCGCGACCGGCCTTCAAGGATGCCCTTGTAAACCTCGTAGCTATCGCAGTTGGGTACGGCATGATCAATCGCGGTGTGATTGTCCACATGCTGATTTCCCGTAACCAGGAACAGTCCGTTCATACGAACCACCGCGTGCTCGCCGTCAAGTCGGGCATTGGTGTCGTTGCGGGTCAGCGCGCCGCCCATGCACATGTTGAAGGTTGAGATCCGGCCGTTCCCTTCCAGGTGCAGTTGTGTGGTGGAAAGGTGCGCGGCTCCGGCGCCTTCCCGGTTGATCCGGTAGTGATCCACGTTGCCGTCCCGGCCCACGGCGATTTCAGTCACCGCGTTGGTCAGGTAAGCCTGTTCGGTGAGCCCGGTATAGCTTTCGACCACCTTGAGGCTCGCGCCGTCGCCCGCCGCGATGAGCGTACGCGGCTGCGTGGCCAATGGCGTTTCATGACCGGAGGTGACGTAGTGGACGTGCACGGGCGTTTCGAGGTGCCCGCCTCGGGGTACATATACGAACAGCCCATTCTCGAAAAGTGCCGAGTTCAAGGCCGTCAGGCCGGTTCGTTCAAACTCGGCATGTCGTGCAAGGTGAGGTCGAACCAACTCCGGGTGTTCGACCAGCGCTTCGGCAAGGGTGCTCACCACGGCGCCGCCGGGCAGGCCGTCTACACGCGACAACGCGGGCGAGAACACGCCGTTCACAAAAACCAGCCGGTGCCAGTCGTCCTGACCGAATTCGTAAGGCGCAAGCGCGGACGCATCGAGTCGAGCTTCTACCGGTTCTGCGTGATAGGATGTTTCCGCGATGCCTCGAAGATCGGTGTATACCCAGTCCTCCCTGAGCGGGAAGGCAATCTCACGTGCGACCGGCATCCCCAGTTCCCTGAAGCGCGCCATGGCATCCGAGCGTATCCGGTGCAGCCACAACGGCGCGTCCTGGGACCGGACACGATCGAAGGCATCGTAAAACGTGGTGTAACGAGCCGTCTCTGCCTGTTTCATTGCTTCTGTCATTTCGAATTCCCGTTCTCCCTGTGATCGCTTAACCGGCTGCTTCCACTTCCTCCCGAATCCACTCGTAACCTCGTTCTTCCAGCTGGAGGGCGAGGTCCTTTTCGCCAGACTTGACGATCCGGCCCTCGTACATGACGTGCACGTAGTCCGGCACCACGTAATCCAGCAGTCGCTGGTAGTGGGTAATGACGATCATCGCATTGTCGGCTGATCGCTGCTGGTTGATCCCGCGCGCCACGATCCGCATGGCATCGATGTCCAGGCCGGAATCGGTCTCGTCCAGAATGGACAGGGTCGGCTCGAGCACGGCCATGTGGAAGATCTCGTTGCGTTTCTTCTCGCCCCCGGAGAAGTCCTCGTTCACCGGCCGCCTCGCCAGTTCGGGGTCCATGTCGACCTGCTTCATCTTCTCGTTCATCAACCGGCGGAACGCACCAGCGCTCATCTCCGTCTCGCCCCGGTACTTCAGGCGTTCGTTCAGCGCGGCCCGCAGGAAGTAGGCATTGCTGACGCCGGGAATCTCGACGGGATACTGAAAGGCCAGGAACATGCCTTCGTTAGCCCGCTCCTCGGGAGTCAGCTCGAAGAGGTCCTTGTCCTGGAACCGTACTGTGCCACCGGTCTCCGCGTATTCCTCGTGGCCGGCCAGGATTTTGCCCAGGGTACTTTTGCCGGATCCGTTGGGACCCATGATCGCGTGCACCTCGCCCCGGTTGACCGTCAGGTCGATCCCGTTTATGATGTCCAGGTCCTTGATGCCGCCGCGCAAATTCTTGATTTCCAGTAATGCCATGTTACGTTCCGTCTCCCGTTTATGTATTGAACAGATTCCCGACTGCCGTCCGCTCAGTCAGCCTACGCTGCCTTCCAGGCTGATCCCCAGCAGCTTCTTCGCCTCCACGGCGAATTCCATGGGCAGTTCCTGAAACACTTCCTTGCAGAACCCGTTGATGATCATGGAAATGGCGTCTTCCGTGGATATGCCCCGGGTCTTGCAGTAGAATAACTGGTCTTCGCTGATCCGCGCCGTAGACGCTTCGTGTTCCACGTTCGCCGAGTTGTTTCCCACGTCGATATAGGGGAAGGTGTGGGCGCCGCAGCGGTCGCCGATGAGCATCGAATCGCACTGGGTGTAGTTCTTGGATCCATCGGCCTTCTTCAGCACCTGGATCCGGCCCCGGTATACGTTCTGGCCGTTTCCGGCGGATATCCCTTTCGATACCACCGTGCTGCGCGTGTCCTTTCCCACGTGGATCATCTTGGTTCCCGTATCGGCCACCTGCTTGTTGCGGGTCAGCGCAACGGAATAGAACTCGCCGATCGAATGGTCGCCCTGCAGGATCACGCTGGGGTACTTCCAGGTGATGGCGGACCCCGTTTCCACCTGCGTCCAGGAGATCTTGGCGTTGTCCCCCTTGCAGATTCCGCGCTTGGTCACGAAGTTGTATACGCCGCCCTTTCCCTCTTCATTGCCGGGATACCAGTTCTGCACCGTGGAGTACTTGATCTGGGCGTCCTTCAGCGCAACCAGTTCCACGACGGCCGCGTGCAGCTGGTTCTCATCGCGCATCGGCGCGGTACAACCCTCGAGGTAGCTGACGTAGGAGCCCTCGTCGGCAATGATCAGCGTGCGCTCGAATTGTCCCGTTCCGGCCGTGTTGATCCGGAAATAGGTGGACAGTTCCATGGGGCACCGTACGCCGGGAGGGATGTAGCAGAAGGAACCGTCGCTGAAGACGGCCGAGTTCAGCGACGCGAAGTAGTTGTCCCGATAGGGTACCACGGTGCCGAGGTATTTCTCCACCAGTTCGGGATGTTCCTGCGCCGCTTCCGAGAAGGAGCAGAAGATGATGCCCAGTTCGGCCAGCTTGTCCTTGAAGGTCGTGTGGACCGACACGCTGTCAAAAACCGCGTCCACGGCCACGCCCGCGAGCATCTTCTGCTCCTCCAGCGGGATGCCGAGCTTGTTGTAGGTTTCCAGCAGCTCGGGATCCACCTCGTCGAGGCTGTTGAATTCCGGCGTGTTCTTCGGCGCGGCGTAATAGACGATGTTCTGGTAATCAACCGGCGGATAGACCATGTACTGCCAGTTGGGCTCCTTCATCTTGAGCCAGTGGCGGTACGCCTTCAGACGCCATTCCAGCAGGAACTCGGGCTCGTTCTTCTTGGCGGATATGAACCGGATGATATCCTCGTTGAGTCCCGGCGGCGCCGTTTCCATCTCTATATCGGTAACCCAGCCTTCTTTGTATTCCTGTTGGGCCAGGGTCTCAATGGCTTCCATTTTCTCTCCTTGAAACGAATGTAACCCGCCGCGCTAGCGGCCTATCTTGATCGTACTGCCCATCGCCTGGTCCCGCGTGGTATCCTGGGAGACCTGCTCCACCACCTCGAGTACCTGGAATTCCGTCTGCAGCAGGTCCGACAGGGATATGTGATCCAGCACACCGGACAGGTACCGGGCCAGTACCGTCCAGACGGGACGGATGGCGCATGCGTTCAGGTGCGTGCACGCTTCCAGGTGACCGGAGAAATGTTCACACATGTGGCTGTCCGGGCTGGTGAGCACAACTCCGTCTTCCGAACTCAGGGCGCGCATGACTTCGCCCAGTGAAATGGTGTGCGGTTCTTTCTCCAGTGCGTAGCCACCCCTGATACCCCGCACGCTTCGTACAAGACCTGCCCGCCTGAGGATCATCAGCAGTTTCGAGACGTAGTCCAGAGAAATGCCTTCCGATTCTGCGATATGACGGCCCGTGACCGGGTCGCTGGAATGGTGCCGTGCCAGTTGCAGAATGCAACGAAGGCCATATTCTTCCTGGGCGGTCACTTTCATGCCTTTGTCTCCTCTTTCCGTTCAATTTGCTTAACTGAATATAGCAAACCGGACTTTTATGTCAAGTATTAAATCCGCAGCAGTCGGCTGGGTGTCCCGTGCGTGATTTGCCTGTAACGTGTGACGACGAAGCCGGATCTGCAACAGCTTCGGAATGACCTGTTCTATCTCCTTGACATAGGGGACATCAGAAGTTACCGTCGATCCCAATCCACTCTAAAACCTCTAAACCACTAAAAGGACGTAACCATCCCATGCCCGATAAACTGGATGTACGCCTGATACCCGGCACCCGTTCCGTCGACGCGCTGATCGGCGAAGGCTATTTCCCGGTCATCACCTGCCTGGGCGGCAATGAACTGCTCATGGCTTACCGGGCCGGCGCCGCGCACATGGGCCTGGGCGGCCGGCTGGACGTGGTACGGTCGGTCGACGGGGGCCTTAACTGGACTGCGCCCGTGACCGTGGCGGACAGCGAAAGAGACGACCGAAACCCCGCGCTGGGCCTGGCGCCGGACGGCACGCTCGTACTCGCTTACCACTGGCAGGGGTCCTACGACGAAGAGGGGGCCTGGAAACCGGAAATGGGCAGGGCCGATACCCGGGTCGTATGCTCTGGGGACGGCGGCCGTACCTGGACCGGTGACGAGCTCATCGACTTCACTCCGATCAACGGAGCCTCGCCCTTCGGCAAGATCTTCACATCTGACGGCGTCATGCACATGCTGATCTATGGCGGTTCGCCCTGCTGCGAGGCCGGAGCGGGAACGGTCAGGGTCGGCCCCGCGTCGACGCCGACGTACATCCTCAGATCCAGGGACAACGGGAGGTACTGGGGGGATCCCACGTTGGTCGCACTGGGACTGAACGAATCGGACGTAGCCATCCTTCCCGATGGCCGCTGGCTTTTCGTCGCCCGTTCCGAGGACCGCGCCGAACAGGCGCTCTACTCCTGCGTTTCGGAGGACGGCGGGTACACCTGGCGCAACGTGGGTCGGGTCACGGACGCAAAGGAACATCCGCCCGACATCACCCTGTTGTCCAACGGCTGGCTGCTGCTGCTCTTCGGGCGCCGGCATCCCCCCTTCGGCGTGGAGGGCCTGATCAGCCGGGACGGCGGGATGACCTGGGACGATCGAAGACTGGTGCTGGACGATTCCCTGCCCGGAGGCGACATCGGTTATCCCTCCACCGCCCGCCTCGAAGACGGCCGGCTGGTTACCGCCTATTACACCGCGGGAACAGCGGAGAGACAGTGGGAGATGTTCCGTGCCGCGGACGTTGCATGCAAGGTCGTGTCTTACGACGAGTCCAGCCTTATTGATCACTGGAGATAAATCTCGTAATATAATGTCCAAGAACTGGTTACGTATCAGGAGCCTTGTGTGCGACTCGTTGATTCCGGTGAAATCCGCGACGGCCTTGCCATCCCGGATCACCGCAGGAACTGCGCCTTCACCACCATCAACCGGCTGAACGACGGCACGATCCTCGTTTCGGGCCGGTGGGGTTCGGCGCGGGATTCGGTGGACGGGCACGCCTGCATCTGGGCCACGTCGGACACCGGCCGTACCTGGCGCCTTCTTTATGACGGGAACGGGAAGGGGACCTGGGACGGAACAGCGGGTGAAGTCAAGGGGTTGACGAGTACGGAGCTGTCCCCCGGAACGCTTACGGCGACGGCCCTGTGGGTCGACCGTTCCAATCCGGATCTTCCTTTTATCCATCCGGAAACGCAGGGCCTGCTGCCCATGCGCATCATGCACGTCGACTCGGAGGACGGCGGCCGCACATGGGGTCCGCCGCGCCGAATGGACACGACCCCCCACCTCGCCGCTTCTCCCTGTTCACACCATGTCATCCGGTTGCCCGGCGGTACCCTTGCCCAACCCTACGAACAGTGGAAGGAATACGGGGACAAGTCGCCGGGCCGGCCCGCCGCGAGGCTGCGATTGTCACGGGACGGCGGCCGTAGTTGGCCCGAATTCGTCACCGTGGCCCGGCATCCGGACAACAGGCTCGCCTACTGGGACCAGCGATTCGCCATCCATCCCGGTGACGGCCGCCTGGCCGCCACCTTCTGGACCCACGATTTCGATGCGGGCATCGACATCGACATCCATATCGCCTACGGGCCGCCGGACGGCCGTGCGTGGACGATACCCCGCGGTACCGGCCTTCCCGGCCAGCACTGCCAGCCCCTCGCCCTCGGCGGGGACCGCCTGCTGGCCGCCTATCCGCGACGCAGGGATCCTCCCGGCATCGTGCTTTCCATCAGCGAGGATTTCGGCGAGAGTTGGGACCGGAACCGGGATCTCCTGGTCTACGACAGCACAGCCGGCAATGAATCCGGATCCCGCGGCAGCCGTACGCAGTCCGAATTGTGGGGCGACATGGAGCGCTGGCGCTTCGGACATCCCCGGATGGTGCGATTGCCGGACAACGAAGTGTTCGTCGTCTACTACGCGGGAGATGATGCCGTCAAGACCGCGCGGTGGGCGAGAGTGCGCGTCTAGCCCGTCTTCGACACGGACCGTCGGTCAGTGCCGCGCCTGGGGACGATCGATCCGGGCTCAGCCCCTCACATCCCGCCAGGGCCGGGCCATGATCTGCTCGAAACCCGCCGGGTCGATGTCCACGCCGAGTCCAGGGCCCGGGGGTACCGCCACGCAGCCTTCCTCGTCCAGCACGAAAGGCTCGGCAAAGTAACCCTTGCCGATGAACGTCCGCCCATCCTCGCGCCGGCAATTCACTTCATTATGTTCCTGGACCAGGAAGTTCGACGCGCAGGCGTCGATCTGAATGGACGCAGCCAGGGCCAGCGGGCTCAAGGGGCAGTGCAGGGCAAGTTTCGCGTAGGCGCTTTCACCCATCACCGCGATCTTGTGGCACTCGGTAATGCCGCCGGCGTGGCACAGGTCCGGCTGCATGACGGACAGGGCGTTCTTGCGCAGGGCATCGTAGAAGATCCACTTGCCCATCCAACGTTCGCCGGCGGCGATAGGGATTTCGCTGTTGCGCGCGATGTCCGCGAGCACGTCGACCCGTTCCACGGGCATGGGTTCTTCGATGAACAGGGGCCGGTGCGGCGTCAGGGCCGATATCATCTGTTTGGCCATCACGGGGTGGGGATTGTGGATATCCACGGCCACTTCCACATCGGGACCCGCGCCCTTGCGCACGGCGGCGAAGGCTTCGGCGACCCGTTCCACCTCCGAGGTGGGTTCCAGTCCGGTGCCCATGCCCACGTGCAGCTTCATGCACCGGAAGCCCCATTCCTCGACAATGACCCGGGCCGCCTCCTCGTGCGCCGCGGGAAAATCCACGTCCGGGTCATGGGAAGGTTGATAACCCGCGTCGTAGGGCTGCCCGGGTTCCACGCACCAGGGCAACTGTCCGCCCACCGCGCGGTACATACGTATCCGGTCTCGGCAGGCCCCGCCGAGCATGGCATGGACCGGAAGCCCCGCGGCTTTGCCGGCAAGGTCCCAGAGCGCCATGTCGATCCCGCTGATCGCGCTCATTTTCACCGGTCCGCCGACATATCCCGACCCGCCCTCGTACATGGTATGCCAGAGCGACTCGACGCGGCAGGGGTCTTTCCCGACAAGCAACGGCTCCAGGCGCCGCACCTCGGCGATGACGCTTTCCGGGTGGTTTTCCAGGTAGGGTTCGCCCCAGCCGAACAGTTCGGTGTCCGTGTGGATCTTCAGCCATACCCAACTCGGCGGAACGCGCAGGATTTCGAAGTGAGTGATTCGCATGCTCGGCTTTGCTCCCTGTTCTTGATGGCATCGTGAATCGTGCAAGGGCCAGGGCGCCTGCCTATCGGCCATAGACCGTCTGGATCATCGCCCGGATGTAGCCGTTCGCGTAGGCCTTGCCTGCCGGACCGGCCATGGATTGGGGGAAGCCCGGCGTGTGGTCCATGCCGAAGGGGCCGCTGTACCCGTTATCGCGGTAGGTTTCCATGGCCCGGCGCATATCCACTTCGCCTTCGTCGATGAAAACCTCCGCGAACCTCGGAAGCCGGCCTCTGACGTTCCGGAAATGGACCAGGGCGATCTTGTTCCGGGAGGCCATCTCGGCGATGATATCGTAAACGCCCTGTGGACCCGCCAGTTCGGTCATGCAACCCTGGCAGAAGAGCATCCTGTGGTTTGCGCTGGGCACCGCGTCGAAAATCCGGCGGAATTGCTCCACCGTGGAGCAGATCTGCGCGACGCCGCCCAGAGGCTCCGGTATGGGCGGGTCGTCGGGGTGGAGCGCCAGGTTTACCCCGGCCTTTTCGGCCGCCGGGACCGCGGCGCGCATGAAGGCGACCATGTTGTCCCACATCACCTCGGCCGAGACGGGCGGCTCGTGGGGTTGCGGGCGGCTCCGGTCGAATTCGGCATAATCGAAGGTACTGTACACTGCGCCGCCACGGCCGATATCGGAAGTGGTACGGAAGTTGCCCATGGGCTTGAAATTCCAGGCCAGAGTCGGTATACCGGCCTTGCCAATGCACTCGATGAGCCGGACGAAAGCGCCAAGTTCTTCGTCCCGTTCCTCCGTGGCCAGCGTGATCCCCTCAAGGACCGGCATGAAGACGGTCTGCAGTTTCAGCCCATGGGACTCGGTCTTTTCCCGGGCCTGTTCGAAAAGTTCGGTACTGTCTTTGCCCGCCCGAACGTGCCTTTCCGCTTCGACCTTCCCTCCGGTCCTCAGGTCCAACTGGATCATGTCCACGCTGATCGCGCGATAGAAACTAAGGGTCTGGTCGTCGAAATCGGACCAGTTGACGACATCATGCAGATACATCGATCGCCTCCAATGCTGGCGCTACGGGTTGGACAAATTCCGCTTCGACCAGACCTACGGGATGGTGATCTGGTGATAAGATAGCCCCCCGGGCCAGTGCAGCAATTCGAAAATCGATCAGACACCACGTATTTCCATATTGGGCTAACGCAAAGCGGAATCAGGCATTATAATCGGGTAGTCCGGTGCACCCGTAGGCATAGCGCATTCATAGGTAGAGTGCATCCATAGGCTAAGCGCATCCGTAGACTGAGCGCATCCGTAGGCCGGCGCATCCGAATATCGCGTACGGAAACACGGAAGTCAATCCCATCCCATTTCAATCTCGGCAGGCAAACGACACAGGAGCCCTTCCAATGGCGGAACGCAACTTGAAACAGCGCATCGGCGCGGGAGAACAGGTCATCGGCGCTAACGTCGGCATGTCCCATACAAGGGAACAGCTTAAAAAGGTAGTAGAGTCAGGTGAGTACGACTTTCTCTGGGTAGACGGACAGCACAGCGCCTTCAGCGAAGACTCCCTGGTGGAATTCTGCGACAGGGCCGATGCGCTGGATGCCGACGTCATGTTCCGCATCAAGCATACGTACCACAGCTACCTGGTCGGTAACCTGCTCGATCTTGGACCAGCAGGGATCGAAGTCCCCCAGGTCGAATTGGAATCAACGGTGGATGAGGCGGTCGACTTCTTTTACTACCCTCAGCAGGGCATGCGGAGCTGGGGAGGCGGGGCGAGGCGCAAGGTGGGGGAACAGGGCGGCGATCGGCTGGGCTACGCCGAATGGTGGAACAACTACGGCGTGTTGATCATGCAGCTCGAATCGATACCCGCCGTGACCGCCGCGCGTAAACTGGCCCGGCCGGGGGTAGACTGCCTGTCCTTCGGTCCGAACGATCTCATGTACAGTATCGAGGCCCATCCGCACCATCCTTTCCGCGATGTGGATGGCTGCGTGCGCCACGTGGTCGAACAGCTCGCCGGTTCAGGTACGCGGGTGTGTTTCCGAAACCATCCGGCCAGCATGCGGCAGCGGTACGTTGACATGGGTGTAACGGTGTTTCTGGAGAGTCCGGTGCTGTAGGGTTGCCGACGGGTTGAATCCTCCGGCGCCGGCGGAGTCGGTCCCATTGCGGGTACGGTCCGGGATCGTTCCGGCTGATCCTACAAAAAGGCAAAGCCCCCGGCGACATCTAACACCGGGGGCCTGAACCTGCATACATCTGGAATCGTAGGCTTTCCTAACCCTGCCCCGATCCGCCGAGGACGTCTTCCAGCTCGTTCACGAACACCTCGAGTTCGTCCGGCTTGCCGATGGTTACTCGCAGGTGATTGCTCAGGAGATTGATTTCCCTGGTCCGGTACCCGGAACCACCCCGTACCATCACGCCACGTTCCATAAGCGCGGCGCCCATGCGCCGGCTGTCCCGCTTGACGTCCACGATCATGTAATTGCCGTGGCTCGGGGTGTATGCCAGTCCCAAACGGTCGAATTCGGCGGACAGATAGTCCTTGCCGTCGCTCACGACCTCTTTCGTACGGGCTACGAATTCGTGATCGTCCAGGGCCGCGAGGGCCGCGTGCATGCCCAGGGTGCTCAATCCGCCACCGAAGAACCCCATGTGCGCCATCAGCATGTCCATCATGCGCTGGCTGCCGATCGCGTACCCGATTCGCATGCCGGCCAAACCGTAGATCTTGGAAAAGGTGCGGGCGACGACCACGTTCTCTCGCTCCAGGGCGAGTTTCGCGGCATCCCGGTAGTCCGGATCCCGGACGAAGTGGATGTAGGCCTCGTCGATGAGGACGATGGCCTGCTCGGGCGCCGCGTCTACGAGGGACACCAGGCCGTCGTAGGGCACGATCGTTCCCGTGGGATTGTTGGGATTGGTGACGACGATCAAGGATGTTCTCGGAGTGATTGCCGCTTTCATGGCGTCGAGGTCGTGAACGAAATCAGCCGTCGTCGGCACGCGGATGGTACTGACGTCCTTGCCCATCATCTGATAGGTTTGAAAACCACGCGCGACCGATCCGTAACCCGGGACCGCCTCGATGCACTCCCCTCCATTGCTCGCGGCCATTACGGCCAGTGCCTGAAGTATCGGACCGGAACCCGGTGTGACCATGACCCGGTTCAACTCCCGGAAACGCATGAAGGACCGCATGTCGCTAAAGCTCAGTTCGAAATCCTCGACACCCGGAACGCCGTGTAGCTTGTTGAGACGAACGGGTAGATCGACACCGAAGTCGTACCGGTTGATCTTGTGCAGGTTTTCGGCAATGGCCGCGACGGCGCGTGGCGAAGCGCCCAGGGGATTCTCGTTGGCTCCGATCTGAACCCGACCCGGTTCCACGCCGTATCCTCGGACATCGCCGGCCTTCTTACCGGTCGCCATGGCCTGCGCGATCTCCCAGGCCGAACCGGAGGCGAGGGCGCCGGCACCCAGCAGGGCGCCTTTCATGAAACGACGCCGCGTAAACCCGTTTTTCAGTGCACTCCCGAAACCCATGGTATGAACCTCCATTCAAAGATTACCTGCGATTTGCATCGTTTCTACAAAGTGTTACACCACCTGAGTATCTGAACCTCCAACCTAAGGTTTCCTGCGGATTTACGGCCTTCCGTATGTGTAACGCCTGTCTTCGATTCCTTGTTCCGTCACCTTATGTTGAGCCTTGCCATCTGCGTGACGATGTAGTCGGCGCAGCGGAACGCCAACGCCTGTATGGTAAGCGTCGGGTTGCTCTTACCGCTGGTGACGAAGGATGAACCGTCGACGATGAACAGGTTGTCCACGTCGTGAGCCTGGTTGAACTTGTTTACGACCGACGTCGCCGGATCGTCGCCCATTCGGCAGGTGCCCATGAGATGGGCGTCGCCGTGGGGCACGAAATTCGGAGAGGCCACGATCCCGTGGGCACCGGCGGTGTCCAGCAGCTCGCGTGCGCGGTCCCGGAAGAAGTCCCCGAGTTTGTGCTCGTTCGGATGCACGTTGTACGTCACGCGCGGTACCGGCAGACCCCATTTGTCGTTTACGTCCGGGTCCAGGTCGATCATGTTGGATTCCTGGGACATGGACTGCATGCTGGTAAGGGCGACCATGTACCGGGTGTAATTATCCATGATCCATTTCTTGCGGCGGGCGCCCCACCTGCGAAGCCGGGGCATGTTCAGGTTGGCGAAGGAAATGGTTTCGCCGTCACCCCGCGGTTCCAGCACGCCTCCGCCGAAGAAACCGTACTTGTCAGGATCAGGATCGTAGAAATCCTGGATAATGCGTGAATCCATGACGCCTTTGTACTCATTGAGATCCTTTTCGTAGAATCCCCGCGCGGACTGGTAGTAGTTGAACATCAGGTGCCTGCCCACCTTGCCGCTGCTGTTGGCCAGGCCGTTCGGAAAGAGATTGGATTTCGACATGAGGAGCAGGCGCGGCGTATGGACGCCGTTACAGCAAACGATTACCGCGCGTGCTTCCAGCCGGTGTTCACGCAGGTCTTTATCCAGATAGACGACGCCTTCGGCCCGGCCGTCTTCGTCGACCACGATCTCCCGCACGCAGGCATCGGCCCGAATCTGGCAGTTGCCCGTCCTCAGCGCCTGGGGAATCATGGTAACCAGCATGCTGGACCGCGCGCCGATGGTACAGACGTAACTTTCGCAGAATCCGCAATTCATGACCGGCGCCCGGCCTCCGTATTCCCGCGAGTTGATTGCCAGCGGCGCCGGATAGGAGTGCCATCCCAGCTTCTGTGCGGCCATGTCTGCCAGGGCGCCCGAACTGGTTCGCGGCACCGGCGGCATGGGGTAGGGACGGCGGCGCGGCGGGTCAAAGGGATTAGCGCCCGCCAGGCCGGATATCCCTATTTCGTATTCGGCCTTCTCGTAGTAGTGTTCCAGGTCCCAGTAGTCGATGGGCCAGTCCTGCACGTCCGCGCCGTCCAGGTCGCCGAAAAGGCTTCGTTCCTTGAAATCGTTCTCGTGCAGCCGCCAGGAAATACCGGTGTAATGGAGCGTGCTGCCGCCCACCGTGCTTTGCATGTGAATCCCGTGATCTTCAACGGCCTGGTCGTCCGACGACTGCCGGTACGTATTGGGCTGATCGTGTCGATAAATGTTGGGATGGTCATGGTTATTGCTGGCGGGATGCATCGCCTGGAGCTCGTCCTGGTCGAAGTGGCGCGTCTTCTGAAATGACCCCATTTCCATGGCGACCACCTGCAGGCCCTTCGTGCTTAGTTCCTTGGCCATGACCGCGCCGGCGGCGCCTGTGCCGATGATGATGACGTCCGGGCGTCGAATTGTGGGATTGGGCAGGGACATGGGGACTCCGAAACTACGCTTCGCCGACGATTCGACTCTTCATCGGACCGTCATAGGGCTTCCATTCGGGATATTCGATTTCCGGAATGGTCACGTCGAATTCACTGAAAGGGGGATCGTAGCCAAATGGCGCGCGACCTGGAAAACGGATCAGTTTCCACCCTGTCTCGCGATAGTTTCCGCCATACGCGGGATCGCTGAACATGCCTTCCATGGTATGCGTGACCAGCATGCGCAGGAAATCCCGGGCGCCCATGGGGGCGTCCCCCGGCCAGTTCCGCGGGGACCTTGCACGGTCGATACCCATCAGGGCCCTGCGCCGGTTTCTTGTGTCGAGATCCAGGAAGCCGGCTTCGTGCGAAAGCTGACAGTACTGGTCGAAAGCGGCCAGGCCGGAGACGTAGGACTCCTTGTATTCGGCCCGGTGGCTGCCGAGGGCCCGGTCGATGTATACGATCACGCGGGCTTCCGCCGCACCGGGTCCGTTGTCGTCCGACGGCATGATCATCCGGGTCAACGCGTCCACGGTACGGCCCTGGCGGTCGTCCAGATTCTGCCAGGTGTATTCGAAGGGAGGTGTTTCCTGGGCGTCGAGCGCGCCGGTACGGGACAGCACGCCAAGGGTAATCACTCCACCGGTCGCCCGTGCGGTGTTGGAAAGAAACGATCGGCGGGAAAACGGCTTTGACGTCATGGATTCCAGACTCCAGAATCTATTGTTCCCTTAATTCGAATGCACAACAGGATTGTATACACATATCGCGTTGGTTTATTCAAACTATCCGCTTCGAAAATACGGTTGAAATCCGGGTTGACAATAGAATTCGGCAGGGTCTGAACGCGCGGGCAAAGATGTTGACGGCAATACCCGCGAATCTATATTCATAAAGCATGAACGTTCTGAAGCCGCAGGCCCTGAAACCAGGTGATACAATCGGGATCGTCGCGCCGGCCAGCCACTCCGCGCTCCCGAGCGCGCTGCTGAACGGCCGCCGTTCACTCGAAGCCCTCGGGTTCCGCACGGTGACCGCACCGCACCTCGCGGACAGGCACGGATTTCTGGCCGGCCGGGACGCCGACCGCCTGGCCGACCTGGAAGGCATGTTCACCGACCCTGGTATCCATGGAATCGTTTGCCTTCGCGGCGGATACGGGTCCGTCCGCATGCTGCCGCGCATGGATTTCGATATCGTCCGCGCCAATCCCAAGGTCTTCGTCGGCTACAGCGACATAACGGCCCTCCATGGGGCAATCCATCAACGTACCGGCCTGGTCACCTTCTGGGGACCCATGGTTGCGTCGGATATGAGTCCGGGTTTCCACCCGTACAACCGGGATGCTTTCATGAAGGCGGTTTCAGGAGCCGATTGCACAGGCAGCATTTTGCATCCCGAGGACATGCCTCCCGTGCAGACCATTCACGGCGGCATGGCCACGGGACCGCTGATCGGCGGCACGCTTTCGTTACTCGCGGCCGCGGTCGGAACTCCTTACGAATTCAAGTACGACGGTGCGATCCTGTTTTTCGAAGACGTGGGCGAGGAGCCCCACCGGATCGACCGGATGCTGACGCAACTGCTTCAGTCCGGCAGGTTGGATTGCCTGTCCGGGATCGTAATCGGAGAATGTGCCGGGTGTGGCAGCGCGCCTGACAATCCCGCCTTCCCCTATGGCAATTTCAGTATCGAAGAAGTGTTCCTGGGCCGGCTTCAACCGCTCGGAATCCCGGTAATCTATGGCCTGGGCATCGGCCACGGGACGTACAAGGCGACCCTGCCCCTGGGAGTACGGGCTACGCTGGACGGGGATGCCCGCACCCTCACAATCGACGAACCCGGTGTCATATAGTCTCGACGTTCCGCATCGCCTCCCGCGCGGCAAACGGAATGTGCGACAGGGAAAACCGATGGGCAGTCACATCTTGCTGGATGTACCTTTGCCGCCTTCCGTGCTGGACCTGTTCGAGCCCGGGGATACATTCCTTCTGCTTGACGATCTGGCCGACGGAGATGACCGGTGGGGTCTCGTCGAAGCCTATCTTACCTATGGCCATCCTCCGACGGACGGGGAAACAATGGACCGCATGCCGAACCTGAAGGTCATCAGCAACTTCGGGGTCGGTGTCGACCACATCGATACCGAGGCGGCCCGGGAACGGGGCATTCCTTTAGGCAATACGCCGAACCTGCTCGACGGCGCCACCGCGGACATGACCTTTACCCTCCTGATGGCGGCGGCGCGCGGGGTCGTCGCAGGGGACCGGTTCGCCCGCAGCCCCGAATTCAACCATTACGATCCCAGCATTCTGCACGGATACGAGGTGCACGGCAGCACCATCGGCATCATCGGCATGGGCAGCATCGGGAAGCAGGTCGCCAGGCGGGCTGCCGGATTCGATATGGAGATCGTATACCACAATCGCAGGCGGGATCCTGATGACCACATTTACCAGGCCCGGTACGTCTCGTTGGAATCGTTGCTCGAAGTCTCGGACTTCGTGACGTTGAACTGTCCGCTCACCGATCAAACACGTGGACTGATCGACGAATACGCACTGAAACGCATGAAGAGAACCGCAATCCTGGTCAACCTGGCACGGGGCGTCGTCGTGGACCATGACGCCCTTTACAACGCACTGAGCAACGACTGGATCGCCGCGGCGGCGCTGGACGTCACCGAACCCGAACCGCTGCCGAGGGATCACCCGCTGCTTGGGCTGGACAACCTGGTGATCGCACCCCACCTGGGCAGCGCGACTACGCGCACGCGCCACGCGATGGCCCGCTTGACCGTGGACAATCTCAAGGCGGGTCTGGCCGGCCGGACACTGCCCAGCCGCGTCGTCTGAGGTTGGTCTGTATTCCTTTGGGCCACGTCGATCACCGCGTAGCCATGATCGACGTGGTTCCAATACGGTCTGCATGTTCAATTCGTTCTGCGACGGACAGGGCATTCAACGGATTCCGCCCGTTGCGGCCCGAGAGGGATGATATGGTGTTGGACTCCTCGCAGAAAAGATTCTTCACCGATTTCGGTTACCTTATCCTGCCTGGTCTCATGCGTGAAGAGGCACCGTGGATCATCGAAGAATTCGAGCGCGTGTTTGCCCGGGCCGGGGTCGTACACGACGGCAGCAAGCGGTCGAGCCTGGGACCCTTCATCGAACGCAGCGCCCGCCTGTGTTCGCTGCTGGACAGCCCGAAGGTCAACGGACTGCTCGCCGGCCTCCTCGGAGAGGACTTTAACTACCTGGGCAGCGGCGGCGAGTTGTACGTCGGCGACGGCATGTGGCATCCGGACTGTCATGGAGACCCGGTAAGCCAGGTCAAGTGGGCGATGTATCTCGATCATCTGACCCAGAATACGGGGGCCCTGAGACTCGTCCCGGGTTCCCACCGGCACGGATGGCAGGGCAATCTCGACACCCAGGCGCTCTGGGGCATAGGCATGGAGGATGTCCCCTGCGTCGCCCCCGACAATGCGCCGGGCGACGTGATCGTATTCAACCAGATGACCCTGCACAATGCCCTTGGCGGCGGTAATCGCCGGCGCATGTTGAACCTTTTGGCCTGCTCATCGTGCCGTACGGAAGCCGAACTGGATTTTCTCAGGCGCAGACTTCCGGCATCCCGCGCGGAACTGCGTTGGGAGACCATGCGCGGTACCGCGACGGCCGAACGCATGCGCCACCTGGAGCAACCATGGACCCTGCTGAGCTGACTGGAATCGACAAGAACCTGACCCGGTACGGAGACACGGAGTTCAGCCGGTACATGCGCAGGGCCTTCCTGTCCTCCGCCGGCTACGACGGCGATGATCTCAACCGGCCGATCATCGGCATCGCCGATACTTCATCGGATTTCACGACCTGCCATCGGGACATGCCCGCGCTGTTGGACGGCGTCCGCCGGGGAATCATCCAGGCGGGCGGACTCGCCCTCGCCTTTCCCACGATCTCGCTGGCCGAGACCCAGCTTTCCCCCACGTCCATGCTGTTCCGCAACCTGATGGCCATGGGCACGGAAGAAATGATCCGGTCGCAGCCGATGGACGGCGTCGTGCTGCTCGGGGGTTGCGACAAGACCGTACCTGCCCAGCTGATGGCCGCCGTCTCCTCCGGTGTCCCCGCGATCTCGCTCGTAACCGGCGCCATGCGCACGGGCAGTTGGCAAGGCGACCGCCTCGGCGCCTGTACGGATTGCCGGCGTTACTGGCTACGGCATCGCGCAGGCGAGATCGACCGGGAGGAAATCCGTGAAATCGAACAGGCCCTGTGCCCAACGGGCGGTACGTGCATGGTCATGGGCACGGCCTCCACCATGGCCTGCGTGACGGCTACCCTGGGCCTGATGCTGCCCGGCGGAGCCACGCCGCTTTCCGGATCGGCGGACCGGCTCAGGCAGGCGGTGATGACGGGGAGACGCATCGTCGAACTGGCCAGAGACGGCCAGTCACCGGCCAGTTTTCTGACCGGGGCTTCTTTCAACAACGCGGCCATCGTGCTCGCCGCACTGGGAGGCTCTACCAACGCCGTGATACATCTCATCGCCATCGCACGGCGGGCGGGGATCGAACTCGCGCTGGAAGACATCCACGAAGCGGCGGGTGAAACCCCGGTGCTGGTGAACTGCAAGCCCGTGGGCACGGGGTACATGGAAGACTTTCACAAGGCGGGCGGCCTGCCCGTACTTTGGAAGGCTCTACAATCCAGGCTGAACCTGGATGCGACAAACGTGAATGGCCTGGCACTGGGTGAAATCCTGAAGGATACGCAGCCGCCGGCCGGGTGGCAGGATACCATCGGGACGCTTGAAAACCCCATCGGCCCGCCCGGTGCGCTGGTCGTCCTGCGCGGCACACTCGCGCCCGACGGTGCGCTGATCAAACGGGCCGCGGCTGCTTCGGACAGGCAGCGACACCGGGGACCGGCGGCCGTATTCGAGTCACCCGACGACGTGGCGGCCCGGATCGACGACCCGAAACTGGGATTGACCCCCGATCACGTCCTCGTGATGCGGAATGCCGGTCCCGTGGCCATGGGCATGCCGGAGGCCGGTTCGCTTCCCATACCGGCCTACCTGGCGAAAAAGGGCGTCGTGGACATGGTGCGCGTTTCCGATGCGAGGATGAGCGGCACGGCCTACGGCACGGTCGTGTTGCACTGCTGCCCTGAAGCCGCCGTGGGCGGTCCGCTGGCGCTCGTAAGAGACGGCGACATCATCGAACTGGACGTGACGCAACGGCGCCTGGACCTGTGCGTATCCGAGGAAGAATTGACCCGGCGAAAAACCAGCCACGTGCCTCCCCCATCGCCCGAAAGAGGGTGGCGCAGGCTATACGCCGAACATGTCCTCCCCGCGCACCTGGGCGCCGACCTGGATTTTCTTTAGTTCATGACGAGACAGTAAGAACCGGCCTCTTCATACACACGAACGACGCGATCAGCAAAGGAATACCGCCATGGCAGAAAACCGACTCGATCTGAAACTGCGCCGAGATGAACTGGCGCGGGAAAACGGCTTTGCCGTGTGGAGAACGATCATCACAGATACGACCTGGGACCCGTCACAGACCGCCCTTGTGTTGTGCGACATATGGGATTCGCACTGGTGCCGCGGAGCAGTCGAGCGGCTGAACGCCCTGACCCCACGGATGAACGACGTGGTGACCGCCTGCCGAGACCGGGGCATTCTGATTGTTCACGCCCCATCCGACACGCTGGAATTCTACAGGGATGCCCCGGCAAGAAAAAGGGCCGAGTCGGTGCCAGTCGTCCATCCACCGTCGGACCGCGATCTGCCGGATCCCCCGCTCCCGGTCGATGCATCCGACGAAGGCGCGGATACGGGCGAGACGGAAACCTTCAGCGCATGGTCCCGCCAGCATCCGGATATCTTCATCGACCAGGACAAAGATCTCATGTCCGACAACGGCCCGCAGATCTATGCCTGCTTCCGGCACTACGGAATACGCAACATGCTGATGATGGGCGTACATACGAACATGTGCATCCTCCATCGATCCTTTGGGATAAAGCAGATGGTCCGCTGGGGCGTTCCCGTGGCGCTGGTACGCGACCTCACCGATATCATGTACAATCCCGCGATGCCGCCCTACGTCAGTCATGAAGAAGGCACGCGCCTGGTGGTATCTTTCATCGAGAAGCACTGGTGCCCCACCGTACACAGTTCGGATATCCTGCCGTAATCATGCAGCGAGAGACGGGATATGACCTTCCTGTCGCGTTCGTATCCCCGGACCGGATTCAGAGGTGAATCGATGAAGCGCAGGCTGGACCTACTGTCCGTGGGGGACGGAAATCTCGACGTCTGGATGCGCGTGCCGCGCCATACCGGCGGTCGCGCTGGAGGCGTGCGGGAAACCGGCATTGTCGGCGACGCCTGCCGGATCGGGCCTGGGGGAGCGGCCGCGAACGTGGCCATAGGGATGGCGCGGCTCGGTGCGCGCACGGCCTTTGTCGGCGCGATCGGCGACGACACGCCCGGTACGCAGTTCGCAGATAACATGCGGGAACACGGCGTTGATGTATCCCATCTCCACGTCATGGCCGGCCAGGCGACTTCCCTGGCCTGCATGTTCGAGACGCCCGACCGGGAGTACGAGTTCTATGTATGCCCGGGTCCCAGGTCCATTCCTTCCCACCGCCTCCCAAGCGGTTTCGTCCGGTCGGCGCGACTCCTTTACGTTACCGGCCATGTGCTTACCGAAGAAGCATCGACCTGCGCTACCCTGCTCGACGCGATGGCAACGGCACGCGATGCCGGCGTGACGGTGGCGCTCGACCCTGGAAAGTACTGGTTAAATCCCTCGCTGGAATCCCGTGTGCACGAGGCTGTGAAGCTGACGGACATCATTCTGCCCAACCGCATGGAAGCGGAACGACTCACGGGCCGCCGCGCTCCCCGTGACGCTGCCGGCGACCTGCTGGAGGCTGGTGTCGGTATTGTAGCCGTGACGATGGGTGACGGGGGCTGCCTGGCTGCGTGCGCAGACCGCATGATCGAGCGGCCCGCATTCCGCACCGGGACCGTTTCCACGGTAGGCGCCGGCGACGCGTTCGCCAGCGGGATGCTTTACAGTTACCTCGCGAAGGAGAGCCTGGAGGACATGGCGGCTTTCGCGAATGCCGCGGCGGCCATCAAGATAGGCACGCCCGGCGCGGCAGAAGGGATGCCCGGCGCGGATGAAGTAAGGTCGTTTCTCCGGGAAAACGCTTAGCCGGCTTACGTGTTCCGAACTACTTCCTGCTACCGGTGTAAAATGGCGGATTTACCACCTCGGCCGGGATGTGCCTGCCCCGTATAGTCACCGCCAGGACCGTACCGGGTTCCGCCCGATCAACGGACACGAACCCCGTCCCGATTCCATGGCCCAGCGTGGGCGCAATCGCGCCACTGACGATCTGCCCCACTCGGATTCCGTCGTGAACGATCTCATACCCCTGCCTGGGTATTCCCCTTTCCTGCATTCTCAGCCCGACCAGTTTACGTTTCACGCCTGCTCGTTTGAGACGCCTGAGGGCATCCCGTCCGGTAAACGCTGGTTTCTTCAGCTTGACCGTCCATCCCAGACCGGCTTCGAACGGATTGATCGATTCGTCGATCTCGTGTCCGTACAGCGCGAGTCCGGCTTCCAGTCGAAGGGTATCTCTTGCCCCCAGGCCGCACGGCTGCAATCCTGCCGAAGCACCGGAATCCAGCAGGAGGTCCCATAGCGCGGCGGCATGCTCCGCAGGATACCAGATTTCAAAACCGTCCTCGCCCGTGTATCCGGTCCGAAACACCCTGGCTTCAATTCCCCCTATGCGGGTTGCAACGAATTCCTGAAACCTCAGCACGTCCAATCCGGCCTCTGTCAGCGGATCGAGTATTTCCTCACTGCGGGGTCCCTGCAACGCGATGAGCATACTCTCCTCGCTCAGATCCCGTATTTCGACATTGTACGCGGAGACGGACCGGCGAAACCAGGCAAGGTCCTTTTCCCTGTTGCCCGCGTTGGGAATGACCAGCAGACGGTCCGGCATCCGGTAAACCAGGAAATCATCGATGACGCCGCCATCGTCTGCGCATGCCAGGGTATACTGGGACCGAAAGGGCTTGAGCCGTTCGACGTCGTTAACCGTGATCCGATTCACGAAGTCCACGGCGTCCGGCCCGCATATCTCGACGCGGCCCATGTGGGAAACGTCGAACAGGCCGGCCCGGGTGCGAACCGCGTGATGTTCAGTCAGAATACCCTCGTACTGAACCGGCATCTCCCAGCCGCTGAACGGCACCAGCTTCGCGTCCAGGTCCAGGTGGCGTCCATACAGCGCGGTTCTACGCAGTTCCGACATGAGTTGCTCCCGCGTTTGAGATGCTCCCGGCGATTGAGTTGCTCCCGCGTTTGAGATGCTCCCGCGTTAATGCACAACGTTTCACCCCTCGCATTTAACGCAGGGGCCTTTGACGGTGTCAATACAAAAACGAGATTCGTGATACGTTTCCGACTGATTGGGACAGGCGGATATCGCAGGTCAACGAACACGCGTCATCTATCACCAGAAGGAATAACCCGATCATGATAAGAAAACACCACCTTGCCGTCACCGCACTATGCCTGTGTCTCACCGGAAAAGCCGCGGGTTCGGATATCGTTATATCGGAGGTCCTGGCCGATCCTCATTCGGAATCAAAAGGGGAGTTTGTCGAACTCTACAACGCGGGAGACGAACCGGTTGATCTCGACGGATGGCCCCTCGGCGATTCGAGGGATGTGAACGATACGATCATGGACTTCACCGGCCCACATGACATCGGCCTCGCAGGTACTGTGCTGGCGCCGGGCGCATACGCGCTCGTCGTGGATCCTGATTACGCAGGAGCATACAACGTCCGGGTCGGCGCGGAAGGCGATCCCGCGAGCCTTATTATGCTGACGGTCAAGGGCGACCGTACCCTGGGCAATGGGCTCGGTAACAGCGGGGACCTGGTCTTCATAAAGAAAGACGATATCACGATCGACCAGTTCGCATGGACCGAATCGGCGGGCGGGAACGGCATCTCATGGGAGCGGCCGCGATTGGACTTGCCCGTGGATGCAGCCAATCTCTTGTCGTCCGAACATCCCGATGGTTCGACTCCGGGGTTCAGAAACAGCACGTCGAACGATCCGCCTGCCTTGCCGGAGCCGGAGGAACCCGGGGAACCCGACGAGCCTGCTGAACCGCAGGAGCCCATGGATCCCGAAGAAACCGACGGGCCGACGGAGCCGGGAACGCCCACCGGGCCCGTTGATCCCGAAGAACCGAACGAGCCTGTCGAGCCCGGGGAACCCGGCGAACCTGCTGAACCGACTGATCCCGGGGAGCCCGGCGATCCGAACAAGCCTGCTGATCCACAGGAGCCCGGGGAGCCCGACGAGCCTGCTGAACCGACGGATCCAGGGGAGCCCGGCGATCCGAACGAGCATGTCGAGCCCGGGGAGCCCGACGAGCCTGCTGAACCGCAGGAGTCCATGGATCCCGAAGAAACCGACGAACCGACGGAGACGGAAACGCCCAACGGGCCCGTTGATCCGTCGGAACCGACACCTCCTCAGAACGCCGACCGGTCGTTGGAAAACGTGTTTATCAATGAAATCATGTTCAACCCGGGTCCGAACCGGACAGAATGGATTGAATTACACAACAGGGGACGGACCGAGATCGATCTTGCGGGCAGTTCGCTGAAGCTGGATCACGTTGACCGGGCGCGGCTCATTTCCTCGGATCGCCTCGTGATCGAAGGCCAGGGGTATATCGTCATTGCGCACGACGCAGCCGGGTTCCATGAGACGAATCCCGGGTTCGCAGGAATCGCGGTGGAAGCGATGGGCGGTTGGGAGCGGCTCCGGAACAGCGGCGCAAGGCTGTTACTCCTGGATGCAGGAGGCAAAACCATACACGAAGCGGAGTACGACGAGGAATCGAATCCCGATCCAGGCCGTTCCGTGGAACTGGTAAACCCGGACTTCGAGCCACAAATCTGGGGGCCTTCTGCCGATCCCGAAGGGAGCACTCCGGGCCGGCGGAACGCGCTGAATGTAACTCATATCCCGGAGGGAGTTTCGCTACACGTCGCCAACAATCCGTTCTCCCCGGATGGCGACAATTATGAGGACATTTGCCTGGTGACTGTTGAACTGCCCGCATCCCACGGGATTCTGCATGCCATGATTTTCGATATCAGCGGTCGATTTCTCAAAACGCTCATTGATCAGACTGCCGTAGCCAGCCGGCATGTATTCACCTGGGACGGAACGGATCAACACGGACGCAGCCTGCCCGTCGGTCCGTACATTCTATACGTGGAACAGATGCTGCCCACACTCGACAGGCTGACGGCTTCCAAGCACGTGGTTGTGATCGCTTCTTCGCCATGAGCATCCGGATATTCTACTTGACACGGGCTATCAGAGCCCCTTGATTTACAGTGGCTCACGCAACATTGCTGCTGAACGCCAAGAGCTGAATCGGGTCGCGTACAGAGATAGCTACATGAACAATATCGTGGTATTCAGCGGCTCTTCCCATCCTGCTCTTTCGGAAGAGGTATGCCACTGCCTGAACGTGCCGTTGAGAGCCAGTACCCTGACACGGTTCAGCAATGATTGCCTCCAGGTCCAGTTGAATGCGAACTGCCGCGAAGGTGATGTTTACATCATCCAGCCGCTGGGTCCTCCCGTGCAGGAAAACCTGGTTGAGTTGCTGTTGATGCTGGATGCCGCACGCGGTGCGTCAGCGGCCCGCACCACCGCCGTCCTTCCCTATTACTCCTACTCGAGATCCGACAAGAAGGATGCGCCCCGAATTTCCATCGCCGGACGCCTGGTGGCCGATCTGCTGGGAACGGCTGGAGCCAATCGCATACTCACGCTGCAAATGCATCAACCGCAGGTACACGGTTTTTTCAGTATACCGGTGGATCATTTGAACGCGATCAAAGTCCTTGCCCAACATTTCCAGCAGCGGGATCTGAGCAATACGGTCGTGGTGTCGCCGGACCTGGGTAACGCAAAGAACGCTGCCCATTTCGCGCGGCAACTGATGCTCCCGGTCGCAGCGGGCAACAAGCGCCGCATATCGGACGAAAAGGTCGTAATCGACATGATTGTGGGCGATGTTTCCGGCAAGAATGCGATCATCATGGACGATGAGATCGCGACCGGCGGCAGCATCATCGAGCTGATCCAACGGCTCGAGGAACGCGACGTGCAAAGGGTGTCCGTCGCATGTACACACGGTGTGTTCAGCGGAAAGGCCATAGAGAGATTCGGAAACTGTTCCCGGATCGATGAGATCGTCACGACCAACACGGTTCCCATAGGCGAAGGCAAGCGACTTCCCAATATGGTGATTCTATCCGTCGCTTCGTTAATGGCCGAGACGATTCGAAGAATCCATATCGGAGAATCGGTGAGCAGCCTGTTTGCCGATACGATGTAGTTTCCGGCCGGAGGGTTTCTCCCGGATTGCCGCCCATCGCGGAAAACCGGTCGGAATACCGAACGCGGGATTAACCTGATTCATGGAGGAAAAGGATGGATAAGATCAAGCGGCGAGAGTTTCTGAAGACGGCATCAACAGCTGGATTGGCCGGTGGTGCCGCGCTTATGGCTGGTTGCGGGTCCGGACAGGAGAACGGCGGTCCCGCCATCCGCACGGATAAGAACTACGAATGGAAGATGGTCACTACCTGGACGCCGAACTTGCCCATATTGCAGGAGAGTGCGCGGCTGTTTGCAGAATGGGTGGAGGAAATGTCCGAGGGCCGAATGAAGATTACGGTGTATGCGGGTGGCGAGTTGATTCCGGCCCTTGAAGGATTCGAAGCAGTGAGCCAGGGTGTGGCCGAGATGGGACACGGCGCCGCGTACTACTGGGCGGGGAAAGCCCCTGCCACGCAGTTCTTCTCGTCGGTTCCCTTCGGTATGAACGCGCAACAGGTCACGGCCTGGCTTTACAGCGGCGGCGGCTTGAAGTTATGGGAGGAAATCTACGCCCCCTTCAACTTGATACCCATACCCGCGGGCAATACCGGATTCCAGATGGGCGGTTGGTTCAGGAAGGAAATCAACACGGCCGACGACCTGCAGGGACTGAAAATGCGCATACCAGGCCTTGGAGGAGACGTAATCAAGCGGGCGGGCGGCTCTGCCATTTTATCACCCGTCGGAGAGATCTACACCAACCTCGAACGCGGCGTAATCGACGCGACCGAATGGATCGGTCCCTACCACGATTATCTCATGGGTTTTTACAGGGCGGCCCAGTACTACTATTATCCGGGCTGGCACGAGCCGGGAACCGTGACGGAACTCATGGTCAATAAAAGCGCCTTCGAGGAACTTCCCGCATATCTGCAGACGGTGATCCGGACCGCGGCGGCCCGCTCGACGCACTGGGTGCTTTCCGAATTCGATGCAAGGAACAACGAATACCTTCAGAAACTGATCAACGAAGAAGGGGTACAGCTACGGCGCTTTCCGGATGCCGTGCTAACGACCCTCAAGGGTTACTCGGAGGAAGTCATCGGCCAGTTGATCGAAACCGACGAAGATAGCAAGAAGGTGTACGAGTCCTTCACTGCTTTTCGGAAGACGGTCAGCGGCTGGACGGACCTTGGGGAAAAGATCTACTACTCGGGAGCGATGGGATAGACCGGGATCGTGAGCGGAAACGGTAACGTCCGCTCGGTCACCTTCCGGCCGAATCATCCGAAAACGCCTGCAATTCGGGCTATCCACCCGGTCGAGGCGTCACAGTACAACAGGTCGTTGCCGCATCGCGCCAAACCGTGCGGTTCCGGATGGTCCGGAGCGATGTGTATCTCGTCGCGCACATCACCGGTTTCGATGTCCAATTTGGCAATGACACGGTCCACCTTGAAGACCATCCACAGGGCATCGTCCTCGGTCCTTACGACACCGTGACCGGCGTTGTAAGGCAGTGGGATGACCCTTTTTACCGACCAGTCCGGGATACGGACCTGGGTGAGTGTTTTCTCCTTGAGCGTGCTCAGCCAGATCGTGCCCGTTTCCACTGAATCGTAATCCAGGCCATGGGTGCCGCCGGGCGCGGGAAGCGACCGGCGAAGCAGCGTCGCTCCGGTCAGGGGATCGACCTTGAGGATCTCGCCCGTACCGGGCGGGGCATCCGTATGCTTCGGGAAGCGCCACCGTTCGCCCGGTCCGTTCGCGGCCAGCCAGAGACCGCCCTCGCCGAACGACATACCGCTTGTATTGGAAGATTCCGTAGGCAACTCGCGGATTATCCTGGAGACTCCGTACTCGTGGGGGGCTTCAAGGGCCAGTAGCGCCACTCGATCGGTCAATTGATCTACGACCCACAAGCCTTCATCGGTGACCTGCAGTCCATTGGGCGCTCCATAAGGCGCGCGCATGTACCGGGTGATTACAGGGTTCATGGAATGTTCCGTGGTTATTGACGCTCGACTTTTTGTTCCAGGTGCTTCATGCGCCCGGGATCCCTGATCTGATATTGTACTCGCATGTCCTTGTTACTTTCGATCCTTGAGACGGGTCCAGCCTCTACCCGGGTTATAGGGCTTCGCTTCATGGAATCGGTCTCGTAATTCCTTGAAAGCGTCGGGCGTTCTGACCTCCCGTTCGGGATGACTCGAATCCCTGATAACGAAGTCCGCCTCGCTCGGATAGCAGGCCATGGTTACCGGGTCCCGTTCCGGCGTATAGGTTTCGGGATCCTCCTCCGCGTTATTCGGCGCATCCATGGACTGATATCTCAGGTCCACACTCCAGCGAACGATATCGGACCGGTTCACGAAGGAGGCATGGGGCGTCAGATTAGTCATGAACAGGACGTCGCCCAGTTTCATCTGCAAAGGTACGGGATCGCGCCCGGGCAATTCGTCGGCCGGGATCTCCAGGTAGCCGCCGTGCCCGCCGGTGTAATGTCTGAATACGCCATTTTCATGGGCGCGCGGAATCACATGTAGACAGCCGTTTTCCACCGTCGTATCAACCAGCGGGATCCAACAGGTCACGATAAGGTGCCGGTCGCAGTGGGGCAGGAAATAACCCGAGTCCTGGTGCCAGGGTACTTCCGTTCTCGTGTATTCCGGGATCTTCGGACGAATTCTATACGCGGAGGCGCCCACGATATCCGGTCCGACCAGGTCGTTAACACAATCTACTAGGTTGTCGTTCCGCAACAGGTCGAGCATCTCCTCCCCACTGAATCCGCCCCCTCCACGCCCCATGATCATCTTCATGATCTCCTGCCCGGCTTCTTCGGATTCTTCGTAAACATGCGCGAGACGGGTCTCGAATCCTGCTTCTGCGTACAGACCGGACAACTTTCCTTCGCGGTGAAGACGGTGCGCTCCGTCTGCCACTATTTCACTCAATGCGACGATCAACGGCCGCAGGTCATCCCGCGCCAGCAGTCCTTCTTTGACCAGATATCCCTGCGTATTGAAATGTGCGATTTCCGATTGTGCAAATCCCATGGTGCCTCTCGCTTCTCAAATGTACAGCACGCGTTGCGCCAGGCAATCCGTCAGGTGGCGTACCGGCGTACCGTCGTATCGAGCTTCAAATTCGCATCAGGTCAGATACGTCCAGTTCGGTTTTGGGCTGGTAGGGTTTGAGGAAACGCATGATCTCTTCTGACGTGGGCAGGTCCAGCGCTTCGCGGGTTATGGTCTTGAGCTCCTGATAGTCCGCCGAACGGATAAGGCTTTTGATCTCGGGGATATCGATCGGGCTCATTGAAAGCTCGTCAACGCCCAAACCCAGCAATATGCAGGCGGCAAGCGGATGAGCCGCCATGGCACCGCAGACACCTACCCAGATATCGTTGTCGTGCGCGGCATCGATAATCGATGCGACCAGGCGGAGAACTGCCGGATGGCATGGATTATACAGGGAGGCGATGCTCGGATTGCCCCGATCGGCCGCTACCGTGTACTGGATCAGATCGTTCGTGCCGATGCTGAAAAAATCCACTTCCTTCGCCAGATCCTGGGCCGTCAGCGCGGCTGATGGGATTTCGACCATGATTCCGATCGACATCGATTGATCGACCGGTACCCCCGCCTGCAGCAACTCCTCCCTCGCTTCGTTAAAAAGTACCTTTGCCCTTCGGAGTTCATGTATTCCGGATATCATTGGAAACATCAGGTTTACATTACCCTCTACACTGGCCCTCAGGATGGCCCGCAACTGTACCTTGAACATTTCCGGCCGATCAAGGCAGAGCCGGATGCCCCGCTGTCCAAGGGCAGGATTGGCTTCGTCAGGCATCTGCCTGGGCATCTTGTCCGCTCCGAGATCCAGCGTGCGTATAATCACGGCATGCGGCGCCATGCGCCGGGCGATATTCAGATAGGTCCGGGTCTGTTCTTCTTCGGAAGGCAATTCGTTGCCCACCAGGTACAGGAACTCGGTACGATACAGGCCGATCCCGTCCGCGCCGTGATTCAGGACGTCTTCCAGTTCAGCCGGCAGCTCGATATTGGCCGAAAGCTCGATGCGCCTGCCGTCCCGCGTCTCCGCCGGCAGGTCGTGGAGCTCCTGCAGTTCATGCTCCAGGACCGATAACTGGGATTTCGTTTCCCTGTACCGACTGATCGTTTCCGGATCCGGATCGAGATGGACCAGCCCGCTGTTGCCGTCGATGATGATCGTCATTCCGTCTGAGATTTCCTGCGTGGCGATGTTGGCGCCTACCACCGCCGGCACGGCCAGGCCGCGGGCGACGATCGCCGTATGGGACGTCTGGCCTCCGGCGTCGGTGATGAAGCCGCACACCGCGTCTCGGTCGATTTCCGCGGTGTCCGAAGGGGACAGACTGTGGGCTACGAGCACAGTCTCTCCCTTCATGTTCTCAATCTCCGTGTGCGCGCTACCCGTGAGCTTGGCCAACACCCGGTAGTGTACGTCTTCGAAATCTGCGGTCCGTTCTCGGAAGAATGGATTCGCAATGGAGGAGTAGCTGGCGATCCATCCTCGCATTACATCGTCGAAAACATGCTCCGCGTTGGCCTTCTCCCGACGAATACGCACGATGGTGACATCGACGACCTCCGGATCTTCAAGCACGGCCTGGTGTGTACGGAAGATCTTCAGGATGTCCTGGTCGATATCTACCGCGATGCGGCGCTGCAGTTGGGTCAGGTCGTCCAGGGCCTCCTCGACCGCGGTCTTGAAGCGCTTGATTTCCGCTTCGACTTTGTCAGAGGAAATCTGACGCTGGTGAATGGCGGCGAAGCGGCGATTGTAGACTAAAGCGCGGCCGATGGCTATGCCTGGTGATGCCGGAATGCCTTTCAGCACGCGGTGCTCATCGCTCATTTCACGCCTCCCGGTCCCTGTCGAACATATCGGTTATCGCCTCTATCGCAGCCGTTTCGTCCGGGCCCTCGATCTCCACCGTAATGGAACAGCCGTGCTCCGCAGCCAGCATCATCACACCCATGATGCTCTTTCCATTAACCGGCACTTCGTCCTTGACCAGCGTGATATCCGACTCGAATCGGGAAGCCATGCGGACCAGTTGTTCGGCGGGTCGCATGTGCAATCCTTTTCTATTCTTAACGGTAACGGTTTTCCGTACCAAGACGCTGCCCGATTCATTCAGACGTACGTGAGATGCTTCTATTCGTAATCTTCCCTGCGGTACCTGATCCGCTTGCCTTCCTTCATGACCTCCAGCACACGCTGATTCAGTGCCGACGCCGGGTTGATTCCCGTTACCTTCAGGAGGTACCTGAGCGCGACTACCTCGGATATGACGGTCAGGTTCTTGCCGGGATTGATAGGTATACGGACAAAGGGAAGTTCCGCGTCGAGTAACGTGGTGGTCTTCTCATCGAGTGCCGTACGTTCATAGTCGCCGTCGTTGTTCCAGTCTTCCAGATTCACCACCACTTCGATCCGCTTGCGCAAGCGGATGCTCCGGATGCCGAACATGCGCTTGACGTCGATAATCCCGACGCCGCGAATCTCCATGAAATGTTGCGTGACCGTGTTGCTCGTACCCATGACGATGCCGCGCCGGATCCGGTACGCGGTGACCACATCGTCCGCCACCAGCCTGTGACCCCGTTCGACGAGGTCGAGGGCCGTCTCGCTTTTGCCGATTCCGCTGCGTCCCGTGAACAGCAGGCCTACCCCATATACGTCGACCAGGGCGCCGTGTATGGTCGACATCGGCGCGAAATAGGGTTCCAGGTACTCGACCAGGGAGTGTACGAAGGCGTCCGTACTCAGCGTGGTCCCGAGGACGGCGGTCTCGAATCGCTCGGCGGTTTCGGTCAGTTCCCGCGGCGGGTCCATGCCCTTCGTTATAACCATGCAGGGGACGCCCAGTTCGAACATCCTGACCAGCGACGTGTACCGCTGTTTCCCGGACAGACTCTTCAGGTAGGTTAATTCGGTTTCTCCCAGGATTTGAATCCTGTTATTGGAAAACCGCTCGACATATCCCGCCAGCGCGAGTCCGGGCCGGTTCGTCTCCGCGTTTGTGATCTTCCTGGAAAGTCCCGTTTCACCCGTGAGCGGGGACAGTTTCAGATCGACCTGTTCTACCAGGGTCTTGATCAGCAAGACGCGCGACTTCAGGGGCGATACCGTGGCCATCGTTATTTATCAAGGGGAAAGGGTATGTACCTGGTCCGGCATGGCGCATCCGGCTTTATCGTGACCGGCGCATGCCTGTCCGCTTACTGATTACGCCTGGTCCTGTGATCGTGCAACTTGCCATTGTGCTTTTTTATCTGGCTTTCCATCTTGTTGACCGCCTGATCGAGTGCGGTGTAGGCTTCGGCGTTCTCCTCCTTGCTGGTCAGAATGTGTCCCCCGACGTGTACGTTCAGTTCAACCATATACCGGTACTTTTCCTGCGTGACGATAAGATCCGCACTCAGGATATTGTCGCTGTAACGGTTTAAACGATCGATCTCACTATCTGCGTGCTGCTTGTATTCCTCTGCCAATTCGCAGTGGCGGGCCGTCATGGTTTTCTGCACGTTCGCCTCCCTTTCCTGTGTTGCCGATCCGGTCAGATCCTTCTGCGCATTCGCGCAATGGGTATTCCCAGGTTCTCGCGGTACTTCGCCACCGTTCGCCGCTTGATCTGCACGCCCTCCTTCGATCGCAGAATGTCCTCTATGGCCTGATCACTCAGTGGAGCGTGCACGTCTTCCTCCTCGATGATCTGCGCGATCCGGTCCTTGACGGTTTTTGTTGCCAGTTGGCCGTCCGGGGCATCTTCGGCGTTATTCGACGCTTTTTTCTTCAACCGCCCGTCGAAGAAAAACCTCAGCGCGTAAATCCCTCGGGGAGTCTGTACGTACTTGCCTTGCGTCGCCCGGCTGACGGTCGTTACATGCAGGCCTACCTCGTCTGCCACCTCCTGAAGAATCATCGGTCTGAGAAAGGACAGGCCCGCATCCAGAAACTCGCGCTGAGTTTTAACGATGCAGTTCGTCACTTTCAACAAGGTAGACCGCCGTTGTTCAATGGAGCTCACGAAGTGATTCGCTTCGGTCAGCTTTCGCCTTACGTACCGCCGATCCTCTTCTGTGGAATGCTCATGCCGGCTCAGTATAATCTGGTACGCACGGCTGACACGCACCCGGGGGAGGTTGCGGTCGTTGAGGTACGCGATGTATTCTCCCTCCACTTTTTCAACGATCAGGTCAGGGTGAATGGCAATTACGGATGAATCGCCGAAAGCCAGCCCGGGGTGGGGATTGAGTCCCGCGACCACATTCAAGGCATCCCCGATTTCTTTCTCGGATGCTCCGATCTTCTTGCGAATCGAAGCGATGCGCCGCAATTTGACGTCGCGCCAGTTTTCGGATATCATCCGGTACGCGAGCGAATCATGCAAGTTCAGTGCATCCAGCTGTAGCATGAGACACTCTCGCAGGTCTCGCGCGCCCACACCAGTAGGTTCAAAGGTTTGCACGATCTTCAGAACCCGTTCCGCCTCGTCGAACGGTACGCCGGACTCCAGCGCCAGGTCGAGTAACGGAACATCGAGCAGGCCGCTGTCGTTCAGATTTCCGATCAGGTATTCACCGATCTCAAGATCCCGTGTGGACAGATCCAGGAGACGCAATTGCTCGACGAGGAACTGAGTGAGCGTTGCCCCCGACTTCCCCTCGCGTTCAAGGATGTTCTGATCTTCCCGTTTTTCAGACTCTTCGCGGGAATCCATCTGGTTGTGCATGCCGTCCTGTATATAGGCATCCCAGTCGATTTTATCCCGATCGGACGTCATTTCTCCGGGGTCGTCCTCATGCGTCGCGTCCGGTTCCTCCGCCAGGGATTCCCTGGAGGATTCATCCTCCGCCAGGGATTCGCCAGCTGAATCATCCTCCGCCTCACGTGTCTCGTCCTCAAGTTCCAGCAGCGGATTCTCCTCGATTTTCGCCTTGATCTCCTGTTCGAGTTCCACCGTAGTGAACTGCAGCAGTTTGAGCGAGTACATCAACTGTGGAGAAAACTGCTGTCTTGTCTGCGGCTGTAGCTGGAATTCCATGGTCGTGCCTTCCCGTTACTCCAGGCGGAATCGCTCGCCGAGGTAAATACGGCGCGCTTCGGGGTCATCGGCCAGGTGTTCGGCCGTTCCGGACACGTAAATCCGCCCTTCGGCCATGATATAGGACCGGTCCGTGATCTGTAACGTTTCCCGGACCATGTGATCCGTGACCAGTATGCCCAGGTTTCTTTCCTTCAGGCGCCCGATGATCTCCTGTATATCCTCCACGGCAATGGGGTCGATGCCGGCAAATGGCTCATCGAGCAGTATGAATTTCGGTTCGGTTACCAGAACCCGGCTGATTTCGGTTCTTCGCCGTTCGCCCCCCGAGAGGGTGTAAGCCTTATGCTTGGCCAGGTGCGCAATTCCGAAGTCCTCCAGTAATGCCTCCATCTTCTGCCGCCTGGCCTTGCGGGACATGGGCAGGGTCTCGAGAATGGACATCAGGTTCTGTTCCACCGTCATCCGGCGAAAGATCGAGGGTTCCTGGGCCAGATACCCAATCCCGACGCGGGCCCTGCGGTACATGGGCCACCGTGTGATTTCCCTGCTCTTCCCGGTTTCCGGGTCATCGATCAGTACCCGTCCCGATCCCGGCTTGATCATGCCTACGATCATGTAAAACGAGGTGGTCTTCCCTGCCCCGTTGGGCCCGAGCAGTCCGACCACCTCGCCCTGGTCTACACGTAAGCTCACATCGTCGACCACGCGGTGATTCTGATAGGATTTAACCAGGTTCTCAGCTCGCAGGCACCGCACGAACCCTCCGTTTTCAACGGCTTCCGTCATCATCTTCCGGTGTGAGATAGGTCCCGTCGACCCCGCCGTCCGCATTCACTTTGACCGGCTCGCCGCCATCCAGTTCAATCACGATTTCTTTCGCCCGGACCACGTTATGGCCGGACGGCCCGCTTTCGAGCGTAGACGGATTGTAGTTGCTCACCGCATTCCCGTGCGCAGTTATGGTCCTGACCGCTTCGCCGTCGAAGTCCACGATCATGCTGCGGCCTTCAATGGTGCTGCGGTCCGTCCCTTTCGTCTTCTCCACGGCATAGGTACCCTTGGCGTTCCCGGTTACCAACGCTTTTGAAACCTTGCCGTCTACCATTTCGAGGACGATTCCATCCCCGGCGATCTCGCTGTGTACGCTCCGAATCACCGGATTCCCGATCAGATCGATCTTCAGGCCTTCGCCGTCGAAGCGCAAGGTATCGCAAATCCCTTCCAGCGTACCCTTCATGACTTTGACCGAATCGAACACATCGGCGGTTCGATCTTCGAATCCGTAGGTCATTCCATTCCCCGTTACCTCGATTTCACCCTCGTCGCTTCCCAGACGCCTTATCATTCGGGGCGCGCCGCTGAATAGCGCGCTTTGTGTTGCTTTGTAGTACTCCGCGTGGTCGCAATAAATGGTCACCCCTTCCCCTTCGTCCACCACCACGACGGAATCCACTGCCAGCGCTTTCAGCAGGGTGTTGGATTCGGTGAAATAGTACTCGAGCCGAAAGCCCTCGATGTTTATCCTGCTGCCGTCCTGTTGCCAGGTCATAGCTGGCTTGCCCGTCGCGACAGCGCGATGCGGGTCCTGGGTAAATACCATTCTGTGGCCCGTCAGCACTACGCCGTCCAACTCGTCGTCGAGCTTGACCCGCCCCGCTCCGATGGCCCGTTGATCCTGTTCGTAGTATACCGCGGCTTCGGCGCTGAACGTGCTGGTCTCGCGCATCATGCGCACGTTTCCCGCGAGATGCACGATTCCGTTCAAGCGGTCATAACGTACCCTGTCACTGGTCAGCACGGTATTTCCGTGCGACAGTCGCACGGAACCGGCCAGGTCGAAAACCTCATCGACACCGGTAGCCCGGAGGACGCCCGCTTCTTCGATTTGCACCGGCTCGCGCCGCTCCTGGCCCGCCGCCCGCGGAGCGAATAACGCGGCGAGACAGCAGACCGAAACCAGCCACGCGACATGCCTGTTTACAAGGTAGAATATACCTGAATTCCGGCTGGACGTCAAGGGTGTCTCCCCCGCATGACGGCTATGGATGCGATCCGCGCCGCCGGGGTCATCGCGGCTGCGCATCCGGTAAAAGCTGGCCTTTAATGTTGCGTCGTATAGTCCATTTGTGCATTCCCGGATCGGCTTCAAAGCCGTCGCCTGATATGATATCCCGGTCACTGGTCAAACGAACCGCGGCATCCGTTTCAATCACGTTCACCGCGTTTATCCAGGTCAGGGAATCGGTTTCCAGGGTGCCTCGCTCCATACTGTAGACGTTTACATCACCCCAGACACGCAGGTCGTGGGTCTGTCCGTCGATTTCACCCCGCTCGGCTTTCAGCGTCGAGGCCATGCCGCCGTCTTCTTCGAAGAATTCAACGAAAACGCCCTCATCGATGACGGTAACGTTGGTTTCGGAGTAATACAGCCGGTGTCCGGCCCTGATCGTGGCTTCCTGCCGTCCATCCCGGCTCAGGTAGATCGTCGTGTTCCACGCTTCCTGGTCCGGCGACACATCCTCCGTGCCGTTTTCCGGGGCCAGCTGATCGACGGGCCGGCACGCTGCAGAGCACACGATCGCAACCACGACCAGGCGCGCCAGTAAAAAGCGGGAAAGCCATTCCGGTGCAGGGAGCTTCAGGCGGGGCCAAACTTGCGAGAGATGTGAAATAGACATGTCTGATTATACGCGATATCACCCGGCCGGGCAAGATCAAGTTGGGCGGTCAACAACTTGCCCGGCTTGCCTGTACGCCTTCCACCTGTCGTGCAACCATACCCACTGCGCCGGCGCTCTCCTTATGAACCGTTCCAGTTCCGCGGTATACTCGCGCGTCGTCCTTTCTACTTCTTCCGGATTTCCTCCGGCGGAGCGGACCGGCGGGCGGACCGTTACGAGATGCGTATCGTCCGGTAGACGATGTATGGCCATGGGAACGATCGGCGCGCCCGACCGGTAGGCCAGCACCGCGGGGCCGGTGGGGGTTCTCGCGGGCCAGCCGAAGAACGGTACCGTGATGCCGGTTCCCCGCGTATCCTGGTCCACCAGCAGCCCGACGACATGTCCCTTCTTCAGCGCGCGGAATACTGCGGTGGCGGCCCTGTCGCGGCTCACGACGTTCAATCCGCCGCGCATCCTGTTTCGCACCAGGAGCGCGTTCAGCCTGGCATCGTACAGCGGGGCGGCCACCACGGTAACGGCATATCCCTTGAGCGCCAGGTACGTACCCATCAGTTCGAAATTCCCCAGGTGGGCGCTCACCGCGACGACGCCTCTGCCCTCACCATAAGCCGATTCCAGGTAGGGAAGTCCGTCGGCCCTGACCAGGTCGTCCACATTTTCCGCCGTGACCCGCGGCATGCGGGCGACATCCACGACGTTCCGGCCCAGTTCCCGGAAGACGTTCCGGGCCAGTTGCCTGATCTGCCTGCGGGACTTTTCATCACCGTAGGCCAATGTGAGATTGTGAAGGGCCAGGCGCCTGGACCCGCGGGCGGCCAGATACGCAGAGGCACCGGTCCAGTCGCTGACCGTCAAGGCCCACCGTCTTGGAATCGCATTCATCAGGGCGATGAACGCACGCACCGCGTGATAGATGGCAACATTGCGCAGACGTTTGATCAGGGAGGCCACGGCCGCACCCCAATGCAATTCATAAGGCCGCGTGGGGCCGTACGACTTCGTCGATCGCCTGCAGCCGTTCCAGAAGAGGTTCCAGGCGGTCGAGAGGCAACATGCTCGCGGCGTCGCACAGCGCCTCGGAGACACGGGGATGTGTTTCTATAAAAACGGCGTCGCAGCCCGTGGCCACGGCCGCACGGGCGAGAGGCTCGATAAACTCGGGCGTCCCTCCGCTCGGTTCGCTGCTCGGGCGCCCATACAGCCTCACGACATGGGTAGCGTCGAATACCACCGGATATCCGATCCGACGCATGATGGGCAGCGACCGCATATCGGCGACGAGATCGTGATAACCGAAAGAAACTCCGCGATCCGTCAGGAGGATGTGTCTGTTGCCAGTGCTCTCGATTTTTGACACGACCGCAGCCATGTCTCCCGGGGCCAGGAACTGCCCCTTTTTCACATTGACAGGATTCCCGGTGCGGGCCAGGGCAAGGGTCAGTTCCGTCTGCATGGACAGGTGCGCGGGAAGCTGCAGTATATCGAGAACTTCCGCGGCCGCGTCTACTTCCTGGAGACTGTGCACGTCCGAGAGCACCGGAACGCCCAGGTCACGCACTTTTTGTAGCACACGCAACCCATCCTGCAGACCGGGGCCCGCGTAATAGTCCACGGAGGAGCGATTCGCCTTCGCGTAAGATGATTTGAAAACGAGCGGCATGTCCAGCCGGCCGGCTATCGCCATCAGACGTTCAGCGGTTTCCATGACCACGGCTTCGCTTTCGATTACGCAGGGACCGGCAATCAGGGCCAGTCGCCTTCCACCGCCGATGGCCGCGCCTCCGACGTGGATCTCCTTCATAATGGTCCTTCCTCGGCGGCCAGCCTGCGCTCCGCCTTTTCGAGGTCCCCGGGCACGTCCACTCCGAGCGGGGCGTATTCGGTCGGTTTCACCGCGATCCGATATCCGTTTTCCAGGGCCCGCAATTGTTCCAGCCGTTCGATGCGTTCCAGCGGCGTCGGTTCCAGCCCGGCGAACGTGAGCAGGAAATCCCGCCGGTATCCATAGAGGCCCACGGTATTGTAGTACCGGTGTTCGCGCAGGTATTCCCCGTCCGGACGCTCACCCGGCCAGGGCAGCGGCGAGCGGGAAAAGTACAGCGCCAGTCCCTGACCGTCGAACACCACTTTGCCCATGTGGGGATTGAGCAGGTCCTCCGGCCTGGTGATCCGGTGCGCGAGGGTCGTCATGGGTACGTCCGGATCATCGACCAGGGGCCTTACCACCGTTTCGATGGCTTCGGGCGTGATCAACGGTTCATCTCCCTGTATGTTCACGATCACGTCCGAATCCAGACCCCGTATCGCCTCGGCCAACCTGTCCGTTCCGCTGGGATGATCGCGCGAAGTCATGATCGGTTCGCCGCCGAACCCGCGGACCGCGTCAGCGATTCGCCGGTCGTCGGTGACGACGAAAAGATCGGTAAGGCACCGCGCCCGGACGGACCGCTCATACGTGTGCTGTATCATCGGTTTGCCCAGCAAGGGGGCCAGCGCCTTGCCGGGGAAACGCGTAGAAGCGTAGCGGGCCGGTATGAGACCCGTTATTCTCCGGATTTCGGATCCCATAACACCTTCAGATTACCTTGGGTACCGTGAAATGGCCGCGATCGGACGCAGGAGCGTTCCGTAACGCTTCCTCCTGGGTCAGCGACGCCCCGACTTCGTCTTCACGGAAGACGTTCTTGAGATGCAACACGTGCGAAGTCGGACCTGCGCCTGTCGTGTCGAGCGTATTCAGCTTCGCCATGTACGCGAGAATGGCGTTCAGCTGATCCACCAGCTGTTCCCGGTCTTCATCCGGGAACTTCAGGTGCGCCAGCGTCGCGACATGGTCTACATCCTTGACTGTTACCGTCATGGCATACCTCGTTTCCGGGCGTCGTTTCACGAATTGACCCGAGCTATATCTTTTCTAACGCCGCGTACTTGACGATCACCTTCTTGGTCGTGTCGGAGAACCGGATCGTCGCCCTCAGATCGTCCCCGCTTCCTGCGACCTGTAAGATACGCCCCTTGCCCCAGACGGGGTGTTTTACATCCTGTCCCCGGGATATCCGTATACTGCCCGTTGGCGTCTGCACGGTACGGGGCGCCGCGATATCGTCTTCGAACGGGGTGTCGGAGGCCTTTTCGTCCTGCTGCCACGACGACCGCGTATAAAACCGGCCGGTGCTCTCCCGGGTAACGAGCTCTTCGGGAATCTCGTCGATGAAACGGGACTTCAGTGAGGTCGTAGCACCTCCGTATCTCCGCCGCAGATTGGCATGGGTAAGGAACAGTTGCTCCTGCGCGCGGGTGATGCCCACATAGCACAACCGCCGTTCCTCTTCCAGGTCGGCCGGGCTTTCCATCGCGCGCGAGATGGGAAACAGGCCATCTTCCAAACCCGTGATGAAGACTATGGGGAACTCCAGTCCTTTGGCGTTGTGCAGGGTCATCAGGGTGACGCATTCAACGGATTCGTCCCAGCGGTCAATATCGGTTACCAGGGCCACTTCTTCAAGAAATTCGACCAGGCCGGTGACCGGCTGACCCTCTTCGGGCCTTTCGGTCGCCTCTTCAAGCGCGGCCATCAACTCGTTTATGTTCTGGACACGGGCCTCGGCCTCCACGTTTCTTGCGGCCTCCAGTTCCAGTTCACGGAGGTAGCCGGTCTTCTCGAGCAGGCTCCTTGCCGCTTCGGCGCCCGATATCTCATCCAGCCGCGACCTGAGGCGTAGCAGAAATTCCCCGAGATCCGCGGCGGCGCGGGCGGCCTTGCCTGAAAGCTCCTCCTCACCGGCACGGTACAGCGCCTCCACGTAGTCCATGTCGCGTTCAACGGCCAGGCGCTCCACGCGTCCCACGCTGACGGCGCCAAGGCCCCTGGCGGGGGTGTTGACCATGCGACGGAAACTGATGACATCCCTGCCGTTTACCAGGATCTTGAGATAGGCCAGGACGTCCTTGACTTCTTTCCGTTCGAAGAACCTCACGCCGCCGACGATCACGTAGGGCATACCGGCACGGCGCAACTCGTCCTCCAGCGTCCGCGACTGGGCGTTGGTTCGATAGAGCAGGGTGAAGTCTCTCAGAGACCGTCCGGCCCCGGTGCGCATCTCCTGGATCTTCCGGGAAATCCACCTTGCCTCGTCCCGTTCGTCCAGCGTCTCTACAAGGCCGATCTTCTCCCCGGTCGGGTTATCCGTCCACAGCTCTTTGCCCTTGCGATCCTTGTTGTTTCTGATGACCTCGTTCCCCACCTTCAGAATCAGCCCGGTGGATCGGTAGTTCTGTTCCAGGCGGACGACCCGCGCTTCGGGATAGTCCTTTTCGAACTCGAGGATGTTACGGATATCCGCGCCCCGCCAGGCGTAGATGGACTGGTCGTCATCCCCCACTACGCAGAGGTTCCGGTACTTCAGCGCCAATCGGTTGATCCATTCGTACTGTGCGCGGTTGGTATCCTGGTACTCGTCCACCAGAATGTACTGGAATCGTTCCTGGTATCGGCTCAACAGGTCCGGATGCGTCGCGTATCCTACGGCCAGCCGCATGATCAGATCGTCGAAATCCAGCGCGTTGCAGTCTTCCAGTGCAAGCTGATACGCTTCGTAAACCCGGGATACCACCTGCTGTTCGAAGAAATCACCGTGCTGCGCCTTGTATTCGCCAGGCGGTATGAGTCGATCCTTCGCTCCGCTGATATGGTTGCGCACCGCCTCCGGCGCAAAGCGTTTATCGGATATTTCCAGATCCTTCATCAATCTGCGGATCAGGGTAAGTTGATCATCGCCGTCATAAATCACGAAATCCCGACGGAACCCCAGAGTTTCCGCCTCGCGGCGAAGTATCCGCGCGGAGAGGGAATGGAACGTGCCCACCCACTGGGGGACGTCCCCCTGGACGAGCATGCGTTCTATCCGGTCCTTCATCTCCGCGGCCGCCTTGTTCGTGAACGTGACAGCCAGGATGTGATAGGGATCGATACCGAGATTTTCGACGAGGTGGGCGATCCGGGAGGTCAACACCCGGGTCTTGCCGCTTCCGGCGCCGGCGAGCACAAGCAGCGGTCCATCAACATGGGACGCGGCCTTGAGTTGAGCGGGATTCAGTTCGCCAGCGAGGTTCATTCACCGTTCCCGAACGGCCGTGTGAAGGGACAGTCTATCCGGACTTGAGCTTGTGTCATCCATCTGGAATCCAAGGTGAGCAGTGCGGAAACATAATACACCCCTGAAAGAGACACTGTCAACAGAATCGTGGAACGGAAAGAGGCCGTCCGGGGTCGTTCCAGTCAAAGATTCGTTGAATCTCCGGCCTAGCCCGGTATATTATGGCGGATCGATTTCAACCCGTTTATCCGGAGCAAGAGACGCAGGAACTCTGTCTATGCTGGACTGTCTGACGGAAAGCGGTACCGTGTCCGCCGACGTTGAAGCGTTCGAAAATGCCCTGGCATGCTCGCCAGAGAGTCCCCACGGCCCGCTGGGAGCGCGATTCTCCGTCAAGAAACCGATTTACGTGGTCCGGGCTCCCGCGCGGCTGGACTGCATGGGTGGCATAGCGGACTACAGTGGTTCCCTGGTTTGCGAGATGACACTCGACCGGGCCGTTCTGATGGGCATCCAGGCACGGGACGACCGGAAGGTGGTCATACACAGCGAGGGCGTCGACGTACTTGGCCTGTCGCCGGACGTTACGCTGGCTCTCGACGATCTGGCACCCGGTGGAAGTACCGTTGACTACGATACCATAAAACAACGTTTCTCCCGGACGCCGGAATCGGCCTGGGCGGCTTACGTGGCCGGGGCTTTCAGCGTGTTGCAGGGGGAGAAGCACGTGGATCGTTTCCCCCATGGCGCCACCATCGTGCTGGTGAGCGACATCCCGCTTCGGGTGGGCGTCTCTTCCTCGGCCGCGCTGGAAATCGCCGCCATGCAGGGACTGAACCTGCTCTACGGGACCAACCTGGACGGGATGACGCTGGCCGTCCTTTCCCAGAAGGTGGAAAACCACGTGGTCGGCGCGGCCTGCGGCGTCATGGACCAGGTCACCTGCGCCGTGGGGACCCGGGACTGCCTGCTTTCCCTGTTCTGCCAGCCCCATACCGTACAGGAACAGATACCGGTACCGGAAGGGGTTCGTTTTATCGGTATAAACTCCGGCGTCAGCCGGGAGATCAAGGGCTCGCGGTACACAAACAGCCGAATTGGCGCTTTCATGGGCCTTGCGATCATACGGGATAACCTGCGTTCCGGCAACGGAACGGCGTCAAATCCCCGCCTAGGTTACCTGTGCAATTTGTCCGCCAGGGAATACGTGGATTTTTATCGATCCCTGCTGCCATCGAGCATCCTGGGGCGGGAGTTTACGCGGCGATACGGAACCACGCCCGACCCGGTAACGACCGTTGACCCGGCGGTACGGTACATGGTGCGCAGCCGCGTGGAACACCCGGTTTACGAACACCGCAGGGTGAAAGAATTCACCGAATGCATCCGTTCGGCGGGAACCACAGACAAAAAGGGACTTCTCGAGCGGGCAGGCAGGCTGATGTACGCCTCCGACTGGAGCTACGCGCACCGCTGCGGACTTGGCTGCGCCGAGACTTCGTGGATCGTCCGGGAGATCAGGAAGCTGGGCGTTGAAGCGGGCTTCTATGGCGCCAAGATAACGGGCGGCGGCGCTGGGGGAACGGTCGCCGTAGCCGGAGACGATCGCATGTTCGACCACCTGGACAACCTGCTCGAACGCTACGGTGAATCCACCGGTATCGAGGCACGGCTCTTTACCGGGACTTCGTCGGGCGCACTGGAATTCGGGCACCGAGTCTATCGAATAACCTGAGCGGGCTGCACCGGATTCGAGGGAGTTGCAAGCGTTGAATCGTATTCGAAAAGCGGTCATACCCATTGCGGGACACGGCATCCGTATGATGCCGGCGACCCGTGCGGTACGCAAGGCGCTGTTTCCCATCGTGGACGACCGGGGACGGGTACGTCCCGTACTTCAGTTGATCATCGAGGAAGCGCTCAATGCTGAAATCGAGGAAATCGGCCTGGTGATCGCGCCGGAAGACAAGGACCGTATTGGCGCCTACTTCTCGCGGTTACCCGGCCCTTTAAAAAAAGCAATTGGAAATCACGAAGAAATGCTGGAAGCGGCCGAGTTGCCGGGGCGTATTTCAGATAGACTGGCCATAATCACCCAGGATCGCCCCGAAGGGCTCGGAGATGCCGTACTCCGAACGGAGTCCTGGATCGGCGGCGACCCGTTCCTGGTCATGCTCGGCGATCACCTGTACCTCAGCCGTGAAAAGAGATGCTGTACGCGCCAGTTGCTGGACGCCTACGCGGATCTGCAGACTCCGGTATCGGGTCTGATCCGCAAGTCCGTGGATGCCATCGGACATTTCGGCACGGTTTCAGGTCGTCCAGATCCCCGGTCGAATGGGCTTTATGCCCTTGACGCCGTGGTGGAAAAACCGGATATAAAGCTGGCGCGTGACCGGTTGCGCGTGGAGGGGCTGCCGAAAGATACGTTTTTCTGCTGGTTTGGCCTGCACGCCATGACGCCTGATATCTTCGACTGCCTGGCGCGGTTGGACAGGGACGGCGCCGCGGATGGCGGAGAACTGCAGCTGACCGGGGCGCAGGCCATGTTATCGACGCAGCGAACTACCTACGGCCTGGAAATCAACGGCGAGCACTTCGACACGGGCTCGCCGCGTGGATATGTCGATGCCGTCACGGCTTTCGCAGATCCCGCCGGTTTTCCTGATAATCCTGACAACCGGTAAAGCACCGGAACGTGCGCAACCAACCGCCGGTCCTGAGTCATTCGAACTGTTAACCCCCAGGCGGCACAGTTCGCCTTTCATTTCGTTCATTACGCGAAAAGGAATTCAAGACCATGTCTGTACCGGAAGCTCCATCACGAGAAACGCTCGAATCCCTGCTCATACCGAGTACCGCCACGCTGACTTCCGTGCTTACGGAGTACGGGCTGTATAACACCTTCATGCAGGACGTCACACCGCTCGAACCTGGCGCACGCGTGGCGGGACCGGCATTTACCCTGCGGTACATACCCGGCCGGGAAGACATCACGCACGTGCCCGTGGACAATCTGACGGATATGCAGCGCATCGGCATCGAAAGCATTCAGCAGGGCGAGGTGCTCGTGATCGACGCACGGGGTGATACCCGGGCCGGCGTCATGGGCGACATCCTCGCCACGAGAATCCAGCAGCGCGGGGCCGCGGGGGTCGTCAGCGACGGTGCATTCCGGGATACTCCGGCCATCGTGGAGACCGGGATGGCCGCGTACTCCCGGACCATGAACGCCCACAACAGCAAGAGCGTTCATTACCCGAGCGACATTCAGCGTCCCATCGCCTGCGGCGGTGTGGCGGTGTTCCCTGGAGATATCGTCGTGGGTGATACCGAAGGCGTGGTGGTCATTCCGCGCCACCTGGCCGAAGAAGTGGCGGCCAAGGCCGTCGCGCAGGAAGACCGGGAAGTGTTCATCCTGCAGAAAATCCAGCAGGGACACAGCATCATCGGCGTATACCCGCCGGATGAGCAAACCCTCGCGGAATACGAGGCGTGGAAGGCGAAAAGGGGCTGAACGCTCAGCCGGTGGCCAGATCCGCGATTCGTTGCAGGGCCACCACCGCCAGCAGTCTCTCCTCGGCGTGCAGGGCCCTGTTCCGGCCTTCGGATTCCAGACCCGACAGTACCCTGTACGCTAGTTCCACCCCTTCCAAACCCGCCGAAGAATCTCCCGCAGGCGCCGCATCCACGGCAGAAACGTCCGGTAAATCGGTACGCACCGTGCGAAGTACTTCCCGTGCGATCTCGACGAGTTGCTTCAGCATCTCACCGGTTTGTTGCCGCTCGAATGCGGCCATCGCCCGGTCGACTGCGGCCGTGTACCGATCCCTCGCATCTCGCTCGACATGTGACCCGCCGCCCAGTTGCCGGCGGACGGACCGGAATAACCGTACCGTCGACCGGTCCTGGTTCATCTCACCGGCCTGAAGCAACCGGTACAGGAGATCAGGGGCGCCCAGGAGATGCCCCGTCGACATGATCAGCACACCGCGTTCGAGACTGGTTTCACTGGTCCTGATGAGGTCCTGAAGCCGGCTCAGGATCCCGGTATTGCCCATCCTGGCCAGCGTTTCCAAGGTAGACTGGACGATCGCGGGATCCCGTTCGTGCTCGAGCAAGGCTTCCAGCGCCGTCTCCACGCGCCGGTCCCCGATTCGATCGAGGGCGATTACGGCGCTTCGCCGGATGCCGGGGCGTTCATCGTGAAGCAGGGTCACCAGGATGTTGAGGCTGAGCGACGACGGCACCGCGCCCAGGGCCTCCACGGCCTCCTCGGCAATATCCGACGATGGGTTGCCCACGCATTCGAGCAACGGATTCACGGCCTCCTCCGCGCCGATCCTGCTCAGGGACTGTACTGCTTCTCTCCGCACGTTGCGATCGCTGTCATCCAGCAACGCGATCAACTCGTCCACGGCCAGGTGACTTCCGGTTTCGCCCAGTTCACGGGCCGCCCGGGCCCGGACCGATGGATTGCTGGATTTTCCCATGCGCACCAGGTGCCAGAGTGTCGCAATGGGATTCCCCTTGCGCACCCGGTTGATCACGTCACGGGGGGAGATCTGCGAATCCGAGACCAGGCGGGCCAGCAGGCCCATGTAGGATATTCGAAGCACCCCGTTGGCGAGGAAGAGGTATTGCAGTCCCGCGAAGGTGTAGCCGAAGAAGGATACGGCCGGTATGGAGGTACACAGGTCGGCGGCTATTCCACCGATTATAGCGCCGCACGCCGCGCATCCTCTCGATACCGCGGAGTAGCATCCCAGGAATGCGGAGCGGTTGGCCGCCGGGGCCGTTTTGACGATGAGATTGAACCGGGCCGTACCCCATCCCGCGCTCATGCTGCCGCCCCAGATCTGCACCAGCGGCACCATGACCCAGTAGTTGTCTAGCGTTACGAATCCCCATCCCAGCGGGAAAATGGCCAGTCCCGTGGCGGTAAGCGACATGACCGGCTTGTAACCGTACTTGTCCGCCAGGTAGCCCCAGAAGGGATTCATGATGATCGTGGCAATGGTCTGCATGGCCGAGAAAACCGCGATCTGGGCATAGGATACTTCGAGCGTCCGCAGCATGTAGACCGTGAAGAATGGCGCGGCGATCTGGGCGATAACGAGCCGCCCGGAAACCAGGAACATCAATTTGCGAAAAGGACCGTGCCGGAAGGGGAGACGAAGTAGCTGGTTCGGCGGGACGCGCTCGCCCCTGCTCTTCTGCGGTTCGGGAATGCGCGACCAGGCCCAGATTCCGAATCCTGAAAAGACTACGGCCACGATGAAAATGATGCTGAACCCCTCCTGCGCATCGCCCGCGGCGTATGTACTCAGGAAGAATCCCGCGCACACCGACGTGATCAGACCGGCGGACGCCGTCAGGCTGCGCTGGCGCGCTACGAAGCGGCCGCGGATCGTGTCGGGAATCAGGTCGGTCAGCCAGGACTGGCGCGCCGGAGAAACCAGGGACATGGCGGCTTTCGATAAAGCGATGCAGGCTATGAGCGCCAGTAGTTGGTTCCCTTCGAAGAAGAGAAAGGGAATGAAGGCGATGGGCAGCCAGAGAGATGTGCTGACGCCATTGGCAAGCAGGCACAGCGTTTTGCGCCGGGGCAGGCGTTCGATAAGTAGCGGAGAGAAAGCCTGTAACAACTGACCGATGGAAATGGAGGCGGAAATGAAGCCGATCATGGCGGTGGATGCACCGAGATGCAAGGCGTAACCGGTGGTGTAAACGCCGGTGGTTATCGCGGAATGGACCGACTCGAGCATGCCGTTCACGTTCCACATGCGCATTCCGCGCGCCGTCTGCAACCGGGTCAGTTTTTTCTCTTGTTGCACGATCTACGCTTTCCGGTTCCTGGACAGTATCCAGCTTACCGCCGTACCGACGCCCAGATTCACGCCCAATGCCATCGGACTGATCCACATGAAGCTGACCGGGTCGTTCCCATCGGGCAGCATGCCGAACAGCGGACCGGAGAAGGCGATCAGCGAGGCGGTGAGGATGCCGCACACGGCGCCCGCGACGACGCCGGCCGGGCGGGCGAACGGCACGAACAACGCGAAGACGAACAGGGCGAAAATGGGTGTTGTCAGCAGATTCGAGGTCTTGTTGGTTACCGCCGTGATGTTGCCGGGCACCAGTTCCATCAGCGAACTCGCGCCCACGACAATGGCGCCGATGACGAACGCGAGCGATTTCGCCGTCCGCGTCAGCTGTTTCTCGATCGCCGGGGATTTCCTGAACCGGTCGATGAAATCCGTCGAAACCACTGCCGTGATGGCGTTGACTCCCGAGTCCAGGCTCGACATGGCGGCCGCGAACATGGCGGCTACCACGAATCCGGACACGCCGGGGGGAAGATAGTAGGCAATGTAGTGGGGGAACACGTGGTCCGCCCGCCCGTCCAGATCGGTGCTGGCGGGCAGCAGATCGGGCTGGGCCTGGAAGAAGCCCAGGAGCGCGAAACCGGCCACCCACAGAGTGATCCCGATGCAGAGTCCCACCAGTTGCTGGGTCAGGTAAGACCGCCGGGCCGCGCGGGCGTCGGTCGTCGCCATGAAGCGCTGTACCACGGTCTGGTCTCCCCCGGCCGTAGCTATGGCCCAAGTCATGGACGCCAACATGGATCCGATCACGGTCAATCGCACGGACGGGTCCAGGCTGAAGACCGGCTGTTCGTCCCAGTGAGGCTGCCAGGTACTCGGAATCCAACTGAATCCATCGAAATGTATGGTGACCGTGACAATCACCAGGATGGCGCCTCCGAGCATGAGCAGGGTTTGCATCGTATCGGTGATCACCACCGCCCTCAGGCCGCCGAGTGAGGTGTAAACAACCGCGACGAACCCGGTAACCAACGTGATGGCGGGAATCCAGTCATCTCCCACGCCCAGCATGACGGTCATGGCCTTGGCGGACAGGTAGATCAGGAGGGCCATCCAGACCAGTCGGAGCAGGATGAACATGACCGCGCCCAGCAGGCGGATGCCCACGCCGAGCCGATCCTCCAGCAGTTCATAGGCGCTCGTAACGCGCGTCCGCATGTAAACCGGGATCAGTACGTAGCCCACCACCACGAAGATGATTGGGATCGTCAGGTAGTTGAGCATCCAGACGGGCCCCTTGCCGATGGCCTCGCCCGGGATGGACAGGTAGGAGATCGTGCTGAGCAGGGTGGCGAACAGCGAGAAGCCGATCAGCGTCGGCGGCATGCGCCCCCCGCCGGTGAAATACTCGCTGACCGTGCTTTGCCTGCGGCTGTAATAGTATCCCAGCGAGATGGTCGCGAAGGCGTATCCGACGATGATGGTCCAGTCGACAAGCGTCAGTCCGCCGGAGGGCATGGCACCTCGCTTCCGTTCGTGGGCAAATGAATCGTATACAAAAACACCGAATAAATCACAAGCTAAGGTATGGCGGCGACCCGCAGGAAGTCTGTGTGACCAGGGCCCGCCGCGGGCGATCCGCCGACGATGACTATATGGTCCCCCCGGACCAGGCCACCGGCACCCCGGGCTGCGTCGATCGACGTGCGAATCATGCCGTCGGTTCCGTCCGGCGAATCGAACTCTTCGCACTGCACGGGTTTGACGCCCCATACCAGGGCGAGACGTCGGACAGTTTCCTCATCCGGGCTCACCGCGATGACCGGAACGTTGATTCGGTACCGGGCGGCCATCCGGGCGGTGTGGCCGGACCGCGTGCAGCAGACGATGGCCTTCGCGCGCGATTCCCGGGCAAGCACGCAGGAAGCGTGGCTGATGGCCCCGGAAACTCCGTGCGTTTCGAATGGTCCAGACATACCGCCGGGCTTACGCTGGAAAAGTCTTTCCTCGGCCTGTTCCGCGATGGCCGCCAGCGCGCGCACCGCTTCCACCGGATAGGCGCCGATGGCGCTTTCTTCCGATAACATCACGGCATCCGATCCGTCGAGGACGGCATTGGCCACGTCCGCGGCCTCGGCCCGGGTGGGCCTGGGACTTTCGACCATGGAACGCGGCATCTGCGTCGCGGTGACCACGGGCCGTGCCGCGTGCAGGGCCTTGGTTATGATGTCCTTCTGTACCAGCGGGACTTCCTGGTACGGTATTTCCACGCCCAGGTCTCCTCTCGCGACCATGAGCGCATCCACGGCCGGGAGGATGTCGTCGAGCGCATCCACGGCCTCCGGTTTCTCTATCTTCGCCATCAACGGCAGGCTCGAACCCCGGCTGTCCAGCAATGCGCGTGCGCTCATCACGTCCTCGCGGTTGCGGACGAAGGAAAGGGCGGCCATGTCCACACCCATGTCGAGCCCTTCCACCAGCAGGTCCCGGTCTTTCTCCGTGAAGGCGGCAATGCCCGACGCGCCGCGTGGTACCGTGATGCCCTTGTGATCGGACAATATACCTCCCAGGAGCACCTTGCATCGTATATCGGGAGGTTCCACAGCCTGGATGCGCAACTCGACCAGCCCGTCAGCGAGCAAAAGGCGTTGCCCGGCTCGCACCTCGTCAGCCAGTTGCGCGTAATTGACCGGGATACGGGTCCGGTCTCCGGGCACGCGATCCGTTGTGAGGGTAATCTCTTCGCCCGCGCCCAGGGTTACGGGGCCGTCCCGGAATGTTCCGATGCGGATCTTGGGGCCGGGCAGGTCCTGGAGAACGGCGACGGGTTTACCGAGATCGCCCGCGGCGGATCGAATACGGCGGACGCAGTCGCGGTGTTCGTCGGGCGTGCCATGGGAGAAATTGAGCCGGAAGACGTCGACGCCCGCTTCGAGTACCCGGCGGATCATATCGGATGAACTGATCGCGGGACCCACGGTGCAAACGATTTTGGTGCGTCGCATCGGCTGGTCCTTCTGCGTGCCGTTCGCGTATACGGGACCGGCCAGGTGCGGGTACGGCGGATGGTCCGGACCGCATCGCGCGTCCGGGGGTTACTTCAACACCCCGATGCGCGCGACATGCCCGCCGAGTTTGAGTTCGCCGGCGTGCACATCCACAGGTACGGGCTCCTCGCGCAGTTCCGTTGAAAGCGTTTCGGTCCTGATGTAGTCCGCGTGGGCGTCTATGGCCTCGGCCAGATCGCCTTCGGCTTCGTAGAACAGGGTAATCCTGTCGTTCACGTTGAAATCCGCTTCCTTGCGCATATTCTGCACATGACGGACAAAATCCCGCATCAATCCCTCGAGGAGGAGATCGCGGGTGACCCTGGTGTCAATGGCGACCGTGCAGCCAAAGTCGGATGTCACCGCGAGCCCGTCCGCGTCCACCCGCTCGACAACGAGTTCCTCAGGCGTCAGCTCGACCTGCTCGCCGTCCACTTCAAGCGAAAGGGACCCGCCTGCCGCGACACGGGCACCGGTTTCGTGGCCGTCCAGCGCGTCGAGTGCCTGGCGCACGGCATTCAAACGCTTGCCGAACCGGGGACCCCATTTTGAAAAATCCGGTTTCACGGCGTACCCGCGAAAGGCATCCTCATTATCGACCAGGTCCAGGTCCTTCACGTTCAGTTCTTCCAGAATCTGAGCGCGCAGCCGCGTCAGGGTGTCTCCCTGCCGGGCGTTCGCGGGTTTCACCAGCAGCCGCAACGCGGGCTGGCGGACCTTCATCCGGGCTTCGTTGCGAACCGCGCGGCCCAGTTCGATCACCTGCATCAGGTCTTCCATGTCGTCCATGAGATCCTGGTCGATCAATTCCTCGGAGACCTCCGGGTATCTGCAGAGATGGACGCTTGCTGGCGCTGAAGAATCGATGGGCGGCACCAGGCTCTGATAGAGTTCCTCCGCGGAGAAAGGCAGAATAGGCGCGATCAGCTTGCTCATCGTGACCAGAACTTCGTAGAGCGTCTGGATGGCCGATTGCTTGTCCGCGTCATCGCCGCTCTTCCAGAACCGGCGCCTGCTCCGGCGGACGTACCAGGTGGAAAGCACGTCCAAGAACCGTTCGGTTTCGCGTACCACGGACGCCGAATCGAAGTGGTCCAACCTGTCGTTGCAGTGTCGCACCAGTTGATTGAGCCGGGAAAGCACCCACCTGTCGAGTTCGCTGCGGCCCGAAACAGGAGCTGAGGCAGAAATGGGAGGGCAGTCCGGCAGATTGGCGTAGGTCACGAAGAAAGCGTATACGTTCCACAACCTGAGCATTTTCCGCATGACCTCTTCGGCGGGCCCGTAGCCGAACCGGAAGACCATGTTCAGCGGCGCGCCGGCGTATTGCCATCTCATCACATCGGCGCCCATGCGGGCGGTGGCGTCCTCCACGGCGATCGCGTTATCGCCGCTCTTGCTGAAAGGTTCCCCGTTCTCGTCCCGCATTTCTTCGAAGGTGAGTACCGCCTTGAACGGGGTCCGGTCGTACAGGGTCACCGACATGAACAACTGGGAATAGAACCACAGCCTGATCTGTTCCCGCATTTCCGTGATCCAGTCAGCGGGAAACCAGGATTCCCAGGCAGTATCCGTGCCGTTGGGGGAATCCCCGGTCTTGTCCCTTTCGGCTTCGGGCCCCCGTTCCGACCGGATCGTGCCTTCGATCCCGCGGTGCTCCGGCAGATAATTCAACGTTGAAAAAGGGACGATTCCCGCGTCGAGCCAGCAGTCCCCGACCTCGGTCACCCGCTTTACGGCCTCTCCGCAACGCTCGCAGGAAATCTCGATTTCATCGATCCACGGACGATGGAGTTCGGGCAACGCTTCGACCAGCGCAGGATCCACGGCCCGCTGCCGTAGTTCGGCCGTGCTGCCGACGACGTTCACGTGTTCGCAGTTCTCGCAATTGTAAAAGGGCAGGGGCAGTCCCCAGAAACGGCGGCGCGATATGCACCAGTCCCCCATGTTGTCCAGCCAGTCCTGCATCAGGAGGCCGCTGTATTCGGGCACCCACCGGACCTTCGCGGCGGCCTGCTTCATCGGCGCCCTGATCTCGTCCGCTGAAATGAACCACTCGTCGGCCAGGCGGAAGACCAGCGGAGTCTTGCAACGCCAGCAGAAGGGATACCGGTGCGTATAGTCTTCCCAGCGGAACAACACGCCCCTGGATTCCAGCTCCTGCCTGACACCTTCGGCCGATTCCCGTACATGGGTGGCTGTCAGTGGCCCGAAATCATCCGTGAAGTAACCGTTCTCATCAATAGGTACTATGATGGCCAGACCGAGTTCCTGCCCGAGCTGATAATCCTCGGCGCCGCAACCCGGTGCGATATGCACGATGCCCGTGCCTTCCTCGTCAGACACCATGTCCCACGGAACGGTGGCGCGGTTGACCTCACGTTGCGCGGGGAGATCCTCCAGGGGGCCGTGAAACGGCAGCCCGATCAGGTCCTCGCCCTTCATCGTCTCGACCACTTCCGCTTCGGGCGGCAGGACGGTCTCGACGAGTGATTTCATCAAGTAGTAGTATTCGCCGTCCAGGCTCGCTTTCGCGTATTCGGCTTCAGGATGCAAGGCCAGGGCCGTATTGGCGGTCAGGGTCCACGGCGTAGTGGTCCAGACCAGGAAATACTCGTCCTCGCGGCCCCCGACCCGGCAACGGAAGAAACAGGATGGATCGGTCTGCTCCTGGTAGGAATCCACCAGCTCGTGCTGGCTCAGGCTGGTGCCGCACCGCCAGCACCAGGGCATGGAGCGGTAACCGCGGTACAGCCATTTCCTGGCGTCGCAGGCCTTCAGAAAATGCCAGATATGCTCGATGTTGTTATCGTCCAGGGTGTAGTAGGAGGCCGGATGGCCGTCGTCGTGGTACCACTGCATCCAGTGTCCCATGCGAATGGACTGCCGCGTTATCCGCTCCGCGTACTCGTCCACCCGGGCGCGGCACGCCCTGGAGAACTCGGCGAGGCCGAACGACTCGATGTCCCGTTTCGAATCGAAACCAAGTGCCCGCTCCACCTCGACTTCCACCCACAGGCCCTGACAGTCGAACCCGTTCTGCCACCGTTGGTTGAATCCCTTCATGGCTTTGTAGCGGCAGTACATGTCCTTATAGGTCCGGCCCCAGGCGTGGTGGACGCCCATGGCGTTATTGGCGGTGATCGGACCGTCGATAAAGGACCAGGTCGGGCGATCCGCCAATTGCGCACGCAGTTTGTCGAAAATCCGATGGTCCTCCCACCATGCGAGGATGCGCTCCTCCATCCGGGGGTATTCCATCTTTCCATCAAAGGGTTTGAATTTCATTCTTCACACCTGGCGCTTTGTGACGCAGTGACCACAACACGATCTATGGATCACGGGATGCATGACTCAAGCCGGCGTCGGAAATGACCTGCTGCCATCAAGAAGGGCGATCCGCAACGCCGGTCAGAAAATAGGCGGAAGAGGGCCGGTACACAAGGTAATTCTGGGGAATGGCCGAGCGCGCGGGGACGAGCAGGCTACCAGAGATTCAGGCGGTAGGATTCCAATCCGGGAACCGGTTCAGTTCTTCTCTGTACGACCGCCAATTCGGTATAAATCTGTCGAGAATGCCCCAAAACCGCCGATTGTGCGATGGCTCGATCAGGTGCGCCATTTCGTGGACGATCACGTACTCCAGGCAACGGAGGGGCTTCTTGGCCAACTCCAGGTTCAGCCAGATCCGCCGGGCACGGCAGTTGCAGGTACCCCAGCGGGTCTTCATACGCCGGATGCGCCATTCCGCCACCTGGACCTCCATTACCGGCTCCCACGCCGCAATAATCGCGGGTATCCGGGACCCCAGACGGTGTCGATACCATCGGGTGAGCAGTTCGCTGCGCTGTTTCAGGTCCGCGCCCGGACGGACCCGCATCTCAAGGGTCGATTCTCCCAGCAGGTAGACGGAAGGGGAACCATCATAGGTCGTGACGTTGAGCGAGACGCTCGATCCTTCTACGAAGTGCCGTTCTCCCGAAACGAGTCGAAGTTCGGTCTCACGACCGCGGCGGCGGTGCTTCTCCTGTTGCCGTCGAATCCACGACATCCTTTTGGCCACGGCCTGTCGGACCGATGCTTCGTCGATGTACAGCGGGGCGGAAACCCGCACACGGCCGTCAGGAGGTCCCACCCTGATGTACAGGTGCCGGATCCGCTTGCGGTAGACGTCCACTTCAACGTCTTCCAGGAGGAGCGTGTAACTTTTTTTCCCTTTGATTTACAGCCTCTTTCTGCTTCAAACCGACGGCCGTTCGGGGAAGGTTGCGCCCTTGCCGGTAAAATCGGCATCAACCTTAAAGAATACCCAATATAGTCTCGTACATGAAGCGACGGTAGTGCTATGGGATATCATGGAACAGGGACTGACGGGCTTGACATGGGCTGGACGAAACGGCTCTATAAAACACCCCGATGGCGGCGCCTTCCATGACACCTCGCCTCGGGATGCCACATGAATCGCTCCTAACTATCTCATGCATTCCTGCTGGCGTACCGTCATCAAGGGCGTACCGTCATCAAGGACAGACCCCAGTAACCACGCGAGAAGGAGAAGATGTAAATTGCGTAACGAAAAACCCAACATCCTCTTTTTGTTTACAGATGACCAGCGCTTCGACACGGTGAATTCCCTTGGAAACCCAGGCGTGCATACGCTGGCGATGGACCGGCTGACGGAGCGGGGGACGGCCTTCACCCGCGCGCACATTCCCGGAGGCACGTCCGCCGCGATATGCATGCCGAGCCGTGCCATGCTGCATACCGGGCGCACGTTGTTTCACCTGGACGGCGCGGGCGAGGACATACCTCGGGACCATGTGCTCATGGGCGAGCATCTGAAACGTTGCGGATACCGCACCTGGGGCACGGGCAAATGGCACAACGGCGTTTCGGCTTTCGCGCGCAGCTTTTCCGATGGGGCCGAGATATTCTTCGGGGGTATGGACGACCACTGGAACGTGCCCGTCTTCGACTATGATCCGCAAGGCCGGTATGAAGGGACGTTACCGCAGTGTCCCGACGCGTTTCATTCCAATGCACTGAAAGTCCGGCGCGGGGACCGCGTGTCGGCGGGAAGGCATTCCAGCGAGTTGTTCGGCGATTGCGCCGCGGACTGGCTGGAAAGCTACGAAGGCACCGATCCCTTTTTCATGTACGTGTCCTTCATGGCGCCCCACGACCCCCGGACCATGCCGCAGGCTTACCTGGATCTGTACGATCCGGAACAGATCCCGCTTCCCGGTAATTTCCAGGGCGGCCACCCTTTCGACAACGGCGATCTCAAAGTCAGGGACGAAGTGTTGGAAGACTTTCCACGCGACCCGTTTAAAGTACGCCGGCACATCGCCGAATACTACGGAATGATCACCCACTTGGACGCCCAGATGGGCCGGATCCTGGACGTGCTGGACGCCCGGGGCATGACGGACAATACGATCGTGGTCTTTGCCGGTGACAACGGACTGGCCGTGGGGCAGCACGGACTGTTCGGCAAACAGAACATGTACGAACACAGCGTGCGGGTTCCCCTGATGTTCGCCGGACCAGGAATACCCCGGGGAGTTCGCCGATCTTCCTACGCCTACCTGCTGGACATCTTCCCGTCGCTGTGCGAACTGGCCGGCATCGATACACCGGAATCCGTCGAAGGAACGAGTCTGGCCTCCACCATGGCGGATCCCGGCGTGCGACCCCGGACATCCCTGTATGCCGCGTACCAACAGTGGCAACGCATGGTCAAGGATGACCGGTTCAAACTGATCGAATACGTCGTCGACGGCCGTCGAACGACCCAGTTGTTCGACCTGGAACGCGATCCGTTGGAGTGTCACAACCTGGCCGGCGATCCGTCGGAACGGGACCGGCTGCGAGCGCTCACGGACCTGCTTTTTCAGTGGCGCGACGACTGGGACGATGCCCGGAGTCCATGGGGCAAGGCCTTCTGGGACGGTTACGACGCCCATTGAGATAGTCGGCCCGGGTCCTGGCTCAGCTGCCCCTCAGGCGACGGCCGTCCGGTTCCTGGCAGTCCGGTACAGTATCTGGCTTATGGCACCAAGTCCCAATATGACCAGCAACCCATTGATAACCCAGCCGACGTAGGGCAGGCTGACCGCGACCAGCACCAGCACCAGTCCAACAGACAACGCCAAAGCCACCGAACGCATATCCTGTCGCTTCGAACGCAACAGTGCGGTTCCCAGAAAGTGCGCCACGATGATCTTGGACAGGTAAAGACCCACCGCCAATAGAACCAGTGTGACCAAACCTACAGGAAGGCCGATAAGTGTCACGGCGAACACCGCCGCTGCGACCGGCAGGGCAATAAGGATTACGACCCCGGTGCCGGCGGACACGAGTATCGACCTGAAATCTTCCAGCGGCTGGCGCCGGAAAGCGGGTAGCGCCCAGAACACTAACATGCCCGAAATGAATGCCGCAGCCAGCCACAAGACCGAAAACAGGAGCGACCAGAACGACCAGAACGATCCCGACTCCTCCTGGCGCTCGTCACGAACGCCGATACTTGTTGTGCCCGCAACGGATGAGGCGGAGTCCAATAGCAGGTCTTCCTCACTCGACAGATTCACGTCGAGGTTGCCGCCGATCGATGCGGACGACTGAATGGCCGCGATGCGACCCGAGAAGGTTACATCCCGTAATACCTTCCCCGATACGGTTAGCCTGTTGCCGAACACCGCCACATTCCGGCCTATCGACCCGCCCACGTTGATCTGGTCGCCGAAAGCAAACAGGTCTCCCTCGATCGCGGCGTCCCGTCTTGTTAGAATGGATTTGCCGAACCCGTATACGCTTTGTCCGACCGTATTTCCCAGGCGAATCACCTCTCCGAATGCCCCGACGCCGCCTTCGACCTTGCCTTCAATCTCTATGTTCTGCCCTAAAAAGAACGCGTCTCCGTGCACCGAGCCCTGGATATCGATCGATTCCGCGAAGGCGATCAGGTCTCCGGTCACCACCCCGTCAATACGCACGGTACGACCGAAGGCAACGAAGGTGTCGTCGATGACTTCATTGGCTTCAATCGACACACTCTCGCCGGACTTGATCTCGATGGCTTTCGCCGGCGGGGCTGCTATGAATGCCAGTATCAGGGTACCAAGCATCATCGGCAACCCGGCAGACCTTTGAAAACTCACAAAAATCAAATAAACAAGCATGCCGGCCAGGGCGGTGAATCCGGCGGTTATCATCAGGGACTCCATGATCGATCCTCCTTCGCGGATTAAATAGACACATGAGCTGAACAGCAGGGACAGCTGACCGGAAACCTGGAGCGGATTGAGCCAGGCCAGTCCCCAGGGCAGCTGAAGGCCCATTACCAGGTCGAGTCCCATCCTCAACAAGAGTGCGGCACCGAAGACCAGGCCCATGAGCCGCAGGACCAGTGCCGGGGAAGCGGCCTGGACAGGTTCCGGCTCAGATTCAGCTAGGAACGCATCCGCGTCACCGAGAAACCCGACGAGCGTTTCTCTTTCCGTCTGTAACGCAAGGACCAGGTCACGGCAACGGGGACAGTGGCCGAGATGTTCGCGCAACAGCTTTGCCTCGGATACGGACAACTCGCCATCGGCGTACATCGCGCAGGTCAGTTCGGCCGGACAGGATTTGCTTTGCACACCTGTATCGGTCATAATTCGGCCAGTTCCTTTCTTAATTGCTGCTTGGCGCGGAATAGCAGCGTCGCTACCGTATTCCGTTTCAGCCCGAGAGTTTTACCGATTTCGTCGTAGGAGAACTGGTTATAGTAGGCCAGTACGAGGGGTACGCGGTACTTCTCCGGTAGCGATTGGACGGCGGACCGCACGCTTTCCCCCTTCTCCGCCTGCACCAGATACTCGAGCGTATCCTCGGACACCCTGGACGGTCCGATCCGATCGAGGTCTGCGGTTTCGAAGAGCCTGGCCTCCGAACTTCGACGCCGCAATCGGTCAAGACAGTGATTGGTAGCTATTTTCAGCAGCCAGTTCAGGCGTGATTTCGAGTGATCTCTCGTCGAACGCTTCTCGTAGGCGCGGACGAAAACTTCATGGGTCGCGTCCTCGGCCTCGTCGGCTGACTTCAACAGATACCTGCAAAGCGCGAGAATCCGCCGGGAGTGCTTCCGGTAGCTCTCGTCGAAGTCGTAATCCATCATGGAGGGATTTCCAGCGTTCGAATTCACGTCTCTACTACGGATAACCGGACGAAATAGTTTCATTTCCATGTCCGGTGGACTGGCGCACCGGCGGCACCGGTGGAATCGAGACGTTTCAGGTGGGGACCGGACGGGCCGGCGTTGCGCGTTACTGCTGATCAGGCAGGGGAGTGGACGGGAATAAACCGGATTACAAAAACACATCGTCAGGCCAGGGAAGCCTGGACGTGCAAATACCCTTCAATAGCCGGCTGTTCCCTATCCCCCTACAACGACTTTCTCGACCGCCACCGCGCAGTACTTGAACTCGGGGATCTTGCCCTCGGGATCCAGGGCGTCGTTGGTCAGGATATTGGCGGCCGCTTCCTTGAAGTGGAAGGGAATGAAGACGTTGCCTTCGGCGACCCGCGTCGAGGCCTTCGATTTCAGCGTGATGGCGCCGCGGCGGGAGCGGACGACGACCGGTTCGCCGTCGACCACGCCGAGAAGGTCCAGGTCCGCCGGCGTCATCTCGACGAACGCTTCGGGCGCTATGGCATCCAGGGCTTTCGCCCGGCGGGTCATGGTTCCCGTATGCCAGTGTTGCAGAAGCCGTCCGGTATTCAGGACAAAGGGGAACTCAGCGTCCGGCAGTTCATCGGGCGGCGCGAAGGATACGGGCATGAATCGCCCGCGTCCGATGGGGAAGATATCGCCGAATAGGATGGGCTCGTCAAGCGGCCATACCACCGTGCTTTGTTCCATCGCTTCATAGGTGATCCCATTGAATATAGGCGTCAGTCCCACGATCTCCTCCCAGACTTCCTCCGGGCTCCCGTATTCCCATGCGTCGCGCGCATCGCCTTGCTCCATCCTTATCATCCGGTTGGCCAGGTCGATCAGTATATCCCCGTCCAGCCGCGCTTCGCCTGGTGGCTGGATCGCCTGCCTGCCGACCTGGACCATGCGGTTGGTGTTGACATAGGTGCCTTTTTTCTCGATCGCGGTGGAAGCTGGCAGGACCACGTCGGCGAATTCGGCGGTCTCCGTCAGGAAGATGTCCTGGACGACCAGAAAGGACAGGTTCTGCAGCGCTTTTCTTACCTTGTTCATGTTCGGGTCCGACAGGAAGGGATTCTCTCCCATCATGAACATGCCGGCGATGCGTCCATCGAGCGCGCCGTGCATGATCTCCACGACGGTCAGTCCATCCGCCGGATCCAGGGCTTTGCCCCATGCGGATTCGAATCGTCTGCGCACTTCATGGTCCGTAACAGACTGATAGCCCGGGTAGTACCGGGGGATCAGTCCCACGTCCGAAGCGCCCTGCACGTTGTTCTGGCCGCGCAGGGGATGCAGCCCGGTGCCGCGGCGCCCGATGTTGCCGGTCATGAGACACAGCGAAATGAGCGCCCGGGCATTGTCGGTGCCCTTGACGTGCTGGCTGATCCCCATGCCCCAGAAGATGATCGCCCGCTCCGCGCGCCCGTAAACTCGCGCCAGCTCTTCGATCAATTCCGCGGAAACGCCGGTGATCCTGGAGGTCATTTCCGGGTTGTATGAACGCACCGATTCGGCGAGCGCTTCGATTTTTTCGGTACGGTCCGCAATGAACGCGTCGTCCTGCAATCCTTCCCGCAGGATTACGTGCATCAATCCGTTGAGCAATGCGACGTCCGTGCCGGGCTTGAACCGCACGTACCGGGTGGCGTGGTCCGCGATGGTGGGCCGGCGCGGATCGAGCACGTAGAGCTTGATCCCCTTTTGGGCCGCCTGTTTCATGTAGGTGGCGGCGACGGGATGGTTGTCCTCCGTATTGGAGCCGATCACGAAAATCACATCGGTGTCGAGGACTTCCTGGAAGGCGTTCGACACAGCCCCGCTTCCGATGGCCTCCGTGAGTGCCGCAACGGAAGACGCGTGGCAGAGACGCGTGCAGTGGTCTACGTTGTTGGTACCGAATACGACACGGATCAGCTTCTGGAAGAGGTAGGCTTCCTCGTTGGTGACCTTGGCCGAACCGAAGCCGGCCAGGGCGCCCGGTCCGTTCGATTGCTTGATTTCCAGCAGTCTCCGGGCCGCAAGGTCGAGCGCCTCATCCCATTCGGCTTCCCGATATACTTCGCGGATGCGGTCGTTCCAGTCCGCGGACCGCAGCGAACGCCGGAATTCCCGGTAATCCCTGAAATCCGCCGAAAGCGGTTGCTTAGGATAGGCGTCTTCCCTCCTGATGAGCGGTTTCAGGAGCCGCTGAGGATGGTGCGTGTAATCGTAGCCATACCTTCCCTTGACACACAGCCTGCCTTCCGTGTGGGTCTCCTCCCGTCCGGTCGCCCTCAGGATCCTGTTGTTTCGAACATGGTACGTGATACCACAGCCCACCCCGCAGTAGGGACACAGGGAGTCGATCCGCGTAACGTCCCGCTCATCCCCTTGCGCAACGACATCACGGGGAACGTGTTGTTCGCGATCGGACAGGCAATCCGGGTCTGCGGCCGGTTTCACGGACCCGGGGCTGCTCCCAGCCGTATCCACGAGCGGGATGTCGGTCAGGGCCCCGGTGGGACAGGCGGCCACACACTCACCGCAGGAGACGCAGGAGGACTTCCCCATGGGCAGGTCGTTGTCGAAGGCGATCCGGGTACCGCAGCCCTTGCCGGCACGGCCGATGACGTCGTTTACCTGCACGTCGTCGCAGGCGCGGATACAACGGTCGCACAGGATGCAGGCATTGTGCGCCACCGCGATCACCGGCGAGGACACGTCCTCATGCCGCGTTGCATTCGCCGCCGGGGCAAACCTTTCGGGTTGCGCGGCGAGCTGCCTGCCCAGGCGCGCCAGCTCATCCTGCTCGACCGGCTTGCGCCGATCCGGCGCCTTCGGCTGTCCGGCCTCCAGCAATTCCACGAGGGTACGGCGGGTACGCCGGACCCGCTCCGTATCAGTACGCACGACCATGCCCTCTTCCACCTGGCGGATGCAAGCCGCCGGCAAGGTCCGGGCGTTTTCCACGTCTACTACGCACACGCGGCACACAGCCACGGGACGCATCCCGGGATCGTGGCAAAGCGTGGGGATTTCGATACCGGCCGAGCGGGCCGCTTCCCAGATCGTGGCGCCTTCCGGCGCGGTTACGCGTCTGCCGTCGAGGGTCAGTGTCACGGAATCACTGCGCATCGGCACCGCCCGTGGTGCGATCGGCCTGTCGATCCGCCGCTTGCCGACAGAGGATCTCGAACTCTTCCGGGAAATGCCGGCGGGCGGAGGTAAGCGGAAGTGCCGCAGCCTGGCCGAGCCCGCATATGGACGATAGCTCCATCGCTTCTGCAACATCCTTTACGGGTGCCAGCATGTCGGGCCGCCCGTTGCCTTCAATCACCTTTTCCAATAACTGAACGAGATGCTCCGTACCGGTCCGGCAGGGCACGCACTTTCCGCAGGACTCGTTGCGGAAGAACTTTACCGCGTTCAGGGCAAGATCCACCATGTCCGTGCCCTCGGCCAGAACGATGACCGCACCGGAACCCAGCATGGACCCGGCGTCCGCCAGGGGCTTGAAGTCGAGGGGAATGTCCGCCAGGGAAGCTGGAAGGAAACCCGACGACGTGCCTCCTGGTGAAAAGGCCTTCAGCTTGCGTCCGCCGGAAACGCCGCCCCCCTCGTTGTCTATGAGATCGCGAACCCGCGTTCCGAGGGGGATTTCGAACACGCCGGGCCGGTTGACGTGCCCGCTGAGGGCGATATACTTGCGTCCCGCCGCGCCGTTTATCCCCTGGCTTCTGAACCATTCGGCGCCGCGACGCAGAATGGCGGGCACCCAGGCGAAGGTCTCCACATTGTTAATAAGCGTGGGCCTGCCGTGAAGCCCGTGCGTACCTGGGAACGGCGGCTTGTTCCGGGGTTCTGCACGTTTGCCTTCCATTGCTTCCAGCAGGGCCGTCTCCTCGCCGCAGATATAACCGCCCGGACTGTCGAAGATCTCAAGGTGAAACGAATGTTCCGAATTGAAAACGCCGTCGCCCAGGTATCCCGCGGAGTAGAACGCTTTGATGGTCTTCTCCAGCACTTCCCGTTCCCGGTCGTATTCATGGCGAAGGTACAGGTATCCCTGGTTTGCCCCGGCCACGAGACCACCCAGGATCAGTCCCTCGACGACGAGATGGGGATAATGGTACAGGATCTCGCGGTCCTTGAACGTGCCGGGTTCGCTCTCGTCCGCATTGCAGATCGCGTACTTGACTTCGGATTCGGCCTTCCGGACCAGGTCCCACTTCACACCCGTCGGGAATCCGGCTCCGCCCATGCCGCATAGCCCGCTGTCTTTGAGCGCCTGCAGAATCCGGTCCGAGTTGCCGTCCGAAACCCACGCTTTTAACGATTCGGCGGCCAGGGGATGGCCATAAGGATCGATAAGTCCCGGGCTGGCACGCCGCCTGGCGGGTTGCCGGGCGACCGTGCCATCTTCGGCCAAACGGGCGACGAAATTGCTAAGACGGTCCGGTGACATGGACCGGTAACTGCGATCGTTGATCGAGACCGCCGGCGCCCCGTCGCACTGTCCAAGGCAGGAAACTTCGGATACCTCCCAGTTTTCAAGCCCGGCATAATCCACGGTTTCACGCAGGGTCTCCAGCAAATCACAGGCTCCGTGGAGGTGGCACGTGAGGTCGGTACAGACGCGCAGCGTAGCCGCCGGCGGAGGTTTGAGTCTGAAGTGAGGGTAGAAGCTGGCCACGCCATGGGCTTCGTATAGGGGGATGCCCTTGCGCTCCGACAGGGATTTCAGTTCCTCTTCGGGCAGATAGCCGTGACGTGCCTGTATCTCCCTCAGATCATCAATCAGCATGTAACGGGTCCGGTATGGTTCGGTTACGAGGCGAGTTGGTGTATCGAGGTCATCCAGCCCGAGTCGTCGATATCGACGATCCGGAACGCGGCCGGTTCGTCCGTTGCAATAACACGGGTGCCGTCCGCTCTGATCACGGGGTCCTTGCGGAACTGCAGTCCCACGCTCGGTGCGGTCAGGACGGTTGCATGGTCGAGTTCCATGCAGAAGTCGTGGTGCACGTGACCGCACAGGATCAATCGTAACGCGGGCCGGGCATTGCATATCCTGAGAAAACGGCCGCTTTCCTGCAGTATCAACTCATCCATCCAGGCGACGCCCACGGGTACGGGCGGGTGATGCATGCAGATGACGGCGGGCGAGTTGGAAGACAACGCTCGCTCCAGCCAGTCCAGCTGTACGTCGTCCAGCCTGCCCGCCACCTCCCCTTCGTCCTGCGTATCGAGCACGATAACCCGTTGGCCGGCCCGGTCCAGCGCGTAGTAGTACGGGGCTGAATTCGCGACGGATTCTTCCAGCATGATCCGGCGGAAGACCGGTCTGTAGTCGTGATTGCCCATGGCCATGTGACAGGTAAAATCCAGGGAAGAAAGGACGTCCCTAATCGCCAGGTAGGAGTCCTCGGATCCGTCGTTTATCTGATCGCCCGTCATAACGACGAGATCGGGTGCGGGACTCAACACGTTGACCGTATCTACGGCGGCCCGCAGCCGTTCCAGCGTGTCCTGGCCGTGGACGGGCTGCCGGTCCGCCGGCACGATATGGGGATCGGAAAGTTGAACGATGCGCACGAATCAGGATTTCCAATCTCTAACCAGCTGGACGAGCAGGCGAACCCCCACTCCGGTAGCGCCTTTCGGGCAATAGGACTTGCTCGTCTCCGTGTAGGCCGTTCCCGCGATGTCGAGATGTACCCAGGGACGCTCGACGAAGCTATCGAGAAAGGCGCCGGCGGTCAGTGCGCCGCCCCATCGACCGCCCGTGTTTTTCACGTCGGCGATATGGCTCTTGATCTGGTCGTGGTAATTCTTCCAGATCGGCAGGGGCCAGACTCGCTCGCCCGTCGTCTCTCCGGCCTTGCGTACCCGTTCCTGCAACGGCTCGTCATTGCCCATCATCCCCGATGCCGCGTGGCCGAGGGCGACTACACATGCGCCGGTCAACGTGGCCAGGTCGATCACCGCCGCCGGACTGAATCGTTCCGCGTACCCCAGGGCATCGGCCAGGACGAGGCGCCCCTCGGCGTCGGTGTTGATCACTTCGATCGTCTTACCCGATAGGGTCGTGATGATGTCGCCTGGTTTCAAGGCCTTACCGTCCGGGAGGTTTTCGGTGGCGGGAACGAGCCCCACGACGTGAAGGGGCGGTTTCAACATGGCGATAGATTGCATGGCGCCGATCACGGCGGCCGCGCCCGACATGTCGTGTTTCATTTCTTCCATGCCGCCGCTCGGTTTGATCGAAATGCCCCCGCTGTCGAAGGTGATGCCCTTCCCGATGAAAACCAGGGTATCCCGGCCTTCGGAAGGAGTTCCGTACTCCAGAACGATGAATCGGGGGGGTTCCTCACTGCCCGCATTGACTGCGATCAAAGCGCCCATGCGTTCTTTTTCAATGTTCTTCCGGGTGAGGACACGGCATTTAAGATCGCAATCGGCAGCCATTTTCCGAGCAGCCGAAGCCAATTTGCGCGGTGGAAGCGCATTCCCGGGGGCATTGGAGAGGTCGCGTGCCAGCGCCGTTCCCGCGGCGGTTATCCGCGCGGTTTCGATCCCGTCCCGGACCTCATTGGCTTGCGCGCGCTGCTGTATCACGACCGTCAGGTTCTCGAGCATGGTTCGCTCCGGTCCGGCGGACTTGTGGCAATCATACCGGTATTCGCCCAGTAATAATCCTTCCACGGTGGCTTGTGCGCATTCCTGCAGTTCAAAGTCCGGTACGTCCAGTCCGTGCACGGCCGTCGTAAGTTCAGAAACGCCGAGCTTGAGGGCCCGTTTGACCGCTATGCCGGATGCGCGCCGGACCGTTTCCAGACAGAAATCGCTTCGTGCACCGAGCCCCAGGAGGATTACCCTTCCGGGCGGCGCCTGGCCGCACGGATACAGCACCGCGACTTCCTGTTCATCGCCCTTGAAATCACCCAGCTTCAGTATGCCATGCAGATAACGGCGCAGGGCGCTCTCCATGACCATGGAATCGGTCTCCTCGAGCAGATCGCCCTTGAAGAGCCCGATGATCACGTTGGTGTCGATTTCCGATCCGATTCGACCGATTTTCACGTCTATTTGCATGCGTTTCCGTCCGGTTTGCGGCCGGTAGATCATACTGTACGACGATACGATCACCCGGACCGGGTGAAATGGGGTCTCACCGAATGTGTTTCATGAACGTTAATGATGGCATCCGCAGGCGGGACCGCATGGCGCGGATGGCACGGGTGCCGGGGCCGCCGAGGTGTCTTTCGCCGAAATCGCCGTGGCGAAGGCGGAGAATTTCTTGACCACGTCGTTGTCCGAGCACGCGGGGCATGAAACGTTTTCCGACGCGTCCGCGTTCTTTACCAGCAATTCAAAATCTTCACCACAACCGGCGCATTCATATTCGAAAACGGGCATAACGATAACACTCCAATGGGATATTGTGGCGCCGGGCCGAAACCTGGTCGCGATGATGCTTGCTAAACGCCGTCAGGGGATTCCGGTTAAACGTTGTTTGCTTCCTCGCGCTTCAGGCGATAAGCCCTGTCCAGCAGTTCCACGGGATGAAGGACATCGATCTCCCTTCCATCCCGTCGAACGCCGTGCTGGATCTGCAGGATGCAGCCGGGATTTCCTGTCGCCACCACATCGGGTTCCGCTTGTCTGACATGACCCATCTTGCGGACGAGTAGCCTGTCCGCCATTTCGGGATGCGTCAGATTGTATATGCCGGCGCTGCCGCAGCACCAGTCCGATTCCTCCAGCTCGACGAGTTCGAGCCCGGGAATCAGGCTCAGCAGGTCCCTGGGTTCCTCCCGCACGCGCTGGCCGTGAGCAAGGTGGCAGGCGTCGTGATAGGCGACTCGCGCCCTGACCGTACCCATCTCCTCATTAACGGGTATCCCGGCGAGAAACTCGTGAACGTCCTTAACCTTGTTCGAAAAGGCAAAGGCGCGGTCCCGGTAAGCAGGATCCCCTGCTAGCAACTCACCGTACTCTTTCAGTTGTGCGCCGCATCCCGCGGCGTTTATGATGATGGTGTCCACTTCCGCCTTTTCAAAAGCATCGATGTTCCTGCGGGCAAGCGATTCGGCCACGGTACGCTCACCGCTGTGCACCTGAAGCGCGCCGCAGCAGGTCTGGGTTTCGGGTATGACTACGTCGCAACCGTTTTCGTTCAATACCCGGACGGTGGCGGTGTTCACGTGGGTGAACATTTCGTTCATAACGCAACCCGATATCAGGCCCACGCGGTGGCTGGACTTCCCCCGTGCGGGCATGAACGGTCTCAACTGCCCTTTCATGGCCCGGTCCGGCATGACAGGGATCATGGATTCCATGTCGCGAAGCCGTGACGGGAGCAGTTTCGTCAATCCCGGAATCCGTACGATCTTCTGAAGACCCAGTGCCTGGTAGGCGCGCAACGGCAGGAAGGCGACGGAGAGCCTGAAGCGCGAAGGCAGCAGCATTTCGAACACCAGTTTCCGGAGAAACCGGTCAACCACGGAACGGGGCCGTTTTTCCACGATCTCCGCCCGGGCGGCTTCCACGAGACTGCCGTAGAGGACACCCGCGGGACAGGCCGTTTCACAGGCCCGGCAGTCCAGGCACCCGTCTATGTGCTTCTCGAAATGACCCGTCAGTTCAATTCGACCGTCCGCATAGGCTCGCATGAGGTGGATGCGGCCACGCGGGGAGTCCATTTCCATGCCGAGTTCAGTATAAGTCGGACATGCCGGAAGACACAATCCGCAGTGCACGCAATCCAGAAACTTGTCGTATTCGTGTACCAGTCTATTCTGCGAGCTCATGCTATAGGGATTCCGATCTTGCGGGAACGGGTGTACCGGCCGGACCGGCCGGTCGCGCCTGGACCGGCCACGGCGCCCGGGAGGGAATTCCTCTGAGCGCAACGACGCGATTGGCCTGGTTGGCAGACGATCGTAGAATAACAGTAGTTTAAACGTATATTGTCAAGCAGTTTATGGGATGTCCGCAGGGCGAAATAACCCTTCCATAATCCGCCGATCGACATACTTTCCCCTGAAGACGCCGCCTGCTTGCGCGGCGCAATAGGGAACATCCGAAATTCACCGATCGACATACTTTCCCCTGAAGAGGCCGCCTGCTTGCGTGGCGCGATAGGGAACATCCGATCAGTACGTCATGTCCACCCGACTGGAAGGAGTTGTACGCATGTCCGCGTTCGAAGGTATCCTGCCTGCCATTATCACCCCGATGAACGGCGACGGCAGTTTCAATGAAGAGGCGTTCCGCCGGGTCATGGAATTCAACATCGGGGCCGGTGTCCACGGATTCTGGATCGCAGGGGGCACAGGGGAAAGCATACTGCTCAGCGACGAGGAGAACATGCGGATCGCTTCGGCGGCGGCGGACCAGGCCCAGGGCCGGGTGAACAATATTATGCACGTCGGCGCCGCAACCACGGACCGTGCGGCCCGGCTGGCGGAACATGCCGCGGGCGCCGGGGTGGAAGCTATTTGCTGCGTACCGCCTTTCTTCTACGGCAGGACAGACGACGCGATCGCCGAACACTATCGTATCGTGGCCGCGGCGGCGGATCTACCGCTGTTCGTCTATAACCTGCCCCAGTCCACGGGCGTTGAGATCACCACCAGCCTGATGCGGAAGATCCAGGACCGGGTGCCCCAGTTGGCCGGACTTAAACATTCCTCGCAGTTCTTCCCGGCCGTGCGGAACTTCTCGGCCATGGGGCTCGACTGCCTGGTTGGCAATCACCAGTTGATGCTCCCGGCCTTGACGATCGGCGCTACGGGCTGCGTTGACGGTCCGCCCATCGCAGCGCCGGAATACTGGGTTGAAATATGGAATGCCTACCGTACGGGTGATCTCGAACGCGCAGAAACCGCGCAGGACCGGGCCAGTGGAGTGTGGGCGGACCTGGGCGCGTGCGGCGGTGAGTTCCATTCCGTGGCCAAGGCGGCGCTCAGCGAGCGTCTCGGCATCGAGTGCGGCGCGGCGCGGCCGCCGGGCAGGCCCCTGTCGAAAGAGCAACGGGAAAAGCTGCGCGGGACCATGAAGAAACTCGGCCTTCTGTAACGGACCGTGTATCGAGGATCAAAAACAGGGCTACCGTTGCGACAGGCGCCGTACGATGTCATCGCCCACATCGACGGTACGCGACGTACCACCGATATCGGGCGTGCGGATCCTGGCCTCGACGAGATTTTCCGTCACGGCGCTTCGTATGGCCGATCCGGCTTCCGTCTGGCCCAGGAACTCGACCATCATGGCCGCTGCCAGGATCGTGGCGATGGGGTTGACCTGGCTCTTTCCGATCAGTTCGAAGGCCGAACCGTGGACCGGTTCGAACATGGAGGGATGTAAACGTTCGGGGTTCAGGTTCGCGCTGGGGGCCAGTCCCATGCTGCCTATGGTAATCGCCGAAATATCGGTCAGGATGTCGCCGAAAAGGTTCGAGGCCACCACCACGTCGAAATCCTGCGGCCTGCGCACGAAATCCATGGCCGCCGCGTCGATCAGGAGGGATTCGGTCTCGATATCTCCGTATTCCTGCTTCACGTTATCGAACACCTCGTCCCAGAATACCATGCCGTGACCCTGGGCATTCGACTTCGTAATGGACGTGACCCTGCGCCTTCCTCCGCGCCGCCGCGCTTCTTCGAATGCATAGCGGATAATCCGTTCCGTGCCGTGCCGGGTGAAAACAGAAGTCTGGACCGCGACCTCCTGGTCGGTCTGGTGATACACGCGGCCCCCGATGTCGGCGTATTCCCCTTCGGTGTTCTCCCGGACAACCACCAGGTCAATGTCCCCGGGCCCCTGGTCCGCCAGGGGGGACCGAACCCCTTCGTACAGATAGGCGGGCCGGACGCAGGCGTACTGGTCGAATCTGCGGCGTATGGGCAGAATCAGGTTGTTCAGGGTGATGTGATCCTGGACCTCCTCATCGCCGACCGCACCGAAGAAGATGGCATCGTATGCGGCCAGTTCGTCCAGGCCGCCTTCCGGAATAAACCTGCCTGTACGTTTGTAGCGGTCGGAACTCCAGTCGAACCGGGTAAAACGGAAAGCCGGTTCGCCCAGCGCTTCGAGCGTCTTTATGCCTTCCTCGATGACTTCGGGGCCTACACCGTCCCCGGCGATCACGGCAATTTCGAAGTTTGTCATGTTTTTATGGTACAATCGTCGCAGATCCACGCGGCCCGTGTCATCCCGCCCGCGGGGATTTCCGTATCATAATCCTGCAGTACCGGCACCCCGGTCCTGCCACAGAAGTCGCATTTTCCCGTCTGCTTGCCTGCCGGGCTTTCCGCCCGTTTCATGGCGACCACATCGTTTTCACGGTACGGCTCCGCGAACCGTCGCGCGAATCCGAGCACCTGGCGATCCGTTTCTGTTTGCAGCGCGCGCCTGACAATGGGTTCGAAGGCGGGATCGGTGGGACAACCCCCGTCTTCCAGCGTATGCCACGCACGGCGGCGGACCCGGGCGTCCTCGTCCTCCATCATGCGGTAGAGCGCTTTCCAGACTTCTTCATTGCGGTGACGGACGTGGCACGGACACATGTAGGTCGCCGCCACGATCCGTTCTGCAGGATCCACGCTTTGAGACAGGCGCAGGAGTTCGGCGATATCTTCTCTGCTCACGCGTTCCTCGCCCGGTTTTCGCCAGGCCTTCTGATGGCGGTTAAGGCCGGTGTTTCGTTTTGCCATGGTTTTACGCAACCTATAGCTGCTGTACGGGATTGGAGAGCACGCCGATCTGGGGAGAGGAAATCACTACGATGTCATCCTCCTTCAGTCCCAGGTCGTTCGGCAAGATGATGCCCGTACCCGTGGAAACGACGGTACCCGCCGGAATGAGATTGTCCCGGTAGAGGTATTCGTTCAACTCGTCAAAGCCGCGCGCCAGCTGCGACGTGTTGGACTCCCCTTCGAACACGACGGCGTCGTCCCGCAGTATCCGGCAGTGAATGTCGATGTCATAGGGGTCGTCGATAGCATCCGCGGTGACGAGCGTGGGACCGAGCGCGCAACAGCCCTGGTATATCTTGGACTGGTTCAGGTAGAGGGGATTCTCCTTCTCGATATCCCAGGCCGAAACGTCGTTGCACAGGGTGTAGCCGACTATCTCGCCTTCTTCGCCCAGCACGTAGGCCAATTCGGGCTCGGTTGCGGTGAACTTCGAGTCACTGCGCACGCAAATAGGCGCGTTCGGTCCCGAACATCGGGAAGCGGTGGCCTTGAAGAACGATTCCGGCCGGTCGGAATTGTACACCTGGTCATAGATGGTCTGTTGGGCGTCGTCGTCCCTGAACTCGGCGCTCCGTTTGTAGGTCACGCCGAAGCCCCACACCTCGGGCGCGAACACCGGGACCATCAGGTGCGGTACGCCTACGTCCGGCGTGGCATCGATCGATTCGTAAGTGAACCCGGTCAACTGGCCTTCGTAATCCTGCACGGCGCGATCGACGAGTTCGGACAGTGAAAGGCGCGCGACGCCGGATACGTGCATGAGGTCGTTGACGGTCTCCACCTCAGGCATGATCTCCGTGAGGTCGATGACATGATCGTCCTGGACGATACCCAGACCGGAATCCTGGCCGGGTTCATAGAATTGAACCAGTCTCATTCGCTTCTTCCCCGTATTGGTCAGTAAAGTTGCATTGGATTCATGCCTGCAAATGGCTCAGATAAAGATAGGATGCAGGCGCTCCGTGTAAAGGGGATTTTATACCGGGTCCCATGAGGATATTCGGGGTTAGTGCTTGATAGAGGAGCCGGCGCGCGTTACTATTTGCGATGGTATTATTTGTTGAAGCGGGAAGGGCTGGACGGTGTACATTACTGCGTCCCCAGCCGGAATTACAGGTGGTATGAACAGCAAACTCAGAAAGCGCACCGAGTGACCTACATAATCCGGACCGCCGTCGTCATGCTCGTGTTGACCGTCATGATCGCCGTGGCCCTGCCAACGGCCCGCGGGCAACGAACGCCCGATTCTCCCGTAACGAACTGGCGCAAGCTCGAAACGCGGATGACCGACAATTGCGCCCTGTGTCACCAGCGCCTGGGCGAACCCCTCGCCAAACAGGTCGCGCAATGGCAGGGGAGCATCCATGCGTGGCGCGGAGTTTTCTGCGACACGTGCCACGGGGGCGATCCCACCAGCACCATCCTCACCGTGGCCATGGGCGAGCAGAACGGGTTCATGGACGCGCCGCTGCCCGAGGCCATTCCCGAGGACTGCGGACGCTGTCACCAGGAAGCGCTGGAAAGCTTCTGGGAAAGCGCCCACGGGGACCTCTTCGAGGCCAATGACTTCGAACCGGGATGCGTCACCTGCCACGACAGCCACGACGTGAAGGAAGTAAACATCGACATGGTGTCCATCACCGCGCCTTGCGGCGAATGCCACGACCAGGACTACATCGACGAGGTCCGCAACCCCCTGGTCGACACGGACGGTAAAATAGAACGGCTCTACGGCCAGATCCTTGCGATGCCAGGGGACAACCCCAACGCGCCCTACCTCCGCAACCGTCTCATCCGCGTCCGCAAGCAGTTCCGTGGCCTGGCCCACTACCTGGCCACCAACACCATTGTCACCAAGCGGCAGGCTATCGACCGGGAACTCGACTACATCGAATTCATGCTGCATTTCGATGACAGCACGGTCGAAGGCAAGTAGCTCAAAGACCGCGTATAACCGCTTTGTTACCCCGTTTGCAGCCCTGCCGGATTTTCCTTCCACAGGGGTAATTTTTGTTGACATCGCACATGGCCATCGCTAATATTGACAGGCTTTGCGAGGTAAGGTTGCCGAGGTAGCTCAGGCGGTAGAGCAGTGGACTGAAAATCCATGTGTCGACAGTTCGACTCTGTCCCTCGGCATTTTCATTTCATAATCAAATAGTCGACTGTCGTGGCAATCCCGGTCCGCGCATCCCACCCCGAGACGCCGGCAGATCGGAAAGCTCAGGCACGCCACCTAAGCCACCGCTGCCAGCACATCGAGGATGGCCCCAGCCACCCCGATGTTCCGGCACAGATTGCATCCCCACCGTACCTCCCGTCCGTTCTTCATTCCGCCACAGGTACTACCGGTTGTCCGCCACAAATACTACCGCGGACAACCGCCTGCATGCTGCATCATCCCGCAGACCGGTTTCCGCGGAATCAACAGCCTGTTTGACAACGGCGCCGGTCAATCGGCGGCAACAAAGCGAGGCGGCCGCGCCGGCTCGAAATGCGAGGCGCAAATCTTTCGCAACGTTTCAGGCGCAGCAGGGGTCAAACTACAGATCGCCATAATCAAGCGAATAACGACTGAAACAAACCCGTTCATACGCTGACGCTCCAGTACACCCGTTCCCCTGAACCCAAGGCGCAATCATGTTCCTGAACTACCTCAAGATCATCCATCGAAACACCCTGCGCCAAAAGGGATACGCCGTGATCAACGTCCTGGGTCTCGCGGTGGGGATGGCCAGTTGCATCCTGATCATGCTCTATGTACAGGATGAACTCGGTTATGACCGGTACGCGTCGCGGCACGACCGGATCTACCGGCTTGCCATGTCGATAGAGACGGTGGACAGAGCGGAAACCCGGACCGCCCGGAGCCCGGCGGCCTGGGGATGGATGCTGGCCGACAACTTCCCGGATGTTGAAGGATTCGCCCGCGTAAAAGCGCCGCTGGTCTCCTGGCAGGTCACCTACGCGGAGGGCAACAAACGGTTCAACGAGCCGGGATTCTACTTCGCGGATCACGGCATACTGGATCTGTTCGATTTCGAACTGGTACGCGGCGACGCGAACACGGCCTTGAATGCCCCCAATACGGTGGTGATTACCGAATCCACGGCGGCAAGGTACTTCGGACGGGACGAAGCACTGGGCAAAGTGATTCGCATCGATAACACGTACGACCTGACCGTTACCGGCGTAATGGAAGACGTACCGCGCAATTCCCATATGACGTTCAGTTTCCTGGGGTCCTTCGAAACGCTCAACGTCAACCCGATTTACGGTGGGCTGGACTACGGCAGGAATACCCAGAACTTCGCCCCGGACCTGTACACCTATCTGCTTCTTTCCGACGGTAACACGCCGGATTCCCTGGAACCGAAACTGGCGGAGTTTATCGAAACGCGCTACGGGCCGGTCCTGCGGCAGTTCAACGCGCAAATAAAGGCCGTTTTTCAGCCACTGACCAGCATTCACCTGCATTCGAACCTCGACGGGGAACTGGGCGCGAACAGCGACATCGCTTACATCTACATCTTCACGGCCGTTGCTTTCTTTCTCCTGTTGATCGCCTGCATCAACTTCATGAACCTCGCGACGGCCCGCTCCGCCGGGCGAGCCAGGGAGGTAGGCATCCGCAAGGTATTGGGGGCGTACCGCGTTCAGCTGATCAGTCAGTTCATGGGTGAATCCACGATCATGGCGTTGCTTTCACTGGCCGTGGCCGCGGGACTGGTCCTTGCGTTTCTGCCCGCGTTCAACACCCTGGCCGGCAAGGAACTGATCTTTGCGTTCGACGATATGCGCACGGTATTCGGCCTGCTCGGAATCGTTGTGCTGGCCGGTGCACTGGCCGGCAGCTACCCGGCACTGTTCCTGTCTTCGTTCCAACCCGTCTCCGTGCTGAAGGGCTATTCAAGGGCGGGCGCGGTGAATACGAACCTTCGGAAGATACTGGTCGTATTGCAATTCGTAATATCGGTCGTGTTCATCATCGGCACGGGCGTGGTAGCGGACCAGATGCGGTTCGTGCAGGACAAGCACCTTGGATTTGACAAAGAACAACTGGTGGTCATGCCGCTTGGAGACCCCAGGCAACGCGTGATCTACAATGCCTACAAGGACAAGATCGCCGGCTATCCCAACGTATTGGGCGTTACGGTGGCCAACGAACTGCCGGGCGGCCTGGTGAACGACATCCTCTTTACTCCGGACGGCGCTCCGGAAGAGGAATCGGTCCGCATCAACAACATGTGGATCGACCACGACTTCATCCGCACGATGGGCATCGAACTAGCGGAAGGGCGCGATTTTTCCAGATCCTTCCCCGCGGATACGATGCAGTCTTTCGTGATCAACGAGGCCGCCGTAAAATGGCTCGGTTGGGAAGACGCTCCGCTCAACAAGAGAATCCGCCTCGGTAACTTCAAGGACGGCCGGGTCATCGGTGTCATGAAAGACTTCCACGTGCGGTCGTTGCACAACGGCATCGAACCGATGATGCTGCAGCTGCCGCCCGGTCCGGACCCGTACCATTATCTCGCCGTGCGGATTGCCCCGGATGACGTGGCCGGAACCATGGGATTCCTGGAAAGCAACTGGCGCGAGATCTATCCGGACGACTCGTTTACCTATTCGTTTCTTGACGCGGACTTCGACAGTCTGTATCAGAATGAAGCGCGGCAGGGACGCATCTTCCGGAGTTTCTCCCTGCTGGCCGTTTTCATCGCGTGCCTTGGTCTGCTGGGACTTGCCTCCTTCACCGCGGAACAGCGAACCCGGGAAATCGGCGTGCGGAAAGTGCTGGGCGCGACCGCATCCGGTATCGTCGCGCTGGTTTCGAAAGAATACGTCAAACTGGTCGTGTACGCCAACCTGATCGCCTGGCCTGTAGCCTACTTCGTGATGGACGGCTGGCTCGACAGCTTCGTTTATAGTACGGGCCTTTCACCCTGGGTATTCGTGCTCGCCGCGGCGCTTGCCATAACCGTTACGATATTGACGGTAAGCTACAAGGCCATCAGCGTCGCCCACACCAATCCCGTGGACGCGTTGCAGCACGAATGAGCCGTCGGCGCCTCCGCATGGATTTCAGGTTTGACGACCTCCCCTTGTAACTGTAGATTCCATCGTCTCGAAAAAATACGCGGGCAAACATCACTGTAATTTCATGCGACCATTGAGTCGCGCGTCGCGGCGCATCGCGCAGATCTGCCATGCCGCCCGGGAAAGACAGCGCTGATCGTGGCTACGAAAACCTATGCCTCGCTGCCTTACACCGAACCGGACAACCTCGTCCGGGATTTCGCCAGTCGCGGCATCGTCGCCCTGCCGCCTGAAGGCCTGGGCATCCCCGAAGAAATCCATCATCGCATATACACCCTGGAAAAGCAGGCCTACCTGGCGAGAAAGCCGGTAACGCCGGGCGGCATGCCGGATGTCCTGAAGGTCATCAACGCCCCGGGCGTGGTCGAAGCCTGCAACCGGATCGTGGGACGAAACTGGGCCATCGTCCCTTTCACACACAACGCCTCATTCGCGAGCGGCGCCCGGGATCAGCACTGGCACAAGGACGACAACGGTCCGTACAACGGCCGCAAGCAACGCCATCACCAGGCCGTGCAGATCGAAATGCTGTACTATCCCCAGGACGTGAGCGAAGTCATGGGGCCGACGGCCACCATCCCCTACTCCCACTACTGGACGTTCAATCACGAAGAGAACCATGATAATTTCGCGGGGGCCGATCACCTCGATTTTGAATACCAGATCAGCGGGATGGAAGGCGTCCCGGTCAGCGGTCCCGACTCCGAATACGACTGGGAGGACGTCGTCCAACGGCGCACGGCCCACGACGTCCGCATGCGGGAAGCGGTGACCAATACGGGATGGCCCCTCGTGAAACCCTTCGAGGCCGCGCCGCTGCGGGCGGGCAGCGTGCTGCTTTACTCCCACAACACGTTTCACCGGGGAAACCACAGGCGCGACGACTGGAGACTGTGGGACAGCCATCCGCGCTTCATGTGGCGATTCTGGATCTATCGAACGACCGAACCGGACATACACGATGGCGATGATCCCGGGGAGACCGCCTGGCGAAGCCTCGGCGCGGACCCCTTGACCGGTGTTGACCTGCATTCGGCCGATGACGACGTGACGGTAGTCTGGCGCTACCACAACTACTGGATGCAGACTGGGAAAACACCCCCGCCCAGACCCGAAGCCGAGTCGAGATCCACCGCGGAACGGGAAACCGAAGCTCGGGACCTGAACGTACAGTTGCACGCAATGGGCGACGAGGCAGAACCTCTCCGTATCGGCGCGGCCTACAAGCTCGCTTCGATCGTGGACGACTCACTGGCCGTAAAGCATCTCGGCGAGGCGCTGTACAACCACCGGGAGAGCGTCCGCCGAGCGGCGACCTACGGACTGATCGCCACAGGAGAGCAGGCCACGGCCACCTTCATCGAAGCGACGAAGTCACCGGTAAAATGGGTCAGAAAGGCCGGCGTATACGGGCTGGGCGACTGCGCGCCGCTCACCGACGAAGTACTGGCAGCCGCAACTTCGCTCCTCCACGGTGATCCGTCCGTCTACGTCCGTGCTGTAGCCGCCGGAACACTCGGCTGCCTGGGACGGCGCGCCGCGGGAACGGGTATCGGAACATCCCTGATTCCCCGATGCCTCGCTGCGCTAGTACGCTGCATCGAGCGCGAAGAGAACCGGCTGAGCATGGACCTCGCGCAGCAGCGTAGCATCAAGTTCGCCCGTCCCACCGACACGTGCGACGTCTGCGAGGGCAACGGCGTCGACATGGGCCTGGACCGGTTCGAACCGGTACGTTCGGCGGTTCGGGAAAACGCCTTGTGGTCCATGGTCATCCTCTGTTCCCATGGAGCTTACCTGACGGGCGATGCCCTGGTTTCCACCATCGAAGCCTTGAAAATGGTGGTGCGCAACGATAAAAACGTCATCTGCGTCGGATTCGCAATGGACGCCCTCAATCGCCTCGCGAACCTGGAAACCACCGGACCCTTGCCGGCCGCGCTCGGCAGACTGCGTGCAGACCTGCTGCAGATTCTCGGCGAATCCCCCATACGGTGCTGGGAAGCGCTCGTTCGGGGCGGACTGAGTACGGAGTTTCTGGCCGCGTTCTCCGAAACCGGATAGACTCGCAGACCTGTTTTTCATTTCACTGTCTACGCGGAGCACCGCACTCCTCGGACCGTACCTGCCAACTTGTTTCGAGGGCGATACCCGTGCCGCATATCCTCGTCGAAAATATCGTCAAGACCTTCCGCATCGCCCAGCGCCGGTCCGGGCTCTGGGGGGCCTTCCAAGGCGTCCTTCGCCGTGAATACAGGACGATAAAAGCCCTGGACAGCGTCTCCTTCGAACTGGCGCAGGGAGAACTGGTGGGTTATATCGGCCCCAACGGGGCGGGCAAGTCCACGACCGTTAAAGTCCTCTCCGGCATCCTGGTGCCCGATTCGGGACGGTGCGAGGTCGATGGGCGCGTACCATGGCGAAACCGGATCGCCAACGCGGCCAACATCGGCGTGGTGTTCGGCCAGCGGACCCAGTTGTGGTGGGATCTGCCCGTTATCGAATCTTTCGACCTGCTTCGGGATATCTACCGGATCGGAAGCGGCGAATACGAGCGGGCCAGGGACGAGCTCGCGGCGCTCATGGACCTGGAACCGCTGTACGATATCCCGGTGCGTCAACTCAGCCTCGGACAACGCATGCGGTGCGACCTGGCCGCGGCCCTGCTTCACGCACCCTCGGTGCTCTTCCTGGACGAGCCCACCATCGGCCTGGACGCCGTGTCAAAACTTGCCGTTCGGAATTTCATCAAGCGGCTGAACCGGGAACGGGGCGTTACTGTCGTGCTGACCACCCACGACATGGACGATATCGAGGCCCTGTGTGAACGCGTGCTGGTGATCGGTCACGGGCGCATTCTGTCCGACAGCACGCTGGACGACCTGCGCGCCCGTGTCACCCGGGAGCGTCGTCTCATCATAGATCTGCTCGACGACGGGCAGGCGATCGAAGACCCGGACGTCGATTTCATCTCGCGAAGCGGTAACCGTGTCCACCTGCAGTTCGATCCGGACCGCGTTCAGACCGCGGCCCTGATCAGCCGGATTACGGCGAAGTACGCCATCAAGGACTTGTACGTGGAGAACCCGCCGATAGAAGAGATCATTTCCCGGCTGTACGACGAACACGAACTCCGCTGAAATCCGGGCAGGCATGATACATTCCTTTGTTCTCCCGTATACCGCCGTGCTATCCGCCCGGTTCCGGATGATCCTCCAGTACCGGGCCGCGGCCATCGCCGGCTTCGTCACGCAGGTCGGCTGGGGCGCGATACGCGTCATGGCCATGGAAGCTTTTTACCGGTCCACGAACGCCCCCCAGCCCATGAACCTCGAGGACGTAGTGACCTATGTCTGGCTGGGCCAGGCCCTCCTCGGCCTGCTGCCGTGGAATCCCGACACGGAAGTCCGTGGCATGGTCCGCTCCGGCACCGTGGCCTATGAACTGGTCCGACCGGTAAACCTCTATGTCTACTGGTTCTCCCGTTCGCTGGCATTCCGGATCGCGCCGACGCTGATGAGATCCATCCCGCTTGCGATACTTGCGTTGTTGTTTTTCGGGATGCAGCCTCCCGCATCGCCCGAGGCACTGGTCGTCTGGCTGGCGGCGACCCTCGGCGCGGTATTGCTGAGTACGGCGCTTACCGTAATCCTCACGATTACGTTAATGTGGACGATTTCGGGGGAAGGCGTGGCCTTTCTGGTCGCGCCGGTCATCTATATCCTGGCGGGAATGGTCATCCCCCTGCCGCTCTTCCCCGACTGGGCGCAATTCGCACTCGAAATCCTGCCTTTCCGCGGCATTTGCGACGCTCCGTTCAGACTGTACATGGGCCATATCCCAATCACGGAAGCCTGGACCGTCCTGTTACATCAATTGATCTGGATCATAATCCTGGTGGCATTCGGCGCATGGATGCTCTCGAAAGCAACCCGCCGCCTGGTCGTTCAGGGAGGTTGACGGATGGCAAGCCCACTTGCGCTGTACACACACTACGTGAGCATTTCCCTGCGCAGCCAGATGCAGTACCGGGTTTCCTTCATACTGGGTACGATGGGACAGCTGCTCGGTACGGCGGTGGAATTCATCGGTATCCTTGCCCTGTTCGACCGTTTCGGGAGCCTGAGCCAGTGGTCTCTTGCCGAGGTCGCCTTCTTCTACGGACTGGTCAACGTGGCATTCGCCGTCACCGACATGTTGTCCCGCGGCTTCGACCACGTGGGCGAACTGGTGCGCACGGGCGAGTTCGACCGCATGTTGCTCAGGCCCCGGAGCACCGTGCTCCAGTTGATCGGGCAGGAATTCACGCTGAAAAGGTTCGGACGGTTTCTTCAGGGCGGCGGCGTCCTGCTCTGGGCGGCGCTCTACCTGGACATCGCGTGGTCTCCGGCGGTCGTGGCCCTAACCGCGGTAACCGTAGTCTGCGGCGCCTGCTTCTTTCTCGGCCTTTTTATCAACATCGGCACGCTGTCCTTCTGGACCACGGAGACCCTGGAACTCATGAACGTGTTGACCTACGGCGGTATCGAAGCCTCCAAATACCCCCTGGCCATCTACCGGGCCTGGTTCCGCAGGTTCTTCACCCTGGTGATCCCCATGGGATGCGTGACCTATTTCCCGGTCCTGGCCATTCTCGGCCGGCCGGACCCGCTCGGCACGTCTCTCGCGTTTCAATACACCGCCCCTTTATTCGGCTTGCTGTACTTTGTGCTGTCGCTGTTCATCTGGCGACTGGGCCTGAGGCATTATCGTTCGACCGGAAGCTGATACGCACTCCCGCTCTCCGGGACGGAGCACGCGCTCCCGGCGCACCCGAGGGCAAGGGCGCAATACCATCGGGATACACCGTCCTTCTTGACGATACCGCGGGTCCCGTATTTATTGGACCGGTATGGCGAACGACAGACAATACCGATCGAATACGCGCTTCGTGGGCACCCGCGGCGTCAAGGAATACCGGGCCAGCATACCCGAGTGGGTGAATGAATCCGATACCGTTCTCGAAATCGGCTGCGAATGGGGCACGACGACCCGGATCATCTCCGACCACGCCGCGGCGGTTATCGGTACGGATGTCAGTCCGGAAGTAATCGAACGGGCCCGGGAACGCCACCCCCACATCCGGTTTGAAGCGCTGGACGCATTCGACGTGAGGGCGGCGCTCGAATTGAACGTGGATTTCACCAAGATCTACATCGACATGTCGGGGATATCCGGCTACCGGTCGCTGCTGGACCTGATCGCCCTGCTGAACAGCTATGCCGCCGTGTTGAGACCGGAAGCGATCGTGGTCAAGAGCGGCGCCTTGAAGCACTTCGCATCCCGTTGCATCCCGTTCAAAGGGTGATGGAACCTGGTATGCACGACCACGTAACCAATGGCGAATCTCCCGTACCGTCAGGTCGAAAGACCGGCATCCTCGTCCATGGCTACAATCTGAATGCCGGCCAGTGGGAGTCCGTGGTCTGGGGAGAACCACGGGACCGGGCCGGCCGCGTCCCCATGGGCGTGTTCGTCGCCCTGTGCGAACAGGCGGACGTAATGGTCTTTGGTTCCGGCGCATCCAGAAAGGACGGGCTGCTGGAGTCCGAGGCTACAGTCCAATTGTTATGGGAACGGTTCGACGAACTCGCCGGATTTTCGGTATTTGGAAACTACCTGCACGAACTGAAGCATCCCCCTTCAGACGGCCGGTTCAGGAAACGGATTGAATCCATTTTGCGCCTGGACACGGATTCGAGGAATACCCGTGATGAGATCGCCCATGCGGGCGAGGTATTCGTCGACCTCGAGGTGGAGCGGGTCATCCTGGTGTCGAGCCCGACCCACCTGCCGCGTTGCCTGCGGGACGCCTGCACGATCTACGGAGAAAACGGAAAAATGTCGCATCTGCGGCAGGAACTCTATGCCACGCCCAGCGTCACCGGCTATCCCGGCTACTCGGCGGACGACGTCGCCATTTTCGAACCGCCGCATCGCCCGGACCGTCCCGGATCAAACCTCAGCAGGTTGGTGGCCCGAATCCACGACATCCCGGACAACGCGCGTGGGCGGTTTGTCCGTCGCATGGAAGACCTGCTCCGGGAATTCAAGGTGTAAGCGTAGATCCAGCGACCGGATCGGGATTCAGCAGGCAATCGCGAGGAGCAAGAAATGATGACCCCGGAACAACGGTACCTGTTCGATGTTTTTGGATACCTGCACGTTGAAAACGCACTTTCAAAAGAAGAACTCGCGGCCTGCCAGCGTGCTTCGGCTCGATACATGAACACGCCGGAGGACAGCCTCCCGCCCGGATTCGGACTCGACGGCAAACGCCATCTCCACGGGTTCGCCTTCGACAAGTCGCTGGAAGCCCTGACCCGCCACGCGTCGATCTGGCCCATCGTCCGGGAACTCACCAACGACAAACCTCGGTTGATCAGCGGCACCCTCCAGGTGGACCGACCCGGCGAATCGGCCGTGGGCGGACTCCACTGCGCCAGGGAGGGATTCGGATGGGAGAGCACCCGGTACGAGACCCATCACGGACGGGTCTATTGCGACGACATCATCGTGTTTCCCTATCTGGACGACGTCTTTCCCGGCGACGGCGGCCTCATCGTCCTGCCCGGATCCCACAAAGCCAATTTCCCCCGGCCGGAGCACCTTTTCAACAACGGGCTCATGCACGGTGTGGAGGACCTTGCGCCCGGCGTGGTCAACATCACGCCCAGGGCAGGTGACATCATCGTGACCTCGGAGCTCATGACCCACGGCATCCTGGAATGGCGGCCCAGGGACCGCATCCGCCGTATCGTCGTGCTGCGTTACAAGCCCCAGCACGCCGGGCTCGCGACGCCGTTTCCCGAAGAGATTAAAGCCGAGCTTTCTCCCGAAACACGGGAACTGATCGAGACCGCCCACTACAACCATGTCAAGGAGATCGTGAAGGACGATCCGGACGGCAGCCCGAAAGAGGCGATTTCATGAACATCAGGGATATCCGCGCCTTCACCGTGGACCTGTCCCGTGCCAGGAAAGCGGTCAAATCCTCGCTGCAAAGGAAAGGCCGCCAACCTGCCGGCCCCATGGATCGATACCCTGACTACCGGGGCAGTCGTTCGGCCGCAGGACCCTCCTGGCCGAGCGCGGCGTGCATTGTCGAATCTGACGACGGATCTTTCGGCCTGGGCATCACCCAGCAGAGCGGCCCGGTCCTTCCCATCATCAACGATCACTTCCGGACGCTGCTGGCGGGTCAACCCGTCATGGCAACGGAGAAGTGCTACGACCTCATGGTCCACGCGAGCGCCGCGTACGGAAGCCAGGGCGCGACCGGTTTCGCCATCAGCGCGGTGGATCTTGCGCTCTGGGACCTGAAAGGCAAGCTACTCGGCAGGCCGGTGTACGAGTTGCTGGGTGGTCCACAGAAGAAACACATCGACTGCTACGCCACGGGATTCGATATCGAATGGTACCTCGAGCTGGGGTTCAAGGCGGTGAAACTGCCCATGCCTTACGGCCCCGACGACGGGATCGACGGACTGAACCGGGCCGATGAAATGGTTGCCGAAACGCGGGCGACGATCGGCGACGATATCGAATTAATGCTCGATTGCTGGATGGCGCTTGACGTGGAATACGCCGTTAGGTTGGGCGAGACGCTGAGACCCTATCGGTTGAAGTGGCTGGAGGATTACCTGATGCCCCACGACTTGGGCGGATTCGCGGCCGTCCGGCGTCGCTTACCTGCACAGGGTCTGGCCACGGGAGAACACTGGTACTTGGCGGATCCGTTCCTGTATGCCGCTGAACACCGGCTGGTGGATATCTTTCAACCGGATATCAAGTGGTGCGGCGGGATGTCCGCCGCGGTCCGCATCTGCCACATCGCCGAGGCCGCCGGGCTGACCGCCGCACCGCATGGCGCCATGAACGATCCCTATGGACAACACCTGGTCTTCGCCATGCCCGCGGCAAGGTGGGGCGAAAGGTCAAGCGGAGTCTCTCCGCCCGGGGTACCCCTCGCGGAGATGGTTGAACTGCCGGGAACGGCCGTTATCGAAGACGGTTGTTTGACGCCCAGTGACGCTCCGGGTTTCGGGATCGAGGTGGACCAGGCATGGCTGGACCACGTAGCCGTATGACGGTTATTCCTCCGGCCCACGGTCTTCAGATTCCTGCGGTAGATGAACCGTCCGGGTCGGAAAGGCCAGACTGAGACCGAGCGATTCGACGATCTCCATGATCTTCAGGTTTACGTCCTCCCTGATCCGCAGGTAGTCCTCCCACACCGTTGTCGCGGTAAAGTAGTAGACCATGATGTCGAGGGAGTTCTCGGCAATCTCGTTGAAGCGTACGAGCATGGTCGATTCCTGGCTTACTTCGGGATGGGTACGCAGCAGTTTTTCTATCCTTGAAACGGCCTCTCTCATCAGTTCAGACGGTGTATCGTAGGTGAGTCCCACCGTGATCCATACCCGGCGGTATGGCCGGGATGAGATATTGTCGATCACGAATTCCGCCAGCCGGTTGTTCGGAATGGCGACGACGGTCTGTTCAAAAGTCCGGATCCTGGTGCTGCGAAATCCGACGCTTTCCACCACGCCTTCGATCTCCCGGTCGGGCGACACGATCCAGTCCCCGGCGACGAAGGGTCGGTCGACCAGCAGCATGATGGAACCGAACACGTCGGCCAGGGTCTTCTGTGCGGCCAGCGCCACGGCCAGACCGCCGATCCCCAGACCGGCAAGCAATCCTGATACCGAGTAACCCAGATTCTGCAGGATCATGAGCGCCGCCAGAATCCAGACCAGGATCTGAAGCGCTCTCTCCACGAGCGGAACCAGGTGGTCGTCCAGGGTCGTGTCCGTTTTGTGGGCCCACGTCTTGAGCATTGACGTGAAAACGTTGACGCATCTGAAAATCATCCAGGCCGTCAGAAGTGAAAAGGGCACCCAGAATCCCGCCCGCAACACCCCCATGACCATTTCAGGCGGACGCAGCGTATAAATGGCGAGATACAAACCCAGCACGACGATAACCCATTCGAGAGGTTTCTCGACCGCCATGATCAGCATATCGTCCAGGTGGGTCCTGGTAACGCGGGCCAGCCGTTTGGCGGCGCGGGTCATCAAGTGCTTGAACAGCCATTTAAAAACAAGCGTCCCAAGCAGAATCGCAAAGGTTGTGCCGATTTCCCTGCCCGTCCACTGCCACGACTGTTCGAGCAGGTTGTAGAGGGTGTCCATAGACCGATCCTTCCCGCCGGGGCCGGTTCTCCCGGCATTTTTTTGTCGCATCGCCGGCGCCGATGCATATATTTCAAGGGCTGTATCTTAACGTAAGGCCGGTGGACTGTCAAGTCGAGGTCGCCTTGGCAGGATTCCCCGGCAAGGGTACATGCAGAAGGAGGAAGGGTGTGTCGACTCGTGTCAGCGTCCTGATTATCTCGGCTGTGTTTATCAGCTTAACCACTGTGCTTTGCGATGGTTCTGGACTGCCGGAACCGCCCAAGTACACCGGCGATCTTCCGGAACTCCGGTCGCGCGGCGTGATCCGCTTCATTGTTCGTCCGGATGCAATCGACCATATACCCCGCAATGCGGAATCCGTTGAGCTCGACCACGACATAGCAAGGAGCATAGCCGAATCGCTTAAGCTCGAATTGCGGATGGTCACGGTCGACGACCACCGGTCCATGGTCGACAAACTCCTGCTGGGCGAGGGTGACATCGTCGCCGCGAATCTCACGGACACACCGGAACGGGAGGCGAAAACCGCATTTTCGGTTCCCTATCACTATGTCGATAAGTACCTGATCGTTCCCGCCGGCGAAAGTGTCCCGGATAGCCTTGGCGATCTGGCCGGTATGGAGATCAGCGTTCGGGAATCCAGCGCATACTACCAGACTCTCCTGGAGTTGCAGAAGCAGGTGCCCGACCTGAGGATAAACATCGTACCAGAAACGATGTTGACGGAAAGTATCATCGACGGGGTAGCCCGCGGTGAGTTCGAGGCAACGGTCTGCGACAACAACCTGTGGCATGCCGTCGAGAAAGCCTACGACGACCTGGCCGCGCCGCTTGCGTTGGCGGAAAACCGTGAGATCATCCTGCTGATGCGGCCCGGCGCCGAGGAACTGAAGAAGAAAGTCGACGAGACTCTGCTGGCGCTGCAGATTTCGCCCTCCCGAGAAGAAGTTTACACCGATGATCTGGAAGGTTTGAAGAAACGCGGCCGACTCCGCATGATCACGCGAAACAACACGCTCACCTATTTCATCCACCGCGGAATGCAGGTCGGTTACGAATACGAATTACTGAAAGAATTCGCCAGCCGGCATGATCTCCGTCTGCAAATCGTCATACCGGACAACCACGCCAAACTGCTCGACTACCTGAACGAGGGAAAGGGAGACATCGTCGCCGCGGCCATGACGATCAACGAAGAGCGGGAGACGAAAGCGGATTTCACCATATCATACAACGACGTGGATGAACTGGTGGTGGTCCGCTCGGATGAAGACGACATTTCGAGTTTCGGGGATCTTGCCGGACGCAAGGTGCATGTCCGGGCCAGTTCATCGTTCCGCGCTACGCTCGAGGCGGTCGCCGATTCCATCGAAGGGCTGGAGATTGTCGAGCTTCCTGACGATGTCGAAACGGAGGACATTCTGGTCGGTATCGACGAGGGTATCTACGACGTGACCATGGCCGATTCCAACCTGCTAGAGGTGGAACAGGCCTATGGACGCAACCTGAAGGCCGCGTTTCGTGTCAAGCCGGCTTCGCTGGGATGGGCGGTGCGCAAAAACAATACTGCCCTCGGCGCCGCGCTCGACCAGTATATCAAGCAAGAAAAAAGAGGGCTGTTCTTCAACCTGATGCACAAAAAGTACTTCGAAAACCTGCGTACAATCGCCAAATCCAGGGATTCTCTGAGGGTTGACCTGAGCGGGCAGCTTTCTCCTTACGACGATCACGTCAAGAAATACTCCGAATATTACGGGCAGGACTGGCGGCTGGTCACGGCGCAAATGTATCAGGAATCCAAGTTCGATCCGGATGCCGTGAGTTGGGTTGGTGCCCTGGGACTCATGCAGGTGATGCCGGCAACGGGAAAGCAGATGGGTTTCACGGAACTGCATGACCCGGAACAGGGGATCCATGCCGGCGTGAAGTACATGGATCACCTCCTGAACCGATTCGATCCCAAGCTGCCGATGGAGGTGCGGGTACACTTCGCCCTCGCTTCCTACAATGCCGGATACGGCCATCTCCTCGACGCCCGGCGCCTGGCCAGGGAACTGGGCCGGGACCCCGACCAGTGGTTCGGGCACGTAGAACAAGCCATGCTGCTCCTTTCCAAACCTGCTTACTACAAACGCGCCCGATACGGATTCTGCCGCGGCGGCCAGCCCGTCCACTACGTCGCGAACATCCAGCAGTCCTACGCGGCTTACGTGGAAGCGCTCACCTCGGACAAACCGGTTTTCTCGGACGACGCGGCTGAACTCGCCACGCGGAAATAGCCGAAAGTCGGAGCATTCCATGGATTCCGACGTCAGAGACCCCATCCGCCGGGAACCCTGGCAGAACCTCCAGGTACTCATCCAGGCCGATTCACGGCACGTACTGCCTTCCTATATCGGTTCGCTGACGGCGAGCGAACTCGCCCTGGCCGTCTCGCGCCTGAGCCAGGAAGAGCATACCCGGCTGCTCAATCTCCTTTCGCCCCAGGACGCGGCCGAGTTGATCGATCAGATCGAGGACGTGCAGGCGGTCGACCTGATCGAGGATCTCCCGGCGGCGGAAGCCGCGGCGATCGTCGACGAGATGTACAGTGCCGCCCAGGCGGACCTGCTCGGCGACTTGAAAGACGAAGAAGCGCAAGCTATTCTCGAGGCGATGCCGGACGAAACGGCCGAGGAAGTCCGGCGCCTGATGCAGTATCAGGACGATACGGCCGGCGACATGATGCTGACCGAGTTTGTATCCTATCCCGCGGATTACTCCGTTCAGCACGTAATCGACGACCTGCGGAACAGACACGATGAATACGCCGGTTACGATGTACAGTATCTTTATGTTTCGGACGGACCGAAGCTGTCCGGTGTACTGAGACTGCGCGACGTGCTCATGGCACTGCCCGGCCAGTCGCTCACGGAGATCATATCGGCAGACCCGGTGCGCGTCAACGTCCATACGCCGCTTGAGGAAATGCGCGACCTCTTCGAGACCTATACCTATCTCGGACTGCCGGTTACCAATGAAGAAGGGAAACTGGTCGGCGTAGTACGCGCCGCGGACGTGCAGGAAAAACTGGCGAAACAGACAGAGAGCGAGTTCCGAAAGACGAGCGGTATCGTGGGCGGCGAGGAACTGCGCAGCATGCCCGTCCTTACAAGGTCCTCTCGCCGGCTGTCCTGGCTCAGCGTCAACGTCGTGCTGAACATCATGGCGGCGAGCGTCATCGTATTATACCAGGATACCATTGAAAAGGCGATCACCCTGGCGGTATTTCTGCCCATCATTTCAGACATGAGCGGATGCTCGGGCAACCAGGCCGTGGCCGTGAGCATCCGGGAACTGGCCCTGGGCCTCGTACGGCCCAGGGAGATCCTGCGCGTCCTCTACAAGGAAGTCTCGGTGGGACTCATGAACGGACTGGTGCTCGGGACGCTCTTGGCCGTAGCCACCCAGTTGTGGCAGGGAAACCCTTACCTGGGTCTAGTCGTCGGAACCGCCTTGGCCGCGAACACGGTGCTGGCAGCGTGCCTGGGAGGGGTCATTCCCCTTGCGCTCAGAGCACTCAAGGCCGATCCCGCGCTGGCCTCCGGTCCCATGCTCACGACGGTAACCGACATGTGCGGCTTCTTTCTTCTCCTCAGCCTGGCGCAGTTCGTGTTGCCGAAACTGGCATGAAACAGGTAAATTGGATCAAACCCACGGTCTAACTACCCCGACGTCGGGCAGGTGGATCGTGCGACATGCCATTCGGACAAAAGGACATTCGCGGTGCACCCCAGCATATCCAACACCCTCGGTAGTATCCGCAAGGCAAGCCGGTTCATCGGCAGCGAGATCTGGCTCATCAACACCCAGGGATTGTCCCGGCTGCACGCACTCCTGGTGCGTATTGCCAAGTCCGTGATCTTCTTGTATAACCAGTTCTGGGAAGACCGCCTGCTGACCCGCGCCTCGGCACTGACCTTCTCCAGCCTGCTGGCCCTGGTCCCGCTGCTCGCCATCGTCTTTACCCTGTACCAAAGCATGGGCCTGTACGTGGAAATCGAACCAACCCTCCGGGAATGGCTGAGTCCACTGGGCAGCAACGGAGATGTAGTGGCCACGAATATCATGAATTTCCTGGCCAACGCCCAGACCGGCACGCTGGGATACGTAGGTTTGGTGGTCCTTCTATTCGCGGTCCTGGGAATCCTGGCGAATATCGAGGAATCCTACAACGACATCTGGCACGTTCGGCAGATGCGAAACTGGAGGCAACGACTAGTCAGCTACCTGGCCCTGTTGCTCATCGGACCGCTGATCATCACCGGCGTAGTTACTTTTACGGGTTCGTCCGACAGCATTGCCATCCTGGCCTACATCGAACGGATCGCGGGATTCTCGCCCCTGTCCTTACTGCTGATCGGACTCTTTTTCTCACTCATTATCTGGTCGGTGCCCAATACGCGGGTTTGGATCCGTTCCGCCCTGGTCGGCGGCATGAGTTCCGGGTTCGGCTGGTTATGGCTCAACTGGGCCTTCGCCCAGTTCATTGCCGATACGACGCAGGCGAGCGCGAGAGAGATCCTTTTTGCCGGCTTCGCCGCCCTGCCGCTATTCCTGATCTGGCTGTACCTGGGCTGGGTGATCCTGCTGCTGGGAGCGATCCTGGCCTATTCGATTCAGAACGTGAACACCATGGAATGGAGGCAATCGGAGCGGGTCCACGGGACGGCGCTGCGGAATTACATCAACGTCCTCGCGTTCCTCTACATCATCCGCAATTACGTGGAAGAAAACCGGCCGACCAGGCTGGACCGGCTTGCCGTACAGACGGGGGCTCCGGAGAACGTGTTGGACGAAATGCTGTCTTCCTACGTGGATTCCGGTCTGCTTTCGAGGAAATCCGGACACCGCGTCACCTACGTTCCAGCCACCTCGCCTGCGGATATTCCCCTGCGTTCCCTGCTGAACGTTCTGTACCATCCGGAAACGCTGCCGGACCGGTTCGAGGGCGTCGATCCGCTGCATGCCATGGCCCGGGACCTACTGCAGTACTACCGGACGTCCTACCACTATCCCCTCGATCAGTCCCTTACGGACACGGTGCTTTCACTCACGCCGCCGAGGAAGAACGCCCAGTGATCCGAGGCGGGTAAACGCCTAGTAACAGGTACCGGAACGCCTCAATCCCTCCAGGCTGCATCCCCGCGCCAGGTCGTGTCCTTTGACCGTGCGGAAGAATGCTTCCATCCCGAGCAGAAAGGGTTCGATGTATTCCCGCGAACCGGCCTTGCCCATGTGACCCACGCGTAGCGAGTCCCTTGCAAACTCACCCATGGCCTGTGCCGCCAGGAAGCCATGGTTGCGCAGCAGGTAGGTCCGCAGTTCCGCGGCTTCGGACACGTCCGGGTGGACCCGGAAGGTAGTCACCGTGTAGGACGCGGACGCGTCGGCAACGATGGGGGCGCACCCCACTGCGCGCAGTCCGGTGCGGACCACGGACTGGGCCCATGCGTACCGGGACCAGTGACCTTTCAGGGTCTCGTGGTGGATGATCCGCCGCAGGCTGGCATGAAGGGAGGCGATCAGGCTGCTGGACTGCGTCGTGGGATAGGGATGTTCTCCCGAAGCTTCGGACGCCCGCTTCCAGACGGCGAGGTCGTAGTACCAGCCCCGGTGGGCGCTGTCCTTGGCGCGTATGATTTCCCACGCCCGGTCGCTGACCGCCAGAATACCCAGGCCCGGTGCGGTTTCAAGGGCCTTGTTTGAAGAAGTCACGGCCACGTCGATCCCCAGTTCGTCCACGGGAATGTCATAAGCCGCCCAGGGCCGAAACGCCGTCAACGAAGAAGGGCAGATCGAACTCGCGTGCCAGGCCGGCATATTCCTCCAGGGGATTCCGGACGCCCGTGCCCGTATCGTTGGCGACCACGACCAGACCGGATGCCGCCGGGTGCCGTTCAAGCGCATTGCGCATTTTGGCCGGATCGGCGGGCTCGCCCCATGGGTCATCCACGGCGACGACCTCGCTTCGGAATGCCTTGAGTATTTCGACGAGCCGGTTGGCGAATGGGCCGTTGGTCGCCACCACCACCTGTTCACCGGGCCGGAAGAGGCTGCTCAGTCCAGCATCCAGCGCGCCGGAACCGGGGGCGGTCATGATGATGATGTCGTTACGGGTCTGGAAGATGGTCCGCAGCATCGATACGGTTTCTTCGTAGATGGGACCGAAGTCTTCGCCGTAGTGGGGCAGTACCTGCTCGCTCAGGGCCTGCAGGGTTTCCTCCCAGATATCGATGGGACCGGGCAACAGCAATTTGGGTCGGGCCATGGGTTTACTCAATCCAGGTGAACGTCGGGATGCTTGGCGATTATTTCGTTGATTGCGCTGATGAAGCGGTCGATGTCTTCGTAGGAATCATAGAAGTGCGTGGAGACCCTGAAGAAGGAAAGGTCGTTCGCTCCTATGGCGGTGACCTCGATCTTGTAGTCTTTCCAAAGGTACTCACAGACCTTGGGAAGATCTATGCCTTCGATCGAGAAACTGGATATGAACCCGGACATGGATTCGTCCATGGGGATCGTAAGCCGGGCACCCCGGATCCGTTCGAGCGCCTGCGCCTTCAGGTACCGGGCCAGGCCGATACAGTAAGGACGGATCCTGCTCTCCCATCCGATGTCGAGCTGGTAATCGATGGCGTCCCCCAGGCAGGCATGGGGGGTCAGATCGCGCGTTCCGTTCACATCGTAGCGGCTGGCTGCATCCGTTTCACGCATGTTGTGGCCGATTACTACGGGACGGACCTTGTTCTGGTACTTGGCATCCATGTAGAGAAACCCCACGCCCTTGGGCGCCAGCAGCCACTTGTGGGAACTGCTCGCGTAGAAGTCGCACCCGACGTCCGAAAGGTCCAGGGGAACCATGCCGACGGCGTGGGCGCCGTCCACCATGGCCACGGCGCCGTGCGCATGGGCCAGGCGAGTGAGTTCCTTGATGGGGGCGACGAGTCCGGTCGTGAAGTATACGTGGCTGAAAACGACCACGCTGGTGTTATCGGTGATTCCCGCTTCGTAGGCTTCCACGATATCCCGGGGTGAGGACGGCGGCGTGGGTAACGGAACATAGTTCAGGTTCAGGCCGTCCCGCTCGGCCAGCCAAGTCCACAGGGCGCGGACGGCGGGGTATTCCTGGTCGCTCAGCAGCACGTCGCTTCCACGTTCCCAGATCAGACCCTGACCGGGTATGTTCATGCCCATGGTCGTGTTCAGCACGAGGGCGATCCGGTCCGGGGTCGTTCCGACGAACCGGGCGAGCTTCTCCCTGGACTGCTCCACCAGAGGCCTGAGAAGATCGCCGTGCCGGCGATGCAGGGGATCCGCCTCGAACTCCCGCATCAGGTCGATGATCCGTTCGATGACCGGCCTGGCGGACGGCCCGACCGTTCCGCCCTGCAGGTAGGTTACGTCGTCCATCAGGTAGAACTGTTTCCTGATGTCGGACCAATAGGCGGCTTCTTCGGCGGCGATAGGATGCCTGGATTGAGCGGTCATGGTCTGTCCCGGACTAGGGTGAAAAACGGCGCTTATCGTTGACGGACATCGCGATTATACTAACCGGACCGCATAGGGGTGTCAAGGCGTTACGAAGCTTTTGGACCGGCGAGGTAAATGGCGGTCAGGTCATCGAATGGAACCCGATCCGTACCATGCGCTGAACGTCAGAAATGCCTTGTCAACACGGCCGCGGCATCTACCTTGTGCTGGATTGCCTTCGTTGAAGGAACCATGACGATCGAGGTTATCGTTCACACGTTTCAGACTGGGCCAGAAAAGGAGAAAACAGCCAATGCGAGGAAACAGGGTGCTGGAGAAACTGAGGGCCGGTGAGACCGCCCACGTGGTCGGCGGCCACAGCCACACGGCGAATTCCATCGATTTCATGGGCCAGTTCGGATTCGACGGCTTCTGGATCGAGGGCGAACACGGCGACATTACTTTCGACCGGATCGGTGACGTCTCCCGGGCATGCGACCTGTGGAACATGGCGTCTGTCATGCGTGTACACGCCAACGAGACCGGGTTGATCGGCCGCACGCTGGACTGCGGAGTCAGCGGCCTGGTCGTCCCCCATGTGAGCAGCGCCGAGGCGGCGGAACGCGTGGTGCGCGCCAGCCGGTTCGCGCCGGCCGGCATGCGCGGCATGTACTTCAACCGACGGGGCTACGGTACCGACAACAGCGAGTTCATCGCGAAGGTGAACGATGAGATCCTCGTCATCGTCCTCATCGAAGAGATCGAGGCCGTTGAAAACCTGGACGAAATACTCGCCGTGGACCACATCGACGTATTCTTCGTCGCCCCGGGCGACCTCGCCCAGACCATGGGCTATCCGGGACAGATGTATCACCCGGAAGTGAAGAAAGTGGTTTCCGATACGCTAGGACGGATCGTCGCGGCCGACCGGAACGCCGGATCACTTGTCGGGGAGGAGACCTTCGAGGCACACGCCGAGATCGGCGTCCGGTTCTTCTTCACCGTGTATGACCACTGGCTCCGGACCGGCGCCAAGGCATACTGGGACAGAGTGGCTTCCCAGGGGTAGACCGGACAAGCGGTTTCAGTCGGTGCGGCATCCCGGATCACCCGCGCCTTCGGTCTTTGCCCGTTCGTAGACGACGGCGGCCACGGCCACGTCTTCCACGGCCAATCCCTGAGATTCGAAGAGGGTAATGTCATCCGAATCGATGCGGCCGGGCACGCGGCCGGCAACTACGTCGGCCAATTCGTGGACGCGGTCCCATTGAAGGAATCCCTTTTCCACCGATTCGAGCAGATCTCCACACTCCATCCTCGCCTGCTCTCTGGAATCGACGGTGACCACGCTGGCTCGCCTGACCGTCTCCGCATCGATTTCACTGCGCACGAGCGCATTGGAACCAGCGGCGTTCACATGGGTGCCCGGCGCAAGCCAGGCGCCTTCCAGCACAGGTCGCGCCGCGCTGGTGATCGTGATTGCCACATCCACTTCTTCAACACAGGCCCTGGCTGAATCAACCGGACGTACCGGCACACCCAGGGCCTTGCTCATCTCGCTGCAATACGCCTCTCTCCGCGTCCGATCCCGTCCATAGGCTTTAACCCCCGTCACGTTGCGTATTTCGCAAACCGCAGCCAGCTGGCTTCGGGCCTGCCATCCCGTGCCAATCACCCCCACGGTAGCCGCGTCATCCCGCGCCATGTACTTCGTCGCCACGCCGCTCGCCGCGCCCGTTCGCATCTGGCCGAGCCGGTCGGCCTCGATCGCGACCAGCGGTTCGCCCGTGTCGGCTTTGAACAACACAACCAGGAATCTCGCACCGTGCCGCGTAGTCGTGTACGCTTTCAGTCCGGTGAGATTCAATTCCGGAATCCCCCCGGACATGACGTGGAGCGTATGGCCCGGAAACCGTACCCTCGAACGCGGGATGTTGACCGCCGATCCCGCGCCGAGTCCGCGGAACGCTTCTTCGACCGCGCGGACGGCCGCGTCCATGGACAGTAAACCTCTTACTTCTTCCTCTTTGATGTACAACATGCATGCGCTCCGATTGGTTTGATAAACGGTTCCGGGAACTCCGCTGCCGGACGGGAACTCCGCTGCCGGACGGGAACTCCGCTGCTGGCCGACCCTCCGCTGGTAACAGCGCGTGTTCAACCCGGAGCGGCCATGCCTCGGGCGAAAAGGCGGCGATCCCATACAGCACGCCATGATATCCGATCCTTCGACGGGATGTCAAGGCCAATGTAGCGGCTTAACCGCAAAGGACGCGCGTCTTGACAGTACCCGTGGGCGTGGTATCTTCAGCTTCGTCATGCCTCTGCCCTTCCAAGCGTTTCGAGACCGGTTTCCCGCGCTCCAGTACCGCGATTTCCGCCTCCTGTGGTCCGGTCAGATCGTTTCGCTTACCGGATCCCGAATGCAGCAGACGGCCGTGTTGTGGCATATGTATTTGTTGACCGAATCCGCGTATGCTCTTGGCGCGATGGCAGTTATTAGACTCATACCCATCGTGGTTCTATCCCCGCTCGCCGGTGTGATCGCCGACACCCATGACCGCAAGCGCGTACTGCTCATCGCCCAGTACGGCCTCGCCCTGATCAGCACGACGCTGGCGTGGATCACCTGGTCGAGCCAGGATTCCCCCACCATGTTGTATGTGATCACCGCCATTAGCGCGGGGATCGGTTGCTTCAGTAACCCGGCCAAAAACGCCATGGTGCCGAACCTGGTCGACCGGAGGCACCTGGCCAACGCCATGAGCATCAATATCACCGCCTCCCATGTCGCATCGGTGACCGGACCGGGCATTGCCGGCCTGATCCTGGCATCGGGCTCCATCGCGGCCGTTTACTGGATCAATACACTTTCATTTGTCTTCATGATCGTTCCGATCCTCATGTTGCGTTCCGATCACCGCAGCATTGGCGGCGTGACGCGGGTCAGTTTCGCGGCAGCGCTCGAGGGGCTGCGTTTCATACGGCGTTCGGCCATTATTCGCTCGGCGATGTTGCTGGACTTCACCGCCACGTTCTTTGCGTCCGCCACTTCGCTGCTGCCGATTTTCGCCGTGGAAGTGTTGGCCGTCGGGGAACAGGGGTACGGCCTGCTTACGGCGGCCCCGGCGATCGGCGCCGTGCTGACCGGCGCGCTCATGTCCACCTTCCCAGTGATTTCGGGCCAGGGACGGCTGTTATTCAAGGCGGTGGCGTGTTACGCGCTGGCCACCGTGGTCTTCGGCATATCATCAAGCTTCTGGCTCACCTTCGCCGCGCTGTTCCTGACCGGGGCGTTCGATACGGTAAGTATGGTGCTGCGCCATACCGTCATGCAGCTGTCGACCCCGGACGAACTGCGCGGCCGCATGACTTCGGTGAACATGATTTTCGTCATGGGCGGACCCCGGCTCGGCGAAGCAGAAGCCGGCCTGGTGGCGGGACTCGCGGGAGCCCCCTTCTCCGTGATTACGGGTGGGATCGGATGCCTCGCGGCCGTCGCCGTCATAGCCTGGCGGTCTCCCACGTTGAGACGGTACGACGGCCATCGATGACTCGGTTTCGAAAGGACCAGTTATGATATACGATGTTCACTCGCACGCATGGCGGTACCCCGATCACTTCGACGACACCTTCCGTAACCAGGCGATCAGGATGCGGGGGTATGAGCTGGACTTGACTCCGGATTACGCGAGCTACCTGGCTTCCGCGCGGACCGCCGGCCAGCCCGTGAAAACCGTGGTCTTCGGCGGTAAGGCGAGGTTGTCGGGACTGTGGACGCCGGACAGTTACGTGGCGGCATACTGTGCGGAGTATCCCGATCAGACGATCCCATTCATGTCGCTGGACCCCACCCAGGACGGATGGAGAGACGAGATGACCGAAGGACGGGAACACCTGGGCATGCGCGGCATCAAGCTATTGCCCATGTACGCGGGGTTCTATCCCCAGGACTCCGAGCTCGACGACCTGTGGCGGTACGCTGCCCGGAACGACCTTCCGGTGCTCCTGCATACCGGCACGACCTTCGTCGACCAGGCGCCCCTGGACTGCACCCTGCCGCGACACCTCGACGCGGTCGCCATCAAGTTTCCCGAAGGCAGGATCATCCTGGCCCACCTCGGCCATCCCTACGAAGGGGAAACCGTGGCAGTGATCCGCAAGCACCCCAATGTGTACGCCGATGTGTCCGCGCTGCACTACCGCCCCTTTCAGCTCTATCACAGTCTCATGCTCGTCCAGGAATACGGGGTATGGAACAAGCTCCTCTTCGGTACCGATTACCCGGTCACGACGGTGGACGACACGCTTCGCGACCTGCGCGGACTGAACGGCATGCTCGAAGGCACGGCCCTGCCTCGGCTGGACGAAGCGAAAATGGAGGAGATGATTCAACGGGACGCGGGGGAGATCATGGGGATTGACTGATCCCGCCGGGAGGGACGGGGGTAGTTCACGCTAAAGCGCACGCCTGACCGCGCTTCCTATCCTTCACCTGTCAGCCACTGCCAGAACCGGAAGGGTTCCGGTTTCTTTTTGGTGGGATCCTCGAAGACGTCCCTGGTGATATAGAGATTGGTCTGCAGGTTGGACATCAGTTCGCCGCGCCAGGCCCGGTAGCCCCACTGGTTGGGTTCCAGGGACACTCCCCGGACGAAGGGCTTCCACATCTGGTTGATCCTAATGTACCACAGGAAAATCCCGCCGGCTTCGTCGACCAGGATCCGCTCGGCGTCCCGGTACATGGCCATGCGGCCCTCCGGGTCGCCGACGAGTTCGTTGGCCTGCCTCACGAGTCGCTCGAAACGATCGTTGTGCCAGGCGTGCCGGCCATTCGAAAGCCAGATGGTAAGCAGGTTTCCCGCGTCGATGAAGTCATACTGGTAGGGGACCATCCCCAGGGTCAACTCCCGGTTGCTCATGGCGTCCAGGTAGACCTTCCGTTCCACGTTTCGTACACCGACATTCAGCGCGAGGTGCTGATTTAACATGGCTTGGACCGCCTCCGCGGCTGTCCGTATGTTTGCGGCCTCTCCGCGCAGCCAGATATTCACCTCCGGAAAACCGCGTCCGCCGGGATAGCCGGCCTCGGCGAGATAGCGTCGTGCGAGATCGGGATCGAATTTCTGCAGTGGGGCCAGTTCCTCCGTGTTGGAACCCGGGAAGCCGGGCGGCAGCATGGAGGAGGCCGGTATGCCGACGTCCCGCATGGCCGATTTGATGATGGCATCGACATCGATGGCATGGGCGAAGGCCTTGCGTACGCGCACATCGTCGAACGGCGGGTTGTAGGTGTCCAGCATCAGGTAGTACGTGGAGAAGTCCGTATAGGCATTCAGTTGATCGCGCAGAACCCGATCCGCCTTGATCCGGTTGATTTCGGCCTGGTTGGTCAGGGGGACGTAGTCTACTTCGCCGGCTTCATAGGCGGAAAGAAACTGCGGGGGAACGGCCAAGTTGTACAACCGGGACACTACCCGTTCCAGCATGGGCCTGGTGGGACCACGGTAGTTCTGGTTGATTCCAAGCACGATGCGGTCGCCCTTGATCCATTCGATCAGGCGGTATGGACCACTGCCGAAATGGGTTTCGGGCCGCGTCGCCCATTCAGGGCCGTATTTATCAAACAAATGTGTCGGCGAAACCCAGCTTTTGGCGAGCAGGAGCGGCAGATAGGGCGTCGGACTTTCCGTCGTGAACGCCACGGTGTGTTCATCGAGGGCCTTGACGCCCAGGGAGTCGAGCGGAAGGCGTCGGCCAACGACGTCGGTCCAGTTTTTTATGGACCTGAAGTACCATTCGAAGTCGAAACCCGTCTCCGGATTCGCCCAGCGACGGAAGGTGGCCTCGTAGTCGCGGGCCGTCAGGGGATGGCCGTCCGCGAAGATCATTCCCTTGCGTATCTGGTAGGTCCAGGTCAGCCCGTCTTTGGACAGTTCCCACGAGGTGGCGCCCGCGGGCAACAGGTTGAAATCCCGGTCCACGCGGACGAGCGGTTCGGCCACCAGTCCCACCCCCCACGCCTGCTTATAGGTGGAAGTGCCCCGGTCGAGGTACCGGTTGTCGGGTGAGAACTGGGTAAGGACCTGGAGTTCCGGCGGAGCGGCATCGGGAGGCAGCGTGACGCCGAATGAATTTACATATCGTTCAGTCCCGCCGGCTTCCCTGTCGCCGTCATCCTGCAGGGCCAGGACGGATAGGCTGGCCAGCGCAAGGAACGCCCCGAGCAAGGGCAGAACGGCCACCATGTGCATGCATCGCACGTTACGCAGGATGGACGCAGCCTGATAAAGTCGGAACAACGTCAGGTGTCCCTCAATCTACAGGTTGGATATTGTCATGGAGTCGATGGTGGATCTTACGGAATTCCAGTTGGACTGTCAACGATTTCGTCCCGTGACGGCGCACATAAAAACAGGTGACACGTAACATCTGGGCATTTACTCTATAAAGGTTCCGCCAGCGATGTAATCGCCTCCCGACTCAAGGCAAAGGGAGTCTGGAGGACGGATTCCACAGAAAGGAAGACAGCATGCCTATCGCCACGAGACAACTGGGAACTACGAACGCCCACGTGACCGAACTGGGTTTCGGATCCGCGCCGCTTGGTGACCTGTTCCAGCCCGTCACGGACGCCAAATCCCGCGCCACGCTGCGGGCGGCCTGGAGGGCAGGTATACGCTACTACGACACTTCGCCATGGTACGGCTACGGGAAGAGCGAACTGCGACTGGGCGAGTTTCTGCGTCAGAAAAGCCACGATTCCTACGTGGTGTCCACCAAGGTCGGCCGCGTGTTCAAGGCAACCAGGGACCTCAAGAATTTCGACTACGGCTTCTGGTGCGGCGGCCTGCCCTTCGATCACGTCTACGATTACAGCTACGACGGCCTCATGCGGTCCTACGAAGACAGCCTCATCCGATTCGGGGTACACCGTGTCGATCTTCTGCTGATCCACGACCTGGATCCCTTCTATCACAACGAGGCCCAGATCCAGGCCTATCTCCATCAACTGTTCACCAGCGGCTGGCGCGCGCTGGCGGAGCTCAAGGCCTCGGGCGATATCAAGGGCGTGGGCGCGGGACTCAACAAGACCGGCATGATGCTGCGCTTCCTGGAGCTGATGCCGCTGGACTTCTTCATCGTGGCGATGCCTTACACCCTGCTGGACCAGGAGGCCCTCGACCGGGAGCTTCCCCGGTGCGTGGAAGACGGGATCGGCATCGTGATCGGCGCCGTCTTTGCTTCGGGGATCCTGGTCACCGGTCCCACGGAAAACTCGACCTATGGTTACATGCCCGCGACGCCGGAAATCATGGAGAAGACACGGCGCATCCAGGCGGTCTGCGAACGGCACGGCGTGCCGCTGGCCGCGGCTGCCCTGCAGTTTCCGCTGTTTCACCCGGCAGTCGCGTCCGTCATCCCCGGTGCGATCAGGCCGGAATACGTAGAATCGAACCTGTCAAACTACCAGCACGAGATTCCCGTGGATCTATGGGCCGAATTGAAATCGGACGGGTTGATACGTGAAGACGCTCCGACTCCCGGGTAACCGTTGATGGAATTCGAACTCTGGCAACTGTTCCTGCTCGCCGGCGTGGGTGTTCTTTCAGGCTTCCTGAACGTCATGGCCGGCGGCGGATCTCTGCTGGCCCTCCCCGTCCTCATCTTCATGGGGCTCCCCGGCAACGTGGCCAACGGCACCAACCGCGTGGCCATCGTCGCCCAGAACGTTTCCGCCTTCACCAGTTTCTTCAGGAAAGGGTATTCGGAGTTACGCACGATGCTGACCCTTGCGCTTTGCGCGGTACCTGGGGCGGCGATGGGAGCGTACCTGGGTACCCAGGTCAGCGGCGAACTGTTCAATCGGATCCTCGGCGGCCTGATGATCGTGCTGCTGATCCTGATGAGCAGGAAACAGCGTGACGTGGCAGTAATCGAAAAACCCCGGAGACTGGTACTGGGCCACTTCCTGATGGTCGCAGTGGGATTCTACGGCGGATTCATCCAGGCCGGCGTCGGGTTTATACTCATGGCGGTGCTTTACCGTGTCGTCGGACTTGACCTCGTCCGGGTCAATGCTTACAAGGTATTCATCATAGGCATTTATACCCTGGTGGCGCTGGCCATATTCGCGGACAAGGGACAGGTGCTCTGGCTTGCCGGGGCCAGCCTGGCCGTTGGCACCACGACCGGTGGATGGATCGGCGCTCACTTCACCGTCAAACGGGGCGAACGGCTGATCCGCGTCATCCTTAACGTGGTGCTGGTCGTTATGGCCATAAGACTGCTGTTCTAATCCCGATTACCGGAGGTCGGCATGGCTGATACGTCAGGCGGGTCCCGGCCAAATGTCGTACTTTGCATTTGCGACCAGCTACGCGCTTTCGAACTGGGATGCTACGGGAACGAGGTCGTCCGGACACCCCACCTGGACCGACTGGCGACAGAAGGCGTCCGTTTCGAAACGGCGGTCAGCAACAACCCCGTCTGCATGCCCGCGAGATCCTGTCTCATGACCGGCCAGTACAGCCGGACCTGCATGGGCATGCTGGGCAACTACGCAGAGCGGAACGAGGATGGATCGACGACGATGCCGGAGTATCCCGCGGCGGGCCGTCCCCACCTGCCCGCGCCTACGCTGCCCGAGATGTTTAAAAGCCTTGGTTACGATACGGCGCTGATCGGGAAATGGCATATCCACTCCGCACCCGGTACATCAGGATTCGATTACAGCCTCTATCCACGGGTTCACCACCGGCACAGTGGACAGTCTTTCGTGGAAAACGATGGAGAGGAGTTCCAGGTAGACGGGTTCAGCGTCGGCTTCGAATCCGACCAGGTCGGGGGCTACTTGCGAGACCGGGAAAACACTGAAAAGCCCTTTTTCCTCTACTACAGCATATCTCCACCCCACATGCCCCTGATGGATGCGCCCGAAACATACCTGGAAATGTACGATCCCGATGATATCCCCTTGCGGCCCAATGTCTTCCGGAACGGAGAACTACCATACGACGAGCACTGGTTCAGGGTCTACCTTTGGGACTTTCTCTTCTACGAACAAAACCTGCCGTTCACACGCATGCTGCCCTCCGGATTCGATCTACGGCACCTGATCGCCCTCTATTACGGCATGACGTCCTGGGTCGACGACATGGTCGGCCGGCTCATGCGTTTTCTCAGGGCTTACCACCACGCGGAAAACACCATCGTCGTTTTCCTCTCCGACCACGGCGACAACCTCGGCAGCCACCATTTGTTCAACAAGGGCCGCCTGATCGAAGAATCCATCCGCATCCCGCTGGTCTTTCACGCGCCGAACCTTCTTCAACCCCGGGTCAACACGACCTCGACGGCCCAGATCATCGACCTTATGCCCACCCTCCTGTCCCTTTGCGGCGGTCCCGCTCCAGCCCACGTCCAGGGGAGAAACCTGGCCGGAACGATTTCGACTGGAGAAGCCCAGGGAGAAGATGGCGCATTCATAGAGACGGGTAGAGGGGAAATCGGACTGCGGACGACGACCCACACGTACGGGATTCGTATCGATACGAAGACTGGCCGCGTACTGGACGACCGGGCAGGTTTTTACGATTTGCGGACCGACCCCTACCAGATGACCAACCTGCGGAATACGGCCCTCGAGGACAATCTGGCAGCCGGCCTACGGGACCGGGTACTCTCCTGGCACCACGAAACGCCCTGGATGCACAGCGGTTCATTGGTCTGACTCGAAAAAACGGAATACCCATGAACGAGACGAGCCGGATTGGCAATAACCGACTGATCGCGTTGCTGTTCGGCATCATGTTCGTAGCCGTGGCGGACAACCAGATGATCTCCCCGCTCCTGCCCGACCTGATGTCCGCTTTCGGCATGGACGCGGGACAGGCCGGATTGCTGGTCTCGGTTTATGCGATCGCAGCTGCGGCCGTCTCCTTCGGCCTCGGTCCCCTGTCGGACAGCTGGGGCCGAAGGAAGATGCTGTTCGCCGGGTTGATCGTGTTCACCGCGGCGACCCTGATGTGCGGCCTGGCTTGGGACTATGCTTCGATGGTAGCCTTCCGAGCCGTCACGGGTGCGGCCGCGGGAATCCTCTCACTGAACGTAACCGCGAGTATCGGGGACCACTTTCCCTACAAGCGGCGGGGAGCCGCCATGGGCATGGTAATGTCGGGGTACTTCACGGCCATGATCCTGGGCGTGCCGGCAGGGGCCATTATTGCCGAGGCGTGGTCCTGGCGGTGGGCCTTTTGCGCATTTGCGGGCGCCGGACTCTTATTATGGTTGCCGGCGCTGGCCGTTTTACCCTCGAGGGCCCAGGTTGTACGCGGTGCCAACATAATCGACATGGTGAAGCGTTATCGTCAATTCCTCGTTCGCACCGGCCCGCTCTCGGTCGTTGCGGCGTCGTTTCTCGTATCGGCTTCCACGGTCGGTTTCATCACTTTCGTGGGGACCTGGCTGCGGGACACATACGGACTTTCGACCGACTGGATCGGCATGATATTTCTCTTCAGCGGCCTGGGCGCACTGCTGGGCAGTCCATTGGCCGGACATCTCTCGGACCGGGTGGGGAAGAGGAGGATCGTCGTGGGAAGCGGGCTGGCGATGGCCTTTCTGCTGGCCGGTATACCGTGGATTACCGATCTGCTGCCGGTGGTATTCGCCGGGTTCATATTGACCGGCATCGCAGGGGCGTTTCGCCACGCGCCGCTGCAGGCACTGGTCACGGCCATGGCGACGGACGAGGAACGCGGCACCTTGATCGCGCTGAAGAACACCGTGGCGGAAATCGGCATCGCGACCGGAACGGCGCTGTGCGGCGTGCTTTACGTCGCCTTCGGATATGGATCCGTCGGCGCGGCCTGCGGCGTCATGGCCGCTGCCGCGTCCCTCATCATCCTGCGCTGGGTGAGCGAACCGGGCGAACCGGACAAAACGGGACCGGGTTAGACTCGATGGATCAGGATTCGTCGTAGGCGGTCAGGCGCCTGATCCAGATGTTGCGGTACCTGACGGGATTGCCGTGATCCTGCAGCTGCACGGGGCCCGTCACGGCGTGGGGCGAGTCGTAGTTCGCCAGGTCCCTGTGCCCGGTGGGCCCGATGGCCTTCTGTTTGTGGTGCGACACGATGCCGTTGTGCAGCACCGTCAGGTGCGTGCCTTTGACGAGTCTGTCGCCGTCCCACGAAGGCGCTTCGAAGACGATGTCGTAGCTTTGCCATTGGCCGGGTCCCCGGCTCGCGTTGACCAGGGGAGGGTACTGGCCGTAAATCGACGAGGCGGACCCGTCGGCATATGTCCGGTTGTTGAAACTGTCCAGCACCTGGATTTCATACAACCCCAGCAGAAACACGCCGCTGTTTCCCCGGCCCTGGCTGTCTCCCGCGACTTCTTCGGGTGTAGCCCATTCCAGATGCAACTGGCAGTCGCCGAAGTGTGCGCGGGTCGAGATATCTCCCGTTCCGTTGACCTCCATATAGCCGTTTTCCACCTTCCAGGCGGCGGCGCCTCCATCCCGGCCGATCCACTGGTCGAGGTCCGAACCGTCGAATAATACGACCGCGTCCGAGGGCGGGCCACCTGCTTCGCCGCCCGGTGTGACGACCCGGGGCTGCGGCCGGTCGCCATCGTGGACGCGCCAGGTGCCGCCCGGGATTACGGGGGTATCGCTGTAACCTACGGAATCCGCCATGTATCGACTCCTATAAGCAAACTTCGTGAATCATGCGTGAGTAGATATCCACCGCCTCGTAAAGCTGCGGTATTTCCACATACTCGCCCACCGTGTGGGCACGTTCGATGCTGCCGGGGCCCAGGACCACCATATCCAGCTGCTCCCTGAAATGGGGAGCGTCCGTCCCGTAGGGCACGGTTTCCGGCCGCTTGCCGCCGGTGACTTCGGACGCCAGTTGCACGATGGGACTCGAAGGATCGGCGTAGAAGGGACGGGAAATGGTGCTCGAAACCTCGAACCCGTAGCTTTCGGCCCGGGAAACCAGTTCTTTCACCAGATCCTCGCTGTGATCGTCCGGCATCGTGCGGAAACAGACGTGACAGGTCGATCGCGCCGCGGAGACATTCTGCTTCGTGTCGTAGTCGGTGATTACCATGTTGAACCCGTTCGAAGGTGGATTGAACTCCGCGTTCCGGAACCGTTCGTCCTCTTTGATCCGCTCCGACAGTTCGGCCATTTCGGCAAGGAAAGGGGCAATCTTGAAATTGGCGGATTCCCCGAGGCCTGTGCTGGTGTGGGCCGCTCGGCCGTGGGCCGTCACCACGACGTGTGCCGCACCCTTGTGGGCGTACACCGGCGTCAGGCTGGTCGGTTCGGCCACCACGCCGAAGTCCGGACGAAGGGTGCTCATGATTCCGGATTCCGTGGCCACCTGGTGCGCTCCGCCGCCCCCCACCTCCTCATCGGCCGTCGCCACCACGATCAGCGGCTTCTTCAGACGGTCCGCATCTACCTTTGCGACGGCGATCATGGTGCATGCCAGAGGACCCTTCATGTCGCAGCTGCCCCGGCCCAGCAGCCGGTCGCCGTCGACCACGCCGTGATAGGCATCCCAGTCCTGTTCCTGCCCCGGGACGGTGTCCGTGTGGGACAGAAAGGCCAGACCGCCTTCGCCTTCGCCTTTGCGTCCGACGAGGCTGACTTTCAGTTCGCCGTTTTCATCTTCGTAGGACAACCGTTCCACTTCAAGCCCGCATGCCTTCATCCGGTCTTCGACCAGATCGGATATGGCGACGTTACTCCACCGGCTGACGGACTTCACCTCCACGAACTCCTTCGTCATTTCAACTGGATCCAGACCCACGGAATCCCCCCTCTCAAGATCGTTGTTATCGCACTGGTAAGGGTGCTGTTCAGTCCGTCAACCAGCTCGACATTTCGTCCCGCAGTTCCGAGTCCGTCCTCAGGGCGAGGGCTTCAAATGCGTTGTCGAGGTGGCCGGTATGCCGGGCACCGACAATGACCGACGTGACATCCGGATGCCCCATGGCCCAGACCATGGCCAGGCGCACCATGGGAAGTCCCCTGGAGTCCGAGAGGGCGCGCAGCCGCTCCACGTTCCGGAAATTCCGGTCGTTGAAGTAGATGTCCGCGTGACCGGGTATAACGTCGAACCGCGAGCCCCTGGGAAAGTCGTTCCGGTCCGGCGTGTATTTGCCCGTCAGGAAACCGGCGGCGAGCGGACTGTAGGACGTAACACCCACTTCCTCGCGCCGGCACAGGGGGAAGAGTTCGTCCTGCGCGCCGGGATCGGCCAGGTTGTAGGGAGGCTGAACCACCTCGAAACGGGCATAGCCATGCCGCGCTGAGGCATCCAGGGCTTCCTGGAACTGCGAAGCATTGAAATTGCTGCACCCCACGGTCTTGATTCTGCCGGCAGCCACCGCCTGGTCCAGCACGGCCAGGCTTTCATCGATGGGAACGGATTCGTCGGGGGAATGCAGTTCGTAGATGTCAACGCAGTCCACCTGCAGCCGGTCGAGACTGACCTGGAGCGCCCGGGCAATGTTCTCCGGCTTGTTGCCGCTGCTCACTTTGGAACAGATCACCACTTCGTCCCTGCAGCCCCGCTCCTTCATCCACTTACCAATGATGATTTCGGAAGAACCCATGACGTCCGAGGTCTCGCGCACGTCATCGACCTTCAACACGTCACGCCGGTATGTACGGGCATTGCCGCCCCCGTACGCCTCCGCCGTGTCGAGCCAGTCGAGGCCGTTTTCGACGGCATAGTCCAGTATGGCTACCGAATTCTCCTCGTCGATCTCACGGCCGAAGGTCACGCAACCCAGACCGATGAAGCTGATCGACATATCGGTGCGGCCGAGTCTTCGGTGTTCCATGCACACTCCCCGGTTGTATCCAATGGATACGATGGACGTCCTTGGCAAAACGCATCATGCAGCCGGACCGGCTGTGGTGTAAATGTACATCCGGCTGGATCAGGTGGGCAAGAGATGTTTGTCGTGGAAACCGGTAGGAAGGGAGACCGAAGGCCGGCGGTCCGGGCAGTCAGGCCCAAACGGCCTTTGGCTGGCGGACCAGCGGTCCAGGGAGTCACGCCCAAACGGCCGCGGATGGCGGTCCAGGCGGTCCAGGTGGCCCGGCAGATCAGAATCCATCATCCCCGGGCAGGACCACTGACCGCTCACCCATTCGCCGCATGCGTTCATCCAGCAGCCTTTTGAGCTGATTCAACTTAAGCCGGTGGGCCGCAAGTTCCATTTCGTGTTCCAGGATCATTTGCTGGATAAGACTGGTATCTTCGCTGGGCAGGGGACCGTCCGCGCCATCTTCGACGAGTAGAGGCGAGGCGGGGGCATTCAGCAGTTTCGGCTGAGGTGCGAGAACCGTGTTCACTGTCTTTTCCGTATCTCCCCGCAGGTACGTGATTTCGATCCGGGTGCCCACCGGAAGCGCGGTCACGAATTCTGCCAGGACAATGGGGTGGTTCATCGGGACACCGTTTACAGCCTGCAGAATATCGCCCTTGCGCAGACCGATCTTCATGGCTGGGCTGTCGGGATATACATCCGAAACGACCATACCTTCTCCGGCGCCCAGCATGATATTGCGGTCGCCGCCGACGCTTATACTGTCCCAGATCTTCTCCACGTACACTCCCAGCCAGCTCCGGCGGATCTCGCCGTATTCTATGAGCTGCCTGGCGAAGGTCTTTACGCGGTTGATGGGAATGACCGAAATCAAACCTCCGCCATTTCCTCCACTAAAGCGCTCCGACAGGGAGGTCTGTGTCCCCTGGGAATCGGCCACGAGACCGAGCAGGCTACCGTTCGTTGAAAACACGGCGCCGCCGGTGTAACCTCCGCCGACTACGGCGCTGACCTGCAACATGACATCTTCTTCCCTTACCCCGTTCACGATTCCCGTCGTCATCGAGGATGGAAAGCCATGGGCGTTATTCAGCACAAGAACCCAGGATCCGGGACGGACGCCATCGGAATCACCGAGTCGCGCGGTATGGACCGACACGCTGTCGACGCGGATCACGGCGATATCGGAGAGCCTGTCCACCCCGACGAGTTCGCCGAGGCGGTACTGGCCATCCTGGAAATTCACCAGGATATCGTGGGCATGATCCACGACGCCCGCCGTCGTGATGATGAAACCGTCTCTGTGTAGGACCACGCCGGTTCCAATGGATCGTTCCCAGTCCGTGTAAGTCCGCCCGTTCACCGTATTGATGAACTTCCGTTGTACGATCACGCTGACGATCGTCGGTTCCACGCGTTCCACGAGCCCGACGATCTCTTGTTCCAGGTTATCCAGGTACGGGGGGGCCTGCGCGTAAGCCCTGGAAGCTGCATAAAGGTGCCCCAGGCAGCACAGCAGCACGGCGCATGTCAGGGGCCGAAAGCGTTCGGTTCCGGGTCGTTTGGGATGAGAATCATGCATGGTCGGTCAGAACGAGATACGGACGCGTCTGAGAGGAGTGGTCGGACCTGACGATCCTTGCGTGCCAGGCGAACCAGGCAAACCATATGCACGCTGTGTAGCGCGAAATTCGGTGGTTCCGACGGGTTGCAGCCGTTCCTCCGAAGCCGGTTGATCAATATTGCCGCTGGTTACCGGGTCACGGCCGAAGGACTCGCTGAACAGGGATGGATCGAGGCGCATGCCCGTACCTGCCAACACGAATCGGATTCCATGGGTCTTTGGTTCCATGGTCCTGACGGTCATGATGCCCGGTCTGTCGCCGGTGATTCGGGATGCGTTCAAGGAGAGACTGGATGCGGAAGAAGTGGGGAGAATGGATGCCTGTTCCTGGCTCAGTGCCGGCTTTACCGCCATGTGCGGCGCGAGTTCTCTTTCAAGGGGAAAGGGCGAGATCGGATCGGAAGGTGCAAGTTCGGGTTCAACGGGCGTCGGCAGGGAAAAGGCCATGGTAGGGGACGGAGACGAATCGGACCGGTCCGCGGGCGCGGACAGTTCCCTGAATCCGCCGATCACGGCTATGGTAAGGATCAGGCTGGTCGCGAATACCAGTTGAACGGGACGCTGCCGGCTGTGTTCGCCCAGTTCGGCAAAAGCCCCCGATACGCGTCTCCACCAGGAAGCGGTGTACAGTTCACGGGCTATTTCCCGGTTCAGCAGATTACCGAGTCGATGATCGAATCCTGACTGAGGGGATACGGCGGACAGACTCTTCACGGCCCGGATGGAGCTTTCCATGTCATCAATCTTGAGCCGGCACCGTGGACATCCGCTCAGGTGAAACCGTAGTTCGTCTTCGGTTGCCTTCGACAACTGACCATCCAGGTAGTCGGACATCTGCCGCTCGTAGCCACTACAGTTCAAAATATCCTTCCTCCTCAAAGTATCTCTACCTGCCACTGCCTGAGCATTTCCTGCAGTCTCAGCCGCCCCCGGTTGACCCGCGACTTGACGGTTCCGGTCGGACAGCGCAGGATCTCGCCGATCTGCTCGTAAGACAGCTCTTCAATATCGCGCAGCACGATCACGGATTTGTATTTCTCCGGCAATTGATCGATCGCGTGCTGGATGGCCCGGCCCAGTTCATTCTGCTCCAGGTGATCGCCAGGCCCCGCGTTCTTGTCCGGCAGATCGATTCCATCCTTCGTGCTGTTCTCGTGGGGCGACGCATTCAGGGAGAAGAACTGGCGGCGTTTTCGCTTGCGCAACTCGCTCCGGGCGAGGTTGAGCGCGATGGTATAAATCCAGGTGGAAAGATTGGAGATCGCCTTGTAGTTGTGGCGGTTCCGGTAGACTCTGAGAAACGTCTCCTGCACCAGGTCTTCCGCGCATTCCATATTGTGGACCATGCGATAAATGCAATTATACAGCCTGGTACGGTATCTTCCGACGATAACTTCGAAAGCGCGCACATCCTCCCGTTGAACACGGATGAAAAGCACTTCATCCGACAGGCTCAATTCGTCGAGCACACCCGATTCGATATCGGATACCCGTACCGCGTCTATAGAGGTGTTGTCTGCCATTTTCATCTCTCCCATACCACGTTATACGCTGTGCGGAGGGATGGGTTTCAGAAAAAGTGCCCGGTATCCATCACAACCGGATTGAATCCGGCTTGCCGGCCCGCAATGGTCTATGGGAATATAGAATCCTGCCAGCCGGATGTCAATCGGACCGTCATGCCCGCACCTCGCTCACATCGTGTATGGTATACTGATAGCCCTGCTCAGTGAGGAAGAGCTGGCGGTTCACGGCGTAGTCCTGGTCCAGGGTGTTTCGCGTGATGAGCGAGTAGAATATGGCGGCCGAGCCGTCCGCCTTGGGACGGAGGATCCGGCCCAGACGCTGGGCTTCCTCCTGGCGAGACCCGAAGGTGCCCGATATCTGGATCGCCACGTTGGCGTCCGGCAGGTCGATGGCGAAATTGGCGACCTTGGACACCACGAGGCGTTTGAGTTCGCCGTTTCTGAACCGGTTATACAGATCGAGTCGGGCCTGCAGGGGCGTGCTGCCGGTGATCAGGGGGAAATCGAACAACGCGGCGATCTGCTTGAGCTGTCTCACGTATAGTCCGATAATCAGAACCTGGTCCGTCGGATGTTGTTCCAGCAGGTTGCGGATGATCTCCGTCTTCCGGCTGTTTTCCGAGGCGATCCTGAACTTCTCCCTGCGATTGGCCACGGCGTAGGACATGCGCCGGGCCTCGGGGAGGTCTATCCGGATTTCTCGGCAGTACGCTTCCGCGATCCACCCCTGCCGCTCCAGCAGTTTCCAAGGCATGTCGTACCTTCGGGGACCAATGAGGCTGAAGACGTCGTCCTCGCGGCCGTCTTCCCGAACCAGCGTAGCGGTCAGCCCGAGGCGCCTTCGGGCCTGGATCTCGGCCGTGAAACGAAAAACCGGGGCCGGCAGCAAGTGAACCTCGTCATAGATGATGAGGCCCCAGCCCTTCTGGTCGAAGAGACCGAAATGCTCGAATTCGTCTCCCCTGCTTTTCCGGTAAGTCAGAATCTGGTATGTGGCCAGTGTTACGGGCCGAATCTGTTTCGTTTCACCGGAATATTCGCCGATCATATCCTCGGAAAGCGAAGTCTTCCCGATCAATTCCTCCCGCCACTGTCGCAGTGCCACCGTGTTGGCCGTAAGTACGAGGGTGTGGCATTTCAGGGCGGCCATGGCGCCGAGGGCCACGATCGTCTTCCCCGCGCCGCAGGGGAGCACGACGACTCCGTTGCCGCCCTGCGGTTCGCCGTTCATGTGGAACGCGCCCACGGCGTCCACCTGGTAGTCCCTCATGCTGAAGGATTTACGGTCGCCGGGCGTGGTGCGTAAATCGATCGCCAGCGGGGCGCCTTCGACGTAACCCGCCAGATCTTCCACCGGAAATCCGACCTTTATCAGCGCCTGCTTGATGTGGCCGCGGAATCGATCCCCCACCCGGACCCGCCGCTCGTCCAGCGGTTGTGCGAGAAACTGCTTGACCGAGGGCAGTCCGGAAACTTCCGCGATCAGCGCCGCATCGTCGGATTCGAGGATAAGCTGCCCGTCCTCCTTGCGCAGCCTGAGCTGGCCGTACCGGGCTATGAAATCGACGATCTCGCGGCGGATGTTCTGTGGAATCTCGTACTTGCTCAGGCCTTCGAGCGACTCGAGCACGCCGTCCGCTTCCATTCCCGCCGAGGCGGCGTTCCACAGGGACAGGGGGCTCAGTCTGTATACGTGGATATGCTCAGGAGACTTTTCCAGTTCCGCGAAACGCGCCAGCGCATCCCGGGCGTCCTCGTAGCGTGGATGGTCGACTTCGACGAGGATGGTCCGGTCGCTTTGCACGATCAATGGGTTCTTCAGGTCAGGCAAGCATTTCCCCTTTTGGTTTCAGCTCTCTGCTGTAGAATCCCGTCCACCTTTACCGGCCAGAATGCCTGCCAGTTCAGGGCGCCCAGTCATGAGCCGGCCGCAAACGGTCTCGTATACGTCGTCGACTGCGATGCGCTCCATGCAATCGAAATATGGACAGGCGGTCTCGATACACCGGGGGCAGGGAGGTACTTCCGGCATCAGGATATCATGATCCCCACCGAAGGGGCCCCAGCGTGCCGGGCTGCATGGTTTTATGGGGCAGAACAAAGCAACGGTGGGCGTTCCCACGGCCGCCGCGACGTGCAGGGGCCCGGTACTGTTCGTGACGCAGAGCGAGGATGCCTGGAGCAACGCTGCCAGTTCCTTTAGGTCGAGTTCTCCGGCGACACGAATGACCGAATCCGGCAGCGATCCTGCGACCCTTTCGACCAGGTCCCGTTCTCCGGCCGATCCCGTTACAGCGACGCGGACGCCGCGCCGGGCAAGCCGCCCGGCCAGTTCCGCGAAACACCCCGCGGGCCAGTTCCGGGCCGACCCTCCGCTGCCGGGGTGCAGCAGGACCAGTGGGCCGTCCGGCCGCACCCGCCAGCTGCGCATGCGGCGCGCGATCGCGCGCCGGGCCGAATCGGGCACGTGGATCTGCGGGGCGGCTTCACCTGCGCCGTCGAACAGCGCCCGAGCCAGGGACAGATTGTATTCGACCTCGTGCTTGCGGGCCTCCCGCCGGTGCTCGTATACCCTTCGGTTGAAAAGAAATCCGTATGCCCTGTATCCCGTTCCGATCCTTACCCGAATGCCGGCGAGACGGCAGGCCAGGGCCAGCCTTGGCGTGGGATGCAGGACCAGCGCCGCGTCGAACCGCTCCGCGCGGAGGTCGCCAACCAGACGCAGGAATCCCGACGGCCCGCCGTGACGTCCGGAGCGCTCGTCTACGATCGTCTCGTCCAGGGCCGGATGTCCTTCGATCGCGCCGGCTGCATACGGGGACACGAGCATCGCGATATGGCAATCGGCGCGCTGCTCCCGCAGCACGCTGAGCACGGGCGTCGACAGCAGCACGTCACCGATACGGTCCGTTCGAATGACGAGTATCCGCATCGCCGTCAATTCTCCCCGGTCAGGAAGCGCCGCCGCCAATCACTGGCGCCAGGCTTCCATGACGCGATCAAAGGGCGTACAACCCGCCCGGATGAGGCGCGGGGTCCCGGCAGAAACGTCCACGACCGTTGAAGGCTGGTCCGATGGCGAACGCCCGCCGTCGAGAATCAAATCCACCCGGTCGCCCAACCGCTGGGCAACGTCTTCCGCGGTAATCGGTTCAGGATCTCCGGAACGGTTGGCGCTTGGTGCGGTTACGGGTCCGCCCACCGCGCGGCACAGATGCCCGGCGATCGCCGCGCCGCTGTGCCGGACCCCGATCGTCGAGCCTCCGCCCAGCAGTTCCCGCGGCACGCTGTCCAACGCCGGAAAAACCAGCGTCAGGGGACCCGGCCAGCAGGCGTCCATCAACGCATGGACACGCCCGGGGATGTGCCGGAACAGGAGGTCCAGGTCCTGCCGGCGCGATACGAGTACCAGAATCGGCTTGGATTCATCGCGGCCTTTGGCTTCATATATCCGCCGAATCGCGGCAGGATTTGTACCGTCCGCGCCGATACCGTAAACCGTCTCGGTAGGAAAGGCCACAAGGCCCCCGTCGCGAATAACGCCTGCGGCCTCCTGCAGTATGGCCTTGTCCGGTCGTACCGGATCGATTGCGAGAATCCTCATGGACTCGAACCCGATTGATCGGTTGAACCATCGTGACAAAACGATCGCGCCGGGTACCTTGCCGGAGCAATCGGATATGAAATCCACCGGCCGGCCGGTGCGGTCCAACTTTTGGCCGGTAAGGGGCTAAGCCATCCTTCGCAGGCCCTTTTCACCGATGTCCGTGCGGAAATAACGTTGGTCGAACCGAATCCGGTCCACCGCGTCGTAGGCCCTGTCTATGGATCCCTTTAGATCGTCGGCCAGGGCCGTCACGCCCAGGATCCTGCCGCCGTTGGTCACCAGTTTACCATCCCGCGTGGCCGTATCGGCATGAAAGGCGAAGACATCATCCATTTCGTCCAGTAAATCCAGCCCGCGTATTTCCATCCCTGTCTCGTATGAGCCGGGATACCCACCGGAAGCCACCACGACACAGGTCGCGGCCTTCCGCTTCCAGGTCAACGGCCCGGCGGGCAAGCTGCCTTCGCTGATCCCGACCGCCAGTTCCGCGAAATCGTCCTCGAGAAGCGGTAGAATGACCTGGGCCTCGGGATCCCCGAAACGGCTGTTGAATTCGACGACCATCGGCCCCCCTGCGGTCATCATGATTCCGCAGTACAACACCCCCCTGAAGGGTCTGCCGCGGCGCTTCATGCTCAGGACTGCGGGCTCGATGATCCGTTCCAGGATGTCATTCAACGCGCCCTCGTCGATGACCGGGGCCGGCGCATACGCGCCCATGCCCCCGGTGTTCGGCCCCGCGTCGCCGTCGTAGATCGGTTTGTGGTCCTGCGAGGGAACCAGCGGCATGACCCGTTCGCCGTCGGTAAGCGCGAAAACGGACGCCTCCTCGCCTTCCATGAAGGCCTCTACGACCACGTTGCGGCCCGCTTCGCCGAACTTTTTTTCGGTCATAAGGCCGTCTAGCGCCGTCATGGCTTCCTCGACGGTGCGGCATACCAGCGCGCCCTTACCGGCGGCCAGCCCATCTGTCTTGACGACGATCGGCGCGCCCAGTTCGTTCACGTACGCACGCGCTTTAGCCACGTCTGAAAAAACCTCGAAAGCGGCCGTAGGTATTCCTTCTTCCCGCATCATCCGCTTGGAGAATGACTTGCTCCATTCGATTTCGGCGGCCGCCCGCGTCGGACCAAAGGCCCTGATGCCCAGGCTTTCCACGGCGTCGACCACGCCGGCTTCCAGCGCGCCGTCTGGTCCCACCACCACCAGATCAACGCCGTTATCTCGGGCGAAACCGGCGATTCCGCGCGCGTCTTCCGGCGCGATGGGCACGCATTCTCCGAGGGCGGCGATACCCGGATTACCCGGCGCCGCGTACAGGCTGTCTACGAGGGCGGAGCGCCGGAGCGCCCAGGCCAGCGTGTGTTCCCTTCCACCCTTGCCGACAACCAGAACGTTCATGGAGTCTCCTGATTATGTGGCCGCGATCACACGATCGTAAGAACTTGTGAACTCGAACTTCCAGTACCGATGAACTTCCAGTACCAATAAACTTCCAGTACAGGTGAACTTCGAGTACCGATGAACTTCCAGTACCGATTCGATCCGGTTCGCGCGAACTGAAGACGAACCGCTCGAATGCAATTTGAATTCCGTATGGGTTTACGGTGAAACCAAATCTGGTGCGCGGGCGTTCTTACCAATTGTCATTAAGCTATTATAATAAAGGTCAGAGTGCGTCTATCTATTATGAATACCCGTATTTTGAAGGAATCCGGGGTGATCGAGGTACCGGATGGAATCCACCCGGATACCAGGTTTTGTGACGATCTGCGAGATCGCCAAAGTTAAAGAAATACGAAGGAAGTGTCAAGGCGCGAACTTAAAAAACACTACCGCGAAATGCCCCGAAAACCATTGACACGGAACATCTTCGCGTTAGTATTGTCTAGTGCTTCAAAAACGATATACGCACGCCCCCGAATGAATCCGAAAAAGACGTTTCCGGTGCGAGACCGTTTACATCCCGGACAGAAGACCGGGACGAAGGAGAAAGGCCTTATGTCGATCATGAAGAGACCGAAATACCTGATCCTGCTGGTTTTTGTAGCGGTCGGATCGTTCCTGCTGGGCAGTACGGCGGACAGGACGATACACGCGGCGGACAACATCTACTCGAGCACCAAGCTGCTGATGGGCGTGCTCAGCCTGGTCAACGACAACTATGTGGAGGAAGTAGAGCCCGAAGAGTTGATCTACGCCGCAATCGACGGTATGCTCGAAGTGCTCGATCCTCATTCCAGTTTCCTGAGCAAGGAAACCTTTGCCGAAATGGGAGAACGCTTCAGCGGGAATTTCTACGGCATCGGGATCGAGTTCGACGTGCTTGATGGATTCCTGTACGTTATTTCCGTGATCGACGAATCGCCATCGGAAGCCGTTGGCCTCCAGTCCGGCGATCGCATTGTTCGGATTGACGGTGAATCGGCGATAGGCATCAAGCATGACGAGGTCAGACATAAACTGCGTGGGGAGAAAGGAACCAGGGTGGACGTAACTATCGAACGGACCGGAGTCGATGAGCGGTTCGACGTAACGATCACCCGCGATCGGATTCCCATTCGCAGTGTCCGGACGTCCATCATGCTGGAAGACCAAACGGGATACATCCAGTTGATCCGGTTCGCCAAGACCACTTCGCGTGAACTCGAGACCGCCCTGGATAAGCTTCAACAAGACGGCATGGAGCGGCTGATACTCGACCTGAGAGGCAATTCCGGAGGCTACTTGGACCAGGCGGTGGCCGTGTCGAGCAAGTTCATACCCGAAGGCCGCGTTATCGTTAAAACCATGGGCAGGAACCGGACTTCCAACCAGACGTTTCAATCACTTAGCGGAGTGCTCCACCGCGACATGCCCCTGGTGATCCTGCTGGACCATCGCTCCGCCTCCGCGTCCGAAATCGTGGCCGGCGCCGTTCAGGACTGGGACCGGGGCGTGATTGCCGGAACCCGCAGTTTCGGCAAGGGTCTCGTACAGACCCTGTTCGCGGAACCTCACCTGGCGGACGGTTCCGCGCTAAAACTGACTACGGCCCGGTACTACACCCCAAGCGGTCGCATGATCCAACGGGACTATAAGAACAAATCCTACCAGGAGTACATCGAAGGCTCGTTCAGCGAATCCGGCGAGACGGAGACGGGGGAGGATTCCGCTTCTGCATCGGACCGCCCTGAATACGTCACCGCCGCCGGGCGTACAGTCTATGGAGATGGCGGCATTTCTCCCGATGTCGTTATCAAGACGCCGAAACGCCAGTATCCCTTCGTTATAGGCAAGTACAGGGGCTGGATGCCTTTCGACCGGGCCTGTTTCGAATTTGCCAATACCTACGGCGTGACCCGGCAGGACCTCCGGGACGACTTCGACACCTTCCTGAACGAGTTTCAGGTCGACGAGGCCATGCTGGAAGCGTTCAAGACCCAGGTTCGGGAGTCCGGGATATCCTTCTCCGACGATGAATTCAGCGCCGATCTGGACGTCATCGAACTCCAGTTGAAACGGGCCCTTGCCCGGAATCTCTGGGGTGACGAGGAAGCCGGCCGCGTAGCCGCGGCCGGAGACGAACAACTCCAGCGGGCCCTTCGGTTGTTTAATTCTCACGAGATGCTGGTTCAGCACTAACGAGTTTCTATAAGGGACCCGCGGACCGCGGAATAACAAGGCCACGCCGGAGAACGCCAAGGACTGACCGTGCCGAGTAAAACCTCCCTTTCCGCCTGGCACGCGCTGCGAGACCGGCTCCACGAACTTCGAATCCGCAGCCGTTGGGTTGTCATCGCCGAAGGCTTGTTCATCACCGGCGCGCTGATCTGCGTCCTCGCGCTTTCCCTCGCCACGCTCGAATCCTACCTCTACCTCGACCCGGTGGTTAGGCTGGTACTGATCCCGGCGAGTTTCTTGCTCCTGACGGCAGTGCTGGTCCGGCGATATCTGCATCGTTTGAGACGCGGTTTTTCCGACGAGGACCTCGCGCGGCAGGTCGATTCCCAGTATCCTGAATTGAACGACCGGGTCACCGTGGCTCTGCAACTCTCCCGGCAGCGGGAAGAGGGATCCAACGCCTCGCCCGCGCTCCTGGACGCGGCCGTTACGGATGCCGCAAAATACACCCGGGCGGTGGATTTCAAAGAAGCAGATCAAAGATTCCGCATCGCCCCGGCCGCCAAGAGATTCGGCCTTGCCGCGTTGCTATTGATACTGGCGATGGCCGCGTTCGGCGCGCCGCTTACCGGTGCCCTCGGCCGGCTGGCAAGCCCCCTGACCCATTTCCAGCCTCCGCAACGCACGTTTCTGAGCGTCCTGCCGGGAGACGTGGAAGTTGCGGCCGGAGGCCAGGTAACGATTATGGCCGAAGCGGCCGGCGAGATACCAGGCCGGGCCATCATGCGCCTGACCTCGGACGACGGACCGAGCAACTCCGTGGATATGAAGGCCACGGCGCCGGGCTCGTACTCCCATACCCTTCGGGAGATCAGAGAGAGTCTGACCTACGTAATCGAGGCCGGAGACGCCGTCAGCCATTCGTTTCGCATCAATGCCATCGATCGCCCGTTCATTGGCGCGCTGCGCCTTACCTATCATTATCCGGCCTACACCAGACTTGAACCCAGGAACACCACCGAAGGAGGCGATATCGTCGCACTGAAGGGAACGCGGGTGGAACTGGCCGCCGTTGATGCAAGCCGGAATCTGTCGGAAGCGGCGCTTATCCTCGAGCATACAGACAAACCGGTAGCCATGAAGGTAGTAGACGACACGGCCTCAGTACCGCTGACCGTGCAGTCAGATCAGCGGTACCGCATCATGTTGCGCAACATGGACGGCCATGAAAGCGCGGACCCCGCATGGTACCGGATTATCGCGTTGCCGGACCGCATGCCGTCGCTACGCATCCTGTCGCCCGGTCGAAATACAGATCTCACGGAGAACATGGTCGTTTCGTTTCTGGTATCAGGCACGGACGACTTCGGGTTCTCGGGAATGAATCTGATCTACCGTAAAGAACCCGGAGGCGAGGAGCGGAACATGCCCATCCCCGTGGACACGGAGTCCACGATGATTTCGCAGCCATTCGTCTGGGATCTTACAAATGAAAACCTCTTTCCGGGGGACGTGGTATCCTACCGGATCGAATTGTATGACAACGACACGATTTCGGGGCCGAAGCGGGCGGTAAGCCGCACCTATACGCTCCGGTTTCCTTCGATAGAAGAGATCTACGATCAGATCGACGAAACACAGGAACAACAGGTCTCGGACATGGAGGATATGCTGGAAGAGCAGGAAGAAACCAGGAAGAAAATCGAAGAACTGAATCGGACCCTCGAACAGAAAGCAAGGGAAGAAGCCGACGGGATTCAGTCGGAGGAATTGTCCTGGGAACAGAAAAAGGAGATCGAATCCGTTCTGACTGGCCAGGAACAGGCGACCGACGAACTCCTCAAAGCGGCCGAAGCGATCAGGGCGACCATGGAAACACTGGAAGACCACGATTCGCCCAGCCAGGAGCTCATCGACAAGATGGATCAACTGCGGAAGCTTTTTCAGGAGATCGCCACACCCGAGCTGCTGAAGGCTATGCAGGAATTGAAACAAGCCCTTCAGTCCTTCGACAACGAGCAGCTGAAAGCGTCGATGGAATCCTTCGAATTCGAGCAGGAAGAGTTTTTGAAACGACTGGAGCGCAGCCTCTCCATTCTGAAGCAAATCCGGATGGAGCAACAGTTGATGGCTGCCGTTCGACAGACTCAGGACCTCGCTGCACGACAGGACGAGCTGCGCTACGCAACGGAGAATTCGTCGAACAGCGAAGAGCGATTGGAACTATCGGAAAAGCAGCAGCGGTTAGGCGAGGACACAGGCTCCCTGCAACGCGACCTGGAAAGTCTCGCCCGCGCGATGGAAGCGTTCAGGGACATGCCCGCAGAGCGTGTGCTCGAGGCCGCCAGCGAAATGGAACGCCGGGATATGACGGGAAACATGGATCAAATCGCCGAACAGTTGAAAGTCGGCAGGATGCAGCGGGCGATGGCAGGCCAACAGGAAATGTCCCGGGCTCTTTCCGGACTCAACCAGCAACTGCAGGACATCCAGGATCAACTACAGGAAGACCGGATGCGGGAAATCGCCGAAGGAATGCGTCGCGCGATGCACCAACTGGTCGATCTTTCCGTCAGCCAGGAAACCCTTAACGAACGAACCCGGAGCCCGGGCGGGTCCGGAACCCGGATCAACATTCTTACGGAAGACCAGCAGGGACTCCTTGGCGGCGCTTCGCTCGTGGCCAACGACATCGTATCCATTGCGCAGAAAACGCCGTTCATTTCTCCTTCCATCGGGCGAGCGCTGGGAGAAACACTGAACAACATGGAGCGCGCGGAGGACCACCTGGCCGAACAGGAACGCGATACGGCGGCCGGGGAACAACTGGCCGCCATGAAGTCTCTGAACGAGACCGTACTGGCCTTGCAGAGGTCCATGAGCAACATGGCGAATTCCGGTTCGTCCTCCGGCATGATGGATCTCATCGAAAGGCTTCAGGGCATGGCCAGGCAACAGACCGGAATCAACGACCAGATGGACCGGATGATGGATGAATCGAACGGCAGCATGGACCTGGAAACCCAGGCACAGGTATCCAGGCTGGCGGCCAGGCAGGAAGCGTTGCGTAAGAGCCTGGAACAACTGCGTAGTGAGCAGCAGGGTCATCAGGAACAGATTCTCGGCAGGTTGCAGGAAATCGAAAACGAGATGGACGACACCGTACGTGAGTTGCAACAGTTCCGGATCGACCCCGACCTGGTGGAGCGCCAGCAACGGATCCTGTCCAGGTTGCTGGACGCCTCGCGGTCCATTCGCGGGCAGAAACGCGAGGAAAAGCGGCGAGCCGCACCGGGCGAGGACCTCGTGAACCTTCCGGCGCCGGACGACTTGCCCGACGATCTGACCCGTTTGGAACGCTCCCTCCGGAATGATATCCTGGGTCGTGTCGAGGAAGGCGCGTATCCCCGGGAATACGAAGAACTCATTCGCGCCTACTTCCGCGCGCTTTCACACATTCCTGTGGTAAACTAGGCGGCGATTGTGTATCGCAGTTCCAGAACGCACAGCGGCAGTGCGACACCGCGACGCGGGAATCGCGTATGCGGTTTGCTCGCCGCGTTATTGACGGCCCAGTTATTGCTGTTCTCGAGTGCCGAGGGACAGGCCGGACGGACGGACGACCTGAACAGGAGGATCGAGCAGGCCAGGAGTCTGGAACGTCTTCGGCAATACGACAAGGCGGTCGCCATATTCGAGCGCGTGTTGCGGGATGCTCCGGACAACCGGTCCGCGCTCAACGGCGCCGTACGGCTTTACTTCCGGCTGAACGCCTTTGGCCGGGCGATACCTCTGCTCGAGACCCATATTGAGAAATACCCCGATAGAATAAACCTGCGCGGCATGCTCGCCGAAGCGCTTTTCGGCGTCGGGCGGGACGGCGACGCGGAGGAACAGATCCGAATCCTGCAGGACCGCTTTCCGCAAAGCGAATCGGCCGTGACCGAGATCGCTTATCTTTACCTCGACAGGCAGGCATACGACAAGGCCATCCAGACTTTCCTTTCCGGACGGAAAAGACTGGGCAAACCGGGGGCTTTCGCCATTGGTCTCGCCAGCGTCTACACCAGTGCGTACGACATACCGGGCGCCGTACGAGAATACGTGCGCTGGTTGACGCAGCAACCCCGTCAGCAGCGTATCGTCAATGATCGCATCGACCTGCTCGCGGGTTTGGGAAGCCAGGAACTCGTGGAAGAGTCGCTGAAATCAGCGGTGTCCGAACATAGTGGCAGCAAGGAGGCACACGACCTGCTCGGTAATTTCTACCTGCGATCCGACAAACCCACGGAGGCCTTGGCCGCGTACCGCGTTGCGGACCGGTTGGACGGTGCCAGCGGGAAATACCTGATCCGGTTTGCAGAATGGGCCTTGCGGGAAGGGCACCATCGGAATGCCACTGACACATATCAGGAATTGACCCGGACGACCGTGTCGGATTCCCTGCGCGCCGAGGCCTATTCCGGCCTCGCCATGGCGTTTCAGGAAAGTGGCGCCGTGAACGATGCCGTCGAGACCTACCGAAATATCATCGAGCAGTATCCGGAATCCAGGTTCCGCAATGAGGCGGTGTCCAACCTGGCGGACTTGCACCTTGTCCACTACCGGGACGCGCCACAGGCGCTCGACCTGTACCGGTCGCTGCTGGACGTTCCGGACGACGCATCCACGTCGAAGTACCGTGAAAATGCCCTGTTCGGCATCGCGGAGAGTTACGTCGTCATGGGCAGTCTCGAAGACGCGCTCGTCTATTACAATCGCATCCGGGACCCGGGTTCCGGATTCGCCGAATCTGAAACCCGCGCGCGGACGAATTACCATCTGGGTGAACTGGCGCTATTTCAGGGCCGATTGGACGAGGCCTTCGAATTTTTCCACGAGACGGCAGACCGCTATTCGGGGAGTCCCTATGCCAATGATGCGTTGGAATGGACCATCCTGATTGCCGAGGGCCGGCAGGGCGGAGACCGTTCGTTTACAGAGTATATCCGGTCGGTGCTGCTGCAACGTCGGCACAGGGACCGGGAAGCCCTGGCAGCCTGCAAGTCGCTAGTCGAGGAGCACGCGCAAAGTCCCATCGCGGACACAGTCATCCTGGACATCGGGATGATACTCGACCGGCTGGGCAAGCCGTTCCAGGCGGTCGCGGCCCTTCGCGACCTGATCGAGCGGCATCCGGATAGCCGCCATGTCGCCGCTGCCCGGTGGCGGATCGCGGAAACCTACGAAACAAGCATCGGTGATATCCCCCAGGCGCTCACGGAGTATGAGGCCCTGCTCATGTCCCACCCGGACCACTTCAAGAACGACGCCGTCCGCCGCAAGATAAGGGAACTGACCTCAAACCATCCGCCCCTGCCGTGACCATGTCCCGATCGCTTCACATACATCTTGTGGCCATCTGCGGTACGGGGATGGGCGCGCTCGCGGTAATGCTCAAATCCCTGGGTCACCGGGTTACCGGAAGTGACGAGCACGTTTATCCCCCCATGAGTACAGTGCTTTCGGAGCAGCGGATAACTGTATTCAGTGGTTACGCCGCATCCAACCTGGATCCGCCACCGGACCTCGTGGTCATCGGCAACGCGGTTTCCCGGGGCAATCCCGAGGCCGAAGCGGTGCTCGAAAGGAAGATCCGGTATGCGTCCATGCCGGAGACACTCAAGACATTCTTTCTATGGGACCGCAAACCGGTCGTGGTGGCGGGGACACACGGCAAGACGACTACGACGGCGATGCTCGCATGGGTACTCACCGAAGCCGGTCTGGACCCGAGCTACATCGTCGGTGGCGTTCCCATCGGCTGGCAGACCGGCGCGCGGCTGGGGTCGGGCGAGCTGTTCATCCTGGAAGGCGATGAATACGACAGCGCTTTCTTCGACAAACGGGCGAAGTTCCTTCATTACCTGCCCGACACGGTGATCATAAACAACATCGAGTTCGATCACGCGGACATTTACGATTCGCTCGATGAGATCGAGCTTGCCTTCAGAAGGCTGGTCAACATCATACCGGAAAACGGCCTGTTGATCGGCCCGGCGGACGACGCCCGCGTCCGGGCGCTCGCTTCACGCGCATTCTGCCCGGTCCATACCCTGGGCGCGTCACCGGACGCACGGTGGTCCGCGCGCGACGTTTCCTGCGATCCCGGCGGCACGTCCTTCGACCTGTATGAACTGGGTGAACACCGCGCCCGTCTCATGATCGGTCAACTCGGAATGCACAATGTCAGGAACACCCTGTCGGTCGTGGCAGTTGCGCGCCGTTACGGGATTTCCTGGCCGGATCTGGCACGGAGCCTGAGGTCCTTTCCCGGTGTGAAGCGGCGTCTCGAAGTGCGGGGCGAAGTGAATGGTATCGCGGTCTACGACGATTTCGCCCACCACCCCACGGCCGTCACGGCGACGCTGGAGGCACTCAGGACAGCCTCACCCGGCAGGCGCATCTTGGCCGTGTTCGAACCTCGTTCCGCCACGACCATTCGCCGGGAATTCCAGGAGGCCTATTCCACGGCGTTCGACCATGCGGACCGCGTGCTGATCGCGCCGGTCTACCTGCCCGAGAAAGCGCCCGAAGGAAACCGGTTTTCGGTGAATGAACTGGTAGAAGGACTGCGTGATCGCGGCGTGGAAGCCGGCGCCCCGGGAAACGCGGACCGGATTGCCTCGCAACTGGTCGAAGGAGCCGTTCCGGGGGACCGGATCGTGTTCATGAGCAATGGGGGATTCGGCGGTATCCTCGACAAGACGTTGACCGCGCTGGAGAAAAAGCACGCGGTGGAAACGTACCGGAAACAGGACTAGGCGTACCGAGCGTACACCTCGACGTCCATTGCTTGGCCGGCCGACCTGAACTGCTTCCGCAGCGTTGCTTCATGGATGAAGCCCGCGTCCTGCAGTGCAGCGCTCTTCAGGGCGTTGTCCGGTTCGACGTGGCATATTGCCTTGCGTCCGGTCGGAAGAGCAAATGAATCGAGCAGTGGCTTCAGTTGTGCCGTAAAGGCGGAATGAACGGTCAGATCGAGGAGAAAGGTCTCGCCGCGCCAGCGGGTATCGGGCGCCAGGGTCGCGTAACCCGTAACCGCTCCGCGCTCCGTGACCAGCAGCCGGACCTGGACATCATCCGCTTCCCGTGTTTGCTTCATCAGCCCCAGGTAGGCCCCTTCGAACATGCGCGGTCCGATATGTCCCAGTCCGACGTTGCGCAGGGAAGGCGGACCGGACTGTGCGCAGAACACGTTAAGCGAAGGCCAGTTCTTCCAGTCCCCAGCGACCACGCAAGCCCTGCCTCCGCGGAAATGTTCCCTCTCGTACGCCGCGTGCCCCATGTACTTCATGTGACCCGATTCCGGCACGACGCTTCGGAAGCCGAATCCGTGGTAGAGGTAAAAGGGATGGGTGTCGTAGCCGGTGGACAGCGTCAGGTACCGGCCGTCTCGGGCCTGGAAATCGGCCATCTGCTCGGTCATGACGAGTCGCGCTACGCCTTTGCGGCGGTGTTCAGGCGCGGTGTACACGTGGCTCAGGATGCCGATTCCGTCGTGTTCGCTGACCATGATGTTGCAGACCGCCCTATCGTTCAGGCTACCGAGGTAGAACCGCGTTTCGAGGGGGCTGACCCGCCCGGCGAATACCTCATCGAGATGCCATTGCGCGTTGCTGGACTTGTGCGCCAGGATCGGCCGGACCTGGGGCGCATACTCGTTGTCCGGCGCCAGGACGACGCCGATCTCGAGCGTTTCACCCGTGCGGATCGTACTGGCGGCGATCGGCGTATACATAAACGTTGGAGTATGATCAGAGTTGGGGGATGAATTGAGATCGGGGACGGTGCTTCTAATTCTGCCGGATGCGGCCGAGAACGACGCCGACTGCCATGCCGCTCAACGCCACCTGAACTGTATCGATGACGACCTTGATCACGGTACCTGCGACCGTAGCGACCAGGAAACGGGTTAGACTCATATTGGCTCCGGGAACGGTTTTCTACTCAGCCTTAAACCCATCGGGATCCTAACCCGCCGCGAGACCAGCTATCCTGTCGATGAGTATATCCACCTGTTCGGCCGTATCCATGACGTGCAGCGTGGCGCGAACCCCGCTGAATCCACCTGCGGCGCCGACCGTCCGGATATAGATGTTCGGGTTCCGGTACCACAACCGCCCGACGATATCTGAAGGATTCAGGTCCTTGACCGAAAAGGAAACGAGCGCCATGGACATGCGGGGATCGTCCGACGAATAGACGGTGACCCCGTCGATCTCCTTCAATCCTCTTCTCAGCCGCAGGGACAGGTAACGGAGCCGGGCTTCGATGGCTTCCGGGTTAAGTTTGTTGTGGAAATCCAGCGCCGCGCCGATCGAGATGCGGTCCGAGTAGCTCGTGGAGCCTCTCTGCTCTAGTTTACGCGCACCCTCGATGGCCCGGTCCGGATCGGGTGATCCGGTGTATACAAGCGGCCTTATCCGGTCTGCCGCATCGTTCCGGAGGAACAGGAACCCGGTATGCTGGGCGGCCAGCATATACTTGTGGCCCGGGCCCGCGTACATGTCACACCCGAGATCCTGCATGTCCAACTTCATCATCCCGGGCGGCTGGGCCCCGTCGATCAGCGTTATGATGCCCTTCGCCCTTGCCATCTCGCATATTTCCTTCACCGGCATGATGAAACCGTCGGTGTAGTTGATATGGCAGATGGTGAGGAACCGGGTCTTCGACGTAATGCCCGATTCCACCACGTCTATGACTTTCTGCGGGTCCTCGAGCACGCGGAAACTGGGATCCGAGATGTCCACCATCTTGAATTCCAGGCCGTCTCGCTTCGCGCGAAAGGCCATCATGTTCTTCACCCACCCGTAGTCATAGTTGGTCGTCAGAATCTCATCGCCCCGTTTCAGATCCAGCCCCATGAATCCGAGTCCCATGCCATCGGTAGTGCTGTTTGTGAAGGCGATTTCCTCGACATCCGCTCCCACGAAACCGGCCATGTCCTTCCGAATCTGGTCCATACCGCTGAAAAAGTAGGTCGACCAGCACATGGCAGGATCGGAATTGACCGCTTCCACGGCATCGATCTGCGCCTTGTGGACGCTCAGGGGCGAAATGCCCCGTGTGCCGGAATTCATGTATATCACGCCGTCGCCAAGCAGGAACTGGGCCGCCACCTTCTCCCAATATGCCTCGTCATCGGGTGCGGCGCCGCCATCCGGCGTGTCGGGCAGATCGGGCAGCGGTGCCGCTTCGGCTTCCTGAACCGGGGACAGCAGGGTCGACGCGCCGGCCACCCCGGCCGCGCCGGCCATCACACTGCCGATGAATCCGCGGCGGGACAGACCTAGCAGCTTATCAGGGTCCTGAATTCGGGGATCGAAGTGCAATGTTCCTTCGTTGTCAGACATGGCTTTATTCTCCGTTAGGTCGGGAATCCGTAAGTTATTCGACAGGAATCAGGCAGGTATGAATATGAAGTATAAACGAGGCCGAGATGGTGTACAAGAACATAAAGAAGGAAACGGCCGGTCCACCAATTTCATTTGGCGTCGGTCAACATTGACTGAATCTTTGGGTGCAAGTGACTTACTAAACGGTTTAGCCGTGTTCTCATCCAATCAACCGACTCACGATAGGTTTCACTCTCACCATCTCCAGCGAGGAACGAAATATCAACGGCCTTACTGAATCCGATTCGCGGTCTACCAACCGGATTAATCCACTCCTCCAGGTCCTCGCCAATATCATCGCGTAGATCATTGAATGAAGCTGAAAGAGATTCGTAAATCCGTAATTCTCTTGCCTGGCCTTTTCTGACCGCAAGATAGCAGCCCATAAGTTGTTGGCTACGATTAATGAATGCTCCGAAGAACATCGCCCAGCCATTAAATGACGTATTGGATATCTGCACATAAAGTGTGGAGTCTTTGCACGGATCGGGCCATAAAGCAGATCGTTTATCAATCAATGGATCCCAAAAGGTAAGGCCATCAATCACCGTCTTCCAGAATCGCTGATTCTCCAGTTCCAAAACCGTTGGCTCTTTCTTCTTCACGGTATTGTCTGTGTTTCCATTATCAACAGAGATAACTGATCCAAGAGTTCCTTCGATAACGAAACGCTGAACGATTTCTGTCCGAGCAAGTATGCGTGGATGTACGATAAGTCGATTGTCCTTATCCTGATACAATGCTGCTTCCACCAATGCTAAATTGAACTGCAACCCGCTGTGACGCTGCACAAATGCGACAATGTTCTCCACACCTTCTTGTATGCCATCGCCGATTATTAACAACAGGATCTCACCGCGTCTGAGGTTACGATTTACGTTATCCACAAACTCCTTTTCATCTAGGTCGTGATATTGTTGCTGTACCATTTTGAAAACAACGTTTCCGGTCTCGTCAGATCTCAGTGAAACCTCACGTTGAAGATCCTCATAACTCCACGATGTTATGTCTTTAGCGTAGTCGAGAATCTGCCCGATAACCTCACGTCGCGCCTCTGGGTTGCGCCACAACTTGAACTCGACAAGCACAATTCGTCCTAGCGGGTTAACGAACAAGGCATCTATGTAACCGGACTGTGTTTTTAGTTCTCGACAGATCGGGACAATACCATCGTAGGCCGGATCTATTGTCGATATGGGAAGTGATTGGCTGGCGAGACGCCGGCTGTAGATCGGCCGGACGCGATCATCTATTGTCGATATGGGAAGTGATTGGGGGTAGCGAAACAGGAGGGCTTGCAGAAATTCCTCATTATACCTCCTACCTCCCTCGGAACGACCAGAACTTAATGGTAAACGTGTCAGGATCTCTGCCTCCGAACTATCCGTTGTATTAACTCTAATCAGATTTTCTGTCATTCCGTGTCCTCCTCTCCTGTAGAGAGTCTGTATCTAACGTCAAAACCTATATGATCTCATTATTGTTGATCAGGACGGGCTGGACTACATGGGACCATCACTCATGCTTGCCCAGATAATCTCTCAAGCGCTTGCATTCATTTGCAGCAGCCGGATCCAGTTCGATCAGGCGCAGCCGGCTGCGGACGACGTACAGGGTCGCCTCGTCCGGCGTGTCTTCACTTTCGATGATTTCCCGTACCCTGGCATGGAAAAAGCGGCCCCAGTCCGGCTGGCGACCGTCCAGATCGGCAAATCCATACTCTTTCGCGAGCGACCAGCTCGCGTAGAGTCCGCCAGTCTTCGACGCGACGTTCGGATCGGCTGCCAGGGCCGCCACGCCCCTTCCCATGTAACAGGGCGTCTCCGACTCCGCGAAGAAAGGATCCTGTTCGATACCCTCCCGCCAGTTTTCTTCCGTGACCCCGAAACCGTCCAACATCGCTTCGGAACGCAGGAATCCCGGAGTGACGGTCAGCGCGGTGATTCGGTGCGCGTGGAGGTCGGTAGCCATCGCGTAACCCAGCCGGATCGTCGCGTTTTTCGCGAAGTCGTAGAACAGGTTCCCCCGATAGCCCATCGTGTCGCCGTCCGTGACTTCCACGATCAGCCCGGAGTTCTGCTCGATCATGATCGGCACACCGTGCCTGCTGGTGATGATATGGCTGTGTACCGCCCCTTCAATCATCCTGAACCCCTGGGCTGTATCGAGTTCCCAGAAAGGCGAACCCCATTCGATCATTTCATCGCCGCCCCATATGTCGTTGACGAGGATGTCAAGCCGTCCCTGATCGCTCCTGACGCGCGCGAACAATCGCTCCACCTCGGCTTCGATGGTATGGTCCGTCCGCACGGCGATGCCGCGGCCGCCTTCGGCCGTGACCATTTCTGCGGTCTCCTCGATGGTTTCGGGCCGGCCCGGCGTGGCCGGGCGTCCTTTCACGCTCCGTCCGGTGCAATAGACCGTGGCGCCGGCCGCACCGAGCATTCGGGCGATTCCCCGGCCGGTTCCCCGGGTGGCTCCCGTCACGACAGCCACGCGATCCTGCAGTGATCCGCGATCCATCATGTTTTCCGGAATAGAGGTGTGCTTCCAAATCTTTGCTGGTTAAGAAGACGATCCAATGTACCTGCCACGATGCCCGATGTCAAAGTGATAGGGGGGCATCAGGATAGCAGTTGTTTCACTGGTCATGTCTCATTATGGTAAGGGAACCGCGATGGTATGGGAACCGCGCAATCAGCGGGGTCCGGCGGCGACACAGAAACGGGTGATCCGCGGCAGACTTCCGAATGCGGTTTCCTGATCATATGATCCTCCACGGTTTGCGATTTCCAATTTCGAGGCACACATGGCCATCATTCCTGTCGATTACTCAAATCCTCGCTACGACGCGACATCCCTGCACCGTTTTACCGTAGAAGCGTTTCAGAAGGTCGGTTTGTCGCACGCCCACGCATCGGAAATGGCCGATTACCTGACCGCAACGGATCTGCGCGGCGTGCTCAGCCATGGGACACGGCAGCTTCCCGGCTACGTGAGGTCCTTCCAGTCACGCAGCTGCAACGCCACGCCGAACATCCGGATCCACCGCGAAGCCGGAGCGGTGGTGCAGTGGGACGGTGACGGCGGCATGGGACACCTGGTTTCCGCCCGCGCGATTCGCTCGGCGGTCTCACGGGCAAGGTCAACGGGGATCTGCCTGGTCACGGCGACGCACTGCGGCCACACCGGTTCCGTCGGGAACTGGACGCGCATCGCAGCGGGGTTGGGCATGATCTGCCTGTACTACAGCACGCCCATGAGTCCGCTTCCCTTCGACCGGCCCCAGCCCGTCGTTGAAGCGTTGAATAACCCTCCGGTCAGCTTCGGATTCCCTGCCGCGGAGGGCGAACCGCCCGTGCTGATCGATATGGGTACGCACCTGGAACTTCCCGATGTTCAGGAGAAGATTGCGGAGATAAGCGTGCTGCCGCTGATTAAGGGGCTGGCCTACCAGGTCACGTCCGTAATGTTGACCTGGCCCGTGGACGCGCAATCTCCCATTGAACGTAGCTATCCGGGGGCCACCAGCAGTCTCACCGCTGTCGTCCTGGACCCTGCCTCCATCGGCGAGCCATCCGATTACACGCGAACGGTCACGGAATTGCGGGCGAACATCCATGCCATGCGACCCCTGCCAGGCCTGGACCGTTCATCGTTGCCAGGTGAAATCGAAGCGGAGCGAGAGGCCGATTTCAGTCGGAACGGGATACCCTTGGACGATCCCCACATCCTGTCGCTGCGGAAACTGGGCGATGAACTGGATGTACCGTGCTACTGGGAGGCCGGCGGATGAAGGAAGTAAAAGAGGAAGAGGCGGGGCGGGCTCATCGCGACCAGCTCCAATGGGCACTGGGTCATTACCTGGCGCGTTTTCCCGTTGAAGGCGATACGGTAGCCCGGATCCGTTCCCTCGTGGCCGGACATCCCGACTGCTTCGAAAGGACGTGCCTGCCGGGTCACATCACCGGCTCGGCCTGGATTGTTTCTCCCGACTGTTCAAAATACCTGATGACCCGCCACCGGATTTTCGACCGATGGCTGCAGTTGGGCGGCCATTCCGACGGTTGTACTCAACCTCACCTCGTCGCCCTGCGGGAAGCCGAAGAAGAGTCCGGGCTGACGGGTTTCGGCCTGTACCGCGAGCCGGAAGGTTTCGTTCCACTGGACGTGGATATCCACGCCATCGCCGCCCGGGCCGGCGTACCGGCCCATTCGCATTACGACCTCCGCTATCTGCTGATGGCATCCGTCGAAAAACCCTTGAAGATAAGCGATGAATCCCATGACCTCGGGTGGTTTGAAAAGAACGAACTGATAGAAATGATCCACGAAGAAAGCGTGCTTCGCATGCTGCGCAAAGGGGACGCCGCCCTGAAACGACACAGTGGAAATTTCGTATACGGTTTCTCCTGACGATGCGCTTGCACGACGCCGGCGGGACGTGTATATTCTTCCCGGACTTTCAAACGACATATCTCTGACATTTCCGCCTTGTTCGATCAGCCAAAGGTGGCGGCCAAAACCGAAAGAGGTGCCGTACTATGCCCCCTCCCGCAGCCCTTCAGCTTTATACCCTTCGAGAAATGGCCGACAAGGACTTCGATCAGGTGGTGAACCTGACCGCGGAGATCGGCTATGCGGGCGTCGAACCCGCCGGTTTTCCCGGCACCACGCCGGAAGCGGCCGGCAGGCTCTTCGAATCGCTGAACCTCGAAGTTCCCAGCGCGCACCTTCCGCTGCCCGTTGGCGACAACAAATCCTATGTCATCGAAACGGCCGGCGCGCTCGGGACCAGACGCGTGGTCGCGGGGCTGGGCCGGGACGATCACAACACGGTAGACAACATCAGGTGGTCGGCGGACCGCTTCAATGCGGCCGCGGAAGCCGTGGCGCCTCACGGGATGACCTTCGGGATTCATAATCACTGGTGGGAATACCTCGAAGTTGAGGGACGGATCGCGACGGATATCCTCCTCGAGCATCTTTCACCGGAGGTATTCTTCCAGGTGGACGTGTACTGGGTTCAGGTCGGCGGTCCCGACCCGGCCGGCGTGCTCGAGCGCCTCGGCGCCCGAGCGCCGCTGCTTCACCTCAAGGACGGCCCCTGCCGGCGGGATACGGACATGACCGCCCTGGGCGAAGGGAAGGTGGACCTCCCAGGCGTGATCGCGGCCGGCGGAGATCACACCGAGTGGCACATCGTCGAACTGGACAGTTGCGCGACGGACATGGTCGAAGCGGTGAAGAAGAGTTACGACTACCTGGTGGACAACGGCCTGTCCCGCGGCAACAGGTAGCTTGAACCAGGCAGGCTGCGAGTCGAACTCCGCCGCATTCGAACGCGCGGCAAGTCTGAGACGGGAGCGAGGAGCCGGCGCATGACAAAGGAAGAAGGCGCGCGCAAACGCGAGCAACTGGTCCGCGACGGATACTGTCATATCGGAGGCGTACTGCCCGATGGCTTCCTCGCTACCTTGCGGGAGGAATCGGACCGCCTGCTCGATTCGGCGAAACACCCGCCCGAGTGGCAGTACCAGGGATCCGACCTGCACGTTTCCGGTCAGGATAACGAGGCGATGGGAAACCTGCTCGAGTGGCCCGGCGCCCGGGATATCCTGAATGACATGGGCCTGACGGATTTCACCCCTTCCGGTATCGTAATCATCCTGAGCAAGCCGGCCGGCGGTCCGCCCCTCTACTGGCACCAGGACTGGATGGCGTGGAACGATCCCATCAGCCTGGCACCCTGGCCTCAGACCATATTCCTATCCTACTACCTGGTGGACACGGATTTCGAAAACGGGTGTTTCCGCGTTATACCCGGCACGCATCGCAGGCGCATTCCCCTGCACGGCCAAGTGGAGGTCGCCCACCAGGAGACCGCGTATTTCGCCGACCTGAAGGACCCGCACATGTTCGGCGACCACTGGGACGCCGTCGACCTGCCCGTGAAAGCCGGCGACCTGGTCATCGGTGACGCGCGCGTCCTTCACGCGGCGCGCGGCAACAACAGTGATCGCAGGCGGACCTTGCTCCTGGGATGGCACAACCGGCCGCTGACCGTACCGGAACACTGGACGGGCGAGGTGCCCGAACCCATCCTGAACCGCCCGCCGGACGCCCGTTACGAAGGCACGAGAATCCCCGGAAAATACCTGGAGTAGCCAATGACCGAATTCGAAAACGCCGTCTACGAACTGGATGTGTACGGATTCACAGTCGTGGAGCGCGTCTTGACATCCGAACAGACGGAATCCATGCGCAGCGTGCTGATGCGTCTGAACGACGAGGTGGGCGAAGAACGCGGCGGCGAAGGATCCTGCAGCCACGTAAGCAACCTGCCCACCCTGGATCCGATCTTCTTTCCGGTCATCGATCACCCCCGTATCCTGCCCATCATCGAGCATTACCTCGAGCCCACGTTGATCCTGGGCAGCTTGAACAGCCGCATCGTGCGGCCGGGGGACGGAGATCAGGACTTTCACAGCGACATCCCCGCCGAGATGCTCAACATGGCTTCGCCGGTAATGATGAACACCGTGTGGATGCTGGAGGATTTCTCACCCGAAAACGGCGGAACCCGGGTCGTTCCCGGAACCCACAGGAGCGGCCTTCCCATGCCCGCGAGCCATGTCGAAGTGAAGTACTACGTGCAGCCCGCCGCTCCCGCGGGTAGCGTGCTGGTCTTCAATGGCCAATGCTGGCACGGGGGCGGGGCCAACAACGGCAGCGCGAACCGGCACGCCCTCTTTGCGCATTACCGGAAACGCATGCTCATGTTCCAGTACGATCCCCACGAACGGTTCCCCGTCGAATGGTACGGCCTGCTCACGGACCGACAGAAGGAAATCATGCGCATGAAGCACGGTGTGGACGCGCCCCGGGCGGCCGACGTGCAGGTTTTCAGGTAACCGCACCGCGTTCGGCTATCCGGCTTCAGGCAGGGCGTCCGGGTTGACGACATGGTCCGGCCGCCGTCCGTTCCAGACCTGGAGCGCCATGGTCAGCGCCATGGTCCACATCCTTTCCCGGCTCGCGACGGTCACGCCGGCGATATGAGGCGTAGCCATCACGTCGTCGCGATGGAGGAGCGGGTTGTCCGCGAACGGGGGTTCGGGATCGAAAACGTCCAGGGCGGCTCCGGCGAGATGACCCCGTTCGAGGGCGGAGCATAGTGCGTGCTCGTCCACCAGTCCGCCCCTCGAGACGTTGACGAAGTAAGCACCCGGCTTCATCAGCGCGAAGCGATCACCGTTCATCAGGCGGCGGGTCTCCTCCGTCAGGGGAGCGTGCACCGAAACGACATCCGATCCGGCCAGCACGTCCTCTATGCGGTCAATCCGCACGATGCCCAGCGCCGCAGCCTTTTCATCCACGATATAGGGATCGTAGGCAATCACGCGCATGCCCAGCGCAACAGCTATCCGGGCAACCCTGCCGCCGATCCGGCCCAGCCCGATCAATCCCAGCGTTCTTCCGTACAGTTCCATGCCCTGGTAGCCTGACAGGTAGTCTCTCTCGGGCCGCTTCGCGAATTCGCCGGAAACACGCTTTAGTTGCTTGACCGCGGCCAGGATCAGGGCAATCGCCGTTTCGGCCGTAGACAGGGTCGGCCCATCCGGCGTATTGCAGACCGCGATGCCCCTTCCCGTGGCAGCCGTAACGTCGATATTGTCGATACCTATACCGGTCCTGCAGATGACCTTCAGATCCGGATACCGGTCCATGAAGTCCCCGTCATACGTCCTCCGGGCGCCAGCCACGATCGCATGTGCGCAAGGCAGGTCTCGGAGCGGGTCTTCAGGCGACTCCTCGGCCGAACCATTCACGAGCAGGCGTCCATCAAACGCCGAACGAATCGCGGGAGGCATGGTACGATCCGACCAGAGCCTCAGCATGAGATCCTCCTGTGCGCAACGGGCTGAACGAACCCGGGTTTCCGACAATTCAGTTGCCCGTCGGCAAACAAAACCTTACATTACGAATATCGTATACCACAATACCGCGCGCGTCTATCAGGATATCATAGAACGGAAATCCATTACCGCAAGTCAATCGATATCCGGGAATCGGCACGTGATGCAGCGACCGGGTTCTTGTGCTTTCATGAATTCGGGGCGACACCAAACCGGGGGAAATCTGAAGTGTTTCGATTCTACTGCCGTCTTGCCTGTCTGATCTGCCTGCTTGGCGCCGGACCCGCTCCAGCGCAGGAACAGGAAACCGCCGCGACGGGGACCGATTCCACCAGCGCCGCAGCCGATCCCCTGCTGGTGCCGGCGAATAGTTCCGGCGACATCGATTTCGCCGTGGATGTGAGCGGTTTCAGGGGGCAGGAAGAACAGACCTACCTTGAGTTCTACTTTCTGTGCCGTCCCAGTGAATTTACGCTCGAGGAAAGAGACGACAGGATCTACGTCGCCGATTTCTCGATTGATCTGACTATTGTCGACGAACAGGACAACCCCGTATTCCATTCGGTTCAAAAAAGGGAATATCAGACGGACCGGCCCGTCGTCGTCACCCGACGGGGCGAGGAAAGGGTCTTGCTGGAACAGATCGCAGCGGGAATTGCAGCGGGTGCGTACCGTGCGGAAGTTCTCGTGACCGACCTTAATTCCGGACGCTATGGCGAAGCCGTGAAACCCTTTGTCGCCCGTCCGTTTGACGATGCGGAACTTTCTGTGAGCAACCTGCAGTTCTCGACACTCATCCAAAGGGCCGAAGAGGACAATCGTTTCACGAAAAACGGACTGTTTGTTCTGCCCAATCCCCTTCGGATATTCGAGAAGTGGACCGAGGTGCCCGAGGACGGCAGTTACAAACCTCGCAACATGTTCCTGTATTTCGAAATATACAACCTGGCTCCGGATTCGGACGAAGGAGAGGCCACCTACGAAATCTACCCCGCGGTTACCAACCACGCCAACGGAATGACTTTCCCGCTTGCTCCCAAGAAGAACCGGCGCATATCGGGTTCCGCCGGACTGGACGTAATCGCGCTGGACTACATGACCTTTCCCGATGGTGTCTATACCCTCGATATCACGGTCAAGGACGCGCTGGCCGGGACGGAAGCGTCCAGTTCGGCTATCTTCGAGATCATCCAGCCCCCGCCGCCGCCCCCACCCGTCACGGCATTGACCGAGGAACAGGCGAAACGAGGTCGCAGGATGCTGGCCATCCTGGCGTCCAAGCGGGAGCGCGAACTCTACGACAATCTCGACCTTGAAGGCAAGACGGAATTCCTGATCGCATTCTGGCGCATGCGTGATCCGACGCCCGAGACCCCGGAGAACGAATCCATGATGGTGTTTAACGAGCGGTTCTCCTATGCCGACTTTCAACTTGGCGGGGCGGAAAGCGATCGGGGCGACGTCTTCATCCGGTACGGCCAGCCGGAGGAAATCGTACGTCACGATTCCGATAACATCATGAAATCCTACCAGATCTGGTACTACACGGAAGGGATCCAGGGTGACCCTTCACGTACGTCCGAAGGCGGGCGCCATTTCTTCGTTTTTGGCGACCGGCGGGGTATCGGCCGGTATGAACTGATGCATTCGTCGGCCCGGGGAGAACTCTACAATCCCAATTGGCGGCAGGACCTGCAGCTCATGCATGATCAGTTCATTCGGGACGCCAGAGATTACGCGCAACCGTCCCTGCCCGTACCAAACAGCAGTCCGGACGCCGATCTCGCCAAGCCCTGAGCGCTTAGTACCGGTATCGGGGCATTGCCCCAGCATAGCTCCAGGCGCAGTTCCACCCGGCACGGCTCACTTCACTCTACATACCTGCATACGTACGCGTCCAGCGTCTTGCCGAGGCGGCCGGCAACCGAAGGCATCATGCGGACCGTCAGGCGGACTCCTTCCGGTTCGTCTTCACGGTGCAGCACATCCCCCGACTCATACGCGACGGATACAGCGTGCCCATCCTCATAGGGTATCAGCAGTTCCAGTTCCACGCGATGAAGGTCGATCCTACGTGAAATAGTCCGGCGCAAACAGTCAATATCACCGGAATCCAGGGCGGATACCGTGATGGCGTCGGGATCGGCCAGCGTCAGGATATCCAGTGCGTCCGGACTCTCCAGACGGTCTGCCTTGTTGAAGACCAGCAGCAGGGGAAGTTCGGAAGCGCCCAGTTCCACCAGCACCTGGTTCACCGTCGCGATATGTTCAACGTGATTGGGATGGCTGCCGTCTACGACGTGTACCAGCAGGTCCGCGTCGTACACCTCGGTCAGCGTGCTTTTGAAAGACGCAATCAGGTGATGAGGCAATTTTCGGATAAAACCCACGGTATCCGAGAGCAGAACGGGCTGGCCCGGGGTCAAGTGTATCGCGCGCGTGGCAGCGTCGAGGGTGGCAAAAAGCCTGTCCTCGATCAACGTGTCCGCCTGGGTGAACGCATTGAATATCGTGGATTTCCCTGCATTGGTATAACCGATCAGGGCGATACAGAACATGGCGCTTCTTCGCTGACGCTGGCGTTGATAGGAAGCGGTTACTTGCTCGAGATTCCTGCGCAGGTGGGTAACGCGACCGCGGATCAAACGGCGGTCGATTTCCAGTTGCGTCTCGCCGGGGCCTCTCACCCCAATGGCGCCGCCCGATCCCGCCGCCACGCCGCCTTCCTGTCGCGACAGGTGGTCCCACTGCCTGGTCAGCCGCGGCATCATATACTGCAGTTGGGCAAGCTCAACCTGAAGCTTGGCCTGCCTCGACTTCGCACGCGAGGCGAATATATCGAGTATCAGACCGCTGCGATCCAGTATGCGCCGTTCGATGACACGGTCCAGGTTCCTGACCTGCGCTGGTGTGAGATCATCGTCGAATATCACGAGGTCGATATCCTCCGCCTTGCACAGTTCGGCGATCGACTTGGCCTTTCCGGTTCCGATATAGTACGCCGGATGCATGGCGCTGCGAACCTGGATGATCCGATCTATGATTTCCGCGCCGGCGGTATCGGCCAGCAGGGCGAGTTCATCGAGCGACTCCTCCATTTCGGCGACCCGTTCGTTGGAAGGCACCATTCCGATCAACAGGGTGCGTTCACGGGTTTTTCGGGGGATTTCGTGCATTTCAGGCATTATGGGCGGTTACGCTTTCAGTGGTTGTTTCCGTCGGGGCTGTAGGACATTGCTTTCGCGGAGAATATCCTCTCCACGCGATTGCGGACCCGGCCGGCCAGTCCGTTTCCATGAGGAAACGCGCCTTCGTGATCGGCCGGGCCTCTACCATCTCCGGACATCCGTGCCGCGTTCCCACCGGCTCGCGTACCCGAAAGCCAGTATTCTACCAGCATGAGCGCCATCACCAGGACGATCAGCGATTTCCAGATTTCATACCTGCCCGCGGCGCTGAAGGTCCCGCCGCGGAGGACGTCCGGGGAACCGTCCAGGTCCTTCAGGACAAGATACGTGCCGTATCCGAGAAATCCGGCCGCCCGTACCGGGGTGAATCGAGCCAGGTCCGATTCCCGCGTGTCCGGGTTTACCGCGAACGTCTGCACGACGGCGCCACCGTCCCGCAACGTATACACGCCAGGCTGTTTCGCATCCGGCACTTCCACCGTTATTCCGTTCCGGCCGATACGTGAATTGACCGTCTCCGAACGGCCCGTGGGGTATTCAAGGTAGAGGTCGGCGTTCGCCGGAAAGCGGATCAACGGCTGCACCACCGGTTGGCCGGCCAGGAATCCGCCTTCGGCAACCGTAACGGCTGGATGAAGATACCTTACGCTTCGATGCATGAACGGTACAAAAGCGCTTCTCAACGCCAGGTTGCTCCAGCCGGTGTTCACGTCTGAAGCGACCAGAAGCGCCCTCCCGCTGCCGGATCGGCCTTCGAGAATCGCCGGCGTGCCGTCCATGAACCGGGCGATCACCCGCGCACCGCGGTCCGCCTCCACGGCATAGGAAGCATAGAATCGGACCGCGCCGGTCGACATCGATTCGGCGGAACGGCCATCGAAGCGAAAAACCGGATGCTCGTAGTCAACCTGGCCCAACCGGTGAAAGGACGTCTTCCGGTCCGGCATCCCCCTTCGAGCCGTAATCGAACATCCGAAGACATCAGAAAAAAACCCATGTCCGTAAACCGCAGGGTCCAGCCCTTCTCCGAGAAATATCAGTACCCCGCCACCGGAGGAAACATAACGTTGCAGGCTGGAAAGCCGCGCCGGCGTCAGTTCCACTCCTCCATCCACGATCAGTACGCCCGTTTCGTATAAATCGCTATTCAACACGTCGGCGGATGCAGTCCGCAGGTCCACAGGCGTGACCAATCCACCCGACGGCTTCAGCACCTGCTCGATGAAGTACCTGGATTCGGTCAGTCCTACGGCCGTAACGCCAAAAGCTTCCGGGACATCGAGGGTGAAATATCGCCGATTGTCTGCTGCGACGTCATCTTCGTCCAGTTCCACGTAACCGGAATACCGGCCCGGGGTGTTGATGACGACATTGAACTGAACGGAACCCGTTCCGCCCGGTTCGGCAGTAACCTGGCGGCTGTCACGCGTCTCGCCGTTTATGACGAGACGGACTTCCCTGGCCCGCCGGGTGCGCGCGGATGCTCCGTTCCGGTTGGTAAAGGTCGCGACAAACTGTTCCGGCTGATTGCGGATCAGCAGGCCCTCGCTTACGGAAACCGCGTCGATACTTGCGTTGTCCACGTCCCTCGCCGCGTAGGGATACAGGTACAGTGGCGTATGCGGTTCCGTTTTTACTGTCGACTCGGATTCCGCCATCACCTGCCAGTCGGTTCGCTGCAAATCGGACAGCAGGTGGATTTCCTTGTTCGCCGAAACAACGCTGGCCAGTTTTTGCCGCGCGAGACGCAGGGCGCCGGCGACATCCCCCGTTCTTTCCGATACTTCCGCTTCGGCCAGGTGCGCCCTGAGCGTTTCCTTCCGGGCCGCGGGAACTTGCGGCAATGCCTCGGGCGGCATGGCTGTCAGAATGAACAGACCCTCGTCGCCTTGCCGCATCCCGTCGATAATGCGGCCGGCCTCGGTCCTGGCGGCGGCGAATGGCGTATCTCCGTAGCGTCCGGCACCCATGCTGTACGAATTATCCAGTATAATGGTAAAGACCGTCCGCTGCTCCAGGCCGCTGCCGAACATGGCGCCCGCCAGGCCTTCAATAACCGGTCTGGCGAAAGCCAGCACCAGGAACAGGATGATCAGGGTGCGAAGCAACAGAAGCAGAAGTTCCCGGAGTCTCAGGGCCCGGGAGCGTTGCAGGTGATGGCCCCTGATGAAGATCACGGAGCTGAAGTCGACGGTGGAGACCCGCTGGCGATGAAACAGGTGCATGATCAGCGGTACGGCGACCGCTGCGAGTCCAAACAGCATCAGCGCGTTCAGAAAGGTCATTCGACTTCCTCCACGTGGGTTCACTAATATACCCCCGGCACCGTAGCGCGTAAAGCGGTATCATCAGCCGGCCGGAGCCTGCCTGAGTGGGAATCGGCGGCACATGACGGGCGTGCGCGGGCCGTCCGGATGGCATGTTCAGGGTCGATTTTCCTTGACACATCGGGCGGCTGCGGGTATCGTATTTCTAATATTCGGTCAACCCGCTGGCAACCCCAGAAGGAGCGTTTATGGAGGCATGGCTGGCCTTGGAAGACGGCACAGTCTACGAAGGCGAATCCTTTGGCGCTACCGGGGAGAAGGTTGGAGAAGTCGTATTCAACACCAGCATGATCGGGTACCAGGAGGTATTGACCGACCCGTCGTATAAAGGTCAGATCGTCACCATGACCTACCCGTTGATCGGGAATTACGGCGTTAATCCCGGCGACCTGGAATCGCTTCATCCGCACGTGGAAGGATTTGTGGTTCGGGAATACCAGCGAAATCCGAGCAACTGGCGCTCCACCGAAAACCTGGACAGGTTCCTCGCCGGTCATGGCGTCGTTGGCATTTCCGGAATCGATACCAGGGCGCTGACCCGCCGGCTTCGTGTCGACGGCGTCATGCGCGGGGTCATATGTTCCGGTTCGGCGGCCCCGGACGCACTTGTAAATAAAGCTAAAACCGCGCGGAGCATGGTAGGCATGGATCTGGTCCGCGAGGTGACCACGGACCGCCCATACCGGTGGGAGGGAGATCGCCGTATCTACACAGCCCCTTCTGATGGAGAACCGGACAAGATTTGGAACGACTTTGACGCGCCCGGTGATTTCCGGGTCGTCGTAATGGATTATGGAGTCAAGCACAACATCCTGCGGAATCTGGCGCGCCGTGGCTGCCAGGTCCTCGTTCTGCCGGCGGACTTCACGGCCGAACAGGTGCTGCGGATGAACCCCGACGGAATCATGTTGTCCAACGGACCGGGCGATCCCGGCGCCGTCCAGTATGCCATAGAAGAGTTGAAAGCCCTCATCGGGCAGAAGCCCATTTTCGGCATCTGCATCGGCCACCAGTTACTCGGCATGGCACTCGGCGGGGAAAGGTTCAAACTGAAGTTCGGCCACCGCGGCGCCAACCAGCCCGTAAGGCAATGCGAATCGGGACGGGTGGAAATCACCGCCCAGAACCACGGTTTCGCCATTGACGCTGCCACACTTGACGAGTCCGAGGTGGAGTTGACCCATATCAACTTGAACGACCGCACGCTCGAAGGGCTCAGGCACCGGCGGTATCCGGTGTTTTCGGTACAATATCACCCCGAAGCTTCGCCGGGGCCGCACGACGCAGATTATCTGTTCGACCGATTCATTGCATCCATGCAGTAGACCAGGCCAACGGTGCTGTTCCGGTTGGTTTCCTACAGGAGCCAGCAATGCGAAAAAGTATCAAGCACATCCTCTTTCTCGAACCGAAATCCTCCCATCTGCACGTGTATTCGGACGCGTACATTCCGCGAATCGGCTGCCTGGTGCTCGCGACGATCATGCGAAAGCTGGGATACGGCGTGCGGGTGATGCTGGAAGAAGTGGAGGAGATCGATACGAACGAGTTCGGGGAAGCCGACCTGATCTGTATATCCTCCCTGACCTCGACGGCGCCCGGGTCCTACCAGTACGCCGATTTCATCCGGAACGTCTATCCGGAGAAGACGATCGTGATGGGCGGGACGCACCCGACTTTCGTACCCGATGAAGCCCTCCAACACAGCGATTTCGTGGTGCGCGGCGAAGGGGAGGAAGCGCTGGTCGAGCTGGTCAAGTGCCTGGAGTCCGGCGCCGACTACCGCGGCATCGCCAACCTCTCCTGGATGGAAGACGGTCAGGCGATCCATAATCCGGAGCGACCGAAGGCGGAAGACCTGGACGTGCTGCCCATACCGGACTTCAGTCTGGTTCCTTCCGGCAGGCTGGATATCATGTCGATACAGACCCAGCGTGGCTGCCCTTGGGACTGCAGTTTCTGCACGGTGACCAAGCTGAACGGCCACAAGCTGCGCGGCCATTCGGTCGAACGCGTGCTCGATATGCTGGAAGCCTATACGAAGATGCCGAATTTCAGCTACCTCTTCTTCGCAGATGATATCTTCAACGTGCCGGTGGATCGCACCATGGCCATCATGCAGGGCATGATCGACCGCAGGCTGACCATACCGTGGGCCGCGCAGATGCGCCACGAAATCTCGAAGCAGCCGGAGTTGATGAAGAAAATGCGCGAGGCGGGATGCGACCGCGTGATGGTCGGCTTCGAATCCATCGACGAAACGGCCCTCGAGCTGTACGGCAAGAAAGAGACGGCGCTCGACGTGGAACGGGCCATCGACGCGATCCATGACCACGGGATCGATCTCCACGCCATGTTCATTGCCGGCGCAGATTCGGATCATCCGGAAACCATCAAGACGCAGTTCGAATTCGCCAAGAAGAAGGACCTGGCGACCTCGCAGTGCATGATCCTGACCTATCTGCCCGGTTCCGAAGACACCATCCGTTACGATCTCCAGGGCGGCGAGTACCTGAGCCACGACTGGAGCCATTACGACGGCCACCATGCCAACCACCCCGTCCCGAACATGACCCGTTACGAACTGGTCAACACGGTGATGGAAGGCATGAAGGGCATGTACGCGCCGCACCGTATCCTGTCCAAGCTGGGCAGCGCGGCATGGAACGCGGTCAAGTTCAACAAGCGGGAGGCTACGCGGCAACTGCGTAACGGCCTGCTCCGGCTGAACGGCTACTCCATCCTGCAGCGGTGGTTCAAGGAGCACACCGACTACCTGGCCGATCTTCGCGCCGAAAACGTGTCCCTGTCACCGGATCGCTACAAGCGCGTGCTCCTGGCCGTCTCCAACGTGGACGTGAGCCGCGTGCTCCACACGTTCCTGGGCGAGATGAACATACGCGTAGAAGAATACAGCGAGGAAAAACTCTCCGTCCTCAAGGATTCCGACCTCGTCGTCATGGCGGGAGAGATGGTGGACGACGTGCGGTCCCGGGTCCAGAACCTGCACATCTTCCCCGTGCATGACAAGAATACCCGTATGGACCGGACCCTGACCCAGCTAGGCATCCTCTTCACCGAGAACGTGGACAAGGTACGCGAGGCCATTGCCGCAGTGCACTTCCAGCCCGGCCAGAGCAAGGTGGCGGCGAAAAGTTGATGAGGTGACAGTCGGCCATCCTGCCCTTCATTCGGATTCGGCCGTCTGGTAACTGCTTCTGCTTCGACGTCACCTGTTGCAATAACATCGATATACAGAAAGAGAGGCCTCCATGGCCGCGTACATCATCGTGGAATACGTCGTAACGGACGATGCCGCCTTCGCCGAATTCAGCAAACGAACCGCAGCAGCCGTAGAAGCGCATGGCGGCAGATATCTGGTCCGCGGCGCCGTGGAAGTCCTGGATGGGGATTGGACGCCGGAACGCATGGTCGTCGTGGAATTCGAAAACAGCGACGCGGCGAGGGCCTGGCTGAACTCACCGGACTATGCTGAACTCAAGGCATTGCGCCAGCAGGCTACTAAAGCCAGCGTGGTCTTTGCCGAGGGTGTTTGAGCTGGACGGGCCGGCTTGCGAACTTGACGGTTGGGATCCGGACCTGGTCATCATGACCGGCGAGATGGCTAGCGTTCGTTTTCGCAGTTACTATTTGCAGGACGCAAGTACCTCTACTACTACCCTCATTTAAGCGTTTCTACACTCTTGATCAATTGCCGGCGACGATGATGGTACTTCTTTACGCCTGCCTATTGAATTGCCAACGTTTAACGTCGTCGAAACGGTCAAAATCCCGGTCGAATGTCGCCACGTGATCGCCTGATGCCGCAGCCAACGCAGCCAAGTAGCAGTCCAGGAAATCACAATTCGTAGACGCGAAACGGTTCAGGGCGTCCATCATCTCCTCCTGCCTGATACAGCGGATTCCGGCGCTCAAGATCAGCTTGCGCAACGCCTCGACGATTACCGCTCGACGGGTCTTGTAATGGGATAAGAGCACCCAAATGGCCTCGGCGACAGTTACTTCGGTCAGTATCAACACGCATTTCCCATCGCTGGCATCCGAAAACAGTGCACGCGCCGCGGGAGAGAATCGAACGTGATCGTCTCGAAGAAACCGCAAGAGAACGTTTGTATCGAGAAGATACTTGGTCATTTGTATCGCGCCACTCTGGCTTCTCGAGCAGCGTCTCGTTCCTCAGTTTTGGATGCGGAGGGTTTGTCGTCCGCCAGATATCCATACAGATCTTTGAGCGTCTCTGACTGGGCTCTGACCATGACGCCGCCATCGATCAATTCATAGATCAACCGCTGCCTTGGCTTGAGTCGAAGCGCCTTTCGAACTTCGGCCGGGATCGTGGTCTGCCACTTCTCGGTTAAGGTCGATTTGATCATGGTGTGCTCCTTTGCCTTCATTGTTTTTTTAAACACATTGTATCTAAAATAACAATGAATTAACGGTTCCGCAAGAAATCCCTCGTAGTGGAGCTATCTCCCACCTTGTCCTGCAACCGTCTCAATTCCGCCTTCAACTCGGCAACCACTTCCTTGAAATCAGAATCCGCGTACACACTGCTCAACTCGCAAAAATCCTTTTCCAGGTCGAAGTATGTCCACTCCGTTGCAGATCAGGGATTTTGTTTCAGCGTGGTAGCGGGTTGCATCCCTTCGATGAGGTGAGGTCTATCCCTGGCGAGCTTTCGAAAGTCGCATTCCACCTGGATACCATGCCAGAACTGATCTGATTGATTGAAAAAGGCACCAAAGCGAATCGACATGGATGGCGTAATTGACCGCCGACCATGCACTATCTCGTTGATCGCGCGCGGTGCATCCCCGATTGCACGCGCCATGGCGTTTTGCGAAATGTCCATCGGCTTGAGATATTCCTCAAGCAGAATCTCACCGGGTGTTATGGGATCATTCAAGGTTAAATCCATAACGTCATAGGGGTATTTTCAATGGTAATCAATTATCGCAACCTGCGTCGGACCAGAATCTATCCACCTGAAGACGATGCGCCACTGTTAGTTTATGCGAATGGAATGAAAACCCATTAGGCGACCTTTCAAGGCTTTCAGGCGGTTACCAGGTGGCGTTGCAAGGTCCCTAAGTTCATTGGCCTGATTCAGTTGAATCAGTTTACGTAGTGCGACTCGGGAGATAGCGGCAAAACGGAGGTTGCTTTCCGAATCAAAAAGTTCTGCGGTGTCCCTATCCGTAAACGACTGGATCATGACCTGTGTACATTCGATGAATTCATCTTTATGAAGTCAGTGATTAAATGATTGTTCTTTTTACAGGAAACTTTCCCCTGCATGGTCCGTAAACGAATCGGCATCGCGTATGTACTTCATTACGGTTGAGGGATTTGTATGTCTTGTTATTTCCATTATTTTATCTAAACGCGCGTTGTGACAAGCCGCGCTGGTAACAAATCCAGCCCTGAGAGAATGTCCAGATACATCCTTCGAGTCCAAGCCAACTAATCTCGCGTAATGTTTAACCAGTCTGGGAACATCCGAATGGTGCAGCGGTCTTCCCCGAAGAGTACCACCGCGTTTCATTGTTTGAAAAACAGGTCCATTGGTTATTCCCGACGCTTCAAGCCAATCTAGAAGGCGTTGTACAGGTTTCAGATATTTACCGCCAAGTATAGCAACCTTATGTCCTTTCCCTTCTTGGTCGGTTTTCGATCTACGAACATAGACAAACATTTTAGTAGAAGAACTGCTGGCCGAATACTGTTCACGGTTTGATTGGCTTTTCCTAAGCAAACGCGAATTGGACTCTACCAACTCTATGTCCTCCATCGTAAGTCCACATATCTCCGATCGCCTTAATGCACCGGCAAATCCAATGGCGATTATTGCAGCATCCCTAAGGCCAATCAATCTCTTACTGGGCTGTTTGATCATTCGGTCGCATATGTTGAGCATTTTCCTGATGTGGTACTCCCTTAGTGCTTTGACCTGCCTTGCAGGTGTACCTCTGAGCCGGGCGAGTCCTTTAAGTACAGCATTCACTGTAGGATGGTTAGTGGGAGAAACGACCCCTGACTCAACATACTTTCTGTTGATTGCACTCCGATACAATACCACTGTCCCCATTGAAAGCACCCTTCCACTTATAGTCTTATTACTGGGTCGCGGTCTGGGACGTGTCGCCAGTTTGATCATAAAATCGGCGATATCCTCCGGTGTGGCGGACAAAGGGTGGAGGTTTCTAGTGACGCAGTACTCTTTAAAACAGGTCCAGCCTTTTTCATAGGCGATACGAGTATTCTCGGCCAAAGAAGATGATACTATATCGCTGTACAAGTTCACAGCATCCAAAGGCACATCGGACCGGTTCGAGTGTGTTGCTTGAGCAAGTTTACGGTGCGATACTGCCATTTCAATCTCCTTAGGTTTGATTTTGAACTGACTGCTACAACCTACGCGAAAATGGATTAGTAGTAAGTTTTCTTCGTCTACCCAGCTAATCCATTAACTATGGAATAAAAACCGGCTACAACCAGGCCTTTATCGTTGATAATAAGACAAAGGAACGACTGGTTAGGGAAGATCCAAAATCTGCTGAGTTGCTGAGACCAGTTCTACGCGGGCGGGATATTGGGCGATATCAGGCCAACTGGGCGGGATTATGGCTGATTGACACGCATAATGGTTATGGGAATGTTCAGCCGATTAATGTTGATGATTTTACGGCAGTAAAAAAGCATTTGGATCAATTCTATCCTAAACTTGAAAAGCGCCAGGATCAGGGAGTGACTCCGTACAATCTACGTAATTGCAAATGCCGCGTAGCAATGCGCGGTCTTTTGCTATTCTATTCAGCGAGCAACCCGACAAGGAGTCGGTGGGTACGAAAGCATTGACGGATAGCAATTAACACAGAAAAAGTTGCCGTCAAGGATTAACCCTATACCTTGTTCAGTGTCAACACGCGCCACCCGATAGGCCGGGGTGGTCCTGCCGAATACAACAGCCGCTTAACAGGCCGCCTTGCAACCGGCCTGGGCGAATACGCGGGATGCTCAACCCATCAGTGGCGCGAGTGTTGACACTGCCCGGCACCAACACCGGGTAGAGACCATAACCCATGTCAACGGGGGCGCGCCATGAAATCGGGGATCTTCATCCTTTGGATAGTGTTATTGATGTTCGCAAGTAACAATGCAGCGGGACAGGCCTGGACGCTACTCCGTAAAGACAATCCCGACACTCTCACGGTCTACTACCAACAAGGCCTGTTTTGTGAGGAAACATCATTTGAATATGTAGTAGACGATGAAATGGTTCGAGCACGCTTAGAAAGACGTACCGAAAAAGATGAATACAGTCTCGACGATTACCCCAAACTTGAATTCCAGGTTCATTGTGAAGGTTATACACTCGGAAAGACGAGAGAGGTTACGGTCTACAACGTGGTCGGATTGTGGGCTGTGGGAAGAATTGAAAAACCTGCGCTTTTTGGTAGGCAATTTGGTCGAAAGACCAGAGATGTCACCGTCTGGGCTACACCCTGTCGTGGTAGGTTCTTTTCCAAGCCGCCTTCTTTGGGCCTAACGCAAAATCCAGGCGAAGATATACCGGTCATTCTTAGAAATGTAGTGTCTCACTGTCTTGCCGAGTATTTGAGAGCGAATGAAGTACCTTTAGACTGATTCCAATAAGAAACCCGGTTGACCGCGAAGGCCGACCGGGCTTTCTTATATACAGTAGTTTTGCAAGGCGACAGAGTTGGGGCTCTGTAAGGGCCTCATTGTATCACGCCGGGAGCAACCGGCGATCACAAACAACCCTCTGACAGGAGGGTATTGTCATGAATATACGCGAAAGGTATTATCACGCAAGAAGGAATAGAATTCATGACATTTCAAAGCGGATAGATTGGCTTAGGGAACACTCTGAAATTGGAGTAAAGGAGGTAGATGAGAACATTGATTTGGAGATCGAAAAATTAGTTGAAGTTCGTGAGGCCATTTTGAATCGGAATCCAGTTGGACATACCTGTATGAAGATAGGGCCTGTAGTCCTCCGACCGGAGACCGGGGAGGACCTGCCGGTTTCAAACTGATACACTACCGTAAAACGCATGATGTACATCATTTCTCAAAAAGGAAATCGTGGAACCCGACCTGCCATGATCTGTTACCGCATTACGGATTTTCAACGATGATTTCGTCGTGGAACATGGGAGGGATGAGAGCCTGCCATGATCTGTTACCGCATTACGGATTTTCAACGGCATGTTTTTGATGCGTTTGAAATCATCCGGTGATTCTTCCCTGTATTTTCGGATTTCCATCAGGTATTTAAGGCGCTCATTGATATCGTCGTCGCCCTGTGGTGTCTTGTCAAACAAGCCGAATGTTCCCACTCGTTCATCAGCGGAGTAGATCTGGGAGTCTTCGCCTAGTGCAGAATGGAAAGCCTGCAGTTTTACAATCGCTTTTTGTCTTAAGGAATCTCTGATCAAGTCCCTGGCATTGATTTCATGAACAAGGTAATATGAACTCGGTATCCGTCGTACGTTGGCAGCGCCCTTTCACCTTCAGGATCAAGCGGGGTACGCGTCCATGAAACAATCGAGTTTTTCCGATATGGCCTACGATCAGAAGAAGAAGAAAACGCGCAAGGAACGCTTTCTGGGTGAGATGGATGCGGTGCTTCCCTGGGACCTGTTGCTCGCGCCCATCCTGGCGCACTATCCGAAGGCGGGCGGCGGCAGGCGCCCGATCGGTGCTCCGGTGATGCTCAGGATCTACTTCATGCAGCAGTGGTACGGCCTTTCGGATCCGGCCATGGAAGACAGTCTCTACGACGTGGAATCGATGCGCCGCTTCGCGGGCGTGGACCTGAACGGCGTGCCCGACGAGACGACGATCTGCAAGTTCCGCCATCTCCTGGAAGCCCATGGACTGACCGAAGCGTTGTTCGACCGGACAAAGCGCTATCTGTCGGATCGGGGCATGATGGTGAGCGAAGGCACGATCGTGGACGCGACGATCATCCATGCGCCTTCGTCGACGAAGAACAAGGAAGGGAAAAGGGACCCCGAGATGGCCAGCACAAAGAAGGGCAACACCTGGCACTTCGGCATGAAGGCCCACGTGGGCAGCGATCCGAAGGGACGGGTGCACAGCGTGGTGGCCACACCCGCCTCGGTGCACGACGCCAAGGCGATGGAGGCCTGTCTGCATGGCAATGAGAAGGCGATCTACGGCGACCGTGCCTATGCGGACCAGGCGCGAAAGCAAAGGGCCGAAGAAGAAGGCGTCGTATGGCGGGTGCATCGCAAGGCCAACAGGGGCAGGCGCCTCAACTGTGCGGACCGGTCGTTCAACCGAAAGAGCAATCGCGTACGAGCAAGGGTCGAACATCCCTTTGGCATCATCAAGAACCTGTGGGGCTATCGCAAGGTCAGGTACCGGGGTCTTGCCAAGAACACGGCCCATCTCTTCACCCTGTTCGCCCTGGCCAACTTCCAGCTGGTCCGAAGGGAACTGGCGCGCACATAGGGAGCAGTCCGTCCGATACGGGCGGACAAGGGCAGACAGGCCGGTCCGGGACCCATAAAGGGGCGAAAACACCCTCACGAGTACCCAAAACAACACCATCTTCAACATGATCGTCCTCTGAACTGACTCATATCATACCTCTTGGCCGAACATCCGGGTTGATCAGAGGCTCCTTAACTGGATATCACCCTCCACCTGCTCGGTGGGGAAGAAATTATAGACGTGTAATTTACTGGCCTTGGTACCAATGCGATTGATCCGACCGATACGCTGCATCAGCCGGGTCGAATTCCAGGGCGTATCGTAATTGAGAATCGAGTTGGACCGGTGAAGGTTAACACCTTCCGCAAGGACCTCAGTGGTAATGATCATGTTGTATTCAGACTTCTGCCGTTCAAGGGGTATATCCGCATCGAAATTTCCTACGATCTTCGGCTGAAGGTCCGTTCTGTTTGTAGCGTTTACCGAAAGTATGTCGACATGTCCCTGTGAAGCGAGTTTGTCTTTCAGGTATTCCGTAGTGTCCAAGGACTCGGAGAATAGGACCAGTTTGCCCTCTGGATTTCGACTTTTAGACAACAATTCAGTGTCGAGAATGGAAAGGAACTTTTCTAGCTTGGGATCCTCCTCCCGTTCTATAACTTGTCGCCAGCCATCCGCCATCCTGGTCAGTAACTCGTGGTCGTGCTTCAATCCATCAAGGAACTCAGACTCGAAGTCTTCCCTAGTAAGCACCTTGAAACCCGGTTCAGTTTCTTCCTGTTCGATCAGTTTTTCAATTAGTTCGTCCTCGTTACCTTCAAGAACGTAGTCTTCAACTCGGTGATTCGGTGCAATTATGATCTTGTTGTTCGCTACCATCATCAACATTGCCTCGGAAGCACGAACGAACCGTTTCAACGTTTGGTAAAATGCGAAAAAGCTACTGTCCAACCGCTTTATCAGCAGAGACTTCATTATTCCCGCCAGTAACTTAGAGAAAAACTCAGGCCGGCTATAGTCCTTTGCGTGCTCAGGTAGCATGAACTCTATGGCTCGATAGCGCATGTACTTGAGACCTGACGACCCGCAGATCAATTCTATGGTTTCGTCATACAGTTGGTTCAACGATGTATCCAACGGATACAATAGCTTCTCCGGGGTTTCACCTCAGGAAATACAATCGCTTGTTCTTTCAAATCCTGCGCATACGATTCGTTTTCTAGCAGGTCAGTACGGGTTCGCCTAACAGTCAGGGGCTCTATGACTTTGTTTCGAACTTCAGCGTACAAATGCGCGACTTCCTTTGTTGCAGTTGAAGTATCTTTTTTAGACAGAACTCTGTATCGTTTTCCTATTCGTGAGAAGAACTCGCCAATGTTGACTTCCAGTGTACTTGCATTAGAATCCTGGAAGAGTAACACTTGATTACGAATGTCGTCGGAGTGATTGTTAAGGGGTGTAGCTGAAACCAGAATGACTTTTTTGTCTCGCCCGTCTTGACATTTCGTCTTACAGATCTGTTGCAGATTTTCATAGCCAAGTGTATCGTCGTTTCTGAACCTATGTGCTTCATCTACGATCACAAGGTCGTAATCTTCCGGATGTTCGATCTTGTGTAGACTCCCATTAGTTATGTAATCCACTCTATTTTGCATGCCAAATCTACGTACGGTATCTTCCCACTGAGTTTTCAGAGCAGGTGGCAGTACAATAAGCGTTCTTGATATGTGATCTGAGGTATTGCCAAAGAAATGGTGCTGTCGTGCTATGAGAATCGCAACCACGGTTTTGCCCAGACCCACAACATCGGCGAGAAAGAACCCGTTGTGTTTTTTTAGTATCTCCGAACCTTGGTTTACTGCATCAAGCTGGTAGGAAAGCCGCTTGAATCCACTAGGCAGGTCCCTTATGCTCGCCGGGTTAAACTCGATTTCGCTGCCAAAATATTCAATAAGAAGTTTTAAGTATAACTCAAATGGCGTGAATTGATCTCTAAGAAACGTCCTGTTCTTAGCCTCTTCTATTTCCGTAGGCAGGATGTCAACCGCTTCGCTCCATAGCTTTTCAAACTCAGCGGTAGCGAATTCGACATCATCGTAATCTCTGAGCGATACGTTGAACTCGTAGTTTGAAACATTACCGTCAACACCCAGTCCTGCCTCGGTGAAATTTGACGATCCGGTAATTACCTCACAACTACTATGTCGATTGAAATTATCAGGACGGAATATATAAATCTTAGCGTGCAACCTTCGTGATGGATGCGCTTTAATCTGTATTCTACCTTCAGCGATATCTGCGATGAATCGACGAACACTCTCTTCTATCTCAAGAACATAATCAGCATCTTCGATTTCCCGTTCCAACTCGTTCAGATATTCTCTTTTTGTTTTTTCCACATCCCCGTCAAACTGTAACTGTAATCCCTTGCTCTCATATTCGGCGGTAACAGCATCAACGTTGATACCTACGAGAATCCGAATTTGTGGTACGTTTTTGAGGTAGGGGTGCAATTTAAAATAACCGGTGGAGCGGAAGTATCCCACCAGCGCATCAAACTGTGCAATCTGAGGGTTGTTCTTAAAAACACCACCCAACTTTCTTAGTAGGGTGTTACTGTCTTCGTTTGTGAAAAACTTTGTTGCCATTCATCTGGCTCCCGGTGCGAATCCGTGGTACGTTTTTAAGAGTTGAAGGAGATTGACAAATAACATGCATATTCAAACAGAATCCATTGCGTTGTTGAATCAGTATTCCATGGTACTGTAGTTCTCCTACATCACGAATACGGCACATCCCCCACTTTCTCCTGAAGCCGCTTCAATTCCGCCTTCAACTGTGTAATCACTTCCGCGTAATCGGGATCCGCGAACACGTTGTTTAGCTCGCAGGGATCCTTCTCCAAGTCGAACAGTTCCCACTCGGGCTCGGTCTTCGGACCAACCGCGCCTTCCTGTCCGAGGGGATCACCGTAATAGTAGATCAGCTTGAACCGCAGGGTGCGGAGGCCGTAGTGGGCGCAGACGTTGTGGTGCGCGCCGTGCATCCAGTACCGGTAGTACATGGACGTCTGCCAGTCATCCGGGGTCTCTCCCTGCAGGAGCGGCCGGAAGGAACGGCCCTGGAATGACGGCGGGATGTCCGCGCCGGCGCAATCCAGGAAGGTGGCGGAGAAGTCGACGTTCAGGATCATGTCTCCATTCACCATTCCCGGCGCCACCTCTCTGGGGTACCGGACCAGGAAGGGCATGCGCAGGGACTCTTCGTACATGAACCGCTTGTCGTACCATCCGTGGTCACCGAGGAAGAAACCCTGGTCCGACGTGTAGATCACGATGGTGTTCTCCCCGATGTCCTCTTTGTCGACGTAATCCAGCAATCTGCCTACGTTGTCATCGATCGAGGCGATGCATCGCAGGTAGTCCTTGATATACCGCTGGTACTTCCAGCTTTTCTCTTCGGCGGGTGTCAGGCCTTCCGGCACAGGCACCTTCAGATCCTCCGCGGTGAGATCGCTTTCAACCCGCATCCGGGCGGCAGCGGCGGCAGCGGCCCGGTTCGAATAGTCGTCGTCGAAGGTCTCCGGTTCCGGGATGTCCTCGTCCTCATACATGTTCGCGTGCCTGTCGTCAGGTTCCCAGGACCTGTGCGGCGCCTTGTGATGGACCATGAGGCAGAAGGGACGGTCCCGGTCGCGGCCGCGTAGCCAGTCCAGGGAATAGTCTGTGATGAGATCGGTGGCGTACCCGCTTCGCTTCGTCCGTTTCCCCATCCTGATCATCTCGGGATCGTGATACAGGCCCTGGCCGGGCAGCACGTCCCAGAAGCCGAATCCGGTGGGATCGTGGATGCCTCCGTGGCCGAGATGCCACTTGCCTACCACCGCCGTCTGGTAACCCTGTTCCTGCAGCACCTTGGGATAATTCAGCAGGCGTCCATCCAGGTGGGTGGACAGGGTGGTGACGCCGTTCACATGGTTGTACGTGCCCGTCAGGATGGCCGCACGGCTGGGCGTGCAGATCGAATTGGTGCAGAAGCAGTTGTCGAACCGCATCCCTTCGGCCGCGATGCGGTCGATATGGGGCGTCGCGTTGATCCGGCTGCCATAGGCGCTGATGGCGTGCGACGCGTGATCGTCGGACATGATGAACAGGATGTTCGGGCGTGACTGTGGCATGGGACCTTTCCGCTCTATAGAAGAACCTTAGTAGAAGAACTGCCGTCTATGACAAGATGGATTCAAGAAGCCAGTACGGTTCTGAGGGTCGACGCGGCGATATTGGCGCCGCAGATGACGATGACAACGGTACGTTCCCTGAATACATCCTTGCGCTTCAGCAGGGAGGCCACGGCAACGCCGGCGGCGCCCTCGACGATCTTGTGGTGTTCGTGGACCATGAACCGGATGGCTTCGCCGATTTCCTCCTCCGAGACCAGAATGTATTCGTCGACCAGGTCTCGGCAAACCGGGAAGGTGATCGATCCCGGTTCCACGTCGCCCGCGGACCCATCGGATAGCGTCTCATGCTGTTCGGTTTGTACGACACGCCCCGCGCGGATGCAGTGGTACATGGCCGCCGAGCGGTCAGGCTGGCCGCCGATGATCCGCGTGCCGGGCCTATGCGCCTTCAGGTAGACGGCGATCCCGCCGATCAGCCCGCCCCCTCCGACGGTGACGATGACATCGTCGGCAGATGGCAGTTGTTGGGACAGTTCGATGCCGATGGTTCCCTGCCCGCTGATGATCTGGGGATCGTTGTAGGGTGAAATCCAAATTTTGCCCTGAACGGCTGCCTGATGCTTGGCGTGCAGCTCAGTTTCCAGCGCATTGCCATCGTTGAAGACCAGGTCCACGGGATACCGCTGGATCGCCTCCACCTTGGAAGGATCGACCCGTTGGGCAGGTAAATGGTACCGGGACAGCCGGCGATCATGCAGGCCCGGGCGACGCCCTGTGCGTGGTTGCCCGTCGACGAGGTCACCACGCCCAGGGCCCTTTCCTCCTTGGCAAGTGAAAGTACCTTGTTCATGGCCCCGCGCGCCTTGAAGGAATTGGTGTGCTGCTCGCTTTCCATCTTGAGGTAGACGTCCGCTCCCGTCCGGTCCGAAAGCGGCATGGAGTGTATAAGAGGCGTCTGCAGAATATGGGGCCGAATGCGTTCTTCTGCAGCGAGGATCTCGGGGAGCAAGGGATGCATGGATGAACTCCTGCCGGCCTGTCAGAGCGGCTGGACGATCGCGACCGTTCGTCAGCCCGACTGGGCGACATCAACCTCGACGTGCCTGATCCTGCCGTCATCGGTGAAGGTGATCGTTTCGCGTCCCCGGCGCTCCACGGACTGCCCCGTTTCGGCACAGGCAGCCCGCATCGTGAATTCGAAGGAGACCGTATTATCGGAATCCGCACGGTAGTCGTCCACCGTCCAGTGCACGTCGGGAAAATTGGAGAAAAAGCCGCTCATCATCTCCCGGATCTCGTCCAGCCCCTCGAAGAGGCCGAACTGTGACGACCGGTAGGTGGCGTCGGGATCGAACATGGGAAACACTTCGTCAAGCACGTGGCGGTTGGACAGCTCGACATAGCGCCTTGCCAGATCCGCCGCTTTCCGTCGATCCATACCATGCTCCCAAGGTGAGGCGCAAACAGGTTTCCGGTGGTTGCACGCGAAAATGTGCCATGCCCCGGCAGGCCGTGTCAAGTTGGAAAACCATGCGGCTATAGGGCCAGAAGGCGGCGTCTGCCCGGGTGAAGCGGGGTTGACGCGATTTGTTTTATCTTGCACTATCTCTTCATTACTTGGCAACTTCCCTTGGCAAATTACCTCGGCAACTTGCCGTGGAAAAGTCCAATCTGCCCCTAATGCAAAGAACAGCCAAGGTCCAGGACATGAGATCAGATTCGATATTCGATGAGTTGGAAACGCCCGCCGTATTGCTCGATGAGACCAGGCTGATGGCGAATCTGCGCGCCATGCAGTACCTGGCGGATCGGCACGGCGTCGCGCTGCGTCCCCACGCCAAAACCCACAAGTCTCTGGAGATCGGCCGGAGGCAGATCGGACTGGGCGCGTCGGGCGTCACCGTGACCACGGTGGACGAGGCACTGGTCTTCATGGCGGGTGGGTTCAAATCCATAACCGTCGCCCGGCCGATGGTCTCCCCGTCGAAATGGGACCGGCTGCTGGCCGCGGCAAAGGATCGATGCGTGGCCGTGCGCGTGGTGACTGACTCGAGGGAAGGCATCCAGGTAGCGGGCGAGCGGGCGGCGGTCCACGGGCACATCGTCGGACTGTTCCTGAAGATCGACGTGGGACTGCACCGATGCGGCCTGTTGCCGGAGGACCCGCGAGTCGTCGAGCTGGCAGGGATGATACATGATCACGCGGAGCTTGATTTCCGTGGCATCCTGTCCCACGCGGGCCACGCATACGGTGCAAAGTCCAGGGCAGAGGCCGCGCGTAGCGGAAGAGGAACGGCGAACCATGGTCGCGGTGCGCGATGCGCTGAGGGCGGACGGCTTGCCGGTAACAGAGGTCTCCGTCGGCGCGACGCCGGCCGTCTTGGCCACGGATTGCTTCGACGGCATTACCGAGATCAGGCCGGGCAACTACGTCTTTCTTGACCTGCTTCCCGTTCGCGTTGGCGTGGCCAGCCTGGACGACGTTGCCCTGTCTGTGCTGGCCACGGTGATCAGCAAGAACGAGACTTACTTCGTGACCGACACCGGTTCGAAGACGTTGACTTCGGACACGGGGGTGCACGGCATGACAGGGAACCAGGGGTTCGGCCTCGCCTACCCGGAAAGAGGCTTCCTTGAAACCGCCTGCGAGATGATCGTAGAAAAAGTCTCCGAAGAGCATGGCATGGTCAGGCGAAACGGGTTCGACCTGCCCATCGGGTCGAAAATCCGCGTGGTGCCGGTACACAGCTGTCCGGTGGCGAACCTGGCGAGGTCCTACGTGGTGCTGACTCCGGGCGGCCTTGAATCCTGGCCGGTGGACGCCGCGGGCGGGTCAAGGTAGCATGCGGCGGCAACGATCCAGGACGGACCGCACGACCGAGACGGGACGGGCGCGCTTCAGCCAATCTACCCCGCCTGCAGGTTCCATCTCCACCAGGAAACGGGAGGGCCGTTTCCGCTGTGTCGAAATGCAAAGCCTTTCTTCTGCCCGTGTCAGGGCGACGTAGAAAACGCGCCGCTCCTCCTCGATCTGCTCTTCTGAACCCGTCATGCGACGGTGGGGCAGTATATCCTCGACCACGTGGAAGAGGACGACTCCCTTGAATTCGTCTCCCTTACTCCGGTGAATCGTCGTGACTGTAATCCGGTCTTCGGCAGGCGATACGTCGCTGTGGGTTGCCGCAGACTGCTTGCCGTCGCGTGCCGTTCCTCCATCACGTGCGGGGCCATCGACCGTCGCTTCTGGTTGCGCACTACCTCCGGCCGTTTCCCCTCTGATTGTACCTTGTTCACCACTTTCAGTCTGAGACGCGCCATAGCGGACGTATTCTTCCGGATCCGCGTCCGCCCCTGAAACCATGGACCTGAGATAAGCGTCAACGAACAAATCCGTAGTCGGATACCTTGCGGCCATCTGCCTTATCATGCCGATCGACTCCTCACCAGAAGCCGCCATCCGCTGCCTGCTCGTCTCGTCCCTTTGCAGGTAGTAGGCGGCGAGCCCCGACTGATCCATCAACGTATCGAAGAAATCGACAGGAGGCACGCCCGGGGACCCGTATACTTCGCGCAGGGTTTCGATGCATCCACGGTATTCATCGAGTTTGTCGTTCGCGTCGCCTGGCAGACTGTCCTTTTGCGCGAGGAAACGGGGACCTAGCGCCGCCGCTTCGCGCAGTCGGGCATTGGAGAGCCGCCGGGAAGGGAAGGACAGGCTGATCGCGTATGAAAGGGGATCGGCCTTTTCACCGTGGGCGACGACGTCGACATAGGCCCCCACGGTCCTTCCCACGTGGGTCTGGTACAGGGCTCCTTCATCGAGCGGGTGGAAGGGCAGGTCCGCTTCCTTAAGCGCAGATTGAAGGGGCGCCGCGATGGACTGGACGCGGACCAGGACGGCCATGTCCCTGAAGGCGTACCCCAGCTTGCTCCAGCGGCGTATCGTGCGCACCACGGCATCCGTTTCGGCTTCCAGCGACGGGCATTTGTGGATCCGGATTGTGTTTCTGTCCGAACCAACCTGTACCGGACGGATTGGCTTGTCGAAACGGTTCGCGTTATGGGAAATGACGCTGGCGGATTGGGTTACGATTTCCGGTCCGCATCGGTAATTCGCCCCCAGGGTGTGGACCGCGGCGCCCGGATACCACCGCTGAAACGAGCGGATATTCTCCGGATCCGCGCCGGTGAAGGTATTGATCATCTGGTCGTCATCGCCCACGGCGAACAAGTTGTTCAGTGGCAGGGAGAGCAGTCTCAGCATCAGGAACTGCACGGGGGTCAAGTCCTGGACCTCGTCCACCAGGACCGAATCGAAGCGATGCTGATATAAGGTTCGCGCCCGGGGATCTGAAAGCAGGATTTCCACAGCGCGGAATAACTGCTCGTCGAAGGTCATCAGGGCCTTGTCGCTCATGCGGCGTTCCACTTCTTCGCGAATTCTGAGAGCCTGGCGCCTTTCAAAGCCCTCAGTCCCCTCGCACGCGTTATATTCATCAATGGGCATCAACGTTCTCCGGTACCGGGAGACCGCCTCCTCGTACGCAATGACGAGATGCTCCGGAAAGGGATAGGGGATGGCCGGGAAGTGCCGCTTGAAATCCTCCTTCAGCGCTTTTCTGTATAGATCCGTCAACCCGCCTGGCAGCGACTGTCCCGTAACGACGCCATAGCCCGCGTAGGGACTCTCCGGCGCCTGTCTGCAGATCTCGTATCCCAGGCTGTGCAGCGTACGGATATGCACGTCCGGCAGTCCGGCATCCCCGTGTATACGCTCTGACATCACCTCGCTCGCCGCCTTGTTGAAAACCACGCAGAGAATCCGGCCGGGGCGGACGCCGCCCCGCACGGCTTCAACCACCCGCCGTGTCAGAACCCGCGTTTTTCCCGAGCCCGCGGGCGCCAGGGTGAGCACCACGCCGGCGCGAGGGTCCAGACACCTGGCCTGTTCCCCGGCCAGACCAGGGTTGGGTTCAGGCATCGGAAGTACGGTTCCGCGGCTTCGGCCATTGCCGGCCAGGTTCGAACGGACCCGGTCTATACATCCGTCGAGATCGTGCACGACCTCGCTCCCATTGAACCGGATCACATCCCGTATGTTATGCGCTCGAGTCAGTTCCTTGTCCCACGTGGTACGGTCGTCGCGAACAAACTCCCTGCCGTCGACCTCCACGGCCACGAAGCTGCCGCGTGAGTCCTCAACAAGCAGGTCGACAAAACACGATCCGAACGGGGCATGCAGCTCGTGGGACAAACCGGCCCGGGCAAGCCCCTTGTGCATCTTCCTTGCGACGGGCGTCAACCAGGGTTCTGCCGACGAATTAAACGCATCGGGAGTCGGAAACACGGCACAGGTGCAGGCCAGGAGAAACCGCAACTGTTCTCTTAAGAGAGGAGACATCGTATCTTCGATCTCGTCCCTATCCGGCATTCCGACCGAACCGGTGTCCAGATCCTGAAGATCCCAGGACGCGTACAGATACAGGGGTATGTATCGCCTGTACGCCGGAAGGACGAGCAGGTTTACCAGGCTGTTCATATGGGCCACACTCCTGGGCGACAATTTGAGGACCAGGCGATCGGGCTCACCCGGCATGTCCTGGCCTTCCTCCGGATCGCACAGTACGGCCGTGCCAGGCCGGGACTCGATTTCGGGCATGGAGTATTCACCGGGACACCGGAATACCGCGAGACCGCGGCCCTTCTGTTCCCGCAGGGGTACTTCGCCCGGAACGAGCAGGGCCGGACCAACGGCCGAACCGCGGGCAGGATGTTGTTCCGCCGTTCGGGTCTTTTCCGCCAATTGAACTTCGTCCGTCGATGGCATTCGTTTCCCGGTTGTCCTGTTCTATACGAGGAAAACACCCGGCACGGAACACACCCGGCACGGAACACACCCGGCACGGAACGTACGCGCTCCGATCATATCCACGACATCCCGGCATGATTCGCAGGTACGGATCGAAATCCATGCGGCAAGTGATCCGTCAACATGTACTCTTACAGTCGGCGCGATGATACCAATCTCGAAACAATGGACCGGAACCGGCTCGTGAAGGGTCCGTACCATCTCGCGCAATATGTTGATGGATCGTTAATTGCCGGTTATTTTCGGTTTGAGGAGGCCAGCGCTATGGGTGCAGTGGAAGAAACAGTCTGGGGCGCTTTCCGTTCCCGGCCCGTCTTTTTATACACATTGAACGGCGCGAGTGGCGCAGCCGCGCACGTAACGAACTACGGAGCGATACTCCAGTCCCTCGAGATCCCTGACGCCGACGGGAACCTCGTGGACGTCGTACTGGGTTTCGATACCTTCGAAGAATACCTGGGCGAACACCCCTTCTTCGGCGCTACGGTGGGCCGTTGCGCCAACCGGACCGCGGGCGGACGGTTTACGCTGGGGGGAAAGGCATACAGCCTGGCGATCAACGACATGGCCGGTCCCAATCACATCCACGGGGGGCCCGGTGGATTTGACAAGCAGGTCTGGGAACCGGTAGACTTCGGTCAGCGCGAAGAAGAAACCTGCGTCGTACTGGCCTACACGAGCGCCGAAGGTGAGGAAGGGTACCCGGGTACCGTGGAGACGACCGTTACCTATACCCTGACCCGCGACGACGAGTTGCGGATTTCGATGGAGGCGCGTACCGACCGGCCCACAGTGGTGAACCTGACCAATCACTCTTACTGGAACCTGAACGGCCACCAGTCCGGCTCTGTGCTGGACCACGAGGTAACCCTGTTCGCCGACGCCTACACGCCCGTCAACGGCCACCTCATTCCCACGGGCGAAATCAGGGAGGTCGCCGGGACGCCCTTCGACTTCACCCGACCCAGAACAATCGCCGCGGAGATGGACGCCACTGCTACGCCCGGTCCGAGGAACCCCGAAGATCCTGTCGGATACGACCACAATTTCGTGCTGCGCGATGCCGGTGGAAAGATCAGGCCGGCTGCCCGTGCGGCTTCCCGCCGGTCCGGCCTCACGATGGAAGTAAGGACCGACCAGGCGGGCGTGCAGTTCTACACGGGGAACCATCTGTCCGGTGCCCTGTCGGGTAAAGGCGGCGCGCGCTATGGCAGGCACCACGCCTTCTGCCTGGAAACGCAGGCCTTTCCCGACGCGATCAATCACCAGGACGCGCCGGGATGGCCTTCGGTTGTGCTGAATACAGGTGAGGCATACCGCCACGAGGTGTGCTATGCATTCGCGTCCGTGGAACCGGCCCCGTAATTCGAATCCTTCAACTTCCTCCTGCGGCCCTTTGACGAGCCTCTGACTGACCCCGTAAGTCGACGCATCGGTCACCGCTCACCGCGTGAAGACGGTCTGGCTCAGGTGATCCGCGTGGTCACCGCTCACCGCGTGAAGACGGTCTGGCTCAGGTGATCCGCGTGGTCGCCGCTCACCGCGTGAAGACGGTCTGGCGCAGGTGATCCGCGTGGTCGGATACGAGGAATGCCAGGATTTTACCCACGCCCTCGGGGTCGCCCAGGTATTCTTCCGCCTGCTTCAGCGCTTCTTCCACCGAATCGCCCCGGGATTCGGCCGCCTGGGCGATGTTTCTCAGCTTCATGGGCGTGGCGATTCCCCCTGGACAGACCGCGTGTACACGTATGCCGAAGGACGCCAGTTGGCTTTCCAGCACGACCGCCTGCCCGTGCACGGCGCCCTTGCTGGTCCCGTAGGCCACCGATGAACTGCCTCCCCGTACTCCGGCCCCGGAGGACAATAGAACGATCACGCCCTTTTTCTGTTCCTTCATCACCGCCGCCACGTACTTGCACGTAAGGAAGGAGCCTTTCAGGTTTACGTCCATTACGCGCTGCCATACGGTCTCGTCGAGTTCGTCCACGGGAACGTAGGCGCCCTCGAGTATGCCCGCGCAGTTGATGAGCGCATCGATTCGTCCGAAGTCCTCGACCGCCCCAGCCATCAAATCTTCGACCTGCCGGGCATCCGAAACGTCCACCACCTGACAGGAGGATTCGCCGCCGGCGGCGTGTATCTCGCCAAAGGTCTCTTTCAACCTGGTTTCATCGATATCGGCGAGGACGGTGCGCCCTCCGGCCTCCGCACAGGAGATCGCCGCGGCCCGTCCAATACCCATGGCCGCGCCGGTAATGACGACCGTCTTGTTCTCGAGCGACATATCTCCATCCTTCCTTGTTTGGTTTCGCGGGGACACACCCGCATTCCGCCCTGTGTTCCAATCCTTTCAGATATTCTAATCCCTGGCCGTTCAATTATCAAACCCCGATGAGCGACGGCGTCGCTCACACCGCTCCATTCCCCTTGTTGCACCTCCAAATGCCTTGACATACGCACTACACGTCTGTAAGCTATAACATGTGCGGAGAACGCATCCGCGGCGATCCAGAAACTGAATCAGTAGTCATACAACGCTTACCCTTTCGAATCCGACCCATTCCGATCCCGACAGGACCCGTTCATGGACCGGCGTCATTTCCTGGAAACCCTCGCGGCCGGACTCGTAGTCGGAGGATCCATACTTCCCGCGTTTCAGTCCTTAGCCGGTCCCCTTTTCGTACCCGTCCAAAAAGACGAGGAGGGGCTGACTCCCCTGCGCAGGTTCTTCGCGGTAGCCATCGTCTCTTTCCCTCCGAAAATCGATGTCGAAAGCGAACGGCTCGAAATCGATGGCGCCGTTTCGACGCCATTGGCGGTGGGGTACGATGAATTGCACCAGTGGCCACAACGCACGCAGGAGAGTATCCTGCGATGCGTGGGCGGCGCCCAGGGCAGAGCCCGGTGGGTCGGCGTGCGGCTAAGCGACCTGCTTGAAAAGGCGGGTATGGACCCGGATGCCCGGGACGTGATTTTCTACGGGGCGGACGAGTATGAGAGCAGTGTGCCCGTGGGCGAAGCGATGAAGCAGAGCAGCTTGCTGGCGCTTCGTATGAACGACGAGCCGTTGTGGTCCAAGCATGGCGCGCCAGTACGCCTGGTCATGCCCGGTATGTATGGATACAAGCAGGTCAAGTGGCTTACCCGGATCGAAGTCACACGCAAGAACCACAAGGGATACTGGGAAAAACGCGGCTATTCGGACGATGGACGGATCAAATCCTGAGGAGCCAGGCTTTCAATGGATGCCATGCTGGTTACCGGTGGAGCCGGGTTCATTGGCAGTAACTTCGTTCGATACGCATTGAACCGCCGTCCCGAAACGCAGGTCGTGGTTCTCGATGCCCTGACGTACGCCGGCAACCTGGCCAATCTCGAAGATTGCGGAGGTACGGAACGGCTCAGGTTCATTCACGGGGATATCCGGGACAGGGACACGGTCGACGACGCGATGCGCGGGGTCGACACCGTCGTGAATTTTGCGGCCGAATCGCATGTCGATCGGTCCATCCTCGACCCGTCCTCCTTCATCGAACCCAACTACAACGGAGTCTACGTCCTGCTCGAAGCGGCGCGGCGCCTGGAAGTGAAGCGGTTCCTCCAGGTTTCAACCGACGAGGTGTACGGGCACGTGCCCGCCGGATTCTCCGTCGAAAGCGACGCCTTAGCGCCTCGCAACCCCTATGCCGCTAGCAAGGCGGGGGCGGAGCTGCTGGCTCAATCCTACTACACCACCTACGGACTGCCCGTGTTGATTACGCGAGGCGGGAACACCGTCGGTCCCTACCAGTACCCGGAGAAGGTCCTGCCCCTGTTCATCACGAACGCGCTGGAGTACAAACCGTTGCCGGTATACGGCGACGGAAGCGCCGTACGCAGCTACCTTTACGTGGAAGACCACTGTTCGGCCATCGACCGGGTGCTCCGCTCAGGCGAACCCGGGAACGCCTACAACGTGGGAACAAACTACGAGGTCAGCGGACGGGACCTGGCCGGACGGGTTCTTGAAACACTCGACCGGCCGGCGGCACTCCGCGAGTTCGTCCCGGACCGAAGCGGGCACGATCGGCGTTACGCGCTGGACTGCGGCCGCATACGGGCCCTGGGATGGCGTCCGGCGCTCGACTTCGACACGCTGCTGGACAGGACGGTGCAGTGGTACGTGACACACCGGCCGTGGTGGCGGGAGATTCGTAACGAAAGCGGTTTCAGGTCGTATTACCGAAAGCAATACGATGAACGAGGTCAATCCTGACGGGGCGCCAATGCATTCATGGAGGTTGAGACCTGATGTACCTGAGTCTGCTTGAGTCTGTCGTCCTGGCCGGCTGGACAGGACTCGTGGCCTATGGGTTCCTGTTGAGTCTCATCGGCCGAATTCGTGGTACCGGCAAGGCGCCGCTGATCTTTCCCCGGCACGTATTCGCCCTGGTGGTGCCTGCGGGGAACGACGAAGGCTCAATCGGCAGGACCGTGGAACACCTGCGCCGGAACAAGTACCCACGAAGCCTGTTCGACGTGATTGTCACCCCGGTGAACAGCACGGACCAGACGGCAACCATCGCGCGCCGAAAGGGTGCGGTGGTCTACAGCCCCGGCAAGCAGCGCTGGCGGGACGGAGAGGACGCGGTTCTTGGCGTGCTGGAACGCCTGTCCGTCAAGGACCGGTATGACGCGTATATCATCCTGGATGTCCGGTCCAGGATTTCCGCGAACTACCTTGCCGTGATGAACGACAAACTGTCCAAGGGCGCCCTGGCCATCCAGTCCGGCTACAGTGTATCAGGCAGGAAATGGACCTGGAATACGGCGCGCAGAGCCCTGTTGAGCACTCTGAAGCCCTGCTGGCTCACGAACTGGCCCCTGAATCTTCGCCTGGGTGGGGGAATCCATCGAACCGGACTGTGCGTTTCCCGCCGGCTGGTAGAGAAACACGGCGTGAAGAAGCCGCGGCTGGACAATGCTCTTGGGTATCAGATCAAGATGCTGCGCCACGACGTGGCCATCCAGTATACCGACCAGGCATGGGTATACGATCGTACCCGCGATGTGAAGCCCGTTCGCTCCACGTTCTGCCGCCTGAAGTCCAGGTGGCAGCGCGCCTGTGCCGATGGACCGCCCCTGATTGCGGATGGATTGAAATGGCGCAGCGTGGCGCAGATCATCGGCGGATTCAATCTCTTCTTGCCCTCGTTCAACACGATGTTGCTCACTGCGCTGCTGTTCTTCGGGCTTGCCGTATACCTGCACGGCGTCACTTCGGCCATCGCCCTGGGTTGGATCGCGCTGATCGCGAGCCTGGCGGTCTTCGTGGTCCTCCGACTGAGGTTCATGCGTGCACCGGTCCTGGCCTATGCCGCGCTGCCGTCTTTACCCTTCATTCTGTTCTGGCAGTCCTTCAGATCCTGTTTTGCCGCCAAACCGAAGAAACCGCCGCAGGCCAGTGCGCAGCCCGAGACGAAAAGCGAAGGCCGTGCGCAACAGGGCCGCAGGCCGCGCAGGCGGTATTCGAGACGGCCCAGGCGCCAGCAGCCTTCCTGACATGGTAAGGGCCGCGTGCCGGTCTTCCCGACCGGGTCAACCCGGGAGCATGCCCCATTCAACTGCACCACGCGTTGATCTTAGGATTCCTCCAGGGCGTAACGGAGTTCCTGCCGGTCAGCAGTTCCGGCCATCTCGTCGTGTACCAGCAGCTGTTCGGGCTAAGCGGGCGGGGCGGACCAGCCGGGCCGGATGAAACACGTTTGCTCTTCGAAGTCATGGTACACCTGGGGACGCTGATCGCCGTCCTGGTCGTATTCCGGTCGGATATCGCCGCCCTGGTCACGGGCACGTTACGAGCGGCAACGGGCCATGCCGGGGGAGACCGCGGGCCTCTTCGCCTTCTTCTCCTGCTCGTCGTGGGCTCGATCCCGGCGGCGGTCTTCGGTCTGGGTTGGAAAGACGAACTCGAGCATCTGTTTTCCGCCCCGTTATATGTCGGCTTTGCATTCCTGTTGACCGGAACCGTACTGTGGCTGTCCCGGTATCCCGGCCGGCCGGTGCGGGATCTGGGCAGGACAACCTGGATCGATGCGCTTCTGATCGGTTTGGGCCAAGCGCTTGCGCTGGTTCCCGGTGTCTCCCGGTCGGGAACGACCATCTCCGTCGCCCTGCTGTTGGGACTTGACCGGCGGTTGGCGGCACGTTACTCTTTTCTATTGGCGGTCCCCGCCATTCTGGGTGCGGTTGTCGTCCAGGCTGGCGATGCGGGCGGCATTCCCGCCGATCAGTGGACCGCGGTAGCAGCGGGTACCATCATGGCGGCGATGAGCGGTTACGTCGCGCTCAAGCTGCTCCTGCGTATCGTTGTTGCTGGCAATCTGTCCAGGTTTTCGTACTATTGCTGGGGAATCGGGCTGCTGACGCTTGGCGGTGCGCTGTTCGGCCTGACTGGAATGTCAGGCTGACCAGGCTGACCGGGCTGACCGGGCTGACCGGGCTGACCGGCGCATTCTGATTCGGTCCGAATCCACACCCCGGCGTCTCACACGCTACAGACGGGAGCCAGGCACATGAATCCAGACATCAGTAAATTACTCGATGAATGGGATTACACGGGGCCCGATAAACTCATTGTGCGCAAAATAAAGGGAGAAGACGGCCGGACAAGGATCCAGATGCGCGTGGACCTCGGCATCCTGCAGATGGAATGGTCAGATCGCCCGGACGGCAGAAGGCCCCACGGGAAGACCTCGTTGCTGGACCACTTCCAGGACCGGCTGGAGAAACAAAAGGCGGATAAGGGTCCGGACGCGGAACTCAATCTCTCCCATGACGACTGCGTGAACCTGCAGACGGAATCGCTGCAGTATTACTACAGGCGTATTTGCATGTTCGAACTGGAATCCTACCAAGAGGCCTGCCGGGACGCCGAACACAACCTTCAGATCATGGACATCGTGCAGACTCACGCCGAAAACGAAGACGACCGCCTGTCCCTCGAGCAATACCGGCCCTTCGTCATCATGCATCGTACCCGGGCGAAAAGCCTGATCGCTACGGGTTCGGAAGATGTCGAGCAGGCCCTGCGGCATATCGAAGAAGGCATAGAAGAGATAGAGACTTTCTTTCGTTCCTACGACCGGGACGACCTGGTCAAAGAAAGCCAGGAACTGAAAGTCCTGAGAGACATGGCCGAGGAAATCCGAAAACAACAGCCCCGTTCCGAGGAAGACCAGTTGAGGGCGGAATTGTCGGATGCCGTCGAGAACGAGGAGTTTGAACGGGCCGCCGAAATACGGGATGAACTGAAGAAGTTCGACCTGCCCTAGACCGGAGCCCCACTTGCTTTCCTGGATCAGATCCGCCGACCGTCAACTCTTCCTTTTCATGCTTGGTGCGGTCAGCATGGGTCTCTCGATGGGGTTGGGGGAAATAAGCTTCAACAATTTCCTCAGCGACACCTACCACATGGACGCGATGAGCCGCGGAGAACTCGAGTTTCCCCGCGAGTTGCCCGGCTTCCTCGTGGCTGCCTTCGCCGGTATTTTGTTCTTCTGGTCGGAACTGAAGATGGCGGCACTCTCCATGGCGTTGATGGCCGTGGGATTCATGGGGCTTGGCATCTACGGCAGTCTTTACGGGTTGATGCTCACTTCAATGATCATCTGGAGCATCGGCATGCATCTGCAGATGCCCGTGACGCGCACGATCGCGCTGCGGCTTGCCCGCGAAGGAAGGGGCGCCACCATGCTGGGGCGCCTGGGCGGTATCCAGACGGGCGCCGCCATCCTGGGCAGCATACTGCTCTGGATGGGACTGGGCGGCACTTCACTGGGCTATCTGCCCGTTTTCGCCCTCGCCGCGCTGGTGGCCCTGGCTGGCGTCTACTGCTACCTGGCCATGCGCCCCATCGACGGTCACACGGGCAATCGCCCCACCTTCATCATCAGGAAACGGTACACCCTGTTTTACCTGCTGAACATCCTGTTCGGCGCGAGAAAGCAGATCTTCATCACCTTCGGTCCCTGGGTGCTGATCAGCATCTTCGACAAGCCGGTATCCACCATTGCCTCGCTGCACTTGATCGCATCCGTCATCGGCATGTTTTTCGCCCCGCAGCTGGGCAAGCTGATCGACCGGTTCGGGGAACGTCTGGTTCTGATGATCGACGCGGTGCTGCTCGTCGGTGTCTGCCTGGGCTACGGTTTCGCCGCGGAAATGGGGCTGGGAGCGTGGGCGGTAGACCTCATCTATGCCAGTTTCGTGCTCGATCTGGTCCTGTTCAACGTGAGTATCGCACGGACGACCTACGCCAGCAAAATCGTCGTAAAGAAAGACGATCTCACCGCGACGCTTTCCCTCGGCGTCACCATCGACCACGCCGTTTCCATGTCGATTCCCACACTGGGCGGACTCGTCTGGGTCGTCTACGGTTACCAGTACGTCTTTGTCGGAGCGGCCGTCGTTGCCGTCCTGACACTTGTGGCCACCAGTTTCATCTCCGTGACTCCCCCGGGTACGAGCCGGGCCAGCCAGGCGGAGGCCGCCGGCTGACGGGAGCGGCCGGCTGACGGGAGCGGCCGGCTGACGGGAGCGACCGGCTGACGAGACCGCCGGCCAGGTCGAGCCCGTCGTCCCGATCGCGGTGTGACCGGCAGACAGCCCGTCGATCCGGTCGAGCCCGTCAATCCATCCGAGGTGCGAACCCGCCCGATTATCCGTCCGGTCTAACCTCCGGCCATCCATCCTCCGTCCACCACGATCAGCTGTCCCGTAAGGAAATCCGAGGCCGGCGAGGCCAGGAACACGGCCGTGCCGGCGATGTCCTCCGGTTCGCCCCAGCGTCCGGCCGGCACGCGGTTCAAGATGTAGGATCCCCGTTCGCTCTCTTCGACGGGGCGGGTCAACGGGGTCCGGATGTACCCGGGGCAGATGGAATTCACGTTGATGTTATACCGGGCCCATTCGATCGCCAGCTGGTAGGTCAGCGACCCGACGCCACCCTTTGCGGCGGTGTAGGCGGGGATGTGGGGGATACCCGTGATAGCGGCCAGCGAAGCGATTTGAATAATCTTGCCGTATTCCCGCTCGATCATGTGCCGGGCTACGCGCTGGGTCAGAAAAAACGTGCCTTTCAGGTTGGTGTCCACGATCTGGTCCCAGTCCTCCTCGCGGTAGTCCTCCGGCAGCGTACGTACGTTCACCCCCGCGTTGTTGACCAGGATATCGATCTGCTTCCAGGTGTCCAGTACCGAGATCACCAGAGCTTCCCGGTCTTCGCGTTTCGCTATGTCCGATTCCACGACCATCGCTTCGCCGCCGAACCCCCTGATGGTTTCCTCCGTCGCCTCGAGCCTGGACCGGGTCCGGCCCGCCAGAACGACCCGGGCGCCCGATTCGGCCATGGCCGTCGCGATCCCCTGGCCGATGCCCGTACCCGCGCCGGTGACGATGGCAATCCTGCCCTCGAGTGAAAACCGTTCGAAATTCATTTGTGCTCCTGTGCGTCTGACGTTTAGCGTTGACAATGTCTACCCGGAACCGGTATCTGTTTCCTGACGACCGGGCCGAAGGTGTGCCGAACTACCGGTAATGCCGGGCCGAAGGTGTGCCGGGCCACCGTAATGCATGGCCACCGGGCGAATAAATATAAAGCGCGACACACTTCGAGGCAATGGGACAACACGCGGCACAAAGAGGCGATTCCGGCATGGGTACTCCCGGACACCCCGAACCTGCAAAGCTGGTATGCGCGGTCATGGGACAGTGTGAATCGATGCTGGCCCGGGGGCGCGGTCTCCTGGCCGAACGGTACGGCCCGGTGGAACTGGAGGATCCGGTATTCGACTTTTCCTTCTCGTCCTACTATGAACGGGAGATGGGGGCCGGACTGGTGAAACAGTTCCTCGGATTCGAGCCGTTGGTGGAGCCCGGGAACCTGGCTGAAATAAAGCGAACCTGCAACGATCTCGAAACCGTCGTGGCCCGGGCCGACGGCAAGCCCGGACGGGGGTTGAACCTCGATCCCGGATACATCAACGGCGCCCAACTCGTCCTGGCGACTACCAAGAACTACAGCCATCGCATCTATATAGGGAAAGGGATATATGCCGAGGTAACCCTGCTGTATCATCGAGGCGCTTTTGCCCCGTTGCCCTGGACCTACCGGGACTACCGGACAGAGGAAGCGCTCGCCTTTTTTACCCGGGTGCGGGAGGTCTTTCTCGGCCAGCGTAAATAACCGCAAAACCGCGCCGAGTGAAAATCACATCCATCTGTACGTTTTGTCTTGACCTGTTTTGAGAGACCGGTTTATAATACCGGTAAACCGAACATCCACTGCGATGACGATCGTTTCTGCAGGCGGACTGACCCCTTTCAGTCGGCGTTTTCCGTCATCGCGCCAAGTGGTCACCTGCTATAAAAACCCAGGCTGATCCCGGTCAGGTAGAAAGATTATATACAATGATTCGACTCAAAGTATATGATGTCGGGCCTCCCTATCCCCTGCACGCCACCCCGGTACTGTGGCTGGCCGACGAGCAGGAAGAGCAGGTTCTGATCCTCCTGATCGGCATCGCTGAAGCCTTTGCCATCAAGAGCCAGATCGACGCTGGCGAAGAAGAGCCTCCGCGGCCCATGACGCATGATCTGCTCAAGTCCGTTTTCGAACATTTCGATGCCGAGATCGAGTTCGTGCTCATTTCCGAACTGCGCGAGCAGCAGTTCTACATTGCGGAAATACACGTCAAGGCCAACGGACATTCCATGACCATCGACTCCAGGCCAACGGACGCCATCGCCCTGGCCCTTCGCGCCGACGCGCCGATCTACGTGGAGGAAGAAGTCATGCGCGTGGCGGGCAAGCGGATGCCCAAGAGCAAGGACGAGAACGGCGAGGACGATATCGCGGCGTCCATCGAGGAACTGGAAGCGGATGATGAGGGCAAGGTTCCCGCGGCGCAGGTGGTCGCCGAAGAGTTGATGGAAGCGGTGGAGTTCAAGAGTCAGCCACGCACCCCACTCGAGACGGCGCGCAGAAAACTTCAGGCAGCCATAGATGAGGAACGGTACGAGGACGCCGCCCGGTTGCGCGATGAGATCAGCCGCCTGGAACAGAGCGCCTAGAGGGGTAGCGTGCGAGAAGCCATCACGATGTGGAAGTATACCAGGATGGTCGTCCTGGTAGCCCTGACGGCAGCCATGTATGCCGCCGTCCTCATTCCCTTCAAGCTCCTTCCCATCATTCCCGGCATTACCGAGCTCCGGCCGGCCAACGTGTTCCCGGTCATCTGCTCCCTCATGTTCGGTCCCGCCGGTGCGTGGGGCGCGGCCTTCGGCAACCTGATCGGCGATCTGATGGGCGGCACCTACGGACTGGGCAGTTACTTCGGCATGCTCGGCAATTTCCTGCTCGGATACATTCCCTACCGGATCTGGCGCATCCTGACCAGTAAAGACCCCGGAGCGTGGTCCCCCACTATGCTGGTCCGATACCTTTACGTTACACTGCTGGCAAGCATCGCCTGCGGCGTCACGGTAGGATGGGGACTGGACACCCTCGGGCTCGTGCCTTTCCACGTGCTGGCTCCCCTCATTTCAATCAACAATTTCGTCACCGCGGGCATTCTCGGTCCGCTGCTGCTGCCGGTGCTCTATAGCCGTGTGAAACAGTGGGGACTGCTCTATCACGACGTCATGGACCCGGCCGACCTCTCCGGGGGCCGGCTGCCCCACGTCGCCCACGTGATCATGGTTGTGGCCCTCTTCGGCAGCCTGTACGTCGGCGTATCCATCTCGCTGGGCTTGAACGACGAGGCGGTCCGGACCATTCCACTGGTTTTCGGCCTCGAGATAACCGCACCTGAAAGTCTGCTAATGCCGGTCGGAGCCAGTGTCGGAACGGGACTGTTACCCGTGATGGTCCTGCTTGTGATCGCTTGCATTCTGATCTGAAGATAACCTGACGCGCCGCGGTGGAAATCCGCCGCGCGAACGGATTGACCTTACCGCGCCCGGGCAGACACACGGGCACGGCGCCGGGTTGTTTGAACTTACCGAGACTGGAGGATTTCGCGCCATGAAAGTCGTCGATGTGGAACGAATCGTGGTGGATGTGCCTTTCACCAAGAGGCAGGCCAGGATCACCGAGCGGGAAGTGTACAACTGGTCGATCCTGGAGCTGTGCCGGGTGACCACGGATACCGGCCTGTCCGGCTGGGGGGAAACGGTTATACACTACACCTGGGCACGGGTCACCGACGAAGCCGTGAATCGGGTCATAGGAAAGAGTCCGGCCGACGTGATGAACGACGATACGCTCGGTGCGGGACTGCAGATGGCCCTGTTCGACGTTGTTGGTAAAGCGCTGGGAGTCCCATGCTACAAGCTACTTGGCAACAAGGTACGCGACTGGTCGCCCATATCCTGGTGGTCCATCGACGCGTCGCCGGGAGACTGGCTGGCCGAGGCCCGGGACGCGGTAACCCTGGGTTACACCAGCTTCAAGATCAAACAGCGGCCCTGGTGGGACATTTTCGCCCAGGTAGACGCCATTGCCACGGGCATTCCCAGTTCCTTCAAGCTGGACCTCGACGCCAATGCCACGATGCAGAACGCGGCAGCGGCCATGCCCATCATGCAGAAGCTGGCGCAGCACGAGAACGTGGCCATGTTCGAATCCCCCATTCCGCAGACCGACATACTGGGCAACCGGCAGCTCAAACAGGTCATCCCCCGCCCCATCGCCATGCACTTCGGCTCGCCGCCCTACATGACGGTTCTCCGCGAGGAGGTCTGTGACGGCTTTGTGATTTGCGCCGGCAAGTCCGAGGTGGTGCGACAGGGACATCTGAGCGCCGAGGCAAACATGCCTTTCTGGCTCCAGCTTGTGGGTAACGGGCTCACCACGACCTGGGCCTCCCACCTGGGCGCCGTGCTGACTCATGCTATCTGGCCCGCTATAACTTGTATAAACCTCTACAGCCATCACCTGCTGACGAAACCTGTCGAGGTCGTGGGCGGATTTCACCGGGTGCCCGAGGAACCGGGCCTGGGTGTGACCGTTGACGAGGAAGCGGTGGAAAGGTGGCGGGTGCCCGACGAGACCGTCCTGGAACTGAAAGAGCAGGGCGAACTGTATGACAAGCCCAAACCGCGCATCATCTGCTCCGTGGTCTACCCCGACGGCACGCGCTTACACATCGCGCCCATGAACAGGGCCTACGGCTATTTCATCCAGGGCAACGGCCCCGCCCATGCCGACGGAGTCGAACTGGAAACAGTCCATGACGATGGTTCGAAGGAATGGTCCGATCTCTACGAAAAAGCACTCGAACATCCCGTGCGCAGCAGGGGAAACGCCTGATGTCCGTGCGCAGCGGGAGGTAAGAAGCCGACGGCCGTGCCATGGGTACGGACCGCGGCGGTCCATTCGTACAGCCGGCGCATGGCCGGATATTCAATTGCAGTGGACGCAACAGGAGAGGGTTATTCATGATTAAGATCGCAGAAATCCTCAGTACCGGCCGCAGTACGCTCTGGGACCAGGTCAAGCAGATCGGCGTCGATCACGTGGTTACCAGCATGCCGCCCGCGGTGGGCAACGAAAAGGGCTGGCAATACATGCCCATGCTGCGGATGAAGAACAACTTCAACGACGCCGGTTTCGACGTGGCCGTCATCGAAAGCACGCCCCCGATGCACCGCATCAAGCTGGGTGTGGAAGGCCGGGAGGAGGAACTGGACGACGTCTGTACCTTCATCGAGAGCATGGGCCGGGTCGGCATCAAGACGTGGTGCTACAACTGGATGGCGATCCTGAATTGGACGCGGACCTCTTCGACGGTCCCGTCCCGGGGCGGTGCTTTCGTGACCGGCTACGACCACGCCATGATGAAGAACGCGCCGCTGACCGAGGCGGGCGAAGTATCCGAGAACCAGCTTTGGGAGACGCTGCACGATTTCCTGGAAAGGGTAACGCCCGTCGCCGAGCAGTACGGTGTGGAAATGGCCATGCACCCCGACGACCCGCCCCTCTCGCCGCTTCGGGGCATCGGACGTATCATGCGGACCCTGGACAACTACCAGAAACTCCTGGACCTTGTGCCCAGTCCCATGAACGGGATCACGTTCTGCCAGGGAAACTTCGCACTCATGACCGACGATCAGCCCGCAGCCATCCGCCATTTCGGCGCGCAGCGCAAGATCTTCTTCGTCCATTTCAGGGATGTGCGCGGAGACGTGGAGAGCTACGTGGAGACCTTCCACGACGACGGCCCGACCGATATGATGGCCTGCCTGCGCGCGTACCGGGATATCGGGTTCGAGGGCGTGCTTCGGCCGGACCACGTGCCGACGCTGGCCGGCGAAGACAACGACCATCCGGGTTATTCCGCGTTGTGCAGGCTCTACGCCGTCGGATATATCAGGGGGTTGCGGGAAGCGGTCTACAGGGAGGACGGGTAGCGGCGGGAGGGCGTGGTGTAGGTACGCTTAATCGTCCTTGGCTATGTCGATTACTGAACTTGTCCCCAAAGTATGGACCGCCACCACTGCATCGATCCTGCTAAAAATTGAGCGATTATATAAGTCTATTTCTGGGACGCAATACTAGCCTGATTTACCAGTCTTCCCGATAATAACGCCTGCTCGAAATGCGGCGGACGCACCATGCCACTCCCCGGTCGCTTCCGTCCGATCCACATTCCACTCCAATTCATGGCTGGTTCAGATAAAGGAAAAATCACTTGGCAGATGGTGATTTTTACTAATCATTTGTTGTGTATATAATTTCAAATCTACTTACCGTCCGGGAGCCTGCTTAGTCCCCGCACGGTTTATGCCGTCCGGGAGGACGGAAAGAGGTTACACTTATGTCAAACGGCAACAATCCCAATGGAGTCGAGGATCTGAACGGCAACCCCACAGGTTCCGCGCCGGTTACGGACCACCAGCCCCGGTGCTGGAAATGCGGACGCGTGCTGAGCAGATACCCCTCTCGCCCCTGGAGCATCAAGTGCCGAAGGTGCAAGGCAACGAACCAGGGCGCATTGAAAGGAGCCTGAGCCATGCGTGCCAGAAAATGGAACAAAGTGTTTTTTTGAAAAACCCTCTTGACAGGAATACTAAACATTTGTATAGTACTATTATCCTGCCTCGTGCGATGCGCACGGGCGTAAGTAAAACCGCATCAGAATACCCTCGCGTCCCCTTAGCGGACCCGCACCCCGCGGACCTTTTAGCGTCCCCGTGCTACTTCTGATCGACCCACGGCACGGGGGTTTTTCATTTCATGCCCGCCAAAACGTCAGTATCGCGTCCCGATAACGAGTTGCAGAATCCATGCCGGGCGGCTGTTCCGTCCGCCATCAAGGAGCGCATCATGCCGGTCTTCATCCGATACATCCACGCGTTGACATCGCGCGTTCGACGCAAGCACCAAACTACAATATCCAAGTTAAAGGAGTCCATCATGCAAAGACACTTATACCGTTTCTCTCTGAGGATGCTCATCGGCATCCTCACGCTCTCCACGGCGGCGCCGATCGTTCACGGCCAGCAGACGCCGATCACAGATGCCACTAAGAGCGCCTACGATTTCGACAGTCTCTCCGGCGTCATAGACGCGGATCAGGTGGACTACTTTTCGGGCAACTGGTCCTACGCGGTGCCGCTGGGCGAGGTCGAAGGCGCGGGCGGCATGTCCCTGCCCATTCGCATGCGCTACAGCAGCGCGGTGACGGGCACGGACCGGCTCATCAAGCTCTCCGACGACCCCGCTGCCACGTCCACGCAGAGCAAGGGCACGGTGACGCTCAACAACGCCACGTGGGTGGGCCTGGGATGGAACCTTGAGTTCGGCGCCATCAAGGTGACCGGCGGCTACAACCTAGAGGATACGACCAGCCCCATCAACCATCCCTTCTCCTTCAACCTGTCCCTGGTGCTTCCCGACGGCTCCCACCGCCTGGTGCGCCAGCTGGACGACGCGCAGCGCGCCGCCACACCGGGCACGCCGCTTGCCCCCACCAACGTCTATTACGCCGAGAACAGGCGCTTCATGGACATCAGGTGGAACTTCGACAGGCATGAGCCACTGGCTTCCACCTGGACGGTCAGGACCGTATCGGGCCTGGTCTACACCTTCGGCGCCGTTACGATCTCGGGCAAGGACTACGGCATGAACCAGACCGTCAAGGGCGGCGCGGCAGCCCAGGGGGGTTTCAACGAACTCATGCCCGAGATGGTGTACCAGTGGAACCTGGCCGAGATACGGGATCAGGCCGGCAACACGATCCGGTTCAGGTATGCCGGCGATGGTCCGGTGACCACGGTCAGGGACTGGGCGAAGGAACGGGCCGAAGCCACGCGCGCTTTCCGCAACCTGCTCGACTACGCCGACCTCGATCCGCGCTATCCGGGCGGGATAACGATCGGCCGGAGCCGCACCAACCTGACCGTGGTCAAGACGTTCAACACGGCCCACCTCGACACGGTCATCCTCGCCGGAGCGGACGGGAAAGTCGTACGCAAGGTCACAACCGAGACCAGCGCCAGACCCGACATCCATATCGCCTCTCACGGCGGTGTGGTGATCACCCATGACAACTACTTCGACACGCCGTCAGGCGAGACCCTGCCCTACGGCCATTACCTGGTCACCGACAACCGCAACTACAGGATGTACGACGGCCTTGCGAGTACGCACCGTCTCGACGCCCTGACCGTCACGGACGGGGGCGGCAGCCAGGTTGCGCGCTACGTGTTCCGCTACGACGGCGCCAACGGCGGTCCTCCGCGGCCTGCCGTAGCCTCGGGCGATAATGCGCGCACGCTGCTGCTCGAGGAAATCGCCGTCATGGGAACAGGGAACTCGGCTGGCGACCAGTTGCCGCCGTATCGCTTCACCAACACCCTTGCGGACAGCTACCGTATTACAAAGATCGTCACGCCCACGGGCGGGGAGCTGAAGCTCGTTTATGAGCAGGTTCCCAGGCCTGTCGCCGGCTGGGTCAGGCATATCAACTTCGACGAGGCCTTCTTCGATCGTTCGCGCCGCATCAAGCGCAGGATACGGGACGCGGACGGCTTGGGCGGCGCGGCGGCGGATACGACTACGTTCGTCTACGTCGGGACCGATGCGGTCATGGAAACCGTCAATGCCAATCGCGTGCGCCGCATCACTTTCCCCGTCGTCGACGAGATCCTGCCCGGGCGCCATGGCAAGATACGCCGCAACTTCGCAGGCGAAGCCGACTTGAACGCCCTGGGGCTTTCGGCCAGGAACAAGCAGCACGAATCCGAACGCGATATCCGAAGAGGGCTCCTCGAGGAGGTAACCTGGCACGACCCCACCGGTACGGTGGTCCAGCGGGAGCGGACGGACTGGCAGGTCACGGCGGCGGGCACCTGGACCGGCCGCTGGCAGCCGTTCTACCATCCGGGTATTCCCCAGCAGGCCTACTGGTTGCGGGCAGGGGAGACGACGACCACCAGGGACGGGGTAAGTACCACGACACTTACGAACCACAACGCGCGCAACGGCCTGGTGGCAACGCAGACGCTCAAATCCGGGTCCCGCACTCTACGCGTCACTGAGACCAGCTATCACGCAGATGCAGTAACAAGCAGTCCGGTGGCCCTTGCTTTCGGACAGCCTGTCCTCGACACATCCATTTCGACCGGTGACCGGGTCCACGCCGCCTTCCTGAGCCCCGGCGATCCGCCCACGGCCTCGGTGGAGGCCTTCCTCAATGCGGGCTCGGGCATTGAGAGCGCCGGGGTCTACGACTTCGAGGGCCGCCGCTTCTCCGTGTCCGGCACCGATGTGCTGCACATCCGCGGCGTCCTCGGGACCGACCAGTTGCAGGGCGGAGACGACATGTACGCCGGCGCCACGGTAACCGTCGACTGGAAGGACGGCGGTTCCCACACGGCAGGTTCGCTGATACAGCATGTTCCTGTAGCCGGCGGGCTGCCCGGTCCGAAGGAGGAATCCTTCGACGTCCTCGTGCCCGTGCCAACGGATACGGACAGCGCCCGGGTAAACCTAGAGCTGCATGCCGCCGTATACAAGCCGCAGCAGGGCGTGTACCGCAAGATCAGGGTATACGCCAGAGATCTCGAGGTCACCGCGATGAGCGCCGACGATCCCGAGGACGTGTTCCTGGAGAATGCCCACATCCTGGACCGCCCTCACGTGGTCACGGTCAAGGACGGTTCCGGCGCCCGGCTGCAGTCCACCAGGCATCGCTACGGGCGGTTCAACAGCGGTGGCATCGTCATGCCGGACACCACCTCGGCATGGCTCGACAGGGACTCAGACGGCCAGGTGGACACGGGAGAATGGATCGACCGGCAGGTGGCCACCGGCTACGACGCCTACGGCAACCTGACCGAAGCGCAGGACGCCCATGGCACCGTCACCACCACGGTCATGGGCTACGGCAGCATGCGTCCCGTGGCCGCCTTCACCGGCGCGGCGGCGGCGCAGGTGGCCGCCGAGGTCTTCGACGACCAGGGGTCCTGGACGGATCTGACGTCCCCGGGCGAGGACGCCTGGTCGAAAACGGGCGCCGGGACGCCGGCCATGGAGGACGGCGCGCTCGTCGTGAATAACGCGGTGGCGCGCAGGGACCTGCCCGCCAACGCGAGCGGCGTCTTCGAGATAGACGTCATGGTGGAATCCGAGAACGAGCAGACAGCCGTAGCGCTCGTCGGCGGCGGGACGGGAACCGACCGGATAAGGTGGACCTTCGACGCGGACGGCACGTTCAAGGCGCTCAGCAGGACCACCCTGACCGCTACCGGCGCTTCCTACGCCGCCAACCAGTGGTACCACGTGAAGATACGGTGGCGCGGCTCGAAATGGTGGACCCACGTAGACGGCGCGCGCTATCCCGCATCGGGTACGTACGCCATGGCATCCGGCGGCAATATCAACCAGGTGAAACTCTCCAACGGCGCGGCACCACCAGGCGCCGCTTTCGACAACCTGCGCGTATGGCCGGCGTCAGCGCAGCCCGGCGCCATGACCACCTGGGATCCCGTCACCCTGGACGCCGTCGCCGTCACCGATCCGGCAGGGCATACCGAAAGGTACCTGAGGGACGGTCTAAGGCGTGTCGTGCAGACCAGCGACGGCAAAGGACGCATAACCGCCCAGCGGGACCACCGCTTCTCGCGCGGCATCGGCGGTACCAGCGCGTACAACACCGCCGGACCGAACCGGCAGACCGTTATCGCCTATACGTCAAGGGACGGACACAAGGATCTCTCCAGAGACGGACACCGGACCTTAGCCCGCGGCACGGCCCTCAAGGAGGGTAACGCCCTCGAGGAGGGCGTAAGCCTGGAGACCGCCGGCTCCTACGTCGTCGCGGCGGGAGACGACCTGGCCATCAAAGCCGGCGTGCGCATAAAGCTCACCAGGGGGTTCAGAGCGGAGAAAGGCGCTGCCTTCCGCGCTGCGATCGACCCCCTGGCGGGCGAAGACCGGGTCACCGGCAGTGGGGATGTCGCCTGGAACCAGGAGAAAGCCGCGAAGCGGTCCGTGAAGCTCGGACCTTCCTCCGTCCTGGAAACCGGAAGGGTCGACGGCCACGTCACCGCAAGGGCCGACTTCCATCCGGCCTCGGCTTCTTCGGGAAAAACCGTCATCATGTCTTTTGATGACGGGGACGACTTTGTTCGCATCGTATACGACAACGGTAGCGTAAAGCTGGAAAGCAGTATAGGCGGACGGACTTCCACGAACGCCTTCGTGCCCGGATACAACCCGGGCTGGCCCTGGGCCCGCGTCGAGATGGAGCTCCTGCCCACGGGCACCGTGAACGCGTGGCTCTACGGCCACCGGGATACCCGGTTCATGGGGGCTTCCGCCACGGCCTCCGTCCCGGCTAACTGGACGCCCGCGTTCAAAGCAAACGGCGAGCGCGGAAACGGATACCTCGCAAACCTCTACGTCGGCACCGCCGAGATGGTGACCTCCTCCTTCGACGGCCTGGCCAGGCAGATACAGACCCGCACGCGGGCTGGCGCAAGCGACATCGTCACCCAGACGAACTACAACCGCGCGGGCAAGCCCGAATCCCTGCTCGGTCCCGCATACCTGTCGCCGTCGCATGTCTACGGCGCCCTGGCCCGCGCAGACGCGGCGGAACGCATCACGCAAGTCTCCTACGACGACGATCCCCTGCTGAGGGTCTCCCGCGTCATACCGCCCGGACACACTCCGTCCACCTCGGTCGACACCCGCTACGGGAACTGGGGATCCGAATCCGGCCAGGGAAGATCATTCCGGACCGTAGACGACGAGAAGGGCATTAGAACCGCCACCGTCTTCGACGCCTACGGCCGCATGGTCCATGCCATAGCCGACTCGGCGGGCGCCAGTGCCGCCACCAGGAACAACAAAACATCCTTCGCCTACGATGCCCTGGACAGGCTCACCTCGACCACCATGCCGGGCGGCGGCGCCTCGCGCTACGCCTACGACACCCTGGGCCGCATGACCAGCCGGCATCACCCCGATGCCGACGGACCAGTCCGCTACAAGTACGACGACTCAGGGAGAATACGCTTCTCCCAGGACGCGCGGCAGCGCGCTGCCGGTACGGGCAAGGTTACCTACACCGTCTACGATGCCTTCGGGCGCGTAACGCGCGTGGGCGAGGCGTCGGCCACGTTCACCAGTCTCGATCCGGAGAGCGCTTACTCCTTCGAGCGCGACAGCACCTCATGGCGCAGCCGCATGACCTACGACGACGGTGATGCCGCAGACAACGATGCCGTCGCGGGCGGCGGTCCCAACTACGCCCAGGGACGCCTCGTCAAGGTCGAGGAGAATACCGACGCGGATGCGGCGACCGAGGTCATCCATGAATATGCCTACGACCATCTCGGCAATGTGCGCGTCAAGCAGGTGACCATAGATGGTCTCACCGGTATCAGGACGCTGGAATACCTCCATGACCTGGCAGGGCGCGTGACCCGCCTGATATACCCCGACGGATCGCAGGCGCGCTACGCCTACGACAGCGCCGGGCGGCTGGCCCGCGTGTGGGATGAACGGGGCAGGACCCTGGCCGCCTACACCCACACGGCCGCGGGCAACCTGGGTACTCACGTTGTCGGTGACAACATCGCAACCGGAACCTTCACCTACAACGCCCGCGAATGGGTAACGCGCATCGACTATCCCGGCAGGTTCACCGTAAGGCAGCAGTATGACACAACGGGCAACGTAACGTCGCAGCGATACCGCCGCGACGCATCGGAAGCCTTCAAGGCCGGGCGCTATGAATACGACAGGCTGCACCGCCTCACAGGCTTCAACCTGCAAGGCGGCAGGCAATCCAGGTACTACAGGTACGATCGCAATGGCAACCTGCGCCACATGCAGACCAACGGCAGCTACACCCTCTACGCATATCTGGACGCCGCCACCCCGAACCGCGTGTCGATCGTATACGGCGGAGGGCTGCTCATCCGGACCGCCTACAACCGGAACGGATGGGTGACGCGCATGGCAAGGAACGCCCTGACCTACGATTACAGGGGTCTCCTGACAGGACATGGCAGCGCAGCCTATACCATGGATCCCGACAGAAGGCGTGTGAAGAAGACGGTCGGCACCGCCGTCACCTGTTACCTGCGGGGTGCCGATGGCACTGTCCTGGCCGAATACTCGGGCCAGACGCAATCTGCAAGGTACGTGTACGCCGGCGGCAGGCGCATCGCCAGGGTTGCCGGCAGCGGCACAAGATACTACCTGGCCGATCACCTGGGCAGCACCAGAAGCTTGATCGACGAGGAAGGCACGGTCACCGCCTCCTACGACTACTGGCCATACGGCAAGGTTCTCGCCACAAGCGGCACGGGCTCGACGCACTTCAGGTTCACCAGCCACGAGCGGGACCCGGAATCCGGCCTTGACTACATGCTCGCAAGGTCGTACGCTTTTGATATAGGCAGGTTCCTGCGGCCAGATCCCATGCAGGATGCGTATCCGGGATTGAGTCCGTATGCCTATGCCACCAACAATCCGCTCAAGTTTGTGGATCCGGATGGGCGTACACCTGTTTTTGTAGTCGGAGCCATTACTGGTGCTGGTTTGGACATCGCGACCCAAGTATTGGTTGACGGCCGCTCATTGGAAGAAATCGACTCGGGATCTGTAGCGTTTTCGGCAGGAGCTGGAGCACTTGGTGTCGGAGTTTTAACCAAATTATCAAAATTGGGTTCTATCGCGCAATTTGGCACAGAAGCGGCTATCAACGCTGCAGGCAGTGTTTCTCATCAACTGTATGAGACGGGAGAAGTAGACCTACTAGATACCGCAGTTGATACGGGAGCTGGTCTTGTGGGCGGCCGTGCAGGTCAATTTACAAGGAACAGGATCGCAGCTTCCGATAGAGTGCAAGATCTCACAAATCAAGCTAATCGAAAGCTAAGAATCGCAAGAAACACCAGCAGCGAAAAGGGGGCAAGACGCAGAACGGAACAAGCGAGAAAGTTGAATCGGCAAGCAGATAACATGGTAACGCGATATGCGGTATCCGTCGGCGCGGCAGTTTCCCAGGCAGGATCAAGTCTCATTAACTGGTGGCTCTCCGATGAGGAGGAATAGAACCGTGGGAAAGAAACGTCGACGCCGAAAGAAAAAGCGCAATGTGATTGTCAGGAGAGTATCGTCCTTCATCCAAATCCATGACCCAGAACATCTTTATTCTGTTGGAGTCGTTTTCGGTGCAATAATAGTTGCTATAGCATGGTTGACTGAAGGATGGGACGAAGCCGTGCGTTATTTTAAGATTGTATTCTTTATAGGTCTGGGTGTCTCGGCTGGTTTGCACATATCTGGCCTAATCTATGATGCTGTTAAGGGAGTGGTTAACCGAAAGGACTTATTTCATGCAGTTGTCTTACTGGCTGTTATTGGCATCTCGCTGATTGCAATGGAAGACCATGTAGAGTTAAGTATTAAGGCCTGTATTGGAGGAGTTGCTTTTGCTGCCTTCATTTTCTTGTTTACGGTCGTATTTTCATCTGTGTCATCTTGGTTCAGGAGGTAAGTAACGAGTGTAGTGCACCCCGAAATGGGACAAGTAGTTAAGCTACAGTTATAACAGGTAGTTTCATTTGCTCGAACTCGGCCGGAGGCGTGTAGCCCAAGGCTGAGTGCAGGCGTTTACGATTGTAGAGCTTGTCGATGAAGTAGCCGATGCGGGATCGGGCTTCTTCCAGGGATTCGTACTCGTAGAGATAGACCTCCTCGTATTTGAGCGTTCTGATGAAGCGCTCTGCCTTGGCGTTGTCATAGGGGTTGCCGCGCCGGCTCATGCTGATTTCTATGCCGGCGTTCTTGAGGGTGTCGATATAGGCTTTCGAGGCATATTGCACGCCTCGGTCGGAGTGATGCACAAGCCCCTTCTGCGCTGGCCTGGCGGCCAAGGCGCTGTCGAGGGCGTTAAGGGCCAGTCTGGCATCGAGGGTTCGATCCAGCGCCCATCCGATGCATCTTCTGCTATGGGCGTCAAGTACCACGGCCAGATAGACCCCACTCGCGAGCCAGGCGGATGTAGGTGATGTCGGATACCCACAGCTGGTTAACGTCAGTCACGTTCAGTCCCGAGACCAGGTTGGCGTAGACGGCGCGGTCGTGATTCGAGTCGGTGGTCGATACAAAGGCGCGGCGCCGCAGGGCAAGCAGGTTATCCTCGCGCATGAGACGCAGGACGCGCTTGTGGTTCACATGGTATCCCAGACGCTTTAGCGCGCGGCTCATGGGACGGTAACCGTAGGAGGGCCAGGAAAGGGAGAGCTTGTGGATCTGATCCCGCAGTTCCAGGTCCGGATCGGGTTGGCCACGGCGGCCGCGGTAGTAACTGGATCGACCGATGGAGAGCGTTCTGCACAGCCGCTTGACCACGGCGCGGTCGGTGGACGCCTTTGACTCAGCGACCAGGCAGATCATGAGCTTCCTCCATTGCCTCGGGCTGAGCGTGGGCTCTCCCCGAGCCGACTCAAGACTTTTTTTAACACATCGTTCTCCATGGTCAACTGGCCGACCTTACGCTCAAGGGCCGCGATCCGAACCTCATCCGACACCGCCCTGCCGTTGCCTGGAAAGGCGCGATCACCCTGGCGGCGAAGCTGCTGACGCCACCTGTGGATCAACGTGGGATGGACCTGGTGTTCACGAGCCAACTGACTGATGGACTTGCCCGAATCGGCTTCCTGAAGGACCTGGAGCTTGAACTCGCGGGTGAACTGACGGCGTTTCAGGGACATGGGGTGCCTCCTTGATCAGAAGGAAGCTTAACTTATTGTCCCGGTCAAGGGTGCAGTACACCCCATTGTTAAAACCAGTCCGATTGATGGTTATTTTCGTTGGATTCAACATACGTGTTTCCTTACGAGTTTCTTTGGGGTACCGGCTGAGGTTTCCTTAGACAGAAGTTGCATATGATTTCACTCATTCTTATGCTAACTACGTGGGATTACCGGTATGCGGAAACCACACAATGATTACGGTCGGTCAGAGATACACCTCAGTCGTCAGCCAAGAGTCTACGCTTTAGTGAGTTGTAGATGGTACGCTAGAATCCACAACATCGGATTGACATTGGATTTCTGGCATGAGTGTTTCAAGCGTAGGCTCTTGGATAGACTGGTTTGTAAATTTGTATATTAGTCTGATTCAAACTATCCAGATCAATATTCCGTTTGTATTGGCGATGTGATGTTACCCCGTTTTTGTGGACGGTTAACGGTTTGGGATTCAGGCCGTTTTCTTGAGTCTCCTTTCGAAGTTTACGAGTGAGAGATATCCAAGGGAAGAGTGTCTTCTCCGGGTGTTGTAGAAGCCCTCGATGTATTCGAACAGGGCGAGTCTGGCCTCGTACCTGGTGGCAAAACGTCTCCGATCGATCAGTTCGCATTCCAGGCTGGCGAAGAAGCGCTCGCACAGGGCGTTGTCGTAGCAGTCCCCGACCGAACCCATGGAAGGTCTGACGCCCGCCTGTCTGCATCTTTTGCCGAAGGCCACCGAGGTGTACTGTGATCCCTGGTCGCTGTGGTGGATCACGCCATCGGGTCGACGCTGGCCAAGGGCCATATCAAGGGCGTCTTCGACCAGTTCGCTTCGCAGATGGTTGGCCATGGCCCAGCCGACGACGCGACGGCTGAAGGCGTCTATGACCACCGAGAGGTAGAGGAAGCCCGCATGGGCCGGCACGTAGGTGATATCGGCTACCCACAACCTGTCTCTGACTGGCGCGGTGAAGTCCCGGTTGACGAGGTCCGGCGCCTTCCTGCCCTGATCGGATCAGTGGGTAGTACGCACGGCCTCTGCGGCGCGACACCCCGCAGATAGCGGCCATGCGCATCAGGCGAGCCACGCGTTTTCGTCCTGCGCATATGCCCGACGCGCGCAGTTCGGCATGGATGCGCGGCGCGCCGTAGGTTCCGTAGGAGCGTTGATGGATCGAGCGGACCCGGCTAAGCAGCATAGCATCCTCTCTGGCCCTCTTGAAGACCACCCGTCTGAGCCAGACGTAGTAACCGCTGGGGGAGACATCCAGCAGACCGCACATCCGGCGAATGGGATAGGAGGCCTGGCTTGCCTTTATGAACGAGAAGACCCGGGTGGGGTCTCGGTCTCCCGGGCGAACCAGGCCACGGCTTTTGCCAGGATCTCCCGATCCATCCTGAGCTGTCTGTTCTCACGGCGCAGACGACGCAGTTCGGCCCGTTCTTCGGTTCTCAGGCCGTCTTCACGCCTGCCTTGGTCCAGGTCGTCCTGCTTGACCCAGTTGCGGATGGCCTGGGCGGTGGGCTCGAACTCCTTGGCTAGCGCTTCTCAGGCTGCGACCAGAGCGAACGAGATCGACCATCTGCTGGCGGAAGGCCGCTGGATAGGGGGCACGGGATCTGGGCATGTGACTCTCCTTTCATACACAAGAGATAACATGTCCACTAAACCGGGTCAACTCCAAACGGCCCTATACTCCGACGGCGCAACAAACCTGTGTTTATATCTGCTTCGGATCCGGATGGTTCGAGTCGGCTCAGTACACGTACTCCGGCTTCTCCACGGGTTCGATGTCCAGATTGACTACGACTGGATCCATGCCGCTTCTGCACAGCATGCATTCCAAGGGCTCGTCGGAACCGGGGTTGATCTCCTGGTGGGGTACGTAGGGTGGCACGTAGATGAAATCGCCCGGTCCCGCTTCCGCCACGAATTCCAGCCGCTCGCCCCAGCGCATCCTCGCCTGGCCAACTCAGTTGTCCAGACCGAGTTCCCTGCGCAGTCCCACGTCCACCACGCTGTTCTTCGTCCAGTAGTCCAGCATGAGGCGCCTGTTGCGGACGGCCGTGGTGACGAGTTCCTTCGTCGTTCCATCGGACGCGAATTCGACCTCCTCCCAGGATTCGATCTCGTGGGGGAAGTCCCGTCTGAAACGTATGGTCAGCGTGCGGTTGAGTTCCGGATAGTAAACCAGGTTGTAGACCATTATTTCGGGCTCATAGGTTTCCGGCATCAGTATGGCGGTGGCGTTCACGGTGCGCCAGGCCGTATGATCAAACCGCTGGTACAGCGTACCCGGAATCATGGTCACCTCACCGGTCGGCAGATCGTCGGGATTCAGCCGGATGGTCGTCCAGATTTCATCCTCGGTAACGACACCGTCGAGCCGCTCTACTTTATCGCCTTCGCTCTCGAAATATGAGTACTGCTGAACGTGGTATTGGTCGTCCTGCAGGTTCAACTGGACGAAAGCGTGACCGCACCATTCCTGTACGGACGTCGTGATCTTCAGCGTTCGGGGATGGCGGTCCCGGTCCACCGGGCTGAAGGCCGATGTCATGACCGTGTACGGATACACGCCCGTGTTGAAGTTTCGAAGCGCATTCAACTTCAGGACCTTCACGGCATCGTCGCCCGCTTCGTCCGGCCGGTCCAGCTTGACCTGCTTCTTCTCCGAGAAATCCTCCGTCACGAAAATGAGCACGGCGTCACCGTCGTGGAGTTCGCCGTAACGGGCCTGCTTTAACGTGTAGCTCGTGATCTCCGCCTTGCCCTGGTACCAGTAGTCGCCGAAGGTGACAGGTCCGTTTCGGGTAGCATCCGCACCATCTCCAACCAACCCGCACCCACCGGTCAGTCCGGCCAGTACGGCCAGCGCGGCCATCGAACCGACCATCAGTCTCAATACGATGCGTTTCATGGATTCACCTCGCTTTCACCGGGAACCTCGGGAGCATAAACGAAAGGCCTCGAGCCCAGGATTCTTATCCCATAGATCACCAGAGAGACCACACCCCATGAGAGCCCTACCACCACACCCGCATCGACGATTCCTCGCCAGGGTTGGGGCAGGTATCCGATCAGGATGATCAGCATCAAGATGCCGAAGGTCAACATCATGGTAATGCGCTGACGAACGGGATTAATATGTATGTAGCCTGCAAGAAACACCGGCGCCAGCACGATCAGCCGGGGACGGGGGTGATGGTAGAGGAACCAGGCCCTTGAAAGCACGCGGGGAGAAAAGTTCTTTTGAAATCCGTGGTACCCTTCGGAGTGGGCCATGAAGACGACCACAAGACCCAGTACCAGCCAGTGGTACCAGAAGAAAGGGAAGTTGTCCAGCGCATCGACGGTGACTGCGGAAAGCCTGAATATGGCGAACAGCAAAATGGAGCCGATGAAGGAGAGGCCCCATACGAGCCCGATGATGGCAAGCAGTTTACTTTCCGTCTTCGGCGCACGCTCCGTCATGGACGCCCCTTCAACGTACGTTCCATGTCCCGCCGGGCATCACGTTCCATGATGGTCCGTCTGCGATCGTAATCCCGCTTCCCTTTGGCCAGGGCGATTTCCACCTTGGCGCGTCCACGTTTGAAATAGACCCTCATGGGGATGAGGGTAAGCCCCTTTTCAACGACCCGCCCGATCAGCTTGCGGATTTCAGACCGGTGCAGGAGGAGCTTGCGACGGCGGGTCGGTTCGTGATTGAAGTGGCTGCCCTGTTCGTAGGGCGACACGTGAACGTTGTACAGATATGCCTCGCCGTTATCGACCGCGGCGTAGCTGTCGGTCAGGTTGATCTTACCCGCCCGAAGCGATTTCACCTCGGTGCCGGTCAGGACGATACCCGCTTCCCAGGTCTCCAGGAAATGGTAATCATGCCGCGCCTTCCTGTTGGTCACGATAACTTTGATTTCATCCGCCCCGTTGGCTTCTGCGACTAGACGTTCCGATGCTCTGGCCATGACTTCCTCTTACCTGCTTGGTCTATCCGATTACCCCACTGGCGCTGCTTGACAAATATCGGCTACCGGAATATATTAATCAGGTTGTATTGTGACAAATGGTATATGATGCCGAAGTGGTGGAACTGGTAGACACGCTGTGTTCAGGGCGCAGTGGGCTTTCGCCCGTGAGAGTTCGAATCTCTCCTTCGGCACTTGGGCAGATCACCCGCGTGAATTCATGCGGGTTTTTTATTTTGAAGGATGATCGAAGACGGGCGCTCAGGCCCCATCCTGCCGCTTGTCCCTGATCCAGTGTGCGTATCGTTTCGGGTCGATCCGAATCGCATCCAGGGGCTCCACTGACACGCGGGATGCCCACTGCCATACATCGACCTGCTCGAAGGTGTCGGAGGGCAGGACGTACACGTAGCCCGGTCTGTCCAGGTCGAGCAAACCGGCCTCGAGGTCGATTCGGGGCTCGATGTCCTCATTCAGATCCTCCGGGCGTTCTATACCGAGATCCAGGCCAAAACTGAAACCTCCGTTTTCGTTCGGCAGAATCGGGATCGAAAAGGCGATGGCGAGTTTTTTAAGGTGGGTGGCATAGACCGCGGTAAGCTGGTCGTCCTCCGACCCTACTCCGTGTGCGGGCCTGGGTTCCAGGCGAGCGAGCTTCTCTGCGGTGCCGTGGAAGAGGACCGGGGGTTTTGGGGGCTGAGCGCTCATGGAGGTTTTCCTCGCCAGGCAGTATCTTTACATCAGCACGGTCCCTGACTGAGTTTATACCAACCCAATGCACGAACAGGATCAATAATCGATGCGATCCGGATCCCTGGCCGACTTCAGCATCCTGACGGCACTCTGGTTCATGATGTTCGCTGCCAGCAGCCAGACCATGATCATGACGCCGTTGATGCCCATTGTCCAGGCGCAGTTCGAGGTGCCACCGGAATACCTGGGTACCCTGATCACGGCCTACGCCGTCATGCTGGGCATCTGTGCACTGATCACGGGGCCCCTGTCGGATGCGGTCGGAAGGCGGCGTATTCTGATGATCGGCACGGGCGCCATGTGCGGGACCCTGTTCCTGCACAGCTTCGTTACGGACTACCTGTCGCTGCTGCTGGTCAGGGCGGTGTCCGGGATGGCCGCCGGCGTGCTGAGCGGGGTGGCGCCGGCCTATATCGGGGATCACTTCCCATCCGAAAGGCGGGGGTGGGCTAACGGGGTGGTCATGACCGCCATCGCGTTCGGGCAGATCGTGGGTATCCCGGCCGGCACCCTCCTGGCCGATCGCTACGATTTCGCCACGGCCTTCATTTTCTTCACCATACCCATGGCGCTTTCCTTCGTCCTGGTCGGCACGCTGACCCGGCAGCCCGCCGTCGCTCGGACGCGGCTGACTTCTATCGGGTCGGTCATACAAAACTACGCTACCATGTTCAAGGCGCCGGCGACCGCGGCGGCCGTAGGCGCCTATTGCATCATGTTCACGGGGATCGCCTTCTACGTCATCTACCTCGTCGTGTGGATGAAGGATACATTCGGGGTTTCGGGCGACGCGGTGGCGTCCCTTTTCGTAGTCTCCGGAATCGCCAGCGTGATCGTCGGACCCTGGGCAGGCAGGTTGTCCGACCGGTTCGGACGGAAGTTCATGGTCGCAGGCGCATGCGTGGGGCTCTTCGTCCTCATGTCCTTGACGACTACCATTATGGCTGAATTCTGGATGGCCTATCCGCTTTTCTTCACCATCATGGTACTCGTATCCGCCCGGATGGGACCTTTCCAGGCACTGCTATCCGAAATCGTGCCGGCGGAACGGCGAGGTTCGTTGATGAGTCTGAGTATCGCGACTGGTCAGCTGGCCATGGGGATCTGCAGCGCGGCCGCGGGTATCGTATATATCGAGTTGGGCTACTTTTTCAGCTCGGTCCTGGGAGGCACGGGCATGCTCGCCATGGGATATCTCGTATGGCGGTACATTCCGGAGACGCGGTATGTTCCAGGGAGATAACTGCCCCCGGGCCGGGGATGCCGCGTCTCATCCGCCGGATCACGTCGACTGGGAATGGATCAAATCGACTCCGAATGGATCGTGTCCACGAACTCGGCGACGGCTGCGTTGAACCTGTCCGGTTCTTCGTAGAACAATACGTGGCCGCTTTTCTCGAATACTTCCATGCGTGCGCCGGGAATGTGTTCGTGCATGTACTTGCATCCCGGAAAAGCGCCGCTCTTGCCGCCCGTCGTTATCAGAACCGGTAGATCGATGGAAGGCAGCAGGGGACGCCAGTCCTGGGCCTGGTAATCGGGACCGAGCGTCACGCCCTGGGCGGGTGTGTTCTCGCTGCTTTCTGCCAGAAGCCGGTCCAGTTCGTCATCGGAGACGTCGCAGGAGACGAACATCTCGCGGAGTTCCCGGCGCTTTCGCTCGATCTCGTCCTTCGGCGGTTGGCCTGAATCGGGTTCCGCGGTACCGTTCGAGTCATTCTGGCCGTGCACTTCGATGCTGGGCACTTCGTCGACCAGTACGACGCCTTTCAGCCGGTAATCGCGGAACAGTTCGATGTAGGAAAGCACTGTGCGGGCGCCGATGGACCAGCCCACGAGGGTGACGTCATCGAGATCGAGCGTCTCGATGATCTGCCGCACGTCCATGGCGTACCGGGCGGTACGATGTCCCCAGGGCGTCTTGTCCGATCGGCCGTTGCCGCGGGTATCGGCGGCGATAACCCGGAACAGCTGGCTCAATGCCGGCACCTGCCTGCTCCACCAGCCCATGCTCAGTCCGCCGCCGTGGATCAGGACAACGGGTTTCCCCGATCCGGAGTCTTCATAGTAGAGGCGGACGTCGTCGTTAGCTATGGCACAACCGGTGCGTTTTTCCAAAGCGATGCTTCCTCCCCGAAGCTGCGTATTTCCAAAGGCCGAAATCCTCCCAGCAGCCTCAGTTTTTCCAATGCCCGGTTTCCTTCCCGCGGCCTCAGTTTGCCCTGGGTTCGACGCCGACCCCGTCCTCTATCCGTGGGTTCGGGTGCAGAATGACCAGGTCCCCTGCCACAACACCCTCGAGGATCTGGGCTTCAATACCATTCCGCTGTCCGACTGTCACCCCGCGGGTCCTGGCCACACCGTCTTCAACCACGAATACGCCCCAGTCTTCACCGACCCTGAAGAGGGCGCTGGTCGGGATCTTGAGCACCTCTGGTTGCTCCCAGACGACGATGCGCCCCGTGACCCGGTAACCGTCTCCCAGCACGGACGGAGTTTCGTCGAGGTCAACGATCACGTTTACCCGCTGTTCGTCCACGCCCAGGGCTGACACCCGTGTAAAGGCCGCCGGCTCGACACGGCTCACCTTGCCGATCAGCGGATCGGGGCCGCCCCACTCCTCGATCCATACCGTCTGGCCGAAGTCGACCAGGATGGCATCGGTGGATAGCACGTCGATCATCACTTCCATGTCGCCGGGATCGCCCATCTCCAGCAGGGGCGTACCCGCCGCGACCACCCGTTCGCTTTCTTCTATAACCCGCAGCACCTTTCCATCAACCGGTGCGGAGACGGAGAGAATGGCCTTCGCGTCGCCGCGCTCCTCCCGCAGGGCCAGCAAGGCCGCCTGGGCGACCTCCTGTTCGGAAACGGCGGCACGGTGACGGAAGAGGGAGGATTCCAGCGACCGTTCGGCGACCGTCGCCACGTGCACGGCGCGTTCCAGTCGCTCTCTCGAAATGCTGCCGCTCGCGGCGAGTTTCTCCGCCCTTTCACGGCCGCGGACGGCTTCCTCCTGCTCGACCCGAGCACGGGCGACGTTCGCCTCGGCCTCACGTACCAGGGCTTTGGCGGTCTCGATCCGGGCTCGGGCTTCGGCGGACTCCCGGGAACCCAGGGGCGAGGGCGTAATGCGGGCCAGCTCTTGCCCACTGACTATCCGGTCGCCTTCCTTCCAATCCGACCGACCGAGCCTGCCGGACGCCGGCGCCGTGATCAGGTAGCGTTGTTTTACCCGGGTTCTACCCTCTTCACTGATCGTCACGCGCATGGGTCCAACTTCCGCGGTTCCCGTATCAACCAGCAACGGGGAAGGCATGAAAGCGCGGACGAGGAGTACCAGGACGACGGCAACGATCACCAGGAACACAACGTGCTTGCGACGTAGTTTCATTTCGGCCCCTCGGTTATTCCTGTATTTTCAACACGCCGATCATATCGAGGTGGCGCAGTTGTCTGTGAACCAGGTACGCGGACACCACGGCCGCCGCCGAAACGACCAGGAATGCGAACCCGTAGGTCTTTCCCGTAATGACCAGGGGCATCCTGTACAGCTCCTGGGCCGTGGCGTCCACGGCAAGATAACATAAACCCCACCCGATTAAAAATCCAATCGGTATCGCCATGAGGGTAACGATGGCCTGTTCGCCCAGGAGGACGACCGATATCTCCCCTTCCGTGAATCCGAGCACGCGCAGGCTTGCCATCTCGCGGTTTCGTTCCGTCAGGGCGATGCGGGCGCCGTTGTACACCATGCCGCAGGCGATGATGCACGCGAATACGGTCAGCGTAAACGTGGTGGCGCTCGTACTTTCGGCGATAGAGTCTTCAAATCCCTTGATCACCGCCTCGCGGACGGCGACACCCGCCACGGCCGGCGTCTCTTTCAGCGTACGGTACAACGCCTCCGCCTGAAGCGGATCAACGGACAGATACGCGCCGGAGATCGTGGTGCCCTCTCCGAGGAATCGGTTCAACGCGCGGTTATCCATGTAGGCGGATATGCCGATCAATTCATCGACGAGCAGGGATACCGGTAACCGTCCGCGCATCCTTGAACCTTCCAGGACTTCGACGGCGACCATGTCGCCCTCCCGGACCGCCAGGAGATCGGCCAGCGTCCTGGTCAATACGATACCTTCCGGGGGCATGGGCAGGATCCGTCCATCCCGGTCGATCAACTGCCTCAACTCACCGGCCGGGTCCAGCCCGTTGATGGCCGTCTGCTTCATTCGATGTCCCGACCGGAGCCTGACGGGCGCAGCGCGGTAGGGTTCGGAGCGGACGACCCCGGGGAGATGGGCCAGTTCGAAACGGGCCCTCGCGGGACGCGGTCCGGCGAACACGACCGCGGCGTCTTCGCGCTGGACTGTGCGGAACTGGTAGTCGATCAGGTACTCGATCGAGTCGAAGGTAAACCGTCCCATGACCAGGATCGCCACGGCCATGGCGATACCGAAAGCGGAAAGCACGGTCTTGACCGGCTTACGTTCCATGTTGCGAAAGATCATTCTCCATACGGGGGAGAGCATTCGATGCACGCCCAGGCGTTCCATCGCCAGCGGTCTGAAGTGAGCGGGAGCATCCGGCCGCATCGCTTCGGCGGGAGGTAGAGACATGGCCGACCGCAGCGCGTGGAGCGTGCCAAGGAATGCGGCGGAAACACTGATAAGCGCGGCCAGGGTGATGACCTCGAAATTCAACGCGTAGACCAGGTCGGGGAAACGGTAATAGTCCTGGTACAACGCGGTGAGCGGCCTGCCGATCAGGAAGCCGCCCACGCTGCCGAGGAGCGTGCCGCCGGATACGGCCAGGAAGGCGAATTTCAGGTAATGCCATCCGATCGTCAGGTTACGGTACCCGAAGGCCTTCATGATGGCGATCTGATCTCGCTGGGCCCGAACCATCCGGGAAAACACGATGTGCAAAAGCAGCGCCGCGATTCCGAGAAAAACGGCCGGTGTGAAGTTGCTGGATACGCTCAAGCCAATGATTTCATCCATCAGAAACCGATGGGAGATCTGGCTGTCCCGGCCATAGGCGCCTGTACTGCCATAGGGCTCGAATACGAGATCCATCCGGTCGATCACGTCCCGCTCGCTCGCCTCGGACGACAGGGCGACCGACAGATCGTTGAATCCGCCCTCCATGTCGAAGGCCGCGCCCAGGGCGTCTCTGGCCATCCAGATCACGCCGAAGCGGAGGTTGTCCGGGAAGATGGATCCGGTGCCCTGCACTTCGTAGACGTACTCGGGCGACAGACCTATGCCGACGACGTGCAGCGCTTTCTGCCGGCCGTTGATGACCGCCCCAATCCGGTCACCGGGCGTCAGTCCGTTGGCCTCCGCGAAGGCTTCGCTGATGATGACCTCATCCGGCCTGTCAATCGCCAGATACCTGCCCGCCTGGATCGCCACATCGTTGAGTACTGGCCTGCGCCGTTCGGGCATGGAAACCAACCGGCCGGTCGCGGGTTCATCCAGACCGGGAACGTCCAGGTTTACGTCCATCACGATCCGCGTGCGGACCCTGGAAACACCGGGAATCCTGGCGATTTCCTCCGCGGTGGAGGCCGGCGCCCGTTTAACGCCTGCAAATACATCGGCGAACCGGTAATTCGCGTAGTAGGATTCCTGGGACTGCAGCAGGGAGATATAGGTATGGCGCGAGGAAACGTAAAGCATGATTCCGCAGGCCATCACCAGCGTGATGGCGATGACTTGGCCGCGCATGCGTGCCAGTTCACGGAATACCTTGCGGTTCAGGATGGACATGGCTGTCTCGCTCCGAGGCAGGAAGCGAAATGAAACAGACTGAATCGAACGTGCCGGGACGACGTAGGCTACCAACTCAACTCGGGCCGACGCCGGCTACCAGCTCAACTCGTCCGGACGTTTTTTTACCGGATTGGCATAGACCTCGAAGATCTCACCGCTGCGCAGGCGGATGACCCGGTCGGCCATGTCGGCGATCGCAGCGTTGTGGGTTATGACGGCGGTCGTGGTGCCCAGCGTGCTATTGACCGTCTCGATTACTTCCAGCACCCGTTTGCCTGTCGCATAGTCCAGGGCGCCTGTGGGCTCATCGCACAGGAGCACTTCGGGTCGTTTCGCAATGGCCCGGGCGATGGCCACGCGCTGCTGCTCTCCACCGGACATCTGGGCCGGGAAGTGATGCATGCGCGGTTCCAGGCCCACGAGTTGCAGAGCGTCTTCGGCCGGCATCGGATGTTCGGCGATCTCGGTGACCAGTTCCACGTTCTCCAGCGCGGTAAGACTCGGGATCAGGTTGTAGAACTGGAATACGAACCCCACGGATTTCCGTCGGAAACCGGTCCTTTCGCTTTCATCCGCCCCGGTCATTTCCCGTTCGCGATAGTAGACCTGTCCGCCCGATGGCACGTCGAGACCGCCCAGGATGTTGAGCAGGGTCGACTTACCGCTTCCCGATGCCCCCAGAAAGACGGCCAGTTCACCCGCGTACAGGTCCAGATCGACCCCCCGCAGGGCGGACACGTCCACCTCGCCCATGCGGTAGACCTTGGAGATGTTGCGGGCGCGGAATACCGGATCTGCCTGATCTGCGGCGTCGTTGCGGGCGCGGAATACCGTATTTGCCTGATCTGCGGCCACGCTGTGTCCTCCTGGTCGGGACGGTCTACGAAATGTCTCGATCGGATCGAACCTGGTTCATCGCAAATGAGCACATCAACCGGAATACGGGGCCGGCCTTGCTACCTATCCCACGGAAACCGGGCCGTCGGCTGGTTGGCGTAGCGTTGCAGGTCCAACGTCAGTCGCGCGCCAGACCCGGGCGCCAGTCGCACCGTGAAATCGTTATCGTCCACGTCAATCCGCAGGCCGTCGTACTCGACCGTGCGTACCTGGTGCTCCCCGTAGGCGCCGCCCTGCACGGTCACGGTGCGCGCGTCGACCGGGTTCATGTTCACGAGATGTACGTCGAGCCCGTCCCTGTCTATCCGATCGATCAGCACCGCCACGTCTTCCGGGACGCCCGGCCTGCCCCGTTCCGGGTCGAAATACCAGAGCCTGCAGTGCAGTGGTCGGGCATAGGCCGGCCTGGCTCCGCCGGTCATGAGGTTCACGAGGGTCTCGATCCGCGCCGGATTAAACGGATTGGGATTGTCAGAGAGGCGCGTGTCAGGCGATGATGTATCGTTGCGGATCTTCTCCACCTGGCCCCGCAAATCGGAGAAATCCTGCTTCAAGGCTTCTACGGGAAAACCGGGATTCGTGCCGTCCAGGTAATTCAACCAGGGTTGATCGCCGGTCAGCGCGCGGTCACCGGGATTCATGGACCAGTCGTACACCTCGGCCGCTCCCCGGTCATAGGGTTCGGGCGCGAAATCGTACCATCCTTCGTCGCCATGCATATGGGGATACATCTCGACCCCGTCAACGATCTTCTTGTTGGCATTGACCGACTCGAGTACGGTGCGCCAGACGTCCACGTACTTCTGGTCACCGGTGAGCAGCAGGGCGTTCCCGAACCCGTCCACCGCGTGCGCGACGGCGTTCAGGGTGAAATTGTCCAGCCGGCCGTGGCGATGGGCGAAAACCTTGTGGTTCCATCCGTAGACACCGCCCCACCACCGTCCTTCGCAGGCACTGCCGATGACGCCGTCCAGGCCCACGTTCGAGGGGATTACGCCCCCGTTGGCATAGGTGCGTTCCACCCACGCGTCGGCATATTCCAGGATCCAGTCCCGGTACTTCGTCTCGCCGGTGAGCGCATAGGCGTTGAAGGCCAGTCCCGTGCAGATGAGGTTCAGCGGATGGTCGCCGGCCACGTCGTTGTAGGTCTCGAACCGCTCGCACATCTCCGCGTAGTCCCGCTGGCCGTGCAAAAGGTCGAACCGGCCGTCCTCCAGCGGGTCGCCTACCCAGTCCAGGGCCGTGGTCTTGCGCAGCATCGGTCCTCGGCTGCCGTTGAACATGCTCCGGATCAGCCGGAGTTTCGGGTCGTAGTTCTTCGCCTGGGGATCCTCGTCCATGTAGAATCCGGCGAATCTTCTCGCCCGGCGTATATGGTTTTCGTCGTCCGGATCGCAGTTCCCCAATAGGTTGAATACCACCAGGCCCTCGGCGTGATGGGCCCAGTCGCTGTGCACCGGGAATTCCTTGTAGTACATGCCGTCCCGGGCGAAGGGCACGTCGACGGTCTTCGCCTCCGTGTACTGGCGGATGTGGCCGTCCTGCGCCGTCTTGCACATGTCCCGGATGCGGTCTCCCCCGCCGAGCAGGTAGACGACGGGCCAGTGGGCCAGGTTCTCGATGGCGTCGTCCGGACCGTCCAGCGCGCCCCAGCGGGGTACGCATTCCAGGTATCCCTTTTCATCGAAGTACTTGTCGTAGAACAGTTCCAGGGCCTGGGTCATGGAACGGATGAGCGATCGCTCCAGCAAGGCCCACTGCGGCGGGGCCTGGGGCGTGTCGATATGGATGATGCGATTCGGCATAGAGTAGATTCCCCGGGTGACGTACAGGACCATGTTGGTCAGGATGTTCTTTACATCATTTAAGTCGCGCGCTAACTTGCCGTGCTGCTCGAGGGTCAATGCGTCCTGTCAAGCTTGACGATCGGGTATTTAAATTACTGTTTTTATAGGCAGTTGCAAGCGATGCACCGAATTTTAGGCTGGTCACGAAGATAGAACCTGGCCGGTCCAACGTCAAGCGGATCATGTACCGGTTTCTCAGCGCATTACGGTTACTCGTACGTGTGGAATTCCTGAATGTCGTGCATCCCCGCTTGTATACAAATGAACGTTCTTATTGTGAAGAAGGCCACGGGATTCGGAACAGTCCAAATGAGTAAACTATGTGTAGCGGTTGGTAGCGTTCTTCGCATGGCCGTTCGTAGCGCAATGCTGATCACCGGAATGTCCATGCTGGCTGTTACCGGGCTTGAGACCCAGGCTCAGCCGGAGTCGATCGACCGGTCGAACCTGGTCCTGGAACTGTTGTTCGACGGGGACGCCCGGGATACGAGCGGACGTGGGCACCACGGCGAAGTAGACGGCGCGGTGCTCACGGCCGACCGTTTCGAACGGCAGAACGCAGCCTATGCATTCGATGGCCGGAACGATTTCATCAGCGTCTCGCCCCCGCCGGCGCTCCTGGAAGACGCGTTCACGCTTTCTGTCTGGGCCCGGTATGACGACGAGACTTTCTCGCGATACTGGTCCAATGCAGTCATCACACAGGACGACGGCGGCGACAAGCGACGCGTCTTTCAACTGAGTCAGTTAGGTCCGCTACCCACCTGGCACCTCATGGGCCGCGGACGAGACCCGCTCATCACCCGTCCCATCGGGACCTCCTTGTGGCGGCACCTGGCCGTAACACATGACGGTACGGTACACCGGCTGTACCTGGACGGCGTACTGCACGATCAGACCGAAGCGCCCTTACCACCACACGCGGAGGAACCCATCAACGTCGGCCGCAAGGGTTCGGGCGAATCGGAATTCTACTTCAAGGGCGCCATCGACGACGTGCGTATCTACACTGAAACGCTCTCGCAGGAAGACATCATGAAGCTTGCCCGTGAAAACGGATGGCAGCCTCCCCCGCTGTCGGAGATGGTCGTGCCGGACCTGCCCGAGTCGTCGCTCGAGGACGCGCTCGTCGCTCACTGGCCCATGGAGACCGCCGAAATACGCGACGTGTCGAGCAGCACATTGAAGTCTATTGTAATGGGCAGCCCCGAACCCATTGAAGGTCCAAGAGGTGGGGCACTGCGATTCGATGGCAACGAGGACTGGGCGGTGGTAAAGCACGCAAAGCTCGATCTGCTTCACTACCTGACGATTACCTGCTGGGTCAGGGGGTTCGGCACCGAAACCAGGTACAGCCAGGTACTCTGGTACGGCGATGGCGCCTGGGGCCAGGATCCCTATTCCATGTCGATACAGGAAGGTAAGATCGGTTTCCGCGTAGACGACGTAGCAACGCAGTGGGAACTCATGACAGAGTCGGAGCCCGAACCCGACGCGTGGACCTTCGTTGCGGCAACATTGAGTACACGTGCGGATGGGCTCATGGATCAGAAGATCTACCTCAACGGCACACTTGCCGTGGAACAGGTGACGCCCGCCCCCTACAGGTACATCGAACTGGGCCGCATGTGGCTGGCCTTTGCTTCATTTGGGAGCGGTTACGACAAGACACGGCTGGATCTCGACGACGTAAGGCTCTATAACCGGGCACTTAGCCGGCAGGAAGTCGAATCCCTTTACGAAGAACCGCAGGAGTAGGGCATGGATCGCGATAGAGACTGCGCGAACGAAGCGCATCAGGACCATACGGCAGGCGAAGGCATAGCGGCCGACGATAATCCGGCGGACAATACGGCATCGGACGCGCAGGGCAGCCGCCGGCAGTTCCTGAAGCGGAGTATCGCCGCGGCCACCGGCGTAGCGGCAACCTCCATGTGGGATGCGTCGGCAGCATTCGCGCAGGAGCAGGAAGTACCTCCTCCCGGCCCGCCGGGCGAGATTGGCGACGAATCGTACTGGGAGAAGGTCCGTGCGCAGTTTCATCTGAATCCCGATACCATATACCTGAACAACGGAACCCTCGGCCTGTGCCCGAAACCGGTCACGAAGGCTGTACTCGATGGATACGTTTACCTCGCTGAAACGGGCAGCGAAGGCAGGTATCAACTGTGGGACGAAGTGGAAGAAAGCCGGAAAATGGCCGCCGGTTTTCTCGGTGCGAGCGAGAAAGAAATCGCCCTTACCCGGAATGCGACGGAAGGGCTTCGGTTTATGGTGAACGGGATCCGCATGGAACCCGGAGACGAAATGCTCATGACCACGGACGAGCACATCGCAGGTTACCAGCCTTGGAACCAGCGAGCCCGGCGTTACGGCATTCGAGTAAACCAGATCCAGATTCCCAGTCCGCCCAGGGATAAGCAGGAAGTGTTGGATCTTTTTGAACAAGCTTTAACGCCTAAAACCAAAGTGATTTTCTTCTGCCATGTTACCCGTGGTCCCGGCCTGCTCTATCCGGTCAGGGAACTGTGCGACATGGTCCGCGAGAAGGGTATTGTATCGGCCGTAGACGGCGCCCAGACACCCGGCATGACTCCGGTGAACCTGCATGAGATGGGATGCGACCTCTTCGCCACGAGCCTGCACAAGTGGGCGCTGACGCCCTCCGGAACAGGATGCCTGTATGTTCGTGAGGGGTTCCAGGATAACTTCTGGCCCGGTTCGGGTGGGAACGGACCATGGAACGATCGCGAACAGGGTTTGTGGCACGTCGGTCCCCACGGCACCTATGAGAGACCCGTCAGGGCAGCCATCAAGACCGCTTTGAACTTCCTCGATTCAATCGGGATGGATGCCATCTATGCGCGCGACCGGATGCTGTCCGACAATCTGAAGGAACAACTGATGGAATTGCCGGGGGTCAGCCTGGGGACCTCCCGGGACCACGCGCTCTCCAGTCCCGGGATCACCTCGTTCAGCGTGGAAGGTTGGGACACCAGTCTGCTTCGTGGTATCCTGGAAGGAAAGGCCGGAATAGTCCTGAGCCGGGATCAACGTAGATACCACGATCTGGTCAGAGTATCTACCCACTTCTACAACACCCCTGCGGAAATCGATCGTCTCATCGAAGTGTTAAGGGAGATCCTGTAGCGGCCCGCCGGTGTCACATCGGGTTACTGCTCTCCGTCGTTAAAAGTGCTCCGTATCGCGGTCCCGCAGAAAATCCAACGCGCATTTCAAATCGGGAATACCGGTCCTTCCACCGAGCCGCGTGCAACTCATGGCGGCGACGGCCGAGGCAAATTCGGCGGTCTTCTCCACCTCCCACCCCTGAAGCAGCCCAAATATAAACGCGCCGTGGTACACATCGCCCGCTCCGGTGGTGTCGACAACGTCTACGGGAAAGGCCGGTGTGTGAAACGACCTGCCGCCAGCCAGCGTATTACTTCCTTCCTCGCCCAGGGTTACGACCGTGACGGCAGGACCGTAAGCGGACAGGGCCTGCGCGGCCTTCGACGGATCGGTCAAGCCGGTCAACGCTTCAGAGAACACCCTGGATGCGACCAGGTAATCCGTCAGATGCAGCAGGTCTTCGAGATCTTCAGGTGGGGACACGGTGTCCGCGTCGAGTACCACGGGTACGCCGGAATCCCGAGCGAGCCGCGCCGCGGTAAGTGCCGCCCTTCGATTAGTGTTGTCCAGATGAAGGTATTTCGCGGAGGCGATCATCTCGGCGGGAACTTCGGCAGGAGGCAATGCTACGGTCGACCCGCCTGCCATGATGGCGCGCTGTCCGGTCGATGCATCGACGAGGATCATGCTGATGGGCGTTGATGCGCCCGGCGCTATGCCCAGGTGCGTCGCGTCGACTCCGTACAGGTCGAATTCCTCCTTCACGAACCTGCCCGCCAAGTCGTTGCCGATTTTACCCACAAAGGCCGTGGACGCCCCCAGTCTGGAAAGCGCAACCAACGCAGTGGAGACCATACCGCCGCCCTGCTGGGTCGAGTCGCTCATCCAAGCCTGTTCGTCCCGGTCCGGCAAGCGGGGCACGATCCCTAGGAAGTCCAGGCAGGCGCAACCGAGTCCGACTACATCAAATGCCATCTCCGGGATTCCCCGCATCAACTCAAATCACGTGTATACCTGTTTCATCCGCCTTTACCGTAAGCGGGTCGGAACACGGATTAACGCCGAATGTATTTACTTTCTTGATTTGGAATGAATGAAGTCAGAGCAAATTAAACAGCCCGCACAAAGCGTCAAGCCCAAATCGATTGACAGGGTCCGGTGGCTGCGATACCATTTCACGACGATTCCGGACAGGCGCAAACCAATTCGCATTCCGCCTCAAGTCGCATTTTAATCACAGAACGATCTATCGTGATCGGCAGGTCCTGATCTCCAATGTGGATACCCACCATCTAAAGGAACTCCACCCGATGTCATTAACTTCAGATGTTCGGTCCATGCTGCCCGATATGGATGGATACGCATATTTCCAGACCAGCGGGTTTTCCCCGAAACTGATTCCAGTCATCGACGAGGTCGTCCGCTGGTTGAAATTCCAAAGCCGAGGCCCTGCCTTGCCCTTCGTCTCATCCAGTATCGAGGAATTGAAGCGGGAAATCAGGGGCAAGGTCGCCGCAACCATCAACGCCACGCCCGAAGAAATCGTAATGACGGAGAACACCACGATCGGCATCAATATCGTGGCCAACGGCATCGACTGGAGACCGGGCGATAACGTACTGCTCACCACGCACGAGCACCCCGGCAACCGGCTGACCTGGTACAACCTGACCGGTCGTTACGACGTGGAACTTCGGTTCGCCCCGTTATACAACGACCTTGGCAGAACGCTTGAAGAGATGGACAAAATGATCGACGACCGTACGCGGCTGGTCAGCGTCAGCCACGTCTCAAGGCGCACGGGTCTGCGCCTGCCGGGCCGGGAACTGTGCGACCTCGCCCACGGAAAAGACACTCCGGTTCTCTACGACGGCGCGCAGTCCTTCGGCGCTATCCCCATCGATGTGCGGGCGCTGGACTGCGATTTCTACAGCTTCTGCGGACACAAGTACACCATGGCGCCTCAGGGAACCGGGGGATTGTATATAAGGAAAGATCGAATCGACTGGCTCAAACCGAGTTGGATCGGGTCCCATTCACAGAAATCCTTCGACCAGGAAGGCAACATGGACCTCCATGACGAGGCCAGGCGTTTCGAATTCGCCACGCGCAGCGTGCCGGACCAGGCCGGCTTCGGAAAGGCGCTGGAAATCTGGGACGAACTGGGATGGGATGCGGTCTTTGCGGGAATAACAGCTTACACAGACCGGATGAAGGCCGCACTACAGGAAATCCCGAATCTGGTCTTGGAGACCCCGCTTGCCTACGACGATTCATCTGGAATCGTCACGTTCCACGTTCCCGGACTGGATGCAGGGCCCCTGTCGGAAAGCCTGCAGCAGCATGAGAAGGTGCTGGTCTCCCCCCTTGAATTCGCGGCGGAGAGTACGCGGGTATCCTCCCATGTATTCAATTCGGACGAAGATCTGGAAAGGCTGACATCGGGGATTCGGCGGGTGCAGCGCGACGGGTTGGGCGCCACGAACCGATCGTAACAACTACCGGAACCAGTCGTAGTTGAGCCCCAGCGAGCGATCCTCAAGGGGCAGATCGACGCGCACGCCGCCCCTCGAAGACGACAGTTTGAGCGCGATCTCCACCTCAAGCGCCATGGCCACCCTGCGGCCGGAGTTCTTCGGTTCGTCCAGCCTTCCCGCCAGGCAGTCCATCACGTCATTCAAAGTATAGACGCCTCCGTATGGCGGTACGAACTGGGGTCCTGGCCACGGAACCTCGACCCGGTACGGCCGTCCCTCCACTTCCATTTCGATCCACTGCTGCCATGCCGTGAGGAAATCGAAGACGAGTTCGCCCTTGCTGCCAAAAAGTCGAACGCCCGGCGCGCCTTTGCGGAAATGCACCACGAGGCCGCTTTCGGTCACCATCATTCCCTGCCCCGCAAACTCGTCGCTTCCCGAATCCTGGCGCGGCCTATCGCCCGTGCCAATCACCCAGCCAGGTTCGCTGTCCAGGAAATACGACCAGTTCTGGTGCTGCGCAAACGGACCGTGGGCCTCGATGGATAACAATTCGCCGATGGCGCCGTCGAGGACCAGTTGCCGGGCCCGGCCGAAGGACGGATGGGTGGTGGTAGTTGCGCCGCAACTCAAAGGAACGCCTGCTTCGGCACATGTCATCACCATGCGGTCCGTTTCTTCCAGCGTATGGGCCATGGGTTTCTCGGTGAAGATACCCTTCGCGCCATGACGTACGGCGAGGCAAGTGAGATCGGCGCGGTGCTTCGTGTTCGTGGCTATGGCTACGATTTCCGGCCGTTCAATCGCCAGTAAATCTCCCGCATCGTCATAGAGGGAAACAACACCATATCTTTCCCGAAAGGCGCGCAACCGCTTCACATCGCGTTCTGCCGCTGCAATCAGGCCTATCTCAGGACGGTCCCACAGCGCCTCGGCGTAGGATGAAGGCAACCTTTCGGTGCCCGGATTTTCGTGGTAAAGGAACTTACGGTGAATATCCAGTTCAGGCGTGGGACGATCGATATCATCCACGTTCCACACACCCGTTCTTTCGGCAAGATCATAAAGCATGCCCATCCATCCCAATCCGATAACCGCTCCCCTGTATTGCGCCACGTGATCTCCTTTCTGTTATATTTTCCCTATATCAAGTCGGATTATACGCTGTAAGCGGGTTTAGTCACTGCATCCTTATTAGAATATATTGTAATATTAAAGTTTAACTACACAACATATTGTATTAATAGTGTTATCGCAGAGATTTTTACTTCAATGATGCATTTTTAAACCTGATATACGGTTGATCAAGCACAATAAGTCTGAATTTCCAGCTTTTATGTTATTCCATTAGCTTGTTTTATGCGGAAATTCTTGAGAATCTATTCATCCCACGGCAGAGGTACATTCAGTCGTTCGCCCATCTCTCGTACAGTACGCTGTTCGATCTCACCGAAACGTATTCCGGCCTCCCGATGGAGTGCGATGCGTTCTTCTTCTATCGCCCCCGGTAACAGCGCTTCGTCATATCCAGGCATGGGCTCGTAGGTTTCTCTTACGTCCCGTACGAATCGATCGACTTCCTTTCGGTAATCTCCCTCGGGAATCACCGTTTCGATGTGTATGGCCAGGACCATGCCGCCATGATTTGCTCCAGGCCAACGAGACTGTACTTCATCGGCCTCCGGCAACGCGGCGCCGGCCAACGCGCATCCCATTATCGTGGCGACCGCCCCGTATCCGATGCTTTTGAAAAAGGCGGCGGGTATACGGGACAGGAGATCGTCGAATTCCGGCGAATGCTGGTAGTCGGCCAGGATGCGCGTAGCCACGTCCTGCACAACCGGCGGTTCACTACCCGCAGGGAGTCCGAAGCAGAGCGGTGGATTACCGAAGTAACCGATCTGGGGCTTCGGATCCTGTCCCCGGGCATCCCCCATATTGCGGTAACCCTGGACCGAGAATCCAATGCATCCTGAGTCCATGCACATGCGGGTGTAATGGCCTGCCGAGCCGTAGTGCCCGATATGTCGGGCCAGTCCCATACCCAGGCCGGTTTCACGGGCCTTTGCTATGGCGCCTTCTGTCGCCTCCACCATGGGCCAGTACCCCAGCGTGCCATCCCCGTCCACGATCACGGAAGTAGGCGATTCGCCAATGACCCGCACGTTGGGGCTGGCGTTGAAGTGACCTTCCACATAGCCGCGCGTGTATCCCGATGCCGCCCTTACGCCGTGACTGCGTACGCCCCTCAGGTCGGAGTTCACCAGCAGGCGGCTGATGATCGAGGCATGGTGACTGGATAGTCCCACTTTTTCGAAACAGGCCGTAGTGAATGCCAGCAGGGACGTTTCATCTACATGAATGTATGCTTCCGGCGGTCGATTCATCGGTTGTTCCTTTGGGTATGATTTCGGCGATCAAACGGAGGCGGTTATCAAGACAGTGGGTGGTATCAGTCCCGGTTCAGACCACCATGGGAGTCTGCAGTACGGTCAGTCCCATGTCGATGTACTTCTTCCGTTCCGATGGGTCCAGGAGCGCCAGGCTGACGGCGACCGACGTGCCCTCCATCTCACGGGCGACGTGCCGGACGCAGTCCTCCACGGTCCGGAAGGGCGGGCGGCGGTACCTTTCGATGTCGTACATCAGGTCATTTGGGCCGAAGGTGAGGACGTCCACGCCGTCCAGAGCCAGTTGCCGGCAGTTGATGACGGCTTCGACCGACTCGAGCTGCAGCCACAGCACGCCGGTGTCGTTCCACCATGCCGCGTATTCGAGACGGTCGGATCGATCGCGGATGCCGTGGCGCGCGCTCCCGCCCCAGCTTCTTCCACCGAACTGTGGATAGTAGAAGAAGTGGATCGCTTCTTCCACTGTGGCTTCTTCCTTGACTTCGGGAACGAGGATGCCCGCGGGACCCAGATCCAGGTAGTTTCCAATCAGGTAGGTGTGTCTCGTGTGCTTAATCCGAAGGATCACCGGAACGCCCAACGCTTCGGCCGAGGCGCAGAAGGACACGATCCGGTCCTCGCTCTGGGGCCCATGCTGGCAGTCGACATTGAAGAAATCGATTTTGCCCTGCTGGAGTATCCGTTCCAGGTCATCCCTGCCAAAATCCATGGATACGCCCAGGCCGTTCACGATTTCACCGTTGCGGATGTGATGTTTCAATGAAGATGGCTCGGCCATGCCGGAACGCTCCTTTTCTTTGACATTATAACTTAGTCATTACGCGCAGTTGAACCGGGGTATCTACTCGAATCACCGCATCGCGATGGCGCTTCATGGTTCGTTCGAGAAGACGCCGGTCCGCGACGGGAATGTGCGCCTTGTCCCACCATTTGGCCCTGTACTGGTCGAATAACGCCAAACTATCGAGATAGTGACTGAATTCGAATTTCGTTTGCAGGTTCGTAGCGAGTGTGTTGTTTCCGATCGCCTCCGCCACCACCCGGTCCGCGAAATGAAAGTCGACATAGTCCCGGGCCAGGGTGGCCACCAGGATTACTTCATCCTCCACCTTGCAGCACACCTGCTGCCTCGCGTGGCGGCGACTGCCCAGGTTTGCCGGGAAGTAAGGACGTATATCCACGACCCGGCCACCGTTCTTCACTACACGACATGCTTCGTGAAGGGCATGCCCCATGCCCTCTTGTCGCACTCATCACAAGGACCACGAGAATAGGGCAAGGTCGAAACTCCGGTCCTGAAAGGGCAGGCGGGACGCATCGGCCACGGCGAACCGTGCGATGTCATCCAATCGCTTACGTACATGGGCGCGCCTTACTTCTTCTCCGGCCATGTCTACCCCGGCGATCGATTGAACCCAGTTCCTGATTCTGTTCGACAACCGGCCGTCACCGCAACCGATGTCGATGACGCGGGCGTCCGCAAAAGGCACGTGCCTCCTGAGCATCCGCGTTTCACGCCGTTCCGGATCTACTCTAACTCCCCTCATGCCAGTCTCCTGAATCGATGTTATGATTCCAGCCCGGCCACGTCCTCGATTTCAACCCAGTCGCCTGCTTCCTTCGACCGCTCTATGGCCAGCCCCGTGAGGTAAAGCTGGGCCGCCATCCTTCCGGCGGTGCGGTTCGGTGTGCCGTGAGCTACCGCGTCCAGGAATTCAGCGACGCTCTCCGCCTCACCTGGCCAACCGCCCACGACCGGCAGCGCGGGCTCTACGTGGATCACCTCGCCATCGTCATCGGACTTGCCGCGCACCTTTATCGTATTTCGGAAATAGTCGACGTGGAGATCACCTTCATCGCCGGTCACCTCGATCGTGGTCTCCATCTCGTCGACCGAGCTGATATTCAGGTGAATCGTGCCCCAGAGTCCGTCGTAGTCGAAATGAACCAGGCTGTGGAACTGGCGCCGGCCTGGCTGTCCATGGCCGTCCATGACCAGTACGCGACTGGGCGACCGGCCCAGGATGCTGTTCAGTCCGTCCACGTACCAGGGGCCCAGGTGGTGGGCGAGGCAGAGGTCGGGGCCACCGAATCCCGCCCAGTTGCTCCGCAGTTTCAGGTGTGCAGTCTGCAGCGCGCCGATCGCTCCCTCCCGTAACAACTCGGCGGCGCGATGCACGACTGTTGCAAAGCCAATCTCCAGATCGCCGTGGGTCACCTGGCCTGCGGTGACCAATCGCTTCAGCATCTTGCGTATGCGTTCTGGGCCGGCGGCGAGCGGTGGTTCGTAATAGGCGGCGACGCCGGAGTCGAGGACGGCGTTCATTGCGTCTTCGTGGATGGCATCCGGTATGGCCATCATGACGGCATCGAGCTCGGGACCGGCCAGTAGGGACTCGAAACCGCTGTAGACCTGAACGCCAGTGCCCAGTTCCTCGCGGATGCGATGCTGTGATGCCTCGCTGAACGCCGCGGCGGACACGATGCGGACCTGGTCGTGCTGCTTTAGTGCGGGCACGAAAGCCAGCCGGGTCCAACCGCCGTATCCGATCAGGCCGACGCGTATGCTGGACATGGTACGCCTTTCTGGATCTTACATATCATTTCACTGCAGGCAGATTTCGAAGTATATTATGACAATGAAAACCGCGGCGTATCGGTATGGCAAGAATTATGTAATTCAGATTATCCCGGATGGTTTCGGAAATCGAGCGGCGGCCGCATCAGATCCGGCTTGATCTTATAATGGAAGACCCCGGACCGCAGATGGAGTGTCCAGTTGAGCATATTGCGCACGTCCATGTTAATATCCATGTGTCTGACGGCTGGACAGGCTCTGGCTCAGGTCAACATCGAAGCGCTGCGCCGGGACGCGGGTTCCACCGGTTTGTCTGGCGCCCTGGCGGTGAACCTGGAGATGCATACGGGCAATACGGACCTGAAGGAGATCGGACTGGAAGGACGGATGGACTACAATCACCCCAGGGTGAACACGTTCATTCTGGCCCGAAATGACTTCGGATGGGAACAGGGCGAGCGTTTCGCCGATGAAGGGCTGATACACCTGCGTCAGCATTACCCTGTGCATGGGCGGATCGGTCTCGAAGCGTTCACCCAGTATAACTATGATACGACCTATCGGCTCGATACCCGCGTACTGGCTGGTGGAGGGTTTCGATTCCACCTGATCGAATCCGATGTGTTCCGGTTATGGGAAGGCGCCTCCGCTTTCCTGGAGCACGAGCGGCTGAGTGAGCTGTCCGAGCATGACGATCACCCCGAGAAAACATCCGTAGTTCGCTGGAATCACTACCTGTCCTCCCGGATCGCCGTCAATGACCGGATTGTATCTACTTGCACGGTGTATTTCCAGCCCCTGTGGAACGCGATCGGTGACACCCGCATCCTTGGAGAACTCAACCTGGAGATCGACCTGGCGGGGCCGCTCGTGCTGACCTTGAACTTCGTCACACGCTATGACAGCCGTCCGCCGGAAGGCGTCAGCAAGCTGGATACCGTGCTGGAGAACGGGCTCGCCGTCACGTTTTAGGCTGTGACTGACTTCGCCCTCTCCACGTAGTTTCAGCGGGTGGAATGGCAGCGGCTGCTACAGGTGTTCTTGCGTTGAACTGTTACCTTCGCACGTCGATACGTCTCTTCTTTCCACCTGCGTTTGTGTCCGGTTCCGGATTCAGACAAATACTAATGGCATTACAGATATGCTCGAAACAAGCAGGTTTCCATGCTGACCCGGCTCTTCCATGTGGCCATGGCCGTACCGGATCTGGCACCCTGTACCGACTTCTACGGCAGGGCTCTGGGACTTCCGGATTCAGGTGAAGGTGTCGACAGTCACGGGCATGCATTTCGAAAATACCGGATCGGTCCAACGGATCTCATTCTGACGGAAGATCCCGCTGTCTTACCCTACGCGGACCTGGCCGGCAACGTCCGCACCGAAGTCGACCACTTTGCGCTGTACGTGGATGACGTGGTCGACGTCTACGAAAACCTGAGGAGCCGGGGGATTTTGTTTCGGGACAGGCCGCACACCACCGAGCTGGGACACCGAAACATGCAGCGGTCCCTGGTATCGTTCGAGGATCCCGTCGGCTTTACGTTGCAGCTGTCCCAGACGGTCGATCCCCGTCCCCGGCTCGCGTCGAGAATCAAAGCCAAGAAAGCCATGTCCAGCATGGCTGGCATAGGCGGTCGGACTGGCGGTCGGACTGCTGCGGTTAATCGATTCGGCGGTATCGATCACATTTCTACCTATTGTACCGATTTCGCGGCCAATCGCGCGTTGTACCGGGATATACTCGGTCTCGACGAGTTCTTCTACAGCACGACGCGGGAAGAAGGCGCGGCGGTTGGGACGGGATTCGAACAGGGCGCGTTCGCGGTCGGGGGTACGGACATTGAACTGGCATCGGACGACGAGTGGCGGCATCTTGCCCATGGGCCTGTTCGCGGGCTGGGACTTCAATCAGACCAGATCGATCGTGCACGGGCGTCCCTGCGAGCCCAGGGCGTGCCCTTTGAAGAACGGACCAGCGACGGGGCACTGAACTATCCCGGGCGATCTTGTCTGGCGTTTAACAGTCCGGACGGAATGCAACTACACATCGTGGGATAATCCGGCTGCACATCGCAAGCACGTGCGAATCTTACAGAATGCGAGCCCGCTGTCTAAAGATCTAGTCAGGGCGGATCTCAATTATTGAGGAGTTTACGAATATGGAGTTCAACAGCAGACTGAAGGAAGACTTCGACCGCGACGGATTCGTACTGGTGGAGGGATATCTCTCCGCGGGGGAAGCGGGAGAAATAAACGACAATATCCAGCGATTCATCGACGAAGTGCTGCCGAAATCGCCGGAAACGACGGCCTTTTACGAGGACAAAGATGATCCTGAGTCGATCAAGCGACTGCAGAATATGGCCGACCTGGATCCGTATTTCGGGGAACTGTTTCAGTCCGACCGGTTTACCAGTCTGGCGAGTTTCCTGCTGGCCGACGACGTGGTGCCGAAAAGCCCCCAGTGGTTCAATAAGCCGGCTCAGGTTGGCACGGTCACCCCGCCCCACCAGGATGGCTTCTACTTCATGCTGGAACCCAACGAGGCCATCACCCTCTGGCTCGCGCTGGACGACATCGACGAGGGAAACGGATGCATGCGGTACGTGCGGGGATCGCACAGGCGCGGCATGCGGCCTCATCGCTCGTCCAACGTTCTCGGCTTCTCACAGGGGGTTTCGGATTACACAGAAGAGGACCGGGACCGGGAAGTGGCCATGCGTGCGAAACCGGGTGACTTGTTCGCGCATCACAGCATGGTCATACACCGGGCGGACTCGAATCAGTCTGATCGCCGCCGCGCGGCCCTGGGCCTGGTTTACTTCGCGGCCCGGGCCAGGAAGGACGAGGAAAAGGCGGAACGCTACAGAAAAGAGCTCTTCGCCCGATGGGAGAAGGAAGGCAAGATCTAGCGGCGATTCAATCCTGTTGCCCGGCCTCACGATCCTCCGCAAGCTGCGCACCCCACAGGTGCATGGTATTGACCGGCTTGCCCTGTAGTTTCAAGTAGTAGAACAGCTGCGCTTTGTGCAGGGCAAGGTGCTGTACCATCTCCATCATGCGATGACCGAGCACGGGCGTGTTCGGGTCCCACGGCGCCGGCGCGGGTTCGTTCTGCATTCTTTCCTCGCCGGCAAGCCTGAGCATTTCAAATGCCAGGTCCCGGTCCGCCGCGAGTTTTTCCTTTGCTTCCGCCACCGAGGCGACGGTGGACATCGCTTCAGCCGGGGGCAGCATATCACCCGATCCCATGTCGTCCATGCTCACGCCTTCAGGCAGTCCGAAGTCGCCAGTGACGAATCCCTTGATCGCCATTCCGCAAGCTTCGGCCACATGATAAAGCAGCTGGCCGGTCGTCATCCAGTTGTCGCCCGACGATGGTTTCCAGTCGAGATCTTTGTCCTCGACTAGATCCATTAATCCATCTGCCGCGTGGTACGTGTATTTCAGTTCATGGGTCAGTATGTCGGTCCAGTTCATGCTTGCTCCCTTTCTCTACCTCTCTGCGCCTTGAGGTGTTAATCGTTCTCGCCGGAACTACTCTCCCAATTTCCTTCATTCAGTTCTACGAGCATGATATAGTTACCGCAGGTATCGTCGAAAATAGCCTGGATGCCGAAGTCCTGTTTCGTGGGTTCCGCGCTGAATCGGACGCCCAGTTTCTTCAGACGTTCGTATTCGGAAGCGATATCGTCCACGGAGAACACGATGTAGGGCATTCCAGCATCATAGACCTCCTGGTGAAACACCTTGGCCCACTCGGTACCCTTCGGCTCGAGCAGAAGGTTGGTGCCATCCGGTTCTTCGGGAGAGGCTACGATGGCGAGATCGGCATCGGGCACGTACATCACTTCTACAAAACCAAGTACCGTTGTATAAAACTTGTGCGCCTCGTGGGGATCGTTCACCATGATTCCCGTCATCTCGATTCGCATTTTACTCCCCCTTTGACTTTGCTTTACCAGTTCGTCGGGCGACTATGGCCGGGCTGTGTGGGCGAAAACCTGCCTAAAGTACAAACCAGGCGCGCTGCACGCCACAGATTTCAACCAGAATCTCATCCCGGCATAGCGGTCGGGATATTGACAGGTCATCGACCACCGTCTACATTATCAGTCGGTTGGCTGTGCTGATAAACAGTCAGTAGTTCCGTGATTTTAGCCATTGGACTGGTAAGATTGGCGAGGATAAAAAGGAGCTGATATGGCCAGGGTCAGGGTGCTGGTAGGCACGCGTAAAGGGGCGTTTATCCTCTCAGCGGATGAGAAGCGTAGAGACTGGGAAATCGACGGGCCTCATTTTGGAGGTTGGGAGGTCTATCACATCAATGGCTCCAGGGTCAATCCCGATCGTCTGTACGCAGCCCAGGCCACCGGCTGGTTCGGCCAGTTGGTGCAGAAATCGGACGACGGGGGTAAAAGCTGGAACCCGGTGAGCAACAAATTCGCCTTCGAGGGAGAGGTGGGCACTCACCTTGATTTCGACGACACCCCTCGTCCCTGGGAATTCAAGCGGGTCTGGCACTTCGAACCTTCGCTTTCCGATCCGGACACCTTGTATGCGGGCGTCGAGGACGCGGCGCTCTTCCGCTCGACGGACGGGGGCCAGTCCTGGCAGGAACTCGCCGGTCTGAGAAACCACCCGTCGAGTTCGGGCTGGCATCCCGGAGCGGGCGGCCTATGCCTGCACACCATCATTCTGGACCAGGGCGACCCGAATCGGTTGATCGTAGCTATTTCTGTGGCCGGTGCCTTCCGTTCCCTGGACGGCGGCGGTTCCTGGCAACCGATTAACCGGGGCCTGCATTCCGACTACATGCCTGAACACGATGCCGAGGTGGGTCACTGCGTCCATCGGCTCGCGATGCATCCAATCCGACCGGACTTGCTGTTCATGCAGAGCCACAGGAACATCATGCGCAGCGACAACGGGGGAGATTCCTGGAGCAATGTGAGCGGCAACCTGCCCAGCGATTTCGGTTTCCCGATCAGTGTGCACGCCCACGAACCCGAAACAGTCTATGTCGTCCCGATGAAGAGCGATTCCGAGCACTACCCGGATGAAGGCCGCCTGCGCGTCTACCGGAGCCGGACCGGCGGTAACGAATGGGAGCCGCTGTCCTCGGGACTGCCGCAGAAAGACTGCTACGTAAACGTACTCCGGGATGCCATGGATGTGGATACGCTCGATGACTGCGGGGTGTACTTCGGAACTTCCGGGGGAGCGGTCTATGTTTCCCCAGACGGAGGAGATCACTGGACGGCCATTACGCAGAATCTGCCTCCGGTGATGTCCGTCCAGGTCCAGACGCTCCCATGATACGTGTCGTTCTGCCCCATCATCTACGGAACCTGGCGGGATGCCGGGACAGGGAAGTCATCCTGCAGGTCGAGGGCGGAGTCGTTACCCAGCGCAAGATCCTGGACGCCCTCGAAGCACGCTTTCCGCAACTTGGCGGTACGGTCAGGGACTACGAGACCGGTGCTCGCAGGCCTCTTGTGCGGTTCTTCGGCTGCGGAATGGACCTCTCCCTCGATTCGCCCGACGCACCGGTGCCCGACACCATTGCGCAGGGCGAGGAGCCCTACCGGATCGTGGGTTCCGTGGCCGGGGGATAGCACCGGCCCTATTTCAACATTTCCACGATATCCCCATGCCCGGCTTTCTGCGCACGCGCCAGGGGAGTTGCCCATTCCGCTCCACCGCCCCGGAAATTCGCGCCCCGCTCCAGCAGGAACTCCACCATGTCCCGGTGCCCCCATCGCGCGGCCCATCCAAGCGGCGTGGAACACCACTCGTCATCGATGGCCTCGATGGAAGCGCCCCGGTCCAACAACAGGGCGGCCTTCTCCACGTCGCCGATCACGGCCAGCTTGTGCAGGTAGGTGACACCGTGCCAGTTTGCGTTATTGGGATCAGCCCCGCTGTCAAAGAACAGGTTCAGCATGTCCAGGACATCGTCATGCGGTCGCAAGGCGGCTCCGTTCAGCTTCCAGCCCTTGCGCCGTCTGAAAGCGTATCCCATGTAGTTGTTGGCGTACCACGGACGGTTCAGTTCGGCGCCAGCGCGGATCAACATCTCGATAATCTCCTTGCGGGCGAACCCGGCCGCCATGCAGAGCACCCCGTAGTCCCCCCCGTAATTGGCCAGTCCTGGGTCCGCGCCGAGCAGTTCTCCAACAACCGGAATGTTATCTCTCAAAACGTACAAACCAATATCTGCCGTTGCGCCGTGCTGATAGAGCAGGTTAATCATTTCCTCGTTTTTGTCCCGTCCCAGCGCCTGGGTCAATGGATTGCCGCTCGACTCCACCGGCGCATTCGGGTCGGCTCCGCGTTCCAGCAGGAGTTTTGCGGTCTCGAGGTGATCGCCGGCTACGGCTTCGTACAACGCGTGACCGCGAGGCGCGTTGTACTCAGGCGCGTTGGGATCGGCCCCGTGGTCCAGCAGAAGTCGAACGATATCAGTATACCCCTGCCCCGCCGCGCTGAAGAGTGGGGAGAACCCGCAGGAATCCTGGTCGCTGACCAGATTGTTATCCCGCGCGAGCAGTTCCCGTACTCGATGTTCGTCCCCCAGGGCACACGCGACGGTCATACTGTATTCCGCTCCCCTCGCGACCAGGTATCCAGTCAGCAGCGGATTGGTCCGCCCCTGGGTTTTGCGCGCTCGAAACACGGCCAGGTGAAGGGGTTTGCATCTATCCCACCTTACTGGATCCGGTTCGGCCCCCAAATCCAATAGCAGGGCCGTCATGCCCAGATTGTATTCCTCCACGGCCACGTGCAGCGGCCGATTGCCGCGTTCGTCGCCGGCGTTAACCAGTTCCGGCGAGGCATTAAAAAACGCACGGGCCTCTTCCAGATCGCCCTCCCGAACGATCTCGCAGGCGCGCTGGCCTATAGGGGGTGCCTCGTACCTGTTTGCAATCGCCTCCGTCAACAGTCCGGCGATCTCGTCGTATCCGCGGTCCCGGGCTCGGTCCAGCGGTGGCACGTGGTATTCGAGTCCCGATGCCGAGGCGGGATCCGCACCATGATCGAGCAACACGCGGACTACCTCGGTATGACCTTCCCGGACGGCAAAGTGCAGCGGCTGGTAGTACGCCCAGTTGCTGTTCGCCAGCCTCGGCTCCTTAGTCAACAGATCCTGGATTCTGGCCAGGTCTCCTTCAACCGCGGCCAACAGCATGTCCCATACCCTGTCTGGCTTGCCATCCATGAAATGCCCTTGCTCGCTCGTGAAATCGGGTCGAATCCATTTCATAACTCGGTCTCCGAGAGTATTGTCTGTCGACGGCGCGTAGTGGTTTAGGTCCTGGGAGAGGACACGAAGCAGGCGGGGTTTCAGCTTGTTGCGCGCTTCGTAGAGTCGTTTGCGTACCGTGCCCGCTCTCAATCCCATGAAACCCGCGATTTCAGGTGCCGAATAGTCTCCAATGTACCGCAACAGTGTTACTTCTCTAAGTGTTTCCGGCAACGCTTCGACCGCCTCGCGTACCTTTTCGCTCATGTCCTTGCGCGAAATCCGGTCCAGGGGACTTTCCCCGGTGGCCTGTAGTTTGTCCTCCATAGGCACAAGTACGTGGTTCTGGCCTCTCCGGTACCTATAGCATTGCCATTGCACGATGCGTCGCAGCCAAGCCGGAAACGCGTCCGGCTCGCGTAGCGAACTGATGTTCTGCCACGCGGCGACAAACCCTTCCTGCGTGGCGTCCTCCGCCAGGTGGCGTTCACCCAGGAGGCTTAGCGCGTAACCGAAAGCCATGTCCTTATAGTAAGCCACCAGCTTGCCGAAGGCGAATCCTCGATCCGAATCGGGTACCGTGGCGTCCGCGGAGGCCTGAATGCATTTTAAAATATCGTTGGTCATCGTTTGCATATAGATTTACGGTGTGAAGAACTGTCCTTCATTCTATGCTCACTATACTAGTATCTTGAATCCGGCCTGGCGTTACAATATGTTGGCTGGCCGGTACCGCGATCGTAATTTCAGGGTAACTCTCTGTTCAGCCAGGCCGATGGGTCGCCCGGTACAAGGTGATTTACTGTCGGAGGCTGATGCGGTCGCTTTCGTTTAGAAAAGGGAACTGTGCTATGACCAACCTGAAAGTAAGCGCGCTCAGGGTTTTTGTCCCATCTAAGGACCACGAAACTTCGACCAGGTTCTACGAGGATCTCGGATTCGAAGCAGTCTGGTCCGGCCATGGGGCGACTGAACTGCGGATTGACGGATTCAGCTTTTTCCTTCAGAACTACTACCAGAAGGAATGGGCGGAAAACTTCATGATGCAGTTAATGGTAGCTGACCTGGATGCGTGGTGGCGGCACATCGTGGAAAAGGATCTCGTGGCGCGGTACGATGGCGTCCGCGCCGCGGAGCCCAGGGTCCAGCCGTGGGGGCTTCGTGAGATCAACCTGATCGATCCTGCCGGCGTGTTGTGGCACATTGCCGAAGAGCGGGACTGACCCGCTGAACTGACCATGATCACGTTCCCCCGGATCCGTAATCTGCCAGGAGATATTGCACGGCAAGGTTGGTAAATTCGCCCCAACGGTCCGCGAATTCCCGGATTCGCTCCTCGGAAACCCGTTCTCCATTGAAGTAATGCCGCTCGATGGAGCGTCTAACCGCAAGGTCACCCGCTGCGATGACGTTGCCCCTCCCCAGGTAACGGGCGAGAAACCAGTCCGCCGTCCATCGGCCGATTCCCACCAGGGCCGTCAGCGAACGTTGCACCGAAGCGTCGTCCATTTTCGCCAGTCCATCCAGATCGACTTCGCCCGACCGGATCGCCTTGGCCAGGTTGATGATGTACCGTTCCTTCTGCCTGGAAAACTGCAATAGAACCAGATCGCCCGGGTTCAGCTGCGCCAGCCGCCCGGGCGTCGGGAAGGCATAGTGGGTTTCGCCACCGAAATCCATGGACTCTCCATACTCGGCGACCAGCCTGCCCCGGACCGTGTAGGCGAACCCGAGGTTGATCTGCTGAGCCGTGATGGAGGAAACGAGCATCTCGAAGGGATCTACCTGCAGGTTGGGTCGCAGACCATGGTGTTTGTCGACCGAGGCGGACAGGACCGGATCCTTTGACGCGAATGCATAGAATTCCGGTAGCGGGAAGGAAAGGCCGAGGATCTTTCCGGCCGCCCCGAGCGCCGTGTCGATCACCGAGGAATCCGCCTGTACAGCCGCATCCCTGTGCGTCAGACGCATATTGATCCGGTCACCCGATCGATACAGCGTAATCAGGCAAGGCCCCTTCCCGGTTTCTATCACCTTGCTGAAGACACCATCCCGGAACCGGTTGGCGACGTCGCTGCCGTACCGCCGGTACCGATCCAGGGTGGCCTCGAAGTCAAGGACCGTATCTTCATCTGCTACAGATAACTCACCCGGCATGATGGTCTGGTATTTCCCGACTCAACGAAGTCGACGCGGCCGTGCACGGACCGCAAGCTTCCTGGTTTCAACTTTATTCGATCAGGATTCAGCGGGCTTCCAAAGACCGACGAAGGTGCCCTCGATATCCGTTATCCACGCGAAATGCCCCATGCCCGGAACTTCGGTCGGCGGAACGATGGACGATCCGCCCAGTTCCTCGGCCTTCGCGATATACGCATCGAGATCGTCGACCTGCACATAGACCAGCGTGTAGTTGTGCGGTTCGTGACCGAGCGCCGAAATGTGTCCACTGATCCCCGAATCGTCATCGGGAAGGATCATGGAAGCATGTTCATGGGACTCCATGTTCCACCCGAACAAGTTGCCGTAGAAGGCCTGGGTCTCTTCCCGGTTCTTGCAGCCGATCTCGAAATGTACGACGGGGTTAGGCATGTTGATTCTCCCTGGGTTGTGGCGCGGAAACGTAGCGCGAGATTGAATACAACGATCAAATACATGGCGCACAGGTCAATACGTGGTGCACAGGTCAATGATAGTGGAATATCATCTGTACTTGTCGTGCAGGCCCTGTCCGGCCTGGATCATGGGTAGGATTTTTTCCAGGCGCCTTATCCTGGTCTCCTCACGTTTGGCCTCGGCGACATGCTCGGCGAATGCTCTCCGCTTTCCAGGGGAGAGCGCGTCGAAGCGTTCGCGGAGGTCTGCGTTTTCGGCCAGGACGGAGGCTAGCTCGTCAGGAATCTCAACGGGCTTGTTACGGTCCGCCTTGATCTCCCGGCCCTGGCGCTGGTTCTCAATAGACTCTTCTACGTAGGACCGAAGCAGCCTTTCGTCGATTTCGTCCTCGGTCCGGATTCTCCACTGTCTCAGGGCCTTTGTCCTGCCTTCCTGGGCATTGACCAGCACACCGCGGTCATCGTGCAGCAGCGCGCCCTGGTGGAACCATATGCTGACGAAGTCCTTGAAGGCGGCCAGACCTATCAGGTTTTTGCCCTGAAAGGTATAGCACGGCGCGCCCCACTTGACGGTTTCTTCGAGTTCCGATTCGGTCATCACGGCGCGTAACCGGTCCAGGACGGAGCGCCATTCGGCGTGCGCCTCCAGGTACTCGGGTACGGTCTTGTATCGTTTCAAATGATGCCCTTTCGAAGACGGTCAGATTGTGGGCTGGTGCCGGTCCCAGCGCGTTGGTACAATTACCGGGTTCCTCGCACCGCCGTGGGACCTATCGCGTTAGAACCGGGCGTCGAGGCGCCGCCGAACAGACTGAGCCGGCCCGAGATCGCGGCTTCCACGTCCAGGTCGTAAACCTGGGAAATGGTGGTAACGATGGGACGGATCTGCTTCTCAATGTAATGTCCGTAATCAACGGGCGCGTCAAGCTGGCCTTCCGGCTGAGGTCCGTCCCGCGTGACCACGTACCGAATGACGCCGGTGGGATTGTCCATGAGTCTGGCGGCCTTTACGTGGGGCGGTACCGAGCGCGTGTAGGACTCCACCGGTTTTCGCAGGTTCTTTCTGTACACCAGCAGGTCATCTTTTTGCCCGGACTGTACAGAGAGGACCCATCTGAAGATCTCGTCTTCGATCTCGACGCCGGGCGCTTCGTGAAACACCCGGTCGAGCAGGACGGCCTGCAGCTGGTGCGCCAGGTCGGTCCAGTCTCTCCGTACGGCTTCCATCCCGACGATTTCCACCCGGTCGCCATCGCCGTCCCGTCTGAGCCCCGCGTATCCCTTGGCCCGTCCCCGTTCGCTGTCCCCTCGCATGGATGGAAGCAGAAACCGGTGGTAGTGCTTTTCCAGTTCCAGTTCGAGGAAAGAAGAAACGCCATACCGCTCCTTGACGTGATCGGAAAGCCGTTCGTTGATAAGATCGCACACCGCGCCACCGAGCCGCAGGGCTTCATCCGGATCGGCAAGGTCCGGCGAGTTCAGATCTACGAACACCGAGTCGGTATCCCCATACAGCACCTCGTAGCCGTCTTTCTCCAGCTCGTCGCGGCACCACTTCAGAATGTAGTGGCCTAATTCAGTAATCGCGCCGGCCAGTTGGGGCGCGGCGAAGCGGCAGGAAGCCGACGCCAGCACGCCGTAGAACGAATTCATGACGATCTTGTAGGTGAAGGAAGCAAGGTCGTCGCCGACGGCCTTGGCCTCCTCGCGGCTCTTGAAGAACTGCTCCAGCATGGAGGGCAGTATACCGGGCGTGCGGGAAAATCGCGCGCCGTTGGGCGCGGTAAGACTGTCATCTTCGTTCATTTCGTCCCGAGCCTCGACATGTGCCAGGGGATCGATGTTGAAGGTTCGTATGATGGAAGGGTAAAGGCTCTTGAAATCAAAAACGAATACGTTCCGGTACAACCCTGCCTTCGACGGAATGATGAGTCCGCCCGGCGCGCCGGCGCCCGGGGTGCGGTCCACGCCGGTTGTCGGCGCCACCATGCTGCGCCGATGCAGGGCGTTGATATAGATATTGTCGAAGGCGGCCACGCTCACCCAGGCACGTTCCAGCGGAAGGCCCGTGAGCAGTCCCCTGCGCAGGGTAAGGTTGATCAACCCTTCCGCTTCCAGGATATCTAGAACCAGCCGGGCATCCTCCAGGCAATAGGCGCAGAAGAGGTTTCTGTCCTCCCGGTAGACTTCCGTGATCTTCTCCGCCCTCGAATTCCCCGAATCCTCCTCCAGCAGCTTTCCCCTGCCCAGGATGGCGTGGGCCACCGTGTCCAGCCGGTAATCATCGAATCTTTGCAGCGTGCCGCGAAGGAGATGCAGGGCATCCAGGATCTGGCGCCCGTGGATAACCATGGTGCTGCCGCCCCACACTTCGCCGGATCGGTACCATGACAGGTCCTCCGTCCGCCCGAGCTGAAAAGGCACGTTCAGGTCCCTGAAGCGCCGTTGCAGCACTTTCAGGTCAAAGTCGACCAGGTTCCATCCGGTGAGCAGGTCGGGGTCCATTTCGAGCAACCGCGCCGACACTCCGCGCAGCATCGACGCCTCGTCGGTCCAGCAGACCAGGGAGGCCGGGTCACCTGGAGCGGGTTCGCCGACCATGTGGATCTCTTCCGATCCGACGCCCGAAGCCGTATCCGCCAGAATCATACCCACGGCGTAAATGGTGGTCGCTTCCGGATCCGTTTCGATGTCCAGGGCCAGTACGCTGAATGACGGCTCCCAGTAAGCGGGCTGCAGCGACGGGTCGGCATACACGCGGTCGACCCGGTGACCGGGCGTCCAGGAACCGCTGATCCGGACACCGCCGCGCAATCCCCCTCCGATCAGGAACTGCCTGCCGAAAGGCAGGTCGCCTTCGTAACTTCGCGCACCCTGGGCTTCGAGCCCTTTGGCCAGACCGCGCTGATCCCGTACGCGGTCGCACCGGACGCCGACCACCGGTTCGCCGTCCATGGTCGTGAATTCCGACGAGACAAACCTGGCGGTGATCCCATCGGATTCGATCCGATCGGAAGCCGCCTGCGTTTCCGACGTCCGGACGTAGAGCGTGGGCGAAACGCGGTCATCTGTAAACAGGAAGGAATGCCCGCCCTGGAGTTTCCCGACACCGCAGATCACGTCCCTTCCGCGCTCCGTGCGATGAAAAACGTGGAGCAGGTAGCCTACGTCTTCTCCGCTATCCGGGGGTTCGCATTGATCCGCGGGGTCACTGGACGGTAGTGAGCGATCCCCGCCGGGGTTATGTTCTCGTTCAGATCTGGCCATGGTTCAAATGACTTCGCAGAAACCCGCCCGTGAAGGACCGGTCGTCTACGGCTACCTCCTCGGGGGTGCCTGTGGCGATCACCTCGCCGCCGCTGTGACCGCCTTCAAGTCCCAGGTCGATGATGTGGTCGGCCATCTTGATCACGTCGAGGTGGTGTTCGATCACCAGCACGCTGTGACCGGATTCTATAAGCCGGTCCAGGCTTGTCAGCAGATGGATGATGTCAGCCAGGTGCAAACCGGTGGTAGGTTCATCCAGGATATACAGGATGTGGCTGCCCCGCCGCAACTTGCCGAGTTCACTCGCCAGCTTGATGCGCTGGGCCTCGCCACCGGAAAGCGTGGTGGCGGACTGTCCCAGGGTAAGGTAGCCCAGTCCCAGCTGATTCAGCGTCCCGATCTTCTTCGAGATGGAGTCGCTTTCCTCGAAAAACGCAACCCCCTCTTCAACGGACATGTTCAACACGTCCGCGATGGTCTTCCCCCTGTAGGTCACCTCGAGTGTTTCCGGGTTGTACCGGTTCCCCTTGCAGGACTCGCACGGAACTTCCACGTCCGGCATGAAGTAGAGCTGAGTCGTGATCGTACCCTCGCCGTTGCACTCCGCACAGCGTCCCTCGGCTACGTTGAAGCTGAACCGGCCCGGTCGGAATCCCCTGGATCTGGCTTCCTCAGTCTTTGAAAACAGGGTTCTGATCTGGTCATAGAATCCGATGTACGTGGCGGGGTTCGACCGGGCGTTCCTGCCGATAGGGGACTGGTCGATGTTGATCACGTGCTTGATGTGTTCTGTGCCTTCGAGCCGGTCGTGATCTCCAGAAAGCACGCGGCTGTCGTAGAGCAGGTTGTACAGCTTCTTGAACAGGATTTCATTGATCAGCGTACTCTTGCCTGAACCCGACGCGCCGGTCACGCAAACGAACTGCCCCAGGGGGATTTCGACGTCGATGTTCTTCAGGTTGTTTTCCCGCGCGCCCAGGATGCGCAGCGTCCGGCCGGTTGCAACGCGCCGTTTCCGCGGCGCCTCGATGGTCAGGACGCCTGACAGGTACTGGCCGGTGGGCGACGACGGACAGTTCAGGACATCGGAGAGTTCCCCCTGCACAACCACCTCTCCACCATGTACGCCCGGTCCCGGCCCCATTTCGACAATATGATCGGCGGCGCGTATGGTTTCCTCGTCGTGTTCGACCACGATGACCGTGTTGCCGAGATCGCGCAACCGCCTCAGCGTCCTGATCATCTTCACGTTGTCCTTCGGATGCAGGCCGATGCTCGGTTCATCCAGTACGTAAAGCATGCCCATCAGACCGGAACCAATCTGCGTGGAAAGCCGTATTCTCTGGGCCTCTCCGCCCGACAGCGTACCGGCCCGGCGGTTGAAGCTCAGGTACTCGAGGCCTATGCCCAACAGGAGATCGAGACGGCCGGTGATCTCGCGAATTACCTGTTTGCCGGCGAGCATCTTGCGCCCGGTGGGCTCGATCCTGTCCAATTCGTAACGAAGCTCGTCGAAGTTCATCTCCCCGAAATCGTGGATCGTTTGGCCGTTGATCCGGAACAGGTGACGGGTAGCCCTGAGCCGGGATCCCCGGCAGTCCGGGCATTCCCGTTCCATCATGACCTTTTCCAGCCAGGCTTCCATGCCAGAACTGGTGACCTGTTTCTGCCGATATCGCTTGTAATGCCGCTCGATACCCTTGCCGATGCCACCGAATCCCCAGGGCTTGCCCAGAAGCTTGTGATCCTGTTCCTTCGCATCGGGCGGGGAGAGCAAGGGGAACTTGTCGGGCGTGCCGTCGAAAAGCACATCCCGAACGGGAGAAGGAAGTTCGCGGAAGGGCGTATCCAGGCTGAATCCCATATGCCGGGAGAGGCTGTACATGACGCGGCCGGACCAGGTGTCGGGCGTGTAATTGAAGGCGTCTTTCACGAAACATCCACCCCGTATGCTCAGCGACTTGTCGGGCACCAGAAGATCCCGGTGCACGACCATGTAGGTTCCGAGCCCGAGACAGGTCCGGCACGCGCTGGACGGGTTATTGAACTGGAAGAAATCGGGGACCAGGTCACCCACCACAAGGTGATGGTCCGGACATCCAAAGGCGGCATGGAACCGTTCGGCCTCGCGACTCGGCCCGGCCTTAGTCACGTGGACCTGCAGGAACTGATCCCCAAGGAGCAGCGCGTTTTCCAGGCCCTTGGCCAATTGCTTTTCCACGCCCGGTCTCAGGACGAACCGGTCCACGATGACCTCCATCCTCAGGTCGTCTGAATCATCGAAGCCTGTCTCGCCGCTGATGTCCACCTGCTCCCCGTTAATGACCAGGTGCCGATACCCTTTCTTGCGGATTTCGGCGAAGAGAAACTCCAGGTCCTCGCCATATATCGTCGATACCGGGGTCCGCAGTTCCACTTCGGTCCCCTCGGGCAGCGCCATCAGTTCATCCAGGATCTGCGTGCTGGTCTTGATGGGTATTACATGACTGCAGTAGGGGCACGTGGCCGCGCTGATCGTCGCAAACAGAAGGTTCAGGTAGCTGCTGACGTCCGTCATGGTGCCCACGGTGGACCGGGGATTGCGCGCCACCGTTTTCTGTTCGATGGATATGACGGGCGAAAGCCCGAAGAGGTAGTCCACGTCGGGCTTGCCTACCTGCTGGATGTACCTTCGCGCGAAGGCGGACAGCGACTCCATGTACCGACGCTGTCCTTCCGCGTAGATCGTGTCGAAGGCCAGGGATGACTTGCCCGATCCGGACAGTCCGGTCACGACGACCAGCTGGTTCCGGGGAATCTCCACCGTGATGTTCCGGAGATTATGTTCCCGCGCGCCTTGAACGAGTATGGTCGAACGCGGACCATGCCGACCGACCTCACCGTTGTTGGAGGATGTGGTTAGCGCGCTGGCGGCCGGCTGTTTACGCGTCGTGGTTTCTGACATCCAAGTGACTCCGTAACCCGTCTGGCACCTTCAGGGCCGGTAATGGTAGAAAGCGAGTTCCTCGTACTCCACGTTACTTTTAAGCGTCAGTCTGAGCGGACTCGACACCCGGCTGATGACCTCTTTGTCCGCCAGCCATTCACAGACCGTCGTCACGCCCCGGAGGTTCATCTGATTATCGAAATAGGTTTCGATTTCCGTGACCGAGCGGACCGAACCCTCCTCCGCCAGGTAATCGAGTATGGGCTGGAACATAACCGGGATTCGCGCTTCCAAGTATGCCTCGATGCTTGCCAGGGCGCCGGCGATCGCTTCGTTGGAAACCGGTTGATCGATCAGGCGGGTGTATACGGCCATGAAAAAGTCCGGATTCAACCGAAGCGCCTGTTGGATTACTTCACGGCTGGCCAGTTGACTGTCGAGAAACACCTCAATCTTCGCCAGTCCGTTCACACAGTGCAATATGTAAAGGAAACTGTAGTGAAGATCCTCCTTCACGTGAAACCACTTCTCGGCTTTGTACAGGGTAGGTATCACGAAAGCGCCGGCGTGCATGAGCTGCACCTGCCGGTCTCTCTCTTTCAGTTCCCCGATGCCCTCGTACAGTTCGCGAATGGTTTCGTCCCGGGTAAACAGCAGGCGGCTTTCCGCGAACGAGGAATGCATGAAGGAGCTTTGCAGGCCCCCTTCTATCATTTTCCTGAACGCGGAACGGGGCTGCATGAACACGTGAATGTATACGTCGTGTTCCAGGAGCGCCGCGCCTTCCGATACCTCGTCGTCGTCCCCCCTGCCTTCTTTGCGGAAAAGGTCCTTGTCGTCTCGTGTTACGACAATCAGGTCGATATCGGATTTCTCCCAGACCCGGTCGGCGGAAAGGCTACCGAACAGAATCGCCGCCAGTACGTGGCGGTCCTGTTTCGCCTTCGCGACAAAGGCGTCGAGAGCTGCCTCGAACCGCTGCCGTATAGACTGTGATGTGTTTTCCATCGAGGTATCCCGCCAGCCGAACAATGCTACCGCCCGTCCGTTTGACATAAGCGGTTAAATTAAACATTTGGGAATGATGGGTCAACGCGCAAATACCTTGCTGAACGCCCGGCACGCCTCGGTTGGAGGCAGGTCAACCGAGTTCAGCCCGTATCGAATTTGACGCCCGGTTCCGGCTGCCGAGTGGTATCGCAAGGTGGTTTCAGGCCCCGATATTCCTTGAATCGCTCCACAAGATCGATCAAAATATGTTTAAATTCCCGATCCGATTCCTTGGCCGGGTCATTTTCGGACAAGTAGTCTGTGGTACCGAACCTTGAGGATGATTCCGTGACCGTCACGCCCAATGAACCGAATTCCTCCGCCGTGCACGCCGCGCTGCGCCATCGGGGCGGCCTCGCCCCGAAGCTGAGGCCCGAACCGACGCTCTTCCAACGAATCGGCGGCCGATCCGTGATCGCGAAGGTAATCGACGGGCTGTACGACCGGATCGAAGTAGATTCCGACCTGCGTCCGATGTTTACCCGGACACTGGCTCCAGAACGAATGAAACAGAAAGCCTTCCTCGAAGAATGGATGGGAGGAGAACCGGGCTATACCCATCATCACGCCTACGGCGGAATCAAAAACCACCACGGGCATATTCACATCACGCCGGAATCCGCGGAACGGTGGCTGGCGCACATGAACGATGCGTTGTGCGAGCATGTGGGGGACGACCGGCTCGTGAACGAAGCGCTGGCCAGCCTCGGTCCCCTCGCCCGCGGACTCGTCAACGAGAAGAAGCCACCAGAAAGCCTCGGACAACTCAGATGCTACAGGGAAAGACGATGGAGACAACCGGCCAAAATGGCGGCCAGGGGACAGGTGGAAGCTCTCGAGCACTTTCTTGAGGAGGATTCCACGATACTGAACGATCCCCGTCACAGCGCAATCATACTCGTGGAAGCGGCGCTGAGGGGACATACGCGGGTCGCGGCCCTGCTGCTTGACCGGGGCGTGGATGTAAACATTCCATCTGCCCATTCGAGCGATATCATGATGACCGCTTACTGCGCCGCCCGGAGCAAGAAGAAAGACGAAACGGCCGATTACCTGGCGGACCGCGGCGCGGTGTACGATATCTTCAGCGCTTGTTTTCTCGGAGACTTGGACCGGATTGCCGTTCTGCTCGATGCCCATCCCGGCCTGGTCAACGCAAGCGACCCCGCCTGCGACCTGTTGCCCGTGACCCCGTTGCACCATGCCGTGTACGGCGGCCATGAACCCGTCGCCAGGTTCCTCTTTGAACGTGGCGCGGAGACTGGCGTGAACAGCACAGTCCTGTTGAAATACGCGGCGGGACGGGGACAGGCGAGCCTGGTCCGGTTGTTGCTGGCACACGGAACGGATGCCTCGAGGATCGGTTGCGGCCGCTGGGTCCTCGATCCCGAGATCTCCGCGCTCCTGCTCGCCCGCGGCGCGGACGTGAACTATCCCGATGGGAATTGGATCTGGACGGCGTGTACGGGAAACAACAGCCAGCGGGACGATCCCGGCTACGTGCAGGCACTGCTGGACAAGGGGGCCCGGATCGATACGGTTCTGCGCGGTGCCCAGCCGCTGCACTTTGCCGCCAAGGCGGGATTCACGGGGGTCATGGAGGTGCTGATGGAAAACGGAGCGCCGGTCGACGGGCGTAATGATAAAGGCGAAACGCCCCTGTTCTACGCCCTGAAGGCGGGTCCCAGGGCCGATATCGTCAAATCCGTGGAACTGCTGTTTTCCCATGGAGCCGATCCGAAACTTGAAGACAGGCTCGGAAAGACGCCCCTGGGAATTGCCCGCCGTATGAAGCGTCCCGATAAAGCCCGTATCGTCTCGATGTTCGAAGCGGCTAGTCCTTCCTTACCGGCGTAATGTCCTTCAAAAACTTAACAAGAGATTTTCGCTCCGCCGTAGGGCCGTGTATTTCAATCCCCACTTCCGCCCATACCAGCGGCGTCGTGCCGTGTTCATCGTCTGTCGCGGCGGGATCGGCGCCGGCTTCGACGAGCAACTTCGCGATCTCCCTGTTCCCGCATAGATGGAGGGGCGTCTGCCCGGAATCCGCACGGGCGTTAGCATCCGCTCCCCAGTCCAGCAGCGCCCGGACCGTATCCTCCCATCCATGCTGAACCGCGGCGTGCAGTGGCGTGCCCACCACGGCATGTACGCCGATCTTCCCCGAATATGCTGTGACACCCCCATCTTTTTTGTATACCTGGCGGAGTTCGTCTGTCCTTCCAAGCGCCGCGAGCTGGCACGGGTCGACCGGTGCGCCGCGCGCTATCAGAAACTGCGCAACCACGCGGCACCGTTCCCCGCGGCTGAGCGCCGCGCCCAACGGCGTGTTGCCCTCGCTGTCGAGCGTATCCAGTTGCGCTTGATGATCGAGAAGCAGCCCGGCCGTTTCGACTGACATGGCCACGTGGAGGGGCGTTACTCCGCCGAGGTCCGGGCGGACTGCCGCTTCAGGATCTTCCGCAAGAATCGTACGAACGGCGGAGACGTCATCCAGCAGACACGCGGCGTGCATGTCGACCGTGGCGCCACGTTCCCGCAGAAGAGCGGCGGCTTCCAGGTGCCCCCAGTGCGCCGCCAGGTGCAAAGCGCTCCAACCGCCGTAGGAATCGGCGCTGTGGTTCGGATCCGCTCCATTCCGCAGTAGCAATTCAATGACCTTCGTATCCCCGCGCTCGGCCGCCAGTTGTATCGGCACGGGACAGCCTCCCCAACGGGGATGGGCCATCGGTTCATTCACTATGCTGGAATCCCGGGAAAGGCATTCTTCGACCTGCTCCGGGTCAACCTGCCAGATGGCGGCTCGCAGTCGTTCTTTCGCCGACTCGCCGTTCCGGGTCGTCTGACCGCAGGGTTCAGGGGGAGTGGACATCGGCTTGTCCTCCCTTCCTCCAGGTTCTGTCATCGAACGATAGTTTTAATTCAACCGTTTCTCAACGTGCATTTCACTCAGTTGGTAACAATAAAAGCCTGTCTTGCCGGCATATGAGCGCAGAAGACCAATGCCAAGATAAGGAAAAGTGTATCAAATGTCGATAACCACGATTACGTCTCTAAGTGGCAAACCGGTCGAGTTCGCTACTATTGGGAATCATCCACAGCCGGTCCCTGGACAGCCCCGGTTCTCCGCAGGAAGTCAGGCTTCACGGGCGAAATCGATCTCCAGATTGCCGTTGACGCGCGCGTGCAATTCATTTTCCTTCAAGGTTAACCATGCAACACCGTATCGTTATGAAAGAAAAGGGACGCTACAATGCGTTTCCTGTATTGACTCGACTTCCGGACGGTCGGTTGACGATCGGCTGTATCTCTTCGCCTTTCGGGGATCACTACGGTCTGGCAGACTGGCTGACGTTTGTGTCCTGCAACAACGGTCGAACCTGGACGCTGTCGGAAGATCCTTCGTTGCCACCCAACTGGCCCGGTACATCGCCGCGGGAGCGGTACGACAGGCTTTCCGGCATTTTACCCGATGGAACCTTTATGGCGGTGGGCTCGGTGGGACCGGAAATCTGGACACTGGACCGTCGGGAGGAAGCCGAGGCACGGGGCCTGAGTTTCGTAGAGGATGAGACGTACACGTCCCTTTTTCCGGGAAAGTTGATCATAAAGGGTTATCGACTGTCGATGGTACGATCCCGGGATGAGGGACACTCCTGGGATCGGCGCACCTGGACCGTGCCGGGCTATGAATTTACGGTCGGTTTTCCACGCGGAATAGTACTCGAAGACGGTACGTGGTTGTTTCCTATATACACGGTGCGAGCAGGGGGCGGGGGCGATTGTCTCATATTCCGGTCCAGCGACGACGGAGAGACCTGGCATCTCCATGAGGCGGTGCCGCGTATCGGCAGCGAATGGGCACTGGTAGAGACCGAGCCGAACCGTGTCCTGGGCCATATCCGCTCGACGTGTTACTGGGCGCCGGGTGTTGTTAAGCATACCTATCAAAAGGACCGGTTCTACACCTTGGAAGTCTGGTCCGAAGACGGCGGCAGGACCTGGACCTGCCCGGTAGAGACGTCATTTGAGGGCTATCCGAACCACCTGCTCAAATTAAGTGATGGACGAATTCTTTGTACCTACGGCTATCGCCGTGCCCCGATGGGTATACGGGCCTTGATTAGTGAGGACGGCGGACGCACCTGGGACACAGACCACGAATACGTGCTCCGGGATGACGGCGGTGGCTTATCGAATGAGTGGCCTCCGGAAAAGCGTGCCCGAATGGGCGGCGCGGATGTGGGCTATCCGATTTCAGCGGAATTGGGTGACGGTACCATGCTGACCGTCTATTACGTCACGACGGAAGATGGCATCACCCATGTCGCTGCCACCCACTGGCATCCTGACCAGGATAGACCGCCAGATCCTCGAGCAGGGTAAGCAATAGTCGCTGTTGCGGCAGGTATTGCCAGGTTGGCCCTTGCTCCGTTCCGCGTCAGGTCCTTTGCCTTCCGCCATCTGTGCGCTCAGGAAACGGCGCCGGCTTCCCGCAGACGGTCCGCGATGGACACATGCCCGTACCGTTCCGCCCAGGCGAGCGGCGTGGTCCAGTGCTCCCCATCGGGCTGGGGGTCTGCGCCGTGCTCAAGGTACAGTTCGACAAGATCCTCTCGTGCCCAGCGGGACGCCCAGGCCAGGGGCGTGGAGTGGAGCAGCGTGTCCCTGCTTTCGAGCGTCGCGCCGTGGTCGAGAAACAGGCGGGCGAACTCGATCCGCTCATCTTCTCTCAGCACCGGCTCTCCCCAGACCTTCCCTGCAGCCGCGATGTGGTGCAACAGCGACGTATCGCGCCGACCCTTCACGTTTGGGTCCACACCGTGATCGAGAAACATCCGGACCATTTCTGGAAATACGGAACGATCAAACTCCCTGTACTTGCGATGGGGATTGCAGGGCCATATCCGGATGGGCTGGATGATCAGACCGTACCACCGGGGGTCATTCAAAACCCAATCGATTCTGGGCAGGCACACGCCCACCACGCTGGGATCACCGCCGCAGGCGGCTCCCCACAGGATGCCTTCCAGCAGTTCCGGTTTGAGTTTTAGCGCCATGACCGCCGCAGAGGTATCGCATTCCAGGGCAGCGCCTTCCGGGGTCATCGATCCCCCGTACCTGTAGAGCAGACGCTTCATGCGTTCGTCCCTGTTGTTGTACGCCCGGCTCATGGGATCGCCAGACGCGTAAACGGCGGCGTTAGGATCGGCACCGCGATCCAGAAGCAGTTGCGCGATGTCGTACATCCCGTCGCCCGCCGCGATCCAAAGCGGTTCGCCCCAGTTATATGTTTCTTCTTCCAGGGATTGTATTCGGTACCGCTGGTCCGGGTCCATGCCGAGATCGAGCAGCAGCTTCACCATCTCGTATCGATTATGCCGGACAGCATCACCCAGCAGGTGGGTTTCGGTTTCAATATCCGGTTCGAACAGGTCCTGGTGACTCTCCGCGACCTGACGTACGGCTTCCAGGTCTCCAAGCATGACGTTCGTTCGAAGACTTCTCGGGGCCCCCGCGGTCATCAGGATGCCCGCGGCCATGAAACAGCCTTCAGCCCGGCGCCTGTCCGTTGCGACGGTTTGTTCCGCAGCCAGTTCGAGCGGAGTCCGGCCCTCCAGGTTGGTCTTGCCCGTATCGGCGTTGGCAGTCAGCAGCGCTTGAACGAGACTGGGATAGCCGTGGCTGGCGGCGTGGTGCAGGACCGTGTTTCCGTTCTCGTCGCAGGCCTCCGCCAGTTCGGGCGTTTCGTGTATATCCCGCATCGCGCCCGCCACATCGCCATCCTCCACCTTGCGGGCGAGCAGAACGACCTCTGGGGAAACGGTCAGGTTGGGACAGAGGTTCGCCTCGCGCCTTCGCTCCAGTTCTTCATTGATTGTTTCTATGATATCACCGAAACCGCGGTCGCGAGCCATAGCCAGGGGCGTGGACGCGTCCCTGTGGGGATAGACCCCCTGGTTCGGATCGGCGCCCGCGGCCATGAGTGCGGAAACGGCTTCCGTCCGGTGGTTTACCACCGCGTGATGCAGGGCACGGTGCTCATCGAAGGAAGCCGTATCCACACCCACCAGGTGGGGTGCGACGGTCAGAATGGTATTAAGGCGTTTCATGTCTCCGGCGGCGGACGCCTGGCACAGTTCGGCCACGGTGAAGGCACTGGAGGTCGTCCCGTTCGTCATATTCGTCCCGTTTGTCATGTTCCCCTTCCCCCTTCTGAGTCACTTTTGTTCTCGACCAGGTGACCATATCGATTCGTGTAGGTCTTCATGAGATCGTCGTAGCGGTCCTCCACCGTGGTCCCGGCCAGATACGGTCCCAGGTGGTCGATGAAGGCGTGCCAGCCCGCGGCGAATCCCATCAGGATATCCGGGGTGACGTGGGAGTTCGTGAATCGAAGCCGCGTGCCGCCTTCACGGGGTCCGAGCTCCCATCTTAGCACGGAGAGTCCCCAGGTATAGGCAAACACCCGTTCAGGCGCCCATTCACAGACAATGCCCTCCAGGTTGCCTTCCGATTTGAAATCCACGAAAATCCGGCCGCCGATCCGGCGCTCCAGCGTGGCTTCATACTTCATCCACGAGGAGATTCCGTCCGCCGTCGTGACGGCATCCCACACCCGGGAGACCGGATGGGCGTACGTCCGTTCTATTTCTATACAGTACTCCGGCGTTATCTTGGCCAGTGGTTCTGTCATGTGATCACATTTCTTTAGTGTCAGTCGGGGTGGTTGGCGTTACAAATACCGGAATTACGGTTGTACACTGAAATCTCAAACTGCAAGGATGCGCAGTCCGATGCGTTCAGGCAGGCTCATCCTGTCGGTACGCATATCTACCTGTGTCGCAATTTGACTCGTGCTGCATATCGACGTTTGTATTGACAGGCACACCCGGCGGGACTAATCATGATTCAGGGTAATTATGGGAGACCCTGATGCGATTTGACAAGGAAAAACAGTGGATCGGCGCCGTGTACGCCGAAGACCTCGAACTCATGGCCGAAATGTTGGCGGAGGACCCGTCGCTGGCCGATTTCAAGCACGAAGCCTTCGATGATCCGTACCGTGAAGGCCGTTTCCACGTTGCCACGCTTGTCTTCGTCGTAACCGGACCGCCCCAACAGCAGATAGATTGGCGCCAGGTCGAGCGAAAGGTCAATTTCGACATGGTCAGGTTGCTGATCGAAGCAGGCGCCGATCCCAATATCGACAACGTGCACGGCCGTCCGCTCTGCACGTGCCGAGACGAGCAAATCGCCCAGTACCTGATCGATCACGGCGCCGACATCAACCTGTGGCACGGTAACGGCGGCGCGCCCGTCTACTTTTCGGTCTGGCAAATCGATCCCGAAAGATTGAAGATGCAGATCCGGCTGGGAGCCGACCCAGGTCAGATCAATCCTCAAAACGGATCATCCGCGTTTCATTCCGCCGCGGAAGTGAGACCCGGCGATCACCAGCTTCCGGATCACCGCGAGACCATCCGGATTCTCGGCGACGCCGGTCTGGACCCCAATCACCGAGCGGGAATCGGCGTACAGTCCGACTGGGGCCCCATCTACCAGGGGGACGCGCCCCTGCACATGGCCGCCCAGTTGAACCGGCCCGAAGTGATCGAGGCCCTGGTCGCGGAAGGATGTAGCCGGACCCTTACGAATGCCAACAACGAAACGCCGCTAGAAGTGGCCGTGAGAGTCGGTCGCGGTCCGGACGTTACCGGGCTTCTTTAAATCCGGCGCCGGGAGCGCGTCGCTCCGACGGAATGTAATACCTCGTTGATCGCCCTCGGAGGCTTTTCGTGAAAATCGAGAAACTGCACCAGGTCGCCGTACTGTCCCGCGATCTGAATGAAACCAGGACTTTTTATGAAGAATCCCTCGGCGCCCGGCTATTGGCCTATTTCAAAGGTCCGCCGGGCTTGTTGTTCTTCGATTTTTTCGGTACCAGGATACTATTTGAAAGAGCTGCCCCCAGTGCCACGATCTATTTCTGGGTAGACGACATTAACGCCGCCCATGAAGAGTTGAAAGCGAAGGGCATCGAGTTCACCCATGAACCCCGGGCCATTTTCCGGGACGACCAGGGCATATTCGGCGAATCGGGTCACGAGGAATGGATGGCGTTTTTCAAGGACCCGTCCGGTAATACCCTGGCTTTGGCCACGCAGCGTCCGCCGGGATAGGTCCGGTTGCTGTGTCGGGGCAGTCCGATTTTGCGAACTCACTGTTCCGGGTGGCCAGTATCACAGGATTAACCCATGTCACTCTTGACATTCAAGTTATTCTCCGCCACCGCGATATTAGCCATCGCCGTGATTGGCGGTTTGATCCCCCTTTATTTCGCCCGCCATGAATCCAGCAGGCGGTTTTTTTCGCTGGGAAACGCCTTCGCGGGTGGGCTATTCCTCGGGGTCGGCTTCATTCACCTGCTGCCCGAGGGGATAGAAAAGCTCGAAGGGGTCACGGATTATCCGCTGGCCGCGCTACTGGCAGCACTCGGTCTCGTAGCCCTGCTGCTGATCGATCGCGTAATCTATGGAGATCACCACGGCGCCGACCATGAAGAGAGTACATCACAACATTGCATATACCCGTACGTATTGCTTGTCCTGCTATCTATCCATTCCGTCATCGCCGGTATTTCACTCGGCATCGAATCCCACTTATCCGGCCTGGTCATCATATTGCTCGGGATTCTCTGTCACAAGGGATCGGCCGCTTTCGCCTTGATGGTCAGCGTACACAGGGCGGGCATCCAGAAGAACCGCCAGAAACCCATGCTGGCAGTCTTTGCCGCCATGACCCCCCTGGGTGTGCTTGCGGGGTTGGCAGGCCACATGGCCCTGGAAGGCAGCGTTATGGTCACTGCCGTAATTGAAGGCAGTTTCAACGCCCTCGCCGCGGGCACGTTCATCTACGTCGCGATCATAGACATCATCGACGCGGAACTGTCCAGGCGCAACGTGCGTGTGGCGAAATTCGTCATGAGCGTGCTCGCCGGGGAAGACGACCAGCCCATGCCGACGCGGGACCATGACCGCGTTTTCAAGTTCGCCCTGGTTATTTTGGGTATCGTATTGATGGCGATTCTGGTCGAATGGGCGCACGCCCACTGACCGGCGGCAGGAAGACCCACCCAATGCGGCTCTTCCCCGGAACCGCGCGTCCATTTCGCTGCGAGTTGGCCCTAAAACCCCTTGTGATCTCCTATTCGAAAGTCCGCGAACGCTCCCTGCTCACTTATCCGATGTACACCTTTTCACCAGTCCGCGCACTCTCGTACATCGCGTCGAGAAGCTGCATGAACCTGTACGCGTCATTCGCGTTGACGTCGGGAGCTACCCGTCCCGCTATAGCGCGTGCGAAATGTTCCACCTCGTGGTAGAAGGGCAATCCCTCACGCGGTGGTTCCGTATGCGGTACGTCGGATTCGTCCTCGATCTGCTGCGCGTTAAAAACGCCATCCTTCCAATGCCACAGTTGACCGTGAGAATAGGCGCCTTCGCTCCCGTATACCTCCACCACCGTGGGCGTATCGCAGTGCATCCAGCGGGAGCAGTCAATCTGGATCGTCTTGCCTCCATCGAAACCGGCAAGCCCTGAGAAATAGTCTTCGGCCGGACCTTCCGGTCCGTCGTAAAGCGCCTCGACGACGTGCTTGGCGGCAAAGGCCCATTGGGGATCCGGACAGCCCATCCACCACCAGGCCAGGTCCAACTCGTGCGATGCATGCTGCCCCAGTGCGCCGCCCTTCTGACCATACACGTGGGTCCAGCCTTCGGGACTGTCCAAAGGCGCCCTGTGGTTGAATTTCAGAAAGATGCGGGCGTGGTACGGCTCACCGATGCGGCCGCGGCTTAACGCGGTGCGGGTTCTGCGGTTCACCGGATCGTGACGCATGAAGTAGCAGAACTGCAGCGTCACCCCGGCGCGCTCGGCCGCTTCCTCTATTTCCAAGACATGCTCGGCGCGGGTTGCGTGCGGTTTCTGCACGAGTACGTGCTTGCCGGCATCGATGGCATCGAAGACCATGAAATAGCGGACGGGCGGATTCACGGCCAGGAGCACGGCATCCACCCCTTCATTGGCCAGCAGATCCTGGTAGGGACCGTATCTATTGGGCACCCCCTCCTCACGGGCTACGCCGTTTCGACGCTCCTCATCCAGGTCGCCGATCGCGACGACATCCAGCAGTGCGCTTGCCTGGGCCGATCGCACGGCGGCATGGCCGGCCCATCCGCAGCCCACGACACCGAGCCGGATCGCATGCTCCTTCTGCATCATTGCCTGTTTTCCTGGATTGGGGATGTCGTCAGTTCGAGGTACTTCCCGGCATCGCCGACATCATCTCCACCTGTATGGACTATGACGTGACAGGAATGGAAATCGATCCGCCGGATCGCCGGGACAGTTTAATGCGCGATTCAACCGCAGGAAGGAATCAGGGCGACAACCGTTCATTCACCCATTTTCCGCCCGCGTCTTGCTTGTAGCGAATTCGGTCATGCAGGCGTAGTTCCCGTCCCTGCCAGAATTCGAACTCATCGGGCGAAACGCGGAACCCGCCCCAGTTGTCGGGACAGGAAACGTCACCGGTCGGGTATGCTGATTCAAGCGCCTCGTACCGTTCCTCGAGGACCCTTCGATCGGATATGACCTCGCTTTGGCTCGAGGCCAGGGCCGCCAGGCGGCTTTCCAGGGGTCTCGAATTGAAATAGCGGGCGGATTCTTCCATAGATACCCTGCGAACCGCACCCGTAATCCGGATCTGCCTCCCGAGTTCACGCCAGTAGAACACCAGCGCGGCCCTGGGATTCTCGTCCAGGTCCCGGCTCTTCGGGCTTCTGTAATCCGTGTAGAATACGAATCCACGTTCATCGACCCCCCGCAGAACGACCATCCTGGCCGAAGGGGCGCCGGTCGGTGTCGCCGTCGCGACAGTCATCACGTCCGCCAGTTCGATCCCCGCATCGACCGCGTTCCTGAACCACTCGTCGAACTGCCTGAACGGGTTATCATTCAGGTCCTGCTCATTCAGACTGCCGAATACGTATTCCCTGCGAAGCGCGTCCGGATCCATAGATGACCTATCCTGTCCGTTTTCCTCATCCCTGCCGTTTTTTCTTCCCTGCCCGAGGCTGGCCAACCGTGACCTGCTGTACGCATTATACGCGCGGCATCAGACGCCATGCAAGCCAACTACCGCCACACGGCGAGAATCGCGCCCATCAGCACACTGTAGAGCGTGCGATACCCTGACTGGATCAACCACAGATTCAGCCCCGTGTCGCCAAAGGCGCTGTCCGACGCCATCGCCGTGGCAATGAAGCCGATGCCCACGAGGAGACCGATCACCACGCCGTCGCCCAGGGTCGATATGTTCAGGGCATTGATGAGAAGTGCGAGCACGACCGCCGTGATCAGGGAGGTAAAGAAACTGATAATAAACGGGGTGGGTGAAGGCTGAATCTGATCCGCCGTTTTTCCCAGCGCGGCCAGCCAGGTGTCGCCGAAAAGCGGGCCGTACCAGATCCCGCCGAGTGCGAATCCAGCCACAGTGGCCACGAGTATGGCCAGCCAGTTCAGTCCGGTAAACTCAAGCATATTCCCTCCTGAATTAGGATGAGTTCATTCTTCTTCAACTACATTTTCCTCCACAGGTTCCGCAACGGTCTCTTCCACGGATAACGAATCGGCCTCGTCCGTCACTAATTCCTCCTGCCTACCGATCTCATACCGCAGAATGGTCACGTATTCATCGGGATTCCCACTGAATATCATACCGGGGCCCTTCAGGTATTCTTCCTCGTGGGGTCCGGTGAACGTATATCCCCGCTCCTCAACATAATCCCGCATGCGCTGGATGGAAGGCGTTTCATCGTCGTAGGGGCCGATGTATAGCAGTTCCACGACTTCACCGTACGTCCAGGTCTCTAGCGACGTCTTCATGCCGGGAATCGCAGTATGTTCCGGGAGTTCCGTGGCGGAATCCGGGACGGGGATACCGTAAATGCCGATCCACTCGTCCTTGGGCCGGTCGGGCGCCACGGTCCAACGGGCCCTCGGAGCGGGAAGGGGCCACATATCCACTCCGGCTGTGCCGTAGTACAACTCATACAGCAGTTCGTATGCGCCTTGTGCCACGACATTCGGATCGCCCCTGACCTCGACCAAAATCATCTTCTGGGGCGGCTTGGTCGAAATCGCAGGTTCAATCAGATAGTCGTATCTTGTGAGATCGGGTCCCTTCCACATGTAGTAGACCATCACGCTTACGACGGCCAGCACGAAGACGCCAAAGACCAGCAACAGTTTTTTAATCATTTCGCTGCCTTCCGATGAAGCAACTCGTCAACAGTCCATCACGGTTTTGTCGATCAGGGTTTTATTGAAGAAACGCCATGGTGTATCGCGCGGCGTCCGTAACGGTCCCTTATGGTGTCCAGCGCGCGCACGAGACGATCCGACTTCTCGTCGCCGCTCTTGAAGAGATCGGTTTGAATGGGCTCCTCCGGCCTGACCAGGTTGCCGACGGCCACGCCGAGCAGCCGAATGCCCGTCTTGCCGTCCCATACCGCGTCAAACAGTTCCACGGCCGCTTTGCCGATCACGAAGTCGTTATCCGTCGGTGCCACGGCCGTCTGCCTCGTCAGCGTCTTGAAATCACCGTATCGGATCTTGATCCGGACCGTTCTGCCTTGGCGTCCCGCCTTTCGAAGACGGCGACCCACCTTACCGCTCTGGTCCACCAGGACGCCGTGGCATGCCTCCCGGTCCAACAGGTCCGTACCAAAAGTATTCTCGTGGCCGACCGACTTCGCCGGATTGCCGGTGACGACGGGACGGTCATCCTGACCACGGGAGATTCTCGTGAAATGAGCGCCTGCAGCGTTACCGATTAATCGCTGCAGTTCCTCCGATGGTCGTTTCTGAACATCTCCGATCGTACTGAAACCCAGACGAACCAGACGATCCTGCATGTCCCTGCCCGCTCCCCAGAGACATGAAACGGGCAGCGGCGCCAGGAAATCCACTACGCTATCCGGCGGAACGACCACCAGTCCATCGGGCTTGTCCAGGTCGGAAGCCACTTTCGCCACGTATTTGCACGACGCCACGCCGACGGAAATGGTGAGACGCGTTTCATTCAGCACGTCCGCCTTGATTGACCGGGCGATCGCTTCGCCGTCGCCGAAGAGCTGCGATGAACCCGTGACATCCATGAATGCTTCGTCGAGCGACAAAGGCTCGACGAGCGGCGTATACCGGTGGAAAACGTCATGGATCTGCCGTGAAACCTCGCCGTAAGCCTTCGATCTGACGGGCAGAAAGATCCCGTGTGGACATAGTTTCCTGGCCGTCGTGCCCGGCATGGCCGAGTGGACACCGAACTTGCGTGCCTCGTACGAACAGGTCGACACGACAGACCGCGGCCCATCACCACCGACGATGACCGGTCTTCCGCGCAATTCCGGCCGGTCCCGCTGCTCGACGGCCGCGAAGAAGGCGTCCATATCCGCGTGCAGGATGGTGCGTGGACGATTCACGATAGCCAGGTAGGCAAACTTCGCAAAAGTGAATGTACTGACCGGTAACTATGCAACTAATTAAACTATACGTACTGCCGGTGTACAAGTGCTTTGTTGACCTGGCAAACTGACCGGCGGAAGGGAGAAATCCATGACCGGCAAGGCCGATCTTGAAAAGTAACTGATTGGTGCCGTGGAGCATGGCGACCCGGCGAAAGTGTGCACGGCGGTTGAAACCAGCACCGATCCGCCCTGCATTACTCCTGCACACATACCGCCTCATTCTGTACCTCGAAGCCGGCGCGGCATACGAAAGTCAAGCAGCGCCTGTTGAAAACCCGGGGTCGAAACAGGATAGCTCACGCACCGGAAATCCCAGCCAACGGCGTTTTCGACCGGAGTCCCGTAGAGCTCGGACAGCACATCGGCCATGTCATTGGAGACGTCGATCGAGGTTCGGACAGGGTATACCTCGCCAGAGCGCTTCCTCGTCTTTTTCGACAATTCGATCAAATACCTCGTAAGCGACACGCGATATCCTGTCCCGTCACGCTCGACTTGAACCAGGTGGCCCCGGTCCACGCATTCCCAGCGTATCACGTCCCAAGGTATCGTTACCCGCGGATTCGAAATGCGGTAGCGCAGGTCCGGCGTCCATTCCAGCGCCACCGCGATGACGGGCAACCTGTCCTCCACATCGCAGAACGCGCTGCTGAACGCGAGATCCGTGTGGTAATCCGGAAGAAACCGATTTGCGTTTCCATGGTGAATGAGAAACAGCAGCGCACTTCTTTGTCCTTCCCTGTTCATTCGAGCCAGCGAAAGCAGATGCCGTCGCCCCCGTTCCGTGACCGCGTCGGGAAACATGGCGATACCATTCGCGGAAAGGGTACAGGACTTGACTTCCAGGTACAGGTCTCCTTCGCCATCCCGTAACAGCATGTCGAACCGGTGGTCGCCAACGGTCACCTCCGTCCGTTCAACACCGAAGTCCCTCAAACCGGGAATCGCCCGGGCATCGATCAGGCGCTGCGACGCGACGTTATTCAGATGGGTGTGGAGGAACACTATGTGATCCTGGTACTTTACGGCCATCACCGTATACCGCGTCTTGCGATAGTCCTGTCGGCCGTGATCCGCCAGGATCAGTTTCACTCCCGGAAGAAGCAGTTCTTTCATTCTACCGGGATTTGGCATGAAAACATTCGTCTCCCGGCCGTCTATCATGCAGTGAACGCTGAATCGGTTGGGACGGGTGAGAAAAGTCCCCTCGACCAGTGGACGGGAAGTGATGGGCGAGTAAAAACCGGTCGTGTCGGTCATTCTGGCTCAGATCGACCCGAAAGAGTGATAGGGTGCGGGTAAGGTCGCGGAAAAGGGGGCGGTTCCGAATACCGATCAGTCGGACAAAAGTACCTGCAACCGCTGGATTACCAGGTCCACCTCGCCCGGTTGCAGCGTACCGAGTTTCACCCGGAAGCTGCTGTTTCTGCACCAGGTCACGATGGACGGATCGCCATCGAGTAGCATGCGCTCGAACTCGAGGTCGGTGTATCCAATCCGTTCGAGGTCGATTTCAACATAGACCGTGTCGCCGGTACGCTTGACCGATTTTACCAGGGAGGATGAAGACAGACCCTTTCGGATCGCCAGGCCCATGAGGTTGAATTCCCTGCGGACCGCGCCCTCGTCCCTTTCCATGGTGTACTTTACCGCCGCGTAGATGCCGGCCAGCTCTTCCTTTCCTACCTTCATGGTACGGCCGATGGCCCGGTTGGGATTGCCGTGGGCGGCACATCCCTCGATGATGGACTGCTTGCCGATGACGAGTCCGGTGGTCTGGGGACCGCGAATCGCCTTGCCGCCACTGGCAATTATGGCATCCACTCCCAGTTCACGGGTGAAAAACCGGAAGTTTGCTTTCGGTGGTATACTGAAGGCCGCGTCAACGAGAACGGGTACGTCATGCCCGTGGGCGATGTCTACGATACGGTCAATGGGCAGCATGCGGCCCCAGGGAGACAGCGTCAGCACGGCGGCCGTTCGTTCGTTGATACAAGCCGCAAGTTGTTCTTCCGTGGCGCCGCGCTCGTCTCCCATTTCCACGATCACCGCGCCGGGGGACTGGATGGCGATATCCTCGTAAAACCGCGCGCAGCGGTGCACGATGACCTCGTTCTTCATGCCGGACGTATCGGGCAGTCGTTCGATCTTTTCCGGGTCGGTCCCAGCCATGCAGGCAGCGACTGCCAGCGCGGTCCCACCCGCGGCGCCGCAGCTCACGTACGCGGCTTCGTTCCCCGTCATTCCGGCGATGGCCTCGCCGACCCGAGTCTGCATCTCGTGCAGGTTGACGTACTGGCGGGACGCTTCGACCATGGCTTCCACCGCGCAGGGCCACATGATCGATCCGCCGAACCGCGTGTAGTTGTCGGCGGCGTTTATGAACGGGCGGACGCCCAGTTCCTCGTAGATACCCATATCTGCTCCCTTGAACGCTTCACCTGCATTGAGCTTATCATCCGGTCCGGTTCGACTGGCTTCAGGCGATGAAAATCCAACGTACTTTACACCCGAAATACGGACAAGCCCAAACTCTTACGTGGATTTTCTTTGCCAGTGTTCCGTGGGAAAGGTAGGTTTTGTAGCATCAGGAGATCGTGATGTGTCGGATTCGTCGGGGATACCGCCAACGGTAGGTGGCAGGGATGCCGAACGCTCACTGCTTAACATCGTGCGCTCAGTCATCCTCCCCACTTGACAAAGAGGAACAATATGGGTAACACGATCAGGATTATCCTTGCAGTTTTGGCAGGCATGGCGGTTGGCAGCGCGGTAAACATGGGACTGATTCTATTGAGTCCCATGGTCATTCCACCTCCGCCCGGCGTCGACGTGACCGATATGGAATCCCTGGCGTCGTCCATGCACCTGTTCCAGTTCAAGCATTTCGTCTTTCCCTTTCTGGCCCATGCACTCGGTACCCTGGCAGGTGCGTATCCGGCCGTGATGATTGCCTCAGGATACAGGCTGAAAATATCCACGCTCATTGGATCGTTGTTCCTGCTCGGTGGAATCGCCAATGCCCTGATGCTGCCCGCGCCGGGGTGGTTTATAGGAGTGGACCTGATCGGCGCTTATTTGCCCATGGCCTGGATCGGCGGACGGTTGACAGGCAAGGACTAAGGCACGAGCCGAAGGTCTAAAGACGATATGGCGTCCAATACAGGCGAATCCGAGTACTTCCTGGAGATGTTTGAACGCGGTGTTTTGGAGGCCGCAAGCGCCTATGTAGAAAGCCATCCCCTGCTGGCCGGTTACGACGGCATCCAGGCCCACCCTCTGCTTCGGGAGTTCGTCCGTCGGAATTGCGGCCACTGCTACAAATCCTCCCATCGGGCCATCGCGGATCTCCTGATTCCAGCTCGGGTTCGAACCTTTCGGGATGACGTGATGGCCGACCGGACCGATATCGTCCAGTCTCGACTGAAGGCGGACCCCGAGCTCGTGCATGCCGAATTCACCGGCGGCCGTGGGATCGCCCGGGCTATACACCACTGGCGGTCCATCCCTGTCGGCAAGCTGCTGCTGGACGGCGGGGCCGACGTGAATGCCCTGACGACTGTAGGTTGTGCCGGGGAAACACCCCTCATGATGCAACTCCGATTCGGTACCGTGGAAGGCGTGCGCTTTCTTCTGGCAAACGGCGCGGAAACCAACCTGGGTGGGCTCAAACACTCGCCGAGCGCATCGATGGCCGCGGGGCTCAAGCTGCTGCTTCGGCACGGGTGGAACATCAACGAGCGGGTAGGCGACCGCACCCTGCTGCACCATGACGCCAATCACGGCCACGGCAAGCGAGTCCGCCTGTTACTGGATCTCGGGGCCGACCCTGAAATACGGGACGATGAAGGCCGCACGGCATTGCACCTGGTCAGCGCAAGAGGGGTTGGAGCCGATGCGATCCGGGCCCTGGTCCAGGCCGGCGCCGACCCGGACGCTATTGATCACGCGGGTAGAACGCCGCTGGATCATGCCTCATCAACTCGGCGCCGGACGGCGTATGAGGCGCTCGAGACGCTCGGCGCTCACAGGGGTTAATACTGAGTGTCGGCGGTTGTAAGTCGGCCGAGTGTATCATATCGGAGTGACACAATGAAAATCGGTGGCAAGTATCCCTACCGCGCCGCGCGCATGGCATTTCCCGGGAAGTTTCGGGGACGCGTGCATCTGAACGCGTGCCGGACCGGATTCATGATCTGTCCGGGCCTGGGTCCCGATTACGGCCGGCCGTACTACGACGACCGTTGGGGTGACGATTCCGACTGGATCGATGGGGAAGACGCCTGGTGCCTGTTCAAGGCGAGCGCGGCGGGTGATCTGACGGCCATCACGGTACTCCTCGACAAAGACCCGCGCCTGGTGAACGCGCTGCACTGGTATCGACAACCCCTACACTTGGCCGCGCGCCATGGCCATGCCGATGCAGTGCAACTCCTCCTCGACCAGGGTGCCGATCCTGGGCTCAACATATTCGGTTCGACCTGGACGAATCTCCTCAAAGAAGCGCGGGAACGTGATTTTGGCGAAGTAGCAGCTGTACTTGAAAACGCGATGAAAGTTCGATTCGGCTACGATCCTGCCTTCGGGGAACTCGCCGCGCTGATGAAAACCGGCAGCGCCGATAGCGTTGACGCGGTATTGAGAGTCCGGCCCGAACTTGCCGGCCGGTCCGACGTAGACGGAAACAACGGCCTTCACCAGAGTGTGCTGAACGGCCGGAAAGACCTGGTCGAACTGTTTCTTGAACGCGGTGTCTACGTCGATAGCCGGCGGGCTGACGGAAAGACGCCGTTGACGCTCTCGTACGATGTCGGTTTCGGACTAGATCCGCCGAACCCGGACCTGGGTATTACGGCGTTACTTCTCGAGCAAGGGGCGAATTACACCATCACGGCAGCCAGTTACCTGGGCGACCGGGACAGGGTACGGCAGGTGCTGTCGGAGAATCCCGGCAGTACAGGCCGCGATGCCGCTTTGAGGAGTCCGTCAGCCTACGCGTCCCGGGCCGGTCATGAAGAAATCGGCGCACTGATTCTCGAAGCGGGAACGGACGGCCATGCCGTGGACGAGGCACTCTTCGAGGCCGTTTGGTATAAACATCCGGACGTCGTTGCACTCTTGCTTGAGCACGGAGCCAACCCGAACGTGGAGCTGGATTCCTGCGGATGCGCCGTGGGCACCGACGACCCTGCGATCAGGGCGTTGCTGGTTCGTCACGGCGCCGTGTATCCACCGTCCTGGAGTCTAGCAGAAGATGAACTTCGCGGACTGGTGGACACCAAGGCGACGAGAGTCCACGATCCCTATCTCGTTGCGGAAGTGATCGGTTCGGAAGACGCGGGTCTGATCGATGCGCTTTTGGCCGATGACCCCGACGCGCTTCGCCGCCTGAAAGATCTCCAGTACCTGCCGGGGTGGGGCGACGACAGCGCGATCACGCGGAAACTGGTCTCTGCGGGTCTCGATCCGAACCGCAGGACATTCGAAGGCCAGACCTATCTTCACGTCTGTGCCAGGCATGGCTGGGTATCCACTGCCCGATCCTTAATCGAACTGGGTGCGGCGGTGAACGTGCTGGACGAGAAAGTAGGCCACACTCCCCTGGCGGTTGCGGTGGAGCACGGCCAGTTCGGCATGGTTTGCCTGTTGTTGGAACATGGCGCCGATCCTGGTCTGGCCGACTGGCCATGGGCCCGGCCGATTTCGATTGCGGAGGAAACCGGTAATACGACTATAGCCAAGTTGATTCGACAACACGCGCGTAAGGACTCTTGAATCCCATTTATGGTCGCCACCCTCCAATAATCCTTGACCATAAACTTCGCATGCCTTACCCTGAAATCGGAGCGGTACAGGCCGCCTCCAGTCCGTGGACAGGGTAGAAGCCCACCTGTTGGTCAGTCATCATATTGCTGCACTTCCTTCAGCCCGAAAATACGGACGCCGGGCAGCCAGTCGAGGAGGTCAGCCATGTCAGAAGCCACTGTAGTACAACTCCCCGATCAACCCGATCTGCGCCATCTCAAAGATCAGGCAAGGGACCTGGTGAAAGCCGGTTCCTGCCCGACACGCGCCGATGCCTTGTTCCACGTTGCACGCAAGTACGGTTTTCCCAGTTGGCCGAAGCTGAAGATCTACGTGGAGTCCATCGGATCCATGGGGTCGCTTGAACGTGCAATTCTCGACGACGACTCTACCCGGGTACGAGGCATGCTGGCTGAAGACCCCGGTCTGATACACCGTGAAGGACACTGGGTCAGGCGGCGCCGGCACAACGGGTACCGGCCGCTCGCCTATGCCGCGTTTTTCGGCAAGTTGCAGGTCATGGAAGTCCTGATCGCCGCCGGCGCGGATGTACACGAAGGGGGCGAAAGGGCCTTGCGTGCAGGGGCGTACTTCGATCAAAACCTGGACGCCGTCCAACTGCTCCTCAGCCACGGAGCCGATCCGAATGCGACGACGGTATCGCCGTCCGGCCGGCCATACCGGGTGATCGACTACCCCTGCATGACCCTGGCGTCCAGGGTATTACGCCACCTCGTGTCGCATGGCGGCAGGCTGCAGCCGGAAAACGCGGGCATGATCCTGGCGACGAACGATCGAAGACCCCAGGATAAGGCCGATTGTCTTCGCGTCATGGCGGAAACGGGTCTCGAGTTTCCGGACACGCCGCCTATGGCCCTGCACCTGCGGGATATCCGCCTCCTGGAAACGTATCTGAATAAGGATTCCCGAACGACTTCGCGACTGTTTCCCGAGCGGGATGTATTCCCGCCCGGATTCGGTATCGAAAGTCCTGCGCCATACGCCTGCGTGACCCCCCTTACCGGCGGGGTCACCCTGCTTCACATGGCCGTCGAATTCTGTGATGTTGAAATGGCCCGGTGGCTTCTCGATCACGGTGCCGATGTCAATGCCCCGACGGGCACGGACCAGGACGGGTTCGGTGGCTGGACTCCCCTGTTTCATGCCATGACCACGCTGCACGTGCCACGCCATTTTCCCGGCATGGCAGAACTGCTTCTCGAACGCGGCGCCGACCCGGCGGTCAGGGCGTCCATACGTAAGCCTGTGCAGGAAGGAGAAACAGTCGCCTGGAGGAACGTCTCGGCCGTCGAATACGCCCGCCAGTTCGTTGAACCGGATCTGGTAAACGCCGACGCGCTTCAGCGGGTATCGCGGGCTATCGGGTTGATTGACGAGTTCAATTGACGGCCATCGGCCCGTATCCTGTTTCAAGTTCACGAGTGCAGTCTATCTGGTGACCATCGACACTGGATTTGCTGCCGGTTCATTTGCACATGACGGCATCCCATCATTGTCCTTCCAAATTGTGGCCCTACCCGGTCGTTCAAGCTGACATAGAGAACGAAGCCCTGAACCTGATTAAGGGGTTTAGATCCGGCCGGGCCAAGGCCGCGGCGGTTGTCCGCCGCTATTGGGCCTCCGTCGATCCTTCATCGTTCGACTTAGCTGACGCCCGCAACGTGCTGGCAAAGAGCTACGGGTTTCCGGGCTGGGCACAGGTAGAACGATACTTTCAAACGGTAGAAAACTCTTCGCGCAATCCTAACGTGGAACCCACACCTTCGAAGCCGCGTGACTTTACCGGATACGCCGATGATTTTCTCCGTCTTGCCTGCCTGACACAGGGCGTCCAAGATCATCCGTCGCGGTGGGCCAGGGCACGGGAAATGCTGGATGCCCGCCCGGAACTGTCCGGCGTGAGTATTTACGCCGCGGCGGTCGCGGGAGACGTCGACTCGGTAAAGACCTTCCTGAATGCTACTCCCGAATCGGCGCGAACCCCTGGCGGCCCCCACGACTGGGAGCCCCTGCTGTACCTGGCGTATTCCCGTCTGGACCACGGGACCTCGGGGCATTCCGCCGTCGAAATCGCCCGGTTGCTTCTCTCCCATGGCGCCGACCCGAACGCGGGCTATCTCTGGGCTGGTTTTCCATGCCCCTATACCGTATTGACCGGAGTTTTCGGAGAGGGTGAGAACGGTCCGGCCAGGTGTCCCTCGCACAGGAACAGTTATGAATTGGCGGAAGTCCTGCTGGAGGCCGGGGCCGATCCCAATGACGCGCAGACGCTTTACAACCGGATGTTCAGCCGTGACGACGAACACCTGCGGTTCCTGTTAACGCATGGCCTGGGGAAGGACCGGGACCGGCCCTGGCACCGGTTGTTAGGCGAACAATCCCGCGGCTGGGTGAGCAGTCCCGCGAGCATGCTGGCCTACCAGCTTCAGTGGGCAGCCCGATGGAACTACCTGGATCGCGTCAAGTTACTGGTCGAAAACGGCGCCGACGTAAACCGGCCATCCAACCGGGCCGATGCGCGTTCACCTTACCGCGAGGCCGTGTACCACGGAAACGAGTCCATCGCCGCATTCCTGGCGGATCACGGTGCGGAGGTGTATACCCTGGACGACGCTGACCGGTTCGCTGGCGCGTGCATCAGCGGTGATCGGGATCGCGCCCGCGCGCTACTCGCGCGCAATCCATCACTGATCGAAGGCCTGGGAGAACGCGGAACGGCGCTCATGGAGAACGCCGTTGGGTCGGACAACCGGGACGCGGTTCGCCTGATGGTCGAACTGGGATTCGACCCGGAAACCTGTGGTATGCACGAAGCGGCCCGGTATGGCTACCTGGATATGATCAAACTGCTGGTCGAACTGGGCGCCGATGCATCGCGGCAGGATCTCGGCCACGCAATCGACGCCCTGGGCTATGCCAGCCATTACCAGCAAAACCACGTGATCGGCTACCTGGCGCAGTTCGCCGGGATACACAGGGCAGTGCAGTCGGACCTGCTGGATCGTGTCGGGGAACTGCTCGATGAGGATCCCGGCCTCGTACACGCTCGAGATACCAGCGGCAACACGCCGCTGCACTGTCTCGACGTGGACAACCGGATGAAAGACACCGGAGAGATCCTGCGGCTTCTTGTCAGGCGAGGCGCGGACGTCAATGCCCGTAATCACGCGGGTCTCACGCCCTTGGAAAGGCTGGAGAAGCTCACGGGTTTCTGCAGAAGAGATGACTTGGCCGATCTCCTCCGCGCCCATTGCGCCGTCGATGCTTGCGGATAACGCAGGTGAGGTGGTTCAAACTCAGGATTCGCCGGTGGGGCCTGTACGGCACCCCGTAGAGTGGCTATTTGTCCCATTTCGACACGATCAGGCCTACTGCCAAGCCAATCACGATACCCGACGGCACGATTTCCATATAGGATCCCGTGGGAACCGCGGCGAGAATCGACAGCACCGCACCTACCACGACACCTGCCAGGACCAGGCTGCCTACGCCACCGACATTTCGCGCGATCAGGCCGATCAGAAGGCCCGTTAAAAGACCTTTCGCTGTTCCCCACGCGATGATCATGGTCATCATGCCCTCAGCCCCGGGCACAAATAAGGCAGATAGCCCGTCCAGAAACCCCAACGCCAGGCCCGCAATGACCCCCAGCTTAAGCCTGCTCATAGGGTTTGCTCCCATGTTAGATACGGCTTAGATATGACAGTTGAGTGTCCACCTGGTACCGAATTGATCTGTCAGCGCACCGAAACGGGCGTTCCAGAACGTGTCCTGAAGCGGCATGGTCACTTCACCGCCTTCGGACAGCGCGTCGAAGGCCGCCTCTTGTTCTTCCACCTTGCTGAATTCCATGTTGAGCGTGATGTTGCCGTCCTTGGACACCGGTTCGATATGGTCCGATCCCATGATGGCGTCATCGCCGATGGTCAGTGCCATGTGCATGACTTGGCCCACCATGTGGTCGGGAATCTCCATGCCGATATCCTGATCCTTCGTGTAATACATCGTTCGTTCGATATGGCCGTTCAGGCAGTCGCTGTAGAAGGTCAGCGCGGCTTCGCACTCGCCGTTGAAGGCCAGGTAGGGAATCAGTTTCATTACGGCAACTCCTCGGTTTGACTGTGTAGCGGAATTGAGATACACGCCGGTACATTTTTCTACTGTCTATGCAGTGAAGAAAACGGTCACGGAACTTCCTGTCAATCACGACCCCGGACCATGCGCCGCTAGTCCTTGACAGCGAGGGGTTTTCGGTTAGGTTGAACCCACGTCCCGGCCCGAATGTTCGTAGCGAACACCCCAATTCACGGCACCCTTGGTGCTCAGATTCTCCATCGACTGCCGTTCCCGCTGCGAATCTGAGGCTTCAGGATTCAACAAGGATTTCAGGGAAATCCAGTTTATGTGCGCAACCGGCATCCAAAACGACTCGGAAGCATTCCTTGCATCGGCCTGGGTCTGGGGCGATCACGATCAGACGAGAAACCTGCTGGACAACTACCCCGCACTCGCCGGAGCAAACATCCACACCGCCTGCGCCTCCGGAGACGTGGACACGGTTTCGCGCATCCTGCAGACCGATTCCGCTGCCGCTACGGCGAAGGGCGGTCCCAGAAACTGGCCCCCGATACTCTACGTGACCTGGTCGTGCTTTCTTACGAGCCGTACCGACGAGATGGTCCGGGTCCTGAAGCTTCTGCTTGCGCACGGGGCCGATCCGGACAGCTATTGGGTGAATGACTCGGACTGGAAGGAATCGGCCCTTTACGGGTGCGTGGAGAACAACTGCGTAGCGGCCGCCCGGGTGCTGGTTGACGCCGGCGCTAATCCTAACGACAACGAGTCTCTGTATCACGCCTGCGAGAAGTTCAACCTCGAGCTGCTGGAGACGGTGGCTGAAAACGGACTGGAACCGGAAGCGGTTTCATACTGCATCAAGCACGCCATGGACATGAACTGGACGGAGGCAATCCTGTGGTTTATGGACCAGGGTGCGGACCCCGACGCCATCCATCCTGCCGACCACGAAACCTCCCTGCACTGGGCGGTCAAGAGAAACTGCAGCCAGGAAGTGATCGAAGCGCTGTTGGATGCCGGAGCGAATCCCAACGCCCACACCTCTACCGGGAAGAGTACGGCGCTCGGAATCGCCGGATGGACGCCGCTCGATTTTGCGCTTCGGCTCGGCCGCCGCGATGTGGCGGAACTTCTGGAAAGGCGCGGCGCCGTCCCTTCTCCCATGTCCGAGTACGACCGATTTGTGATTGCCTGCGCAAACGCCGATCTCGAAGTCGTGGAAGCCTTGAAGGACCGCCACCTGCCGGACTTGAACGACGACGACAGCACGCTGATCAGCCACGTGGCCCAGATGGACAACTGGGACGCGGTGCGTCTCATGGTGGACCTGGGCTGGCCGATAGACGCGAAAGGCTGGATGGATGCCACGCCCCTTTACTGGACCCTGTGCAAGGGGCATCCCGAAGCGCTCGGGTTCCTCCTGCGGCGCGGCGCTTCCACCGAGCCCATCGGTGGTTACTTTCAGCATCCTGTTCACACCACGGTCTATTGCCAGTGGAACCGGGGAAAGCGTGATTATCCCGCGGCGCTCGAGATACTCCTCGAACACGGCCTGGCGATTCCCGATGGGTTCCATCCATGCGGCAATGAAGCCATGGCCCGGATCCTGTCGCGGTACGTAAACGCGGTATAGGACCAGGATGTAAACAGCTCGTGGGGCTGGTATAGAGCGAGTCGTACGATGGGATGGGCTCGACGGGCCGAAGGTTGAAGCCCAACTTGACAACTGGGTATTTGATCGGTATATACCCCGTGTAACGTTCCAGTTCAAGTTAGTCAGACCCCAATGATATGACGGCAGGATGACGAGGAGGCACTGCATGGCCCGCATGGTCCAATGCGTAAAGCTCAACAAAGAACTCGAAGGTCTCGAATTCGTACCATTCCCCAACGAGCTTGGCCAGCGCATCTACGACAACATTTCCAAAGAGGCCTGGCAGATGTGGATCCACCATTCGGTCATGGTCATCAACGAGTACCGCCTGAATCTCGCCACGACCGAAAGCCAGGAAATCTACGACCGGCACCTGGAGGAGTTCCTTTTCGGTGAAGGCGCCGAAATGCCTCCGGGATACCGCCCTCCCCAGACGAAATGACCCCGATCGCCTGCACTGCCACATGGTTTGATCATGAAACGTGATGATGGCATCCTCCTCATTTCCTGCTATGAACTGGGTCATCAGCCCTTCAGCCTCGCTTCCCCAGCGGCCCGCCTGAAGTCCGAAGGATACGAAGTCTCGGTAGTCGATGCCGCGATCGAGTCGATCCCGGAAGATGCCGTCCGGCGTGCCGGGTTTATCGGCATCTCGGTTCCAATGCATACGGCCATGCGGGTGGGGATGGACCTGTCGGGCCGAATCCGGAACCTCAATCCGGACGCGCACCAGTGCTACTACGGACTCTACGCCACGCTGAACGCAGACTATCTCCTGTCCCACGGCGCCGATTCGGTAATCGGCGGCGAATTCGAACAACCGCTCTGCGACCTTGTGGATAGATTGTGCGCGGGTGATGCCGCCATGCCGGACCCCGATCCGTCCACCGCACCATCCACCGCTCCATATCTTTCCCGCCAGACCTGGCTGGTCCCGGATCGCGGCAGTCTGCCCGCTTTGAAACGGTACGCCCAGCTGGACACCGGAACGGAGACGCTGCCTGCCGGTTATACCGAGACCACGAGGGGTTGCCTCCATACCTGCCTGCATTGCCCGATCACGCCGGTGTACAACGGCCGGTTTTTTGCCGTACCCGCCGACGTGGTGCTTGCCGACATAGCCCAGCAGGTGCGCATGGGGGCCCGCCACATCACCTTCGGGGACCCGGATTTCCTGAACGGTCCGACCCATGTCCTTCGCATACTGCGCAAGCTGAAGGAAACCCATCCCGGAATCACCTTCGATTTCACCACCAAGATCGAACATATCCTCCGGCACGCGGCGTTTTTCCCCGAGGCGAAGGCGCTCGGCGCGCTTTTCGTCGTATCGGCCGTCGAATCGGTCAGCGATATCGTGCTCACGCGCCTGGAGAAAGGTCACACCCGGGAGGACATCGTCCGGGCGCTCGCCATCCTCCGGGACGCGGACCTGCCCATGCGGCCCTCGCTGGTGGCCTTCACACCCTGGACGACGCTGGACGACTATCTGGAACTGCTGGATTTCGTCGAAGTTCACGACCTGGTCGATCACATCGACCCAGTGCAGTACACCATACGACTGCTCGTCCCGCCCGGTTCGGCCCTGCTGGAAACAGTGGATGCCAGGACCTGGATCGGCAAGCTGGATCAAGCCGGGTTTACTTATGAGTGGAGCCATTCCGATAATAGAATGGACCACCTGCATCGACGGGTTTCCCGTTTAGTGGAAGAAGCCGACGCTTCGGGGGAGGAGCGGGACAACTGGAGCATCTTTCACCGGATCCGGCGCCTCGCCGCGGAGACGGCCGGGATCGAAGTGGTCGAAGGACCCACGGAACGGCCCTTTGAAGTCCTGTCGCCGAAACGGCGACGGATCCCCAGACTGACCGAGGCCTGGTTCTGCTGAGCGGAGCCCACGGCGAGCCGGAAAGGCTCGTTCATCTGAGCTTAATGGGTGGAAATCAGGAAGCATACCCGTCCTGGACGGGACCGCAGTGCTGCGACCGGGCGGGCGCCCGGTACTGCACGCGGTGATCGGGTGTTTCGATGCGGATGCCGCCCTGCTGTTTCGAAGTAAGACAATGATCGAGGATGCCGCATACGGTCAACGTCCGTTCAACCGGGATCGGTGATACGCCGGTCTCGAACATCTCGTCGATCCTCGACACAAGGCAGGCCGAGTAGGTAACCGGAGGAGTGGGCGTCAGGAAGAACTGGGTCGAACAGGGCTCAGGTTCGTCCTTGAGGCGGGCGGCGAAACAATAGTCGCCGATCGCGCCATTGAGCATGAGCAGCGTGGTCTGAAGACCGTCCATATGTTCGATGAAGTAGGCGGCCGGCTCAGTAGCGAGCCGGTGCAATTCGCCCGTCCCCAGCAGGTCCTGCGTGCGGCCGTCCTGCTCGGGCAGTCCCTTCGGACTGTCGCAGCGAGACAGCGCCGATTCCAGCAGTTCCTTCGAGTAACGTCCCTGGTCGCCGGCCTCCCACACCGCATCCCCCACGATCATCTGGACCGACCTGACGCCCGTCTCGCCACCCCTGCGACGCTCGATCATGCACTGCATGGCCTCGAGGGCGTGATAGTCCATGGCGTCCGAACCGCCTACGCCCACCATCAACGCTTCCTCGATATCGCATTCCAGCGGCAGTTCGAGGTCGGGCAGCCGCCAGGTGACCGGAAGGCTCGAACCGGCGAGCACGGGAAAACCGAGCCGCTTGGTATCGGCCACCATTTCCAGGCCCTTTGCAAAGCTGTAGGAGAGATTCTTGTCGTTGTAGACCGGCACCGAGCGGCCGTCCTGCTCGAAAACTTCCACGCAGGCCTTGAACATCTCGTAGCGCGGGTAGAGTTTCTGTCCCTTCTCGTTATCCGGATAGTCGCCGTGTTCGCAGATAATCAGGATCCCGTCCACCGCCAGGGAATCCCCGCCGCACCGCAGGGCTTCGGCTATGGTGGGATAGACCTCGAAACCGAACTCGCGGGCGCGGTCTGTGCTCTGGTCGCCTTCGGGACGCTGATCGACGTAAAGCGACACGACCTCTACGTCCGGCCTGCGCCAGCGGCCGGAATGCGAATAGCCGACGAGGAACCGGTCCGCGAAATGCTGCGAGTGGGAGAGATAGGTGTAGATTGAACTAATGACGGCGAGCCGCTTCGGCATGGTTCAATATCTCCAGAAGGTGGAGTTTTCAGGCGCAGGGTATGCGACGTCGAGATGGGGCGTTTCCAGCCTTACCTGTCCTTCGTGCAGGCTGTCGACGCCGGCCGCGGTCAGTCCGGAAGTCAGGAGGGTCCGCTCGACGGGATAGGCGGCCTCGCCGGTCAGGAACATCTGTTCCACGTTGTTGACCTGCGGCGAGAAGAAATTGGCCAGTGAAGTGCGCGCGGGCGGCATGGGCAGGTACATCTGGGTCGACAGCGGTTCGCTGCGTCCCGACAGGCGAGCCGCGAAGTTGAAGTCTTCGACCAGCCCGCTAAACAGAATCATGGTGCACTTGACCCCGTCGCGGTGCTCGTAGGTGTAGGCGACGGGATCCTCTACCATCCGCTTCATCTCGTTGATGGTCGGGAAGACGTTGTTGAACCCGTCGCGGGATGGTTTCAGCGTGTGACTGCGACACAGTGCCGCTTCAAAGAGTTCGCGGGACCACACTTCGCCGTGGAAAGCCTCCCAGAATGCCTCGCCTCGACGGGCGTGGAGCCAGGAGACGCCCGACTCGCCGCCTTTGCGCCGTTCGACCATGCATTGCAGGGTCTCCAGGCCGTGGAAATCGTAACTGTCGACCCCGCCGTAGCATACGCACACGGCTTCTTCGACCCCGGCGTGAAGCGGCATGTCGACGGAGGGCGTCCGCCACGTGACCGGCAGGCTGGATCCGGCCATGAAGGCAAAACCCAGGCGCTGCGAGGTATCGTACATTTCCCTGGCCCAGTTCCAGTTCCACGACAGGTGCTTGTCGTTGAATATGGGAACGGAACGGCCGCTTCGCTCATAGACTTCTACGATCTCTCGGAACAGTTCGTAGCGTGGATAAAGCCGTTGTCCCTTCTCGTTGGTTTGATACTCGCCGTGTTCTCCCACCAGGAGGACGCCGTCCACCTGCAGCGAATCGCCGCCGAGGGTGAGGGCGTCGGCGACCGTGGGATAGATCTTCATCTGGGGGAAACGGGCGGCGCGGTCCCGGCTCAGATCCTTCTCGCCCACCTGGTCCACGTAAAGGGAGACCAGGTCCATGGGCGGATGGTGGTGCCGGCCGCCCCAGCCATATCCCTCAAGGAACCGGTCCACGATATGCTGAGTGTGGGCGTACGGATGGTAGACCGTCGTAATCGCGGCAATCTTGGGTCTGTTGGACATGGTATCGGAACGCTTCGGTATGCTCCATGAAATAGTTGCGAAACCGGGACGAAGCCGGTGAGAAGCATGCAAGGCCGGGCCTGGCTAAGCGAGGCCGGGCTGGACCAGGCGGAATAGACCGTGCCTGGCCGTGGTATGACGGAAGCTATACACGCTCCCGGGAACCGTCTTCGGCATTCCGGTCGTGCTTGATCACGGACATGGCCGACGCGATGATCGAACTGATGTCGCTGAGATTGGAGGGAATGATCAGGCTGTTTCCCTGCTTGGCCAGGTTGCCGAAGGTTTCGATGTACTGTTCGGCTACCCGCAGCTGGACAGCCTGGTCGCCACCGTCCGACTTGATTGCGCCAGCGATTGCCTTGACGCCCTCGGCCGTGGCGTTGGCCACGGTGAGGATGGCCTGGCCTTCGCCTTCGGCCTCGTTGATTTGCTGCTGCTTGTTTGCCTCGGATTCCTTGATGACCTTCTGCTTCTCGCCTTCGGCCTGGTTGATATTGGAGTCACGCATCCCCTCGGAATTCAGGATAGCCGCCCGCTTCTCCCGTTCCGCGCGCATCTGTTTTTCCATGGCTTCCAGGACGTCACGAGGTGGATTGATGTTCTTGATCTCGTATCGCAGGACCTTTACGCCCCAGGGATCGGAAGCCTTGTCCAGTTCACTCACGACGGCAAAATTGATGGCGGACCGCTCTTCGAAGGTCTTGTCCAGGTCGATCTTGCCGACTTCGCTTCTCAGGGTCGTCTGCGCAAGCTGTATAATGGCCATTTCATAGTCGGAAATGCCATAAGAAGCCCGTTCCGCGTCCAGAATCTGCATGTACAGTACTCCGTCCACGCCCACCTGGACGTTGTCCCGCGTGATACAAAGCTGTTCCGGGATGTCGATCGACTGTTCCTTCAACGTGTGCCGGTATGCCACCCGGTCCACGAAGGGCATCAGGATATAGAATCCGGCGTTCAGCGTCCGGCTGTACTTCCCCAGTCTTTCGATCACGCGGGCTTCCTGCTGCGGCACGACGATGACCAGCTTTCTCAAAAACAATATCGCCGCGACTGCGACGACTACGGTAACCAGTAGACTGTCCATTAGATGAATCCTTCCGGCGCGTAGAGGGATGGACGGTGGCAGGTTTCGACCGCCGACGGCATCCGGGTCGCGTTCACGCGCCTCTTACCCAGAGTGAAACACCTTCAATGCGTTCGACCATGCAGGTCTGTCCCTGCTCGATTTGGGAATCTCCCCGATTTACTGCGTTCCAACTCGAACCCCGCACCTCCACCTTTCCCGTCCCATGGGCCGGAATGTCCTCCATGGCCGTTCCGGACTCGCCCTCCAGGGTGTGAATCTGCTCGGTGGGTTGATCCAGATTCAAGCGCGAGGCCAGCGCGCGGCGGAACAAGACGAGAGATACGATGGAGAATACGGAAAAAAGCAGGAACTGGACCCACGTAGCATCCACCAGGCCCGCCCACGCCAGCACGCCTACCACGAGCGAGGCGACGCCGAAGAACAACAGGTAGAAGGCGCCCGGCGTAGCCATCTCGGCCAGACAGAGCAACACGCCTCCGACGATCCAGATCCACCAGTCCATTCAATCTCCTTGGATTCGGGCGAACGCGCCGGCAGATGACGGCAAAAACCGTCACGTGTACAGCGACACGCGCTTAAACGTCGAGCAATAATTCGGCGGGTACCTCGATCAGGGATTTGATCCTTCCCAGGAACTGCACCGCTTCCCTTCCGTCGATAATCCGGTGGTCGTAGGTCAGTGCCGCATACATCATGGGCCGGATCACGATCTCGCCGTCGACGGCAATGGGCCGGTCGTCGATTCGGTGCAGACCCAGAATCCCCACCTGGGGCGGATTCAGGATGGGCGTGCTCAGCATGGATCCGAAAACCCCGCCGTTCGTGATCGTGAAGGTCCCTCCCCTCAGGTCCTCCAACGACAGCTTGCCGTCCCCGGCCCTGGCCGCGTATTCGCGTATACCGCCTTCAATCTCGGCGAAAGTCATCCGGTCCGCGTCCCGGAGGACGGGTACCACGAGCCCGTCTTCGGCACCGACCGCGATGCCTATGTCATAATAGTGCTTCCTGACAATCGTATCCCCGCGGATCTCTGCATTCAACTCGGGAAATTCCCTGAGCGCGCCGATCACGGCTTTCACGAAAAAGGACATGAATCCCAGCCGGACGCCGTGCCGCTTCTCGAAGGACTCCCGATTTTTGCGACGGATCGTCATCACCGTGCTCATGTCGATCTCGTTGAAGGTCGTCAGCATCGCGGCGGTCTGCTGCGCTTCCACGAGCCGGCTGGCAATGGTGCGCCGCCGCCGGGACATGGGTATGACCTCCTCACGATGGTCATTGGATGCTTCGGAAGGATCGGCGGAAATGGCCGCGGCCGCCGCCTGCTCGGGAGCATCCGTCGCTGCGGAGTCACGGGATCGACTGGCTTGCCGCTCCGCCCTGCCGGAACCTTGCTCATCGGGCTCCCGGCCTGTTTCATCCGATACGGCCTTTTCCTTCCTCGCTGCCACGGCCCGCTCTACGTCCTCCCTGCAGATCCGTCCTCCCATCCCGGTCCCTTCCAACCCGGCCAGGGAGATGCCCGCTTCGTCCGCCATACGGCGCGCCACGGGCGTTACGCGATCGTCCGCAACCTCGTCTGCCGGGTCCGCCGCAGCCTGCTCGCCCTCCGCGGCAACGGACACCTCTATATCCTCTGACGGCAATTCCCCCTCATCCGCCGATTCCGCCGAAGTGGCGTCGGTATTTTCGGCCGCCGTGACACCGCTGTCGTCCAGCACACCGAGCAGATCGCCGATTTTTACATCCTCTCCCGCCGTGCGTTCGATGCGAGCCAGGACGCCGCTATCATTGGCGTTCACTTCGAGGGTGACTTTTTCGGTCTCCAGCTCCAGCAGGGCCTCGCCGGTCGCGACCGGATCGCCTTCCTCTTTGAACCACTGGACGACCGTTGCTTCGACAATGGATTCACCGAGTTGCGGTACGGTGATGTCGATTGCCATATAGCGCTCCCTGGTTAAAACTGTAATAGCCACGGTTCCCTTCAAATGCCGGGACTCCGCCTTAAATACTGGGACGTTGTCTTAATTGCCGGGACTCCGCCTAAGCCACGAACTGGGATTTCTGTAAACACGCGTGCTCGAATCGAACAAAATGCGCAGGACGGCGCGATCTGTCAATTCATCTCGATGTTTCCCGAGGCGCCCATTGCAAAGGCCATCTTCACCAGGTTATGCTGATTTCGGTTGTGAATGGCGGTCGAACCCTCGGAAGGACTCGCACTCGGCGGCCGGGAAACCAGAAATAACGGGCAGCGGCCGTCGAGCGCACTTTCCAGCACCTTGCGCACGTAGTCCCAGGCGCCCATGTTTTCCGGCTCTTCCTGAAGCCAGGCGACTTCCTTCAGGTTGGGATACCTGTCGGTGATCTGTCTTACCTGGTCCTCCGCGATCGGATAAAGCTGCTCTATACGGACAATCGCGGCGTGTGTCGCGTTCTCCCGGGCTTCATCGTTCATCAGGTCGACGAATACCTTGCCGCTGCAGAATACCAGTCTACGGATTTTTTCGGGATCTTCGAACGACCGTTCATCTTCAATGATCGGCTGCCATTTGCCTTCCGCGAGTTCACGGGCCGAGGATGCCACGTCCGGATGGCGGAGCAGGCTCTTCGGCGTCATGACGATCAGGGGCAGCGGGTCGGATTCAAGCAACCTTGACTGTCTCCGCAACAGATGGAAATACTGGGCCGCCGTGGTGCAGTTGGCGATGCGGATGTTGAAATCGGCGCCGAAGGACAGGAATCGTTCCATCAGGCCGCTGGAGTGATCCGGTCCCTGCCCCTCGAATCCGTGGGGCAGCAGGATGGTCAGGGACGAGGTCTGCCCCCACTTTGCTCGGCCGGAAACGAGGAATTCGTCGATGATGATCTGGGCGCCGTCAACGAAATCGCCGTACTGGGCTTCCCAGAGCACGAAACGTTCGGGCGCCTGGATGCTGTACCCGTACTCGAATCCCAGGGCGGCGTATTCCGTGAGCGGCGTGTTCCGCGTTTCGAAGGACGCGTTCGCCTGAGGCAGCCGGCGAAGCGGATTCCATGCCAGGTCGGTCTCGAAGTCATGCAACACGTTGTGCCGCTGACTGAAGGTCCCTCTTTCCACGTCCTGGCCCGTCAGTCTGACTGGAACTCCATCCTCGATGATCGAAGCGAATGCGAGGATCTCCGCCTGGGCCCAGTCGATTTTCCGTGCGTCCACATCGTCCAGCGCCCGCCGCCTGCGTTCGATAACTCTTTTGAGCCTGGGATGAAGGGTGAAGTCATCCGGAAATGTCCAGAGCGACTTGTTGAGATGCTTGAGCCGCCTCATGGAAACGGAAGAACGCACGCGTTTCGCAGTACCGGATCTCGGTGGACTGGAGTAGGGCTCCACGAGCACTTCCTCGGGTTTCAGTTCATCGAGCATCTTCTGCATGCCGTTCATGCGTTCGTCGACCATTTCCTCCGGTTTTCCTGTTTCGATCCTCCCCTCCGACACGAGACGGTCGGCCCACAGTTTCCTCACCGTCGGATGGGATTCGATCCGGCGATAGAGACTGGGATGGGTCAGCGACGGATCATCCCCCTCGTTGTGGCCGTGACGGCGATACCCTATAAGATCGATCAGGAAATCCTTGCGGAATTTGACTCGGTAGCCGTAGGCGATCCGCGCGGCTTCCAGACAGGCCACCGGATCATCGGCGTTGACGTGAATGATGGGTATTTCGAATCCCCGCGCTATATCGCTGGCGTACAGGGTGCTCCGGGACTGTTCCGAAGGCGTGGTATATCCGAGCTGGTTGTTGGTGATCAGGTGGATGGTCCCGCCTGTTCGAAAACCGGGGACACGATAGAGCGTCAGGGTTTCCGCCACGACGCCCTGGCCGGCGAAAGCGGCGTCGCCATGGATCAGGATGGGCAGGTTGCGTTCCGGCAGCGGACGTACGTCGCCCGGCAGATTGGCGACCGTCCCCGCGGCGCGGGCCATGCCTTCCAGCACGGGATTGACCGCCTCCAGGTGGCTGGGGTTCGGCGCCAGGTGGATATGCAGGTCCACTTCCTTGCCCTCCTGGTCCAGGAATCTTCGCTTGGCCCCGCTGTGGTACTTCACGTCGCCGGTCCATCCCGAATCGTTACCCGTCTTGTTTACCCGCTGGACCGGATCCCTGAATTCAGCCAGTATATGCTCGTATGGTTTGTTCAGAATGTGTGCGAGGACGTTCAACCTTCCCCGGTGAGCCATGCCGATCAGGATGTTGCAGGTATTCTTCTCCGCGGCTTCGCCGATCACCCCGTCCAGGATGAGGATCATGGCGTCCAGGCCTTCGATGGAAAACCGGGTCTTGCCTGGGAAGGTCCGGTGCAGAAATTGTTCGAAGACCTCCACCTGGGTGAGCCGGTCCAGTATGTCCACGGCGCTGTATACCTCCTCCGAGGGCCTGAACCGCCCCGTTTCCGCCGCTTCCTGCAACCATTCCCGCTCTCCCGGCACCTCGATGTGCATGTAGTCGTAACCGGTGGTCGAGGAATAGACCCGCTTGAGTTTCTTGAGCGCTTCGGAGGCGTTGCCGCACTGCTTGCCCACCGGACCGCCGATCAGCGAGGAAGGTAGTTGGCGCATCGCGTCTTCCGTCACGCCTTGCGCTGCCAGTTCCAGTTCCGTCAGCGGGTCGCCCAGTGCGGCGTCGTCGTCGGTCGCGAAGATGGAATAGGGAAAGTACCTGGGATCGGCCAGGGGATCCAGGTGCGCCCCGAGATGACCGTATTCCCGGACATTCTGTGCGAGATTGGCAATGAAGACGATCTGGTCGATATCGGCGGGACAGGCGGGGAAAACTGCCGGTGATTCCCCGGCGGATTCACCATCGAGAGAAGGAGTGAACCGGGTAAACAATTCACGGGTCGCCGCGTCGACGGAATCGGGGTCCTGAAGGTATTGTTCGTACAACGCGATCACGTAACCGGCGTTCGGACCATGAAATTCGCGCAAGAGATCCAAGCGTAATCCTCCGACTGGCGTCTGTCTCGACTTGGCGGGATGACCAAAAAGCGTTGCCCGATCCTGGACACGGCGCCTATGGTTCGTGCCATCACGGCCCGCCTGTGAAAATACCCACGGCTACCGGGAAAGGCAAATGAATTGTAGGGGTTTGGGACGCGACGCAAAGCCTCGAAAGATGGGTTGGATCCCGGATTAGTACCTTGACTTTTGGCCTGCGGATACATTATTTCGAGTTTTCGGTCGCATTCCGTGCCATCCGGCATTTCCAAGGGGTATTGTTATCATGAATTTGAGCGGTCTGAAGGGCAGGACCGTCGGGGCGGCGGTATCCGGTGGACTGGACAGTTGCACGCTAACGCGCTGGCTCGCCGATCACGACGTTGACGTAGTGTGTGTCACGGCCGATCTCGGCCAGCCGGACGAAGAACGCATAGACTATGTCGCGGAACGCATGATGCGCTGTGGTGCGAAGGAAGCCGTGATTGTGGACGCGAAGGAGCAGTTGGCGCAGGCCGGCGTCGAGGTCATCCAGTGCCAGGCGATGTACGAGGGAAACTACTGGAACACCACGGGCATAGCCAGGCACGTCACCGTACGGACCTTGCTGCCCGAACTCGAGAAACGCGGCATCGATATCCTGTCCCACGGCGCCACCGGCCGCGGAAACGACCAGGTCAGGTTTCAACTCGTCGCCAACATGATCAACCCCTCGGTAGCGGTCTACGCCCCCTGGCGCGACCAGGCTTTCCTGGACGAGTTTCCCGGCAGAAAAGAAATGATCGATTTCTGTGAAGCCCGTCAGTTGCCGGTCCAGGCTACCCATGAGAAGCCCTATTCGACCGATGCGAATATCCTTGGATTGACCCACGAGGCCGGCCGTCTCGAATCACTCGATACGCCGGCGGGTTTCATCACGCCCGGCATGGGAGTCCATCCCCGGGAGGCGCCGGATGCGCCCGAACCATTTACCGTCAGATTCGAAGCGGGCGTTCCGGTTCGGATAAACGAAGATTCCGTCACACTGCTATCGGCCATCGAGACGGCCAACCGGATCGGCGGCAGGAACGGTATCGGGATCGGGATCCACACGGTGGAGAACCGATTCGTGGGCATCAAGAGCCGGGGGGTCTACGAATCACCGGCCATGACGCTCCTCGGGCAATGCTACGAGTTTCTGCTGCAGCTTATTCTGGACCGCCGCGCGCGCCGCAGCTTCGACCAGTTTGCTGCGTTGATAGCGGAACAGATCTACCAGGGCTACTGGTACGACCCATCCACCCGTGCGCTCCGGGCTTCCGTGGACGTATTCAACCGGCTCGCTACGGGCACCATCCGGGTCGAACTTTACAAGGGCCAGGTTTCCTTCGTGTCGGCCGTTGACGTCCCACACTCGCTTTATTCCGAAACGACGGCGTCCATGGAAGGCGTGGGAGACTTCGACCACAGGGATTCCGAGGGTTTTCTCGGCGTGCTGGGCGTCAGCGCAAGGGCACTCAAATCATCCGGCCAGACGCAATAAGCCGGCCTGGCACCATTCACCGGCCTGGCACCATTCACCGGTCTGACACCATAACGTGGTAGGAAATACAAAGGGGGAAGCGTCGATGCCTGTCGGATCGAAAAATCATGTGATTCCCGGTTGCGGTACGCATCACGTGGCCGTCCAGACCAGGGACTGGGACGCCTCGCTTCAGTTGTACCGGGACGTTTTGGGGATGAAATCCGTGGCGGTATTCGGACCCGAGAACCGCAGGATCATGCTCCTCGACACCGGGGACGGCAGCCATATCGAACTGTTCCAGCCCACGGGCGATACCCCGTCGCCGGGAAGCGCGTCGCCCAACGACCCTGTTACCCATATCGCACTGGCCACGACGGATGCACGCACAGCCATCGAACACGTCCGTTCCCATGGATATGAAGTGACGGTCGAGCCGAAAGACGTCAATCTCGGCGGGCTGGATGTAACCGTCGCGTTCTTCAAAGGACCGAGCGGCGAAGTAGTGGAATTCTTCCAGGTGCACTGATCCACCGCCGCTTCGGGAGCGAAATGCCGCCAGTGACTTTTGTAGCTTGTGAACGCACTTCCGCTCGTCCGCGAGCAGGACTCCGCCTCATGTACCGATTCTTCATGTCCCTTGCCTTCGTCCTGGCGGCCGCGTGTCCCGTCACCGCCCAGGACTACGATGTCTCCGATCTTCAGACCCGCGCCGAATTATCCGATTTCGAAGAGACAACCAGGTACGAGGAGGTAATGTCCTTCCTACGGGCCACGGTACTCGCCTCCGACCGGCTTCATCTGACCGAATTCGGTTACACGACCGAAGGCCGGGCGCTGCCCCTGCTTGTATACGGCGACGTCTGGGACGCATCCGCGGCGGAAATCGCCCTTACCGGGAAAACGAGCGTATTCATACAGGCGAACATCCACGCAGGCGAGGTCTGCGGCAAGGAAGCCCTGCTCATGCTTATCCGGGAGCTGGCCTCCGGAGCGTACGCCGACTGGGCCGATTCGCTGGTGTTGCTCATGGCACCCATTTACAACGCCGACGGCAACGAGCGGATCAGTTTGTACAACCGTCCGCGCCAACACGGACCCGTGGGGGGCATGGGACAGCGGCCCAATGCCCAGGGGTTCGACCTCAACCGCGACCACATGAAACTGGACTCCCCCGAGGCGCGATCCCTCGTCTGGCTCATGAACGAATACGATCCCCACGTGCTCATCGACCTCCACACCACGAACGGAACCGTACATGGTTACCACCTTACCTACTCGCCGCCGCTGAACCCCAACACCGCAGGTCCGATCTTCGAACTGCTTCGTGGGCGTTGGCTGCCTGAAGTGCGCAGCGCCGTCAGGGAAGCCTACGGATGGGAATTCTACTATTACGGCAATGTACCCAGAGAAGGATCGAATCGCGCCCCCGGATGGTACACCTTCGATCACCGGCCACGGTTCAACAACAATTATGTGGGACTTCGAAACCGTATAGCCATTCTGAGCGAAGCCTATTCCTACGCGACTTTCGAAGAACGCATCCTGGCCACCCTGGCCTTCGTGCGGGAGAATATACACTACGCCCACCGGAACGCGTCTTCGATACGCGAAACCCTCGAATCCGTGGACCTGGAACCGGTCGTGGGACAGGACATGGCCGTACGTTCCGACTTTGCCCGGTCCGGGGACCCGGTCGAAATCCTGTTGGGTGAAGTCGAGGAGACGCGCAATCCCTACACCGGCGAAGTCATGTACCTCAGGAAGGAAGCCAGGATTACGACTTCGATGTACGAATATGGACAATTCTCCGCTGTAGAGACGGAGCGTGCGCCCAGGACGTATTTCGTTCCCCCCTCCATGACAATCGTAATCGAACGGCTCAGGGCCCACGGCATCTGGTTCGAGGAACTCTCCAGTCCACGCGAACTGGCGCTGGAGCGATTCAGGATAGCATCGTCGCAGGCCGCCGAGCGCCCCTTCCAGGGCAGACACGAGCGGACGCTGACGGGCGCATACGAACCCGTGGTCCGGACGCTGGAAACCGGCACGCTGGTCGTACCGGTGGATCAGCAACTGGGCAGGCTGGTATTCTACCTGTTGGAACCCCGGTCCGACGACGGTCTGGTCGCATGGGCGCTGATGGACGATGCCCTTGCGGGCGCGGAGTACTACCCCATTCTGCGCGAACCCGCGGACCGGTAACCACCCTGAATCCAAAACACCATGGAGCCCGCATGCCCGGACGCGTCATCCTGGACACCGACACGGGAGTCGACGACGCCCTGGCCATTCTGCTGGCCATGCGGTCCCCAGAACTTAATATCGACGCGATCACGGGCGTCTGCGGGAACACGCCCCTCGACCACTGCATGCGGAACATACACATCACGCTGGACGTCCTCGATGCCGGGCAAAAACCGGTTGTAGCCCGTGGCGAGGCCAGGCCGCTGGTCCGTGAACTGTCTTTTGCGGGAGATATACACGGAGACGACGGACTGGGCGAGGTGACCCGGCTGGTGGATTCGGAAGGCACACGCGTCTATCCGGATCCGGTGCGACGGGAAAGTCCCATCCACGCCGTCGACCTGATCCTCGAAAGCGCGGACCGGCACCCGGATGAACTGACCCTGGTCGCCGTCGGTCCGCTTACCAACGTCGCGCGAGCCGTCATGAAGGATCCGGAACGCATGCGCGGACTCCGGGAGATCATCATCATGGGCGGCGCTTTCGAGACCAGCGGAAACGTGTCACCGGTGGCGGAATTCAATATCCACGCCGACCCCCATGCCGCGCAGATCGTCTGCGATTCCGGGATCCCGCTGGTCTTCGTCCCGCTCGACGTGACCAGGCAGGCCTTCCTGGACGCCGGAACGATAGGCCGATACGCCCGCGAGGGTGGCGCCAGGGCGACCTTCGTGAGGGACTGCACCGCCCGGTACGTCGCGTTCCACCGTCACAACCGGGGAGTGAACGGCTGCTTTCTTCACGACCCACTTGCCGTGGCCGTCGCCATCCGGGAAGACCTCGTTACGACGGTGCCGGCCCGGGTGGACGTGGAAACGGCCGGTGATATCACCTCGGGGATGACGGTGTCGGACCTCCGTTCAGCGCGATGGGGCGAACCGAACGCGAGGGTCTGCACCGCGTTGGACGTCCAGGTTTTCATCAGGCTATTCGAGGAAAGGGTGCTCGCATGATCTTAAAAGACCGCACGGCCATCGTCACCGGCGGCGGACAGGGAATCGGCCGGGCCATATGCGGAATCTTCGCGGAAGAAGGCGCTACCGTCGTCGTCGTGGATATCGATGCAGACCGTGCAGAGGAGACTGCCTGCCAATTGAATGAGAAGGGCTACCCCGCAAGGTCCGTCCGGACGGACGTTTCCGTCGGGGCGGAGATCGACGCCCTGGTCGACGGGGCCGTCAAGGACTACGGCCGCGTGGACATACTCGTGAACAACGCGGGACTCGCCCTGTTCAGGTCGGTGGAACTGTGCACGGAGGAAGAATGGGACCGGGTAATGGCCGTTAACCTCAAGGGACCGTTTCTGCTGGCGAAAGCCCTGTTGCCCGTGATGAAAGCACAGAAAGCCGGTGCGGTGATCAACCTGGCTTCGGTCGCCGGGAAGACCGGCGGCGTGGTATCCGGCGCGCCATACTCGGTATCCAAGGCCGGAATCGAGTGCCTGACCAAGTCGCTGGCCCGGGAACTGGCGCCGCACGGGGTACGGGTCAACGCCATCGCGCCCGGAATCATCGATACCGCCTTGACCGCCAATCACGATCCATCGTTCGTCGAAGCAATCCCCCTGGGAGGGAAGGGTGAACCCCGGGACGTGGCCGAGGCGGCGCTGTTTCTGGCATCAGACAGGTCGCGGCACATCACCGGCGAGATCCTGGACGTCAACGGTGGCCTGCTGATGGACTGACCGGGCGCCCCGCACCGGATTTCTGAAGGACTGAACGGACCCCGGCACCGTATTGCTGATGGACTGACCGGGTCCCGGTCCTCATGTCGAGCGTAAGGACGGGAAGTTGCCTGCCATGACCGCAGCGGTTTCAAATTTCGCCGTGGATGTCGTTGACCGACATGCGAAAGACCCCGGCAGGGTCGCCCTGCGGTGGCAAAAGGCCGGCGCCGTGGCGACGGACGTTACCTTCCTTGATCTGAAAATACGTTCCGAAAAAGTCGCCCACGTATTGCACCGTCACGGTGTGCGCCCGGGCCATCGGGTATTCATCCTGCTCCCTCCATGCATCGCCTGGTGGGAGTCGGTAGTTGGATGCATGCGGACCGGCGCCGTGTCCGCGCTGGGGCAGGACGCATCCCAGGCGCGGCTGCTGAAGAATCAGATCATTCAATCCCGGTCGACGCTCGTAATCGCCGCCGCCTCGCTGGCGGACCAGGTCGGCGGCATCACGGATGACTGCCCCGGGATCGCCCACTGGTTCTCCGTTGGCTGGGAGCGCGAGGGATGGGTGGACTACGACCGCCGCGTCTCCCTCGCTCCGGCCGGATTCGAGGCGGTTGATACCCGGGAAACCGACCCCTGCATCGTCGTGTACGACCAGGGAACATCAGCCAGCGGAACAACACACCGGCACGGCGATGAAGGCTACGATCTGGAGCAGCTCGACGCGTGGCGCGACGGGCTGGCCATCGCGGTGCACGACGCCTCCGAGCATCCATGATTCCCGCGCTGACCGACTACCTCATACTCGAGCTGACCACGCAGCTTCCGGGTCCGTACTGCTCCATGCTGCTTGCCGATCTCGGCGCGAGTGTGATCAAGGTGGAGCCGCCCGGCGGAGATCCCCTGCGTCGTTTTCCCCCGGCTTTCGCCAGTGTCAACCGCGGCAAACGGAATATCGTGATCGATTTGAAAAAGGATACCGGCGGGGAGGTCATGCGCCGCCTGGTCAGACGGGCGGACGTCGTGCTGGAGGGATTCCGGCCTGGCGTGGCCGGACGGCTCGGCGTGGACTACCCCTCGGTAAAACACCTCAATCCCGCCGTCGTGTATTGCTCCATTTCGGGGTTCGGCCAGGAAGGCCCCTACCGGAACCGCGCCGGTCATGACATAAACTATCTCGCGATCGGTGGCCTGCTTGGACGCGGCGATCCGCCCGCGGTCCCTCCCGTACTGATTTCGGACCTGTCCTCGGGCCTCTACGCCGCGCTGGCCGTTTCTGCCGCGCTGATGCACCGGACGGCCACGGGGGAGGGACGCTTCATCGATCTGTCCATGACCGACTGCATCCTTTCCTGGATGGCCCTGGATATCGCCACCGCCGCGCAGGAACCTAACGCAGCGCGACAGCAGTTTCTCGGAGAGATCCCGCACTATGGTGTATTCGAGACTTCGGACGGCCGGTACATCAGCCTCGGGATCGTCCACGAGGATCATTTCTGGACCCGCCTCTGCGATGTCCTGGGACTGGACGACTGGCGGGACTGGTCCTCGGAAAAACGATTGAACAGGGCAGCCGCGATACAGGAAAAACTCCAGGCCGTTTTCGCCACGGATTCCTGCCGCGAATGGGACCGAAGGCTGCGGGAAGCCGACGTGCCCTGTGCCCCCATTTACAACCTTGACGAGCTGCCGGACGATCCTTATATACAGTACCGGAATCCTTTTTACAGTCTCGAAGCTTCCGACCGGTCGGAGAGCCGTCAGGTCAAAGCGCCGTACCGAACAGATGCGCCGGAGGCCGAAGCACCGCTCCCGCCTCCCGTCCCGGGCGAACATACACGGCAGGTACTCTCGCAGTCCGGGTACGACGACGGCGAAATCGACCGCTTGATACAACAGGGTGCAGTACACGAATCCCTTAACGGGGAGAAGTAACCGAATCCTAAAGGAGAAATCATGAGCATCCGCGTGCGAAACTGGCGCGACCAGGCGCCTTACGTCGGGCATATCAGCGCGCTGGTCTGGACACTGTACCAGTCCCATGACAAAGACGAAACGTCTCCGCCGGAAATCAACCGACTGCATGGGATCAACAGCTTCGTCAAGCACGGGCTGCAGGGCCACCAACATTCGGACCACCACAGTCACGACAGTATCGAGCAATTGTACTTCATACTTCGGGGGCGCGGCCAGCTCACCATCGGCGACGACAAGGTGGATGTCCGGGACGGCACGGCCGTCTACATGCCTGTGAACGTGCCTCACCAGGCCTTCAACGACGGAGAAGGCTGGATGGAGCATCTTATCGTCAGTTGCCCGCTGGACGAAATCCGGGAGGGCACGTCCGCGGTCCGGGACTGGCGCGACGTCCATCCGGTGGTGCTGGGAGACGGGACCGTGTCCTGGCCCCTGTTGCTGCGCGAAGAGGAGGCCCCGGCCGGCGAAGGCGGTGTTCTCCAGCGCGTCCATAGCGTGACCCGCTACGCCGTCCAGGGACGCCGGGAAACCGACTGGCAAGAGCTGGACGGGATTGAGCTGATCCACTACGTGATCAGCGGATATGGGACCATCGAAGAGCTGGACGATAACCAGCAGGTGCTCACGGAAGGCTCCGCGGCCCACGTACTTCCAGGCGAAGCGCACAAATTCGTCAACCAGGGCGAAGGATGGTTCGAATACGTCACGTTTGCGGTCGAAGTAGGAGAGATCGAGGTACCGGATGAATCCGACCAGGACGAGGACTCCGATGAAACGGCCGTGCAGGCCGGCGAGGCGGAAGCCGCCGCCGCTACGGTATTGACGGATGTCGATTGGGATGAAGCCGACGCTGTGGAAACCGAAGAAGAAATCGAGGAGTCGGTGACTTCCGACGCGGTCGAAGAGGATGTGGACGAGGCTCCGGCTACAGTCGAAGTGGATGATGACGACTCCGGCGATATCGAAGCGGAAGCCGATGAAGCAGACGAAGATGCAGGGGACGGTGAAACGGGAGACGCGGAGGAAGATGAGATTGAAGCCGGCGACGGCGCAGATGAAGACCTGGATGAATCTATTGGAAATGTAGAAAATGAGGGTCTGGCCGAAGTAGACGCAGAGGAAGATGGGGATGAGGCTGACGCCCACGATGTTGAGGAAATCGCCGGTGAAACCGAAGTCGACGGCGACGAAGCTGAAGTCGCCGAAATAGACGATGACGCGGAAGTCGAGGATCTGGCAGATACCGGCGAGGATCTGGAAGACGCAGAGAACGCCTCGGTCGTAGCAGAGGAAGTAGACGGGACAGACGATTCATCCGGGGACGAGGAAGAGGACGATTTCGACCTGGAAGACGATGACCCGGAATTCGATGTCGAAGACGATGATGAAACCGCCGTGGAGGACGAAACGGGGGAGGAGGACGAGGATTCCCCTGTTGCGGACAGACGGTAAACGAAAGCGTACGTGAACAACCTACCCGCCCGATCGTTCGGGCGAACCGGCATGCGTCCGGCGGCATTGGCCATGGGAGCCGCCTTTCTGCACGAGAGCCCCGAGGCGGTCGAAGCCATCCAGACCGCCCTGTCGCTGGGCATCAACTATTTCGATACCTATCCGGGCCACCACGAAGAAAAGTGGGGAGAAGCGCTTTCCGGCGTACCTCGTTCCTCATACTACCTCCAGGCCAAGATCGGCACTCATCCCGAGCGAAGAAAGGATTTCTCGGGGGACGGCGCCAGGTGGAGCCTGGACCGCAGCCTGCGGGACCTGAATACAGACTATCTCGACTCCGTTCTCGTGCACGATCCAAGCGATGTGGATGAATTGCTGCGCGAAGGCGCGGTATTCGACGTACTGCGCGAATTGAAAGCGCAGGGTGTAGTGAGGAACATCGGGCTCGGCGCCCGGTCCCATGACTGGCACGTCCGGCTGATCGACGCAGGCATATGCGACGTGTCCCTGACCTTTCTGGACTACACCCTGATTAACCAGTCGGCCGCCGCATCCATTTTTCCATCAGCCAGAAAGCACGAAACCGGAGTAATCCTGGCCAGTGTGCAGGGCATGGGACTACTGACCGGATCGGAACCCGATCCCGAGCGGGAGCGGGGCATGCATCCCGGTTCCGAGCCGAGGGCGCACCGGCTCTGGACCTGGTGCCGCGAGCACGGCGTCAACATCCGCCACCTGGCCATCCAGTTCTGTCTGGCTGCGCCGGTTGACAGCGTGGTCATGTTCGGCCCGGCTTCTGTCCGGCACGTGCACGATGCGTACGAGGCCGCCACGGAAACCATTCCACCCGAAATGTGGGAGAAACTGGAGCACGACTTCGGCATCCGGCCCGGGATGGGTGACGGGCCGTCGTAACTACTGCAACGTTCTTCAACGGTAACCCACTCACCATGAGGCGACCTCGACCTCATCCAATCCTGGCGCCAGCATCTCACGGAACCCGGTCTCCATGTCCTCACTGACCTTCTCGCCCCGCGTACCCGTCTTCGACGCGAATGTATGCGTGGGCAATCACCATACCGGACCATCGCCCTGCCAAAGTCCCGCGCATCTACTCGGCGAAATGGATTTTCACGGCGTCCGGCGCGCCGTGATCTACCACGCCCAGGGCGAGCAGATCAGCCCGACCGACGGCAACATGCACCTGGAAGACTGGCTCGACGCGGATGAAAGGCTCATCCCTCAATGGTCGGTCGCGCCGGTGGAAACATCCATGCGGCAGATCGCCGAACTACACCGCAAAGGCCGGTTGAGATCCGCCCGCCTGCATGATTGTCAATCCGCCGGTCTTCCTTTTCTCCCATGGGGTTACGACGACCTGCTGTCCTTTCTCTCGAGCGAGAGGATTCCGCTCTGGATCCCGTTGATGGACGTGGAAACGGACCACCTGGTCACGACGCTGAAGGCGTATCCAGACCTGTGTACGGTGCTCATCGGTGCGCATTACACCCACGCGCTGGTCGTACGGAGGTTGCTGGAAGCCAGTTCCAACACCATGCTGGAACTCAGCCGCTACGAACCCATCGGCGAAGTGGAGGCGCTCGTGGATCGTTTCGGTGCGGATCGATTCGTATATGGGTCCTGGTATCCAAGGTATGCCATGGGTCCGATCCTGTTCTATCTGCATCACACGCGCATCAGCGAGGATGATCTCGCCCGGATCTGCGCTGGAAACGTCGAGCGGCTGCTCGGACTCGCGGAGGGGTCATGATAGACGGCACGAGAGTGATAGACTACCACGGTCACGTGGGAAGATGGGAACGTTACGGCATGGTGGACGATCCGGAGCTCATCCTGGGGGCCATGGATGCCGTCGGCATCGACATTGCGTGCCTGTTCCACATTTTCCATCCGGACGGGACGACGGGCAACGATCTGACCGCGCAATTCGTCGCCCGGAACCCGGACCGCTTCGTGGGTTTCGCCTACGTGTCCCCTACCATGCCCGACCGCATGGTGCCCGAACTGGAAAGAGCGATCGACAAGCTCGGGTTTCCGGCCATTAAGCTCTACCCGCCCTATACGCCCTGGCCCTTCAACGAGGAACCGTGGCATCCGATCTATGAATTCGCCCAGGACCGGGGCCTGGCCATCATTTTCCACACGGACCATTTCATCAACAACCGTCCCCGTTACTTCGAAGACCTCGCGCCGGCCTACCCACGGGTGAATTTCGTTTCCGCGCACTGCGGCAACGTGCCTGAAGCACGTGCGGAAGCCATCGCCGCCGCGCAGAAATTCCCGAATGTCTACCTGGAGACCTGTTCGACCTACCGGACGCCCGGCGTGATCGAAGAGTTGGTGGAAAAGGGCGGGGCCGACCGCGTGCTGTACGGATCGGACATGCCCCTGATGGATCCGAGGCCGCAGATCGGAAAGATCATCACCGCCCGGATCTCGAACAAGGCGAAACGCATGGCACTGGGCGAAAACGCGGCCCGGTTGCTGGGCATATAGGACATCTGACGTATCCGTCTGATTCTGATCGACCACCCTCGACCTGGAGGTTTGCGTGATACTCGGCCAAGTTGAACTGCACAACGTACACGAACTGCTGGATGATCCCGGAGGATCGGGCAGCATCTGTTGCCGCGTACCGAATGACCTGCGCGTGACTTTAAACGAATCGGCGAAGAACAACGCGCTGCAGGCAACGGGGTGCGAAATCCGATTCAACCTGGAGGGGCCACGGGCGGTCATCACGCTCCAGAGCCCCGAAGGTCCGACGCTTGCGGAAGTATACCAGGGCGATTTCTTCAGCGCCCTGCATATCGTCGACGAATCACCTACCAGGCTTGTCGTGGAACGTCCGGAGTCCGAGCCGGAAATGCGCCAGGTTACTCCGTCCAACGCGCGCTTCGACACCGGCCTTACCCGCGTGGTCCTGCCGTGGCGGCCCGCCGTCCGGCTGATCTCCATCGAGGGCGAGACATCGCTGCCGGGACCCGGCCAGTCACCGGACAACCGCTACCTGGCCTACGGTTCCTCGATTACCCACGGCAGCACGGCCGTCCGCCCCACGGGCACGTATCCCGCCCGCACCGCCGAACTGCTCGGCACGGACCTGTTCAACCTGGGCTTCGGCGGAGGCGCCCACATGGAAGCGGGCATGGCGGATTACATCGCCGGACGCGAGGATTGGCACATCGCGACGCTCGAGATGGGCATTAACGTCGTCCAGTCCTTCGAAGTGGACGAGTTTCACCGGCGCGTGGAGTACTTCGTAACGACCATCGCGGACGCCCATCCCGATGACTGGATCTTCTGCATTGACATCTTCCCGTGCCGCTATGATTTTACAGGCGTCGAAAAATGCGAGACTTTCCGGTCCATCGTGGCGGAGCGGGTCCGGCAACTGGACCGGCCGAAGCTGGTGCACGTTCCGGGAGATGCCATGCTCCGGTCAATCAACGGTCTTACGGTGGATCTCGTGCACCCGGCCCCCGGTGGGTTCGAAGAGATGGCGCGGAACCTGTCGGACATCATCAGTACACATCGAAAATAGACGGTAACAGCACGTAACCGGCAAAGATCCTTTCATCATCCAGTATACCAAAGGGGAAACAAATGGAAACCATCCGGGTAGGCGTGGTCGGCGCAGGCACCAATACCGTGGCCATGCATATACCGAAACTCCAGGTGATCGAAGGGGTGGAGATCGTCAGCGTCTGCAACCGCAGCCGCGCCTCCTCGGAACGCGTGGCCGCGCAGTTCGGCATACCGACCGTCTACGAGACGTGGACCGAACTGATCGAGGCCGACGATACCGATGCCATTGTCGTCGGCACCTGGCCCTACCTCCACTGCGCCACCACCATGGCGGCCCTGGCAAACGGCAAGCACATCCTGACCGAGGCGCGCATGGCCATGAATCTCGAAGAGGCCCAGCTCATGCACGACGCCGCGCAGAGCAACCCGGACCTCGTCGCCCAGATCGTGCCTTCCCCCATGACGCTCTGGGCCGACAAGACCATCCAGCGCCTGATCGCGGAAGGCTACGCGGGCGACATACTCAGCGTGGAACTCCGCTCCTCCGGCAGCGACTTCATCGACCGCGACGGCCCCATGCACTGGCGGCAGAACGTCGATTTCAGCGGAATGAACATCATGACCATGGGCATCTGGTACGAGGCCATGCGACGCTGGGTAGGGGATCCGCTGTCGGTGTTCGCTCAGGGCAAGACCTTCACGAAGATGCGCCGTGATGCCGAAACGGGCGTAATGCGCGCCGTAAAGGTGCCGGAGCATATAGACATCGTGATGGACTTGATTTGCGGCGCGTCGGCCTATGTCAAGATTTCAACGGTCCAAGGACTCGCCGACGAAAGCGAAGCCACGATCTATGGCAGCGAAGGCACGATCCGTATGGGCGACGGGAAAATCTACGGTGCGCAACGTGGAGACGACGCCCTGGGCGAGATTGAAATACGTCCCGAAGACCACGCGGAATGGCGGGTGGAAGAGGAATTCGTCAATGCCATCCGCGGTCTCGAGAAGGTTTCCCACACGCCTTTCGACGTAGGCGTAAAGTACATGGAATTCACCGAGGCGGTGACCCGCAGCATGGCGGAGGGCAAGGCCATCGCCCTGCCGCTCTAGGCGGGCTATGATCCGCGCACCTGGGAAACTGCACGCGCAAGTTTTATTTGAAACTGAATTTCGGCTTACTTGACCGGGCAAGCGGGGTTACGGTGAGGTGACGCTGTCTACGTAGGCCTGGACCGCGTCGATCAAGTCCTGCGGGGCCGATTCGTTCACGACGGTGAAATCCGCCATGGCGATGGGACCGCCCTTCTCGATGTTCTCGATCTCTGCGTGGTCCCGCATCCGCGCCTCGTTTGCCGTGAGGGGCCGCATGCGGTACTGCGGGTCGGTCCGCGCGTCGTGCACGCGGTTTTCCAGGCGGGCATAACGGGTCTTCGGAGAGGAGGCGACGGCCACCACGTGGACCCGGTCGCCGTAGGCTTCTTTCAGGATCTTGTGCTCCGACCAGGAATAGAGTCCGTCGATCACCACGTGACCTTGTTTCAGGCCTTCCTCGATGGCGGGCAGCGAAAGCGTCGCGAACGCGCCCATCCCGTGGTCGCGCCGCAAGCGTTCCCGCATCTCCTTTTCGTTCTCCGGATTCACTTCACGGCCTTCTTCCCTGAGCCGGTCGATCGTCACCTGGCCGAAACGGATATGGCGCCAGCCCCGGTCTACCAGGCATTCGGCAGCCGTCGACTTGCCCGATCCGGTCATGCCTACAATGGCGACGATGAAGTGCATTTCGAGTCCGGTCGTATTCAGTGAAGGAGTCGGAAGCCGAGGGTCCCCGGGGATCGATCCTCCGCCCGGTCCATGTCAAAAACCGGGCTGAATATACAGTTTCCTCGAGGGCCTGTCAAAGTGGATGTGCGCGGGGTATATTGTCCTTGACGATGTTCCCGCGGCCGATTTGTATTAAGATTCTTCTCTACTTCGAAACTCCGAAATCCCTGTGCCTGGCGGCAACGGAGGAACAGCATGGCTGAACAAGTACCGGAGCGCGTCGGAAGTCGATTCCAGCTCGAGACTGAACTGGCTCGGGATCTCGGCCTGGTCGCGGCCACGACGATCATCGTCGGCGGCATCATCGGTTCTGGCATATTCGGCGCGCCCGCGGGCATCGCGGCCGTGTTGGGATCACCGTCGCTGTTCCTCCTCGTCTGGGTGATCGGCGGCCTGCTCTGCTTCTCAGGCGCTCTGTGTTTCGCCGAACTGGGCGCAATGATGCCCCGCACGGGCGGCATCATCGTGTATCTCCGGGAATCCTATCCGCCTTTCGTGCCCTTTCTTTACGGTTGGACGGAGACCGCCGTGATCTGTCCCGGCGCGCTGGCCGCCGTCGCCATGATCTGCACTTCATACGTCGGTTATTTTATCCCGGACATCTCGCTTGAGAACGTCCTTGTTCATGCCGGACCGCTCATGGTCTCGACGCAGCACCTGGCCATATTCGCCGTCCTGGGGCTGCTGTGCGCCGTAAACTACGTTGGCGTGCGTTTCGGCGGGATCATTTCCAACTTTTCTACCTTCGCCAAGGTCGCGGCACTACTCGCACTGGTGTTCCTGGCCCTGATTGTTGGTGGATCCGCGGAGAATTTCTCCACACCGTCGGCCACAGGCAGGGAAATGAGCCTCTTCGGCGCGCTGGGCACGGCCATGGTGGGCATCCTGTTTTCGTATAACGGCTGGTACAATACGAACAACGTCGCGGGCGAGGTGAAGGATCCTCGGCGGGTGCTGCCCCTGGCCATCATCATCGGCCTGAGCCTGTGCATGCTGGTATACCTGGCGGTCAACTGGACGTACCTTTACGTCATGAATATCGACGAAATCGCCCAGTCGAACCAGATTGCGGCCGAGGTTGCGGAAAGGCTGATCGGTCCGGTGGGCGGGTCGCTCACCTCGCTCGCGGTCATCGTGGCCACCTTCGGAACGCTCAATGCCAACATCATCTACATGCCGCGTATCGCCTATGGCATGGCGCGCGAGCGCCTGTTCTTCAGCTGGTTCACCCGTGTGCATCCCAGGTTCCGTACGCCTTCGAGATCGATTACGACTTTGACCGTCCTGGGAATGATCTGGAGCCTCGTTGGGAACTTCATGGAAATCGTCCTGGCCGTGATGTACGTGCTGTTCGTCTTCTACGTGCTGACCGTAATCGCCGTGTTCATCCTGCGCCGCAAGTATCCCGACGAGCCGCGGCCGTTCAAGGTGTGGGGCTATCCCATCACGCCGCTGTTCTTTATCGTCGTATCCCTCGGATATATTGCATCGACGGTTCTTTTCAGTTTCAGCGAAGCGCTTCCGGGGATTATCGTGCTGCTCCTCGGAGTGCCCGTCTACCTGCTCTGGTTTCGCAGGCAGGTGATTCATGAATAGTCATCAGATTCAGGAATATAGGAGTTTCAGATGCCCAGTATGAACGGCGGCGAAGCACTGGTCCGGTCGCTGCATTCACATGGCGTGGAAGTCGTTTTCGGCCTTCCGGGCGCCGGTCAGTACGAAGCCATCGACGCGATCTACCGGCAGGAAGGCATGCGGTACATCACGACACGGAACGAACAGGCGATCAGCTACATGGCCGACGGGTACGCCCGCGTGAGCGGCAAGCCGGGCGTGGGCATCGCGGTCGAAGGGCCCGGGTTCTTCAACACGACGGCCGGACTGGCCACCGCCTTCGCCCAATCCTCCCCCGTACTGCTCATCACGGGAGACCATCACGGCGTGTCCGTACCCGGCCGACCCAGGCACGACAGCCTGCACGAGTACGGAGCCTATTCAAAATGGGCGGGGCGGGCCGACACCCCGGCAGACATCCCCAACCTGGTGCGGGAAGCATTCAAGCACCTGAACACGCCGCGTAAGCGCCCGGTCATCCTCGAGATAGGCCCCGATGTATTCCGGGCAGAAGCGGCGGTGGATTTCCTGGAAGCCGAGACCCATTCACCCGCTGCGGTCGATACGGGACAACTGGATCGCGCGGCCAGGCTGCTTGCGGAATCGAAACGGCCGCTGATCTGGGTCGGCGCCGGAGCGTCCGAAGGCGCGTCGCTGGTCAGGAAGATCGCGGAACACCTGGGCAGCCCGGTCGTCAGCAGCCGTAGCGGGAAAGGCATCCTTTCGGCGCGGCATCCCCTTTCGCTGGGAATGTTCGAGGCGCGCTTCAAGCCGCTCAAAGACCGCGTGGACGAATGCGACGTGATCCTGGCCGTGGGCACGGCGACCGACATGAGTGGACGCCTTGGTGCGCAGACGGTGATCCGGATCGATGACGATCCCGCCGAAATCGGCCGGGACGGCGCCCATACGCTCGGCATCCAGGGCGACGCCGCGATGAGCCTGGAGGTCCTGTACCACAGCCTGTCGGACCTGTGCGATCCCAGACCGGCCGTCACCGAGGATATCCAGGCGATCAATACCCACCGGTTCGGCCCCAAGGAACAGCTCCAGCCCCAAGGCGCTTTCATGGACGCCATGCGGGCGGCCATCCCGGACGACGGGATCCTCGTGGGCGGGATGAACCAGATGGGGTATTACAGCCGGAATTACTACCATTCCTACTCTCCCCGTGGATACCAGACTTCCTCGCACCATGGTACGCTCGGCAGCGTGTTTCCCGTCGGCATCGGTCTCAAAATCGGGCGGCCCGACCGCGCGGTCGTCGTAGTATCCGGCGACGGGGGCATCCTCTACAACCTCCAGGAACTCGCCACGGCCGTGAAATACGGCGTGAACGTCGTGACCATCGTGTTCAACGACAACGCCTACGGCAACGTATGGCGGGCCCAGGTGGAGGAATTCGATGGCCATGTCATCGGCACCGAACTCCACAATCCCGATTTCGTCAAACTGGCCGAAGCCTATGGGGCAAGGGGCGTGCTCGCGGAGGACGCCACGCAGTTGGAAGCGGCAGTCAGCGAAGCCGTTTCGGCTGAGGCCCCCACGCTGATCGAGGTACCGGTCGGCCCCTGGGAGAGAAGGTACTAGCCGGGGCTGTCGTGGACGTCGGGAATAGCCGGGGCTGTCGTGGACGTCGGGAATAGCCGGGTCAGGACCGGGGGATCGGCGGAAAGCATCTGCCGTACTGCCGGGCGCTGCAATCAGCTGGACGGGACGGGGAGGCGGCCTGATCCAGCTCGCGGGGTTAACCCCTGACAACTTGGTACCCCCCCTCACACGGGACACTTCCAATTCAGGTCGCATCCCGATTTTTTCAGGATGCGAACGCCCTCATCCCAAAATTGGTCTATGTTGCCTACGCCGTGGGAGTCATCACCAGGCACCACGGCGATTCCCATTTTGAGGGCCTGCTCGAGTACCGGTCCGGAGAGGTAGGGCTCGGGTTGGCCTTTTTTCAACGCGGCCAAGTTGAAGTCCATGATAGACCCGAGATCCCGGATCGCTTCCAGGTTGCGTACGACCCGGTCCCACACGAAGGGCTTGACCAGGCGCGCCCTGTAATCGGGATCGAAGATGCGGACCAGGTCGAAGTGACCGATCACCTCGGGCGAGAGTGTCGCGATCACTTCGTACTGCCGGTCGAAATAGGCGCAGTACAGTTCGTCCACGCCCCCTGCAGCTTCGGCGGCGGTCCGGTACCATTCCGGCGAACCATCGAACAATTCGTCGTTGATATGATGGACGGAGCCCACGATGTAGTCGGGCTCGAACTTCTTTCTCGCCTCGGGCACCCAGTGCTCGTACCCGCTGTACGCCTCCGTTTCGAATGCCACCAGGATCCTGATTTCCGAAGCATACTTGTCCCGGAGACTGCGGCAGGCAGACATGTAGTCGGCAAACCTCGCCTGTTGATCGGCGGCGTTCAACCCGGCGGCAAGCTCATCGGGGTAGCTCTGTTCATCCCGCTCCGGCGGCATGTGTTCGGTAATGCCCACCCAGGTGTATCCGTGGGCAATATAAGCCCGGATGATGGCCTCCAGCGAGTCTTCGGCGTGACAGCAGAACTGTCCGCTGTGGCCGCCGTGGACCGAGACGCGTTCAGGAGATGCCGCCATCCTCTGCCTTTCTTCGATGTCAACGTTAATCAATACAGCGGCCGGCAGGCGGGTTGGAGGAGAAAACTATGCGATACCCGCGGAGGCCCATGCCCGGTGCATGGATTCCGAAGTCACCCTCAAGGCATCCGGCGGGGACAGGGCGTTCACCCGCGCGCTGAAGGGTTCCGCCGTGACCGGTCCATCATACGCCATGTCGCGCAGCACCCCGAGGAAACGGGTTATGTCGAGGACGCCGGTCTCGCCGGGCAGGCGCCGTTCGTTGTCGATCTGCTCGTCGATGGGGATCCCGGCCGGCGCGTCGTTGACGTGTACGTTGACCACGTCGTTATTGCCCAGTTTTGCCAGGTCTTCCCAGGTCCCGTGAGACGTATACCAGTGCCACAGGTCCAATAGAAGCCCCACGTTCGGCCCCAGGTCCCGGCAGAGCGCCAGCATGCCGTCCATGGTGCATATGAACTCGTGCTTCCTGTTCCTGCGCAGCGTTGCCGGGCCGATGAACTCCAGCCCGAACCGGCAATCGTGTTCCCCGAGGATCTCGGCCACGGGTTTCAGCCGTTCGACATGGAAGGCGTAGTTCGAGTCGAAATCCCGCTTATCCGAATACGGCATCACCACGGTGGTCGTCCGTAATGCGCCGATCTCCCGCGCCATGGAGGCGTATGTCCACAACCTGGACAGTTGTTCTGACCACTTGCTTCGCGCGCCGTGCCATGCGATCGGCAATCCCCAGTTCCCGGATCGCTGGCCGGTCCCATCAAAGAGGTCCTTTACCTCCTCGAGCGAGGAATGCCGTACCATTTCGGTCACATCCGGCATGCCCAGATCGACGCCGTCGAAGCCGTACCGCACCGCCATTTCCTGCGCTTCGGAAAGGGAAGCGGAAATGCCGATCATGCCTGGATTCAGGTTCTTGAACATAAGAAAAACCCGCACAAGGCGGGAATGGGTGTGGGGCTCAAGGCCCGGATCGGATCACGGTCTCGCGTTCGCGGCGGCCCGCCCCGGGTCTCATCCGGTCTTGACGCGCTGAAATCGCTTCTTGCCGGCTCTCAGTAGCAGGACGCCTTCTTCATCGAGATCATCTGTCCCGAGCATACGGTCGATGGCTGCCACCCGCTCGCCGTTGACGGAAGCGCCGCCCTGCTCGATCAGCCTGCGCACTTCGCTCTTGCTCCTGCCCAACTCGGCTTCCACGAACAAATCGACCACGTTGATGCCGGCTTCCAGCCGTCCCCGGCCGATCTCCACGGTGGGCACATCCTCTCCTCCTGCCTGCGCGCCCCCGAATACGCTTCGCGCGCCGCGCTCCGCCTGGACCGCCGCTTCCTCGCCGTGGGTGGTCTTCGTCGCCTCGAAAGCCAGGACGGACTTGGCATGGCGGATCTTCTCGCCCTTCAGGCCGCCGAGTTCTCTTACCTGCTCCATAGGCAGGAAGGTAAAGTGGCCCAGGAGTCCTTCCACGTCCCGATCGTCCACGTTGATCCAGAACTGGTAGAAGTCGTAGGGCGAGGTCATCCCGGGATCTAGCCAGACGGCGCCTTCGGCCGTCTTCCCCATCTTCTTGCCGTCCGAAAGGGTAAGCAGGGGCGTGGTAACCGCCTGGACAGCCTCCCGCTCCTTGCGCCGGATCAGGTCCACGCCGGCCACGATGTTCCCCCACTGGTCGTCGCCCCCGAACTGCATCGTGCAGCCGTACTCGCGGAACAGCATGAGGAAATCGTAGGCCTGGAGGATCTGGTAATTGAATTCCAGGAAGGTCAGGCCCGTTTCCATACGGGTCCTGTAGGCTTCGGCCGTCAGCATGCGGTTCACGCTGAAATGTTCGCCGATCTCCCGCAGAAACGTGATGTAGTTCAATTTGCGCAGCCAGTCGGCGTTATTCACCATCAACGCACGGCCGCCGTCAAAGTCAAGGTAGCTGCTCAGTTGCTTCTTGATCCGGGTGATGTTCTGATCGATGGCGTCGGTCGTGAGTTGAGGACGGAGGGCGTCCTTGCCGCTCGGATCGGGAATCATCGCCGTACCGCCGCCCACGAGGGCGATGGGTCTGTGTCCACCGCGCTGCACGTGGGCCAGCATCATGATCTGTACCAGATTACCGATGTGCAGGCTTTTCCCCGTAGGATCGAAACCGATATAGCAGGTGACAGGTTCCTCTTCGAAAGCCGCGGCCACGGCCTCTTCGTTCGTGACCTGCGAGACGAATCCCCGTTCTTTCAATACTTCGAATGCGCTGGGCATGCTGGGTTCTTCCGGATTACAGTGAGACGGACCGTCCCGTCCTGGATGATTCGTAGATGGCGAGGATCAGCGCGAGAGACTTCTTGGCCTCCTCGCCGGTAACGCGGGGCGTGCCGCCATCGCGGACCAGTCCGATCATGTCCTCGATCACGTTCGCGGGGCCGTCGTAGGGGAAGGGATCCTCCATGGCTTCGTCCGGTATGTGCCAGGTAGCCAGCGTGTTGCCGGCAGTGATGACCAATCCATCGGTACCATGCAGTTCCACGCCGGCCGGGATGGTAACCGGACAGGTCGTCGTCCCGAGGATGGTTCCCACGGCCCCGCTCTTAAAGCGGATCATGGCCATGCCAAGGTCCTCGGACTCGATGTCGTGGTTGAACACCCCGATCTGTCCCTGGACGCTATCGACCGCCCCCATGTACCAGACCAGCAGATCGATCTGGTGGACGGACTGGTTGATCAGCGAGCCGCCGCCGTCCAGTTTCCAGGTCCCGTGCCAGCCCTTGTAGTAATCGTCGTTCCGGAACCACTTGAGTCGGACCTCGCCCAGGATCATTCTGCCGAGGCGGCCCTCGTCCACGGCCCGCTTGACACGGACGTTGTCGGCCATGTACCGCGCTTCGAAATCTATGGAGAGGATTACGCCGGCGTCCCGGCAGATCTCGATCATACGGTCCGCACGTTCCAGGGTCACATCTATCGGTTTCGTGGTAATCACGTGCTTGCCGGCCTGCGCGGCTTCCATGGCGAAATCGGCGTGCGTACCGCTCGGTGTCATGACGTTGATGACGTCGATGTCGTCGCGATCTAGCAGGCGCCTGTAGTCTTCGTACCAGTCGACGCCATAGTCTGAAGCCGCCTTCCGTCCCCGCTCCTCGTCGAGTTCGGCCACCGCCAAAAGTCTGGCACCATCCGTCTCGTGTATGCAACGGGCGCGCACGTTGCCCATACCGAGCCCTATCACGCCGAATCCGACGTCATCGGTACTCAAGTTGATCTCCTTTTCATGTACCTGGATATTTCAACGCCGATCCGGGCCGGAACCTGTCTGCCGGACCGACGTGCGATGCAGCGCCATTCATTCTTCGAACCGGCCCGAACCTACGGTCAGAAATTCGCCCGCCAGCAATTCGCGAAGGATCTCAACCTTGTCTCCCGTGCGCCGGTGCAGGTCCGACAGGACCTCCTCCCCGGCAAGTTCGTCGACGCAGCCGACGTGCTCCACGTATTCTGCCACGAGATCCTCGTTCCATTCTCCGTCGATATTGGCGGTAACGTAGACCGAAAAGGTTTTGATCGGCATGGGATACTCATCCGGGATCATCACCTGTACATCACGAATCACTTCATTCACTCGAATCGACTGAACGCTTTTGTCCTTCAACTCACTAATCATATCGTTGAGATCGGTGAATGTAAGCTTCATGGGAAGGCTCCTTTCCGGCCACGGGCCGTATACCTGCAGATCGGTATGACAGCGCAAGAATGAAGGTCGCAACACGGGGGGTCCCGCTCAACGAATTGCGGCCCGGAAATTCGGGAATTCCTTTCGTGGCATTTATCTGTTCTAAGGCTACGCGGAGGGGGCGGAGATGTCAAGCGGTTTTTGGCTGGAATACGCACGGATTTCCACGGCCCCTCACACCCTCCGAACAGTCTCCCCGATCCATTCGCGAAACGATGAATTGCGACGAGTCCGTCCTTGACACGGCCGCCGGGGTTTTCTACCTTGGTTACGGTTATATACTGGAGTATCTGACGAAAGTTAGCGCCCGCTCAATGACTGTTTTCGACAATCCGAGGGCGAGTAATCCGAAGGGAGTCCTCCATGCTGGATGAAGTCCTGGCCCAGGAGTATCCGAAGACTGAGACGCTGAAGAACGGTACCAGAGTCATCATACGACCGCTCGAGTCGGACGACGTGGAAGCGCTTTATACCTTTTTCCAGTCGATTCCGCGCAAGGACCGGATCTTTCTGAAAGACGATATCCGGGACAAAAGCATCATCGAGGGATGGTGCAACAATATCGACTGGGACATCGTCATTCCCATCGTGGCAATCGTGGACGGCGAAATCGTCGCCGAGGTGTCTCTTCACCGCGAGCGTCGCGGATGGAAAAGCCATATCGGCAAACTTCGACTCGTCGTACACCCCGAGTACCGGCGACAGGGCCTGGCCGTCGAGATGATCAACGAGCTAATCTCGGTCGCCCTTCACACGGGGTCTATCGAGCAACTCAACGCCGAATGCATGGTGGATGTCCAGCGTGGCGCGATCCTGTTACTGCAGCTGATCGGTTTCGTGCAGCGCGCCCTCCTTCCCGACCAGGTCCGCGATATCGAGGGCAGTCTGCATGACCTGGCCCTGCTGTCCTATACCCTCCGCGATCAGGAAGACTTCCCGGCGCTCGACTAGCGCTTGCCTGGCGCTGGACCGGCACCGGCCGATTCCTGTACATCTCAGAACAGACTCAACTGCCGTTCGAAATCGGGGACTACGGTGTCCAGCCCGAGCAGCCGCTTCATCCGGTTGCAGTCGGTGGGCGAATGTCCCGAATAGTAGTTGTTAAAAAACCCGTAGAGCGTGTCCACCCTGGGAAGGATGTCCCTCTTCAGCCGCTCGGCCCACTTTACGAGTTCCTGGGTGCGGTCGACGACGGATTCCCTGTAGTGGCGGATTCGCGGGTCCTCCGTGTCCCCCATCCAGCGGATATAGGTGAAGTCCGCGGTGATCTCAGGCACGATCGGCATGACCTTGGGATAGTCCTGCATGGTCCAAGCCACGCCATGCGTCCTGAGGAGATCGAATACCTCGGCCTTGACCCAGGATGGGTTCCTGAATTCGAAAGCGAATCGGAAGGCCCTGGCAGACAACAGTCCAAGAAACGTCTCCACGCGGGAGAAAGTTTGCGGATTACACTGAAAAGCAGGTGGAAGCTGAACCAGCAGGCAACCCAGGCGGTCGCCCAGGAGCGCCATACTGGCCAGGAAGGAATCAAGGAGTTCCTCCGTTCCCACCAGCCCCCGTTCGTGGGTGATCGCGCCCGGCATCTTGGCCGTGAAACGAAATCCCGTCGGCGTACGATCACGCCAGCCGGCCACCACTTCCGGTTTGGGAATGAAATGGAATGTGCTGTCTATTTCGAGGGCGTCGAAAACACGGGCATAGTACCGCAGGAGGTCTTTGCGGTCGGCGTCTCGGGCGTAGAAGGTTCCGAACCAGTCCCGATAGGTCCATCCCATCGTGCCGATATGCAGGGAACCGGGTTTCAGGGGCATTTCCGCTCCATGCGGCCCAGCCGGACCCGCCCTGAGCTGCCGGAATCGCCCTGAGCTGCCGGAATCGCCCGTCCCATCTGGGACCTGCGTGGTCTCGTCTTGGCCCGTCTTGGCCGGTTCCGGATCCAGCCGAGCGAGCGGGAGGGGCGGATCCGTTACCGGGTCAGACACCGACCCGGTCGGTGTCGAAAGTCTCCAGGTTGCGTGTGATGTCCCGGATGAACCGGGCGGCGTTGAGGCCGTCGATGAAGCGGTGGTCGAAGGACAGGCTCAGGAACATCATGGAACGGATGGCCAGGGAGTCATCCGCCTGCACGACAACCTGCTTCTTGACGCTCCCCGTGGCGAGGATGCCCGCCTCGGGCTGGTTGATGATCGGCGTGCCGAAAAGGGTGTCCCACATGCCCGGGTTCGTCAGGGTGAACGTACTGCCCTTCAGGTCGTCAGGAGACAACTTGCGGTCATGGGCCCGCTTGGCCAGATCGTGAGCCGCCTGGGCAATCTCCGAGAAGTCCATCTCGTCCGCGTGGCGGATTACCGGCACCACGACTCCCTTTTCCAGCCCGACCGCCAGCCCCAGGTTTACGTGCTTCCACTGGAGGACGCGGTCATCGTCCATGGTGGCGTTCAGCATGGGGTTGGCGCGTAACGCGTCGACGATGGCGGTGATGAAGAAGGGGGTCAGCGTCAGCTTGATGCCGGTTTTCTGCTGGAACCGTTCCCTGGCCTCTTCGCGGTACCGCACGACGTGCGTCATGTCGACTTCCGAGACGGAGGTCACGTGGGGGGACACCTGTTTGCTGAGGACCATGTGCTTTGCGATGGTCTTGCGCAGGGTGTCCATATTCACGACGCGGGCTTCTTCGGTGCCGGCCGGCCGGGAAACGGATACGAACTCGGAATCCTCGTCCTGCTCCGCCGCCGGTTCGGGAATCCGGGACGCGCGCCGTTCCAGGTAGGTAAGCAGATCGTCCCGGGTTACCCGGCCGCTCTTGCCGGTTCCTTCCATGGATTCCAGCGTGGCCATGTCGATGCGCTCTTCCCGGGCGATGCGCAATACGAGAGGGGAGTAGAACCGTTCGGCACGCCTTCGCCTCAGCGGCCCCCCGTCTACGGCCTCCGCGGCGACCGGCGTCAGTTCATCCGCATCGATCGTCTCCGGCGCATCCCCGGAGCCGTCCGGCTGCTCCTCCGCGTCGGTCGCGCTCGATTCGGCGTCTTCTTCGTCCCCCGTATCGATGACACCGATGATTTCCCCGATGGCCACCGTCGTCCCTTCGTCCACGCGAATCTCGCTCAACACGCCACCCGCGATGGCGGGTATGTCCGTGTCGATCTTGTCCGTGGTGATCTCCACCACGGACTCGTCGCGCTCGATCGGATCGCCCACCTTCTTCAGCCAGCGGATGACCGTTCCTTCCTCGACGCTTTCGCCCAGCCTCGGCATGGTGATGTTCACGTTGCGCATCCTCTTGGTGCTTTGCGATCGACAGGCGATCAGTAGGCCATCAGATCCCTGAGGGCGGCGGTCACTTTTTCCGTGTTCGGCAGGAAGTAGTGCTCCAGCGGCGGACTGAAGGGTACGGGCGTGTCGATGGCCGCCAGCCTGCGGACGGGCGCGTCGAGATGCTCGAAGGCCTCTTCGGCCACGACGGCGGCGATTTCACCGCCAAAACCGCCGGTCAGCGTGTCCTCATGGACGATCAGTAGCCGGTTCGTCTTCCGAACGGATTCGAGGATAGCCTGCTTGTCATAGGGCAGCAGGGACCGCAGGTCGATCACCTCAGTCTCTATCCCCTCGCCGGCCAGGGTCTCGGCGGCGTCCAGGCTGTGAAAGACCATCTTGCCGTAGGTGACGATCGTCGCATCGATGCCCTCCCGACGGAGCGCCGCCTCACCGATAGGTACGGTGTAATCGTCTTCGGGGATCTCTTCCCGTATCCGGGGAAAACGGTACAGGCCCTTGTGTTCAAAAAACAGCACCGGGTTGTTGTCCCGGATTGAAGACTTGAGCAGACCCTTCGCGTCGTAGGTCGTTGCCGGCGCCACGACCTTGAGACCGGGAACCTTGCAGAACCATGCCTCGGGATTCTGGGAGTGGAAGGGACCGGCGTTGCCGATGGCGCCGGAAGGGCACCGCACCACGAGGGGCACGGCGGCGCCCCAGCGGTAGTGCGCCTTGGCCGCGTTATTGACCAGTTGATTGAACCCGCAGGTAATGAAGTCGGCGAACTGCATTTCGGCCACCGGCCGCATGCCCATGATCGCCGCGCCCATGGCCGCGCCGATGATGACCGATTCCGCCACGGGCGCGTCGATCACCCGGTCCTCCCCGAAATCGTCCAGGAATCCCTTCGTGATCTTGAACGCCCCGCCGTAGACGCCGATGTCCTCGCCCAGGCAGAAGACGCTCTCATCCCGTTCCATCTCTTCTCGGAGTCCGGCCGATATGGCTTCCAGGTAGGTTACGGGCGGCATAGTCCGGTTCCGGTTGGGGACATCAGTCCGCGTAGACCCCGTCGAGCGCTTCTTCGGGTTCGGGAAGGGGGCTCTGTTCCGCGTAATCGACCGCGTCATCGACGATGCCCTTGACTTCTTCCTTGATCCCGTCGAGCTCCTCTCGGGTAAAGTACTGCCGTTCCAGCAGGAGGTTCACAGTCTTCGTGACCGGATCGTTGTTCCAACCGTCCTCTATGATATCCTTGGGCACATAAAAAGCGTCGTCGTGCTGGGCGTGTCCCAGCAACCGGGTACAGCGGGCCTCGATAAGTGTCGGACCACCGCCCTCCCGGGCGAGTTCCACGGCGGTCCGCGTCGCCTTGTACACGGCGCGCACGTCCGTGCCGTCCACCAGCGAACCCGCGATGCCGTAACCCTGTGCGCGGTCCACGATGTTTTCGCAGGCGTACTCGTACCGGGTCGGGGTGGAGTAGGCGAACTTGTTGTTCTCCACGATCAGCACCATGGGCAGCCGGTGTACGGCCGCGAAGTTGAGTCCTTCGTGAAAGTCGCCGATACTCGAGCCGCCCTCGCCGATGTAGGTGAGGGAGACCGCGCCGTCACCGCGGATCTTGCTGGCCAGCGCGACGCCAGCGGCCACGGGAATGTTCGCGCCGAGGTGACTGATCATCCCGACGATGTGGTGATCCCAGTTCCCGCAGTGCATGTTGCCGTCTTTACCCGCCGACGGTCCATTGGCCCGGCCGAGGTACTGGCACATCATGTCCCGGGCGGTATGGCCGCGAAGAAAATGGGCGCCGATCACCCGGTGCATGGGGACCAGGACGTCCGCATCGCCCAGTGCGTGGGCGCTGCCCGCGGCAATCGCCTCGTGGCCCGCGCCCGCGTAAGCCGCGCCCACGAGCCGGCCCTGCCGAAAGAGCCGGTAAATGCGCTCCTCGAACTCCCGCTGCAGGCGCATGGTAAGATACAGTATTCGGTAGTCGTCCCGACCGAGGCCGAGATCGTCGAGGCCGGACTCGTTAAGGTCGGGGTCGGACAGGGCGGGGGCGGTCTCAACGTTCATGGCGCCTCCTGGGTGCGAAATGGCGTGTTTTATTCATATTCTCTGCTTCAATTCGGGCAGGCTCATCTCTTCAAAAGCCATACCGAAAACGTCGCCCAGGTTTCGGAGGAGGCTGTTTTCGACATCCTCCATCGGAACCGGCCGGCCGAGAATCCGCTCCATCGAGCTGACCTCGCGATCGGCGATGCCGCAAGGGACGATTCCTTCATACAGGGACAGGTCGGGATGGACGTTCACGGAAAACCCGTGCATGGCAATCCACCAGCTGACCCGAATGCCCAGGGCTGCGACTTTACTGTTTTCTACCCAGACACCGGTTATCCCATCCAGGCGGCGGGCCGCTATGCCGAAATCTCCCAGGAGTCCAATGATCACGCTTTCGAGATCGCGCAGGAACCGGTAGACGTCCTGGTACCACGCCGCGATATCGAAGATGGTATAGCCCACCAGTTGGCCGGGACCGTGGCAGGTAATGTCTCCTCCGCGGTCCGTTTCGTAGACCTGGATGCCGCGGGCCTGGAGCGATTCTTCCCCGTAGCGCAGGTGATCGCCTGCCCTCAGCCTACGTCCGATCGTGTACGTGGGGGGATGTTCGAGAATCAGGAGCACATTGTCGATCAGGCCGGAACGACGCGCCGCGAGCAGTTTTCGCTGAAGAGAAAGCGCCACGCCGTATTCCATCGTGCCGGCCCGAACAACCCAGCAAGGCAGCACCTGCCCTCCTCATACACGGCGACCTCGTTTACCACAGGCCATATACCCCGCGTAAGCTATGGTTTCGCGGGTTGTCGTGTCAAGGTTTTTCTCCCTCGACAATGGCCCCGTAGAACTCCACTCTGCGGTCCTCCAGGCGGTCAAGCTCATAGGCCTTGGCCACGTTCACGATGTGCTTTTCCCGTGCGCCGGCCAGGTCCACGTCGGCAAAGATGATCTCTTCGGTGGTCCGGTCTCCTTCCGCCAGCGTCCGCCCCGTATAATCGACGATTTTGCTCTGCCCGATGAAGTTGGTGCCCCGTTCTCTTCCAACCCGGTTCACGGCGATGTAATTGACGCGATTCTCGAAGGCGCGGGTGTTTACGACGAATTCGGTGTTGCAGTCCGCGCCTACCGGCCAGTTGGTGGGCAGCGCAATCAGCTCCGCGTCGCGTAGCATCATCACCCGGGAGCTTTCAGGAAACGCCGCGTCGTAACAGATATTCAGGCCGATTCGGCCGACTTCCGAATCGTACACGCGGAAGGGGCGGTCACCGGGGGACAGGAACCGGTCGATTCCGAGAAAGGGAAGGTGGATCTTGCGGTAGTGTCCGATCAACCCGTTGGGCGCGATGAGGACCGCCGTGTTGTAGATACTCGATCCATCGGCTTCCAACAGGCCGACGATGACGTGGATGTCCAGTTCGCGGCACTGCCGCTCGATGCGCTCGGTGAAAGGACCGGGCACGGGCTGGGCGGACGCCCGGGCTTCGTCCAGATCGGAAAAGCAGTAGCCGGTCAGCGCGCACTCGGGAAACACGGCCAGGTCAGCGCCTTCCCGTGAGGCGGACTGCATCGCGTCGAATACCTTGATCAGGTTCTGTTCGGTCTCGGCGAGTTTCAGATCCATCTGTACGCCGGCGACCCGGATGGTGTCTCGCATATATCCCTTTCTAGCCTTTTCTATACGCCGGCATGGCGCTCAATCCGGTCGAGGCAGGATGGAATAGCCGGGTCAGGTGGGCTTCGATGACGCCCCGGTTGAGATCGGGACGCTCCATGCAGGCGACGACCAGTTCATGGTCCACCTGTTCCGTCATTTCGGCGATGGCCTTCATGCGGTCGATGGAGTTGATCAGGGCCTGCCGGATGGGGATGCGTTCCGGAAAGATGTCGATGCCCATGTAACCGCTGTAGCCATACATCTTCAGCGCGTACATGCCGGCGAAGATCTGCTCCGGCGAAACGATGCCGACCTGCAGGTCCTGGTCGTAATTGCCCAGTGGCTGGCTGTTCCAGTGCGTGTGGGCCAGCCTTCCCTGGCGGAGAATGCGGCTCAGGGCATAAGGGAAATCCTCGAACCCCATGAGGACGTGGCCGAGTTCGGGATTCAAACCCACGATGGCGTGGCCCTCATCCAGAAGAGCCCGGTTTTCGGGGGCCTGGAGCCGCTCGTCCACGTTCTGGGCCATGAGTATGCCGTCCGTCGTGTTCCGGTAGATGTTATTGCCCCGGGGCTCGTAAGGTTTCGGTTCGATGGCCGTTCGAATCCCCGGCACGGCGTCCAGCGCCTCGGCCAGCCCCGATTCGAAGAGGTCCCACATGGCAAAGAAATCGGTCCCGAAATTCAGTTCGTAGCCGTCGCCTCCGGGCCACACGACCATGAAGTCCGTGTCCAGTTCCCGGTTCATCCGCAGCGTCTCGATCACCCGGTCTATGGCGGCGCGGCGCGCTTCGGGCACGGGAGAGGACAGGGAACCGAATTCGAACCGGGCGTCCCAGAAGAGATTGGGAATCACCGTGATCAGCCGCACGCCGGTATCCTTCTCCAGTTGCTGGTAAAGGTGGGCGTTGTCTTCGTTGATCTCGTTGGGATAGTGGGCCTCGATCCCACACAGCCCGTATTCCGCCAGTTCGCCGGCGATTGCGAGGCGCTCTTCGATGGAATAAGGATCCATGTAGGCTTCGTGAAACCGGATCTGTGACGGCGAGAAGAACCAGACGCCGGCGGTGATCTTCAGTTCCAGGGTATGGCTTTCGAGATGACGTACAAGTTCATCGCCACTGCGCTTCGTAGCCTGGTCCCGCAAGTCTGCGAACATAGCCGTCTCCTGAGGTTACGCGGTGTTGGTTCAGATAGGTTCTGGTTCGGATGATCAGCGTTTCGAATCGGTAGGTTCCTGTGGAAAATAATAGGAGGCTCTCCAGGTACTGTCAACTGGTATATCCCTTTCAAAAGAGCGCTTGACACCCGATGCCAAATCGCCGTATTTACCCCTTCATCCCGTTGATAACAATGGCCTTACCCGGTCCGGAAAGGAACTGCTTTTGCGCGTTGTCGTTACCGGCGGTGCGGGATTCCTGGGATCCCATCTTTGCGACCGGTTGCTGTCCGACGGCCACCAGGTAGTCGCCGTCGACAATCTGATTACGGGCCGGACCGTAAATATCGCCCACAACATGGACCGCGACGGGTTCTCCTACATCCGGCAGGACGTATCCGAGTACCTGGACATCGACGGCGACGTGGACTTCATCATGCACTTCGCCAGTCCCGCCAGTCCGGTGGATTTCGAGCGTGTGCCGATCCAGATCCTGAAAGTAGGCGCTCTGGGCACGCACAACGCGCTCGGTCTGGCCAGGGCGAAGGGCGCGGGATTCTTCCTGGCATCCACCTCCGAGGTTTACGGCGACCCGCAGGTCAACCCGCAGCCGGAAAGCTACTGGGGCAACGTCAACCCGATCGGAGTGCGGGGCGTCTACGACGAGGCCAAGCGCTTCGCGGAAGCGCTGACCATGGCCTACCACCGAAAGCACGGCATCGACACACGGATCGTCAGGATCTTCAACACTTACGGTCCACGTATGAGGCCTGCGGACGGACGGGTCGCGCCTTCTTTCATCACCAAGGCGCTCAGTGGCGAACCGCTGACGATCTTCGGAGAGGGGCGGCAGACCCGTAGTTTCTGCTACTACGAGGATCTCATGGAAGGCATCGTGCGGCTCATGCGTTCCGGCGAGCACGGACCGGTAAACATCGGGAACGAAAACGAAATTACCATACTTGAACTCGCGCGCACCATCCTCCGGCTATGTGATTCAGACAGCGAGATCGTCTTCCGGCCGCTTCCCCAGGACGATCCACAGCTTAGGCGGCCGGATACGACAAGGGCCCGGGAGATCCTGGACTGGGAAGCCCGCGTGACCCTGGAAGAGGGGATGGGGAAGACCATCGAGTATTTCAGATCCAACGACGCGTCCGGCTGAGCCGGAATACGGGGAAAGGACCCTGGCCGATGACAACGACCGACGCCACGCGACCCGCCGCGGAGGAAGGACCGGGTCAGGTTCGCATCGAAGCCTTCCGGGAAGGACGGGAGAAGATCCTGGCCGAAGTGCGCAAGGTGATCACCGGCCAGGAAGAGGTCCTGGAGCAGGTGCTGATCGCCCTGTTCGCGGGAGGCCACTGCCTCGTGACCGGCATGCCCGGGCTTGCAAAGACGCTGCTCATCAAGACCTTCGCACAGGTATTGGACCTGGAATTCCGGCGAATCCAGTTCACGCCCGACCTCATGCCCGCAGACATCACCGGTACGGAGATCCTGGAGGAGGACAAGGCCACCGGCCAGCGTCGGCTGAACTTCATCAAGGGTCCGATATTCGGCAATATCGTGCTGGCCGATGAAATCAACCGCACACCGCCCAAGACCCAGGCCGCCCTGCTCGAGGCCATGCAGGAACACCGCGTGACCGCGGGCGGCACGACTTTCCAGCTGGATGAACCGTTCTTCGTCCTCGCCACCCAGAACCCCATCGAGCTGGAAGGTACCTATCCCCTGCCCGAGGCCCAGCTCGACCGGTTCATGTTCAACATCCACATCGACTATCTGGAGGAAGACGACGAGGTGGCGGTGGCCCGCTCGACGACCTCTGCCGTAACGGCCTCGGTCGACACCGTACTGTCGGGCAAGGTAGTCGGGGAGTACCAGCGTCTTGTCAGGGAAGTCCTTGTCTCCGAGCAGGTTGCGCGGTACGCCGTACGCCTGGCATCCTCGAGCAGACCCTCCAGAGGGGAAGCACCGGATTTCGTCGAAAACTGGGTTTCGTGGGGGGCCGGCCTGCGCGCCTCCCAGTACCTGATCCTGGGCGCCAAGGCCAGGGCGCTGCTCGACGGCCGGGGACACGTTTCCTGCGACGACATCCGCTCACTCGCCCATCCGGTCCTGCGCCATCGCATCCTGACGAATTTCTACGCAGAGGCGGAGAAGATAACGCCCGAACACATCGTAGATCGGCTGCTCAGCACCGTTCCGGCGCCGCAGTCCGGCATGTAATCAAGCACTCAAGCGCAACGGCACTGCCATGGCTGAAGTCCCGCGGTTTTTGGATCCGAATACCCTTTCCCGCCTGTCCTCGATGGAGATGCGCGCCCGCATCGTGGTCGAAGGATTCGTGTCCGGTCTCCACAAGAGTCCGTACCGGGGTTTCGGCGTGGAGTTCGTGGAATACAGGCAGTATACGCCGGGCGACGACGTCCGGCACGTGGATTGGAAAACCGTGGCGCGATCGGACCGGTACTACGTCAAGGAGTATGAGGACGAAACCAACCTGCAGTGCGTGCTATTGCTCGATTGCAGCGCGTCCATGGGTTATCGCTCCGGGCCGTCAGGGCAGTCCGGGCCGTCAGGGCAGTCCGGGCCGTCAGGCGGATTGGACAAGCTCGAATACGGTTCGTACCTGGCGGCGTCCCTGGCGCATCTGATCATGCGGCAGGGAGACGGCGTGGGCCTCGTCACCTTCGACCAGGCCGTCCGGGATTATCTTCCGCCGAGTTCGAAGAACACCCAGCTGCCGGCCATTCACACCATGCTCGATGGACTGCGCGCCTCCGAAGGGACCGATATCGGCAAACCCCTGCATGAACTTGCCGAATCGATATCCAGGCGGGGACTGGTCATCCTGATTTCCGATCTGATCGATGACGTCGATGAAATGATGAATGCCCTGATGCACTTCCGTTTCAAGGGACACGAGGTGCTGGTGTTCCATATCGTCGACCGGGAAGAACTCGACTTCTCCTTCACGGAGACGGCAAGATTCGACGATCCAGAGACCGGCGAGCGAATCACGGTCACGCCTTCGGCCATTCGCGAAGACTATATGGATGCCGTTCAGTCGTTCATGGAGTCGATCAGGACCGGTTGCGCAAAGATCAAGGTCGACTACGAGCGCATGGAAACCGAAAGACCGCTGGATTACGCGCTTTTCTCCTATCTGAGCAGGCGTACGGTGAAGCAATAGGGTAAGCTCCCGCATCGGGTTACGTCATGGATCTGGCCTTCCTCAACGTTACTTTTCTCTTTGCGGCCCTGGGCGCAGCGATACCGCTGATCCTGCATCTGGTCAGAAGACAGCGGGCCGGGATCCATGTCTTCAGCATGGTCCGTTTCCTCGTCTCGACCCAACGGGCCGTCGTTCGCCAGCAGAAAATCCGGCGACTGCTGCTGCTGCTGCTTCGCATGGCGGCCTGCGCGCTCCTGGCCGTGATATTCGCACGGCCCTTCGTCCGGGATCAGGACGATTCCTTCTTTACAGGCACCCAGCCTGAAGCAGTGGCGATTCTGGTCGATACTTCCTACAGCATGGGATACGGGAATCGCCTCGCCCTGGCCAGGCGCAGGGCCGCGGAAGTCGTGAACACGTTGCAAACCGGCGACCAGGTCGCCCTGCTTACCTTCGCCGTACAGGCCAGGGTCGTGCGGGAACTCGGGCCGGACCATTCCGGACTGCCCGCCCTGTTGGACACCGGGATCAATTCGACTTTCGAAGGAACGGACTACGTTGAAGCACTGCGCGCAGCCGATGATCAACTGAGCGGGGCGGACTTCGACAAACGCACCCTCTACCTTGTGTCCGATTTTCAGCAGTCCGGCTGGAATCCGCGGTCGGCCGGATGGAAACTCAGTCCGGGCGTTCAGCTCAGGCTGATCGACGTCGGGGATGACCAGGATGGCAATACGGCCGTCACCGGGGTGGAAATACCGGCCGCGCTCTCGGTCGAGAACCGGACCCTCGACGTGGTCGTCCGGGTCCGGAACTACGGGCAGGCGCCTGTCCGGGACGAACTCACGCTTCGGGTCAACGGGAACGCAGTCGAGAAGCGGCTGGTCGATATTGCTCCGCACTCAGGCCGGTTGGAGAACTTCAGGCACACTTTTGAACCGGCAACGAATACGGGCGAGGTGATCCTGGGAGATGACGAGCTTCCGGTGGACAACCGGTTTTACTTCACCGTGAATGCGCCTTCTCCCGTGCGGGTTCTCTGCCTGGAGGAGCGCAGGCGCCCGAACAGTCCGTCGGAAGCCGCATACTACCTGTCCCAGGCCCTGTCGCTGCGCCAGGATCCGCCGGTCGTGGTAGACGTACGATCCCCCCGTGCGATGCCCGAAGTCGATCCCGCACAATACGACGTGGTCATTTCGTCCAACCTTTCCGTCCTGCCACGGAGCGCGAAGACCAGGCTGACCGACTATGTACGTTCTGGCGGAAGCTTGATTATCGCCTTGAATTCCGCCGTTTCTCCCGATATATTCCATTCGTCTTTCGGCGAACTGCTGCCTGGACGCATCGAGTCTTTGTCATCCCCCGACGCCCCACGCGACCGGTACCGGCTGTTGACCGGCGTGAACTACCAGCACCCGGTCTTTCAGCCCTTCTCCGGTCCCCGGCATGGTGATTTCGGCACGGTACGGTTTTACAGGACGGCTCGGTTCGAGCCCGACTCCTCGTCGTCGGTTCCGGCGCGGTTCGACGACGGCAGCGCCGCGGTAGCGGAGAAGTCCCTGGGAAACGGCCGCACGTTCCTGGTCCTGACTACCTTCGATCTCTCGTGGACCGACTTTCCCATACGCGAGGTATTCGTACCTTTTCTATACGAGAGTATCGACTACCTGGCTTCCCGCGGGTCCATGCACGGACGCGGGACCGATTTGTACCGGCTGGCGGGGGAGGCGGTCAGACTGCCGGAAGATGCACGGCACGTTGAAGTTCCATCCGGCGAGCGGATCCCGGCGGAAGCGTCGCAGTCGGGAACGAAGCTGTTTACGCGGACGGAGAGACCGGGGCTGTACCGGGTACAGTCGGAAGGAGCCCAACACGCGTTCGCGGTCAACCTCGACACCCGTGAATCCGACTTTTCGAGGTTGGACGTGGAATCCTTCGCGTCTGCGCTGATCAATCCCGTGGCCCGGAGCCCGGAGTCGCGGGAAACGGAGACGCTGGCCAGGCTGGCCCTGGACGCCGAAGTGGAGCGCCGCCAGCGACTCTGGTGGTTTCTCGGATTCACGCTGATCGCACTGGTCCTCGGAGAAACTTTCCTGGCAAATCGAACGCACAGGTGACCCATGACATCTGAACGTTCCATCCTGCAAACCTGCCTGCGCAGCGTCCTTCGCCGCTGGCGTCTCATGCTTGTCTTCCGAGGCGTCTCGGTGCTCGCGATCGCCGGTGTGATGCTATTCATTTGCGGCGTGGCGGCCCTGCACTTGTTTGACCCCGGAGTATTCGCCCGCATCCTGTTCCTGGCCGGCGCCACGGGAGCCCTCGGTTGGCTCGCATACCGGTTCCTGCTCGTTCCGCTTCGCCGAACGCCTACGGACCTGCAGGTCGCCCGTTACATCGAAGAACGCCATCCCGCATTGAACGACGCCTTCGTCAGCGCCGTCGAATACGGCCACGGTCATCTTCGAAGACCGCAGAAGGTCCTCATGGACCAACTTCTGGCGCACGTCGCCGACTACACCGAGCAGATCGACTTTAAAAAGATCGTAGACCGGAAGCGCTACTTTACCCTCCAGGCCGCCGCTGCCGGAGCCGCCCTCGTCCTTGCCGGCCTTGTCTTCCTGGAACCCGGGTTTTTCGGCCGTTCCGCCCTTCGACTGGTGTCGTGGACCCATGCGGAACCGGCCGCTCCCGGAGGCATCCGGGTAGAGCCCGGCGACACGCGGGTCAGGCGAGGGGAAAGCCTGGACGTCACCGCCGTACTGGGCAGCGGTCTGACCCCGGACCCGAACCTGTTCGTCCGATTCGGAAATGACGAAAACTGGTCGACGCTGGATCTGTATGAGACGGATGGCGAACGGACCTTCTCGAACCGCATCAACGGAATCAGCGAGGACGCCCGGTATTACGTCGCGGTGACCGGAACCCGGTCGAGGGAATACCACATTGCAGCGATCGATCCGCCCTATGTCGAACGGATCGACGCCCGGTATGTCTTCCCGGCATACACGGAGCTGGTCGCGAAGGTCGAGGAAGACCGCGGGGACATCACGGCGCCGGTGGACACGCGGGTCGCCCTGCGCATCACTGCGAGCAAGGCAGTGCGTTCCGCCGAGTTGCGCTTCAGCAACGGTCGCGTGTTGGAACTCGCGGTTGCCGGGACGGACCTCGAGGGATCGTTCGTTGTGCGCGAGGATCTCTCCTATTCCATACACCTGGTGGACTCGGACGACATCGCAAATGACGACCCGGTGGAATACTACGTCCGGGCGCTGCAGGACCGGGCGCCCAGGGTGACCATCCTCGAACCGAAGCGAGACACACGGGTTTCCCCCGTCGATGAAGTGACGATTCGCGCCGAGGCCGTGGATGATTTCGGCCTTTCGACCTTCTCTCTCAATTACGCGGTGAACGGCGGCGAGGAAGTTTTGGTGGACCTGGGCGCGCTGCAGGACGAATCGAGCGGCACGGTCTGGGAAGGGGAACACGTGGTCTACCTGGAGAATCTCTCGGTCCAGCCGGGCGATTTCGTCGCCTATTACGCGGCGGCGGGTGATCGCCGGAGCGAGGGCGGTACGTCCGCGACGGACATATACTTTATAGAAATCACGCCTTTCGATGCATCTTACCGGCAGGGCGAGGGCGGAGGCGGTGGCGGAGGAGGTGGTGAAGGGGACGACGTGATGCAGACGAGACAGCTTTCGCGCAAGCAAAAGGAGATCATCTCGGCCACGTGGCGCGTAAAGAGAACGCTTGCGTCAGTCCCCGGGACGGAGGTAGCGGAAGACCTCGAGGCGATCGCCGAGGTCCAGGACGCACTTCGGAACCAGGCGGAAGAAGCGCTCGCGTTCATGCGGTTCTCGGTTGGGATTTCGAGTGAGGTCATGAAAATGGTCGAAACGCTGGAACTGACGCTGGAACCGATGTCGGCCGCCTCCGAAGCGCTGAGGTCCGGATCGGTCGACGATGCCCTGGTCCACGAGCGTAAAGCGCTTATGTACCTCACGAGGCTCGATGCGATGATGCGGGATTTCACGGTGAACAGGGCACGCGGTATGGCGGGCAGGGCTCCGTTGGACCTTTCCGACACCTCCGAACTCGAGCTCGAGGATGAAAGGAACCGGTACGAGGTACCCGATCAGCCGACGCTGGATCGACAGCGGGAGCAGAGCATCGAAGAGCACCATCAACGCGTCCAGGACCTGGCCCGGCGCCAACAACAACTGAATAACCAGCTCCGGGAGCTGACGGAGGTAGAAGATCGCCAGGAAGCCGAACGCCGCAGGGAATTGGACCGCCTGACCAGGACGCAGCGGGAGCTCAGGGAGGAGACGGAGGAAATCGCGCGGACGCTCTCCGGGAACCGGACCGATCCGGCCAATCGGGACCCGCGTTCGGGCTCTCCCGGTCCCATGCTGGAGCAAGCGAACCGGGATCTGCGTGACAGTTCCGAGTCGATGGGCGAAACGATCGAGCAGCTGCGCAGGAACCAGCTGCGCCCAGCCGCGGAAGACGGCGCTCGGACCGCACAGCATCTTGCCGACGCGTCCAGGCAACTGCAGCGGGCGCAGGGGGAGTCGCTGGAGCGGCTGGCGCGGGAAGCGGTTAAACAGGCGGATCAGCTGGCTGTCCGGCAGGAACAACTCGAACGGAATGTCAACGCGTTGAAAGAGGAGAAGGACAACGGCTTCGAGGGCATCATCAACCGGTTGGACGCGATCGAATCGCGGCGCGGCGGCCTGGACCGGGAGTCGGATACGCGTCGCCTGGACCGGTTCGTGCGCGAACGGTTGAGGGGGGTGGAAGCGGCAAAGGACGAAATCCGTTCCGATCTCGAACGGCTAGAGAGCGACCTGGATCACCTCGCCCGGAGTGCGTCCCGGGCGCAGACCGGGACGGCGGCGGCCGCGGACCGGGCCAGCGAGATGATCGCTGACGAGCAGCTGAAAGAACAGGTCGAGCAATCGAAGCGCCTTTTGAGACGGGACACCCTGGACCGATCCGCCCTCAGGGAGTCTGAAATCTCCGAGGCAATGGACCGGCTCGCGGAACAGGTCCGTACCGCGCGGGACAAGCTGATTACCCGGGACATGGATCACCTGTCCCGTACGCAGGAAAGCGCGCGGGATGCCATGTCCGAATGGCAGAACCTGCAACGGCAGCTTTTCAGATTGAACCGCGGCATTCCCAATACCGAGACCCTGGACCAGATTTCCCGGGATTACCAGCGTCAGTTGCAGCGCCTGCGGGATCTTTCGGGCCAGGTTCCGCAGATGTCCGGGGAAACGCGGCAGTTGCAGAACGACCTGGACCGGGCGCTCGCCCTCGGCAATGAACCGTGGAAGATCGACCGGGGCCAATGGAACGAACTCCATCTCAATCTGGCCCGCAGTCTCGGTGATTTCTACGACGGTCTGCGCGCGGAGGTAAAGAATATGCGCCGCAGGGAGCGTCTCTACCTGGCCCGGGAAGAGGATGTGCCTCCGGGATACAGGGACCTTGTGAACGACTATTTCGAGAAGCTCTCAAAAAACGGGGACAGCAACTGAAGGCATCGGCCGGCGGTCCCGGCAACCTTAAGACCGCAGCCGCCTGTATCTCCACACCATGCCTACCGCGTTGATCAGCCATCCCGACCTCCTGCTGCACGACACAGGCTCCTTCCATCCCGAACGGCCGGAGCGCCTTACGTCCGTCCTTTCCCACCTCGGCGTGTCCGGCGACGAATCCAGCGGCACGAACCGGACCGGCCTGGTGCGCCTGTCGCCGTCCGTAGCCGATGAAGCCCGGATCAAGGCCGTCCACGATGCGTCGTATGTCGACGCGGTAGCGGCCTGGTGCGCAGAGGGGTACCGGAATCTGCCCACCGGGGACACGACCCTTTCTTCCGCATCCGAGACCGTAGCCCGAATGGCCGCCGGCGCGGCAATACGGGCCGTCGACGCGGTACTGTCCAGGGAAGTGGACCGGGCCTTCTGTGCCATCCGTCCTCCCGGGCATCACGCCGAATCCGACCGGGGAATGGGCTTCTGCATCTACAACAACGCCGCCGTCGCGGCTCGTTACGCCCAGTCCCGCTTCGGGGTGGAACGGGTGGTCGTCCTGGACTGGGACGTCCATCACGGAAACGGGACCCAGGAGATTTTCGAGGACGACCCGTCCGTGTACTATATCAGCGTTCACCAGTCACCGCTCTATCCCTTTACCGGTGCGATGTGGGAAAAGGGCAGGGGAAAAGGAACGGGGTACACGATGAACGTCCCGGTTGCCGCTGGGTCCGGCGACGCGGTTTTCGTCGACGTGCTGCGCGGGCAAATCATCCCGGCCATGAAGTCCTATCAACCGGATCTCCTCATTCTTTCGGCGGGATTCGACGCCCACGTGGACGACCCGCTGTCCGGAACCCTGGTCACCGACGCGGGATTCCAGACCATGTCGCGCATCCTGATGGATTTCGTGGAAGAAGCTTGCGGGGGCCGCCTCGTTTCCGTGCTGGAGGGCGGCTATGATCTTGAAACCCTGGGCCGTTGCGTCGCGGACCACGTGGGCGTGCTGGCGTCCTGACGCCTACTGGGAAACACGATGCCAGGCTGCAAATCCCGGAAAGTAGCGCACAACCTGTGACCATCTGCCTATGAGACGAGAAGACTACCTGCAATGGGCCGAACGCGCGGCCCAATGGGGCGCCAGTTACCTGGCTACGCTCGAAGACCGTCCCGTCCGGGCGCAGACCGAACCGGGCGAAATCGCCGCGATGCTACCGGTTAGGCCACCGGAAGAGCCGGTGGACATGGAGACGATCTTCGCCGATTTCGAGCGCATCGTGCCGGACGGTATGACCCACTGGCAACACCGCCGTTTTTTCGCGTACTTCAGCGCCAACGCTGCGCCGGCTTCGATGATCGCCGAGCACTTGACGGCCGTCATGGCGGCCCAATGCATGCTCTGGCAGACCTCGCCCGCGGCTACGGAGATCGAGACCCGCATGGTCGACTGGATGCGACAGGCACTCGGTCTGCCGGAGGGGTTTCGCGGGGTTATCCAGGAGTCGGGTACCTCGGCAAATATCTGCGCCGTACTGACTATGCGCGAGCGCGCACTCGACTGGCGCGGGAACGACACCGGATTGGCGGGAGAGAATCAGCTCCGAATCTACGCCTCGCCGGAGGGCCATTCGTCGATCGACAAGGCGATCCGAATCGCCGGTATCGGCCAACAGCATCTCGTCAAAATCCCGACAGATGGTTCCTGGGCACTCGACCCTGATGCCCTTGGCCGTTCAATCGAAGCGGACCTCGCGGCGGGCTTCCGGCCGGCTGGTGTCGTCCTCTGCGTCGGAGGCACGTCGATCGGCGCCTCTGACCACGTGCGCAAGACCATCGAAGTATCACGCGAATACGGGCTCTACGTCCATGTGGATGCGGCCTGGGCCGGTTCCGCGATGATCTGTCCCGAACTGCGGACACTATGGACGGGCGTCGAAGGCGCAGACAGCATCGTCTTCAATCCGCACAAGTGGCTTGGCGCACAGTTCGACTGCTCGATCCAGTTTCTTGCAGACCCCGAACCGCAGGTACGTACGCTGGGAATCCGACCCGATTATCTCGAAACCCTGGGCCAGCGCGATGTAACCAATTACAGCGAATGGACGATCCCTCTGGGGCGGCGCTTCCGCGCCCTCAAGCTATGGTTTCTGCTCCGCGCCCACGGTCTGGAGGACCTCCGCAACCGTATCCGGAACCATATCGCCTGGACCGGGGAGGCCGCGGACGCTATCGCATCGCTGGACGGATTTCGCCTGGCGACGGAACGCCACCTGGCACTCTTCACGTTCCAGTATGCTCCTGAAGGTGTGCATGCCGACGACGCCACCGAACGCCTGCTCCGCGCCGTCAACGATGACGGTCGGATCTACTTGACGCACACAGTCCACAAGGGACGGTTCGTCATCCGCTTCCAGGTCGGACAGTTCGACTGCCGGCGGGAGGACGTGCACTTCGCAGTCGAGGTGCTGCGTGAGCTGGCCACTAAATTGAAAATGTAATGGCGCGTCTGCGTGGCCGGGGATCGGTGTATACCGGATCTGCACAGGTCCACACAACGCTTCATCAAAGGAGATCAGGCCGTGCAGTACAGAAGTCTGGGCCGGACCGGCTTAAGCGTTTCCGAAGTTTCCCTCGGAACGGTAGAACTGGGTATGGAGTACGGTCTGAAGGAAGACGGCGAATCCAGCGTGCCAGCGGAGACCGTTGCCAGGAACCTGCTGAACCGGGCAATCGATTCGGGCATGAACTTCATCGACACCGCGGCCCAGTACGGCAATAGCGAGGAGATCATCGGCCGGGCGCTCAAAGACCGGCGGTCCGAATACGTGCTCGCCACCAAGTGCCTGCACCGGCTCGATGAAGGACTCGATTACGCCGAATCGAGACGGAGCATCTCCGAGTCGATAGACCAGAGCCTGTCCAGGCTCCAGACGGACCACATAGACCTGCTCCAGGTACATGGCCGGGACAGCATTGAGCTGGAACAGCGGATGATCAGGGACGGCGAGGTGATGGATGAGCTCGAGAAAGCCCGAAAGGCGGGCAAGGTCCGCTATTTAGGTTATTCGTCCTACAGCGAGGATGCCGCCCTGACGGCGATTGGGGACAGCCGGTGGGACACGCTGCAGATCGCCTGCAACATCCTGGACCACCGATATCTGAAGCGGGTTATTCCCGAAGCGCGCAAGTGCGGAGTCGGCATTATAGTACGATCCGCACTGCTGAAAGGCGCCTTGACCGAGAAGATCAGGTTCATGCCCGAAAGGCTGAAGCCCCTCAGCGAGCACATCGACCGGCTGGTCGAAATCCAGTCCGCGACCCCCTACAGTCTGCCTGAACTGGCCCTGCGCTTCGTGCTTTCCATCCCGGACATCTCCACCATCATCGTGGGTGCCGACAGGATAAAATACCTGGAAGAAGCCGTTTCCACGTCGGATGGCCTGGGGCTGAGCGAGGAGTTGCTCTTGAAGCTGGACGACATGTCGCTGGACGACCCGTTCCTGCTCAATCCCGGCAACTGGGGCATTCCCTGAAAGCCGCCTCGCGGACGATACGGCCGGAAAGCCCTGGATTCAATCCATTCTGCGGTACACCCCGACCACCTTCCCCACAATGGACACCTCATCGGCAATAATGGGTTCCATGGTCGGATGGGCGGGTACGAGCTCGAAGCGGTTGTTACGGCGATAGAATCGCTTGACCGTGGCCTCGTCGTCCAGCATCGCGACCACCGTTTCACCCGTCTCGGCCACGGGCTGCTCGCGGACCAGGACGTAATCGCCGTCCATGATGCCGTCTTGAATCATGCTGTCCCCTTGTACCTCCAGGGCAAATACATTGCCGTCCTGCTTCACCATGCCGACTGGAAAAGTCATGTACTCTTCGACGTTCTCTTCGGCAAGAATAGGCAGCCCCGCGGCTACGCGGCCGAGGAGGGGTACCCGAACTACATCTTCTGCGCCCGGTGCCCCGGTATCCCCTGAACCCACGATTTCTATCGCACGGGGCTTCATGGGGTCGCGCCGGACATGGCCTTTTTTCTCGATCGCCCGAAGGTGATCGTACGCCGCGCGGGTACTGATTCCGAAATGCTGTGCGATCTCCCTGACACTGGGTGGATACCCTATCCGGCCGACGCTTTTGCGTATATACTCGTATACGTTCTGCTGCTTGGCCGTTAGTGCTTTCATGAGGATGAACTCCTGAGCTTCAAGCAGACGTTTTTGCGCTTCTGAGGGAATATAACCGAGAAATATACACAACATACGGTTAGTCGTCAAGCGATTATTTTCGATTCCGCCACCGGTCCGCTTTGATCACACGATTGAATTTATGCTCCGGCTGGCGCTAAAAATACATGTGCATGGACCGGCGGTGGGCTTATATTGAATCGACCCTTAAGCGCCAGGAAAACAGGAGACCGCCATGCCCGTCAACGAGATGATCCATACCATGCTGGAGGAATTGCGGCAGATCGCCGACACGGAGGTTCACGTGGGCAAACCGCTACATATCGGGGATTCCTATGTGGTTCCGGTTTCCAGGCTGTCCCTGGGGTTCGGCGCCGGAGGATTTGGCGGCGAGGCCGATCAGAAGAGGGGGGCGGGTGGCGGTGTATCGGTCGAACCGGTCGCTTTTCTGGTCATCCAGCAGGATCGCGCGCAGCTGCTGCATATGAATTCGCCCAGCAGTCCCATGGGCAAGCTGCTGGATATCATGCCGGACGTCATCGAGGAACTGAAGAAGTATACCAGAAAAGACGGCGATCAGTAGACCAGGGGCGCAACGGTCTTCGAAATCAGCGCGACGGCTACCGTGGCCATGCCGACCAATCCCGTGCCACAGGCATATCCGGCCGCGAGCACGGGCGTGTACCGCATCCATCTTTGCCTGCCGAATTTCCTTTCCATGTAAAACCTGCCCAGTAATGCGCCGAGAAACTGCGGAATGAAGGCGTGGGGCACCGTTCCCACGCTGGCGATCATACCGAAAATAAGCATGACAGGCAGATTGAAGGCTGCCAGGACGGCGTAGGCCAATACGCCGAAAGCGACGCCGCCTATCATGTAGGGGATTTTCAGCGCTTCGATCAGGTAGCTGGACTCGAATCCCGACCCGGCCGTGCTGGAATACCACAGCGCCTGCATCGTGGCCTGCTGCTGCCAGAACTTCTGTGCGTAGGGATAGGCTTGAGACGGTATCGGCGCGAGCCCCCAGACGAAGTGCCAGAACAGGAGGCTGCAGACGAGCAACACGGGGATCATGACCAACTCCGCTTTCAGCACGCTCGTGAACCGTGTTCCGGTGAGCTCGACTTCTCTAAAGGCCTGGGCCTGCCCCCCGTAGTTGAAAATCGGAATAGGCGCGAACCAGATGTCCACCCCCTTGTAGCCGCTGAGGATAAACGTGGCTTCCTTAATGAGAGGGAACTGCAGGTCGGCGCCCGTGATCGCGCGCAGGCGGGCGCTCGCGTACGAACTGATTGGCGTGTAAACGAACCCGTAGAACACGAAGAAGAGGATGGGGAACCCGGGCACCAGGCGCCAGCTCAGCACGACGTAACCGACTGTCAGAAGCAGAAAAGCGCCGAGAATCAGGGAGAAAGGGAAATCCCCCCTGCCGGTCGGCGTGGCGTTCCCGCTTGCCGATCCGCCCTTCGACCCTTCGCGCCCTTTGCCGTCCTTCCTTTTCCTGAGTCCAGCCAGGATGCTCCATCCGCCGATCAGCGCGACGGCGAAGCCCGTGCCGATGCGGACGCTCATCCAGAAATCGATATCGTTGACCAGCGTGGTCTGGATGGCGTCCATGCCCGGCGACCAGGTACGCAGGATATTCAGATCGTAGAGCAGCGGGTTGAGGACCACGGTAAGCAAAGCTCCGATGGCGGAACCGACCACAATCCAGAAGGGCAGGACAAATCCCGTCAGCACTGGTCCCAGTCCCAGCTCGACCGCCATGGCCGCGGCCGGCAGGATGTTCTCGGTATTGCGCGTCAGGTCGGCAAAGGGAATGGGAATCAGCGTGATCGGTTCGGCCAGCAGCGCGCCCGTGACGGCCGGTATGCCGATATAGAACGCGCCGAATACGAGCCCCAGCATGGCCCCGATGCTGAATGCGCGCCAGCGCCATGATTCCTGTCCCGCCGAACTCTCCGCCAGGGCCGTGGCGCCTTCCGCCTGGATAGGAGCCAGGGGAAAAGGAAGGCGTTCCACGTCGGCCGTAACGCGGAACAATCCGTAACCCAGCGTGAAAGCGCTCGCCCGGTTGAAGATGTGGAGCACGGCGACGAGCAGTATCGGCACGAGCCATTCCCCGTGCAGCAGCGTGCGGAGCACGATGGCTTCGGAGTCTCCCCCGGGAGAGATCCACGAGGGAATCTGTTCGTCGATGCCGAAAGCCCGGGCTCCGGGGGACTGGACGAAGTACTGGTACCAGATCAGCTGGGCAAAGGGGCCCCCGGAAAGGGCCAAGCCCACGCCGGCGGTGAGGCTGGCCGCCACGTAGTACAGCATGTAGATTTCCTGGCGGCTGAGCTTGGTGAAGGACCGGCGCGCGACCTCGATAAACAGGATGATCGTGGTCCACTCCGCCGCGGGCCCCAGGCTCTGTCCGGCGATCAGGTTCAGATAGATCGATCCGGGGATCATGAACAGCCCGAGAAAGACGATCCCGATGACCGTCTTTACGTTGAATCCTTCCTCGTAAACCTGGGGATGGTCGGAGAAGGCGGAGGCTGGCAGGTCGTCCTTAACTAGGGTCATGCCCTGGTTCTTTCGGAGGCGTTATGGATCCGGTGAGGTTTCGCCGGGGACCTGCTTGAGCCAGACGTCCTCAACGTTGAACAGTCTTCCCGAGGAGTGCCGGATTTCCATGGAGGTGCGAACCAGCCTCAGACCGTCGAAAGTGAAGCGGTCCTCGAACTGCTGGTTATCATCGGTTATGAAGTGGAAAAAACTGTCCAGGACGCTCCACCGTCCGTTCTGAATGCGGACGACTGTGGAATCCGATACAGCGGTCGTATCGACCTGGCCATACCGGCCGTTGACACTGAGGCGGAGCCGGCCCCGCACCTGGGGAGGAACCAGCACGGTCTGTTCCACCACGCTGCCGGAATCGGTCTGCGTGTCAAAGTTGACCGTGCGGCTTTCAAGATCGTAGTTTCCTACGAGGGGGCGGGCAATATTACCGGGGCCGACATTGTTTTCGGAGCACCCGGCGATCAGCGCGCTCAAGAGCAAACCGCAAGAAAGGATCTGCTTGATCAAGGTTTTCTCCGGCTGGATGACCACGAAATCGCGCAATGCCCCGGGGCGTTCCATCGGCGATCCGGACCATTTTAGAAACGGGCCGGCACGCTGGTTGGGGAACGCTTGAGATAATAGGCAAGCTCCACGGGGACGTCAAGCGATTACAGGTCCGTCCAACGGCATATTTCGCTTGACGTGCGCGGCCCGTCGGGTTAGAAGTGATGGGGTTTGTCCGGCGGGATTCGCGTCGCCGGGTGGTGAAGACACGCCACGAAGACGACGCCCGTTTCGTAACGAATTCGAAGACGCCGGGCAATCCTGGCACGTTTGCCGGAGTCCTTTATCGCAATGGAGAAGTGAAATCCCATGTCAGCACTCAGAGCGGGCATCATCGGATGCGGCAACATCAGCGGCGTTTACTTCGAGGCGGGGCGCAAGTTCGACGCTTTCGACGTGGTCGCCTGTGCCGACATGGTCCCGGAACGGTCGCGGGCCAGAGCCGCCGAATTCGAGGGCGTGGAAGCCCGCACGGCCGAGGCCCTGCTGGATGATCCCGCCATAGAGATCGTTATCAACCTTACCATACCCGCCGCACACGCCGGGATCGCCCAGGCCGCTTTGGAGCACGGAAAATCGGTATATACAGAAAAACCCATGGCGATCCGGAAAGAGGATGGACGGGCCCTGCTCGATCTCGCGAGGAGATCGAGAAAACTGGTGGGCGGAGCGCCGGACACCTTCATGGGGGCCGGCATTCAGACCTGCCGAAAGCTCATCGACGACGGTTGGATCGGCGAACCGGTGGCCGCCACGGCCTTCATGTTGAGTCCGGGACACGAGAGGTGGCATCCCGACCCCGGTTTCTTCTACAAGCCCGGCGCCGGTCCCATGCTGGACATGGGTCCGTACTACGTCACGGCGCTGGTCAATCTGCTGGGGCCGGTCGCCCGGCTTTCGGGCGCCACACGCATCACCCGTTCCGAGCGCACGATAACGAGCGAACCGTTGTATGGAGAGAAAATAGAGGTCGAAGTGCCCACGCACCAGGCGGGCGTGCTCGAATTCGAAAGCGGACCCATCGGGACGATCGTGACCAGTTTCGACGTGTGGCACCATGAACTGCCCCGCATCGAGATATACGGTTCGGAGGGAACCCTGAGCGTACCCGATCCCAATTCGTTCGGCGGACCCGTGAAACTGCGCCGCGCCGGGGCCGAAACCTGGACGGAAATGCCCCTGAGCCACGGTTACGAGGAACAAAGCCGCGGGTTGGGCGTGGCGGACATGGTCTATGCCCTGCGCTCGGGCCGCCCGCACCGGGCCAGCGGCGAACTGACCTTTCACGTGCTTGACGTCATGCTGTCCATCAAGGAATCATCGGAGTCGGGACGACATATTGCCCTGGAGAGCTCCTGTACCAGGCCGGCGCCCCTGCCGCTGGACCTGGCGCCTTACACCCTGGACCCTTGAAGGAACACGGAAGCAGAGCGGATACGTAATCATGCCCGATCATCCCGTAAGAAACCTGACCGATCTCCTGCCACGACTCGAACGGCTGATGGACCGCATCGAATCGCTCCTCACCGCTTATGCCGGAGGGTCGGGCGACGAGTCCGGCGACGTCTATGCCGATTCGGTCGCATTCCAATGGCGGAAAAAGGGCGGAAGGGGATTCCTCGAACCGATCGTACACCCCGACCTGGCGGACCTGGGCGATCTCTTCGGCCTCGACCGCGAGATCGGGATCCTGGTCCGGAATACCCGCCAGTTCGTCCGGGGAATGCCCGCGAACAACACGCTGATCTGGGGGGAACGCGGAACCGGCAAGTCCTCGGTGGTAAAGGGACTGCTGGCCCGGTTCGCCGGCGAGGGACTGCGCATGATCGAAGTCCGCAAGCAGGATCTGACGGATCTGCCCGAGATCGTCGAGATCCTGTGGGACCGCCCCGAGCGTTTCGTCCTGTTCTGCGACGACCTGTCCTTTTTGGATGACGAATCCGTCTATCTCGAGCTCAAAGCGCTCCTTGAAGGCAGTCTTTCCGCCCGCCCCGACAACGTGCTCGTCTACGCCACGTCCAACCGCAGGCACCTGATGCCGGAGAAGTTCGCCGACAACACGCCGCGATTCAGTCCGGACGACGACGAAATCCATCCACAGGAGACCATGGAGGAGAAGGTTTCGTTGAGCGACCGTTTCGGCCTCTCCATCGGATTCTATCGGATCACCCAGGACACCTATTTCGAAATCGTTCGCCATCTCGTCGATCAACGCGGAATCCATATCGACGGGGACCTGCTGCGGCGGGAGTCCCTCCGGTGGGTGCAGCGCGCCAGCGGCCGTTCGGGCAGGGTCGCGCGGCAGTTCGTGGACGATCTGGAGGGGCGGCTCAAACTGGGCGAATTGCCGTAGATTCCGGTGCGCCTCAGCAATTCGGGAACTGGTTTTCTTTCCCACTTGACACCGTATTTGACACAGCCTAATTATGTAGATCGTATTTTTGCATATGCGCGGTGTATATGCGCGGATTGAACTCGCGCATATCCTGTACCTGATATTCAGAATTATCACGCAGTTATCAGTTCAAGGTCAACAGCAAAGGAGTGTGTCTTGCACGCATTCGACTATGCCACGCCGGAAAGCGTGGCCGATGCGGTGGTAATGCTCAGCGATCACGGGGAGAACGCCTGTGTGCTCGCGGGCGGAACGGACCTGATCGTTCAGCTTCGGGAGAACCGTCGGCGTACCGACTTGGTGGTGGACGTCAAGAAAATCGCCGAACTGAACGCGTTGTCCTACAACGCCGCAACCGGTCTCACGATCGGAGCGGCCGTGCCCTGCTACCGGATATACGGTGACGCGGAAATCGCCGCGGCCTATCCGGGACTCATGGACGCGGCGAAACTGGTAGGCGGCACGGGGATCCAGGGCAGGGCCAGCCTGGGTGGGAACCTGTGCAACGCATCCCCGGCGGGCGATACGATTCCCCCCATGATCGTCCTGGGCGGCGAGGCGGAAATCGCCGGTCCCGGCGGAACCCGGAACGTGGCGGTGGAGGACTTCTGTACGGCGCCCGGCCGCACCGTGCTGGCGGACGGCGAGTTCCTGGTGTCGCTCCGTTTCCCCGCGCCCGTGCCGAATTCCGGTGCATTCTACCGGCGGTTCATCCCCCGCAACGAGATGGATATCGCCGTGGTGGGCGTCGGCGCGTCGGTGATACTCAGTGGCGACGGATCTTCCTTCGTCTCCGCGCGCATCGCCGTAGGCGCCGTGGCCCCGACGCCGCTATTCGTAAGTGAAGCCGGAGCGGCCCTGGCCGGACAGCCCGTGTCCGACGAGTCGATCCGGCGGGCTGCCGATATAGCCCGTGACGCGGCCCGGCCCATCAGCGACATGCGGGGTACCTCGGACTACCGGAAACATCTGACCAGCGTATTGGCGCGCCGGGTTCTGCAGGGCGCGGTACAACGAGCCAAGGAGTAGCCGTCGATGTCGAAAAAAGTACACGTACAGACGAACATAAACGGAGAATCCGTCGATTTCCTTTGTGAACCGCGCAACAGCCTGCTCGAAGTACTGCGCGACGAACTGGATCTCACCGGCGCGAAAGAAGGGTGCAACAACGGCAACTGCGGCGCCTGCAACGTGATCATGGACGGCAGGCTGGTCAATTCCTGCTGCGTACTGGGCGTAGAAGCCGACGGATGCGAAATCACGACCATCGAAGGGGTCGGATCGGCCGCCAACCTGCATCCGCTGCAGCAGAAGTTCCTGGAGCACGCGGCGCTGCAGTGCGGCATATGCACGCCCGGGTTCATCATTTCCGCCAAGGCCCTGCTGGACCGCAATCCGAACCCCTCCGAGGACGAGGTTCGCTACTGGCTGGCCGGCAATCTCTGCCGCTGCACCGGATACGACAAAATCGTCCGCGCGGTCCTGGACGCCAGGAACGGCGCCTGACCCGAAACGATCGGCGCGCGTCCGCTATTGGGAACGCGGCCGGAATTGGCCAATTTGGAATGACTAAACGGAGGTAAGAGACGTGTCACAAAACGGACATAAGGTCATCGGCTCCCGTCCGATTCGCCACGACGGGGTGGACAAGGTCACGGGCCGGGCGGTCTACGGCGCCGATATCCAGTTGACGGGCCTGCTGTACGGCGCCATCAAGCGCAGCCCCCATCCCCATGCGCGGATCAAGCATATCGACACGAGCCGGGCGGAGGCCCATCCGGGCGTGCGGGCGGTCGTCACCGCCCAGGACCTGCCGCAGATCGCGGACAAGCTCGCCGACCTGGGCGAGGCGATCGTCAACCTGCGCGACGCCAGCAACAACGTGCTGGCCTATGGCAAGGTGCTCTACAAGGGCCATGCCGTGGCCGGGGTGGCCGCGGTGAACCTGCACGTGGCCCAGGAGGCGGTGGAACTGATCGACGTGGAATACGAAGTGCTGCCCCACGTGACGGGCGTGCTGGAAGCCATGGAAGACGGCGCCCCGGTCCTGCACGAGGACATGAAGACCACGTCCATGGGCGAAGAGACAGACAAGGTCAGCAATATCGCCAACCACTTCCAGCACAAGATGGGCGAGCCGGACGACGGTTTCGCCGAAGCCGACGTGGTGGTCGAGCGGGAATTTACGACGCAGACCGTCCACCAGGGCTACATCGAGACGCATAACGCCACGGCCCTGTGGAACGAAGAAGGCCAGCTCACCATCTGGACGAGCACGCAAGGCGCTTTCTCGGTGCGGGACCAGATGGCGGAAATCCTCCAGATGCCCATTTCGAAGGTCAAAATCGTGCCCCTGGAGATCGGAGGCGGTTTCGGCGGCAAGATTTCCGTCTACCTGGACCCGGTCGCCGCGCTGCTCTCGAAGAAGACGGGGCATCCGGTCAAGATGACGATGACCCGCGACGAGGTCTTCGAGGGAACAGGCCCGACGCCAGGCTCATACCTGAAGGTCAAGATGGGCGCCACCAGGGACGGACGGCTCACGGCCGCCACGGCGTACATGGCCTACGAGGCCGGCGCCTATCCCGGCTCGCCGGTCGGCGCGGGCGCGGGCTGCATCTTCACGCCCTACGATATACCCAATGTGCAGATCGACGGGTACGACGTGTGCGTGAACAAGCCCAAGACGAACGCCTACCGCGCGCCCGGCGCCACCAACGCGGCCTTCGCCACGGAGACCGTCGTCGACGAGATCAGTGAGCAGCTCGGCATGGATCCCCTCGATTTCCGGGTGAAAAACGGCGCGAAGGAAGGCACCCGCCGGGCAGACGGTCCCGTGCATCCGCGCATCGGCTGCATCGAGACCACCGAAGCCGCGCTCAACAGCGAGCACTACCGGTCTGACCTCGAGAAGTCGGCGAATGGCAAGGTCCGCGGCCGGGGCGTAGCATCCGGTTACTGGTTCAACTTCAACGGCGGAAGGTCGGCCATTTCAGTTAGCATCAATCCCGACGGCACCATCAACATGCTCGAGGGTTCCACCGATATCGGAGGCTCGCGGGCGTCCATCGCCATGCAACTGGCCGAGACCATCGGCCTCGAGGCCACCGACATCAAGCCCTACGTCGTGGATACGGACTCGATCGGCTACACCGACGTGACCGGCGGCAGCCGCACGACCTTCGGAACGGGCTACGCCGCCCACGCCACGGGCCTGGCCCTCATCCGCGAAATCAAGGAGAGGGCGTCGAAGCTCTGGGACGTGCCTGCCGACGCCATTGACTTCGCCGACGGGGTATTCTCCTACAAGGACGACGCGGAAAAGCGGGGCACCTTCAAGGAAGTGGCCAGCCAGGCCGGCGACGCCGGCGGTCCCGTGGTCGCCCAGGTCAGCACGAATCCCGACGGCAGCGGGGGCGGCGCCTTCGCCACCCACGTCGTCGACGTGGAAGTCGACAGGGAAACGGGCAAGGTGGACATACTCCGCTATACCGCGGTCCAGGACGCCGGAACGGCCATTCACCCGAGCTACGTGGAAGGCCAGATGCAGGGCGGCGTGGTGCAGGGCATCGGCTGGGGTCTCAACGAGGAATACATCTACAACGACGAGGGCTCCATGACCAACGCCAGTTTCCTGGATTACCGCATGCCCACGACGCTAGACCTGCCCATGATCGAGACGATCATCGTGGAAGTGCCCAACGAGTCCCACCCCTACGGCGTGCGGGGTGTCGGCGAAGTGCCGATCGTACCGCCTCCGGCCGCTCTCTCCAACGCGATCTACGACGCGACGGGCGTAAGGCTCCGCGACCTGCCCATGTCCCCGCCCCGGGTCCAGCGGGCCTTGGCGGAGAACGGCGGGTAAGTGCTGGGAGCAGGGTGAAGGAAAGCGTTTCAGATGTGAATTCAGATGTGAAATACGAAAGGGCGGGAGAGGCATCTTCCCGTCCTTTTTTAAAAATGTACAAGCAACGTAGTACCCAACCTAAAGGCGGTCTTGATTGTTAGACTCAACACCTCGCTGGCAATACAGATTCTATAACTACAAACGAGCTTTCCTGTTACTACGAGAAGCTGTTGAGGTAATGGAAACGAGAGAACTTAGTCAACTCGAGAAAGAAGGAGTTATCCAAAGATTCGAGTATACTATGGAACTTTCATGGAAGGTCATGAAAGATTATCTTGAGAGTGAAAACGTAGTCTTTGAGCAAGTCACCCCAAGATCGGTAATACGTAAGGCATTCGAGGCGAAACTGGTAAAAAACGGAGATTTGTGGATGGAAATGCTGGATGCGCGAAATTTGATGTCACATGAGTATGAACTCGAAGAGTTCGAGAAGTTAATCGAAGACTTACAATTCAACTACCTTGACGAGTTTAACAAACTTTACCAAAGACTAAACGAAATCTACCCCGAGTAGTCATGGATCACGGCATACCAAAAAGTCAACTTGAGATACTTAAACGCATCTTATCGGTGTATGCGAACCACATAACCCGGGTGGACCTGTTTGGTTCGCGAGCTACGGGTAGTTTTCGCAACGAGTCTGATATTGATCTAGTATTGCACGGTAGTTTAACTGATAAACATATAAATCGTTTATGGACTTTGTTTCAAGAAAGCAGTTTATCATACGGCGTTGATGTTAAATGTTACGAACTGACAAAACACCCGCCCCTCAAAGCGCACATGGACAAAGTCTGCAAGCGACTGTTTACCCAGGAAGAGCTTCAAGCTATTACTAAGAATACCGAATAATCAACCGTATGATTCGGATATGCACTTTGTCCCAAATCCGGACCATATCTCTACACCGAGTACCTGTCCTACCAATTCGACTGGCTTCACAGCGTAGCGACTCTGCTTAAAAACAGATTTAACCCATGGCCACCATCTACATCCCGTCCCTCATGCGTGATCTGACAGGCGGCAGGGAGATCATTCAGATCGAAGGGGCCGACATGCGGCAGGTCATCGCCAACCTGGAAGCGGCCTGCCCGGGCTTCAAGCAACGCCTGCTGGAGGATGACGCCCAACGCATCAAACCCAACATCGCGGTGATGATAGACGGGCGAAACGCCCGCCGCATCCTGATCGACAAGGTGAACGAAAACAGCGAGATACACTTCCTGCCGGCAATCAGCGGGGGAAGTTGATATGAGGCCTGCCCGTTCGCGTATATCCCAGGGCAGGACGTAACGAAGTGGCGCGGAACGACGACGGCAGCCTGTCAGTCCGGGTCACGGCCGTGCCGGAGGACGGTAAGGCCAACGCCGCATTGGTGGAGTTGCTGGCGGACCGGCTGAAAATCCCCGGTCCAGCGTACACATTGTCAGGGGACGACGGACACGCGACAAGGTCGTACAATTGGATGGTCTGACGAGTGAGGATCTGACGCGTCTGGCAGGTTCGGCGGGTCGGTAAGGGCTGCGGATGGTTTACGGGCCACGTCGGGAACGCCGTCGTGCTTCTACAATTTCCGGTTCAGTTTGCGGAGGTGATCGACCGTGAGGACCCTTTCCCGGGCCGGGGCACGGGCGCCAGCGTGACCGGCCGCCTTGTTTCGGGGCTTTCTGTTCCGTCGTTTCTTTTGTGAATCCACCTTTGCAGACGCCTCCGGCTCCCCCGCCGCGACCGGTTGTTCGGACTTTTCCGTTTTGCCGCCGTCGACCTGTGCTGCCTGCTTGTTCTTCGCCGGCCTTCGCCTTCTTCGGCGATCCGGCTTTCCGTTCTGCTGACCCTGCTCTTCCCGCATGGACAGCGAAATCCGGTTTCTCTCCTGGTCTACACCGAGCACACGCACCTCTACCTGCTGCCCCACCTTGACGGCTTCGCCCGCATGCTTGACATACCGGTCCACGAGCTGGCTGATATGCACGAGCCCATCGAGGTGGACCCCGACGTCCACGAAGGCGCCAAAGTTCGTGACATTGGTGACGACACCGTTTAGCCGCATTCCTTCCTTGACTTCATCAATGGTATGAATCCCCTCGGTGTATTCAACGGGCTTGAACGCGTCGCGCGGGTCGCGTCCCGGCCGTGCCAGTTCCGCCATGATGTCCTCGAGGGTAGGCAGTCCCACGGTGTCGTCGACGTAGGAATCGAGCGCGATGCGGTTCCTTAACTCGGCATCGTCCATGAGATCCTGCACCCCGCACTTCTGGTCGTTGGCCATCCGGTCCACGATACCGTAACTTTCCGGATGGACGGCACTGGCATCCAGGGGGTTCTCGCCGTTCCCGATTCTCAGGAAGCCCGCGGCCTGTTCGAAGGCCCGGGGGCCCAGGTTCGGAACCCGCTGCAGATCCGTCCTCGCTGCGAAGGGTCCCGCCGTCTCGCGGTGGGCTACGATGTGCTTCGCCAGTGCGGGTCCGATGCCGGACACGTAGGACAGGAGCTGGGCGCTGGCCGTATTCACTTCGACACCCACGTTGTTCACGCAACTCATCACCACGTCGTCCAGACTCTTCTTCAGAGACCCCTGGTCGACGTCGTGCTGGTATTGCCCGACGCCTATGGATTTAGGATCGATCTTGACCAGTTCGGCAAGGGGATCCATAAGCCGCCGACCGATCGAAATCGCTCCGCGTACGGTGACATCCAACCTGGGGAATTCCTCCCGTGCCACGGGCGACGCCGAATAGACCGAAGCGCCGCTTTCGTTCACGAGCACGATGGACGGATCTCCGGCAAGCTCGACCGTACGAAGGAACTGGGTCGTCTCCCGCCCTGCCGTCCCGTTGCCGACGGCGATGGCATCGAACTCGTACTGCTCGTGCAGGGACCGTAAGATCCGCGCCGCCCTTTCCTTCTTCTTCTCCCCTGAGTGGGGAAAGATGCTGGCTCTGTCCAGCAGTTTACCCTGTTCGTCCAGGCAGACGATCTTGCAACCCGTGCGGAAACCCGGATCGATCGCCATAATGCGGCGGCGACCCATGGGAGGCGCCATCAGCAGTTCCCGCAGGTTCCGCGCAAATACGAGGGTCGCCTCATCTTCGGCCTTCTGGCGGACATGAGACCTCAATTCCGTTTCGAGAGACAGCGAAAGCAGGCGGCGGTAACTGTCGGAGACCGCCAGGCGTACCTGTTCGGACGCGGGGTCTTCACCCTGGACGAACTGTTTCTCGAGACCTGCGATCGCCTCTCCTTCCGGCGGGGCGATGGTCATGCGCAACACGTCTTCTTTCTCGCCGCGCCGAATGGCGAGCACGCGGTGCGAAGGCGCTTTCACAGCCGGCTCGGACCAATCGAAATAATCCCGGAACTTGATCCCCGATGATTCCTTTTCCGCTACCACTGCGGACCGGATTACCGCCTTTTCGTGGAACAGCCGGCGCAAAGTAGACCTTGCCGTCGGATCTTCGTTGATCCATTCGGCGATGATGTCGCGGGCGCCCGACAGGGCATCCTCTGCGGTGGCGACTTCCTTTTCCGGATCGACGAATGCCGCGGCTTCCGCATCCAGGTCCATGTCCTCCTGCCCGAATATGCGCTCCGCCAGGGGTTCCAGGCCCTTTTCCCGGGCCGCCGTGGCCCTTGTGCGACGCTTCGGACGAAATGGAAGGTAGATATCTTCCAGCGCGGTCAGGGTTTCCGCGGCGCGTACTTTCGATTCCAGCTCGTCGTTGAGCAGGGAGCGGTCTTTCAGGGAGGCAAGGATCGAAGCCCTGCGCTTTTCGAGTTCGCGGAGTTGGACGATCCGGTCGCGGATCGCCGTGACGGCCACTTCGTCGAGCGATCCCGTTCGCTCTTTGCGATAGCGCGCGATAAAGGGTACCGTGGCTTCTTCATCCAGCAGTCGCGCTACGGCTTCCACCTGCTCGGGCCTGATGCCCAGTTCATTGGATATCTTCGTGATATGCGTGGTGATATGCGTGTCTTCACTCATGATGATCAGTGGCCTCGCTTGTCGATCGGCCGTCCAGGATCGTCCTCAGACGCAGGGCCACCCGTTCCGGTTCACCGGTCTTCAGGCAGACCGGTCCGAAAAGCACGATCCCTTCCGAAATCCTTGCGGAATTGGCCTGGATGGGGGGACTGCCCCGTTGCAGTTCAAGGATCACGTCCAGGGCGGTTTTGCCCAATGCGGATTCGTCCAGTTTCAACTCGGTCATCGGTACCTCGCTGGGCCTGCTTTCGGTATCTATCGCGAACCGGCATCCCGGAATATCCCCGGCGGCGGCCACGAGTTCATCCATGCGATCCCGCCACGCCGCGGCGCGTTCTTCGAACTCCACTCCGGCAAAACGCCGAAGAGCGGTCAACAGGCCGACGATCTGTTCCTTACCTACCTTGCAGGGCCTCCCGATTCCGTGGTGAGGCGCCCCGGGCAGGATCGACTTGTCGATGAGGGATTCGGGTGGATTCCACTGCTGCTTCAGTACGTCCATGTCAAGGTGCTGAAGCGCTACGCACATGATGAGGTCCCGGCGGCCGCAAAGGATGCCCGAACCCTGGGGACCGCCGATCGCCTTGCCGCCGCTGAAGGCTACGAGATCGGCCCCCTGGGCAATGAAAGTCTGCAGGTTCGACCTTGGAGGCAATTGTCCCGCGGCATCGACGATTACCGGAACGCCGCGGGCGTGGGCGACTTCGACGACTTCCTCCAGGGGCGGCAGGGAGCGGGGATGGGCGACGTAGCATATGGCTGCCGTTTTATCCGTGACGGCATCGGCGATCTCCCAGGCTTCGGTGTCCCGCACGCCGGCCCCGCTGTACCGGTCCGCGATCCCCACCTCGACGAGCTTTACGCCGACGGAGCGGATCGCGTGGTCGTAGAAGTTACGCTGGCTGCGGGACATGATGACTTCGTTCTTCATGCCTTCGGTGTCCGGCAGCCGGTTCATCTTGCCGGGATCCGGTCCGGTGACGCATGCCGCCGTACCCAGAAGGAGGCCCGCGGCCGCGCCGGACGTAACGTATCCCGCTTCGGCTCCGGTGATCTCCGCGATAATCCCGCTCGCCCGGGCCTGGAGTTCGGCGATGTCGACGCAGTACTGCGATGCCTCGCGCATGGCGTCCGCCACTTCGGGATCCATGATGCCGCCGCTGAGCCGTGTGGTGGGTCCCGATGCATTGATGATCGGACGTATGCCGATCTGCTCGTATATGTTGGGCATGTATGACCCTGGCGTGAATCGAAGGTGGTGCCTAGAAAGCAGCACTAATCCTATTACATCGGACCCTGGTATGCAACCTGTTTTTTTCGCGTGGGCGGGCGGCGGCAGGGATGCCCGCCGGATCGCGTCCCGCGCAGCACGCGGGAATACAGGTTTCGATCGCGCGGGGAAGGGTGCTCCTGCCGGCGCGGAAGGGCGACCGGCCGGTTGCGTCGACCCGCGAGTATTGAATTGACGCGGCATTACGTAGGGGCTATTTTAGACCGTGGAAAAACCATCGTGGGGAAGTGCTGAACGTCGTGTCAACCCAGAACCCAGGTAAGCTGTATCCCAATGGCCCACAAAGACTTACAATCGTTCGTCGATCTGCTCCGGGACGAAGGCGAGTTAAAGGAAATCACCGTCGAAATCGATCCCGAGCTGGAGATCAGCGCCATCGCGGACCGCGTGGTCAAGCGGAACGGCCCGGCCTTGTTGTTCACCAACGTCAAGGGCCATGAAGGAATTCCCGTGCTGATCAACACCTTCGGGTCGAAGCGCCGCATGGAACTGGCCCTGAGCGCGGAAGAACTGGACGACATCGCGGCCGAGATCGCCGATCTGATCAATCCCCGGATGCCGGCCTCGCTCGCGGGCAAGCTGCAGATGCTGCCCCGGCTCGCCCGGTTGAAGGACACCCAGACCCGGACCGTCCGCAACGGTCCCTGCCAGGAGATGGTGGAGACGGACACGGCGTCCCTCGAAAGCCTGCCGGTCATCAAGTGCTGGCCCGGCGACGGCGGGAAGTACATCACTTTTCCCCAGGTCATCACGGAGCATCCCGTAAAGGGCACACGCAACGTGGGCATGTACCGGTTGCAGGTCTTCGACGACAAGACGCTGGGACTGCACTGGCAGCGTCACAAGGGCGGCGCCCACCACTACCACGTCGCGGAACAGGCCGGCAAGCGGCTGGAAGTCGCCGTCGTCCTCGGTCCCGACCCGGAGACCATGTACGCCGCGACGGCGCCCCTGCCCGACGAGATCGACGAATACATGCTGGCCGGGTTTCTCCGCAGGCGGCCGGTGGAGCTGGTAAAGTGCCGGACGGTGGACCTGGAGGTGCCGGCCAACGCCCAGATCGTGCTGGAGGGCTACGCCGAGCCCCGCGAACGGCGCGTCGAGGGTCCCTTCGGCGATCACCAGGGCTATTACTCGCTGCCCGACGAATACCCGGTGTTTCATCTTACGGCCATCACACGAAGAAAAGAACCCATCTATCCCACGATCATCGTCGGACCGCCGCCGCAGGAAGACGGTTGGCTCGGGAAGGCCACCGAACGCATTTTCCTGCCGCTCCTCAAGACCACGCTCCCGGAGATCGTGGACATCGATCTGCCCATCGAAGGCATTTTTCACAACCTGGCCATCGTATCCATCGACAAGCGCTATCCGGGCCACGCCCGGAAGGTGATGCATGCCCTCTGGGGCCTGGGCCAGATGATGTTCACCAAGGTGATTATCGTTGTGGACCGTGACGTGGACGTGCATAATATGAGGGAAGTCGCCTGGCGGGTCGGCGTTTCCATCGATCCGAAGCGGGACCTGCTGATCAGCGAGGGGCCCTGCGACGTGCTGGATTTCGCCGCGCAGGTCGCAGACGTGAGCGGCAAGCTGGGCATCGACGCCACCGCGAAATGGCCGGACGAAGGGTTCGACCGGGGATGGCCGGAAATCCTGCGCATGCCCGAAGAGATCGAGCGGCGCATCGACGCAATCTGGCCGAAGCTGGATCTTTGATTCAGGGAGAATCGGATGTTTGAAGCACTGATCGCCGAAGCAGGCCTTGAGGACATACACGGGAAAGTCCTGGCGGGCGAGCGGCTTTCGGCCGCCGACGGGAGAAGGCTGTACCGGCACGGCAACCTGCCGGCCGTCGGCTACCTGGCCAATCTCGTTCGCGAGCGCATGCACGGCGAACGGGTCTACTTCGTGCGTAACCAGCACCTGAACTACACCAACATCTGCAACAAAAGCTGCCTCTTCTGTTCCTTTTACACCCTGCCTAAAGATCCGGAAGGATACGTGCTTTCGCCAGACGACATCAGGGCGCGGATGGAGACCTATTCGGACATGCCGATCTCCGAGATCCACATGGTCGGCGGAGTGAACCCCAGGCTGCCCTACGCCTATTACCTGGATATCGTCCGGGCGATCAAGGAAGTGCGGCCTGGCGTGTCGCTCAAGGCCTTCACCATGATCGAGCTCGAACAGATCCGGAGAATCGCCAAAAAACCCATGGACGAGACCCTGGCGGACCTGAAAGAAGCCGGGGTGGACGCGCTGCCTGGAGGCGGCGCCGAGGTCTTCAGCGAAAGGGTGCACGAGGAACTGTTCCAGGCCAAGTCGGACTCCGATAAATGGCTGGAAACCGCACGCGTCGCGCACGAGGTGGGACTGCCCTCCAACGCGACCATGCTGTACGGCCACGTGGAGCAGACTGAGGAAAAAGTCTATCACCTCATGAAACTTCGGGAATTGCAGGATGAAACGAACGGGTTCCTGGCCTTCATTCCTCTTTCGTGGCACCCGGAGCGCACGGCTATCGAACACCTGCCCGGACCGACGGGTCAGATGGACCTGCGGGAGATCGCGGTCGCACGGCTCATGCTGGACAACGTGCCCCATATCAAGTCGTTCTGGATCATGAACACCCCTGCGGTAACCCAGGTGGGACTGTGGTACGGCGCGGACGACATGGACGGCAGCGTCCTGGAGTACGAAATCACCCGCGACCCCGTTACCGACCGCGTGCAGGCCCTGACCCATTCCCAGATGCTCGACATGATCAGCGAGTCGGGCCGGCAGCCCGTCGAGCGCGACGCGCTCTACAACGTCGTGGACCGGCCGGAATCGATTCGGCCGGCCTATCTTGATCTGGCCGACGCTGTCGCGAGCGCAGGATGACTTCATGATCACGAGCGCAGGATGACTTCATGATCGCAGATATCGCGGAAAAGGTCCTGGCCGGCGCACGCCTGAGCGCCAACGACGGACGCCGTCTGTTCCGGCACCCGAACGTCACCGAACTGGGCATGCTGGCCGACCACGTGCGGCGCCGGAAACACCCCGAACCGGTAGTGACATACAACATCGGCCGTAACATCAATTACACCAACGTGTGCTGGGTGCGGTGCAAGTTTTGCGCCTTCTACCGCCCGCCGGGCGACGGCGAAGGGTACACGCTGCCAGACGAGGAGATTTTCGCCAAGGTCGAGGAACTGATCGAAGTCGGGGGTGACACGGGGGAGTCCTGCGAGATCCTCATGCAGGGCGGACTCAATCCCAGGCTGAAGATCGATTATTATGAAAACCTCTTCTCGGAAATCACCCGCCGCTATCCCGCGGCCTATCTCCATTCGCTTTCCGTGGCGGAAATCGTCTACCTCGCCCATATCTCCCGGATCACGGTCGAAGAAGCGCTGGTCCGCCTGCGCGCGGCCGGGTTGAAGTCCCTTCCGGGCGCCGGCGCCGAAATCCTTGACACCGAAGTCCGCGAGGCCATTGCCTTCCGTAAGGAAACGGTTCAGGAGTGGCTGGACGTGCACAGCCTGACCCATCGGCTGGGCATGAAATCGACGGCGACCATGATGTTCGGATCGGTGGAAACCGTCGAACACCGATTGAGTCACCTCCTCCGTGTTCGCGAGGTACAGGACGTTTCCCTGGCCGATCACGACGGGTATTTCACGGCATTCATCGCCTGGAGCTTCCAACCCGAAGGCACCGAACTGCCCGATACGCGAAAGGCTACGGGATACGATTACCTGCGGATGGTAGCCATTGCCCGGCTCATGTTGGACAACATAGAGAACATCCAGGCGTCCTACGTGACGCAGGGACCGAAGATCGCGCAGATCGCTCTCGGTTACGGCGTGAACGATTTCGGCAGCACCATGATGGAAGAAAACGTCATCAGCGCCGGCGGCACGAGTTTCGTGATGCCCACCCCGGAGATCGAGCGGCTGATCGGCGACGCGGGGTTTATACCGCGCCGGCGCAACACGCGGTATGAATTCGTAGAAAACGGCACTCCGGCAAATCATGAATCCGCAGTATAGGCGAATGTACGCCCGGGCCCAACCCGCTCGTTCCGCCCGGCCCGGCGGATTCGCCAATACCGCGACCACCTGGATGAACAGGCTGTAATCACCGCCGGAAGGCGTTGACGGAGCAACCGGCGGACGGTTGAAGCATGGTCTCTAAAACCCGTCTTAACGCCGTGAGTTTTCTGAATACCAGGCCTTTGACCTATGGCCTGGAACACGGAGGCCGGGATCACGGATTCGAAATCCTCTATGATATCCCCTCCGTATGCGCCAGGCAAGTGAGGACAGGCGAAGCCTCGGCGGGCGTCATTCCCAGTATCGAATACGCGCGCAGTGCGGTACCGTACTCAATCGTTCCCGAGGTCTCCATCGCATCCGACGGTCCGGTCGGCAGTATTTTACTATTCCACAGGGTGCCGGTCCGGAGGATCCGAAAGGTCGCGATGGACGTGAGTTCCCGGACAGCGGCGGCTCTGGTCCGGATCATCCTGTATGAGCGGTACGGCCTGGAAATCGATTCCTTCCACCATCCGCCGGACGTTTCGGCGATGCTGGAAGGCGCGGATGCGGCCCTGGTCATCGGCGATCCTGCCCTTGAGAATACGGACCGGCCCGAACCCCGGCTGGACCTGGGAGAGGCTTGGCGGGAACTGACCGGACTGCCTTTCGTGTACGCCTTCTGGGCTGGAAAGGAGAACGGGCTCACACCCAGCGAGGTCGAACTGCTGATCGAGTCGAAGAAACAGGGGATGGACGCCCTGGACGATATCGCCGGCGTGCACGCCCGGAACCGTTCCCGGCCGCCTTCCTTTTATGCGTCGTACCTGAGGGACAGCCTGGTCTACGACCTGGGTGACCGCGAACGAAGAGGGCTCATGGCGTTTTACGTACTGGCCCGGAACCGCGGCCTGGTACCAGACGTACCTGAACTGCGTTTCTATCCGCGTCTAGGAAGGAGATGATCATGGCATCGGCAACGACGGTCGGCATCGGCACGGGAAGCAACCGCCGCGAGAACGTGCGCGTCGCGGTGGAACGCTCCGCCCCGCAATTGACCTCCCTCATGGGGGAAGAGGTCATGCTCAAGCCTAATTTCCTCTCCGGCACCAACCCGGTGGTATGCACCCACCCGGACGCGGTCCGCGGCGTGCTGGACGTCATCATGACCCTGCCCGAGAAACCGCGCCGGGTCCTGATCGCGGAGGGCGGCAATGAAACCGTGCCGGGGGAGTGCTTCCGCCACATGGGGTACACCGACATCCCGGACGAATACGACATCCCCATCGAACTGGTGGATCTGAACCAGGAGACCAGGTGGCGAAACACCCGGGTGTACATGGTCGACGGCACCTGGACCACGGTCAGGATGCCGCGATCCGTGCTGGACTGTCCCTGCGTCATCTCGGTCGCCGTGGCCAAGACCCATGACGGCGCCATGGTTACCCTGGCGCTGAAGAACCTGATCATGGGTACGATACTGAAGAGAGACCGGATCAAGGTGCATGGCTACACGACGCACCACGACCGGCGCCATCCTCCGGAAGCCAGGGCGCTCAGCAGGAACCTGATCCGCCTCGCCCGTCACCTTTACCCCCACTACAGCGTGGTGGACGGCACGGTGGGCATCCAGGGCAACGGACCAGGGGGAACCGACACCGTGCCCCTGGGCTTGGCGGCGGCCGGAGAAGACACCATTGCCGTGGACGCCGTCATCTCAAAGGCCATGGGATTCGAGCCCCTGGAGGTGGGAACGGTATTCTACGGGGACGCCATCGGCCTGGGTGTGGGCGACCTGGATCGTATTCGTGTGAACGGCGGCCGGTTGGTAGAACTCGCCATGTCCTTCAAGGGGCACGAAACCATCGATCTGCAGCGCCAGTGGGCTATCGAAGGCGCGTGGGAATCGGCGGCGGTCGGAGGTTGAATCGGCGGCGGTCGGCGGCATCTACCGGTTCGGGATCAATGCCCCGGCAGGGCATCCGTGACGCGCAGCACCTCTTCTTCCGTGTTGTAGAAGTGCGGTGAAATACGTATGCCACCACCGCGGCGGGCGCCGATAATCTGGTGGCTTCGCAACGTTCGATGCAGGTCTTCGGTCACGTGGACCGGGCTGTCGAAGGTCACGATACCCGACCATTCGGACTCGCCCCGGGGACTCAGGACGCGGTAACCCGCGTCGCGTAAGGATTCGGTCAGTCGGTCGGTCAACAGGCGCAACCTCTCCTGTACAACGTCGATACCCACCTCCAGCAGCAGTTCCAACGAGGCCCCCAGCGCATGTATGCCCAGCGTATTGTGGGATCCGCATTCAAAGCGCCGCGCCGTCGGCGCCGGGGTCGGATCGTAGACGTCGTAGTTGCCCGCATCGGCCACCGAATTCCAACCCACCTCGTAGAGCCTCAGTCGCTCGGTCATGTGCGGCGCACAGTAGAAGATGCCGATCCCTTCGGGACTCAGAAGCCATTTGTGTCCATCGGCCGTGAGGATGTCGATATTCATCGAGGCCACGTCCACCGGGGTCTGGCCGAGGGATTGTATGCCGTCGACGACGAAACAGACGCCCTTTTCCCGGCATAAAGCGCCGATCGCCGCAATGTCGTTGCGGAATCCGTTACCGTACTCGACGTGGCTGATGGAGACTGCGCGCGTCCTGGAATCGATCCTGTCCGAGATCGCATCCATCGTGAGGCGGCCGTCCACGGACTTGACCATCCGCGTTTCCACACCGTCCCGTGAGAGATTAAGCCACGGATATACGTTGGATGGAAATTCGAGGTCGTTCAGGACCACGTTGTCGCCCCTGCGCCAATCTATGCCGTTGGCGGCGAAACAGAGCCCTTCCGTGGTGTTCTTGACGAATGCGATCTGGTTGGGGTCGGCGTTAATCAACCTGGCCGACCGGGACCGGGCGGTCTCGATGGCCGCTTCCCAGTCGCGGTAGTTGGAGGCGGCGTACTCGCTGAAGTCCGCCAGTTATTTTATAAGTCTATGCAGTACAAGGATTTAACAATGATATTACAAAGAAACATTATGGCGTTTATAACACAATTTAACAACGTAGAAATCATGGGGATTGACTCTTGAAAAAAACTTGACGCGCCGTACTGTGTTCGCATATTTGCAGTATCGACCAGGCAGGATAAAACTTATTGGTTGTTAAACCCCGATTGTCTGGAAACTCTGTTTCCTCCTGCTTGGTCGCAGACAGTCGGGGTTTTTATTGGGGGGACGTAAAATGAGTAGGGCAATTGTACGAGTACCACACTAGAGATTACAGGGTGGTATATACCGTTCCTAGTGAGGAGGAAAGGCCGATACTTATTTTCGGTGACATCAAAGCCGTAAACGATATTCGTGTCATGCTAGTGTCATGTCCGATTAATTGATTGACATGTTGATGCGCCCCTGATATCTTATGCTTGCATGCAGCGAACCCGGTGTTATTCTACCTGCAAGGAGCATAAGATGGGCCGCATACCGACCCCGATCATACTGGACGAAGACCAGAAGCAGACCCTGGAACAATGGCGCAGGCGCGGCAACACGAAAGCGAGCCTGCATCTACGGGCCGGCATCATCCTGGATTGCGCCCGGGGAGACAAGGCAAAGGACGTTGCCCAACGCTACCGGGTGAGCAGGCAGACGGTGTCCAAGTGGCGCTCCCGCTTCGCCCGGCTGGGCCTTTCCGGACTCTCCGACGCGCCCCGGCCCGGTCAGCCGCGCAAACATGACGACGAAAAGGTGCAGGCCGTGTTGGAAGCGACTTTGACAAGCAAGCCGAAGCAGGCCACGCACTGGAGCGTGCGCAGTCTCTCCAGCGCGCTTTCCCTGCCCCGCGATTTCATTCACCGGGTCTGGCGCGCCTTCGGCATAAAGCCCCACCTGTCCAGGACCTTCAAGCTCTCTTCGGACCCTCATTTCGTCGAGAAAGTGCGAGATATCGTGGGCCTGTACATGAACCCGCCCGACAAGGCCCTGGTATTGTGCGTGGACGAGAAGAGTCAGATTCAGGCGCTGGACCGAACCAGGCCGACCCTGCCGATGCGACCCGGCCTGCCCGAAACCCGGACCCACGACTACAAGCGATACGGCACGACCAATCTGTTCGCCGCACTGGACGTTGCTACCGGCCGGGTGATCGGCAAAATCAAACGCAGACACAGAAGCCGCGAGTTCATCGACTTTCTGCGAGAGATCGACCGAAGCGTGCCCGCCGACCTGGACGTGCACCTCATCCTGGACAACTACGGCACGCACAAGACTGAACAAGTCAGGCATTGGTTCCTGCGGCATCCAAGATATCACTGCCACTTCACCCCGACCGGTTCATCCTGGCTCAATCAGGTCGAACGCTTCTTCGCCGCACTCACCATGCATCAACTGCGAAGAGGCACGCACCGGTCCGTGCCGGCGCTGGAGCAGGCGATACGAGATTATCTGAATCATCACAACCAGGCGCCCAGACCTTTCAGGTGGACCAGATCCGCCGACGAAATCATTACTTCAGTTCATAATATTGTTAATCGAATTAATCGGACAGGACACTAGAAGGTTTGCGGCTTAATGTAGAAGCGAACGGAGGTGGTGCTTTTGACAACGATGATCCGAAAGATTTAATAGCGGTCCTGACTCGTATACTTGAAGATACGGATTGGGATGATCACTTAGGTGAATCTGATACAGAGTAGAAGCACCTAAATCCGCAACACCATCTTGGGGGAGGTTTTCTCATGCTTAGGTTCCTTCTGGTAATTTGTATCGCTGGCATTGTTGTTTCAACATCTCCAGCGAAGTCACAGGACTACGAGTTATCCGCTGGATGGGCGTTGCCGGTCGGCGGTCTGTCGGACCTGTCAAAGGGAGGACCTTCTTTGCGGTTCACCTATGCGATGACCGTGTCATGGTTTAACAAAGGCCAAGTCATTGCGATGACCGGTTACACTCACCATCTTGGCAAATCCTTCGCTTTTCTGGAGACGGTAGAGGAGACCGGTTACGATAACAAGTGGTCCGTGCAGGATATCCCGCTGATGGCGGGTGTCCGATTCAAGAAGCCTTCGAGCAAAGGCCATCTCGATCTCACCGCAGGACTGTTGCATAAACGAATTTCGATTGACTTCGGCACAAGCCGGATTGGTGCTGGCACAAGTTCGGACACAGACCCGGCCATCGCCGCCTACGGAGGGTATGCACTCTCTGACAAACTGAACGCCTTCGCGGGCGTGATGCTCGCTACGGATGACTTTCGGTATCTCACCGCAGGCCTGACGTGGGTATTCACAGAATGATTAACATGACTCACCAGGACCATATACACAAGGGGGTAACGATGAGTAGCGAAGAACAGCGAGCTAAGGATATCATTCAAGAGAAGAAGGCTATTCAACGAGATAAGGAGGCTATTCAACGAGATAAGAAAAGTCTTCGTGAAGCGAAAGCTCATATTAGTAAAGCGAAGGCTCTTTATAGTGAAGTGAAGGAACGCACAAAGGGGCTAACGATGAGTAGCGAAGAACAGGAACTCGCTGAAGTCCGCCGCATAGGCTCGCACGGCCTCAAGGGCGCGACCGGGCAACGTGCCGACCGCAGCGTGGTTCAGGTAGGTACAGTGGTGGACAACAGGAAATTCCTGGCGGATGCGGTCCAGGTTCAATAGAGGCCGTTCCGGCTCTGCGGGAAGGAGCAGGGTGGTGACTGCCGCCGGTTGATGGGACACCGGGATCGATTCGAAAGCGGTCCGATCAGAAACTTGCCGCGGCGTCCTCCACCGAGTCGAAGATATTGAATACGGCATCCAGTCGGGTTACTACGACGAGCACGTTGTGCGTGCGTTCGCTCAGGTTGGCCAGCCTCAGGTCGCCTCCGGCCTCGCGGAGGGTCTTGGCGCTGCCTACGAGCGCGCCGACACCGGAACTGCTGATGAGGTTCAACCTGCCGAGATCGACTACGGCTCCGGTCGTGCCTTCGGACTTCAACGCCCTCACGCGATCATGGAAGGCGGTCACTTCGGGATCGCCCAGGAAGCTGCCAACGAGTTCGATAACCGGTACTCCGTTAATCCTGCGTTCGTTCATTACACGTCCCCTCCGTCTGTACGCTGCTGAAGCGAAAACCGGCCCTTTGAATGTCCATCATTAAACACCTCGTATTCGGTTTCCGCAAGGATAAATTGCGCGGGGCAGGCAGACCCGGCCGGGGCGTTGGCGCGACAGGGACGCGGGGCGGACGGCGGGCGTCCGTCCATTTCCGCCACCTGCCGATGGTCAGGGATTCGACGCGAAAACGGCGGTTTCAGCGCCCGCGGCTCTGTAACCCGGGCAGAAACCCTCCTCGATGTAGGGACAGGGACTTCGGGCGATGATCACGCGAATACCCGCCTGGCGCAGGCCCTTGCCGATCACGTCTCTTGTCCGGGCTTCGTCCCACGGATCGACGGTTTCGTTCAGTGAGACCGGACAGGCCTCCACGATATCGTCTATACTGAGCGCCGTCGTCTCGTGGCCCAGTTCGGTTCCGCCCAGATTGGGTGTGCCCTGGAACCCGGACAGGGCCGTCGTGGCGTTGTCCAGTATGAGGATGAGCAGATCCGACCCCTGGTGGACCACGTTGAACAGCGCGTTCGCGCTCAGGTGAAAGAAGTCGGAATCCCCGACGACGGCAATCACCGGGTCGGTCACCCCGGACAGGACGAGACCCGATGCGATGCCGATGCTCGAACCCATGGAATACTTCACGTCGAGCATCTCGAAGGGCGGCGTGTTGATCTTGATCGCGCAACCGGGATCGACCACGTACACCGGCGACAGGCCGTATTGCGCGCTCAATTCGCGCAGGATTTCGAAAACCGGTGTATAGGGGCAGTTCGACGGCAGTCCGGCCTCGCTGGGCAGGTACTTCTGTTCGTCTTCCGGCGAGAAGTCGCGATCGGGTTTATAACCGGGGACGAAACCGGTCAGGGACTCCGCGATCTGCCAGCGGAACAACTCCCCTTCCCGCGGTACGGCCCGGTCGTGCTTGCCGCTGACTGGCGTCGATATCTTCGCGTCATAGGCAACCGACTTGATCAGCGTTTCCAGAAAGGGTTCGTTCTCTTCCAGTATCAGGGTTTTCTCCGTCGAACGCAGAAACCCGGTGATCTGGTCGGCGGGCAGCGGCCACAGGGTCGACAGCTTGAGAATGGAAAGACCGGAGGTGTCCGCCCCATGAAGCACGTCCATCAACTTGGTGTGAATTACGCCCGCGGCGATAATGCCGGTCTTTCCCGTGCCGGTCACGGTGTTGAAGTCCGCCCGTTCGAAATGCCGCGTGATCGATTCGAGCCGGTCGTGCAGTCGCCTGTGCAATCGGACGGCGTTTCCGGGAACCGATATCCAGCGCATGGGATGCCGTTCGAAGGCGTGGGGCCGCACGTAAGTCGTACGAGGAATTTCCGGTTGTTCCAGTTCTTCTTCCATCGTGCCGAAGGATTTCGTGATACGCACGATGAAGGGCATCTGCGTTTCGCGGGAAAGCCGGAACGCCTCCCGCGTCATTGCGATCCCTTCGGAGGGCGTCGCCGGTTCCAGCATGGGCAGTTCGCTTCCCCAGGCGATCGGACGGGTATCCTGGTCGTTCTGGGAGGCCCATGCGCCCGGATCGTCCCCGAGCAGGATGACCAGCCCCGCGCCCACGTCCGTCAGGTTGGCCACCATGACGGCATCAAGCGCGACGTTGAACCCGACGCCCTTGCACCCCATCAGGGCCGGCACCCCTCCGATGGACGCGCCGACCGCCGTCTCAAAGGCGACCTTTTCGTTGGCGGACCATTCAACGTGCAGACCGTGACTGTCCACGAAAGCGCGCAGGAACTCGATGGTGCTGCTGCTCGGCGAACCAGGATAGCTCGTCGCCACCGCGACACCCGATTGCAGTGCGCCGTAGGCGATGGCCTGGTCACCGGTGATTCGCATCCCGGCCACAAAACGCTCCCGTAAAGTGTAAAACAACCTGTGAATGAACGGGTGAATATAGACTTTCACCCCGTCCCGGTCAAGCGATAACCATCGGGGAGAACCGGTCAGAAACCGCTTGCGACCGTTTCGCTGTCCGGCTATATTTGACCCGTTTCCTTTCAAGGTATGGCAACAGGATCCGGATGACGCGCGCGTATATTCACCGGTCATTCGTTCCTCGCTTTCCGCTCCGAAGATCCTCTCAAGCGACGGAGAAATGGGATGGCCAGGCAACACCAAGCTAAAGGAAGGAAAAAAGTGTCAGGAAAAAACAGCCGGACCATCGGGATGGCGGACACCATCGACGAAATGAAAAAGGTACTCGGAAGCGCCGGCCCGGCCGAGGTGGACAACGAGGAATACTGGCGCGCCGTGCGGGCCCAGTTTCCGTACAATGGTTCGATACGATACACCAATAACGGGACGATAGGCATCCTGCCCCACATGGTCCTGCAGGCCCAGATCGCCACCCTGAAGGAGGCGGAGATTCAGGATGGGGATACCGGGGGCGTCGCCTATCCCGCTCCCCACGAAGCCCACGGGAAGCTGGCCGCGCTGATCAACGCGGAACCCAGCGAGGTCGCCATTACGCGGAATTCGACCGAGAGCATGAACATCATCGCACTCGGACTCGACCTGAAACCGGAAGACGAGATCCTGACCACGACGCACGAGCATTACGGCGGCTGGTCCTGCTGGCAGCATCGGCACGCCCTCTTCGGAAACCCGATCCGGAAACTCGACCTGTACGATCCGCCTGAAGACGAAGATGAGATCGTGGGGCTGATCGAAGAAGCCATTCGACCGGAAACCCGCGTGCTCAGTTTCTGCCACGTCACCTGCACCACAGCCTGGCGCCTGCCCGTCAGGAAGATCTGCGCGATGGCCCGTGAACGGGGGCTCATCACGGTCGTCGACGGCGCGCAGTCTGTAGGCATGGTCACGGTCGACGTGAAGGACCTCGGCGGTGATTTCTACGTGAGCAGCACGCACAAATGGCTGTTTACGCCCAAAGGTACGGGCCTGTTGTACGTGGATGACGCGGCACAGGAAACGATCGCGCTGGGTTACTACTCGGGAGGCGGCCGGCTGACGGCGAGGCGGTTCGAGAACAACGCGAGCCAGAGCTACGCGCCGCTCGTGGGATTCGCTGTGGCCGTGGATTTCCACAACGCCATCGGTACCAGCCTGATCGAGGACCGCGGCGCGGCCATGGCGAAGTGGCTCAAGACCCGTCTTTCCGATATACCCGGCGTCCGGGTGTGGACTCCCATGAGCCGCGGGCTGTCCGCGTCCATGGTTTCCTTCTCCATCGCCGGCATGACCTCCTCCGACGTGGGCACGCCGCTCAGGGAACGGTACCGGATCCACAGCCGCGGCCTGCACGAAGGCGGATATCACGGCGCCCGCATTTCCTGCGCCATGCACAACAGTTATGATGAGATGGAGCAAGTCGTTAGCGCCGTGAAAGAAATCGCGGCGAACCGGTGCTGAAACCGAGTTCAATCCAGATCCAGCGACTATACGCGGGCTCAATATAGCGGGAGGACGTAATATGTCCGATAGTACACTTACCATAAAAGCACTGAAGGTTCAGTTGGGCGAGAAGTTCGCGGAGAACGTCGTCCTTCGGATTAAGCGCGACGGAGAATACGTTGAATTCACTGGAGGAGAAGCGGCTCGACGTGCCGACGCGCTCGCCGGACTGCTGTCCTCCCTCGGGTTGCAGCCCGGCGACCGGGTCGCGCTGCTGGCGGACAACCAGCCCGAATGGGGCGTCACCTACCTGGCCATCGTGGGGCACGGGATGACGGCCGTGCCCATCGACCGGCTGTTGAAACCCGGTGAATACCAGCGGATTCTCGAGGATTCCGGGACCCGGGCCATCGTCGTGTCGGACGCCTTCCGCGACGATTTCCATTCCATTGCGGGTTCGCTGCCCGAACTGAAGCACGTGCTGAGCCTGGAAGAAGTCATGGCCAGCGAGACAGGTGCTCCTGCGCCGGACAACCCGGTCAGCCCGGACGATCTGGCCGTCCTGATCTATACCTCGGGCACTACCGGACAGCCCAAGGGCGTGATGCTTTCCCACCGGAATATCATGTCCAACGTGGTGGCCGCCAGCCAGGTCATTTCCATATCATCCGACGACAGCTTCGTTTCGGTACTCCCCCTTCACCACACTTTCGAATGCACCGCCGGGTTCCTCGCGCCGATATACAACGGCGCCATGGTTTCCTACGTGGGCAGCCTCAAGTCACGGGACATCGTCGATACGATGAAGGACTCCAAGGCGACCATCATGCTTGCGGTCCCGCTGCTTTACGAGAAGATGTTCCAGGGAATCATGCGCAAGGTAGGCTCCCAGCCCGCCGTCACGCGGACGGTGTTCAGTCTTTTGATGGGCGCGGTGAAACTGGGCGAGAAGTTCAACAAGCGCATGGGGACGGCCCTGTTCAGAAGCCTGCGCGACAAGGGCGGACTCGGGACCATCCGGTTCTTCGTGTCCGGCGCCGCCGCGCTTCCGCCTGAAGTGGCCACTGGATTCGATCGCCTGGGCCTTCGCATCCTGCAGGGTTACGGACTCACGGAAACCTCGCCGGTCGTTTCGGTACATCGCGTGGAGCAACCACCCAAACCCGATTCCGTCGGACCGCCCTTAAACGGCGTGGAAGTGGAAGTCGTGGACCCGGACGAAACGGGCGTGGGTGAACTCATCGTCCGGGGCGACAACGTGATGCTGGGCTATTACAACAACCCGGAGGCCACGGCGGAGGTGCTCAGGGACGGAGCGCTGTACACCGGCGATTCGGGATGGATCGACGAGGACGGACACCTGCACATTGCGGGGCGCCTGAAGAACGTGATCGTTACCCGGGCCGGCAAGAACATCTATCCCGAAGAAATCGAGGGTGAACTCGTTCTCAGTCCCTACATCGCCGAGGTGCTCGTCTTCGGCGCGGAAGTCCCCGCCACAGGGGAAGAATACGTACGGGCGGTCGTTGTTCCGGATTTCGAGTACCTGGAAGAGGAAGGCACGCCGAACGACGACGAAACCCTGAACACGCTCATAAACAAGGAAGTGCGGGACCGGTGCGGAAACCTTGCGGACTACAAGCGGGTCCGGGAAGTGGAGATCCGCAGGGAGGAGTTCTCCAAGACCTCGACACGCAAGATCAAGCGGTTTCTCTTCCAGTCCGCCCAGTCCGGACAAGCGGCCCCGTCAGAAGACGCGGACGGCCAATAGGAGACACCGCGACGGCAGGGCGGAATCGCGATCGATGGATAAAATGGAGCAACCAGGTTCAGATCCGATGCCGCCTTCTCCGAAGGACGCGCGCGCTGATACCCCGTTACCTATCGATGCGGGACAGCAGAGAACGCATTGGCGACGCCCCGCCATCCTGTTCGCCTGTACCTTCCTGACCACCCTTGTTTCCGGCACGATCATGGAGCACCCCGCCGTGCCGCCGCTGGTGGTGCTTTTCACCCTGTTGAGCGTCCCGTCGCTTCTCCTGGACGGCATGCCCTTTTCCCTGTCGGTACTCGGTATTCTCATGGCCCACGAGATGGGCCACTATCTCTACGCCAGGTGGTACGGCGTCCATACCTCCCTCCCCCATTTCATCCCCTCACCCCTCGTCTTCATCACGCCGAATCCGGGCACCTTCGGCGCCGTCATCGTCACGAAGGCGCCGTACCCGAACAGGCAAGCACTGATGGACATCGGCGCCGCCGGTCCCATCGCCGGTTTCATCGTGGCCGTCCCGATCATGGCCTACAGTCTCGTCGGAGCCAGGGTGGATCTCGTCCCCGGCGAGGGGGAGGGCCTTTACCTGGGCGAACCCCTGGTGTTTCAGGCGCTCGCATACCTGATACACGGCCCGCTGCCCGAGAACTATACCATTTACTTGGATTCCGTTGGCCTGGCGGCTTGGTTCGGCTGCCTGGTGACCATGCTCAACCTGCTGCCGGTGGGACAATTGGACGGCGGCCATATTCTGTACGCCTTCACGGGCGGCGCGGTCCGGGGCAGACGCCTCCAGCGGAACCTTGCGATCGCGAGTTTCCTGGCGCTGGCCGTGCTCGGCATGTATTCGCCGGGTTGGTGGGTTTTCGGGGCGCTGCTGCTGCTCATGGGCAGGTTCAGCGGTTTCAGGCACCCCGCGCCGATCGACGATGCCGCGCCGCTTCCCAGGCACAGCAAGTGGCTGGGCTGGCTCGCGGTCCTGGTCTTTATTCAGACCTGCATGCCGGTGCCGATCTCGTTTACAGGACCGTAGGATGATCGTGGGGTCGAATGATGCCGTTGAGGTGGAAAGGCGATCAGCGTAGAATGAACCTGTCGAGGTGTGTAGGGGATCGGCGCGGGAATCAACTGATCAGCAGCCGTTCCAGCTTCTTGTGGATTCGTTCGTCGTCCCCGTCGATACGATGGGCTTTGAGCAATTCGTCGATCGCCCGGGCGTTTTCACCCATGATCTCGAAGATGGATCCCAGCGCGTAGTGGGCCGCGAAATTGGTAGCGTCGAGTTCGAGGGCCTTCTGGTACTCACCGATCGCGAGGTCCCATTTCTCCTGACGGACGTAGATTTCCGCGAGACTCATATGGACTTCGGAAACATCACCATCCCAGCGTAACGCTTCCCGGTAAGAGGCGACGGCTTCATCGTACATCGTGCGCCGCTTGTACACCATGCCCAGGAGTTTGTATGCGGCGCCGTTCCGAGGTGACCGACGGATGACTTCCCGGAAGCAGTTGGTCGCTTTTTCGAATTCGCCGAGATAGCAGTAGATTCTACCAAGATCCTGAAAAAGGGCATCGGTGCGATACCCGCCTTCGAGGGCGTTCAACATGTAACCGCGGGCTTCGCTGTAGCATTCCTGCTTCATGTAGATCAGGCCAATATCATATTGTACCGCAACTTTCCGCGGATACTCCCTGGCACACTTGCTAAGCCACTCGAAGGCCTCGCTCGTGCGGCCGGTATACATGAGCCCAAGGCCGAGGCCCCGCAGGGTCCAGTAGTCGGTCTGGCGTTGCTCCAGGCGCTCGAAGCAAAGGCGCACTATGGTTTCGTAGTCCTTCTTTGCCAGGAGGAGCTTGAGCTTATGAGACCAGAACCACATATTTGTTTTCTCTTCCAAGAACGGCCGGTACCGTCGAGGGGATTGGATCCCGGGATATCGGGCCGAGCGACACCCTCGTCCCGATGCTTTAAATATACGGCCGGCGGCCAGGGGTGTCAAGCGGTGGGACCGGACCGAAACCCGGCTGACTTCATGGTGCGAACAGGTGGATTCACCCACCCTGAAACCTCGATGGGGAGCACGGGATAAATGACTGATAGAGAAGAGGTTACCGGCGTCATTCTCGCTGGAGGAATGAGCAGCAGATTCGGTTCCAACAAGGCGCTCAGCAGGTTTGATGGAGAACGGCTGATCCTCCGACTGTGCAAGAGGGTGGGCGCGGTGACGGACCGGATGGCACTGATCACCAATACGCCGGAAGAATACGCCTTCCTGAACCTGGATTCCCGGAAGGACCTGGTACCCCGCTGTGGTCCCATCGGCGGCATCTACACCGCGCTCAGAACAGCCCAGACTCCGCTGTGCCTGTGTGTCGCGTGCGACATGCCCTTCATCAGTCCGGCACTGTTGGAGTACATGGTCGAAAGGTCGCCGGGGTACGACGTGATCGTCCCCGCGCAGGACGGCCGCGAGGAACCGCTGTGCGCGGTTTACCGGAACACCTGCGTTCCGGCGATCGACAACCGGATCCAGGCAGGGGAGTTCAGGATTACCGGGTTTTTCGACGAGGTTCGCGTCCTGCGCGTCGCTCCGGAAGACGCGGGAATCCATGATGCGGACATGTTCTTCAACATCAACAGGCCGTCGGACTATGACGAGGCGTTGAAACGGCTGAACCGACCGGAGGACCGGCGGTCGTCGCAGTGATTGCAGGGACCCGGGCACGGCGGAGGATAGCGACCGGACAGGCCGGCACGGCCTTTCCAGGCGGACAGGCTTACTCGCCGGATCGGCCCTCGATCAACAGGATGAATTCCCCCCTGAGCCGCCGGTCGCGGGTCTCTTCGAGCAGCCGGAACAGTGAATTCCGGTCAATTTTCTCGTGAAGCTTCGTCAGTTCGTTCGCCAGGACCGCCCTGCGGTCTCCGAATACCTCCAGGGCGGCGGCGATAAGCGCAGGTACCCGGTGGGAACTCTCGAAATAGATCAACGTGTCTTCCCGTTCCGCGTCCACTTCGAGATAGCGTCGCCGGGCTCCGGGTTTTCGGGGAGGAAATCCGCAGAAGGCGAAGCGATGCACGGGCAGGCCCGACAGGACCAGCGCCATTATCAACGCGCTCGGTCCCGGAGCCATGCTCACGGGGATTTCGGCCTGGACCGCAGCCCGTACTAGACGGTAACCCGGATCTGCGATTCCGGGCGTGCCCGCATCCGTGACCAGGGCGAGTTCCCGGCCCTTTTCAAGGAGCGAAAGAGCTCTGATTACGGCCCGTTGTTCGTTGTGTTCGTGATAGGCCATCTGCCGTGCACTGATCCCGAAATGCTTGAGCAGGCGTCCGGTCCTTCGCGTATCTTCGCTGAGCACAATATCCACGCCACGCAGGATCTCCAGCGCCCTGAGCGTGATGTCGTCGAGATGGCCGATCGGCGTGGCTACCAGGTAGAGCATGGATCAGTTCGACTGTTCGGGAAACGGCGCGCGTATGTCGTAGCGTCCGTGTATCTCCACGGGAAGTGTCCCCTCCTCTACCATCATGTCCAGTGGATTGTCTCCCGTCCGGAGCGGCAATTCGACCGCGTCGCGGATACGCGCCGACTCGTAGATCGCCATCATGAGTTCCATGGTAAGGCGGGCCGTTCCGCCCTCGTTACGGTGCGCATCGATGCGGCCGTCCAGCCAGGATATGAACTCGTCGTACTGGTCGGCCTCCACCGGCGGTGGCTGGATGGACTGCCAGTCGCTGGAATGCCGGTTCAACAACAGCAGGCTGCCCTCCGGACCGCGTTTCAGCATCCCCTCCGTACCGTAAATGACGTCTCCCTGCAGGTCCGGTTCGGGCAGGTCGCTTTCGTAGGTTCCCCTTATCCCGCCCTCGAAGGCGATGATCGCCGCGCACCGGTCCTCGCACCGCACCCGCCGCTCCCACCGGTCCGTCTTGCGCGTCACCTGGCCGATCACCCAGATCGGCCTCGGATCGCCCAGCACATACATCATTTCATCGAGCTCATGGGTACCCCTGTTGAGCAGGCCGTGGGCGTCCCTGCGCAGCATGGCCGTGGGCGTTCCGATCGCGCCTTCCAGCACGAGGCGTCGCGCTTCCACGTTCTGCGGGGTAAACCGGCGCTGATGGCCGATTGCCAGCTTGACACCGTGTTGCGCGCAGGCTTCCAGCATGCGGTCGGCCTCGCCCAGACTGGACGCCATGGGCTTTTCGCCCAGTATACCTACCGCGCCCGACTCCGCCGCCGACACGGTGATCTCGGCGCGAACGTTCTGCCAGGTGGTGACGCTGACGATGTCACACGCCTCGTTCTCCAGCATGTGCTTGTAGTCCGTGTAGGGCTTCGCGCCGAATTCGTCGGCCAGTTTTCGGGCGCTTCGCTCGTTGACGTCAGCGACCGCGACCACTTCGGTGCGCGTCTTCTGCATCCAGTGGCGCGCATGTGAACCGCCCATGCCCCCGCTGCCTATGATGCCGATCCGATATGACCCGGACATGTTTACTCCTTGAATACGGTCAGTTTCATGATCTCGCGACTCGACTGCGCGCCGTCCCGCGCAATTTACTCCCTTCGCGACCGTCTCGCAACCCCTGAATGGTAACGCCCGCGGGGCGGAATCCACGCCAACTTATTGTATTGCACCGTGTCTGCATCGTCTGTATGATAGATCTGGTCATCATGAGAAAGGATGGACATGGACTACAATGGATTGCAGGTCGCGACGCTCGATGAGTCTCTGCGGGACGCTATAGGCGCGCGCGGTGGCAAACCCGTGGTATCCAGGACGGACGACACGGAGAGCCTGGATGCCTTTCTTGAAAACCTGGCACGGGACGACATCGCCGTACTGTTACTGACCGAACCCGAACATGTCCGGGCGTTGTTCGGCCGCGCGGTCGCAACAGGACGCATCGAGGCCCTGCTTGATGCAGTCAGGCAGATTGCCGTCGGTTCGGCGGGACCCCCGAGCACGGAAATCTGGAGGAACCACCATCTTTCCGTCGATTTCGAACCCGATGGGACCGGCGGAGAAGCACTCGTGTCGGGCATGGCGCGCCTCGCTTCATACCTGGTCAACAAGAAGCGTACCGCCGTGGACAGCGGGGTGGACACATCGCACTGGCAACGCATCGACATGCGGTGGCATTTCGAAAGCGATCCCTACGGAACCCGGGGCGAGTCCGCCTTCCTCCGGGCGTGCCGCCGGGAACCGACGGAATACACACCTGTATGGCTGCTGCGTCAGGCGGGCCGGTACCAGCGGGCCTATCGGGAACTGAAATCCGACCTGGATTTCCTGGACATGTGCAAGACCCCGGAACTCACCGCCGAGATCACGTTGATGGCCGTCGAACGCCTCGGGGTGGACGCCGCCATCCTATTCGCTGACATCCTCCCGCTGTTGCAGCCGATGGGATTCCACCTGGAATACGTCACGGGACAGGGACCCGTCATTCATAATCCGATTCGGTCGGGCCGGGCCGTGGATCAACTCGAAGAGGAAGGACCGGAGTCCCAGCATTTCGTATACGAGGCCATCCGCATGGCATTGCCGGCGCTTCCGCCCCATATCCCGCTCATCGGTTTTTCCGGCGCACCATTCACCCTGGCCGCCTATGCCATCGAGGGGCAGAGTTCGCGGGACTTCAGGCGCGTCAAGACCTTCATGTATTCGGAACCGCGGGCCTGGCATGCCTTGATGTCGAAACTGGCGAGAACCGTCACGGCCTACCTCAACGAACAGATCGAGGCGGGCGTTCATGCCGTACAGTTGTTCGACAGCTGGGCAGGTTGCCTTTCGCCCGATGATTACAGGACGTTCGTCCTTCCCCATACCGGGTACGTCTTCTCCAATCTGCGCCCCGGCGTTCCCTCCATACATTTCGGGGTCTGCACCGGTTCCCTGCTCGAGTTGATGCGGGAGGCGGGCGGAGAGGTCATCGGGCTGGATTGGCGCGTGGACCTGGCCGAAGCATGGCAGGACCTTGAACACGAGGTCGCGGTCCAGGGAAACCTGGATCCCATGGTCCTCTTCTCGTCCCCCGATGTCATCCGCCAGCATGCGGCGGCCGTCCTGCACAAGGCCGGGGGACGTCCCGGACATGTCTTCAACCTGGGTCACGGCATACTGCCCGGCACGCCGGAAGACCACGTCATCGCGCTCGTGGACGCCGTGCATGAACTGGGAATCGCTCGATGAAAGTCGTCGTGGTCGGTGGGGGCATAGCCGGGTTGAGCGCGGCGCACCGACTGGCGGAAACGAAACGCCCCGGCCTGGAATTGACGCTTCTGGAACGCTCGGACCGGTTCGGCGGGACGATTCGCACGGTCGAGCTCGGTGGATGCCTGGTCGAACTGGGTCCGGATTCCTTTCTATCGTCCAAACCGTGGCTGACACGCCTGGCCGAGCGTGTGGGCGTGGCGGACCGGATCATCGCCACTGCAACCACCCATCGCAGGTCCCACGTCGTCCATCGCGGCAGGCTGCACCCGTTGCCCGACGGGTTCCTGATGATGGCGCCTACCCGCCTCTGGCCCATGGTGACCACTTCGCTGTTTTCCTGGACGGGCAAGATCCGGTGCGCATTGGACCTGGTACTTCCACGTTCGCGTGCAACCGGCGACGAGAGTCTCGGCGCGTTCGTCCGCCGGCGTTTCGGCGGAGAGGTGCTCGCGCGCGTCGTACAACCGCTCATCGGGGGCATCTACGCGGGAGACCCCGACAGGCTTAGTCTGAAGGCCACCATCCCGCGGTTCCTTGAGATGGAAACCCGTTACCGCAGCGTCATACGGGCCATGGTCGCACAGCGGCGCGCGGCAGCCCGGCGCGAAGACGGGTCCACGGCCGGCAGCGGCGCGCGCTACGGTGAACTGGTCACCTTCGACCATGGCATGGAAACCATCGTGCAGGCGTTGACGGACAGCCTTCCCGAAGAAGCGATGCGCACGCATACCGACGTGGTGAGCCTGAACCGCGAAGGGGACCTCTGGCGCCTGGCCTGCGGCGACGGACAGCATATCGATGCGGATGCCGTCGTTCTTGCCCTGCCTGCCCGAAGGGCCGCGGATCTGCTTCGCGGCATCGAAACAGGCCTTCACGATGAACTGTCGGCCATCCCCCACGCGTCGACGGCCGTCATGAATCTCGTGTACCGGCGTTCGGATGTGCCCCATCCCATGGACTGCTTCGGGTTCGTGGTTCCCGCGATAGAGGAACGGGATATCATCGCCTGCACCTTCAGCAGCGTGAAGTTCCCGAATCGGGCGCCGGAGGACCGCGTGCTGTTGCGCGCTTTCATCGGCGGCACCCGGCAGCAGCACATGCTCGGTTTCGATGACGGGGAGATACTCCGGATCGTCCGGGCGGAACTGAGAGACCTCATGGGCATAGAAGCCGCTCCCCTTCACACCGCGATTGCCCGGTACCCGGACGCCATGCCCCAATACCTCGTCGGCCATAACCGGCGCGTTGAGCGGATCGAATCACTGCTCGAGCGGTACCCCGGGCTTGAGCTGGCAGGCAATGCCTATGGCGGCGTGGGCCTGCCCGATTGCGTGCGTTCGGGTGAACGGGCGGCGGAGCGGGTCCTGGAGATAGAGAAGGGCGACTCCTGATCAGGAGATGGAGGAGGCGGGCTGCGGTTTGTTTACGCCCCGCGTGTGATACAGGCGGGCGCGTCCCCGCTTACCGGATGCCATTCAAGCCGGCCTTAGGTCCCGCGTGATCGTGACGGACGGCGCAGAACCGGAGACCACCGTCCGTGCACCGCTGATCACCGAGATCGCCCATATCACCTTACCAGCCTTCTGAAGGGTTCTTTCTTCAGGTCGCATTCCAACATCTCCGCCAGGTTGCCACGGTCCAGGCCGGACTTGATGAGGCCGAAGACCTCCGCCGCGGCTTCGCCGAGCTGCCGGATGTCTTCCTCCGTATGGGCCATGGTTACCCGGAACGAGGTCGGGGTGAAAACGCCTCGCCGGGACATTTCCTGGACGAATAGCGTGGAGACGACGGGCAGTAGTTCCTGGTCGGACAGATCGAAGGAGAGACTGGGATTGTAGGACAGGCCCACGCAGGCGCCAGGAAGTCCCGCGCTCGCGAAGGCTTCGTTCATCGTGGCTTTGACCAGTTTACCCATGGATTCGAAGAAGGATTCCGAGTCCCGTCGTTTCAACTCGCGAATCGTGGTCAGCGCGGCGGCCAGACCCACGTTGTCGCTCCAGTAGGAACTGGAAACGAACATCGAAGCGGCCGGCGCCATGGCTTCGCGGGATCCCACGACGGCGCCCATGGCGTATCCGTTCGACATGGCCTTGGCCAGGGTGGTCACGTCGGGCGTCACCCCGGTATATTCCTGGAATCCCCCGATGCGAAAGCGCCAGCCGCAGGACACCTCGTCGAACACCAGCAGTGCGTCGTGTTCATGGGCCAACCGCTTCACGGATTCCAGGTACCCGGGCGGCGGAAGCTCGGACCGCGCGGGTTCCATCATGACCGCCGCGACCTGCCCGCCGTACTGCTTGAGCAGGTCCGAGAGCATGTCCAGGTCGCCGTATGTAAAGGGTATGGCCGTCCCCGCGAGTACCCTCGGCACGCCGATGGGCTCGATGCCCGCGAAGGGATATTCGCCGCTTTCGGGATCGACGAGATAGTTGGCGGACTGGTACCAGTCGTGCCAGCCATGGTAACCGCAGAAGAGAATGACGTCCTTTCCGGTGGTACCCCGCACGATTCGCGCCGCCAGGGCGCAGGTCTCGCCGCCCGCCTTGGCGTACCGCACCATCTCGGCGCTGGGGATGGTATCGACGAGTTCCTCCGCGAGTTCGATTTCGAGCGCGCTGTTCAGCGTGTAGATGCTGCCCCGGTCGATCTGTTCCTTCACCGCCTGGTCCACAACGTCATCGGCATGGCCCAGGATGATGGCGCTGACGGCGTTCATCATGTCCAGGTACTCGTTGCCGTCCACGTCTGTGAACCGGGCGCCCTTGGCCCGTTCGGCGTACACGGGGCTCACCCCGTTTGCGAACTGGCTGGCCCGCCTGCTGATCAGCTGCGTCCAGCCGGGGATCAACTGCTCGGCCCGACTGTACATGCGCATGGACTTTTCTACGGAACGGGTGACGGTCATGCCATCCTTCCTTTCACAATGTAAAACGTCGACGCGGCGGATCAGCCGCGCGGCCGGTGCCAGGGTTTGAACAGTGCGCGCTGGTCGTCGTCCCAGCGTGCAAAGGTTGCTTCGGTTATATACTGCGCTTCGTCCATAGTGGCCTGGTTCTGCGACAGCATCCAGTAGGGCCCGTACCCGACGTGGATCGTTTTCCTTACCTGGCCGGATCGGTTGGTTATACCGCCGTGCCTGAGGTTTTCCGTGAACAGAATGGCGTCGCCTGCCTCGACTTCCAGCGCGATCATGCCGGGTTCCTCGTCCGGATTGCCGCCATAGGGGCAGGGCAGATTCGTCTTGTGGGTGCCGGGGACAACGGAGAAAGCGCCCTGGTCCCGGGAAACATCGTGAATGAAGTAGATCATGCGCACCATCATGCAGTCGATTCCCTTGGCGTTGAAATCGTACCGGTACTTCTGATTCTCGGGCCGCATGCCGCCGTGGGAGCCCGATTGGTTGCCGCGGTAACGAATCCGGATCTCCGAGTTGTTTATCGTGGCCCTGCCCTGGACGATCCCGCCGATATACGCCATCGTGCGCAGGTCGTTCACCAGCACGTCGAATCGCTCGTCGGCATTCCAGAAGTCCTCGACGATGATGGTCCTTCCTTCCGCGTTCGATCCGTCGACGTGGTATCCCCGTTCGGGATTCTGGTGATAGTCCGGTCCCCACGGGCTGGCCTTGCGGGGCGGTTCCTCGAGGTGCCGCAAAGCATGGGCTTCCAGTTCGTCCACGGCGGACGCAAGCGAGGACACGGTATCAGAATCCAGCATGTCCTCGATCACGATATAGCCCTGTCGGTCGAATTCGTAGCGTTCGACATCGTTCATCATGACTCCTTAGCTGCCGGGTTCCCAGAATGGAACGTAACCCGTCCGTTCGACGACGGCTTGCTCCTCGTCGCTCAGTTTCCAAGCGATGTGGCTTCAAACGAAAGCCTACTTACCCCCTCCATACAAAATAACGCGAGGCCGGGAGCCTGACAATATGCGCATGGATCGTATGGGTTATTTTCTAGTGGCGGTCGTCTATGCCAATCTGGGAGTTGACGCGTCCGGCCGGAATCCTTATATATACAACTCGACCGGCCGCGACCTGGCGGTCCGCCCGTCGCGCAACGCAACCGGAAAAGGTCGGAGAAAGGCGGCGAACCACTGCCGCCCGGCTTCTCCATCCCCCTCGGCAACCATCCAGCCGGAGTAGTATATGACCATCGGCGTCCCTACCGAAACCAGTTCGGGCGAGCGGCGCGTATCCATCGTTCCGGCCGGAGCGGCCGCCCTGATGAAGGCGGGATGTGCCGTCCAGGTCGCCGCAGGCGCGGGCCGGGAGGCGGGCATTTCCGACGCAGACTACGAAGAGGCCGGCGCCACGGTCGTGCAGGAGCGCTTTTCCGTATTCGACGAGGCCGACGTGATCGTGCAGGTAAGGGGCGGCGGCGCGAATCCCGATTCAGGCATGGCGGACGTAGAGCGATTACGCGAGGGCCAGGTGCTGATCGGTTTCCTGGAACCGTTGTCGGCCCCGGCGGAGATCAAGGCGCTTTCCAACCGGCGCACGACCGCCTGCGCCATGGAATTCATCCCGCGGACATCCCGGGCGCAAAGTATGGACGCCCTTTCTTCCCAGGCTAACATCGGGGGGTACAAGGCCGCGCTGGTGGCGGCCGAATACCTGCCCAGACTTTTTCCCATGATGATGACGGCGGCCGGGACCATTACGCCCGCCCACGTTTTCGTGGTCGGCGTCGGCGTGGCCGGGCTGCAGGCCATCGCCACGTGCAAGCGTCTGGGCGCCGTGATCCAGGCTTACGACGTGCGTCCCGCCGTCAAGGAGCAGGTTCAGAGCGTCGGGGCGCGGTTCGTGGAGCTGGAACTGGATACGGCCGATTCGGAAGGATCGGGTGGGTACGCCCAGGCCATGGACGAGCAGTTCTATGCAAAACAACGCGAGATGATGGCCCGCGTCGTATCTGAAAACGACGTCGTGATCACCACGGCCGCCGTACCCGGCAAGCCGGCGCCCGTGCTGGTAACGGAAGACATGATAAAAAGCATGCGGCCCGGCTCGGTCGTGATCGACCTCGCGGCGGAGCGGGGGGGAAACTGCGAAATCACCGAACCCGGCAGGACCGTCGTCAAGCACGGTGTGACGCTCGTGGGCGAGGTGAATCTTCCTTCGACCGTGCCCTTTCACGCCAGCCAGATGTATTCCAACAACATCGTGAATTTCCTCAAGCTGATGATAAACGACGGTGCGCTTGACGTGGGCATCGACGACGACATCGTGCAAGGCGCGACGGTAACACGTGACGGCGAGATCGTCAACGAGCAGGTAAGCGCCCTGCTTTCCGAAGCTGGTTGACGGTCTAAGCGCCTGCGATCGAAGCGAGGAGTCCCCATGGGTGAAACCATTGCCATACTGACCATATTCGTCTTGGCGGTATTCGTCGGATTCGAAGTCATCACCAAGGTGCCGCCCATATTGCATACGCCGCTCATGTCCGGCTCGAACGCCATATCGGGCATCACGATCATCGGCGCCATCCTGTCGGCCGGGGCACAGTACAGCACGCTGACAACAGTCCTCGGCTTTGCCGCGGTGATCTTCGCGACCATCAACGTGGTCGGCGGCTACCTCGTTACCAACCGAATGCTGGACATGTTCAAGAGAAAGGAGTAGGCGGATGTCCGACGATCTCGTCCGCTTGGCCTATCTCGTCGCAGCGTCCCTGTTCGTTCTGGGGCTTAAGGGGCTTTCTCATCCCCGCACCGCGGTCCGTGGCAACCGGCTGAGTGCCCTTGGCATGTTCATCGCGATCGTGGTGACGCTGATCGACCAGCAGATCGTGCGGTTCGAATTCATCGTCGCGGGCATCGTGCTCGGCGGCGCGATCGGCGCCATCTGGGCGTTGAAGGTACCGATGACCGCCATGCCGCAATTCGTCGGCCTGTGTAATGGATTCGGCGGCGGAGCGTCGGTCCTCGTGGCCGGCGCAGCCTATGTCGAGGCTTCGCTGGCGTCCGCCGGAGCCGTAACCTTGCAGTTCGGCATCGCGACCATGGCGTCCGGATTGATCGGCGGTGTAACTTTCTGGGGGAGCCTGGTGGCCTTCGGGAAGCTGCAGGGCCTTGTATCTGAAAAAGCGGTGAGATTCACCGGGGACCACGTACTCAAGGGCCTCTTCCTGCTCGCCGGACTGGCCGCGGGCGTCCTCAGCATCCTGCAGCCGGAGAACACCCAGTACTTCTGGATCATGGTAGGGATCGCGTCCATATTGGGTATCCTCCTCGTGGTGCCCATCGGAGGCGCGGACATGCCCGTGGTCATCGCCCTGCTCAATTCATATTCGGGCATGGCCGCCGCGGCTACGGGCTTCGTACTGTCCAACAACGTGCTGATCATATCCGGCTCTCTCGTGGGCGCCTCCGGATTCATCCTTACGAGCATCATGTGCAAGGCCATGAACCGATCGCTGGCCAACGTGATGTTTGCGGGAGTCGGAGGAGATTCGGGAGAAGGCGAGACAGAGCCCGCTGACGACCTCTACGAGGGCAAAGTCAAATCCACCACGGCCGAAGAGGTCGCCATGGTGCTCGACAGCGCCCGGCGCGTCGTAATCGTCCCCGGCTACGGGATGGCGGTGGCCCAGGCGCAACACGCTGTGCGCGACCTGGCCAATCTGCTGGAAGCTGACGGGATTGAGGTCGAATTCGCCATCCATCCGGTCGCGGGCCGCATGCCCGGGCATATGAACGTGCTCCTGGCCGAAGCGGACGTCCCCTACGACCGCCTGAAGGAGATGGACGAGGCCAATACGGGGTTCGAACAGACCGACGTTACCATCGTCATCGGCGCCAACGACGTGGTCAATCCCCTCGCCCGCGACGCGGCGGACACCCCGCTGACGGGCATGCCGATCCTGAACGTGGACAAGTCGCGGACCGTCGTGGTCATCAAGCGCAGCCTGAGCCCGGGCTTCGCCGGAATACCCAACCCGCTGTTCGCCGCGGACAACTGCCTGATGCTGTTCGCCGACGGAAAAGACGCGGTGCAGGAACTGACGGCGGCGGTGAACGAGGTCTGACCTCGGCGCCCGCGAACGCGGGAATCAGAAAAAACACCGGAAGGACCGTTCGATGGCCGCGATAGGAACGCCGTTATCCCCTTCGGCGACCCGGGTTCTGATGTGCGGTTCGGGCGAGTTGGGCAAGGAAGTAGCCATCGAGTTTCAACGCCTCGGCGTTGAGGTTGTCGCGGTGGACCGCTACCCCAACGCGCCGGCCATGCAGGTAGCCCACCGTTCACACGTGGCCGACATGCTGGACGGATCCGCTCTGCGGGCGGTGATCGAGAAAGAAAAACCGGATTACATCGTACCCGAAATAGAAGCTATCGCCACAGACGCCCTGGTGGACCTGGAATCGGAAGGCTTCAACGTCGTTCCCACCGCGCGGGCCGTTCACCTTACGATGAACCGGGAGGGGATACGCCGGCTCGCCGCGGAGAAGCTCAACCTTCCCACGTCGCCCTATCGTTTCGCCGGATCGAGCACGGCATGCGAACGCGCCGTGCGTGAAATCGGACTGCCCTGCGTGATCAAACCGGTCATGAGTTCCTCCGGCAAGGGACAGAGTACGGTCAGAGAAGGGTCGGAAGTGTCCGGCGCCTGGCGGAGGGCGCACGACGAGGCCCGCGGCGGCGCCGGCATGGTAATCGTCGAGGGGTTCGTCGAATTCGACTACGAAATCACGCTGCTGACCGTTCGCCACGCGGGAGGCACGGGTTTCTGCCAGCCCATCGGGCACCAGCAGATAGACGGCGACTACCGGTACTCCTGGCAGCCCCAGCCCATGAGCGAAAGGGCGTGGGAGCGCGCCAGGCGGACCGCGGAGAAGATAACCGAAGCCCTGGGCGGATACGGCGTCTTCGGCGTCGAACTGTTCGTCGAGGGCGACGACGTGATCTTCAGCGAGGTGTCGCCCCGCCCCCACGATACCGGCATGGTGACGCTCATTTCGCAGGACCTTTCCGAATTCGCCCTGCACGTGCGCGCAGTGCTGGGACTCCCGATCCCCGGGATCCGTCAGCTTGGTCCTTCCGCCTCGGCGGCGCTCGTCGTGGAAGGCGAGTCCAACCGGATGAAATTCGACAATCTCGGCGCCGCCGTCTCCCAGCCGGACACCGGCCTGTTCCTATTCGGCAAGCCCGAAGTTTCCGGTCACCGGCGTCTCGGCGTATCCGTCGCTCGTGGTCCCGACATCGAATCGGCCCGCGCGAAGGCGGTCCGGGCCATGGAGGCCGTACGCGTCGTATTGTAAAGCCCAGCGCGCACGATCGGTGGGCGAACGCCCGCCACCCGCGGCGCCTGCATCACCGGCGAAAGGAGGGATGATGCAATCGCAGAAGGCACACGAGATCAACGTGGACGACCGGGACTGGCGCACGTTGACCCGGGGCGAGCGTATCCGGATGATCGAAGAGGAGGGCTATCTGATCATACCGGACTGGATCCCTCCCGGCTATCTGGCCGAACTGAAAGCGGAATGCAGAAAACTCGAAACGGTCGGACGGGACTACAGCGAAAAGCAACGAGGCTGCCGGAATCCCCACCTGAGCAGCCGGAAACTGGCCGAACTCATCGCCTACGAACCCACTGTCGCATTCCTGGAAGCGTTGTTCGGCGACCGACTCGTTTTCATACACTATACCTACGACCGTTCCGAACCCGGCACGCCTGGCATCAGCCTACATACCGACGGTCAGCCCTACGGATCGAAGATATTCGGTTACGAAGGGAGCTGTCCCATCACCGTGCGGGTACTCTACTATCTCGACGACCTGACGATGGACGTATCGCCCTTCCGGGTGGTTCCAAGGTCCCATCTCTGCATGCACGCGGACGCCCATCCGTACAAAAGGTACGACGGGCATCCCGAAGAGGTCGTCGTACCGTGCACCGCGGGTTCGGCGCTGTTTCTCAATCACCGGACGTTTCACGGCACCCTGCCCAATACGGGTAGCCGATCGCGCGCCATGCTCGCGGTGGCTTACCGGCCGGCCTGGGCCGGTCCGATCGTAGACGTTGCGCCGCGGGACCCGTCCGACCTGGAACGGATGCCCGATTCCGTCCGGCCCTTCCTGGGCGACCCGAGCATGCGGTCTTACGAATTCGGTGTCGGCAACAAACCCGAGGGGATGTCGGCCGGCGCGCCGGGGATGAACCCAAGCCGGTGGGAAAGCCCCGCGTGAGAAACGCATGAGAGACGCGTGAAGGACGCGTGAGAGAAGCATGGGGGATACCCATGTAAAACGCGGTATCCTCGCGGACCAACCGGTTTACAATCGGCCACATTATTGATAGATCGACATGCAACCATAGGAGAATGCACATGCCGAAGGCCCTGTTCGTCTGGGGTGGCTGGGAAGGACACGAACCCAGGCAGTCCCAGGACATCTTCATCCCGCTGCTCGAGGCGGAAGGATACGAAATCGCGCAGCACGACTCGCTTGACGCCTACCTGGACGCCGAAGCCATGCCCACGTACGATCTCATCGTGCAGACCGTGACCATGAGCACGATCACCGGCGCGCAGGAGAAAGCGCTCCTGGATACGGTCGCCGCCGGCACCGGGTTCGGGGGATGGCACGGCGGCCAGGCGGACGCCTTCCGCAACAACACGAACTACCAGTACATGGTGGGAGGCCAGTGGGTGTCCCATCCCGGCGGTATCATCGACTACGAAGTCAACATCATCGATCACGAGGATCCCATCACGGCCGGGTTGAACGACTTCGCCATGCGCTCGGAGCAGTATTACATGCATGTCGATCCGGGCAATCAGGTGCTTGCAACCACGACCTTCAACGGGGAACACGACGCGTGGATCGAGGGAACCGTCATGCCCGCCGCATGGAAAAGATCGTGGGAAAAAGGCAAGGTCTTCCACTGCACGCTGGGTCACGTCGCTGCCGATTTCGACGTGCCGGAAGCGCGGGAAATCGTCCGGCGCGGGCTGATCTGGTGCACCCGTTGATATTATTCTTTACTTTGTTGATTCAGATATATATATTATCGGAAACAGCACGAAGGATCAGGATACTGATCGCACACCGCAACTATCCCCACAGCAAGCCATTTGCAGGAGGAATGTCATGGCGTTACGTTTAATGGACGAAGCTCCGGATTTCACAGCCGAAACCACCGAGGGAACGATTCGTTTTCACGAATGGCTCGGTGACAACTGGGGCATTCTCTTTTCCCATCCCGCGGATTATACGCCGGTCTGCACCACGGAACTGGGTTACATGGCCAACATCGCGCACGAGTTCGCCAAACGCAATGTCAAGGTCCTGGCCATCAGCGTGGATCCCCTCGATTCCCACCGCGGCTGGATCGGCGACATCAACGAGACGCAGAACGCGAACGTGAGCTATCCGCTGATCGCGGACCCCGACCAGGAAGTCGCCCAGCTTTACGATATGATCCACCCGAACGCGAACGACAAGATGACCGTGCGGTCGGTATTCGTCATCGGGCCGGACAAGAAGATCAAGCTGATGCTGACCTACCCCGCGTCCACGGGCCGGAACTTCGACGAGATCCTGCGCGTGGTGGATTCCCTGCAGTTGACGGCCAATCACAAGCTGGCCACGCCGGTGAACTGGACCAGTGGGGAAGACTGCATCATCGTGCCGGCGGTGACCGACGAAGAAGCGGACCAGACCTACTCCGACATCCGTCGCGTGAAGCCCTACCTGCGTTACGTGAAGCAACCCCAGGACTGATTGCGGTCGCGAAGGGCCGTTACAATACGAAAAAAGGCGCCTCAACCGGGGCGCCTTTTTATTTGGTAATATATGCTTGACAGGTGCTCCGTTATCCTGTATATGATATCATTATGATATAATAATGATTATCCACTGACCGGTATTTCAAGGAGGAGAAGTAATGATAATGGAACGAATACCGTTGAAATTCAACGGCTGGAGGGCGTTGGCCTGGCTGATCGTCCTGTTTCCTTTGACGATGGTTGCCATGGATTTGGTCATTACGTTCAATCCACCAGTTCTGGAGCAGGAAATGAGCGTCAGAGATATTCTTCTGCTGGTGTTTTTCTTCATACCGGCGCTCGCCGTATTGGCATTTTGCTTCAAGGGATTCTTCACGCTGGAGCCGAACGAAGCCAGTGTGCTAACGCTGTTCGGCAAGTACACCGGAACGGTGAGGGAGCAGGGATTCTGGTGGGTGAATCCCCTCAACGGCAAGAAGAAGATCTCCCTTCGAGCCAGGAATTTCGACAGTGAACGATTGAAGGTGAACGACAAAAACGGCAACCCGATCGAAATCTCGGCCGTCGTGGTCTGGCGCGTGAATGATACCGCCCAGGCGAGTTTCGAGGTGGACGATTTTATCGAATACATCCAGGTTCAGTCCGAATCGGCCATCCGCCATCTGGCCACCAGCTACCCGTACGATCTGACCGAGGGGGAGACCGCCAGCCTTAGGTCATCCATTGAAGAAGTTTCCGAAGCGCTCGGTAACGAAATACAGGAACGGGTCGGCGCGGCCGGAGTTTCGGTAACGGAGGCACGGATCAACCACCTGGCTTACGCCCCGGAAATCGCGCAGGTGATGCTGCAGCGGCAGCAGGCCGATGCCATCATCGCCGCCCGTCAGAAGATTGTAGACGGCGCGGTGGGCATGGTGGAAATGGCCCTTGAAAGACTAAAGGAACAGCATGTGGTCGATCTGGACGAAGAACGCAAGGCGGCCATGGTGAGCAATCTTCTCACGGTGCTCTGCAGCGAATCGTCCACGCAGCCTATCGTCAATACCGGTTCGCTGTACTAACGGGATCGACTGTTCGTTCAACGGTGGAAGCCCGAGAGCCCCAAACGCGCGCCGGATCCCTCATCTCATGCCCGGATGCTCGGAGGCGGCGCGCGGCATTTGAGGAAATTGACACGAGCATCCAGGTAACCTGTTATCGTGCCGGATAAGAAGAAGTCCCTGCTGCTGCGAATCAACACCGCGCTCTGGAATGACCTCAATGCCTGGGCGAAGGATGAATTGCGTAGCGTGAACGCGCAGATCGAGTATATTCTGAGGGAGGAAGTGCACAGACGGAAGAAACGACGGCGACGCGAGGAAGATTGAAGGGATCGAAACGTGTGCAGGTATAATTGGAAGCGCGTGGCCGGGCGCGGGAAAGCTGTCATGGGTGGCGGACCGGCGAACCGGCGAATCAGCAGTCGCGCATTTAATCCGGAGAATTTGAAGTGGCGGTGGAAACGAACACGGACCTGGACCGTTACGAAACTACGGGATTTGTGATTCTGAAGGGATTCTATCCCGACGGGGTCGTAGCGGCGGCCCGGGACGCCGCGGCCGATCTCGTCGAACGGTTCGCGAAACGGTTGAAGTCGTCGGGCAAGGTCTCCCGGGATCATGCCGAGGCATCGTTTGAGACGCGCCTGGCCCGGCTCTGTGAGGATGCCCCTGACGAGGCGCCCCACATATTTCGCAATGAACTCCACCTGGCGGGTATGTACGACGTGTTCTTCTACCCGCCCCTGCTCGATATCGTGGAATCCCTGATGGGTGAGGAACTTCGTCTCTATCCCAACTATTCCATCCGTCCCAAGCTGCCCGATCACGCTCCCACGCTCGTCCTCTGGCACCAGGACGGCGGGTATACCTACAAGGTCCACCGAGACGGGGACCACAGCGCGGAGACGGTGGATGCCCTGCGCATGATCAACGTATGGTCGCCGCTGGTCCCCGCCCGCGAGGACAACGGCTGCATGCAATTCATCCCCGGCACCCACCGGATCGGCATGGCCCGGCACGAAGACCGCGAATTCTACCTCGAGATATCACAGGAGGACTTGGCGCCCTACGTGGACCAGGCCGTGTCCATCGAACTCGATCCGGGCGACATCGTCCTCTTCCACAACATGCTCTACCACCAGGGTCTGCCCAATCGCACCGACCAGGTGAGGTGGAGCATGGACTGGCGCTACCAGGACGCAAGGCAGTCCACGCTGCGCAGTACGCGGGGCCATCTTGCCCGAAGCCGCCTGTGTCCCGATGAGGTAGTACGTAACGCCAATGACTGGACCAGCCGTGTTTTTCAGTAGCAGTCCGGCCGTGCAGACCCAGGCCGCTAAGACTCCGGCCGTGCAAACTCAGGCCGCGCAGACTCCGGCTGTCGAGATCCTTCCTGGCGGTATGGCCATCCGGCCCGGCCCCATCGCCTTATACCGGTATTTCCCTTGATCCGCTTTCCAGATATACGGCTAGTCTTCCTTCGTGAACTCCGCGGCGCCCTGCGGGAACGTTCCATCGTCATCAACGTCGTACTGGTCCCTTTGTTCATGTATCCTATCCTCCTGTGGTTGGTCTACACGGGGCTGTCCTTCGTCATCGGTCAGACGGAGAACTTCACGGCCCGGGTAATGATCGCCGGTGACCTCGAAGCGGGCGGGGCGCTCGTTCATAAAATCGAGGCGGCAGAACGCGTGACGGTCACCACCGTGGAGACACCGCGTGACGCGATTCGCGACGGACGGCTGGATCTCCTGGTTGAACTCGCGCCCCGGGACGGGGGTTACGCGGATGACTTCGAGATTCGGTTTACCGGTGATTCCTCCAAGGACCGGAGCCGGATCGCCACGAGTCGGGTCGAGGATCTGGTCACCCGGCACCGAACGGCCTATCTGGAGGCGGCTGGGCGGAACCGGGGACTGTCCGGCCCGGAATACCAGATGATCTGGATCGAACGGGAGAACGTATCCTCCGAACGGGACATGGGAAGATTCATCCTCGGCATGGCGGTTCCCGTGCTGGTCATCATCATGGTGATCGTCGGCGGTATGTATCCCGCGCTGGACGCGACGGCAGGGGAAAGGGAACGGTCCACCTGGGAGACCACGCTGACGGCGGCGACGGATCGCGTGAACGTCCTCGCGGGCAAGTACCTGTACGTGGCCGCCCTCTCTACAACGGCCGGCTTGCTGAATTTCGCGGCCATGAGCCTTTCCATGCGGACCCTCATGGCGCCGCTCCTGGGAGACCGTCTCGAAAGCGTGGCCTTTACGATCCCGTGGGCGTCCGTACCCCTGATCGTTGTCGTAACGGTACTGCTTGCCCTGTTCGTATCGGCGCTGCTCATGATCGTGGCCAGTTTCGCCCGAACTTTCAAAGACGCCCAGTCCCTGGCAGGTCCCTTCGTCACCGTCATGATCCTGGTACCTGCGGTCTTCATGCAGTTCCCCGGCCTTGAACTCACGACGTGGCTGGCCTGCGTTCCCATCATCAATGTCTGTCTGGTGTTCCGGGAAGCCATAGGCGGAGTCTATCACTGGCCCCAGATCGGCCTGACCCTGCTTATGGAAGGTCTGTACATCTGGATCGTTTTGCGGCTCGCCTCGGCGATCACCCGTTACGAAGACATCATGACCGGCAGTTATGAAGGCGGCCTCACCGGTTTCGTGAAACACCGCCTCCTGCGCCGCACCTCCTGAGAGGAACAACAACCGTGGCCGAACCCGTGATCGTGAAGGACCTGACCAAGACCTACTACGATGAATCCCGCGGTCCCGTACACGCCGTACGGCAGATCGGCTTTGACTGCCGCCCCGGCGAGATATTCGGGCTTCTCGGGGCAAACGGCGCCGGCAAGACCACCACCCTGCGCATGCTGACCACGATCCTCAAGCCCACCTCCGGCACTGCGAAAATCATGGGATACGACGTGGCGGAGGAACCCGTGGAGGTACGCAAGCGCCTGGGGTTCTATTCGGCCACTACCGCGTTGTATCCCAGGCTTTCCGCCAGGGAAACCATCGAGTTTTTTGCGCGGATCAACGGGTACCCCGCCTCAGGGACTCCTGCCCGGGTCGATGAACTGATCGAACGATTCGGAATCGGGGACTATGCCCGCACCCGCATAGACAAACTCTCCAGCGGCATGAAGCAGAAAGTGGCGATCGCACGGACCGTGGCCCACGATCCGCCGATCCTCGTCTTCGACGAGCCCACCGTCGGCCTGGACGTGCTCAATGCGCTGGAAATGCAGGCCATATTGTCCGAGTTGAAAGCGCAGGGGAAGACCATCCTGTTCTCTACCCATATCATGAGCGAAGCCGAGAAACTGTGCGACCGGATTGCCATCATCCACGAGGGTCGGATCCTGGCCTGCGGCACCCTGGAATCGCTTCGTGAACGGACCGGGGCCCACTACCTGGAAGACGTTTTCGTCTCCTGCATCACAGAGGTCTCATGAACCGCGCGACGATCGGACTGCTGGTAAGGCACGAAATGCGCATGCTCTTGCGGGACCGGCGGACCGTCGTATTGAGTATTCTCCTGCCGCTCGTCGTTTTGCCGCTGATACTCTTCGGCTTCAAATTCATGAGCGAATGGCGCAGGGAGCAACTGGACGAAACGACGTATCGCTATGCTGTGACCGGCGCCTATGCCGACTCGGTACGAGCGCTCATAGGAAGGGGAGCGCGTCTCGCGGATATAGACTCGGAGGAAGGCCGGCAACCGGCCTCATTCGTCGAGGTGGAGGTGGCCGAACCCGATTCGAGCCTCTCTGCCGGCGACCTGGATTTCTACCTGGAAACCCTGACCGGCGCAGAGGCCGATTCGCTCGATCTGGCTGTTGCGGGAACGGACTCGGCGATGCGCGCGGACACGGCAGCAGGCGCGAACACAGAAGGGGATTCAGCAGCGCGCGCGGACTCGGATAGGGACCGGGCGGGTGAAGAGACCGCCGAGGTGACCGTGGCGGACGAGCGGTATCCGGGCGTGCCCGTGGTCACGGTCTATTTCCGCGCCAACCGGGACGAATCCAGGACGGGCAGCGGCCTGCTGGTGGATCGCCTGGTAGACGCCAGGAAACAGGACCGTACCGATGAGCTGCGCAGGCGAGGTTTCGCTGCGGATCCGGAGGAGGCCATCGAGCTTTCGAGAGTGGACGTGGCGACGCCGGAACAGGCAGCGGGATTCTATTTCGGACGTATCCTGCCGCTTTTTCTCGTATTCCTGACCCTGACCGGCGCTTCGGTGGCGGCCATGGACAGTGTCGCGGGGGAAAAGGAACGCGGCTCCCTGGAAACCCTCCTGACCACTTCAGTCAGCCGGTTCGAAATCATTACCGCCAAGCAGTTGACGATCCTGTCCGTCGCGCTCTTCATCACCCTGGCCCAGGCCGGAAACCTTTTCGTCTATCTTGCCCTCGGATTCATCGAATTCTCCGCGGACCTGGAAATTGACGTGTCGCCCGGCGCCGTGCTGGTACTTCTTGCCCTTTACGTCCCCGTGGCCGTCGTGGTTTCGTCCCTGCTCCTCATGGTTTCGGCCTATGCGAAGACTTACCGGGAGACGCAGCTGTACCTCCTGCCTGTTTTCTTCGGACTCATGATCCTGACGGCGGCGGGCCTGTTGCCGGGGGTTTCTCTGCGCTCGCTGATCGCCGTCGTACCCGTAGCGAACGTCAGTGTGGCCGTACGTGAGATCATGGTCGGCCATTACGATATCCCCATGCTCCTGATAACCTGTGCGGCCATGCTCGCAGCCGCCTTCCTGATGCTCAGGTTGTCGTCGCGCATGCTGGGCATGGAAAGGCTCATCACCGCGCAGGACACGGACGCGGCGGATCTGGAGGGAGGCGCCGCGCTGTTTCCCAGGAGGGTGCTCCTGTGGTTTGTTGGCATGTGGGCGCTGATTATCATCGCGCCGGCGAACGTCGAGGCGTTGACGCGTCTGGAGGGACAGTGGGCCTTCAATATGTTCGTCATCTTTTTCGGCGGTTCATTGCTCATGATCCGTTTACACCGGCTCGACTGGCGGCAGGCCCTGGCGTTCCGTCCGGTGCGTCCGCAGGTGTGGCTGGCGGTACTCCTCCTGGTGCCGTCGACCTTGTTGACCGGTATCTTCATTGTAGGACTGTCCAGCGTATTCCTGCCCTTCCCGGAAGAAATGCTGGAGAAATTCGCCAGCCAACTCATTCCCGAAGACTTCCCGATGTGGCAGATCCTGCTCATGCTGGCCCTCACGCCCGGGATCGTAGAGGAAATGGCCTTCCGGGGACTGTTGCTTCACGGACTTCACCGCCGGCTCAGGCCGCTGGCGCTCATCCTGGTGGTCGGCCTGATATTCGGTCTGTTTCACCAGGCCATTTTCCGGATCATCCCAACGGCCTACCTGGGTATGGTGCTAACCGCCGTGGCCGTGCTCACGGGTTCGATCCTTCCGTGCATCCTGCTCCACGCCGGCAACAACGCCTTCGCCTTCCTGCTCTACCGTTCTGGTACCGAAGTCGAAAACTGGCCCCCGGAACTGCTCCTGTTGAACATCCCCGTTTTTGTGTTCGCGATCTATCTGCTGTATCGATATCGAACGCCCTATCCTGGCCTGTTGCCCTTCCGTAAAAAGGTTCCCGAAGAAGCGTAGGACGATCGCAAATCGCGATAGCCGATTGGTATTGCCTCCCGTAGCCTGCAACCTTATATTGCGAACTGTTTTCCGGGAATCCCCTAGTAATCGCGCCTACTCTGGACTGCCGTTATATCCATTCCATACATGTCCCGTCTTTCCAAGCATCCGCTGGCATTGTTCATCCGAGTCATGCTAAAAAGCCCGACGAGCGTGTGTGCCGTAGCGCCGAGTTCGCGGACACTCGCCCGGGCGATGGCACAAGGGCTGACGATCGGTGACGACGAGTCCGTCGTGGAACTGGGGCCCGGCACAGGCGCACTCACGGACCAGATCCGCCACATTTTGCCCCATGACGGCGGATACCTGGGCATCGAAATCGAGCCCAGGTTCGTCGACCTGCTGCGGAAACGATATCCAGGTCTTCGATTCGAACAGAACACCGTAGCGAAGGCCTACCAGCTGCACGCGAACACGGGAACTCCTCCGGTCAGGGCCGTGATCTCCGGACTGTCGATCTCGACCATGCCGACCCAGGTCATTGACGAAATCATCGCGAATCTCGACCGGCTCATGAAACCCGGTACCGTTTTCCGCATGTTTCAGTATATACACGCCTATTACCTGCCAGCGTCGATTCGGTTCAGACGGCGGATGGCGCCGTTCTTCTCCTGTTACCGGGTTGAATCGATTGTCCTCAAGAACCTGCCACCGGCCGTCGTCATGACCTGGACACGCTAGCGCCTTGCGACGCGTGTCTGCCGGTATTTTAAAGTTTTACAGGTGTTCGGTTGTAATATATGAAGATTCCCGACGATCAACGGCGGGGAAACGGGATCCCGTCGCGCCGGCCAGGCGTCTACCGGGCGCCGGTCCTGACTAAATGACAGTACGTCGAACTCCTTTCGTTCCAATTTGCCCAAGCCAGGAAAGAACATAGGTTTTCATGCGTCTTAAACCCCTCGCTTTATACGTTCTTACCGTGATTTCCATATCCACGTTGACATTTGATACCGTGACGGCCCAGTCCGGAAGCGTCGAACCCGCCCTGCCCGCTATGGAGGCGGCGGAGCGCACCGGACACATCGAGATCGACGGAAGGCTGGACGAAGCGGCCTGGACCTCGGCCATTCCGGCTACACAGTTCGTCCAACGGGAGCCGGTCGAAGGGGCCAATCCCGATAAGGCTACCGAAGTACGGGTGCTCTACGACGCCGACGCCATCTACATCGGCGCACGGATGTTCGACGATCATCCGGAGCACATCGGCCGGCAACTCGTCCGGCGGGACGAGCGGGGCGCTTTCGACCTGTTCTCCGTTTCCATCGATCCGAACAACGACAGGCTTACCGGGTATCAGTTCCGCGTCAGTGCCGCAGGGGCGCAGCGGGACGCGTACCTGTATGACGACGTGCGGCAGGACGACGCGTGGGACGCCGTATGGGAATCGGCCGTGGTGATCGACGAACTGGGCTGGGCCGCCGAGATGCGGATTCCCCTTTCCCAGATGCGATACGAGACGACGGCCGGCGCCCAGTCCTGGGGCGTGAACTTCATGCGGCGGTGCCTCGCCACGAACGAGGTCATAGACTTCGCTCTCCAGTCCCGGCTGCGGTATGGGAGGGTGAGCGTCCTGGGCAGGCTGAACGGACTGGTCTTGCCGTCGGACGCCCGCCGCCTGGAGGTCAGGCCCTATACCCTCGGCAGCGCCCGGACCGCGCGGGCCGAACAGGGAAATCCCTTCTTCGACGGATCCGATTTCAATGCACGGGCTGGTCTCGACGTACGGTACGGTCTCGGTTCGTCCTACCACCTTGACATGACAATCAACCCCGACTTCGGGCAGGTGGAAGTGGATCCCGCCGTCGTCAACCTGTCAGCCTTCGAGACATTTTTCCGGGAACAACGCCCCTTTTTCGTCGAGGATGCCCAGGTTTTCGAATTCGGCCTGTCGGGCCGGGACGAACTGTATTACAGCCGTCGGATCGGGCGGCAACCCCGGGGCGGCACGCCGGACGACGCGGATTTCTCCGATATTCCCACGGAGACCAGCATTCTCGGCGCCGCCAAGATCACCGGCCGATCGCAGGGTGGCATTTCCATCGGTGCCCTGGCCGCGGTCACGGGAAGGGAAAAGGGGAAGGCCTATTCCCTGGTTGACAGGCGAACAGAGGAGTTCACGGTGGAACCCCGGGCGGGATTCAGTGTCTTCCGGATCCGCCGGGATTTCAGGAACGGCGCCAGCCAGTTCGGGGCAGTGGGCTCGCTGATGCACCGGGCCCTGCCCGATGACGGCGCCTTCGATTATCTCACTTCGGGGGCCTTTACCGGTGGGATGGACTTCGAGCACAACTGGGGGGGAGCGAGAGAGAGAGACTGGGCGGTCTACGGGTACCTGGCCGGGAGCCGCGTCCAGGGAAGCACGGAAGCGCTGACCCGGCTGCAGCGGGCCAGCAACCACTACTTCCAGCGTCCGGACGCCACGCGTTTCGCCGTGGATTCAACCGCCACGTCCATGAACGGGTACAACTGGCGGTTGCAGTTCGCCAGACGAGACTCGCAGAACTGGTCCGGAGCGGTCTGGTTCGCCCAGATTTCGCCCGGTTTCGAGGTCAACGACCTGGGATTCTCCCGTTCGAACGAACGCCTCGACGGCGGCGCGCGGATCGAATACCAGAACATCACGCCAGGGCGGTTCTTCCGCAACTATGAGTTCCGTTTCTTCACGTTCTACAACTTCCGGCACGAGGCCTTAGACGACCCGTGGGCCTGGTCGTCCTGGCGGAACAACTATAAGAACGGCCGTTTCTTCGCGGGGGGCAATTTCGAACTCAATAACTACTGGGAGATCTTTCTCGGCTCCAGTTACAGCCCCACCCAGTTTAGCGATACGCGGACCCGGGGCGGTCCGGTGATGGAGGATCCCGGATCCTATTCCTTCGATCTTGGCATCAGGTCGGACCGGAGGAAACGGATCTCCCTGGAGACGGAATTCGACTACGAGCGATTCCAGCGGGGTGGCCACGAGTTTGAAACGGAAATCGAAGCCACGATTCGACCGTCACCCAACTGGGAGCTGGAACTTACGCCGAACTTCAGCTGGGAACGGAACGCGGCCCAGTACGTTACGCAGACCGATGCCTTGACCTTCGAGCCCACCTACGGCAGCCGGTACGTGTTTTCGGACCTGCAGAGGCGGTCCTTTTCCCTCGAAACCCGTTTGAACGTGGCCTTTTCGCCCGACTTGACCCTGCAGCTGTACGCCCAGCCCCTGTTGTCCTCGGGCGACTACCTGAACTACAAGCAGTTGCTCCGTGGCAACAGTTTCGATTTCGACGTCCTGGATGAGGGTACGCGGTCCTTCATCGATCCGGTCGACGGTTACCGTTACCTGGACTTCAACGGGGACGGTTTGCCCGATATCAATTTCTCGGACCGGGACTTCAACATCCAGTCTCTGCGCATGAACATCGTGCTGCGCTGGGAATACCGGCCCGGTTCCCGGGTATTCCTGGTCTGGCAGCAGAACCGCAGCGAACAGGAGGAAAACGGGACACTTGACATCGGCAGAGACTTCGGCAACCTGTTCGGCGGGGAGTCGGAGAACATCTTCATCGTCAAGTTCAACTACTGGTTCGGCGTGTGATCGCGGGCGGGTTCCGCGTGTGAACGCGGACGGACAACCTCCGCTTAATCCTCGATTGCGCCTTGACAGAAAAGGGTCGGGACACCCATATTGAAATTGTGCCGGCGCCCGGGGAGATTCGGTTCGCTTCGACCGGCTTCGATCTACATGCGGAATTAACGGTCAAGTGACAGCCGGACACACCGCCGAAGGACATAGACCCTATCATGAAAATCATGAAATCGATTCAAAAACCCATTCTGTTGCTCGTGACGATGTGCGCATTCGGCCTTGCGACCTGGTCCGTCCAGGGACAGGCGGTTCGCACCGATTACATGGAAACGGAACTGGTCGTGGAGACGACGTCCATCAAGCCCGGACAACCTTTCTGGGCCGGTCTGCGGATGAAGATGGACGAGCACTGGCACACCTATTGGCGCAACCCGGCCGATTCGGGTCTTCCTACCGAGATTGACTGGGCGCTGCCCGATGGTTTCCAGGCTGGAGAGATCAATTGGCCCTATCCCCAGAAGATCGTGCTCGACATCCTGGCCAGCTACGGGTACGAGGGCGAAACGCTGCTGCTCGTGGAGATCACACCCCCGGCGGACCTGGAGACTGGCGGCACGGCCGACATCGGGGCCTTCGCCTCCTGGCTGGTCTGCGCGGATATCTGTCTACCGGGAGAATCGGGATACCGGGTAACGCTCCCCGTAACCGATGAGGCGCCCCAGGCCGACGAAAGATGGACAAATCTGTTCGCCCGCACCCGGGAGCAGCTTGCAGTCGCGGTTCCGGGGTGGCAGGTCGAGGCCGTCATCTCCGATTCCACCGTGGCGCTGCACGCGTCCACGCCCGAATGGTACCGCGGATCGCTTACAAGCGTCGAATTCTATCCGTACAACGAAGACCTGATCGATTACGTATCGCCACAGAGACTGGAGAAGACAGAATCCGGGTACCTGTTGACGATGCGCCGGTCGGGCTTCTACACTGGCAGGCCCGATGAAATCACAGGCGTGCTGGTATCCTCGGAAGGATGGCGCGGCGCCGGATCGGAGCGAGCCCTGGCCGTTGCCGCAGTCTACGCGGATGAGCTTCCGGCTGCGGTCGCCGCCATCGGACCGGCGGTTGCGGGTGAAATAGCAGCGGGCGCCCTTGCGCCGGTTACCGGCGATCTGGTTGCCGGCCTGTGGCAGGCCCTGCTTTTCGCCCTCATCGGCGGCCTGATTCTCAACCTGATGCCCTGCGTGCTCCCCGTGCTGTCCATCAAGGTCCTCGGATTCATACACCAGGCGGGCGACGACCCGGCCAAGGCCCGGCGGCATGGATTGGTATTTACCGCGGGCGTCCTGATTTCCTTTCTCGCGCTGGCGGCGGTGCTGATTGCCCTGCGTGCCGGGGGAGAACAACTGGGCTGGGGATTCCAGCTCCAGTCGCCGGCCTTTCTCGTCATCCTGTCGGTCATCATATTCGTGTTCGGCCTCAGTCTATTCGGCGTCTTTGAAATCGGCACGTCCCTCGTCGGCATGGGCGGCAGGGCTGATTCGGGCAGCGGGCTCGGCGGTTCCTTCATGAGCGGCGTCCTGGCCACGGTCGTGGCCACGCCGTGCACCGCGCCTTTCATGGGCGTGGCCCTGGGATACGCGTTGACGCAGTCGGCGGCGCAATCGCTGGCGATCTTCGGATTCCTGGGCCTGGGCATGGCCCTGCCCTACCTGACCCTGTCTTCCGTGCCCGCCCTGCTTAAATATGTCCCGAAACCCGGTGCCTGGATGGAATCGTTCAAGCAGTTCATGGGATTCCTGATGATGGCCACCGTGGTCTGGCTGCTTTGGGTGCTGAACCTTCAGACGGACCCAAATCTCGTCGCCCTCGTGATGGTCCTGCTTGTGATGGTGAGCCTGGGAAGCTGGATACTCGGCCGCTGGGGAGGGATCTCCGCCGGAAGCCGTACCCGGATCGCGGCCAGGTCCGTCGCAGCGATAATCGTCATCGCAAGCATGGCAGCGGTATTGAGCCAGGTACCCGCCCCGGCCAAGGCCGAACGGGCCGCGACAACGCCGGCGAACAGCGCGGGGTTGGAGTGGCAACCCTTCTCCCGGCAACTCGTACAGGACCTGCGCGCAACGGGCAAACCGGTGTTCGTGGACTTCACCGCTGCCTGGTGCCTTAGTTGCCAGGTGAACAAGCGCGTAGCACTGAATGACAGCCGTGTGGTGGAACGGTTCGAGACGCTGGGTGTGGCGGCTGTCCAGGCCGACTGGACGTCACGGGACCCCGAGATCACGCGGGCACTCGCCGAATTCGGACGCAACAGCGTCCCGCTGTACGTGCTGTACTCGGGCGGACCGGATTCCGAACCGGCAATTCTGCCGGAACTGCTCACGCCCGGCCTGGTGCTGGACGCCCTGAAGCAGGCCGAAACAGGTAGTGCAGCGAGCGGACGGACTGTCGGCATGATCGATTGACAGCGAAATTCAATCGACTTTTTAACGCAGTTGTAGATTCTCTATCCAAAGCCAAGGAGGAAATCCATGAAGAAGATCCTGATACCGATAGCCGTGGTGGCCGTTGCCGCCGCCTATTTACTCGGCAATTACGGTACGCCGATGGCCGCAGGGGAAGCCCAGGTGGGCAACCCGGCGCCGGATTTCACGCTGATGGACACCAACGGCAACAACGTGGCGCTTTCGGATTACAGCGGCAAGTACATAGTCCTGGAGTGGATCAACTACGACTGTCCCTTCGTGGCCAAGCACTACAACGCCAAGAATATGCAGGGCCTGCAGGACAAGTACCGCGAGCAGGGCGTCGTCTGGCTGGCCATCAACTCGTCGGCAGAGGGCAAGCAGGGACAGTTCTCGAACGATGAAATCCACGCGCGCCTGAAGAAGCACGCGTCGACCGTGGACGCCTACCTGCTCGATGGTAGCGGTGAAGTCGGAAGAACGTACGGCGCTACCCATACGCCGCACATGTACATCATCAACCCCGAAGGCACGCTGATCTACATGGGCGCCATCGACAGCATCAACTCGGCGAACGTTGCGGATATCCCAAAGGCCGACAACTACGTTACAATGGCCCTTGACGCGGTTTTTGCCGGCAAGGATGTGCCGGTTGGGATGACCCGGGCGTACGGCTGCACGGTGAAGTACTAGGAAGTTAAAGTTCGGGGAGGCCACAACGCTACGCGCGAAGTGCTCCCCCGGATCGATGGATAACTGGAGTTACATGATCGCTCTGACGAATATACGGAGGCTATCATGGTTTTGAATTTTACTCTGGACTTCTGGATTGAAGAAGGCTGGTACGTTGGTAAACTCCGTGAAGTACCGGGTGTATTCAGTCAAGGTGAGAGTCTTGAAGAACTGAAAACGAACATCAGGGATGCTTACGATCTGGTGATGCAGGAAACCGTGCCGACTCCCGTGGAGAAATTCGAGTCAACAGAACTGAGCTTGGAAATACCTTGAAACGGAGAGCGTTCATTAAGGAACTGACGGGCGAAGGATGTTACTTGAAAAGACATGGCAGAAGGCATGATATCTATATCAATCCCAAAACAATAAATGGGCCGCCCGTACCGAGACATCGGGAAATCAGCGAGAGTTTGTGTACATTAATCAAGCAGCAGTTACAACTAAATGACTCATAGGCTTCGATCAGATTTCGTTGTAACCATTTTCATGATGGACACCCGGCCAAAGTAAGCGACGCCGCCATGGCTTAAAACAACGAGTCTGTAACAAGTTCTGTGTATCTGAATGTTCATGTAATCGACACGCTGTCCTCGCACATGATAACGATCGGGTCGACGGGGATCTTCCGGATAGCAAGATGACGTATCCACCTTCGAGTTGGACGTATGACGAACGACCCGGCGCGCTAATAAACACGACCAAAATCACTGTTTACGAGATTATCCCGGTCTCTCCGACTAAACAATTCGGCATGCATATCAACTAGGGTTTCGCTGCGCCGCAGGCACGATTGGAAGAGAGACCGCAAACATGGAACTTGCCCACCTGCTGTTAACGCCGGCCACGCTATTGACGGCCTTCATTTTCTTCTGGAACCAGGCAAAGACCGGAAGGGAAGAACTCAAGCGGGAACTCAACACGGATATCGGGGAATTGAAGGACGAAATCATGTCCGTTCGTCGGGAAGTCGCCGCCGTCCGTGACGAAATGAAGGCCGATATAAAGGAAGAAATCGCCCCCCTGCGGGCGGAAGTCGCCGCCATCCGTACGGAAATGCACGACATGAACGGTCGCCTCGGACGTGTCGAGGGTCTGCTCAGAACATCGGACGCCGGCTGATTTAAGCGCACGGTCCGTGCGGTCCGTCCAGTCCAGGCGGCCAGGCAATCCGTATAAACCACTCCGCGGTTCGTTCGCCGTGCGCCAGTTTACCTTCCATCCTGCGCCTGGCAAACTGAAGGGCCGCAATCCATAAGTTCTTCATCTGGCGTATACGTAGTCTTTGACTAAGTCCCCCCGTTTTCTATATTCCTAAACAAGCAATATACTCATCCAGCAACGCCGGAATGGGCTGTTTTCCGCTTCGAGGCGACTGGATACCCTATTTGCCACGCAAAGCACCTGGAGACCGCCATGGCCATGTTCGGCGACCCCGAAGACTTCGTCATGATGAGCGACCGCGAGAAGTACCTCTATGATCTCCAGGGGTTTCTCGTGGTGCGTAACCTGCTTTCCGCCGATGAAGTACGGGCGCTGAACGCGGCCCTGGACGCCAATCCCGGCCGGACCAGCGAACACGGGCCGGGCGGCGCGCTGGACGGCACCCCGCTCGCGGGACCGAAGACGCAATACGTCCACTACGAGGGGATGCTGACCTGGAACCTGCCCTGGTGCCAGCCCTTCCGCGACCTGCTTGCCCACCCGAAGCTGATCCCTTATCTCAACACCATGATGGGCCGGGGCTGGAAACTGGACCACAATATCGACGTACTCACCTCGAAACCGGGCGCCCAGGGCACGCCTTTCCACGGGAACAGTACCGGCATGTTCGCCGGATCAACTTACTACATGTACGACGACGGCCGGATGCGGAGCGGACTCATCGTCTGCCAGTTCTACCTGACCGACGTGAATCCGGGCGACGGCGGGCTGACCGTGATCCCCGGGAGCCACAAGGCCAATTTCCCCATGCCGGGATACGTCCGCCATTACGAGGACCAGCAGGAGATCTTTCATCACATCACGGTAAAGGCCGGCGACCTGGTGATCTTCAACGAGGCGACGACCCACGGCGCGCTGCCGTGGCGGGGAAAGGGCGAGCGCCGCTGCGTGCTCCACCGGTACATCCCGAAATACATGCATTACGACGGCGGCGTCTACGAAACGCGCATGCCCGAATGGACGAATGAGCTTACGGAAGCCCAGCGCGCGGCACTGGAACCTCCATACATCTACAACCGTCCCCTGATCGAGGACGACGGCGAATCAGTGGTGCGTCCGCGTCGGGAGGGCATCTGAATCCAGCGGGTATGTAAAAGCCCCGTTCGCCGGTTGATCGGGATTGAACCGCGTGTCCCTGTGAACTGGTGCCGATTCACCAGCCGACTACCGGCAGAAAGCGAAAGTGCAGACCGGCATGAACCCGAAATCCGAACCCTTCGCCACCATGGCGCCCCATGAGCAGTACCTCTTCGATCTGCAGGGGTTTATCGTGGTGCGCAATGCCCTTGCGCCCGAACAGGTCGATGCCCTGAACGCGGCCCTGGACGCCAATCACGACAAGCGTAAGGAAGACGTGGTCACCCAGACGAGCGAGGCCCTGAAGGGCAAACAGTACCGCGGTCTCTACGAGGGCATGCTGACGTGGGATCGGCCCTGGTGCCTGCCCTTTCGCGAAGTGCTGGCCAATCCGAAGATCATACCGTACCTGAACACGCTGCTGGGCCGGGGGTGGAAGCTGGACCACGATCCGTTCATCTACACATCGAGCGTGGGGACCGAGGGCCTGAACCTCCACGGTTACGGACTGGCCGAGTTCAACGGTTCCCGGTTCTATCACTACCAGAACGGCGCCATACGTTGCGGACTGATCAACTGCCAGTACCAGCTGAATGACGTGAACCCTGGCGACGGTGGGTTGTGCGTCATCCCGGGCAGCCACAAGGCGAACTTCACCCTGCCCGGCGACATTTCCCGTTACGAAGCCTACCAGGAGATCGTCCGCCACGTGTCCATGAAAGCGGGCGACCTGGTCATCTTCAACGAGGCGACGACACATGGCACGCTGCCCTGGCAGGGCGAAGGCGAACGTCGCTCTCTGTTCTACCGGTACACGCCCAAGTACATGCATTACACCGGCGGTGTATACGAAACCGGCCTGCCGGAGTGGGCTAGCGAGCTTACGGACGCCCAGCGCGCCGTGCTCGAACCGCCCTATGTCTATCACCGCCCGTTGATCGACGACGATGGACGGACGCTATCGACCCCGCGGCGCGAAGGAGAGTGAAGGAAGCCAAATGACTGGAAACGAAGCCATTGCGAAGATTTTGAAAGCCGAGGGACTGGACTGGTTCAGCTGTTTTCCGCATCACCCGCTCATCGATGCCTGCGCGATCGAGGGCATGCGTCCCATTCTCTGCCGCCAGGAACGGGCGGGTGTGAATATCGCCGATGGATTCAGCCGGATCCGGAACGGGAATACCATTGGAGTCTTCATGATGCAGATGGGCCCGGGCGCGGAGAACGCCTTCGGCGGCGTTGCGCAGGCCTATGCGGATTCGGTGCCCATCCTCCTGCTGCCCGGCGGTCCGCCGCGATCCCGCACGGGCACCGGTCTCGCCTTCGAATCTATGGAGAACTACCGCGGCATCACCAAGTGGGTATCGAACATCAACTCGGCCGCACGAATACCGGAGATGATGGGACGGGCATACAGCCTGCTGAAACAGGGCAAGCCCGGACCCGTCATGTTGGAAATCCCCGGGGACGTGGGAGAGGAGGAGATACCGGACGCGGCCTTCGACTATACCCCTGTGAAGCCCTTCAAGAGCGGCGCCGCTCCCGAGGACGTGCGAGATCTCGTGTCTGCGCTGCTCAAGTCGGACTGTCCGGTCATCAGCGCCGGCCAGGGCGTGCTGTACGCCGAGGCTGCGGATGCGTTGATCGAGTTCGCGGAATGGACGAAGACTCCGGTCATGACCACGCTGGCCGGCAAGAGTGCTTTCCCGGAAATACACCCCCTGTCCCTGGGCACAGGCGCCGCCTCCCACTCCCTGATGGTGGCGGAATACCTCAAGAAAACCGATTTCTTCTTCGGCATCGGTACGAGCATGACTTCCGGGTTCAAGTCGGAGGTGCCGACGGGCGCGGCGCTCGCACAGTGCGTCATCGGCCATGGGGATATCAACAGGGAGCACCGCATCGACTACGGCGCTGTGGGGGATGCGGGTGTCGTGCTGCGGCAGATGGTCGAGGAAGCAAAGCGCCAACTCGGAGGCCGTCCCCGAACCGACGAGCGCGGCGACATCGTGGAAATCGCCCGGTTGAAGAAGATCTGGCTGGCCGAATGGGAACCGCAATTCCAATCGGACGAGGTCCCATTGAGTCCTTACCGCGTATTTCGTGAGATCGCCGGGGTGGTGGATGGCAGACGCACGATCATTACCCACGATTCCGGCTATCCCAGGGAGCAGCTCGCGCCTTTCTGGGAAACGGTGACGCCGAGAAGCTACATCGGATGGGGCGCTTCCACGCAGTTGGGATACGGACTCGGACTGGCGATCGGCGCAAAGATCGCCGACCCGGAGAAGCAGGTCGTCAACATCATGGGCGACGCGGCATTCGGCATGGCGGGACTGGACGTGGAGACCGCCGTTCGGTCGGAGATCCCCATCATCACGGTGGTATTGAATAACGGGGTCATGACCCATTACGATCACCACATGGCCTACGCTTCGGAGCGGTGGGGCAGCAACCGGTTGGGCGGTGACTACGCCGCCGTGGGCGCCGGCCTGGGCGCCTATGCGGAGAAGGTGACCGAACCGGAACAGATCGCTCCGGCCATCCGGCGGGCCGTCGAGGCAAATCTCGAAGGCAGGCCGGCGGTCATCGAGACGATCACCAAGGTGGAAGAACACACGTCGAGATATTGAGCACTATACGAAGACGCGATGATCGTGAAGTGAATGCGATGCGGACGTACGCGTAAATTACAGTTCGCTGAAGTTTTCAGGCGGAATACCACCGGAGCGCCATGCCCAGGATCCTGATCGGCACCTTATTCCAGGAAACCAACGATTTCCATCCCAACGATACGGTCTACGAAGATTTCGGTATCTCGCGGGGCGAAGAGATGCTGGAGGAACCGAGCGGCGTGGTCGGGGGTGCCGTAGATACACTCGCCGCCCGGCCAGGCATGGAAATCGTGCCTACCTACAGCGCCGCGATGGGGGCGGGGGGCACGATAACGCAGGCGTGTTTCGAGCGTACCACGTCGGAATTGCTCGACGCAATTGTCCGGGAGAGAACCGGGACCGACGGGGTGTACCTGAATCTCCACGGCGCCATGGCCGCGGAAGTCGAGAAAGACCCGGAGGGGTTCGTTCTGCAGGAAGTACGGCGTATTGTAGGGCCTCACGTGCCCGTGGTCGCCTCCTTCGACATGCACGGCACGATCACCCGGCGCATGCTGTCCCACATGGACGGGTGCAGCATCCTGCATACCTATCCACACATCGACTGGTACGAGACGGGCGCCAGGGCCGCCGGGGTACTGCTGCGCATACTCGACGGGGCGCGGCCGGTTATCGGAACCGTGTACACGCCCACCATGGTCCGGGGCGACGAGCTCAAGACCGCCACCGGGGTCCACGGCACATTCATCCGGTACCTGGAGCGCCTGGAAGAGCGTAATGACGTCCTCGCCGGGGGCATCATGCTCGGTCATCCGCCGACGGACTGTCCGGAGCAGGGTTCTCGCGTCGTCGTGATTACGGACGGGAACCGGGACCTGGCGAAACGTGAAGCGTTGCATATCGGCCGGAGCTTCTGGAACATGCGGTCTCACATGCAGTGCGTACTGCACAGCGTGGAAGAAGGCATCCGGATCGCGGCGAATGCCGCGGGAACGGTTGTGTTCGCCGACGCCGCCGACGCCACCAGTTCCGGTGCGCCGGGCACCAGCAATACCATGCTGAAGGGGTTCCTCGAAAGCGACTACAGGGGGAGCGTACTGTTCCCCATCCGTGACGACCCCGCCGTAGAGCGTGCCATGGAAGCGGGTGTCGGCCGGACGATCACCGTTCCCCTCGGCGGTACGCTTGACCCGCGCTTCACCCCCGTGGCGGTTACCGCGACGGTGGAGGTGCTGGGCCGGCGGGATGATACACCCGTCGCTGTACTGAAATGCCGCAATATCACGATCTTTCTCGCGGCTTCCGGCCCCCTGCTGTGCGACCGTTGGATGTATCCCGCCTTCGGGCAGGACCCGAAAAACTTCGATGTCGTCGTCAAGAAACTGCCTCACACGCCGGATGAGTGGTACGATGACTGGGCGGAGCGTACCATAACCATCGATTCCCCCGGCGCCGCGAGTCCGAACATCCCTACGCTCGGCCACCGGTTCGTCCCCCGGCCGATCTATCCCCTCGATCCCGCTATGACCTTCACGCCGGAAGTGGAGGTGTACGAATAAACCCGCGCGGCTGTCCTCCCGTACCGGTCCTTCCCGAAGGGTCATTGACGGCCGGACCTGATCGGAGCGTTTGCCCGCGTATCGGCAGTTTCCTTCCCTTCATCCTCCCGGGTGTTGCATGAACCGGCACGTCACCAGCGGCCGCTGGGGCCTGGGGCTGGTCCTGAGCCTGTTCACGATTTTCGTGTGGGGCGGGCTGCCCATCGTCCTGAAAATCATGCTGATCAGCCTGGACGCGTTCACGATGACCTGGTACCGTTTCGTCGTCGCGGCCGTGCTGATGGCGGTGATCGTGCAAAGGCAGGGTCATTTCCCCCTGGTCCGCCAGCTGCGGGGCGGTTACGCGCTGGTCTTCCTCGCGGCGGTTCTGGGCTTCAGTTGCGCGTACGTATTCTATCCCCAGAGCCTGCAGTACATCTCGCCCAGCGCCGCCCAGGTAGTCAACCAGATCTCGCTGCTGTTCCTCCTGCTGGGCGCCATGCTGCTTTTCAAAGAGCGGATGACGCGTATACAGGTATTCGGACTCATGCTGCTCACCGGCGGCATCGTCCTGTTCTTCAACGAGCAGTTATCGGAACTTCTGTCCGGGGACAGCGCCATGATCCCGGGCATTCTCTGGGTAACCGTCGCGGCGCTCGCGCTCTCCACGTACACGCTGACCCAGAAGCAACTGCTACAGATCCTGCCCACTTCCGTCATCCTGTTCCTGATCTACTCGGCCGGGTCGATCCTGATCCTTCCCTTCGTTCGGTTCGACTCGCTGCTGGTGCAGGACTCCTCTCAGCTGATCCTGCTGAACGTATCGGCGGTGATTTCCCTCGTGGCATTCGTGACCCTGGTGGAGTCCCTGAAACACCTCGAGGTTTTCAGAGTCAGCATGGTCCTGTCGGCCGCGCCCCTGGTTACCGTCGTCGACATGATGATAGCCGCGCCGCTCGTACCCGGCCTGCTCCAGCCGGAAAACCTCAACTTCCTCAGCATATCCGGCGCCGTGCTGGTCGTCGTTGGTTCCATACTCGGTAACCTAAGGCGGACTGCGAAAAACCGGTGAGCGCTGGCGCGTTCGTGCTGTAGCGGGTTTCCTGAAAATCTACTCAACGGGACTTGGCGGACCGGGATCTAACGGGAGGACTATTACAATGAGACCACTCGTGGTCATGGGTTTACGGACCCTAGCTCACCTGGACGCGAAAGAAACCATGTACGAGCAGATAGACCGGAACGAAATCCGGGCGACGGGACGGTTCGCAGGCGAACACCTGGAGACCATTTCATCGGGGGGTTTCGTCCTCGGCATTCTGTCCAGCCACAGCGTTGCGCGTATCGAGCGGGTGATCGATCACCTGGGATGGTCCCATCTGTTTCGGTCGGATCACCTGATCTCTTCGGATCCCCTGGACCGGAAAGACGCCTCGAACTGGGAGGGATGGCGCAGGGAATACCAGGCGCGCGGGCTTTCGCTCCACACGGTGGTCGATATCGGCGAAACGCTGGTCAGGAATCTCGCCGGGTCGAGTGCCTTCGACGAAATAGACAAGTACTACGTGACCAATGACGCGAGTGTGCGTATCGAAGGGGCGACACGAATCACGGCCCTGGACCGGACACTGGCCTACCGACAGGCGTCCCGGTAATCACCAGACCGGTGACCGGCGGTTGGCAAATCCCGGGCAGCAGGCTTCGCGGAACCCCGCGGGTCGTTTAGCCGCACGTAGTCGATGTGGCGCGGCTACTGGTTGGGCTGTAGTGCCCTTGCGTTCAGAAACTCCAGCACCAGGTGGGTCATGGCGCGCATGCCCACCGCGACCGATTCGCTGTCCGCCGTCATGGTCGGGGTATGCAGGCCGCCGGAGGGCTGGCCGGGCCTGGTGACGCCGAGCCGATAGAAGAAACCTGGAATGACGTTGGAGAAATAGGCGAAGTCCTCGCCGCCCATAGTCGGAGGCAGTTCCAGCACCTGGTCCACGCCGGGCGCTCCGGCCAGGTAACTGGCCATTTCGCGGGACAGCTCGGGGTTGTTGATCACGGAAGGCGTGCCGCGGTCGTAGTTCAGTTCGAAGGAACCGCCATAGGCCCCTGTAATGCCTTCCAGTATGGTTTTCATCCGGCTTTCAACCCGGTCTCGGACATCGGGATTGTAGGTGCGCACCGTTCCCTCCAGGTGCACTTCCCGGGGTATGATGTTGAATCGTTCTCCGCCGCGGAAGATACCCACCGTAACCACGCTGGGCTCGAGAGGCGACAGGGTGCGGGACCGGATCGTCTGCAGGGCAAGTACGATTTCAGACGCCATCACGATGGGATCGATGCCCTCTTCGGGACGGGCGCCATGGGCCTGTTTGCCCCGGACCTTGATGTTGAAATGGTCAACTGCGGCCATGGCCGGCCCTATGGTGTATCCCACCGTACCCACATCGAGGGACGGCAGTGCGTGAAGGCCGAAGATAGCCTCGGGCGCGGGATCATCGAGGACTTTCTCCCGCACCATCAGGTCCGCGCCACCCTCTTCGCCCGGCGGAGGTCCTTCCTCTGCCGGCTGGAATATGAATTTAACCGTGCCCTGCAGGTCGGCCTTCATGTCGGTCAGCACGGAAGCCACGCCCAGTTGAACGGCGGTATGCACGTCGTGGCCGCAGGCGTGCATGACGCCCACTTCCTTGCCGAGATAGGTCGTCCGCACAGTCGATTTGAAGGGTAGCACCGTCTCCTCCGTCACCGGCAGGGCGTCCATGTCCGCCCGGATGGCTACCACCGGACCGGGCCGTCCGCCTTTCAGCACACCGACCACGCCCGTATGGGCGACACCGGTCTGTATCTCGATACCCAGCGCGGTGAGATGCTCCGCGACCAGTTCCGCCGTCTTGAATTCCCGGTTGCCCAGTTCCGGGTTCTGGTGGATATGCTCGCGCTTGCGGATGGTTTCCGCCCGGTGCTTTTCCACGAGCGCGGCCACGCTATCCTGTTGCGCAACCGCTTTTCCCGTCAACACGTGGAGACCCAGACCGAAAGCCATAGCCGACATGGCCTTCAGCGACCAAATTACGCTTCTTTGCATACGATGCGCCTACCTTTCCCAGGGAAAAGCGAAGGACGGCCGGTTGGCGTAGCGATCCATGGCCACGCGCAGCCTGCTGCCGCACCCGGGTTCGAGGGTCACCGTAAAGCTGGCGCCGTCGACCGCGGTAGCCCCGCTTTCATCACTGACTTCCAGGATCTGATGTTCACCGTAAGCGCCGCCCTGGACGGTCACGGTCCGGGGGGACACCTGATTGGTATTCACCAGCGTAACCACGGCGCTGTCGTCATGGAGTTCCTCCACGAGGGCGGCCACGTCCTCAGGCATGCCGGGGCGCACCCTGGCGGGATCGAAATACCGGAATCGGCAGTGCAGGGGATGGCCGAAGTGCTCCGTGGGTATGCCACCGAGCATGAGCCGGATCAGGGCGTCCACCTCGGCGGGATTCGTGCCGTTCATGTCGTCCGACAGGCGCGTATCCGGCGAGGTAAGGTCGTTTCGCAACCGCTCCATTTTCGATCGAACAGACGAGATGTCCTCCTGCAGCGCTGTTTCCGGGTAGTCCGGGTTCCGCCCTTCCAGGTAAGCGATCCAGCCTTCCATGGGCAGCCGTTCCAGGTCGCGGCGGTCCATGGACCAGTAGTAGACATGCTCCGCGCCGGCGGAGAAGGGTTCGGGCTGGTAGTCGTACCAGCCGTCGTCGCCGTGCATGCGGGGATAGAGCGTCCGGCCGTTCTCGACCTTGCTGTGGGCGTTGACCCCGTCGATGACGCCGCGCCAGGTGTCTACGTATTTCTGATCGCCCGTCAGCAGCAACCCGTTGCCGAAACTCCAGTGGACGCGGATCAGGAAGTAGGGACGGTGCGCTATTTTCCCGGTCTGGGGCACGATGGTCGAGAATCCCCACCCGTACGCCCCGCCGTACCATCTTCCGCCGCACTCCCCGCCGATGCTCCCGTCCAGCCCGATATTCGTGGGTATGATGCCGCTGTTCTTCTCGGTCCGTTCCACCCAGGCGTCCAGGTAGTTCTTCGTCCACTCGCCGTAAGTCTCGTCTCCGTCGATCATGTAGGCGTTCAGCGTCATCGTGGTCACGCCCATGTTCAACGGATGGTCGCCGGCCACGTCGTTGTAGTCCTTGAAATGGGCGACCATCTCTTCGTAGTTCCGTTCCCCGTGCCCCAGCCTGAAACGGCCCTCGACCTCGATGGAATCACCGGCCCAGTCGAGCCCCGTCGCCTTGCGCAACATCGGACCCCGGCTGCCGTTGAACATGCTTTTGATCACGCGGTGCTCGGGGATGTAGTTGTCCGCGATGGGATCGTTGCCCATGTAGAATCCGCAGAAACGACGCGTACGGTCGATGAACTTCTTGTCCTGCGGATCGCACAGTCCCTGTAGGAAAAAGGCGGTGAAGCCCTCCCCGTTGTGCATCCAGTCGAACATCGTGGGGAATTCCCTGAAATACATGCCGTCCCGGGCGAATTCGACCTCGGTGGTCTTCGCCTCCGTATACTGCAGCAGGTGACCGTCCCAGGCCTTCTTGTACAATTCGTATACGCGTTCCGAAGCGCCAATCGCATAGAGCTCCGGCCAGTTCGCGAAGTTTTCCGCCGCGTCGTCCGGCCCGTCGTCACCGCCCCAGCGGGGGACGCACTGCAGGTACCCGCGCTCGTCGAAGTATTGGTCGTAGAACGCTTCCACAGCCTCTTCCTGCTGTTTGATCAGGTTTAATTCGAGCAAGGCCCAGGATGGAGGCGACATGGGTGACGCGACGCGCACGCTACGCGCCCCTGTTGAGACGGACGGCATGGGACGTATCCTTTCTTTTTCACGATAGGGTGGAGAAAGTTGAGGAATCAGCGGTCGGGTCACTTGCCTACTTGCTACCGTTTTATCAGGAAGTCAGGCCACGACCGTGCCGCTTGCTGCGCTCGGCGCTTTCCCGAATGAATGCGAGCAGGTACTCGACTTCTACGGTCCGTTCCACTTCATCCGTTATCATTTCAACCGCCTGGGAAACATTGAGCGAAGACCGGTGGAGCAGGCGATAGGCCTCTTTGAGCGTACGGATGACCTCATCGGAGAACCCGCTGCGTTTCAGACCGATGGTGTTGAGTGAAACAGGTTTCAGCGGGTCGTGGGCGTACTTGATGTACGGGCAGATGTCCTTGGTAACCATGCCGCCTCCGCTGATGAAAGCGTTGCGGCCTATTCGGACGAACTGGTGTACCGCGACGAGTCCGCCGGTTATGGCGAAATCTTCGATTTCCACGTGGCCTCCCAGTTGCGTGCCGTTGGCGAGAATCACGCGGTTGCCGATCACGCAGTCGTGGGCGACGTGCACGTAGGCCATGACCAGGGTATCGCTTCCGATCACCGTCTTCCCCAGGGCGCTGGTCCCGCGGTTCAGCGTGGTGAATTCGCGGATCGAAGTCCGGTCGCCGATTTCCAGCATGGACTGTTCACCAATGAATTTCTGATCCTGAGGTATGGACCCCACCACGGCCCCGTGGTGGATCCTGCACTCCGCGCCGATGCGCGTATGGGCGCCGATCAGCGCGCCGGATGCGATCTGCGTACCCGCTCCGATGATCACGTTGGGTTCCACGATCGTATACGGACCGATGCTGCACCCGGAACCCAACTCCGCGTCAGGATGGACGATGGCTGTCGGATGGATCTTGGCTTCGGTGGTTATGTCCGTCACTGCGGCGTCTCCTGGTCTGCCTGGTCTGCCTGGTCTGCCCGGTCTGCCCGGTCTCCCTGGTCTGTCTGTTCTGCCTGGTCTGCCCGGTCCGTAACCATTGCCATCAGGGTGGCTTCGGCGACGAGTTCATCGTTCACGTAAGCCTTCCCCTCCATCTTGCAGGCGTGCATGCGCATTCGTATCAGTTCCAATTCGAAGCGGATCTGGTCGCCGGGTTTTACCAGTCTTCGAAACCTGGCATGATCGATGCCCATGAAATAAGCCATTTTACGCTTCGGCTCTTCAATCGTATTGAGCAGTAGCAGGCCGCCGGCCTGCGCCATGGCCTCAACGATCAGGACGCCCGGCATGACGGGATGTCCGGGGAAGTGACCCGCGAAAAAGGGCTCGTTGATGGTCACGTTCTTGAGCGCTACCACGCGTTTCCCCGGTTGCATCTGGATTACCCGATCGATGAGCAGAAAGGGATATCGATGGGGGAGGATGCGCAGGATGTCCTCGATTTCGAGGACCGCTTCGGGTACCGGCGCCGGTGAATCTACATTCCCTTTTTCCGGTTTCCGCTTAACGCACGCGCCGCGAATCCTGCGCACGAGCTCGACGTTGGCGGAATGGGAGGATCGCGCTCCGAACACCTGAGCCCTGAGCGGCGCTCCGAGCAGGGCCAAGTCGCCGATCAGGTCGAGCGCCTTGTGCCGGCACGGTTCGTTGTCGAAGCGCAGCGGACGAGCGCCCACAATCCCGTTCTCGCCGATTACCACCCTGTCCTCCACGCCGAACAGATCCTTCAACTCGTCCAGCTCCTCCTCGGACAGATCCATGTCCGCGATGACCACCGCGCTTTCCAGGCTGCCGCCCTTGATCAGCCCCTTTTCGCGCAGGGCCTTGATGTCACTGAGGAAGGTCCAGGTCCGTGCCGGCGCGAACTCGGTGACGAACTCGTCTTCCAGGGAATAGAGCACGGTGTGCTGGCTGGCGAAATTTGACTTCTGGTAGTCGACCATGTAAGTGAGATGGAAATCATCGGAGGGCATGACGACGAGTTCTTTCAACAGGCCGTTCTCCCGCTCCGAGTAGAGCACGGGATTTTCCAGTTCCAGGTATTCCCTGGGCGCGTCCTGTTCGACGATTCCGGCTTCGATCAACGCGTTTACGAAAGGAATGGCGCTGCCGTCGCAAATCGGTGGCTCGTCGCCGTCCAGCTCGATCCGGATGTTGTCCAGTCCCAGGCCCGCGACGGCGGCCAGGACGTGTTCCACGGTGTGTATCCGGACACCGTCCCGTGCCAGATTCGTCCCCCTGGTGGTATCGACTACGTAGTCGATATCGGCGGGAATTTCCATCCGGTCGGGATGGTCGACGCGAATAAACCGGATCCCGTCGTTAACGGTACCCGGCTTGAAAGTCAGCGTCGCCTGCCCGCCGGTATGCAAGCCTATTCCCTTAACGGATCTGGTGGACCCAATGGTTCGCTGATGTTTGAGCATGTGTCGCTACTTTCCCGTTGCCTGTGGGTTCCGTTCTCCCCGCCCCGGGTTTTCGAGCGCCTTGACCCGCGTCTCCAGGGTCTGGATCTGTTGCAGCAGGTCCGGCAGGCGCTTGATGGCCGCTTCTATTCTCCTGGCCTGGTTGTGCGGACGGGCGGGATAGCCCGACACGGTCGATCCGGAGGGGATGGACTTGGTCACGCCGGCCTGGCCGCCGATCCGGGAGCCGGCGCCGACGTGGATGTGATCCGAGAGACCGGCCTGCCCGCCGATGAGGGTCCCCGATTCAACTACCGTGCTTCCTGCGATGCCCACCTGGGCGCATATGGTGACATGATCGCCGATCACGACGTTGTGACCGATCTGAACCAGGTTGTCGATCTTGGTGCCTCGGCCGATGCGGGTCATGCCCATAGTCGCTCGGTCGATCGTGGAATTCGCTCCGATCTCCACGTCGTCCCCGATTTCAACGCCGCCGACCTGGGGAACCTTGATCGCTCCTCCATCGCCCTGGAAATAGCCGAAGCCATCACTCCCGATTACGACGCCGCCGTGGACGATCACTCCTTTGCCCAGTGAAACCAGGTCGTAAAGTGTCGCGTTGGCGAATATCCACGTGCCTTCGCCGATCCTGCATCGGGCGCCGATCGCCACATTCGTGCCGATACAGGCACGTTTTCCCACCGTGGTGTACGGACCGATGGACACATAGGGTCCGATGTCCGCCTCGTCATCGACGTCCGCCGAAGGATGGATGCTGGCCGTCGGGTGAATCCCACCTTCCGCGGGACGATGTCCGGCGAAATAGGTCGTCAGCAAGGTAGCCAGGGCAAACTCGGGAGACGCCACGCGTATGATCGGGACCGGAGCGCGATCGATTTCACGGGAGACGATGACCGCCGTGGCCCCCGTCGACTCAAGACGCCGGCTTTGCCGGGCGTTGATCAGTACGGAGATTGAACCCTTGCCGGCCTCGTCAAGCGGTGCCACGCTTTCGATGATACACGATCCGTCACCGATGAGCTCGCCCTGGATCTGCGTCGCAATATCTGCCAGCTTCTGTCGCATCAGTGGTTAATTGGCTTCCTTTTGCAGTTCCTCCAGGACCTGTCCCGTTAGGTCCTGCGCTCTCAGCGGATCCACGTAAATGAGCGACCCGGCATCGAAGATATAAGTATAGTTTTCCGCCTTGGCCAGGGTCTGCACCACATTAAAAATGGACTCCTGCAATGGCCGGGTCAATTCCACTTCCTGTTGTGCGAGTTGCATTTGCGAAGTCTGAGCGAACTGCACGAGTTCCTGTTCCTTCTGCTGGATATTCTGCTCGTCCTGCTGCCGCCTGGCCGCGGTCAGCATGGTCTTGCGGGCTTCGTACTGCTGCTTGAGCATTTCAACTTCCTGCTGTCTGCTCTGTACCTGTTCCTGCATGCCCATCGCTGCCTTCTGGAAGGCTTCCTCGGCGTCCCTGAACCCCTGGTACGACTGGCGCAGACGCTCCATATCGAGATAGCCGATTTTCAGTTCCTGGCCCTGGGCCATAACCGGCAGCAGCATAGCGACGGCGAGAATGGCCGCAGCGCGAATCATTCCTTTCATTGAAACCATGAACTTCCTCCTCGAATGCCGGATCGCTCCGGTAACTGGGCGAACGGATCAGAACACCTGTCCAAGCTGAAAATGCGTATTCCAGCCGCTTCGCTTCTCCTGAAGGGCCTGGATCGGGTCCGACGGTTTGTCGAATCCGTAACCGACGTCGAAGCCCATCAGCCCCACCAGAGGCATGATCACGCGGACGCCGAACCCCACCGATTTCTTCATATTGCCCAGCGTTGGCGTAGCGTCCGAAAGCTTCGCCCATGAATTACCGGCCTCGATGAACGCCACGGCATAGACCGGCTGTTGCGACCTGAGCTGATCGATGATCGGAACCTGGTATTCCAGGGTGAAAATGCTCATCGCCCGTCCTCCGTCCCGGCTGCTGGTTCCATCGCCCAGTTCGGTATAGGGACCGACGGAGTTATTGCCGTACCCGCGGATCATGCCATCGAAACTGACCCCTCCCGGAAAGAACCTTTCGAAAAACGGGACCTCCCGGTCGTTGAATGGGTTCACGGCCAGGGCATACCTCCCCCTGAGGGATATGGACGTGCCCTTGAAAAGGGGTAAGTAGAAATCGGATTCCACGGTCTGCTTGAGAAATTTCACGTCGCCTCCGACACCGGCTACATCGCTGCGGTACGTATGACGCATGCCGCTCGTGGCAAACTGGGGGAAGTCGCGGCTGTCGCGCGTAACGGAGAAGGTAACCTGGCTGGTCAGACCGCTGTTCGATTCGTAGGATTCCCGCTGGCGGATGTTTGAGTTGATAACCGAGATCTGCGTTTCCGCCAGGGAGGAGTCCTCCAGGGCCGACGCGTAGTATCGCTCGCTGAAGCCGGTGTACTTCAGGTCGAAAAACCGATAGGCTCCGTTAATACGCCAGTACGTGCCGCGGAAGCGGCGCCCGAGGGACAGTCCGAAACCCTTCTGAATGATATTGAATTCATGGAACCACTGCCTGTTTGTACGGAAGACGTCGATGCCGGCGCTGGTCGGCGTATCGAACAGCCAGGGCTCGACGAAACTCGTCGAAATGGAATTGCGCCGGCTGCCGAATTCCCAGTTGAAATTCAGGTTCTGGCCGTTGCCCAGGAAGTTCGGAACGATCATGGATATCGTGCCCACGAGCCCGTCGAACCCGCTGTAGCCGGCGCCGGCGTTTGCCGTCCCCGTCGGCTTCTCCAGAACCGAGAAGGTGATGTCCACGTCTCCGTTCGGAAGGGGTTGCAGAGCGGGCTGGACGTCCTGGAAGTAATTCAACTGGAACACGTCCCGCTGGCTTCTGAGCAGCACCGAACGGCGGAAGAACTGGCCGGGCTTGATCAACAGCTCCCGCCGTATGACCTTGTCCTTCGTCTTGGTGTTTCCCACGATGTCGATCCGATGAACCTTGGCCGGTTCCCCTTCGTTGACCGCGAATTGCAGGTCAATCGTGGAATCATTGGCCGCCGATTCCCGGGCGATGGGCGTAGCATACAGATAGCCGAGTTCGCCGTACGCCTCGTATATGGTCGACACGCTTTCCTGGTATTCTTCTTCGTTGAACGGGTTACCCGCGTCGATCTTGATGAGACTGGTCAGTTGTTCATTGGTAAACTTCGTGTTTCCCTCGAATGCGACGTCCCCAAGGTAATACCGTTTCCCTTCGTTGATCCCGACCTTGAGGTACATTCGCTTTTTGTCCGCACTGAACCAGAGCGTATCCTCCACGACTTCCGCATCTCGGAATCCGTGCTTGCGGTATTCCTGGACGATTTTCTCGAATTGGTCCAGCAGGCGTTCCCGGCGCAGGTCGCCCTCTTTCCAGAAATGCTCTTCTTCCAGGTCCGCTTTCTTGCGAAACGCCTCCTGCAACTGCTTTTCCGGAACGGACACATTGTTTTCGATAAAAACCTCGCCCAGCTTCACCTTTTCGCCTTCATCGACTTCAACACGCATGATCGCGTTGTTTCTTTCCACGAGGACGCGCGGATTCAGCGTGGCGAGCAGGTATCCTTTTTCGTAATAGGCCTGGGTAATGTTGTCCAGGACGCTTTTTCGTCGGAAGGGAGACAGGGCCTGGCCCTGGAAGATGCCGGATATGCGTTCCAGTTCGTCGTCCTTTATCTTCTCGTTGCCCTCGAACTCCAGGCGGTCCAGCAACGGATACTCCTTGACGTTTACCGTCAGGATCAAACCCGTTGCGCCTCCGCTGGCGTAGATGCGAATGTCTTCGAAAAGGCCCAGCCGGTACAGTTGTTTGATCGTGGTCGCACCATCGCGGGGATTGTACAGATTCCCCGCTTTCAGCGCGGTCATCGACCGGATGAGGGGCTCGTCGACGTTGGCGTGTCCCTCGATCAGCACCTCGGCGATCAAAGGTTGCTGCTGTTGTCCGTATACTTTCGGGGGGTGCACGGATGCGGAGGCAAGAATCCCGCCCGTCAGGACCAGGACCAGGAAGGATTTAACGTACATGAATGGCTTTGGAGACACTGATAAAACTTTCCCGTTCATGCGGGTAATCGAGCGGCGGAAACAACCTGTCGGCGTGAACGCCGCGCAAAGAAACCGGCTGTCGATTCAACGCGCTTCCCGCCGCCGGGTTCCCGCCACCGGCGCTTAAACCGAAGGTGTCCGGCCAGTTGGCCCGCGTTTCAGGCTTCCGATTCGGAGAGTACGGGCGCTTTGGCGGAATCAGAAGTCTCGGCTTTGTAGAACGTCAGGTTTTCTCCCTTTTTGCCTACCCTGATTTCATCGCCGTCGCCGAACTTGCCCTTCAGCAGTTCCTCCGCAAGCGGGTCCTCGAGCATACGCTGTATGGTCTGGTTCATGAACCGGGCGTTGTAGACCGGGTCATACCCCTTCTCGGCCAGCAGTTCCCGCGCATTCTGCGTCAATGAGATGCGGATTCCCCTTTCGGTCATCCTTTCGTTGATCTCCTTGAGCTGCAGATCGATGATGCGGGAGATATCGGATGGATTCAACTGGCGAAAAACCAGTGATTCATCGAGCCGGTTCAGAAATTCCGGATTGAACAGCTTCTTCACCTCTTCCTTGACCGTGGCTTCCATCTTTCCGTAGTCGACCTTCGATCCATCCTGCTGGAAACCCAGGCCCCCGGCCTTGTTGATGTTGCGGGTCCCGAGATTGGAGGTCATGATGATGATGGTGTTGCGGAAGTCCACCCGGCGACCGTTGCTGTCGGTCAGCGTGCCCTCGTCCAGGATCTGAAGAAGGATATTGAATACGTCCGGGTGCGCCTTTTCGACCTCGTCCAGCAGAATGACGGAATAGGGCTTGCGCCGCACCTTCTCCGAAAGGTGCCCGCCTTCGTTGAACCCGACGTAACCCGGCGGAGCGCCGATCAGGCGAGAGACATTGAACTTCTCCATGTACTCGGACATGTCGATGAAGACGAGGGCGTCGCCGTCCTGAAAGAGGAAGGACGCCAGCACCTTGGCCAGTTCCGTCTTGCCCACGCCGGTGGGTCCGAGAAAAAGGAACGATCCGATGGGCCGATTGGGGTTCTTCAGTCCGGAGCGCGACCGCCGGATGGCCTTGCTAAGCACCCGGATGGCCATGTCCTGGCCGATGACCCGTTTCTTAAGCTCGTCCTCCATGCGCAGCAGGCTCCTGGATTCCTGCTCTTCGAGCCGGAATACCGGAATGCCCGTCATGCTGGCGATGATCTGCGCCATGTCGTTCTCGGTGACGATCACGACTTCATCGGAAACCCGTTCGCGCCAGGTCATGAACGCCTCGTCATACTCGCGCTGCAACTCCTCCTGGCGGTCACGCAAGGCGGCCGCGCGTTCGAATTCCTGCTGCTGGGCGGCTTCCACTTTCTTGCCCTGTATGGCCTGGAGCTGTTCCTCGATCTCCCGGATTTCTTCCGGAACCGTCATCTTGGACAGCTGCGCCTTTGAACCGGCTTCGTCGATGATGTCGATGGCCTTGTCCGGGAGGAAACGGTCCTTGATGTACCGGTCGGACTGCTTTACCGCGAACTCGAGGGCATCGTCCGTGTACTTTACGTGGTGGTATTCTTCAAACCGGCTGCGGAGCCCTTTGAGCATGTCGATGGTTTCCTCGATGCTCGGCTGGTCCACGATCACCTTCTGGAACCGGCGTTCGAGCGCTCCGTCCTTTTCGATGTGCTTGCGGTACTCGTCGAGCGTCGTGGCGCCGATGCACTGCAGTTCGCCCCGTGCGAGCGCCGGCTTGAAAATATTGGACGCGTCGAGGCTGCCCTCGGCGCCACCCGCGCCGACGATGGAATGCAGTTCGTCGATGAAGATAATCACCTCGTCCGACTTGGTGATTTCGGCCATGAGAGATTTCAGCCGGTCCTCGAACTGGCCCCGGTACTTGGTCCCGGCCACAATCGAGGCCATGTCCAGCGTCACGACGCGCTTGTTCTCCAGAATCTGGGGAACGCTGCGCTGCACGATGCGCTGCGCGAGCCCCTCGGCGATGGCGGTCTTGCCCACGCCGGGCTCGCCGATCAGTGCCGGGTTGTTCTTCTTCCGCCGGCTGAGGATCTGGGTGACCCGTTCGATTTCCTTGTCGCGGCCGATGACCGGATCGAGGTTGCTTTCACGCGCCATTTCGGTCAGGTCGCGGCCGAAATGATCGAGGAAGGGCGTCCGGCTGCGTTGCGCGTCCTTCTTGGTAACCGAACGGTCGCTCTGGATATTCTGGATCTCTTCTTTTATTTTCTCGAACGTCACGTCGTAGGTCGAAAGGATCTGGGACGCAATGCCCTGCTTGTCCCGTACCAGCGCGAGCAACAGGTGCTCGGTCCCCACGTATTTCGATTTCATGTTGTTGGCTTCGTGCGCGGCGATCTCCAGGGCCTGTTTCGCTCTCGGCGTAAAGGGAACCTGGCCGATCGTGAGCGCGCTCGACTGGGATACAGTGGCCTCCTCGATGGACTGACGGAGGTCTTCGAGATCGATGCCCATATTGCGCAGCATGGCGGCCGCGGTCCCTTCCCCATCCCTGATAAAGGCCAGCAGCAGGTGTTCCGTGGCGATGTAGTCATGCTGGAGCCTGGCGGCTTCTTCCCGGGCTATGTGCATCACCCGCTTGAACCGTTCCGTGAACTTGTTATTTCCCTGTGGCACCTCGGCATCCCTCCCTTCGAGTACCGGACAACGAAATCCCGGCGGCGGTTTGCGTATTCACTCTCAGAACCTCAAGTGTTCCCTGACCAGTTCCGCGCGTCGTTCTTCCAGTTCCTCACCCGTCAATTCGCGGTCCGAGGTCATCCGGATATGCGCGGGCTGCACCGCGATCATCAGTTGATTGAAAGCACTGGATTCCATACCCTGAAAGATCCGCAGGTACGCACCCATCCTGAGCATGGACAGCGCATCCATCGCTTCCATCTCTCCAAGCAACCGGGCATGCTTCAACAGGCCGTATGCCCGGGCCACCTTGTCCTCCGTCTGTCGTTTCGCCCGGCTTGCCAGTGCGTCGCAGGCCCTTTCCTCGTACACGGCCAGCCGGCGCGTGACGCGATCGAGTCTTTCGACGATCTCCTGCTCGGTGTGTCCCAGCGTGCACTGGTTGGATACCTGGTACATGTTGCCGGATTTTCCGGTGCCTTCGCCGTATAAACCGCGTACCGTGAACCCGATCTCCTCCATGGCGCGTCCCAGAGTATCCATTTGATCCGCCAGGGTCAAACCCGGTAGATGGATCAACACCGAAAGGCGCATTCCGGTACCCGTATTACTCGGACAGGACGTTAAGTAACCAAACTCATCGGAGAAGGCAAAATCAAGTGTTTTGCTCAGTTCGGTATCGATTTTATCCGCTTCCTGCCAGGCGGCGCATACCTGCAGCCCGCCTTTTATGGTCTGGAGACGGAGGTGGTCTTCCTCATTCACCATGAGACTGAAGGTTTCGCCGGGGCCGATGAACACGCCGGCAGGCCGCGTTCCGTCCGCGAGGGCCGGACTGATCAGCCGTCTCTCGACCAGTACCCTGCGATCCAGTTCAGACGTATCCAGTAGCGAGAGGTACACCGGACGCGCCACGTTGTCGCTGCATTGGACGGCTTTCTCCACCTGTTCGATCACGCGGAAGCGTTCGTTCTTGATGGTACGATGAACGAAAGGCAGGGTGGTCAGGTTTCGCGCCAGGCGGGCGCGGCTGCTGATCACCAGTTCCGCCGTTTCGCCCTCGGGCACGCACCATCGCGGCAGGTCGACCAACAGATCGGTATACAGGTTCTCCATTCCGTTATCCATGCACCACGTGGCTCCGTTCCGAACCGCGCTCGAGTTCATTTATACGGTCGCGTAACTTCGCCGCCTGTTCGTAAGCTTCCTGGCCGACGGCCTTCTTCAATGCACGCCTCAGGTCGATCAGTTCCCGCTGCGCTTTCTGCCGGGACGGATCGGAAACGGGGATCTTGCCCCGATGGAACTCATTGCCGTGTATCTGCTTGAAAAGCGGTACCAGCGTCTCCTTGAAAACACGGTAGCATGCGGCGCATCCCAACTGTCCCGATTCGCCGAATTCCGCCGCGGACATGCCGCATTGTGGGCAGGATGTGGTTCTCATCGCCGATCCTAGGCCGCCACTGCGTTCAACAGGCCGTCTTCCAGCACGTAGGCACGGTCCGCGCGCCGGCCCACGGATTCGTCGTGCGTGACGACGACGAATGCCTGGCCGTGCCTGTGGGACATTTCCCACATCAGGTTGAGCAGCGCCTCTCCGTTCCCGCGATCCAGGTTGCCGGACGGTTCGTCCGCCAGCACGACGTGAGGCCGGGCCACCAGGGCCCGGGCCACGGCGACCCGCTGCTGTTCTCCGCCGGACAGCGCTAAAGGTTTGTGGCCGAGACGCTTCCCCAGACCCACCTCCACGAGCAGCCCTTCGGCCCTTTCGCGGGCCGTGTCCCGGTCGTATCTCCCCACCAGCAGGGGCATCATCACGTTTTCCAGCGCAGAGAATTCGGGGAGCAGGTGATGGGCCTGGAAAACGAAACCCACGGTACGGTTACGGAAACCGGCCAGTCTGTCCTCCGGCAGGTCAAAGGCATTGGTTTCGCCGATGAAGACCTGGCCGGAAGTGGGCCGGTCCAGCGTCCCCAGGATATGCAGCAAGGTGCTTTTGCCCGCACCCGATGCGCCGTGTATCGCCACGATTTGCCCGCGGCGGATGCCGAAGTCGATGCCCTTCAGGATTTCGAGCCGGCCGTCGCCTGAAAGGTATTCCCTGGTCAGGTTCCTCGCGCTCAGTACTTCGTCGGTCCGGCAGTCATCCGGAATGGGTGATTCGTCGGCCATACCGCAGCTTCCAGCCTTTCCCCTGTACCTCCGGGCAGTTTCGCTACTCGTGCCTGATCGCTTCGACCGGAACCAGGCCGGCGGCTTTCCTGGCCGGGTAAACGGCGGCAAGCACGCAGATCAGCATGGATCCCAAGGCAACGCTGACGAAATCAAGCGGGTCGACCCGCACGGGCAATGCATCAATCAGGTAGATGTCCGGTGGCAGTGCGATGAACTCGAACGTTCGCTGTGCCCAGCACAACACATAGCCGATCGCACAACCGAGCAAGGTGCCGAAAACGCCGACCACGGAACCCTGGATGATGAACACCCTGGTAATGCTGGTGGCAGTCGCCCCCAGGGACTTCAGAATCCCGATGTCCCGGGTCTTCTCCAGCACGACCATGATCAGGGTGCTGGCGATATTGAAAGCGGCCACCAGGATGATCAGGTTGAGCACGGCGAAAGAGCCCCATTTCTCGAGGGTCATCCACCGGAACAGGCCTTTGTGCCGCTGCATCCAGTCTACCGTAAAATACGCTACTGACGGGGCTGACGCAACAGGTGATTCAACGGACTCTTCCGCATAGCGGTTCAGGGCGACTTCGATCTCTTCGGCGATTCGACGGGCCTGATTCCGGTCGGCAATCCTGACGGCGATGCCGTTGATGTCGTTACCGAGTTTGAACAGCTTCTGGGTCTCGTCCAGGGACACATACGCCGAGGATGCGTCGTACTCGTAGAACCCGGTCTCCGAGATGCCCGTGACCCTGTACGGCCGGATGTAAGGCGTGAGCGCGGAGGTCAGGGAAAAGCCCTGTATATTGCCCAGGGCAACCTTTTCACCGACAATGATCCCCAGTTGATCCGCCAGACCCTTACCCAGAACGATCCCGGGAAGTGGTTTTTCCGAAGGGCCGCCGGGCCCGGGCGCGGTCGTCAGATCCACAGCCCCGAAGACGATGTTTTCCTCGAGGTTCGTGGCCAGGCGGCCCGACGCTATGTCCAGTCCGTGCACTATGACGCCGGCCGCCGCGTTGCGCGTCGCGGGCACCGGTGCGCAAACGGCTTTCTCCAGCACGTAAGGCGCGGCGGAGACTACCTCATCCACCGACAGGATGACGTCTATCAACGCCTCGTGTCCGGAAATGGAACCATCGCCGAGGAGCGAATACACGTTGATATGCGCACGCTCTCCGATGATGCGTTCCCGCACTTCGCTTTCGAAGCCGTTAAAAAGGGAAAGAACGATGACGAGGGCGGCTACCCCCACCAGGACGCCGCTCACGGAAATGTAGGTTATGAGAGAGACGAATCGGTTCTGCCGCTTGGAGCGCAGATATCTAAGGGCGATGAACCACTCGTACGACCATCGTTTACGCAGCACCATTCGGCATCCTATGTTCCGGACGCCCGGTCCGACAGGCCGTCCGCTTCACCGGGACCATTGTCCATTTCGACCCCGGTTCCGTCCGGGCCATCCGGGCCGCCGGGTTCGCCGGAAATGCCGGGTTCGCCGGAAATGCCGGGTTCGCCGGTTCCGTCCGGGTCATCCGGGCCGCCGGGTTCGCTGTCGAACGATTCCCTGCGCATATGGGGAAAGAGCAGGACGTCCTTGATGTTCGCGGAGTCCGTAATAAGCATGGCCAACCGGTCTATTCCGATTCCGCATCCCCCGGTGGGCGGCATGCCGTACTCCATTGCCCGGAGGAAGTCCTCGTCCATGGCGTGGGCTTCCCCATCGCCCTTGCGTTGCATTTCGACCTGCTCCTCGAACCGCCGGCGCTGGTCCATCGGGTCGTTCAACTCGGAGAACGCGTTGGCGAACTCACTTCCGCAGACAAACAGTTCGAATCGTTCGGTGAGTTCCGGATTGTCCGGATGCCGTTTGGCCAGGGGGGAAATCTCCACGGGATAATCCGTAATGAAGGTCGGATTCAGCAGACGGTCCTGCACGAAGTGTTCGAAGAGTACGTCGATCATCTTTCCCCTGCCCAGTTCGGCGTCCACATCGAGGCCCCGGTCACCGCAAACCGTCGCGAGTTCCGCGGTCGGCATCCCGGTGACGTCGACATCGCCGTACTCGCGAATGGCGTCGAGCATGGAAATCCGAGGCCAGGGCGGGGTCATGTTGATAGGCCGGCCCTGGTACGTGTGGTTCAGCGTTCCGTTAACCTCCTGGAAGACACTTGTGAAGAGGCGCTCCACAAGATCCATGATGAACCGGTAATCGACGTAGGCAATATAGAACTCCAGCATGGTGAACTCGGGATTGTGCGTGCGGTCGATCCCTTCGTTGCGGAAATCATGCCCGATTTCGTACACGCGCTCCATGCCGCCGACGATCAACCGCTTCAGGTAAAGCTCGTCGGCAATGCGCATGAACAGCGGCATGTCGAGGGCCTGGTGGTGGGTCTTGAAGGGCCTTGCCAACGCGCCTCCGTACAGGGGCTGGAGTATCGGCGTTTCGACTTCGACGAAACCTTCTCCGTCCATGAACCGCTGAACGGAGCGGATGAGCCGCGAGCGCTTGAGGAAGACCTCCTTGACGCCCGGATTGATGACCAGGTCGACATAGCGTTGCCGGTACCTGGTTTCGATATCCCGCAGGCCGTGCCATTTTTCAGGCAGGGCGCGCAGGGACTTGGACAGCAACTGCATCTCGTCCACCATGACGGTGGTCTCACCGGTTCGGGTGGTGAAGATTGTGCCTTTTACACCCAGATAGTCCCCTACCTCGATCAACTCGTCGTAGATCTCGTATACATCTGATCCGACGCGGTCGAGGCGGACGTAGATCTGGATCCGGCCGGTGCGGTCGAGCAGGTGGGCGAAGCCGGATTTGCCATGGCCCCGCTTGGACGTGATACGGCCCGCAACGGAGACGGGCTCGGCGGATTCGATCAGGTCTTCCGCCTGATCGAGCATGGACTGGGCTGGATGGGATACGTCGTAGCGGACGGGGTACGGATCGATGCCGCGAGCGCGGATCTCTTCGAGCTTGCTGTACCTTTGCCGGTTGAATTCGATCGGGCTGTTCACCCGTTTGCTCCGAAGGACTTTAAGATGGGTGGTAATTCCCTGAATGGGCGGTGAGCGGTCAGATCGAAGCGCCGTCGGCATAGCGGTTCGGACGGGTATCGGAATATAGGCGGGCCGGCGCATCCTGTCAACCAAAAAGGACTTCCCGGACAGGGTGCGGGACGGTGGATTCGGGGAGTGGATTACGTGCTTTTCACGGGATCTCCATGACGCAGGTAAGCCTCGATGAACGTATCGATTCCGCCGTTCATCACGGACTGGATGTTTCCGATTTCCGTACCGGTTCGATGATCTTTCACCATGCTGTAAGGGTGGAACACGTAGGAACGGATCTGGCTGCCCCACGCGATCTCCTTCTTGTCGCCTTCGAGGCGCTCCCTTTTTTCCCGGATCGCCTCCTGCCGCTGCTGGTACAGGCGGGACATCAGCACCTTCATGGCGCTTTCCCGGTTGCGGTGCTGGGATCGCTCCGACTGGCATTGAACGACAATGCCGGAGGGCCTGTGCGTGACGCGTACGGCCGAGGAGGTCTTGTTCACGTGCTGGCCCCCGGCGCCGCTTGCCCGGTAGACGTCGATCTCCAGGTCCGCCTCGTTGAGATCGATATCGCCCGGATCGTCGATTTCCGGCAAAACGGAAACCGAGGCGAAGGAAGTGTGCCGCCTGTGGTTCGAGTCGAAGGGGGAGATGCGCACGAGGCGGTGGACCCCGGCTTCCGCCTTGAGGTACCCGTAGGCGTATTCTCCCGAGACTTCGATGGAAACGCTCTTTATGCCGGCTTCCTCGCCCGGCTGCAGGTCCAGCGTATCGAAGGAATAATCCCGGGATTCCATCCAGCGGAGGTACATGCGCATGAGCATCTCGGCCCAGTCCTGGGACTCCGTTCCCCCCGCCCCGGGGTGTATGGAAACGATGGCGTTCTTCGTATCGTCCGGGGCCGACAGCATACTTTGCAGCATCGCCGTTTCCAGGAGTCGCCGCAGCGACCGGACCCCGTCTTCGATCTCGTCGAAAGCGTCCCGGTCTTCTTCCTCGGCGGCCATTTCAAACAGGGTTTCCAGGTCTTCGGCCTGGCTGTCCATTTCGTTCCACCCATCGACGATCTTCTTGTGATCGCTGATCTGCCTGCTGATCGCCTGGGCCCTGGCCTGGTTGTTCCAGAAGTCCGGTTCGCCCGTGACGCCTTCGAGCCTTGCAGTCTCCGCCTGTCGATTTTCTATGTCAAAGGCCCCTCCAGAGATAGGCCAGTTGATTTCGGCATGCATCCAGTTCGTTCTTTATTTCGGAAGGCTCCATCATCTGCGTATGTACTCCTTGTTGTTTCTCCGGTTCTTCTTGTACCGGGTACCACGGCTCCAAATTCAGGTATCGCGCGCGGCCGGTCCGGGCGTCCGCTCCGGTCGGAACCCCGAGAACACCCGGTATCCCCGAATGCGACGAACCCCGCCGGAATGCGCTTAGAACCTTCTGAAAGCTTCTTCCAGCAGTTCCTGGTCGCGGATCGAATCCGCTCCGGAGGAACGGACCGGAGCACCGGACCGTATACACGACACAAAGTGGGCGTTCGCCCTGCGAAACGCCCAGTCCCGCGGCGCCTGCGGCTGGGCATGCTGCTGAATATCGCCCGCCCGGTAGACAGAGACCCGGGCCGGCACGTTCTTGAGCAGCGGGGGCGGCGTGCTGATCTCCACCCACCCGTCCTCGAAATACACCTTGACGCCCTCGTCCCAGAAATTCGCCGACAACCGTCCCAGTTCCAACACCGCGTCAAATCCATCCATGGCGAAGACCATCAGTCTCGTCGGACCGTCGAGGGTCGCGAACCTCAGTTCCCGGACCTCGCCCAGCAGGAACCGCAACAGGTTGATGTTGTGGCAATACAGGTTGTTTGTGCTGTAGATATCCCCGATTCGTTCCTGCTCCAGCCACTCCGGTGGCCGGGATTCGATTTCAGGATAGGTCTCGTCCGTTGTAATCGCCGTCCCGGCGTTACAGACCCAGTCACCCGCGAAACAATGGCCCCTCGCATGGGTAATCGCCCCCAGTTCTCCTGTTGAACGCAACTCGTCGATGATCGAACGGGCCATCTCCACGCCGGTATCGAAGCGTTTCATGTACCCGATCTGCAGTTGCCGGCCGTTGCGTTCGGCGGCCTCGACCATGCGGTGCGCATCGGACAGGTTGGTCGCCATGGGTTTCTCGACGTAAACGTGCTTGCCCGCGTTTAATGCGTCGATGGAAACGGGTGCGTGGGCATCGTCCGATGTGATCTGAACTACGGCGTCTATCGTGGGATCGGCGCAGATTTCCTCGTGGGACGCGCAGGTCCTCGGAATGCCGAAACGGTCTGCCACCCGCCGCGCCAACCCGGACCTCCGGTCGGCCAGGGCGACGACCTCGCAACCGGCCATTTCCGTGAAGTTGGGCAGGTGGACCAGTTGTCCCATGAACCCCGCGCCGACGAAGCCTATCCTGATGCTTTCTTTTCTCGTAGATCCCACGGTCTACTCCCCTTGCCGCCGCGATTTCATCCGGTTGCCTCTCCGCCGCACCTCCGTTCCGCCGCTATATTAAACCCTTGCCGGCCAGGCTGGTAAAGGATTTTCGGCCGATGATGATGTGATCCAGCACCTTGATGTCGATCATCTGGCCCGCGTCCACGAGTTGGGCCGTGATCTTGAGATCGTCCTGGCTCGGGGAGGGATCGCCGCTGGGGTGGTTGTGTACGAATATAACGGACGCGGCCGAATCGAGAATGGCGGGCTTGAACACCTCACGGGGATGGACGATGCTCGCCGTAAGACTGCCCACCGATACGGTCACGCCGCGGATCAGGCAGTTGCGCGCGTCGAGCATCAGGACCATGAAGATCTCTTTCCGCAGGTCCCTGAGCCTCGGCATGAAATAGCGCGCCACGTCGGTGCTTGAGACGAAGGTCTTCTTGTCCATGTCCTGCGCTTCGAGCCGGCGGCCGATTTCGATGGCGGAGGCGATCTGGGCGGCCTTGACAGGCCCTACCCCCGACACCTGGCACAACTCGCTCAATTCCCGGGTAGCGAGGTGGCGCAGACCCCCGAAATGCTGCAGCAGGTCCCGGGATATGTCAATGACGTCCTTCCCCCCGGTACCGTTCCCGGTGCGCAGCAACAGCGCGATCAGTTCGGTGTCCGAAAGGGTATGGATTCCGTACTTAAGCAACCGCTCTCTGGGTTTCTCGTCTTCGGGCCAGTCCTTGATCGGGGTAATTCCCTGCATATCGGTCATCGTATGTTCCCTCTGTCCTGGTCGGCGAACCATTGTACGTTGACCGATTTAGTCGAAATCCCGCCGGAGAATCTCGTATGCTATCCTGCCTCCTGACCGCGGCCCTCCGGTGAACCGGTATCTGTCTCCGGCGTGCCGCCCGCAACCGCTGGTTTCAACGCGTCCACGAAGGGCTTGAACAGATCGATGGGGACGGGGAACAGCGTGGTGGAGTTGTTCTCCGCCGCCACGACCGACAGGGTCTGCAAGTAACGCAACTGAATGGCTACGGGATGGGTGCCCATGACATGAGCGGCTTCCGCCAGTTTCTCCGCGGCCTGCTGCTCGCCCAGGGCGTTGATGACCTTGGCCCGGCGTTCCCGTTCCGCTTCCGCCTGCTTCGCCATGGCCCGCTGCATCTCGAGGGGCAGATCGACGTTCTTGATGACGACCATGGACACCTTGATGCCCCACGGTTCGGTCTGCTGGTCCAGCAGTACCTGCAGGTCCTCGTTGATCTTGTCCCGGTTGGAAAGGAGGTCGTCCAGTTCCACCTGGCCGAGTACGCTCCGCAGCGAAGTCTGGGCCAGTTGATGGGTCGCCTGCAGGAAATCCTCCACCTCGGTGATTGCCCGCTCCGGGTCAATGACACGGAAGTAGATCACCGCGTTGACCTTGATGGACACGTTGTCCCGGGTGATCACGTCCTGAGCAGGCACGTCCTTGGTCACGGTACGCAGGCTCACCTTCTCCATCTTGTCGACCCCGGGGATCAGGATCACGATGCCCGGTCCGTTTTTGCCGATCAGGGCCTTGGAAAGGCGGCCCAGCCGGAAGACCACGCCCCGCTCATACTCGCGCAGAATCTTTACCGCGTTCGTGAACAGGATGATGAGGAACAGGACGATTACGATCGTCGACAGCGAAAATCCGTCAAACCACATGGGAGTCCTCCCCTAGTTTCGTTGCGTCCGCGCTTGAATCCAGGCTTTCTACCTGCAATCGCAGACCGTTGACCTTCAAGACCCGAATCGGCGTATCGGGTTCGATAGGCGCATCGCTCGTCGCGAACCAGTACTCGCCGTGGACGAACACCTTGCCGCTCCGGGCGTCCACGGCCGTGCGCGCGCGTCCCGTCTCGCCGATCAGCCCCTGGCTGCCCGTGGTCGTACGCCGCTTCTGGGCCTTCAGCGCGTAGCCCACGGCAAACAACACGAATGCCCCGGTTGCGATCACGGCCGGGATGATGGCGTACAGGGATATGCGCAGGTAGGGATAGGGCGAATCGATGAGCATCATCGAACCGATCGTGAAGGCGACGGCGCCGCCCAGGGTCAGCAGACCGCCGCTGACGACAAACAGTTCCGTCACGAAAAGCCCGAGTCCCAGCAGGAGCAGCAGCAGCCCGGCGTAGTTGATGGGCAGCGTCTGCAGGGCGAAGAGCCCTATGATGACGCACATGCCGCCCACGACGCCGGGGAATATGGCGCCGGGATTGATGAACTCGTAGATGAGCCCGTAGAATCCGAGCATCATCAGGAGGTAGGCGATGTTGGGATTGGAGAGAACGTTCAGCACCCGGTGGTTCCAGTTCATTTCCCTGATCTGCACCTCGGCGTTCTTCGTTCGCAATACCCGCTCGCCTTCCCTCACTTCCACGACGGTTCCGTCGATCTGAACGAGCAGGGAATCCAGCGTGGCGACGTTGAGGTCCACGACGTTCTGCTCCACCGCTTCCCGGTCGGTCAGGGCCACGCTCTTCCTTACGGCCTGTTCCGCCCAGTCCGCGTTCCGTCCATGCTTGTCGGCGATGGAACGGATGTAGCTCACGGAAAAGTTCTCGATCTTCTCCTGCATGGTCGAGTCCGCCACCGCGCCGCCAATGCCAACCGGGCTGGCCGCCCCGATGCTCGTTCCCGGCGCCATGGCCGCGACGTGGGCGCTCATGGTGATAAACACGCCCGCGGATCCGGCGCCCGCACCGCTGGGCGCCACGTAGACCACGACCGGCACATTCGACGCGAGCATGTCCTTGATGATCATTTGCGTGGACTCGAGGAGGCCGCCGGGCGTATCGAGCATGATCACCAGGCATTCCGACCGGTCGTCTTCGGCTCTTTCTATCGCGGCGGACACGTGCTGGACGCTGACCGGACCGATCGGGCCTGTCAGCTTGATGACGTCGACCCGGTTCGCGGCCCCCGACGCTTCGGTCCACGCCAGCGTGACGGCCAGCAGCATGCAGCAGAGGAGTCGTGACGGTTTCATCTTGGTCCGGCCTGTTGGATTTGCGTTCGGTATCAGCGGCGGTTACGGCCGATGATTCGGATTCAGCAGGTGAACGATTTGCACGGCCTGAAACAGCGCCGCCGGTTCAATCTGGGGCCTGAGGGACCGGCGCCTCGGGAACAGCGTGGTTTCTCCCATCATGGGCGGCGCCACGACGACCTCGACGAGTCCCGGGTTTATCTTGATGTTTCGCCTCGGACACTTGGGCCAGATGGAATGTATCCCCCGGAAGGCCATGGGAATGAGCACGACGTCGGGCGGGATCTTGCTGAACAGGCCGTGTTGCAGGGGGATGGACTGGATGTCGAAGGCCGCCGTCGTACCCGCGGCATAGATGATGCCCGGTCGTTTTTCCAGCAGTCCGGCGAAACGCTGGGTCGCGTTGTTGGTATCCCCCGCGCGGGGCAGGACCACGTAGCCGTCGATTTCTTCGAGCAGTCGGTCGAATTCCGCGGCGTTCACGCCGAACAGCGTCGTGCTCCATGACCCCAGGCGCAGCGTAACGTACTCGGTCAGGCCCGACCGGGACAGGATGGTGCAGGGACGCGAGTCCTCCCAGCCGAGGGCGTCCAGCAGGACGCGGGATTGTAGCACTTTGTACATGACGGGATGATCGAAGACGCTCTGGTGGGTGGGAAAGAAAAGGACTTTGTAACGACCCCCGTGCAACTTGAGCACGCGGGCCAGTTCGCCGACCATCGGATCGACGTGCACCTTGACCGTGATCCCGAAGATCTTCAGCGTCTTCTCGGACCAGGCCAGGCTATTCTGCCAGGCCGCATCGAGTTTTTCTTCCTCATCCAGCCCCTCCTCTTCGATCTCGAGTTTGGTGCGGACATACCGCCAGGATGCTCCGATCCACCGGACCAGCCTCGTGGCGCGCTGAATCGGAGCATACCTGGCGTTCCTTCCCACATGGGGATATTCCAGGAAATGGCCCGTGGCGCTTCGGTCCAGCAGCGGTGGCACCTCCATGGGCTCCAGCATGGAGGAGAGTCCGTCGGGGATTTTCGCCTCATCCTCCCCGTTCTTCATGTGCTGGTTGATCCTGTGGATGACCAGGTTGCATTTTTCCATGAGGCCATTGGCCAGATCTATCATGTCCCGCGTAAGGCTCGTATAGTGGTGACCGTACCAGTACCCCGTCGGCTTGAGTTGCGCGGGATTCTCCTGGTGCGCCTGGAAGAACTCCACCATCATGGCCTGACCGAGCAGGATATCCTCCTGTATGCCGTCGATCTTGCGCTGGAGGTACTTGCTCGGTACGTGCCGGCGGCAGAATTCGGCCAGTAGTTCGGCGTCGCTGATGATCTTCCACACCGCGCAACCGAACCAGGCGAAGTTGGTATACGTATTGAAGCGAACGGCGAGCAGTTCTCCGGCGGCCAGGTATTCGAGCGTATTCTGGGCCGTATTGTGAAATATCTCCTTCAGCGTAGAACGGGTTTCTTTTCCCTTGAGCGTGCATTCGTACGTCGCCTGCCAGAGGGGGTCGTCCTCCGGTACGATGTCCTTGAGTTTCTCGGCGACGGGCTGGGCGTGGGCCAGGGGCACGCGGGACAGCCTGGCCCCGGCCAGGGCGGCCTCGCCTTCGTCCGGAGTAAAAACGTTGCTCGCCCGGAGTTCCTCGACATAGATGGACTGGTAAAGTTCGAGAAACTGGGCGGTCGCACCCTGTCCGGTCCGCAGGAACTGTTCCCTTATGCGGGCGTAGAGCTGCACGGCCTGGTAGTAATCGGGGGCGACCCGCCTGAACTGGTCGTAGGCCTCGCCCATCCGCTGGTCCCGAAGCCGGGGAACCCCCTCGTAAATCGCCCCGATCAGCTTCGCGCGGTAACCCAGGCCTTCCAGTCCTATGGGTCCTTCCGGCGACCGGGAGGGTGGCCACTTCAGGAGATTGGGATCGACCCCTTCGAAGTACCCCTCGGAATTCGCCAGGTCCAGCACGCCCTGCGCCGACTGGTCGTACACGGTGAGCAGGACATCCACGTTTCGAATCAGCGTCTGGTGATCGAACCAGATTGAGGACGTATCGATTTTGTCTGAAGGTATGCTCATTTTCTGACTCTTCAAGGTCCCGGCCGCGGAACATCGACACCGGTCCGGCAGGATCGGAGGATCAGTCCTGCCTGGAATCCAGCGGATACAGTTTCCTGCCCAGCCGATGGAAGGTCAAAGTACCCATGTCATGTACACCCGGCTCAGTGACCACGTGAATTGCGCCCGCCCACGGTTCGAATCCGGCTCTGAAGTGGGCGGAGGACTTGACGCCGATGTAGCGCATTTCCCGGGGATCCAGGCCCAGGGATTCGGAGAAAGCGGTGTCGAAGGGCTGCTCGCGATCGTTCACGAGTATGACGTGGACGCCCTCCTGCCGAATGTGGGCGGAGGGGCCCATCGTACCTTCAAGGCCCGCGAGCATGGGGCCGTGGTAACGGAACCTGCCGTCGGACAGGGCGAGCACTTCCGCCGTCATGGTCACCGGTTCGCCCTGCAACGGCGATGACTTCCCCCCGACGTCCAGCGTGATCGTGGCGCCTACCCCGGCGTCCATGCATTGTTCCACCGCCTCCGGATCGACGATGTACAGGACGCAGGCATCCTCGAGACCGGCCTGGATGAACGTCCGCAGCATGGCGGTGCTGTCGCCCGGAGAACCGCCTCCGGTGTTGTCGTTCCGGTCCGCCAACACGACGGGGAACAGGCCTTCATCATGGACGCGGCCGAGCGTTTCCTTTGTCGACGGCATATGGTAGTGCCAGTCGGCGCGCCGGTCGTAGAGGTATCCGCCCAGTTCGTCGGCGTAACGCTGGGCCATCTCCTGGTCGTTGTCCGTCACAATGTATACCGACGCGCCCATGTGGGGTATGTCGGCGAGCGGGAAACAGGTGGCGATCGATCCGCAGACGACACCGGGCCTCGATTCGATCTCATGGAGGTAGTCGATCGCCTCCTTCATGGGGGCATGCGCTGTTACCTGGTTCATGCCCCAGGCCATGGGCATCTGGTGGAGCGCCATGGTGGGCCGGAGTCCCTCGCGCATGATCCGGACGAGCACATCCGCGCATTCCCGTCCCCGTGGCGCCATGTCCACCTCGGGGTAGGACTCCCGGCCGATCAACACGTCGGCCTTTTCGATCATCAGGGGAGTCATGTTGGAGTGAATGTCCAGCTGGCCGACGATGGGCAGGTCCCCCACGAGGTCGCGCACGGCGGAGAGGATGTATCCCTCGCCATCGTCGATTCCCTCGGCCACCATGGCGCCGTGCAGTTCGAGCAGTACGCCGTCGAACGGACCCGCGGCCTTGAAACCGTCCAGCATCCCGTCGATGATTTCATCGAAGAGCGCACGGGGCGTGGGGCCGCTCGGATGGGGTTCGGCCACAATCGTGGGGATCAGTTCGAACCCGTGTACTTCCGCCCCTTCTATGAAACCGCCCGTGGGCTTGTTCGTTCCCCGAAACGCCGTGAGGATTTCGCTTCCCCGCAGGCCGCCATACCGTTCCTGGTAATTCCTTCGCGTGGTCTCCACGGTCGTGAACGTGCTCGTCTCGTGGGCGATGATACCGGTTACAACACGCATTGTCGTCCGTTCCGTTTCAGGCCCGGTAGATACCGTAGGCCAGGAGAAGCCAGCCGATGACGAACGACACGCCTCCGGTGATCGCCAATAGTTTATCCATGGATATTCGTTGCCTTGTAGTGTCTTCCGCCCGGTGCGGTGATTGGTGGATTCCCTACCAGATCGGCGCCAGCCAGCCGCCGTCAACGGGCAAAGCCGTACCGGTTATCCATTCGGCATCGTCCGACGCAAAAAACACGCAGGCCCGGCCGATGTCCTTCGGCAGTCCCAGCCTGGGAAGAGGCGTCTTTTCGAGTGCCTCGTCGACCTGCGCCTGGGTCAGGTAATCCTGGATGGGCGTTTCGATATAACCCGGACAGATTGTGTTGGCCGTTATGCCGTGGGAAGCCAGCTCCACCGCGGTATCCCTGGTGAGGTTCACGACCCCGGCCTTGGCCGGTGCGTATGCCGGTCCGCCTCCGCCGTGAAAGGCGTGCACGGAAGCGATATTGATTATCCTTCCCGCGCGGGATTCCTTCAGATGGGGCACGGCGGCGCGCGTGGTCAGGAACAGGGCCCGCAGGTTGATGCCCATGACGCGGTCCCAGGTGTCCACAGGGGTCGTCTGGCTGTCCCCGGGTTCGAAAATACCCGCGTTGTTGACCAAGATGTCCAGACCGCCGAAGGTCTCCAGCGTCCGCCCTACCAGGCGGCCGACCGCCGCTTCGTCCGACACGTCGGCCTGCACGAAGAACCCTTCCGAGCCCATCGCGCGCAGTGCTTCCACGGTAGGCGTCGTCACGTCCTGATCGTGGTACTTTCCCGGTCTGGGCCGCTCGAAGAGGTCGCAGACCACGACGCGGGCCCCCTCCCTGGCCAGTTCGATGGATATACCCCGACCTATACCGGAACTGCCGCCCGTGACGATAGCGACCCGATTTTCGAGTTTCAAGTTGTCCTCTGGGGTTGCCTTGCAAGCGATTTGAATTAGTCCTGGATTGATTATATACAGATCGCAAAAAAGGGGCAAGGCAAGTGTTTAAGACGCGTGTCCATAAATGGATTGCGTTTTTGAGAACCAGCCTTAGATATATACATTTCACGCCTGTCCAGTACCATAACCAACGCAGGAGGATCCCATGAAGATCACGCATGCCGAACGAACCGCACTCAACGTGCCCTTCTACGCCCCACACGTCGAGCACGCCATGGCCCGGGCTAACACCCATAACGAGCGCGTGTGGGTATACCGGCTGGAGACCGACAACGGCCTGGTCAGCGTCACCGATGGGCACGGCGCCTCGGATACCGCCGGTCTGATCGGCAAGGATCCGTGGACCATCATGTGGGACGACGATATCGGGTTCGGACCGCAGATCGCCGTCTTCGACCTGTGCGGAAAAGACGCGGGCGTCCCCGTGCACGCCCTGCTGGGCAACAAGCTGAGGGACCGCTGCCCCCTTTCGTGGTGGGACATCGACATGGCGCCCGAAGACTGGGTCAAGGAGGCGGAAGAGTCCCTCAGACGCGGCTACACGTCCTTCAAGATGAAGGCGCGGCCCTGGCGCGACATCATCGCCCAGATCGACGCGGTGAGCGAAGTCGCACCGGCCGACTACCGGTTCGACGTGGATTTCAACGGTTTTCTCCTCACCCAGGCGAAAGCGGAACAGATCCTGTCGCAACTCGACCAGCGTGTGAACGTGGGAATGTACGAAAGCCCCTTCTACCTGAGGAAAGATCTCAAGGGCGCGCAGATGCTCCGGGAACGCATCCAGAAGCCCATCGTGGAACACTTCGGCGACGACGTGTGGCAGGCGGAGGTCAGCGACGGCTTCGTGATCGGCGGCTGCGCCTCGGGAACGATGCGGCAGGGCATCATGGCGGCCGCGTTGAACAAGCCCTTCTGGCTCCAGATGGTAGGCGCCGGGCTGACCACGACTTTCGCCGCCCATATCGGATCGGTGCTGTCGCACGCCCAGCTGCCCTATATCACCTGCCATGAACTCTGGAAAACCGACCTTTTGACCGAACGTATTGAGGTCGTGGACGGGTACATGGCGGTGCCCGACAAGCCCGGCCTGGGTGTGGAGGTCGACGAGAAGGCCATCGAAACCTACGCCGTCGATGACGACGAGCCCACCGCGGTCCAGCGTTACCGGAGCAGGAAGCGCATCCTCCGCGTGGTCTGGCCCGGCCTCGCCGGCAAACAGCGCGTCTGGGAATTTACCGACGAAAGCATCTACCAGCCGGAATTCTACAAGGGCAACCTGCCGGGATTCGAATCGGAGGTGCATCTCGAGGTGATCGAAGACGACCAAAGCGCCGCCTTCGAGAAGAGGCATTCGGAACTGGTCCGGCGGGAAGCCTCCGTAGCGCGGGCACCCAAGGGAATCTAGGCGTGACCGGGAGGCGCGGGATGCCGACCAGCGGCGGCGTGACCGTTCTCGGATTCACCTGGACCGGGGCCGTCTGAAAGTTTCGGGGATGACCCGCTGCACACCTTCGATCACACGCTCTTCCACTTCATCCGAGAAGCGGTTGGGCAACCCGAAGTATACCGTGGCGTCACCGCCTTCGTACCCACCCTCCTTCCATATCCGTCGGGACGGTATGTAGCCGGGGAAGTCATTCGCGTACGCGCCGATCCAGATCTTCACTGGATCGTACATACGCCGCAGCCTCGCGGCATAGTCCGCGACCACCTCCCCGGCCAGGAAGACGACGGCGAGTTCATCACCGAACGACCAGCCCTGGATCGGGTAACTGAGAGCCGCGGGAACTTCCACGCCGCAGTCCATCCGCGCGATCCACTGCCGGGCATGATAGCCCGCCGCGCCCTGTTCCTCCGCCGTAGCCATCCAGTCCTCGCGTGAAGGCAAGGAGTCGTAGGGCAGCGTGGCATGGACCAGGCGGCATCGGATTCGGCCTGGAAGATGCCGACCGGGTATCCCCAGCAGCCGATCCACTTCCGACGCGATATCCTCTCCGTGGCGGCGGGAATGTGATAAGCCCGTGCGCGGGAAGGGATTCGCATTGCCGGCGCACCCGATGGTGACCAGGGCGACGGTGCCCGGGTGCTCTCGACTGATTTGCTCGGACGCGAATCCCGCCCAGTCGCCGCACATGAAGTTGTCCGCGGGACCGAACGTCGTACAGTGACAGGCATAGCTGACCCAGACCGCGCGCAGGCCGCCGTCCGGATCATCGACCCGAATTATGGGCATCACGTGATCCACGGGTCCGATCTGCGCGCGGCGATTTACCGCGAACCCGACGTATCCCTCGCCGTAGGTCAACCTGGCCGGCCTCCGTTCCGACAACGCACGCAGCCCGACCTCCACCAGGCGTTCCTTCACTTCAGCTGTATAGCGGTCGATATGCCGCTGGTGCGCAGCCGGGATATCCGTGCCGAACAGCATGGGGGCCGCGCCGGACAGCATGGGTGCGTTGTGGGTGTGGGTGTAGCACAGGACGATGCGTTCCCGGTCGACCCCCGCCTGCCTGCCCAGTTCCCTCGCGACGGACTCCGTCATGGATTCGGTCACGCCGCAATTCTCCAGGACCAGCAGCAGAACCGGCCGCTCCGCGCCGATGGCCAGGGCACGGGCGTACAGCGTCGACTTGATCTTCGCCGTTTCTTTCCGCCGCGCGCCGTAACCGCTCAAACGCACCGGGAAATCAGGGGTTACATCGACTTCAGATACGCCGGCCGAAACCAACTCGCTCATCCGCCCTCCCGTATGTTACTTTGCGACGCGAACTCGACGCATACATCAATACCATTCCGTCCTGTGGGGCGTCCCCGGGAAGAAGACCGCGTCGACCACCAGGGACAGAGCGACGCCCATGAGAAAGCCGAGAATCACCCCAGTGAAAAACGGTTGCGCGGCACGATACATCCGCACGCCGCCGATCCGAATCAACACGATCTGCAGAAGCCAGGCGAGGAAAATCGGCAGAAAGGCGTTGCGGACCACGCCGCCCACGTCTCCGATGGCCATGCCGACCGGGTGAAGGGGCCACCAGGTGAACCAGGCCCGGCCGGCAATGACCAGGCCGTTGATCAACATGCCGGACAGGAGAAACAGGGCTTCCAGGGCGCCGATCTGGGACGCGTTTGTTGCCCAGACGATGGTGCGTCCGAAGAAGAAAGTGCCCAGGCCGCCGGGCTGGGTATACAGGTTGTTGGCGCCTACTGTATTGGCTGAATACACCAGGGAGATGACAGAAAGGACCGCGCTGATGGCGATCGCGGCGCAGACCCAACCGAACAACCCGCGGCCCCGGCCTTCCATGCGGCTCTTCAACCATGCGATATGGGAGAAACCAACCATGGTGAATGTCCGCCAGTTCCGCGCGAATCCGTTGGCCATGCCCAGCACATTGATGTCCCGCATGGACAGGGACGCGGTTCCGATCATGCCGACTGTGAAGTAATTGGGTTTCACCGTGAGTTCCGCCATGACCAGTCCGGATTCGGCGACCACCCGGGCCAGCACCAGGTAGCAGGCGAACATGACCACGAGAAACAGCACGCTCACGGGTAGGGAGAGTCCGGCGCTGTACAGCCACAGAACGGCGAAAACCGATCCACCGGTCAGTCCGGCGAGTGCCCACCGGTAGGAGAACAGTTCCCGCGCCTCGCCCTCGTCCCGTGCGGACCGCCATGCCGCGCGCCACACCGAAACCAGGTGTCTCCTTGCAGTCCAGACCAGCCAGGCGGCGAAGATGATCACACCGCCCATGTACTGCATGCCGGTCAGTCCCCCCTGAACCACGCTGCCGCTCGTCGAGAACATGCCCAGCCGGCTGAGCAGTCCCTGCTCCAGTACGCCGAACAACTGGAAGAACCAGAGGCTGAAGAGGATCTCCGCGGGCGCGAAGAATGCGAAGGAAAGCGCGTATAGATTCAAGTACAGCGGGATGCCGGGGAAGTAGGGTGCGATTTCCAGGGTGACCATCGCCCCCGGATGAATGGGCAGCATGGGCAGAGCGCCCCAGTAGGCCGCACAGTTCCATGCCATGGCAGAAAAGGCCAGCAGGAGCCCCGCAAGGAAGAGGCGGTTGCGCGGGAGTCCTGGTCGATCCCGGTTCCGTTCCCCGCCGGATTCCCCGATGAGCCGCAGGGCCGCTTCCGCCATGGGGAATCGCAAGCGTTCGTACTCCATCCACTGCCTGCGGAAGATCACCACGATACAGGCGCCGATCAGTAGTAGCGCGGCGAAGAGGCACAGCCACCAGAAGACGGGGGTCAGCCAGACCGACCAGGGGATCTGCTGTCCCGGCTGAATTCCTTCGTAGAACCTACGCGCCGATTCATAGTCGCTCAGGTAGACCCATTGGGGCAGGTGGGGCAGGATGAGTTCATCCCACCGATTCTCCGGCGAGGCGAAGTAGGCAGGCGCCGCGATGGCGGAGACCATGTACCGTGAGACGCCCAGGTCGGGCATCATGGACGCCGCCCAACCCATGGCGAAGACCGTGAGGAGTTCGGTGCGGGTCAACGCCCGTCCCGGGCAGCAGGTCCGGCAGATCAGGTTGGGAAGCAGTACGAGCGCGAGAAACGGAAGCAGGAAGCCGGAGGGCAGATGGGCGAACAGCATGAAGTCGTATCCGCCGCGATCGGCCATGTACTGCGTGCCGAACCCGATGACGCCCGACAGGAGGAGGCCGATGCCGGCCGCCCTGAGCGTTACGGTCTGGCGGTCCCGGCCGGCCGGGAAATCACTGACCTTATGGTTCGGGGGCCGTATCCAGCATCTCCTTGTAGATGTCCGCGTAGATCTTGTCCCGGGGAACGCATCCTACGGCAAACTGGCCGAGTTCGTTGTGCTTGCCGCGCATCAGGGCCGTACAGTAACTGACGGTGATGCAACTCTTCTTGCGGATCATCCCGCCGTGCTCGGACACGTCCTTCGCGAAATCGGGATAGGCCAGCGCGCCTCTCCCGGATCCCATCATGGTCACCCGGTTGTCCCTGATATTGGCCGCACCCGCGTTGACCATGTATTTCTGAAGCCAGCTGTACCCGGTCCCCACGATACTGAGTCCCGGATGCGCCCGGCAAAGTGCGGCGGCCGCACGGAAGTGCCGCGCGACGCCGAAGAGGGGATGTTCCGGTGCATCGTAGCCGTCCACCGGCGATCTCTCGGCGGGCCGTCCCACATGGGGATTGTAATAGGGGCTTCCCATGGTGGCGTTGATCATCTGGATCCCGGCTTCCCTGAGCAGACCGATCGCGGCAATAGGTTCCGACAGGTCCTCCCGCAGCGGATCGTCCACGTCCACGCCGAATCCGGATAGAAAGGGGACGGGATATGGCGAATGGGGCGTGCCCGCGCCGGTATCGGGGTCGGTAATGTACGGAATGCCGTCGTAGACATTCATCCGGCTGGCCAGCAGCAATTCGTCTTTCGTTTCCTCCCGGATGCGTGCGATCACGTTCCTGACCAGCCGCGTCCTGTTCTCGAGATTCCCGCCGTAGTCGCCTTCCCGCAGCCGCGCGGCCAGCAATTCGGAGAGCAGGTAGCGATGGCACTGCTTGATATCGACAAAGTCAAATCCCAATTTCCAGGCCAGGACCGCGGTATCCACGAGGGCATCCTCCACCCGGCCGAGATCGGAATCGGTCAGCACCGGGTAGTGCGGAGTGACCGGGATCTTGCGCTTTTTATCGACGAGGGTGACCGGGTCGGCGGAGGGATCGTGGAAGGCGATCAGCGGTTTTCGGTAACTGTAACGGCCCGAGTGGGTCAGTTGCAGGCCGACGACCAGGTCGTCATCACGGCCGTGGACTGCCCTGTGCGCCTTGCGGGTCTGCGCGAGCAGCGATTCGAAGGACGCGGCGTTGCCATCGTGCATCCAGAGCTGCCGGGTATTCGCCCGGGCTTCTTCCGCCACGGCCGTGGCCTCGCCCCAGATGAGCTTTGCTCCGCCCTCGCCGAACAGGCGCCATCGCCGGAAGACCAGTTCATCCGGCGAGCCATCCAGGTGCCCATCACAACCTTCCATGGGGTGCACGGCCATGGAGTTGCCGATGGTCCGCTTGCCGAACCGAACGGGCCGCCAGAGGGGATCCAGATCCTCAGTCAGAGGGATATCGTCGTTCAAGCCAAGGCGGTCGATATCCTGTTGCAGATCGTCGAGTGAACGGTAACGAAAATGCTTCGGCATGTATTCATCCTATACTGTAAAAAGCCGCAGCCTCACGAGGGAAGCCCGCGGCGCATACCACCTCGCGGATCATTCAGGGGTCGGCGTACCACCGCTTCAATACCCGTTCCGCTTCCTTGTTCTGGGGGCTGAATTCAATCCTGTCCGCGGTGACCCGGGTCGCATTGGGGTACCATTTCCAAATGAACAGACCCCGGAACCACGGCAATTGCCCCACGGACCTGAAGAGGGCCTCGTAGGCGTTGACCTGCTCGTCCTGGTCAACAGGGTGGGTTTCCATCTGCTGATCGCCGCTCCGACGACGCCTCGGCGGCCATTCCCAGGGTCGAATGGTGGATCCGGGTGCATTCTTGTAGCCTACTTCGGTGAATAGAACCGGTTTGCCGTGCTCCTCGGACAACCGGCCAATGCTTTCTATATGTGGCTTCCACCCCGAGATGATTTCGCTGACGCTCGGTCCATTTCGGTCGGTCAGTGGAAAATAGGCGTTGACCCCGATGTAATCGAGGTGGGGCCACAACTCGATCACCTCGTAATCCCGGTACCAGTTCGCCGCGTAGGTGAGTTTCCCGGTGTAGACCGCCCTGATGTCCCGGATGAGCGATTTCCAGAAATGTGGACGGGATCGCACGGGATTGGACAGTTCGGTGGCGATGCACAGGATGGCCATGTCTTCCTCCTGTGCCAGTTCGGCATAGTGCAGGATGAAAGTCCGGTAATCCGCTTCCCACTGCCGCCATTCCGCCTCCGTATCGAAATCGATCGTTCCGATCCAGCCGTCATCCACGGGTCTGGTCAGCCAGAGGTGGGGCTTGAGCATCAGTCGGAATCCCAGTTCCCGGGCCTTCCTGGCCGTAGTCCGAAGCCCCTGGTCGGTCTCTCCCCAGAACCGTCCGCGCCGGTTCAGCCGAACGGACGGCGTGGTGTGGTTCTCCATCCATCCGAAAGGCGTAAGCGACAGCCATTCGATGCCCATTTCGCGCGCCCCGGGCAGGGCGTGCTCCGGCATTTCCCAGCGCCCGCCCACCCAGGATACGCCCTTGTAGAAGTTATCCAGCGCAAAGGGTGGTTCCTGTGCCCCCGAACGGTCTGCGGCCTGTTCCGCCGTGCGTTTCGCGGACGCCGCGACGTTCCACGCGGCCGGTTCGCACCACAGGACGGCACAAACGATCAGCACTGCTTTCAGGTAACCAATGGATATCATGGTGAAGCCATGGTTTCGGTCAGGCGAACTGGTCCGCCCCCCTTGTGATGAGGGTGCCGAGGTCCTCGCCCCGGCATATCCGTTCCATGGCGCCAGGAGCATTGAAATCAAATACGTGAATCGGCAGTTTGTTGTCCCGGGCCAGCAGCACGGCCGTCTGGTCCATTACCTTGAGATCATGCTGTATGACCGAATCGTAGCTGATGACCTGGAATCTTCGGGCGTCCGCGTTTTCCCTGGGATCGCTCGTGTAGATCCCGTCCGTGCCGTTTTTGGCCGAAAGCAGCACCTCCGCCCTGAGCTCCAGGGCGCGAAGCACCGATGGATAGTCCGTGGTCACGTATGGATTCCCAGTGCCGGCGGCGAGAAGGACGATACGGCCATGCTCCAGGTGGCGGACGGCCCGGAGCCGGATGTAGGGTTCGGCCACTGTATTGATCGGAATGGCCGTCATGACCCGGACGTCGCCCGCCCCCCGGGAGGTCAGTGCGCCGCGCAGCATCATGCTGTTGATCACGGTTGCGATCATACCGATATTGTCTGCTTCCGCGCGTTCGATACCCCAGTCCTGACCAAGTTCGCCCTTGAAGATGTTGCCTCCTCCGGCCACGATCCCTACTTCGACCCCCGCGGCATGCAGTTTCATGACCTCGCTGGCGATGTTCTCGATGGCTGAAGGATCGAATCCCCATGGACTTTGCCCCGAGAGCGCGCCTCCACTGAGTTTGACCAATACTCGCTTGTAACGCACGGATCCTCCTTTATCGATTTGGCGACAGATGCGAACTGAATCGGACGGGATAGGCCGCCGCGCCCTCCAGCCGTTTGTACCGGTCGGGGAGGTTGTCAAGCTGGGATGACGCCGTTTTGCCGGCCGCGACGAGATAGGAACGCCGCGCCGGCAGGTCCCTGACGAATAGCTCGAATGTGGCCCTTGCCCGGCGATCGCTCGCGAAATAACCGGCCGCCATCGTGAGTTCGTACAGGTCGGTTGCCAGGGAAGGCGACCAGTGGATCGGGCAGGAACCCGTCTGGCGCATGTAGATCCGCCCTCTGAAGCCCGGCGCCTTGACGTCGTTGCGTCGACCGCTGCCGACCGCTAGATCGCTGCCTCCAGTTCGACCGGTTCGTCGTAATCCACGCCGTCTACTTCGAAGCCGAACAACTGCCGAAAACCCCGCTTGTATGCATCGTAATCGGTCAGGGCGCGGAAGTTCTCCGTCGTGATCGTCGGCCAGACCGTATCTATTTCCCGCTGTACCGACGCTTCGAGTTCCAGGTCATCGAGTCGGATCCGGTCCTCCCCGTCGACAGACGGCGTCCCGCCGGGTCCGACGTGATCGCTGAACAGCCGCACCATCTGCTGGATCGGATCCTCGTGCACGCCACGTTCCCGCATGATTCGGTAAAGCAGGCTGATGTACAGGGGAACGACCGGGATCGCGGCCGAGGCCTGGGTAATCACGGCCTTGTTCACCGACACCATGGCCCTACCGCCGACAGTGGACCGCAGCCGGCCGTCGATCGCCTTCGTTGTCCGCTCCAGGTGCTCCTTCGCGCAGCCGATGGTTCCGCTCCGGTAAATGGGCCAGGTGAGGGCGGGACCGATGTACGAGAATGGAACGATCCGAGCGCCTTCGGCCAGCAACCCGGCTTCCAGCAGCGCTTCGCTCCACCGACGCAGATCGTCGCCGCCCATGACGCCCACCGTGCCGCGAATGCCTTCGTCCGTCGCCGGTTCCACGGTGACCTCGTTGATGACCTCGCGGTTAAGGTCGATGGTCTTTCCCACGTAGGTCTCTCCAATGGGATTAAGAACCGATTGGTAAATCTCGCCGGTATCCGGATCCGTGCGCTTCGGCGAGGCCAGGCTGTATATGACCACGTCTACCTTGCCGAGCCGGGACGCGACGAGCTCCAGGGTCTTCCGTTTTATCTCGTGCGAGTACGCATCGCCGTTGACGTTGGCCGAGACCAGTCCGTTCTCCGTCGCGTACCTGTGGTAAGCCGCGGTGTTATAGAATCCCGGCGTACCGCTCTTTGCGCCGTTGCTTTCCCGTTCGAAGAAAACGCCCACCGAACCGGCGCCGTACATGGCGCCCGCCGCGATCCGCGCCGCCAGCCCGTATCCGGTCGACGCGCCGATAACCAATACGCGGAGCGAGCCGGCGCCGTCCTTTCGGGCGGCCTTTGCGACCTGGATCTGAGCATTGACGTTCGAAGCGCATCCCGCGGGATGCGCCGTGGTACAGATGAACCCGCGGATGCGCGGTTTGACGACGGCCTCGGCCATGTGAACGGTTCCTTCCTGGTGTGAGCGTCTATTCGATGGGCACCGGCGTGGCGCGCCTGCGGTCGAATGACATGGCTTCCCGGTAACCACAGGACCCGGCCAGGTCCCGGACCTGGTCGAAATCCCTGCCGATGTCTTCCACGACGTGGGCATCGGAAGCCGTCGTGATGGAGATTCCGCGACGGGCACAGGCCTCCAGCAGGGGCCTTTCCGGATAGAGACGGCCAACGGGTTTCCGCAGGCCCGCCGAGCTTATCTCAACGCAGAGGCCCGCCTGGCCGCTCACCTGCTCGGCGAAACCTTCGTACAGGTCCGTGATATCGCCCACGGGCATATGCCCCATCACCTTGATCAGATCCGGGTGGGACATGGAATCGAAACATCCGGTTTGCACGGCCTGCCCCAGCAAACGGAAGTAATCCCGGTAGGCCTGGTCCACCGACCGCCGGTCCCACTCGTCCGCCATGGACGCCAGGTCGAATCCCCAGTCCCCGATCCAGTGGACGGAGCCCAGTACGAAATCCCATGGGTAATCCTGGACGATTCGTTCGATTACCGGTTCCCGACCCTCGATGTAGTCCATCTCGATGCCGGTCTTGATGGGCAGACCTTCCCGCCGCGCCGACTGCAGCAGGTCCACGTATTCGTCCATATCATAAAAACATTTCTCGTCGGACCACGGCCTGTCGACGATTTCCTTCGCCTGCGTGAAGTGGTAAACATGCTCCGTTATGACGATTTCCTCTACACCGCAGGTCGATGTCGAGGCCGCGAACAGGCGCATGGTCTCCATCGGATCGGTACCCTCCGGCCGGGTATCGGGCGTTCGGCCGAAAGGGTAGTAGTTCTCCACGTGCATGTGGTAATCGAGCACGGTAGTCCTCGGGGTGCAACTGGAATCGCCTGTGCGGATGCCATCAGCGGTTGCTGGTAATGATACGCAGTGACCGCCGCTAAATCAAACCAATTCTGGGTACGGCGTAACGCTTGACAGGGCACCGTCGGCCTTCTAATTTGCCCAGTGAATCGTTCAGGTGCCCACGCCCGACTTCCATCGGCCAGCCAGAGATCAGATGACGCTTCCCTCCGAACCGCGCCCAGCCCCGGCCATCGCCGGCGACGTGGAATTCCGCATTCGCGAGAACGAGGAGCAGGCCCGGTGGGACCGGTTGTTTCGCAATGGAAGGCCCGTGGAAATCGAGATCGGTTGCGGCAAGGGCCGCTTCCTCATCAATTCCGCCATGGCCAATCCGGACATCAACTACATCGGCATCGAGCGGGCTCTGCGGTATTTTCGCATCATGAAGGAGCGGGTGATCCGGCGGGAACTGGCCAACGTCCGCCTGCTGCGGGATGACGCCGTGTATTTCGTGGAGAGATTCATACCCGAAGAGGCGGTATCGGCCTACCACGTCTACTTTCCGGATCCCTGGCCGAAGAAACGGCACCGGAAACGCCGACTGTTCAACCCCGGCTTCCTGGATGAGGTCGTACGCACGCTGCCCGGGGGCGGCACCCTCGATTTCGCCACGGACTACGTCGAATACTACGAGGAGATCCGGGCCCTGCTCGACGCGTCGGACCGTTTGGGGCGCCTGGCGGAGATTCCCGAGCGCGTCAGGGAACTGGGCAGGGATCTGACCAATTTCGAGACGAAGTACACCGCGGAGGGCCGGGCAATACACCGCGGCGCATACATAAAGCCCTGACCGGAACGGTCGACCCACCCCCAAATTGCAGGTCTTCATCAGACCCGGACCAACAGAGAGGAACATTTCATGCTTCAGGCAGGCGATCCAGCACCCGATTTCACGATGGAGGCGGACAAGGGCGGAAGCGTTTCGCTCGCGGATTTAAGGGGAAAAACGGTGGTCCTGTACTTCTATCCGAAGGACGACACGCCCGGATGCACCCGGGAGTCCTGTGCCTTCAGAGACCACTATCCCACGTTTCAGAATCAGGATGTCCTGATCTTCGGCGTCAGTTGCGACAGCATCCCTTCCCACGAGAAATTCAGCGCGAAATTCGACCTGCCTTTCCCGCTGCTGAGCGACCCGGACACCTCCGTCTCCACGGCTTACGGCGTGTACAAGGAAAAGACGAACTACGGCCGGAAGTACATGGGGATCGAGCGGTCGACCTTCGTCATCGACGGGGAAGGCCTTATTTCCAGGATCTATCGTAATGTGAAGGTGGACGGCCACGTGGAGAAAGTGCTGGACGAAGTGTCCGGCTGAAGCGCGCCCGGTTGAAGGTGCTGGACGAAGTGTCCGGCTGAAGCGCGCCCGGTCAGGTGATCCGACGTCAGACTGTTACAGCATGAACCGTTTCAGGTGGGCTCGCGCACGGACGAAACCCTCCTCTTCCAGTTCCCACGAACCATAATACCGGCCGTCCTCGTGCTCGATGCTGAGAATGCCGTCGTACCCGAAATCCTCGAGCCGTTTCATGATGTGCGCCCAATCGGCCAGGCCCTCGCCGGGTATGCAATATCGCCAGTAGCCTTCGCCGAAAGCGACCCGTGATTCGAATGAAGGCCTGATTCTTCCGTAGAGATAGAGCGCTTCGTCGTCGAACATGGTGTCCTTGGCGTGGACATGGTGTGCCCGGTGGCCGAATTCATTCAGGAAGCGTATCGGGTCCACACCCAGCCTGATCAGGTGCGAGGGATCGTAGTTGATCCCGAAGGCGGGCGATGGGCAGGCCTCGAACATGGCACGCAGCATCTCGGGCGTCGCGCCGATCCGCTCATGGTGGGTAGATCCACCGGGCCAGCCCTCCAAGGCGATGGTCGCCCCTCTGGATTCGGCAAAATCCACGATGTCGGGCATGGTGCGCTTCCACTGTTCGAAAGTCGCATCGCGTCCCTGGGCGGGGTCCCCGGGCGCCGGCGCCACATAGAACATGTTGGTCACGCCATGATCCACCGCGCGCTGTATGGAATCCCTGGACTCGCCCAGTGCATGCTCCCGCTGCCTGGCGTCTTCACTCAACAGTTCCGTGCCGGCGACCAGGTCTACCTGGCCGATGGCCACGCCGTGTGTTTCGGCGGTCCGGACCATGTCCCCGTCGATCCGGGAAACATCGATCGAATCAAACCCCTTTTCGGCCATCCACGCGCAAACCGACTCAAAGGGCATTTCGTTCAATCGGCCCGTAGTACGAATCCCCACTCTCATCGTGATTCTCCTTCAGGTTTGAGAAAACGTCGTTGACACAGCCGCCGGTCAATGTATATGAACCTGCATGGGGTCGCAAGGCAAAGCAGCCCTTTGAAACCGCAGACCATATGAGATTCCCCGGTACGGCAGAAAGGACAATTTGACCAGGAACACGCGACTGGCCACGGCCTCCCTGATGGCGGCGCTTACCGCGGTTAGCGCCTACGTAATCCTGCCCATCGGCCCGGTGCCGATCACGATGCAGACCTGCTTCGTCCTGCTCTCCGGCGCGGTGCTGGGCAGCCGCTGGGGGGCCGGAAGCCAGATCGTCTATGTTTGTCTCGGCCTGGCGGGCATCCCGGTATTCGCCGGCGGCATGAGCGGCCCGGGGGTCGTGATTTCGCCGACCTTCGGCTACATCGCAGGATTCGTGCTGGCCGCGTTTCTGACCGGAAAATACCTGGAGCGTTTCTCAAGGAACAGCGTACCGCATCTCGCCGCGGGCATGCTGATCGGGCAGGCGGCCATCTGGGTATGCGGCCTGGTGTACCTTCATGCCTATTTCAATCTGTACGCGGGCGTGGAGACCTCATGGCGCGGCGCCCTTGCCATGGGGCTGCTTCCCTTCATTCCCTTCGACCTGGTCAAGCTCGTACTCGCGTTGTCCGTCAGCCGCACCCTGTCCAGGTATACTCCATGGGAATCGGCATGAGGATTCGAGGCGGGCGGCCGCTTCCCTGCGCGACGCGGCGGCAGGCACCTCGCTGTTGACACGACCACGGCGGATTTGTATAGTCTTTACCTTCCGGGACCGCGCAACGGCGCCGATCCCATCACGTACACAGCTGCTTCAGGTAATCGCATGAATGAATGGACACGATCGGTCCGGGTTGCGTGTTCGCGCTTTCCGGCCATTTCCGCGCGGGGCCGTATAGCCGCCGTCTCGGCATGTCTGTTCGGGTTCCTGCTCGGATTTCTTCCGACCGGCACGCTGACCGGCGCCGTCCCCGTGGTCAATTCCATTGGAAAGCCGATGCCGCCGGACGCGGCGCCCCTGGACCAGCAGGTGTTCCGCTACACGCTGGTCGAGCCCCTGACCTTCGACGTCAGCATCAACATTTACGAGGGCCAGGGAGCGCTTACGCTGTTCGAGCGCCTGGTCATGCTCGACAAGAACCTGGAGCTGGTCGGCGCGGCGGCTTCCTCGTGGGAGCAGTCGGCGGACGGGCTTCGCTGGACGTTCAAACTCCGTCCCGACGGGAGATGGAGCGATGGACGCGGGGTCACGGCACACGACTACGAATACACCTACAAGCGCTTCCTCGATCCGGCCGTGGCAAGTCCCTACGCCTTCTTCTACTACGAAATCAAGGGCGCCCGCCCGTTCAACCAGGGCAGTGTTGCCGACCCATCGACCGTGGGCGTGCGGGCCCTGGACGACCTCACGCTGGAGATCGAAACGGAGGAGCCCTGTCCCTATCTGCCTTTCATCGTGGCTTTCACCGGATCGGGACCGGTACCCCGGTGGCAGGTGGAAAAACACGGGGTACTGTGGAGCGAAGCCGGGAACCTGGTTTCCAATGCGAGCTACACCCTCTCGGAATGGCAAAAGGGCAGGCAGGCCACGCTGACCCTCAATCCCTACTATACCGGTCCCCACAAGGGGTATCTCGAGAAAATCGTCCAGATCTTCACCACGGGACACCCGGGTACCCCGCCGTACGAGAACGACGAGATCGACTATCTCAGAGTCCTGTTGACCGACCTCCCGTTTATTGAAAACCATCCGACCCTGAAATCCGAGCTTGCATACTACGCCTTTCCGGAAACGTGGTATCTGTTTTTCAAAACCCGCGAGCCGCCCTTCGACGATGTACGGGTGCGGCGGGCGATCAGCCACGCCATCGATCGCGAGGCCTTGTGCAACGTCGTACTGCGAAATACGGGCGTGCCCGCGTACTCCATGTTGCCTTCCAAATTCCCAGGCAGCGCGGATTCGTCCATACAGGCAATCCAGGCTTACGACACCGAACGCGCCAAGGCCCTGCTTGCCGAAGCGGGTTATCCCGATGGAAAAGGGTTTCCTGTCATCGATTTCTGGATAGGCAAGACCAATCCCCAGATCAGTTACACCGCCCAGGCCGTGCAGGCGATGCTCGGTAATACCCTGGGGCTGCGGATGCGGATGAGGGGTTCGGAGGACAAGGTGTACCGGGACAACATGTACAAATGGAACATCCCCATGGGGCTTGGAGGATTCAACGCGGACTATCCCGATCCGAACAATCTGCTCGGTATGGTATGGCGTTCGCAACCGAGGGGATTCGGGCGGCAGGACTGGCGCAACGAGGGTTTCGACCGACTGATCGACGCGGCAGCGGACGAGATGGATCACGACAAGCGCATGAGCATGTACCAGGAAGCGGAACGGATCCTGGCGGAAGACGCGGGCGGCGCGTTTCTGTACCATAACATGACGGTAGATCTGCGCAAACCCTATCTCAAAGGGCTCGAAGTCAACAAGTTCGGATACACGATGTTCTCCTGGATCGGCATCATGCATACGAAAATGTACATCGCCCGGCATTAGAATCGATTACTCGGAAGGAGCGCACTAAACTTGAAATGCTCGGAAGGAGTGCACGGACCTTGAACGTGGAAGGGATCGTTACCGAAGACATCATACGACAATACCGGGAAGACGGCGCGGTGTGCATCAGAAAGGCCTTCGATCCGCACTGGGTGTCCGTCGTGGAAGCCGGCGTGTCACGCAACGTGGCCGAGCCCAGCGACTATGCGGGCGTCCTTAAAGCGGGCGCGGAGGATCGGGGCGGGTTCTTCGACGACTACTGCAACTGGCAGCGGATTCCCGAGTACAGCGACTTCGTCTATGAGTCACCCGCAGGCGCCATGACGGCGCGGCTGATGGAATCGGGGAGTTCCGTATTCTATCACGAGCATCTGCTGATCAAGTGGGCCGGCACGCTCAAGCGGACGCCCTGGCACCACGACCAACCCTATTACCCGGTGGACGGCCGGCAGAACGTATCCCTGTGGATGCCGCTGGACCCGGTTTCGAAAGCGTCCTGCGTACAGTTCATCAAGGGTTCCCACAACTGGGGCCGCTGGTTCGTCCCCCGCAAGTTCGCCAGCGAGAGCAATTACGCCCTAGCGGACGCCTCGGCGAAACCGATGCTCGGAGACCGGCCCTTCGAGGACGTGCCGCCCATCGACGAAAACCCGGAAGACTACGATATCCTCGCGTGGGACATGGAACCCGGCGACGTCATCGCCTTCCACATGTGCACGCTGCACGGCGCGGCCGGCAACCAGTCCCTCTCCGATGCGCGACGCGTCCTTGCCACGCGCTGGCTCGGCGACGACACCCGGTTCACTACCAGGCCGTGGGAGATTTCTCCCAAGGAGACCGGAGGCCTGGCCCCGGGAGATCCCATGGCCTGCGACCTGTTCCCGCTGGTCTGGTCAGCATGAAAAAGGAACCCCCATGAACCATCAGTTAACGACTGTGCAGATCGCGTCTTACAGGGAAAACGGCTTTCTGATCATAGAGGATTTCCTGAACGAAGCCGAACTGGAGACCTGGCGTTCGGCGGTGGATGAAGCGGTGGCGTTTCGTGACGAGAACCGGCTGCCGGAGGGATCCTACCACCTGGACAGAAAGGTAACGGCGGGGGACGAAGCCGTATTCCGGCAGCGGGTAAACCTCTGGATGGATCATGCCGGCGTTCGCGCACTGATGCTGGACAGTAGGCTGGGCAGAATGGCGGCCGACCTGGAAGGCGTCGACGGCATCCGGATCTGGCACGACCAGGCCCTGATCAAGCTGCCGTGGGCGAATCCCACCACCTGGCATCAGGACAATACCAAGTGGTCCTTCGTGTCGGACCACTCCATCACCATCTGGGTCGCCCTCGACGAGGTAACCATCCAGAACGGCTGCATGTTCTTCATGCCCGGTTCCCACAAGAAACGGCGCGACGATTATCCGGCGGCGGGGAAGCACGTGGGCGCCATGTTCGAAGCCTATCCCGATCTCGGCGCGATGGAACCCGTGCCCGTCGTCATGCCGGCGGGGGGCTGTTCCTTTCACAACGGATTGATCGTGCACGCCGCCAATGCGAACATGACACCCAATCCGCGAAGGGCCTTTACCTGCGCCTACATGCCCGACCACAGCCGTTTCAACGGCATACCCAATGTTCTGCCGAATCGGATCCTGAATACCATTCAGGTCGGCGATCCGCTTGAAGATGAAGACCAGAACCCGCTGATCCACACCTACGACCCGAAACGCGAAGGCCTCTCCGGCCCGTGTGAGGAGGTACATCGATGAACCGGTTTACCGTCCTGCCGCTATTATGCCTGGTTCTTCTCTCCGGTATGATCTCCGGCGTTTCAAAAGCGCAGGACTTCGAATACTGGCCCGGCACCGAGTACGATGCTTCGGTACCCACCGCGGAGGAGATCCTGGGCTACCGGATCGGTGACCGCATCACGCCCCACGTAGGCCTGATGAAATACCTGGAAGCGCTCGAGTCGGCGATGCCCGACCAGGTGCACATTCTCGAATACGCACAGTCCTGGGAAAGGCGCAGGCTCGTGTATGCTTTCGTGGGATCGGCGGAACACATCGGCGCGCTGGCGGCCATCGGCGACGGCATGAAACGACTGGCGGACCCGAGAATAACGTCCCGCGCGAGTGCCGACAGCCTGATTGCCTCCCTGCCGGTAATTGTGAATCTCAGCTACAGCGTGCACGGAAACGAGATCTCCCCTTCGGATGCGGCGCTGCTCACGGCCTACCACCTGCTGGCGGCCCGTAACGACCCTGTCGTCGACCGGATCCTCAAAGAGACGATCGTGATGATCGATCCGGTCCAGAATCCCGATGGGCGGGACCGGTTCGTCCATAATTTCGAGATCGCCGAAGGACTGGAGCCGAATGCCAGTCCGCTTGCGGCCGAGCACAACGAACCCTGGCCGGGGGGGCGGACCAACCATTACTACTTCGACCTGAACCGCGACTGGATTTCGTTGAACCATCCCGAGACCCTGGGGAGAGTGAAGGTTCTGCAGGAGTATTTCCCGCCGGTCTTCGTAGACCTCCACGAAATGGGTTCCAATACCTCCTATTACTTCGCACCTGAGGCCATTCCCTACAATCCGCACCTGGCCAGGGACCAGCGGGAGAGTCTCCAGCTCTTCGGAAAAAACAACGCGAAGTGGTTCGACCATTACGGATTCTCGTACTTCACGAGGGAAGTGTTCGACGCCTTTTATCCGGGTTACGGCGCGAGTTGGCCGTCCTACTACGGCAGCGTGGCCATGACGTATGAACAGGCGTCGGCCCGGGGACTCGTCGTCCGAAGAAGCGACGAGTCGGTCATGCACTTCCGGGACACGGTGCGGCATCACTTCGTCGCTTCCATCGCCACCAGCGAAACGGCGGCGATCAACCGGGAGCTGCTTCTGGCGGACTTCTATGCCTACCGGCAGTCGGCGATTGAAGAAGGCCGCAGCGAAGAGATCAGGTCCTACGTCCTGCCGCGCAGGTTGGCCGGCAACACGTCGGGGGTGGACAAGCTGGCCTGGCTCATGGCTTATCACGGCGTGGAGGTCCAGCAGGCCGGGTCGGACTTCCGGGCGGGAGGGAAGAACTATCCCGCGGGCAGTTACGTCATATCTCTCGCCCAGCCCGCCAAGCGCCTGATTCGCACGCTCATGGATACGCACGTACCGATGAGCGAGGACTTCATCGCGGAACAGGAGCGACGCAGGAGCAAGGGCTTAGGCGATCAGATCTACGACGTGACCGCGTGGTCCTTTCCGCTGATGTACAACGTCGAAACCGTGGCCGTGGACCGCCAGGTCGAGGGAAACCTCACCATGGTCGATCCCGCCCTGGTTCCGCCGGGGGCGATCACGGGAGGCCGTGCGGAAGTAGCCTATCTGGTTCCCTGGGGCACCCAGGCCGCGGGTCGGCTGCTGGCCGCTTCCCTGAGATCGGGACTCCGCGCATTCAGTACCGACCTGACCTTCGCGCAGGGGGACCGGCGCTACCCGACCGGCACGCTGATCTTCAAGGTCAAGGACAACCCGGATCATCTGCATGAAACTTTGGCGGAGATCGCCGTCTCATCCGGAGCGGAAGTCATCGCGACCGATACCGGGTGGGTGGATGAAGGGCCCAACTTCGGCAGCAACAACGTCGTCTTTATGCGCAAGCCCCGGATCGCCCTGGCGTGGGATCGGCCGACCCGGGCCTACAACGCCGGCGCCACCCGTTTCGTCGTGGAACGCCAGATCGGGTACCCGGTGACGCCCATCCGGACGCGCCAGATTGCCACCGCCGACCTGAGGGACTTCGATGTACTGCTGCTGCCCGATCCCGGGTTCGGCGCCACTTATGAGGACGTACTCGGCGAACGGGGAACCAGGCGGATCAGGGATTGGGTCCGTACCGGCGGCACGGTGGTTGGCCTGGGCAGCGGAGCCACGGCCTTCCTCGCGGGTGGTATGACCGGTCTGCTTTCGACGGCCAGAGAGGACCAGGCCAAAGAGGACGGCGATGGCGGCGACGATACCGGTGACGGAGATGCTGCCGGCAGGATATTCCGTACGGAAGAAGAATACCTGCGGGCGTTGAAGTCTGATGACTCCGCGCCGCCGGCCACGCAGGGCGTCCTCCTCAAGGCCGGACTCGATCCAGACCACTGGCTGGCCGCCGGCAGGGACAGCACCGTGAATGCCCTGGTCAGCGGCAGCTCGATCTTTACTCCGCTCAAGCTGGACGAAGGAAATAACGTGGCCGTCTTTCTGGGTCCCGACGAAGTACTCGCCAGTGGGTTCGCGTGGGAAGGCAGCACGAAACAGTTGGCCTACAAGCCTTTGCTCATGGAAGAACGACACGGCCGCGGTCTGGCCATCGGGTTTACGGCCGACCCGAACTTCAGGGCGTACATGGACGGTCTGAACATCCTGTTCCTCAACGCGATATTTCGTGGGCCGGCCCATGCGGGAGCGGCCGTGACCGAGTAGGCAAGCCGAGCGCCCGAAACGACCTCGGTGAAGCCGGCATTACCGAAGCGGCCGGGTAACGGATCTGCGACCCGGTGGCAGCCTGATAGAACAACTCCGGAAGAAAGGCGGTCTGTGGCATGTCCTCCATTCCCATGCGGAACACCCCGCCGGATCATGGCATCAGGGTGCCGTACGAAACCCATTCGGCATTTATCGCGGAACTTTTCGTCGCGGCCGGCATGAGACCCGGTGAAGCCGGGTTGATGGCCAGGACCCTTGCCACGGCCGACAAACGCTGTGTGTACAGCCACGGCACACAGCAGGCGCTCGGGTATTTGCCGAAGCTTCGTGACGGCGAGGTGAATCCACACCCAAACGTCACCGCGGTTCGCGAATCGGACACCGTCGTGGTCCTGGACGGGGACGGCGGCATGGGATACGGACCGTCCCACCGGGGTATGGAAACCGCCATCGAGAAGGCCATGGACCATGGCCTTGGCGCGGCCACCACGCGGAACCATTATCATTTCGGCGCGGCAGGGAACTACTCTCGCATGGCCTTGGAACATGGGTGCGTGGGATGGGCGCTGTCCACCCACCGCGTCGCGCTCGATCCAGACAGCGTAATCATGTCCGCAAGCGGCGGTTCGCCCATGAGCCTGGCCTTCCCGACGCGGAGCCAGCCTCCCCTGGTGCTCGACATGGCCGCAGTTTTCATGGGATACAAGGACGAATTGTTCCAGGAATTCTATGCCCTGTTCGCCAAGAGCCTGGGACTCGCGGTCGCCCTGCAGGCGCTCGGGGGCATCCTGGCCGGCATCTGGAGACCTGAATTCCAACCACCCCGGACGAAATGGGAATCCAACCAGGGCGCTTTTCTGTTGGCAATGAAGATCGATCACTTCATGGATCTGGACGAGTTTGAGCGATCACTGGACGATTTCGTATCGAAGGCGAGGAACATGAGACCGTTTCCTGGCATGCCATCGGCGGAACTGCCTGGCGGGATGGAGTGGCGGTGGGAAAAGGAAAACGATGAGAAGGGGGTGCCGTTGAGCGACGAACACCGCGTAAGGCTGGAGGAGATCGCGGATACGTTCAACGTAGAGCCGCCCTACGAATCGTTCGAATCCACGCGGTTCTGATACGGACTGCCAGTCCATTCCATACAGATTACAGGGGCGTTTTGCCGGCAGGGATCAAGCGGTCGCCGCCTTGAACCAGGTCTCGTGCACCCGCAGCCATTCCAGTCCGTTCGGCATTGCATCATTGCGTCGGAATACCACGGTGCTGTGCCTGGACGTGGTTTCCCCGCCTTCCTCCTGCCATTCTTCGTACTCCGCGACCACGAGTTCGTGATCTTCTGCCAGTATGCGGACGTTTTCGATCCAGATGCGTATACCCGGCCGGCCGGAGTGGGCTTCGTACAGGACTTTCAGCAGGGGTTCCCGCTCCACCTTTCCGCCATGCGGCATGACGATCACAAAGGCTTTACCGAGCACGGACCCCATTCGTCCGAACGCCCCGGAGTCCCTGGGGACACGGCCGTTGAACCAGGATTCAAAACACTGGTGCAAGGCGTCGATTTCGTTGCGGCAGGAATCGATCAGCTGCATGGTTGATCCATTGTAAAGACTACTGGGTTTGGGTGGTTAATTCTAGTTATCTTATTGAATTTATTGAAACAAGGTATTGTTCGAGCGGTGGATTCACCGGCCTACCTTGAAGCCCACCATGGCGTAGACCGCGGTCGTGCTCACGCCCTTGTCCAGGTTGATGTATCTCCCCTCGATCCCCACGAACGCAATACCGAGCGAGGCCCCGACAAAAACGCCCGGCTGCGCGAAATAGGTATTCGTCGTCCTGGTGATGTCCGTCCTGGTATCATCTTCCAGGTTCATCGACTTCTCGGAATCCTGCGCCCGTCCTACTCCGATCATCGCGCGCACCAGAATGGGAGACGACACCAGCGTCACACCCGCGTCCACCCCGTATAACAGCAGGGATTTCTCTCCGTCGTCCCCGGTTTTTGCAAGGTGATAGGTCGCTCTCGCCCCGACGTGAACGGTTCTGATTCCGGTCGGCAGGTTTACGATTACACTGCCGCCCCCGCCTCTCTCGTATTTTTCCGCGGCCTGTCCGCCGTGAAAACCGAACTCGGCGCCCTGGGCGTGGGTCCGTTCCGGGGTGACGGCGGCCATCAGCCACATCAGGCAGGCCGCGCGACGGATCAACTGCAAGAAAGTCATCATTCGTTCCCGGGCTATCTCGTACTGGTCCTCGAAGCCGCACCACGTTCCCGGACGATCCAGCCTGCGCCCTTCACTCCGCGTAACCATCTCGGGAGGATAGTAGGAGCTATGATACCCATGTAATATGGTCCGCGTCCAATACTTTCCGTTTATTCTATCCCAGCCGCCACGCCAGGACACGGAATTGAGCCTGCAAACCCCGACTGTTATCGTTTGTAATCGCGCATTCGTTTGACCCGAAATCCGAATTCGAGTATCATTTGGAATGAGGCACGATCCCGGCATCGGTCTGTCTGAAGAGGCCGCGATTACCGTTGCAGTTATCGGAACTCTTCCCTTTGAATCCAACCTCCAATTCAATCATACCCGCGCTCTCAGCCGGTCTTACTTCGGGTCTGGGGCTTCTGGTTGCCCAGGTTGCCTTCGGCAGCTTCATTTTCTCGGGGGCCCTGGCGCCCTACGCTTCCCAGGGCGTGGGCCTGGTGCTGTTCGGGAACTTCGCGGCGTGTCTGGTCATCGCCCTTCTGGGAGGTTTCCGCGGGGCTATCGCAGGGTTGTCGCCCGCGCTGGTCATAGGCATGGCCGTGATCGGCTCCTCCCTGGACGCCGAAGGCCACGCGCTGTTCGCGACCGCATCCGTCGCCCTGATGATCTGTGCGGCGACAACGGGGGGGTGCTGTCTCGCGGTCGGCCGGTTCGGACTCGCCAACCTGTTGCGCTTTATACCCTATCCCGTGGCCGGCGGATTCGTGGCCGGAATCGGCGGGGCCGTGTGCCTGGCGGCCCTGTCCCTGATGGGCGCAGACCCGGATTGGCTGGCATTGCCGGCCCTGTTCGAACCCGCCGTTTTATGGAAGTGGGTGCCGGGAGTAGTCTTTGGCGTCTTGCTCTACCTCTCCATGAAGACCTGGCGCAATCCACTGATCCTTCCCATGGGCGTGTTGCTGGCTGTAGGCGCATATCATTTCGCTCTCAACAACCTCGGCATTTCGGGGGAAGAGGCACGGACCGCCGGATTGCTGCTGACGAGCACGGCGGAGGGCAGCCTGTGGCCGGCGTTAGGGCCTGCCGATCTGTCCTATGTCAGCTGGGCTTCGCTGACCTCGCAGATCCCCAACATGCTGGCGCTGATGCTGGTGGCGTTTATCAGCATCATCATGAATATCGCCGGACTCGAAATGGCGACGAATCAGGAACTGGACTGGGACCAGGAGTTCAGGGTGACGGGACTGGCGAGCGTGCTTGCGGGACTGGGCGGGGGGACCGTGGCGACGCTTGTCGTTCCCGCGTCGCTTCGAAGCAAGCTGTTCGGTGCGACTACCCGGATGACCGGGGTGTTCGCGGCGCTCGTTATCGGCGTGGCCCTTGTACTGGGCGACGGCATGCTGGAGGTCGTACCCGCGGCGCTCGTGGGCGGAATCCTGGTCTTCGCCGGCCTGGGCATGCTGGACGAAGGGCTTGTCAGAAGCCGAAGAAGGCTTCCGCGGATGGAGTACGGAATTGTTCTGGTGATGTTCGCGGTCGTCACGTCGCTTGGATTGATCGAGGGCGTAGCCGTCGGCATGCTGGCCACGCTGGTTTTCTTCGCCGTGCGGCTCAGCAGGGTAGACCCCATCGAATCAAGATTCACCGCGCAGGAACGAGAGAGCATAAAATCGAGATCCATACCCGACCGGGCTATACTGCGCAGAGAAGGTGAGCGGATACAGGTATACAAGCTGCGTGGTTACATTTTCTTCGGCAGTGCCTACGCGCTCTCCGATGAATTCAAGAACAGGTTAAGCGGCGATTCGAGACCGGTGTGCATCATGCTGGATTTCGCGGCCGTTTCAGGCCTCGACTTCTCGGCCGTGAACGCCATGGGAAGGTTTCTGCAAGCGGCGAAAGCGTCCAGCGTACGTGTCGTGCTCAGCGCGTTGTCCGAGGGACTGAAAGACCGGTTCGAACGCAGCCTGCCGGCTTCGGTGTATGGCGAATTGCTGTGGGAACCCGACGCGGACCGCGGTCTCGAGCGTTGCGAGGATATCCTGATCGAAACGTGGAACAACGAATCCGGAGGGACCGGCGAACGGCGCGACGCGCTGCTGGAACATTCCGCGGAAGCACTGGAACACTACCTGGATCGACAGATCGATTTCGAGAGCCTGACGGAATCACTGCAAGGGTGGTTGAACCCAAGCAAGTACGAAGCAGGCGAGGTCCTGGCCGGGCCGGGTGCTCCCACGGACCATCTGCAATTGATCCTTTCGGGCCGCGCATCCGGTTACGATACCGGGGCGACCCGCCTGTTCCAATGCGGACCGGGTGACGCGATCTGGCCGAATGGAGCGCCGGGCCAGAAAGCACACCGCGTAGTGGCCGATGTACACTGTCGAACGATGTTGCTTTCGCCCGCGGCCCTTGGCCGGCTGGAACAGAACGAACAGCAACTGGTACTTGACCTGTACCGGTACTTGCTGGCCGGACGGCTTCGCAGCGAACGAGAAGCCGGAGCATCGCTTACGGACCCTGACAGTAATATGCAAGGAAAAGAACAATGAGCGGGCAATGCCGGCTGTCTTCTGTACGTCCCATACCACATGGGTCCAGGATTTCAGTCTCCGGTATGAATATATACACGGAGATTCTTACGAATCTGCCTTCGTGCAGCTAAAACTGATAGGCCGTCTCCAGCGGTTGCCCCTCCTCCAAGGCACGTCGTGAAAGGTTCTCTTTTTCGCGCAATTCCCCGATCACGCGAATGACGTCCCCCAACGACGCACGGGGAAAGGTCATCACGCCGTTCACGTCCGCGGCGATAACGTCCCCGGGGGCGACTTCGATTCCTCCGCAGACTATCGGCACGTTGGCGGCGACGGGGCGGATCACCGAACCGGGACCATAGAGGCAGATTCCCCCCGCGTAAACCGGCAGGCCGATTTCCTCCATGCCCTCGATATCCCGGCAGCCGCCATCGGTCACCAGGCCCGCCATCCCCTTCTGTCTACAGGCCAGCACGATCACGTCTCCGAACATGCTGAGCACCTCGCTGGTGCCACTGGCCGTTACCCAGATCGATCCGGAGTCCGCTTCGTCCACCGGGCGAAAAACGAATGAACGGATGTCGTCCCGCGTGGTCGGGGTGTCGCTCTCCTCGTACTTCGTCGTCACGGCCGGCCCGGCGATCGTTCCCCTGGCAGGGATCATCGGTCGCACGCTGCGGGACATGGCCAGCCGCTCACGGTCATGTCCCAGGCGGATCAGCGCGTCCACGATCAACGGCGTAGGCGCGTCTCTGAGCGCTCGGAAGAGATCACTGCTGCTACCCGGTTCCTGGTTCGCCTGAACCGCGTGCGTTCTGGCGGGACTAGAGGCAAGGCTCGCGGCGGCCGTCGCGGCCATTCCGGATTTCAGGAACCCCCTGCGGGACAGGTTTCGGCTGAATATCGTCATCTATTGCTCCTGGAAAGTGTGGATGTGAGTCTAAGACCAGCATCGTTCCTGCATGTGTATCAACTGGATTCCACCTTGCGATTAAACTGTTGATACCGTGGAAGACCACGTCTATTATAATTGAACCTGCCGTCGGACAGGGCAGGTAACCTGACGTCTTTCGATCCTGGCAGATAACCTGAAGTCTTTCGATCTGGTCCCCTTGTGTATCAAGTGGCCATCCCGAAAAGCGGTGTGCGATGAAATACCTGACCTATTCCGGTAACAACATCATCCATGCGGAACTGCCCGAAGAAGCGTCGGTCTTCTTCCCTCCGCCACCGCTCCCTGGTATACCGAACAAGGATATACCGGACCGGGTCAGGGCGGCCTTCGAATCTCCCCTGGACATGCCGCCCCTGGAGGAACTGGTCGACGAGAAGAGCAGGATCCTCATCGCTTTCGACGACAATTGCCAGCCCTTTCCGGCTACCGCGCCGCCCGATATCCGCCAGCTCGCCATCGAGGCCCTGCTGGATATGCTCGACAGCTACGGGGTGAAGCTGGAAAACATCGAACTTATGTGCGCGGTCGCGTTGCATCGCAAGATGAAGGACTACGAAATGGCCGCCATGCTGGGCAAGCGCATTATGAAAACCTTCCACCCCCATCAACTGGCCAATTTCGACGCCGAGGACTCCGACGACATCGTCGTGCTGGGTACGACCGAAGAGGGAGAACCGGTGGAGACCAGCCGCAAGGTCATCGAAAGCGACCTGGTGATCTACGTGGACTCCATTCAGATTCCCCTGAACGGTGGACACAAGTCCGTGGCCGTGGGTCTGGGAACGTACAACAGCATCGCGCCGCACCACGCGCCACAGATGACCTCTGAGAAGCCCCACGTCATGCAGCCCGAAGGTTCCGAAATGCACGGTTCAATCGAGCGCATAAGCCGCGTCATTCTGAAACACACCCGCGTCATGGTCCTCGAGGCCGCCATGAATAACGCGTCCTATCCCCCGCTGATGCGCTATCTCAGCAAACCGGCGGAGCGTTGCAACCTGTTCGAGCGCGTGCTGAAGGCCACGACGCCGGCGTCCATGAAACTGTTGCCCGAATCGGTGCGGTTCCGGGTTTTCAAAGGCATCCAGAGCGCCTATCTTCCCGTCGAGATCAATGCCGGCTCGATCGACGCCGTCCACGAACCGACGCTGCAGACACTGAAGGACCAGTTGCTGGTGACGACCGACCACCAGCACGACACACTCGTATTCGGCCTGCCCGACCTCAGTCCTTACTCGGTCGGTGCGCGGATCAACCCGGTCCTGGTCCTGAGCGACGTCCTCGGATACGTATTCAACTGGTTCTACAACAAGCCCTTCGTGAAGCCGGGAGGCGTGGTAATCATCCTGAACCCGGTCTTCGAAAACTTCCATCCCGAGTACCACGTCGCCTACGAGAAGTTCTGGAACGAGGTGCTGCCCGAGACCCAGGATCCCTTCGAGATGCAATCGGCTTTCCAGGAGAAGTTCGCCCGGGATCCGCACATGATCGACTGTTACCGGCACCGCTTCGCCCACCACGGATTCCATCCCTTTACCGTGTGGTACTGGGCGACCTACCCGCTTAAATACCTCTCCAGGGTGATCCTGGCCGGCCCGAAAACCGACTTCGCCGCCAAGAGGCTGGGCGTTTCCTGGGCGCCGGACCTGGAGCACGCACTGGGTCAGGCCCGCGAAGTTACCGGCGGCGACGACGTGGTGGCCCTGACCATCCCGCCCTTCATGTACATGCAGGTGAACGACAAGGGTTAAGAGAGTGCGCCGCGGAGTTTGCCCACCAGGTCACGGGCCGGCGCAAAGGGCAGCGTAACGACTGCCCGGCGCAACGCGCTTTCGTAAATTCCCAGAATCACACTGAAATCAGACAGCGCCGAATCGATGTTCAGCGGGTGGATGGCCGAGTCGTCTTCGATCCAGTCGATCATGGCTTCGGTCATCGCCGCCTGGCCGCGGATGTCTTCCTCGGCGTAGACATGTTCCCCGCTTTCGTATTTGTTGTCCGTCCTGGATTCCCAACCGTGCATGGTCCAATGCACGAACCCCTTGTCCCCGTACACCGCGATCCGCTTGTGGACGTTAACCGCTCCGCCGGCGATAACGCGAGGCGCGACGGCGCCGCAGCGCAGCAGGGCGCTCACGCCATTGTCGTAGTTGATGACCCCGGTGCAATGGTCCGGTGCGTAGTGGTGCCTGGGGGTTTCGGCCAGTCCTTCCAGGCCCGATACCTGTCCGAAGACATCGACGGGCGTCGCGCCGGTGTTGAATGCGCTTACGGCCTGCAGCGCGTGCGTCCCCTGGTAGGCCAGGTTCATGCCCGCACTGGCCTCTATGAAGCGTAGATTCCCGATTGCGCCTTCCCGCACCTTCCGCTGAAGCAGGCTCCGTCGAGGGTGAAAGTGCAACTGGTGATTGACGGCAATTTTGACCCTGGCAGACCGCGCGAAGGCCTGCATCGCCAGGAAATCCTCTCCCTGGATGGCAAGGGGTTTCTCGACCAGCACGGCCGGTATACCCGCCGACTCCGCCGCTTCGAAAATCTCCAGGCGTACCGAGGGCGGCGTGTTAACATGGACCAGGTCCGGTTTCTCCCGCTCGAACATCTCGCGGTAGTCCGTGTACCTCGCGGGCACATCGAACGCCGATCCGAAGGCATCGAGCTTATCCCACTGGCGGCTCGACACGGCGGCCAGGCTTCCGCAGCTTACGTGCCGGTAGGCCTCGGCCAGTCCACGGGCTCTCCCGCCGCTGACCCCGATGATTGCGCTTTTGATCATATTGATATTTGCCTCGCCTGTTCGATCTGTTCGGTAATGCGGGATCTGTCTTGGTAATGCGGGACCTGTACCGTACCCGACTGGCCGTCAGGTCCATGGCCGGACGACGACTTTCCCGCATTCTCCGGATACCTGCGTCTCCCAGGCGCGCTGTATTTCGTCTATAGAAAACACGTGCGTAATGAGTCGATCCACTTTCTTCCTGTTTCGATCAATGATGCCCATGATTTCGTGGGCACCTTTCATGTTGTAATGCCAAGACCCTTTCAGATCGATGCCCTTGCGAATCATATCGTCGCTTACGACCAGCCGGGTGTCCGCACCGCTCTCTCCGACGAAGGCGAGGCTCCCTCTCCTGCGAAGTGCATCGATGCAGAATCTGTGCGCGGCCGGAGAACCCGAGCAGTCCACGGCCTTGTCGACACCGGTGCCGCCGGTCAGCTCGCGTACGCGTTCCGCCGCGTGTTCGTCCCGTGGACAGATGACGTGCGCGGCACCCAGTTCCCTTGCCTTCGCCTTGCGGTAGGGGTGGGATTCCACGGCGATGACCTCAGCGCCCAAATGGCTAGCGCAGATCACGCCGCCCAGGCCTACCGGCCCCATACCGGTTATAAGGACGGTTTCGCCGCCCCTCAGCCGAAGGCGGTCCAGTGCGCCGTAGGTCGGTCCCAGTCCGCAGCAGGCCATGGCCCCATGCTCATAGGACATGCCTTCGGGGATCGGCGTTAAAAGCCAGTCCTGTTTGAGCATATACTGGGCCAGGGTCGCCTTGCCTTCGTCGCTTCCCGTGAACGCGGCGAAATCCACGACGTTTTCACAATGTATGTATTCCCCGGAACGACACAGCGCACATCCGCCGCACGGATACTGCGGCATGACCGCGACCCGGTCTCCCACCTTGACAAGACCGGGCTGCGCGACCTCGACCACCTCGCCCGCCGCTTCGTGACCGAGGAAATCCGCCCTGTGGCCCGCCGCGAAACCCTTGTACTCGGTGCAGAGCGGCGCCGCGTGTATCTTGATCAGAACCCAGTCTTCCTTTGGTTTCGGTTCGTCGGCTTCGACGGTGCCGCCGTGGTTCTTGCCGAGGATCACGGCTCTCTTCATCGGTAAATGTCTCCCACGTGAAATCGGGTTACAAATCGTGGTCTGCGGCCGAACAGGTTGTGTGATGCGTAAGCCGCAATATAACGACCGTCCGATCTTGACGCAACATACCGAAGGCTGTTACTTGGTAAGTCAATGAGCAGACTTTACCACAACGAATCCGGCCGTGTCATACCGACGCTGTGCGAGGAACTTACGAGATTCCGGCGCGCCCGCGTCATCCTGAACCTGCCGGCCACCGGTTCCGACGCGAACCTGTACGTGCTGGCCCGGCCCCATCGGGCCGGCGACAACCCGCTGAACCTGTCTATCAACGGGATCCGTCAGGCGGCAATCCACGCTGGTCCGAATCTGCATTACAGATGGTATGAAGGGGTCGCAAAAGCCGGCGACCTGCGTGAAGGAGAGAACGAGGTGGCGTTGTGGGCCGAGGACAGTGCGATGACGGGTTGGTCGCTCGCGCTGGAACCCGGGGGCGCCTCATCCAACAGTTTCCTTTCCGACGATGGGGGTACGGTCTGGCGCTCCGACCGCATGGGATATCTGAACGCGGTGCAGGGCAACTACTGCGTACGCATCCGGCTGAAGGAAGGCCAAGACGACCCGCCTCCGGAAATGGTGTGGGAGTCCCCCATTCATCCGAAGACACGGTCGCTTCGCGAACTGCTCCCGCGCCGTGCCGTTAACGCCACGGATCGGCTCACCCAGGTACGGGATCTGTCTTCCTGGCTGGCTTCGAGCTGGGAACATTCCGGGTCCCGTCGCGCGACGGTTTACGCGCCGTGGGACGCGGAGACCATACTTGCCTGGGGCGGCAGCCAGCGCGGTCACAACGACGAGCGTCCCATCGCCATGTGCGTACATTACGCGGTGGCCTTTGTCAGTGCCTGCCAGTCGCTCGGTATCCCGGCGCGCTGCGCGGCGCTGACGGGCACGCCGAACGGCTATGACGGACATTTCGTGGCGGAAGTCTGGTTCGAGGAACACCGGAAATGGGTGATGGTCGACCCGAACTGCGACGCGATCCTGTTCCGTAACGGGCAACCGCTGTCCATCGAGGAGATTCAGAAACTGGGAGACGGACTGGAACCTTACGTGGCATGGGGTATCGGCACACGGTACCAGCGGACTTTCTCCCATATAAACGACTTCATTCGCAACAATCTGACTGAAGGGGCGTGTTTCCGGAACAGAAGCGTCTGGCCGCGGACCGACTTCCTGTCCCGTCCCGAGTATACGCCTCCGGGCCACGGATCCGTCTCCTACTGTGAGACCGACCTGGTCTGGACGGAATCGGACGTGGAATCAGGCTTCGGAATGTTCAGGTATTTTGCGCCACCCGACTACTTTGCCGCGCCACCCGACAGGACCGCCTATGCCTGACGCGATCACGAGCGAAGAAGCGCTGATCGACCAGATGACGACTCCATCACGGCCGGTTGTTCAGGCGGTATCGGCACTGGATGGAGATGTGCTGATCCTGGGGGTCGGCGGGAAGATGGGGCCGACGCTCGCGGAACTCCTCGTTCGGGCCGGCGCGCGGCGCGTGATCGGGGTATCGCGGTTCAGCGACGCGCGGGTCAGGACCCACCTCGAGGAAGCGGGCGTGGAGATCATCCAGGCGGACCTGCTAAGCGAGAAAGACCTGGGACGTCTGCCGGATGCGCCGTACGTCCTTTTTCTTGCGGGATTCAAGTTCGGCGCCTCGGGAAATTCGCCCATGACGTGGGCGATGAACACATGGCTTCCCGGGCGTATCATGCAGCGGTATGCCGAATCCCGAGTAGTCTACGTCAGTTCCGGCAACGTATACGCCTATTCGCCGGTCACGGCAGGCGGTTCCGACGAGGAAGCCGAAATCGGACCAGTTGGTGAATACGCCCAGTCCCGACTGGGTGGGGAACGCATTGCGGAGCACCATTGCCTCAAGCAAGGCACTCCGCTGCTCATTGTGCGACTGTTTTATGCCACGGAGCTGCGCTACGGCATCATCCATGACCTGGGCCGGAAGATCCACGACGACGTACCGATCGACCTGGCCATGGGTCATGTAAACCAGATCTGGCAGGGGGAGGCGAACAGCTACCTTGCCCGCATGTTCCCGTTCTGCAGCAGTCCCGCCACGATCCTGAACCTGACGGGACCGGACATTCTCTCCGTCCGGTCGGTGTCCGAGATGCTTGGCCGTCGACTCGAAAGAAAGCCGCAGTTTACGGGCCACGAGAGCGAAACGGCGCTGCTTGGCGATGCCCGCAGGCTTTTCGACAAGCTGGGCAAGCCTGAGATACCGGCGGAAAGGATCGCGGACTGGGTCGCCCACTGGATCCGCACTGACGGCCGAAGCCTGGATAAACCGACCGGCTACGAATCGCGCACCGGACGATTTTGAGCGTGGGTGCCGTTTACCCGGGAAGCGAACATGGGAACCGATTCCCAAAACCATGCGGACTCTTGTCCGCGTATGCTTGGCCGCGGATACTTGGCCGCGGATAAACTGAAAAACTCATTTCCGGAGTTTACGCATGCATGACGTAATGCCCCCTTCAGTCCGGGCGGCTTTGAAACAGGGCGCGGTTATTCCGGCCCATCCCCTGGCGGTCACGGCAGAGAGAAAGCTGGACGAGCGCCGCCAGCGGGCGCTCACGCGGTACTACCTCGCTGCCGGCGCCGGTGGCCTTGCCGTGGGGGTACATACGACCCAGTTCGAGATCCGGGATCTGGCGTACGGACTCTACGAACCAGTACTGGGGCTTGCCGCGGAGGTTATGGACCGGGAAGCACCGGCGGGCTTCATTCGGATCGCCGGGATCTGTGGACGAACTGCGCAGGCAACCGGCGAGGCGGAAACGGCAAAATCCCTTGGCTACCACGCCGGCCTGCTCAACCTGACCGCCATGGGCGGTGCCACGGACGACGAACTCATCGCGCACTGCCGGGCCGTGGCCGATGCCATTCCCGTCATGGGGTTCTACCTGCAACCCTCTGTCGGCGGCCTGGTGCTCCCCTACCGTTTCTGGCGTCGCTTCGTGGAACTGGATGGCGTCGTGGCCATAAAGATCGCGGCGTTTAACCGATACCACACGCTCGACGTGCTCCGGGCACTGGCGGAATCGGGGAGGCACGAGGAGATTGCGCTCTACACCGGCAACGACGACAACATCGTGATGGATCTCCTGACAGAGCACGCATTCCAGTGCGGAGACGCGCGCCGGTCGGTACGGTTCAGGGGCGGGCTGCTTGGTCACTGGGCCGTTTGGACCCGGGGAGCGGTGGAGATGCTGCGGGCGTGTCAGGACGTCTCGACAACAGGCGAGGCGGTGCCGCAGAACCTGCTGACCCGATCGATCGAGGTCACGGACTGCAACGCGGCCTTCTTCGATCCGGCCCATGGTTTTGCCGGGTGCATCCCCGGGATTCACGAAGTGCTACGCAGGCAGGGCCTGCTCGAAGGCAACTGGTGCCTTAACCGCGACGAGACCCTTTCGCCCGGCCAGTACGAGGAGATAGACCGGGTTTACCGCGCTTATCCCCATCTGAACGACGACGCGTTCGTCGCCGAACACCGGGACGACTGGCTCAGATGAATGCACAGTAGAAAACAATGCACAGTAGAAAACAAACCTCATCCGCGTGACGGATACCTGAACCACCGGAAACGGAGCAGAACATGAAGATAACCCGCATTGAAACCATTCCCGTCGAAGTGCCACTCAAGCAGGGCATGACCACGAAAACCGCCCACGGCGAACATATCGTCTCCCCTTACGTCATCCTCAGGGTGCATACGGACGAGGGGCTGACCGGGTTGGGAGAGGCCACGGTCGCGCCGCGCTGGAGCGGGGAAACGTCCGCGTCCTGCACGGCTGCGATCCGGGACCTGGTGGATCCCGCGCTGAAGGGGGAGGATCCCACGGACGTGAACCGGCTTTGCGGAGTCATGGACGAGGTCGTCAAGCTGAACCCCTTCACCAAGGCGGGCGTGGAGATGGCCCTTTGGGACCTGGCGGGCAAGCGTGCGGGGAAACCGCTCTATCAGTTGCTGGGCGGAAAGGTCCGGCAGGAGATACCCATGAAGATGGTGGTCGGCGCCTTTGACGTGCCGACTTCGGTTGCCCTGGCGGAGAAATTCCTGCAGTGGGGTGTGCAGTGTCTCAAGGTCAAAGTCGGGCTGGACCCCGGGGAAGATCTCGAACGCGTCCGCGCGGTCCGCGCGCTGGCCGGCCCGGATATCCGTATGAGCATCGACGCGAATTGCGGGTGGCCGCCGGCCGTTGCGCGACGCATGCTGCACCTCCTCGAGCCGTTGGACATCCTGTTCGCAGAGCAGCCCATGGCACCGCAGTTCGACGATGAAGCGGCCCTGATCAGAACGGGTACGACCATCCCCATCATGGCCGACGAGAGCGTCTTCACCCCGCACGACGCCATGCAGACCGCCCTGCGCCGGTCCGCGGACATCATCAGCGTATATCCGGGCAAGAACGGGGGGATCGGACAGACGCTGGGCATCTCGCACGTGGCCGGCGCGGCGGGTCTGCGCTGTCACATGGGCAGCAATCTCGAGCTGGGGATCGCCACGGCGGCCATGCTCCACGTGGCGGCCAGCGTGGAATGCGTCGACAGTGAGACCTATCCCGGCGACCTGCTCGGTCCGTTGTATCACGAAGGCGATATGATCGAGACGCCGCTGGAACTCGGCCCCGTCCATGCTAAAGTACCCGAAGGGCCCGGTCTCGGCGTCACCCTGGATGAAGCGCAGATCGAACGCTGGAAAGACGCGTCATGACCTGCTGTTCGAACGGAATCACACCCGTGACCGGAATCCGCACGCATGACCGTTACGTGCGGCCCGAAACACAGTTACGAGCATAGCGCCACCCTAGAAGCAGTACCAAATTACAGAAAGGACAGCCATGGCTGACGAACGGACCTACAAGGCTTGCGTGGTGGGCCTGAGCGGCATCGGGGCGGGGCAGCCCCCGGTCGACGGCGACCACGGAATGGGCCAGGAAATGCCCAACCGGCACGTACCGGCCTATGCCCTCCTGCCGTTTACGGAGGTGGTCGGTGTCTGTGACCTGAAAGAAGACCTCCTGCAGGAAACCATGGAGGATTGGTCGGGTACCTTCCCGGGATTGCGGGGATTCGCAGACTACAGGGAGATGCTTGAAGCCTGCAAACCGGATATACTGAGCGTGGTGACGTCGGACCACCGCCACGCGGACATCGTAGTGGACGGGGTCGCGGCGGGCGTTCGGGGCATCTATTGCGAGAAACCGATTGCGACCTCCCTTGCGGATGCCGACCGCATGATCGCCGCGGTGGAAAGCCGGAACGTGCCCATGAACATCAACCACACACGCCGCTGGGGAGCGGTATACCGGGAAGTCAGGAAGCTGCTCGACGAAGGCACGATCGGCGAGCTGAAACGCATCACGCTGAACTTCGGCGGCCCCCGGGCCATTCTTTTCCGCAACGGCACCCACATGATTGACATGGCCTGCTACCTCGCGGGATCGGAACCCGCTTGGGTTTTCGCCGAACTCGACGAAGGCTACGAGGACTACTGGCCCTACCAGGGCGATGGCGGAAGGAACGCGGACCTGGAGCCGGGCTGTTCCGGTTTCATCCATTTCAAGAATGGCGTGCGGGCATTTTACAACGGTTCCAAGGGTATGGAATGCCGTGGAGGTTACCAGCTGGACGGTACCGACGGATGGATGTTCGTTCACGAGGACTATTACGAGCTCGACACGGGTAACGGTATCCAGACCGTCGCCCCCAAGGGTCCAACCCACTACTACTCCGTAGCGGCTATACGGGACCTCGTCCACGTCATGGAACACGGCGGCGAGACTATTTCACCTCCCCGCGCCGCCCGGAATACCCTGGAGATCATCCTGGGGTTTCTCGCATCACAGAAGCACGGCAACGTACGTATCGATTTCCCGCTGGACGAGAACACCGTATAGCATTTCATGAGCGGAAACCTCCCATGAGCGTTCGCATCGCCATCGACACGGGCGGCACGTTTACCGATCTCGTACTGTCCGACCCCGACACGGGCCGGTTGGTATTCCACAAAGTGCCGAGTACGCCCGCCGATCCGAGTCGGGCGCTGGTGGAAGGCGTCAAAGAACTCGTCGACCGGGCCGGCGTCGGCACTGCAGAAATCCTGTTCCTGATTCACGGTACCACGGTGGCCACCAATACGATCCTTCAGCGGAAGGGGGCCCACACCGCATTCATCACCACCGAAGGGTTCCGGGACGTCCTCCACATCCAGCGGCAGGACCGTCCCCATCTGTACAACATGCGCATCCGCCGGACTTCGGCCCTCGTACCCCGCTCATTGCGATATGAGCTGCCCGAACGGACCCTGCACGACGGGTCGGAAGCGGTGCCCATAGACCACGATCGGCTTGCCAGCCTCGTGGCGGCACTCAGGGAGGAAGGCATCGAAGCCGTCGGCGTCGGGTTCCTCCACAGCCATATCGATCCCGGTCACGAACAATCGGCAGGCGAAGTGCTTCGGCGGGCACTGCCCGAAACCACGGTCTGCCTCTCCTCCGACATGAGTCGTGAAGAAGGCGAATACGAACGGTTCAGTACTTGCGTCATGAACGCCTACGTGCAGCCCGTCATGACGAATTACCTGAAGAAGGTGGACGATGCCCTTTCCAAGGCATCCATCGAGGCGCCGCTGTACGTCATGAAATCCAATGGCGGGGTCACCTCGGCCCGGGACGCTGCGGATCACTGCGTGCATACGATTCTTTCGGGTCCGGCCGGAGGTGTCGTGGCCGGCGAGGAAATCGGAAGGCGGCTCGACCGGCCAAACGTCATCACCGTCGACATGGGGGGAACAAGTTTCGACGTGGCGATGATATACGAACGCAACATAGCTTTCGCGAAGAACGCGGAGATCGACGGCCTGGCCCTCAAAGCCCCCATGATGGACATCCATACGATCGGCGCGGGGGGCGGCAGCATCGCATGGATCGATTCGGGCGGCGCCCTGCGCGTGGGCCCGCAATCGGCGGGGGCGGAACCGGGTCCCGCCTGCTACGGGGCCGGCGGTTCCGAACCCACCGTGACGGACGCGAACCTGGTGTTGGGCCGGCTCTCCACGGACAGCCTGCTGGGCGGCGCGCTGTCCCTGGATTCCGAAGCCGCGCGTCGGGTGATCGAGGAGAAAATCGCGGCCTGCCTGCGATGCACGGCGGAGGAGGCCGCCGAAGGGATCATCCGGGTGATCAACGCCTCTATGACGGCGGCCATCCGGAAGCTCACCGTGGAACGTGGTTATGATCCCCGCCTGTTCACCCTGGTGCCCTTCGGCGGCGCAGGACCGCTCCACGGCGTCGAACTTGCCCGGGAACTGGGCATACGTGACGTGGTGGTACCGCTCGCGCCCGGTGTCGCTTCGGCCGAGGGTCTCGTTTTTTCGAACCTGCGTTCGGACCGGATCCAGACCCACGTAGAACTGCTGGATCGACTCGGGGCTTCGGAATTCGAGAAGATGCTGGAAGAATTGACCGTACAGGCGGAAGGGGAGCTGTCTACTTCGTCGGCTACAGGCAAGCCGGTCTTCAGCCGTCGCGCGGGCCTGCGATACGCGGGTCAAGGTTACGATATTCCCATCGACCTGCCCGAGGGCGCCGTCGACCTGGCCTTGCTCGAATCGGCCTTTCACCTCGAGCACGAGCGCCAATACGGATTCGCGCGCCGTGATCAACGGGTTCAACTCGTCAACGTGTGGGTGTCTGCGGAACTGGTGATTTCGGGCAGCCGGCGTGATACCGCGGAGCGAGCCGTGCCGGATCGGCCCGAGCCGCCTTCCATTCGGCCCGTATATCTTTCAGGCAACTGGATCGAAACGGCCGTGTATGACCGTTCCGCGCTGCGCAGCGGCCAGCAGATCGACGGACCGGCCATCATCGAGCAGCTCGATTCCACGACACTGATCTGGCCCGGCGAGCAAGCGTGTATCGACGCCTGGGACCAGATTGCCGTTGCCGGACTGGAAAATCCATGAAGACCGACCCCATCAGCCTGGAACTGATGCGCAACCGGTGGACCGGCATCGCGGAGGAAATGTGCGCCGCGCTGATCCGCACCAGTTACTCCACAAATATCAAGGACCGGCGGGACTGTTCCGCTGCCATCGTGCAGCCCACGGGGGAGATCCTTGCGCAGGCGGAATCGGGCGTCCCCTTACACCTGGGCGTGATGCCAGGCGTGGTGAAGTCCATACTGGAAGTCTATCCCGTGTCGGCCATGAAGCCCGGAGACGTCTACATCACGAACCTGCCGTATCCCGAAGGACCGGGCCATCTGCCGGATGTTTCCCTTGTATCCGCCATATTCCATGAGAACCGCCCGGTCGCACTGGCGGCATCCACCGCCCACCACGTGGACATGGGCGGTTTCGCGCCGGGCAGCATGCCCTTCGGCGTGACGGAAATCTACCAGGAGGGCCTGCAGATCCCGCCGCTCCCCATTTTCAAGGGCGGACAGCTCGACGAAGATATCTACAAGTTGATCAACCAGAACGTGCGGACGCAGTACGAGGTGCGGGGCGACCTGATGGCCCAGTACGCCTGCGCACAGATCGGCCAGCAGCGGGTAAGCGAACTCATGTCCAGGGAGTCGCCCGAAGAAGTTATCCACTACATGGACGAGATCCAGGACTACGCGGAACGACGGATGCGGGCGGGGATAGGTAACCTGCCTGACGGCGAGTACACCTTCGAGGACTACCTGGACGACGACGGCGTCACCGATACGCCAGTGAAGATCGCAGTCGCCCTGACCGTCTCGGGCGACGAACTGCGCGCGGATTTTTCGGGTTGCAGCGACCAGGTTCTGGGTCCGCTGAATGCGCGGCTGCCGGCGGCCGCTTCCTGCATCAGCTACGTGTGCAAGACGGTGATCGATCCGGACCTGCCCGCCTGCGCCGGGGCGTACCGGCCCCTGGACATCTTCGCCCCCGAGGGGTCCATCCTGCAGGCTACCTATCCGGCGGCTATCGGGAACGCCAACATCCTGACGGACCAGCGGGTCGTGGACGTGCTGATGGGCGCGCTGTACCAGGCCGCGCCCGACCGGGTGTGCGCGGCCTGCAGCGGGGAGATGAACCTGGTCAACATCGGCGGGATCGATCCTGCTTCCGGGGAATACTACAACTACGTGGAAACCTACGCCGGCGGCCAGGGCGCCATGTTCGATATGGACGGAGAGGACGGCGTGCACACGCACCTCACCAACACGCGGAACGCGCCGGTCGAAATCATGGAGCGTACCTACCCGCTCCGGGTCGAGCGGTACGGCCTGATCCCGGATACGGAGGGGCCCGGCCGTCAGCGCGGCGGCTGCGGGATGATGCGGGAGCTGAAGTGTCTGGGTGAACGCACCATCATCACCCTGGGTTCAGACCGCCGGAAATTCACGCCCTGGGGGCTCGAAGGCGGCGGCAATGCGACGGGCGCCCACTGTTACGTGATCGACAACGAAGGGCAGGTCAGGGAGATCCCTACCAAGGCACATACCGAACTTTACAGGAATGACGTTCTGCGGATCGAAACCCCCGGCGGCGGTGGCTGGGGCGACCCGACCGAGCGGGTCCGGGAGAAAGTGGAAGAGGATGTGCGAAATGAACTCATTGGTCCGGAACGGGCTAAAGATCGCTACCAATATGAGAGAGGTCAAACGCAGGGGGCTTAGCTTAATTCAGAGCTTGTTTTCTTGATTTATGGATTTTCAACTTCGCTTTGATCAAGAAAAACAGATACAGCAATCCGGTATTCACAAGAAAACTGGCAATTATGACCAGACCCATATCTATATTATGATTCATTAACCCGGTAACTGATATCCCTATTAGCGAAGGAACGACTACCACCATTCCAGGAAGCAGCATCGCTGCTAAAACAACACCTCTGACTTGGTCAATAATGCTGTTCGTCAATGGAAAAAAAAACAATGAACAAACTAGAAAGGACCAAAGGAGCCAAATCGAGAGCGACCAAATCAAGGTTTTTCTAAGAAGACCCATAGGTCAGTTCACCTTTGTTCTTCTGCTACTTTTTTCTTTTTAACAGCATCTGAATAAAACTTGCGGACCATCTCTACTGTCTCCTCATGCGTCTCGTCTGAAATATACAAGCCCTCTCTTAAAAAATGAATCCCAGCCTTTAGATATTTAGGTAAGGTACCAAGACCCTCCCATTCTTGAAATCCCTGATGACTGGGTGAAGTCGAATCCATGATTGGATGCAAAGCCTCTCCCAAGGCATATAGAGCTTCGTCGCCATCCTTCGTCATAAACTCATTAAGCTTCTTATCAAGAAACTTATTCATAAGCTGCTCGGCTTCCTCGGCACTTTGGCCCGGACTTCTCATTGCGTGCTTATATGATCCTACCCTGCTTTGATCCTTGTCGACATTGGCACTTGCCGACTGAAGGATCTTGATCTGACGACTGTCCAATAGTCCTGTGAATGCGCTGGCCAGGATCCTATTGTGTATCCAGAAAGGCCATCTACCATCAGGATCTACGTATCGGAGGGGATTATTAAAGCCATATGCGTAGGGAGAGGTACTAAACATCCTCCCTTTATCGGTACGCATGCTGATGCTTAACAATGTGTTCGGATCCAGTGTATTGAGTACCGGATCGGGTGTGGTGAAGCGGCCAACCCCGCTGCCGTACATTCGTTCGGCGTGAACTGGATATACAAGTCCGGCTGATACAACCAACAACATGAAAAACGCACTTCTGCTGAACATTAAGCATTCCTTTCTGGCGAGATGTGAAAATCAGTACTTACCTGTACGCCGGAACTTTTCGATACTCTCCGCCTGACGTAGATAATAGGTATCCGGTAGTTCCAGTACTATACCCAATTCCCTGGCTTTGTTTCTATGCCAACGAGAATTTTGCAACATTTCTTCGAGTTTTGGTAAATAAGCTGCTCGGGTTCGTTGCAGTTCGGTTTGATAATCGGATCCCGATGGAGCCAGGCCAGAATCGGGTACGTCGATTGGTTGGCCCGTTGATCCTGGCTTAGGAATGGGTTGAGGGAAGATAGTCTGGAATCCGGTCATGGGGGACGCGTCATCCCGGAATCGGGATCAATCGTATGTAGTTCCCCCTGTCCAGGAGATCCAGGGGAACTGCCCGGAGAACTCCTATCGAGACCGGGCGCATCTTCCATAGCCCGTCTACTGATTTCAAAGTTTACTTTTGCGGCAATCAACTTACCTTCCATCTCTTGTTCCAACTGCCGTGCCAACAGATAATAGTAATGGCCCAGATTCCAATGGGCGCTGGCAAACGTCGGATCCGTTGCCAAGGCCAACCGCAGTAAATGTACGGCTTTGTGCAGATCTGCTTCACGTTCGTGGAAATGCCTTGCTTGATTCAAGAGCAATGAAGCGATATACTCCTTTTTGGATAAAGTGCGCAGGTATACCCCGTTTTCGATAGCTTTGTCGGTAATACCCGCTTCTTCCTTGTATAGTCCGTCAGGTCGGTATCCTCCTTCCACCGTTGCATCGATGTTGTTCCTCTCAAAACCATCAGCGACGTATCGCAGGAAGTAATGCCGGACGCTGCGAGATGCCTTCATGGGCCAGTTCAACCTGTCCGCCAATACAAGGTGCAGCATCGGCATGGTAATGCACGACCCGGTCCTGGTCGACAGGTAGCCGTTCAAGAACTGGTTCTCTTTCTGCGCGCCTTTCAAGTCATCCAAATCATAGGTAAAAGTCAGGGAATCGTTCCACCAACCAGACCGGTAGAGATAAGTATTCATCATGCCGATACGTGATTCCGGATCGACTGCTCCCTGCATCAGCCTGTCAATCCGGTCGGCCATATAATCCAGGATGTAATCGAATCCTGCGACATTAAGCCCGGGAAAGGCATCTTTTGCCAGCACCAGGCACGCTATACCCAGGTCGATCTCTTCTTCCGGCAGTTCAAGGATCTGCTCGATAGTTTGTCCCGTGTAACGCTCTTGTGTCTGTAACCCTCCACAATTCGTGCTGAAGATTATCAAAATGGCAAGAAGCCCCTTCATGATTTGTTGCCTCTTCTAAAGTATGGGATTAAATGAAAACACTCGATTATACTAAACATGTGTTTTGTAAATGTCAAAGGAAAACAGAGGTTTTTTTAAAGAGGATGCTAATTCAAGTTCTGGATCAGTGCAAAAGCAGGATGTCCTGCAGGACGTGGTGATCTGGGAAAGGAAGCAGTAACGGTCTCCCCCGAGGCTGTGCCAGACCGACGGCCCCATTGGGGCGTACCGGAGGTATTGTCGGCAGTTCTACCCGGAACGGCCCAAAGCCTGATCGGTGCGATCTCCACGGTGTCGGGTAGAAGGTGGTCCGGACCTGGAGGAGTTTGCGCAAGCCTGCCTGCATCTGCCGCCCGAGGAGCTATCCGCCGTCCTCCAGCTCCGCCAGGGCCTCCAGTACATCCTGCTGGATGAACTTCTCGAAAGCATCTCTCACCGGTAGTTCGGCCGCCTTCGACAGCAACGCCCTGGCCCGTTCCCGGCCGTCCTCCCGATCGAGATCGGGAAGCCTGAGGGCATATTCCAGCAGCACGACCTTCGAGTCCGGCGCAAGTTCCAGGGCCCGCTCGTAGTGGATGACGGCTTCTTCCCGCTTTCCCTTGTACAGGAATCGGGCAATGCGCCCGGCACGGGCGATGTCGGCGTGCCAGCCCCCGAAGGCCATATGCGCATCGGCGAAATCGGGGGAGATGGCGAGCGTAGCCTCGAGCAGGCCGCGGACCCTGCCCGCCAGGCCCCGTCGAAGCGCTGTCATTATTCCGACGTTCTGCGCATATCGGCCAACGGCGTGCGCGGATTGGTAATACGCTTCGTAATTGGTCGAATCGGCGCGCACCGCCTCCTCTCCGAGTCGCATCGCACGTTCCAGAAACCCGGTCCGGTCATCCTCGGTCGCCACATGATGGCCGTACACCGCGAGCGATTGCGCCCCCAGGGCGTAACCCCCTGAAGTCCCGAGGGCTTCCGCGAGATCCGCCGCCTCGAGAAAGCGGCCTTCCTCGAAAGCGGCCCTGGCTTCATCGATCGACTGCGCGTTCGCGCCGACCTGGCCGGCCGCAAAAACCACGAATCCCGCAACGGCAGCGAAACGGATAACTACCACGAATCCCGCAACGGCAGCGAAGCAGACAATTGCCGCGAAACGGAAAACCTGGGTAAGGATCATCTGAAATCCCTGGTATGATTCAGCGGACGGGTACTCTCGGCTCGACGCTTCAGTTTCCTGCAGCAATTTATCAAGCCACTCCATATGGACTGACCAGGTTCTGCCCGACGGCATCAGCTATGGACTGGTCGACAAGGTCAATCGGGTCAAAGAGGTTTACGAACCAGGAAACAGTACAGCGGCGTGAAGATACCCGCCCTGCCGCCCTCGACATAAGCGTCTGCAGTTCGATCCAGGAGTCGGATCACTTCCGAGTACCCCTTCGGAATCAGGCTTAGCGCTTCGGCCATCTTCGATCCTGCGATCACGGCCTTACGGCCCCACGGGAGCCTGTTCAGCGCGTTCCCCAATATCCCATGCCGACTCTCCATAGGCCGATACCAAGGCGTGGATGGTCCTTTCCGGACGTCTCGGTCCATCCCTTCGATGACGTGGAATCCCGCCGCTTCAAGCCCGTGATTCACTTCCCCGAACGTCGCAATGTCGTTCAGCGCAATGCCGCGCCTGAGGTCCTGCTCAATGGCCCGGTGTCGGTTGTCTTTCGGATCAAATTTCTCGGTCAGACACATTTCCTGACCCCAAAACAGGGCTCCCGGTTTGAGTACGCGGAATATCTCCGCGAAGGCGCGTTCCTTGTCTGGCGCGTGGCACGTTGACTCGATGGCATAGGCCCGGTCAAACGTCTCGTCCTCAATGCCGCCCATATCCATGAAGCTACACGTCTCGTAATCGACCATGTGGCCGAGTCCCGCTTCAGCGTTCAACCTCTTTGCCTTATCCAACTGGAGTTCATTGATGTTGATTCCGACAACCCGGACACCGGCCTCTCGGACGACGCGACGCATCGGGCCGCCGATTCCACAACCGACGTCGACAACCGTCATACCCTGCTGCAACTCCAGCTTCGAGATCATCAACCGCTGATGCCGGACTATGGATTCCTCCAGGCTTTCATCAGGCGTAAGTGGCGCGAAGTGGAGGGATTCGTTCCAACCCCACACCATTAACCCGCTGCAAAGATCATAGTACTCTTTCACTGTTACGGTATGGTCGTACTCATTCGCGCGATCGGCCGCCCGGGCGATCCAGCCTTCAAAGCGCTGCACGCGACCCTTGACGTCCGAACCCCGGCTCGCATCTTTCAGTTCTCTGGTGAGTTTGCCCATCGCCATTTCGTGGTATTCCCCTGGCTTTTCGTCTACACGGCTTCAGACTTGCAGTTCGCGTCTTTGCTCGGAGATGACGAACTGCAGCTTCTTGGTCGGTTTCAAAGACGGAAACGGATTGAATCGCAGCTTATAGTTTGCAGGCGACACTTCGATCTTGAAGTGGTGCGCCATCATCAGCAAGTTGACAGCCAATTGCAGTTCCATCCAACGGGTGCCGAGACACATGTGCGTGCCCAGCCCGTACGGGGCGTACCCGGGGCTACGATGCTCATTGCGCGACGGAAGGTAGCGGTCGATGTCGAAGGTGTACGGGTCGGGAAAGACATCGCTCATGTAATGCGAGGCGGTCGGCGCGATGTGGATCCGTTCCCTCATGGGCAGTTCATAACCCTCGAACACACACGTATTCATCACGTTTCGAATTGACATGGGAACGATCGGGTACATGCGCATACACTCCATGAGGAAGCGGTGCGTGACGTCAATCGTGGATGGTGTGAACGCCTCGACGTCCGGAACGCCGTTCCCGAATACGGCATCGGCTTCATTTCGGATTTTCTCGTAGAGCGCAGGCTGCGACGCCATGGCGTATACTACCAGACTGAACGTATCGCCAAGATACACGCTGGCGATCAACGCCGCGGAAAAGGCAAACCGCAGGTTGGCCTCCGGGAGGAATTGCGGGTCGCTCGCGTGCAGACTGAGGTAATCGTCCACCAGATCCCGCGGGTTTCCGGCCCGTTGGGCGGGGGTGTGGACCTCCTCGACTCGTTTCATCAGTGTATCAAGGGATTTCGCCCGGCGTTTCATGCCCGGGGTGTTCAGCGTGAATTTGGGCAGAATCCTGGCGACGTGCACGCTGAGCGCCCGTTCCTTGTACTGCATCAGATCGTCCATCAGGTCCTGCGTGTCGATACCGATAAACAGTGGCGAGAGTTGGGCGTTCACCATCTGCCGGCACATGGATGTTGCAGGATAGGAGTCGCCGACATTCAAGCTTGCCATATATTGCCAGGCATGATGGTAGAGCTTGTCCAGCTGCCCCGCAAGTCTCCCGCGGGAATACGCTGGAGACAAGGACTTGCGCAGGCGGAAATGATCGGCGCCGTCCAGGGAAGGCAAGAGGCCGGAAGCGCCGTAGACTTTCTCGAAGTCTCTGAAATAGTCCTTTGCACTCAGGTACATGCGCCCGTGCTTATGCACCCAGCGGTTAGCCTCGGGTCCGGCCAGAAAGACCATGGGCCGGGTGAAAGGAGGACGGATCTCAAACACCGGACCGTAGTCCAGCGCAAGGTCCGCAAATAGCGCGTGGAGGTTGCCGTCTCGAACATGCGGGTGCATCATCAGCTTGCGTAACGGTACCCTCGGAATCTTCTTGGTAAAACCGGGACGTCGAAGCGTCGGACCGGCGAGTTGATGGGAGACTGCTTCGGCGATAGAACGGCCGATCACGTCCATCTTGCAGATAAACTCTATGCGTTGCTCCGTCTCGTCATCGAGTTGGAACATGAATCGAAACACATCGCACGTATTGACGAGGCAAATTACAATAACGTCTCTCGGATCGGGGATCTCGTTCATGAAGATCGCCCGGCTGATCCGCGTTCTGATGAACTGATTTGCAGTACCCTTTCCGACATCGCTGTTCAATTCCGTTTTCCAGTCAGCACGGGCCAGCGTCCAGAACTCGCCGTCGTGGTGTTCAAGGATCTTCATTTCTACCAGGCGATCCAGAACCGAATCAATGATGGTCTCCGCACGGGGAGCCAGCCGTTCGACCCAGTACTGTGTATTATGCCGATTTGACTCGTTTACGATTTCTTCCAGTATGAAATCGATGCTGGAATTGCCCGTTGGTGTCTTGTCGATGACGAACAGGGACTCCAGGTCCGTGTCAATGCGAGATCTGACTGAAAGCTCCGCAAGCACGGCACCGACCACGGCGCAGTTCAAATCCCAACCGGGCACCTGGTGGAAGTAGCCAGTCTCCTCGTTGAGGAGCATCAGGATGAGTTCCTGGGTCAAAGTAAGAGACTGTGGCTTCACGTCCTTTGCTGTTCCAGCCATTAGTGGCCTCCCTTCATCAGACGCAGATGAATGGTGGAAAGAGCGGGAACGACCATCATGAGTATGGCCGTGACGAAGAGTATGCCGCAACCAAGCGATGCGGCAAAGGGGACCAGGAACTGCGCCTGAATAGCGGGTTCCAGAATCAAGGGTATGAAGCCGAGAAACGTAGTCAGGGAAGTAAGCATAATCGGACGAAAACGTCCCTTGGCGCCCTCTATGATCGCAGTCCGCGCCGGAGCGCCTTCCCTGCGTTTCTGATCGATAAAATCGATCATGACCAGTGAATCGTTTACGACCACGCCGCTCAGGCCGAATATACCCATGAAGGAGACCGCGCTCAGGGCTACGCCAAGGACCCAGTGACCAAGGATCACTCCGATGAACCCGAACGGGATCACCGCCATGATGATGAACGGTTTGGTATAGGATCGGAGGGGGATGGCGAGCAGGACGAAGATCATGATCAGAGCGATCGCAAATCCGCGATACAGTGCATCCAGGGACTCGAGTTGTTGCTGTTGTTCACCTCCGAACGTGAAGGTCAGGTCCGGGTACACGGCGGTCAATTCCGCGAGGATGGAATCCGCCAGGATGCTGTTGGCCTGGTCACCGGAGATCACTGCGGCGTCCACGTCTGCGGTGACCGTGACGACACGCTGACCATCCTTCCGCCGAACGGCCAGCGACGACACGCCCGAGTTCAGCGAGGCCACACTGACGACCGGGACCTCGGCACCGGCCGGCGTACGGATCAGGTACCTTTCGATATCGGTGATGGAACTCCGCTCATCGGCGGGCAGGCGCACGTAGACCCGGACCTCTTCCCGGCCGCGCTGCACCCGGACGGCATCCGCGCCGAAAAATGCGGCGCGCGTCTGTGCGGCCAACGCTTCCAGCGTGAGACCCAAAGTCCGCGCTTCCGGCCGCAGTTCAAGCTGTATTTCCGGGATGCCCGGGGCGTGATCCGAACGCACATCGTAGACGCCTGCCACGCCACGCAGACCATCGACCACGGAGTCCGCAATCCGGGCGAGTCGCACCGGGTCCGGATGCGACAGCACGGCCTCGACCGGGTTGCCCAGATCGAAGACCTCTCCGCTGAAGGTAATGCCGCGCACGTAGTGGAGCACACCCACTTCCTCTCGCCATGCCTGCACGACCTCTCCGGTAGTGATCTGCCTTTGCTGCGCGCTCAAGAGTTTGAACTCGATGGTTGCAATGTTGGCCTGCGGATTGAGGGTGGGTGCCGGATTAAGCCCACCCTCGAGTCTCGAGCCCTGTCCGACGGTCACCGTTACGCCGGTCAGCAGTGGTGGCGCATCTTCGGGTCGGTCGCGCGAAAGCCGTTCGACGACCCGGTTACCTGCGGCCTCCAGTTCCTGTGCCACCTCGTATGTCCTCGGAGCGGTCGTCCCATCGGGCATCTCCAGGATGACAGTCGCGAAATCCCCCTCCACGTCCGCGGCCAACGTGGTAGGTACGATCCCCGCCGGCACCAGCGAGATACTAAGCACGAGCATTCCCACAGCCCCCCCCAACGTGACCGCGGGCTGATCCGTCGCGAACCGTAGCGCCCGGTCCAGGGGACCCTGCACGAACCGGTTCAGCGACTCGTTCACACGACCCTGTATCCGCGCGAAGAACTGGTCGAAAGCACTTGTCGGCGTCCATTCCGGACCGTGCAAACGGGACAGGTGGTTGGGTAATACCAGCAGTGATTCGACCAGGGAAACAAACAGCATGGCGATTAGGATGATCGGCAGTGCCCGCCATACGTCACCGACGCCGCCTGGTATGAACAGCAGCGGGACGAAAGCCACCACCGAGGTGAGGACCGCGAAGGTCAATGGCACTTTTATCCGCCGTACGCCGCGGATCGCAGCAACGACCCCGGGCGTTCCCCGGCTGCGTTCATATTGAATATGCTCGGCAACGACGATGGCGTCGTCGACAACAATCCCTATGGCGAGGACGAAAGAGAACAGGCTGATGGTGTTGATAGCCACATCGAGTACCATCATGACGGCCAGTGTGCCGATACCCGAAACGGCGAGGCCGACGGCGACCCATAATGCAAGCCGGATCTCCAGAAACAGGCTGAGTGCGATCAACACCAGCAACAGACCCAGGAGGCCATTCTTCAAGAGAAGATCGGCGCGTTCCTCATAGGCTTGGGATTCGTCATTCCACATGGTGACGTGCACACCGTTCGGCAGAGCCGGGATCACCTCGTTCGCCAGATGTTCCCGGACGGTCGTGGCGACGTCCATTACCTGTTCGCCGTCGGCCCGGTACACCTCGACAAATACAGCGGGATGGTTCTGATGCCGGACGATCAGGTCGGTTTCCTGAAAACCATCGCGAACCCTGGCGATATCGCCAAGGCGCAAGACGGTGCCGTCACTGCTGCTGACCAGGACGATCTCTTCGAAATCCTCCTGATTGTAGTTCTGGCCGAGGGTCCGAACCCGCACCTGGGATTCCCGGGTATCGATACTGCCGGCAGACAGGTTCAGGGAACTGCGACGAATGGTATTGGCGACATCGGTGAGTGTCAGTCCAAGGGCTCGCAGCCGATGAAGCGGTACCTCGATGGAGATCTCGTATTTTCGAACACCACTGACCTCGACCTGGGACACGGACGAAAGCGACGTGAGTCTATCCTCGATCTGATACGCCGTTTCCTTCAGCGAGCGTTCGGACACGTCGCCGTAGATGATGAACCGTATCATACTCATACGGTTGTTCATCTCCCGGAAACCGGGACGATCGGCACCGGCCGGGAAAGACTGAATGCGATTGACCGCGGACTCGATATCGTTGAGCGCCTGGACCATGTCCGTACCGAAATCCATTTGGATCCGCACGGATGCCATACCCGGGGCCGCCACGGATTTGACCGCCTTCACGTCATCCAACCCGCTGACCCGGTCCTCGATCTTGACGACGATCGACTCCTCGACCTCCTCTGGCGTGGCGCCGGGATAGGCCATCGACACTTCAATATGATAGAAGGGAGTGGTGGGCCACGCTTCCCGATCGATGCCGGACAGCGAAATCAACCCTGCGGCGATGATGGTCAACATCAACAGATTGGCGGCCACGCCGTTGCCCGTCATGTAGGCGATCGGGCCGGAAGGTTCGTTATGATTGCCGTTAACCATACTCATGGGGCCTGGCCGACTTCCGTCTGGACGCGCATGCCTTCCGTGGTAAACCGGATCCCGCCGGTGACGACTGCCTGACCGCTTTCGAGGTCACCCGTCACATAGGCTACGTCGCCGATTCGTTGCAGTACCTGTACCGAAACGATATGCACCACGCCGCCGTCCCGCACGATCCAGACCTCGTTGCCGGACTGCAACGCCGCCCGCGGAACCAGGTAGCAATCGTCCCGTTCAAGGCCGTCTATTTCCACTTCGACGTATTTGCCCACCAGCAGGGGAGGAATACTGCCGCCGAGAGGAACCGTGCCGTCCGTGGGGCGCCCTGCTCGAAACGGATCCGATACGCGCACAATTACGTCGATGGTACGCGTTTGCCGGTCAAGGGACGTCTCGGCGCGGTCCACGTAACCTCTCCAGGCATAGGATCCTTCACCGAAACGGGCGACGACGTGCGCAGCGACTCTCCGGCTCCCGTCACCCGCCGAAAGCGACCACAACCCCGGAATCAGTGCGGCATCGGAATCGGACAGAGGCACCACGATTTCCACCGCATCCGAGGCGAAAACCCTCGCGACGGGTTGGCCGGCGGCAACGATCCGCCCCACGTCCACGGATTCTTCCTGCACGTATCCGTCGAATGGCGCCGTAACCTCGGTTCTCCGCAAGGCGAGATTGGCGTCGGCAAGCCTGGCTTCGTCGCGATCCAGCGCGGCCTGGACCGCTTTCAACTGCGGTTCTCTCAGCGCGAGCGGGTTCGCGCCGCTTGGCGATGAGTCGTCCTCCTGACGGGAGGAGTAAAGCGCGTGCTGCGCGCGGGCAATCGAAGCCCGTTCCTGCTCTTTGAGGAACGCCACCCGGCTGACGGCGACGTTGGCCTCCGCTTCACGCACCCGGTGCCGATAATCGATGTCTTCGAGCCTAAATAGCGTCTGGCCTGAAGTTACTCGTCCACCGCTCTGGAATCCCGGTTCAACCCAGACGACTTTGCCGCCGACCTGAGGAACGATATCTACCTCCGCGCCTGGCCGGACGGTACCGGATCCGAATACCGGTACGGGGCCAGACCCGGCGGCGACCAGGCCGGTCTGCACGAACGGGGTCTGGGGAGGCTGTTCCGTACGTGTCGGTTCGGGGGCCATTGAAATCAACAGGGCGGCCAATGCCACGGAGACTCCAAGAACGCCTCCAGCAACTAGAAGACTAGTAAGACGGGACATGCAAATTCACTCCGTTGGTAGGCGAGAGGAAGGGCGCCGGCTTTGCTGATGCTGAAGGAGGTCCTCCCGGTCGGCTGCGGTCCAGGTACCGCCCAGCGCGCGATGGAGTGCCAGACGAGCGTAGCCCAGATCGCGCAATGCTGCCGAGTGTACCGACTGCGTTGCCAACCAGGACTGTTCCGCTGCCAGGAAAGCTTCGTATTCTCCCACGCCAGACAGGTATTTTCGCTCCAGCAACGCGGATTGAGCCCGGGTTTCTTCGGTGAGGGACACCAGCAATGCATGGCGCCTGCGGCTGGCTTCCAACGCCGTCAGGGCAGTTTCAACCTCGTTTACCGCGGTTACCACGGCACGGCCGTAGGCGGCCGCGGCCTCGTTCAACCTGGCCTCTGCCAGCGCGATGTTGCTTCGAATCCGGGAGCCCTGGAATACGGGACCGAGCAGGTTCGCAGTGAGGTTCCGAAACCATTGATCCAGATCGAACCACTCGCTTGAATCCGTGCTCTGAAGTCCGATCGCGCCCTGCAGAGACAGCCTCGGCAGCAGGTCCGCCCGTCGCGCGCCCACCGAGAACCGTGCCGCCTCCACGCGCTGCATGGCCGCGAGGACGTCGGGACGCTGGACCATGAGATCGGCAGGTATACCGGCGGGAACGGGATCGAGTACGGGAGATGGACCGGGCGCATCGGAGAGCAAGTGCGCCAGGTCGGCCCGGAAACCACCCATGAGTATCCACAGCCGACCCTCGGCGTCCGCCCGCAGGGCTTCGATTCGCGGCAATTCCGCCTGGGCCTCACGCAGGCTTCGACGGGCGGCGTGCACGCCGCCCAAGTCGGCTAACCCGCTCTCGTATCGGGACTCGGCCAGTGATTCCTGTTGTTCCAGGACGGCCACGATTTCAAGGGCGAACCGCTGCTGCTGGCGCAGATTCACGATTTCCAGGTAGGTTCGTACGGTCTCTGCCAGCACGCCCAGGTTCGCACTCAGATAGTCCGCCTCCGTAGCCACCAACTCGGCCGCCGCGGCGCGCGTGTCGTTGCGATTGCGGCCCCAGAAATCGAGCTCGTAGGCGAATTCAACGCTCAGGGTATAGGTCGTCAGTCCGAGCCTCTCCGGGATATCCACTCCGGCCGCGCCGAGTGCGTCGGGATCCAGACCGACCTCTTCCAGTTGCGCTCCTATGCCGGCATTCGTCGGACCCTCGGATTCGTTCACGTTCACCGTCGGCCGCAGCAGCGGAAACACCGCCGACCCGGCTATGCCTTTCCGCATCCTGGCCTGATGAACTCTGGCGACCGCCCCGGCCAGGTCGAAATTTGAAGAAAGGGTCTCTGCGATTATCCGGTCGAGGACCGGGTCTTTGAACGATTTCCACCACGCCAGCGGCTGATACGTACCGGAATCCTCCCCGCTCGCAAACGCAGCGGGCAACTCCGGTACAGACTCGAGCACGGGGAGATTCCGGTTCGGAGCAAGGGAACATGCCGAGAGGAGAAGGAAAGCAATCAACGGTATTAATCGTCCCATGATACAACTCCAGGATCGGTGCCGTATTCACCTGCCCCGTCCCTGCGAATCTCATCATCCGGTGGAGAACGGGTCTCATGGAAATCAGGAAACGTATGTCAGATTCCTACATACTATTACATTATGTTCCATTCTGAACAAGGGTCAAGGTTCAAACGGCGTCCACCAGGGGCTTGTGGTACCGCCCGCGCCGGCGCGTAACCGTGTTTGAATGACATGGACAGACGGATATTGACAAATGCACGCGCAACCGCTAACATTCCCGCGGTCTCCATCCACTGCCGGAGAGAGTAAAACCCTCCATGCATCAAGTCTATTGAATCAGCCGATCCTCACGCTCAGCGATCTCGCGTTCACCTACCGTGGCGCCTCGAAACCGGCGCTCGACCAGATCAGCTACGTTCATCGACGCGGCGAGCTTACGGTTATCGTCGGTGAGACCGGCGCGGGCAAATCCACCCTGTGCCGATGCCTCAACGGACTTATCCCGTCCTTCATAAAGGGCAGGCTTGACGGCAGCCTGCAGGTAGCCGGCGGACCGGAGTCCGGCCCCCCCCAGGTCTACGAACTGGCCCGGATTGTCGGCCTGGTCTTCCAGGACTTCGAGGCGCAACTGTTCTCCACCAACGTGGAACTGGAAACGGCTTTCGTCCTCGAGAACTTCGCCGTGGGCCGCGACCGGATGCGGACCCGCGTCGAACAAGCCCTGCGCCGGGTCGGTCTGACGGGCTTCGAACAACGGGATCCCTCCAGCCTGTCGGGCGGCGAGAAACAGCGGTTGGCCATCGCGTCGGTTCTCGCGGGCAGCCCCGCGCTGGTCGTTATGGATGAACCGACGACCGACCTGGATCCCGTGGGCAAAAGAGACATCTTCCGGCTTGCCCAGGTTCTGCGAAACGAAATCGAGGGGATCATACTGGTCGAGCATGAGACCGAGCACGTCCTGAGCGCGGACAGGATCCTGCTGATGCACGAAGGGCGCGTCGTCCTCGAGGGACCGCCTGGCGAAATCCTGGCCGATCCCCGGCGCGTGGAACGGCATGGCGTCCGGCCGCTTCAGACTACCGTGCTCCTGTCCATGCTGGACCTTGAAACCGATGCTTTGACCATACCGGCCGCCGTATCCCGGATCATTTCGGCCGGGTGGCACGTAAAGGACGACGCCCAGGAGAGCCTGAACGGCGCACGGCAGCGAGAAACGGGCGAGACGGTCGTTCAAATCGAGAACCTTGTTTTCAAATACGGGGAATCACCGCCGGCCGTGAACGGCGTATCCCTGGAAATCAGGGCGGGTGAATTCGTTGCGCTGGTCGGACAGAACGGTTGCGGAAAGACGACGCTCGCCAAACATCTGAACGGACTCCACGTTCCTACGGCCGGCGAGGTCGGGGTCCTGGGCAAATCCACCACCGAATGGACCCTGCCCGAGCTGGGGCGCCGCGTGGGCTACGTATTCCAGAATCCCGACCACCAGATTTTCGCCAACACCGTACGGGACGAAGTCGCCTTTGGCGCGCGCAACTACGGCTTTTCGGAAGAGACGGTCAGGGTGAAGGTGGACACGGCCCTGGCGGAAACCGGCCTGTCCGGCCGCGATCTCGAGGACCCTTTCAACCTGACCCGGGGTGAACGACAGCAACTTGCCGTGGCTTCTGTGCTGGTGACGGATCCCGAGATCCTGGTCCTGGATGAACCGACGACCGGGCTGGACTACCACGGCCAGGACGCCATTCTGAGTCTGATCCGGCGGCTCAATGAATCCGGCCGGACCGTGGTCATCATCACCCATTCCATGTGGGTCGTCGCCGAGTATGCCGACCGCTGCGTCATCATGTCGGGCGGCCGCGTCGTCCAGGATGGAGACGTCCGGTCGTGTTTCAGTAACCCCGAGTTGCTCGAATCGCTTTACCTGGAAGCGCCCGAGGCCGTGCGTCTCGGGTATGAATTCGGACTCGTGGCGCGCTCCGCCCGTGAGATTGCGGACTGCCTCGAGCGCCCGGATGGTTAAGCGCTGACCGGAACAGACTACGGCAGGCCAGTCGAAACGCCTGTCGAACCGCGGCGGATCATTCGGATCGCCGTACAGGATCAACCGGACCGCATATGGTGCTGTACATACCCTCGGATACCCTGTTGCACCGGCTCCATCCCTCGACCAAAATCGTGGGCCTGGCGTTGTTGCTGATCCTCACGGTGGCCTTCCAGTCGCCCTGGTACCAGTTGGCTATCCTGTCGGGCGTGCTGATTCTGGCAAGGGCGGCCGGCGCGTTCAGAAACCTCCGTCGGATCCTTCCGCTCATGATCACCGTACTGGTATTCAGCGTCGTCTCCTGGTCGCTGTTCAGACGCGTCGGAGACCCGTTCTGGGGCTTTGGTCCCTTTACCCTCTCCGTGGAGTCCATCCGGTTCGGGTTCGCCATGGGGCTGCGACTCGAGGCCATGCTCGTCTCCGGCATGATTTTCGTATCCTGCACGAAAGTGGAGGAATTCGCCTACGGCCTAAGGGCTATCGGGCTGCCTTTCGCCGTGAGTTTCGCGCTGTCCCTTGCCTTTCGGCTCGTCCCCCTGTTTTTTACCCGTATAGGCACGGTCGTCCAGGCCCAACAGGCAAGGGGACTCGATCTCAAGAGCGGAAACGTGCTGCAGCGGGCCCGCAAGTACGTGCCGCTGCTGGTGCCGATATTCGTCTATGCGATCCGGGATACCGACCTGCTGTCCATGGCGCTCGAATCCAGAGGTTTCGGAATGCGGAGCAAGAGAACGGAATTCCTTTCTTTTCCCTTCCTCTGGCGCGATTATGCCATATTGGGCACACTGCTGAGCCTGAACCTTGCGGGCTGGCTGGTTCAAATTCCTTGAGCGATCCATCGCGAGAACTACCGGAAAGGAACACGATGGACAGACGATACAGGGCGGGAGTTATCGGACGCACCGGCAAGGGCAATTACGGCCATGGCCTGGATACGGTATACCTCGGCATGGATGACGTGGACATCATCGCCGTGGCCGACGACGATCCGGATGGCCTGCGGGAAGCGGGCCAGCGGCTGGGTGTGCAGAACCTGTACACTGACTACAGGGAGATGCTCCGAAACGAGTGGTTCGACATCGTCAGCATCTGTCCCCGGTGGCTCGACCAACACGCCGCGATGACCCTGGCCGTCGCGGAAGCGGGCGCGAGCATCTTCCTCGAAAAGCCCATCGCCCGAACGCTGTCCGAAGCCGACGCCATGATTGAAGCCTGCGAGAAGGCGGGTGTGGTGATGGGCATCGCCCATCAGGGCCGCATGCACGCGGCCGCGTGGCGTGCCCGGCAATTGCTCGCCGAAGGCGCAATCGGAGACATACTCCACGTCCGGATGAACGGCAAGGAGGACCACCGAGGCGGCGGGGAGGACCTCATGGTGCTCGGCACCCACCTATTCGACATGCTCCGGTTTCTCCTGGGCAGAAACCCCGCCTGGGTGCAGGCGGCGGTAACCGTGGACGGCGGCCGTTCCGCGACCCTGGAAGACGCCGTGGAGGGTCCGGAAGAACTGGGGCTGATCGCGGGAGACGCCATCCACGCGATGTACGGTTTCGGGCACGGTGTGACGGCCACTTTTGAAACGCGCCGCAACCAGTCGAGCCATCCTCAACGGTACGGCATGTGGGTTTTCGGGTCGGAGGGCATCATGACCGTCCACGAGTCCTCCCAGCAGATCCGGATTTATGAATCCCCGGTCTGGCATCCGGATGACGGCGCGGCCATTCGCGACGTCACCTCGGAAGTCCTCGAACTCGCGCATTCCGCACAACCCTCCATGGGCGCGCTCCAGGCGGCGGCCAACGTCGCCATCGTCCGCGACGTGTTCGAGGCGGTACGGAATGGGCGCAGGCCGATAAACAGCGGTTATGACGGACGCTGGGCGCTGGAGATGATACACGGCGTCCACGCCGCCCACCTGACGGGAAGCCGAGTCGCCCTGCCGCTGGAAAACCGGGATCATCCGCTGTTGCCGAACCTCATCTAGGCAGGCTTCCGCGCAGGATTCGCCATGAAGATCACCCGCATCCGAATCACGCCGGTCAAGACGCCCGTTCCGGCATCACGGCCTTTCGTCATCCATTCCATCAATCCGATCTATCATTACCCCGACCTGAAATACGACGCACCGCCGGAAACCAGGCCGAAGCAGCCGGACGGACCCGGATCGCTCGTCATCGAAATCGAAACGGACGAGGGCGTGACCGGCGTGACGCAGAAGGGTTATGGCCTGCCCGGCGTATATTCCGTCCTGGAAAACGTCCTCGCTCCCCTGTTGATCGGAGAAGACCCCATGCGCACGCACTGGCTGTGGGAGAAAATGCACCGGTACTGCATATCCCAGGCGCGGGAAGGGATTACCAGCAGCGCCATCAGCGCCGTCGATACGGCCCTTTGGGATCTGAAGGGACGGTACCTGGACCAGCCGGTATACAACCTGCTCGGAGGGAAGACAAAAGACCGTCTGCGCGCTTACGCCAGCCAGCTGTACGTGTACGCCAGCGACCAGGGCGACCCGGACCTGGACCTCCTGAGGGAAGAGGCGTCGATGTACGTTGAACAGGGTTTTACGGCCGTGAAACAACGGTTCGGCTTCAATCAGGACGACGGCGTGGAAGGCATGCGCAAGAACCGGCGTGTGGTCGAGGTACTTCGCGAAACCATCGGGACGGACGTCGAACAAATGGTGGACTGTTGCCGTTCCTTCACTGCCGATTACGCGATCAGGATGATCCGCATGGTGGAGGAATTCGACCTCGCCTGGGTGGAAGAACCGGTCCATCCACACGACTGGCCCGGTTACGTGAAGGTACGGCAGGCCGCGTCCATGCCGATATCTGGAGGAGAAAACGAGTTCGGCAAGCACGCCTTCGCACGGTGGATCGAGATGGGTTGCGCGGACATCTGGCAGCCCGACACGGACCGTTGCGCGGGCATAACGGAGGTACAGAAAATCGTCCATCTTGCCGCGGCGAACGATATCCCGGTCATCGCGCACGGTGGGTGGATGACCAACTTCCACCTCGCCATGGCCAACATGAACATGCCCATGGTGGAGTACTTTCCAGACCACAACCTGGATCCGGAAACGCAGATTCTCACCGGACAACCCCGTCCCGAGGACGGATACATCACGCTATCCGATACGCCGGGCCTGGGATTGGAACTGAACAGGGATGCGCTGAAGCGTTTTACCTGGAACGGTTGACAGAAGGGATCCGGATCTCAGAAGGAATCGGAATCACAGAAAGGATCAGCATGACTGAGTATCCGAGACAAAGTCCACTCGCTACGGACGATCCATCCGGTGTATCCTGCCGCGACGCGCTGGGTCGCATCGGCCTGCCGGAGTCGGTATCGTCACTCGCGAATCGCACGTGGGACGTAATCGTGGTGGGCGCCGGGCACAACGGCCTGACCTGCGCGGCCTACCTTGCCCGCGCGGGCAAGCGGGTGCTGGTCCTGGAAGCGCGCGAACGCGTGGGAGGCGCCTGCACGCTGGAGGAAACCTGGCCGGGATACCGCGTATCACCCTGCGCCTACCTCGCAGGCCTTTTGCACCCGCAGGTGATCGACGAACTTGAATTCGCCCGGTATGGCTATCGCTGGACGCCGGCGACGGCGGGCATGTTCGTCCCCTTCGAGGATGGATCGAGCGTCCAATTATGGGAGGACGACGAACGCTGCAGGGAAGAGATCCGCCGCCTTTCGCCTCGCGACGTGGAAGGCTTCGAAGCCATGTACGCGCCGATGAAACGCATACGCGAGGCCCTGCGTCCGCCCGGAGAAGACGATATGTGGATCGGACGGGCACCGACCCGGGAACAGATCGAAACGCGGCTTCGAGGCGACCGGGAGGCGATCGATCTGCTCTTTGAATGGTCCATGGTCGAGTACGTCGAGCAATACCTCCAGGACGAACGGTTGCGCATGGCCCTGATCGGCCAGGGGGTGATCGGGACGAACGCCAGCCCCTTCGAACCCGGAACCGCATCGGTACACGTTTTTCACTCCACGGGAACCATGGGCGGCATGCCTGGCATGTGGGGGTACGTGGAAGGCGGCATGGGCATGGTGTCGTTTATATTGTGCGACATTGCCCGGGACGCGGGGGCCGTGGTGGCCGCGGGCGTGCCCGTCGGCCATATCCTGCCCGGTGAGGGCGTGGAACTGGAGGGCGGCGAACGCCTCCGCGCGCCTGCCGTCGTGTCGAACGCCGATCCCAGGGTGACTTTGCGCCTTCTGGGAGACCAGGCCGATGTGACCTGGAAGGCCCACGTGGAATCCATACCCCAGACCGGTGCGACCGTCAAGATCAACGTGGGCCTGAGCGAGTTGCCGGACTTTACCAGCAGGCCTGGCACGGACGAAAATCATCACCGCGGGCAGGTCAATATCCCCTTGACTGCGCAACAGTGGCATACGAATCACACTTTGGCGGGGGAGGGTCGGCTGCCCCCGCGCCTATGGGAAGAACTGTACTTTCACACGGTCCACGACGGCAGTGTGGCGCCACCCGGCCGTCAAACCATGAGCATTTTCGCCCAGTTCGTTCCTTACGAATTCGCGGAGGGCGACTGGGATACCCGGCGGGACGAAGTGGGCAGGCTGGCGCTGGACACGCTCGGCCGCTTCTGCAGCAACATTCCCGACGCCGTACTGCACATGGACGTCATGGGTCCGCCGGATATAGAGAAGAAGGTGGGGCTGACCGGCGGCCATATCTTCCAGGGCGAGATACTTCCGGCCTACATGTGGGATAGACGGCTCGAGCCCCGAACCCCGATGCCCGGGGTCTATCTCTGTGGGGCGTGCACCCATCCGGGAGGCAGCGTAATCGCCATCAACGGACGAAACGCCGCGATGGAAGTGCTGGGGATGTACGAAGCTTAGGAAACGGGATCAGTAGACCTGGGCGTAATCAGTAGGCCTGGGCGTAGACGACCATGCGCTCCGAAGGACCACCGCAGTACGCGCAGGCGCCCGTAACATCATCCCAGTGCATGGGGATGCACCGGATCGTGTTCCGGGTCTCCTCTTTAATCGCGGCTTCGCAAGCCGGATCGCCGCACCAGTGGGCATGGATGAATCCGCCGTCGCCGTTCGCAGCCGTCACAAAAGAATCGCGTTCCTGGATCTCCTGGGAACGTGATTCGCGGAAAGTCAGAGCGCGCTGGAACATGTCCCGTTGCACCGTCTCCAGCAAGTCCCCGACCCGGCCTCCCAGGGACTCGAGGGGTACAAACTCCTTCTCGCCCGTGTCCCTTCGTACGACCACGGCCTGACCGGACGCGATATCCCGAGGACCGAGTTCCACGCGCAGCGGCACGCCTTTCGTTTCCCACTCGGTGAACTTCCAGCCCAGGCCGAACTGCTCGCGGTCGTCGACCTTCACCCGCACGCCTTCCAGCGATTCGAGCAGCCGGTCGACGGCTTCCCGGACGACGGCCTGCTCCTCGTCGGATTTCGCGATGGGAATGACCACGACCTGGTGAGGCGCCAGGCGCGGAGGCAGCACCAGTCCCCTGTCGTCGCCATGGGCCATGATGATCGCGCCTACGGTCCGGGTGCTCATCCCCCAACTCGTCTGGTACACGTATTCTCGCGAACCGTCCCGCGTCTGAAAATCGATATTGAAGGCGCGGGAGAAGTTCTGCCCCAGGTTGTGCGACGTGCCCATCTGGAGGGCCTTGCCATCCTTCATCATGCCTTCGATGGCGTAGGTCTGCAGCGCGCCGGGGAATTTTTCGGCGTCGGTTTTCGGACCGTACAGCACCGGAATCGCCATGTAGTCTTCGGCGAAGGTGCGGTAAATGTCCAGGATACGCAGGGTTTCCTCTTCGGCCTCTTCTGCCGTGGCGTGTGCCGTGTGTCCTTCCTGCCAGAGGAATTCCGTCGTGCGCAGGAAGGCCCTGGGACGGAGTTCCCACCGGAAGACGTTGGCCCACTGGTTGATGAGCAGGGGCAGGTCGCGGTAGGACTGGATCCACCTGGCGTACATGTCCGCTATGATGGTCTCTGAAGTCGGGCGGACCATGAGGTTTTCTTCGAGCTTCTTGCCCCCGCCGTGCGTAACCACGGCGCATTCGGGAGAAAACCCCTCCACGTGTTCGGCTTCTTTCTGGAAGAAACTGTCGGGAATCAACAGGGGGAAATAGGCGTTCACGTGACCGGTTTCCTTGAACATCCGGTCCAACTCCGCCACCATGTTTTCCCAAAGCGCGAAGCCATATGGCCGGATGACCATGCAGCCGCGGGTCGGCGCGTTGTCGGCCAGTTCGGCTTTCGCGATCACTTCATTGTACCAGGCCGAGAAATCGTCCGCCTGCGCGGTCAACTTTTTTGCCATGTTTCCGCTCCGGTATCCTTGAGCTGTCTTACGTTACACGCTGTAGCCCGCGCCGCACCGCCGCCTATAACCGGTTCGCCACGAACCGCCGGAACGGCAAGTCTACCCCGATTCCACCTTTTCGTCCGAGGTCATCGCGAGATAGAACCGCCCGATCTCCACTTCGAAATTCCGGCCGTCCGCGTCCTGCATTTCATATTCTCCTTCCATGGTGCCCCACTCCGTGTCCAGGGGACAAAGGCTTTGGTATTCGTGGCTTTCCCCCGGCTCGAACTCGGGCTGCAACCCCACAACGCCCGAGCCTCTGACTTCGCTGCGTTTTCCATCGGCGTTAATGATGACCCAGTGACGGTTGATCAGTTTCACCCACTGCTCGCTGCCATTGGTGATGACGATACGGTACGCGAACACATACTGGTCCTGCCCCGGATCGGAATGGTCGGGAAGGTAGCCAGGATAAACCTGGACCCGTATGCCATGGGTGATCGTGTCGGAATCCAGTGGTGTCGGCATCGAACCGCTCCCCGCAAGTGACCTTGAAAATCGAAGGTGTATAAGATAAATACCGGGGGAGGAAACGACAAATAAAAACCGAAGCGGAAACCGATCCCGGCTTCAGATCCCGGGCCAAAAACACCTTGACACCACTGGGTCGCCTCTCTATTCTGTCCACGGCATAAAACAGCATCCCGCGGGGAAGAAACGGAATGGTTAAACAAGGCCTTGAAGGCGTCGTAGCCGCACAGTCGGCCATCTGTTTTATCGATGGCCAGCAGGGCAGAATGCTCTACCGGGGCCACGACATTCACGACCTGGCCACCCATTCGAGTTTCGAGGAAACCGCCTACCTGCTGTGGCACGGCATCCTGCCCGGTCCAGGCCGGTTGGCGGAACTTGAAGAGCAGCTTCTAGCCAGTAGAACCCTGCCTTTCGAAGTCATGGCATTGCTGCGGGCGATTCCGCGGGACACGGCGCCCATGGACGTGCTCCGTTCTGCGGTCTCGTTCCTTGCCGCGTACGACCCGGACGTGGCGAACCATTCCCGCGAAGCGAACCTGCGCAAAGCCGTCCGCCTGACCGCCCAACTCGCATCCATAACCACGGCCTGGCGCCGGATCTCGAACGACGAACCACCCGTGGATCCGAATCCCGGCCTCGGCCACGCGGCGAATTTCCTTTACATGCTGAGCGGCGCGGAACCGGAACCCGAGCATGCGAGGGCCTTTGACGTCGCCATGATCCTGCACGCCGACCATGAGCTGAACGCGTCCACCTTCTCCGCCCGGGTAACCGCGGCCACGCTATCGGACATGCATTCTGCCGTCACGTCGGCCATCGGCACGCTCAAGGGACCACTGCACGGAGGCGCCAACAAGGACGTGATGGATATGCTTTACGAGATCCGGGAGATCTCCTGTGCCGAGGATTACGTCAGAGAGAAACTGGCCGCGAGGGAAAAAATCCCCGGTTTCGGTCACCGTGTCTACAAGACGGAAGATCCCCGGGCGACGCACCTGCGCCGGCTTTCCGAGGACCTGGGCAGGAGTGCGGGCGACCTGAAGTGGTTTGAAATGTCCCGTGTGATCGAGAAAACCATGATGGAAGTGAAGGGCATTGCCTGCAACGTGGACTTCTATTCCGGTTCGGTATACACCACCATGGGCATTCCGGCCCGGTTGTTCACACCCGTTTTCGCCTGCGGCCGCATTTCCGGTTGGACCGCCCATCTCCTCGAACAGTACGCCGATAACCGGATCATCCGTCCCGTAGGAGAGTATACGGGTCCGACCGAAGCCCGGTACATACCCATGGATGGGCGCCCCGCCTGACCGCGGCAAGCCCGAACGGTGACATCTCATATGATACAGGCTTTCCGCGCGCTGGTCTTCGCGATAACCGTCAGTGTATTTGCGCTGCCGGCGTCCGGCCAGTTCAATATCAACCTGGGCGGCGAAGTAGCCCGCCCCACGTCGGGTCTTGCCAAACTGGTCGAAGAAGACTACGGTTACGGCGCCCACGCCGCCCTGACTTACTGGTTGAGTTACCGTGTCCAGTTCGTCTGTTCGGGCGGCTACGTCACCTACGGCAGCGAGGTGTTCACATCCCGCGCCGAAGTGGAGGACCTGGTCGACCGGGACCTGGACGATATCGTCGACCGGCTCGAAGGCAATTACTCCAGCATACCGGTGACCGCCGGACTGAGATTCTACCCCCTGGAACGGTTCTTCTTGCAGGGCTCTGCCGGCGTGGTGTACAAGAGAACGCGGCAGAAAGGCGACGCAGCAACGAATTCGGAAGAGGGCTTCGCCACGGAAAGAGAACTCATCGTGTCGCCGGGGGTCGGGCTACTGATCGGCCGATTCAGCCTCCAGGCGCAGTACAACGTGTCCAAGGACGACTGGAAGTGGTTGAGCCTGGGAGTGTCGATGATCTTCGGGAAGCTGTAGGGCTTCATTTACCGATGAGATAGGGCTTCTGCTATAAAATGCTTTCAGAATGTCGTCCTTGGAAGAAAACTCTAAACTACACATTTGCAGCCATCCAATTTTAACAGGCCCCTCCATTTACGGTAATTGCTATGCCAGTCAATAGCGAGCCATCCTTCAACGAAGCACTGGCACGTGTCCTCCGGTCGAAGAATCCTCGCTGGCGGGACACGCTTGCCGCAGAACAACACCAAACGCTAAAGGGTGGCGGTAGACCTGACGTAATACTGCGGAATCCGCGCGGTTCGGTGGTTGTCGTCGAGACCGAGTACGTTCCAGCCCGTACGGTTGAGACGGAAGCCAATGATCGCATCGGTCGAGAACTCAGTGATTCAGGCGTGGCTATCGAACAGTGTGTCGCCGTCCGAGTACCTGATATCCTAAAAACGGTCCCACAGCACGATCTCGACACCCGGACGGCGGTGGCGGCCTATGAATTCTGCCTCTTCAGCGAAACGGACAATGCCGAGGATCCTTTGCGCTGGCCCGAGGAAGGTTGGATCACAGGTGGTATCAATGACCTCGCGCTCTTGATCGAAACCGCGTCGATTTCAGAACGGATCGTCGCCCAAAGCCTGGACATTCTGGAAGATGGGATAAGCGAAACTGCCGTCCAGTTACGCGACGCCACAGAAGACAGACCAAACGTAAGTTCCCGCATTGCGAAAACGCTCCTGCAAGAAGACGGCGTGCAGACTTCCCGTATGGCTATGGCCATCATCGCAAATGCACTCACTTTTCAAAGCATGCTCGCTGGGGCCTTTCACGTAAAGACGATCGACGATCTACGCCGGAACGGAGTCATCCCAAAGTCGGCGGTCCTGCGAGAATGGAAGCGCATCCTTCAAATCAACTACTGGCCCATTTTCCACATTGCGAGCGAGGTCCTCAGCCCGATTCCGGATGGCATTTCCGCTCGTTTGCTGGAAAAGTTGTCGAACGTGTCGAGCGAGTTAGAAGCGCACGGCGTCACGCAGTCACACGACATCTATGGGCGAATGTTCCAGCGGATGATCAGCGACAGGAAGTTTCTCGCGACGTTCTACACCTTGCCTGCGTCGGCGACGTTGCTCGCGGAGTTGGCGGTTGAGATGATGGACGTTGAGTGGAGCGATCCTGATGAAGTGGCGAAGCTTCGTACCGCAGACTTTGCATGCGGTACGGGTACGTTGATCACGGCGCTCTATCAGGCCATGCTGGGTCGCCATCGACGTGCTGGCGGCGACGACGAAGCGATTCACAAAACCATGATGGAAACTTCCATCTTCGCGGCCGATATCATGCCGGCGGCGACCCATCTGACCACTTCAATGTTGTCGAGCACTCATCCGACGACACCTTTCGAGCAGACCCGGGTCCATCTCCTGCCCTACGGTCAGCAGGAAGACGAAGTGGGAGCCGTTTCCTTCGCACTGGGCGCGCTCGACCTGATACGAGCGCAGCACGGTACTGGACTATTCGAGAACACGGGGATCATGGTGCAAAGCGGTACGGAAAGCACGCAGGACGTCATTAGAGAAGCAGGTAAATTGACGGACACGTTCCTGCTTCAGCACCACTCGATGGACGTGGTTATCATGAATCCCCCCTTTACTCGCCCGACCAACCACGAAGCGACCGACGTCCCTGTACCTTCTTTTGCCGGCCTGGGAAACAATGAGGCAGAGCAGGCGGCCATGTCCCGTCTTCTGAGAGATATCCGGAGGGAAATTGACGATCCCGCCGGTCACAGAAACGCCGGACTCGCGTCCAATTTCCTTGACCTCGCCGACGCCAAGATCCGCCCCGGCGGCTTGCTTGCGCTCGTGATGCCGCTCAGCCTTCTTCAAGGCAACGCGTGGAAGGCAAGCCGCGACCTACTGCAGACAAAGTATGAGAGCGCTGTGGTTGTCAGCCTAGCATCCGTAGTTCGAGACAGTGCGGTATCATTCTCGGCCGATACCGGAATGGGAGAGGTGTTGTTGATCGCACGACGCAGAACCGTACCAGAAAATCCGGAGCAGACGAAAACCGAAGAGACAGTCGATACGGTTACCTATGTCGCGCTGCGAAAGCCGCCAGCATCGGGAACCGAGGCAACAGGGATCGCATCGGCGATTCGTGATGCGATCCGGCAGGGCACCTCGCGAATTGCCATTGGAAACGATCAGTATGGCATGCTCACGCGAGGCGCCTGGGACGAGGGCCACTGTGCTTCGGTGATACACGCCGAACTCGTGGATACCGTCAGGAACTTAAATAACGGGAAACTGAAACTTCCACGAATGCCCGAAGCGTATTCGATCCCGACGACGACGCTGGGCGCGTTGGGTAACCGGGGCATGGTTGACCGCGATATCAATGGGATTGAAAGAAAATCCGTTCAAGGGCAACAAGAACCGCAACAGTATTTCCGCGGTCCTTTTGATATCGTACATACAACAGACGAACCGACCTTCCCGGTCCTCTGGGGACATGCTACGGATCGCGAGCGGTGTATCGTGGTTCAGCCCGACAGTGCGGGTCTTGTTCGCGAAGATTGCGAAGATGGCGCGCACGACGCATGGAGAACCGCGACAAGGCTCCACTTCAACCGTGACTTCCAACTTAACTCGCAACGCCTTGCAGCATGCCTGACGCCGACGAAAACGCTGGGAGGCAGAGCCTGGCCTAATTTCCAGATGGACAGCCGTAGGAATGAGACTGTTACCGCGCTGTGGGCCAACACAACGCTGGGACTGATACTGTTCTGGTGGGCAGGTACCGTTCAGCAAGCAGGACGAGCCAACCTTACCATCAGCAGGTTGCCCGAACTGCTCGTGCTGGATGCACGGACGCTGACCGATGAGCAGTACAAGCAAGCAGATCACATCTTTGAGGAATTCGAGAATCGCCCAATGCTACCGGCGAACGAGGCGTATCGGGACGAGAACCGCCAAGCGCTGGATGAAGCCGTTCTTGTCGGCCTGCTCGGACTGCCCGAATCGATCCTCGACCCCCTTGCAGTGCTTCGCCGGCAGTGGTGCAGCGAACCAACCGTGCATGGTGGTAAGAGTACGCGACCAGATTCGGATTCTAAATAAAACTAAGTCAGTGCCTTTCGCCTGATGGATGTGATAACTGGATTGGAAGTTTTTTTGAGATTGGGGTTTTCAGATGAGTAAAAGATCAGCTACTACCAACGTGGAATTTCAAGCTATACCGTATAATGAATGGGATGAATACATTGCGCCGATGATTCTTAAATCAAGAAGAATGGCAAAACAAATGCGTCGAAATGGTAATGAGTTCTATGTAGGGATTTTAGCTCCAATGACCATACGCGGGAGAGAAAACGAGGAGATACGCGAGCAGGACCAGATTCAACTGGCAGGCGTGAAAGCAGAATTCGATGATTTTCTGTATATGAGGGATAAGATGTTAGACCATGCGAGAGAGTTCATTACGTTCGCCCGCATGATTGAAAACAATGATCCTTACCTATCCATCATACTCGCCTCAGCGATTGAAGGTAGGAGATCGATAGAAACAGTTAGTTCATTTAATTATGAGTACGGGCGATTGGTTCAGAAGGTGGGTAATCGTGCTGCCAGTGAAAGGATAAGGGAACTACTATCCAAAGACAACAAACATCTACATAACCTTGACAATACCGATGGAGATGAACCCTTCAGAGTCAGGGCGTTCAATTCGATTTTAGCTGCCTACAGGCACCCAGTTACACAGCACATACTATGGGGTCAGATCAACAATTTCATAAGCAAACTATCAGGATGAGGTTCTCTCTACTAAAAACTGAAGTGGTTTAGCATTCAACAAACCTTATTCTCTTTACTATGAAAACCATTACCGCTGATTTCTATTCAAACGAAGATCGCGTTTTTAATTTAGGTACAGATGAGCCGGTTCTGCAATGCGAGAGACCGCGGCGGCGAATACCTGCTCGGTCGGGTTCGAGAGGACGGTAGTTTCGGCAACCCCGATCTAGGCGTCACCGAATACTACAAGGTGCCGGCCGCGTTTCTCGTATGTGGGCTGTCCCATGCCGCAAACCGTTTGCTCTACTGGATCCGGCACAACGGAATACTGGCCAACGGCGACTTCGGTCCCAGACCCACCAGCGAACGTAACAGCTACTATTACACCTACCACAATGCCTGGGTGGTCAAGGCGGCCCACCGCCTGGGCGCCTTCGACCTCGCCCGGCGCGGCATGGACTTCCTCCTCGGGTTCCGCGACCCGGCCAGCGGCGGCTTCTACTCCCACCCGGCGGCGCGCGACGATACGACCCAACAGGACCTATGGGTCGTGAGCGGAATCGGCTGGTGCGCCGTCTATACCGGCAGCCTTGATGTGGCCAGGGATATCGGCCGTTGGATGCGGCGCATGATGGATGCCCAGCCCAACTACCCGGACGCACTGTGGACGGTCTACAGCCGCGAGCGCGGCCTGATCACCGAAGTGCTGGACGGCGACGATTTCAGGTACGTGCTGACGCGGGACGAGTCGCGCGACCAGTCCTTCTACCATCCCGGCATTGCGGCGGGCTTCCTGTGCCGACTGTACATGGCTACGGGCGATGAGGAATGGCTGGATCTCGCAAGGGAGTACATGCGGTTCTGCGAATACGTGGGGGATTATCACTTCAAGCTGCTGCGCGCCGGCAAGGTTGGATGGGCCGGCGCGATGCTCTACACGCTCACGGGAGAAGCAAAGTACCGCGACATGGCGATCAGGGTGGGAAACAACCTGGTCGAGGCTCAGCTGGACAATGGCGCATGGGCTTGGCCGGAGATGGGGCTGACCGGACCGCACAACGACATCACGGCCGAAATGGTCGTCTGGCTGGACGAGATCCATCAGGCGGTTGGCGACGGCTAGTCCGTGTTACCCGGATACTCCCGCACGACCACCGCCCTCGCGCCCCGGTCTGCCGTGGATATGCGTCGGGCGACTCCCGATTTGAGCAGCACGATATCCCCCGATTCGAGCGAAACGTCCTTTCCGTCCAGTGCCAGTCGCACGACCCCGTTCAGTACCATCCAGTGCTCGTGCCGGTCCGTTGCGGTATCACCCTGGTTATTCAACTCATCGTAACCCTGCAATCGCCATTCGGAGATGGGACATCTCGGACCGGGATCCCGGATGGGGCCGGTATTCATGCTGCCGGGAACGACGAATCCGGGCACGGTGGGCTCGGGCGGACCATATTCTTCTAAGGTCAGGTGAAGCGGCCTGCCCGCCCGTTCCAGCCGCGTCACGATGGCGTTGTTCTCGTAGGGCGTGAACATCTGGAACTGGTGCACGCACCCCATGGGCGTATAGACCAGGGTATTGGGCGTGATTTCGTGTCGGACGCCGTCCAGCCGGACCTCCCCGCGGCCCGTTGTGAACAGCCAGAGTTCGTCGTTGTCGTGGTAGTGAGGCTCGACGCCGGTCCCGGCACCGCCGTCCGGGAAATGGCGGTAGCAGTTCAGGGCGGTCCATTCCGGGAACACGCCCTGTTCCCAGTAAGTCTGGTTCGAATTGAGCGAACGTATCATGTATCGGGGGTCGTCTATGACCATATGCTGCCTCGACTTTCGACGGGTTGAAGCCACCAAACTACCGAATGTCTGCGATTCAACAGGCGATCAGGCGACATCGTCTGTCTGCGCGAGTACGTAAACAGACCTATGAAGACTGCGCCTTGAATTTCCCGGTCCAAACTGTATAAATTACGTCCCATCGTCTGCCATATGGCAAGCACATCTTCGCTGATTCCGCGAATGGGCGCTGACAGGAATCCGTTTAGCCAATCCGGACTCACCTTTAAAAACGTAACTTCAATCACTTGTCTGCCCACTGCCTTGAATTTCGGTCAGCCAACCAGTGAGCGCACCCATGACAACCGACAATCCAATTGAACGGATGGAAGCGCGGATCCGGGAGGCCGGCGACCTTGCCGCCGCATTCGCCCGCGATCCGCACCGCACCGCCTACCATTTCACGCCGCCGGCGGCGTGGATGAATGATATCAACGGGGCCCTGTTCTGGAAGGGCAGGTACCACATCTTCTACCAGTACAACCCGCACGGCGCCTACTGGCATCTCATCCAGTGGGGCCATGCCTCCAGCGCCGACCTCGTGCACTGGGTCCATCATCCGGTGGTGCTGACGCCGGATGCCGACGGACCGGACAGAAAGGGCTGCTACAGCGGAGGCGCCCTGGTCAGCCGAGAAGGGGTTCCGGTGCTGATCTACTTTGGAAACCCCGACGGAATCTGTCTCGCCCGCAGCAGTGACGACCTGCTGATCGAGTGGACGAAAGACCCGGGCAATCCGGTCATTCCCCAGCCGGTAGAGGGGAGTGCCGACTTCGGCCGTTACACCATCCACGACCCCTGCGGATGGCTGGCAGACGATCAGTATTACGCCGCCGTCAACAAGAGCGACCCGCAGGACCAGGGGGACGCGGCATACCTTTTCAAGTCGCCGGACCTGCGCACATGGGAGTACGTGGATTTGTTCTATCGGTCGCGGCGGGCGTGGACCGAAGGGAGCGAAGACTGTGCCGTGCCGGATTTCTTCCCACTTGGCGACCGTCACATGTTGCTCTTCTGCAGTCATCTGCAGGGAAGCCAGTACTACATCGGCCAGGTCCGGAACGAACGGTTTTATCCCGAAATACACGGGCGCATGAGCTGGGAAGGGGGTCATCTCGGCGGACCGCGGACCCTGCTGGACGCAAGCGGCCGGCGCATCTTCTTCGACTGGGTCCGCGAACTGCGCGGAAACGAGCGTGAGCGCACCTCGGGATGGTCGGGCGTAATGACTGTTCCACGGCTGTTGTCGCTGGATTCTGGCAGCCAGCTGCAAATCGATCCAGTACCGGAGCTGGAAGTGTTGCGGATGGACGCCCACCGGCTTGGATCCATGGACCTGGCCGCGGGTGCTGAAGTGGCGGTCGAGGGAGTCGGCGGCGACTGTCTGGAACTGGCCGTTGAGATCGATCTGTTGAATGCGCGGGAAGTAGGGCTGAAAGTGCGGCGCTCTCCCGGGGGCAAGGAGGAAACCGCGGTCTCCTACGACACAGAGGCCGCCGTGCTGCGGGTCGAAGTCGGCCGGTCGTCGCTCGACCGCGAAATACGTTACACGCGATACCGCGGTCTCCAGCCGCATCTTTCGGAGCGCGAGCAGTACGTCACCGCCCAGGAAGGCCCGTTCGAACTGGCTCCGGGTGAACGGTTGACCTTGCGCATCTTCCTCGACCGTTCGATCCTCGAGGTCTTTGCCAACCGCCGGCAATGCGTTACCCAGCGCATCTATCCGACGCGGACCGACAGCACCGGCATCAGCCTGTTTACGCGTGGAGGCGCGGCCAGGTTCCTTTCGCTGCAAGCCTGGACCCTGGCCCCGACGCGCATATGACCTGCCCCCAGCCCCCGGCGCCGTCCACAGGGCATGAAATCTCAATTGACAAAAACTCCTGCGAACGGCTACTTGTTCAGGCTGAAATCCACTTGTTTATTGACCCGTTGGGTGTGTCGAAACCAGTCGACCCACTGGACGTGTAGTTTGGCACCGGATCTTCGTTCAAGGAAACACCTATGCCCATATTGGATGCATTCAGACTGGATGGCAGAACCGCTCTCGTGACCGGCTGCCGCAGGGGGATCGGCCGGGGCCTTGCCGAGGCGCTGGCCGAAGCCGGCGCGGATATCGTGGGCGTGAGCGCGTCGATGGAGACGTCCGGAAGCGAAATCGAAGGGGTCGTCACGGCCCTTGGCCGGAAGTTTACCGGGTATAGCGCCGACCTCAACGACCGGGACGGGCTGTATGGTTTGATTCATAAGGTCAAGCGCGATTTTCCGGTCATCGACATCCTCGTCAACAACGCCGGCCTCACGCTGAGGGCGCCGGCCGCGGAGCATTCCGACGAGTACTGGGACACGGTCATGAACGTGAACCTGCATGCGCCGTTCATTCTCAGCCGGGAAATCGGCCGGGACATGGTCGCCCGCGGCAAAGGCAAGATCGTGTTTACCGCTTCCGTGCTTTCCTTCCAGGGCGGCATCACCGTGCCCAGTTACGCGGCCTCCAAGGGGGCGATCGGCCAACTGGCCATGGCATTGTCCAACGAATGGGCCTCGAAGGATGTCAACGTCAACGCCATTGCGCCCGGCTATATCGCAACGGACCTTACGTCGGCCCTGCAGACCGACCCGGAGCGGTCCCGATCCATATCCGAACGGATCCCCGCGGGCCGCTGGGGCGCACCGGAAGATCTCAAGGGCGCCGTGGTCTACCTGTGCTCGGACGCGTCCAACTACGTCAACGGGACGATCCTGACTGTAGACGGCGGTTGGATGGGCAGGTAGGGGCAACTGAAACCTGGACAGTTTCCTGGCGACCGAGCCGATTGTACATTGAAACGGTAGAGGACGGTCCATGCCGTCGCCATACGCTCATCTGTTGACCGATAATGAAAAGTGGCATTTCGACCTTCAGGGATACCTTCACCTGCGCGGCGTGATCGCGCCGGAACGCCTGGGCCGAATCCTGGAGGTGGTCGATCGCTGGCTGTCCGCCGACGAATCCGAGATCCCCGCGCCGGTTTTAAGGCATCGACAGGAGCCCTACAAGACACACCTGGACCACATCCAGTACGGGCACAGGCTGTTCCAGGAACTGAACGCCGATCCGGAGATCATCCGCGTGGTCGCGGGGCTGACCATGGGCATGCCCCGGCTGTTTCACTGCAACTTCACGAAAATGGACCGCGCCGCACCGGGCGACGCGGACGCGCAGTCCTTTCACAGGGATGACAGCGGCTTCAAGTTCCCCCCGGGCTTCCGGAATCCCCACAACGACTACCAGGCGGCGGGCGGGGAGATCTACTGCAGCCACCTGGCCACCTGGATCGCGCTGGCGGAGGTGCCCGCGGGCACCGGGTTCAGCCTGGTGCCGGGAAGCCACAAGTCGGCCTTCGGCACGCCGAACGCACTGAAGGTCGGCGACCATCCGCCCGTATCGATGACCGTGCCCATGGACGCGGGCGACGTCCTCGTTTTCTCGACCCACTTGTTGCACGACGCCGCGGCCTGGACCCAGGACTTTCCCAGGATGAACATCTTCCAGCGCTATCAGCTCAGCGCCTATTTCAACGAAAGCGGCAAAGGCGGGTTGCCCTTCGAGGAATACCGGAATCAGATCACCGAAGAGGAGTACGAACTGGAATCGCTCAGCAAAGACGAAAAGGCCGCCGTAACCCGGATGCGGCGTCACTTCGGACTGTAGTCAACCCACAGGAGACGGCCATGGCGTGGATACGCACCATTGACGAATCGGAAGCGGAAGGTCAACTGGAAAGAATCTACCAGGGATCGATGCGATCCTGGGGAGGCGTGGACAACATCATCAAGGTCCACAGCCTGAACGTGCAGGCGCTGAGAGCGCTTATGACCTTCTACAAGGGCCTCATGCACGGGGACTGCGACCTCACGCTGGGACAGCGGGAGATGATCGCGACGACTGTCTCGGTTCTGAATGAGTGCGAGTACTGAATCCGCCATCATGGGGAGGGGCTCCTCAGAGAGATCAACGACCGGAAACTGGTGGATGCGATCAAAAAAGACTACCGCGAGGCGGACCTGGACGACGGCGACCGCGCCATGCTGGACTACGTCCGGAAACTGACCCTGGCGCCCGCTTCCACTTCCGAATCGGATATCGAGCAGTTGAGGCAGGCGGGTTTCGGAGACAAGGCGATCCTGGAGATCAACCAGATCGCGGGCTTCTTCGCCTGGTGCAACCGGACGGTGGACGGCCTGGGCGTAGAACTGGAAGCATTCTGGGACGAACCGAACGCGACGAATGTTTGACGGATGTGAAGCTGCCGGGAAACTTGGAAAGTCACGCAACTGCAATCGATTTTGAATGTAAATCAGCGATTTTGAAGAATGATGGATTCGTTTGATGTCATGCCGACCGGCGGCGCGCTAGGCGCAGAAGTACGCGGACTCGATCTGCGCTCCAAACTGGACGATGAGACCGTAAACCTGCTGCGCGGCGCCTTTCTAGATCACTGCGTGCTGTTCTTTCGCGGCCAGGAGATCTGCCAGGCGGATTTGGTCCGGTTCACCCGGTATTTTGGCAACCCGGTTCCCCACGTAAGGCCGCAGTCGGACCGCCCCATCGAGGAGATCTTCGTCATCTCAAACGTGACCGAGGACGGCAAACCCATCGGGGCACTCGGCAGTGAAGGGATTCCCTTCCATTCCGATTTGTCCTACCTGCCTGAACCGGGGACTATTTCGCTGCTTTATGCGATCGAGATACCCGACGAAGGGGGCGAGACGATGTGGGCCAACGGATACGCGGCCTACGAGGCGCTGGACCCCGATATGCAGACCCGCATCAACGGTCTGAGCGCAGTCCACCGCCATCCTATCGACGCGCTGAATACGCCCGAGCCCACCATGCATCCCGTCGTCCGCACCCATCCGGAAACGGGCCGCGACGTGATCTACGTCAGCCCCCACCTGACCTATCGTATCGAGGATCTGGACCGGCACGAAGGACAGGTTTTACTGGACAGGTTGATCGCCCACGCTACCGACGCCAGGTTTGTCTGGCAACACACCTGGCGGATCGGCGACCTGGTCATGTGGGACAACCGCTGTACGATGCACCGCCGCACGCCCTTCGACGACCGGCAGCGCCGGGTCATGTGGCGCACGCAGGTGTTCGGTGCGGGTACCCGTTAGATAGCAAGTTACTACGGAGTGAGCGAGGCTCGGCCGGCGCGACCTTGATCATGCAGACCGGCTGTTAAGTTCCACTGCTTCGAACCCGAACCGGTCCTCTCCCTCGCACGAAATCCTGCCCGATGAGACGCCGGCATCATGATCCAGAACGATGATCCAGCCCTCGTCGGCCGCCTGCCGGAGGAGGCGCATCTTGGCTGTCATGGTGTCGTAGGGGAACAGGTCGTAGGCCATGTTGTACGGGGCGCGCAGGTGGGTCGTCATGGGCAGGATGTCACCTGAGCATACCGCCCTGGTGTCGCCGGATTCCACCTTCACCAGTTGATGGTACCGGGTATGGCCGCCGGTCACCTCCACCCGGATCCCCTCCTCGATCTCCACATCGCCTTCCACCAGGCTCAGCACGCCCGCTTCCATGAGGGGCTGGTAGTTCTCGGGGCGATAGGTGGTCTTCATGGTACCGTAATCGTTCAGCGCGTCCTCCCACTCGCCTTTCTGAACTACGTACTGCGCGTTGGGAAACGCAGGAACGACCCGGCCCTCCTCGTCCGTTCGAGTCGCGCCGCCCGCATGGTCGAAATGGAGGTGGCTCAGGATGACGAGATCAATGTCTTCCGGAGACACGCCCCGGGCCGACAAAGACCCCAGGACGGTGGAACCCGACATCCCGTAGATGCCCCGGTCACGTTCTGTCATCTTGTCGCCGTAGCCCGTGTCGACCAGGATGAGCCGGCCGTCCTTTCGGATGAGGAGACAGTTGGTATCGTTGGTGATCCGGTTTTTATCGTCGGGAGGACAGATCTTCTCCCAGAGCGGTTTCGGAACGATCCCGAACATGCTCCCGCCGTCCAGTTTAAACATGCCGCCGCTGACGACAGATAACTCCACTTCATGCTCCTTTTCTGACACGCTCGATTTACAGGTTTTCTGACCCCACATTATAGCGACGGACCGAAAGATTGTCATGGCAAATGTGCATAGAGGTTGTCCCCCGGTCAGGTTTTCCCTTTCTTTGAACCAGGGTGTGTAACGAAGATCGATAACGGGTACCTTGTCATGTCCCTCTACGAATACATCGCCGCCGCGCCCAAGGCGGAGCTGCACGTGCACCTGGAAGGTTCCATCCAGCCTTCCACCTTCCTGATGCTGGCGAAACGCCACCGGGTCGGCCTGCCGGCGGATACCGAGGAAGGATTGCGTAACTGGTACCAGTTCAAAGACTTTCATCATTTCATAGAGGTGTATGTCGCAATCACCCGCTGCCTGCGAACCGTCGAGGACTTCGAGCTGATCGTGTACGAATTCGGCGCCGACATGGCGCGGCAGAACATCCGGTACGCGGAGGTCACCTTTTCGCCGAGCACCCACCTCTGGATCAATGGGGTCGACCAGGACGTGTGGTTCACGGGACTCACCGAAGGACGCCGCAGGGTGAAAGCCGCGTTCGGCTGTGAAATCAACTGGGTGTTCGACCTGGTACGCAACGACTATCCCGAGCGGGGGCGATTCGATTACACGACCGATGTTGCCATCGAGGGGATGGATGACGGGGTGATCGCCCTGGGCCTGGGCGGCATGGAGGAGGGGTACCCGCCCGCGCCTTATGCTCCTTGGTTCGACCGGGCCAGGGCGGCCGGCCTGCGCAGCGCGCCTCACGCGGGAGAACACGTCGGCCCCGAGAGCATCTGGAGCGCGATTGAAGACCTGGGCGCCGAACGCATCGGCCACGGCGTCCGGGCCATCGAGGATCCAAGGCTGGTTTCCTACCTGGCGGAACATCGCATCCCGCTCGAAATCAGCCCCACGAGCAACATTTGCCTGGGTCTCTATCCCGATGCAGCTTCCCATCCCATGAAAGCACTCCACGAGGCGGGGGTAATCGTCACCGCCAATTCGGACGATCCTCCGCTGTTCAATACCACGCTGACCGAGGAACTGGCGTTGCTGGCAGACCCCTGGGGTTTTTCCGCGGACACCATCGACGAAATCCTGCTGAACGGGGTGCGCTTCAGCTTCCTGCACGAGGACAGGAAACGGTCCATGGAGGCGCATTTCCGGGAGGAGATGGGGATTCTGCGTGAAGAGATGCGCGTTCCGAGGGACCGGCCCGGCGCCTGACCAGACCATCAGACCAGACCATAAAACCGGATCATCAGACCAGGTGGCACGCCGCCCTGTGGCCATTACCCTTGTCTTCCAGCGCGGGGACTTCGGTCTTGCATCGGGCTTCCGCCAGGGGGCACCGGGGATGGAAGGGACACCCCGGAGGAAGGTCAGCCGGGTTGGGCACGTCGCCCTTGAGAATGGTCCGGTCGCGTTCCAGCGTGGGGTCGGGCAGGGGCACGGCCGAGAGCAGGGCCGTGGTGTAGGGGTGAAGCGGCTTCGCGTAGAGCTGATCTCTTGTGGCCGTTTCCACGATTTTGCCGAGATACATGACGGCCACCCGGTCGCTGATATGTCGCACCACGCGAAGGTCGTGGGATATGAAGAGATAGCTGAGCCGGAACCGTTCCTGCAGCACCTTGAGCAGGTTGATGATCTGTGCCTGGATCGATACGTCCAGCGCCGAGACCGGCTCATCGGCAATGATCAGTTCGGGCCGGACGGCCAGGGCACGGGCGATGCCAATGCGTTGTCGCTGGCCGCCGCTGAACTCATGGGGATACCGGCGTGCGTGCGCGGGATTCAAGCCCACCGTTTCGAGCAGGTCGGCCACGCGGTCTCCCGCTTCTCCCCGCGTACTCAGTCCATGAACGGTAAGCGGTTCCCGGAGCAGGGAACCCACGGTCATACGGGGGTTGAGGGAGCCGTAGGGATCCTGGAATACGATCTGCATCTGGCGGCGCAGCCGCCGGAGATCGCCTTTCTTCATGGCGAAAACCTCGTGCGGCCTTCGTTCCTGGCCGTCCTCGAGTGTGGTATGGAATGTGGCGGCTCCCGCGGACGGATCGATCAGGCGCATGATTGACCGCCCTATCGTGGTCTTGCCGCACCCGCTTTCACCCACCAGGCCCAGCGTTTCGCCTCGCTGAAGCGAAAGATCGACGCCGTCTACGGCCTTGATCACCGTCCGGCGACGGCGCAGCAGTCCGCCTCCCACGGGGAAGTGTTTCTTCAGACCCTGTACCTCTAACAACAATTCAGTTTCTTCCGTCATTTTCCACACTCCGTCATTTCCCACACTCGGTCAGGCCATATCCTTCTGCGAAACCCGCTGCCATTCGCCGCAACGGACCACGTGGCGGCCCTCCACGTCCAGCAACGCCTGCGGCCGGTCGCAGGCTTCCGCCGCGAAATCGCAGCGCGGCGCGAATCGGCATCCGGCAGGGAAGCGCACGGGGTCGGGTACCGTGCCCTCGATGGTCGAAAGTTCCTCGGTACCCGAGCTCATGGTCGGCACGGACGCGAGCAACCCGCGGGTGTATGGATGGCGGGGACTGCCGAATAACGTTTTGACGTCGGCCTGTTCCACGACCTGGCCCGCGTACATGACCAGTACCTCGTGCGCCATCTCGGCCACGATGCCCAGATCATGGGTAATCAGCATCAGTCCCATGCCCAGTTCTTCCTGCAGACGACGCAGCACATCGAGAATCTGTGCCTGAATCGTTACGTCCAGCGCCGTCGTCGGTTCGTCGGCGATCAACAGCTTGGGATCGCAGGAGATGGCCATGGCGATCATCGCGCGCTGGCGCATGCCACCGCTGAGTTCGTGGGGATAGCTTCCGGCCCGTTCTTCCGGCAGCGGGATGTCGACCAGGTCCAACAGCGCTACCGCCCGCCGCCAGGCTTCCTTCCGGTCCGCGCCCCGGTGAAGGCGGATAGCTTCGGCGATCTGTTCGCCGACGGTGAATACGGGGTTCAGGGAGGTCATCGGTTCCTGGAAGATCATGGCGATGTCGTTGCCCCGAATGTCCCGGATCTGACGGGACGTGAGTTGCAACAGGTCCCTGTCCTCGAAAAACACCTCGCCACCGGCGATGCGGCCGGGAGGTTGCGGGATCAAGCCCAGGATTGAATAGGCGGTCATGCTTTTGCCACATCCGGACTCTCCCACGATACCCAGCGTCCTGCCGGCCTCTACCTCGAAGCTGACGCCGTCGACGGCCCGTACCACGCCGCTCTCGGTGTCGAAGTAAGTCTTCAGATCGCAGACGCGCAGGATTGTATTCGGCATGCTACTCCTATGCGGTTCCGCGCTGCCTCGGGTCGAGGGCGTCACGCAGTCCGTCTCCCAGCAGGTTGTACAGGGTTACCGTGATGAAAATGGCGAATCCGGGCACGATCACCAGCCACCAGGCCGCGATATTGCTACGCGCGCCGGCCAGCAGCGATCCCCATGTGATGGCCTCGGCGGGTACGCCGATGCCCAGGAAGCTCAGTCCCGATTCGGCCAGGATGGCGCCGGCCACGCCGAAGGCCGCGGGAATCAGCACGGGCGCGATGGCGTTGGGCAGGACGTGCACCGCCATGATGCGCATGTTCGAACAGCCCAGGGCCCGTGCGGCCGCGATGTAGTCGAAGGCCCGGATCTGGAGGAACTGGGACCGGGTCAGCCGGGCGATGCCCACCCATCCCGTGAACCCGATGATGATCATGATCCAGAAGAGACTCGGCGGGAAGAAGGCCGCCGCGGTGATGATCAGGAAGAAGGGAGGGATCGCCGCCCAGAGTTCGAACACCCGGGACAGAAACAGATCCGTCCACCCGCCGAGGAATCCCGCCAGCGCGCCGAGTCCCACGCCGATGAGCAGGGAAATGCCCACCGAAACCAGCCCGATGGTCAGCGAGTACCGCGTGCCGTGAATGAGTCCGGACAGCACGTCACGGCCAAGGCGGTCCGTGCCAAAGAGATGAGCGCCTCCCGGCCGTTCGTAGCGTTCGCCGAGCTGGATCTCGTCCGGCGCGTAGGGGATGATGGGAAACACCGCGTCGCTGTAGGCGTACCGCTTGAAGTTCTTCCGCGTCCGCAACTCCTCCGGCCAGTCCATCAGGCCGGTATACACCGCGTACTGGCGAAACGCAGGGAAGTAGGTTTCTCCCTCGTACACCATGTAATACGGCTTGTTACCGGCAACCAGGTCGGCAGTAAGCGCTATTATGGCCATGGCCGCGAGGACATAGAGGCTGTACAGCGCCGGACGGTTCTTGCGGAACTCCTTGCGCGTCAATCGCCAGAAGCTCTCGCCGCCTTCATGCATCACCGCGTCGAAGGGCATGCCGTTCTCCGCCGTTTTTTCATTTCTGGTGTCCGGATTCGATCCCACTGCCTATCTCCTAACCCTGCAACTGGTCGAAAGTGATTCTTGGATCGACTACTTTGAGCAGTATGTCCGCCACCAGGATGCCCAGGAGCGAAAGCAGGGAGCCGATGGTGAAAATCGCCATGACCATGGGATAGTCCCTGTTCAGCACCGACTCGAATCCGAGCAGCCCCATACCGGGTATGGTGAATATCGTTTCGATGAACACGGACCCCGCGATCAGGGCCGGGAGCAACCCGGCGGACGTGGTCACGATCGGTATCAGGGAATTGCGGTACACGTGGCGCAGGATGACGACTTTTTCCGATAGTCCCTTGGCCCGGGCGGTCCGCACGTAGTCCTGGCGCAGGTTCTCCAGCATGCTCGTCCTCATGAATCGCGAAATCGTCGCGAAACTGATATAGGCGGAGGCCAGCACGGGCAGGAACATGTGGTACATGTGATCCGTGAGGATCCGCCAGGTACTCCAGTCGCCGGAGGCTTCGAGCGACTGGATGCCCGATGCCGGAAACCAGTAGAAGAACTCCCGGTTGCACAGGAATATGATCAGCAGCATGCCCACCCAGAAAGAGGGCATGGACCAGAGGACGAAGGTGCCGGTCGTCAGCACCCTGTCCGTAAGGGTATTCTGCTTGACCGCGAGCCAGACACCGAGGGGCAGGCCGACCAGGTAAGCGATGATGATGGCGATGATGTTGATCTCGAGGGTGACGGGCAGCCGCTCCATTATCCGGCCGATGACGGGCTGGTTGTCCTTGAAGGAACGGCCGAAATCCAACGTGACGAAGCGGTATCCAGCGAGTTTGGCGAGTTCGATACCCGCGCCCCTGTAGGTGTAGTTGCCCTCGGCACTGAAGGTCCTCCCTTCCCAGAAAGAAGATTGTTCCAGTTCGCTTGCCTCCGCTGGCGCCAAATCCCGCACAAGGACAAGGAACCGTTCTTTCTGGTCCGCTCGGTCCAGTCCCGCCAGCGCCCGGCGTTCCGACGCCTCGAGCCGTTCCAGCAACCCGTCCGCCCGCATTGCGCTTCGGTCGAAGGCACTGATGGATTCGACTTTCAGGAACAGCGCTGAGACCCAGTTGAAGTACTGTACGTGGACCGGCCTGTCCAGGCCCAGTTGCCTGCGCAGTTCCTGCCGTGTCTTCTCGATATCCTGCTGGCGGTCGGAAGCGAGTCCCTCGCCGCCGGCCACGCCGCCGAGGAACAGGTCCACGGGATCGCCGGGGGCGAGGTGCATGATGAAGAAGGAGATCACCGTGATCCCGACTAGCGTGGGGACCATGAGCAGCGAACGTTGAAGGATGTAACCGAGCATAGGTGCCTATGATCCTGGCCTGGATCATGGTCGGTTGCGCGCGTCATCACGGGTGCGGACAAGATCCGGAACGCACGATTACTGGTACATCCGGTCGGCGGGCTCTACCCACCATTCCTGGTTCACGGCGCCGGCCGGATACCAGTTTACGCCGTGAAAGCGCCGGCTGTACGCACTGGCGACACGCGATTTCCATAGAAAGGTGTAGGGTTGTTCCTCGTGGAGGATCTCCTGGAAACGGCGGTACAGTTCAATCCGCCTGTCCATGTCGAAATCCGTCCGGTAGACTTCGAGGATCCCATCGGATTCCTCGTTCCTGAAACTGACGAAGTTCGATCCGTTCCCTTCGATCTGCGACGAATGCCAGATCTGGTAGGAATCCGGCGGGAAACGCAGACCCGTTCCGCCGCTCCAACCGAGCGTTACGGCGGCGAAATCCTTGTCCTTCACCCTTTCGAGGAATATGGACCAGTCCAGTTCGCGTACCTGGCAGTCGATGCCAAGGTCTTCCAGGGCGCTCTGAAGCGTCAGCGCGATGTCCTTCCTGAGCTGGTTTCCCGAATTGACGAGAAACTCGAAACGGAAGGGTATGCGTTCGCCGTCGATCTCCTTGTCGAGTATCCCGTCGTTGTCCGTATCCGACCATCCTGCCTCGTTCAGGAGAGACAGGGCCCGGTCCGGGTCGAAAGCGTAGGGTTGCAGGTCATGATTGTACTCGGGCCGGAACTTGTGAATGGGACTTTCGACCGTCTCCGCGAGCCCGAAGAGCAGGTTGCGCACCATGGATTCGCGATCGGTAAGGTGGGTCATCGCCTGGCGGACCCGCCGGTCCCGGAATATGGGATGGTCGTTGTTCCACCCGATATACGTGTAGCCTCCCGCGTACTGAATGCCCTTCATGAAACGGTCGGTGAAGCCTGGGGACCAGCTCTTCTCCTTGAACTCGAGGGGCTTCATCCCGTGGAGATCGAGGTTGCCGTTGGTCAGTTCGATGAAGGCGGCGTCCAGGTTGTTTATAATCTTGAAGACTACCTTGTCCACGTTTCCGGCGGGGGGGAGCCCGACCACTTCCCGGCCCCAGTAGTTTTCGTTCCGGCTGAGCACGACCCGCTGGCCGGTGACCACGTCGTTCTCCCAGTCCGCTACGCCGTAGGGCCCCGATCCGAGCATGCGCCGGTTGAAATCCTGGTTGAACCGTTCGCCGAATTGCCGTACCCGGTCCGCGTGTTCACCCGCTTCCCAGCTTCCGTCGATGAGGCTCCCGATCGGCACCGGATCGAGCAGGCCGTCCGGATCGTAGAAGTGACGCGGAAGGATATCGAAGCCGCCGAGGAATAGATCGTTCAGGATGTAGGGTTCCCTGCATTCGAAACTGATCTCGTAATCGCCCAGCTTCCTGACGTTGACGATCGACGCATAATAGTTACGGAGGTGCGGCGCCCGCACGGTCGGGGTCAGGATGGTCTTGATGCTGAAGAGCACGTCATCCGCCGTCAGGTGAACGCCGTCAGCGAAATGGGCGTTCTCGCGCAAACGGAAGGTATAGGTGAGCTTGTCTTCCGATACGGTCGGATAGTCCACCGCGATATATCCACGCTGGGTGTAGGGCGGATCGTAGTCCGGCTCCAATAGAGATTCGAAGACGTAGGTGTGAACCTGCGTGGCGCCCTGGTCGCTCGATGTGTAGGGATTGAAGTTCTCGGGATCCGACAGGGCGTGGCGTACCATCCAGTCGCCGAACTCCGGTTCATCCGTCCCCGCGTATTTCAGCGCCGCCTTCTCGGTACCATCGAGCACGACCGTATCCCTCGATTCTGCCAGGATCGCCTGTACCTTGTTCCATGGATCTTCCGTCGTTTCGCCGCCGCCGCAGGCGATCTGGGAGGCGAACAAACAAACCGCAACGGCCTTTGCCGCTGTACCCGTATTCTTACGCATGACGTCGTACCTCCAAGCGTCTCCAGTGCGCCATGAACAGCCCACGCACAGTCCGGTGAACTTTCGCTGGACTACCTTCCCAGGCCCTTTTCCTCGAAATCCACCACGATCTTGATACACTCGCCCTTGCGTTTCGTGGCCATTTCGAAGCCTTCCTGGACCCTGGCGAAGGGCAGTTTATGAGAGATCATTGGCGAAACGTCGACGCGGCCCTCGCCGATCATGCGCATGGCGCTGGCAAAGTCGATATGTATATCCGGTCCCACGGAAGTCGTCAGTTGCAGGTTCTTTCGAAAAAGTTCCATCATGTCGACCGGGTAACGCGATGTCTTGGGCACGCCGAAGTTGATGAACCGGGCATCCTGCCTGGCCAGTTTGACGCACATGTTGAAGGTCTCCTCTACGCCCACGACCTCGATCACCGCGTCTGCCATTCGCCCATCGGTGATCTCGTTCACGGCCTCCACCGGATCGGTACTCGCCGTGTTCACGGTGTGGGTCGCCCCCATCTCCTTCGCGGCGGCAAGCCGGTTGTCGTGCTGGTCTATACCGATGATCAGTGCCGCGCCGAGGCTCCGCATCATGGCCGTGAAGAGCAGACCCATGGGACCCTGGCCGACTATAGCGACCTCCGCGTTGAACCAGTGGCCCAGTTTACGCAGGCAATATATCACGGTACCCAGGGGCTGGGCCATCAGCGACTGTTCCTGGGGCACACCCTCCGGCAGGGGGGTCACGGACGGGCCAAGCCCAAGGAAATACTCGGCCATGGCGCTCGAACCGGATGGCAGGGCCAGGACGAGGTCCCCTTCCCGGCATCCACGCGCCCACGATTTCTCGATGACGCCTATACTTTCATGCAGGGATACGCCCGGGGTCGCGGGATAGTTTGCCGGTCCCGTAAACAACGGATGGTCGCTACCGCAAATGGCGGCGTTCACGGTTCGCACGAGCACCATGTCCTTGAGCGCGTCCGGATTGGTACGTTCCAGCGCGAGATCCGGCCGTTCCGCTTCCACGATTTCGATGTGTTCCTGAGCGACCACCTGTCCCGCTTTCATCGGTTATCCTTTCTGTTATAAGGAGGCTGGGATTCACACGCACCTCGCAGGTAACGACCGGGTCCGTAACGCTGTCCCGAACCTGTCCATCCTCTCGTTATCCAGCGAAAATGGCGCGGTTCGAAATGCCTGACCGGTAGGTCGCCTGTTGAATGCCGCCGATGAACTGTGCGGTGCGGCCCGCCGGCGCCGTGCCTTCGTACCACGCGCTGAATGACGCGTTGAATTCCTGTATCCAGGCCCTGTTCGCTTCGGAATCCTCACCGGCGACCACGTAGGCATTGTTGAATATGCCGTCCTCTTTGAGTCCGTTTCCACCCGCCGCCCTGATGCGCTCGTCCAGCGTGGAAAGCTGCCGGCCGGCGTCATCGCCGCCCACGGCGCTGGTCATGACTTCGGACACGCCGCCGTACCGGATCGAGGTCCACGTGCTGAAACCGTCCTCGATTACCCCGGAACGCGTGATGTTCACGTCGCCTGAGACCACGCGGGGCTGGGGTTCGACGATGCCGTCCAGGTTCGGGATGCGGGAGACCGGGTAGATCAGCCCGGCCGGCCGGGCGTCGCCATAATAGTCCTCGAAGACCCGCCGGACCGTATCGATCCTCTCCCACGTCCTATTGGGCGCGTCGTCGACGGCAACCAGTATTTCCATCCAGGCGGTCTGCTTCCTGAAATCGACGCCGGCTTCGGCAAAGGGTTTTTCGTAATGCTCCTCCAGCACGAAAGCCGTTTCCTCCGCCAGGTCGGACCCCAGGGAGTTGATCACCTCGCCGTTGCGGGTGTGCATGACCGACGCCCCGCTCGGTTGATGGTCCCGCCAGTATCCATAGTCGATCACGCCGTCGCCGATAATTACGTTTTCGCCGCTGACGGCCTTGATCTGGACCTCGAACAGGGCCACGGGATCCGGGAAGCCCTCCGGGTGGGTGAAACGCGCCATGCGGTTGGACCGGAGCGGACCGCCGGTCACGGCCTCGATCATCGGCGCGTATACCGCGTTGTAATCGTCCTTGAGCCGGTCGCAGGCGTCCCGGCCGCCGGATGGGGTCGTCCACAGCACGTCCGTCTTGTAGACATCGGACCAGTTGACCCCGCAGATTGCCAGGTTCTTGTTCAGGTTCTCGATCGTTCCAAACCACTCGGAACCCAAGTCGTTCGGATACTGCGTGCCCACGTTGCCACTCGGCTCGATCAGGCGGAATACCTGGTCGTGATCGTCTCTGACGAGTACTTCCGTGGGATTGGAAAAAATGGCGATAGGATTGTGTCTGACGATGCTGACCTGTGCCATGCCGGGATGTCCTTTCTGATCGGATGCTGCTGAAACCGGGGCTTGCGGGTGAGCGGGTTCTGTCGATTGTACAGGTCGTAGAAATTATATCCTCGAGCGGTTTGTTACAAGATTAATCGGGGGAAAAGGCAATGGACTATCCCCGGCAGTACCTGGTGAAAACCGCAACATGCTCCCGGGCGACATCCCCGTCATCCGGAAGGCCGGTGATGTTGAGGCGGCAGCGTCCCGGCGTAAACACCGGATAGAGGTGTGCGCCGTAGATCGCGGCCTGGGCCTCGTCTCCGACGCGTGGATTGCGGAACAGGCCGGCATAGCGGTCCGTGAACAACTCGGCGAGCGTTGTTCCGGCGGATCTTTCCTTCCACGTATGCTCCGCCGAGGCAACGCGCCGCAGAATGTCGGCGTGTTCAAGTTCCAGGGCTTCCAGGTCATGGACCAATGCCGATACAAAGGCCCGCGTTACGGGATGTTCAAAGGACGAACCCCGGGCGCGCGTCACCGTATTGGCGAGCGCGGCCACTTCCTCCGACCGGGACTCGCCGGGCATGTGCGCCAGCAGCATCCCGCACGGGCGGAGCGCGAAGGTTCCGAAGGCTTTAGTCGGACTGACGGACACCCAGAAGGGCACGTCGTGCTCGATGAAGGGCCGGATCTGGTCGTTGTAGCTCATCGTCATGATCGCGTCGTAGCCGCGTGTATCGAGCACACGGGCATATTCGAAACCCGAGTAGGCCCGGTCCAGCAGGACGGGGTGTCCTTTAACGGCAGCGGCCCGCCCTTCCATGGTCTCCCGGGACTGAACGCGGCCGGTCGTGTTCATCGGACCCGCCTGATATACCCGCAGCAGGTCCGGGCCATCCATTACCTCGCCGATGGGAAACTCGCGGCACGAGATCCTGCTCATCCGGGCGATAGCCTTGTACGCGGGCCAGGATAGTTCTTCCACACCGATCGCCTGAAGATCCGGGAACAGCTGCAACGCCATCTCGACGGCCGTTTTCACCGCACCGGTGCCCGCGTCCGAGGGGATCAGCAGTGAGAAGCGATCCCAGTATTCCTCGGGGATGCGTTGCCATCGCAACACGGCCTCCTTCAACGGAACGGAGAGGGAAGCCGTGCTCATGTATTCTCCGAGCAGGCTGTTGCCGATTTCAATCCTGGCATGATTCAACAGCGTTTCGGAAGTCGGCCAGGCCCGGCCCTGCCCGTCCACGACGATTCCGATTCCGTAGTTGTACCCGACGGGATCCTGATCGCACACGATCTTCGCGATCTGGTTTGCGTCCTTGCCCTGGGCGCTCAACGCTTCCGCCGCGCGCCGGACTGCGGAACCGTAAGAGGAGGTCATGATTGCGCCGTTTTCTGTGCCCATCGATGATCAGTGGATGCGTATACCTGGCCCGACGAAGGGATGGCCGTTGCTGAACAGGAATGACCTGGAGTGTTCATTTCGACCTGAAACCTGTAGGCGAATCGGCTGTTTAGTCCCCGTGGAAGGGTCAGGATCACAACAGGTAAACGAAAACGAAAATACCCGGCCAGACGAGCACGACGAAGCCCCAGAACATGCCGCCCATGACCAGGCCGTCATGGTCTTCCCGGGTGTACGCTCCCCGGCTGAATCCACGCACCAGGTAGAGCAGCCCGAGCACGGCGATGAACGCATGCAAACCGTGGGTGCCGATCAAAACGTAAAAGACGGCGCCGTACAGGTTTTCCGTGACGGTCAGGCCGAATTCGATCAATCGCACCCATTCCATCCCCTGTACCACGAGGAACAGGATACCGAGCAACGTGGCCGCGATCAACATACGGCCGGACGACCGCAGCCGCCCGCGTCGAATGAATCGCAACGCGCCGGCCATGGCGGCGCCACTGCCCAGCAGGACCAGGGTATTGATGACAGACACCGTCAAAGGGAGCCTGGGCTGGTCCGCCGGGGGCCATTCAGGGTAGGATGCCCGCGCCAGGGCGAATGCTATGGTCAGGGTCAGGAAGAGAACGGCTTCGCTGGCGATAAACACCAGCATGCCCAGCACGTCGGTTCCAATACCGGTCGGCTCAACAGAAGGTAAGCCGGTTGGTCCATCGCCACCACCGCCCTCCCCGTCGCCACCGCCGCCAATTCCGGTGTTGTGGTCATCGTTACTGGTTTGCCCGCCGCTTGAACCGGGAACACGCACCCATTCCCGATCCCTGACCTCCGGTTGCAGCACTTCGGTTGCGGTGCCAGGCTCCGTCACCACAGACATTCCGTGAGACTCCTGTCATCCACAGTCAAGAATTATCCCAATCGGTAAAAAGCCCTGGCGTTGTCGTGAAACAACTTGCTTCGCTCTTCGTCGGTAATGCCCTTCACCGCGTCCACGAGCGTGTCGAACCACGCCCGGTACGATGCCGCGAGCGTACAGACCGGCCAGTCGCTGCCGTACATCACCCGGTCGAAACCGAAGATATCGATCAGGTGATCGATGTAGGGTCTGAGGTCGTCCCCAGTCCAGTTTTCCTTCGCCCGGGTGACCAGACCGGATATCTTGCAGACCGTGTTGGGAAACTCCGCCAGTTGCTCCATGTAGTCCGCCCACGGCTGGAACCCATCGCCCGCGATGTCCGGCCCCCCGCAGTGATTGATGGCGTGGGTGACATCGGGTGTCGCTCGAACCAGGGTAACCGCGGCGTCGAGTTGCGTGACGTTGGCACACAGTTCGAAGGTATATCCGTACCCTGGCAGTGCCCGGACGCCTTCGATCAGGGACGGCCAAGTATAAAAATCGGGATCTTCGTGGTGCCACGCCATACGCCGGACACCGACAACCAAGGGATATTCCGCAGCAAGCTGCTCCAGGGTCTCCTCGCGGTCCTCCGATTCCAAAGGCGCCGTGGCGACTATGGCGCCGATCATGCCGTCATTGGCGGCTATACCCACGAGTCGGTCGACCTCGGCCACTTCCGCTCCGGGCGCGGGATCCGCTTCAATATGGATGGACCTGGTGATTTCGATGCCCTCGAACGCAGTTCGATAGTCTTCCGGTCCATATCGCTGACGCAGGGCGTCGAATCCTTCAAGCCAGGGATACCTCAGTTCGGCCGTATCCCAGAGATGCTGATGCGCATCGATGATTTGCAAGGAACACCTCCCTTGATACCCTTCTTCTCCACCATTTCGAACGAGCGCGGCCGGTCGGCCGGGGTCGGGTCGGCAGGAGTATCGCGCGTTATTCCATCGTACTGTAACTGTTATAGATCGTCTCGATCCAACGTGCTTCCGGGACGAAATCGCTTGCGTATCGGGTCCATTCATCCGGCAGACCCGCAGCCTTGATCTCGTCGAGCGTCATTCCTTCCGCCATCATCGCACGGACGGAATCCGAGGTCGCGACGAGCATATCGTGGTAGGACCGCAGGGCCGTCCGGTCTCCCAAGGCGCCGTGTCCCGGGATGACGCGGGTGTCCGGTCCGATCACCGACAGCACGTGGGCGATGTTTTCGATCAGTCCGTCTACCGTACCGCCACTGCGCAGGTCAACGTAAGGGAAGCGCCCGTTGAAGAAGGTATCTCCCATGTGCACCACGTCCGAACCCGTGAAGTAAATGTAACTGTCGGTATCCGTGTGGCCTTCGGGAATATGCACCAGCTTGATTTCTTCCCCGTTGAAATGGACCGACACCTCGTCGTCGAAGGTGATTACGGGCCAGCCGTCCTCCACCATCGCGGGAATGGTCTGGTCACCCCGTTGCTCTGGCGTGGAAACCCTTTTCCGGACGTTGGTATGTGCGATTATGGTCGCTTCCAGGCCGAAGATCGGATTGCCGCCGACATGATCGCCGTGAAAATGGGTGTTCAGGACGAACTTGAGGGGTCCCGCGTGCAGACCTTGAAGGGCCGATTTGATCTTATCGGCCAGCGGCGCATACTGGTCGTCCACGATCAAGATGCCGTCTTCCCCGACCGACACACCGATGTTGCCTCCGCTGCCCGTCAACATATGGATGTTGCCGACAACGGGATGGGCTTCGACTACGACCTCATCCCAGTTGCGCTGAGCTTCGGTTGGACTGGTTGCAAAAAAACAGGCAACGGCCAGTAACTTGAAGAATCGTTTCATGGGATGTACCTCCCGCGCTGCGGTATCCAGGCATTCGGATCAGGATAAATCGGCCTACCGACCGGCTTCTGAATTTAGCGTGATTACCTATTAAACTATACACGACCGCGGCTGGCATGTCATGCGTTATTGCCTGTCCGATTTCCGGACTTTCCGTAGTACGTTTCCGCTGTCTTCATGGTTACGAACAAGGCGCCCAGCATCAGCAACAGGAAGATATACATGGGCCAATCCGGCGCGTACCACCAAGCCAGTGCGAAGAAGATCGTACCGATCAATGTTCCCGGCAGCACCATCTTGTTGTAGGCGACCTTCAGCAGGAGCAGCACGCAGAAACCGAAGAGCCCTTTAACGATCAACCCCGTCAGCGATCCGGGGAGCTCGAACAGAGGCACGATGCAGACGCAGATGAAAAGGAGCAGGATGACAGGGAGAAAACGGTTCATGCCGTTCCTCGGCATCCTGGAGGACGGAGGACAGTCAGGGGACCGCCGTCTCTCCATTCCAGTTGAGCGGTTCGGGTTGATATTCGTCATGAGGATAGGGACGCGAGCCGGACATGGCGCCTCCGGCGTTTATCTTCGCCGCGACCATCGTCGTGTCGTTCCGGCGTTCCAGGTAATCCAGCAGATCCCAGGCTGCCGAGATACTAACACCGAAGTCTTCCGCAAGCTCCACTCTTCCGATCAGTTCGCCCGGTTCCTCATCTTCCTCATCCTCATCGGGCAGGCGGATAGATTCACTGATTCCCGCAAAGTTGATGGCTATGATAAACCCTTCATGGTCGAAAATCGGACTACCGCTGGTACCGCCCAGGGTCCCCAGATTGGAATGGATAACCTGGCCCGTATTTGTGGGACTGGCAAAAAACGCCTCGTTATAGAAGGGCCTGATTGCACCGACCGTACCTTCCCTGAAGTTGGCAATCGGGAGCAAATTGAAGAAAGGAAGAAGACCCGGGAAGCCTAGGGTGCCTATCGGTTGACCTGCACGCAGATCATCTGTAAACTCCCGCGGAAGAAACTCGGGTGAGTCGTGCGTGATCTCGCCGCCAAGGAGTTGAATCAAGGCTATATCCGGTGACCAGATTTCGTCGGTATCGTATTCGGGATGGAGGACATAGGGCTCCCACAGGTAGGTTTCGGCTCCTCCCAATACCGTACCCGTGCGTGTGGCGAGTAGAAATCGCTGACTTCCCGCGTTATCGGGATCGTTGTAAACCTCCAACGTTGTCTCCACCACGTGTGCGTTGGTCCAGAGCTTGTCGGTGAAATAAGCGCTGAAGCCCGTACCACTACCTTTTATTTCGCCGTCGACGATGACGCTGACTAGGTAAGTCGCATCCTGCAGCTTGCCTTTCTCGATTACATCCGCCCAGTTGAGCATCTCGCCAGGGTCGCCCTGATCGCCCTTATCTCCCTGGGTTCCCTGGACGCCTTGAACACCCTGAACACCCTGGACACCTTGAACACCCTGAACACCCTGGACACCTTGAACACCCTGAACGCCCTGATCGCCCCGCGGACCCAGGGGGCCCTGATCGCCCTTGCAGGCTACCAGGACGAATGCAAATGCAAGTATTGTCGATATCCTCATCGTGTTCGTCCTTTCTACGGAAGTTCCGCCACCCCGGGCGACTGTTCGGTATTTCATATAAACTTCAAAGAATATAAGGATATTACATCAATACCCGGCTATTGCAAGGAAATACCGCGTTCGAAACATTTCTGTTAGACACGTGTCGGGTTCAGGGGGTAGATTGTCCTGAACCAATTTGCGATCAGGATTACGGCATGCACACTCGCCAGACGGCGGAATGCGGCTATGCCGGTCGACCCGGACCTTTGCGAGGAACCCATCATGCCTGTCCAGGACTACCCGACTTACGCCGGGGTTGGCGTTCGGCCCCTCATCAACTGCAAGGGTACGCTGACCATGTACAGCGGATCGGTCTTGCTGCCTGAAGTCAGACGGGCCATGGCCGAAGCTTCCGGGAAGTACGTGCATATCGAGGAACTGATGAACGGCGTAGGCCGTCGCATCGGCGAAATCATGAAATCGGAGTTCGGGCTCGTGACCAACGGATGTGCCGCCGCGCTTTGCCAGGTGACCGCCGCGTGCGTGGCGGGAACCGACCCGGACCGTATCGCCAGGCTGCCGGACACCACGGGAATGAAAAACGAAGTCGTCACGCTCAAGACCCACCGTCACGTATACGATCACGCCATTCGCATGGTAGGGGTCTCTCTCGTGGAAACCGAAGACGATCCGGAGCATTTCAGGTCCGCCTTCAACGGGCAGACGGCCATGGTCGCTATATTCGGCGACCGTGCGGGCGACGGCGCTATGACCGTGGCCGATATCGTCCATATCGCCCATGATCACGGTGTTCCCGTGCTTGTGGACGCGGCCGCCGAACGCCCTGACGTACCCAATCCGTACCTGGCTGACGGCGTGGACGCCGTGGCATACAGCGGCGGCAAGTGCCTCCGGGGCCCACAGGCCTCGGGGTTGGTCCTGGGACGGCGCGAACTGCTGTGGGCCGCGTTCGCAAACGGCGCGCCGCACCACTCCATCGCCCGTCCCATGAAAGCCGGCAAGGAGGAGATCATGGGGCTCCTCGCCGCCGTGGAGCAGTGGGTGGCGAGAGATCACGAAGCGGAATGGAAGGCATGGGAAGGATATCTTCAGACCATTATCGACGCGGTTGCCCCGCTTCCATCCATACGAACGACGATCACGCAACCGGGCCGGTCCAACGTCGCGCCGGTTTTACATTTGGACTGGGATACATCGGAAATCGGCATCGATCCGGACGAAGTCGTGCGCTTGTTGTCTGAAGGAGACCCCCGAATCGAAATGGGCGGGGGACGCGGCCTGTCTATCATGCCCTATATGATGGAACCCGGCGAGGATGCCCTGGTGGCCGCACGGCTCGGAGACATCCTGGGACCGCGGGTGCGGTGAAAACAGGGAAGCACATCATGAAAGTAATCGTTGATCTTTGCGTGGTGCCCATCGGGGTCGGTGTATCGGTTTCAGCGTACGTTACGGCCTGTGAAAGGGTGCTGAGAAAAGCGGGGCTCAAGACCTTCATGCATGCTTACGGGACCAATATCGAAGGCGAGTGGGATGCGGTATTCGAAGCCGTGAAGCAATGCCATGCGGCCGTGCACGAAATGGGTGCGCCGAGGATTTCCACGACCATCCGCCTGGGTACGCGAACCGACCGTGCGCAGACCATGGAAGAGAAGATGGAAAGCGTCGAACGGAAGCTGAAAGACGAAACATCCTCCTGATGCCGCCATGAAAATTACGGACGTCCGCACGTTTCTCATGAACGCCTCGGAATACGACTATCAATACATCGCAGCCCATAGGAACAGGGCACGCTGGCTGGAAGGAAGCGGAAAGGGCTGGCGTTAGTCAGGGGCCGCTGCTGACCTGGATCCCTGCCAGCCGGCGATGGCGTTAGTTCCCGACGGGTTCGCTGATGTGTCCGAACAGTTGTCGAATGCGTTTCACGTGCATCTCGGGGAGAGGCCCCTTGGCGATGCTGTGGATGTTCTGATCAATCTTGTCCAGGGTAACCGCGCTGCACACGGCGGTCGTGATGCCTTCCGTATATACTACAAATCGATAGGCCGCTTCGACCAACGTATCTATTTCAGGATCTTCGAGCAGGAAATCGTACGGCGCGTTGGGATCGATGGATTCATCCAGAAGCTCCTGGCGCTGCAGTTCTTCGATCGTCTCCTTGAGACGCGACGAATCCTTGAAGATGTTACGCACCGAGAAGATGTTCATTACCCCCACGTCATGCTCCCTGCAGTAAGGGAAGACCGTATGACGCGCGGACTGGTTGAGCATGCTGTAGGCGATCATGATGACGTCCAGCTTCCCGGTTGGCAGCGCCGCCCGCAACCACGCATGGGCGCCGTCGGACAACGCGGTCTCGCTGGATCCGAGGAAACGGATTTTACCTTGCTGGCACAATCGTTCCAGAACGGGGAACTGCTCGTTGATCATATAGTCGAAATCGGCGGTCTCGGTCGCGGCGATCAACGCCACGTCGATCGCGTCTATCCCCAGGCGGCGCAGGCTGGTCTCGATGGAATCCGTTATATGCTCCGGGGTCATCAGGATCGGCCCCCGCTCCTCGTCGAACTGCGAGAGTACGACCCTGGTGGCGACGTAGAACCGGTCGCGCGGAATGCCTTGAAAGGCCCGCCCGAGTATCGCCTCGGCTTCAAGGTAGCCCGGAGACGTATCGAAAAGGTTTATACCCAGGTCCAGGACCCCGTGAACGAGCCGGTGCATTTCCGGTTCGGTAAGGGGAGGATCGCTGGTCTGGCCCAGTCGATTGTACCCGCCGGATCCCATGCTCAGCGTCGAAACACTCAATCCTGTACGGCCCAGGGGACGGTATGAAACCATATCAACTCCTGAAGGTCCGAATGACGGTGCCGGATGACGATGCCGAATGACGGCGCCGGGCCCGGTGAGATTGGCCTTTACAAAGACGTGGGTTTTGACTATCGATCCTGCATCGTACTCCAACATCTGGAACCACGCTCTGGATTCACGTTAAGCGGAAGGAACGGGCATGTCAACCGTCGAGGATCTCGTCAAGCGGATCAGGATCGAGGGGTGGTGCGTTGTGGACGGCGTCATACCCCCGGACGAAGTCGTGAAGGTCCGAGACAGCTTGATCGCCACGGCGGACGGCCGGCCCGAGGACCTGGCGAATGGCCGCCATTGCGTTCGAGGGATCATCGCATACGACCAGACGATCGCCCCCTACCTGTCCGACGACCGGATCATGGGCGTCACCGAAGCGTTTTTCGGCGATCACGTGCGCATATCCATGACCACGGGTGTCATACTCCACCCCGGTTATCCCCGGACAGACGACCCGGGCGGAGGCCTTCACTCCGACTGGCCCTTCGGACAGGGCTACGACTATCGCATCCCGGCGCCATATCCGGACGCGCCGCTGCTGCTGACCAGCCTATGGATGCTCACGCCCTTCACCAGGGAGAACGGCGGTACCGTACTGGTGCCGGGAAGCCACAAGGCGGGCAACAATCCGACGGGAGACAGCAGCCTGGTGCCGGGAACGACCCATCCATCGGAAATCCAGGCCGTAGGCGAACCGGGAAGCGTGTTGCTCTTCGACAGCCGGACCTGGCATATAAACGGACATAACAACAGCGAAGAGACCCGCATGGCCATCATCGCCCGTTACGCGGCGTGGTGGTTCAACCTCAACCCGCTTATACCCGGTCTTTCGGACTTCGAACGCGATGCGGCCAACCGGGGATTCAGACCCGACGACGTCGTGCCGCTCACCTCGGAGCAATATGACACGCTGCCTGAACGCACCAGACCCCTGTTCCACCACATCGTCCTGGGACAGCGAGTCCTGCCGTCCTAGGCGCCGTCCGCCTGAATGCCCCACAGTCCTGGCGACGGAGCCTTTACCGGTCAGGGGCGATGGGACCGGAGGTATCACGTCCGGCAAAACAGGGAATGTAAAACGCCAAGGAATGCATGAAACGTAACGCCCGACCCAACGTCGTCCTCATCTGCGCCGACCAGCTTCGCGGCGACACCCTGGGCATAGCGGGCCACCCCGTGGTCCACACGCCCGGGATCGACGCCCTCGCCCATACCGGACATTACTTCCCCTGCGCGGTTTCCGAGGTTCCCTCCTGCGTGGGCGCCCGCCGGACGCTCTTCAGCGGGCAGTGGCCGGTCACCCATGGCATGGTCGGTTTCAACGATATGATGCCGTGGGACGAACCGGACACGCTCTGCCGGATATTCCAGCGAAACGGTTACAAGACCTACTGCATCGGGAAAAGGCATGTCTATCCCCAGGACGCCCCCTACGGTTTCGACCGCATCGTCGCCCACGAGGAAGGCCGGTACCTGTCACCCGGATACCGCGACGATTACCTGGACTGGCTTGCCGAACAGGGGTGGGGCGACTTCGGCCTGTTCAACGCGGGCGTGACCAACAACGGGTACACGGCCCGTCCCTGCGTATTTCCCGAGGAATTCCACGTGACGACCTGGACCGCCACCCAGGCCATACGCGTCATGGACGAACACGTCCGGGACCACGGCCGGGACACGCCCTTCTTCCTGTTCGTGTCCTTCACCAAGCCCCATCCGCCCTGGGATCCGCCGGCGTTCTTTTATGAGCGATACGCCGGCGACCCCGACCTGCCCGATCCGGTCATTGGTGATCCGTCCCGCTACGTGAGCGGACGTACGCCCTTCGTCAAGGCCCACGGCCCCTTTCCGGAAGCCGAGTATCTCCCGCGCTCGATTAAAGACGTCAGACGGGCCCGGGCGGGATACTACGGTTGCATCGATCACGTAGACACACAGATCACGCGGTTCACGTATCACATGTGGCGCATGCTCCAGCTGCGCAATCTCGTCTTCGCCTTCGTCGGCGACCACGGCGACATGCTGGGCGATCACCATTACTGGGCCAAGTCCTACGGGTACGAGGGTTCGATCCGCGTGCCCTTCGTCCTGAATTTCCCCGCGCAACTGGATTTCCCAGCCGGCGTCCAATACCCCGAAACGACCGTGGGACTGGCAGACCTGATGCCCACACTGCTCGACGTGTGCGGCCTGCCCGCGCCCGGCCGCATGGACGGCTGTTCGCTCATGCCGCTCGTGCGGGGCGAGACGCACCGACTGGACCGGGAGCATCTGCACGCGGAACATCTCGAGTTCGGACATTACCTTGTCGACCACCGGGAGAAGTTCATCTGGCACTACCGGACGGGGCAGTTCGAGTTCTACGATCTACACGAAGATCCGCTCGAGTGCCGGAACCTCTATGGCGATGATCATCCGAGAGCGCGGGTCCTTCGGGACCAGTTACAGCACCTGATTGTGGAGCAGGGCCGGGAGAAGGACTTCATGCGCGACGGAAAACTGAGCAACGAAGTCGCGCAAAGCCACACCCACGAGTTTCCGCCCTATGCCGTGTAGGGTACAGGACCGTTGAGCCAGCCGGACTCCGCAAGTTTCCGAGACCAGAACCCACAGGCATCCGATCCCGGTACCCGCTTAGCTTCCGGGGCCTTACGCTGAACCTTCGGTGAGGTGCAGTTTGAAAAAGCCGTTCAGGACCACCTACGACCGCAAGGGGCTGCATCCCCGGTATCCCGAATCGATTCCGCCCGCAAAGATCCGCGGAAAGCTGCTGGAACTCTTCGGCATGGCGGAAATTCCGGAACAGGTCGATTTCACCTTGGGTGATTCCCGGGTGGAAGGCGATATCCGTCTCACGAATCTGTCATACGCCAATTCCCACGGGGAGACGGTACCGGCCATCCTGATCGAGCCCCTGGGCAACCCGGCAAAATACCTCCCTGGCGTGGTCTGCGTTCCGGGTACAGGCGGATCGGCCGAGCGCATGGCCCTCGAACGGTTCTACAAGGACAGCCCGGACTCCCCGCCCCTGTATGGCTGGGCACGGGAACTGGCTCGGCGGGGATACGTCACCCTGGCCATCTCGCCCAAGGGTTGCCAAGGCCGGGACACGAACGAGGTCTCCTGGTACATCGAGCTCAAGCACCTGCTGGCCTATGGCATTTCGCAGATGGGTCTCCTGGTGGAGGAAGCGCTCAGGGGCGTGCGGGTGCTCGAAGTCCAGGACCGGATCGGGAAAAACAAGGTGGGGATGACAGGCATGTCCCTGGGGGGCAACGCAACGTGGTACGCCATGGCCTGCGCCCCGTGGCTGACGACGGGCGTGCCCATCTGCGGCGGCGTGGGCCAGATGGAGAGCGTCATACGGGGCGGCGACCTGTACCGGCACAGCGCCTACTTCTACGTGCCCCACATGCTTCGCTACTTCGACCATCCTGAAATCGTCGCGAACTGCATCGCGCCGCGTCCCTTCATGATGGTGGCACCCACTTCGGACGAGGACATGCCGAAGTGCGGTGTCGACAAACTCATACGCGTAGTGGCGCCGGCATACCGCGAGGCCGGCGCGGGCGACCGTTTCCGCGTTTACCAGCCCGACGGCAACCACGTCTTCCGGTTCGAATACTTCGAATGGATGGTGGACTGGTTCGATCGCTTTCTCAAGGGAGAACCGGGGACGTAGGCGATTTGGCGGAGCTGTTCGACCGATTTTTTAAAGCGCGTTTGCCCTTGACGGTCTTTGGAGATCGACCTTACTTTACCTGTGTTCCCAACGACATCATCCAGGCAGGATGGAATCGTGAGCAATTCTGCTAAAGAAGCAAGCGGATCGGGTGATACCCACGAAATCGTAGGTCCGGACCACACCGCGTTGTCCGACGAGGAAGTACTGACCGAGGGGCCCGAGTACAACGCACCGCTCCCGAAGAGCCGGGTAAAGTGGTACCGTTGCCGCGTGACCCGGGAGCAGCTGGCCAGTCTCAACAAACGAAGCGATTTCCTCGGATTCGTCCAGACCCTGGGCTATCTTGCCGTCCTCGCCGCGGGGGCGGGTGTCGCCATCTACTCTTCTTTGAACTGGCCGTGGTACATCACACTCCTGTTGGTGTTCATCAACGGACACTTCTGGCATTTCCTGGTCAACGGCTTCCATGAACTGGTCCATGATTCCGTCTTCCGGACGCGGTGGCTGAACCGCTTCTTTCTCCGCGTCTATTCCTTCCTCGGCTGGCACAACCACCATCATTTCTGGGCGAGCCACACCGAGCACCACAAGTACACGCTTCACCATCCCGACGACCAGGAAGTGATCCTGCCCCAGAAGTTCGACATGCGGAACATGTGGAAATGGTCGATCATAAACTACCGGTATCCCTACGACCTGGTTAAAGGCAGGCTCGCGGCCTTCGCCGGTAAAATCCCGGACGACCGCTGGTCCCGGGAACTCTTTCCCGAAAGCGACCCGGAGCGGCGCAGGGCCTTTACCAACTGGGAACGTTTCATGTTCACGGGCCACGTTCTTGTTGCGGGCGGGGCGCTGGTCTCGGGCCTGTGGGTGGTCCCGCTGGTCATCACCTTTCCCCGGATGTTCGGCGCGTGGCTGCAGTTCCTTTGCAACGCCACCCAGCACGTCGGGCTGCAGGACGAAGTGCCCGATTACCGCCTTTGCTGCAGGACGTTCTATATCAACCCCATCCTGCAGTTCCTGTACTGGCACATGAACTACCACACCGAGCACCACATGTACGCCGCGGTGCCCTGCTACAGGCTCGGACGCCTGCACAGGCTCATCAAGCACGAGATGCCTCTCTGCACCCGTGGACTCTACGAGACCTGGAAACAGATTATCGAGATCATGGACCGCCAGGAAGTCGAACCCGATTACCAGTTCGTCGTCGAACTTCCTACGGCCTCTCCCACACCCCGGAAATCCGCGTGAAGATCACCGGCATCAGACTGTTCATCCTGGAAGACTCGGACCAGCCGCAGTACTACCACGTATTGAAGCAGGTCCCCGGTCTGAGGCGCACGCAGTATACCCATGGCAGCGAATCCCATCCCAAGGGCGGAAACCTGCGTCAGCATTTCATCCGGGTCGAGACCGATGAGGGCATATCCGGCATGTGCACGACCACGATGGGCCGTGAGCAGGTGGAGACCCTGAAGACACAGGTACTGGGCAAGAATCCCCTGCACCGGGAAGCGCTGTTCCAGCTGCTCCACAAGGGCACGCGCTGGCTGTACCAGAAACCAGGGTGGTTCGGTGACTTCGACAACTGTCTCTGGGACATAACCGGCAAGAAGGCCGGCCTGCCTGTCTACGACCTGATCGGCCGTGTACGCGACCGGTTCCCGGTTTACCTGACCGGGGGTGATTCCGATATCGAGACCTACCTGCAGATGATTCAGGGAGGCAAGGAATACGGGGTCAACGCCTACAAGTTTCACACCTACAAGGGCGGAAAAGCGGATATCCCGATATTCAGGGAAGTCCGCCGGATCGTCGGACCCGATTATCTGCTGTTGAACGACCCGGTCTGTTCATACACGCTGCAGGAAGCGATCGAGGTGGGCAGGGTCATGGAGGAACTGGATTTCATCTGGCTGGAAGAACCGATGCACGAACACAAAGAGCACCAGTACCAGGAACTGTGCAGGGAATTGACCATACCGGTGATGGGGAACGAAACGCTGATGGGCGACCTGGGGATTTCCACGCAGCGGCTGATTTCGGGGGCGACCGACCTGCTGCGCGCCAATGCCCGTTTCGGGACCACGCAGGTGCTCAAGATGGCCCATTTCGCGGAGATGTACGACACCAACATCGAACTGAACGCCGAAGGAGGGCTCTTCGGAATCGTTCACGCCCATCTTGGATGTTGCATCGACAATACGGGGTTCTACGAAACAGGCAGCAATGGCTTCGCAGACACGGCCAGCACCTGGGGCATGGTCAACAAGCCGCTCATCGCGGACGGCCACATCGTCCCGCCCGACGGCCCGGGCTGGGGCGCCGAATGGGACACGAACCGCTTCGAGGCCATGACCGTGGCCGCGTACTGAGACACGCAATCGATCCCCTTCGACCTGGCGTCTTCCTTGCCTGCCCAGCCGCAGCCACCTCACCTGTACTTCCGTAGCTACGACTCCTGAACTACCGCAGCCACGATCTCCCTCCCGCACTACACTTCCAGGTACTTGATCTCACAGCGTAAATACTTTGTAGATACGTGCAAACGGGCAACCGTAACGGGCAGGCTGAATCGGCGGGGCCCCGCGCTGCCTGGATTGAGATACCAGACTCCGTCTCCGCGCTGTTCCCATTCCGGACGGTGGGAATGCCCGTAGACGACCACGTCTATGCCCGCGGCCGCGGGGTCGAGGTTCAGATCATCGATATCGTGCACGACGAAGATGGACCGCCCTTCGACTTCCATCAGTTCGGTCACCGGCAACCGCGCCGCCCAGGGCTGATAGTCCGTATTGCCCCGCACAACCGTTACCGGCGCGATCTCCGCCAAGGCATCCAGGATATCCTCTCCACCCACATCCCCGCCGTGTATGATCCGTTCGACGCCATCCAGCGCGGCCACGGCCGCCGGCCGCAACAGGCCGTGGGTATCCGAAATCACTCCGATCTCAACAGGATGGCTCATGGATTCCCGTGTCAACGTACGATTCCGCAAAGACCGCTAGGACCGGTCTTTCATTGTCCCCGGCATCAGGCTGTACTTGCCCGGACCGGTAAACCAGAGGGCGATGTATATGGCGCAAAGTTCCATGGCGTGGGACGCGCCGTTGAGACCTGAACCTGGATCGTCGGCAGGCAGCGACAGGTGACGCAGCATGGCCAGAAGCATGGTCAGCGTGAGCAACGTCGTCGCGGGCCGGAAGAATACACCGAATATCACGAGTATCGAGCAGACGAATTCCGCGAATCCGGCCATGAAACCCCAGAATGCCGGAAGAAAGCTGATGCCGACCAGTTCCATGTTGCCGCCGATGGCGGCCCAGCGCTCGGGATTGGATATCTTTCCCCAACCGTGAAAGGCCGCCATGCTGAAACCGATCACAATGCGGATGATGAGCAGACCGAGGTCGGTCATGCCGAGGTTTTTCGTAAGAAAGCACACGATTCTATTCATGGTGAATCCCTTTTGTGTGGGGTGAATTACGTGCTCTACCGGCTGTGAACGTCTTGAGAAAACACGCAATGATTCACGTGGCCGGGTGCCGGAACCGTCACGTCCAGACAACCTCCCGCGCCTCGCCCGCGGGACCGGCCTGCAGGATGGTGTCCGCCACGGCAATGGCCTTGATCGCCTCCGTGCCCGGCGAAAGGCACGTGACATCGCCACGCACGCAAGACAGGAAATGCGCCGCCTGGCAGGCGTACATGTCGGGCTCCGCTTTCGACTTGATCAGCGTCTGCTCGCCTTCGCGGTTCGTGAAACAGCAGTACTGGTGAGGCTCATCGTCTTCCGGATCTGGCAGGTCACCCGTACCGAATTGAATAAAACCCTTCGGTCCGATAATGTCGTGCAATCCATTGCCCCGGGCCGCCCAGCTCCATGACATGAGCAACTGGTTTCCGTTCATGTAGCGGACGATGGCGGAACTGGTGTCCTGGGCGGATGACTCGGGGTCCATATTTATCGAACTGGACAGGACGCTCTCGGGATCTCCGAAAAGGAAATTGGCGAAATCGTAGTTGTGGACGGCGCCGTCCATGAGCGGACCGCCGCCGAGGTCGTGGTCCATGTACCAGCTTCCGGGACCGAAACCGGCCATGGCGTTGCGCCAAAGGATGGGCGACCCCAGATCCCCTGATGCGACGCAGGCGCCCCAGGACTTCCAGTAGGAGTCGAATCGCCGGCAGTGGGCGACCATCAGCACGGTGTCCTTCCGTTCCGCTGTTTCGATCATTCTCAGGCACTCGTCCACCGTGCGGGCCATGGGTTTTTCCACCAATACCGGTATGCCTGCGTTGAGCGCGGTCAAGGCCGCGGCACAATGAAGGCCGGTAGGTACCGCAACGACAACCGCGTCGACCTTCCCGCTGTTGACGAGCGCCTCGGCCGAATCGAATCCCTCGGTGCCTGGAAAGTTCTCTTCAAATCGCGCGCGCATTTCAGGGGACGGATCTGCGCAGGCGACCAGGTGGCAACCATCGACCTGATCGAATGTCCGTGCCTGGTGCGTGCCCATGCCGCCGACGCCAATTGAACCCACTCGAATCATGGTCTGTCCTTTCGTGGAGTGCCGTGAGAACTACCTGCAAGATCGCGGGTATTGCTGAATCAGGTTCTGCAATATCCGGCAGAATCTGCATGAGAGGATCGGCCTATGTGCACGTAACTTTTTGCCGGTCATACCTGTCCAATACAGGAGAAGCTAAAACTTGACTTATTTAAGGTCCACTTACACCTTGAGTATTCCACTATCGGATATGTATTTCGCTATGTCGCGACCATGGGGATAAACCACGGGAGATCATGAAATGTCCAACGTAATGGAGATCCAGGAAGCGAACCTGGCGAAAAAGGAACTATCAAACGATGAACGATTGCAATTCGATGTGCAGTACGGGACCCGTCGAAAAGACCCTAATGTTGCCCTCGTTCTCAGCATCATGGGTGGTACGATCGGTTTAGACCGTTTCTACATCGGTGACATAGGCTTGGGCATCGCAAAATTACTGACACTCGGCGGGTTGTTCATCTGGACGATAATCGACTTGTTCCTGATCATGGATGCGGCCCGGGCAAAAAACGGCGAACTCATGCGCCAGGTCCGGGACAGCATCGTTCAGTCGAGATCTTGACTCGAACAACGGAACAGGTCCGCCTCCACTGGTTTCGCCGGCCTCTTACCACCGGGCCGTTGCCGTCTTGGGGTCCGGTCCGAACCGGTTTTCACCCTTGGTTCCATCCAGGATCAGGAACACCAGGAGCACTATAATTCCGACAATCGGGATAAACGCGATCAGAAACCACCATCCGCTGCGGTCGGTGTCGTGCAGGCGTCTAAAGATCACAGCGAGATAGGGAATAATGACGGCGATATAATAAAGGGTACTGAGGAATCCAAGGTTTTCTCCGCCCATCTCGAATTTCCACCCCATAAACTCGTCGATCACGGCGAGGAACACGGAAATGATTGCGGAGAAAAGGAAAAACATCCAGAATTCCTTCCTCCTCGCCCTTCCACTGAAAACCGTGTACTTCTTCAGAACTTCGATGTACCAGTGCATGTTGCCTCCTCACCATGAGTGGCTATTGCCGTCCTGACACAGTAGTCTCGAATAACCCAGGCAGTTGGCTCACTGCCACAAAATATCCCCATCATCCATCTGCGAAGCAAGGAACTCCTCGTTCAATTCCACGCCCAGGCCGGGTGATTCCGTCAGCACCACGTGCCCATCCTGAATGACCGATTCGTCCGTGGCGAGCACGTCGTCCCAGGCAGGATCGTCGAAACGGTGGTATTCCAGTGCCAGGAAGTTCGGGACACTCGCACAGACGTGGGCGTCCCCAACCGTGCTTAACGCGCTGGAGTTGTTGTGCGGAGCGAAAGGCACGTAGTACATCTCGGCCATGTTGGCGATCTTTCGACATTCCGACAGGCCGCCGCATTTCGAGATGTCCGGCATGATGATATCGGCGGCCTGCTGCTGCAGCAGATCACGGAAGCCATGGCGAAGATAGAGGTTTTCTCCGACACAGATGGGCGTCCCCGAGGCCTGCGTGATTTTTGCCAGGGCGTCGATGTTCTCCGGGGGAACCGGCTCTTCAAGCCACAGGAGATTCAACGGTTCGAATTCCTGGGCCATTTTCATCCCCGCGGTGGCGTCATACCTGCCGTGCAGATCGATGGCGAGATCCAGGGAAGGTCCGATCCCCTCGCGGATCGCGTACGCTTCGTCCACCAGGGATTTGAGCTCGTCGGGCGTAACCGACCAGTTCCACGGGTCCAGCTTGTGTGGGTTATCCGCGTCGTCGAGATCGAACTTTATCGCCGTAAAACCCCGTTCGCGCACCTCCGCGGCACGCTCGTTGTAGTCGGCGTGGGCACTGTCCACGTATAGACGAACCCGGTCCCGGAACTTGCCGCCGAGAAGCCGGTATACCGGAACGCCCTGCGCCTTGCCGGCCAGGTCCCACAGGGCAACCTCGATACCCGTTAGCGCGGAGATCGCGGCGCCCCCCGCCCCGCCCATGAAAATGTACCTGCGACGGATGAACTCGAAACAGGCGTCCACGTCACGGGGATCCATGCCGATGATCATCTTCGCCATGTGGCGGGTCGACGCCCGCCATCCGCCGTCGACATGACTGGTTTCCCCCGTACCGTATACGCCTTCGTCTGTGTATACACGGACGTAATGGTACGTATACCCGCTCGGTACGGTCACATCGGCGGTCTTGATGTCGGTGATCTTCATTCGTGCTCCTGTCTGATTTCGGATCTGTCGCTGTTTTCAGCCGCTTATTCGGTTTCCATTCGGTTTTGCGGATGCCTTACATTAAGATACAAAAACCACGTGTTCCACTACCGGTACTCCGACCGTGTCCCTGTTCAGTCTCCGATCCGGACCGCCTTCAACCGGTTGTTGAAGTGATCGCTGACCAGCAGGATGTCCTCGCCGTAGAAACACAGGCCGTGGGGCTGATTCAACGGCGCCTCCCGTGCCGCCCCGGGCCTGCCGCAATCGCCGTACGCACCGCTGCCGGCAACTGTCTCAAGCAGGCCGTTCTCTGCTACGCGTCTCACCCGGTTGTTGCCCGTGTCGGAAAAATACACCCTCCCCCGCCGGTCCAGTGCCAGCCCCCGGGGAACGGAAATCGCGGCGCCCGACGCGATGGCGCCGTCCGGGGAATAGCCCTCTTCTCCTGTTCCCGCCACGGTGGAAATGATCCCGGTGCCGCCATCCACCCTGCGTATGACGTGATGCCGGTCATCGGTGAAGTAGATATGCCCCGAACTATCCACCCTGATCGCTGTCGGTGATCCGATCCGCGCGCTGGCCGCCGGACCGTCGTCGCCCGAGTAACCCTGCAGGCCGATGCCCGCGACCGTGGTGATGATGCCGGTTCCGGCGTCGATTCTTCGGATGCGACCGCAGCCGGCGTCGCCGATATATACGTCGTCGCCGGGGCCGTGGGTCACCGCGAGGACGTGCATCAGGCACGCGCTCAGGGCCGGGCCGCCGTCGCCCTTGTCCCACTGAAAGGCCGCGCCGGCGAGATTGCGGATAACCCCATCCTGATCCACGCGCCGCACGTGACCGTGCCGCGTGTCGGCGATGACGATTCTGCCCGCGCGGTCCACCGATACGTCGTGGGGATTCCCCAGGTGGGCGTCGACGGCCGGACCGCCATCGCCGCCGTAGGCCCGCGCTCCGGAACCGGCGACCGTGCTGATCAGGCCGGTATCGGGATCGATCGACCGGATGCGCTGGTTCCACACGTCCGCGACGATAATCCGGCCATCGGGTCCGACCGACAGGCCGCCGGGACCGTTAAGGAAACCCTTTGCGGCGGCCTCGCCATCGTGGACGCTCGTGCCGCCCAAGACCGTGGTTACGATCCCCGTATTGCCGTCGCAACGTCGAAGCCGGCCGGAGCAGTCGCCCCAGAACACCGTGCCATCCGGATCGGCGCAGATCCCCGCCTCTACGGAATTGCACCGCGTTGCGGCCCCCGGCAGGCCTTCCTCGCCGAAACCCGGTTCGCCCGTGCCCGCCAGCGTGCGGACGATGCCCGTCTCCCGCTCCACCTTGCGGACCCGGAAGCCGTACTTTTCGCCGACATAGAGATTGTCGTGGACGTCCAGGCAGATGGCGTCCGGCATGAGCGTGCTCGCTTCCGCGGCGGGACCGCCGTCGCCGTTGGAGGCGCGCTGACCGTTTCCCAGGACCGTGTCGATGATCCCGGACTGCATGTCGATCTTTCGGACGCGATCGTTGGAATTGTCGCACACGTACAGGTCGCCCCGCGAATCGAAGGCGAGGTGCTCGGGATGGTAGAATCCCGCGTCGCGGGCCGGACCGCCGTCGCCATGATAACCGCCCAGGCTCAGGCCCCGGCCCGAGTACGGCCGGCTTTCTCCCCGTTCGGATGAATAATGTCGGGCGTGATGGCCGAAGACGGTCTCGACGATCCCGGTCCGCGCGTCGATGCGACGGATATTGTTCGTCCATTCACTCGACAGGAAGACTTTCCCCTCCCGGTCCACGGCCACGCCGCAGGTGCAGTCCAGTTCCGCGTCGAGCGCCGGTCCGCCGTCGCCCCCGCGGCCGACTCGGCCGTTGCCCGCGACGCGGGTGATGAGACCGGTCTCGTAATCGATTCGCCGGATGGTGAAGTTGCCCAGATCGGAAAGATACAGGTTGCCGTGCTGGTCCTGGTACAGGTCATGGGGGTGCCGGAAACGCGCTTCGGCGGCCGGTCCGCCGTCGCCCGAGTCGCCCGCGATTCCGTCACCGGCAAAGGCGTGAAGGATCCCGTCGCGATCGATCCGCCAGATCCGGTGCCACTGGTAGTCGATCACGATCAGGTCGCCGTCGGGTCGCCGGACTACGCCCATGGGCCAACCCGCGTCCGCCTCTTTTGCCGGAATACCGGAGCGCTGGCCCACACCGGCCAGAACCAGGATCCCTCCGGCCGGCAGGCTTTTCAGTTTTTCGGCAATACGCATGCGTGAATGGAGTGCTCCGGCGCTTGCCCAGTGGACCCTTGCGGCAGACGATAGCGATCCGTGCGATGGACGACTGCGATCCACCGACCGCATATAAACGCTCAGCATTTCAAGTACGTGTAATACAACGATGCCGGCAGGCATCCGACAGTCTAGATGGTACAGTTTCCACCCCTGTATGGCAACCGTTAATTGCACCTTGCATAGCAACCGTCAAATGCAAATTGACACCAGCTTCCTGACCAGTTAAGATACGTCGCCGCACGCCCTCGATGAATATGCTTCAGTTCCGCCTCGATCCGATGGAGAATGTCCTACCAATGAACTATGATTTCGACAGGCGCATCAATCGCAATGGAACCAATTCGTACAAGTGGGACTACGTAAAACGGGACGGCGGCATCGTTCCGTGGGACGAGACGAACGCCGGGCGGCACGAGAAACCCGTCCTGCCGCTTTGGGTGGCGGACATGGACTTTCCCTGCCCGCAGCCGGTGGTGGACGCGGTGACCGAAATAGCCCGCATGGGCGTTTACGGATATGCCTTCCCGCCGCCGTCCTACTACGATTCCGTGGTGCGGTGGATGCGCCGCCGACACGGATGGTCCGCCGATCCCGATACCATCTGCTTCACCCCGGGCATCGTACCCGCACTGCACATGCTGGTTTCCGCCTACACGAAACCCGGCGACAAGGTGCTCGTGCAACCGCCGGTGTATTACCCCTTCTTCAATGCCATAGAAAACCTGCAGGCCCAGGCGGCGCTGAATCCGCTGCGCTACGAGGACGGCCGGTACCACATGGATTTCGACGATCTCGCGGTAAAATGTGCCGATCCCGACGTGAAGCTGGCTATCCTCTGCAGTCCCCATAACCCCGTCGGCCGGGTCTGGACGGCGGAAGAACTGCGGCGTTTCGGCCGGATCTGCATGGATAACGACGTGCTGGTCGTCTCCGACGAAATCCACTGCGACCTCATCCTCGGAGATCGCTCCTTTACGCCCTATGCCACGCTGGGCGCGGAATACGAAGAGCGATCGATCATCTGCACCTCCCCCAGCAAGACCTTCAATCTCGCCGCCCTGCAGGCGTCGAACATGATGATCCCCGACCCGGAACTGAGGGAGACCTTTCAGCAGACCGTCCGCAGCGCCGGCCTGTTTACCCTCAACCCCTTCGGCATCGCGGCGGTCGAAGCCGCCTACGACCACGGAGAGGAATGGCTGGAGCAGTTGCTGGCCTATCTGGAGGGGAATTTCCGGTTTCTCGAATCGTTCTTCCAGGAGCGCCTGCCCGGGATTCGGGTCATCGAAACGGAAGGCACCTATCTCGTCTGGGTGGATTTCACGCGCCTAGACCTGGACAAGGACGCCCTCCAGTGTCTCATGATGGAGGAGGCACGCGTCTTTCTCGATGAAGGGTATATCTTCGGCCCCGAGGGCGAGGGCTTCGAGCGGATCAACATCGCCTGTCCCCGGTCGATCCTCGCCGAGGCCCTGGATAGGATCGAGGCGGCGGTGAAGGGGCTGTAATTCAGTTTCGCCTCGATCGTCAGTAAAGTGGAACAGCGACGAGGTTTCTCCATCGCTTCAACCGCACCGTACCCGGGAAATACCTGTACCGCGATTACACTGATTCCGCGGCGGAGATGATGGACTCCGTTATTCCGCCTGCACCGGACGGCCAGCAGGAGCGCCAGGGCTTGTCTTGGCAGGCCTTCCGGATCTCGCGGCCCAGGTGCGTGCGCATGAAGCGCAACAGCACCACCATGTCGTGCCCTTCCAATTCTTTCTTAACCCGCTCCAGATGCGGAGGCCAGTTGCCGCTCCAACCGGGGAAGATGAACTGCACTTCCACATGGGGTGCGCGTTCCTTCAACTGCGCCCGGACCGCCGGCACCAGTTTCTGCTGGTTTTCGTCCCCACCGACAAACAGGACCCGTACCGGCCGCGTACGCTGCCTCGGGGCGCTGTCGTCCCCGGTCTCGGACGATTCATATTGACGGATCACCCCGTCCAGACGGCTCTTCACCTCCTGGTAATGGGTATCAGGAAGCCCATAGGTGTGCATGTTCTCGTAGATTCCCCGTGCCTCGTCGATGTTGCCCTTCGTCAGTGCTTCATGGAACAGGGGAACTGCTTTCGCCATGGCGTTTTCCAAGTCCCCCTTGGCTTCGAGGCACCGGACCTGGGCGACCACCGCCTCATCCCTTTCCCAGGCGGGTTGGAGATACTCGGTATTCATCAGCAAGTCGTGGAAGGCCGCCTCGCCGACTCCGCCTATGGCCAGCACTTCCAGTTCGTCCAGGACCGTCCGGGCGTCCTCATGGCGTCCGGCCTTCATGCAACCTTCGAAACACCTGTGCAGGTCCGCGGCTGCGTCTTCCGTTTTTCCGAGTTCCCGGGCCCGTCGGCGAAGCGCGCGTGTAACCGGTTCGGTGGACATGGCCGCGTCGAGGTCCACGAAGACGTCCAGCACCGCTCCCTGATCCGATTCGAGGACTGCCGCGCAGAAACTCGATTGGACTTCCGCGGATCCCAGTAGCTCCAATCCCTCGGCAGCCGGTCTGATCAGATAAGCCGGAATGGGCGTATCTGAAGCCACGGCATTCGTGATAATTCGCGCGGCGTAGGACAGATCACCGACGGATTCCGCCTGTGCCGCCTTGGCGATACCGGCGTACAAATCCGCTCTGCCCGCAAGAGCTGCTCCATAGGACGGCTTTCGACTGTTGAAGAGACCCCGGGCCCGCTCGAGATGAAAGGCCGCCGAGGCGTAGTCTTCATCTGCGAGTGCGAGTGCCCCGAGGCAGTAATGCCCATGGCCCGAATAGTGTACGTCGTCACGGATCGACTCCCGGAACATCTGCTCGCCGGCCCGCAGACGCTCGATGTAATCGCCCGCCGCATCCTGTTCAAACGGGAGGCATACCTCTTCCAGCTCCGCGAATCCGCCTTCAAGCAACCCCAGATCCGCGCTGATCATGGCCCGGATTTCCGGATTCGGATTCATTTCTAGAATATCCCGCAGTAGTTTCTCTGCCTGTTCGTGTTCGTGCAACTTGCGCAACGTGTGCGCCTGCCTCCGGCGTACCGTCAGAAATCGGTCATCCCCGTGCGGGAGTCCGAGTTTCCGCAGCGTGTTCTCGGCGTCCATCAACAAGGCAAATACCATCCGCGCCTCACCCGGACGCTCCCCCCGAAGCAATTCGGTACCGATCTCCAGCAGTTCTTCGAACAGCTCGCCGCCCGGGTCCCCGAGGGCCGCGACGTCCACGAAATCGGCCGTTTCGGCGTGACGCTCCGCCTTCCTCAACGCCTGAACCACGTGTATGGCCGTTTCATCCGAGGCTGTGTCCTTTCCGTCGCCCAGGCTCCGCACGATCGGGTTTTCATCGTAATACAGTATGATTCCTTTGTAATCCGACAGATAGGCCTTGCCCCGAACAACGCCCGCCCAGTACCAGCGGTTGGCTTCCGCTCCGATACGGCGGGCGGGGCTCCTTCCGAACACCGCGTCAGCGAATCCTTTGTGAAAGGAGGACTGGGGCCTGTCCGCGTTCAGTGCCGCGAGTTCATCCACGATCTCGTCGGTCTGTTCGGTCCGCAGACCGCCGGTGACGCCGTTACGCGCATCGATGATCGCCTTGTGCACAAGGCGGTCGAGCTCGGTCAGGCGTATGGTACGGGTTTCGTGCTCGGGCCGGTCTCCTGCCGGGTAATCATCTCCGTCTGAATCGTTCACGGCCCCGTCTTCGCAGCCATTGTACGCACCGCTCTCACTGATATCAATCTGATCCGTGCCGCCGTCCCCTTCATCGCTGCCAACCCCATCTGTACCGTCCCCTTCAGCGACGACCCCACCGGTAGGGTTGACGGAACGGGAACCTGTAAGGTCGGCAGATCCATCTCCGCCTGTAGACACCACGTCGGACCTGTCATGCCCTTCGTTGCGGTCGTCCTCCACGCCGGATTTGTCTTGTCCGCCGTTGCGGTCATCCGCGCCGATCTTCACGGCGTTTCTCGTCCACTGCCAGAGGGAATCTTTGAGCACATTGCCCTGGCAAATCAGCGTGAGGGTGAACAGAACCGCCGAGCGAATATCGAAGACCCGTCGGACCCGGTCGGCGGCTGCGTGAACCGATTCCTCGGTCGCATCTTCTCCGTAGCTCTCACCCTCAACAAATCCATCATCGTTCGGAACGCCCAACGCGTCCAGAAAGACCCTCGACGCGCCCTCCTGTCCGGCCCAGAGACCAAGGAACAGCCAACCCGGGATCGGCAATGGCAACGAAAGAGGGATGAGGGCTTCGACGATCTTTTCGTTGTCCCAGCCGGCCACCGTTCTTTCACGGAACCGGCGCGCTTTGGAGGCGATGCTCACCATAGCGTCTCGGGTGTGTTTCGATCCCACAGCGAACGTCAGGGCAGTTCGCTTTTCACCGTCTGTCAGCGACTGCCACAATCGATTGGTATTCAACTTCTGGGAATCATCGATCAGGTCCAGAATGGCCTGGGGAATTTGATCAGACAAGTTCGGTTTCAGGCTGTCGTTTACTGGCAAAACGAAACTCGATTCCATTGTCGAACCGTGTTCGAAAGGGCCTTACACTGGGACGTTAACCGAATCGTGTGGGAATTACATCGAAAGGTAAACACTTCTGGATCAATACACCAGTTTCAGTTTTCCAGTGGGTTTAACAAGTGTTTAACGTATGATGATTATTAGGTAGTGCGTTAGTGTGACATTTAGTTGATCGTTATTTAGTGGTGTCTGTGGTCGGTGGTGGGAAAAACAGGTCGAGAGCAACAAAAATCCCAATGGACAAGAATCCTAATCCCAATAAAAAACCTGACACTTGAACTACCATGTAAAATCTCTCTCTATCTGCCCAAAACTGACCCGGCAAATAACGTCTATAAAGACCTACTGATTGATTGAACCAGGAAAAAAGAGCGCTCAAAAAGTAAGACACGAAGATGCCCGAAAACGATAAGAGCCAGAAAACCCATGCGGCAATGAAAAACACCATTGATAGCGTTGTGAATTCAAACCCTGACGATAGTTTTACATACGCGAAAGAGAGACCAGCACCCCAAGCAGAAAATTTCAAAACCATCTGCGTAATGTTGGACACCGAATCAATCTCTAATGACTCCAACCGTCTTAAATAGTCATTGATGTTTTTCTCATCCCAGGGTTCATTTTCGGGTAGTGAGTGATATGGATCCACATAGACTTCATTCTCATGGTCTGATCTACTGCTACCGTTGCTTCCCATGAACGTTTCTCCATGCCGGATAACGTCAATTCTTATTGTACCAAATAGACAACGTTGCTTTCTTCTTTATCAGGCTTCGTGATTTTCGTGATTTTGGAAAAATGAAACCGGATACGTATGCAACGAGTCTCCTGATATACTTTACGGGGGTCATCTTCTGTATCGACAGTAACCCCAACGTGATGAGTTCTCCGGGCTTTGATTACTGACTTTTTCGGTATATTACCTCGCCTTCTTCTCTCTTCCACATCCCCCGCCATTACAACGTAATCCTGAATCCTTTCCCGGTCAGCGTTTACAAGAATGAAATGCACCTCTACATTCTCGTACTCCATGTCAGTGGTGTTTCTCAACCAAATGGATATGTTCAATAGTTCGGAACCATTCATCTCAATTACGCTGAACCCCAAACTTGGCACTATAAAGGGACTCTCTGCGATTGGTTCGGCTGGCCCCGGATAGGCACCCATACTGACCGAAAAAGTCAACCCATCATGTTCCTTTACTTGCATATAGTCCTTCTTCCTTTCGCGCAGGAGTCAGTGGGCAAGGTGGTTGTTTGGTGCTAAACACCTGATAAGACTTGATCGGAAATTACATCGGTTTATTTACCTCTCGATGTAATTCCCAATCGTGTGGATGTGGCAGGCAACTGATGCGGAGTGCACAGGTACGGGGATGTGCATCGAGCCGAGTGGAACCGTTTGATGTCCGGCATCCTATTTCTTATCCAGGTTAAGGGAAAGCTCGTTTTGGTTTAACGAAGTAAACACAACGGGACGATTTCCGTCAAGACGTACTGCACCGTGAAACAGGACGATAGTCAAGCTACGGTTATGGCGGATGCTTTGGTCCGCCCGAGTTCAACCGGTAGTCCGTAGTCTGCGGCTGAGTGCAGGAGTTTACGATTGTAGGGCTTGTCGATGCTGTCCCGCCGCGCACATCCTCTGGATGCTCTCTAGACCACAAAAATAGATCCACCTCAATATCCACTATAACATTTGTTATAATGTTTATACAACTTCACGAGATATACCTTGACATTCCCACGACGCCAGTGCATTTTTACGTAGACACGATGGGTTGATATGCACTGATGGGCCGACGCGCGACCGAATGGACGGAGTCAGTATGTCATTTATTGAATCAGCAGTACTGCCAGACGACTACCCACAAAGAATCAAAGACTCCAGGAACGTCAGGGGGCTGACGCAGGAGCAGTTCGCAGAACTGGTCGGCGTCTCATTCGCCACAGTCAACCGGTGGGAGAACGGACAGTCCCGTCCCAACAACCTCGCCTGGCAGCGCATCGTCGAACTCGACAATCAGTCAAGGCAGGAGTTGCTTGGTGTCCCGAAGGTATCGGAGGAAGAGTCTGCGTCTGCTTACAGTGCCCTGGATTTCTCCGCCGACCCGAACGCAGTCTCTGCCGTCGCCGAAGCCCATCGGCTGGCTTACGGCCACCTCTTCAATACGGCTTTTGCGACGGAAACGTCGCTCATCGACCCGCTTCCCCATCAGCGGATCGCCGTCTACGAGCACATGCTGAAGCAGCAGCCTCTGCGTTTCCTGCTGGCCGACGACGCGGGTGCCGGAAAGACCATCATGACAGGGCTGTATATCCGCGAGATGCTGTCCCGGCGGCTCATTCGCCGTGTCCTCATCGTACCTCCGGCGGGGCTGATCGGGAACTGGGAGCGGGAGATGAGCACGTTGTTCCGACTCCGGTTCCGCATTCTGACGGGCGCCGATGCGCGCGACGGCAATCCATTCACGGGGCCGGAGAGCGACCTCGTCATCGTCAGCGTCGACACGCTGGCGGGCGGGCGGACGTTCGGACGGTTAAGGGAGTCGGCGACCGAGCCATACGACCTGGTCGTCTTCGACGAAGCGCACAAGCTCTCCGCCAACCGGGAACCCGACCTGCGGATTCGGAAGACCGACCGGTACAAACTGGCGGAAACGCTGGCCGGAGCCGGCGCGCACGACGATTCCTGGAAACTGTACTGGTCGGCGCGGCACCTGCTGCTGCTCACGGCGACGCCCCACATGGGCAAGGATCACCCGTATTACTTCCTGTGGCGCCTGCTGGACCCGGACTCCCTGTCGACGTACGACGCCTTCGAGCGCTTCCCGTCCGAGGCCCGGCGACGGCACTTCATCCGCCGCACCAAGGAGGAAATGGTTCGGTTCGACGGGACGCCCCTGTATCCCCAGCGGCAATGCGATACATTGAGTTACGAACTCGACCAGGAACCCGGCGGCGAGCAGGAACTCTACGACGAAACGACGGACTACATACAGGACTACTACAACCGCGCCCAAATATTGAATCGATCGGCCGTGCGCCTGGCGATGAGCGTCTTCCAGCGCCGTCTCGCCAGTTCGACCTACGCGCTCCTGCGTTCCTTTGAAAGACGAAAGGAAAAACTCGAAGGGATGATCGAAGACATCCGGACCGGGCGCCTCACCGAAGAACAGCTGCAACGGGAGCAGCGCGGCCTGGACAACCGGTTGGACGATGTCTTCGAGACGCAGACCGCGGACGAAGAAACCGCTTCCGAAAGCGGAGGCGAGAAACACGAGGACTTCGAGGACGGCGCCATGGGCGGGACGGTGGCGGCCAACCTGGCCGAGTTGGAAGCGGAACGCCTGAAGGTAGACGCCCTCCTCGGCAAGGCGCGCGCACTCTTCGACTCCGGCAGGGAATCCAAGTTTGAGAAGCTTTGCGAGGTCCTCCGGGAGCCGGAATACGGGGACCAGAAGCTCATCGTCTTCACGGAGCATCGCGATACGGCCATATACCTGGTCAGGCGGCTGGAAGGACTGGGCTTCACCGGACAAGTGGCCCAGATCCACGGCGGCATGCCGTACCGGGAACGGGAACGACAGGTCGCTTTCTTCAGGAAGACCGCCGACGAGGGCGGGGCCAGCTACCTGGTGGCGACCGACGCCGCCGGAGAGGGTATTAACCTCCAGTTCTGCTGGCTGATGGTCAACTACGATCTGCCCTGGAACCCCGCCCGGCTCGAACAGCGCATGGGCCGTATCCATCGCTATGGCCAGCAGCACGACCCGGTCGTCATCGTGAACGTGATCGCCGGGAGGACCCGCGAAGGTCGCGTGATGAGGACGCTGCTGGACAAGCTCGAAGCCATGCGGCGGCAGTTGGATTCGGACAAAGTGTTCGACGTCATCGGACGCCTCTTCGAAGGCGTGGCCTTCAGGGAATACCTCGAAGAAGCAGTTACCGGAAGCGATCCGGACGCTCCAGTCCGGCGCCTGGAAGGCCGGCTGACCGAAGCGCAGGTCCGTGCGCTCGACGAAAGAGAACGTGCACTCTTCGGAGCGGGAGGAGACGTCCGCCCGAGCCTGGACCGGCTCAACGAGGAGACGGAACAGGAAAACTACCACCGGCTACTCCCTGGATACGTCCGTCGATTCGTGGAAAAGGCGGCCCCTCTGCTTGGTCTCCGCATAGAAGGCGATCCCGGCGGCGCCTTTTCTTTCGCGCCGGACCGTCCCGCGGCCCTCGACCCGCTGCTGCCGGCGCTGGAACTCCACCCCGAAGAATCACGTGAGAAGCTGACCGTGTACAAGCCCGGTGTCGCAGGCGATACGATCTGGCTTCATCCTGGCGAACCGGTCTATGACCGGCTCTCAGCTTCCATCTTGGAAAGGTTCGGCAACGACGCCTTCAGAGGCGCCGTTTTCACCGATCCGAAAGCTGAAGAACCCTACCTCTACCATCTCGCACTCGTTACGGTCGAAGTCCGCTCGGACAGTCCGCACGCGACTTCGGACGTTCCAGATGACGAGCGACCAGAGGCAGACGACAGCCAGAACCAAAATACCGTCGAAACCCGCCTCGTGGGGCTGCGCCAGACCAAAGACGGAACAGTCGAAGAATCGCCGGTTGAGCACCTCCTCCTGTTGCGGGGCGATCCGGATTTCCCGCCGGGTCGAATCCCCCTCGCTGCGTTAGCCCATCGGATGGTACCCGAGGCCAACGCTTATGCGCGGGAGGAAATCGCCGAAAGTATAGTGCAGTCGCACCGCCAGCGGATACTGGATGATCTGCCCGGCCGGCTCGAGTTCATCAACCACGGATTCGACCATCGGAACGCCGAACTGGCCGAGACCCGCGCTCGGCTTTCCAAGAAGGCCCGCGAGGGCGATCAGCGGGCGCAATCGGACCTGTCCGGGATCAAGGCCCACCAGCGCAACCTCGCCGCGTTACGCGACCACCGGCTGACGGCGTTGCGGTCCGAAGCGGAAAACGTCCACGCGGGCGAGGTGGAATTACTGACGCACGCCCTTGTTGTACCGGCCTGGAATTCGGAGGTGATTGAGCAATTCGACGCCGACGTCGAGCGCATCGCCGTAGAGGTGGCCACTGCCTACGAGGAACGCTTCGGCGCCGTGGTGGAAGACGTCTCGACGCCCGAACTCGCCCGCCGCGCAGGACTAACCGACTGGCCGGGATTCGATCTGAGGTCGCGGCGACCCACAGATACGGCAGCCGGCTTTGAAGAACGGGCCATCGAAGTCAAGGGCCGGGCCGGTACAGGGGCTATCGAAATGAGCGAGAACGAATGGGCGAAGGCTTGCAACCTTGGAGACCGTTACTGGCTCTACGTTGTCTTCAACTGCGCTACGCCTCGGCCACGCTTGGTTAGGGTCCGTGACCCCTTCGCCAGACTGATCATGCGAGGCCGCGAGTCGATAGCCTACACCGTTACCCCGTCCGTGCTCCTGGAGGTGGCCGAAGAGGCCGGATGAAACATGAGCGAACTGAGTCAGCTGAAAAGCGTCTATGATGAAGTAGTAACCTATGGCGAGATGGTCGACCGGGTAATCGAACGGCTGGGAAGTAAGGTACCTGACCCGAACTGCAAGAAGCTCGGACGACTACTCGTCGACGCCAGCGACCAAGGTATTGAGTCGCAGTCCGTAGAGGCGTTGAAGCTGGACAGTCTGGTTCGTGCCAGGATCGGTGAGCCTTATGCTGGTCTGAAGCAACTTGGAGAGCGCCTTTTGAGCGACAAGTTCGATGCCGATACGGTGGACCAGTTGGAGGCGCTCGCCCGAAGGTTGGAAATAGAAAAAGCGGAGATTGGCCGAAAGCTCAAGCGAGTTTGACAACGAGGGAAAGGATATCAATGACATAAAGTTTAGATCGTACCGAGTACAACAGACATCCAGCAATCTTCAATCTGTAAAGAAAGGGGCAGTGATGAATCGGAATTGGGAAGATACCTTCGGCCAATGGGCACGACCACCGGATAAAAGGGAGGATCAGCGTTGTGAGAATGCCATAAAGGCCATTCGTGAAGCTATTGAAAACAGCGACAATTTAAAGCATAGGAGCCTGTCGGTCTTTCCGCAAGGTTCGTATCGAAACCGCGTCAATGTACGCCAAGATAGTGACGTGGATGTTGGGGTCCTTTGTGACGAATCGTTCTTCTTCAATCTTCCTGAAGGGACTACTAACGAGACCTTTGGTATATCTGTCCCGGCAATATACAGTTACAGCCAGTTTAAAAACGAGCTCGAGAAAGCTCTGGTTGTCCATTTTGGGCGTGGTGCTGTCAGTCGGGGCAACAAAGCGATTAACGTCCGCGAGAATGCGCAGTACGTAGAAGCGGACGTCGCCCCCTTCTTTGAATATCGAGACTATTTCAAGAATGGAAGTTATCTATGCGGTGTAGCTTTGAAACCTGACCACGGCAACCGAATCCATAACTATCCGGAGCGCATACACGATCACTGGCCAGAGAGACCTCTGCATTACGAGAACGGCGTCGCCAAAAACAAAAAAACTCATCGCTCTTTCAAAGGAGTTGTACGCATTCTTAAAAAGGTGCGCAATGAGATGGCAGAAGCCCCCAATTACAGTGCTCAAGCAATGCCTATTCCCGGATTTCTGATCGAGTGCATGTCCTGGAACGTTCCGTCTGAGTCCTTCTACGGAAACACATGGGACGAAAAGGTCCAAACTGTGCTACAGTTCCTTTGGTCGACCATTCGTGACTCTTCAACCTGTAACGATTGGACTGAGGTAAACGCCATCAAGTACCTATTTCATGACTCACAACCATGGACTCGAGACGCGGCCTTTGCTTTCATCGGAACTGCGTGGAGATATATTGGTGTAAGGATTTGAGTTAGAACAAAAATGAATATTGAACGAATTCATATCGCTTTTTTGTGATTGTGGCTGCACTTCTGTGGTGGGGCACCTTGTTTATTCAAGGTACGTCGGTCACTTGGGAACATGGCAGACCATTCACTGTAGTCGTGGGTTGCCTTGTACTTTTATGGATCATCTTCGATCGATGGCTTTGGCACTGGGCCCATGGGTGGTTTGTTAAACGGCCGGACCTTAGAGGAACATGGCGCATTGAACTTCAGTCAAATCACATCAAGTCGGAGACCGGGGAGCGATTGCCGATGTTAACCTGTTTCATGGGGATTGAGCAGACCCTGTATGAACTCAAAATGCACCTGATGACGCCGGAATCTGAATCTTGGTCAATAGCGAGCCATATCATACCGTCCCCGAGCGGAAGGGGTTATCAGGCGATTTGTGTCTATAGAAATGAACCAAGCATTCATCTTCGTGACCAAAATATCAGTGCGATACATTATGGAACTCTTACCATAGATACGCACGGGTCCGAAGCTCGACCCGACAACTTCACAGCAGAATACTGGACCGACCGTAATACCAAAGGTTCCATGAGGTCCACAAGCCGCGTTTCACAGATCTTCACGTGCTACGAAGACGCGGACCAGCACTGCTGGCCGAGCTAACGGAGTAAATCTGAATCCGATTTTACTTCGTCGCCAATTCTCAGTAAGCATGACACGGCTCATATCAGAGCTATTCATGCATTTCGAGATTCACTGAACTATGCGGCTAAAGGTAAGAAAACACTATGGGAGGCTCTGCTATGGGATTTGAAGATCTCCCAGTGGATTCTTCGCTGATAGGCGTCTCAGATATAGCGGCGGACTCTCCTACCGTTACGTTCGAGAGCATCACCTTCTCGGACGGAACCAAAGTACTACTCGACGCCGCCGATATAGTCGTTTTTGTCGGGCCAAACAATGCCGGGAAGAGTCTCGCGCTACGGGAACTTGAGAATCATCTTGACAATCCCTTGGAGACGATCGTTGTAAAATCCACCCAAAAACGTACAACCGGTACACCAGGGAGTTTCGGTGCATTCATCAGCAAACATTTACGAATTACAACTCAGGGGTCATCTCGGAGATACTCGGGTGCTCGATTTTCTATATCCACACAGGATAACATAGAACACCAATGGCCCGGCTGCGTGAGTTCATTTAGGCCGCTTTTCTGTACACGAATTCCTACTGAAACGCGCATCACCGACAGTAATCCAGTGGACGCCATCGCTGTTCTTGATGAACCGGCTTCCCATCCTATTCACTTGTTGTATTCGGACGATCAGCTTGAACACAGAATAAGTGGATATTTTCAACGAGCTTTTGGTGAAGAACTTGTTGTGTTTCATGCCGGTGGCAGAACCATTCCTCTATTCGTAGGCGAACGTCCAGTCTTAGCCCAGGGAGAGCAACGTACTTCCCGCGCCTATAGCGAAAGGCTACATAGCTTGATGGTACCTCTGAATGAACAAGGCGATGGAATGCGTAGCTTCGCAAGTGTTGTTTTACACTTGCTGTCCCCCGTTACCTTCTCCATTCTACTTCTTGATGAGCCGGAGGCGTTTTTGCATCCACCTCAAGCTCGGCTCCTCGGAGAAGTGATTGCTACAGAAAAACCCAATCGCGCTCAACTTTTTGTGGCTACGCATAGTCCCGACGTACTTCATGGACTGATCAATGTCGCCCCCGAGCACCTGCGTGTGTTGAGGATGCAGCGAGATGGAAATGTCAATCGTATTAAGGAATTGGACAAGGAACACATCAGGAAGATCAGTGCCGATCCGTTGATGAAGTATTCATCCGTGATGTCCGGCGTGTTCCATGAACGGGTAATCGTATGTGAGTCCGACGCAGATTGCATGTTTTACAGTTCATTGCTGGACCTTCCGGAAGTTCATAGAGGGCGTCAGCCTGATATCCTTTTTGTTCATGCTAACGGCAAAGACCGTATGGCTACTCTCGCTACCACGCTAGTGGCTCTCGACGTTCCGGTGGACATCGTTGCCGACATGGACATTCTCAATGATTTGAATGTCTTAAAGGGCGTCATTACAGCACTTGACGGAGATTGGGGAGTCGTGGAACCGCTGGCGATGGAACTTAAGAGCGCGATAGAGGGACATAAACCGTGGCTAACTCTGGACGAAATTAAGAAGGGTATCAAAAACGCGCTCGACAAGAAACCATCAAACGGTGAGTCCACTAGGCAACTTCGCTCAAGGATCAACGCTATCTTCCGCAAAGCTTCTCCGTGGGATACGGTCAAGCAAGTAGGTGAATCTGCCCTTCCACAGGGCCATACGACACAGCAGTTTCAAAACCTGCAAAGACTTTTTAAAAAAACGGGCCTGTGGGTGGTACCTGCTGGTGAAATGGAAGGTTTCTGCAGATCTGTTGGGAACCATGGTCCAAGTTGGGTACAGCAGGTAATTGAGCAGCGAGACCTCGCCAATGACCCTGAACTCGACAGTGCCCGCAAGTTCGTGCGTGAGATATGGGAATGCAATCGGGGGAATAGATCATGACCTCCAACGAGAAACGCCTCATAGAAGTCGCCTTCCCCCTGAAGCAGGTTTCTCTCGACTCGGTACACGAGAAGAACGTGCGGCACGGGCACATCTCCACGCTGCATATCTGGCCAGCGAGGAGACCACTGGCGGCGTGTCGGGCAGCGCTTATCGCGACGTTGCTTCCAGACAACGGCGATCTGGATCAACGAAAGACGGTACTGGAACGCATGGCCGGCCGCGTCGTCGAGTCCGTCGACCGCAAACGGCTGAACGGCCGCGTCGTCGAGAAGACGAAGGAGGAGACCGAAGGAGGCATACTCCACTGGGGGCGCGAGAACGGCCCGAATCTCGAATGGTTCCGCTCGGAGATCCGCAAGGCGTACGGCGGACGGGCGCCCAGGGTGTTCGATCCCTTCGCGGGCGGAGGCGCCATACCGCTTGAAGCCATGCGCCTGGGTTGCGACGTCACGGCCATGGACATCAATCCTGTGGCGTGGTTCATTCTCAAATGTACCCTTGAGTATCCTCAGAAGTTATCCGGTCAAACCCGCCCGCTACCCGAATTCGTACTGAAGGACCGCGAGTTCATGGAGGCGTACCTGAAGGCGAAGGGACTCAAAGGGGTGCGTCTGCAGAGATTTCTGGAACGGTTCGAACAGGGTGACCAGACTGGCCTCCAGCTTGACGCCCTGCCAAGAGACGATCATCTGATCGAAGCAGATTTCGCCTGGCACACCCGAGCGTGGGGCCGATGGGTGCTAGCAAAGGCGCGCAAGCGGCTGGCTTCATACTACCCTACCTTTGCCGAATGGACGCGGCTTGACGGAGAGGCGACCAATGAGTCGCCATCTATGGTCGACGAGAAGCCGCAGGGAGCGCGTGGTGAATCAAACGGACTATCCGAAAGGCTCTTGCTGCTTGAACCGGACGCCGACGGCATGACCGATGTGGATCCTTTGAACGCCGTCTTCGATTTGACATATCTGAAATACCCGGGCAATCCACGGTGGGTGGCCAAGCCGACGGTCGCCTATCTCTGGGCACGAACCGTAACCTGTAAGTACTGCCGGGCCATGTTGCCTCTGCTCAAGACGCGCTGGTTGTGCAAGAAGGACCGTAAACGCGTGCTGTTGACGATTGATGTCAAGATCAATCCAACTGGCGTTGTTTTTGGCTTGCAGAATGACGTACCGCAGAACGGCGGCAACGCAGCGCAGCGACGGGAACACGACAAGCGCATCGGCGCGGGGACCATGTCCCGCACTGGTGCAACATGCCCGTCCTGTGGCATGATCACGACCATGGAGGACATCCGGTTTGAAGGCTGTGCTGGTCGGTTGGGCGCCGTAATGACGGCTGTGGTGGTCGCCGGACCGAATGGCAAGGAATACCGTCTGCCCACCGAACATGAACGGGAAGTGGCGGAAGTGTCCGAAGAACGACTTCAGGAGTTATACGCGGAAATCCCGTTCGGATTGCCGGACGATCCTCTTCCAAGTAAGGAGGCGCTTGGATTCCGTGTACCTCTCTATGGTTTCAAGACATGGCGACGATTGTTTACAAACCGGCAACTGCTGGCGCTCGGTGAATTCGTTCGTGCACTACGCGAACTGCCGGATCAACTGGCTGACTTGCCACCGGAATGGGGAGAGGCTCTGGTCGCCGGTTGCATACCGATAATTAGCCGTATGGCCGATCGCGGGAGCACATTAGCGACGTGGACTAATGACCCTGAAAAAATCAGAAGTACGTTTGCCCGATTCGCCTTGCCGATTACCTGGGATTTCTCCGAATCTGCGCCGCTCTCGGATACGACGGGAGGATTCGTACAATCCATCGATTGGGTGTTCAAGGTATACGAACACCTTCAAAAGAGCGTCGACACAGCCCGAAAAGGAAAGTGCGTGCTCGGATCGGCCATAACCGGTTCATCCGATAGCGTCGATCTGATCGTGACCGATCCGCCCTACTACGATGCCATACCGTATTCGGACCTCATGGATTTCTTCTATGTCTGGCTCAGGCGGGCAGTCCAGGGATTGTCCAAGGACGTTGATGCCGTATTCTCTGGTCGACTCGGCCCCAAATGGAATCACGACACTGGAGATGGCGAACTGATTGATGACGCCAGCAGGTTTGGAGGAGACAAGGCAAGATCCAGACAGAACTACGAAGACGGCATGGCTGAAGCCTTTGGATCGTGCCACACCGCGCTGCGTTCCAATGGGCGTCTCGTGGTTGTCTTCGCAAACAAGCAACCGGATGCCTGGGAGACGTTGGTCGCCGCCCTGATCCGGGCGGGCTTCGTCGTTGACGGTTCGTGGCCAATTCAAACGGAGATGGGGAACCGCAACCGAGCGATAGCCTCGTCCGCACTGTCTTCCTCGGTCTGGATCGTCTGCAAGAAGCGTGCCGCCGACCGTCCGGGATGGGACAACGTCGTTCTCGGCGAAATGAAGAGTAACATTACCCGGCAACTCCACGATTTCTGGGACGCTGGCATCCGTGGCCCGGACTTCGTCTGGGCGGCGACCGGTCCGGCGCTGGAGGCCTTCAGCAAGCACCCGGTGGTCAAGAAGGCCAACGACCCCGACAAGTTGATGTCCGTTTCGGAATTCCTGCGGGAAGTGCGGCGCATGGTCGTCGATTTCGTGGTCGGTCGCGTACTGACCCACGATGGCGAGGACACCATCAGCGGGCTCGACGACGTGACCACCTACTACCTGCTGCACCGCCATGATTTCGGTATGGACGAGGCGCCCGTGGGCGGGTGCATCCTCTACGCGCTGTCCTGTAACCTCTCCGACACGGCTCTGGTGAATCAGCATGATCTTCTGGCACAATCCGGCAAGCGCGGTGCGAATGAGGAGGCGGAGGACGACGATCCGGCCGGCGTAACGGATGAGACGGGAGACGGAGTTGATAGCGCAGGAGGCGGCGCCAAGGTGAAGTTGAAACCTTGGAACCGGCGACAGGGACGAAACCTCGGCCTTGAAAGCCCGGGAGGCAGGACCGCGCCCCTCATCGACCAGGTTCACAGGCTCATGCACCTGTGGCGGGCCGGAGATCAGGTAAAGGTGGACGACTACCTGAGTGTGCGCGGCCTCCAGCGAAACATCCTGTTCAATCAGATTCTGCAGGCCCTCATCGAACTGTCCAAGACCGGTTCCGACGAGCGTTCGATCCTCGAAGCCCTGAGCAACCACCTGGCTGCGCAAGGTGACGTAGCCCCGGCACGACAGAAGCAACTTCAGTTCGGAGAAGCGCCGTGATCATATCTGTGATTCATACGGGGAAGCACTTCGCTGAGGAAGCCGGACACCCCGCCCGCCCAAGAGCGGAGATAGTCGAGAATCAGGTTGCTCCCCTGTCCGATCTGATCGGAACAACGTATGCTGGATAGAATACAAGCTCAGGCTCACGCCAATAATGTACGCGTCACCCAGCACGCTCAACAAGAAATGGTCGAGGAGCATGTCTCGCTTGACGATGTACTGGAGGCAATCTCTCGAGGAAACATCCTGGAAGACTACGCGCAGCATCGGAGAGGAGCATGTTGCTTGGTATGCGGTGTTACTCAAGCCGGTCGGGCTATACATATCGTTTGCACAACAGCTCAACCAACACTTATCATCATTACGGTCTACGAACCAACGTTGCCCAAATGGACTACTCCGACTCAAAGGAGAAGATCACCATGAAATGCAGCATTGATGGATGCCCGGGGGAATACGAAGCGGGAAACACCATGCACACAGTACGACACTGTGGTCAGGTAACGGTAATCGACCACGTTCCGGCTGACGTTTGCTCAGTATGCGGAGACGTGCTGCTGAGGCCGGATACGGTTCGCAGAATCGAGTCTCTGCTTCAGAAAAAATGCCAACCTGCGAGTACAGTGCCTCTGTACGAGTTTTCGTGAAGTAACCTTAAGGAGACCGTCAGATCCTGCAGGCCCTCATCGAACTGGCCGAGATCGGATTCGATGAGCGGTCGATTCTCAACTGAAGTAAGAAGCATAGGCGATGGAGATTCCAGGAAAGAACGACGTTGCATTGGAGAAGGTCATCCGGCGTGATCCCGAAATCCACAGCGGCGATCTCGTGTTCGCCGGTACGCGGGTTCCGGTAGATATCCTGATGAGTTATCTCAAAGGAGGGCGCTCCATCGAGGAGTTTCTCCGGGATTATCCCACGGTCGAACGGCGGCAGTTGGAGTTGTATCTCGACCTTTCTCTCCAGAGACTGGATCAATGGATAGGGCAGAATGCGAGTGCTACCTGATATGGAATCTGTGAGGGCAACATGACGACCAAGCCATCCTGGAAACCCTGGCACGAAGTAGTTCAGCTGCGGGACGACCTGAAGACGGGCGAACTGTCACTGGCCGTGTTCGCCGCGGACCTGTACGACGTGGTCATGCAGAAGGGGCGGAGGCGGGTCTACGAAGACCCTGCCGAGTTCTTCGCGCTGACCCATCCCACCTACAACCTCCGGGAACTGGTCAGGGACGTGATCCACCGGTTGAACGGGCAGAGTGACAAGGCCTACAGGAAGCTTGCCGTCAACTACGGAGGTGGGAAGACGCATACGCTGATCGCGCTCCGGCACCTGGTGAACGACCCGGACGGACTGCCCGATCTACCGGCTGTACACGAGTTCAAGGCGCATATTGGAGCCGGCATTCCGAAAGCGCGCGTTGCGGCCCTGTGCTTCGACAAGATCGATCTGGAGAAGGGTGTCGAGACGCCAGCGCCGGACGGTTCGGTCAGAATGCTGCGCCACCCGTGGAGCATCCTGGCCTTTCAACTGGCAGGGGCCGAGGGGCTCAGGCTCATCCACGCGGAAGGCCGAGACGAGGAACGCGAGACACCACCCGCTGAACCGCTCATGGTGGAACTCCTGGCAAAGCCCCAGGCAGAGGGACTTTCTACGCTTGTACTCCTCGATGAAGTGCTCATGTATATTCGCACACGAGTAGAAGCCGACGGGGCGGCCCGGGGAAGCCTGATCAGCTTCTTCCAGTATCTTACCCAGGCCGTGGTCAAGGTGGATCGGTGCGCCATGGTGGCTTCGCTGCTCGCCTCCGATCCGAGGAAGCACGACGACTTCGGCAACGAACTCCTGCGCGACGTTTCGGAGGTCTTTGGTCGCCAGATGGAGGAAGACGCAAGTCCGGTGAGCAAGGAGGACGTGGCCGAGGTCCTGCGGCGTCGCTTCTTCAAGCACGAATCGATTCGGGACGCAGGCGTCTTCCGCCCCCACGTCACTTCGGTGGTGGGGAATATCGCCGCCGTCGATGAGCGGACTAACAAGGAACGGGCCGCGGAGGAGGAGCGATACCTGAACAGTTATCCTTTCCATCCGGACCTTACCGAGGTCTTCTATACCCGGTGGACCCAACTGGACGGGTTCCAGCGGACCCGGGGCATCCTCCGGACATTCGCCATCGCCCTGCGGGACGCGGTAGGATGGGACGCGAGTCCGCTCATCGGTCCCAACGTGCTGCTGAACGAACCGGACGGAAGCGGCCTGGCGGAAGCGGCGGGAGAACTCGCCAACTTCGCCAGCGTCGATACCGAGACCGGCAGACATCAGGAATGGCGGCCGATCCTCGAAGGCGAACTCGCCAAGGCGCAGGCGATCCAGACCGAGACGACCGGGCTGCGCCACCGGGAGATGGAGCAGGCGGTTATCGCGGTCTTCCTGAGTTCCCAACCGATCGGCCAGAAGGCGTCGACGCCGGAACTGTTCGTGCTGATCGGAGGCGCCAGTCCGGACCGGATCGAACTGAAGAAGGCGCTGCATCGATGGACGGAGCTATCCTGGTTCCTGGACGAGTCGGAAGTGGCGACCGGAGAAGCGAACCGGGATGGCACGCGACAGTTGCCCAGGGCGTGGCGGCTGGGCAACCGTCCCAACCTGCGCCAGATGCACCACGACGCCTGCCAGAACCGCGTGCCTCCGGCCCAGGTGGAATCCCAGGTCGTCGAGCATGTCGCAAAGTTGAAGGCGCTGACCGCCGGAGCCTCCGCGGCCGGCGCGAAAGTGCACAACCTGCCGGAGAAACCCGCCGATATTGCAGACGACGGCGAATTCCACTTTGCCGTGCTCGGTTCGAAAGCCGCCTCGGAATCCGGCAAGCCCAGCGCGGAGGCGAAACTGTTCCTCGACGAGACGACCGCCGCGGACCGGCCCAGGGTATATCGCAACGCCACCGTCCTCGCCGTGCCTTCGAGAGACGGCCTGGACGCGACCCGGACGCGTATACGGGACTATCTGGGCTGGGAAGAAGTCCGCAGTCAGTTGAAGGACCAGCCAATAGACCCGATCCGGGAACAGATGCTGTCCAGTGAGACGGCAGCGGCACGCAGACGCATCCCCGAAGCAATCAGACAGGCCTACTCTATCGTCGTGACCGTTGGCGAGGACAACGTAGTCCACGCCTTCAAGATCGTCGTGACCGACGATCCCCTGTTCACGATCATAAAGGCCGACAAGCGCGCCCGTATTCAAGAGACCGCCATAAACTCGGATGCCATGCTGCCGGGAGGACCCTACGACTTGTGGCGGGAGGGTGAGCATGCCCGCCGGATAAAGGATCTGGTAGGCGCCTTCGCCCAGTTCCCTAAATTGCCCAAGATGCTGCGGTCGAGGGAGATCCTGGAAACGGTCTTGCAGGGCGTTTTGGACGGGATCTGGGTCGCGCGGGTAATGCGCCCGGACAAGACCTTCAAGACGTTCTGGCGGTCCGTCGTCGACGAATCTGTTCTCCGTGACCCGGGCCTGGAAGTGTTGCTGCCCGAAAGCGCGGGCTTGAGCGAAATCGCTCCGGAACTCCTCGAACGTGGCAATCTACCGGACTTGTGGAAAGAATCGGAACTCAGCGTCCAGGACGTGTACGATTACTTTGCCGGCGGCCACACCGTGAGCGTGCCCCGCGAAGGATACGAAGAGACCGTGGTCGTCCCGAAGTGCGAACCGGCCAGCGTGGAGGCCGCCGTGTCACAAGCCGTCGAACAGGGGACGCTGTGGTTGACCGCCGGCCCGGCCTCGGTCCTGGGCGAGTCCGTGCCCGCGGGCGTGCTCAGTCCCTCGGCAATGCTGCGGTCGCCCCTCGAACGGATACTCGTCAACGAACTGATGGCCGAATCCATACCCGGTGCGTGGAAGGATGGCAGGGCCAACGCCCTGGCTATTGCTACCGCACTCTCGCACAAGGCGGGCATGAACCTGCCCTGGTTCACCGTACGCTCGGTGATAGAAGACGGCATACGGGCGCGATGGATCGAAGTCAGCGGCGAAGGCGCACCCTGGCCGTGCGACGTTACCGGCGCTCAGTACGTCGTACTCCAAGTGCCGGAAAGAACGGATGTGCGCGAAGATCCGGACGGTGGCTTCCGCCCGAAACCGGCGGGACAATTGACCGCCGAGGCGGAACTGGAAGCCAGCGGTATTCAAGACCTGTCAGACCAGATACCGGACATCATGAAAACTGCTGTTGGAACCGGTATCAAATTCACCGTCAGGATTGAATTAGGCGGCGAGACTCCGCCGGACACGGAAAACTTGGAGGAGTTGAACAAGATTCTGTCGGAGATTTCCGACAAATTGAAGTTAGGATGAGTTCGCAAGGTCGGTTCGATACAGGCTGTACCTGACCAATCATCCGAAATACCGTAAGGCCCATTAGGCGACCTAAAGGAAACGCTAACAGGTTTAAAGGGGCATACCTATGTCATTCATACAACGCCTTCGCTTAGGTGGACTGTTGTCTTTTCCACCAGACATGGAATTCTTCGAGCTACGCCCTCTGAATGTCCTGATAGGTCCGAACGCATCGGGAAAATCCAACTTTATAGAGGCATTGGAACTCTTACGCTCGGTTCCGGTGGATTTTTCCGCTGCGGTCCGGGACGGGGGTGGCGCAGAGGAATGGTTGTGGAAGGGCCGTAAACCGTCGGCTCCGGCGACAATAGAAGTTGAGACCGGTTCCGGTATGGAAACGGGTCGGCCGTTGCGGTATCGTCTGTCGTTCACCGCTGTGGGCCAGCGGGTTCAGATCCTCGACGAAGCTATCGAAGAAGCGCATACTCAGAAGGAACTCGAGCCATACTTCTACTACACGTTTCAACAAGGACGACCGGTGATCAATGTACGGACCCCGGGAGGACGAGTATCCGAGAGACAGGTACAGTGGGATAATCCTTCGCTGGATCAATCCGTTCTTGCACAAAGAAAGGACGCTGATCATTATCCGGAACTTTACTGGCTTGGATTGCGATTTCAGTCAATCCAGACGTTCCGGGAATGGACGTTTGGCCGCTACGGCTCGCTTCGTTGGCCGCAGAGAGCCAATCTTCCGGAAAACTGGCTGCTTCCCGACTCCAGTAATCTCGCCATGGTCCTCAATTACATAGAGCATAACTCCGGCCTGGTCTTCAATGAACATCTGAAACGGTTCTTCCCCCGATTCGAGCGTATGTCCACATCGATCTCGGGAGGTACTGTGCAGTTCTACTTGCACGAATCCGGCTTCGGTAGGCCAATCCCCGCAACGCGGCTGTCCGACGGCACCATCAGATTCATAGCCTTGCTGGCAATTCTGCTTACCCCAACGCCCCCAGCGCTGGTATGCATCGAAGAACCGGAGCTCGGACTGCATCCCGACGCAGTGGCGCTGCTTGCCGACCTGCTGGTGGAGGCCTCTGATCGTATGCAACTCGTGGTCACCACGCATTCCGATTCCCTGGTGTCGGCGCTGACCAATCAATCGGAGGCCATCGTAGCCTGTGAACGCCCCGGGGCCGCCACCGAGTTGCGCCGCCTTGACGCGAAACGCCTCGCCGGTTGGCTCAAGGAGTATCGACTGGGTGACCTATGGCGCATGGGTGAGATCGGGGCTAATCCTTGAGGAGTATCAGCATCTACCTTGAAGGCGGAGGGGACGCTGCCGGAGCCAGGGCGGTACTCCGCCGGGGAATGGATGCGTTCCTTCAACCTCTGAAGCAAGCGGCCAGAGACAAGGCTCTCCGCTGGAAACTGGTCGCCTGCGGACCGCGCGAAGAAGCATACAGAGGGTTTCTAAACGCCATTGACAACAGTGACGGCGATGAGGTGACCGTCTTACTGGTGGACGCAGAAGGGCCGGTGAACCGGTCGGCGGTCGAACACCTGCGAAATCGGGACAACTGGGATTTCAGACTTGCTTACGACAGCGGGGTTCAACTGGACGACGTGGTTCATCTTATGGTCCAGACGATGGAAACCTGGATCGTGGCGGACCCGCATACGCTGAGCGCCTACTACGGTCAGGGATTCAGGACAAGTTCGTTGCCCCAAGCACAGAATCTTGAAACCGTTGCCAAGATTGATGTCGCGGACCGTTTAAGGGAGGCGACAAGACAGACCCAGAAAGGATCTTATCACAAGGTCAATCACGCGAGCGACCTTTTGCGGCTGATCGACGCGGGAAGTGTAAAGGGACGCTGTCGTCACTGCCGGCTGCTGTTTGAGAAGCTAGGCCAACTGTTCGAAGCGGCCTGAATCCATTGTTTTACTCTCATTACAGGAATGTCACCCAGAATCGTGTAATGTGAAAAGACGGTAACCTCCCTACCCCTGAAGACCTCTCCTTTAAAGCCTGCGACGTAACGGTTTACTATAACAACTATTGTCAACCAAACAGCATTTTGTATCTTCGTAGTTACAATGGTCGATACCTGCAAAAGGACGCGCGATGATCCAGCCGGGCGCCGAATCTCTAAGGAAAATCGCGGTCATCGGCCAGGGAACCGCCGGCTCCCTGGCGGCTGCCAGTGTAACGCGACTTCACCCCGACGGCGACCACGAACTGCACCACATCTACGACTCGCGCATCCCGGTCATCGGAGTGGGTGAAGGCAGCTGGCCCAGCCTGGTGCAGGAACTGCATAAGCTGACGAATCTGCCCCACGAAACCGTCCAGCAGGGCTTGAACGGAACGCGCAAGTACGGCGTTGCATTCGAGGGATGGGGGCGCCGCGGCCGGAATTTCACCCACTACTTCACGCCGCAACAGGTTTCCTATGCTTACCATTTATCCGCGGACGTGATGGCGGAACTCTTGCGCGAAGGAACACGCGCGCGCCACATCGACGCGAAAGTGACCGGCATCACCAGGATAGAGGACGGCGCGCAGGTGGAATTCGAGAGCCGCGGGCCGGAACGCTACGACCTGGTCTTCGACGCCCGGGGATTCCCGAAAGCGCTCCGTCCCGATCAGCACATCGACATTTCATTCATTCCCACCAATACGGCCGTCATCCGCCGCTGCCCGCCAATCATTGAAGAAGCGCCGGAGGGGCCGGTGCTGCAGCACACCTACACCCGTGCCGTTGCCCGTCCGCACGGCTGGATATTCGTCATCCCGCTGACGGTACACACGTCCTACGGATACATCTTCAACCGCGATGTTTCCAGTCCTGAAGAAGTCGAATCGGACTTCGACGAGTTCCTGGAAGCCGATGGCGTCGCGGAATTCGAGCAGCGCGCGGTGATTCCCTTTCCCAATTTCGTCCACCGCCGGATTTACGATGGCGCGGTAGCCCGTATCGGCAATGCGGCCGCCTTCATCGAGCCCCTCGAAGCGACGGCGATCGTATCGGCGCAACTGCAAATCGGTATGGTTCTCCAGATGCGCCTCAACCGGCCCCCGGAGCATCTTGAGCGCGACGCGCCGGTGGTCAATCGCTTCCTCATCAATAACATGCTCTGCTACGGACTGTTCGTCGGTTGGCACTATTCCCGCGGCGCCAGGTACGACAGCGAATTCTGGCGGCGCGCTCGACACGACGTATGGCCGCGACACCGGGAGGCCGCGGCCCCCGAGGCGGTAGACTGCGCGGCACTCGGCAAATTCGATGAAATGATCGAGCTGTTGAACCGGCCCGTAATAGACAAGAAAGACTGGGACCGAATGTGCGCGGTGCCGCTCACCAGCTATGCCCAGATATCCCAGGGACTGGGCATCTAACAGCCAGCCGTCAAAGGACCTCATTCCGTCCGAAGAAGCCGATTCCAATATTTGAAACGGCTATCCTCCTCATGCAGATCGTGACAATTCTTGATCTGAAGTAAGTTTAACTTCATAATAGTTTCTAAATGATGACATATCGCGAGTTCCATCCTGTGCGAGCACCATGAGGAGGCCACCTAACGCCCGTGTTCAACAATCCTTTAAACTCATTCCATGATATCGTTGCCGACGCGAAGGAAGAACGGGAACAACTCGATCGGCTGCTTACGATTTCCACGCCGCGCGAGCGTCTGCTTGTCGCCGTAATTGCCGTGGTTCTGTGCATCCTCCTGGGCTGGCTTTTCTTTGGCAACGTAGCGCGCAGTCTCGTGGTAGACGGCGTTCTTGCCGGGCAAGGCGAGATTCCTGCCGAGGACAACCGGACCGTCCAGGCCTTCATATGGGCCGAGAGCAATATCGCTTCTCATATCGCGGATGGGATGCCGGTGATGATTGAGACGGATAGGGCAGATGGAGAAACGGGCGCCCATGGCGGAACGGTCCGGACAATATCCGATGTCCCCTTTGCCGGCGGTCTGGGGGCGTTCGAACCCGATGCACCGGTATTTGTGCACCGTGTCGATATCATCCTTGAAGAAAGCCTCGATCTGAATGCCCTTGCAGGCAGGAAGTGCCGGATCGTCATCGAGATGGGCAGGCAGGCGCCGATCTCGCTGTTTCTGATGAGGCGGCCATAGGATGCCGGCGCGCACTTCAAAAAAGGCGGAAAATAAGGCCTCTTCGGACAAATCGGACCAGCGGATAACTACGCCGATTCTGTTGCAGATGCATGCTTCGGAGTGCGGCGCCGCCAGTCTTGGCATCGTGCTGGGTTACTTCGGAAGGTGGGTGCCGCTAACCGAATTGCGCGAGAAATGCGAGGTGAGCCGAGACGGCAGCAGCGCCGCCAGCATCCTGCGCGCCTCCAGACATTATGGTCTCGAATGCAACGGCCTCAGCGTCCGGGCCGATCAACTGAAAATGTTACCGTTGCCCTTGATTCTGTTCTGGCAATACAGTCATTTCCTTGTCCTCGAAGGATATGACGGTCGGAATTACTATCTGAACGACCCTGCCACGGGGCGGCGCAGGATTTCCGCCGAAGAGTTCGAAAGGGGATTCAGCGGCATTGCGCTCCGCTTCAAGTGCGGCGACGATTTCACGCCTGGCGGCGAGCGGCCCGACTTGTTCCGGCAACTAAGCGCCTTGCTCGCCGGATCCTGGAAATTGCTTACCGGGGTGATCGCCTGCGGGTTCATGCTGACGTTATTGACCCTGGTGATTCCGGCAACGCTCAGTGTCTTCGTCGACGATGTCATGGCAAGGCACGGATCCTGGGCCGGACTGGTGACCGCCCTGCTCGGCGGCGGTGTCCTGGTTTATATCCTCTCCCTGCTTAAACACCGATTCCTCAAGCGGCTCGCCGTCCGTGTATCCGTGATTGGTTACAGTCGCGGTATTTCACGCCTGCTGCGATTGCCCATGGGGTTTTTTGAACACAGGCTGACAGGCGATCTGACGGATCGGGTCTCGTCCACCGACAGAATTGCGAGGAATCTGGCGGACCAGTTCCTGGTGCTCATCATCGACATGGCCATGAGCGTGGTGTTGCTCGCAGCGATGTTTGCCTACGATATCCTGCTCGCGCTGATCGTGCTCTCGCTCGCTGTTCTGCACGGCGTGCTGGCCCACTTGCTCAACGGCCTCAGGGCCGTTCGAAGTCAGACGATGAGACGCGAACAGGGGTTGCTGATCGGCCTCGGCATGCAGATGCTGAACCATGCGGACAATCTGCGTATGACGGGAGCCGACGACCGGTTTTTTTCGCGGTGGAGCGGCCAGCAGGCCCGTGAGCTGCGCGCGCGCCAGCTATATTCCGAACTGGGTTCCGTCAACTCCTCGCTACCCGGTCTGGTCGACGCATTGCGAAGTGCTGCGATACTCGGCATCGGCGGGGTTTTCGTCCTGGATGGCACCATGACGCTGGGGACGCTTGTCGGTTTCTACATCCTGGCCGAGATGTTCCTGTCACCCATTGAACGATTCCTGGATTATTCCGAAAAACGCCAGGCACTCGAGACCGACCTGCAACGACTCGAGGACATCTCCGAAACCGATGAAGATCCCGTCTTCAGCCGCAGAACTCCGGAATCGGAGTCGATCCCCACGTTCAATGGCCGGCTCCAGCTTGCCGGACAACTCGAACTGCGAAACGTCACCTTCGGCTTCAATAGGAGCCGTCCGGCTCTGATAAAGGACTTCAATCTCATCATCAAGCCGGGGCAGCGCGTTGCCATAGTCGGTCCGAGCGGCTCCGGCAAGTCTACCCTGGCTCGGCTGGTTTTGGGGGTCTACCAGCCGTGGTCCGGCGATATCCTCTTCGATGAGGGCCATTTGCGGGACCAGATACCGGAGGAGGTACTGCGGCAGTCCATCTCCATGGTGGATCAGGAGATCGCGCTCTTTTCCGCGTCCCTGCGCGACAACATCACGCTCTGGAATCCCGCCATTCCCGATGAAGTCCTCTTCGCCGCAACACGAGATGCCCAGATCCATGACGAGATCCTGCTCAGGCCGCAGGGGTATTCGACGTTCGTCGAAGAAGGCGGGGCGAATTTCAGCGGCGGTCAGCGACAACGCCTGGAAATCGCCCGCGCGCTGGTGGGCGACCCGACGGTGCTCATTCTGGACGAGGCCACCAGCGCGCTCGATGCGGCAACGGAGGAATATGTCGACGATGCCCTGCGGCGCCGCGGGGTTACCTGCCTGATCGTGGCGCACCGGCTGAGTACCGTACGGGATTGCGACGAAATCATCGTACTCGACAAAGGCGCCACCGTGCAACGGGGTACCCACGACGAGTTGATCGCGGACCGTGATGGCGTATATTTCAAACTGGTCATGTCCAACTGATGCGAGAATCAAATACGGTATATACCTCTATAGCTGAACTCGCCGATCGCTTCGGCGAGTCCGTACCCTGCGCAGGAAACCTGCCGGTCGAACTGGCCGATCCGTCCAGCGTCTGGTTCATCGACCAGGGCGCAGTCAATCTGTTTCTGGTCGAATTCAGGGACGGGGTGGAGCAGGCGGCGCCGCAGCACCTGCTGCGCCGGGAATCAGGGTGGATGCTGCCGGGTGTCGCGCCTGACCGGCGAGCATCCGACAACGGCACCACGCTCGGTATCGTTGCCAAGGGACTGCCAGGCACCCTGCTGAAACGCCTTCCGGTTTCCCTGCTGTCCCAGGTACGTCCATCGGAACTTGCCGAACAGACCGATACCTGGCTGACCGCCATTACCGAGACGCTGTCGCGATTCGCGATCCCGCTCCCGCGGCCGACCGCACTGGCCGAACCCGGTCGGACGCAGACCCTCGCCCCCTGTACGCTGTCCGTACGGCGCGGTGTGGTATGGGTATCCGAACCGCCTTCCGGCGCGAGCCTTTTTATGGGTATCGTGGATTGCGCGGAACATGCGGAGTCAAACCGGCCGCAGGAAGCGGTCATACCGCTGACGCGGACAAGCTGGCTCACCTTGTTCGACGAGGCAACGCTAACGGGCCAATCAACCGAAACGCTGGCGGAGCGGGGCATGCTGCTGTCCGCGCTCGCCTCTTTCCACGCGGTCGGTTTTGCCCTGGAACGCCTGAACCGCCGTCTGGTCGTCGTAGATGCCGTCAATCTCGAACGGGCGCGGACAACCAGCCGCCGTACGGCCGAACGGGCCGCGCGGCAACGGCTGTTCAATATCTATGACCGTCCGGTTGACCGGGACGCCGGCATCGAAGGCACGGCACTGGAGGAAGCGCTGGAGCTCATCGGCCGCCATGAAGGGATCGATTTCAAGATACCAGTGCGTTCGGGACATTCCGATGCCCCGCTCGGTCTCGTCGACATTCTTGATGCGTCGGGGGTGCGTGCCCGGCGCGTTCGATTCAAGGGCGAGAGCGGGTGGTGGCGCGGCGACAGCAACGCGATGCTGGCATTCCGTGCGTCGGACGGACGGCCCGTTGCGCTGCTGCCGGGCATGTTCGGGGCATACCGGGTAATCGACCCTGTCACCAAGCGCAGTGTACGGGTTACGGCGGCCCGCTTGGATCGCGCCGAAGCGTTGTGTGAAGAAGCCTGGATGTTCTATCGGCCACTGCCGACGAGAGATGTGAAACCGATGGATTTGCTGGGAATCGCCCTGCGCGGGTCGGCTTCGGATTTCACGCGCCTGGTGATTGCCGGGCTTCCGTACGGCCTGGTCCGGCTGTTGCCGGCTCTCGCCCTCGGGTTCGTTGCGAATCAGATCTCGGCGGGCGGGAGTGCGGGAACGCTCTTTGCGGTCGCCGTGGGCGTAGCGGCCTTTGGCCTGCTCGGCGCCTTGCTGCACCTGCTTCAGAACATGGCGATGTTGCGGCTCGAGGGGCGTTCAGCATCCCGGGTCGAAGCCGCCTTCTGGGACCGTCTCATGCGCCTTCCGCCATTAGTCCTGCACCGTCATCCCGCCGGCGATCTGGCCATGTCCGGCATGACGTTCCAGAATCTCCGCGATGGCTTGCGCGGAGCCGTCGCGGACAGTTTTCTATCGGTGATTTTCCTGCTTCCTGTTTTTATCGTCATCTTTATCCACGATGCCGCCCTCGGTGGTATCACTTTCGCCTTCAGCCTGGCTATGTTGCTGATTACGGTAGTCCTGGGATTGCGCCAGATATCACCCTATGGATTGATGATCAGCGCCGCCCGCCGGGTAGGAGGACGACTGTTCCAGATCGTGGAAGGCATCTCCAAGCTGCGCATGGACAATGCGGAGGGTTCGGCTTACGCTATCTGGGCGCGGGATTACCGCGAGCAGAAACGCGCGGAGATCGAACTGGGCGGGATTGAGGGCCATTCGCGCGCTTTTGGTGCCGCCCTTCCATTTCTTGCGGGCGGCGTACTGCTTTTCGCGGTTATCGCGGTGGGAGACCGGAACATGTTGGTCGGCGATTTTCTTGTCGTCTACACGCTCTTCATCGTTTTTCAGTCTGCCATCTCACGGCTCGGTGAGACCTTCGGCGCAATTGCCGCCATGCTGCCGGCTTTCAAGCAGATGCGCCCGTTGCTCTCGGCGGTTCCCGAAAACGAGACGGAAGGAGAACCGGTCGAATTCCTGGGTGGGGAGGTCCTGTTCGACAACGTTTCCTTTCGCTACGATCCAGACGGCCCGTTGATTCTCGACGGCGTCACGATACACGCCCGTCCCGGCGAATTCATCGCGATTGCCGGCGAATCCGGCGCCGGCAAGAGCACCCTGTTCCGGCTAGCTCTCGGTATCGACTGGCCAACCGCCGGCGCGGTAAATTACGACGGTCGCGACCTGAAACACCTGAATCTGAAACAGGTCCGGAAGAAGATCGGCGCGGTGCCGCAGTCCGTCGGGCTTCATCCCCAGGATCTCTGGGACAATCTGGTCAGTCACCACGAAGGCGTGGAGACCGGGGAAGTCTGGACAGCAGTCCGGACTGCCGAAGTCGAGACTCAGATCAAGGAAATGCCCATGGGCATGATGACTATGGTAGGCGCCAGCGGGGCCGTCCTGTCCGGCGGCGAAAGCCAGCGTATCACGATAGCCCGCGCGGTGCTCGGAAGCCCGCGTATCATGTTGCTGGACGAGGCGACCAACTGGTTGGACAATGAGAACCAGGCCAGGATCATGCAGAACATTGCCGCCCTGACTTCCACCCGGATCGTCATTGCCCACCGCCTGTCCACGTTGGAACAGGCCGACCGCATCTACGTGCTGAAAGGCGGCAGGGTCGTCCAGAGCGGTTCATTTGAAGAACTCAGGGAGATCGACGGGGTATTCAAGGAACTGATCAGAAGGCAAATCGTCTGATTCGATAAGGCCGATGGCCGACTACCGGCTTTAAGCCCGCTCCTCACGGATCCGCCGGCATGGAGTAGAAATCGATGAAAATCCCATCTGATATATCCGGTTATCTTCTATCGCGAGCCGGTAGCGACCGCGACTTCCGGGAACGTCTTCTGGCCAACCCCAGAAAAACCATCGAGAACGAACTCGGCGTGAAGATGGCCGATGGCCAGGAGATACACGTGCACGAAGAAACCTATACTTCGACACATGTCGTCCTGCCGCCGCGAAACAAGTACACCAGGGAGGAACAGGAAGAGGCGAGAACCGGCGCATCATCGCTCGAATTCCTTCGCAGGACGATGCATGATCCGGCGCCGCCCCTGCGTCCGCCCTTGGGAGAAGAGGAAAAGAGCGTCCCTTCGGGCGCCGTTTCCACCGAGGCGCTCGCAGACGCGGCCAGGGAGTGCATCCGCCGCGGTCTCGTTTTCCTGGAATCCACCATCGATGAGAAAGGCGCATGGCACTGCATCCGGTTCAACGTTGCCGACCCGAAAATCCCGAGACACTTCGAAAAACCCGCCTTTATATCGGCATACTGCGTCCTTGCCCTGGAATATAGCCGGGAGGCGCGGGCCAAGTCAATCTGCGCGGCGACCAGGGCGTATCTCGCCAGCATTATCGAATATCCCGGGTTCTGGCGCTATTACCGCCATCTGCCCCAGGATCTCGACAGCACCACGCTCTGTTCACTTGTGATCGGAACGCATCCCTGGATCTTACTCGGAAGGAACCTTCCTCAGATACTGGCGAATCGCGACGGGGAAGGCCGCTTCATGACCTGGATTCTGGCGAAAGACGAACCCGACGTCGTGTCGCGCTTTCGCATCGAAGCCGATCCTGTCGTCAATGCGAATGTCATCGCCTTTCTCGGCGACCGCCCTGAGACCAGGGATGCCCAACGATGGCTGGAAGCACTGATATCCGAAGGCGAACTCGAAGGGTCGTCCAAATGGTATCCCGACGAGGTCGCCGTCCACTATGCAACTGCCCGTGCCATGCATTGCGCCGAGCCCGCGCTGGGCGGCCTGCGACCGGTACTTGCGGAACGTGTCCTGGGTTTGCGGGACAGCAATGGTGATTTCGGAAACATCCTTCAGACCGCCCAGGCCGTGTCGGTGCTGCATGGAATCGAGTGTCTCGATCGTATCGACGTGAAACGCCAGGTGGAAAGACTCATCGGTTCCCAGCGCGAGGACGGCAGCTGGCCGGAACTACTCGCCTTCGGAGACCAGTCTTTGAAGTGGGGCGCAGTTGGACAGATTGCTCACGGCTCCGAAGCCGTGACCTCTGCCTTCTGTATCGAAGCGCTTGAGCGCCTCGCCACATTCCTGCGAACGTGATTCCTGCCGGTCCAGGCAGTTCGTGGCGGGACAACTTCCTGCGTAGGTGTTCGGTTCTGCTTACTAAGGAGGACTAACCATGTCACAAAACAGTTCCGCGGTAATCAGCGGCGACGACCCGGGCAACGTCGACACCACTCGACAGATCGAACCGTCCGTGCTAACCGCTCTTCCCCATTATCTTCCGCTCGGCGTCTTTCCGTTGATCATGCTCGCCGCGCTGAATGGAGGCTGGTGGTTGTTGCCGCCTCTGGTCTTTATGAGTCTTTCCTGGTCCTTCGACCGGGTATTCGGCCGCGACGGACGCAGCATGGACCCGTGGAAAACACCGAAACACCGGCTGATCTGGCACAATCTGCCGGTATGGACGTGGGCTTTTCTGTGGCCGCCGACGCTTCTTTTCGGTATCTGGCAGATCCTGGTAACAGGCCAATTCCTGTGGTGGGAAAGCGTACTGCTCGCAATCATATTGACGATGGAAGCCCAGGCTGTATTCGTAGTCGGTCACGAACTGATCCATCGACGGACGTCCTGGGAACGCAGGATCGGCGAATTCCTGCTTTCCTCCTGTTCCTATCCGCAGTATGCCACGGAACACGTGTATATCCACCATGCCCTGGTCGGCACGCCCCATGATGTGGGGTCCGCTCCAAAAGGCGAGAGCTTCTGGAAATACATGCCCAAGGAAATCGTCAGCAACCTCGCCAATTCCTGGGAAGTCGCACGGGAACGTCTGGGGCGTCGTCGCCTATCCATGTGGCATTACAGCAATCCGTTCTGGCGTTACGGCATCGGGGTCGCCTTCTGGTACGGACTGGTTTACTGGATGGGCGGGATATGGGCCGTACCGGTCTTTGCCTTCCTCGGTCTTTCCTGCGTCTTCTCCATGAAGATCAGCAATTACTTCCAACACTACGGCCTGCGCCGGGTCCGGCTCGCCAACGGCCGCTGGGAAAAGATCATGCCCCGGCATTCCTGGAGCGCCGACTGGAAGTTCAGTAACTGGATGCTGTTCAACGCGCAGCGCCATGCGGACCATCATGCCGTGGCATCCCGCCAGTATCCCCTGCTGCAGGTCAGCAGCCTCGATGAATCGCCGGAACTGCCGGGTACCTACTCCGATATGATGAACATCGTGCTCAAGCCCAAGCGCTGGTTCGAGAAGATGGACCCGCTGGTTGACCAGTGGCGGAAGCACTTTTACCCCGATATCGACGACTGGAGTCCGTACGACAGTTCGATAGCCGCGGCGCGACCCGACGCATTCGACGCGATCGTCGAAATCTTCGGAACCGCCCCGCGGCTTGCCAAACGGATTGAACGGAATCCGGAACTGCTGGATAACCTGCAGAGCCAGGAATTCCTCGATCTCGACCTGCCGAAAGGATTCGGGGAGGATGAGGAATTCGAAACGATCGCACGGCGCGGGCTGGCCAGGGTTTACTGGACGTACGAAATGGGCGTTCAGGAAATGAAGGACCTGATCGTCGAACTGCCGGTGGTCGATTCCGGGGAAACGGCTGAAATCGTGCGCAACTGGTCGAACGACAGGGCGTTCCAGATCGGAATGCACGTGGTACGCGGAAACCTGTTGCCAGCGGAAGCGGCGACCGCGCTGTCGAATCTCGCCGAGGCATCGGTTTCGACCGTCCTTGACTCTGTGGTTGCGGATTTTACCGAGCGGTTCGGGTCGCTGAGCGTCGGTGAAGTCGCCGCTGTCTTTGTGGGCGATCTGGCCAGCCGGGAAGTATACCCCGGTATTGCGATCGATATGCTGTTGGTCCATGACGGTCCGCAGTCCGGAGAGAATGAACGCATGTGCCGGAGTTTCCGAAAGGCCCTGGCCGACCTGTCCCACGACAATCTGTTGTTCTCCCCGATCGCATCCGATCCGGATTCCTTTCCTGCGTTGCCGCTTTCGGAACTGGCTGAGCGTTCCGGAGATCCGGCTGGCGGCGATGTTCCCGTCCTCACGAGGGCGCGGTGCGTGTTCGTGTCCAATGGGTCCGACATCGGCAACCGCTTCGAGGATGCCCGGCGCGAAGTCCTGGCCGATTGGGGGGGGGGCGAAGGAGTCGCTGGCCGAGAGGTTGCTCGAACAACCGGAGGACCGCGCCGAAACGAGCGTGTCGACGTACGTCCGGATGCGCGGAGGGTTGGACGATGTAGAACGGGCTGCGCGGTATCTGCAGTTGGCCCTTGTCGGAACGCACCTCAAAGACCCGGCTCCGACCGCCGCTGCCGTGTTCGACGCCGCGGACGACAAGCCGCTGGCTCAGGCAGCGAGACTCTGGCGGGACCTTCAGGGCGCCATGCGCCTTGTCGGCGAGGAAGGATTTGACGCGTCCGAGGCGAGTCCGAAGGTCAGGACTCTTATCGCGAACGCCTGCGGGCAGGACGATTTCGATGGCCTGACGGCTGCAGTCGACGAAACCGCGTTCCGCGCCGCCGCCCGCATCGAAACGCTTGTATCCCGCCCATGAAGGATCCGGCCCGGCAGAAGACGCAAGGTCCCCGGACGCCGGGGCGGACTGCAACGGATTCTCCGCGTGGGATCCTGTCGAAAACGACGCCTGCCGACCGCGGCCGCGTCGATCTTCCCGTCCTTTCGCCGCACTTGGTCTCCCACGTCATCGGCGAGCATCTGACGCTGCTGGTTTCCGAGGCCTTCGATACGCTGCTGAAGGGCGACCTCTACTGCGATCTGCTGCCACTTCTCGACGGGCGGCGTCCACTGGCCGGGATTGTAGCCAGCCTGGAAGGCCGCCATTCCGCCGCCCAGGTCGAGGCGGCCGTTGTTTCACTCGCCCACAGGGGCTATGTCGTCTCCGCCGACCATGGCATGGAGCGGGCCCGGGCGGCCTACTGGTCGTCCCTTGGCGCATCGCCCCGATGGGTCGAACATCGGCTGTCTGAATCCCGTATAGCGGTCGAAAGCGACGACGGCCGGCTGGTCCGGCAACTGGAAGCGCGCGGCGCCATCGTGACGGCGGTCGATCCCCGGCTCACGGTGTGTGCCTGCGAAGATTACCTCGAACCGCGATTTGTTGACGTAAATCGGCGCCAGCTCGAGGCGAAAACACCGTGGACGCTGGTACGACCCAACGGCATCGAGGCGCTGTTCGGCCCCATCTTCCGCGCGGACGATCAGGGGCCCTGCTGGGACTGCCTGGCAACCCGGCTGCGCAGCCATAAGGAGGTTCACGGATTTCTGCGCCACGTCGCCGGCGAGGAAGCCGCATTCAAAGCATTCGCCGCCGAGCCCGCGGCGCTGGAGGCGGTATACGGCCTGATCGCGGCGGAGATCGTGAGATGGCTGGTTCTGGACGATGCGGCCCCGATCCACGAACAGGCGATATCATTTAACGTGGGCGAATTCGCCATCTCAAAACACCCGGTCATGCGCCGGCCGCAGTGCCGGGCCTGCGGCGACGAAGCCCTGCATCGTCCTGATCGGCCGGCGGCGCCGTTGCGACTGAAAGCGAGTCCCAGGCCCCATCGCAACAGCGGCGGCGCGCGGGCCGTGGCGCCTGAGGCTACCCTGGCGAAATACCGCCACCTGGTCAGCCCGGTCAGCGGTGTCGTTACCTGGCTGAAACGCACGACCAGTGAACGCGACACCTGGCTGCATGTCCACTGGGCCGGTAGCAATCCGGCCATGAGAAACCGGAGCCTGAGTTCGCTCAGGCGCAGCCTCCGCAGCAAAAGCGCCGGCAAGGGCAGCACGCGGGAACAATCCGAAGTCAGCGCCCTTTGCGAGGCGATCGAGCGATATTCGGGAGCCTATTGTGGAGACGAGATCCGTATCCGCCGGCGGTTCATCGATTTCGCCGCGGAGGACGAAGCGATCCATCCCAACGACGTGCAGTTGTTCAGCGACCGTCAACTGGACAACGCGAAAAGCATCAACGCACAAGGCCACCCCTACAACATCGTCCCGCCGCGTCTCGATACCGAGGCCGAAATCGACTGGACCCCCGTCTGGTCGTTCACGCAGGGGCGGCACCGGTACCTGCCGACCTCCATGCTTTACGGTACGTCGGCCGAACAGCGTGGAAGCGCCGATCTGATCGCCGATTCCAACGGATGTGCCGCGGGGAACACACTTGAGGAAGCCATCCTGCAGGGATTCTACGAACTGGTCGAGCGGGACGCCTTCGCCATATGGTGGTATAACGGACTGAGCGTACCCGGGGTCGATCTTACCAGCTTTGACGACGACTTCCTCGCGTCGGCCGCGGATTACTACGGCCGGCACGAGCGTGAATTGTGGATGCTCGACGTTACTTCCGATCTGGGTATTCCTTCCTTCGTTGCGCTCTCGCGCAGGCCAGACGCGGAAACCGAGGACATCATATACGGCGCCGGCGCCCATGCGGACCCCAGACTGGCGGCCCTGCGCGCAGTCTGCGAGCTGAACCAGTGCCTTACCTGGTTGCCGCGTACCGGTGGGAGCGACGGTCCTACTGGTCCGCCAGGCCGGCCCACGATCGACGATCCCTTTGCGCTACACTGGTGGAAAACGGCTAGAATCGCCGATTGTTCCTGGCTGGCGCCGGCGCCGGACGGCCCGCTTAAGCAAAGCGCACAATATCCGTCGATCGAAACCGCAGACACGCGCGACGACATGGAACAATTCGAAGCGCTGGTTGAAGCCAGGGGGATGGAGTTCCTCGTACTGGACCAGACCCGGCCGGACATCGGCATGCCGGTTGTGCGGGTGATCGTGCCGGGCATGCGCCATTTCTGGGCAAGGTTCGCGGCCGGACGCTTGTACGACGTGCCTGTCGCCATGGGCCGCCGGGATCGACCACTGGCCGAGGACGAACTGAATCCCGTTCCTGTGATCGCGTAAGGAGGCGATATGAATATCGACGAAGCGGTCCTGCTTACCCAGGATCGTCTCACCGAAGAGGGCGGAACGATGGCAGATCTGCTCGATCGCTTCAGGAGCAGGATTTCACCCGTCCTGATCGGGAACCGGGAATGGAAGCTCATCCTGGAACGCGCCGGGCGGCTTCCCATATCGATGGGCGCCCAGCCCTTCGGCTTCGAACTGCCGCTGCACGACAGCCGCCCTGTGGCCGATTTCGGCGTCTCGATGGCAAGCGGTAACCGGTCAGGCAGTTTTTACGTAGAAAAGGCGCGGACGGACAAAACGGATGAGACCGCAAGAGCGGTCGGCCGGTTATTTGCGGAAATGGAAGCTCAGCAATCGCCGCTGCGGGATATCGTGGGACGTAAATTGATGCTGGAGTATGACATCGGTTCGGCGTCCGACAGCTGCGGTTCCCTGCCGGGTATGTTTCTGCGGCCCAACGAACGCACGCTGTCCGGTGGCGGCGGTTTCGAGCGTGATGTCGGGATCGTGGTCGACGCCCTGGTTTCCAGCGTCGGCTGGGAAAGGGTTCCCGCAGAACGGGAAAACGCAGAACGGGTCTACCTGGCGCAGCCCGACGGCACGCGCATGGATTCCTTCGGCGTATTCCCGTCCCGGGAACGAACGATCCGTCTGGCGATAATGGGCTTCAACGGGCAGGAGGCAATCTGCTCCTATCTGGAGAACACCGGCTGGCCGGGGCCTCTATCGGCCGTCGACTCCGTGATTTCACGCTTCGGGGAACGGGCGGACATCGTGCGTACCGGAGCGAATATCGACGTGCGGGCAAACGGACTGGGACCGACGCTCGGTCTTACACCCATTGTCAAACAACGGTATACGAACGACAGCCGCTACTGGATCGACGGCCAGACCGATTGGGACCCTGTACTGGAGGCCCTGAGGTATGAGGACTTTGTCGTACCTGAGAAGCTTGAGGCTCTTGGGGACTGGGCTTCGAAACCGACAACGCTGTTTGGCAGAAGCGGTCCCTTCGTCATGCTGCGCGGCATACACCACATCAAGCTGGTCATATCCGAAAACAGGCTGGATAAGGTCAAGGCCTATCTATACATGGTGCTTTCCGGTGCGCTCTCAATATAAGCGCCAAAAACAAGCGCTTTAACGCCACTTCAGGATACCCAACGAAAAAGTCCCCCGACCAGGTTGATCGGGGGACTTTTTACCTTCTCAATCGTGCGAACGCCGGGCGTCCGCATACAAACCGAGGTCTCTGGCCTACCAGCAGCAGCAGAGGCCGGCCGAGACGGCTTCCAGTTGCTCCTCGGTGATCGACGGATCCGGCGGCAACGCGATATGCACGGTCTGCATGTCGCTTTCGTGGATCTGGATCGACATCGATTCAGGCATCGTAATGTTCAACTCTTCACAAATGGTCGACTTGGGATCTGCGAGAAGCTGTTGCCTGAATTCAGCGTCCAGTGCGGACTTGTCGACAATCTGCTTCATCATTTCATCACCACTTCTCATGATATCTCTCCTCATGAATGGTAAGATGGGCAATCATTTTCTGAGAACTGCTAACTGCCATTAATCATGTGTCATTTTGCCCAAAAAGTCAAGTGTTTTCGAAAGTGAAGTTCTACCCTTACAGGCTTGTTTTTGTGGTGCGGAGACTTCGATATTCTTCTCATTCGGCCCGCTCGGAGGAGGTTGGCGTAGGCCGAAAGTCCTGTCCATTGGAACGCCTCCGTGCCCGACTCACCACCACCCCCACGATCACGTTCAGCGCCAGGCCCAGCACGCCGGCGTGCCATCCCCAGACCTTGCCCAGGCCCGCGAGGGTCAACCCGCCTGCCAGCAACGTGCCCGCGGCCATGCCGGCGGCCGCGCCCGTTGCATTGAATCGCGGCCAGAGTACCCCCAGCACGAACAGCGGCGCCGTCTGGATCAGCACCTCCATTTTGAGCTCTATGAGTCCCCAGAGCGTGAGATCCGGAGCCAGGGCGATGAGCACCAGGATGGTCATGATCGCCCAGGACAGGCGCTTGCCCCACGCGGTAAGACGCTCTTCCGGTAACGGCCCCATCCGGAACCGGCCCAGCACATCCTTGACGAGCAGGGAGGAGAGGCTGAGCAGGACGGAGTCGGCCGTCGACATGATGGCCGCGACGATGCCGGTAAGGACGAGCACGGTCATGACGTACAGCCAGAGGGATTCCGCCGCCCATACCCGGAGCAGGCGGGGCATGACCTGGTCGGTGTCTATGCCTTGCAGGCCCGATAACTGCGGGATGGCCAGGATGCCCACGAGCACGACCGCCGAGATGGTGACCAGGGGCATGAAGGCCATGAAGGTGAACGACCGCTTCAGGCTGCGGGTGCTTCGGGCCGCGAAGATGCGCTGAATGGCCTGGGGATATACGGCGGCGGCGAAACCCACCAGCAGGATCGTACTGATCCATGTGCGGATCGTGTCTCCTCCCGGGAGCGCGGCTTTCTCAGGCTGGTTGGCGATGATCCAGGCCGTAGCTTCCGCCAGGCGGTCGCTTCCCGGTACCACGGCCGCCAGCATACCGAGCAGGCCCGCGAAGAGGAGCAGCCCCTGGATGCAGTCGGTCCAGGCCACGGCCTGCATGCCGCCGATGGTCTCGTAGACCAGGATGATGACGCCCAGAACCACGACCCCGGCCCAGAACGGTATGGTTCCGCCCGACAGACCGGAGACGATGTGCCCCACGGCAAGGAGCTGGGCGAGCAGGTAGTTGGCGATGGCGACCACGAACAGCACGCCGGCGAAGAGGGTCAGCCCTTTCGATCCGAAACGATGGGTGATCCAGTCGCCCGGCGTCACGAAGTTCCGCTGTCGGGACACTTCATACAGCGGTGGCGCGAAGAGAAGGTAGGCCACGACGATGGACATCATGAAGCCGATGCTCATGATCCAGGCGAAGCCCAGCCGGTAGGCCTCGCCGGGATAGCCGATGAGCGTATTCCCGCTGTACTGCGTGGCGTAAAGCGTGAAGAAGAGGACCAGCGCGCCCAGATTCTTGCCCGCCAGGTAGAAGGACGACATGGAGTTGTCCCGTCGACGGGACCGGGCTATGTAACCGAGGACGATCATGAAGGAGAGATAAGCGACCAGGAACAGAAGCGCGCCGGGTCCGTAGGGCTGGTCCGCCATGGGTTAACCGTCCTCCCGCCAGAACCTGTGGATCACGTATGCGGTGAAGCACGCGATAGCCAGGCAGACGCCGAGGCAAATCACGACCCAGTACGGCAGGCCGAACCACACCGGCATCGGGTCGATTTTCAGGATATACCAGGGAATCGAGAGGGCGAAAAGGGCCGCGTACGCGGCCCAGACCCATCGGGGAAACCGCGGGCTGGAATCAGGAGGATCCATTGATGTACTCGGAATAATCGAGTCAGTTACACGCGGACGTACTTGTGCACGAGGTTCTCCACGCCCACCTCGCCCACGTAGATATCGCCGTGGCGGTCGACCCAGACGCTGTGGGCGCCATGGGCGCGATCGACGGGTCCGCCCCGGACGACCCACTGGGCGATGAGCCTTCCGTCCATGTTCATGATGGTGACTCCGCCGCCCTCGCCCAGGAAGACCGTATCCTCGTCATCCACGAAAAGGCCACAGGGCGCGGGACGCCCGGGCCATTCCGCGAGGAAGCTGCCCTCGGAATCGAAGACCTGAATCCGGTTGTTGGTTTCACGGTCCGCCACGAGCAGACGCCCATCGGAGGCCGGGAAGATATTGTGAGGGAGCGTGAACCGGCCGGGCGCAACGCCCTCGCCGCCCCAGGTGTGGACCAAGTCTCCCGAGGGCGTCATCCGGTGCACGTAACACTGCCCGTATCCGTCGGCGACGTACAGGTCGCCGGATGGTCCTTTCACCACGCGCGTCGGCATATTGAATGGTTTGCCCGGTTCTCCGGCCTGATTCGGCTCTCCCAGCGTCTGCAGCAGTGTGCCGTCGCTGGAGAACACCCGGACGGTATGGTCTCTGCAGTCCGGAATAAAGATCCTGTCCTCCCCGTCGATCCAGATCTCGTGGGGCAGGGACAAAATGTCGTGACCCCATTCATCCAAAAGGCGGCCGTCCCGGTCGTAGACCACCACGGCGGGATTCGGCTCCCGATCGACGACGTAGACCCGGTCCCGCGAATCCACGGCCACGGCCGTGGCGATGCCCAGCGTCCGCTCGGCCCCCCATCCGGACACTTTCTCGTAACAGTAATCTCCCGATCCCCAGATCATTGGCATGTCCTCTGGCATGTCCTCTCACGAAACGAATACGGGAATATGCGCTGAGCTCCGACCCCAACCGGCAGATCCCCAGATGAACCCACGGGTACAAAGGTTTTGTCGTGTTTATACTCGAAGTATATACTAAATTCGAACCTGCAGCACCGGATTTTTGCTGTTTCAAGGACCTGGTTCAGGTACGGTCCAGCTTCCGTATCCCTCACGTCGGCATCTATTATCCGGTTTCAACTTACAGATGACAGGAGCCACCGCATGGGTGTACTCGACAGCTTTGGTTTAAAAGGCCGCATCGCCGTGGTAACGGGCGGCGCGGGACCGCAGTTCGGCAGCAGCATCTCCGAGGCCCTGGCCGAAGCGGGCGCCACCGTGGTCGTCGCCTCCAGGAACATAGAGAACAATCACCGGTTCGTTGCCGGACTGAACGAACGGGGATACGATGCGCACCCCGAAGCGCTGGACATTACGAACACCGAATCGATCGACAGTCTGAAACAACGGGTAATGGACCGATTCGACCGGGTGGATATACTCGTCAACAGCGCCGTAGTCGGACGCGGCGGCGGGTTCGACGAACAGACCCCCGACTATTGGGCGGCAAGTGCCCAGGGAAACATGGTAGGCCTTTTCGCGCTGTGCAAGGCCTTCGTCCCGGTCATGGCCGGGCGGGGCAGCGGCAGCGTCATCAACATTTCCAGTATATACGGTGTCGTGGCCAACGACCCGGGCCTCTATGAAGAAACCGGGATGAAGCAGCCTCCCGACTACACCTTCGTCAAGGGCGGCATGATCAATTTCACCCGGTACATCGCAACCTACTTCGGAAAACAGGGCGTACGGGCCAACTGCATCTGTCCCGGCGGTTACTTCAACGAACAGCCCGGTCCTTTTGTGCGCCGGTACGAGCGCCGCGTTCCTCTCGGACGCCTGCTGAACAACGAGGATCTCAAAGGCGCCGTGGTCTTCCTGGCCTCCGACGCATCCCGGTACGTAACCGGCGTCTCGTTGATGGTCGACGGCGGCTGGACGGCCCTTTAAGGCGGCTGGACGGCCCGTTAGCAGGACCTCGACGCTTGAAGGTACAGTCTGCCGCGCCTGCAGTTCCAGCCGGTCAACGTGCCGGGTCTGTGATTCCGACCGGTCAACGCGTTGCGACAGGATTCATGGACCAGTCGGCTCACGACTCCGGATCGACGATCGATTTGTCCTGGGGGTGATAGTCGATCGCTCGTCGGCCGTGGTCCAGGTCGTACATCCGGCTGGTACTGTCGGACACGCCGAATACGACCTCGAATCGAATGCCGGGGTGGATGACCGCCCGTTCGAACACGCGGACGGCGTCGCCGTGACTCAGGTGATGGGGGTGCCCCGGCAGGTCGCGCTGTTTCTGGAAGTTGCCTATGCGCACGCACACGACCTCCATGTCGAACCTCACCGCGTACATGTAACCCAGGCTTTCCCCGAAGACCTTGCTGATGGAATAGTAGCTTTCCGGCCTCGGGGTCATGTCGATCGTACGGAAGACGTCCTGCGGGTACGGCGCCAGGAGGCCCGCGCGGCTCGCGAATGCAACGCGGCGCACTCCTTTGCGGCTCGCCGCTTCGAATAGCGTGTAGGTACCGATGAAGTTGGCGTGCAGGATTTCCTCCCACGACGCGCCGCCGGACGGGTTGCCGGCCAGGTGGATCACTGCGTCCATGCCTTCCATGGCCTGCATGACCGCGTCCATGTCGGTGATGTCACCCACGACTTCGCCCTCCAGTCCCGGGGTCGGCACCCGGTCGAAACCGCGGAGGGGATATCGGTCCTTAAGTCCGTTAACGATGATCGAGCCGATGACGCCGGCCGATCCGGTGACGAGAATACGAGGTGTTTCGTTCATTCCGACTCCTTGCGCATGAATGGTCCGTGCCGTTCAATCCAGTCGTAAGTCTCCTGCCACGGCGCGCTGCCGTCCTCTTCCCAGATCTCCAGCCTTACGCCGCGGATATTGCCCTCGGGAAATCCCGTCAGCCGGCTGACCGAAGGATATCCGATGGAATGGTATACGTTGCCGCTTGGAAGAATCAACTTTCCGATATGCCGTGGAATCTCGGTCTTCGGATTTCCCGCGATGCGCACGAGTTCCGCCTCGTCCACTTCCACACCCAGTCCGGGTCCTTCCGGCACCGGCGAACTACCGTCCGCCACCTCGATCCGGCCGCCGGTGACGTCCTCGCCGTACTGGTCGTCCAGATTGACCGTGTGTATCACGTTGGGGATCACCGCGCCCAGGTGGAGCGCCATGGCTTTGCTCAGCGTGCCCCCGGTCAACTGGATCACGGTGGACACATTCGCCTCGGCACAGGCGAAGCCCCGTTTCAGGCTCATGCCGATGCCGTGCTCGCCGACCATGTAGGCGTCGGCGCATCCGAGCGTAATTTCCGGCCCGCCGCCGAGTTGCGGAACGTGCATGAGCAGAGGGATCGTCGTCTTTTCCCGCAGGCGGCGCCACCCGTCCACGTCGCGCCAGGCCAGGGGGTCTTCGATCACGCCGACGACGGGAGACTTCTCCAGGTGTTCGACGATTCTCGCCACGTCGGCGGCCGACCGGTTGTGGTTGAAATCGTAGTGCATCTTGAAACCGGGAGGCGCGACCTCCTCCACGGCGCGGTTGTGCTCGTAGACATCGAAGAACGCGCAGGTATGCATCTTGAACGCCATGTACCCTTCGTACGCCGCGCGCACGACCTCGGCGGCCAGGTCTTCCGGAGATGTCGAGCGTGTCCACGCCGCGACCGGCACCCGGTCCCGCATCTTCTGGCCCATGAGCTTGTAGGCCGGGATTTCGAGGTGTTTCCCCATGAGATCGTACAAGGCGCCCATGAGCGCAACCGGGAGTTCGGCGTTGATGTGGTCGAAGGGATGGCTGCCGGTCAACCGGTCCACGTCCCTGATGTCCATCGTGACGTGTCCCCGGCTTTCGCCGTAACCCACCACGCCGTTGTCCGCGGTCACCTTGAATACCGTCTGCGTATCGATTCCATTGAAGAGGACCTTACGGCCCACGTTGCGGTCGGCCAGCCGGGGATTGATGTGGGTAATCGCGATATCTGTTATTTTCATGGCCTGTCTCGATTCTGCCTGTTCCGCCGCGCTGTGCTTACGCGTTCGCCAGCGACCTCGGCGTCCCCGCCTGATTCACCCCGTCCCGCACGGTGAGGGCGATCGGCCAGTTCTGCCCGCCCCGCTTTACATACTCGTCCTCCGCACCGCATAGCCAGGTGAACATCCGCGCGGCGGCGAGCGCGCCCTGGAACTGTTCGAATACGCCGGCCGGGGGGTTGAAATCGATCGTATTGAAATCGATATCGTCCTGCTTTACCCAGTCCCGCACGGGCGGCGTGGTCCGCCAGTAGTTGTATTTGAGCAGGTTGCGATAGGCGCTCCTGCCCCGGGGGCCCGAGGTGGCCCGCGACCGGCGGTGCCAGATGCCGTAGACCGTAAGGAAGATCGTCCCCGCCGGGGCGGCCGTAGACACCGTGCCGCGTATGGAACCCAGGTGGGCCATCATGGGCGCCTTGTTGCGCATGAAGTGCGAACCGGGCAGCACGACGGTCGGTCCCATGTCCTCGGTGCATTCCTCCGGATAATAGAATACCTGAAGATACTCCAGCGCCGGAGTATAGATCGTTCCGCCATCCCGGTGCCAATTCTGCGGCTTGTCGTAAGGAAGTGGCCCCCGGTGATTGCTGATGATGAGCGGCAGCGTGAAATCGCGCCCCAGGAGCGACCGGACGGCGCCCGCCGCCTCCGGGTTCATGAGCACGCCGTCTACGAAGAACGACTCGCCCACGATTGGCGTCGGTTCGAAGGTGCTGTCATTTCGTTCCAGGTAGTCGACGGCCTGCTCGTTGATCTCTTTTGGAACGACTTCCGGCAGCACCAGGAAGCCGTTGCGGCAGAAATCGACCACCTCGCGATCCGTCATGGTCGCTGCGCAATCCATTTTCTTGCCGTAGGGCGCCTTTGTCATGCCTGGCTCCACCTTTCCAGGACGAACTCGTATCCCAGGCCGTAGTTGTCCTGTTCGTTCATGGCCAGGGAGGCCTCCGGAAATTTGATGATGCGCCAACCGTCGTCCAGCGCTTCCTTGATCGACCGGTACCTGAAATCGCCGTTTTCGTCGAGGCCGTCGGAGTCCGTTCCGTCTTCGTAGATGCTGATACCGACCACGGCCGAGTGGGGGTTGGTCGTGGGGGCGTGCAAGTAGAGCAGACTCTGTCTTGACCCGGTCGAAGACCGCTGCGCCTGCTTCTGTGCCTGCGGTTGCACCTGTACCTGTCCCTGTGCCTGCGCCAGAGCCCGGTCGATGTCCTTGATTTCAAGTTTCCCGTTTTTGAAACGCTTCCTGATCCGTTTCAATATCGTGGTCATGTCGTCCATCAATTCATCCACCTCATCCACGCGCGAACGTGGCGGCCGGTCGTCCCCGGGCGGGGAGTGCCGGGCCTGACCTGGTCATTTCATATGGCGGTTGTCCGTTGTGCGATTTCACGGAGAAACATGACCAACATAATCGGACGCCCGGCATGTGAAAAGAAGAAACGATCACCTATCGGCCCGCGATCTTGCCATGAGTATCAGGCTGCATTCTCCACAGACCAGCAGGGTGGCCAGGGTGAGGTGCATTACCTGCGCGGGTCGTGGCAGATCTCCGTAAGCAAGGGTGATACCGATCAGGATTTGCAGCACGATGCCGGCCAGGATGAGGCGGGCGACCGGAACCAGCCGGCTTCCGTGTGCATGACGCGCGGCGAACCGGTATACCAGGACGCCGGCAAGCAGGACCAGCCAGGAAGACAGCCGGTGCACGTGATCCACGAATCCTACCCGGGCCAGCCATTCTCCCCGGGGCAGTCCGCCGTCGTCTTTGATGAAGGGATCGATGCCCTCGCGGACCTGCGTGCCGAGGAGCAGTTGGATCGTCGTGACCGCCAGAAGCGCATACGCCAGCCGCAGGAGGACGGCGCGGGCTTCGGGCGCCATATCGACGCGGAATAGGGGTCCTGTGGACTGAAAGGTCACGTAGAGCAGGGCGCACAGCAGGATGACCGCCAGGAACATGTGCAGGGTGATGATCCCGGGCTGGAGACCGGATCTGACCACCTGCCCGCCCAGCCAGCCCTGGAAGCCGACCAGCACGAAACACAGGCCGGCGCCGAAGCAGACCGCGGGCTGTGTGCTTCGATATCGGAGCGAACGAAGGAAGGTGACGAACACGAGTATACCGATCACCACACCCACGAGCCGGTTCGCGTATTCGATCCACATTTTGACGGGATTGAATGCGGCGATGTCGTAGCCCTTCTCCAGGAGATAATCCCGGTCCAGGTCCTCGACGCTCGACGGCGGCAGCCAGGAACCCCAACATCTGGGCCAGTCGGGACAACCCAGGCCGGCTCCGGTGATCCGCACCAGGCTGCCGACGGATATCAGCAGTATCGTGGCCGCCAGCGTCGCCACGGCCGTCTTTTGAAAGGCGTTCATGATAGGCCATCATAGACCGGAAGTCCACTTTCGGCAAGGAATATTGAACCGGTTGGAACAGGTGCGGGAAGTCTGATTTGTAGTTGCCAATCAGACCGTCCGGTTATATTTTATGCAAAGCGGTATCGCGTGGATATCGTAGGGGTATAGCTCAGCTGGTAGAGCGGCGGTCTCCAAAACCGTAGGTCGCGGGTTCGAATCCTGCTGCCCCTGTTTCCCTGTAACTTGCCGGGTGTTTCCCGGCGCCATGCCGGAACGGAAGGGCCATGTCATTCTACGAAGTGGAAACCTGGGTTCCGAAGCCCGGCCGGAAGGTCGACCACGATGAAATGATCCGGACCTGGTTCGCTTTCGTGGAAACCCACAAGGACGATCTGTTCCCCGAATGGCGGTCAGCCCGGTACTACCGCGAGGTGACGCGCGATACGGCCCGTGCCACCGGGCGATACGTCATGGTGTTCGAGTACGTATCCCACGAAGGATTCCTCGCATACAAGGCGCGGCGCAAGGACTGGTCGGGACCCTACGCGGAATACAAGAAAGTGGATCCCTACCAGTTCTTCGACCTGGACACCATCACCGAAACCTGCTGGATGCCGGAGGAACGGGACCGGTGGCTCGACTTCACCTGAGGACAGATGGATACCACGGAAAACAGGTTCATCCTCACACCTTACTTCCTGGACCGGCACGATTCTGATCTCCTTGAGCTTGCACAGGAAGACTGGGTCGTGAACGCTCCCGCTCTGTACGGAGACGACGAGATGTCCCGGACCCTGTGCGTACATCGTCCGCTCGCCGACCGGGTGGCCGAAGCCGCCGTGGCCGGCACGCGACCGGTCAGCGTCGCGGGGGACTGCTGCGCGACCATTCCGGTCATGGCCGGGCTCCAGCGCGCCGGCATCCATCCGGTATTTCTCTGGCTCGACGCCCACGGCGACTTCAACACCTGGGAGACCACCCCGAGCGGTTTCCTGGGCGGCATGCCGCTAGCCATGATGGTCGGCCTGGGGGAACAGACGATGGTCGAAAATGTGCGCATGGATCCGATTCCCGACGCGGACGTCATCATGTCGGACGGGAGAGACCTGGACCCCGGGGAACGAAAACTGATCGAAGGTTCCCGCCTGAGGCACCTGCCCGATCCACTGGACCTGCTCGACTGCGGCCTGCCGGACCGGCCGGTCTACATCCATTTCGACACGGATCTCCTGGACCCGGCGGAAGCGCCGGCCATGGGGTACCCGGCGCCGGGCGGGCCAACGTCCGGCGACCTCGGAACCGTCTTCCGCCACCTTGCTGAGCATTGCGAAATCGCCGCCCTCTCCATATCCACCTGGCGATCCAATATGGACGAAGATGGCAGAAGCAGGGCGGTATGCATGGGACTCTTCGATATCCTGACCGGCTGATCGGCACCTCCCGCCATGTCTTCCACTGATGCCATCTTCAAAGATCTGGTCGTCATCGAGGCCGCGAACGTCCTGGCTGGTCCCGCCGTGGGCATGTTCTTCGCGGAACTCGGCGCCACGGTAATCAAAGTGGAGAACCCGAAGACCGGCGGCGACACGACCCGTCACTGGAAACTGCCGACGGAACAACAGGATGGGGACGTATCCGCCTACTTCTCGTCGGTGAACTGGGGGAAGCGATCCATCGGGATTGATTTTTCGATACCGGAAGGATACGCCGTCCTCTGCGACCTGCTGGTGCGCGCCGACGTGTTCCTGCAGAGTTTCAAACCGGGCGACGCCAGGAAGTTCAGGCTCGATTTTCCCACCTTGCACCGGCTCAACGACCGGCTCATTTACGCCGATATCACCGCCTTTGGCCACGAGGACGAACGGCCGGGGTTCGATGCCGTACTGCAGGCGGAGACCGGCTTCACCGGTATGAACGGCACGGAAGAGAGCGGTCCGGTCAAAATGCCGGTAGCCCTGATCGACCTGCTCCTGGCCCACCAACTGAAAGAAGCCCTGCTCATCGCACTCATCGAGCGGATGCAGTCCGGGCGGGGGTCATACAATACCGTGTCGCTGTTCCACGCCGGCATCGCCTCGCTCGCCAACCAGGCGGCAAACTTCCTGGTGGCCGGAACCGTGCCGGGCCGCGCGGGATCCGACCACCCGAATATCGCTCCCTACGGCACCATATACGAGACCCGGAACGGCGAGCCCGTCGTGCTGGCCGTAGGCACGGACAGCCAGTTCCGGGCGTTGTGCGAAGTGCTAGGCGTACCCGATGCGGCAGAAGACGAGCGGTTCAGGACGAACCCTCAACGAGTGGTTCACCGCGGCGCGCTGAACCGGCTGCTGAAGGATCGGATAGGCCCGCGGGAGAGGACCTCCCTGCTGGCGGCCCTGCAGTCCCGGAAGGTGCCGGCCGGCGCGGTCCGGCCGCTGGACGAAGTGCTTGCGCGGGAGTCCGTGGCGCCTTTGCGACTGCGCGGGATGCAATCGGACGGCACCTCGATCAACGGACTGAGATCGATCGCCTTTGAAAGCGGCGCCGTTTCGCCGGCGGAATGCCTGAACACCCCGCCGGGGTTCGACCAGGACCGTCAGTATGTACTCGCGGAAGTCCTGGGTTATACCGAGGACCGCATCGAAGGGTTGAAAAAGGCTGGTGCGGTCCTGTAGTACAGTCACTTGCGGGATGCGTGGAGTAACGGTTCCGGCGCCCCGCCCCGTAATCGATCCGCGCGTTTCCAGGCGGCGGCATCCACCATTAAAATGACCGGATTTTGGTTGCCAGTACAAGGCGAATCGTCGTATATTAACACGTGTTTAAGAGGTGAGTGCCCGTAGTACACTGTGCGCTGTTACGTCAGAGTTCATTTTGCTCTGCGGAATACCCAAAAGGAACTCCGTTGGACATTGATATCGCAGCCTACAGCGCGCGTATCGAAGTCAACGGGCCGCTGCCGCCGACGGCGGCCACGCTGCGCCGCCTGCACTATGCGCATATGCTGGCCGTGCCCTTCGAGAACCTTGACATCCATTGGGGCCGCCCGATTGTATTGGAGGAAGGGCGTCTCTTCGAGAAGCTCGTGACACAGCGCCGCGGCGGCTTCTGTTACGAGCATAATGGCCTGTTTGCAGCGGTACTGCGCGAACTCGGCTTCACGGTCGACCTGCTCGAGGCGCGCGTGGGCGCGAACACTTGGGAGGACGGCCTCCCCTGGGACCACATGACGCTGCAGGTCACACTGGAGGAACGCTGGCTGGTGGACGTGGGCTTTGGCGACGGTTTCCGCGAGCCACTGTTGCTGGACGAAGCGGGGCCGCAAACGCGCGCGGAGGGCATCTGGCGCGTGCAACACGACGGTTGCGAGGGCCGGCATTCAAGCCGCACGGCGGGCGGTGACTGGAAACCCGAGTATCGCTTTCGACTGCGGCCACGTCAACTGGCGGACTTTAAGCCCGGTTGCGCGCATCATCAGAACTCGCCGGAGTCCCATTTTACGCAGCAGCGCATGTGTTCGCTTGCCACGAAGACGGGGCGTATTACGCTGAGCGACCGGCGCCTGATCGTGACGGAGGGGTTTTCGTCACGGGCTACCTCCAGCGGTAAAACGGGAGACGCCCGGCGCCAGGAACGGGATCTGGCGGACGAGGCGGAGTTTCAGCAGGTGTTGCGGGAGTGCTTCGGGATCGAACCCTGAACCAGGATCATGCGAAACGCCGGCTGCGGATGGACCAGACGCATTCGTGTTCCCGTTTTCATGGTCATTTACAGGCACTTGCACTACTTGCCGAGATCGCCAGGGTAACTGCACTACTTGCCGGGGCGCCAGAGTTCGATAGTCACATGTACCTGACGAAATGCTGAAAGAAACACGTACCTGACGAAACGCGAAGGAATATGAGCGAATTAATCATTGTTGGCGACCGCGTACTGGTTGAGCAGCACGACGGCGAGCAACTCACCCATTCGGGACTTTACCTGCCCGCCACGGTTACGGAAAAGGAAAAGGTGGGAACAGGAAGGGTTGTCCGCGTGGGACCGGGGCACCTGATACCCAATCCCGATTACACCGAGGGAGACCCGGTTACGAAATCGACGGAATCAGTGCGTTACCTGCCCCTGCAGGCCGAGCCCGGAGATTTCGCTTTCTACCTGCGCAAGGAGTCCATCGAGATCAATTACCAGGAGAAAACTTACATTATCGTACCACACAACGCTATACTGGCCCTGGTGCGATCCGACGGGAACGTGCTGCAGGACCTCGAGGACCTGCTCGGTGAATCCTAGCCGGACCGTCTGAACGGGGAGCAGCCCGGCGGGAGCCCGCTGCCCGGCGAGAGCCCGCACCCCAGCGGAGCAAGTCCGATACCCGGCGGGAGTCCGCGGCCCGGTGACGCAAGCCCGCAGCCCATCGAAAACGGTTGATAAACACGAGAAAGGAGCGTGAAACAATGAACAGGACGGCGGCCTACACGGTCCAGCGTGGCATACCCGTCTCGCAACTGGGCGTCGACGCGAGAGGGGCATTTATCACGCGAACCTATACCCATCTTCTCGGGGCGATCCTGGCATTCGCCCTGATTGAGATCTACCTGTTTCAGACCGGCATGGCGGAGTCGATCGCCCGTGTGCTGCTCAGTGGGTCCTGGCTCATCGTACTGGGCGGTTTCATGATCCTGAGCTGGATTGCGACCCATCTCGCGCACAATGCGCAGACCAAGGGAGGTCAGTACGGCGCGTTGGGGATGTTCGTCGTGGGCGAAGCCATTATCTTCACGCCGCTGCTCTACCTTGCGGATTCCATGGCGCCCGGCGTAATCAACAGCGCCGCCACGGTTACGCTCATCGGGTTTCTCGGGCTGACGATCGTGGCTTTTCATACCCGCAAGGATTTTTCCTTCCTCGGCGGGCTGCTTCGGTGGGGATTCATCTGCGCCATCGTGCTGATCGTAGCCAGCGTGCTTTTCGGTTTCCACCTGGGGACGATCTTCACCGTGGCCATGATCGTACTGGCGGGAGGCGCGATCCTCTACGACACGTCGAACGTCCTGCATCACTATCCTGAAGACCGGCACGTGGGCGCGGCGCTTCAACTCTTCGCCTCCGTGGCGCTGTTATTCTGGTACGTTCTGCAGTTCTTCCTGTCGTCGAGAGACTGAAACGCCTGGACGAGACGCGCCAATTCACCAATCGGGGAGGTACCGGTATGTTCAGCCGCAAGAGTCTAAACACGACAGTGTCCATAGGCCTGGCGGCCATGATGGCGTTGCTGTTCACAATGGCCTGCGAGGGACCTGCGGGGCCGACAGGACCGGCCGGGCCGCAGGGGCCGGCGGGACCGCAAGGCGCTGCCGGATCACAGGGACCTGCGGGCACGGACGGAAGTACTGGACTACAGGGACCGGAAGGACCGGAAGGACCGCCCGGACCGCCCGGCGAGGTAAGGGTCATCGATCTGGACCTGGTCGGTTCGTGGCGATTCGAGAGCACGGATATCGTGCAGACGCTTGCGGAAAATCTCAAGGACTACCTGACCAACGAAGCCGGCCTCGATGCGGCAACCGTGGAATTCTTACTTGCCGAGTTCTTCAGGGAGATGACAGAAGATCTTCAGAACTCGCCCATTGCGACGGTGAACCTCGCCGCAGACGCCACCTTCCTGGACGGCGAAGGCGCCTCGGGGAGACCTGGTCGGCCAACGGTTCGACGCTGCTTGTGAAACAGGGTGAGACCGTTTTTTTCCTGGGAAGCTATCGCGTGGATGGCGACGATCTGACGCTGACGCTTTCCAAGGCCCAGTTGCTGCAAATGATGATCAGCGCGTCGGAGGAACCGCTGACCGACGAAGATATCATGTTTCTCGATATCCTGTTCGGCGAGAACGGCGTAGCCAACTACTTCTTCAAGCGGGTTTGAGAGGCACGAATGCACCCCAAGTTGAAGACCATTGGCAGGGAAGCCATTTCTTTCGGACTCATCGCGCTGGTTCTGCTGGCGGCCCGGTCGACCCTGGCCGATCACTATACCGTTCCATCCGGTTCCATGGAATACACGCTCCTGCCGGGCGACCGGATCTTCGTGGCCAAATACACCTATGGTTTCCGCGTTCCTTTCACGGGATGGAAATTCACCGATGGGCGCGAAGTGGAACGGGGTGAGGTGGTGGTTTTCGATTCACCCGTGGAAGACATCCGCCTGGTGAAGCGGATCGTCGCCGTGGGAGGCGACACGGTTTCGATCCGCAGCGGACAGGTTTCCATCAACGGCGCGCCGATGGGGTCCGTTACGGATATGCGTGAGGAGTTCTACGGCGAACGCCGGGTCCGACTGAACTTGAGCTACAGCGGGGGGGAGGACTACGGTCCTGAGATCATTCCCCCTGGATTTCTCCTGGCCATAGGAGACGCCAGGGGGAACAGCAAGGACGGTCGAGCCTTCGGATTCATCGCAGAGGACTCGGTCTACGGCAGGGCCGTGGCCGTATATTACCGCAGTGGCGAAGGCCTCTGCTGGCTGAAGCTTTAACGAACACTCCCACTCTGAGGAAACGTGGGGCCTACCGCGTTTCCGTCTTTGCATCCTGCGCTTCCTTTTCCTTCTCTTCCGCCCGCTTCTGCCGCTGCATCGGGTTTTCCGGCGTCCGCTGACGCTGCTTGAACAACTGGAAACGCGTGGGCTTCGACTGCGGCGGCCACACGTTGTTGCTCAGGTCCGTGTCCGCCGTCTCCAGGAAGGGATCGAGGGTGATTCTCTCCACCGGCTGGTCCATGACGAAGACCTTGGTTACGCGGTCGTCCCGCAGCCGCCAGATTTCCGCCGGAATCCGCTGTACTTCCCTGGTGCCGTCCTCGAATTCGAATTCCAGGATCAACGGCATGACCAGGCCGCCGACGTTTTCGAAGGTCAGTTCGTAGAAGTGCTTGCCGCTTTCCAGCAGGGCCACGTCCTCGGCGTCCAGGTTCCTCACGTAGTTTTCGTACTCCTCGCGGTCGAGGATGGATACTTCGAAGGGATCGTACCTGTTGTAGAAATCGACCAGCGTCGAATCCTGCCGCACCATGGGATCAGGTATGTCGGTCTGGTTGCGTGCGTAGCTGATCCCCCTATTTTCTTCCCCTCTGTTCGTCCGGGCGATCTCCTTCTCCATCTCCGGTTCCCGCGTGTTGATCTGGAACCATTTCACCTCGCCCAACCCGAGATCCACGTGGTCCGTGCTGTAGAACCAGCCCCGCCAGAACCAGTCCAGGTCCACCGCGGACGCGTCTTCCATGCTGCGGAAGAAATCCTCGGGCGAAGGATGCTTGAACATCCAGCGCTGGGAGTAGCTGCGGAAGGCGTGGTCGAACAAATCCCGTCCCATGACGGTCTCCCGGAGGATGTTCAGCGCGGTGGCGGGTTTTCCGTAGGCGTTGGGGCCGAGCTGGAAGACGGATTCCGAATTGGTCATGATGGGCGAAATCCGTTCCACGTCACCCTGCATGTAATTCACGATCCGGTGGGCGGGGCCGCGGCGGGACGGATACTCGGTATCCCATTCCTGTTCGGCCAGGTACTGGAGGAAGGTGTTCAGTCCTTCGTCCATCCACGTCCACTGGCGCTCGTCGGAGTTGACGATCATGGGGAAATAGTTGTGCCCGACTTCGTGGATGATCACGCTGATCATGCCGTACTTGGTCCGTTCGCTGTAGGTGCCGTCCTTTTCCGGCCGCCCGCCGTTGAAGCAGATCATCGGGTATTCCATGCCGATGCGGTTCGTGTGTACGGAAATGGCCGTGGGATAGGGATAGTAGAAGGTGTATTTCGAGTAGACGTCCATCGTATGGGCCACCACCTTGGTGGAATAGCGCTCCCAGAGGGGATTGCCTTCCTTGGGGTAGTACGACATGGCCATGACCTGCTGCGGACCGGACTGGACCCCCATGGCGTCCCAGATGAACTTGCGTGAACTGGCGAAGGCGAAATCCCGGACGTTGTCCCCGTGGAAGACCCAGGTCTTCTTGTCGGTTGAACGGCTCTTTTCCGCTTCGATTGCTTCCGCCTCGGTGACGATCATGACGGGTTCGTCCGCGGTCCTGGACCGTGCGAACCGCGCCTGTTGCTCGGCCGTAAGCACATCCTTCGGATTCTGGAGCACGCCCGTGGCCGCGACGATATGGTCGGCGGGTGCGGTAATGCTGACCTTGTAGTCCCCGAAGGGCAGGGTGAATTCACCGCGGCCGAGGAACTGTTTGTGCTGCCAGCCTTCCACCTCGTTGTACACCGCCATGCGGGGAAAGAACTGGGCGATGGCGTAGAGATAGTTGTCGTCTTCCTCGAAGTACTCGTAGCCCGATCGGCCGCCGATCTTCATCCGGTCGTTGATGTTGTACCACCACTTGACCTTGAAGGTATAGGACTTGCCGGGCCGGAGCGGTTCGGGGATGTCCACCCGCATCATCGTCTTGTTGATGGTGTGGGGCAGCGGATTGTCGCGCCGGTCCCGGACCCACTCGATCTTGAAGCCGCCGTCGAAGTCGTTCAGCAGTCTTCGCAACTGGGCAAAACTCATCCGCCCCGAAACCCGGCTGCCCGCGATCTTCCGCGTGTCCGAGTCCCGTGCCCGCACGTTCTGGTCGAGTTGCACCCAGAGGTAGGCCAGTGCATCGGGCGAATTGTTATGGTACGTAATGACCTCGGTGCCATGAAGCCGCTGGTTCTCGTCGTCCAGCTCGACCCGCATCTCGTAGTCCGCCTCGTTCTGCCAGTACTGGTGGCCCGGCGCGCCGGATGCGGTCCGGTATACGTTCGGCGTCGGGGCTTCCTGCTTGATCTGGCGGAATTTGCTCCGGTTGATCGTCTCGGGACCCTTCTGGGCGGTAGCGGCAGTGGTAGCGCACGCGACGGTCATCGCGCATAGAAAGTACAATAGGCGCTTAGCCATGGATCGGTCTCCTGGTTTCCTTACGTCTTGCGTCTGCGGTCGATGCTGTACGAAATGGATTTTAGAATATATGGCGAGGGCGGCTCCGTGTAAAGGATCATGCGAGGCGGCGCGTGCTTAAGCGCCGGGCGGCGCAAGTCCAACACGGGCGGGCGACGCGGTCCGCATGGGAAAACCAGGAAAGCGCCATTTTGGGCAGATCGTTCGTTGTCTCGGTCGTTGAAACGTCCGGCGAACTCGTTAACGTATCGTATCGCCGGCGGAATCCTTCATGGCCTCTTCAGCATCTGAAGGAAGGAAAACCTGACCGTTACGAGTCATTAGTCGGAGATCTGCTTGCAGATCTCGTTGCTTTTTCAATTAAAGCTGAGGAACCAGGAATCTATCGGAGGAGTCAGCCCGGCTCAGTGCCGCAGAGCGGCTGATTCGAAAGGCTGGTTGCGTAGCTTTTGACAAACGCGGATTCTATTCCCCACAGCGCTGATGCTACCACGAATCCTGATCGGGAACGCCGCCGCTTACGGTTATCTCCATCCCGGGTTCGGGTGGGATACGCCGGCCCGCCGTGGAGGGATCCGATGGATCAGGCCAATCTCTGAGAATACCTCGTACCTCGCCGGTTACACTGTCTCGCATGAGCGCCATGTAACGGTCTCCGTCTCCGTCGACCGAGGCAAAACCTTCGGGACCGGATAGCGTGATACGGTGCAGGTTTCCGGGCCAGGTCTCTCGCACAGGGAGAATGAAGGCGAAGGATCCGCCCTCGGCGTCGGCGTATTCCGAAATGTCAAAGGAAAGTGAGAACAGATTGCTGCCGTCTTCGCCCTCTCCTGTAATGGTGTACGGACCGTCCGTATCCGGCAACTTAAGCGGCGCGTCGACTACAAAGGCGGGCTCGAGGGTAAGTTCCCCGGCTTCGTTCAGCCCGCCCCAGATCAGCAGTCCTTTCGTTGCGGCCGCAAAAGCCGGCGGGAACACCCTGCCTAACGCAACGCGGTGGTTCAACGCCCTGGAAAAGGAATAGTCGCTGATCCACATCGGTTCGCAGTAACTCATCAGGTCCCAGGTTTGCGGACTCACCAGGGATTCACTCCCCATATCGTATCCGGAAACGCCAATGGAACCATCCGCATATGGAAAGTACGGATCGGGGCCGCCGGCGCCGCCACACGGCGCATGGAAGAGATTCAGGTTGTGTCCCAGTTCGTGCGCAATGACGTATGGATCGAGGATGGACAGACTCACGTAGCTGGGTATGCCCTGAGCTATCCCCAGTAGTCCGCCTTGCGGTCCGGCCAGTCTGAAGATGCCCATGTAGTAGCCTGTCTCTCCTTCAATGGCATAGATGGCCTCCAATTCGGATCCGAGAACGCCTACGTTATCGGATACCGGATCCACTGAAGTCCATATTGGGGCATGCACCGTCAACTGAAAGTCGCTCACCGGCAGCAGATCTCGGGTCGGTCGCATCAAATCGGATTCCGGAGTGAGTCCTTCGATTGCAGACAATACGGAGTGATCGGGACCTTCTGTCCACAAAAAAGGTATCAGCGTCAGATCGAAGGCAGGAAGCTCTCGCACATCCAGCGCAATCCTTCCCGTCTCGGGGATTCGGCCAGCGATTCCAAGCGCGGAATCCAACGTCTTGTCGGGATCGATCTCGACCACAACCTCAAGGCCCGTCACTACCGCGGAACCTGGCACGCGTATATTTGCCGTGTCGGTCAGTGTTTCTTCCTCGAAGGAAGCCGGAATGTCCGAAGCCTCGCCCGGTGTTTCTGCGATATAAACAATCCCTCCGCTCCGGTAGAACGAAGCCCGGACCGGAGGCATGGGGATATCGGTTTCCCCGTCTGCCTTCAGGAAAACCCGCAACAGCGCGTCTTCGCCTGCGACCAGGGGGACGGGATGATCCAGGGACTGGCTCGCCTGGATCAGGTAGGCCGTTGCCTCCACCGGGACGGCGCACGGGGTTACCCGGCTGTTCTGAACGAAACGAAGCCAGTTTTGAAATTCGGCGTCCCGTGGCGCACAAAGCCCGGTACCGCCCAACATGAGCGTTTCAAGATTCAGCTCTACGAGTTCAGCTGGAAGCGGTCCGGACATTTCGGTGTTCCCGGCTAAAGCAAGCTCCTTTAAACTGGACATTCGGCTGATTTCGGGGGGTATGGAATTCGAAAGCTGATTGTTGGAAAGGTCCAACAATTCCAGCGAAGTCATTCGACTCAATTCGCCGGGAATTGCTTCGGTGAGCTTGTTCTTACTTAATCGCAGTTCTTTTAAACTGGACATTCGGCCAATTTCGGGGGGTATGGAACCGGTCAACTCGTTATCGTTTAACCACAGTTTTTCTAAGTTGGCCAATTGGCCCAATTCCATAGGTAGTGGTCCAGAGACTGGGGTGTACACAAGTTCCATGATTCTAAGTTCTGCCAACTGACCAATCTCCCGTGGGATTGAACCCGTAAAACCGTTTCCCCAGAGATACAGTTCTTCAAGTTTGGTCAACTGGCCTATCGATCGGGGAATGGAGCCTGAAAAACCATTTCCCCCAAGAGCCAGCAGATTGAGATTGGTCAGTTGTCCCAGTTCCGCCGGCAGCGGACCGGCCAACGCAGAACCATTATTGGTAAGATTAAGCGTTTCGAGTTTGGCCAACTGTCCGAGTTCAGGAGGAATCGTTCCGGAAATCCAGCAATAGTACAGATCAAGTACTCGCAGATTTTTCAGATTTCCCAGTTCGGGTGGGATGGGACCGGAAAGTTCGTTTAATGATAAAACCAGGGTTTCAAGCTTGTCCAGGCTACCAAGGGCGGCAGGCAGCGGCCCCAAAAGACTGTTTTGGAAAAGTTGCAGGGCGGTCACCCGACCGCTGGCGTCCGTAGACACACCGAACCATGTATCCAGCGGTTCGGCGCTCAGCCAATTGGTGTTATCCTGCCAGTTGGGGCCGTTTGTCTCATTGTAGAAAGTGACCAGGGTCTCCCAATCCGGTTGATTGTCCGTACAGGAATCAACACCGGATGTGTCAACAATGCTGTTAAGCCATCTCCGGAAACTGGAACTGGAAGGCGCACAAAGTCCGGTTCCCGCAATATCAAGCGTTTCAATGGAAAGTCCGGTAAGCGATTCCGGCATGGGTCCAACGAGCCCGGCATTGTCTCCCAGGTCGATTTTCTTCAAGTCTGCCAGTTTGCTCAAGCTTGAGGGCAGAGCACCGCTCAGGTTGTTATCGGACAAATCCAGGTCAGTAACCCGGCCTTTGGCATCAACGGTCACGCCGTGCCATGCGGCCAGTGGCCTCTGGCTCAGCCAGTTCTCGTTGTTCGACCAGTTCTTGCCGTCTGTAGAGATGTACAGACCGACCAGAGCAATCAGTGCGTCCGTATTCAGTTCGACACAGTCGGATACGGAGGACCGGTTTGGAATGCCATTCAACCAATCCTGGAAGCCGGCGTTCCGGGGGGCGCAAAGGAATGTCCCTTCAAGATTCAGAGACTCCAGACTCAGTGCAGTGAGTCTCAACGGCAATGGTCCGGCCAATCCCTCGTTGAGGGACAGGTTCAATTTCTTCAGGTTGGCCAGATCCGCAATCTTCGGAGGCAACCCCCCGCGCAAGTTGTTGTCTGTTAGACTAAGTCCCACGACTCTCCCGGTTTCATCCGTCGTTACGCCGTACCAGCCGTACAAAGGCGCATCACTCAGCCAGTTGTCTTTGTTCGTCCAGTTTGGCCCGCCAGTCGAGTTAAACAACACTGTCAATGCTTCGACGCCGCATCTGGCGACATCATGTTGTTCGATCGTGCCTAACCAAGCCTCCATCCTGGGATTCGACGGTGCGCAAACATTCGTGCCTTCAAGATAAAAGATTTCCAGCGGAAGGTTGGTGAAAGTCTGCGGCAGCATTCCTGACAAGCCGGGGTTGTTAGATAGAGACAACCAATTGAGTTTGCTCAACTGACCCAATTCAGGCGGGATTGTTCCTGACAGGTTGTTAGATTGCAGACCCAACGTGCCTAGTGTCGACAGCCGGCCCAACTCGGGTGGAATTGGTCCCGTAAACCCATTGTTGCCAAGAGCAAAATAAAAGATTCGGCTTCCAAGTTTGGACGGGATCGAACCGGTCAACTGGTTACTTTGAAGATCAAGTGCTCCAAGGTTGGTTAGCTCACCAATGCCGGTCGGTACTGTTCCCGTCAATTGGTTCGATGCGAGATCCAAGTGAGTAAGCGCTTTCAACTGACCCAGTTCGATTGGCAAGGTCCCTGACAGATTGTTTCCTCGTAGGGACAGGTTATCCAGCAAATCCAGTTGTCCGAGTTCGGAAGGCAATGAACCTTGCAGGTTGTTTTCATCCATTTCTATCCGGGTAACCCGTCCTTCTGTGTTGGTGGTTACCCCATGCCATTGCCCCAAAGGCATCTCGCTCAGCCAGTTCCCGTTCTTCGTCCAGTTCGGACCGTTCGTGGCGTTGTACAGCGCGACCAGCACCGCCCTGTCCGAATCTGCATCGGCGATCTCCGCGCCGCTTTCGTCCTTAACCACGGCATCGAGCGTTGACGTCTGCCCTGCAGCCGACAATGTCGGCGACTGCGGTGTGGCCGTGATCCTCGCCCGCGTCGGCGGTTGCGGCTTCGTCGGACTGTCCCTGCCGCACCTGACCAGGATCGGCACCGCCAGCAACACGATGATAGCCGTCGATATGAATCTTGTATGTCGAATCATAGAGCGCTGTCCTGAAGTGGATTGAACAAGATGATACCACCGCCCTCGTCAACGACCCTACCAGGATTCCGGATCGGGAATGCCGGGGCTTACGACGATCTCCAGACCCGGCTCCGGAAGCGTGGGCCGCGTGCTGGGTGATACGCCTGAAGGATCCAGCCAGTCACGCAATATACCACGGACTGATCCCGTGTCCCGATCCAACAGCAGCGCGGCGCCGCGATCGCCGTCCCTGTCAATGGATACCACGCCTTCGGGACCGGTAAGTGTGATACTATACAGCCTTTCCGTCCAGCCGGGTTGCACAGGAAGAACGAAAGCAAAAACATTGCCCGGACCGTCTCCCAGTTCAGGCATTCCGAAGTCTACCGTGAATAGCACGTTACCCTCTGCAGAATGACCGGTGAGTCGGTAAGGTCCGGACAACGAGGGAACTGAAGGAGCGGAATCGACCGCAAAACCAGGCTCGAGCTCCAATTCACCTTCCGCGTTTACCCCTCCCCAGACCAGCAGTCCCTTCGAACTGGATCCGGTGACGGCAGCCATCACCCGCGGCACTGTGCCTCGGTGATTCATTGCCCTGGTGAACCCGTAATCGCTGATCCATTGCGGATGGCAGTAACTCATCAGGTCCGCCGTCCCGGGAGCGACCAGGGTGCCATGTCGGAAATCGTAACCCCAGGAACCGATTGACCCGTCGCCATAGGGGTAGAACTGATCTGGTCCGTAAGCGCGCCCACACGGAGCATGATAGAGATTGAGATTGTGTCCGATTTCATGCGCAATGACCTCCGCATCAAGGACGGACACGCTTGAGGTTCCGGGCAGTTCGGCCTGTCCGCCGCCTGCCCGGAGGATGCCCAGGTAGTAATCGTCAGAGTCGTCCAGGACCCTTATCGCCTTGGTTTCCCGCAGTATGTCATTTGAGTAGTGTATAACAGGATCCGTCGCTGTCCATACGGGTTCCCGAACCTCCACCTCGAAATCCGCGATAGGGAGCAGATTGCGCGTCTGCCAGAAAAGGTCATCGTCGGCAGTGAGGCCGTCCGTTTCCGCCAAGACCGCAATATGGGGGCTTTCCATCCAAAGGAAAGGTACAAGGGTCAGATTGAACGGAGAGACCGTACGTACGTCCAGTAGTTGCCGGCCCGTTTCCGGAATCCGCATGATGGCATTCGATTCAGCGTCCAGTGAACCCGCAGAATCGATGTTGACTACCAACTCCAGGCCGGGCATGACGACCGTTCCGGGTATTTCCGCATTTGCCGAATACATCAGCGCACCCTCTTCAATCTGTTCTGGAACAGCGAGATCCTGTGCCGGTATTTCCACAGAGTGGACAATCTGGTTACCGTTGAAAAAAACTGCCTGAACGGGCGGCATGCTCGCTCCGACGTCCGAATCGGCTGTGATGAACACGCGCAGCAACGCCGCCTCTCCGGCTACCAGGGGCACGGGGTGGGTCAGCGATTGGGCGGCCTGCGTCATGTATGCGGTTGCGCCGGTGAACTCGAAACAGGAGGCCACTCTGTGGTTTTGGATATTCTGCAGCCAGATCTGGAATGCAGGTGCCATTGGCAAGCAGAGCGCCGTATTGCCCAATTGAAGCGTTTCCAGCTGCAACTTCGTAATAGATTCGGTCAACGCGCCTGACAGAAGGGGATTCGAGCCAAGAACCAATGTTGCGAGGCTTGTCAACTGACCTAATTCGTGCGGAATCGAACCAGAAAGGCCGTTAAAAGAAAGATTCAGCGAAGTGAGGTCGGTCAACTGTCCGAGTTCGACGGGAATTGGGCCAGAGAGATTGTTACCGTGCAGATCCAGCGAAGTGAGGTCGGTCAACTGACCGAGTTCGGCGGGAATTGGGCCCGAGAGATTGTTATTGGTCAGATTCAGCGAAGTGAGGTCGGTCAACTGACCGAGTTCGACGGGAATTGGGCCCGAGAGATTGTTATTGGACAGCCTCAGCCAAGTGAGGCCGGTCAACTGACCGAGTTCGGTGGGAATTGGGCCCGAGAGATTGTTATTGGTCAGATCCAGCGAAGTGAGGTCGGTCAACTGACCGAGTTCGACGGGAATTGGGCCCGAGAGATTGTTAGCGTCCAGACCCAGCCAAGTGAGGTCGGTCAACTGTCCGAGTTCGGTGGGAATTGGGCCCGAGAGATTGTTATTGGACAGCCCCAGCCAAGTGAGGCCGGTCAACTGACCGAGTTCGGTGGGAATTGGGCCCGAGAGATTGTTATTGGTCAGATCCAGCGAAGTGAGGTCGGTCAACTGTCCGAGTTCGACGGGAATTGGGCCCGAGAGATTGTTAGCGTCCAGACCCAGCCAAGTGAGGTCGGTCAACTGTCCGAGTTCGACGGGAATTGGGCCCGAGAGATTGTTACCGAACAGCCTCAGCCAAGTGAGGTCGGTCAACTGTCCGAGTTCGGTGGGAATTGGGCCCGAGAGATTGTTAGCGTCCAGAACCAGCCAAGTGAGTCTGGAGAGTTCTCCCAGGCTTGGAGGAAATTCGCCAGTCAAGCTATTGTCTATCAGTTCAAGCGCAGTCACACTCCCCTCCCCGTCCGTCGCTACGCCGTACCACTGATCCAGGGGCGCCTCGCTTAACCAGTTGTCACTGTTCTCCCAGTCCTTTCCGTTCGTACTACGGTACAGAAGTACGAGGACATCCCTATCCCTTTCCGTAATGGTTTCGGCACAGTCTGCAATGCTGTATTCAGGTATTTTGTCCAACCAGGTCTGAAACACAGTATCCGGTGGAGCGCACAACTGCGTTCCTTCCACCCGCAGATACTCGAGGGTCAGTGCTGTCCATTCGTGCGGCAGCGGGCCCGTCAGTCCTTCGTTGTCGCTGAAATCGAGCCGTTCCAGTTCCGTTAGTGCAGCCAGATCAGCGGGGAGCGAACCGCTGAGATTGTTTCCGGCGAGATTCAGTTCGGTTATCCTGCCTTCCGCGTCTGTTGTGATGCCGTACCATTCCTCCAGCAGCGCATCACTGTTCCAGTTTGTCCGGTCATGCCAGCCAAGACCGTTCGTGTCGTTGAAGAGCGCGAACAGGGCCTTAAGCGTATTGAGATCAAGATCATCACATGTGGATACGCTTCTTGCCGGTATGGTCTGAAGCCAAGTCTGGAACTCGGCGTCCGGCGGTGCACACAACCGGGTGTCTTCCAACTGCAGTTCCCGAAGCCCAAGATTGATGAGTTCCGGGGGCAACGGCCCCGACAAAAAGCCATTTGTACTGAGATTCAGCGACTTGAGCTTTGAAAGGCCGGCCAGTTCCCCCGGTACGGACCCGCTCAGATTGTTGTTCGTCAGATTGATACGCGTCACATGGCCTTGCGCGTCCGTGGTCACGCCGTGCCATGCACCCAAAGGCCGGTCGCTCAACCAATTCGTGTTATTCGCCCAGTTATGTCCATTCGTTGCGCTGTACAACGATGCCAGCACGCTGGACTCCAGGTTGGCGCAGGTGGCTACCGTCTTCACCGGAATCTGTTCCAACCATGCCGCGTAATCGTCATCCTGCGGTACGCAAAGCCGGGTGCCTTCAAGCAACAGTTCTGCCAGTTTAAGACGGGTGAATGAACGCGGCAGTATACCGGAAAGACCGGGATTCGAGAACAGGTGCAGATGCGTAAGGCCGGTGAGCCTGCCCAGGAACGCCGGCACGCCGCCGGATAACCGATTGCCGGCGAGTCCAAGCCGTTTAAGATTGGCAAGCAGGCCCAACTGCGAGGGTATGCCCCCTCCCAGTCTGTTGTGATCCAGTGCCAGTTCTTCGAGATGATCCAACAGGGACAGGTGGGCTGGTATAAAGCCTGTCAACTGATTGTCGGAGAGTACCATTGACCGCAAAACCGTCATCCCGCCAAGGTTTAGCGGGATTGGCCCGGACAACCGGTTCTGGTCCAGCCGCAACGATGTCAGCTGTTTGAGTCGTCCCAATTCGGATGGGATCGGTCCATTCAGTTCATTGACTGAAAGCGACAGCCTCGTGAGTCCCTTCAGGTCGCCCAGTTCCTCCGGTATGGATCCCGAAAGACGGTTGAAGGACAGAACCAATTCCTCTAAACCGGTCAGTTGACCGAGTCCGGCGGGAATCACTCCGGTCAACTGGTTACTGGACAACACCAGATGCCGAAGTTTCGTCAGTCGGCCGAGTTCCCGGGGGATATGACCCGTCAACCGGTTATGGTTGATGCGAAGCGATACGAGTTCTTCCAGGCTGCCTAATTCGGACGCGATTGTTCCGCGCAGGTTGTTGTTCGGCAGGTTGATTCCCGTAACCCGGCCATCCGTATCAACCGTCACGCCGTACCACGTTGCCAGATCCTGTCTGCTGAGCCAGTTTGATTTGACCGTCCAGTGCCTGCCGCCGGCGCTTTCATAAAAGGAAACCAGAACATCCCTGTCATTCATGGGGACGAGGACCGTAACCATGGTGGTCGCCGAAACGCTTCCCGTCCTGGCGGTGACGGTAGCCGTACCTTTCGTGACTGCCGTCACCAGCCCCTGGCTGCTGACGGTGGCCACCTCCTCATCACTGCTTGACCACGCAACGACAGCGCCGGACGCGGACTGTCCGAACTGATCCAGGACCGAGGCCGTGAGCTGCGCAGTCTGACCGATTGACGTGAGATTTACCGATGATGGCGTGATGATGATGCGGGAGCCTTGCAGAGTAGCGGATGGCTGGACCGACCGCTGTGCCGGCGGCCTGGGTTGGGTCGGACTGTCCTTGCCGCAGGAAACCAGTACGAGGAACGACAGCACCGCGAAGATGCTATACGAAAAACGAAGTCTTAAATCTGCGCCCAACCTGAATAGAATCGACATGATCGGCAAGTTACGACAAACATCTCGGTATTTAATTCTGCTAATGAAACACATTGACCGATCCTGTTTACCCGGGCAAGTCAGTTACTTCTTCCCAGCCTAGTTATCAACAGCAGTGTTCCGTACGCAGATTGGGTTGACACTAGTTTGAAGATAAAGACCATGGCACTGTCACACTACATCCGGTTCCGGGGCATTCGGCCATCGCGACCGGAGCATCCTAACAAGTACTGAGCAGGCGCCGGATCTACCGGCCGCCCCCGGAGATGGCAGCGTTCATGTTCACTACGCCTCGCGAACTGGGGCTAGGACAGGAACAGCCCGATGAATTGCAGGCCTGAACCAAGTAGTAGTAATTGTTGATCAGGGAAGCCGTGAAATTGTACCTGTAAGACGTCGATGTCGTCGTGGCTGAACGAGTCACTGAAGAAATAATAACGCAGCTTCCGTCAGATAATCTCCTGTATAATATCGGGAAGGAGTCTTCGATGTATACCTTGTAGTTCAATGCGCCGGGCGCACTGTTCCAAGTGATAATCAGTGTTACACGATCGCCGACATTAAATGATGGAGGAGAAAACCTTGCGGTCACGCCTGTCGGATGAGAAGGAACGCTGCCACCACCGCCGCCACTGACCGTGACCCGCACGCCCGTGGAGCAGTTGTTGTTCGTGTCGCTCTCATCGGTGACGGCATCCACGCAGGCGCCATAATAGTACGTCCCCGTACTCGACGGCGCGGTCAGGCCGATCGATTCTGCGCTCGTTCCCGATGCGGCGAGGCCGCGCACTGTGTCAGTACCGACCGCCGTATCGGTCGATGAGATGGTCGAATCCAATGACCGGTAGTAGCGCAGGGTCGTCGCGGCGGACCTTCCCGCGCCCTCGTTGCGCACCGTCGCGCGCAGCGTGAACGACTGCCTCGTCGTAAGGGTGTTGTCGCTAACCGAAGGCGATTGCACCTCCAGATCCGGATCGCTGGACGGCGGTGGCACCGTCGTTCCCCCCCCGCTTGCGATTGTACCCTCAGTGACCACGCCGTTTACGACTTCGCATCCGCCAGAGGTGCGACAGGTATATCGTCGTGTTCCGTTCTGAATCTCGATATATCCGCCGTTGTCGAAGTTTATCGTCGTGTTCCCGCCACTGGCCGATACACTCGCACCGACGAGTTTAAAGGGCACGAAAAAGCCTGACGTGGGTACACCCGGTAGCGCATCGCCTACTTCAAAGGTGCCACCTCCGCCGCCTCCACCGCCGTTCCCACTATCAAAACTGGCGTGCAGCGTATAACTTCCGATGTTTGATTGATAGCTTTCCACTTTGACGTAATACGTGCCCGGCTGCACCGAATGTCCGATTCTGAAGTTTGTTCCGGTTCCGCCGTCGGCATTGCTTGCCAACCGGGTACCCGAGCTATTCTGGAGTTCCCCCTGCGTATCGAGACTGCCCGTCGTATAGACCATCAATATACCCAAATCGCCGACTTCCACCTCGAAGTAGTCGACGTCGCTTCCTGTTTCGATCTGTCCCGAGGCCGAACTGCCCAGTGCAAGGGGTGTCGCCCCAGATCTCGTATTGCTGTGATCATCGGTAACCGTCGGATCGGAACAGTTGACCACACCACGCTTGCGAGAGACTCCCCTCAGCCACGCCTGGAAGGCCGCGTCCGGCGGTGCGCACAACTCAGTTTCTTCGATGTACAGTACGTCCAAGTTTGTCAGACCGGTGAACGTTCCGGGAAGTGGGCCTGTGAGTTGATTTTCCCCAAGCCACATATGATTCAGATTGCCGAGGCTTCCCAGTTCGGGCGGAATAGTCCCCGTCAATGAGTTATTTCCAAGGCTCAAGAGTTCCAGACTGACGAGGTTGCCCAGTCCGGTCGGGATGCTCCCCGTCAGATTGTTGAAGCTAAAAGCCAGGTATTGCAGGCTGGTGAGGTTGCCCAGTTCGATCGGGATGCTCCCCGTCAGTGAGTTCCTTGCAAGGTTCAAGATTCCCAGACTGGCGAGGTTGCCCAGTTCGGTCGGGATGCTCCCCGTCAAATTGTTTAGACTAAGTGTAAGACTGTCGACGCGTCCCTCCGCGTTTGTGGAGACCCCGTGCCATTCTCCGAGCGGCCGGTCGCTCAGCCAGTGGGTGTTGTTCGTCCAGTTCGCCCCGTTCGTCGCCTCGTACAGCGCGACCAACGCATCCCGGTCCATCGGTCCCGGGGTGTCTGTAACCGGGATGTCCGTAAACTGATTTCCGGAGAGCACCAGCCTCACGAGATTGGGCAGACTGAACAACGCCGGCGGGATCGGTCCGGTCAACGCGTTGTTGCTCAGGTCGAGGTACACGAGACCGGACAGGTTGCCCAGCTCCTCCGGGATACTGCCGGACAACCGGTTGTCGCTCGCGTATAGCACGGTCAGACCGGAGAGACTGCCCAGACTGGCGGGAAGCGGTCCGTTCAGCGCATTGTTTCCCAGGATCAGGCTGTCGACGCGTCCTTCGGCGTTCACACCCACTCCGTGCCATTCTCCGAGCGGTCGGTCGCTCAGCCAGTTGGCGCGGTTCGTCCAGTTGAGGCCGTCCGTCGCGTTGTACAAGGCGAGCAGCACGTTCCGGTCACCGTCCGTATTGTTTCCGCAATTGTAGATGCCGGTCCTGCTTGCGATTCCTGCCAGCCAGTTCTGAAACGTGGCTTCGGTCGGCGCGCACAACTGCGTACCCGACAGCGACAGCGTCTGCAGATGGTCCAGGTTGGCGAACGAAAGGGGCAGCGGACCGGTCAGTTCCCCGTTGCCGTGTAGAGACAGTTCCCGGAGACTGTCCAGGTTGCCCAGTTCAGCGGGGATCTCCCCCGACAACCTGTTGCCGTGTAGCCGCAACGTCTGAAGGTCCGACAGGTTGCCCAGTGCGGGAGGGATCGCTCCGGACAGTTCGTTGTCGGACAGGTTCAGATAAAGGAGATCGACCAGGTTGCCCAGTTCAGCGGGGATTTCGCCCGTCAACCCGTTGCTGGACAGATCCAGGCGCGTCAGGCCACTGGCGCCGGTTCTTCGTTGCGGAATCTCGCTCTGTCCGGATGGCTCGCCGATCACCCCGTGCCATTCTGCGAGCGGTTGGTCGCTCAGCCAGTTGGCGTTGTTTGTCCAGTTTGCGCCGCCTGTCGCCTCGTACAGCGCCCGAAGAGCCGCACGCACCGGGTCCGACACCGTCACCCGCGCGCTACCCGTTTTCTGGCCGGCCATGGCCGTTATGACCACGCTGCCTTCTCCGGTAGCGGTGACCACGCCGTCCACGCTCACGTGCGCCACGGACGCGTCGCTGCTGCGCCAGATAACAGAAGCCTCCGAGATTTCCTGGCCGGCGTCGTCAAGCGCCTGGGCGCTGAGCCGCACGGACTGTCCCGCCGAGTCCAGATCCGTGGTCTCGGGCGTGACCACCACCCGAACCGGGACAGCGGATCTGGACTCGGCGGGATTGTCCCTGCCGCACGAGACGAGCAAAGGAAGGGCAAGGGACAAGAGCAGGTAGACGAGCAACGAGCTGCCGAAGCTTCCACCGGGACGACGGCGGCTATCCAGTGTTTTCGGGGTAGAATAGATGGAGAACAAGCGTCGAAAACATCCGAAACGCCGTGCAGTATGCCGGGATTCGAAAAACATCGAGGTGACCCCTTTTGACGAAACATGGTGAAGAAAACGCTATCCTATGTTCACAGATGAACGAGTCAGAATTACGGGAATCTCTGATCAACCCATCTGTTCGGTTGTGAGATGCCGTTTGCGTCTTTTCAAAAAACGATCATGTTGTAAATGAAATGGCGGCGTTGGGATTACCGGTAAGCGTGTTTTCGGCATCGGACGGGCTCCGGATCAGATGGAAGTTGGCCAAGGTGAAGAACTGGGCGGTGTTCTTGGCCAGACCGCGATACCTGACCTTTACGGCCTGCTCCTTGCGCCCCTGGTCCGCATAGGCCTTTGCTGCAAAGATAGTCTTCGGATAATGCGCCCAGGATGGGCGCGAGCAAAACCGCCCAGGATGGGCGCGAGCAAAACCGCCCAGGGCCACGACTTCATGCATGTCGCCTAGAAAGCGTTCCTTGCGCGTTTTCTTCTTCTGATCGCAGGCCATATCCCCAAAAACTCATCTGATTCTTCATGCGCTGCCCCGCTTGATTTTGATCGGTGGGTTTGTCATGCGCTATGCTGAAGGGTACAGATTTCACTCAACATGAATCATGAGGCAAACGCCAAGTCTGAATATCAGGGGAGTCCGTTAATTGTCCATCGGGAAGTTCCCGATATTTTACTCGCGCGGAAGTTGTTGATTGTTATGCCGGTACCTGCACAGAGGCTTCCGCCGCCGATACAACCGAAACCATCGTCCCGGACTTCGAATACACCCCCACTGAACGAACAACTCTCACCCGGCCCCAATTCCATCCCGATGTTACAGGAAGGTCTCGGACTTGGTGAAGGTTGCGTGGGTTGCGTGGGTTGCGTGGGCTGCTGTGTTGTCGGCGTGGTGGTTACAGGGTTGCCATCGTCCCCGCACGCCCCTGCAAAAAACGCGACCACAATGAGCAAGGGGCAAATGAGAAGCGAACAGTAGCGAATCGGCATTTCAAACCTCCATTAGCTTTGGAATTGTGTTTACTTGTAACGACATCACGGGATCTGGTCATTTTAACATTCGATCTCAAAAAGACCCACTGCATCTGACGCTCTTCTCAGCCGGACTTACAATAGTCACGTTCCCGATCGTCTGACTCTTCCCGAAATTCAGGTTTTGCTCACATTGATCGAGTGTTACGCTGTCAAGACTGAGTTTAGAACAAGCCACCCGAAGAGCGGACTGCAAGGCTTCGTCGCGTGAACTCCCGCTTCCGCTTCCTTCGCCGGTCAGGGAGTCAATTCGAAGGGAAACATCGCATGTCCAGGATAATGATCCGACCGATAACGATCCGCCCCCGTTATCGTTGTTGCACGCTAAGAATCCGCCCAGAAACCAGACAGCCGCAATGAAACCCATTAACCGATACATTTTACCAAGCATGTCAGTTCCTCCATTCCAGTCAGGTTGTAGATAGCAGTGTTTCGTACACAGATTGGTTGACACCATCTGAAAGGGAAGACCATGCAGGCGCCGGATCTACCGGCCGCCCCCGGAGATGGCAGCGTTCATGTTCACTACGCCTCGCGAACTGGGGCCAGGACAGGAACAGCCCGATGAATTGCAGGCCTGAACCAAGTAGTGGTAATTGTTGATCAGGGAAGCCGTGAAATTTACCTGTAAGACGTCGAGTCGTCGTGGCGGTGACCACGCCGTGTCGGAGCGCACGGACGCGTCGCTGCTGCGCCAGGTGACACGCGTGTTAGCAACGACTCCGTCATTTCCGTCATGCACCGTGGCGACGGCGGCTATCCAGTGTTTTTCGGGGGGGGGGGGGGGGGGGGGGGGGGGGTAGAATAGATGGAGAACAAGCGTTGGAAACATCCGAAACGCCGTGCAGTATGCCGGGACTCGAAAAACAACGAGGTGACTCCCTTTGGACGAAGCGGGATGAAGAAGATACTACCCCTATGCTTCACAGACGAACGGGCAGAATTTGTCGGAGAATGTATATACACCTTAAATTAATGACTTGTATACAAAAAAAACGCCGAAGTCAAAAATAACCGGTTCCCAAACTCATCAGGAACGACTTTACAGATTGAGCGAGAACACCCTGTTTGTCAGCAGGGACTTGACAGAGGCAGCCCACGAATGTACCCTGAAACGACCGCCGGTCCGGCCACGGCCCGGTACCTTCGCGGAAGTACCGCGGGAACCGTTCACGGAAGAAATGATGAAATCGCTGAGCTACTGGATTGCCTTCGCGGGCCTCCTGCTGGTGTGCGTAGCATCGGATGCGGTTGCCGTGCGAATATCGGCCCACCCGTTCTACATCAGCGTCTGCCAGGTCGATCACAACCCCGATTACGGCGCGCTGGAGCTGTCTTTTCGCATCTTTACGGACGACTTGGAACAGGCCCTCGAGGCGATGGGGACGGACCGGCTGCGCCTGGGAACGGATCGCGAAGCCGAGAAAGCCGACCTTTACATCGGCCGTTATCTCGCGCGTCACGTCGAAATTGCGATAAACGGCCACCGCGTCAGCGCAGCCTTTCTTGGAAAGGAAGCGGACTCAGATGCGATCTGGTGTTACCTGGAGGTGGAGGACATCCCGCTCTTGGAATCGATGACCATGACGAACACCCTGCTCCTCGAGACTTTCGAAGACCAGGTCAATCTCGTGCACGTCAACGCCAACGGCCAGAAGAAGAGCCTGCTGTTCAACGGGCAGCAGGTCAGGCAGTCGCTGGACTTCTGATCCGTTATTCAAGCCCCCTGTCCCAACCCTCATTACCGGACCATACCGGACTATGCCTGAGAACAAACAAAATGCAGCCCGCATCGTAGATCTGAAGGCGTTTGCCGATCTGAGAACCGGCCTGGGCACCATCGTCGCTACCTCCGGAGGGTTCGATCCGCTCCATCCCGGGCACGTTTCCTGTCTGCTGGAATCATCCGCCCATGGCGATACCCTGGTCGTCATCGTCAACGGCGACGGTTTTCTTCGCCGCAAAAAGGGCAAGCCCTTCATGGATCTCACGGCCCGTTGCCGGGTCGTCTCCTGTATCCGTGCCGTGGATTATGTCATTCCCTTTGAGATAGAAGACGATGACACGGTCTGCGAGGCCCTGAGGGCGATACGGCCCCACGTGTTCACCAAGGGCGGAGACCGGACCGACATGTCCAATATCCCCGAGTGGGGAGTCTGTAAGGAACTCGGAATCGAAGTGATATCGGGGGTGGGGATGGACAAGGACTGGAGCAGTTCCGACTACCTGGAATCCTGGGGACGATTCTGGGCCGGTCGCGCGGAACGAAGCCAGTAACGGATTGTTGCATTTGTTGCTTGTCCACCGCCCCGTGGCATCATACTATACCCGTACGTGAAATCCACAGGCCCACACGCCAATCTCGAAGGAAATGCACCGTTCGGGACGAGAAATCACCTGGTTTCTCCCGGTTGACCCGGAGGAAAAATGACCCGCAGATACCGCGCCGCCGTGATCGGTCTCGGCCGCATGGGGAGCACCTTCGACGACGAGATCGACCAGGGCGGGTCCATTTTCCTGCCTTACTGCCACGCGCCTTCCTACTACGCGGCGCCAAACGTGGACCTGGTCGCGGGAGCGGATCCCCACGACGAGCAGCGGTCCATATTCGGGGCACGCTGGGATGTCGAGGACGGCCACCTGTACGCCGACTACCGCGATTTGCTAGGAAGGGAGCGCATCGATCTGCTCAGCGTCTGCACTACCGCCCGGATCCGGGCACAGATCGTGGACGCCGCCGCCCGGGCAGGCGTGAAGGCGATCTGGGCCGAGAAACCGATCGCCCTGACCCTGGCCGACGCCGACGCCATGGTGGAAATCTGCGCGGATCACGGCGTCGCCCTGGCCTTGAACTGCGCCCGGCGCTGGCATCCATTCTTTTCCCGGGCGCGGACCATGATCGAAGACGGCGAACTCGGCGAGATCGTCCAGGTGACGGGCTACGGCCAGTGCGGATTGTCCCACAACGGCAGTCACCTGATCGATATCGTCCGGTACATGTCGGGCGGGCGGGTGGAATGGGTGTACGGCGAAATGGAATCCGACGAAGCCGCGGCGGGCGAAAAGGATCTGATGGGCAACGGTTACCTGGCCTTCGACAACGGGGTCAGGGCCTATGTCCGGGGCATGCCCTCCGGGATCGCGAACTGGGAAATCGACGTACTGGGTACGGAGGGCCGCTTCCGCTCGATCGCCAACGGCCAGGATGCCGAACTGATCAAGCTGCACCCGGGAGGGCCGCGCGGACGGGGCGTGCCGGCCCGCATACCCTTTCCGTGGCCTGCCCATTACCCCTCGATGGGGCTGACGATCGTGGCGGACCTGGTCTCGGCCATCGAAAACGGTCATCCGCCCAAGTGTTCCGGGGTGGACGGCCGCGAGGCCCTGGAAGTGGCCGTCGCCCTGCGCGAATCGCACCGCGGCGGTGGGCGGAAGATCCACCTGCCGCTGGAGGACCGCGGCCTGGGCATTCTTTCTTCCGAGATACACGGGGACGACATCCCGGCCCGGGTCCGCCGCCTCCGAAGTTGACGTCCGCCCGGACGAAGTCCACCAGGTCGCAGCCCCCTGGATCGAAGAGGGAGAGGGCATGAAGCTCGGGTTCGTAACCTACCAGATCGGCAAAGACTGGGATGTGCCGACCATCATAGACATGTGCGGCCGAATGGGTTTCACAGGGGTCGAACTTCGTACAACCCACGCCCACGGCGTCGAAGCGGCACTGGGATCGAACGAGCGATCTGAAGTGAGGCGGCGGTTCGAGGACGGCGGCGTGGATCTCGTGGGACTCGGAACGGCCTTCGAGTACCACTCGGTCGATCCCGACGAGGTCCAGGCGAATATTAAAGGAACCGTGGAGTATGCCAGACTGGCGGCTGACCTGGGCTGTCCAGGTATCAAGGTGCGGCCTAACGGTCTGCAGACGGAAGCGGGCATTCCGGAAGAGGCGACCCTCGAACAGATCGGAAAGGCCATCGGGCAGTGCGCGGAAGCGGCCGGCGGTCTCGGCGTGCAAATCCGGGTCGAGGTACACGGGAAGGACACCCAGGAGCCGCGCCGGATGCGCGCCATCATGGATCACGCGGACCATCCCAATGCGTATATCTGCTGGAATTCCAATTTCGGCGAAGTAGTGGAAGGATCGATCGAGAGCAACTACCGGTTGCTGAGCCACAAGATCAGCCTGGTGCATATCACCGAAATCTACCGCGCCGAGTATCCCTGGCGGGAACTGTTCAGGCTGCTCAAGGCCGACGGTTACGAAGGTTACACGCTCGCGGAAATCGCGCACAGCCCCGAACCCGAACGGCTGATGGGCTATTACAAGGCACTCTGGGAAGCCTACCAGGTCTGAGCGCGCACCCGGCGCACCCGGCGCGTATCCGGCGCGGCATTAGTCGAAAATAAATCGAACCGCCGATTATCCGCAGGGGCAATCTGAAAGGATCGACTGATTCATGACCACGACGGCGGCAACCTCGCAGGAGGTCATGTACCGGGAACGGACGCCGGGTTCCTACGAAGCGTTCAAACGCTCCCGTGAAGTCATGCCCGGTGTCGCCAAGGGCGCGTACTACTACGCCCCTTATCCCGTCACCATCGAAAGGGCCGAGGGATGCTATCTGATTGACGTGGACGGGAACCGGTACGTGGACTTCGCCAACCACCATACCACCCAGATCCTTGGACACAACCATCCCGCCATAATCCGGGCGGTGGAGCGCCAGATCGAACGGGGCATCGCCGTAGCCGCACCCATGGGTAGCGAAACGGCCCTCGCGGAGGAACTGTGCCGACGGGTAGAATCTCTGGACAAGGTCCGATTCTGCAATTCGGGGACCGAAGCCACGCTGCACGCCATCCGGTTGGCCCGGGAATACACGGGACGGCATCTCATCGCCAAGTTCGAGGGCGGGTACCACGGCAGTCACGACGCCGTCGAAATAAGCGTCGCACCCGACCCGGCTAAGGCCGGTCCCCGGGAGCGGCCGGTACCAGTGCGGGGTGCCGGCGGCATGCCGCCCAACACCACCGAGAACGTCGTTATCCTCCCCCAGGATGACGAAGCCGCCGTGGAGATCCTCATCGAGGAACACCGGGACGAACTGGCGGCCGTGATTTTCGATCCCCGGACCGGTGTCATTCCCCAGCGACCGGCATTCATCCGAGCGGTGCGGGACATCACGCGCAGGCACGGCGTTCTACTCATCTTCGATGAAATCGTGGGTTTTCGCGCGTCGCCGGGCGGCGTCCAGGCGCAGTGCGGCATCCTGCCCGACCTGACCGCCTATGGCAAGATCGTGGGCGGCGGCTTCCCCGTGGGCGCCTTCGGCGGCCGGAAGGACCTGATGGATGTGCTGGATCCGACCCTGGGCAGACCTCGGCTATCTCAAAGCGGTTCCTTCAGCGGGCATCCGGTGGCCATGGCCGCCGGTCTTGCCATGCTTGAAGTGCTGACGCCCGACGTTTATGACCGTCTGGACCAACTGACCGGACGCCTGATGGACGGTTTCCGGAATGTATTCGAACGGACTGGAACGGCGGCAACAGCTGTCGCATCCGGTTCCACCTTCAGTATATACTTCACGGAGGGCCCGGTCAGAACCTACCGGGCCGCCGCCGCGGCGGACAAACGTCCCGTATCCGCGGTTTTTCTCGGCCTGCTCAACCGCGGTTACTATCTGTCGAACGGCCTGGCCATGAACTGTCTTTCGGCGGCCATGGACGAATCGCATATCGATGGCCTTGTTGCAGCCCTGGCCGAGACTTTGGCCGAGGACCTGGAAGAAAACTGACGTCCTTGGCCGGGATTCGCCGACCGGTCTTTGTCCATTCGAACCACCCATACAGGAACGGAACCATGTCTCAATCATTCAAGTGGGCTGCCATCGTACTCGGCGCCGTTGCCGGCTTCTACCTGGTCCCCCTGCTGATTTCGGCGCAGGGCGGAAACTCCGAAGAATCGGCCGCCCGTCCCCTGCCCCCGGACGCCTCGCCGCGTGATCAGCAGGTCTTCCGGTACATGAGCCCGGAACCCCGCACGCTCGACTCCGCCATAAACGATTATGACACCGAAGACACCATCATCCCCTTCGAACCCCTGCTCCGGCGCGATCCTAACTGGAATCCGGAACCCGCCGCCGCCGACCGTTACGAGTCTTCGCCGGACGGCAAGACGTGGACCTTCCATCTCCGGGAAGGCGCGAGATGGAGCGACGGCCGTCCTGTAACGGCCCATGACTTCGTATACTCATTTCGTCGTATGCTGGACCCACAAGAGGCCAATCCCTACGGGTTCTTCTATCACGATTTTAAAAACGGACGCGCCATCAACCGCGGTGAAATCAAGGACCTGACCCAACTGGGGGTCCAAGCGGCCGACGATCTCACCCTTGTCATCGAGACGGAGAAATCGGCCCCCTACCTGCCGTACATCGTATCCTACGGGAACGCGCTGCCCGTGCCCCCGTGGCAGGTGGAGAAATACGAGCGCAAGTGGACCCGGCTGGAGAACATCGTCTCGAATTCAGGGTTCAAACTGTCGGAGTGGATCACGGGCAGCCACATGACCCTGGTCCCGGACCCCATGTACAACGGTCCCCACAAGCCCTACCTGGAGAAGGTCATCCATCCCTTCCGCAACGCGGCGGTGGCCACGGTCCTCGCCTACGAGAACAACGAAGTGGACCGTGAACTCGTCGACGTGACCGACATGCCCCGCATCATGGCCGATCCCGAACTCGCGCCGGACCTGGTCAAAGTGGCCGCGAGGGCATCCTGGTATCTCTTCTACCGCACGCGCCAGCCACCCTTCGACGATGTACGGGTCCGGGAAGCCTTCACCCGGGCGATCGACCGGGAGGTCATCACAAATATCCTGCTAGGTGGAACGGCCGTACCCGCCTACTCCATGATCCCGCCCGAATTCGCCGAATACAACGGACCGACCATGAAGAACTACCAGTCCTACGACCCGGCAAAGGCCCGCGAACTCATACGGGAGGCCGGCTATCCCCGCGGGAGGGGGTTCCCCCGACAGGAAATGTGGCTGCGGGCGCCCAATCCCACCATCAAGCGGATCAGCGAGGCCATCATGGCCATGTTGAAGGAAAACATTGGGGTCGATGTCACGATCCGAAGCGCCGACAGAACCATGTATATGAACAACATGTACAACTGGCGCATGAACCTGGGGCTGATCGTATTCTACGCCGATTACCTCGACCCGCGCAACATGCTCGACATGATCTGGCACTCGCAGCCACAGGGATACGGCAGATCGGACTGGACGAACGCCGAATTCGACCGGATGGTGGAAATGGCGGCCTCTGAACTCGACAGGCAAAAGCGACGCGCGCTATACGCGGAGGCGGAGGAGATCATGGTTTCCGACTACGCCGGGTCCTTTCTGTTCCACCCGGTGAACCTTGAACTCAGGAAGCCCTGGGTGAAAGGAATTACGGAAAACCCGGACGGCACGGTCGGCGCAATGGATTATACGAGGGTCTACATCTCCCGTTAAAATAACCTCGTGGGAGAGTCCGCGACACTACGACATAACGGTTATTACCTGCAAAACATAAGCCTCCGCGGCTATACATTCAGCGGAGGCTTTTTAGTTTTACAGATTGTCTGAACGTCGTAAACTTGTCGTTCCCAACGTCGCTTACCTGATCGCGTCCTTCATCTGGGCGACAATGTCCCTTATCGACTTGGCATTACGGGCCCGGGGCGCCAGACTCAGGTAGCTCTCATAGGATTTGATCGCGTTGCGATAATCCTCCCGGGTCTGATATAGTATACCCAGATTGTAGTGCCAGTTCGCCTTCCTGGAGTTGATCCGGATAGCCGCCTGGTACGAGCGAATGGCGTTGCTATTGCTCTTGATCTTCCGGTAGGCGCCACCCAGCGCGGCATGGGCATCGGCGTACTTAGTGTCGAGTTGCGTGGCCTTCTGGTATGACTTTATGGCATTGGACGTCTGACCCGCCTTTTCCTGTGACAGTCCCAGGTTGTAGAAGGCTTCTTTGTAATCTTCCTTCAACTCGACGGCCTTCTGAAATGCCCCTACGGCGTCCGAGTACTGTCCCGCCTTGAAGTACGCTATGCCGAGATTGTAATGACGGGGGGGATCGTCCGGCATGGCTTCAACTTTCGTCTTCGCATCCGCGATCGTCTGGGCCTGTATCGCAGGCGCTGCGACCAGCGCGGCCAGAACCATGAAGACGGCAAGGCAATTCAGTTTCTTGATGCGTGTCATCCTCGTTCCTCCGTTGGATAACTGAGCGTAACAGGACATTGAGTATTTATGGACAAATCGTGTTTTTGAGCGTATATTGAATCCAAGACGATTATAATATAACATTTTGTCGAAATCTGCAAGTGAAATTCTCTACTTTCATGTGGACGAAACGGAATCCTGGCATCAGGGAGGCCATCGATGAAAAGTTATACTGTCGATGATTTTCTGGGTGACGCACGGCGAATCGTGCGAGAACACGGGATCAGGGATGGGCTGGAAACGATCAGGAAGAACACCGAGCGCCTGCTCGGTCAGCCCGACCTGCTGGAAACCTATGTAAACATGGACGAATACAAGGGCCATACAGTGATCGGCCAAGATCCCGAGACGGACATTTACGTCATCGTTCACGGCGGACGCAAAGGTGGTACTTCCCCGCCCCACGATCACGGTCCCTGCAGCGTGATTTACGGCAATTTTACGGGGCACACCCTGATGCGGCGCTGGAACCGGCTGGACGATGGAGGCTCCGAAGGACCGGCCCGTCTCGAAGTGGCCCGGGAATACACCGTCGGCGCCGGGGAGGCGACCGCCTTCGCCGAGGGGGATATCCACTCCATCGACTATCCCGACGGCGCCTTCTTCGTCCGCGTGACCGTGGGCGACGTTGAAAAGCAGAAAACGCGCCGCTTCGATCTCGAACGGGGTATAGTGGAGATCGACGACCGCACGGCGCGCCGGGGATAGGCGGCCGACACATGCGGGCCGTGCCCGGATCATGCCGTTAATCCATTCCCGTCCGCCTGTTTCACCCGATTCACCCGATCTGCCAAATCCACTCCATCCACCAAATCTACCCGATCCACCAAATCCACTCGATCCACTCGATCAAACCGCTCTCGACCCATGTCCGCCCCTGAATCTGAAGCGAAACAACTTCCGGTAAAACCTACCGAATTCGTGACGCCGGACCGGCTGAGCGAGCTCCTGCGGCGCCGCAACCTGCCGGGCTTCATCTTCCTCGCCGGGCATCTGGCGGCCACTGTGCTCACTGGATACCTGGTGTCGCTTGCCATGGGTACGTGGTGGTCGTTTCCGGCCCTGCTCGTTCATGGCGCTATCGTGGTGCACTGGTTCGCGCCTTTCCACGAATGCTCCCACGGCACGGCTTTTCGAAGCGCGGCGATGAACCGGATCGTCGGATGGGTAACCGGCACGGGGCTGTTTCTCATTCCCGCGTATTTCCGTTACGAGCACCTGGCACACCATTCACACACGCAGGTCACCGGGGACGATCCCGAGATGATCCCCATGGCGGAACGCCTGGGTGGCTATTTCTGGTATGCGACGGGCATTCCATACTTCTACAGCAACCTGACCACCCTGGTGCGGATGCTGTTCGGGAGATTCAACGCGACCGAACGAAAGTTTCTGCCCCGGCGGGAACGTGGGAACGTGGTGATGGAGGCCTGGAGCATGGTCCTGGCATACGGGGCGCTGGCGGCCGTGTCGATCTGGTTCGATTCCGCGGTCGTAGTCCTGTACTGGCTGGTCCCTCGCCTCGTTGGCGAACCCGTCATGCGGCTCATACGCATGTCCGAGCACACGGGCTGCCCCCGCGTGCGCCATATCCTGCTCAACACCCGCACCGTGCTGACCATTCCGTTGATCCGGTGGCTGAATTGGAACAACGCGTATCACGCCGAACACCATGCCATACCTACCGTACCCTTCCACGCTCTGGGCGACCTGCACCGGGTCATGGGGCCCCATTTCGAGGAAGTGCGGCCGGGATACGTGAACACGCAGCTGCACCTGATGTCTAACGGGATGAAAAACAGCACCGCGCGGGATGGCTGACCGGCGGGTCAGTCTTTCGCGGATTCCGGTGGGGAGTCCTTGGGGGGTACGACACACAGGAACCCGAGGGGCTCCTTTCCGACACTCTCGAACTGGTGCTGTTCGTTCGGCGCGATATACACCACGTCGCCCGGGGACACGTCGTGCACGTCCCAGCCGATGAGCACTTTCGCCCTGCCCCGAAGTATGTAGATGCCGTGGTCGTGGTCGTGGCGGTCGAAGGAGGACTGCCCGCCCGGCTCGATTTCGAAATAGCGCACGGAGAAATTGTTCGCCCCGTCTTCGGGACCGATGACCACCCGCATGGACCCGCCGACCGCGCCGCCCCCGGTGTAGGGGACCATCTCCACGCCCGCCCAGTCGTACGCTCCGTCCTGTCCCCGGTGTTTGTGCACTACGCCCATGAGAAGCTGGTCCGCCTGGTCGACACTGCCTGGGGCAGTGAACTACATGAAGTTTCGCACGCCGCTTCCGTGCAATTCCGATATGCGTTCGGCGTCCGCACGGTCGAAGCCGATGGCCACGAGCTCGCGAATGCGCTTCCGGTGCATCTCTTCGTATAGTCCCACTACCGCGTCCCGCCCCCGGGCCAGTTGCTCGGGGTGCGTTCCTCCGCCGGCCAGCGTCATCATGGCCTTGAGCACGAAGGGACTGGAACCCGACGCCTGCTGGAGGAACAGGGTACGTTCCTCGGCAGCCCGCATCAGGTCATCCATGATCGACGGGTCCTGTTCGATGTGGTAGGCGAAATGGGAGATCCCGTACCCGACGTGCCGGCCCTCGTCCTGGCGCGCAAGTTTGAAGGTCCGCGCGGTGACCGGGTCCGGCGCGACCTGCTCCAGGAACATCAGCAGTTCCATGAAGGTCCCCTCGCCCAGGACGTGCATCAGAAAGGAACCGTTGGAGTAGTCGTCCTGCGCCAGCAGGCTGCGCAGAGACCATTCCGTCGCGGCCGAGACGTACTGCAGTCCGCCGCCGTTCGCGAGGGCCCGCTTGGTGAAAACCTCCGCGTGCCTGGCCTCGTCCATGACCTGCGTGGCGAGGAAAAGGACGACCTCGGAAAACTGGGGATCGATCCTGTTCATGAACTTGGCCGGCATGTACATGGCCAGGTATTCGTTCTGTATCAGGAAGGTCATGACCTGGCAGACCGCCTGCTCCAGATCGTCCGGCAACTCGGGTAGCTCGTGCCAGGGAATATCGGTCGTCGCGTCCCACTGCCCCGCCTTGCCCTGTTCGTACAGTTCCGCGATGTTATCGGCCCATACCAGCTTCTTCTCTCGAATGGTAAACTCGAAATCCGGCGTTCCGGGGTCGACCACCGATCCGCGCTGCGCCAGCCCCTGGCCCTGGGGCGCCACGTCCGGCACCTCGCCCGCCCTGCCGACCTGGCAGTCACGCATCAGGATGCCGCGGCCGTCCGCGGGTTTCACCCTGATTCCCCGGTCTGGTTCGCCCCAGTCCGACGTATCGGGCAATGGTATGCTGAAATCCTCGCTCATTTACAGCTCATTTCCTGGTAATTCGTTTATGGTTTGTTCCCTGGCACGGATTGACTTGGCCGTTCTCGCCTGGTAATATGTATGATACTGCGTTTTGCGGTAGTTGACAAGATGAAGGTAAACCGGGAGTCCCATGAATCTGTCGCGGTTGAGGGTGTTTCGTCTCTGGCGCGTAATGGCGCGTCGCTTCAGGCAGCGCCTGCACGCCAATATCGAACGCATGCGGACGACCGACCAGGTCTTCATGATCAGCGCCGCGGCGATCATCGGGATACTCGGAAGCGTTGGCGTCATTACCTTCCGCTGGCTGATCGATACCATAGAATTCCTCGCCTGGGGGGCGGTATACCCAGTGTCTCGTCGGCCGATACCCTGCTGATCGTGGGCGTCCCCGCGGCCGGCGGGCTGATCGTGGGTGTTCTCATCTATTTCAGTACACGCGAAGCACGCGGACTGCCCGATGTCATGGAAGCCGTAGCGCTCCGCGGCGGCCGTGTCCGACCCCGCGTCGCGGTTGAGACCTCGATGGCCACGGCCATCAGTATCGGTACCGGTCTTTCGGTGGGACGGGAAGGACCCATCGCCCAGATCGGCGCGGCGCTCGGATCCACTTTCGGGCAACTGACGAGGGTGAACATGAACCGCATGCGTACCTTCGTGGGCTGCGGCGCGGCGGCCGGTATAGCTGCTACCTTCAACACGCCCATCGCAGGAGCGCTTTTCTCCCTGGAAGTGATCCTGGGAAACTTCTCCTTCAGCCGGTTCAGTCCCATCGTGATCTCATCCGTGGTGGCCACGGCCATATCCCGTCACTACCTCGGCAACCAGCCCGCGATCATCGTTCCTCCCCACAGTCTGAACCACCCGCTGGAACTCGCGTTCTACGCCGTGCTGGGCATACTGGCTGCCATCGTTGGAACCTTCTTCGTCCGGGCGCTTTACGGCGTGGAAGACCTGTACCGTAAAGTACCGATCCCCGAATACCTGAAACCCATGACGGGCGGCCTGCTCGTCGGCCTCATCGCCCTCCTGTATCCACAAATCCTCGGCGTGGGTTATGAAACCATGGACCGTGCGCTCTTCTCGGATCTGGAATGGAAGCTCCTGGTCATCCTCGTTTTCATGAAAATCGCGGCTACTTCCTTCACGCTGGGGTCGGGCGCATCGGGCGGCGTAATCGCCCCGTCCCTGTTCGTGGGCTGCATGCTGGGCGGCGCCTTCGGCGTGCTGGTGAATCTGCTCTTCCCCGGCATGAGCGAAGCCCACGGCGCCTATGCGCTGGTGGCCATGGGGCCCTGGTCTCGTCGACCATCCGTACGCCGCTCACAGCGATTCTCATGATTTTTGAAATGACCGGCGACTACACGCTCATACTGCCGCTAATGATCTCAATCATCATAAGTACGGCGTTATCCGCCTATCTGCTGAAGCCCTCGGTGTATTCCCTGCGCCTGTTGAGAAGGAACATCGACCTGGAAAAGGGTCAGGAAACGAACATACTGAGGTCGCTTACCGTCTCGGAGGTCCGCGTGCCGTTTTTCGAAACGATACCGCCCGAGGCCCCGCTTGAAGACCTGATGTCGCGCCTGGCTGAGAGTTCCTATACCGAGTACTACATCACCGACGGCGAAGGGCGGTACAGGGGAGCGGTCACATTCGATCGCATCCGCAGCCTCGTCGCATACGGTGAGGACCTCGAGGGTGTCATCGTGGCCCATGACATCGCCCAGTTCGACCTGCCGACGGTAACGGACACAGACACCCTGGACCGGGTCATGCTGCTGTTCGGCCGGCATCAAGTTAACGCCTTTCCTGTAGTGGAACCGGGCACGGACCGCCTCGTCGGCGTGATCAGCAGGGAGCATGTCATGGACGCATACAACCGCGAGTCCGCCAGAAGGGACCTGGCCGGTGAATTCAGCAGCATGGTGAATACGCTGACCGGAGGACAGGTCGTTCAACTTGGGGTAAATTACGCGATGGTCGAAATCAACGCGCCCGGGCGGTTCACGGGCCGCAGTATCCGGCGCCTGCAGATCCGCAGCCGGCAAGGGGTGCAGATCCTGCTCATCAGGAAACGGGAACACCGTGCCGGCCAAGCCCATTTCGTTCCTTCGCCCGACTATGTGATCCAGGAGGATGACGTATTGCTCGTCGCCGGGGAGCGCGATAGAATAGAACGCATTGTTAACCTTTAATGTTCTGTTAATGTTCTGTTGACAGCAGGTTATTTCGCCCTATTATTGCGATCAGTATTTAGCATCACTGAAGGGGTTCCTTTTCCATCACTTCACTTCATGGAGGCGCGAAAATGGGTACCTTTTGGCTTCAACGAATCACCACTTCGCTACCGGTCCTACTCCTGTCGGCCATGCCGGCAATCGCACAGGAGAATACGGGGGACGATATGGAGACCGGTGGGGGCGAAGGCCTATCGAACCTTGTCGAAATCTCTGGGTTCGTAGACGCCAGTTATATCTACAATAACCTGGATGATGCAAATACCTTCGGCCTCGATCAGGTTGAGATCGATCTTTCGAAAAACCTGGGCGGCATCGGCACGCTGAGAGCCGACCTGGAATGGGTAAGCGACGGTGAGGGCGGGTTCACCCTCGACGCGGAACAGGGATACGTGACCCTGGATCTCGGCATGGGCCGGGGAGAGGGGAACTACCCGACCCTTACGTTTGGCAAGTTCAACGCGCCCATTGGGTTCGAGCTCCTGGACGCTCCCGACATGTACCAGTACTCCCACGCGCTTGTCTTCGACATGGGACTTCCGACCAACCTGACCGGCGCCATGCTGTCCATGGACCTGGGCGGCGGTGTCGACGTGGTGGTCCACTTGTCGAACGGGTGGGACCAGAACGTGGATGGGAATACCGATAAGATGATCGGCGGCAGGCTCGGTTATAGCCACGAGGAGAAGGGCGGTATCGGCTTTTCGGCCATGCGCGGCGACGAGTCGGGCTTCACGGGCAACCTTACGGTTTACGACATAGATCTGACCCTGACGCCGCGCCCAGACCTGATCATCGGCGGCGAGTACAACAACGGACGTACGGACCTGGACGAGGTCCTCGAACAAGAGTCCAGCTGGAACGGCTACATGGTGATGGCCCACTTCGATTTCAACGACGTCGTAGGAATTACGGGACGGTACGACTATTTCACCAGAGAGGTCGAGTCCAATTTCCCCAGCCTGCAAACCGGAAGTACCGGACCGAAGTTCAATCTGGAAGAAACACGCCAGGCCCTTACCATCGCTCCGACGTTCGCGCTGGCCGACGGCCTGGGCTTCCTGATGGAACTAAGGCGGGATTTCTCGGACGATGAGATCTATGGGAACCCGGAAACCGGCGATGCGGAGAAGTCGATGGTCAATTTCGCCTTCGAGATGACCTACTCGTTCTGATTCGTCTATGGAATGACCTGCTCGATCCGTCCAGCGCGGTACGCGGGCCGGGCGGGGATCAGTACGCGGTCCGGGCAATACAGTCTGGCGGGACCCGTTCAGTACAGATCGGCTGCGGCCGCCCCGGCTCGCAGGATATCGGGCTCGTCGCCCGTCAGATCGACCACCGTGGACGGCTCCGAAACACCTGCGCCGCCGTCCACGATAACATCCACGGTCTTGCCGTACCGGGACGCTATGGATTCGATGTCGTTTATCGCGATTCCGTCCGCCGCCGACGCGATGCTGGTACTCAGCACGGGTCGTCCGAGGGCCTGTACGATCTCGAGGCAAATGCGGTTGTCCGGCACCCGGATTCCTACCGTCCGTCGCTTGCCGATCATGAACTTCGGCACATCTCGCGAAGCCTCCAGAATGAAGGTATAGGGCCCGGGGAGAAGGCGTTTCATCATGCGGTAGGTCGCATTGGAAATGTTCTTCGCGTACCGGGCGAGATCACTCAAATCAGAACAGACGAAACTGAGCGGCTTCCCGGCGGGAGCCTGCTTGATCTGGTAGATCCGGTTGATGGCCTTGCGGTTGAATATATCGCAGCCCAGTCCATAGACCGTGTCGGTCGGATAGACGATCACGCCGCCCCGGTGCAGTGCTTCAACGACCCGGTCGACATGCCGTTTCTGGGGGTGTTCGGGGTGGAGTTGTAGGATATCGGCCATGGCTGCTCAGGAAACGTGGTTCAGCACTTTCCGGCATACGTCGATGGCTCGGTCGATCTGTTCGCCGCTCACGTCCAGGTGGGTTACGGCGCGGATGACGCCCGGCTTCATGGCCAGCATCCGGACGCCTTCTTCCGACAGACGCTCGACGGCCTCGAAGGGATCCAGACCGTCCCGCAGGCTGAAGAAGATCATGTTGCTGTGTATCTCGTCCAGGTCGATCTCGACGGTATCAAGATCGGCGAGCGCTTCCGCCAGCCGATGGGCGTGGGCGTGATCCTCCGCGAGCCGGGAGATATTGTGCTCCATGGCATAGAGACCGGCCGCCGCCAGGACGCCCGCCTGCCGCATGCCGCCGCCCAGCATCTTGCGGTAGTAACGGGCCGCGTCTATCGTGTCCCGGTCCCCCGCCAGCACGCTGCCGACCGGGGCGCCCAGGCCCTTTGAAAGGCATACGGAAACCGTGTCGACGTGCTGGGTATAGGTCTGAGCCGTGAGGCCCTTCGCCACGCAGGCGTTGAACAGTCTCGCGCCGTCCATGTGGATGCGCAGATTGCTCGACCGCGCGCACGCGCTGACCCTGGAAAGAGCATCCACGGGCCAGGGATAACCCGCGGACTTGTTGTGGGTGTTCTCCACGGCGACCAGAGCGGTCCTGCCGTAATGCACGTTGTCGCCCCGCTGTATCACTTCCTCCATCTGCGCCGGCGTGAAAACGCCCCGTTCACCCGTCAGCAGCCGGACCTGCACCCCTGACAGTGCGCCGAGGGCGCCGGCTTCCGCGTTGAACACGTGGCTGTACTTTTCCGCGATGATGTCATTGCCGTGACGGGTCTGCGACCGGACCGCCACCTGGTTGCCCTGCGTTCCGCTGGTAACGAACAGGCCGGCCTCCTTGCCGAGCAGGGCGGCCATGGCCTCTTCCAGCCGGTTGACCGAGGGATCCTCACCGAAACAGTCGTCGCCGACTTCGGCGTTCGCCATGGCGCGACGCATGGATGGAGTCGGCCTGGTCATGGTGTCGCTGCGAAGTTCGACGATCTCCATGGAATCTCCTCAGTGTCCGTACTTGATCAGGGTTACGCTGGTGCCGTTTTCCGTGATATCAAACTCGACTTCGTCCATGAGGGCCTTGATCATCAGGATGCCTCGGCCATTTTCCTTGAGCAGGTTGTCCGGGTTTCTCGGGTCCGGAAGGGTGTCGGGGTCGAAACCCCGGCCGCAATCGCAGATGTGGATCCGGAACACCGCCGAACTGCAATTGCAGGTGATGATGACCTGCTTGGACTCATCACACCTGTTTCCGTGGAGTATCGCGTTCTTTACCGCTTCGTTCACGGCGATCATGATGTCGCCGCGCGTTCCCTGGTCGAAGCCGGTCCAGACCGTCAGGTCCTCTATGCGGCGATCTACCTCCGCCGTCAGATCGGGATTGCTTGGAATCGACAGTTCCAGCGTCACGCCGCTTCCAACCTCGCCGTGTTCACATTCGCCCATATAAGACGCTCCATGTGGCCGACGCGCGAATTGCCCACGCGCGGCCCGAATCTCACCGGGAACATCCGCGTCCCGGCACACGGTATCTGCCTTTCGTAACAAAACCAAAGTACCGAGTGGGTGGTGCCGTGTCAAGTTCGGGGAGGCGGGTTGCGGCCTACTGCGGTTTTTTGAATCTGCGTTCGATCTCCTCGATCGGCATGCGTACCACAATGGGCTGCCCGCCGGGCGTCACGTAGGGCATTTCCGTGGCGAACAGGTCGTTGACGAGCCCGTTCATTTCCTGCTGGGACAGCGCGTCGCCCTTGCGGATCCCGGCATGGGAGGAGAAGGTATGGGCGATTCGTTCTTCCATCTTCAGAGCCTTCTCCGGTTGTTCCAGCAGATTCTCAATCATTCTGTGAAACAGCGTATCCACGCCCTGGTTGCCAGCCATGCAGGGTACGGCGTCGACGACCACGGTCTGCTCGCCGAACAGTTTCAAACTGAATCCCAACTTGCCGAAATGATCGAAATGTTCCTGGACGAGCGCGATCTGGGGAACCATGAGATCCAGGGTCACCGGAAACAGCAATTGCTGGGAGGGGGCGGATTCATGGGCCATCGTCTTCAGCGCCCGTTCAAACAGCACACGCTCGTGGGCGGCGTGCTGGTCGATCAGCATGAATCCGTCTTTAACCTGGGCCAGGATATAGGCGTTGTGCAACTGCCAGAGCGATACCGTTTCGCCATCGTGACTCTCCCTGACCGTTCCCCGCCCCTCTTCGCCACGCTCCCCTTGCGCCGTGTCCGCCGGGGTATAGGTCCACTCGCCCGAATGGTTCCCGTCACGGTCTGTGGCGCCGAACAGGTCGATCTGGGCCCTTCGTTCAACGGCCGTTCCCAGATCCGGCGCGGTCGCGCTACCGGGCGCCGCGGCTGGCGTCATATCGGAAACGTCCGGCGTATCCGTCTCGAAAACAGGAACCACGTCCGAGTTCTGAAGCGCCAGACGAATGGCCCGCAACAGCCGCTCATATACCCTGGATTCGTCGGAGAACCGGATCTCGCGCTTCGCGGGATGTACATTGACGTCCACCTGGTCGAGGTCGATGTTCAGGAAAACAATAGATACGGGATACCGGTCCCGGGGAAGGATGGAACCGTACCCTTCGTACACGGCGTGGTTCAAGGCGCGACTGGACACCGGCCTGAGGTTGATGAACAGATGCTGGTGGGTACGGGAAACCCTGGCGGCGTCCGGTCGGCTGATGAACCCGTGTATCTTGACGAGTTCGTCCTCGAAAGTGACCGGTATCATCTGGTTCATGAGCGTGTTGCCCATGACGGCCTGCGCGCGGGTATAGGTGTTGGACACGGCGGGCAGGGAAAGGGTATCCCGTCCGTCTACCGTCAGCGTGAAGGCAATCTCGGGATAGGCCATCGCCGTCGTGGATACCACGGAAACAATATGGCGTGTCTCCGTAGCCGTCGTCCGCAGGAACTTCCGGCGGGCGGGTACGTTATAGAACAACTGCGACACGGCGACCGTCGTTCCCCGAGCCCGTCCGGCGTCCGTTACCCGCGGAGGCGCCCCCCCGTCGATGCGAACCCGGGTCCCCGCCGTCTCCTCTTCCGTTCGGGACGTCAGGTCCACCCTGGCCACGGAGGCGATGCTGGCCAGCGCCTCGCCGCGGAAGCCGAAAGTTCCGATGCGATAGAGGTCGTCTTCACTGTCGATTTTGCTGGTCGCATGACGCTCGAAGGCCAGCACCGCGTCCTCGCGGGACATGCCCCTTCCGTTGTCCATTACGCGAATGAGTTGCTTCCCGCCCGACCTGACCTCCACGGAAACACGCTGGCCGCCGGCGTCGATGGCGTTCTCTAACAGCTCCTTTACGACCGAGGCCGGCCGCTCGATCACCTCGCCCGCGGCGATCATGTTCGCCAGTTTCCCGGGGAGCACCTTGATTTTATCGGCCATATGGCACGCGCGTCCCTGTGGCTCAGTTGTCGTGAGTGATCCGGTAAATCATTCCGGCGTAATCGTCGGATACGAGCAGGGATCCGTCCGGCATGACCTCCACGTCGGCCGGACGTCCGTATACCTCCTCGTCCTCGAGCCAGCCCGCGGCGAAGTCCTCGTACCCCACGGCCTCGTTGCCATCCAGGCGCACGAGGGTGATCCGGTACCCGATCTTGCTGTCCCGGTTCCAGGATCCGTGCTCCGCGATGAACACCTGGTGTCGATACTCGGACGGGAACATGCCGCCGGTATAGAAACGCATGCCCACCGCCGCGACGTGCGGGCCGAGTTCCTGCGCAGGCGCCACCATGGAATCAAGTGGACGTTTGCCGCCGTATTCGGGATCCGGAACGCCGATGCCGTGGTGATAGGGGAAGCCGAAATGCTGGCCTGGTTCGGTCACACGGTTCAACTCGTCCGCCGGGATATCGTTCCCCATGAGGTCGCGCCCGTTGTCGGTAAACCAGAGTTCGCCCGTCCCCGGATGCCAGTCGAAGCCCACGGTATTGCGCACGCCGCTCACGTAGAGTTCCAGGTCCGATCCGTCCGGGTTCATGCGCATGATGGTCGCATAACGCGGATCAGAGCGCTCGCAGACGTTGCACGGTGCGCCCACGGGAACGTACAGCTTGCCGTCGGGGCCGAAGCGGATGAACTTCCACCCATGATGTCGGTCGGACGGGAAACCCGCGTTGACCACGACGGGTTCCGGGGGATCTTCCAGGCGGTTTTCGATGTCGTCGTACCTGAGAACCCGGCTGACCTCGGCGACGTAGAGCGCTCCGTCGCGAAACGCAACCCCACTCGGCATCCTGAGCCCGCTGTCCAGGACAATCACCTCGTCAGCGGCGAAGTCACCGTCCCGGTCCCGAACGGCGTAGACGTTCCCTGCGCGGCGGGAACCGACGAAGAGGGTACCGCCGGGTCCCATGGCCATCGCCCGCGCATTTTGAACGCCTTGGGCGTAAACGGCGATCCTGAAGCCTTCGGGCAACCGGATACGGGACAGGATCGGATCGGTTTCCGGGTTACCGGCTCCAGGCGCGGGCGTAGTTCCACACGCGGCGGCCATCAGGAAGACTGGCAGGGAGAGACATGTTAAACAAAGGCGGATTGGGGTCATTGAAACGGGTCGGCGGTGATCGTTGCAGGCATGTAGTTCGGCCGGAGACGCGGCAGTTTTCGACAGGGTGCTGAATTCAGATTCTGCTCCATTCATGATATAGATTCAAGCCGCACAAATCAAGGGCAAACTGATGCTTGCTTTTGTCCGTATCGACCGTTAACGTTTACCACGAGTTCGCCAGAATCCGTCGCATCGAGAACCGGTCATGTCGCGTATCGAACGTCTACACACCCATGGTATGGAACCGTATCCCGCCCGGGCCAAAAGGTCGCACACAGTACGGCAGGTTCGGGAATCAGGCGCTGTACGAGGTCAATACGTGATTTCCGGCAGGCTGATCCAGCTGGATCCGCAGGACCGGAGCGGCGTGCTGAAAGACTGGACGGGCACGGTCGAACTCGCCCTGGACGAACCGGCCCTCTCCGACGTCCTTCCCATGCTTTCCAAGGGCGACCTCGTGGAATGTGCGGGTACGTGGAAGAACGGCGCATACACCGTTTCCGCACTGAGGCTCCTGGCGCCGAGCCTGCGTGAAGCGCCTGAACCGGAAGCGGCCGATGCCGTGCGCATTCGGGCGCGTCTCATGGCCGGAACCCGTTCCTTCTTCGAGTCCCGCGGTTTTATCGCCGTGGACACCCCCGCCTTCATGACGGTGCCGGACCTGACACCGGCGCTGCGTTCCTTTCGAACGGAATACGTGGACGGCGAAGGCGGAGCCCGTCCTTTCTATCTGCAGACCTCGCCCGAACATTACATGAAACGCCTGCTGGCGGCTGGCTGCGAACGGATCTATCAGATTTGCCGGTTCTATCGAAACGGGGAACGTTTCGACACCCACCATCCCGAATTCACCGGATTGGAGTGGTACGAGGCCTATGCAGATTACAATACGGTCATGGACACTACCGAGGACTACGTGACTTCACTGGCCGAGACGCTCGATCACTCTGGTAAACTGACCTACCAGGGGACCGAGATCGACCTCCGCGTACCCTGGCCGCGCTACCGGTTGAGGGACATCTTCCTGGACCGGACAGGCATCGACCTGGATGATTGTGATTCGGTGGACGCCTTCGCTTCCATGGCCCGGAACAAAAAGTTCGAGGTGCGGGACGACGATGACTGGGACGACCTTTTCCATCGCGTCTTTCTTACGGCGGTGGAACCTGCCCTGCCCGCCGGCAGGCCGGTCTTTCTGACGGAGTATCCCGCCCGGTTGCCGTCGCTTGCGCGGTGCGTTCCCGGCAACGCCAGGTACGTGGAACGTTTCGAACTGTACATGGGCGGACTGGAACTGGCCAATGCCTTCACGGAGTTGAACGATCCGGTGGAGCAACGCGCCAGGTTCGAGGCGGACCTGGAGATTATGCGATCCCGGGAGGGGCGGGAACGCTACGACGGCAACGTGGACGAGGCGCTGTTGGCGGCCCTCGAATACGGAATGCCCCCGTCGGGCGGTATCGCTTTGGGGTTGGACCGCCTGGCCATGCTTTTTTCCGACGCGCGCACAATCGATCCCATGATCATGTTCAGGGATTACTGACCGACGATTATTGACCGACTATTACTGACCGCCGGAAATTGATCGACTCGAGATTTTCCCAAACCCAATTAACGTACAGAGGAGCGTGGCATGCGGGCACTGATGTATCTGGGAACACGCAAGATGGAAATGCAGGAGGTTGAAGAACCCCGGGTAACGCCCGGTTTCGTCGTGCTAAAGGTAGGCGCGGCGAGCATCTGCGGTTCGGACCTGCACGGCTTTCTGGGAAAGAGCGCAAAGCGCGTACCGCCCCTGGTGATGGGTCACGAATTCTCTGGCGAGGTCGTGGCCCCGGATCGGGGCGTGGAGGGGCTGTCAGTCGGAGACCGGGTAACGATCAACCCGATCCTGTCCTGCGGCCGGTGCGAGGAATGCCTCAGGGGACGCACCAGTATCTGTCCCCGCAGAACGGTCATCGGCATCGAGCATCCGGGCGCTTTCGCCGGCTACGTCTCCGTTCCGGCGGAATCGTGCTTCAAGCTGCCGGACCACGTGGGCGATCTCGAAGGCAGCATGGTTGAATCCCTCTCGAATGCGCTGCACATCTTCGACCGGAGCCTCCATGGATTCATCCGGAGCGTGGCCGTCATCGGTGCGGGGACCCAGGGGCTTCTGGCCCTTCAGGTGGCCCGGCATATCGGGGCGACCCGCATCGCGGTGACTGACATGGTGCCCTCCCGCCTGGAGCTGGCCTCCAGGTTGGGCGCTACCCACGTCATCGACGTGCGCGCGGAAGATCCCGTGGAAGCGGTGATCGATATGACGGATGGACAGGGGGTGGATCTGTCGGTCGAAGCCGTGGGGCACACCGCGACGCAGGAACAGGCCGTGCGGATGCTGCGGCAGGGCGGCGAAGCCGTGCTGCTGGGCCTGGGGGCCGAGGCGCCTATGGGCATCGACGGCGTAGCCATGGTCAACCGGGAACTCGTCGTCCGCGGCTCCTACGCCTACACGAGCCTGGACTTCGCCTATTCACTGGAACTGATCTCCTCGGGCAGGATCGACGTTGCGTCCATGGTCGTCGCACGGGACCTGGAGGAGGGGCCGGATATTTTCACGAAGTTGGTGGACGACCCCGGGGACCTGATCAAGGTGGCGCTGGTACCGGGTTCCTGAAACGGTTACCGTGCGGCCCAGCGGCGCGAGACCGCGTCAGCGGCCGGAACCGTGCTGCCGCATGGCTTCTCTGAACGCCTCCTGTGAAACCCAGCGCGTGTTGTAGGCATTCCGGTAGTTCCGCGATACGATATCGGCCGGGAAATGGGATTCGGCTCCGTAAGGGTAGCCGGCCATCCCGCGAAAGGGCAGCGGTTCGATCGTGGCGGCGGTCGCCGTGTTCAGATCGCCCTCCTTGAGCCATCCGTCGGTATGCAGTACGTAGTCCCTTACCCAGCCCGGCGGTGGTTCGGGCAGGTCCGTGGCATCGAAGGTCACCGTGATTTCTTCTCCCGAACTGTAGATGACGTACCGGTCGTCAGCCGCCCGCAACAAGGGCGTCACGTCCCCGAATCGCGTTCGGTATCCCTCGAAAGGCAGCCACTGCGGTTCGCCGCTCAACGATTGGTAATCCCTGATAAACGGGCCATTGGGCGCGGTCTGGTACTCCCGGGAGTAGCCGCGGTAGTGAAGATCCGCGGTTTCGGGCGACAACCGGGTGATGCGTCTTTCAGCCTGTAAGGGTTCGTCGACGGTAAAAAAGGCCTCGCTCCAGTACAACTGCAAATTCGTGGTGAGTCTAACGCGGTAGTCTTCGGCAGGGAACCGGTCCGTCAGATCGATGTAAATGGTCTTGTGTTCCCCCGACGGAAATCCGGTGTACGGGACGGCGGTTCGCCACTGGCCATCTTCGTCCGGGGTTTCAAGGAACGGCGGGACCACGGCGGCGTTTCTGCGCTGGGACAGGGCCAGGTTGGAGCTGGGTTCGACGGGCATGATCCAGCCGCACAGGAAGAGGTGTATACGCTCCACGCCTCTCAGATCGCCCAGGTCCAGTGTGATCGAATGCAGTTCGGGCACGCCCTGGTAGTCTCCGAGCTTGAAATCACCCACGTAAAGGCTGTCCCGAGCCGTTAGTTGAGGCAGGATATCGTATCCATTGTGGTCGTGGGCCGCCACAGGGAGGCGGGGTTCGGTCACTGTATGGATTTCGAGTCCCGGGTACGGCGGGGGAAGGTACTTTTCATCTACGTAAATGTCCGTCTCCGCCGGGTGATCGACGACCAGCAATTCCATTTTGTCCATGTACACCGCGTCCCATAACTCTTCCACGACACGGACTTCGAACTTCCCGTCTCGCTCCCGCAGCTGGTCACCCCGGATCTTCACGTAGTCGTTGGCCGCATCCGGATAGGCCGGTACGCCGGTTTCCGTCAGGGCGCCGATGGCACTGCGTGTCATCAAGTGCGTGACGAATTCGTACCGCGCACCGTTCCACGTATACAGCGATGGACAGGATCCCTTTAGACGCTGCGGTTCTACGATCAGCGTGCGGGACTCCGGATCGATCCTGTTCTGGGGAACGCCGTTGCTCCAGATGACCCGGATAACGTCCGCCTTTTCGCGTCTGCCGAGACCTGCGTGGGTTAAGGGTCCGTCGACCAGCAATGCCTGGTAATGTGCGCCGGCGTTTACTTCGATGGTGGATCCAATGCCGTAGAAATTGTTCTTCCCGCTTCCTTCCAACGCCGCGGCGAGCCGTATGTTGAGCCACCCGTTCGCATTGCCGCCGTCATTGCGGAGCACAATGAGGCGACCCTCGGCAAGTAGTACGAGATCCAGGTCGCCGTCATCGTCCAGGTCACCGGTTTCCACATCTTCGACGGTCGAGGGCAACCCGGGCAACAGAGACGCCTGTTCCTCGAACCGGCCGTTCCCCAGGTTTCTGAGCAGCCGCAGTCCCGACCGGCCCGGCACCGAAGCGCCGGCGAGCGCCAGGTCGATGAACCCGTCGTTGTCAAAGTCGACAGGCCGTACAACGGCGGGATCAAGACCTTCGCAGGCCCCGCCCGATATAGCGGGTGTGTCCTGCCCGGCGAATCGTACGCCGCCTTCGTTCCAGAACAACCTGCATCCATCGATTCCGGATCCCGCCATGAACAAGTCCAGTGCGCCGTCGTTGTTGAAATCGGCGGCCGCGACCATATGCGCCTTGCCCCACCCTATGTCGCCGAACCGGTCCGTCCAGTCCAACCACCTGCCCTGCCGTACGTTTCTGTAGAGCCGGTGCGATTCATCTTCAAACAGCGCGACCACGTCCACGGCGCCGTCCCGGTCGAAGTCTCCCCAGGCGAGTGCCTGGCCGGCCGAAGCGACGGAATCGCCTTCCACCGCCCCGGCGGGAACGCCGCCCGCCGCTTCTTCGAAACCCGTGGAGGCCGTGGCTTCTTCAAACAGTCCGTCCTCCGTATGACGATAGAACCGGAGCGTCCTCATGTCAGACGCCAGGATGTCCAGGTCGCCGTCGTGGTCGAAATCCACTCGCGCAACGGAAATCGGTGTGGTCGATCCGGTCCATTCGAAGGACTGCGCGAGGATGTAGGTCCCGTTTCCTGCATTATGAAACACCCACGACTGCCCCGATCCGGCGGCGTACAGGTCGGCGTCGCCGTCGTTGTCGAAGTCACCCGTTGCCAGCCTGAAATCGCCTGTTGCCAGCCCGAAGTCCGCATCCTCCCCTCCCCTGGCCCAGGGGATCGAAACCGATTCCCAGCCTTCTACTCGGTTGCGCAGCACGACCAACGCATCTGTACCCGCCAGCACTAGGTCCAGGCGGCCGTCCCCGTCCACGTCCTGCAGCGCCAGGTCCGTCCACGTCCCCGGCGCATGAAGCGATGCACCGATCAACGCGTCACCCGCATCCGCGAACCGCATGTCGACGAGGGAGTCCGCGTCCATGACGGCGAGGCCGGGCGGCGCCGAACGGAAATCGTAGAGCGGTGGCGACTGCTGCGTTGGATCTCCCAGTCGATCCCTGGACCGGCGGTAGGTCGGATCCACGACGAGCAGGTTGCCCAGGATACCCGCGTTGAATTCGGCTTCGACAGCGTCCCGGCGTTTCAGCGCGTCAAGTGTCCTGTCGAGCCAGGTCCGTACATCGTCCGAAAGGGGAACGAGCAATGAGGCCATCCGTTCATACCCTTCGGTGGCCTCGACGATCCTGCCCATGCGGACCAGGGTCTGGTTCAGCTCGACGAGTAAGGCCAGGTTGTCCGGTTCGTACTCGAGCATCGCCCGCAATTCATTCCGTGCATCTTCATCCCGGTGAGCCGGTCCCCGCTGCCTTCTCATTTCAGTCAAATACTTGTACCTGAGCACCACGTTGGACTCGTTGTGTCCGACCGCGTGGGCAAGCATGTCCAGGGCGCCTTCGCGGTCTCCCCTCGCCGCCGCGATATCGGACCGGATGGAAAGGACTTCCCCATCCTGCGGGGCGAGATCCGAGGCCCGGTTTATGGCCGCTTCGGCGTTCTCTAAATCCTGCAGTTTCAGCAGCGCAAGGGCCCTGTTAGCGTGACCGAGGGGTTCTCGAGGCACCAGCCGGATCAGCGTCAGGAAGGAACCTGCCGCGCCTTCCGGATCATTCCGGTAAAGATAGGCCAGGCCGGTGTTCTTCTCGGACAGGGCTTCCACCCATACGTCGCGGGAAGGGGATGTATCACCGCAACTCGCGAGCAGAAAAGCGGCCAGTGATATCCCGAAAATGGCGGTTGATGTCCGCATCTTGCGTCACCTCTGATCTCGATGGATCAAAACCGGTTGATGACCATCAGTTCGCTGCCGCCGCCCCGCGCCACACGCTTCACGGCTATGGCGATCCTGTTTTCCCTGTCGAGGGCGTTCCAGTACGTCCCCATGACCTCCTCCGCCCCGCCTCGCAAGGGCATGACCAGGGGATCGCCCGTAAACTCAGGCAACGGGTCGCCATCGCCCATGTAGGTCGTCAGGCACAGTCCCAGTCCTGCCGGAGGCGGCGTCGGAGCGTAGGTCGCACGGTCGGTGTGGGTGGGATCGACGGGATTCGCCCTGAGCACGCTCAGGGAAACGGCGGGCGTCCCGGTCAAGTCCAGCATGCCGCTGATACGGGGCGTGTAGTTCGGCGCGTCCGGCTCCCGTTCCCTCGTGGCCAGGGCGGCGTCGAAGGTGCCGCCCCTGGTCAATGCATCGCGGATCGTCAGAGACTGGTCGCCGTTGGCGACGATATAAATGCCCGGCAGCTCGAGCATGGCCGGATAGATGATCAGATCGGGCTTGTCCAGCCTGGAAGGGTCGGCCGGCATGGTCCGAAGTTCGGGCCCGTCGACCATGAACCGCCGGTTGCGGCTGTGCTCGCTCCGGCCCATGATCCAGTAGAGCACGAGCCAGGCATCGTCTTCGGCCGTTCGGCCGATGATCAGGCCTCGCCCAGGGTAGCGGTTACCGGCGATATGCCGTGAAAAGTTCTGATCCGGGCTCAGCTTGGCGTGCATGGGGCGTTCATTAACCGGTCCTGTCATTTGAAAAGGCTCAATTGATCGGGGCTGATGTCGAGGGTTCTCTCCGAAGGCGCCCGGTCCGGTGCGATATCGCGCTCCAGGAGCAACAAGGCGTCCCTCACGTCTTCGGCCATCTCCGCATCCGAACCTTCGTGGACGGGTTTCAACAGCAGGACTTCCTCCCGTTCGATACCGGGGTCGGATAGCAGGGCCGCGCTGTGCGTGCTGATCAACACCTGCCTGCCGGCGTTCCGCTGCATGCGGAGAATCAAGGCGGCGAGCCGGTTGACGATGCCCGAATGCAGGCAGAGCTCGGGTTCCTCCAGCAACAGCAGTGACTCCCCTTCGAGGAGCGCCCACAACATGCCGATAATACGCAGCGTGCCATCGGAGAACTGGTCTTCCCGCTGTATACCCGCCCGCGGCCGCCAGTGGGCGTACAGCGCCTGGAGATGGGGACGCCCGGTCTCCCGGTCTCGTACGAATTCGAGTTGTTCGAGCCGCGGCACGGCCAACTTGAGCACCTCCTCGATCCGGGACAGGCGGGCCCTGCGGGTCCGGTCATGCTCCCGTGCGATTCTGTCCAGGAAATCCTGGCCGTAGGGATCGCCTTCGAGTGTTTGCCCACCGATCAGGTCCGTGTGGCGTAGAAGCGACGGTACCAGGTGATGGTAGGTGATGGCTTGAAAGAACCCGGCAATGTCCCGGAAATCCCGGTTGGCGGTGATCTGTTCGAGGTAGGTCTGGGTAAGCCGTACGATGTCTTCCCGGTCGTCCTCGTTCGGCCTTTCGAGAATGACGGCATCGTCCCTGATCACCCGTTCGAGCGTGATCAGCGTATGCCGGTTCCCCCGGGCCTGCTGCTTGAGCCCGAGCTCATAGCGCCAGGTCTCACGCCCGTCTGCAGGGTCGGAAAATCGGACCTCGATGGCGATGTCGGGATCCCTGCGCGCGGCGAGATTCCGGATCTTGGTCATGCCGCCCCGGTCCGCGACCGCCTTTTGCAGTCCGCCGCCCTCGACCTTGGCGATATCCCGGAGGAACCGGAAAACGTCCATCAGGTTGGACTTCCCTGACGCGTTGGGTCCGACGACGAACTGTCTTTCGCTCAGATCGGCGTCGATCCGCGGGAAATTCCGCCAGTTTCTGACTTTAATGTGACTCACGTACATGTGCCGCTCCGGCAATCCGGTGTACTAGTCGAAGAATCCGTGGTCGTCCTCCTTCAGGTAGGGCAGCGTCTTGTCCGGCACCAGGTCGACCCCCAGGCCGGGGCTGTCCCACACATCGATGAAACCGTCCTTCACGACCGGGTCCGGCAGGCCCTCCACGATGTCGTACCACCAGGCGGGGTTGCCGACGGGATATTCGAAGGCGATGTAGTTGGGCGGCATGGCGGCCGATGCGTGCACCAGCGCGGCCAGGCCGATCAGGCCGTCGATGACGCCGTGGGGCGCCATGAGCACGCCGTGGAGATCGGCGTATTCGGCGATCCACTTGAGCTCCGCGATCCCGCCCACGTCGGCGGGATCGGGACCCACCACGTCCACGGCGCGTTTTTCGATGAGATCGACGAAGTTTTCCCTGAGATAGATCTGTTCCCCCGTGTGGATGGGCGTGGACGTCTTCGAATTCACCTCGCGGTACAGGTCTGCCAGGACATAGGGCGTATAGTCTCCGGTGATCATGTCTTCCAGCCACAATATGTGCAGATGTTCCACGGCTTTTGCGAGGCGCAGGGCGTCCGGAACAAGCATGCCCGGTCCGCAATCGAGCGCCAGTCCCACTTCGTCGCCGAGGACCGCTTTCATGGCCTCGATGCAGGCCACCAGGTGCTTCAGGCCCTTTTCGGTGAGCGGGCCGCGATTACCGTGAAATCCGTGGCGCTGCAGGTCGCCGTAGAAGAAGTCGGGGACCTGGGACGGCATCTGGCTATGGAAACTGATGCCCTGTTTGATGATGGTGAATCCTTCAGGCGCCGCCTTCATCCGGGCCATGTCCTCGGCGTAGTCATCCACGGTGGACCCCTTCATGGGAAACCGTACGGCCCCGTTGTAGACCCGGACCCGGTCCCGCATCTTGCCGCCGAGCAACTTGTACACCGGAAGATCCGCCGCCTTGCCGGCGATGTCCCAAAGGGCCATTTCGATTGCGCTTACCGAGCTGCCCCACGGCTTGAAACTGCCCAACCGTCGTATACTCGCGATGACTCTGTTTACGTCCGTGGGATCCTGGCCGATGATGTAATCCCGGTAGAAGAGGACGTGGGGTTTCAGGTAGTGCTTGGAGTTCTCTATCTGTCCGAGCCCGTGGATCCCCTCGTCCGTGGTGATCCGTACCACGGGGTTCTGGCCGATCACAGCGCATTTCAGATCGGTGATTCTCATGCCGGACTCCCTTTCGACTACAACCGTTTCTCCCATCCTGCCGGTTTGCCCGCTTCATCCCATGCCTTCATTTCTTCCAACAGGCGTTCAACGACTTTCTTCGGCCCCTGGAATCCTCCCTGGCGTTTCATTTCGCAGACCCCTTCCGACAACTGATCCTCGTGTTCCGCTATGGGACCGGTACCGGGCGTCCAGGACGCGTAGGACGTGCAGTACCGCTGGAACATCGTGCGACGCGGCGGATCGTGCCGGGGCCAGGGGAGCGCGCCGTGACAAAGCGCTTCGGTGAAAATGACGGCGTCCCCGGCGTTGACGGGAACATTGACCACTGCCGGCGGACCGGAGCGGATGTTGATGTGCTCCGGCCGTTCGAAATAGGTCTTGTGGCTGCCCGGTATGCAGACGAAACCGGCCCCGTCGGGAACGTCCACGAGGGAAATGGCCGCGTTGATGAAAGTGGCGAACACTTCGCCATCCGCCGCCTGGTAATCGTTGGCCGGGTTTCTCCACGCCCCGGAGACGCCGTTGTGCAGCGTAATCTCGTCGCTGTCCGGCAGGTTCACGGTGAGGGCGGACAGCAGGTGCTGGGGTCGTTCCCGGGTCAGTGCGAGCACGACGCGCATGATCGGAAGGTTAAGGACCAACCGGTCGAAAACCGGGTCGGCGTACTCGGCGTGGAGAATGGCCCGCGCAGCCGTTGGTTTTTTCCCGGGATCCTCATAGGAACAGAGCGGCGGCGGCAGTTCGTCCTCATCCAGGCCGTGCCACGCGTCGCACCGGGCGATCATGTGTTCCAGATCCTCCTGGGGAACAACCCGGCGGAGAACCAGGTAACCATGCAAGTCGAACAGCCACTTTTCTTTGTCTGTGAGCATCTGATGAAATTCGTTTGATGTGAACCGGGTGCCGGAATCCGTCGCGGGCGAGGCTCCACGCTGGCGCGGGCGAGGCTTCACGCTGGCCTACGTTAATTTACCAGTTTGCGGGCGCTCGTCAATTCACATACGCGTTGTGGAACTCGATCCACTTCGGAAGGACTTCCTCGATTACTTCCCTGGGTGGCAGGAACGCGATCCTCAGGTGACTGGTGCCCGGTTGCTGTCCGAATCCTGCCCCGTTGACCGTGACCAGTCCGGTCCGATCCAGAAGTCCCATACAATAATCGAAATCGTCCGTTCCGTCCGGCAGTCCGTCCAGCCTGGGGAACAGGTACATCGCCCCGGTCCGCCCGAAACAGGAAACACCGTCCATATGATCGAAGCCCGCCCGTATCATGACCGCCTTGTCGTGGAGGTCTTCGAGGATCTTCCGCCGCTCATGGGTGAAACGGCGGTAGGGTGCCGTGTTCTCCGGCGGGGGATTGACCAGCAGGTACATCATCAACTGCCCTACAGTGTTCGAGCAGATATTCACCGAAGCCTGTTTGAGCACGAGGTCCGTGAATGACAGATCGGTGTTCCGAATGCGCGGAGCGTTTCTGATCTCGAGGTATCCCCCCCGGTGGCCGCACTCGCCGTAGAATCCCTTCGAGGTGCTGTGGACGCTGAAGAGCGGGACGTCGCCCCGGCCCAGCACCCGGGCGAAGGACACGAATCCCTCGTCCGCGTCGTAGACGTTCTCCTGGTAGACCTCGTCGGCGATGATGGCCAGGCCGTTGTCCCCTGCGAATGCGATGACCTCCCTGACGGTCTCTTCGTCCAGTACGGCGCCCGTCGGGTTGCCCGGGTTGATGACCACGAGGGCCTTGACGGCCACGCCGCGCTTCCGCGCGCCTTCCAGAGACGATTCCAGCAGGTTCCGGTCCATGGCCCAGCCCGATTCTTCGTCGAGGAAATAGTCGACCTGCGCGCCGCCGCAACGCTTGATGGCGGCGGAATACAGCGGATACTGGGGTATGGGAATCATGATGCCGTCGGATTCGTCGTCAATCAACAGATCGATGACGTAACGCACCGCTTCGCTGGCGCCGTTGGTGATGAATATCTGCCCCGGATCGGAACGGGGAACAGAGCCACTGACCGCTCCGTCTCTCCGGTCGATATATTCCGCCACGGCTTCCCGGATGAACCGCGGTCCGCTGCTGTCCGAGTAGGCGCCCATGCCGGTTTCCAACTGCGACAGGTAGCGTTCGCTGAGCTCAAGCACATAATCGGAGTGGAAATCATCCAGTCCCAGTCCGTCCAGGACACCACCTCTGTACAGTTTTTTGAGTCGCCGTTCACGCTCGATTCGAATGGGGTGTTCCACAAGGCTCAGCACCTCCCGGTAGAAGGAGACGGGCTGCTGCCCGAGCGCCTGGGGATTGCCGAGGTTGCATGGAATGATGCGTCTGCCCTGTTGCTTCAGTTCTGCTGCCCGACTGGGAATCGGTCCCCGCACGGCATACTCCATTTCGAGTATCCTTCGGTTGACCGTCATGTCCCGGGGCATGTTGCATTGCATGGTCTTAAGGCTCCGAAGCGGCAGCGGGGCGCTGGCGCGGAAATCCCGGCGAATCCCGGCGAATCCAGAGAAACCTGCGACAGTGGATTCTTCTACGTTGTCCTGACAGTTGTTATCTTTCAAAGTATAGAATTCCTTCGCCTTTTTGTCGATGGATTAATGGCCGGCGCGCCGGCCGTCTCCCACGATTTATTGCTTGACCACCCCTTGGTCACGGGGTAACTTCGCCCTATACTGACCTGAATACCTGACAGTCAATGTACGAATATTCCATCTTTGCCTGCCGGCAATAACCACAATACCGATATAGCGCTACAGGTCACGCCAGTCCGTGGCCGTACGTCCTGCGCAGGACAGACAGCGCGCTATGGTACGGGGAACTGTCGCCGGAGTAACCGGGAGGAATCATGATCCTAAGGTCAATAGAACGCAGGGCAACAGCCGCTGTGGTCGCGGTTGGATTAGTGTTTTTGGTGGCCGCGTGCGCGGACATGGAAGTGCAGGAGCCTGCGTCCGACGCCACGCAGCAGACCGCCTCCGACGCCGTGATGGCGCCGGTATTCGAGGTGGATCCCCTTTGGCCGAAGCCGCTTCCCAACCACTGGATCCTGGGTTCCGCCATCGGCGTAACCGTCGACGCCAACGACAACATTTGGATCATACACCGGGGCAACGGTAATCCGAGTACGGAACTGGGCGCCGCGCAGGATCCGCCCGTGGCCGAATGCTGCATTCCCGCCCCGCCGGTACTCCAATTCAGTCCCGAAGGCGATCTATTGAACCACTGGGGCGGACCGGGTGAAGGATACGACTGGCCCGGATCGAATCACGGCATAACCGTAGACCCGATGGGCAATCTGTGGATAGGGGGCAACGGGGGCGACGACGCCCATATCCTGGTCTTCGCCCAGGACGGCACCTTCCTGAAGCAGTTCGGTTCCCCGGGCGCACGACGGGCTGAATCGTTCGACGAGGCGGACCCGTCATGGTCCGGCAACAGCATGGATCCCGGCAATTTCGGGCGGGTGGCCAAGATTTCCTTCGACGCCAGCGCGAACGAGGCCTACGTAGCGGACGGCTACCTGAACAAGCGGGTCGCGGTGCTCGACGTCGAGACAGGGACCCTGAAGAGGTACTGGGGCGCTTACGGCAACGAGCCGGACGATGCCGATATCGGGCGGTATGATCCGGAAGCTCCGCCTGCCCAGCAGTTCCGCAATCCTGTCCACGCCGCCGATCCTTCAAACGACGGTCTCGTCTACGTCTGCGACCGCCCGAACAACCGTATCCAGGTATTCCGGACGGATGGGACCTTCGTGCAGGAAAAAGTACTCTCCGTCAACACGCTGGGCGCCGGGTCTACCTGGGACGTTGCCTTCTCTAAGGATTCCGAACAGAAGTACGTCTACGTGGCCGACGGACAGAATATGAAGGTGTACGTGTTGCTGCGGGAGACGATGGAAGTCCTGACCACATTCGGAGCCGGAGGTCGTCAGCCCGGCCAGTTCTTCGGCACGCATAGCATCGCGACCGATTCGAAGGGCAATATCTACACCACCGAGACCTACGAAGGCAAGCGCGTCCAGAAGTTCACCTACATGGGTGAGGGCCCTGTCGAGCAAAAAGACCAGGGCGTCATATGGCCTGCCGCCTCCCGGTAGGAAGGACCGACGGGGTTTCCCCTCTCCAGGGACGCAGGACGGCGACCAGCCCGGTTGCCGTCCGCGTCCTGCTGTATCTTGCATTCACCGGAATCGCGGCCGCCGTATCGTTAACCGGTGCATACGGCCATGACATCCCCAGCGATATAACTGTTCGAGCTTTCGTCAAGCCGGAAGGCCAGCGTCTCAGGATGCTCGTGCGCGTACCGCTCGAAGCTATGCTCGACGTGACGTTTCCCCTGTCCGGCCCCGGCTACCTGGATCTCTCCCGGGCCGACGAATCCCTGAATAACGCGGCCATGCTCTGGATCGGGCAGGAGGTGTCGATCTACGAAAACGGCTCGCGCCTCTCCTTGCCCGAACTCGCGGCCGTCAGAGCCTCACTCCCTTCCGACCCATCCTTCCGATCGTACGAATCCGCCCTGGCCTCTACCCTTGGACCGCCGCTTCCTGAAGGCACACAGGTCTATTGGCAACAGGTAATGCTGGATGTGCTGTTCGAATACCGGATCACATCGGACCGGTCGGAGTTTTCAATCCTGCCCGGCCTGGAAAGACTGGGGATGCGGGTCTCGACGGTACTGCGCTTCCTGCCCGCCGCCGGTGGCGAACGTGTCTACCAGTTCACGGGAAATCCCGGCCGTATCATGCTCGATCCCCGGTGGCACCAGGCCGCGTTTCGCTTCGTGTGGCAGGGTTTCACCCACATCCTCGACGGCATGGACCACCTCCTGTTCCTGCTGTGCCTGGTTATCCCCTTTCAAAGGCTGCGTGTACTCGTGATCCTCGTCACCGCCTTCACGATCGCGCACTCGATTACGCTGATCGCCGCAACGCTTGGTCTGACGCCCGCCGCCCTCTGGTTCGTCCCGCTCGTTGAAACTGTGATCGCGGCCTCTATCGTGTACATGGCGCTGGAGAACATCGTCGCGCCCGGACTGCGCCGGCGCTGGATGGCCGTGTTCGGATTCGGACTCGTACACGGCTTCGGTTTCGCCTCCGCGCTCCGGGACATGCTGCCCTTCGGCGGGACCCACCTGTTGACCTCGCTGCTGGCGTTCAACGTGGGCGTCGAACTCGGCCAGTTGCTGGTGATCCTGGTCTGCGTTCCTATACTGAGGGTACTCTACAGGTACATCCCGGGTGAGGGGACCGGAAGGACCAGGCCGGTCGGCGCCATCATTCTCTCGGTGCTCGTGGGGCATACGGCATGGCACTGGCTGGTGGAACGAGGCGGAACGCTGTGGGAATTCGATGTGATGTCCACGTCGCCGGACGGCGCGCTCTATGGGGTGGCGGGACTCCTGGCCCTGATGCTGGTCATCGCCGCACTGGCCGGCTGGGCGCTTACCCGTCCCGGCCGTCCGCTCGAATGAAGGTCTCGGATAACGCGAATACGCAGGAGCTGCGCTCTCCGCCCAGGCTGGGTTTCCAGATATCGACTTCGTAGGGATCACCGGGAATCAGATGCCCGTTTAACATGATCTGCGCGGAATGGGCGAAGAACAGGGAGGAGAAAACGTCCCATCCTTCCCTGAGTTTCGGCGACGGCGCTTCCAGCAGTTCAGGGGACTGCAGGTCGCTCCAGCGGGCAATCACCTGGTCATTGCCCGTGTCGATCGTCCAGGCTGGCGCGTCGAGTACGTTCCCGCTCCGTGTGAAGGTTGCCTGACTGACTTCCAATTCCATGTCGTACAAGCCGCCCCGGCCACTCATCCATTCCTGTATGAACGCCGCCATCTCCGGGTTGTCGGTGCAGATCCCCCGGTACGGTGATCCACCTTCGATCAGGACGAAGGCCACGTTTCCTTCGCCGGCCGAACTGTAGTGCGAATGCCAGAGGCTGACCATGCCGCTGTTTTCGTCTGCGCCGGGAGGACGCACGTAGTTGATCCAGTGCTGTCCCGTCCAGAACAGCCTGCCCGGGTTTACCATGAGCCTTTCCATCCGTTCACTCCGATCCGTTCTGTCCGTTGTGCCCTCAGTCGTCCCTCTATCCCAATCGGTTTAAACTGGACGGCGCGGTCCCTTGCGTCAAGCGCGAACTGCGCGACCGGCCGGCGCGGAACTTTCCATCATGCGCAAACTGTACGATTGGACGGCGCGGGCCCTGCGCAAGGCTTCTCCGCATTATTCGCTTGCCCGGTCATGGCCCGTCCTGTACATTTTCCACATCACGCTTTCCTTTCGGGGAGAGACCCCGTAACCCGGCCTGTTCAAACAGGCGGACCGTCGTATAATCACCCCAGGAGCGCAGCGACATGATCGGCGATATCGGCATGCAGGAACTGATGGTGATCTTCCTGATCGTACTGCTCCTGTTTGGTGCGGACCGGATTCCTTCCCTTGCGAGGGGACTGGGTAAAGGTGTGCGGGAATTCAAGCGGGTCGTAAACAATGCGAATACTGAAATCCAACGCGCAATCGACATCGACGAAAAGGAACCGCCGCCGCGAAAGCCCCCGCCGACAAAGGAATTGGATCGGTCATAGGGCAACTTTACGATAGACCTGTCGAATGGGCGTGCCGGCCGGTTGGCGGTGCGCCCGTTTTGCATGATCCGAAGTCTGCAGCACTTTCCACGAATTATGGACATGTCCACTGCTGCCCTTCGTAACGATGTCAGGTGCATATTCGACGCAGCGCTAGAGGCCGTAGATCCAGCGGAGGCGATCCGGCGTCATGTCGTGCGAAAGGGGAACCGCCTGGATGTCGGCGGCATTTCCTGCGACCTGGACCGGTTTGACCACGTATACGTCGTCGGCGCCGGCAAAGCGGGTTCCGTGATGGCCGGCGCCATGGAATCCATTCTCGGAGACCGGCTTACCGGGGGCGTCGTCAACGTCAAATACGGCCATACAACGCCTCTGCGTCGCGTGGAACTGGTCGAAGCGGGACATCCCATTCCCGACGCGGCCGGGGTGGCCGGTACGAAAATGATCGTCGGACTCCTGGAGCAACTCGACGAAGAGGATCTTGTATTCTGTCTGCTCTCTGGTGGGGGATCCGCGCTCCTGCCGTTACCGGCCGATGGGGTGACGCTGGAGGAAAAACAGGCGGTCACGGGCCTGTTGCTGCAATGCGGTGCGACGATCAACGAGACCAATACGGTTCGCAAGCATATCTCGGGGATTAAGGGTGGACAGTTGGCCAGACTGGCATCGCCCGCGCGATTGGTGAGCCTGGTGCTTTCGGACGTCATCGGGGATCCGCTCGACATCATCGCGTCGGGCCCCACGGTACCGGACGCGAGCACCTATTCCGACTGCATGTCGATCCTGAAGAGATACGGTCTGGAGGATGAACTTACCGAATCGGTACTAAGCCACTTAAATGCGGGGGTAAAAGGAACCGAACCCGAAACTCCGGGCCCTGGAGACCGGGTCTTCGATCGAACGCATACCGTACTGATCGCCAACAATCGACAGGCGCTCGAATCCGCCCGGACCGAGGCAAGGAAAAGGGGCTATAACCCGCTCGTGCTGTCCAGTTCGATCGATGGCGAAACCCGCGAGATCGCCCGTGTCTACGCGGCCATGGCCCGCGAAATCGAACGCCATGGGGATCCTGTCCGTAGTCCGGCATGCGTGATTTCCGGTGGCGAGACCACGGTAACGCTTAAAGGAGACGGAAAGGGTGGACGTAACCAGGAATTCGTGCTGGCCGCCGTTTCCGGAATCGAGGGACTGGAAAGAACCGTCGTGTTCAGCGCAGGCACGGACGGTACGGACGGTCCAACCGACGCCGCCGGTGCGGTGGCGGATGGCCGGACGATGGCACGGGCCGCCGAAAAGGGGCTGGACGCCGATGCAAGCCTGGACAACAACGACGCCTATCACTTTTTTGAGCCGCTGGGCGACCTCGTCATTACAGGACCAACGCATACGAACGTAATGGACCTTCGCCTGTTACTCGTCGGTTAAGGAGCCTGAAAAAGGTTGGAGCCGGATATGATGACCGAAGCGCAGAGATACCTGTTCGACCTGACCGGCTATCTACACCTGGAAGGCGCACTCGGCGAATCGGATCTCGCCGAGGCCCGCGCCGCCGCGGAGCGGTATATCCAAACACCTCCCGAAGACCTCCCGCCGGACTTCGGAAGCAGGGACGGCCGGATTTACGATAACGGGTTCGCCTTCGACAAGTCGCTGGAGCGGTTGATTTTCCAGCCGAGTTACTGGCCCATCGTAAAGGAGTTCACCTCTGGAAAGCCCCGCTTCGTCCGAGGTTCAATGCTCGTGAACCAGGCGGGCGGAGTCGTCGACGCGGGATCGCTCCACTGCGCGCGGGAATCCTATGGATGGCAAAGCACGCGCTACGAATGCCGGGACGGGCGCATCTACTGTGATGACTTCGTCGTTTTCACCTATCTCACCGATGTATATCCCGGCGACGGCGGACTCGTAGTCGTGCCCGGGTCCCACAAGTGCAATTTCGACCGGCCCGACGCGATCTTCAACGGGGGTGACCTGGGAGATGACGCGCCGCCCGGCACGATCAATGTCACGCCCCGGGCGGGAGACGCGGTGATCATTTCCGAACTGCTCACACATGGCACGCTCAGGTGGAAACCGACCGACCGCAGGCGCATCGTCCTCGTGCTCCGTTACGCACCGCAATACAACGGCGGGGAACCGTGGACGACGGACACCCTGAAAGCCCGGTTATCGCCGGAAACCAATGAATTGATGGCCCTTGCCTCGCATACTGAAATCAAGGAAGTAGCGCGCAGGGACGTTGTCACGTTGACGGTGTAACCCGCCCCCACTTCGGAATCAGAACTACCAGGCATAGGCCCGGTATATCGTAAAGGCAAGGTATATGGACACATCCTGGCGGGAACAGATCGGGAAAGAGATCGACTGCACGTTTCGGTTCGACGAAACGGCCAGGGTCCTGTACAGCACAGACGCCAGCATTTACGAAATCGACCCCCTGGGCGTCGCCTATCCCGCCCACGCGGACCAGGTCTCCCGCATCCTCCGTTTCGCGTACGAACGGGGCATTCCCGTCACGCCCCGCGGCGGAGGTACCAGCCTGGGCGGCCAGGCCGTGGGACGCAGCATCCAGATCGACTTCTCGCGCCACATGAACCGGATTCTCGAGGTCGACGTCGAAGCGCGCTGGGCGCGGATCCAGCCCGGCGTGGTACTCGACGAGCTCAACGCCCACCTGAAACCTCTCGGGCTGCTATTCGCCCCGGACGTCTCTCCAAGCAACCGGGCGAACGTCGGCGGCATGATCGGCAACAACTCCTGCGGCTCCCATTCCATCATCTACGGTAAGACGATAGACCACGTCCTGGAACTCGACGTGGTCCTGAGCGATGGTACGCGGACGGTCTTCAAGCCGGTCGGTGACCGCGAGTACGGCGAGAAGTCCGCCGAGGGCGGCATGGAGGGGAAGATCTATCGTGAAATCCGCCGTATCGCCCACGAGCACCGGGACGAGATCGAGGCCCGGTACCCCCGGATCATGCGTCGCGTGGGCGGATACAACCTGGACGAATTTCTCGGAGACGGTCCCTTCGATCCCTGCAAGATAATTGTCGGTTCCGAGGGCACCCTGGCCGCCGTGACCGAGGCGAGGGTCAGCCTGGTTCCGCTGCCGGCCCATACCGGACTGGGCATCTGCCATTTCTCGGATCTGATCGAATCCATGGAAGCGACGATCGAGATCCTGAAGACCGATCCCTCGGCAGTGGAACTCACCGACAGGACCATATTGGACCTGGCCAAGGCTTCTCCCGCGGCCGCTCATCAGCGCGACTTCATCGAAGGCGATCCGGAAGCCATCCTCATGGTCGAATACTACGGTGAAACGGCCGACGAGGTCTCGGACCGCCTGGATGCGCTCGAAGCCCTGCTCCGGGAGAAAAACCTGGGCTATGCCTGTGTCCGGGCCACGACCGCCGCCGCCCAGTCGAACGCATGGGGAATCCGGAAAGCCGGGCTTGGGTTGCTGATGGGCATGAAGGGGGATACCAAGCCGGCCACATTCGTGGAAGACACGGCCGTCTCGCCGGAGAAGCTGCCGGACTACATCCGCGACTTTCGCGATATCGTCCACAAACACGACACGGTGGCGTCCTACTACGCCCACGCCAGCGTCGGAACGATTCACATCCGGCCGCTCATCAACCTCAAGGAGGCCGGGGAGATAGCCAAAATGCGGTCCATCGCCGAAGAGATACGCGACCTGGTCATTGCCTATGGCGGCGCGGTCAGTTCCGAGCACGGCGACGGACTCGTGCGGAGCGAGTGGAACGAGAAGGTGTTCGGCCCGCGGCTCTACGAGGCCTTCAAAGAGGTCAAGGCCGTGTTCGATCCGAACGGCATCATGAATCCGGGCAAGATCATCGCGAACCAGAAGATGACGGACAACCTGAGGTTCGGTCCGGCTTACCAGGCGGAGGAGATCAACACCTTTTTCGATTTCTCCGGCGACGGCGGCTTCTCGCGGTCCATCGAACTCTGCAACGGGGTCGGCGCATGCCGCAAGAAACTGGTGGGCACCATGTGCCCGTCCTACATCGCCACACTCGACGAGGAACACAGCACCAGGGGCCGCGCGAACGTGCTCCGGGCCGCCCTCTCCGGCAAGCTGGACAACGAAGGCTTCACGAGCCGGCGGGTATACGAAGCCCTCGATCTCTGCCTGGAGTGCAAGGGCTGCAAAGGGGAGTGTCCCTCCAACGTCGACATGGCCAAGATGAAGTACGAGTTTCTTGCCCACTATTACGAGAAACACGGCCTGCCCCTGCGCAATCGACTGTTCGGCCGCATCGAGACGCTCAACCGGCTCGGTTCCGCCTTCGCTCCGCTGAGCAACCGGGTACTGAACCATCCCTGGCACAAGAGGATCCTGGAACGGACTATCGGCGTGGACAAGCGACGGTCCCTGCCTGAATTCGCCGAGGAGACGTTCGAACAGTGGTTCTATCAACGAAGTCCGACGAACGGCGATGGCCGCGACCGGCCGACCGTCGTCTTCTTCCCCGACACCTTCATAAACTACAGCGAACCCCATATCGGCATCGCGGCGGTGGAAGTACTGGAAAGCTCCGGCTACAGGGTGGTGCTTGCCGAACCCCGCGCCTGCTGCGGCAGGCCCTTGATATCGAAGGGGATGCTGCGCCAGGCCCGGGCGGCCGCTGAATACAACATCACGCAACTGGACCGGTACGTGGACCGCGGCTGGGCGATCGTGGGCTGCGAGCCCAGCTGCGTCATGACGTTCCGCGACGACTACCGCGACCTCGTGAACGACCCGCGGTCCGCCAGGATAGCAGAAAGCATGTTCATGATCGACGAGTTCCTGGCCCGGGAACACGAAGCCGGACGCCTTTCGCTCCCTGTCAGACCCACCGACGGGAAAATCAGCCTGCACGGTCATTGCCAGCAGAAGGCCATAGCTGGCACGGGTCCCACGGTGGCTTCCCTGGAACTGGTGCCCGGTTACGAGGTCAAGACATTGAATACCGGGTGTTGCGGCATGGCCGGCAGCTTCGGCTACGAACGGGAGCACTACGACCTGTCCATGAAAATCGGCGAAGACCGGCTTTTCCCGGCAATCCGGAACGCCGATAAGGTGACCGAATTCGCGGCGACGGGGACCTCCTGCCGGCACCAGATCGCCGACGGCACGGGGCGGACAGCCCGCCACCCGATCGAGCTGATCAGGGCGGCCCTGGACGGCTGACGGAGCATCCATCGTTGAACCACGCACCCTGTTTCTCCACCTTTTCCATCGTCGCCCTGGATCCCGACACGGGGGATCTAGGCGTGGCGACCCAGTCGAAGTACCTCGCCGTGGGATCCGTGGTCCCCTGGGCAAGATTCAACGCGGGCGCCATCGCCACGCAGGCCTGGGCGAACGCTTCCTTCGGCCCCAGAGGTCTCGATCTGCTCGAAGCCGACGTGGGCGCTATCGACACCCTGGAACGGCTGATCGAATCCGATCCCGGACGGACGTCTCGCCAGGTGGCCGTGGTGGATCTCGATGGTACGGCGGCGGCCTTTACGGGGGAGGATTGCCAGGCGTGGGCGGGACACGTGACCGGCCCGGGCTTCGTCTGCCTGGGTAACATTCTGGCGGGAGAAGAGGTGGTCAACGCGATGGCGGAAACGCTCGAAGCACCTGGTGAAGAGGGTTTCGCCGAAACACTACTGTCGGTGCTCGCCGCGGGCCAGGCGGCCGGCGGCGACCGCAGGGGCCGGCAGTCGGCCGCTTTGCTCGTGGCACGGGAAGGTGGCGGTTGCGGCGGTACATCGGACTACCTCGCGGATCTCCGGGTCGACGACCACACCGACCCCATCGGGGAACTGCACCGTCTGTACAGGCTCCACGCAAGGCTGAATCCATGAAGTCGGATATACAGCGCGCCAAGCTCGTCCTGCTTACCGTTGTTCATTTCCTAGTGGATCTCTTTTCCTCCCTGGTGACCCCCATTCTCCCCGCGCTCGTGACGCGGCTGCAGCTTTCGCTCACGCAGGCGGGCATACTCGCCGGCCTGCCGGCCATGACCTCCTCCCTCGTCCAGCCCCTGATGGGCGTACTCGGCGACCGGATGGAGAAACGGTATTTCATCATCCTCGGACCGTTGTTCTGTGCCGTCTTCATGTCGGCCGTGGGACTGGCCCCCTCCTTCATGATGCTGCTGCTGTTCATCATCCTGGGAGGATTCGGCACCGCCAGCTTCCACCCGCAGAGCGTATCCATGGCCGGTGACGTCAGCGGATCGAGGCGGGGGTACGGCGTTTCGCTCTTCATCGTCGGCGGAACCGCCGGGCTGGCGGCCAGCCCTTTCGTCGTGCCCCGCATCGTGGAGCGATTCGGACTCGAAAGCCTCGTCTGGCTGTCCGTGCCCACGGTGATCGCCGTGCTGGCGATGGCCCGGGTCATCCCCATTCGCAACGAGGACCGCAGGGTGACCCGCCTGGCCGATGTGGGCGCTTCCTTTCGGCCGAACCTCTGGCCCATGGTCAATCTCACCGTGGTGGGCATCATCCGGACCATCTCGGGAGTCGGCTTCGCCACATTTTTCGTGTTGCTGCTACAGGACCGGGGACTTACCCTGCAGCAGGGGGGAGACCTGCTCTTCGTTTACCAGGCCGGCGCCGTGATCGGCGGATTCGTCGGAGGCTGGCTGTCGGACAGGCTGGGACGGGGCCGCGTGATCTGGTCTACGATCCTGATGTCCACACCCTTCCTGCTCGTTTCGCTGTATGACACCGGACCGCTGCTTCCCCTGTGGCTGTTCCTCGGAGGATTCATGAACATGGCGTCCAATTCCGTGTCCGTAGCCATGGCCCAGGAGCTCGTTCCGGACAGCGCGGGGACGGCTTCCGCCTTTCCCATGGGCTTCAGCTGGGGCGCGGCGGGAGGCGCACTGATCATCTTCGGCGGTATCGCGGACCGCATCGGCGTGGTGCCTACCCTTGAAGTGCTGGCACTGGTACCGCTGGCCGCCGTGGTGCTGGCCCTGATGCTGCCGCGCGATCGTGAATTTCGGCGGGCCGCGACCCATGTGCGAAAGACGGCAGCAGCCGCGGGCCGGGTATCGTGAAACCGGGGAGATTTTCAAAGTTGCCGGGAATGTGTACTCCGGACTTGCCGTGACCACCAGTTCACCCCATGACCTGAAGGAGGCTCGTTGATGTCGGATCACATCGTGCAACTCACCACGATGGAAGAACTGGAAAAGGCCGTAACGTCGTCGTCTGAACGGCCGGTATTCGTATATAAGCACAGTACGGTTTGCCCGGTGAGCGCCCGGGCCGCGGATCAATACCACGATTTCGCAGAAGAAGACGCATCCTCGCCGACCCCAATGTTCACTCAAGTCATGGTCATAGAGCACAGGGACATCTCCAATGCGATCGAATCCCGCCTGGATGTCAGGCACGAGTCACCGCAATTGCTCCTCCTCAGGGATGGGAAGGTCGCCTGGCACGCCTCCCATTTTTCCATTACGGGAAAGGCCATAAGTCAAGCGTTGGAGGGCTAGCACGTGTCGAGACATGCCGTCATCATAGGCGCGGGCGTAACCGGGCTCAGCACGGCGTACCATCTCGCCCGAAGATCCTACGGTAGAATCACGGTCATCGAGAAGGGACGCGTCGGGGACGGAGCCAGTAGTCGCGCCGCGGGTATAATCACGGGGCTGCTGTGGTCGGAAACCGGCATACGGGCCCGCAAGATCAGCCTGGACCGGTTCAGGGAACTGTCCGATGAACTGGATGGATACCGGTTCCAGGACGTCGGCTGCCTGAATCTCTTCGACGCTTCCAGTTGGCCGGAAAGGGAACGTCTGCTACCCCTGTATGACCGCCTGGGTGTTGAATACGAAATACTGGACTCGGCAGAAATGGCCGCCACGTGGCCGGACCTGGTTCTCACCGGAGAGCCGATCGGGCTTTTCGATCCCCTGGGCGGCTACAGCGAACCGGACCACTATGTACCCGCCCTGGCTGACGGCTGCCGGAACCTGGGGGTGGAGATCAGGGAGGGCTGCATGATCTCTGACTTCATCATGGACTCGGGACGCATGGCCGGCGTCGTCGCGGATAACGAACGCATAGAAGCGGATGCGGTGGTGAGTACCGTGCACGTATGGACCCTGAAGGTGCTGGAAAGTGTCGGACTTCAGCTGCCCTTGAAGTTCTTCATCCACCAACGCTACGTCACGGCGCCCTTGCCATCCCCGATCAGGATCCCGGCGGTCAACGCCAATCCCTACGGCGGATACATCCGGCCGCACTACGGTCAGCGTCTGCTGGCCGGAATCGAAAACCCCGCGGCGCCGGAGTTCCGTGTCCCCGACCGGTCCTTCAGGATGTCGACAATCACTCCACCGGCGGGACTCGGCGACGCGGCACGGGACAACCTGCTTCCGCTCGTCCCCACGACGGGCCGGACCGAATGGGAGATCCAGAAGGCCGGGCTTCTGTCTTTCTCCGGGGACGGCGAACCGGTACTCGGCCCCGTGGAGCGCTTTCCGGGACTGTATGTGGGGGTAGCCTTCCATTCCGGGGGATTCGCCTACAATCCGGCGGCAGGCGCGCTGCTGGCGGGATGCGTCGCGGACGGAAGTCCGGAAATCGATATCGGGGATTTTTCACCCAACCGGTTCGACCCGAATGAAACGGATGCCTACAACAAAACGCTGATTACGCACGAAGAATACAACATGACCGGACTTTCCAGGCGACACTGAAGCAAGCACTTCCTTTTACGTGCACGTTCCGCGCATGTCGCGTGCACGCGCCTTCAAAGCCGTTCCACTCTTCCTGGATATCATCTCTTCCTGGATATCGTCCCATGCAACGTGGATGCTATCGTGGTCTTTAACGTCGATACCCTACTTGATTCCAGCCGGATCGAAGCGTTTCGCAGCGCCCTGCTCGCATGGTACGAGACAAACCAGCGGGAAATGCCCTGGCGCGGATCCCCCGACCCCTACGCGGTCTGGATTTCGGAGATCATGCTCCAGCAGACGCGCGTAGACCAGGTCCGTCCCTATTTCGAAAGATTCATGAACCGATTCCCCACGGTAGAAGATCTGAGTAAGGCTTCGCGCGAGGAAGTCCTGAAGGCGTGGGAAGGCATGGGATACTACGCCCGGGCGAGAAACCTCCATCGAGCCGCCCGGCTGATCGTCGAACGGCACGATGGAAAGATTCCCGACAACCCGGATCAGATCTCCGTACTGCCTGGCATCGGGCCCTATACGGCCGCAGCCGTATTAAGTATCGCCTACGGGAGAGACTGCCCCGTGGTCGACGGCAATGTCGTTCGCGTACTAAACCGCCTGTTCCACCTGACGGATGATCCCGCTGCCGCCGCTGCGAAGAAGCAGATGGCCGCGCTGGCCGAAAGACTCCTTGTAACGGGTCGAGCCGGGGATTTCAACCAGGCCATGATGGAACTGGGGGCAACGGTGTGTACACCGCGGCAACCGGACTGTGGGGGTTGTCCCGTGGATGGTTTCTGCCTTGCCCGCAGGGAACTGCCTGATCCTTCGGTCCTGCCACGCAAACAGCCGCGCAAACAACGTCCCCACCACCATGTTGCCGCCGGCATCGTGCGCAGAGAAGACAAGATCCTTATCGTACGACGGCCAATGGATGGACTGTTAGGCGGTCTGTGGGAGTTTCCAGGCGGCAAATCGGAAGATGAGGCAGCCATGGAAGAGTTTCTGCGTAACAACGTGAAACGTAAACTGGGCATCGAAATCCGTGTCGGCCGAGCCTTCGCGACCGTCAGGCACGCATTTACCCATTTCGAGATGACGTTACACGGATACGATTGTACGTATAATGGCGGGGAAGCGCGTCACCGGGACGGCAACGACTGCCGTTGGATTCGATTCGAAGACTACGAACAGTACGCCTTCTCCAGAGCACACATCCGACTCATCGAAGCCATGGCCGCGATTGAAGATAGTCAACAAACCAACTTGATCCCATAAACTGTGGCATTCAACCGAGACACTTTGGTGATGCTTCTTGACCCAAAAAGCCACCGAATCGAAAGCGGGATGGCCATCGCATTGCTGCATCCCGACTACGCCCTATCCCATTCCGCATGAACAGTACAGGCCGAAAGCTGAACTCGCCTAACTGTTATCTTGGCATCGGACCGGTCAATTGCCACCACTGCGGCCACACAGCCATCAACGGTACATTCAATCACAGGCGCATCCCGTTCGAAGACCTGAAGGGGTGCCTGCTGAATGGAGTCAAAGATGCTGACTGGAATCTCTACGAGTTGATACCTATGCGGCACCTTGCCCGTGTCATCCCGAAACGCTCGAAGCATGACAATATGAGTAACGGCCCCCTGGTACTGTTTGAACAATTCAAGTGTATGGTCTCGTCGATCTCTGGCGGTTCGTGTGTCCTGAATCCACGCAGCCTCCGTCAGTTTGGAAATATGCAATGCCGTATTGGATAAATACTTGGCCGCGGTAGACTTTAGAGACAGTCTTCGAAGGTCACCTGACCTGGGACGAACGACCATATCAACGAATCTCTGAGTATGAGAGCCCGGAGGATCAATTGACCAGCGAAGATGTTCGCATGCGTTTCTAAATACCGTCTCAAACGGCGAGAGTCCCAACGGCTCAGTCGTAGCTCCATGGTGAACCGATAAAGCTAGACCGAAGTATTCAATCCAGTCCAGTTCGCTCGTCAGCCATGTCCCTCTTGATCGAATATTGGCACTCGGAGGATTCGCCAAAGACTCCATGACCTTTGCAACGAATTCGATCTTGACCGGAGAGAACGTATCGAGAGTCGCCTTGAGTTCATTAAGCGTCATGACACTCACAACCGCCGTTCAATTAAATCTACGAAAGCGGGATTGATTTCGATGCCAACCCATTTTCGACCGAGTTCCCTTGACGCCAGAAGAGTTGTCCCCGATCCCGCATACGGGTCGAGTACTACACTGTCGTTGTGGGATGTCATTGCTACACAGCATCGAGCAAGCGACAGAGGCATCATCGCAGGATGATCATCTGCTTTCCCATTAGTACGCTTCACCGGTTCGGTGGGAATCTCCCACACCGTTCGCAGGCGACGGTCGTGCGGCCCCCTTACGATTTCGTAGTCGTAGTAATAGTCCTTGTCTTTCGACAAGAGGAAAACAGTCTCGTGAGCTTTGGTTGGTCGGTCTCGAACGGATTCTGGATGGGCATTCGGCTTGTACCATATGACTTCACTGCGAATCCACCAACCCTCATCCTGTAAAGCAAACGCCAGTCTCCAAGGAACGCCTATCAGGTCCTTTGGCTTAAGTCCTTCCGGCGTCGGTGGTCGAACCGCCATAGCGCGTGCACGGTTTTTCCGATCTGGTGCTCGATATCTCCGGTTGCCGGATGTGTAGGAATCACCAACATTCAGCCAAACAGTGCCATCGTCGCGCAAGACACGTTTTACCTGCTCGAAGGTGCAAACAATGCTCTTGATATAGCCTTGTAAGCTGTCGTCCCGACCAATCTGTTCCGCAACCCCGTAATCCCGCAATGACCAATACGGAGGTGACGTGACAACTGTTTGAATGGACTTTTCAGGGAGAAGCTTCAGAGCCTGCGTGGCATCGCCACAAATCACCATCGGGCGAGTAATAGCCTCGAATGGCGCTCCGTTCAGTGTGTTAACTCGAATATGCGGTTCTTGCCGCTCATTCCCTAATTGTGGACGCCTTTGTACGGAACGCTCGAAAAGCGTAGTCTGGTGGCCTTCATATGATTTTGCTTGCAGATTCTTGTCGCTCACATTCCACCCACATTTGCAGGGTTCGATCGGTCTGCGGACAGTACTTGCCTATTATGTTACTTTGCTGTCAAGTTCTCAAAGTCGTCCAAGCCGTTAGTGACATTGTTTACGATGTGTTGCTGCTGCCAACCTCGCCGGATAGGCGCAATCCTATCCGGAGCGGACTTCGATCAGGAAGTTATCTCCTCTTCACCGAAGGTGCGGTCCTCGACGCCGGTTTCTCCTCGGCGCCATTGTTCGCGGTGGCGGCGTCCTGACTCGCCGGCGCAAAGACCGCGCGCACTTTCTCCTCTATCTCCTGGGCGAGTTCCCGCCGTTCCCGGAGCAACTGCCGCACGTTCTCGCGGCCCTGCCCCAGCCGTTCGTCATCGTAGGAAAACCACGTCCCGCTTTTTTCAATGATGCCGTTATTGACGCCGAGTTCGATCAGGTCGCTTTCTTTTGAAATGCCTTCTCCGTAGATTATGTCGAATTGCGCCTCGCGAAAAGGAGCCGCCAGCTTGTTCTTCTTTACGGTACCCCGAACCTGGATGCCCGCCGAAGCGTCTTCGCCCTTGATGTTTCCGGTCCTGCGCACCTCGATCCGGACCGAGGAGTAGAACTTCAGGGCCAGTCCGCCGGTCGTCGTTTCCGGATTGCCGTACATTACCCCGATTTTCTGGCGGATCTGGTTGATGAAGACCAGACAGGTTCTGGATCTGTTGATCACCGAGGTCAATTTCCGCAGCGCCTGCGACATCAGACGGGCCTGCAGGCCAACGTGCGAATCACCCATTTCGCCTTCTATCTCGGCCCTCGGAACGAGCGCGGCGACCGAGTCGATGACGATGACGTCCACGCCACCGCTGCGAACGAGTATCTCGGCGACGTCGAGGGCCTGCTCGCCCGTATCCGGCTGATGTATGAGCAGTTTATCCATATCCACGCCGAGTGCCCGCGCGTAGCGGATGTCCAGCGCATGCTCCGCGTCGATGAAGGCCGCCATCCCGCCCAGTTTCTGTGCTTCCGCCACGATATGCTTGGCCAGCGTCGTTTTACCGGAGGACTCGTTTCCGTATATCTCCACCACGCGTCCACGCGGCACGCCGCCGATACCGAGCGCCAGATCGAGGGTCAGGGATCCCGTTGGTATGGATTCAACGGACAGTAGGGGGTTTTCGTCTCCCATCCTGATAATGGAACCCTTGCCGAACTGCCGCTCTATCTGCGTTATGGCGCCGCTGAGCGCCTTCTCCTTACCCGGATCGATATCTTTCATATCCGCGGTCTCCCCCTCGTTGATACCTTGTGAGAATCTCTTGGCATATCCTACTCAATATGCCGAACATGTGTTTAGTGTCAAGCGGTTTCCGATTGACTGATTGAATTAGTCGGAATCAGGTGAGGATTCTTGAAAAAAAGTATCGCTGGGCGGCATCAAAGTAAAGTAATTTCGAGGCGATTCCGGGTCAGGTTGGCATTGCCGGCTAAAAATGGACGTACAATCGCTGAAATACCGTATATTACATCGTAATATTACCATAATATGCATACAGCCATGCCTCTGTAATACCAGTTCAATCGCGGGGTATAAATGATGTCCTGCCGGCTGAAGATCTGTAACGGGATGGCCGCGCTGATCCTTCTGTGGGCCGCCGCGGGTTGCGCAAGCGCGCCGAGACCGGTTTCTCATGACGCCGATATAGGAAACGTGATGGAAGCCGGCAACGCGTCAATGCGCAACGGAGACTACGAAGGCGCCATCTCCTTCTACCGCCGGGCGTTGGCGATCGACATGACGGATTCCGAAGCCTTTGGTAATCTCGGCGTGGCCTACTACTACCTGGAAAGATACGACGATGCGATCCGGGAAGTACTGCAGGCCGTCGTACTTTCACCCGGCGAGATTAACTGGCGTCTCAACCTGGGTGCGATCTACACGCGCAAGGCGAATCACGAAGGCGCAGTGAGAGCCTATGGCACCGCCGTCGATATCGCCCGGGAACTGCCGGAGGAAAGCCGGCATCAGCTACGGAATGCCCTGGTCGGCCTGGGGAGATCGTGCGAACTGGCCGGGCGGTATGACCGGGCGCTGGAGGCTTACGAAGAAGCGCTGATATACGCACCCGGGGACACGGAACTGCTGACCGGGATCGGTAACGTGTATTTCCGGCAGGGACGGCTGGACGAGTCCGAAGCGTCGTACCAACGCGCGCTGGCGCAGGATTCCACGCATACCGTGGCCAGGTACAACGTGGCCCTCGTCTACGCCAGGACGGGACGGTACGACGAGGCCCTCGAACTCTTTGCGGATAATCCCGCGGCAGACAGGCGACTGGAAGGCGCCCTGGAAGGAAGTACCGTAAGCGCCGTGGATCGGTCGAAGACGCGCAGCATCGCGGCCTACCGCGCCAGGCTCGGGAGAATGGGCGGAACGCCGCCCCCCGACGGCAGGCAGGGGCGCCGGCCGAGCCAGCCGTTGCCCTATATCCACGTGATGGGCGTGGCCTATTACGAGCAGGGTGCGTACTACGAGGCGATGCAGGCCTTCGAACAGGCGCTGGCGGAAGACCCCGGGCTTGCGGACACTCATCTGTACATCGGCAATATCCACGCCAGGCAGAACCGCCATGCGGCGGCGATCGATGCCTATGAAAAAGCGGTAGATGCCGACGGGGAATTCGTCGAGGCCTATAACAACCTGGGCAGCATGTATGCCAACGTGGACCGTACCGAAGACGCCATGGCGGCATACCGGAAAGCGCTCTTGTTGAACGACCGTTTCTACGACGCCCGGACCAACCTGGGACTGTTGTACGCGGAGGCCGGGCGGCTGGAAGAAGCGGTCGACGAATACATGAAAGTCATCCGGGCCGATGTAGGCATCGCCGAGGTCCACAACAACCTGGGCATGGTGTATCTCAGGCAGAGGAGGTATGACGATGCCAGGGAACAGTTCGAGAAGGCGATAGCGCTTCGCGGCGACTTTGCGGAAGCCTATAATAACCTGGCGCTTTCATTCAGCAGGAACGCCGTCCTGGACGATGTGATAGAAACCTGGCGCGACCTCGCGGCCAGGTGGGCGGGTCATCATCGCACAGACGGGACAGCCTACGACTGGCTCCCGCTCCGGCGGATTCCCGCCCGTTCTTCCGCCGTGGGCGGCGAAGCGAGATCGGCCTACCGCGACGGGGTCGATGCCGCCTTCGCCCACGACCTGGACACCTCGATTACCCACTTTGAAGAAGCGCTTGCGATGCAGCCCGAGTGGAGCGCCGCGCGGATGGCTATTGGCGCCGTGTTGCTTGTCCAGAGGAAATGGAGCGCGGTGGAATCCGCGGTTGCGGAAGCCCTGAACCCGGGAACTTCCGATCCGCTGCCCAATGCCATCCTGGCCATCGCGCAGATATCCGGCGGCGACTACGGCTCGGCACTTGAATTCTGGGAAGAAGCGGTCCGTCTTGCCGCGGAACCGGACAGAACGGACGGGCGGAAAGCGCTGGAGGCGATGCGTTCGCGTACCGAGGCAGGAGAAAGCGCGTTGAATGCCCTGGACCGGGCCGTGGCGCTGAGGCCTGATTTTGCAACCGCTCATTTCAATATTGGTCTTGTCAGTGATCGATTGCACAGGTATCTTCAGGGCATTCGAAGCTATACGGAAGTCGTCCGCCTTGCCCCGGAGCTGGCCGCCGGACATTTCCGTCTGGGTATCGCATACTACCGTTTGGGTGAGTTCGATAAAGCCCGGGAATCGATGCGCGAGTACATTCGCCTCTCCGAAGATCCCATGCTGCTTCCCCAGGTGGAGACCTTCTTGAATAAACAAGGGTAACCCGTATCCATAGATTCCGGGAACGGTAATCCGTGCCGATGTATCCCGCGAACTGGAGACCTGTGCGCACATGACCGCAAAAACGCTTGGGCAAGTCGTACTCGAACGGCCGTTTCCCGAATATGCCGCCTGGTGGCAGCTAGGCAACGAGTTCACCACGTTCATGTCCGAGGCCATCGTCAGCGAATGGAAGGCGCTTGACCCGCACGGCGACGCGTTTACGGACGTCGAGGCAGACGTCGCATCATATATCCGGACGGTGTACGGCAGGCCGGCCAGGCGGGGGCTGCTGGAGTCCTTCGTTCGTCCCGACGGAGATACGACGCTGCAGTCCGGCGAATTCGACGCGCTTTCCTACGCGTTGTACAGGTCGGCCTTCCAACAGATCGAAAGGCATGGCGATCGTTATGATGATACTGTGGAGCGGGAACGCCGCCTGTTTACCATCCGGGTGGGCAAGTTGTTCTTCGACCGCCTCAGGCGCCACCTCGCGCTGGATCTGCCAGACGACTTGGCCACGCAGGACCGGCTCGAGCAATTATCCCTCGGCATCGACCGCGTAGGTGGTTTCCTGCACGACCAGGGATACCTCCGCAGTCATTTCGCCTTCCGTTTCGACGTAGATATCGAGCATGGGGGCGCGCGTATCGTGCAGCACGCCCAGGACGTCATTCGTCGCCTGCATCAGCGTCAACCGGCCTGTGCGTTGTACGAGATGGGTTACCCCGTGATTCTTCCGTCCGCGGTCTATCTTTACCACACGATCGGCGAGGCGCAGCATCATTCTTCCCGGACCATCGAGAACCTGTTCGGCGCGGTAGGCTACGATGCCAGGGAAACGGACGACTTCGATCCCATCGGATATCCGGCCGACATGGTGGTCGAACTCTGGGAAATACGAAGCATCGGATGAGAACCCGGAGGACCGTTCGGGTTGAGCCCGTACCTGAGAGAGGATCAGAACCATGGAACCCGTGAGTCCCGCCACCCTGGTCGACGTCGGCCGGTACCCGATGGAGAACCTGGACGGCCATTCCGGTACGGGGTTCCTCGCATCCTGCCGATCCGAACTGCGAGAGCAATCCATCTGCGTACTTGAAGGTTTCGTGAAGCCACATGCGCTGGCCGGCATGGTGAAGGAGACGCGTGCCCTGATCCCTCAGGGTTACTACTTTGACAGGCCGCGTACGAGCTACGAGGGAAACGACCACGTTGACCGGAACTGGCCCTCCGGCCATCCCCGGACGGTCGAGCATATAAACAGGTACCGGCAGGTCCTGAACTACCAGATTCCCAATGACAGCCTCGTGCGCAGCGTATTCCACTGGCCGGCACTGACCGAGTTCGTGCGAAGGGTACTGGGATTCGATACGCTGTATACGAGCGCCTGTCCCCACCTTGCCCTGACGCTGCAGATCGCCCAGGAAGGCGACAGCAACGGGTGGCACTTCGATTCCAACAACGGGAACATCACGCTGTTGATCCAGGAGCCCGATTCCGGCGGGGAGTTCGAATACGTACCGGGCCTTCGGGAGGACCACGACGAACACTACGACGACGTGCGCGCCGTCTTCGAAGCGCCTCGGCACCATACTCGCCGCACCGACATCCGGCCGGGCACCCTCGTGCTGTTCAACGGCAAGTACGCGCTGCACCGGGTTACTCCGGTTGGACACACGAAACCGCCCCGGATCATCGCGATCTTCAGCTACGACAGGCGTCTGGACAAGCTCTTCTCCCGGGACTACATCGACATGGTGCGCAGCTTCAGGCAGGACGTGGCAGCGGGATTTATCCCGCGACCGTAAAGCGTAAAAACCTGAATTCCGCTCAAGCCGGTAATACCTGGCCATGACCTTCATAGAACCCTACGTAGTCGCCTTTTCCGACCTGGCATGGTCCTACGTATTCTACCTGGTCATCGGTGGCGGAGCACTCCTGCTGCTTTACAGCCGCTTCACGCCGTTCCGGTACGTGAAGCACGCCTTCGACCTGATCCGCGGCAGGTACGACGATCCTTCCGACCCAGGGGACGTTTCCCACTTCAAGGCGCTCGTCAGCGCCCTCTCCGCCACGATTGGAATGGGAAACATCTCCGGTGTCGCCATCGCCATCACCACGGGAGGCCCCGGAGCGGTTTTCTGGATGTGGGTCAGCGCCTTCGTCGGCATGGCGACCAAGTTCTTTACCTGCTCGCTGGCCATCATGTACCGGGCGCGAGACACCGCGGGACGCATACAGGGCGGTCCGATGTTCGTGATATCGGAAGGCCTGGGAAGCGCCTGGAAACCCCTGGCCATCCTCTTCGCCGTAGCCGGCGTCATCGGATGTCTCCCGCTCCTGCAGCCCAACCAGTTGATACAGATTTTCCGGGACGTCGTGTTCTCGTCTTACTTGCCTGCTGGAGACGGCCACCTCCAATTCGATCTCATCGCGGGCGTGGCCCTGTCCGTCCTCGTAGCCGCCGTGATTTTCGGCGGGATCACCCGCATCGCGGAAGTGGCTTCCCGCGCCGTTCCCGCCATGGTGGTTCTCTACATGGTCTCGACGCTTTGGATTATCCTGAACAACCTGGGTGAGGTGCCCCGGTATCTGTCTCTTATACTTACCGATGCATTCACCGGGACCGCGGTGGCGGGTGGCGTGGTCGGTACGACCATCGTCACCGGGGTCCGTCGCGCGGCCTTTTCCAACGAGGCCGGTATAGGCACAGAAGCGCTGGCTCACGGCGCCGCCAAGACCGGCGAGCCGGTTCGGGAAGGTCTCGTCGCCATGGTAGGGCCGGTCATCGATACGATGATCGTATGTACGTGTACGGCCCTTGTCATCCTGATGACTGGAGTATGGCGGACCACATCGGACGACGGTGTAACGCTCACAGCAGGCGCGTTCGAAGCAGCCATACCCGGTTTCGGTGCGTATATCCTTACCGTATGCGTTTTTTTCTTCGCCGTTACCACGTTGTTGACCTACTCCTACTACGGCGCCAAGTGCCTGAGCTTTCTGATCGGGGCCCGGTATGCAAAGTACTATAACGTGGCCTACGTCGTCTTCGTCGTGGTTGCCTCCGTCGCCTCAATTGACGCGGTGATCAGTTTCGCCGACGGCCTGTTCGCCCTCATGGCGATTCCGACCATGACTTCCACCCTGCGTCTTGCTCCCAAGGTAATGAACGCTTTCCGACGGTACAGCGCCTCTTCGATGCACGGCAGCAGGAAGTCCGTCAGACCTTCCGAAGAATAGGGTTTTATGTCCCCGGGACCGGCAGATTCGATCACTACCTCCTTGTCCTGCTCAATGCATAAAAACCAACATTTTGTATTGGCAACTCTAACATCAGTCGACATTATGTCATTACTGCCTGTTCATCTCAAAATTCACCCGCCCTTCGAGGAGCGAGGAGTCTTATCGATTCAACCGTTCATGTCAGGAGAATAGCCATGAGACCCCGTAAGGCTCTTTCCTGGGTTGCGATTGCGTTGTTTGCTCTGGTGTCTACAGATGCCACCACCCAGCAAGATCAGGAAATGGAAGAGATCGATTTCGTCGCCGAAGAAGTGACCGTGACCGGTTCCCGCATCAGGGGCGAAGCCGCAGAATCCATCGCACCCGTTATAATCCTTGCCAAAACACAGATCCAGGAAAAGGGGCTCGCGTCCATCGGCGACGTGCTCCAGACCCTGACCGTCCAATCCAACGCCATCAACACCCAGGCCAACAACGGCGGCGACGGGTCCACCCGGATCAGCCTTCGCGGACTGGGCAGCACACGTACGCTCGTTCTGGTCAACGGCCGCCGATTCGTACCGGGCGGAACCGGGGCGAACTCGTCCGTCGACCTGAACTCCATACCCGCGTCCGTAATCGAACGAATCGAGGTGCTTAAAGACGGCGCCTCGGCCGTCTATGGTTCCGATGCCATCGGCGGTGTCGTAAACATCATCACGCGGTCCGACCTGGAAGGCGTGGAGTTCGAGTACTACCAGGGTGTATCTGGCGCGGGCGACGGTGACGTGATCGACGCCAGCATAACCGCCGGCCTGCGAAGCGGCCGGGGCAACATCCTGTTCTCCGCGGGATACCACAACCGCAAACCGGTATGGACCGGCGACCGCGATTTCAGCGAGGCGCACAAGAGCTACGACTGGGGTGCGAACGACGGATCTTTCACCACCAGCGGCAGTCCGGCCACGCCCGAAGGAACCATTATCGACCGCCTGGAGCAGGAAGGAAACGCGGCCTGGCAGGCGATTGTTGAAAGAGCCGGGGAAGACGCCGGAGACTACTTTAACGCACCATCCGGTGGGTGGCGTCCTTTCAACTACGCAGGAAACTCGCTGGACGGGACAGGCGACCTGTACAACCACCAGCCGGAGAATTACCTGTACACGCCGCAAACGAGGTACTCCACGTTCCTCAGCGGGAACTACTTTTTTAATGATGATCTGACCGGCTTTTTCGAGGTGTCGTATACCAACCGGCAGTCGGACCAGAAGCTGGCGCCTACCCCTTTGTTTATCTTCTTCGAAGACGATGTCCTGGTGTCGGCCGAAAACCGTTATAACGAGTATGGACGCGACTTCCTCGACGTCCGTCGGCGGTTCGTCGAAGCGAGCAACCGGAATTTCCTGCAGGATCTTGATACTTACCGGATCGTCCTGGGACTGGAGCACGAATTCCGGGGATTTTCCGGGGACCTGGCCTTTTCCTACGGCCGGACCAGCGGTACCAACATCAACGAGGGCCGGTTCATTCTGAGCAATGTAAGGAAGGCGCTGGGACCTGATTCGGAGTGTGTGGCGCCCTGCGTACCCCTGGACCTGCTGCACGGGCCCGGTACAATCACGGAGGATATGCTTAAGTACATTCAGTACACCGGCATCGCCAGGGGTTATACGACGCAGAGAATCCTGCAGTACAACCTGACCGGCGACCTGTACGAATTGCCGGCGGGACCCCTTGCCGTGGCCGTGGGCGCTTCGTCCAGGTGGGAAGCGGGCGGATCTATTCCCGATCCGATTACCGCCACGGGCAACACCACGGGCAACAAGGAAGAGGCGACCGAGGGTGATTACTCGGTCCGCGCAGTATACGCCGAAACCAGCATTCCAGTGTACCAGAATGAGATGGGCGGACTGGACATCACGGCTGCGGGCCGATTGTTCAACTACGACACCTTCGGTTCGGACTTCACGTACGAAGCGGGCGCCCGGCTCGAACTCCCGCGGGGCCTGGCCTTCCGGTCGACCTTCTCTAAGGCATTCCGTGCACCGAGCGTCGCCGAAATGTTTCTGGGCCAGAGCGACAGCTTCCCGTTGGTCAGCGATCCCTGCAGCGTCGTGGACAAAGGCGGCAACCCGCGCCAGCTGACCTCGCAGCAGATGCAGAACTGCGCGTCCGCGGGCGTGCCGTCCGGTTTCGAGGATACCAGTGCACAGCTACGGACCAAGGTCGGCGGTTCAACGGAACTCGATCCCGAGCGAGCCAACACGGTCACCGCCGGCGTGGTGTACCAGCCCGGTTTCCTGCCGAACCTCGACGTCGCGGTCAGTTACTACGCGACGAAGATCAAGGACGAAATCGGGGCCCTCGGCGCGGGGCTCATCCTGAGCAACTGCTACTCGCAGGACAACCCGACGTACTGCGACCTGATCGAACGGGACCAGTTCGGCGTGATCAGGAACATCTTCTCGACCGCCACCAACATCGGCGAGACGGAAACAAATGGACTCGACATCGAACTGAACTACATCGACGATACGCCGCTCGGTCTGCTCTCGGCGCGGATCAAGTCCAATTACCTCTTCGCCTACGACGTGTACCTGCCTATACCGGGAGGTTTTGAACTGGTAAAGGGCAAGGGTTACTACGACCTGGGCGTGTTCCCCACCTGGCGGCACAACGCCAATGTAGGGTTGAAGTGGAGCCGCACATCGGCGGGTCTGACATGGCAGTACACCGGCGGCTTCCAGGAATGCGAGGACGATGACTGCAAGGGCCTGTACCGCGACGACGTGGAAACGACTCCGACGGTCCGCGACGTGGACGCACACCACATGTTCGGAATCCAGGGGTCCTACCGGCTATTCTCCAAGGCAGGCGGCTCCGTGATCACGGTCGGTGTCAACAATGTGTTCGACCAGGCGCCTTCGGTGATCTTCAACGGGTTTCTGGGCACGTCGGACGCGTCGACGTACGACTTCCTGGGCAGGTACCTGTACATCAGGCTGTCCCATTACCTGTAGACTACACGAACTGTTAACAGACAGGCCCCGGAATTGGGCTACGGAAGAACATTGCTGCTGGCGGCGGTTTTATTCGTTGTACCGCCCAATACCGGGCCCTTCGCCCAGGACGCCGACAACCCGGATTCCGTTCAGGTCGACTACGTCTTTGACGAAGTGACGGTGACCGGGTCCAGGATCCGGGGCGAGGCGGAAGGCTCGACGGCCCCGGTGGTCATCCTGGCTCGCGAGGATATCCAGGCCAGGGGGCTCGCCTCCGTGGGGGACGTCCTCCAGTCGCTCACGGTCCAATCCAACGCCACCAATACCCAGGCCAACTACAGCGGCGACGGGGCCACCCGCATCAGTCTCCGCGGCCTGGGCGCCCAACGGACCCTGGTCCTGGTCAATGGCCGCAGGTTCGTACCCGGGGGCCTCGGAGCGGACGCCGCGGTCGATCTCAACTCCCTCCCATCCACTGTTATCGAACGGATCGAGGTGCTCAAGGACGGAGCCTCCGCGGTCTACGGCTCCGACGCCGTGGGCGGTGTGGTCAACGTCATCACGCGTTCGGACCTGGACGGCGTGGAGTTCGAGTCCTACCAGGGCATATCGGGCACCGGTGACGGCGTGGCCATCGACCTGGCCTTTACCGCGGGCCTCAGGCGAGACCGGGGCAATTTCCTGTTCTCCGCCGGATACCATGACCAACGGCCGGTCTGGACCTACGAGCGCAGTTTCAGTGAATCCGACAAGAACTACAACTGGGCGAAGAACGACGGGACCTTCACTACGAGCGGCAGCTCGGCGACGCCTGAGGGCCATATTGTCGACCAGTCGGGCGAGGCGGGCAATGCCTTGTGGCAAGTAATCAACGCCGCCGCAGGTGACGGTGCCGGGGATTATCATCTGGACCCGTCCACGGGCTGGAGGCCTTTCAGCTACGCGGGAAACTCCCTGGACGGCACCGGTGACCTGTACAACTACCAGCCTGAGAATTACATATTCACGCCACAGAAGCGATACACCACGTTCCTCGGCGGCACCCACCGGTTGAGCGACCGGCTGCGTCCGTTTTTCGAGGTGGTGTATACCAACCGGCAGTCCGAACAGAAGCTCGCGCCGACCCCGCTCTTCACCATCGAGGAAGGCACCGCGGTGTCGGCGGGCAACCGGTTCAACGAGTTCGGGCGGGACTTCGTGGATGTCCGCCGGCGTTTCGTGGAGGCCGGTAACCGGATCTTCAACCAGGACCTGAGCACCTTTCGTATTGTACTGGGACTCAGGAGTCGACTGGCGAGCTTCGACTCGGATGCGTTCTTCGCCTTCGGGCGCACATACGGAACCACGGTCAACCAGGGCAGGTTCATCCGAAGCAACCTCATGAAGGCCCTGGGGCCGGACGAGGAGTGCACGGGAAACTGCGTGCCCCTCGATATCCTGCACGGCGCCGGGACCATCACGCCGGAGATGCTGGCCTACATCCAGTACACCGGCTTGGCCCGGGGATACACGAAGCAGAAGATTTTGCAGTGGAACCTGGCGGGCGGCCTGGCGGACCTGTCACACGGACCGCTGTCCGTTGCCGCGGGCGTGTCTTCGCGCTGGGAGTCCGGCGCCTATACGCCCGACCCGGTTACTGCCTCGGGCAACACGACCGGATTCAGAACCGAAGCAACCGAGGGAAGCTTCGCGGTACAGGCGTTGTATGGCGAGACCCGGCTGCCGGTTTACCACCGGAATGGCGTCGGATTCCACCTGACCGCGGCGGGGCGGGCGTTTCACTACGATACCTTCGGTTCCGGCCTGACCTATGAAACCGGGGTCCGTGTCGAGCTGCCAAGAGGGCTGGTCCTTCGCGCTACCTATTCCAATGCCTTCCGGGCCCCCAACATCGCCGAGATGTTTCTCGGCGCCAACGACGTGTTTCCCCTGGTGAGCGATCCCTGCAGTACGGTGGACGAAGGAGGCAACTCGCGTGTATTGACTGCGCAGCAGCAGCGGAACTGCGCCGCCGCGGGTATCCCACCCGGTTTCAGGGACTCCCGGGCCCAGCTTCGTGCCCGGGAAGGCGGGTCCACGGACCTCGATCCAGAGAAGGCGGGGATGATCACGGCAGGTATGCGCTTCCGCCCCGAGTTCGCACCAGACTTCCGCCTCAACCTGAACTTCTACCGGAATCGCATCGAGGACGAGATCGGTTCGCTCCCAGCGGGCGTCATCCTGAGCAACTGTTACTCGCAGGACAGTCCCACGCATTGTGACCAGATCGTACGGGATACCGGTACGAAGCTGATCTCCCACATTGTTCAGACCAATACCAACGTCGGCGAAACCGAGACCGCGGGAATAGATCTGGAGGCGTCATACAACGGAAACACCGCATGGGGCATATTGTCGGCGCGGCTGGACTCCAACCTGCTGATCGAGTACGACCAGTTCCTGCCCTCGGCCGGCGGCACGGAAGTAATCAAGGCCAGGGGATATTACGACGTGGGCGTGTTCCCCCGGTGGCGGCATGCAGCCTCGATGGACCTGAAGTGGCGGCGCGCTTCGGCGGGTCTCACGTGGGAATACGTCGGCGGTTTCGTGGAGTGCGAGGATAACGACTGCAAGGGGCTGTACCGTTCAGACGTCGTCGAAACGCCGGCAAACAGGGACGTGGAGTCCAACAGTGTGCTTGGCCTCCGGGGGACCTGCAGGGTTTTTTCAAGGGCAGGCGGTACCGTGCTGACGCTGGGGGTGAACAACGTATTCAACCAGCCGCCCGCGGTGATCTTCAACGGGTTGCTGGGCACTTCGGATTTCTCCACCTACGATTTCATGGGCAGGTATCTGTACTTGAGGATTTCGCATTATATTTGACGGTATTATACGCTTCATCTGGATGCCGTGAGATAGAGGACGGCCTCTATTCAGATGTGTCTGCTTTTATTCCCTCAGGAACAACCTCATCGTTCAAATCAGAACTATCCGAGGAGACTGATTTGGTATGTACCGGATCACGTTTTTCAATTGAAGGTGGAGGAGGAACCCACGGTCGTAAGTTCTGGCCGATTCTGTCGTAGAACTCAGGAATCGCTTTCTCCAAGTCTTCTATAAACGTAGACCTTCCAGAAAACCGGCCTGCGAGATCAGTTACTATAACAATCTCAAATGCTGTAGGTACTGCCCCCGGGCGTTCAATCTCAAGATATCGGGTATCAGACTGCGCATCAAACAATGCAGCTTGCGTGGGCTGACCCCGGCCGCTCCAGAACGCACGTATAAACACGTCTTCACCTTCTACGTTTTTCAACTGCCGCAGCAGCCAGTTTATTCTAGAACTGGATCGCTTTCTATCACCCGGAGCTTTAAGCTTCATTGAGCAGGAAATTGTTCTTCGCTGCAAGTTTACGAATACATCCAGATCACTGGCAGCATTTGGAATGGAAAACTGAGAAAACAGTTCGTTAGATTCGACCAATAACTCGCAAGCCTCTTTTACACGTAAGGCTGTATCTATTCTGTGTTTACGCGGAAGGCGTATATCGACACGTTCTCCGATACGACGAGTCAGAATCAAACTGACGTCTCGTTCTTCCTGATGCCAACTCGCGACTGTATTTGGAGTTGACCCGGTTTAGTGGACATGTAACTTCTTGTGTATGAAAGGAGAGTCACATGCCCAGATCCCATGCCCCCTATCCAGCGGCCTTCCGCCAGCAGATGGTCGATCTCGTTCGCTCTGGTCGCAGCCCCGAAGCGCTGGCCAAGGAGTTCGAGCCCACCGCCCAGGCCATCCGCAACTGGGTCAAGCAGGACGACCTGGACCAAGGCAGGCGTGAAGACGGCCTGAGAACCGAAGAACGGGCCGAACTGCGTCGTCTGCGTCGTGAGAACAGACAGCTCAGGATGGATCGGGAGATCCTGGCAAAAGCCGCGGCCTGGTTCGCCCGGGAGACCGAGACCCCACCCGGGTCTTCTCGTTCATAAAGGCAAGCCAGGCCTCCTATCCCATTCGCCGGATGTGCGGTCTGCTGGATGTCTCCCCCAGCGGTTACTACGTCTGGCTCAGGCGATCCGTCTCCAGGAGAGCCAGAGAGGATGCTATGCTGCTTAGCCGGGTCCGCTCGATCCATCAGCGTTCCTACGGTACCTACGGCGCGCCGCGCATCCATGCCGAACTTTGCGAGTCCGGTATCCGCGTGGGACTCAAACGCGTGGCTCGCCTGATGCGCATGGCCTCCATCAGCGGGGTATCACGCCGTAGCGCCGTGTGCACTACCCGCCGGTCCGATCAGGGCAGGAAGGCGCCGGACCTGGTCAATCGGGACTTCAGCGCGCCAGTCAGGGACAGGTTGTGGGTAGCCGATATCACCTACGTGCCGACCCATGCGGGCTTCCTCTACCTCTCGGTGGTCATAGACGCCTTCAGTCGCCGCGTGGTCGGCTGGTCCATGGCCAACCATCTGCGAAGCGAACTGGTCGAAGACGCCCTGGACATGGCCCTTGGCCAGCGCAGACCCGATGGCGTGATCCACCACAGCGACCAGGGGTCACAGTACACCTCGGTGGCCTTCGGCAAAAGATGCAGACAGGCGGGCGTCAGACCTTCCATGGGTTCGGTCGGGGACTGCTACGACAACGCCCTGTGCGAGCGCTTCTTCGCCAGCCTGGAATGCGAACTGATCGATCGCAGGTCTTTTGCCACAAAGGCCGAAGCCAGACTTGCCCTGTTCCAATACATCGAGGGCTTCTATAACACCCACAGACGCCACTCATCCCTCGGATACCTCTCACCTGTAAACTTCGAAAGGAGACTCAAGAAAACTGCCTGAATCCCAAACAGTAAACCGTCCACAAAAACGGGGTAACTTCAATTTTCTATTTCGGTCGATGACTTTTGAAATCGCTCACCATGTCTGATTCCCATAACGAGTGGCCGCCACTCTTTATTCATCTGGTCAAATCTTTTGACGCCTGAATTTGAGTGTTCGAAATAGCCGACCATTTCCTCAAGAATGAATCTCTGTTCCGGACTTAGTTCCTCACTGTCTTTCAATGTGAGCATTGCCTGAGTACGGATGCTAGTCCAGGATATATGGTAAAATTCAACACGATTACTCAGTCTTTTGGGTACTGAATAGGGTATATGAGTGGGTAATGGAACCAGTTGGTTTGACAACGTGAATACGGCGGTGATTCCATGTTTTCTTGCTACCTCTCCATACCTTATTACTTGCTCTTCGTCGATTTCAGCGTTGTCAACTTTTGCCTCAAAGAGTGCCGACCACCGGACTTTGTTTCGGCTAGCTATGCGTAGTACGCCATCCGGCCTGTCAGTATGGCTTTCATCGTCAGAAGGGAAATTAACCTCTGTATAACACTCTAAATCGGAAGTCTTTCCTACGCGCACACTACAGTTCTCAAGAAGCTGCGCTGCGAATGGACGAACGACACCTAAAACCGACAGCAAGATCGAGACCAACCGCTCTTCCTTACGAGATTCAGCCATAATGGGAATCAATTTAGCACGTTTGGCGTTGCTGAGGATTTCTTCAAGCGATGTCATATACGCTCCTATTCGCTATTTTGAAGATTAAACTCTTCCCTCTGTTTTATGTTACTAACTTCGTGACTCATTCTTTATCCGTACCCCCTGAAGTCGAAGGAGGCTTCTCATCGTCGTCCGGCGAATCCGGTTCATCTGCCACATCTTGATCTGAATCCAGAGGACTGCCGGAGTCGTTTCCTGATTCTTCAGTATCGTCAGAAGCGTCGATCACCTCGTCCTCCCCGGACTGCCTTGAATCTTCGCCTTCAGGCTTATCGCTATCCGAATCACCCTCCTTGCCGGCTTCATCTCCAACCGAATCCGGCTCCTCCGAGTACCCCATCTCCGCGTCATAATCGTAGATGAATTCATCGTCGTCAGGCCAGTAGTCGCGGCCGGTCCGTTGCCCGGCACTCGGAGACGACCCACGCGGAAGCGTCGGAGTGTCGGGCTCGCCCGTGGTCAGCGCGGGTTGTTCCTCGTCCTCTCCATCGTCGTCTCCGTCGCCACCACCGTCGCCGTCGCCATCATCATCTTCTTCAGCCTCTTCCGCTTTGCTTCTGCTCCTGCCGATCAGCGCGGCGATACCCATGCTGATGAAATACAGCACCACAAGGGGAATCGCCACGAGGGTCTGCGTGTAGGGATCTCCGGTGGGCGTGATGACGGCGGCCGCTATAAAAATGACCACCAGGGCGATGCGCCACACCCGTTTCAGCACGCTGGCGTTCAGGATGCGAAGCCAGGTCAGAAACGCCACCACCGCCGGCATCTGGAACACGATGCCCATAATCAGGACCATCTTGTTTACGAGTCCGACATAGAACCCGATATCCCACTGGGGCTTGATGTCCGGGACGTGCAGCTGGACGAAGAACCGGACCATGACCGGGATCAGTACATAGAAAGCGAAGGCGGCGCCAACGAGGAAAAGCACGCAGCAGAAGAAGATAACGATGGGGACATACTTCTTCTCTCTATCCAGCAGACCGGGTGATACGAATGTCCACAGGTTGTAAAGCACGTAGGGCAGTGCGAGGGCGAAGCCCAGCAGCAAAGAGATGTTCACCTTGGCCGTAAACATGCCGGCCGGTCGGATGGCCTGGATCTCGATTTCGGTCTTGAGATTTTCCTGGAATGTCGGAGAGAGGAGGAAATTGATGATATAGTCGGCGAAGGTGAAGCAGAGGACCATGCCGACCAGAATGGCTAGCACGGATTTCAATATGGCCCTGCGAAGCTCTTCGAGATGTTCCAGAAAGGACATCTCGCCGCTGCGGCCTTTCGCTGGGAACATGACTGATCCTCTCGCCGATTAGGTACTTCCGATAACGCGCGGTAAGTAAGCCCGGACTGTGTTTCCTGTCAAGCAAATCCCCCGTATCCACCGCTTTCAATGGTCTTGACGAAGGACCGGTCCGAACTTAGTTTAGTTGCGTGTTTGAAAGGGATTCCACACCGGCTGAACAGGGTTGTTCGCATGGGGTTCCAGCAGGTCCTGGATTCTCGCCGGGAGCCGTAGACGGATGGATGATAGCGGGTCGTTGAAAGGTGTCATTCTGACCGCGGGCGACGAGACCGGGTCCGTTGGCTGGGACCCGGGTTCCGGCTTGCTCCTTCCCCTGACCAACACGCCGTTAGTCGAAAGAGTCCTTGGAGAATACGCGCAGACCGGGGTACGGGAGACGCTGATCGCGGCCGGTCGGGAAACCTGGGAGATCGCTTCTCAATGTGGCGACGGCACACGCTGGGACATGACCCTGACCTACCAGGACGCACCGGATGGCCAGGGCTCTATTGAAAAAAGCAATTTAGAGCGCGTCCGGGAGTTGGCGACATTCACTAAGATGGCACCATTTCTGATTACCCCGGGGCCACTACTGCTGGAGTCGAAGGTCTACGCCAGCCTGATCCAGTCGTATCGCGAAAACCATCCTCGCGGGATCCGAGCGGAGCTACGCGCCGGGAATACAGGGATCCGGGCGAGTCGGCATGTCGGGAGCGCCGGGAATACACATGGCAATGCCCATGAGTCCACCGGAATCTATCTGATGACGCCCCATGTCTACGATGCCTTGAATAGCGAAAAGGCCGGTGAGGATACACCGGACGATTTGTTTGGCGCGGCGCTGGAGGAACTCGCCCGTCGCGGCGAAACCGTGCTGGATCTGGCTCTCGACAATCGGCCTTTCGGCGTGAGATCGCCCGAAGCGTACCTGGAATCAAATGAAAGACTGCTGGCATCGGTTGGCGAGGAGACCACCTTGCCGGAGATCATGGATGACAACTTCTCATCGCCCAACCTCGTGCTTCGTCCACCGGTTTGTGTCGATGCCACGGCCGAACTCGAGCGTTGCCGCATCGGTCCGGGCGTCAGTATCGGTCCGGGCGTTCGAATCGGACACGGCGCGGCCATAGAACACAGCGTGATCATGGAGGGTGCGGACATCGGCGACGGCGCCTCCATCTCCCACGCGGTCATCGGTAGAAACGCCGGTATCGAAAACCGGTCCGTGATACATGGACGGGCGGACCGCGTGATCGTCGTCCGGTCCAAGTAGATTCCGTCAGCCTGCGCTCCGCGCTGTTAAACCCGGCTAACGCGGCACAACTACTTTCGGCAACCACGAATCCCGCACAATCATGTCCCATCTCACCATAGGCACGGCAGGTCACGTCGACCACGGAAAGAGCGCACTCGTCGAAGCACTCACGGGTGTTCATCCCGACCGTCTCAAAGAAGAAATGGCCCGGGGAATGACCATCGACCTCGGGTTCACCTTCTTGCGGTTGAGCGATGGCCGGGAGGTCCCCATTGTCGACGTTCCCGGCCACGAACGGTTCCTCAAGACCATGGTCGCGGGCGTGAGCGGCATACATCTCGTGCTCTTCGTAGTGGCTGCCGACGAGGGCGTGATGCCACAGACAGTGGAACATCTCGGTACGGTTAAATATATGGGGATCGGCGAGGGCATCGTCGTCCTGACGAAATGCGACCTGGTCGACGAGGAATGGCTGATGCTCGTCGAAGAAGATGTGAACTCGCTCGTATCCGGCTCGTTCCTGGACCGTGCGCCCGTCGTCCGGGTGTCCTCGATCGAGGGCGCGGGGATCGACCGGCTGAAGGAAACCATCGAGGCGAAGTTGAACGGGATTGCGATCGACGGCGACGCGGGCTACTTCCGAATGCCCGTCGACCGCGTATTCTCCATGAAGGGCTTCGGAACGGTCATAGCCGGCACCGTCCTTTCGGGCAGCCTGGAAGCGAATGGGGACACCGAACTGCTCCCTGCCCGGACGCCGCTGAGGGTCCGGGGCATGCAGAGCCACAACGACTCGGTTGATCGCGCCGAGAAAGGACAACGGGTAGCGCTGAACGTCTCGAATATCAAAACGAGCGACATACAGCGTGGCGATGAACTGGGCACACCCGGATACCTGCTTCCGACATCGATGACCGATGCACAACTGCAGTGCCTGGAATCCCTTGAAGAGCCCCTCAAGAATCGGCAGCGCGTACGTCTGCACAAGGGTACCAGCGAAACGATCGGCAGGTTGATCCTCCTCGACCGGGACGAGCTGGACCCCGGCGAAACGGGATTCGTGCAGCTTCGCCTGGAGAGCCCCATCGTGGCGGAACGGAACGAGCGCTTCATCATCCGCGGGTTTTCTTCCATGCGGCTGCTCGGCGGCGGACGTTTTGTGGAAGTGTATCCTCAGAAGAACCGCCGGTTCCGCCAGGCCGTCCTGGACTACCTGGAAGCGGTGACCGACGCGGAGCCGGATGTCCTGGTAGAACGGGTCATGCGGCACGCCTACGGTGAACATCGGCTCAAATCCATGCAGGACCTCGTTCGGTCCACGAATTTGAGCGGCGGCGTGTTGCAGCGGTCCGTGACCCGTTTGGAAGAAGAAGGTGTACTCGTACGGTTCCAGGACCGGCGGTTTCTGCACAATCACTGGTACACGGCCTTGAAGGACGAACTGGTCGTTGCGCTCGATAAAATGCACCGTGAACAGCGACTGAAGGACACGCTGCCCAAGGACGCCCCGAAGCTACAGCTATCCTGGGTAGCGCCCGATACCGTCTACGACGCGCTGCTCAAGGATCTCGACCGGGAATCCAGGATCGTATTGTCCGGCCGGTCGATCCGCCTGTCCAACCACGCCGTTACATTGACAGGCCAGGAGAAGTGCGTTCTCGAGGCGTTCGAAGAGCTGGCCAATGCCAATCCGCCGGCCGTGTTTTCGATGAACGAAATCACCCAGGTCATGGAAGATCGATCGATCGTCCCGGGGGATTTACCGGTTGATCTGAAGTCAAGCCAGGATATGATTAGGAGCATGGCGGCCTATGCGCTCGAGCAGGGCATCTTCGTCGAATTCGCCGAGCGCCAGATCATGCATCAGCAGGGCCTCGCAGAGGTCAGGGAAAGCCTGGTGGACTACCTGAAAAACCATGGAACGGTCCGGGCTTCCGAGTTCCGCGGCCACATGGGCATCTCCCGTGCGGACGCCACCGCATTGCTGGACTACTTCTGCGATCTGGGAGTGACCAACCGGGAATCCGGGACGCATCGGCTGGCGGACGGGGATGGTGAATGAGTGTGGATGGGTAGGCAAGTGACTGTAGGCAGAAGGTATCGCCCAGATTGGCGGATATCTCGGACCGAATGTCGAGCTTTCAGGGGAGTGTATGGGTTGCTGGTGCGCCTCACGGACTTCAAATCCGATGGCGGGCCCTAAACAGGTCCGTGGTGGGTTCGATTCCCACACGCTCCCCCCAAGTAAAAGGAATAACCCTTGACCCAACAGACCGGTCAACCCGCGGCAAAACCTGTCGAACTGGATACACAGCCCGGCATGCCCATGGAAATCCTGGGCATGTACCTCTTCATCGCCAGCGAACTCATCATCTTCATCACGCTGCTCTTCATCCTGTTCTGGCTGCGGTCGGGTCTCGTAGCGGAATGGCCTCCGCCGGACCAGCCCCGGCTGCCCATCGGGATCACGGGTATAAACACCCTGTTTCTACTGGTAAGCGGCTACACCATGCACCGGGCGTACCGGGCCGTGAAGCGGAATGCCTCCCGCCAACTGACCCGGTGGTTGATGATAACCTGCGTGCTGGGCGTGGTCTTCCTCACGGTCCAGGGCTTCGAATGGATCCGGCTGATCCGTTTCGGGCTGAGTATGACCTCGAGCCTGTACGGCGCCATGTTCTATTCGATCATCGGACTCCACGCGATCCACGTACTCGCCACCGTACTCGTATTGCTCTACCTCTGGGTTCGGTCCTCCACCGGCGTCTATACCGCTGAAAAACACACGGGCGTCGTACTGGGCTACATGTTCTGGCTCTTCGTCGTCCTCATCTGGCCCGTTCTCTACATCCTGGTCTACCTGGTTTAGCGTAACGTGGTATGCCCCAGCGCTCGCCGAACAAGGGTTACCTGCGTGCGCTATTCGGTGAGATCCGGACCCAAACGCGGAGGCGGAATCCGGGGGAAGTGTGCCCTGGAGGGAAAGTCCGCGATGGAGGCAAGATATTCGTAGCTCTGGCGGGCGGCGTCTTCGGGTTCCATGAGCTCGGCAAACGCCTGGTGCACGGTGACGTAACCGTCGTATTCCAACTCCTCAAGCGTCCGCATAATGACGGGAAAATCGATCCCGCCCGTTTCCTGGAGCGGAACCGGATCGTGGGGTGCGGGTCCCCGTACCCAGGTGTTCAGGGTCATGGATCCATCGGGATTCAGGCGGTGGTTCTGCAGATAGACGTTGAAGAGCCAGGGCTCGAAACGCTTTATGGTTTCCGGGCCGTAATCCTGGCCGCACAGGTCGAGATTAGCCGGTTCGTAGATGATGCCGAAATTCTCGCGTCCGACCTGTTTCAGCACGGAGACCGACTCTTCCACGGTCTCAAACAGGCTCCGTGTATGAGACTGGTGGGCCAGCCGTATGTCCCGTTCGGCCGCCTCATCCGAAGCCCACCGCGCCCAGGCGATATCTTCTTCCTTCTTCATGCCGATCCGGATCAGGTCGGCATCCAGCAATTCGGCCAAATCCAGGTAGGGCGTGATGTTTCGCAGGGCATCAGGGGCGTGCTCGTCGTTCGCGGGTATGGGGATGTCTCCAGTAATCATGGAAACGGGGAGATCCCTATCATCGAGGATCTTCCGTACGGCCGTGATCTGTTCCAGCGGCGACTTGATACCGGCCTGGGAAGCCCGCATGCACATGGCGGAGTATCCGATCTCCAGGGCCAGGTCGGCCAGGTGTTCCATGGAACGGTTGGCTTCTTCCTTGTTCAGAACGGATTCCGCGACGCGAACGGACAACGAGAGCTCCATAGACTCAAACCTCTACTTTTTTCAGGGTAACATGGCTATAAGGTGACATGGCAATTGGGATGACGGGGCAACACCAACGGCCTAACGCAACTGTACCTCGGATCCACCGGGCAACTGGTGACCGACACAGGCAAGTACCTGGGCGGCAAAACGATACGTGAGACCCCAGAGCACGGGTCCTTCACCGTCCAGGAGATCGATGGCGCATACTTCCCGTTCTCCCCATTCACCCGCGACCGTGGTCGTCACGTACCGGTTCTGATCCATTAGATCAGCAAGCGGAAACCAGAATGCGTCCTGGACCTCATGGTTAAGTGCCAACTCGAATCCATGCGTAAGACAAAACACGAAAGCGGCAACGTGCACCTTGCTGAGATGTGTAGCCTGGTCATCGAGCCGGCAGACGTATTCCGCCCCGTTGAGATCGAGGCCGGTTTCCTCCCGCGTTTCCCGGATGGCGGTTTGCCGCGGATCTTCATCAGTAGCGTCGATTTTCCCGCCGGGAAAACCGATATGGCCGGACCATGGATCTCCGTCGCGCCGCGCACGCACCAGGAAGAGCAATTCCATTCCCCCAACCGCCTCGCGGAGAAGGACGGCTACGGACGCCGTGAGCGCGCCTGCGGCGGGGTTCAGCATCCTGGCGCGACTGATGCGCAGCTTTTCAATAAATGCTCTTTCTTGAATCAATGTACCGTTGCTCCCGACAGGCATAACGTTTCCATACGTGACCGGCTTTTCGTGTTCGGCGCCCGACGATTCATGACCGTGCGAACACCACCTGGTTCCGAGGGTGGTCAGCCCGCTCGCCCGGACGCCTGTTGCCCAGGTTGGCATCGATGACCGGCCGGTTTTTCTCGCTGCACGCCGAATCGTCGATAAAGAGGCCGTCCTCGTAGAACGTGATCCCAATGGCTTCGCGGACGCGGCACGACGTGTTGGCCCGGGCGCCGTGTACGACCCAGTGGCTGTGCAGGGTAACGTCGCCGGCGGGAATCTCCTCTTCAATCACAGGGATCCGCCCGGTGCGGATATAGCCTTCGAAGTAGGATTCCGATTTGCGGTGGATCCCCCTGGGGCCCAAGACTCTTGACCTGTGAGTTCCGCTGGCGAATCGCGGCGGCCCCATATCGACAGAGGTGTCCACGAGGGGTATCCACATGGTGAGCACGTTGTCCGAATGAAGGGGCCAGTGCGGACCATCCTGGTGCCATGGCGTGAGCCAACTTTCGGGTTCCTTGAACATCGCCTTGTCGTAGTAGATGCGCACCGCGTCAACGCCCAGCAGGTCGGCTGCGATCTTCCCGAAGCGGGGCGACTGGATGAAACGCGCGGCACGCTCGTCAGCCTCTCTCAGGTTGAAGGTCTGCATGAATACGCGGGAGAAATCATCCTCCGGCCGGTCGCTCATCTTTTTCGTTCCGGCAAACCGTTTGGCCGTGATCGATTTCAGCACCTCGCGGTATTCGGCGATCTCTTCCCTTGAACAGACTCCGCCCAGATGGACGTGACCGTTTTCGCGATACCGGCGTACGTGGTCCGCGGTCAGGGTGAATTCCGACAAAAGATCTGGTTTGAGAGACGGTTCGCTCGTCGTCATGGATAGAGATCCTTCCATCCGACGGATTAAGCCGCCGGTGAATCCGGGGCGGGATCGAAGGTAACGGCAACTAACCTTTTCGACCTGGGAAGGTCAAGGAGTTTGCCCCGCTGACGGGGGACCGGCGAACTGAACCTTGCATGGCACTCCGGAAACGGCTTTACTGGCATCCGCGCTTGAATGTTGACAGACCGAATCCTTCCACCAGCCCCCCACACTTGACAGGTCGCATCGGTTCGTCTTTATTTGAGGAAACGCGGCAAGACGATCTTGCAGCACACGAGTCCGCCGCGATTGCAGTTTATGAGACCCGGATGGCAAAGCCCGGAGCATACCATGGAAGAAAACGGCCCGATACTCGAATTCGAAAAGCCGATTTACGAACTCGAAAAACGCATCGAGGAAATGAGAAACTATGCGGTGACCGAAAACCTCGATGCCCTGGCCGATGAGATCCAGCGCCTGGAAGAGGAAGTGGTCCGTCAGCGGCAGAAGACCTATGCCAACCTCACACGGTGGCAGCGCGTGCTCATCGCCCGCCATCCGAACCGCCCCCATACGCTCGATTACATCAACGGGATGATGACGGATTTCGTCGAGCTGCACGGTGACCGATCTTTCGGGGATGACAAAGCCATGGTCACCGGACTGGCGAAAATGGACGGACGGGCCATCGCCGTTGTGGGCCACCAGAAGGGAAAGAACACCAAGGAAAACGTGATGCGCAATTTCGGCATGGCGGGTCCCGAGGGATACCGCAAGGCCCTGCGCATCATGAGGCTGGCCGAGAAGTTCGACATGCCGGTCCTTTCCCTCGTCGACACCCCGGGAGCCTATCCCGGCGCGGGTGCCGAGGAACGGGGCCAGGCGGACGCCATCGCACGGAACATATACGAGATGGGACGCCTGCGCGTACCGATCATCGTCATGGTCATCGGCGAAGGCGCCAGCGGCGGCGCCCTGGGCATCGGCGTGGGCGACCGGGTCATCATGATGGAGAACGCCTGGTATTCGGTGATCAGCCCCGAACCCTGTTCCACCATCCTCTGGAAAGACCAGGAGAAGGCCGCGGCCCGCAAGGCGGACTGCGCGGAAGCCCTCCGCCTTTCTGCCACCGACCTGCTACAGTTCGGCGTCATCGACGAAATCGTCCCCGAGCCCTTCGGAGGCGCGCACCGCGACCACGAAACATCCATTGCCAATGTCAGAAAATCCATCCTCAAGGCGTTGCACGAGGCGGGCGAACAGTCCGTCGAGGAGCGCCTCGAAGCCCGGCTGGAAAAGTACAGCAGCATGGGCGCATACGATGTAGTACCCACCGCGGACGACCAATCGTAAATCGGAATCCGGGAGCGGGATTCTTGCTAAAAGCCATCCAGGGCGGCTCGATCATAAACGGGAAGGGTGGAATTCCGATTCCCAATGGGCTGATCCTGTTGGACGGCAATCGGATAGAAGCCATCGGTTCCCGCAACAGCCTTCCCATTCCGCATAACGCGGAAGTCATCGACCTGGGTACGGCCACCCTCCTCCCCGGTCTCATCGATACCCACGTGCATCTCGTCATGAACGCGAAGGAGGACTGTGTAACCTCCCTGGCGCGCAAGAGCGCCGTGGAGTCGGTGGTCGAGGCCGCCGGCAACGCCCGCCGCGCCCTGCGGGGCGGCGTGACGACCGTGCGGGACTGCGCCGACGTGTTCGGCGTAACGCTGACGTTGAAGCGAGCCATCGACGCGGGTGAGCTCGAAGGTCCGCGCATTCTCGCCTGCGGACTGCCCATCACCACGACGGCGGGACACCTTCACTACATGGGGATCAGCGCGGACAGCAAGGAGGAGGTGCTGAAGGCCGTGCGCACGGTGGCCACCATGGGGGTGGACTGGGTCAAGGTGTGCGCGACCGGCGGAGGTCTGACCCCCGACAGCAACGTCCGTCGCGCCCAGTATTCGGTGGAGACGTTGACGGCCCTCGTCCAGGACGCCCATCGTCTCGGAAGGAAGGTCGCCGCCCACGCACACGGGACCGAGGGCATTATGAACTGTGCCATCGCCGGCACCGACAGCATCGAGCACTGTTCGTGGATGGGAGAGGAAGAAGGACACCGCTACGATGAAAATGCCGTCGATCTGATTCGGAAGAAAGGACTCTACGTCAGCCACACCATCACCGGACCGAGGACGTCTTCGCCGGAAGAGGTGGAAGAACTGCTGAACAGCGAACTAGGCGAGCGGTTCGCCTTGCTGCGGCGTACGCTGGAAGAAGGCGTGCGCATGGTCATATCCAGCGATGCGGGGGTCATCGACACCCGATTCGAGGATTTCACCGGAGGCCTCGTCATCGCCGTCCAGTGCTGCGGCTTCTCACCTATGGGCGCCATCATCGCCTCCACGAGCCGTGCGGCCGAAATGCTGGACTTGGAAAATCAGGTCGGCTCCCTGGAACCCGGAAAACGCGCCGATATCCTGGCGGTCGACGGAGATCCGCTTCAGGATATCGGAGCGATCCGGCGAATCGTCGGCGTATTCAAGGACGGCGAGCGGTTCGTGTAATCCGCAGGAAACCCTGCCGTATTCCGCGACATCCGCGCCGTATATCCTGACATCCGAGCTCTATGTCGTGACATCCGCGCCGTATTCCGCGACATCCGCGCCGTAATTACGCCGTATATACATCGTATCTACTAAACCTACCTCACAGAATCCAAGTGATCGTACGGGTTTCAGCGCGCCTGGATGGCGCCATGAGGGCTAGGCTATTGTACGGGGTTTCAGTTCGTCTGGACGGCTGAATCGCTCGAGCGCGAAGAGGCTCGTGTCGACTGGCGGCGTTTCGTCGAACAGTTTGGCGGCCAGGATCTCGCCCAGTACCGGGCCGAACTTGAACCCGTGCCCCGAAAACCCCGCGGCTACGACGACGTGGCTGTAATCGGGATGGCGATCCAGGATGAAGTGGTAGTCCGCGGAGTTGGTGTAAAGACAGTGTTTCACCGCGACGGGATCGCGGGAAAGGTGGGGACATCTTCGGCCGACGAACGCCTGGACCGCGGCGAGATTGGCGCGATCCACGTCCTCGGGGTCATCGGCATCGACGATACGGCCGGTTCTATGGCAGCCGGCTTTCACGCCAGGCACCTGTACCTGGGGCACGCAGTAAAAGGGATCGGAGGTGTGATAGTCGAGCACGTTGGGCATGGCACCCGCCTCGTGCGGTACCGGCCCGGCCTGCGGAAAGTAGGCCAGCAATTCGCGCGTGATCACCAACTTTGCTTTGATCCCCAGCGCGTCAAGCCACCGGCCCGTCCATCCGCCCGCTGCCAGTATCAGGCTGGCAGCCGACCAGGACCGCCCGTCGGACGCTGTTACCTCGACACGGTCTTCGCGCGGATCGATAGAAGCGACTTCCGTTTCCGTCAGGGCGTCCACGCCATCTTCCCGGACGCAGTCCCACATACTCCGAACCAATACGTCCGCGAAAAGTACCGCGCTGTCAGGCTGGTAGATCGCTTCGCTGTCCCGCGGCAGGTTCAATTGGGGGAAACGGCGGGAAAAGGCAGATCCGGCCAGCCGCTCGTAGGGCAGTCCGCAGTCCAGCAACCGGTTTTCCAGGACACCGAGTACCTCCGCATCGGCTGGCGCCAGGTTGCAGATCCCAGTCTGCCTGAACAGCGGCCTGCCCAGGTGTTCCGCGAGGTCTTCCCAGACCCGGAACGCCCGTGACGCCATTTCGACGTACACGTTCTCTTCGTAATCGAAACGGATCATCCGGCTGTCGCCGTGCGAACTGCCGTGTTGGTGTGCGGGCGCGTACCTTTCTAGCAGAAGAACGCGTTTTCCACGCCTGGCCAGGACATAGGCGGCCGAGACGCCGACGACCCCTCCGCCGACCACGATGACATCGTACTGGTTCTCCCTCCGGCTCACGACAGGCCCCGTGTCGCGCGGAGCAGGGTCTCCTGCACGAGCAGTTCGTGGGACAGGGGACGGTCTGGCGGCTGATCTTCGGATATGGTTTTCAGGAACGACGCCAGTTCGAGGTCGTACAGCGCCTGGCGGCTGCGGCCCTCCACGGGCACCCGGGATTCTCCCGCGGGATACCCGTCCCGGTCGCCGGTCAGGACCAGCCGGATCTCCGTGCCCGGTTCGAAGGGTTCGAGCAGTATGGCGCTGCCCTCCGTTCCGTATACCTCGAAACGGCGCGCGGCCGGGGAAGGTTCCATTGCGGCGATGTCCACGACAGCCATGGCGTGATCGTATTCGAATACGCCTAGGCCGTTGTCGGCGAAGGCGGCGACTTCCCCGGTCTCATTTCGCAGGAACGCGGTTACCGACGACGGACGGCCGAGGATCCAGACTACCTGGTCGAGCATATGGCCGGCCAGGTCGTAGAATATGCCGCCCCTGTGGGTGCTGATCACCTCGCGGGAGGAAAGGGAGATATTCGTCGACATGTGCGCCCGTATGGAAAAAACGTTACCCAGCATGCCGGACCGCGCCCAGTCTGCGATTCTGACGAATCCGTCGTGGTATCGAAACATGTACCCCATCTGCACCTGCAGGTTCGCCTTTTCCGCCAACGCGGCCACCCGCTGCCAGGCGGGCCAGTCGTCCCCGGCGGGCTTGTCATACCAGGCATGTTTGCCGGCGCTGACGATCTCTTCGGTCTGGGCCAGGCTTTCGTCGTTGCGGCCTTCCGACGCGACGGCGACGACAGCCGGGTCTCCGAGCAGATCCTCCGCGCATTCGAACCAGCGGACGTCCGCGTACGGACCGTCGACGTGTTCCAGGGCGGCCCTCCTCTCCGCGTCGGGCTCGAACACCCCGACGCACTCGACGTCGGGATTGGTCAACATGGACTGAAGTTTACCCGCGGCATGCCCATGACCGGTGCCGTATTGCGCCATGCGAATCGACATTTTCCGGTTCCTCTGTGTGCATTGACTGAGACTGTTTCGGGTTATGAAAAGTAAATGCCGGACGCGGTATCGTCAAGCGAATTCGGGTGGATATGACGCTTGACAACCGGTCCCGTTTCCGCTACGTTCGCACCAATCTTTCCACGATCCATTAGCTCAAAACCGAATACAGACCAGGAGTATGCAGGTGTCCCTGACCCAGACTCAGATCGACCGATTCAGGGAGGTCGGTTTCCTTAATGTGGGCCGCGTCTACAGCGATGATGAGGCCGACGCATTGCGGGACCGCCTGATGACCGTTATCGCGGGCACGTCCCGCGGGAGGGCCGAGGCGGTTCGTAACCTGCGCGGCGAGGAACTCGAGGCGGAACGAGACGTGGTGATCCAGGTGGTCAATACCTGGCAGGCGGATGACGGATTCCGGATCCATCTCTACCACCCCGGGATCTGCCGGATGGCCTGCGAACTGATGGGGACCGACGTCCTGCGGGTGTGGCACGACCAGATCCAGTACAAACCGCCGGAGCACTGGTCCGAGGAGCAGGCATGAGCGTAGAGTCCCACGTCAACACCGCCTCCCGGCCCGGCGAACTGCGTATCACCGACATGCGCACGGTCACGGTCGGCGCGTCAACCATCATCAGGCTCGATACCAACCAGGACATTCACGGCCTGGGAGAGGTGCGTGACGGCGCGAGCAAGACCTATGCGCTGGCCCTCAAGTCGCGCATCCTTGGCGAGAACCCCTGCGAAGTCGACAGGATATTCCGGAAGATCCGCCAGTTCGGACACCACGCCCGGCAGGCCGGCGGCGTCTGCGCCATCGAGATGGCCCTGATGGATCTCGCGGGCAAGGCATACGGCGTGCCCGCCTATCAACTGGCGGGCGGTAAATTCAGGGACTCGGTGCGCATATACTGCGATACAACCTCGTCCCCGGACGCAGAAGAAATGGGGCGTCGCCTGAAGGAACGCGTGGAACGGGGGTTCACCTTTCTGAAGATGGACGTGGGCATCGGCTTGCTGAAGGACATACCCGGATCTCTGTCGGCCCCGGCCGGGATGCTGGACACGCTGCACATCATGCATCCATTCACGGGGATACGGCTGACGGACAAAGGCATTGGCGTATTGTCGGATTACGTGGCGGGGGTACGTGACATCGTGGGTTACGAGATCCCGCTCGCCGTCGACCACTTCGGGCATATCGGCGTGGAGGATTGCATCCGCCTGGGCAAGGCGCTGGACCGGTACAACCTGGCCTGGTACGAGGACATGGTCCCGTGGCAGTTCACGGAGCAGTACGTCCGCCTGCGGGACGCCTGCGACACACCGATCTGCACGGGGGAGGACATCTACCTCAAAGATGGGTTCATGGACCTCTTCGAAAACCGGGCCATTTCCGTGTGCCATCCAGATCTGGCCACGTCGGGCGGCATTCTGGAAACCAAGAAGATCGGTGATTCGGCCCAGGAACACGGCATCTCCATGGCGCTGCACATGTCCGCCATGCCGGTCGCCCAGATGGCCAGCGTGCACTGCGCCGCGGCCACCGAAAACTTCATCGCCCTGGAACACCACCACGTGGACGTGCCCTGGTGGGACGACCTGGTAACCGGATTGCCGGATCCATCGGTACAGGACGGTTTCATGGCGGTGCCGGAAACGCCCGGCCTGGGGATCGAATTGAATGAAGAGGCGATTCGGGAGCACATCAGCGACAAGGATCCGGGATACTTCGAATCCACAGACGAGTGGGATGACCTGCGTTCGCACGATCGCCTATGGAGTTAGTAAAACGGAAGAGCACCAGGAGGTCCACGCCCACGTTCGTCTTTGGAGCGGGGCATCTGAAGGAGCGTATCCATGACTATCCCCGTTGCCCAGGGTCCGCCGTTACCGTTTGAGCCCGGCCCCTGCATCGCGCTTACCGAAACGCAACGGCGCCAGTTCGACGAAGACGGCTTTATCCTGATCGAGGACGCCCTCTCGCCGAGCCACGTCGAACGGCTGCTCGAGGTCGTCGACACGCTCTACGACAAGTTTCACAGGACCCACGGAACCCCGCCCGACGCGCCTTACCAGATTCGCAACGCTCTGGTTCACCACGAGGAGCTTTTCGCGTTGATCGAATACCGGAAGATCCTGTCGATGGTCGTGGACGTCATGGGGGTAAACATACAGATCCGCACTTCCCACGTGGACGTCCGTCCTCCCATGAAAGATCACAAGGAAGGAGAACTGGGGGCCAAGGGCGGCTTTTTCCCTTGGCATTCCGACGCACCCAATTACGGTTATCCCATAACCAACGGCCGGATCCCCTTTTTAGAAGTGAAGGTTGGGTACTACCTCACCGATCTCACCGAGCACAACAGCGGCGCCATCTGCGTGGTGCGGGGAAGTCACAAGCTTTCGCCGGAACTGATTCACGATCCGGATTATCGAATTGACCCGGAGGACATCGTGGAAGTGCGTGTCAGGCCGGGTACCGCCATGGTCTGGCGCACGGCGCTCTGGCACTGCCTGGCCCCCAACCTCTCCGGGCGAACGCGCAAGTGCCTCTACTACGGCTACAATTACCGCTGGACGCGGCCCGGCGACTACGACCGCCAGGATTCGGAACTGCTCGCCCGGTGCACGCCGGTACAGCGGCAGTTGCTGGGCGCCAACACTACGGAGGACGGGGTAGTTTACCAGGACGGCGATCCGGCCCATCCGGCTTCCAGGTACTGGCGGCCCGAACCCGCGGACGTACCCCTGGAAGCATGGGCTGATAGTCAATACCAGAAAAAGCACCGCAGGGAACGGAAGCTGTGGGAGAAGCGGAACAGGCTGCCCCCCGGTGCCGAGGGCGCGCCACTGGCTAAAGGCCATCCGGGGAACCAGGAGTAAGCATGAAGCAGGCAAGCAGCCGGAGGAAACCATGACCGAAGCCGAAATCTTCGAATTCGACCTCAATGGATACATCATCTACAGGAACATGCTGACCCGGGGCCAGGTCGATCATATGAACGGAATCCTGGACGGGCACCTTCCCGACGATGTCCACGGCTTCCAGTTCCTCACGCTCGATCCGGTTTTTATGGAACTCATGGCTCACCCCGGCACGCTGCGGATCATCCGCACGATGATCGGCGAATGGATGCGCCTGGACCATGCTTATGGGATGCAGATGGACCGGCAGTCCGTCGAACGCGGCCATGTGAAACCGAACCTTCACGGCGGCCTGCGGCATGATCACGGTGAGCACCAGTACCAGTGGTTCGACGGAAAGATGTATAACGGCCTGATCGTGGTCATGTATGCGCTTGAGGACGTCCATCCGGGCGACGGCGGACTCATCGTGGTCCCGGGCAGCCATAAGGCCAACTTCCGTTACCGGCCGCCGGTGGATTCCCATCTCGTGGTGAATCCCTCCTTCATAGCCGGTGACATGCTCATCTTCACCGAGGCGCTGGTCCACGGCTCCACGACGTGGACTTCCGACAAGAAGCGGCGCTCCTTGCTCTACAAGTATTCGCCCGGATACTCCGCCTGGGCCTCGGCCGACGGACTGGACGACGCCCGGGCCCTGGCCGCCGATGATGTCCAGCGCGATCTGCTGAGGCCACCCAGCGTCGGAAGACGGACGCCGGTAGAGATCCCGGATGTGTGAAGGATATTCCAGAGTTAAGTACGAGCAAGGCACGAAGCACAATGACGGATGGCACGGCGCGGTAAGTAAGGAGGCACCACATTGAACGTGCGCGACGAATTTCGTTACAACCGGTTGACCTGGGAGGATATGAACGAGGCGATCGCCATGCAGAAGGTGGTGGTCCTTCCCACGGGCTCAACCGAGCAGCACGGCAAGCACCTTCCGCTGGACACGGACGCGTTCCTCGTCGAATCGGTCTGTCACGAACTGGGACGGCGGATCCCCGACCGCGTACTCGTCCTGCCGACGGTCTCCTACGGGCTCAACCTGCACCACATGGATTTTCCCGGTACGATCCACATCGAACCCGAAGTGTTCATCGCCTTCTGCCTGAACATCACCAAGAGCGTCGCCTACCACGGATTCGAGAAGATCCTGGTCGTCAACGGGCACGGATCGAATGCCCCCATGATCGACCTGGTCGCCCGGAAGACTGTGCTGGCCACGGAGTCGCTTTGCTTCGCGGCCAACTACTTCACCTTCCTGGTGGACGCCTTCAACGAGGTGAAGGAATCGGAGGTGATGGCACACGCGGACGAACTGGAGACCTCATTGTACCTCCACCTCGCCGCCGATCGCGTTAAGATGGACAAGGCCGCTCCGGATAACGACCGGGTGGGGAAGTACTGCTCATCGGACAGCACCGGTACCGTGCGCTTCAACGATTTCTGGGGAAGATGGACCGGCCTCGGGGTCCACGGCGATCCTACGCCCGCGACGGCGGAGAAAGGCGAGATCATCTTCAATGCGTCCGTGGAGGGCCTTGTCGAATTGATCGACGACATTCACAAATGGCCGATCGAAAAGAGGCGCGATCAGCACACGGGGCCCGTTCAGAAGGGAATCAGGTGGTAAGGCTCTGCTCGGCCGTGCGTAGTGACGCAGGGAGACGCCACCCTGTCCGGCGACGAGATTAGCACACTCGACTTCGCGAAGCAACCGCTAGTAGCCCAGAAATCCCCCGTCCACCAACCATGTCGCTCCCGTAACGAAGCCCGCATCGTCGCTGGCCAGGAACACGGCCACGCTGCCGATTTCCTCGGGCCGTCCCCGGCGGTCCAGGGGCGTATGACGAAAAAACCCCCCCGATGCGCCCCGACTGACGGCATCTTCTCTCGGATTATCACTCTGCTCGGTGTGGATATCGCCCGGCGCGATGCTATTCACCCGAATCCTGTGCCGCGCCAGTTCGATGGCGGCAGACTTGGTGAGCCCATCCAGGCCCGCCTTGCTGGCACAGTAGGCGGAAGCGCCTTCCTGGGCGGCAAACTGGGCCACGGACGAGATATTGATAATAGCGCCTCCCGCATCCCGGTCAATCATCCGGCGGGCTGCCTCCTGCGTCCCGATGAACGCGCCGGTAAGGTTGATGTCGACGACGTTACGCCAGTGCGCGTCCGTCTCCTCCATGAAGGGGCGTAGCTCCAGCGACATTCCGGTCAGCGCGGCATTGTTGATCATTACGTCTACCGGACCCAGCAGGTGCTCAGTCCGGTCCAGCAGCGCCGCCATGTCCTCGCGGCGGCGCACGTCGCATCGTTGCGCGTGGACGGAAAAGCCCTGATCCCTGAACCGCTCGGCCTCGCTTTCGGCAATCTCGACCCGCCGCTGGGCAATCATCACGGCGGCGCCCGCTTCGGCACAGCAACGGGCTATACCGAGGCCGATGCCGGTGCCGCCGCCGGTGACGACCACGGTTCTGCCCTTCAATCGGTCATTCATCGGATTCTCCTCCCGCGTCGCCGTCCATCAAAGACGCGACCTCTTTGGCGCCAGCTTCGATCAGCGGGAAATCCCTTTCCTCCAGTGTGAGCACGTCGAGCAGAAACCGGTTCCCAGCCAACCTGCCAAACACCGGTGGCGAACATCGTCTGAACGCCGCGGTTAGTTGCCGGTTTGTCCATCCGGCGGGAAGCAGCGCGACGGCACGGGAAGGCAGCTGCTGGACCGGCAGGGCGCCGCCACCGATCTCGGCGAGGGATTCCTCCACGGTCACTTCGACACGGCAGCCGAAACAGGCTGCGATACATTCCGCGAGTCTTCGCGCCTTTGAATCGAGCGCGTCCATCGTCGCGGCGATCATGCCCGTAACGGGGTGGGATTCCGTGAGCTTTTCCGGATAATGAAAGAGTTCAAGCGTAGCCTGCAGAGCGGCATAGACCATCTTGTCGGCGCGAAAGGCCCGCATCAGCGGATCCTTTTTCATCTTATCGAGCAAATCCCTCCGGCCGACGATGATTCCGGCCTGGGGCCCGCCCAGCAGTTTGTCGCCACTGAAACAAACCACGTCGATTCCGCGGTCGAGCGCGTCTGGGACGGTATATCCACTGTCCAGGCCGTGCCCTTCGAGGCCGACGAGCGCGCCGCTGCCCTGGTCGTACCCGACGGGTATATCCCTTTCCCGCCCCAACCGGGCGAGTTCCTCGAGCGGTGTGGAGACATCCAGGCCGGCAATATCGAAATTGCTCCTGTGAACCGCCATGATAAGCGCCGTCTTTTCGGTGATGGCGGCCCGGTAGTCTTCCACTTCAGTGTAATTCGTCGTACCGACGCCAACCAGGTCGACCCCACCCGCGGCCATGACGTCGGGCATGCGGAAGGACCCGCCGATCTCCACCAGTTGTCCCCGGGAGATGATGACCTCCCTGTCCAGTGCGAGCGCGTGCAGGATCAGCATCGCAGCGGCGGCGTTGTTGTTCACGACGATGGCGGACTCGGCCCCGGTGAGGGCGCAAAGCAGATCGGAAACCAGGTCGTGCCGGGAACCCCGCTTGCCCGTCTCCGCTTCAATCTCGAGCGTACAGTATCCTTCGATTATGTCGGCCACGGCCCGCCGCGCATGCTCGGACATGACGGCCCGCCCCAGACCGGTGTGCAGGATCACGCCCGTGGCGTTCACGGCGGGTGCCAGCGCACTGATCGAACGTCCGCCTCTGGTTGGATTGGCCCGGTCTGTCATATGCGGTGCCGAGAAAGTGTCATATGCGGTGCTGCGAAAGTGCCTGTGCGGTACTGCGAAAGTGTCATATGCGGTGCCGCAAAGGACGGCAGGTTAATTTAATCTGATCTGTGACAGTTGTTTCCAGGTAGCTGCATAACCCGACTACCATCGACCGGCAATCACTCCGGCCATGCTGGCCTTGAATTCCACCCAGGGAAAGGCCGGGCCGGGATCGATCTTGCGATCCGGCGCGATATCGCTGTGACGTACGACGTTGTCCAACGGGATCTTGTAGCGTTCGACGAGGTGGCCGGAAAGCGAGACCACCTGCTCGACCTGTCCGGCCGGATAGGGCGTCCACCAGGCTCCCTCCGCTGCGATGGGCGACGGTCCGCCATAGGGCGTACTGAAATCCTCGGGCCAGCAGAAGAAGCTTCCGTTCTCCTTCATCAGGCGTCCCCAGTTCACGATTTCGATGCCCAGTGACCGGCGATTGCAGCCTTCCCGGCCCCGCCAGGAACTCGTCCCGCAGTGCCAGGCGCAGTCTTCGTCCCGAACCATCTGCAAAACGGCGCCGTCGAGCCCTACGATATAGTGGCAGCTGACACGCCGATCCGGGTCCCGGAAGATCGCGACGCATGCTTCCAGCGACGGGCCGTCCGTGTAATGGAGCACGAGCATATCGATCTGTTCATCCTCGCGACTCGAAGCGTACAGGGCCGGGGAAAACGGTATTGCGGCAAGGAACTCCGACATGTGGGCTTCACGCCTTTCCGATAGGGTGTTTCTATTCCCTGATTGCACTGTTAAACTATAGAAGGGACCGTTCCAAGGCAATCCGTTTCACCGCGCTCACAAGGCGTCAGGTCCAACCCCGTGCAGGTTGACACGTCCTTGTCCGCCAGGTATACTATCGCCATGTTTTATACGCGTGCGATCCCAGACTTCAGGCGTCACAGGACCAGGCAGGCCCTTCCTTGACCACCGACTCCTTACAAGCACCATCGCTGCGGGACCGATACCTCGTAGAACGGGGGACGGTCTTTCTCACCGGCATACACGCCATCGTCCGTTTTCTCCTGGACAAGCAGCGGCGCGACGTGAATTCCGGCGGCCCCACAAGACGCAGTTTCATAGCCGGCTACGAAGGATCGCCGCTGGGTGGGCTCGACCTCGAAATCCGCCAGCAGGCGTCCCTGCTCAATGAAGCGGCGCCTTTCGTGCACCAGGCGGCAGTCAACGAGAAAACGGCGGCGGCGGCGGTACATGGCAGCCAGTTCGAAGGCGGCGTGGACGGGTTCTGGTACGGTAAGGCCCACGGCGTAAAATGGGCCCTGGACGAGTTCAGCCTGGCCAACATCGCGGGGACGGGCAGGGACAGCGGCGTGGTCCTCTTTGCCGGGGACGATCACATGGCGAAGAGTTCCGGGTACCCCGCCAGCAGTGAACAGGCCCTGCGCGACGCGCGCATTCCCGTATTCTACCCATCGACGGTCTCCGAGGTCGTCAGCTACGGGCATCACGCCCTCGCACTGAGCCGGTACGCCGGCGTCCTCTGCGGACTTAAACTCGTCACCCCCATCTGCGACGGTGCGGAAACGGTGGACATCGATCCGGACCTTCCCGCAGTCCTGCTTCCCCCGGTCGGTCCGGAAGAGCAGCTTTTTGAGAAACACTTTCACCGGGTGGTCATATCCATGCAGTCCGTTCCCTTCGAAGAAGAGCTTGCCACGGTGCGCCTGGATATCGCTGGCGAGTACGCACGGCTGAACGGGATCGACACGGTCGACAATTCGGAATCGGAAAGTTCTCTTGGCATCGTAGCGACTGGAAAGAGTTACGCGGATATCAAGCAGGCGCTAAGGCTGCTGCACCTCGAGGACCGTATACCGATCCTGAAACTGGGCGTGATCTACCCGGTAAACCGGCAGACCATCCGGGAATTCGCCCACGGATTCCAAAACGTGCTGGTCGTCGAGGAGAAGGGGCCCTTCGTGGAAGAAGCGGTAGCCCAGGCTCTCGTGGGCACCGGCGTATCCAACGTATACGGAAAACGCGGACCAGGCGGACAACACCTCGTGCCCGCCCACGGAGAACTGAATCCCGATCTGCTCACCCTGCGCCTTGGTCCGATACTGCAGGGGATTTTCCCGACGGCTCCCATTTACGACCGCCTGGAGGAACTGAAAACCATCGAGGAGAGGGATCCCGGCACCTTCCTGCGCCGGACCGCCCATTACTGTCCGGGTTGTCCGCACAGCGTATCGGCCCGGGCGCCTTCCGGGGAAGTCGCAGGCGGCGAGATCGGCTGCTCCTCCCTGGACGCATACATCGAGGCGGACGGCAGAGGCGTCCGGTACATCCCCACCATGGGACTGGGCGGCGCCATCTACAACGGGATGTTCCCCTTCAACGGGAACGAACACCTGTTTCAGAATATAGGTGACGGCACCGTGCTGCATAGCGGATTGATCACGTTATTCAGTTCCATCTCCCACGGAGCCAACATCACCTACAAAATCCTCTGGAACCACGTCGTGGCCATGACCGGCGGGCAGGACATCACGGGCCAACCGACGCTGGACGATTTCACGCTCATACTCCTGGGCCTGGGCGTGAGAGATGTCACGGTCGTCAGCAAATACCCCGGGCGGGTGTCGCTCAAGCGCGCCCGGGCCGCGGTGAATCCGGGTCAGAATCTGCTGCTCGAACCGCGGGACCGGCTCCAGTCCGCCCAGGAAAGCCTTTCCCGGAAGCCGGGCGTAAAAGTGCTGATCTACGACCAGGAATGTGCCACGGAATACCGCAGACGCCGCAAGCGTCAGGACCTTGCTCCGGACCGGTACGTTTACATTCACCAACGGGTGTGCGAAGGGTGCGGCGACTGCGGACAGCAGTCCATGTGTCTTGCGCTCGAGCCCAGGCAGACCGAGTTCGGACCCAAGACCGCCATACTCCAGTCGGCGTGCAACCAGGACCTCTCCTGCCTCAAGGGCGACTGTCCCTCCTTCATCTCCGTCGAACCGGTCGGGGACAGCAGGCCCGTGAAAACGGAATGCCCGGTACTCGGCGAAACCAACCTGGAAGAGCCTGCACACAAAGCGGCCATAGCGGGCGAATACGCCATACATCTCATTGGGATCGGGGGCACCGGCGTCGTGACCACGGCCCACCTGCTCGCCTTCGCGGCACTTTTTGACGGGAAGAAGGTGAGTGAGATGAACCGCACCGGACTGGCGCAGAAGGGCGGTCCCGTGGAATCGCCCATCGTGCTGGGGGACCGGGAAATTCCTCCGTCCAGTTACATCTCGGCCGGCCGGTGCGACCTCTACCTGGCGGCGGACATCGCGGGTGCGGTGAATCCCCTGAATCTGCAGGTCGCCTCCTCGGACAGAACCGTCGCCGTGGTGAGCCGTTCCGCCGTCCCGACCGCACAGATGGTGTACGATCCCCAGGTGCCCGGCGCAGACGTCCCGGCCATGGAAGCGCTTATCGACCGCCACACCCGGTCGAAGAACAATGTCTACATCGATGCGCAGGACTACGCGATGAAGCTCTTCGGCAACCACATCGTGGCGAACGTCTTTCTCCTGGGCGCCGCCTACCAGGCCGGATACATCCCCCTGCGGAGCGGGAGTATCGAACGCGCCATCCGGTTGAACGGACAGGCAGTCGACGCCAATCTCCAGGCGTTCCGGTGGGGACGCATGGCCGTTCTCGACCCGTCCCGGCTGGACGAAGCCGTGACGGTGCCCGAACCCGATTCGGACACCCTGATACAGCGTTACGAGAATCGGCTCGGCCGAAAGCCGGCACGAATCTACAAGGCGCTGATCGACCGGATACCCGTTGTCGAGGAATCCTTCCGAAGGTCATGGGTGACTCGCGTGGCCGAACTGATCGCCTTCCAGGACACGACACGCGCCGAAAGGTTCGTCGACTGGATTGAAAGGGTCTTCGATGCGGACAGAAGGTCAGGGGGATCGGACTGCGGATACCTGCTCACAACGCATGCGGCGTTCATGCTGCACAAGCTCATGGCCTACAAGGACGAGTACGAGGTGGCCCGGCTGCTGACGGACCCGACCGAAACCGGCGTCGCCGACCGTTTCGACGGTCCGGTCAAGGTGTCTTACCATCTTCACCCGCCGCTGCTACGAGCATGGGGACTCGACCGTAAACTGCGGCTGGGGCCTTGGTTCAGGCCGATGCTTCGGACTATGGCGCGATTCAAGCGGCTGCGGGGAACCCGATTCGATCCCTTTGGATATACCGCAGCCCGGCGGGAGGAACGGGAACTCGTGACCTGGTATGAATCGTTGTTGTCCCAGGCCCTTGACTTACTCACCGCGGAGAACTACCCCGAAGTATCGGAACTGCTGCGGCTGCCTGACGAGATCCGCGGCTACGAACAGGTCAAGCGCCGCTCGGTGCTCAGGGTTAAGAAGAAGGCGGACGAAATACTCGCCGGCCTCCTTCGCCGGGACGAAAGCCTGAAAACAGAAAGCCGGCCCTGAAAAAGGACCGGCTCCCCGATCTAGTACTTTCACACTTCAGTTACGGTTCCGCGTGAGAGGCTTCGCGGAGCGAGAGGTTTCGAGGCCTCCTGACTCCGCGGCCTTCTGGCTCCGCGTCTCAGCTGCTCACCAGCACCTTCTTGAGCGCGGCGATGAAGGCCTCGTTTTCCGCCTCCAGGCCGGAGGTGACTCGCAGCCAGTTATTCATCCGCCAGCGCCGCTTGCCGTTGCCGACGAGTACGTTGTACTCTTCGAACAGTTTGCGGGTAACTTCATCCGCGTCCTTGCGCACGTTGACCAGCATGAAACTGGACTGGCTGGGCACGTACTCGAGTCCCATCTCTTCGAACTGGCTGGCGAAATAGTCATGCCCGGCCCACGCGGCCTTCCGTGCACGGTCCTGGTAGTCTCCATCCTCTATGCAGGCCTCCGCGGCGACCACCGAAAGTGAACTGACCCGGCCACCCTTGTTGTTCTCGAGCTCTTCGATGACATGGGGCCGCGCCAGGCCGTAACCGATACGCAGGCCGGCCATACCCATGATCTTGGAAAAGGTTCGGGTCACGATGACGTTTTCATGGTCAAGGATCAGCGGCGCCGCGCCGATGCGGTCCTGGGGATTTCGGGCGAACTCGATATAGGCCTCGTCCACGAAGACCATGACGTCGGAGGGTATCTCGCTCACGAATTTCTTGAGGTCTTCGAAAGGTGTGATGACGCCCGTCGGATTCCCTGGGGAGGTAATGACTACGACCCGTGTATGCTCGGTGACGGCCGCCTTCATGGCATCGAGATCCTGGTGGAAATCCCGGGTTGTGCGTACCAGGCGCGCACTGGCGCCGAAACGCCGGGCCGTGCGAATCACGCCGCCGTAACCGGGCGCCGCCTCGATCATCTGTCCGCCGTCACGCAGGTAGGCCGACGCGATGGCAAAGAGTATCTCGGACGATCCGCATCCGAGGGTGACCCACGGTTCCGACTCTTCAGAGGAGTTGTTGGAAGGAATGACGACCGGCAGTCCGTGCCGTCCAGCGATCTGGCCGTAGAGTCCCCGGCCCCGGTAGTACCGGTTGAACTTGTAGACGTACTGCATAATGGCCTCGACGGCGCGAGGTGAAGGACCGATCGGGTTCTCGTTGCTGCTCAGTCGGACTAATCCCTCGGGCACACCCCAACCTCGGACGGGCCGCGCACGCGGACCCGCCACCATCTGGGCCACGGCTTCGTAACTCCCCAGGGAAGCCGCCCCGGCCCCGATCGCAAACCCCCTGAGAAACTTCCTTCTCGTGAATCCGGATGCTCCCAGATTCACCGCCTTTATCATATTCGACATAACGCCATCCTTTGATCAGATGCTCGATACGGTCCCGCGAACGATCAACTGCTTACCAGCACCTTCTTGAGTGCCGCCATGAAGGCCTCGTTCTCCTCCTGCAGGCCCGACGTCACCCTGAGCCAGGTGTCCATTTCCCAGCGGCGCTTCCCGTTGCCGACCATCACGTTGTACTCTTCCCGAAGCTTGCGGACGACTTCGTCCGCGTCCTTGTGCACGTTGATGAGCATGAAGCTGGACTGGCTGGGGACGTAGTCGATCCCCATCTCGTCGAACTGGCTGGCGAAGTACTCCTGTCCATCCCACGTCACCTTTCGTGCCCGGTCCTGGTAGTCGTGATCTTCCATTCCCGCCGCCGCCGCGTTGGTCGACAGCATACTGGGCCGGCCGCCCTTGTTCTGGTTCAACTTTTCGATGACCTCGGGACGCGCCAGGCCATAGCCGACACCCAATCCCGCCATGCCCATGATCTTGGAAAATGTACGGGCAACGATCACGTTCGGGTGGTCCAGAATCAGCGGCGCAGCGCCAATCCGATCTTCGGGATTCTTCGAGAACTCGATGTAGGCCTCGTCCACGAATACGATCACGTCCGACGGAACCTCCTGGACGAACTTCTTCACGGCGTCCGAGGGTACCAGCACGCCCGTCGGGTTGCCCGGATTCGTTATGACCACCACCCTGGTGTTCTCGGTAATGGCGGCCTTCATTGAATCTAGATCCTGCTGGAAGCCGCTGGCCAGCGGAACCCACTTCACCGTACCGCCGTTTGGCTCCGCGACACGAAAGACGCCGGCGTAACCGGGCGTCGCCTCCACCACCTCGGCCCCGTCCCGCAGATAGGCGGAAGCGACGGCATACAGCACTTCCGACGATCCGCAGCCCAGGGTGACCCAGGCGCCGGGCGGCGTGAAGGAATTGGGAGCCCACTCCACCACGGGCAGTCCGTGCCGTTCGGCGATCCTGGCATAGATGTCCCTGTTCCGGTTGTACCGGTTGAACGAATAGACATTCTCCAGAACGGCTTCCACCGCCCGCGGCGACGGTCCGATCGGCATTTCGTTACCGCTCAGTCGGACGAGTCCTTCGGGTACCCCCCAGCCACGCACGGGCCGCGCATTGGGACCGGAGATCATCTGTGCCACCGCCTCGTAACTTCCCAGCGAAACGGCGCCCGCGCCAGCCATAATGCCTTTGATGAAACCCCGCCGCGAGAATCCGGAAGGGGCCGTCATCGTGGTTTCAGCCCTGTCTGCCATGATAAACTCCTTGATGGATTGAGTGTGCAGGCTGCGGTGAAGTTCCCGGAATGCAGATCAAACCATGAGCCGTCGCGGCCTGTCATTGTATTATACCGGGAATTCTATCCTGTAATTCAATCAATTTAATGCGCCGGAGGTAACATGACAATATAATCGTAAGCGCAATGGATCGAGCCGGTTGACGGGACTTGCCATGCCACTGCTCGATTTACGCCGCGCACAGGTAGTCGTCTACTTCGACCAGTCCCATGTCATGGAGCGCCTGGCGAATCAGCTTCCGCGCGCCCCGGGAGGAAACGGCGACAACGAGCATTGGATAGCTATGGCGGGACCAGGCGTCCATCAGTCCGTCGGGACCGATCACCGGCGCTCCCCGAAGTATGCCGCCGATCTTCCGGGGAGATATATCGACGAAGGCATCTACCGCGCGGCCCATGCGTACAAGGTGTTTCGACAGCCTGCGGCCGGTCTGGCCCGCACCCCACACGATCAGACCGTCCCGGCCGTCGAGCGGGCCGTCGATGAGAAACCGGGCCTTGACGCGGAGGAAGTTCTCCACGGAATACCTGGAGTCCGTTCTCGTCAACCGCCCGTCGTGCTCCCGCCAGTACAACAGGACCTCCGGTACCTTGGCGAACCGCAGGCCCGTTGCGTGGCAACGAAGCCACAGGTCGTAATCCTCCGGCCAGCCGAGGTCCCGGTATCCTCCGAGCTTCACGAAATCATCACGGCGCACCATGGCGGACGGGTGGGCGACAGGGCTTTCAATGAATATCTCGCGGGCGATGTCTTCCGGCTCGACCAGGCTGTTCAACCAGCCTTCGTAAATCTTCATGCCCTCGCCCACCGACCCGTCGGCGAAGGTTTCCACGAGCGACCCCGCCACGCTGATATCCGGTCTGGATTCCAGCATCTCCGCCTGCCTGGCAAGGCGATTCGAATGCATGCGGTCGTCGGCGTCCATGCGGGCGACATACGTTCCTTCGCACACCGACAATCCGCGGTTCAAGGCCTCGATCAGTCCGACGCGGCCGGCGTTGACCGGCTTGATTCTCCGGTCCCCACGCCGCCAGGCCTCCAGGATCATCCCGCTGGCGTCGTGCGAACCGTCGTCGACCGCGATGACCTCGAAATCGGCCAGCGTCTGCCCGGCGATGCTTTTCAATGCTTCGGGAAGCGTTCCGGCGGCGTTGTATACCGGCATCAGGATGGAAACACGCGGTGGGGACATGGCGAAGCAACGTGGGATGAAAAAGGTGCGGGCACGGGTGCGGGTGCGGGCACGGGTACGACTGGGACGGGCACGGACTCCAGGAAAGGTGCGGCAGCGCGTTCCCGCTCAGGCCGACCACCGGACAGCGCATTCTTGCTCAGGCCGGCCCGGTGATCACCAGACCCGGACCGGCCATTGGTGGGCGCCGGGTCCGGACAGACGCACCCTCCGGACGGACCTACCCCTTGACCACGATGTTGAGCAGCTTGTCCGGTACGAAGATGTTCCGGATCGATTCCTTGCCGTCCGTCCAATGACGCACGCGTTCGCTGGCGAAGGCAGCCTGCTCGATTTCCTCGCGGGGCGTCCCGGGCGGCAATTCGAGCCTGTCGCGTACCCGGCCGTTGATCTGGATGACGTATTCGATCGTGGCCGATACGATCAGGGACGGATCATACTCCGGCCAGGGCGCGGCGCAGATCATGCCCTCGCGGTCCATGCGTGCCCACAGTTCCTGGGTGATGAACGGCGCGAAAGGCGCAGCCAGCTGGAGCAGCGTGCAGACGGCGTCGCGATGATGTACCTGCGCGTTATGCAGGCCGTTGAGCAGCTCCATGAGGCGTGCGATGGCCGTGTTGTACTGGAACGTCTCCATGTCCTCGGTGACATCGCGGGTCCTGCCGTGGAGCAACGCGAGCAGTTCGGGGTCTTCCATCGGGGCCGCGCTGAAATCGGTACCGGTGACGTAACGCCACAGACGGTCGTAAAACCTGCGCACCCCGTTGATGCCGGCGTCCTGGAAATCGCCGCCCACCTGGAAAGGTCCCAGGAACATGAGGTAGGTGCGGAAGGTATCGGCCCCGAAATCGTCCAGGTACTCGTCGGGATTGATGACGTTGCCCTTGGACTTGCTCATCTTCGCGCCGTTCCGGATGATCGTCCCGTGGGCCCGGAATTTCTTGAAGGGCTCGGAGAAGGAAATGAGTCCGATGTCATGCAGCGCCATGGTGATGAACCGGGTGTACATGAGATGCAGCACCGCGTGCTCGTTACCCCCGATATACATGTCCACGGGCAGCCATCGCTCGGTGGTCTCCGGGTCGAATACCACGTCCTCCCGTTCCGTACTGGGGTAGCGGAAGAAGTACCACGCCGAGTCGAGGAAGTTGTCGTTTACGTCGGTTTCCCGGGTTGCGGGGCCACCGCACTCGGGACAGGTGGTATTCAAAAAGGACGGATCGCGCGCCAGCGGGCTTCGGCCCGTACCGTCCGGCTTGAAATCCTCCTCGTGGGGCAGTACGACTGGCAACTGGTCTTCGGGAACGGGCACCACGCCGCAGTGGCCGCAGTGTACCATGGGAATGGGCGGTCCCCAGTACCGCTGGCGGCTGATGCACCAGTCCCGCAGCCGGTAGTTGACCTGGCGCCTGCCAATACCGCGATCTTCCAGCCAGTCGGTGACCGTACGCACGCCCACGGTGCTGTGTGTCCCGTCGAAGGGTCCGCTGTTGATCATGGTCCCTTCGCCGGTATAGGCCTCCTCCAGGCCGGTGGCGCCGTCGTGTCCATTCGTCCTGTCTTCCGCTCCGCCGATCACCTGGACGATCGGCAGTTCGAAAGCCCTGGCGAACTCGAAGTCACGACTGTCATGGGCCGGCACGGCCATGATGGCGCCCGTCCCGTAGGTCATCAGCACGTAATCGGAAATCCAGATCGGTATCCTGGCGTCGTTCACCGGGTTGACCGCGTAGCCGCCCGTGAACACACCGGTCTTTTCGCGGGTGACGTCCTCGCGTTCGATAGCCGTCTTTCGACCACTGTCCCTGACGTACTCATTGACGTCCACGCGCTGTTTTTCCGTAGTTATGGCGTCAACCAGCGGGTGTTCCGGCGCGAGGACCATGTAGGTGGCGCCCCAGAGGGTGTCCGGCCGCGTGGTGAACACGCTGAGCTGCTCGTCGTGGTCCGCCAGGCGGAAATCAACCTCGGCCCCTTCGCTTCGGCCGATCCACCTGCGCTGCGCGGTCTTGGTCGTCTCGGACCAGTCGATCGTCTCCAGGTTCTCCAGAAGTTGTTTGGCGTATGCCGTAATCCGGAAGAACCACTGGCGCATGTTTCGTTGTTCGACCAATGCGCCGCATCGTTCGCATTCTCCGCCCTCGGCCTGTTCCGCCGCCAGCACCGTGTTGCAGGAAGGACACCACGTGACAGGCGCCTCCTTCTGGTAGGCCAGGCCGGCTTTGAAGAGCTGGATGAAAATCCACTGGGTCCACCGATAGTAGTCCGGATCGGTGGTCTGCACCTCGTGACGCCAGTCGAACATGGCGCCCAGGCGCTTGAACTGGTTAGTGAAGTTGACGATGTTGTCCGGGATCAGCCGGCCGGGATGGGTGTTGATCTTGAGGGCGAAGTTTTCGGAATGAATCCCGAAGGCGTCGAAACCCATGGGTTCGAACACGTCGTATCCCCTGGCGCGTATGTACCTGCCATGGATGTCCGCCCCTGTGTAGGCGAACACGTTGCCCACGTGCATGCCCTCGGCGGAGGGATAGGGGAACATCATCAGGTTGTAGTAGGGATTCCGGGCCGCCTTCAGGTCGACCTCGTAGGTTCCTTCCGAATCCCAGCGCGCTATCCAACGCGCCTCTACCGCTCCATGATCGTATTTTTCGCCGTTCATCAACTCCCCTGAACTGTTTTACGTTGCTTTACTGGTTATACGTGGCCTGTTCCCGGTCCCCTGATTGGGGAGGATTTACCGGATCTGCGCCCTGCGTTCGACGTCCAGTAATTTACCCATCTTGACGTGAAAAATCAAGTTACTACTTTATAGGTAATCGAACCGAATTGAATTCCGAAGGGTCCGACATGACATCGCTCAATGCCCATCTACTCACGGTCGATGAAATCCGCCGATTCATCACGGACGGGTATGTCCAGGTGAACGCCGGGCTTCCTGCGGAGTTCAACCGGGACCTGTACGGTAAAATCGAGACCGTGCTCGAGGAAGAAGGCAACCCTGGAAACAACATTCTGCCACGGATTCCCGAGATTCTGAGGGTCTTCGATCAGCCCGCCGTGCGGGGCGCGTTGACCAGTCTGCTCGGACCCGGCTACCTGATGCATCCCCACAGGTACTGCCACCTGAACAAGCCGGGCAGCACCGGCCAGCAGTGGCACAAGGACGATTACATCTTCGACCACAACGTGCGGCACGCGCGATGCCGCTGGGTCATGGCCTTCTACTATCCCCAGGACGTGAGCGAGGACATGGGGCCCACGGGCATCCTCCCCGGCCGGCAGCACTACAATCGCATCTCGGACTGCGACGCGGCCCGGTCCACCGAGTCCGCATTGGGACTGACCGGTCCTGCGGGGACGGTCTCCATCGTAAATTTCGATTCCTGGCACCGTGCCACGGCAAATGCCAGCGAGAAGAATAGGTACATGCTGAAATTCCAGTTTACCCGTACGCGGGAACCGGGTGGACCCTCCTGGGGAGGTGGGAAGACAGGATGGAGGCCTTCGAACGGTAACGCCCATCCCGCGGTATCGGAGATCGTGTGGAACTGGATGTCAGGGATGGAGCCTGCCAGTGTTGAACCCAACGGCGCGTCCATCGACCGGTACCTGTCCGCCCTGGACGGCCCGGACGAGGGAGCACGGCTTCAGGCCGCATACGAATTAGGGCGGTACGGCGGCAAGGCGGTAGAACCTTTGGTAGAACGACTGCGCGCGACCCGGGTAGAGGATGCGCTGGCGAGCGTGCCCAAAAACCCGGCGAATCCCACGGGAGGGAACCCGTCGGAATTGCCGTCCGCATATGCCCTGTCAGCACTGGGTCGCCCCGCGGTCGGCCGGCTGGAGGAATTGCTGGAAGACGACAAGTGGTGGGTCCGGGCCGCCGCCGCGGACGTGCTGGGGGACATCGGCCTTCCGGCGTCATCCGCCCGCTCGACGCTGTTGCGTTCCCTCGTTGAGGATGAAGACGCGTGGATCCGGCGAAACGCGTCCGAATCCCTGGCGGTCCTGGGCGATTTCGCCCCGTGTGACGTCCCGGTCCTTCGGAGCGCGCTCGCCGATGAAGACGAACGGGTGCGGCGAAATATCGCCTTCGCCCTGGCAAGGCACCCTTTGCAGGACGCAAGCCTGGTCGACGACCTTGCGGTGCGTTCGGTGGAAGACGAGGGGCGCTATGTCCGGTACTACGCCCAGGCAGCCGCGGCCAAGATGGCGGGAAAAGCGGGTAACGAGTCCCTGTGGGAGGCGATGCTCGCGACGCGCTGGTGTCCGCTGACGACACCGAAGAGCGCGTTCTGATTTTGAGTCTGAGATAACCTCGCCACAGGAGGTGGGCTTACTCCGGACCAGGACTTCCTCGAAGTTCCTACCCCGTTACCTTCCGATCCGCCTCCCGATTGATCCAGCGAAACAGCAGGTACAGGGGATAACTCAGGACGACCACGACGAGGGCCGTCAGGCTGACTCCCGTGCCGCCTATGATATTGCCTGCCAGAAACGCCAAGGCGGCGGCGAGTGTCAGTGCCGTGGTCCACGGATATCCCCAGGCACGATAGGGTCGGGGAAGGTCCGGTTCCTTTCGTCTAAGGATAAAAACGGAAAGGAACAGGATAGCGTAGTTGACCACGGTAAAAAACGCCAGGGCCTCCACCAGCCGCACGAAACTCCCGCTGAACAGCAGGAAGATGATCGTAGCCGCCAGGCTGGCGAGGAGTGCCACAGTGGGCGTGCCGCCCTTGTTTACGCGGCGGCACTGCCGAAAGAAGAGTCCATCGGTGCTCATGGCGTAAATCACGCGGGCGGCGAACATGTACCCCAGGTTGATCCCCACGATCATGAACCCGGTCACAAAGGCCGTGATGAGTGTCTCTGCGAGTGGCCCGAACACGGCTTCCACGGCCCGGCCCACGGCCAGTTCGGCCCCCACGATTTCCGACATGGGCAGCATGCGTAGAACGGCTATGTTGATGAGCAGGTATACCGCGATGACGATCCCAACGCCCATGAACATCGACCGGGGAATCGTCCTGCCGGGGTCTTCCATCTCTTCCGAAAAGTAAGCGGTGAACACCCAGCCGTCATACGCGTAAAGCACCCCTCTCAGCGCCACGATGAAGGCAACGACCACGGCCCATCCCGTGGGCATGGACGGAAGAGCGGCCGCCTCGACCTCCGGTCCTTCACCTCCCGTCAGCACAAAGCAGGCGATGATGAGCACGGCGAAGATGACCGCCTTGATCATGCTGGCGACGTTGTGCACGCCGGTTCCCCATTTCACGCCCCTCCACTGAATCACGGCGAAAGAAACCGCGATTCCCAGGCAGAGCGAAAGGCTGAACCGGGGTATGCCTGCGTGGAGGAGATGTAGATACTCGTTGATCACGATGATGGTCATGGCCGTCGCGCCGCACCAGTTCAACCAGTCGGTCCAACCGCTGACGAACCCGACGAAGGGTCCGAGGGTCCGGTGTGCGTAGACGTAGTAGGCGCCGGCGCGCGGCAGTGCCGTGGCCAACTCGGCGGCGGAAGCCGTGCTGAATATCACGAACACTCCGGCCGCGATCCAGGTGGCCATGTACCACCACGGATCGGGCAATTGCGCAGCCACTTCGCCCGGCGCCCTGAGGATGCCGAGACTTACGATACCGCCGAAGGTGATGGCCAATCCCGTGATCAGGCCGAGGACGCGCAGCAGTCCGCCAGGGGAAGACGAAGAAGACAAGGAAGAAGCCTTGATTCGGATGACAGGTGCAGTGGAAGACTGTGATGGTGGAAATGAGAAGTATCCTGGGATTCAAGACACTCCGTCAATATGGTTCGACGGAAAACATGTAACAAGGGTTTACCCGTTGGCGATAGATCGCGTCAGGTCAGCATCGTTGAATTCTGTGGTGACCATCTTGCTTAAAGCTGCCTGTGGACCTACTCAGATTCCGTTTTACCATGTCGGGCTAGAGGGTTTGCCAGCCAAGGCGATGCGGTTTATATTGTCCGCGCGCGGGATATCGGCAGGATTATTGTCCTGTCCGCGCAAAGTGAACTCATTCTGATGTTTTTCGGGGTGCGACCGCGCACCAGAGCCTGACGAGTATAACCCATTTAAGCAGGACACAGGGCATTGGATCTATGGATCTGCCACTGAAATACGGACTCAATCCCCATCAGCAACCCGCCAGGGTGACCCTGCCGCCTTCATCACCCCTGCGCGTGCTCAACGGCACACCGGGCTATGTCAATATCATAGACGCTATGGGCGCCTGGCAGCTGGCACGGGAATTGAAACAGGCGACCGGGGTGGCGGGTGCGGCCTCCTTCAAACACGCAAGTCCCGCCGGAGCGGCGATCGCCGGCGAACTTCATGATACCTATCTGTCGTCCCAGTTTCTGGCGGAGAAGGCGTACTCACCGGGTGCTGCCGCCTATATCCGGGCCCGAGGCGGCGACCGCATGTGTTCCTTCGGGGACGCCGCGGCCGTGAGCGAGGTGGTGGACAGATCCCTGGTCAACGTGTTAAGGCGGGAAGTGTCGGACCTGATCATAGCGCCGGGGTACGATAGGGACGCGTTGGAGATCCTCAGCGCGAAGAAGGGCGGAGGCTACCTCGTGCTGGAGATCGATCCGGACTACGAGCCGCCCGAGATAGAGCAGAGAACGCTGTTCGGCCTTCAACTGGAACAACCCCGAAACGATGCGGCCATCAACCGAGACACCTTTTCCAACATCGTTACCGGCAAACGGGACATTCCGAATTCCGTCCTCGACACGCTCGTCGTGGCGACGATCGCACTCAAGTACACGCAGTCCAATTCCGTCTGCGTGGCCTGCGACGGCCAGGTGATCGGCATGGGCGCGGGCCAGCAGTCCCGGATTCACTGTACCCGGCTGGCCTGCGACAAGGCCGACAAGTGGTTCCTGCAACAGCATCCCCGGACGCTGGAACTCCCCTTCCGCGAGGGACTCAAACGCACGGAAAAGACGAACCTCGTCGACCAGTACCTCCTGTGGGACCAACTTTCCACCACGGAGGAGAACCACATGCTGGACGTCCTTTCGGCACGGCCGGCACCCATCTCTTCAGAAGAACGCCGGGAATACCTCGCCCGATTCGACGGAATCTGCCTGTCATCGGACGCCTTCATACCCTTCCGCGACAACATCGACCGGGCCAGCCGGAGCAATGTGCAATTCGTGGCGCAGACCGGCGGGTCGGCGGCGGACAAGGGCGTGACGGAAGCCGCCGACGAATACGGCATGGCGATGGTCCATACCGGTTTGCGGCTGTTTTTGCACTAGCGATGGCCGTAAATGAAGGGACCTCATGTGACACGCAAGCCCAATATCATCTATCTGCTGGCGGACGACTGGGGATACGGGGATGTAAGCTGTCTCAATCCCGGTTCCAAAATCCCTACGCCCCAGACCGACCGGCTCGCGGGCGAAGGGATACGGTGGGATTCGGCCAATCTTACATCATCCCGGCATCTCTCGATATGGAACCCTACTGCTATATCGAAGATGGGGAGGTCGTAGAGCTTCCGGATGAAGAGATTGCGGACTCGCCTCGGCCGGCCTTCTGGCGTGGAGGGGCCTGCGCGCCGAGGTTTTCCCATGAGACCTGCCTGCTGGAACTGACGATGCGGGCCGAGGGGTTCATCCAGCGGCACGCGAAAGAGCATGGCGATCGGCCATTCTTTCTATACTTTCCCGCGCCTTCTCCCCATACGCCTCATTTTTCGCGGGACCGATTTGCCGGCCGGAGCCAGGCGGGCGTGTATGGAGATTACGCGACGGAGCACGATTGGAGCATCGGGCGGATCCTGGAGGCGGTGAAGCGTAATGGTCTGGCGGAGAATACGCTGATTATCGTGGCGAGTGACAATGGCTGCCACGCAGATGCGATCGAGTTGAAGGAAAAATACGATCACCTTGGAAATTACATTTTCAGGGGGCAGAAGTCAGATGCCTGGGACGGCGGCCACCGCATCCCGTTTATCGCTTCGTGGCCGGGCGTGATCGAACCGGGGTCACGATGTGACAAGACGGTCTGCCTGACGGACCTGCTGGCGACGGTTGCCGGGATCTGCGATGTGAACCTGCCGGGAGACGCCGGCGAAGACAGCTGCAATATCCTGCCCTATCTGCGAGGCGAACAGGTAGAGACGATCCGTGAAGCGACGGTGCATCATTCGATCAGTGGAGAATTCGCCATCCGAAAGGACAAGTGGAAACTGGTGGCCTGCCGCGGCTCGGGTGGATGGACCCTGAATGAAACGGACGTACCCGGGGATGCGCCACCGATGCAGCTCTACGATATGGCTTCCGATCCGGGAGAACGAAACAACCTGTTCAACGAAGAGCCCGGCGTGGTAGAGGATTTGCTCGACACGCTGAATCGGTACCGGACCGACGGCCGGAGCACGTAAAACCGCGAGGCAGGTGAGACTCTCGAATCAGGTAAGGCGGCGAGGTACGTGAGACCGCGAGGCAGGGTAGGCCGCGAGGTACGTGAGCAAAGGAGTGTGGATGCGATGAACGGCAAGAGACCCAACGTCATACTGGTCATCACCGACGACCAGGGATACGGGGACCTGGGTTGTACGGGCCACCCCTGGTTGAGGACGCCAAGTATCGATGCATTTCACCGCGACGCGGTCCGCCTGGCGGATTTCCACGTTTCACCCCTGTGTACGCCGACGCGCGGCGCCCTGATGACCGGACGGCGACCCGTACGAAACGGCGCATGGGCGACCTGCTGGGGACGGTCCATCCTTCGGAAGTCCGAGACGACCATGGCGGACGTTTTCAGCGAGGCCGGGTACCGAACCGCCATGTTCGGCAAGTGGCACCTGGGCGACAACTATCCCTACCGTCCCCAGGACCGGGGATTCCGGCACGTGGTGGCCCACAAGGGTGGGGGCGTGGGACAGACGCCCGATTTCTGGGGTAACAATTACTTCGACGACACCTATTTCCATAACGGGGAGCCCGTGGAACACGCCGGATACTGCACGGACGTGTGGTTCGACGAGGCGATCCGTTTCATCGAGGGGTGCGCGGCCGGCCGGCCCGCCGGTTCGTCGCCAGCGCAGAGACAGTATCAAGACGCATCCCCTGCCAATCCGGTCAGTCCAAACGGCGCGGACGGATCGGACGGAACGGCCAGTCCAAACGGCGCGGACGAGCCGTTCTTCGTATATCTCGCCACCAACGCACCGCACACCCCCTATCTCGTGTCCGAAGAATATGCCCATCCGTACCAGGAGATCCAGGACATACCGGAACCCGAGTTCTGCGGAATGATCGCGAATATCGACGAGAATTTCGGCCGCCTGCGGCGCACGCTGGCCCAGCTGGGCCTGGAAGAAAACACCATCCTGGTCTTCATGACCGACAACGGGAGTTCCGGCGGCAGCGAACTCGATGGGAACCAGCACGCGGTGCGGGGTTACAACGCGGGGATGCGGGGCAAGAAGGGTTCCTACTATGACGGCGGTCACCGCGTGCCCTTCTTCCTCCGCTGGCCGGGAGGCGGTCTCGGGGGAGGACGGGACGTGGACGAGATGACCCTCCACGTGGACATCCTGCCGACACTCGTCGCGTTGTGCGGGTTGGACGAACCCGAGGTGGACTTCGACGGGGTCAATGTGGCGCCGCTGCTACGGGGCGAGCAGTCTAGCCTGCCCGGCGACCGGGTGCACTTCCTTCAGTACTGGCAGGATACCGTGCCTCCGGAGCAATGGACCAACGCGGTCATGACCCGCCGATGGCGGCTGGTGCGGGGAAAGGAACTGTACGATATCAAGGCCGATCCGGGACAGCGGTGTGACATCGCCCGGGAGAATCCGGACGTGGTGGACCGGCTCCGTCGTCACCACGACGCCTGGTGGGACGAGATATCACCCGGTCTCGATGCGTACTGCCCCATCGAGCTGGGAAGCCCCGCCGAGAATCCCACCCGCCTCTGCGCCATGGACGTCCTCGGCGACGTGGCCTGGCACCAGACCCATATCGCCCGGGCACAGGAGAGCAGCGGGACCTGGACCGTCGAGATCGAGCGGCCGGGCCGCTACCGGTTCAACCTCCGCCGCTGGCCCGCCGAACGCGAGCTTGCGATCGACGGCGTGATACCGCCGGACGAGGCGCGCCGCCTTATCTATGCGCCTGAAGATGCGGGCGCGCTGGCCATTCAACCCGTCGAAGCGCGCCTGTCCCTGTTCGGTGAAACTCACCGCATGGCTGTGAATAAAGGCGATACGGCCGCCGAATTCACCCTCGAAATCACACATATGGGCGCGACGAACCTGGAAGCCTCCTTCGTCGACGAGACCGGAGATGCCCGCGGAGCGTACTACGTGGATGTCGAGCGGTTGGATGAGATCTAAAAGTGGACTGCTGTCCGACTGCCAGTGGCTCTGATCGACCGTAAAACCGAAGCGTAAGGACTAAGCGGACGCCCCGTGATGGATGCCAAGCGCCTCGGAGAACTTTTCGATGGAAGTCGCCAGTCCGTCGATCAGCCCCTCGTCAAAGGCTGTCAACCTGGCGTCCGTCGAGCGGCAGCGCGTGGTAATGGGCATTCCGACGCGTTGCAGGTACCGCTTGCAGGTCACGAGGTACTTGTTGTTCACGACCGGCGCCAGGGACGTCATCATCCGTTGTATCTCCTCCGCCGTTTCCGGCTGTCCGTCAAATTCTGCGCACAGCCAGGAAAACAGCTCGGGAAACACGTTGGCGGCAACGGGCGAAATGCCCGCGGCGCCGTGGCGCAGCCCCTCGAGACCGGTCTCGAAATGGGCGTTGTAGACACCGAGCCGCGTAGACCGTACGGCGTCGATCTTCCGCCTGAGTATATCGATATCGCAGGCGGTATCCTTGTGGTAGAGGAACCTGTCCGTGCTGCCGAGCTGGCCGAAAAGACCGGGCGAAATGAGCCGGTGATAGGGCGTTGGGCATTCGTAGAGGCCCAGCGGGACCGGGTCGGTCAGTTCGAGCAGCCGTTCCATATTCCGTTTAAGCACTTCCTCGCTCTCGTCCCGGCCGGCAAGCAGGCAAACGATGACGACCACCGCGTCCACGCCCGTATCGGCCATGCGCCGGACGAAATCGGCCTGGCCGTCGACCGGACCGCCGAAGGTACCGGTTGCAACCACCGGTACCCGTCCGCCGGCCCGCTGTACGACGCGGCGGGTCACCTCCAGGCGTTCGCCGTCGTCCAGGTGAAACATCTCGCTTGAACCACAGCAGGCGAAGAGTCCGGCCGATCCTCTTTCGATGTACCAGTCGGTCAGGGCATCCACGCCCCGCCAGTCGATGGATCCGTCTTCGTGAAAGGCGTTGAGCATCACCGGCCAGAGGCCGCGTGGCAGTTTATTCATGGACATGGCGTCCTGGGTGGACAGGGCATGGCGCGATTGGCTGACATGAGTTCGCGGTCCAGGGATCATATCCTTTAATCGTCCTCGGTGTCAAGAATAACCGTACCGAATCAAACAGCCGGACGAACGCCGGTTTTGATTGGCCAGGTACGCGGCGTAGTCCTTTACACCCAACGGCACCGATGGTATATTTTCGGGTAGCAATCATGGTATCGCATGGGCGTTTCCAACCCCATTCACAGTGACGAATCCGCCACATTCCCGTTCAACATCGAAAGCAAGCCATGTCCGTTCTCGGCCTTACCTGTACCCGTTGCGATGCCCAGTATCCGCTGGCGCCCATGTTCTTCGGCTGTCCCGCTTGCGCGGACGGCCCGGATCGCGGCACTGACGGCACCGGTCTCGGCGCGGACGGCACCGGTCTCGGCGCGGCCGCCTTGACCGTGACCTATGACTACCGGGCGATCGCCGCCGATCTGAACGTGGAGAACTGGCACCGGGCGGGGCACGGCATCTGGCGGTTCGACGCCCTCCTTCCAATTCGGGATCCGGCTGATCAGGTTTCCCTCGGCGAGGGGAACACGGCCCTTGTGCGGCCCCGGAAAGTCTGCGAAGCGACCGGGTTGTCGAACCTGTTCATAAAGAACGAAACGACCAATCCCACCTGGGCCTTCAAGGACCGCTTCCACGCTTCCTCGGTCTCCATGGCGAAGTCCCTGGGCTTCAACGGGATCACGGCCAGCACCACGGGCAATCACGGCGCTTCGGCCGCGGCCTATGCCGCCGCCGCGGGCATGGATTCATGCATCATCCTGTGCCACCCGGAATCATCCATGCTCCAGCGGGACATGATCGCCCTGTACGGTGGTCACGCTTTCGTGCTGGAGAACCGGTTCAAGTACCTGGACACGCTGATCCGGGACCATGGCTACTATCCCTCCACGACCATGACGCCGATGCCCACGGGTACGCCCTACGGTATCGAGGGCTACAAGACCATTGCGTTCGAGATCTTCGTACAGCTCGGCGGCCACGTTCCCGATCGTATGTTCTGTCCGATCGCCGCCGGTGATGCGCTTTACGGTCCGTGGAAGGGGTTCAACGAGATGCACCTGCTCGATCTGTCTGATCGGAATCCGGTCATGCACGGTGTCCAGCCGGCGGGATGCAATCCCTACGTACAGTCGTTCCAGCGGGGACGCAGGGACGTGATCGTCCATCCGGATCCGCGTTCCATCGCCCTTTCCATTCGCGACGACACCGGCGGCCCCGCGGCGCTGCGGGCCATATACGATTCAGGTGGAGACGCAACCGACGTTACCGAAGACGAGATCATCGAGGCGGTACGCCTGCTCGCGCGCAGCGGGTACCTGGTGGAACCCTCCTCGGCGGCGTCCGTTGCCGGAGCAATCAAGGCGGCCCGGGCGGGTCGTCTCGCCCCGGATGAAACCGTCGTCTGCCTGGTCACCGGATCGGGTGCCAAGTGGCCGGAGGTCATGGCCGAACTCTCCAGTCGAGAAGCGCCCGTCGAGCCCACGTGGGATGAGATCAAGGCGCGGGCGGGCCTCGGCGACTGACCACTGCAATCGCATGGCAATGACCACAACCCTTTATATGCTCGCCGACGACCTCGCCGGCGCTCACGACGTGGCGGTTCCCTTCGCGAAGCGGAACTTCGCCGTGGCCGTTCTGTCCGATCCGGACCGCCTGGACCGATTCGATTCCGCCGACCTGGTCGTACTGAACACGAACACCCGTTCCTGCAGCGAGTCGGAAGCCGCGGAACGAGTCGGCGCGGCCTGCGAAGCGGTACGGGTGCGTAACGGTTCGATTATCTACAAGAAGATCGACTCGACCCTGAGGGGACATGTCGGCCTCGAAATCGACCTGGTGAGCGGATTGATGGACTTCGATCTGGCTGTATGCGCACCGGCTTTCCCGGAACTCGGAAGGACCACGGTGGGCGGTTATCAACTGCTCCTCGGCATGCCCGTCAGCGGCGCGGACATGGCGGGACCCGACATCCAACCGCAACATGCTTTCATTCCGGATCTACTGAATACCGGATCCGGCAGGAAGACCGTCCTCGTCGACTTGAAGACCGTCCAGGAAGGCGCGACGGCCATTCGTGAAGCGGTCGCCGGTTTCAGGGCGGAGCCGGGGACCAAGGTGGTGGTGGACATGGCAGATCCAACGTGCTGGAACAGACTGCTGGACGCGGTCCTTGAAAACAGCGCGGTGTCGGCCAGGAGGGGATCTCCAGCAGCTGCCACGGCCTCGACGCTGCTCTGCGGCTCGGGTGGAATGGCCGCCGCCCTCGCCGACAGGTTGGCATCCGCACGGAAGCCGCCGGCATCGTCATCGACTCGGATACCTCGGTTCGATAGCGCTTCCCCGGAATCCAAAAACCATCCCGTCCTCGTTTTTGCCTGCAGCCTGCACGCCACGACCGCTCGCCAGGTCGAGCAGGTCAGCGGCCGGGATTCGGCGACGATCTGCCCCTTTGATCCCCTGTTGATTGTGGACGAAAAGTCCCTGAGTGACGAGGTGGATCGACTGGCTGCACGCGTCGCGGAGGCCCTTGCGAATGGACGGAACGCCGTCGTAACACCTGTTCGCCCCGGTCGTGGGAAGCGGCGGGCGTGGCTTGAGAAGTTGTCGGCGGCAACGGCCGACCGCGATCCCGCGTCGGTGGTCATCGAGAACCTGGGAGAAGTCGCACGCAGACTGTTCACGAGCGTTAGCCCGGGGGGTCTCATTCTCACGGGAGGGGAAACCGCCTGCAGTGTATTTCACGAACTGCATGCTGATGGCGCCTGGATCCTCGATGAGATGGATACCGGCGTTGGCCTGGCCGCCGTCGCGGGTGGTCCCCACGATGGAATGGGTCTGGTCATCAAGCCCGGATCCTTCGGCGACGAGCGGACGCTGATGCGGGCCATGGAACGGCTCATCTCGCGTTCCAGCGGCTCGCCGGCAATCGGCGTCCGTGCCCGTACCGACGTAAACAACAGTGTTGCGGATGATCGGCCGGTTATAGGGATCACCATGGGCGATCCGAACGGCGTGGGGCCGGAAGTCATCGTCAAGATCCTGTCGCAGGAATGGGTCTACGAACTGTGCCGGCCGCTAGTCATCGGGCATGATGAAGTAATCCGCCGGGTTCTGTCGTTGGCACGGACGGGATCCTCCAACGACTGCGACGGCCGGTATACCGGTCCATGCCTCGGAATCCACCGGGTCGACCGGCCTGGGAAGGGCCGGTACCGCCATGGCACGGTGGACGTCCTAAACGCCTGGGAGGTGGAAATCGATAAACTGACTCCAGGTCTAGTACAGTCCGAAGCCGGCCTTCTTGCCGTGGAATCCGTAAAGCAGGCCGCTCGCCTGGCGATGTCCGGTGATATCGGCGCCGTGGTTACCGCGCCGATGAACAAGGAAGCCATGGGACTTGCCGGTTACGCCTTCGCCGGTCACACCGAATTGCTGGCCGAAATAACCGGGACGAAGCGCTTCCGGCTTTCGCTGGCCTTCGACGGGATCCTGGTCTCCCACGCAACGACCCACGTATCCCTGAGAGACGCCATAGACCGTCTTTCCGAGGAGGAAATCCTCATCACCGTGGATCTGGTCGGCAACGCGCTGGTCGGCATGGGCATGGCTGCGCCCCGGATCGCCGTCTGCGGTCTGAATCCCCACGCGGGGGAGGGCGGTCTCTTCGGAGACGAGGAAATACGGATCATCGAACCTGCCCTGGAAAAGGCACGCGAGAGCGTCGGCAACCGTGGTTGGCAAATTGACGGCCCACTGCCGCCGGATACCGTGTTCATGCGGGCTCGGAAGAGCGATTTTGACGGGATCGTCGGCATGTACCACGACCAGGGCCACATTCCGGTCAAGGCCATCGCCTTCGACCGCGCGGTCAACGTGACCCTGGGCCTGCCGATCGTCCGTACTTCCGTGGATCACGGTACCGCATTCGATATCGCGGGCAGGGGCGTAGCCGACGCAGGCAACCTGGGCGAGGCGCTCCGGATGGCCGTGAAGCTGATCGGCGAACAGTGGTCCGTGGGAAAAAAGACAGGAGGGGGTTCCGCGTCATGAAGTCGAAACAACTGGGCCGTGACGGACGGTCCACGAACTCCGGCCCGAAGGACGCCGCCGGAAGCCACCTGGCTTTGCCGGGAAGGTTTCATGCTGCCGGCCTTAGACGTTTGCCCATCTCCGGCAGGTGGTTTCCGGCCATACTTGCAGTTGCCTTCCTGGGATGCGCGAGCGTGCTGGTCGCCGGAGCCTTGCCGATGTTCCCACAGGGCGACGCCCCGGTATTCAACTCCATCGGCAAACAGTTGCCGCCCGATGCTGCGCCGCTCGAATTCCAGACCTACCGGTTCATGCGCGACGAACCCCGAAGCCTGGACGTCAGCGTCAACCTCTACGTGGGGCAGTGGAACGAGTTCCTCTTCGAGACCCTGGTCGCGAAGGACGAAAACGGCGACCTTATCCCGGCCGCGGCGGATCGTTGGGAGATCTCGCCCGACGGGAAAACCTGGACCTTCTTCCTGCGGAAAACGGGACGGTGGAGCGACGGAAGGCCCGTCACGGCCCACGATTTCGTTTACACCTTCCGCCGATCCCTGTCCTACGAGACGGCAAATCCATATGCCGCCTTCTACAGCGACATCGTGGGCGCAAAATCCTACAGCCAGACCCCGAACGCCGATCCCTCCATGCTGGGCGTCAGGGCCGTCGACACCCATACGCTGACTGTCGAAACCACTCATCCGGCGCCCTACCTGGGCCTCATCCTTTCCGTCCCCACTTCCATGCCAGTGCCCCGGTGGCAGGTGGAAAAGCACGGTCCCAGGTGGACCGAGGAAGGGAATTGCGTATCCAACTCGAGCTATCGATTGACGGAGTGGAAACACGGCAGCCACATGAATTTCGAACTCAATCCCCACTACGACGGTCCCATCAAGGGCTACGTGGAGAAAATAAACCGGGTATTCCGTCATCCGTCTACGGCCAACCTGCTCCCCTATGAAAACGACGAGGTGGGTTTTGCCGAGGTGCAGGCCAACGAATTGATTCGTGTGCAGCGCGACCCCGGATTGAAAGCGGAACTGATCTCGAATCCGACGGACGGCACGTGGTACATCTTCTTCAATACACGGAAACCGCCTTTCAGCGATGCCAGGGTCCGGCGCGCCATCGCCCGGGCCATCGATCGCGAGACGATCTGCCGCGTAGTGCTGCACGGCGCCGCGGTTCCCGCCTATTCCATGCTACCGGTCACATTCGACGCCCACGGCGACTACAGCGAGTTTCAGAATTTCGATCCAGCAAAGGCGCGTGAACTACTGGCCGATGCGGGGTATCCCGGCGGCCGAGGATTTCCCAGGATGGAGATGTGGCTCAGGCAGCCGAGGCCGGATATCCGGATGGTCGCGGAAGTGATCCAGGGCATGCTGAATGAGCACCTGGGCGTCGATGTCACGTTCCGAAGCGCGGATTACCCGGTTTTCACCAATTACATGTTCAACTGGAACATCGATCTTGGACTGGTGCCCTTCTTCGGGGATTACCGCGATCCCAAGAACATGCTGGACATGATCTGGCGCCCCGGAACCCGCGGGCGCAGCCGCCACGATTTCAAGCACAAGGAATTCGAGACGTTGCTGGACGCCGCGGACCAGGAAATAGATCCCGGCAAACGGACCGGGCTCTTCCGCCGGGCCGAGCGCATCCTGGTAGAGGAATCGGGGGCCGCCTTCGTCTTCCATCCCATGGCCAATTCCCTGTTCAAACCATGGCTCAGGGGACTTAAAACCAACCGATTCGGCGGAAAAACCGTGATCTTCACAGATTTATATATCGGCGAGGATTTTTCCGGGGCGAGGTAGGACTTCGGGGCAGGGCGATGCAAGGCGAGCGAAGCGTCCCGCGAGGGACACTCGCTGCCCTCATTCCCGCAGGGGACACTCGCTGCTCTCAGGCTGCCGATTACTTCTTCTTATGCCTGTCGGCCCGCAAGCGTTTCTTGCGTTTATGGGTAGCGATCTTCGACCGCTTACGCTTCTTACCACTGGGCACGTCTGTCTCCCTTTGTGTTAGTTTTCCTTCTGTACACGGTTTTTCAGATGATCTGACGGTTTGAATACTGGCACCACGCACGGAGGAATCCTGATCCCCGTACCGGTCTTCGGATTGCGGGCGACGCGCGCCTTCCGTTCCTTCACCTTGAATATACCGAATCCACGCAGTTCAATCTTCTCGCCCCTGCCTAATGCCGACGAGATGGAATCCAGCAACGCGTTCAACACTTCAGCGGTGTCCACCTTAGTCATCCCCGTGGACTGCGCTATTCGTGCCACGATATCGGCCTTAGTCATACCATTCTCCTTGATCGTTGGTTTTGCCGCTCAGCGATACCGGTATTCGACGATTCCCGGTGAATAAAGACTTGTCACCGAATCCATGTTATCCATCAGCAATTCAAAAAAGGATTTGGGGCGTTGCCGGACCACGTTGGGCTTGTCCGGAAGACCGGCCATTCTGCCGGCCAGGGCGATCGCGTCCTGGTAGGTTCCAAGTCGGTCCACGAGTCGCAGGGGAAGTGCCTGGTTGCCCGTGTATATCCGCCCGTCGGCCAGTTCAACGACTTCTTCCCGCGAAAGCGGCCTGAATTGCGTGACCGCTTCAACGAACTGATCGTAGACATCGTCCACGACCGACTGGAGGAGTCCAACCTCCGTATCCGTCATGCCCCGGGCAACCGAACCGATATCCTTGTGCCTTCCGCTCTTGACGACCTGCCAGTCGATACCCACCTTGTCCAGCAGGCCTTCGGCTTGCGGTACCACCATGATCACGCCGATACTGCCCGTTAGCGTACCCGGATTGGCCATGATGGAATCCGCCGCGCAGGCAATATAGTAACCGCCCGACGCAGCCACGCTTCCCATGGACGCCACGATGACCTTCCCCGCTTCACGGGTCTTCCGCAGTTCATCGAAGATCTCCTGCGTGGGGGCCACGGCACCGCCGGGACTCTCGACGCGCAGCACAACGGCCCGCACGGAATCGTCCTCGCGGTACTTGATGATCTGGCTGACCGTGTCCTCGGACCGGGTGATCGGACCCCTGACTTCGACCAGTGCGACCCGGCCATCGCCCATGCCGGAAAAGGACCTTTCACTGTTCAACATGGGACCGACGATCAGCAGCACCATGACGATGGCGATAACCAGTACCCCGCCGCCGAGCATACCGCCGATAATCCAGTCTGATTTTCGAGCCATGGCAATGCTCCGCAATCCCGCGTCGCGTACAAATTCCAGTCCAGCCCAGAACCATTTTGGACGTGATATTCCGTGATCAAAATATCACGTTAGTTTAAGTATGTCAATGACTTTTAGGAATCGGACGGATCGATGTGGAGCCGGTCGCCGGGGTGTATGGCGCTGCGCCGGCCCAGTCCGTTCGTCCTGCGCAGCGCACTCACGGTAACGTTGTGGATTCGCGCGATATCCCAGAGCGTGTCGCCGGGTTTTACGGTGTAAATGATGGTGCCGGGCGCCGATGCGCTGCCCGCGCCGCGATTCGTTCCGTCTCCCGTACCGGACGTTCGTGTCGAGGACGAAGCGCTTCCGTCCGCGGCGCCGCGCGGCCGCGGGATATAGATGGTCAGGCTGCGACCGGCAATGATGTCACCCGGATTGTTCAACTTGTTCCAGTCCTGCAGGTTTGCCATGGAAACGCCGTATCTTCTTCCGATACGTGCCAGCGTATCGCCCCGCCTGATCCGGTAGGAAATGGCTTGATGGGTCGCCGGATCGGGCGGTGGTACGTCCCTGGGCTGCCGATTTGCGATGGATCGATTCGACGAACGGATCGACGAGCCGAAAAGCGGTATGGCGAGCACCTGGCCGATCCGCAACCGGTCAGGACGGCGTATGCTGTTTTCGACGACGATATCCCTTGTACTCACTCCGAAACGGCTGGCAATACGTCCCAGGGTGTCTCCGCGACGGACCCTGTAGAACGCCATGTCGGATGGATCCGGCCCGGGCGGTTCGATGCCGGCCCACGTGGTGTAGGACCGCTTCGTTCCCAGCGGCACGTTGAGGTCGAACCCCGGCACAGCCTTCCAGCGGCGCAGTTCCGGGTTCAGTTCACGCAGTTTCTCGATCTGGATCTTCATGCCCTCGGCCACTTCTTCCAATACCATGGCCCGCTGCACCGGAACGGATTCGTGCATCAGCGGCAGGCCTCCCAGGGGTTCGAATCCATATTCCTCCGGCGTCTTGGCGATGACAGCCGACGCCATGACGAAGGCCACGAAGTGAATCGAACGGCCGGGCAGTCTCATGTTCCAGAGACTCAGGCCCTGCGCTTTTTGCACCGGCTCGGATCCGGCATGGTGCGCCGCCATGACGAGGTCCCAACTGCCCAGTTCCAGATAGAGATCCTTGAACCTGGCCACCGCCGCGCGGGTGGACTTCTCCGGATCGTAACGCTCGTCGACCTCGTCGCTTCGGGCCAGGCCGTAACGGTCCGCGTCTTCCAAAGACAGTTGCCACAAACCCGCCCTGCCATCCCCGGAGCGCGCCCGGGGGTTGAAGCCGCTTTCGACCATGGCGACGTAGACCAGGTCCTCCGGCAGACCGGACCTGGAAAGAATCGACTGGATCATGGCCCGGTACCGGTTCGTCCGGCTCAGCCACCCGGCGAAAATCCCGGAAGCATCGTTCCGCAGGACTTGAATCGCCCTTTTCACCCGGTCGTCATAGCTTATGGGAACGTCGAACCGGCCGAAATCGGGCCATGGAGGTTCAACCGCGGGAACGCGGTCAAATCCATCCACGTAGGATGCGAGGAGTGAAAAACCTGCGGCACCGGACCTTTCTTCGAGGTAAGTGTCCGTCGTCGAACCCGCATCCGCCGTGGCGGAACCGATTGCAGGATCCCTTTCCCTCGCGTCGGAATCCGCGGTGATTCCCTGGTTCTCGTCAAAGGCCGTAGTTGCGCTCGTATCGGGTAAATGAAACGGAGCATACAAAAATACCGACGCTGAAATCGAAGTAGCGTCGGTTGGCGAGTCCACGGCGGCAGGGGAGGCCGCATGGAGGACGGCGTGAGACGGGCACAGGAAAGCCAGGCAGATCGTCAGCCACCACAGGGTACGTAAACGGCTGGCCGGTATACTGCGATTAACCGTGCAGATGGTACTGAGCATAGTGAGCGCTGTATACGAAAATCCGACTGCGTTTGATGGATCTTTACAGGCCGATGGGTCGGCCGGAACCTCGGTCAGTCCAACAGGCACTGACATTCGGGATGAGGTCGCCACCATCGGGTAGTGGAGCTGAGCGGGATCGAACCGCTGACCTCATGAATGCCATTCATGCGCTCTCCCAGCTGAGCTACAGCCCCTGACGCCGCTCAAAATATGAACAGGACCGGAGACTGTCAAGTGAAAACCTTGTGCGGATGCTGTCACGGAAAGTACAGGGTGTCGCCGAGGATATAGCGCGGATAACTTCGCTGATATTGTGGGGGTGTCGCCGAGGATATAGCACGGATGACACTTAGGATATAACGCGGATGCCGCCGCGGATGGATACGTTTGCAAACTGGGTCGGGAACGCGAATATCGCTTGATGTCGACGGAGTTCCGGGTTAACGTCGAGGCACCGGGCCCGCCTGCGGTCCGCGCGGTGGTTCGACGCCGGAATCTAGCGAATTCCCGTAGGCATTTCCAGTCATAGACGTACCGGGGCGGAACAGGATAGCGGTCGGAACCCCTATGTTCATCGAAAGGCCATAGATTCATGTCCATAGTCAAAACCAGCGTAAGCCATCCAATCCGCGTCGATGCAGTACGTCCGAGGGACGGTTTCGGCCAGATCGGCCTCACCCTGTGTCCCGGCAAGAAGTATCCCTGGGGAATTGCCGGGAACTGGGAACGCGACCTGGACCTCGACCTCGAACGGATCAGAAAGTGGGGCGCGACGGCGGTCGTCAGCCTGATCACCGAGGAGGAAATACGGGACCTGCAAGTCCAGGACATCTCAAGGGCGGTTGCGGACCGGCACATGGAGTGGTGGCACCTGCCCATCCCGGACGGGCAGCCACCCGGACCGGACTTCGAAAAAACCTGGATCCATGCGGGAGCGGCCATCCGGGACCGCCTGAGGCTCGGATTCGACGTGCTCGTCCATTGTAAGGGCGGCCTGGGCCGCGCGGGTACGGTCGCCGCGCGGTTGCTCGTCGAGTTCGGCGAAAATCCGGACGAAGCGATACGGCGCGTTCGAGCGGCACGCTCGCAAAACGCCCTCGAAACGCGCGACCAGGAACGCCACGTGAAGCAATGCGTGCAAGCGGCGCCCGTTCGACCCGCCACGACAGAAGCAGGCCTCCGGGACCGCGCGATCGGCGCCTTCCTTGGTCTCGCGGTGGGGGACGCGGTCGGCACGACGCTCGAGTTCCGGGCCCGCGACGCGCAGGAGCGGGTGGACGATATGGTAGGCGGCGGTCCTTTCAATCTGTCAGCCGGCGAATGGACCGACGACACCACCATGGCGCTGGCCCTGGCCGACAGTCTCGCCGAATGCGGGACGCTCGATTGCCGGGACCTGATGGACCGTTTCGTCCGATGGTGGAAGGAAGGCGAATACTCCTGTACCGGGAGTTGCTTCGACATCGGGAATACTACGAGGGCGGCGCTTTCACGCTATGTGCGGACAGACGATCCGATCGCGGGTTCCACCGAATCCCATGCCGCGGGAAACGGTTCGCTGATGCGGCTCGCGCCGGTCGCACTGCGCTACTGGGACGACCGCGCCTTGCTCGACGCCACGGCGGCAGAACAGTCCCGGACCACCCACGGATCCGAGGAGGCGGTGGACGCCTGCCGGGCCTTCGCGGAACTGCTTGCGGACGCCATCGCGGGCAAAGCGCGAGCGGATGTCCTCGCCCCGAGGTTCTACGATGGAGCGCCGGCAGTCGCCCGGATTCTTGGTGGTAGCTGGCGCGGCCTTGCCCGGAGAAAGATCCGTTCAAGCGGATATGTGATAGATACCATGGAAGCCGCGTTATGGTCCGTCGCCCGCACCTCCGATTTCCGGGGCGCCGTACTGCTCGCGGCCAACCTGGCTGATGACGCCGACACGGTCGCCGCGGTGACGGGACAGCTCGCCGGAGCGCTCTACGGCCTGAGCGGCATTCCCGGCGACTGGCTTGATCGGGTCGCGTGGAAGGATCGACTCCTGGACGTGGCGGGCCGATTGACGAGCAGGACGAATTGACATTGTCCCCTGCACCACAGACACAGGCCCTTGTTTCCGCAATATTGGGACCGATTGACGAGCGGGACGATTTGACCTCTGCGCACCCGCGGGGCGCCCCGCGGGTTCTGCATCGATTGGCGCAAATTTCTGCTTGAATCGCGCAGGGTGCCGTGTTATAGTCCTGCATCTCGTTTCAACCGTTCCGACAGCTACGATTCAGCTCGATCGATGAAACAGGACGCCCATGGCGGAATCCCTGGCAATCGACGGCGGAAAACCGGTCCGCACGCAACAATGGCCTCCGCTCATACCCGGTGGATCGGTTTACGGTGAGGAAGAAAAACAGGCCGCCATCGAAGTCATCGAGGCCCGTTCTCCTTTCCGTTACTACGGCATCGAGTCCCTGGGCAAGGTAGACCGGTTCGAAGCGGCCTACGCCCGGTACGTCGGCACCCGCTTCGCCCTGGCCACCCACAGCGGCAGCACGGCGCTCTCCGTGGCCCTCGCCGCCCTCGACGTGGGTCCGGGCACGGAAGTCATCATGCCGGCCTTCATGTGGATCTCCGACGTCAACGCGGTCGTGCACCTTCGGGCCGTGCCGGTCCTCGCCGACATCGACGAAACGCTGAACCTCGATCCCAAAGACATAGCGCGCCGCATCACGCCCCGCACCCGGGTCATCATCGCCGTCCACATGGCCGGAACGGCCGCCGACATGCCCGCCATCCTGGAGGTGGCGGACCGGCACGGGATCCCCGTGATTGAGGATTGCTCCCAGGCCGCGGGCGCGCGCATCGGAGGGCGGCCCGTGGGATCCATGGGCAAGGCGGGCGCGGTCAGCCTGCAGTACAACAAGAATTTCACCACCGGCGAAGGCGGGATGATTACGACGGACGACGATGAAGTCTTCCGCCGCGCGGTCTGCTTCCACGACACGGGATTCGAGCGGGATCTCGAAGGGATTTCGACCGGTGAGGACTCGGCGTTCGAGACCTTTGGCATGGGCGTCCGCATGGACGAACTCCGCGGCGCGGTGGGCCTGGTCCAACTGGAGAAGTTGCCCGGCATCCTGGAAGGCATGCGCCGCCACCATGCCAGGTTGCGGGAGACCCTCGGCAGGACGCCCGGCATCCAGCTTCGCCGCATCGCCGATCCCGACGGCGACAGCGGGGCCTATTTCTCCTGGATCCATGATTCGGCGGAAGCCGCCGCCCGTTTCACCGCGGCCATCAGGGCAGAAGGCATCCCTGCTGGAGAGCCCCACGGCGGCATTCACCAGTACAGGTACATGTCCAACCTGCTGAACAAGGCGCCGGTGACGACGGCCGGATGCCCCTGGACCTGTCCATTCAACTCCGAAAGCCCGATGGAATACCGCGCCGGCATGCTGCCGCGCAGCGACGATCTGCTGGACCGGGCGCGCATCCTGCCGTTGCCGGCACAGTTGACCGACGAAGACGTGGACGGCGTGATCCGGGCGTTCCGCAAGGTCGCGCGGGCCGTCCTGTAGCGTGATCGAAGCCGTATTGCAACTTGATCCGGGCGTTCCGCAAGGTCGCGCGGGCCGTCCTGAAAGTCTGACTTCAACAGTACCAGCCACGGGAGAACCCGCATGAGCGATGTTACAAGCCCGGTCCGGAAAGATACGCTCCCCCCACCGGACGACGCATTCTGGAAAGGAATCCGCCGCGATCAGTTCTACCTGGAACCCGAAATCGCCTTTCTCCAAGGCGGCTCCGTCGGACCGTCGCCCAAGCCGGTCGTGGATCGCGTGACCGAGGCCATCCGGGCCTTCGACAGCGACCCGCTGAAGCACCAGCAGCAATACTGGCCGATCGTCGAGGAATCAAGAGAGAAGCTGGCGAAATTCGTGGGCACGCGGCCGGAGCGCATCGCGCTGGTCCAGAACACCACCATGGCCCTCAGCGTCTTCGCCCAGGGCGTGACCTGGAAGGTGGGGGGCGAAATCCTGATGACGGACCAGGAATACGGCGCCGTGAACGCCTGCTTCGACTATATCGCCGAGCGCCACGGCCTGACGGTGAGGCGTGTGCACCTGCCCATGGAGATCACCGACCAGCAGCAGATTATCGATGTATTCAGGGACGGGATGAACGAGAAAACAGCGGCCGTGATCTTCGGCCACGTGTACTGGTCGACCGGCCTGGTGACGCCGGTGAAGGAACTGACGGAGATCGGCCGTGATCATGGCATCTGGGTCGTGGTAGACGGCGCCCACGCCGTGAGCATGGTCCCCCTGCATCTGGACGAATGGAATCCCCATTTCTACGCGTCCAGCCTCCACAAGTGGACGCTTTCCCCCAAGGGCACGGGCATGCTCTTCGTATCGGACGACGCCCATGACCGGGTCGAGCCGCTCATCCTGGGCTCCAGCGCCCATCCCAATCCGAACGCGAGCCGGTTCGACATGATGGGTACCCGGGACCAGACGCCCTTCATCGGACTGGGCACGGCACTCGATTTCCAGCAGGAGATCGGATGGGATCACATCCGGACGTATTGTCGGGGCCTGGTGAATTACATGCGCGAACGCCTCGGCCGAATCCGGGGCGTACGCTTCCTGACGCCGCTCGATCCCGAGATGTCCGGGTTCATCACGACCTTCACCATCGAAGGCGCCGATCTCCAGAAAATCCGGCAGGAACTGTGGGACGACGAAAAAATCGAGACCGTGGCCTTCCACATCAACGACGTGCCCGTCTTCCGCATTTCCACTCATTTTTACAACAGCCGGGAGGAAATCGACCGCATGGTGCGGGCCATCGAGCGGCGACTGTAGGGAAAGGAAAATGAAATGAACGACGAGCATGGGTTCATAACGCGCTCCATTCACGAGGGTGAGGCGGAGAATACGTCGGCGACGCCGATCTACCAGGCGACCACGGTGGACGGCGCCTATCTGCGGGGAAGCAATCCGACTTTCACGGCTTTCGAGGAAAAAATGTGCGCGCTGGAAGGCGGTGGGCGCAGTATAGCCACCGCCTGCGGCATGGCGTCGGTCACCCAGGCCGTGATGACGCTTATTCGCGCGGGCTCCCGAATCGTGTGTCACCATACCTGCTACGTCTGGACCAGGCATTTCATGTCCGAGGAGTTGCCCAGGCTCGGATTCGATACGGAACTGATCGACATGCGGGATCCGAGACAGCTCGACGCGGCCCTCGAGAAACCCACGGACGTGATTTACTTCGAACCCCTTTCCAATCCAAACCTGGACATCATCGATGCGCCCGGTGTCATCCAAAAAGCCCACCAGGCCGGCGCGAAGGTCGTGATTGACAATACCTTTCTCTCCCCCTATCTGTTCCGCCCGATGGACCACGGGGCCGACGTCGTGCTGCACAGCGCCACCAAGTATCTCTGCGGACACGGTGACGCCCTGGCCGGAATCATCACGACCCGCGATCCCGATCTGGGTGATCAGATCCTCCGGTCCCGAAACACCTATGGCGGCATCTTGAGCCCCATGAACGCCTTTCTCCTGCTCAGAGGGATCAAGACGCTGTCCATCCGCATGGACAGGCACAACCTGAACGCCCGTGCCGTGGCGGACTTTCTGGAATCCCATCCCCGTGTAAAAAGGACTTACTATCCCGGTCTACCCTCCACGCCAGGACACGAAATCGCACGGTCTCAGTGGAAAGGAAATGGCGGAATGGTGAGTTTCGAAATCGCCGAGGGGTCCGTCACCGGATTCCTCGACCGCGTGCGCTTGTGCAAGCCCTGGGTGAGCCTGGGCGACGTCGGCTCCCTCGTCACCGGCGATCCCGCGGGTCAGCGCATAAGGATGTCCGTGGGCCTGGAAGATACCGATGACATTATCAGGGATCTCGAGCAGGCGCTGGGTTGAGTACCCCCGCGTCCTGCAACCAACTCCCGCAACGGCTTCCCACTTTCTGCAACCTGCTTCCTGCATCCATCACAACCCGTTGAATCAGGGAGCAGTCTGCAGAAAAAACCAGCCACGACAGTAAAAACAAGCCACAACATCAACAAGGAGTCGCGAATGTCTCGAAGGCGCGTATTCATCGGAGACCTTACACGTAAGGAGTTCCGCGAAGGGATCGAGGACGGTACAGTCAAGGCCGCCATCGTTCCCACGGCGGCGACGGAACAGCACCTCGAACACCTGGAGATGATCCATGATACGGCCAGTGTCGCTTACATGGCCGAACACGCGGCTCTTGAGCTATATCCCCAGGTAGTCGTCGCTTCACCCATCGCCATAGGCGTATCGGAACACTGGATGGAACACAGGGGCACGCTGACGGTCCGTCCGGAGATCTTTACCGAATACGTCTACGACGTGTGCGACGCTCTGAAGCGGGGCGGGATAACCAATATCCTCATCCTGAACGGACACGGCGGCAACGTCGTCCCGATGATGAACCGGATAGACGACTTTCGGCGACGGCTCGGCGTCAACGTGCGTTTCAATTCCTACTGGGACACCTACCCTACGAATACCGTGTACCAGTACATGGAACGCGAAGCACTCCCCGGACACGCCGACGAATTCGAGACCTCCATGGCCATGGCCCTCTTCCCGCACCGGGTCCACCCGGACGACATGGAAATGGAAAGCACCGCCCGCTTTGGAACGAAGGAGAAAGGCGAAGCACTCGCGCCGGTGGCGGTGAACGGTGTGGCGGACGTGTTGCGCCGGATGATCGCAGGGGAGGAAATCGACCTGGAACCCCGCACGTTCCGCGCGGCCGGCGCCCAGTCGATGATCCGAGATCATCTCATCGAGGCGAGAGCCGAGCACTGATGGTCGATTGCAGCGGGACGCGACGGCGGCGTCTCTGGGTACGAGACGTACATCACTGGATTCAGGGTACATGAAGCGCATCACAGCGTTTTACATATAAGAACCGTATCGCAAGTGAAGGAGGACGAATTGACGCGTCACAAACTGCATTCGTACGGTTTGGTTTCCCGAACGGCGAGTGGTCTCCCGGTATGGACTTCAGCCGTATCTGTCGTTTCGCCCGTGCTCTTCGCCTGGGTTTCGGTTGCACTCGCCGGGTGTTCGGAATCGTCGCCGACAGGGCCGGAAATGGGTGAGCATGTAGCGAACGACGGAGAATCAGGTGAGGGTGGTGAAGGAGGATCAGGCGAACACGGTGAAGGAGGCGAGGGCGGTAAAGGTGACGGGAGCGCGTAAGGCGGCGAAGGTGGCGAAGGCGGCGAAGGCGGCGAAGGTGGCGAAGGTGGCGAAGGCGGCGGTGGCGGCGACCACGGAACAGGCAGTGAAGGCAACGGCGAACATGACGGAAGCTGAGCTGAGGCAGAGAACACGGTGGCACAAGAGGCTATCAGCAAAGGCCCCTGACCGCATTTGAACACGCAGATTGCCGTGCTGGACCTCCTGCATCTAAGCGCGGGACTGGGCGAAACCTCTCCCGGAAAGTTCCCGGTGAGATGATAAGAGGCCAAGTCGTGCTGATCCCGCCTGAGTGAATCCTTACCAACTCAAGATTAATCGTAGTGTTGTTCCGTTCCGTATAGTATTAAACTCTCTTTATGCCGTAAATTAGCTAAATAAAGTCTTGACAACTGACCTAATTTAGGTTAATTAGGTTATATCATGGACGATATTTACATACCGCAGGCACAACTCGCCAGGCTTATCCAGCTGGTTTCACCCGGCAAAGTCGTAGTGGTTCATGGCCCCCGACGGGTGGGCAAGACCACGCTGATCAAGCGTTATATCCAGGAACGCGAACGCGACGCCCTGCTCGTGACCGGGGAAGATATTGCGGTGCGGGAATACCTTGAAAGTCAGTCCCTGGTCAAGTTGAAGTCTTTCGTCGGCCGGCGGCGGACCCTGATTGTCGACGAAGCCCAGCACGTCCGGCAGATCGGACTGAACCTGAAGCTACTGGCCGATCATGCTGAGGGACTTCGGATCATCGCCACAGGCTCGTCTTCATTCGACTTGGCCCGCCAGACAAGTGAGCCACTGACCGGCCGCAGGTATACCCTCCTGCTTCTTCCTCTGGCCCAACTGGAACTCCAGGAAAGGGAAACCGCGCACGAGACCAGGGCGATGCTTGAACTTCGGCTGATCTACGGTTCGTATCCCGAAGTCGTTCTCATGGAGTCGAACGAAGACCGGCAATTCTATCTGAAGGAACTGATCGACTCCTATCTGTTTAAAGACATCCTCCAGTTGGAAGGCATACGTCGAGCGGACAAGCTGCTCCGATTGCTTCAATTGCTCGCTTTCCAGATCGGACAGGTGATTTCGACCACGGAACTGGGTACGCAACTGGGTCTAAGCAAGAATACGGTAGACCGCTACCTTGATCTCCTGGAAAAAGCCTATATCCTCTACAGCCGAAGCGGTTTCAGCCGGAATCTCCGCAAGGAAATCACCAAAAGCCGGCGTTACTATTTTTACGACAACGGCATCAGGAATGGACTGATCAACAACTTCAACGTACTGTCCATACGGGATGACGCGGGGATTTTGTGGGAAAACTATGTGCTATCGGAGCGGCTCAAGTTTAACCAATACACGGGACACTTGGCCGACAGCTATTTCTGGCGTACCTACGATCATCAGGAAATCGACCTGATCGAGGAGTGGGGCGGCCAGTTACTCGCCACAGAGATGAAATGGGGCGGGCGTCCGAAGGGCCGCCTCGACCGTGCCCCGCGCGCTTGGCGAGAGGCCTATCCCGAAAGTTCGTACCAGGTCGTTCACCGCGAAGACTATCTCGATTTTATAGCAGGATCGGGGGAAGCGTAGGGTATTGCCAGTTACACAAAGCTTGTTACGGAACTTGTAAGGTTGGATGTCTGCGCCACCGCACCAGAATCCGTAGGAAACTCCACTTGCTCGTGCTCCTCGATGGACCTATTGTAACACCTGTACATCAACCCCAACCGCCGGTCCAATAGGAATAGGAATAGAAAATGCAATCAAAGCCGATCATCTCCGGAGTGAAACAAGTCCCGCTCCTGACCGCGAGCCAGATTGCCCGGTTCAAGCGCGACGGCTTCCTCGTACTTCCCGCCGCGCTCGACCCCGCACTATGCAGCAAGGCCAGGGACGCGATGTGGGCCGCGGTGGCGACGCACCATCCCGCCATGAAGCGCGACGATCCCTCCACCTGGGCGCCGTTCAACGATGAAGAAAGCGGCCAACTTAACGCGAAGCGGCCCGATATCGGCGGCGACCCCTATTTCTTCACCGAAGGCCACCGCTTCTACGTCCGCAACGGCACCGAGCCACTCATGCTCGATCTGGCTCCCAGAGCCCTGTGGCAGGTCGCCGAGCAATTGCTTGGTCAGGGCACGGTGGTATGGCCCGCCGGAGCGGATGAGACCGGTATGACGACGGGACCGTGCTTCATGTCCGACGACGTGGTGGGCGGTCTGGCCAGCCATGGGGTCAAAGAGACCGGGCAGTGGCCTGCGAAGGGATCCTTCACCACGGAAGAAGCGCTGCGCCTGCCCAGGACCGGTCCGGTGTGGTCGACCGGACAAGGGACACGCGGTTTGTACTGCACCCTGCCCAACAGCCCGTCTCCCGGTCCGGATTACCGCGGCGCCCATTCGGACGGGGCCTGCTACGGACGCGTCCGGTTTCAGGTAACGGCTTATGTCGACGACCTGCCGCCTGGTTCCGGCGGCTTCACGGTGTGGCCGGGCAGCCACAGCCGGATCTGGCGCGAGCAGTGGCAGACCTTTCTCGAAGGTGAAAAGCATACGGACGACCACCTGGCGGAACGCAAGGCCGACGGCTACAACGATCCCGTCATCCAGCGCATCAAAGCCGACACCCAACCCGTCGATTGCCACGGCCCCGCCGGCACGGCGGTCTTGTGGCACACCAAGATCCTGCATATTGCCGGACAGAATACCTCCTCAGATATCATTCGCCAGGCAACCATCTACGGTTTCATGAAAACGCCGGAATCCCTTCCGGACCCGCTCGTAACGGACCACACCAACGTCGATATCTGGCGGGACTGGTCCGACGAGGTGCGGACTGTTGACGAGCGCGGGCAATAGGGCTTTGATATATTGTTGAGGTGAAGGAACGAGGTTGACAGTTTTTCCAAGTCGTGTTATAGTCGCATATAGTGTTGTGTGAAATCATGTGTAAAGGATAACAACAATGGCAACCAACCTCTCAATTGATCCTGAACTGCTTGACAAAGCGCTTCAGGTCGGCGGCGAGAAAACGAAGAAGGCAACCGTCAACAGGGCCCTGAGGGAGTTTATCGCGCGTCGGGAGCAGGAACGACTGCTCGTTCTGTTCGGCAAAATCGACTGGGATGAGGAGTACGACTACAAGCGTGAACGGATGCGACGTTGACTTTGTTCGTAGATACAAGTGTCTGGTCGCTGGCATTGAGACGCAACCAGGATATTGAAGGGTCTGAAGTCAGCCGCTTGCGAGATGCTCTGGGCGGAGGCGAAGCGATCTATACGACCGGGGTCGTCTTGCAGGAATTGCTACAAGGGATTCGCAGTCCCTCGCAAAGAACGAGGATCGTGGAACACTTCACATCTCTTCCCATGCTTGTGCCCACGCGCGACGACTATATTGAAGCGGCTGACCTGTACAACGAATGCCGTAGCCGAGGCATACAGGTCGGCACCATCGACGCGCTTCTTGCCCGGCTCTGCATAAGTCATGATCTGGTCATTCTGTCAACCGACAGGGACTTCGGCTACATCGCCGAGTCTACTTCACTGCAACTGTGGACGCCCCTTCCGTGACCCACAATTCCGATCGTTTCCTTACCTGAAACGACCACGTCGAATCTCACAGGCTTAATCTTCATTGGCTGCTTGAAATCGTCAGTAAACAGTTTGAATCTCTGACAACTGATCAGCAGAATACCATGCCTGGCCTTCCAGTTTTAATCATGGAATACGCTTCTGGATTACCGGAAGGTGCGCTGCTGTGCCCAAACGCTCTGGTCCACCTGGGAACCCGGGCGGCCGTGGGCCAAGCGTTGTCGCGACTGGCTCGAAGTGGACGATTACTGCGAATCTGCCGGGGCATGTACGCGCGTCACGTTGAAACACGCTTTGGCTCCTGTCCACCATTGATTGAAAAGGTCATTTCCTCGCTTTCAGAACTGCGCGGAGAGACGATTGTACCTTGCGGCGGAGCGTCGGCGAACGTACTTGGTCTCACGAACCAGGCGCCGATTCGTTCGGTTTACCTGACGTCTGGACCGGACCGCAAGCTGAGATTGGGCAAACAAAGCGTGGAACTGCGCCATGCCCCGGGATGGCAACTGGTGGCTCCCCACCAGAAAGGGGGTGACGCCGTTCGCGCCTTGGCTTGGCTGGGGCCGGAGGAGATCGAGGAGAGCCTTACTTTCCTCAGAAGTAAACTCTCCAGAAGTAAACTCTCCAACGCATCTCTACCTTGGAAGACAATATCGGCTCAAAGTTATTGCGTGCGAGCAACCAGCCGTCAAGATGATCCGGGGATTCATCGTCGTGCGAAGCCGCGAACCTGGTCGGAGTGAGTTGACCCGTGGTCTCGCTGAAAAGTGGTACCTGGGCCGGGCGCGGGTCAAGTTCACCGAAAGGCTCGAGGTGAACCTGCTGCGGTTCCCAGATCCTGAATCACTCCGGCCTCGGGCACTGACCATACGCACGATGCGCCGCCGGTGGGGATCCCTGTCGGCCTCTTCTCGGTTGGTCCTGAATCGCCGATTGATCGAGGCGCCCGTCGATGGGATCGATTACGTGATCACCCACGAACTCTGCCATGTAGCCGAGCCCCACCACGGCTCGCGATTCTACGCGTTGCTGGACAGCGTTATGCCGGACTGGAGGAGGCGGAAGGAACGGTTGGAACGGAGTGTCAGTGGGCGGATGTGAGGTCAGCCTGTTGTCATTACTGCAGTCTGTCAGGTGGCCGGAAGGAATAGAAAATCGATAAACATGTCTTACCATTGTCCGTTCAAGAAGAATCCCTCCGATTTTTTACGAGAGAATGAGGTTGACCGAGACTGAATAGGAAATACGCAGATTTCAATGGACGGAGAAATCGGTGGATTACGTTACAAGGACCGAACTCAACGCATGCTCGCCTTAGTGGAGTTCCGTTTCGACAGAATCGCAAACCGTCCTGATGGGATCTAGGATCTAAATGTTCAAACGCGACAAATCGGGGGCCGGATTCGCCCGTCGAAACATACGACAGGGAGACTGCCGATGAGAATACAGATAAACTGGAATGCCGTAACGGCCGTAAGTGCGATTGTCGTGGCAGTATTCACGGCCAGCGGATGGTTAACCGACGGGTTACATGAGGATATCAAGGACCTGCGTCAGGAGATGCGTGAGGAATTCGCCGAGATGCGCCAGGAGATGCGTGAGGAATTCGCCGAGATGCGCCAGGAGATGCGTGAGGGGTTCGCCGAGACGCGCGAGGACATCGAGGTACTGCAACAGGACGTGGCTTTCATCAAAGGCCGAACCCGGTCGGATCAGACGACAAACGGTAATACGCGGCGTCCGGCTTCGGGGAAACAGGTGAACATGAATCCCGAATAGTGGTTTTAACAGACACCGGGAGACAACCGATGCCCGCCAATCAGGAACTCCTCAACGACTCTCTTTCCTTTCAACTATCTTCCGCATTACATCGTCGGCTACCTCGAGCACTTCGGCAGGCGCGCGGACCGTCTCGCCCATCAGCCTTCGGATCGCAACGTGAAACGGGGCCAGTGATTCGGCCTTCCCGCTATCGTTCAGAAGCACCGCGACCATTTCTCGTACGGAGGCGCCGGACGAGATCATGGTCACCAGGTTCCGCGAGACAGTCCGCATCATCATTTCGTCTTCGGGATCGAATTCGGCATATGCAGACCGGAAGACATCCATGGCGGCGCGGAGTTCATTCAAATTCAGCAGGGCCCGCATCCGGATCCATTTCGTCATCCACCTCATAGCGATTGGTTTTACATCGGACTTCTGGCCATGCCCGCGAAGCCCTTTTGCGGGTCTTTCCATCCAACTTGTGGCTACGTTGTCGCCGCATTGCAGGGCGTTGAGCCTTCTTTCGATCTCGTCGCATGTGCTTAGTGCCTCGTCGGCACGACCTGCCATGGATTGTCGTTCTGCCATGGCGTACAACGCTCCGATGACGCATCTCTCCAAATCGGGCTCGTTCTCCCCGCCGAAGCCCTCGACCAATTCGTCACATGCGGCCAGTTCCGCCCCGAAATCTCCAAGGTTGTGACAGGCAAATCCTTTGAGTAACATAGCGCGGGCGGCTAGTATCTTAGGCTGCGGATTCTCGCTTGCGCCAAAACGTCGGATTAAGCCGTCGAAAGTCTCGATGGACGCGCCGAACTCTCGATCTGCCTGCTGGGCAAGGCCTCGTTCGAATATCTTTTCGACGACCATTCCTTGAACAACGGACAGGTTCGGAAGCTTTCGAATGCCGGGTCGCTTCATCATCTCGTCGTAGGTTCCCAGCATTTCTTCATATGCATCGCTTTGGAATTGTGCCATAGCCTTGCCTGCCAATGCATGGGTAACCAGCATCTGAACAGGCTTCGCGTTATCTGTCGCGTGCCGTTTGATTAATTCGCCGAAGGTGGTTATCGCAGCTTCCAGGTCGCGGCGAAGCGCAAGCATGACGCCCTTGAGCGCCATGGCTTTGGCGACTTGAAATCGGATCTTGGGTGCTTTTTTGTGCTCGAAGCGTTCGATAACGGTATCGCAGGTCTTATGCACCGCCTGATATGTTTTCCTTCGTAGATGTTCAGTCCCTTCGTTCATCAAGTCGATGACGACTTGAATTTCCGCATCCCGAGTACCGGCGGCACCGGCAGTATCTCCGTCGGACTGAGATTCCGACTCCGGCGGTCCGAGCATGTCGAATAGTTCTTCCTCTTGGGGCCAGTCCGCCTCGTCTCGTTCCTGACTCTTGCGAATAGTCGGCCACGTTGCGACTTCCGCAAAGATCGTTCCGGCCATCTCCGTGAACTCGTCATCGACGTAGAATGACTTCATGGAACGAATCAGGTTATGCACGACTGCCGCCTCGTCCCGTTCGCGACGCAGTTTATAGTAGATGCAATACAGGCGTTCTGCGGCCGCGTAGGACCTCTTCCTTCCCTGCCCTTCTATGACAACCGCCCCCCGGTCGACGAGTCTGCCAAGCAGGCTGGACACGATTCGGACGTCCATACGCGCCCTGGCCGCGATCTCGCCTGTGTTCGAGGGTTTCCAGAGGTCGATAACCGCCAGATAGACGCGACGTTCCGTGGGCGCCAGTACCTCCAGATGACCGCGGAAGTATTCGGTATGGTCGTCGACTAGCGAGACCAACTCTTCCATCAACAGATCCAAGGACCGGTGTCGTCCAAATTCGGCGACAATGACAAGAAGCCGCGGATTGCCTCCCGTCAGAATCTGAAGCGGTCTGATGCGGCGTTCGGACACGTCGTCACCGCTTACCACCTGCCATAGCCGTCGGCAGTCGTCGGTGTCTAACGGTTTGAGGTCAAGAATCCGAAATAGTTTGAAGAAGGGCTCGCTTACGTCATCCAGACGCTCAAAACGGCTGGTGGCTGTACCAAGCAGGATGATCTGAGGCTCGTTCTGCAGGGTCTCCCGGAGCTGCCAGCCGAAATCGTCGTTCACGTCATCGCACAGCGCTTGCAGGTTCTCGACCATCAGTACGAGCTTCCTGCCTAATCGGTCTGACGCATCCAGCACCGTCGCCCTGGCACGTTCCGCCAGGAATTCGCCGCGCCATTGACCGGTCAGATCGGCATGGACGGCCTGTAATTCCCGAGCGAGGTCTGGATCGGGGCGTATGATCTCTTTCGAAAGATAGAATAGCGTTTCTAGCCAGAAATCGGCGATGTCGAATATCTCGTGACTTTCTTCCATGAATCGCACCGGTAGCAGTCGCCGGGAAAGTTCATCGCCGGAGCGCATTTCCGCTGCGACGCGGGCCAGCAGCATAGTCTTGCCCCTGCCGCGGGGTGCAACTAACAGGACATGCTGACACGAAGGAGTTTCAATGTTGCCCCACAACACTTCAAGTACGATCTCCAGTTCACGCTCTCTGACAACGAACTGTCTGATCACCTCTTCATCAGACTGGAACGTACCCGGATTGAACTTGCGGATGATTCGGGTTGGAGCCATATCAGTGGAAGCTTCCTCAATCATCGTGCCTATCTCCGTTCTGGCTGCGGACGTTCTGACAGTGGTTGACCGCTGGGAATATCAACGATCCACCACTGTCAATTCAATAGGTCTCCCGATTATTGTCGGCTGGACTCGGTATCCGGCGGATTCTGCCGGTCCCGACTTGCACCTGGGGTTACGTCACCGGTTCTATGATCATGTCCCCGGGCTTGCCAGTAGGCCGGATTATTGGGATTCAACTGATTGGCGCGATTATCTACGTTGGCATTAGCGGTTTTTTCACCTCTGCCGCGACTGTGGGCGGATCTGGCCATTTCATTCCTCCTTATATTATCCAAAACCATTAAGAAAAACCGAACCTTCGACTGCTGGTGGATTTACCTGTCTCATTCCTAACCTCCGTTCTCATGTAATTCCGGCGCTCAAAGAGACACTTGCTAACCGATCACCCGGTCGAGACGATGGTCTTTCTTCCACTAGGATTTTCAGTTGGTGTTTCGAACCGCACTTAAACATAAATTATTAGTCAACGATATTGTTGTCAACAAATTTGTTGAAATTCTTTTTCAGCAGTCGCAGGACATCCTCAGCGGGCCAGTCGTCGATGTGTCTGTAAACCCGTATTTCGTTTGTCTGTAGAGCCGCATCCTTAAAAGTCATTCGAGGATTCACCCAGGACAATTGTACAGAATCAGAGCATTACTGAACATCATCGCACAACCAAATCGGCCATGCAGAATGTGGTTTCGGATCATGTCCAACCCAGCTGACAAACCGTAACTTTAAAACGCACCGGGCATTTTCCTTGCGTTCCGACTAGATGTTATTACAATAGTAGTAACGACAGGGGGTATTTCATGGTCGAACTCAAAGTCCGAAAATTCGGCAATTCGCTCGGCGTCGTCCTGCCCAAGGAGGTCGTCAATCGGCTGCGCACGAAGGATGGGGAGCCACTGTTCCTCACCGAAGGACCGGATGGCAGCTTCAAGTTGACGCCCTACGATCCCAACTTCGCAGAAAAGATGGAAATGGCAGAGAAGATCATCGACCGCTATCGCAACACACTCCATGTCCTGGCCAAGTGACGGAGCCGGTCTGGATAGAAACACGCGATGCACTGATGTTGCACGAGCGCCTGATTGTGCTACACGGTGGTGCGGCGGGGGTGCGCGACGAAGGCTTGCTGCAATCAGCTCTTGCCCGGGCGCGTCAAATCTACGCGTATTCGGATACGCCGGATCTCATCGAAATGGCGACGGCCTACACAGTGATCATCGTGCGCAACCATCCATTTGTAGATGGCAACGAGCGTATCGGATTTGTAGTCGGAGTCCTGTTTCTTGAGCTGAACGGATATCGCTTCACCGCCACGCAAGCGTGCGCGGCTCAGTCCGTTATCGAACTGGCAGCCGGGTCACTTGATGAAGCGGGCTACACGGCGTTCCTGTGCGCGAACGTCGAAACGCAGAGCGATGATAGGAGCGCGGAGCGATGATAAAGAGCGCAATGTAATAACTGGAACGCGGAGCGATAATATCGCATCCGCAAAGCCCAACAACCGCAATAGTAGCCCTTATGTCAGACCCTGGAGGATTGGAGGGAACATGTCGACCATAACCAAACCGGGCAACGAAACCGGTACCGATTCAGCTGTCGAGCCCGCCGCCGTTTCCGAGCCCGCGTCCCCTTACACGGCAGCATCCACATCCGCGCCCGCCCCCATGACCGAAGAGCAGAAATTCTTCTTCGATCTGAAAGGCTGGATCCTCGTGCCCTCCGTACTGTCGGAGACCGAGATCGAGGAAATGAAGGCCGAGGTGTACGCCGCGGTAAAACCGGACTATCAGGGCAAAAACAGCGACCTGAAACAAGGCTATCAGGGCAAGCTGGCCAACCTGCTCGATCATCCGGCCGTGGTGGGCATCCTCAACGAGATCCTGACCGAGCCGCCATTTGTGGGGGACGACCACTACGGTTTCCGCTGCGAAAACTCCTTCCTCATGGTGCGGGAACCCGGCTGGGAGTCGACCGTCAAGGGTACAGGGCTGCCCCATGTCGTACGTCCTCCTCAGCAGGCGAACGCCATGCGCTACCAGGTGCGGGGCGGCAAGATCTTCGCGGGACTGACGCGCGTCGTCTGGGAGTTGGAGGAAGTCCGTGCCGGGTACGGAGGCACCTCATTTCTGAGTGGATCGCACAAGGCTCATTTCAATTACGGCGGTCCGGACCGGTACCGGCCCAACATCAGCGAATCTCCCTGGGAGGAAAGTCTATGCGCCGCCATGGAAGATTACAGTTGTCCGCCGGGATCGATGCTGGTCTTCACCGAAAGTCTCATCCACGCGGCGAACGATTGGACCAATCCGGACAACCGTCGCTGCGCGGTATTCAACTGCTACAACTCGATCTGGGCGCAATGGCACCGGCTCAACCTCGATCACGAGGTCATCGGTAAAATGCCACCTAAACGGCAGTCCCTCTTCCGCGGTGCGTGGCAGCTGGGCGGCGACGGCAATCGGTCGTACTCGGCGGACAACCGGTCGGTGTAAACCGGCTCGAAAACTCATACCGAACGATGGCGCGTCTCGCCGTGTTACCGATCGGTTCAGGTTCATGCATGCCGTACATGTACCCAGAAGGCCGAGAGCAGAGCCACACAGGAGCACACCATCCATGACGAAGGATGTGTAGATGACCGAAGTGCCTGGCGGACTGGATTCCGTATCGCCACAGCCCGCACCCGTCCCGGTCAGTTCGGACCTCAAGATCACCGCGGTGGAAACCCTCATCCCCGACGACATCATGCCGGGGTTGATGCTGCTGCGGATCCACACCGACGCGGGCGCCGTCGGCCACGGGGAGACCTTCTACGTCCCCCACGCGGTCGCCGCCGTCATCCATGACTGGCTAGCCCGCCGGCTGCTGGAAAGCGACCCCCTGTCCATCGAACACCACTGGCGGTTTTTCTACGAACGCATGAGCGCCTTCGGATCCCGCGGAGCGGAGATGCGTGCCTTAAGCGCGGCCGATCTCGCCCTCTGGGACATTCTGGGCCAGGCAAGCGGACTTCCCGTCTGGCAGCTGTTGGGCGGCAAGGCGCGTGAGGCTGTACGGGTGTACAACAGTTGCGGCGGTCCCACCTATGGACGACGCCCGCCTGGCGAGCATTCCGAGCAGGGCTGGCCCGGTCACGGCGACATCGGCAAACCGGGGCCTTTGGAAGACAACTGGGCAGCCCACAACGCCGCAGGCGACCTGGCCGAGGAACTGGTGGCGGAAGGCTACACGGGCATGAAGTTCTGGACCTTCGACCGGGCCTACCGGGCCCACGGCGGGAGTTACCTTCCCATGTCCACGATCCGGGAATGCGTCAAGCCCCTGGAGGAAGTGCGCAAACGCGTGGGAGACAAGATTGAGATCCTTCTCGACGGACACGGTTTCTTCCAGCTTCCCGCGGCACTGCGCATCGCCGAGGCCGTGCGGGACCTGAACCTGCTGTGGCTCGAAGACGTCATGCGCCTGGACAACGTGGACACGCTCAGGGACTTCCGCGACAAGGCCGGGATTCCCCTCGCCGTGAGCGAGATGTACATCAGCCGGGAGGACTACCGGCACGTGCTGGAGAAAAACGCCGCCGACTACCTCATGGTCGATCCCACCTGGGTCGGCGGCATCAGCGAGACCAGGCGCCTGGCCGAGATGGCCCAGGGCTACAATGTGCCGACGGCCATGCACGACTGTACAGGACCGTTGACGCTATTCGCCGGCCTCCATGTGGCCACGGCCGTGCCAAACGTCGTCATCCAGGAGTCCGTCCGGGCCCATATCCGGACCTTCTACGACCTGCTCATCGAGCCCAACGTCGCGGTGCGCAATGGTTTCGCCCAACCACCGGAGGGACCGGGCCTAGGCACTCGACTGCGCCCGGAACTCTTCGACCCGGAACACAGGGGATACCGAATCACGCGAGGCTAGTCTGGAGAACCTGCGGCACAGCACTGCAAAATCATCAGGAAATATGCCAATCAAACTTACCGATTATCACTTCGACGCGCTTGTGAATAAAGGATACGTTATTATTCACAGGTTCCTGCCGGAAGCACAGTGTGCCGAGATGACGGCTGCCGTACGGCGATTGCTGCCTCCGTGGGCAGAGATTGGAGATGACTCGCCGGACGACCGCATGGAGGCCTGCTATTTCCCTTATTCGGAACAGTGCCTGAATCACGCCATCATCAATCCGGAAGCCATACACTTTGCGCAACGCTGGCTCGCAACGGAACATATTCATTATCGACCGGGCCTGGCGCTCGTCCGGTATCCGGGCTTCAAGGGTAGTCGCGGCAAGAGTCATATCGATAACGGCAATAATTCGTTGCTGCCGCCGACGGCAACGGACCACACCCACGCACAGCTCAATTTCTGGTTCTATCTCGAAGATGTTGCCGCCGATCAGGCCCCGACGCTTTTTATCGCTAACAACGACAATCAAGATCTAAGCAAAGCGGAAGCCATGGTGGCGCCCGCGGGTTCGGTGTGCATTTTTCACAACTACACGCAGCATGCGGCAAGCGATTATGCGCGAAGCCAGGGGCAACGGTACGTATGGAAATTCGCGTTCGGTCGAGCGGACCACTACTGGGAGGGCGTGTTGCACTACACGGATGCCGGCAAGAATAAACACTTTCGGGATTTCATCGGATCCATTTCCGCCAGGGAACGCGAACTGTTCCGCTTCCCACCTGCCGGCCACCCATACTACACCGAACAGACCCTCGCGGCGCTGGAAGAACAATATCCAGGATGGAATCGACGCAACGAGTACGCGTCTCGGTCCGGGTGAATCGCCCCGGAAGGAATTACTGCTGATCGCCTGGCCTGAAGAACAGCCATGTAACCGGACCGCCGCCCTGGCTACCCAATCAAGGGAGTTGCCATGCTAAAGGCCGAGATTGTCGAAGCGGTTGATATCGAACGCGCCGCCGCCATCTTCCACCGGGACGGCTTCGTCTGCATAACCGACCCCATGAGCGAGGAACAGTTCGCCCTGAACCGGTCGGGCGCCGAACGCGTGATGCGGGAACAGGAAGCCGAATTCGGCCTTGAAAAAATGAACCGGGGGTTCGCGCGGCATTCATTCGGCAGCCAGCTCCACAACTGGGAGTGGTGCATCCTGGTCGATCTGCCCACGGTCCTGCCCATTGTCGACGCGATCTGGGGAAGCGACGACTACACCTGCACGGGCGCGGGCGGCGACTACTCCCTGCCCGGCGCGAAGATTCAGCACCTGCATTCAGACCGTAACGCCGACTTTTTCAACGATCCACAGGGGCGAGTCACCGACAGCGATGTTCCAGCTCCCTTCATCGTAATCAACTTCACCATGGTGGATTTCACCGTGGAAAACGGCGCCATCCGGTTCATACCCGGCACCCACCGATCCCATGCGCCGATCCCTTCACTCGAAGAGGAACCGGAATGGATGCGCACGAACCACCTCTGCGCGCCGGCGAACACGGCCATCATCCGCGACGTGCGCTGCTGGCACGGGGGCACGGCGAACAACTCGGACATGAAGCGGCCCATGACCAGTGTGGGCTACCACGCGCCGTGGTTCCGCGCAGTCGAGGAGAAGACCCTGCCGAGGAAGCACTACGACCGGCTGTCTGAGCGGGGTCAGCGATTGTGCCGACATATCGTGGAGGAGGCATAGGTTGATCTCCGGGCTCATCCAAGTGACTCGGTATCCTCTGTAGGGTGTAACACGCTACCGACAGAAGAATTGAATCTGGATGTCCAAATAATGTTGACAATATGCACACATTGTGTGATAATTGACGTATGGACATCGACTTCGACTGGAGCACCGAAAAGAACCGGCAGCTCATCGAGCAGCGGGGAATCTCGTTTGAGCGCGTTGTCGTTGCCATAGAGCAAGGCGGCCTGGTGGACGTGCTTGAACATCCGAACCAGGATGACTACCCGGGACAGTTGATCTACGCCGTGGAAATCGACAAGTACATACACCTCGTGCCTTTCGTGACGCAGACCGATGGCACTCGCTTTCTGAAGACGATCATTCCCAGCCGGAAGGCCACGAGAGATTACAGGAGGAGGACATTGTGAGTAAGGAATTGAGCGCTGAAGAACGCGACGTGCTCGAACGATTCGAGCGGGACGAGTTACGCTCCGCCGCTGACGCCGAACACGAGGCCGAGTTGGCCAGGCAGGCGGCTCGCAATACGTTCAACAAGACCAAGCGAGTGAATCTCCGGGTGACCGAACGCGACTTCAATCTCGCGCACGCGAGGGCCAGGGAAGAGGGGATACCCTATCAGACGCTGCTGTCCAGCATCATCCACAAGTACCTGTCAGGTCGCCTTACAGAGAAGAAGTAGGCCGAACAAACTGCCTCCGCCTCTACTAATTTAGTTTTATAAAAAGGTGAGGTGTGCGGATAATTTGTTCAACCGGAGGATCGACTATTCAATCGGCGTATGCTATCCGGGAGGAGTCAATGGATGTCAGGTTCTCCAATTGGTCCGGAAATCCATTTCACGCAGGAATCCGAATGTGTCACAGGATTTCACGTTCAGATAACCACAGACGTCTGGCATGTGCCGGTTCGCGCGCTTCTTCTTAGGCTTGCTTGCCTCAGTCGTAACGACACAGCGGTTCTCGATGTCTTCCATCGCATAAGCTATGAGGAACGGATCCATCCCGATCTTCTCTATTTCTTCGTCGTTCAAATCGTTAGCGTAACCCTCGTCCAGGACATACGAGACGGATTCTTCGCTAACGGTTTCGACAAGCACTATGTCTTCCTGGTAGTCTACCACCCAGTCCTTGAGGGCGTCGTTGCCTTCTTTTAATTCTTCGTAGATTTCGGTGGGGATTCTTACTCTAGTCAAACTGGCAATGTGGAGGAGCCAATCCCAGAACTCGGGTACACGATCGAGCGGATAATAGTCCCTGTTCGCGTCTATCAGAACATTGAATCAAGTAGATAGAGCACGACAACTCCCGCTATATTCCAATGCTATCGAAGAGTTTGGGTAGATTCTTGGGTTTGACGTCCAGTATCTTGGCGGTCTTCGTCGTCGTAAGCGCCCCCGCATTCATCATACGATGTACTAGATCTATCAGTCCGGTGCCAATACGGTGTCGCCGTACGACATAGTAATTCGGGCCTCCGGGGCTCAACCGTGCTTGCACCCTGCGGTCTTCGCGTGCTTGTAATCGATCTCTGCGAAATCTGTCGGCAAGGGATTCGAAGACTTCCCATGTGATCAGATTTTGCCGCCAGGCCACATACGCAACCATAGATCGACTCAAATGACGTATTCGGGCAAACTCACCTATTCGAAACACAACCTGATCGAGAACGGTACCGTCGTTCAGTTCAACCTCTTCTAGTTCTCGACCCGGAAGCAAAAACTCACCCGCAACATCGTTGCAGAACCCTTCAATCTCGCTATTCGATTGCCCACCACTGATAGCCGTATGCCCCAGGATAAGGTGCACCAGTTCATGCAATAGGGTAAAAGACCACGCGGTCACGGCATCTCTATCGTTGATGACCACAAAGGGAGCCACGTTGTCGGCGATGGTAAATCCCCTGAAACTTTCGACGTCGAGGGCAGTATGGTGACTGCCCAGATCGCCCTTTAATAGTACGAAAACTCCTGCCTCTTCGGCTTTCTCGCGCAGCAGGGCGAAAGCAGTCTGTGCATCGCGTTGTCTACGATACTGGGCGCGCCTGATGCCCAGCAATGCCTGCAGCGATTCAAGTATCTTTTCTTTACCATCCTGTATACTGCCGCTGCCGATGAAAGGGAGCGTTTCATCCTCCTCTTCATCCTCCAAGACGGCGCGGACCATACTCTGACGTACCCGCACGTCACGTAGCAACGCATCCAGCCAGGCTTGCGTTTCCGGAGAAGGATCACCTGGCAAAGACCGAAAGTCGGCACCGCGTTCTACACGCTTAGGCGGAACCGTCAAGTAGAATGTTAGAAGCGGACGTCTGTATTGTTTCGCCATCTTTACCAGCATAGGTCTGGTAGGACATACCTTTCCGGTTTCGATGTCGACCAGTCGTTGTACTGCTTCAACACCGTGCGCGTCGCCGATGCCCAATTTCTTGACCGCAGCCTCACGAGTCATGTATGCGGTTTCTCTGGCCCAAATCAATAAGTCAGGATTAACTTTCGGCATTGTGCGTGTAGTTCCCCATCATTTCTATTGAACCGGGGCGTGGTGCACGTTGATATCAACAATCCACACCTTGTCGCATCGATCACCAAATGGCATCTCATTCGACCGACATACATCAAATAACGTAAGCGATCACGAGGAGAAAGTCAGCAATAATCCGGCGTGATTACTCAAGGTTTGATTGGTAGATCTAACAGCCTCTGATCAAGTACTGGCGTTGTTTTATTGAATGCTGACGTAGGTGAATTCGCCCACGGTCCGGTTCTACTGATCTCGGGGATAGCCGGAACTGTGCCGACCAGTTCCTGAAGGTGGGTAGGCGGTCGGAATGACAGGTGTAATCAGTACAAAAGCATGGGATCAGGTGATTCGGATTATACGATGTCGCCCGAATCTGGCTGAACAGGCCAATACACCTTCCTCAGGGGAACGAGCGCGCGGACCTCAGAATCGAGCAATTCGTAGTAGTCGACAAACAACTCCCGGAGTTCTGGCATCGCTATGAGCGTCAACGGAATCTGAGATCGCTCCGCCTCGTATCGAGCCTCCTTCGAGAATCCCCCGGTACTGACATACAGGCACCGGTCACCGTCTCGGCGGCCACCGAGAAAAGATCGAATCCCCATTACCTTCGCACGTACTCATGTCGTTCTGAATTGTCAACAGTCCGTGTACGGATTGTCACATCAGTACGGAACTTGCCCATGTGGTAATGCCGAGTTTCCGGATCGTACGTGACCACGGTATCTCCGACCTCAACCTCCCGGACGAATCTCTTGACCTGAGCTACCCAAGAGGCGCGGGTTCCGGGCTTGTCTTCCGGAGACGCCTCCTCGAATCGTCGTCTTAAATCCTCATCAGAGTCATTCGGGCCGACCGGACCGCCTCTTCCACCACCGATGGCTACTAACTCCTCGCTCAGAAAATGAGCCAGGTAGGCGGCTCTTCTACCAGCTCGAACCATCCAGAGTTTGGGACTCAAATGAGTTGATTCGTTCATATCAGATCCCATAGCTTATTGATTGGTCACCGTTGGGTAAGCGTATCCAAACCCCCTACCGCTCCCACGTCCTCTTCTTTTCATCCGCACACGTAATGTTCAGTGCCGGCCCCAGCTTGTCGATGCTCAGGTGCAGGCTGTCGCCGTCCTGGACGGGACTGAGGGCGTAATGGTGCGTGCCCGTGGAGACCACGTCGCCGGGCTCGAGGGTGACCACGGCGGTCACTTCGGCCAGAAGTTCGGGGATGTGCCGCGCCATTTCGTCGGTGGAGAAATCGTGCTTGAGGTTGTCGTTGATCCACATCTTCGCGGGCAGGTCGTTGGCGTCGCCCACCTCGTCGGCCGTGACCAGCGCCGGTCCCATTGGACCGAAGGTGTGCCAGCTTTTGCCGAGGAAGAAGCCGCCGGGCAGTCCGCGGGCCGATACGTCGATGAACTGGGTGTAGCCGAATATGTGGTCCAGGGCGTCGTCCTGGCTGAGCTTGCTGGCCCGTTTGCCAATGACGATGGCGAGCTCGGGCTCGAAGTGAAAGACCGAGGCCTCCGTGTCGGGCAGTTCCACTACGGCGTCCTGGCCCATGACGGAGGTGTTGGATTTCAGAAAGGCGTTGAAGGTTTCCTTGGTCGGGTGATCGGGTTCGATGTAGTTCCCCGCCAGACAGAGCAGCTGTCCGGGACGTGGGACCGGCGGCCGCAGGCTTACCGCGGAGAGGGGTGTGCCGGACTGTCCCTGCGCGGCCTCGGCGATGCGGGCGCCGTAGGTGTCCCAGCCGCTGATGACCGTCTCCAGTTGTGCCTGGGGACTGGCATCTCCAACATCTGAAACAGCGACCGATACGTCTTTGATCCTGTCATTATCGATAACACCCAGGGTGAAATCGTTGTAGAATGCCAGTTTCACGTAATCCTCCCGTCTGCGGTTGGTTTTTGTTGAAAGAGTCTACAGCCCTCAGATCGGCAATCTCCGAGTAAGACGGATTATTGCGGGTTAGCCGGGCTATGTCAATCAGAATAAGGGGATTCGGTTCTGTTAGCGCGTAGCGCGGCCTTTCGCCGGAAGAGCCTGGGGCCATCAACCTTTAACTGCAAAGAGAAGTTTGTAGAGCACGGGCACGAAGAACAGGGTGACCACGGTGGCAAAAAGCAATCCTGACATGATGGCCACCGCCATCGGTTCCCACATCAGCCCGCCTCCGAAATAGAGGGGAGTGAGCCCCAGCGTCGTCGTACACGTGGTAAGCAGGATGGGACGAAACCGCTGAGTGGCCGCGGTCACGATGGCCTCCATGGGTTTCCGTCCGAATTGATCTTGTTCGATTTGTATGCGGTCCAGCAGCACGATGGCGTTGTTGATGACGATACCGGCCAGCGCGATCAATCCGAGAAAGGCGAAAAAACCGAAGTATGAGCGCAGGACGAGCAGTCCGAACACTACTCCGATCAGGCCGAGGGGTATGGTGCTCAGGACGATGAAGGTCTTGCGGAAGGAGTTGAACTGGACGATCAACAGCCCCAGGATGATAAAGGCTGACAGGGGCAGTTTGGCGAAGACCGAGCCCATGGCTTCTGCGCTTTGCTCCGATTCGCCGCCCAATTCGTAGCGGTAGCCCGGCTTCCAGGATGCGCTGTCTTCCTCGATCCAGGGTACGAGCGCACCGGTGACCTCCTGTGCCGTAAAGCCGCTTCTGGCATCGCAGGTCACGGTCAGGGTGCGGTACAGGTCGCGACGTTTGATCTTGGCGAATTGCCACTGGGGCAGTATCCGGGCCACCTGTCCCAGTGGCACGGTGTTGCCCGAGCCCTGGGCGTAAATGTTGATACTCTCCAGTTGACGAACGTCCAGGTTCTGACTGTTCTCGTTGCGCAGGATGATTGGAATACTCCGGTCACCCTCGCGGAAAGCGCCCGTATTGAATCCGGTGAGCGCGGTTTGTAGCGAAAGGGCGATATCCTGGTTGGTCAAGCCGGCCCGTTGGGCCCTGGATTGGTCGATGTCGATGGCAATTTTCTTGATTTTGGGTCCCCAGTCATCGCCGATGTTCTGCGTGCCGGCCGTTTCGTTGAGCCTTTGCTTAACGCGCTCGGAGATGGCGAACAACTCGTTGGGATCCGGTCCCACTATCCGCACGCCCACGTCCGATCCGCCGCCACCGCGGGCCAGTTTTGAAACCCGTATTTCCGCGTCGGGAAAGGTACGGAAGCAAAAGGCGTCCAGGCGGTCGATCACCCACTGGTTGTCTTCACCCGAGCTGGTATTGAGCAGCATATGGGCATAACCCGAATTGGCTTCGCCAGGCTGATAGCCCTGATCGTAGGGCGGCGGTCCGGCGCCGATAAAGCTCGACCAGTCCACCACGCCGCGACGGCGTTGTTCGTCTACCAGGAGGCTGTCGGTGATATATGATTCGATTTGCTCCACCCGGGCGGTCGTCGTCTCGATCTTGGTGCCCAGCGGCAGATTCATATCCACTGTTACCAGGTTGCGTTCACTGTCCGGAAAGAAGATGACGGGCAGAAAACCGAAGCCGGTTAGCGACAACACAAACAGGCCGAAAATGATACCGGTAAAGGTATAGGGTCGCTCGAGTGCCCTCAAAAGCAACCTTCGGTAATAGCCGATGAGCCGTTCGAAGATCGTGGGCTGCGCCGCGGACTGCAATGCCGTCGGCTTTATCTTGATGAAGAACGCCGCCAATAAAGTGACCAACGTCAGGGAAAGGAGCCACGAAGACAGCAGCGCGATGGAAACTACACTGAAAAGGGGGCCCACAATCTCGCCCATGGACGATTCGGCCAGAAAAAAGCACAGGAATGCGGCCGAAGTAGTCAACGAAGAGACCAGGAGCGGCACGGCCAGTTCCCGGGCTGATTCTATGGCGGCCTCTTCTGCGGCGATACCCTTCTCCATTTTGACCATAATCGCTTCGGATACTACGATGGCATTGTCCACGAGCATGCCCAGGGCCATAATCAGCGCCGCCAGCGACACCTGGTTGAGACCGATATCGAGCAGGCCCATGACGAAAAGGGTAGCGATAATGGCCATGGGGATGAGACTGGCTACAACCAGGCCGGTGCGCAAACCCAGGAAGAGCAACATGGACAACAGGACGACCGCGACGCTTTGCAGGAGATTGCTGGTGAAGTCGGCAACTGCGATATCCACCTCGAAATCCTGGGAGGCTATCCTGCTAAGGGTGATACCCAGGGGCATCCGATTCTGGTGGACAGTGAGCAATTGGTCGATCTCCTCGCCCAGCTTGATGATATTGGCCCCATCGCTGAGCGCCACAGAGAGCGCCAGGCCCGGCTGACCGTTGATTTTGACCAGGTGCTGGCGGGGAGTACGATAGGCTCGCACAACGCGGGTGATATCGCCGAGATAGACGCTTCCTTCCCTGCCTACCGGTATCAGAGTCCGCCCCAGATCCTGCAGATCGGCGTAACTTCCGGTAGGTTCGAGCACTACCCGCTCGTCCTCCAAACTGACCTCGCCGCCGGGAAAGACGATATTCGTACTGGCGACGTTGTTCTTGATCATGTTGGCGGAAAGACCCAACTCGGCCAGCCGGGCGTTGTTGAATTCCAGGTAGATCTGTTCCTCCTGGATGCCGCTTATTTCCACCTCGGAAGCGTCGGCAAGCTTGATCAGATCGTCGCGAAGGTCTTCGGCATAGGTCTCCAGTTCGGCAAAGGTGAAGCCATCGCCTACAAGGCCAATCACGATGCCGTATACTACTCCGATCCCGTCGTCCTTTACCGTGGGTCCGTCAATGCCGGCGGGCAGGTCTGGCCGGACGGTCTCAAGTTTACGGCGCAGCCGGTCCCATACGGCCTGGAGTCTGTTTGCAGGTACTTCCTCTTCGAGTTCGACCGAAACGACCGAGAGTCCGGTCCTCGACTCGCTCGTGACCGTTTTCAACTCGGGCAATTCCTGGGCAGCCTCTTCGATCTTGCTGGTAATCAGTGCCTCGACCCGCTCAGGGCCGGCGCCGGGAAAGTTGGTCACCACCGAGGCGACGCGCACCGTGTAGGGCGGCATACTGTCGCGCGGCATCGTCTGATAGCCGGCCAGACCCAGCAGCAGGACAACGAGCGCGACCATGATGGTGACGCGGTTGTTTTCCAGGGCGATTCTGGTGAGATTCATCGTGTAGTCCGTTCGAGGGATTGCGCGCCGCCGTCGCCTCTCACTCCTCCAGCAGTCTTACTTCCATCCCATTCTGAAGCGATCTGAGTCCCGCCGTAGCGACCAGTTCCCGGTCTGCGAGCCCATCTTCCACGACGAAACCGTCCGCCAACAATTGGCCGATTCGGACCGTCCGCCGCTGGACGGTGCCTATGCTCTTGTCGACCCGGTCTATGACGAAGACGAATGGGCCCCCGGCGCCTTCTCCCACTGCTTTGACTGGCACCACAAGCGGGTCGGACAGCCCGGGAGCGACAAAGCTGAACTCCACCTCTCCGGCCATGCCTGGCCTGATGGCAGGCGACGGGTCATCGAGCCGCACGATGACGGGATAGGTGCTGGAAGCGCCGAGCGCGAAAGATATCTCGCGCACCCGCGCCGCAAAATCCGTTCCTGGCAGTGATGAAAAACGTACGCGCACAGGATGTCCGGTCTGAATCCGGGCAATATAGGCTTCCGGCACCCCAACCTCCATTTCGATATCCTCGCCCGCACTCAACACGACCAGAGGCGCCCCCGCCTGGACCACTTCGTTGATCTCGTTGTGAACGGCGGTGACGATACCCGAAACCGGGGCATGAATCTCATTGTATCCCAGTTGGCGCTCCTGCAAGTCCAGACTCTTCCGGGCAGATTCGTAACTGGAAGCGGCCGAGGAAAAGCCGTTTTTGGCTTGTTCGTACTCCGCCAGGGAAACATTGAGCGCCTGGTAAAGCTGCCGAACGCGAATGAGGTTGGACTGGGCATTGGCCTTTTGCACTAGGGCGTTTTCGAGCGCGGCCTTGCCCTGTTCGTAAGCGAGGATGGCATCCCGGTTGTCAAGCGCGGCGATCAACTGGCCTGCTTTGACCTGGTCACCGACCTTTACCGGGATCGATTCGATGAGACCGCCGGTTCTGAAGCTGAGCCTGGCTTCAACGCCCGCTTTGGCGGTACCGACAAAGCTTTGGCTTTGCACAGCGCTGGCGGGACGGACCTGGGAGTACTTTACAGGACGGATGGCGGATTCGGCAATCTCCGGTTCGGATGCGCAGCCAAACCATACACTCATTAGCAGCAGTTGGGCTATGACGAAATCTCGTTTATGCATAGTACCTCGCTTCATGGCGTGCCCGATCTCCGAGAGAAGAAGGCCGTCAAGCGCCCGGCGAAGGCGTCCTGCTCCTCTGGAGTCATGAGCATGGTGTAGGCCCCGATACTGTTTTCCAGCTGGAGAAAACTGATCAGGTATTCATAGACGGCCCCGGTCTCGGCTTGTCGTGCGGAAAAGGCCGCTCGCTGAGCGTCTATCAATTGGGCGATATCTATTTGCCCTTTCCGATAGGCGTCCTGCACCAGTTCAAAGTTTTTGTTGGCGCTTGCCGCCGCGATTCGCGCAAAGTTAATGTTTGTGCGCCTGGACATCGCGTTGGTGAGCCGGGTCCGCACAGCCTCAGAGAGTTTCTGGCGCAGATTCTCTTCCTGCAGGCGAAGCTGCTGCTGCTGAACCGCGGTTTTGTTGATGGAGATTCTGCGCTGATTGCCCTGGAAGAGAGGATAAGTCAGGTGGAGTCCCAGATTCCAGTTGGCGACGGGAAGTGCGGATGATCCTGAAGGCGCCCCCTTGCCGGCACGGAAGAAAGTGTAGCTGGCCTGACCCCGCAAAGCCACGGCAGGCAGGTAATACAGCCGGCGATTCAACTGCTGCTGGCGCTCTGCCGCTTTTATATTGGCCTCCAGTTGTTTTACGGAAGGCATATTGTTCAGGGCCTCTTCGATGAGGAATTCAGTCAGTATCTCAAAGTCGCGGACATTGTCGATCAAACGGCCTATGCGAGCCGGGTCGAAGCGACCGAAGAGCTCGTCGGAAAGACCAACGTCCGCCACGTCGAGATCCTCTTCGATATCCGTCCGGTTGAGCAATCGGTTGAGTTGTACTTTCGCCAGGTAGAGGTCCTTGTAGGTCTCGATGGATGCCTGGGTGGCGCGGGCCACTTCGCTCTCCCACCGGTATACGTCGGCTATGCCGGCGTAGCCCACGGCATTGCGGGTGCGGGAGATCTCGAGATTCCGTCGCGAGGCTTCGAGATTCTCCATCTGTATGCGTCTTGCGGTCTTTGCCAACAAGATATCGAAATAGGCTCTGGATAGATTCAACACCACGTCCAGTGCCAGCACGTCGGCTCTATGGCGGGCGGCTTCGGCAAGGTACTGCTGGATCTTCACGTTGGCGAAGGCCGGCTCGGAAAACAAGATCTGTTGAAAACTCCCCACCCCTGAGCCGGTACGCTCAGGCTGCCGACCCAGGGCGGACTCGGCGGCTCCCGGGTCGACCTGCAACAGGGTGGTCGAAACCTCCATGGTGGGCAGAAGAGACGACCTGGCACTACGGATCTCCTCGCCGGCCAGTTCGACGTCGCGCTCTTCGATTCGGAGGTCGAGGTTGCTTCTCAACCCTTCCATAACGACATCGTGCAGGTTCAAGAGGCGATCGACAGCGGGTTCTTCAGTCTCAAGGAAGCGCGCGGAAAAAAGCGTTTCAAAAGATAAGTTGAGACCGACCCGTTCGACAGTTGACATGTTGAGCACCAGTTGTTCGTCGAAGTTGAGCCGCACGGGCATCACCGCCAGATCCTCCCCCAGGACGACGCCCTCCACGATCAGGGCCAATTTGCGGATAATGGGATCCAGGCCGTTGTTGGAACCGATGCAGGCCATCATTCCCGCATCCACGTAGGGCCGACCCCGGGCGAATGAGGGGATCTTCCGCTCGACGAGGGCAGTGGCCAACGGAACGATCTCGTCGGGCTGGCGTTCGAGGATCGTGGTCAGATAGACCGCGTCTACTGAGTCTTCAAGCGCCGGCAGGGGTGCGTTCCGCCCCCAGAAGACCACCTTCACGCGGGCCCCGTAGGGCGCCGCAAGACGTTCGAAGAATCCCTGGTAATCCGCGGCACCTTCATATTCTTCGCTGATTATCACGGCCAGATGAGCAAAAGGATGGATATGGTGAAAAAACGCCATATCTTTCTGAATCGAGCCGGCGCTCAGGACATAGGTGAAGTTGCGCACCCCTGTGACTCCGGGATCGACCAAAGGCATATTGTGCAACTCCGCGTCGAGAATCCCCACTGCGATCGTCGGTTTGGACAGGGGACCTTGCGCGGCCAGCATCGTGGGGCTCACCGCTCCGGCGGCAATGATCAAATCGACGGTTGGGTCGTCGGCCAGGGAACCATAGTCGGATGCTATTCTGTCCCCGCGCCCCGTAGTAAACCGCCTATGTCCGGGGAGGAAGTGGACCTCCCTGTCGGCGCCCACCACCCTGAGAATTTCTTCCTGGAGCTGAGCCAGGCCGCTCCCATAGCCGGTTGCGTCCGGATCGAAATCGAGCAACAGGCCGATGTGGAGATCGTTCTTGTCGATCTGGGCCCGTGCAGACGGCGCCGGCGACAACAACGTGATGACCAGGACGGCGGAAACGGTGAGAACAATCGTTTTCATCATTTATACATACCTTTCCCGTGTACGAACATCCTGACAGAAGCAGATGTCGTTCGATACAAAGCCTGTGCAGGATGAACCGGAAATCACGACCACTACGCCATATAGAAAATACAGGAATCTCCGGCCCTGCGTCAACCGCATACGCTCCGGAAGATCGAGGCCGCTACGGTAGTCGTTTTCCTCTACCCGGTACGCTTTATTTCCATTTCGGTCAAGCATCGCGGACGCTCCATCAACACACGCGCCCCTCAAAACGTATACCGCACCCCGGCCTGCACCTGCCAGCGGGACGAGAGGTTGGTGGTCTGAAACACGTCCTCCCGGTCGACCTTCCCGTCTTCGTTGGCGTCCCGGACCCGGAGGTCCAGATCCGGTTTGCCCTGTTCGTCGTACCCGTCGAAATTGAACAGGCCGGCGGCGTCGAAACGCACGTAGTGGCTCTGGCCCCAGGCGCCGTTGATCAGGTTGGCCAGGTTCAACACGTCCAGCGTCAATTCGAATTGGTGGTTTCGAATCGAGGGCAGTTCCTGGATCAGGCGCAGATCCAGCCGGTTCCGCCACGGTGAACGGGACGCGTTGCGTTTGACGATGGCGCCCCGGGCCGCGCGTAACACGGGATCGGAATCGACGAAAGCGTCGATCGCCCTCCACTCGTCGTCGGTGACCTTCGCGCTTACGTCGCTCCTGCTCGCCGGAATGTAGGCGAGGTCGTTGCCCCTAATGCCGTCGCCGTTCACGTCGTCGGCGTACATGTAGCTGTACGGATCTCCCGCGCTGCCTTCGTAAAAGAGTGAGAGCGTCGTGGCGAGTCCCCTTCCGAATTCGAATTTCCATGACCCGGTGGCCAGGACCCGGTGACGGACTTCGAAATCGGACGTGGCGGTCGTCTCGCCATTGGGGTCGTCGGTCTCGTTGTACTGCCAGTTGGCGATGGCGCGGCTGGACCGTCCGCTGTTGATGTCCTCGGCGTCCTGGAACACGTAGGCGACGCTTCCGAAGAGACCGGGCAGAAAGGACGCGTTCCCTCTCTTGCGAAGGCGCAGCGTCAGGTTGAACTGGCGCCCCTTGTCCGTGTTCTCCAGGAGTATGACATTGGTGAAATCGCCGCTGACCGTCTTCCCAGCGTAGTCGGACCGGCCGTCCGGAGTCCTTCCCGTCGGCCGGCCGTTGTCGCCGATGTTGAGGTTGCGGAAGCGGACCTCGTCGATGTTACGGGCAAGCAGGAGTTCCACGGTGCCGACCAGGTCCAGGGGCAGCCTGCGGTCGAGGGCGAGGTTGGCGCGAAAAACCCGGGGCAGCCGAAAATCCGGGTCGATGACGTTTACCTCCGAGGTCTGGGGCGCGTAGAGACGGCCATCCAGCGGAAGCGGTTGCTCGAAAGGATCCGCCACGAACGCGGGAACGTCCTGGTCCCGGAAGGATGCAAGATCGACGCGGGTGAATTCCATCCCCGAGTTACTGTACGGGTTGGAAAGCCAGACGGCCGGCGGCAGCCCCGCGAAAACGCCGCCGCCGCGGATTTGCGTCCCGCGGTCCCCATCGACATCGAAGTTGAACCCGAAGCGCGGCGACCAGAGGATTCGTCCGCCCGGGGTCCGGTCCGTCCGGTGTCCGGCGAACTGGCGGGCGAATCGGTCGTTTGCCAGGGGTTTGTCCGGCAGGATCGGCACGTCGGCCCGCAATCCGAAATTCAGGCTGAGCCGCGGACCGATCCGCCAGTGGTCCTGCGCATAGAATCCCATCTGCACGTAGTCCCACGCGGCGCGGGGCTGTTCAACGCCGGGCACTCTCGACCGGCTCAGGAGGTAGCGGGTGGGCTCGCCAAGCTCAAAGGCCTCGATGCCATCGAACTCGTAGGCGCCGTAGTAGTCCTGAATGAACAGGTTGTCGAAGGAAATGAACTCGTTGTGCGTGCCGATCGTTATGGTATGATCCGCCCTGAACAGGTGAAGGTCGTTGGTGAATTCGAAAGTGTCCTGGTTCAGCGCGTTGGCCTGGGAAAACCGCTCCACGCCGAGCCGGACCTCGCCGAGAAACGCTCCGCCGGCCTCTTCAAGGTCGATCTGTACCTGGGGGAAAGTACCGGACAGCGGCGACCTGCTGTCCCGCACGCGGCTGTAGGACAACCGCGCTTCATTGGCCAGGCTGCCTGAGAAAGTGCTGTTGAGTTGCGCGACCGTGGACTGGGTGACATTGTCACGCGTAAACTGGTTGCTGGTCAGCGTAAAAATGGCGCGTCCCCGGCGCAGTCCGTCGTCCAGGTCGCCGGTTACGTGGTTGTGGCGCAGGGTGAGCCGGTGCCTGGAAGACAGGTTGACGTCAAGCCGCCCGAAGAACGTTTCACTCCGCGTGCGCTGGGAAAAGGGATCGAATCCCCCGGCGTTATAGCCGTACTTGTCACGGGCGATGTCTACGATTTGCTGAAGGGCAGCCGACCTGGCGCCAAAACGGATGGGATGGCCTGAATCCGCGGGGCCGACGCTCGAAGGACTCGCACGCCGCCGCAATTCTCCGTTGACGAAGAAGAAGGCCCGGTTCCTGACCACCGGGCCACCGAGCCGGAAACCGAGCTGGTAGTCGGTGAAGTCTCCGAATTTGTCGCCTTCCAGATCCCCCACCAGGGATTCGTTCCGGCCGAACCAGTACAGGGAGCCGCGGAACCGGTTCGTTCCGCTGCGCGTCACCGCGTTGATGAGCCCGCCCGCAAAACCGCCCGAACGGACGTCAAAGGGCGCCACCTGGACCTGAAACTCCTCGATGGCGTCGAGGCTGATCGGCTGGGCGTTCACCTGCCCCGTGGGCAGCCCCTCGTTCGACAGTCCGAAGGCATCGTTCAGCACGGCGCCATCCACCTGGAAGTTGTTCATGCGGTTGTTCTTGCCCGCGATACTTTGCCCGCCGGCTTTAGACGCCGCTTCGGGCGCCAGCCGGGTATAGTCCTGTATGCTCCGGGCAATGGATGGCAGCCGGGCGATTTCGTTGGCCGTGACGTGGGTCTCGGTTCCGGTGTTCGATGCGTTGAGCACCTCGTCCCTGTGGGCTGTGACGACGACTGCCTCGGCCTCGATGACGTCCTCGCGCAACCCGAAGTCCACACGCAGGTTCTGCCCCATCGACAGGGTTACATCCCGGCGGACAGCGGTTTGATATCCGATATAACTGACTCGTATTTCGTATGGACCGCCGGTCCTGAGTCCCGCGATGTTGTACCGCCCGTCGGCACGGGAAAACACGCCTGAAGAGACTCCCGTGGGCTCATGCAGGGCGATCACGGTGGCGTCAGGGAGCGGCGCACCCTTGTCGTCCAGAATCCTGCCGTTGAGCGTCGCGGTTGTAATGCCCTGCGCGTTCACCAGGGTCGATGTGGGAAGGACCAGAATCAGCATAGTTCGGAGCAGGATGCTCATGGCCGGTTATGTTCCGGATGGATAAATCGTTGCACAATATCACGAATGTCGAATATAATACCTCACAAGCCTGAAAACGACACGGAACTTCAATTCTCTTCGGTTTAGCACGCAAATCGGTGCCGGTCACACAAAGCCCGGCCTCCTGCTACACAGAGCCCGACTGCATGTCAGATCGAGCCCGGCTGCATGTCACGTATAGCCCGACCTCTTGACCAGTCTATAGGTCGGATACCAGAAAAGGAGCCTGCCATGGCTTTGATGGAAATTGAACCCGGTCTCAAGATCGCGGGTCAGATGTCTCCCGATCCGACGCGGGAAGACCTGGAGTTCGCCCAGCAGTTGGGCATCGAATACGTCTGTCTGTGGACGGACGGTGAACACGCGAATTACGACTATTTCATGAGCCGCCGGGAGATCTACGAGGAAGCGGGCATCAAGATCTACGGATTCGGGAACGGCGACGTGCACAACCAGGATGCCATTGTGCTCAACCTGCCGAACCGGGACGCGAAAGTGGAGCAGTACAAGAGGTACATTCGCGACCTCGGCAGGGCGGGCATCCCCTATACGACGTACGCACACATGGGCAACGGGATCTGGAGCACGGAGCGGGAGACCACCCGCGGCGGCGCGCCAGCCCGGGGTTTCGACCTGGCCAGTGCCGAGGAGGGGCACTGGGGCGGCCGGCTATACAGGATGCCGCTGACCCACGGACGGGCGTACAGCGAGGACGAGATATGGGACAATTTCGCCCATTTTATCGGTGAAGTCGCGCCCGTCGCCGAAGAGGCCGGCGTCCGGATCGGCATTCATCCGGACGATCCTCCTCAGCCGGAACTCGGCGGCATTCCGCGGTGTATTTTCAGCAGTTTCGACGGCTACTACCGGGCCATGGAGATCGCCGACAGCCCGAACGTGGGGCTCTGCTTCTGTATCGGCTGCTGGCTCGAGGGCGGATCGCTGATGGGCAGGGGCGTGGAGGATTCGCTGCGCCATTTCGGCGAACAGGGCAAGGTCTTCAAGGTCCACTACCGGAACGTGGACCAGCCGCTGCCTCATTTCGTGGAGACTTTCATCGATAACGGATATTTCGACATGTACCAGGCCGCGCGGGTCCTGGAAGAAACCGGCTTCTACGGGGTCATGATTCCGGATCACATCCCCGAGATGGCGGGAGACGGCCGGATCGGCTACGCCTACTCGATCGCGTACATGAAGGCGCACGCGGACCGGGCGAGAGCGGAATGCGCCGCCGCGTAAGCGTAAACGACTGTTCCTGACCTTGCCCGAGGAAGGACCGGCGCGCGTCATGAACGAACTGAACGACTTCCTTACCCACCTGATCATCGAACGTGGGCTGTCGCCGAACAGCTACGAGGCGTACCGCCGCGACCTGACTTCCTACAAGGATCACCTCGACCGGCGGGGGATCGCTTCCTTCTCGGTCGCGACGCGCCAGGACGTCCAGGGATTCATCGCATACCTGCGCCGGCGCGGCCTCGCGCCTTCGAGCATCGCGCGCCACGTATCGGCGGTCCGGATTTTCCACCGTTTCCTCATCGGTGAAGGGCTGGCCACGGCCGATCCGACCGAACACGTCAGGGTGCCCAAGCAGCCCCGACGCCTTCCGGTCGTCCTGAACCGGGAGGAGATCAGGAAGTTGCTTGAGCAGCCGGACCATACGACGTCGCTGGGACTGCGCGACCGGGCGATCCTCGAATTCATGTACGCTACGGGCCTGCGCGCGTCCGAGTTGCTGGATTTCAGGCGGCCCGATCTGCTCTTTGACTCCGGATTGGCCCGTATCTTCGGGAAGGGCGGCAAGGAGCGACTGGTACCCGTGGGCCGCCAGGCGATCAACCTGATCAGGAACTACCTGCACAAGGTGCGCCCCGCCCTGGCCTCGTCGAACAGCGGCGAGGTGCTCTTCCTGAACGCCCGGGGAGGCCGGCTGTCCCGAATGGGCCTGTGGAAGATCATGGATACCTACGTGGAGCTCGCCGGTTTCGAAAAGAAAGTCAGCCCCCATACCATGCGCCATTCCTTCGCCACCCATCTCCTGGAGGGCGGCGCCGATCTACGAGCCGTCCAGGAAATGCTGGGTCACGTGGACATCGCCACGACGCAGATCTACACCCACGTGGACCGCAAATACCTCAAAGACGTGTACGCCAGGTACCATCCCCGGGGGTGATTTGCAAGGCGGGAACGAAACGTCTACGCGGTCATTTCGATTTGCGTCTGAAAAGTACTGCGGTCCCCCCGCCCGCCAGGTAAGCCGCGGCGACGGCGAGTACGCAGCAGAAAAGGGCGAAGACATCGCCGTACCGGGTGTAGAACGTGGGACCACTCCGGTTGGGATGGATTTCCGCGACCGTGGTCGTCGCTACCATCATGGGCGTGGTACCGTACACCTCGCCGGTGGACGATATGAATCCCGATATGCCGGTGTTCGCCGCACGGATGACGGGCGTGCCGTTTTCCACGGCGCGGAGCACCGCCATGGAAAAATGCTGGGCAGGCGCGGACGAGGTCCCGAACCAGGCGTCATTGGTCATGACCACGAGCACGTTGGCGCCGTTCAGCGGGAATCTACGGACCAGGTCCGGGAAGATGGATTCGTAGCAGATGACCGTACCGATATGCATATCGAGACCGCTGAGGGGCATAACGGTCAGTTCGTCTCCGGGCGTCAGATCGCCGATCGCGCCGGTCAACCCGGCAAGAAAGGAGAACAGACCCGGCATAGGCAGGTATTCGCCGAAGGGCACCAGGTGCATCTTGCTGTAGGAGCTCACGATCCCCCGTTCCGGCAGCAGCAGGAAGGCACTGTTTAAGATGTCTCTTTCGCCCGAACGGAAGCCCAGCGCGCCCGTAAGCATCGGCACCCCAGACTCCTCGGTCAACGCATGCACCTGGTCATTGAACTGCTGATAGACCGGGCTTTCAAGGTAGAAGGTCATCGCCGTCTCGGGAAACACGATGAACTCGGGTTCCTGGGGCAGCACGGACCGGGTCAGGTCCCGATACACGTCCACGGTCTGCTGGATGATGGATTCCGACCACTTCATACCCTGTTCCTTGCTTCCCTGGACGACGGCCACCTTGACCGGGGGCGTCATTCGCTCCAGGCCCCGCGCCTGCGTAACAGACCACCAGCCGTATCCCGTCGCGCCAATCACGGCCAACCAGGCCAGCGACATGGCGAACACCGGTGCGCGCCAGGCGGTGCGCTCGCGAAGGGCAATGAAAACCATGGCCAGCGTCGCGTTCATCAGCATGACCAGGAAACTGACGCCGTATACGCCCGTGAATTTCGCGATCTGAATGACGGGAAGGACCTGGTGCTGAGAGTAACCAAGCAGTTCCCAGGGAAACCCCGTGAAAAGGTAGGTCTGAATGTATTCCAGGGCCGTCCACAGCGCGGCCGCGAACAACGGGAACAGGGGGGACTTCCAGTCGGCCCGCGCCGCGAATATACTGAAAATGAGGGCATACAGGGCGACGACGAGGGCCACGCCCGCCATGCTGACCAAACCCAGCGCCAGGTTCAGGCCGCCGTAATTCATGACGGTTTCCATGATCCAGTACACCTTGGCGACGCCTGACAGGAACGCGAATGCCAGGGCGATCAAAACCACCCTTGACACGGCGCCGTTTCGGCCGGCGTCGTGCAGGGCGATCATGACCGGCACGAACGCGATCCAGGCCAGGGGCCACCAGTCTACCTTGGGAATGCTGAGGAAGATGAACAGCGCGGAACAGCAAGCGAGCCCGAACCCGGCGATGGGCGATGCCGCGTGAAGTCTCTGAAGCAGGACCATGGAGGTTTTCTCTGCGGGATAAATGCGTCGTTTCAAGTGACTGAAATCAACACGCAATACGGTAGACTGTCAACTTAAAGAAGCGGTGTCCGCCGGGGATTCCGGAGTCAAAGGGGTTGACCGTCCGCCGTGCCGGCATCTACATTCCTGCCGGCGCCCGTCTGGGGCGATCCGCCGCCGAACGGGCCTCGCCAATCCGCCCGGCGGCACGCACAGGATCGACTGAAGGGCAGCAGGCAGAATGGCACGGAGTAACTGTACTTGGACCCCATGCGAATAGCCGTAATCGGTGTCGGACGGCTCGGTGAAGCCCATGCCCGGGTGCTGGCGGGAATGCCCGGCGTTAAGCTTTCCGGCGTGTACGACGTACGGGAAGATCGGACGGAGGAGGTCGCGCGTCGCTACGGCACGAAAGCGCTGGGCAGCCTGTCGCGTGTCACGGAGGAAGCGGACGCGGCCACCGTGGTCGTACCCACCACCGCGCACTACGAGGTGGCGTCATTCGTCCTGTCCCGGGGCTTGCATACCTTCGTGGAGAAGCCGATCACCGCCACCGTGGAGGAAGCCGACCGGCTGATCGAGTTGGCGGACACCCGGGACCTGGTGCTTCAGGTCGGACACATCGAACGGTTCAACGGCGCCTTCCTGGCCCTCGAGGGCATGGATATATCCCCGGGGTTCATCGAAGCGCACCGGCTGGCCTCCTTCGATCCCAGGGGAACGGACGTGTCCGTCGTCCACGACCTGATGATCCACGACATCGATCTCATCCTGCGTCTCGTCAAATCGGACCTGGAGACGGTAGACGCCACGGGTGTCGCCGTGATTTCCGACCAGGTAGACATCGCCAACGCACGCATGCGGTTCGCCGACGGATGCGTGGCCAACGTCACGGCCAGCCGCATCTCGCTGAAAAAGATGCGCAAAATGCGGATCTTCCTGCGCGATCATTACGTTTCGATGGACTTCCTGGCGGGCGAAAGCGAGATATACCGATTGTTAGACGATCCCGGACAGGCCGGGAAGCGGGGTTTGAAAATCCCAGTCCAGACCGGTGATGGACGCATCCGGCATATCACGCGGCAGAAGACCTCGAAGAAGCGGAACGAGCCGTTGAAATCGGAGCTCGCCTCCTTCGTCGCGGCGGTGCGTGGCGAGGCGCCGCCGCCGGTGACCGGCTTCGATGGCCGGGAAGCCCTGCGCGTTTCTCTTGTGGTAGTCGATCAGATCGACATCAGCAGCCGGTAAGGCAGGCATCCTCGTTCATTGCGGCGACGAGATCCGGTCCCGCCAGCAGACCGGACGAACAAGCCGATGGAGGACAGACCTTCAGCATGAATATCCGCGCCTTCGTCTTCGCGGCACGAAGCTATACGCCCATCCCGCTCGTCGCCGCCGTGCTGATCATGGCCGAGCCGGGACCGATGACCTTCTTAGGCGGAGGCCTGCTGGTTCTACTCGGGGAATCCATACGTCTGTGGGCGGTCGGCTATGCCGGCTCAGCCACCCGTACCCGACACGTCGGAGCGCCTTCGCTCATCACAAATGGTCCCTACGGCCGGGTTCGCAATCCGCTATACGTCGGCAACTTCGTGCTGAGTCTCGGCCTGTGCATCATGGCCTGGGCCTGGATGCCCTACATGCTCGGAGTCTTCCTTGCCGCCTTCGGTGTGCAATACGGTCTCATCGTATCGCTGGAGGAAGAAAGCCTGCGAGAAACCTTCGGCGCGCAATACGAAGCGTATCTGACCGAGGTACCCCGCTTCCTGCCTCGTTTCACCGAGTACGCCGCGGGGAAACCAGCGCCTTACGATTTCGCGGCCGCCCTGCGCAGCGAAAGACGGACCTTCCAGTCCACGGCCGTGGTTGTAGTCGCCATCGCCGCGCGCTGGTATTGGGGTTAGTCCGAGCTGGACGAAGCCGGCTCTACGGCTCTACGGGTTCGTATCCACGCCGCTCAGGCTGTTCAGGGTCCGTCCATGCATCGTGCAACGGATGGTATCGGAGTCCTGGCCGGGCTGGCCGGACGGTTGGGACGAGCCGGGCTGGCCGGGCGGTTGGGACGATCCGAGCGGTTGGGACGATCCGGGCGGTTGGGACGATCCGAGCGGTCCGGGCGGTCGGGATGACGATGGTCCGGGTGGATCCTCCGAATCGGCGGTGGCCTCGGCGTCCTGCTGCTTGACGGATCGCCTTTGTACCGAAACACCCGCGTTCCCGTGTAGGAGGCTGAGCAAAGCGATGAGCGCTACGAGGAGGACGACGGGCCACCAGGGTACGCTGAACAGCATCCGGACCGTATCCGATCCGGCGTGGAACAGCAGGCCGTACATGAAGATAGGACCGAGGATGATCAACAAGGCAACCCCCACGACGCATATCACTTGCGACCAGGCCGGATTGCGCTGAAGAAACCTCGATACTTGCGATATTTCGTGCTTTCTCTTCATGAGTCGTTCCGTTCGGCGAATGGGTTCATTGTCATCGGTTACCCACCTCTCACCAGGGTGGATGCAGGTTAGTTTACGAAGAAAACAATCGGAACCGACGAAGGTCCGCAGGGGGCCGGTACGCACGCCGGAACGTGCGCCGGAACCTCTTGACAATCCCGATCCACGGACCTACTGTTACAGGTCAAAACTGACACGAACCGCATGAACAGAGTCGGCCAACCCGCCAACGTAATGAGGTATCCGTGCCTCGCACCGCCACGATAACGCGCGAAACCCTCGAAACCCGTATCGAGCTTGCCCTGACCCTCGAGGGCGAAGGCAAGCTTTCCGGAGAAACCGGCATCGGTTTCTTCGACCACATGCTGGGGAGCTTCGTGAAGCACGCCGGGTTCGATCTGGATCTTGCCTGTACCGGCGATTTGCATATCGACGATCATCACACGGTGGAAGACGTGGGGATCTGCCTCGGCCAGGCCCTTGCCAGGGCGATTGGCGACGGATCCGGCATTGCGCGCTTCGGCCATGCCTACGCACCGCTGGACGAGGCACTGGCCCGGGCCGTCTTCGACGTAAGCGGCCGGGCGCACCTGGAATTCGACGCCGATTTCACCCGGTCTTCGGTCGGCGATTTCAGCACGGAAATGGTGCGGGAGTTCTTCGGGGCCCTCGTCCACCACGGACGGGTCACCCTGCACGTTGCCCTGCTCTCCGGCGTAAACGCCCACCACCAGGTCGAGGCGGTCTTCAAGGCGTCGGCCAGGGCCCTGCGCCAGGCCGTGGCCATGGATGACCGGGTATCAGGCGTGCCGTCCACCAAGGGCAGTCTCTAGCCCGCGGACGGTTAATCTGTCTTGCCGGCAGACGACGTGAATTCAAACATGGCGAGTATACCGTTTTTTCATCGAAGACGTGTAAGTCGTATATACAATGATGTGTGAGTCGTAATTACGATGACGTGTAAGTCGCATATACCGTATAAACATAAATGACGTGCGCCTGATACAGCTGCACAATTGACTCGGGACACCATGCACATCGACGAACTGGACACCCCGGCCTACGTGGCCGACCTGGACGTGATGGAGCGGAATATCGCGTCCATGGCGCAGCACTGCCGCAATCTCGGTATCGCCCTTCGATGCCATACGAAAAGTCACAAGATCCCGGAAATCGCCCACCGCCAGGTCCGGGCCGGAGCGATCGGCATCTGCTGCCAGAAACTCGGCGAGGCGGAAGTCATGGCCGCGGCGGGCATCGAGAACATACTGGTTCCCTACAACATCGTGGGACCCCGGAAGGTGGAACGCCTTACCCGTGTAGCCAGGCGTACCGAGATCACCGTGGCCGTCGACGACGTCATCACGGCACAGGGCATTTCGGACCGGGCGCTACAGGACGGATGCCGGGTCAACGTAATCATCGAGCTGGATACGGGCACGAAGCGTTGTGGCGTTCAGTCGCCTGAAGCGGCGGCGGACCTGGCCGAACGCATCATGGACCTGCGCGGTCTCGCATTCAAGGGCGTCATGATCTTTCCCAGTCCTATTGAAGCAGAAGGGTTCTTGCGTGAGACCGTCGAGCGGATCACGGAGAAGGGCATCCCCATCGAGATCATCAGCGGGGGCGGCACGGGTGGCGAAGAGAATTCGAAGGCCATGGGTTGCACCGAAACCCGCAGCGGTTCCTACATCTGGGAGGGCATGAGCCGCATCGGGAACTCCGGCATGCTCAACGCCGAGCGCTGCGCCTGCCGCATGATCGTCACCGTGGTGAGCGCCCCTACGCCGGACCGCATCATCATCGACGGCGGGATGAAGACCTTCGCCAGCTACCCGCCCACGCCCTACGGCCATATCATCGAGCATCCCGAAGCGGAGATATACGGCATGTCCGTGGAACACGGCCACGTGGACGTATCCCGGTGCGCGCATCGCTTCAAGGTCGGAGAACGCCTGTCGGTTATTCCCCTGCACCAGGAAATGGCGCTTAACCTGCACGACGAACTCAACGGCGTTCGGGGCGACAAGGTGGAAGTCGTCTGGCCCGTCGCCGGCCGGGGCAAAGTGAAATAACCACTGACAGCCTGGAAGGAGAAAACGATGTCGGAACACCACGGAAGGGAAGTCTGGCAAAGCCGCCTGGGCCTGATCATGGCCATGGCGGGCAACGCCATCGGCCTGGGCAATTTCCTGCGGTTCCCCGTCCAGGCGGCCGCAAATGGCGGCGGGGCCTTCATGATTCCCTATTTCGTCGCGTTCCTGGTCGTGGGCATCCCCATGATGTGGGTGGAATGGAGCGTGGGCCGGTTCGGAGGCAAGCATGGCCACGGTACCACGCCGGGTATCCTGTACCGCCTGTGGAAACACCCGGCGGCAAAGTACATCGGCGTCCTGGGTATCGCTGCGCCGGTGGCCTTCGCGCTCTACTATTCCTACGTGCAGTCGTGGACCCTGGCCTACAGCTTCTTTTCGCTGACCGGCGAGTACTTCGGCATCAGCACCCAGGCGGAGATGGGCGCGTTCCTGAGCAGCTTCCAGGGCGTCTCCGAAAGTGCCTACTTCAGCAGCGTCGCCACCGCCTACGTCTTCTTCCTCATCAATCTCGGCATCGTATTCTGGGTGCTGACCCGGGGCGTGGTCCGGGGCATCGAAACTCTGGCCAAGTTCGCCATGCCGATGCTGCTGATTTTCGCTATCGTGCTGGTGGCGCGGGTGCTTACCCTCGGGACGCCCGATCCGTCCATGCCGGACCAAAGCGTCATGGCCGGTTTCGCCTGGATCTGGAATCCGGATCTCAGCCGGCTTTCGGAAGGCAGCGTATGGCTCGCGGCCGCGGGTCAGATATTCTTCTCTCTGGGCATCGGCATCGGCAGCATGCAGTGCTACGCGAGTTATGTCCGCGCCCGGCAGGACGTCGCCCTGACCGGATTGACCACCTCCATGAGCAACGGCTTCGCCGAGGTGGTGCTGGGCAGTTCCATCGCCATTCCCGTAGCCGTGGCCTTCTTCGGCGTCACCGCCACCGAGGCCATCGCGACCGGCGGATCCTTCGACCTGGGCTTTCAGTCCATGCCCCTGATCTTCCAGCAATTGCCCCTGGGCCAGTTCATCGGGACGCTGTGGTTCGGTCTGCTCTTTTTCGCCGGCATCACATCGACGGTAGCGCTGACGCAACCGCCCATGGCCTTCCTCCAGGACGAGATGGGCTGGCCGCGAAAGAAGGCGGCCATGGTCGTAGTTTCCTTTCTTTTCATCTTCGGCAACTTCATCGTCTTCAACATCGAGCATGGCGTCATCGACGAGCTTGATTTCTGGATCGGGACCGTGGGACTGGTCGTTTTCTCCTTCCTCGAGATCATTATATTCGCCTGGATCTTCGGCATGGACAAGGCATGGGCGGAGATCAACGAAGGTTCGGCAATCAAGATTCCACGGATATTCTACTACATGATCAAGTACGTCACGCCCGTGTCGCTTGCGATCCTGCTCGTCGTTTGGACCTACCAGGCGGGATTCGACCTGCTCCTGCTGCGCAACGCCAACCCGGAGGACATGCCCTTCCTGCTGATGACGCGCGGCATCATCGTGGGATTGATCCTGGTCGGTGTATTGCAGGTCAGACGGGTCTCGAAGAACTGGGGCTGATCTCGAATTCGCACGATTGATTGTGTAGACCGCCATGAGCAGGGATAACGAAGATTACCAGAGCGTCGGCTTGCCGCCAGGCCTCATCCGCCTGAGCCGGAACGAGAATCCTATCGGGCCCTCGCCTGGCGTCATCGAAGCGGTGAAGGCCAGGTGCGCCCGGATCAATCGCTACGAAGACGCTGACCAGATCGCACTCTTCCGCAAACTGGCGGAACTGCACGGCGTGCCCCACGATGAGCATCTTGCCCTTCCCGGGGTGGATTCGGACGGCGCGTGGATCCGCGTAGGCGACGGCTCCGAACACCTGATGCACGCCATCTCCCGCGCCTTCCTGTCCGCGGGAGACGAAGTGATCGAGCCCGACCCTTCCTTCGGACTGATGTCCCGGTACGCGGAGCAGTGCGGCGGCCGCGCCGTGCGCACGCCGTTGACTGCGGATCACGTTTATGACCTGAATGCCATGGCCGGGGCCGTCAATGAACGGACCCGCATGGCCGTCATCACCAACCCGAACAATCCCACTGGGACGGTCCTCACCCACGACGAGCTGTCACGCTTTGTCGCCGGCCTGCCGGAACGGGTGATCGTCCTGGTGGACGAGGCCTACGCGGACCTGGTGGAGGATGGCGCGTGCGCCGAAGGCGCCGCCCTGGTCCGGGAGTTCGAGAACGTCTTCGTGGTACGCACCTTCTCCAAGGGTTACGGCCTGGCGGGATTCCGTTTGGGTTACAGTTTGGCGCAACCTCATATGATGAAGCGCGTCCGCGCGTTTCACGGCGGAACACCCAGCGCCATGGTCATGACCGCGGCCATTGCCGCCCTCGACGATCCGGATCATGTGGTCCGTACCCGTGCCGCGGCAAGCGCATCCAAGGCGATCTACTACAAGGCGTGTGAAGCACTCGGACTCGAATTTGTCCGGAGCGAGGCGGCCTTCGTCCTCATCAGGGTGGGAGACGCCGCGGCCGTTACCGCCGCCCTGGCCGAGCGCGGCATACTCGTCATCAACGCCGAAGCCTCATGGAAGCTGAAGGGCATGATCAGGGTTTCGTACGGCAACGAACTGGAAAGCCGGATCTTCGTCGAGGCGCTGCGGCAGATATTGTACTGACGTGCCGGCGAAGACGTGTTCGACCTCCTCCCGGAATTGATACACAAACCGCAATCCAAATCGAAAGGCACGCGATGCCCGTATCCGAACTGTGTTTCACCCCGGCGACCGATCTCGTACGGATGATACGTAACAAGGACGTATCGGCAACCGAAGTCATGGAAGCCCATCTCGCGCAGGTCGACCGGGTGAACCCTGTCGTGAACGCCATCGTCACCTATCATCCGGAACAGGCGCTGGATGCCGCGCGGAAAGCCGACAAGGCCATTGCGCGCAACGAAGCACAGGGTCCGCTATTCGGCCTGCCCATCGCCCACAAGGACCTGGTATCAACCAAGGGAGTCCGGACGACTTTCGGCTCACCAATCTTCAAGGATTTCGTTCCGGGACAGGACGAACTGATCGTAGAGCGTTTGAAAAAGGCCGGCGCGATCTCCTTCGGCAAGACCAACGTGCCGGAATTCGGTGCTGGATCTCAGACTTTCAATCCGGTCTTCGGCGCGACCCTCAATCCATACGACACGTCCCGGACCTGCGGCGGCAGCAGCGGGGGCGCCGCCGTGGCACTTGCCTGCGGCATGCTGCCCATCGCCGACGGGAGCGACATGGGCGGCTCGCTGCGCAACCCGGCCAGCTTCTGCAACGTGGTGGGGCTGCGGTCCGCGCCGGGCCGCGTGCCACGGTGGCCGGCGATCAATGCCTGGGGTAAGCTCAGCGTCCAGGGACCCATGGCCCGAACGGTCGAGGACGCCGCCCTCATGCTCAGCGCAATAGCGGGTCCCGATCCTCGCGCGCCGCTTGCCATCCGGGAACCCGGCCGTTCCTTCGCCCTGCCCCTGGAACGCGATTTCAAGGGGGCGACCGTCGCCTGGAGCACGGACTTCGGCGGGCTGCCCGTGGATCCCGAGGTCACCTCGGCCATCGAAGCGAAGCGTCAGGTATTCGACGATCTCGGCATGACCGTCAAGCCGGGTCAGCCCGATTTCACCGAAGCTGACGAGGTATTCAAGACGCTGCGGGCGTGGAGCTTCATCCAGGGTTACGGCGATCTCCTCGAGACGCACCGCGACCAGATCAAGGACACCGTCATCTGGAACCTCGAGGCCGGCTTCGCCCTTACCGGTCCGCAGATCGCCCGCGCGGAAGTGGACAGGACCACCCTGTACCACCGGGTCCGCAGATTCATGGAGCGCCACGATTTCATGGTCTTCCCCGTCACCCAGGTTCCTCCTTTCGACGTGAATACGCCCTATCCGACGGAAATAGACGGCGTGCGGATGGAAACCTACATCGACTGGATGAAGTCGTGCTACTACGTCACCGTCACGGGACTGCCCGCCATTTCCGTTCCCTGCGGATTCACTTCGTCGGGGCTGCCCGTGGGACTGCAGATCGTCGGCCGGCACGAGGACGAGTTCGGTGTCCTGCAACTCGCCCACGCCTTCGAACAGGCGACACGGACCTGGAATAGACGCCCGTCCGTGGCCGAGGCATGAGCGAGCTCGGTGCATTGCCCATTTCGACCTGCAACGCCACGGACCGGACCGATCTGAATCACCGCGTTCGGCCATCACGCGCTTTGCCATCACTAGCTTTACCAACACTCATTCTGCCATTACTCGTCCTGTCCCATACAGACGGATATCACCATGTCCAATAAGGCGGAAGTCGTCATCTGCGGGGCGGGCATAGCAGGCGTGTCCGCCGCGTACCATCTCGCCCTGCGCCATGGCGTGCGGGACATCGTGCTCGTCGATGAAAGGCCGCCTCTCTCACTGACCAGCGCCTACGGGACCGAGGCCTATCGAAACTGGTGGCCCGATCTCCCCATGTTCCGTTTTGTGGACCGGAGCATCGGCCTGATGGAGGAGCTCGCCCGGGAGAGTGATAATGCGTTTCGAATGAACCGTAGGGGATACGTCTTCCTCACCGGTGACGAGAACCGCGTTCATGAACTGACAGAAGAAGCGGAAGCGGTATCCAGCCTGGGTGGAGGCGCCTTGCGTGTACACCGCGACGCCGGATCGTATGTTCCGTCGCGGCCGGAAGGCCTGGAACCGGATCTGACGGGCGCCGATCTGCTGCTGGATGCGGATGAGGTGAAAAACCTGTTTCCATTTATCACGAACGATGCAGTCGCCATGCTGCACGTGCGCCGCTGCGGATGGCTGGATGTTCCGTCCCTCGGCCGGTGGATGCTGGAACGCATCGCATCCCGGGGCGGCAGGCTCGTTCAGGACAGGATTTCGCGGGTCGAGACAGTAAGCAACCGGGTCAGGGGCGTGACGCTGGAATCCGGATCGGTCCTTGAAACAGGCAAACTCGTCCTGGCTGCCGGTCCACTGGTACCGGAAGCCGGCCGGATGCTGGGACTGGATATCCCGGTCTTCATGGAACTGCACGGCAAGGTCGTCGTGGAAGACCGGGCCGGTATACTTCCGCCCGAGGCGCCCATGCTGATATGGACGGACCCCATCGAGCTGGTCTGGGGCAAGGATGAGCGTGCGAGACGCTCTGCGGATCCTGCCACGCGCTACCTCACCGAACCCTTCCCCGGGGGTCTCCATATCCGTCCCCGGTTCAGGGACGGCAAACAGACCTTTCTGGGCATCTGGACTTACGATATTGAGCCGAGGAAGGCTGAATTCCCACTCGAGTTCGATCCGGCCTACCCGGTGATCGTCCTGCGCGGACTCGCCCGGATGATCCCGGGGATGCGCGCGTATTTCGAATCGGCCGGCGCAATGCAGGTCGACGGCGGGTACTATTGCAAGACGGCGGACAACCGGCCGCTGATCGGACCACTGCCCGTCGAAGGCGCGTATATCGCAGGTGCGCTTTCCGGCTACGGTGTGATGGGTTCCCAAGCCGCGGGAGAACTGATCGCCTCCCAGGTCATCGGCGCGGCACTGCCTGATTATGCGGCGGACTTCTCCTTCGGTCGTTTCGACGGCCTGTCGTCCGAATATATGTTGAAAATGCGTGAGGCCACCAGGGGGCAGCTGTAGGGCACAGTCCGGACGGTGTTGTGCAACGCATGGGGGAACAATGAACGCGTTGATGATACAGGGCACGGCCTCAGGAGTCGGCAAGTCGCTGCTGGTCGCGGGACTGTGCCGGCTGCTCGCACGTTCCGGGGTGAATGTGGCCCCCTTCAAACCGCAAAACATGAGCAACGCGTCCTCCGCATGCCCCTCCGGCGGCGAGATCGGCCGTGCGCAGGCGCTGCAGGCATTTGCCTCCGGGGTCGAGCCCACGGTGGACATGAATCCCGTTCTGATTAAGCCGGAGGCAGACAACGTGGCGCAACTCGTGGTGCGCGGCGAGGTTCGGGGCAAGCTCATGGCCGGTCGATTCAAGCAGGACCGGGGCGGGTTGATGCACGAAGTGCTCGGATCATTCAACCGGCTGCGCCGATCCCATGACTGGGTTGTCGTGGAAGGCGCGGGATCGCCTGCCGAACCCAACCTGCGCGAAGGAGACATCGCCAACATGGGTTTCGCCCGTTCGGCCGGCGTCCCCGTGTGGCTGGTGGGAGATATCGATCGAGGGGGCGTCTTCGCAGCCCTGCTCGGCACGATGGAGGCCCTGGATGAACTCGACCGTGGGCTTGTGGAAGCGATGATCGTCAATCGATTCCGGGGCGAAGCCGCGCTGCTGGGGGACGTATTCGACTGGCTGGGACATCGGACAGGCTCGCCCGTGATCGGCTGGCTGCCCTACCTGCATGATCTCATACTGCCGGAAGAGGACATACCGTATGCAGGCATGGACCGTTCGCGGCACGACGCAAATCCACGGGAAAGTTACAAATTGCATGTCGGAGCGATTCATTATCCCAGGGCAAGCAACACGACCGACCTGGATCCTTTTCTGAACGACCCGGACATGGACTTTGCCTGGCTGCGCGATCCTTCGGAGTTGACCGGATGGGATCTCATCGTAATGCCCGGTTCGAAGTCCACGGCCGCCGATCTCACCTGGCTGAGGGATCGTGGCTGGCCACCGGCAATCGAGCGGCATCTTCGATACGGGGGCCGTGTGCTGGGAATCTGCGGCGGAGCGCAGATGCTCGGTCGCCGAATCATGGACCCGGAAGGGATCGAGGGGCCAGCCGAGACGGATGGTCTTGACTGGATACCGATCGAAACCGAGATGCTGCCGGGCAAACGGGTCCGTCCATTGAAGGCCCGGGCGAGATGGCCTTCGGAAATGCCGTTCACAGGGTACGAGATCCGCCACGGCCGGAGCATCGACGACCCGAATCTCTTTCCCTTCTGCGCCCGGTCCGAAGACGGCCGGGTGTTGGGCACATTCATCCACGGCCTGTTTGATGATGGAAAATACCGGGGGGCGGTACTGGAAGCCTGGCTGAACTGGAAGAGCGAGACAGACGAGAACATCACCGAGCGCTGGACACGCGACCTGGACCGAATCGCCGACGCCATGGTCGAGCGCCTGGACCTCTCGCTCCTCGCGGACAGGTTGGGAACCAATCTGCGCTGATTCGTCCGTTGCGGTAGATTTTGTATTGGTCCCCCGTCCCGCTCATGGTATAATCAGTCTGCACTTTCCCCAGGCAAACCCCGGTACCTCGACTATCGGAAATACCAGTCTGAACCGGAGCTTACATGTCATCGGCTGACTACGACCTGCTCATACGCGCCGGCCGCGTGTTCTGCGCGGAAACCGGTCTCGACGGCCCTGGCGCCGTGGCTGTGAAAGACGGGCGCATAGCGGCATCCGGCCCCGGGGTCGAGGGTTCCGCAGCCATGGTTTACGACTTCCCCGACGCCCTGGCGTTGCCCGGACTCGTGGACCTGCATGCCCATCCAGCGCGGAGCGACTCGCGTTACGGCGTGGATCCCGATGCTCATTTTCTTTCCCGGGGCGTTACGACCGTCCTGTCCCAGGGGGACGCGGGCGCCGGAAACTGGCCGGCGTACCGGGAGCGTGTGATCCATGCCTGCAGGACCCGGGTACTGCTCGCCATCAATTTATCGATTCATGGTGAATCTCACCCGGACGGCTGCTTTCCCGACCTGGACGCCGCGGACGTGGACGCCTGCGTTTCCGCCATCGAATCGGGGGGCGAGGCCATATGGGGTATCGCGGCGAACACGGGACCCAGCAATCCCACGCCGCCCAGGGAGATCATGAACCGGGCGCTGGAAGCCTCCGAACGATCGGGTAAGCCCCTCCTGGTCGGTACGCGCCTTTCCAGCGACTGGTCCCTCGACGACCAATTGCCGCTGCTGCGCGCCGGGGACGTGGTAACCTACTGCTTCAACGATTTCCCCGAGAGCGTCGTGAAGGACGGCAGGATCCGGCCCAGCGTGCGCGACGCCCGCGAACGGGGCGTTCTCTTCGATATCGGCCACGGCATGCGTTCCTACAACTTCGCGATCGCCGAGGCGGCCATCGCGGACGGATTCCTGCCGGATACGATTTCCACCGACCAGTACGCCCGGCACGTAGGGAGCACCCCGCAGCACGACCTGCCCCGGACGTTGTCCAAGCTGATCGCCGCGGGGATGTCTGAACGCGACGCGCTCCCACGTGTGACGAGCCGTCCCGCGGAAGTACTGGGATTGAAGGGCGAGGTCGGCACCCTGCGCGCTGGTGCCTGCGGCGACGTGGCGGTGCTGCGTTGGAACGAAACTGCTCCTCCGCTGGGCGACGTGGACGGCGTAGAGCGGCCCGGCGGATGCTGGGAACCCGTGCTCGCCGCCAGGGCGGGTATCGTTTAACACCACGCGGGAACGAATCGACAGACAGGCGATTCCAACCGGCCACACCGATGAGGAGATGCTAACATGGTATACGGATCGGGAGACTTTACCTACGAACTCGTCGAAGGCTGGGGAGGCGGAGCCGCCGGCCGGGACCTCGGCGTGGTATCTTCCATGGCCGTGGATTCTCAGGATCGCGTGCACGTCATCGACCGGGAACCGGATCCGGCCGTCGTCGTCTACGACCGCGACGGGCGATTCCTGTACGACTGGGGGCAGGATATCTTCAAGGTGCCCCATTCCATCTGGATCAGCGAAGACGATATCATCTACATGACCGACGTCGTGCTCCATACCGTCATGGCCTTCACCCTCGAAGGGAAGATGCTCTCCATGCTCGGAACGCCTGACAGGCCGGGCGAACTCGGCCAGCCGTTCAATGCGCCAACCTGGGCGGTGCTCGGTCTGGACGACGACCTTTACGTGACCGACGGCTACGGCCAGAGTTACGCGCACCGTTTTACAACGGCCGGAGAGCTGCTCTGTACCTGGGGCGGCCACGGCAGCGAGGCGGGACAGTTCGACACGCCCCACTGCGTCCGCGTCGACAAGGATGGCCGCGTCCTGATCGTGGACCGGGGCAACTCCCGGGTACAGGTATTCGACGCCAACGGCGTATACCTCGAATCGTGGGACCATTTACTGGCCGCCAACGACCTGTATATCGACCCGGACGACATCGTGTACCTTGCCGAGGCGCCCGGAAGGGTCAGCATACTCAACCTGGACGGCGAGGTATTGTCGCAATGGGGCAACCGGGATGGGAAGTCCGGGCTGTTTGTGGACGCGCCCCACGGGATCTGGGTGGACTCCCATGGTGATATCTACGTGTGCGAAGTACCCTTCGCGCACAACAGGATTCAGAAATTCCGGCGGGTATGAGATTCCACGGGCGCCGAACTTTGAATCTGCCGGCCACCGTCACCGGGCGTCTTAAGAAAGGCTCATAGACATTGAACTGGCTCGTTCCGCTTCTGTTGGGTCTCGTCGTCACCTGGGCGGCGGCATGCGGGGACGGCGAGGACAATCCCATCTCCAAAACGCCTTCACCGGATCCGCCTGCCGACTTCAACAAGGCGGGGAACGTCGTCTTTAGTCCGGGTGGGGTCGATTCCGCCGCGCAGTGGGGCGCGGATGATTATGAACTGGGGGCCGTTGCCGTTGCCGGCGATACGCTTACAGTTACCGTATCGTATAGCGGCGGATGCAGAACGCACCGGTTCACGCTGGTTGCCGCTGAGGGCTTCCTTGAATCGGATCCCGTACAACTCGACGCCACCATTGCCCACGACGCCGACGGCGACCCGTGCGAGGCATACCCCACGGGAAGACTGCCATTTCATACTCAATCCGATCAAGGCGCGGTACAAAGCGTCCTACGGGGCCGGACCGGGCACCGTCGTTCTCAGGCTCGATCGCGCCCCGGGCGGCCCATTGGTCTATGCGTTCGATTAACCGAGCCGGGGTAGTGCGTTGCGGCGAGGAGTCGACAAACCGAGCCCGGTAGCGCGATGCGGACAGTGTAGAACGACCCAGTGGTTGCTACCCGTACCCGCCGCCACTTGGACGGACATCGAATGAAACCAAGCCAGCCAGACGCAATTGAAGCGATTCCAACTGGGAGGCTAGGAGATTCCAACATGGTATACGGATATTGAGGTCAAACCTACTCACTCGTCGAAGGCGGAAAGGCAGGGTCACCTGCTATTGACCTGCTCAATACCAAAGGCGGACAGGTATTGGTCGTGGACCGCGGTCACGCGCGGGTGCAATTATCCGACGCCGATGGTCAATACATCGAATCGTGGTACCGCCTGCTGGCTGCCAACGACCAATATCAACCTGGACGACATCGTGTACCTTGCTGAAGCACTCGGCAGGATCCGCATACTCTACCTGGAGGGGGAGTTGCTTTCGCAAAGGGATAACAGAGATGAAATAAACAAGCTATTTGTATACGCGCGTCACGGGTTCTATGTGGATGGGTACTCACTGGAACGTCTACGTGAGTGAGATCCTTGTCGTCCATTACTGTATTGGGGGATTCCAACAGGTGAAATGAGCATTCAGGATCCCGCCTTGAATCGTCATGGATGGATCGATTAACTCAGGACGGCAACGTAATGACAGCACCCGATTCGGCCTGTTAGTTGCGTTTATCTCTGACTGTTTATATAAATACGCAAGAAAAACATTGACATGAGCTGACACTATACTAAACATATATTTAGTTCTGTGCACAAACCGAAGGTTTCTCAACAGGATTGTACGATATGCCTTCCACAATCGAGTGGACAGATGAGACATGGAATCCAGTTACAGGTTGCAATCGGGTTTCTCCGGGTTGTGATCATTGCTATATGTTTACACTATATCCAAGACTAAAGGGGATGAGAGTAGCAGGTTACAATTCATCACCTGATGATGTAACTCTAATACCTGAACGACTGGAAATACCTTACTCTTGGAGAAAACCAAGGCATGTCTTTGTAAACAGTATGTCAGATATATTCCACAGTCGAATCCCATTCGATTTTATTTACCGCGTTTTTAAGGTAATGCAGGAAGTCTCTCAACGCTATGGACATGTTTTCCAGGTCCTAACAAAGAGACCAGGGCGTGCTGTCGCTTGGTGGCGAGCGTATGAAAACGCCTTCCCAGAAGGCTGGCCACCTGATGTATGGATTGGTACATCAGTCGAAAACCAGAAATACGCACCACGGCTGACTGTTCTTGCACGTTTGCCCGCTGCCATTCGTTTCGTATCAGCCGAACCATTACTGGAACAGGTAGACCTTATGACATGGTTGAAGAACGGGGTGTTGCAATGGGTAATTGTAGGTGGTGAGAGTGGTCCGGGTGCCAGACCAATGGAACTGAATTGGGTACGGTATCTACGAGACCAGTCTGTCAGGTCGAATGTTCCATTTTTTCTAAAACAACTTGGCGGTAGTCGAGATAAGCAGAGCGGTAATTCTGCAGTCATAGATGGTCGTCAGTGGAGAGAAATGCCCATTTCGGAGTAGAATTGCATTGGATACGTTCGGCGGTTCATGGACACATCAGAAATTAGAGATACTGCGCTTGTATCTGGATACATATACGACGGTGCTTAAAAACCAGAGATTTCGGCTGATTTATGTTGATGCATTTGCTGGTGAAGGAATCTGGAGATCTGGCGTAGAGTCCGCTTATACTACGGACGATTATGGTGAGTTCTATCAGGTTCACGAAGGCTCACCCAAGATCGCATTAGATATTCATAACAGACCATTTGACAGGTTCGTGTTCATTGAGAAGGATCCGATTCGTTGTAATAAACTTGCCAAGATGAGTTCAGAGTTTCCTGATCGCGACATTGAAATCAAGAATGGAGATGCAAACTCCGAAATCGACACATTTTGCAGTAGCATGGGAACATATGATCGTGCTGTTGTCTTTCTAGATCCTTTTGCCACCCAAGTATCTTGGAATACGGTTTCGAATCTGGCTCATACTAAGAAGGTGGACTGCTGGATACTATTCCCATTAAGTGCAATTGCGCGTATGATGCCCGTTTCGGCCGAACCCGCAGAAGTTATGTCAGAACAACTAGATAGGATATTTGGAGAACGAAGTTTTTGGCACGAGGAAGTTTACCACGAACAAGCCCAACAAAACATGTTCGATGAAGCACCTGTAAATGTACGTACACGTGGCAGCAAACAGATCGCTGCATGTTACCGGAAACGCCTTGTCGACACGTTTGAAAGGGTGGCGCCAACTCCTCGAGTGTTTTGCAATTCTAAACGGTCTCCTCTGTTTGAGTTGTTCTTTGCTGCAAGTAACCCAACTGGTGCACCCAAAGCTGTGGAAATCGCTGATCATATCCTCAATAACTGGTAACTAATACCAAATGACGGTATTGATAGAGTATTCATGTTACCCACTCTTCAGATTAGACTAACCTTGATTCATTGAAGTAAGTGCCGTCTGAGCATAGCCATGGCATTCGAAATCCTGGAACAAGGCATGATCGCCCGGCAGCCGACGACCGGGCCGGACGCAGTCGCTGCCTGCTCCCGCTGCGTGGTCACCGCGGAAAGCAACCTGGTCTGTTCTTTCGCCGTACAGAAAGCGCTCGGGCAGAACGACTTCAAGCAGGTCATCGTCCACTCAGACGACGGCGGCCGAACGTGGACGAAGCCCGCCTATCTGTGGCCCCATCTGCACGGCGATTCCGCGCACATCGGATCGATAAGCAAGGCGCCGGATGGAACCTGCTTCATCACGGGCATTCGCATACCCATCGACTCCCCCGGCGAATCGTTCTGGCTCGACGAAACCCAGGGCATCAAGCAGAACGCCATGTTCTGGGCGTCCTCGGTGGACCAGGGACTGACCTGGACCGACCCGGTTTCCATCGTCCTGCCCGCCGCCGGTTCGGCCGAAGCGCCCGGGGCGCTCACCGTGACCCGCGACGGGTCGTGGATCTGCTGCTATTCGCCTTACAACACCTTCGATCCCGACGTGGAAGTGGACCGTAACCGGGTGGTTTACCTGCACAGCGAGGACCGGGGCGCTACCTGGCAACATGGATCGATGCTGCGTTTCGATGATACCGGATCTACTGCCGCCGAGGCGTGGGTCGTGGAACTGGCCGATGGCCGACTCCTCGGCGCGTGCTGGCAAATCGCGCCGCACGGCAAACCGGACTATCCCAATGCGTACGCCCTGTCCCATGACGGCGGCCGGTCGTGGACGCCTACCCGCTCCACGGGCACAATGGGCCAGTCCATATCCCTGACCGCCCTGGCGGACGGAAGGGCGCTGATGGCATACAACCAGCGCCAGCACGGAGATCCGGGAATCCGCCTCGCCGTCGCCCGGCCCACCGACGATAACTTCGGCATAGAAGCGGATGAGCTCGTCTGGAAGGCCGAGGTGCGGACGCAAAGCGACTCCTCCGGCGAACACGACGAGTGGCAGGACTATTCCTTCGGCGAACCCGCGGTGACCGTCCTGCCGGATGGCACGTTTCTGGTCGTCTTCTGGCTCATCCAACCCGATGTCCGGGGCATCGGCTACGTCAAGGTAAAGTAGCGCCGTGTCCAGCACCCGGATCATACTGGGCTCCCTGATCGCCGCGTCGGTACGCCACGGCATCTTCACGATCGCCCTGCCCTGGCTTATCCTGTACCAGACCGCCGGCATGGAGGAGATGGGATTCGATTCCGGTTATCCGGCCGCGGGATCGGTCCTCATCCTCCTGGGCGCGATGCTCTATGTCCGCGCCTTCGCCGAACGGCTTCGCATGACGGCCATGGTGTCCGCGTCCAGTGGAACCTTCGCGGATAGTGGCGCGAAAGATCCGCGCCCGGTCTGGTCCGAAGGGATTCACGGATGGTCTCGCAATCCCCTGCAACTCGGCGTCGTCGTCATCCTGTTCGGAGAGTCCCTCGCCTTCGAATCGCTCTTGTTGCTGGTCTACGCGGCGCTGTATTGGGCCTGGACGACCCTGTACCTGATCTTCGCCGAGGAGCCCGTTCTTCGGCGCACACTAGGTGACGAATATTCCGCATACTGCCGCCATGTCCCGCGCTGGTTTCTTCCATTTCGATTCCGCAAGTCGGCCTGATCCCCACGCTGGGTGATTTCCTCCAAACGGCACGATCCTCGTCGCCGTTCCATATTACGCCATACATCATATGCCATTTTGGCAGTTCTGCCAATTTGGCATATCTATTCGTTATCATTGCGGTTTAGCATGCGGTAACTGCCTTCCAGTTACGCCGAAACGCCCGGATACGCGGGAAAGACCCCATGGCACACGTTTTGCGATCAGTTAATGTGTGGAGCTGGGGCTGGGCGCATACACATACAGATAGGTGATACAGATAAAGTGGAAACGAGTGAGGAGGCAAAGGACATGAGAACAGACAAGCTGACCCAGAGATCGATGGAAGCGCTTCAGATCTCCCAGGAGATCGCCCGAGGCCGAAACCACAACCGATTGGAGCCCGTCCACCTGGCGCTGGCGCTGCTTGATCAAGACGAAAGCCTGGCGGCCACGTTGCTGAAGAAGTCGGGAACGGATCCGGCACGGGTCCGGGAGGGGCTGGAAGCCGTCCTGGCCAAACTTCCCCGGGTGACCGGCGATGGTGCGTCACTATTCGCGTCCGACGCTTTCCAGCGTGTACTGGACGAAGCGCTGAAGGAGGCAAAGGGACTGAAAGACGAATACATCAGCGTGGAGCACCTGCTCCTCGCGCTGTTGAAGGACGGCGGGGAGGCCGGCCGCGCAATGAAGGAAGCGGACGCGCACCGCGACGGCATATTGAAAGCCATGCAAGCGGTCCGTGGAAGCCAGCGCGTCACCAGCCAGACGCCGGAATCCGGCTACCAGGCCCTGGAAAAGTTCAGCAGGGACCTGACCGAACAGGCCCGGGAAAGCCGGCTCGACCCGGTCATCGGACGCGACGAGGAAATCCGGCGGGTGATCAAGGTGCTGTCCCGGCGGACCAAGAACAATCCCGTGCTCATCGGCGAGCCCGGCGTGGGAAAGACGGCCATCGTGGAGGGACTGGCCCAGAAGGTCGTGGCCGAGGACGTTCCGGAATCCCTCAAGGGACGCAAGGTGATCAGTCTCGATATGGGCGCCATGCTGGCCGGAGCCAAGTTCCGCGGCGAATTCGAGGAACGGTTCAAGGCCGTGCTGAAGGAAGTGGAAGAGGCCGCGGGCGACATCGTCCTGTTTATCGATGAACTGCACACCATCGTCGGCGCGGGCGCCGCGGAAGGCGCCGTGGACGCCTCCAACATGCTCAAGCCGGCGCTGGCGCGGGGGACGTTGCGCTGCGTGGGCGCTACGACCCTGGATGAATACCGCAAACACATCGAGGAAGACGCCGCCCTCGAAAGGCGGTTCGCACCGGTATTCGTCGGCGAACCGTCCGTTGAGGATACCGTGTCCATACTGCGCGGACTCAAGGAGCGCTACGAGATCCATCACGGCATTCGCATCCGGGACGGCGCGCTGGTCACGGCGGCGGCCCTGGCGGAGCGTTATATCAGTGACCGGTTCATGCCCGACAAGGCCATCGACCTGATCGACGAGGCCGCGGCGAACCTGCGCATGGAAATCGACAGCATGCCGGCCGAACTGGACGACCTCGAGAAGCAGATCCGACAGCTTGAAATCGAGCGTGAAGCCGTAAAACGCGAAAACGACGCGGCAGAACGGCTCAAGCCCTTGGTTGGCAGGCTGGCCGACCTGGAAGAACAGCGTAACGCCCTGCGGGCGCACTGGCTCGCCGAGAAGGAACTGGTAAAGACGATCCAGGAGATCAAGGAAAAGGCCGAGCAGCTCAAAATCGAGGCCGACCGGGCCCAGCGAGCCGGAGACTACGAACGGGCGGCCCGTATACAGTACGGTGAACAACGGGAGCTTGACAGCCGGCTCGAAGAGAAAAACCAGGCGCTTGCCGAGTTACAGCAGGAACGCCGGATGCTCAAGGAGGAGGTGGACGAGGAGGATATCGCCCAGGTCGTTTCCAAGTGGACCGGAATTCCGGTCAACCGCCTGGTCGAAGGCGAGATCGAGAAGCTGGTCCGGATGGAGTCCCGGCTGCACAGGCAGGTGGTAGGCCAGGATGAGGCCATCGCCGCCGTTTCCAACGCCGTCAGGCGAAGCCGGGTCGGCCTGGGTGATGGCAACAGGCCCATCGGGTCCTTCCTGTTCCTCGGACCCACCGGCGTGGGCAAGACCGAACTGGCCCGGGCCCTGGGAGAGTTTTTATTCGACGACAGGAACGCGATGATGCGCGTCGACATGTCCGAGTACATGGAGCGCCATTCCGTCGCCCGGCTCGTCGGCGCCCCACCGGGTTACGTGGGTTACGAGGAAGGCGGGCAGCTGACCGAAGCGGTGCGTCGCAGGCCCTACCAGATCGTGCTGCTGGACGAGATCGAGAAAGCCCATCCCGACGTGTTCAACATGCTGCTGCAGGTCCTCGACGACGGTCGGCTCACGGACGGCCAGGGACGTACGGTGGATTTCAGGAACACCGTAATCATCATGACTTCCAACATCGGGACGGATTTCATCGGCGGTCACGACGCGTCCCGGGATCAACAGGTGCGGACGGACGTGATGAATGCGGTGCGTTCCCATTTCCGCCCCGAATTCATCAATCGACTGGAGGAGATCATCATCTTCCACCCCCTGGATCGGGATCACATCCGGGAGATCGTCCGCATTCAGATTCGCGAACTGCAGGAACGCCTGTCGAAGCAGGCCGGATTGACGCTGGAACTGGCGCCCGAGGCCGAATCGCTGCTTGCCGATGAGGGGTACGAGCCCCAGTACGGCGCGCGGCCCCTCAAGCGGGTGATACGAAAGTTCGTCGAGAACCCGCTGTCCATGGCACTGCTCGAAGGCAGGTTCCGGGAAGGGGATGCGATCCGGGCCATCCGCGAGAGCGACCGCCTGGACTTTGTCCGTCAGGATGCGTCCGAGGCCGCGTGAGCTTGGCGCGTGGATTGCACGACCGCCTGGACTTTGTCCGTCAGGATACGTCCGAGGCCGCGTGAGCTTGGCGCGTGGATAAGCGCCACCGGCCGCCTGCGCGCGGGCCCCTCGCAACCGGCTTCGCAGCACGTACAATTGAATTGACTGCGGGCCGGAGTATGCCCATCTTGATCTGACGCGAAGGGCATACCTGAACGGGGCCCTTGATTCAGCAGGGTCCTCATCTTCGGCCGGATTGCAATGAACAGACGATCCTTCCTGGAAAAAACCGCCGGTGTTGCCGGTGCGGGGATCCTGGCTGGAACGACCGGGTGGAACCGATCCGCTACCGGCCAGCCTGAAGACCCGTACGGCCCCTCCGGGTCAATTACCGACGTAGATGGGATTAAGGTCGGGCACTATACGGACACGCGTCGTCCGACCGGCTGCACGGTAATCATGGCGGAAGACGGCGCCGTGGGTGGGGTGGACGTGCGCGGCGGTGCGCCGGGCACCCGTGAAACCGATCTTCTCGATCCCGTGAACATGGTGCAGAAAGTCCATGCCATTGCCCTCTCCGGCGGCAGCGCCTTCGGTTTGGACACGGCCACGGGCGTGATGCGTTATCTCGAAGAGAAATCCATCGGATTCGACGTGCGTATCGCCCGGGTACCGATCGTTCCCGCGGCGATCCTCTTCGATCTCGGCATCGGAGGCAAACCAGACATCCGTCCCGACGCGGATGCCGGTTACCAGGCCAGCCAGGCGGCGACATCCGATCCGGTGTCTGAAGGCAGCATCGGCGCGGGAGCGGGCGCTACGGTCGGCAAGATGTCCGTCGGCGCGCGCGGAAGCCACACCTCCATGAAAGGTGGCATCGGCAATGCCTGCTTCACGACTCCGGACGGGCTGAAGGTCGGCGCCATCGTCGCGGTAAATGCCGTGGGCGACGTGTATGATCCGGATACCGGACGCATTCTCGCCGGCGCAAGGATGCCGGATGGGTCGGGGTTCGTCCACGTGGCCAGACGGATCCGCGAGTCCGGGTCGCTTCGGTTGGACACGCCGCCCGGCAATACGACCATCGGGGTGATCGTGACCAATGCGGAGCTGACCAAGACCCAGGCGAGCCGCATCGCCCAGGTAGGGCATGACGGCCTCGCACGCGCCATCAATCCGGCCCACCTGCAGGCGGACGGAGACACCCTTTTCGCCATGGCTACCGGGACCTGGAAGGGCGACGTAAACCTGTCTCTGGTTTCCATCCTGGCCGCGGAAGCCGTCACCCGGGCGATCATACGGGCCATCGTGACGGCCAAAGGGCTGGAAGGGTATCCATCTTATGCGGACATGTCCGGGAGATGACCCACGAAATGGAAGACTACCGGGTCTGCCATCGTCGGGAACTGTCTCGCGCGGCCCCGTCCCAGCCCTCGAACCCGCGCGCTGAAACACCATGTCCCCCTACGTAACCGCCCTCCTCGTTTATTCCATTTTCCTCATGGTGATCGGCTGGTGGACGTCGCGGTCGGTTCGCCGCGCCGAGGACTTCTTCGTGGCCGGCCGGCGGCTTTCTCCCGTCCTGCTGTTTTCCACGCTGCTGGCCGCGAACCTGGGCGCGGGATCGACGGTCGGCGCCACCGGCATAGGATACACACACGGACTGTCCGCGTGGTGGTGGGTGGGATCGGCGGGGATCGGCAGTCTCATCCTGGGACTGACTGTCGGACCCCGCATGTGGCGCGTGGCAAAGGACCACAACCTATACACGGTCGGAGACTTCCTGGAGCACCGGTATAGCCGCAGTGTCCGGGGTCTCATCGCCGTACTGTTATGGTTCGGTTCCCTGGCGATCCTGGCCGGCCAGTTCATTCCCCTTGCCTGGATCCTCAACCTGGTCCTGGGTATCCCGAAGTACGTCGCCTGCCTAGCCGGCGGCGCCGTGGTGGTCGTGTATTTCACCTTCGGGGGCCTGACTTCCACGGCCCGGGTCAACATGGTTCAGCTGGTGGTGAAAATCTCCGGTTTCGTCCTGGCTTTTCTCCTGATCGTCTCAGGGGGCAATCTCCTGTCCGCCGAAGGCGTGGCGAAGGAAGGATTCACGACTTGGTTCGGGGACGATCCGTCCCGTATCTGGGCCTACTTCATTGTCCTCGTTCCCGCCTTCATCGTTTCGCCGGGCCTTCTGCAGAAGATCTACGGCGCGAGGGACGCCAGGGCGGTCCGGCGGGGGGTCTGCACGAACGCTGTCGCCCTGATGCTCTTTGCCTTCATTCCCGCGCTACTCGGTATGGCGGCCTACCACGCCTTCCCTTCCCTGCCCTCGCAGGACCTGGCGCTGCCCCGCCTGCTGATGGACGCACTTCCCTTCTGGATCGGCGGACTGACCCTGGCGGCCGTATTCTCCGCGGAGATCAGTTCGGCGGACGCCGTGCTCTTCATGCTGACGACCTCCCTGAGCCGGGACCTGTACCAGACCTATATCGAACCCGGCGCCTCCGAGCAACGGATGCTGACCGTCAGCCGGATCACGGCCGTCGTCGCGGGGCTCGCGGGCGTCGTCCTGGCAGCCGTGCTGCCGGACGTCATCACGGCGCTGACCATTTTCTACAGCATTCTGTCCGTGGCCCTCTTCGTACCCCTTATCGCGGGGCTGTATTCCAGAAAGCCGAATGCCGCGGGCGCACTGGCGACGATCATCGGTTCCGTTCTCGTAATGACCCTCGTACATCTGGTCACGGACGGCAGTGGAACCGGTGGCGTATCTCCCGCGACCTGGGGCATCGGTACGGCCGCGGCGATTATGGCGCTGCACATGGTGTACCGGCGCGACGCAGAACCAGCCGGATGACGTTGGAATCAATCAGGTCTATGCAATGGCTCGTATTTCAGCCAGGCGTAACTGGAAACTCAACCAATCGAAGGAGGAACACATGCTGAATGACCTGCGGGGCGTGATCCCCCCGGCAACCACACCATTCTCACGGGACGGAGACGTGGACCTCGGGGCCATGAAGGAACAGGTCGACTGGCTGATCGACCAGGGTGCGCACGGCATCGCGGTGGGCGGCAGCACGGGCGAAGGCCATACGATAGACGTCGATGAATTCAGGGGGCTCGTGGACACGGCCCTGGATGCGGCGGCGGGGCGCGTACCGGTCGTCGCCGGAATCATCGTCGACAGCACACGCGACGCCGTTCGAAGGGGGCAGGCCATTGCCGACCTCGACGTGGCGGCGTTGCAGGTGACCCCGGTCCATTACCTCTTTCGCCCGGACGATGATGCCATGCAGGAGCATTTCAGGGTGATGGGCGAGGAAGTGGAACATCCCATCATCATCTACAACGTGGTGCCCTGGAGCTACCTTTCGCCCGAACTGCTCTGCCGGATCATGGACGAAGTGCCCGGCGTCGTCGGGGTGAAGCAGAGCGCCGGAGATCTGAAGCTGTTCGCCGACCTGATGCTCATGGCCGATCCGGAGCACCTGCTGTTCTGCGCCGTCGACGCCCTGATGTACTCGGCATACGCCCTGGGCGCACGCGGATCGATCGCGGCCATTTTGACGGCGGCGCCCCGGGCCTCGGTGGATGTGTGGGACGCCGTACAGGACGGAGATCACGCGCGGGCACTCGATATGCACAAAAAGCTCCTGCGGCTCTGGAATGCCATGGATGGGACGAACCTGCCCGCCTGTACCAAGTATGCCCAGACGCTGCAGGGATGTCCCGGCCGATTCCCCCGCGCCCCTATGCAAGAGACTTCCGACGAGCAGAAGCGGAACATCGAAGAAGGACTTGCGCACCTGGGTGCGCTGGACGGATAGTACCGGAAGGTCCGTGCACGACGTATCTTGCGAGCAGTCGGGGCGGGGGCGCGAAGGTCCGTGCACAATGGTTTCGGCGAGCGGTCGGGGCACGAACGTACTGGCACGACTTATTTTGAGAGCGGTCGGGCGCGCAAAGAACGGCGCGACATGGACTGCAAAGAATGGAGGATGTATCGCGTATGTCCGCATCGGAGAGCAAGTCGGCTTCGGCCCCACTTCCCATCCGCATGAGCCCGGATCGCGTGACGCGGATCATGGACCTCGTCTTCACGCGCCTGGGCCTGGAATGCGACGAAAGAGAGGTGGTTGTCGAGCGGCTCATGGAGGCCTCCCTTTCCGGGTACCACTCCCACGGCGTGATGCGGATTACCATGTATACAGAGGGCATTCGCGCCGGCAATATGATCCCGGGCGCGAAGCTGGACGTCCTGGGTGAAACCGTCTCCACGCTGCACCTGAACGCCAACAAGGGCATGGGACCGTGGACGGCTACCGAGGCCATGAAGCGTGCGGTGGGCAAGGCCGAGGCAACGGGTATCGGCTGCGTGAGCATCGTGAACGCCAATGATATCGCGCGGCTGGGCGGATACGTTGAACAGCCGGCGAAAGACGGTTTCATCGCGCTACTCATGGCCAACGACGCCGGCGGCAATCCCTGCGTGGCGCCATGGGGCGCGACCTCGCCCCTGATGAGCACAAACCCCATGGCCGTCGGTATTCCCCGGGAAAGCGGCGACCCGATCCTCATCGACATCTCCACAGGGGTTTCTTCCGAGGGACGGGTCAAGATGCTGCGCAACCGGGGCCAGGCGGTACCGGACGGCTGGCTGATTGACGAAGATGGACGGACCACGACGGATGCCGAGACCTACTTTTCAACGCCCAGGCAGGCAGCGCTCCTGCCGCTGGGCAGCCTGATCGCGGGACACAAGGGGTTCGCGCTGAGCATACTGGTCGACGTGCTGACTGGTGGCCTGAGCGGCGCGGGCTGCAGCGGCCGGTCTCCGGACGACCTCGACGAGAATGCCCTGTTCATGCTCGTCATCGACCCCGACAAGTTTGTTTCCAGGTCCGCCTTATCCGCAGAAGTGGACCGGCTCGCCCAGAGCATCAAGGGTGCACGCAAGGCGCCCGGTGTCGACGAGATCCGTGTGCCTGGCGACGGAGCCCGACGCGAGCGGGAGCGGCAACTGGTGGCCGGCATTGAAATCGATCCGCCTGTCTGGTCCTCCATACAGGAAATCATGGACGAATTGGGGATTGATCAGGACGGCCTGTAACACGGCGTATGGCTTCGCTGTTCGCCTGGGCCTCAAACAATCATCAATAACCGCTGTTCCCTAACTTGACACCGATGTAGCCGGTCATGCCCGCGGTTCCGTATCCCAGGATTTCCTCGTACTCCGCGTCGAACAGATTGTCGATTCTGCCGAATAACTGGATGTTCGGTGTGACCTTCCAGTTTGCGGCCACATTTACGATCCCGTAGCCATCCAACGTTACCGGTGTGGCGGGCCAAGTCGAGAAGTCGTTGTCCCTGCGCTCCCCCGATAAACGGAAACTCAGGTTCAGATCTACGCCCTGCCGTACCCGCTGATCCAGGACGATCCCGCCGCTGTGCCTCGGCCGTCTCAACAACTGCTCATCCGACTCATGGTCCTTCGAATCGGTCAAAGTATAGTAGGCCCGAAGGGAAGTACCCTCGATCCCCACATATCGGCCGGTCAACTCCATCCCTCTGCTTGTGGCCTTGAACACGTTCTTGTAGCTGGATGTTTCGCTGTCCCACCCGACCATGTTGTCGAAGGTATTGTCAAAATAGGTCACGCCGGCCACCAGCTTCTGACCGGCCAGGTACTGCTCCAGCCCCGCTTCCCAGCTCTTGCTGGTCCCGGCCTGGAGCGTGGAATCACCGAAGGAAGAATGCAGTTGAAACAGGGACGGCGCCTTGTAACCCGTACCGTAGGCGCCTTTGATCCTGGTTCCCGACGTTTCGAAGTACGCGTTTGGCGCGATGCTGTAGGTGACTTTAGAACCATACCGGCTGTGGTGATCGGCTCGCACGCCAAGGGTTGCAAACAGCGCATTGCCATACTGCAGCAACTCCTGCAGATAGACACCGGTCATCCTTGCGTTCCGGCGGTCGAATTTGCTCGGGAATCGGCCCTTTGATTCGGATTCTCCCTGTTCCGTTTCGGTTTCGGCGCCGAATACGAGCGTATTCCCGCCAGACAGCATCAGCGTGTTCTGCCAGTCTATTTTGTGCAGCCGCGCGTCAAACGTGGAGTTCGAAGCCGTTTCCTGGTTCTCGTCCACCGGATTATCGTCTTCCCTGCTGTGATCGACGAGGCTATATCCCAGGGTCTGCTTCCATCGCTGCGACCACAATTCGAGGGTGGCCGAAGGACGGACGAACAGTTGCCTGGAGGAGTTTACGCGATTGGGATCGTCCCCGCCGGGACCGGCTCCGTTATCGATATCGGCCCGGCCATCCGTGAAACGGAACGTGAGATCGACCGAAGCATTCGCGGCGGGCGTCGCCCCGAAGCGTCCACCCAGCGTGGTGTTTCGATAGCCGTCTTCTTCCATGTTTCCCAGGGCGTTCGCTGAAATACCGCGAGCGTTCAGGAAGGAGCCGTCGATCGCATACTGGTAACTGTCCGTTCCGCCATTCAACCCCGCTCGGCTTCGAAACGTACCCAGGGCGCCGCCCTCGAAGGATGCCCCGATCTTTGGCTTACCCTCACCGCGCTTCGTAATGATGTTCACGACCCCCGCTATGGCGTCCGAACCATACAGCGTACTCTGGGACCCGTACAGCACTTCGATTCGTTCTACCTGGTCGACGGACAAATGCGCCGGGCTGTAGCCGCGTCCCGGAGACATGGCATCGTTGACCTCGATTCCATCGATCAGAAACAGGGTGTAGGACGATTCGGCGCCGCGAAGAAAAACAGATGCGTTTTTACCCGTTCCGCCAGCCTGTGCCATGCTCAAACCGCCCACGTCGCGCAGCACGCCGGCGACCGTGTTCTGGCTGCTGCGTTCGATATCGTCGGAAGTGATTACGGCGATCGAACTCGAAACCTGTCGCAAGGGTGTTTCGATTTTGGCAGCGGTTACGACAACGGCATCCAGGATGTACCTGGGTTCCTGGTCCACCGGGTCCGGTGAATTCTGCGCAAATCCTGGCACTGCGGACAGCAGGTAAAAACAGAGCACGGCTTTAATCGCATGTGGTATGTGTTTCATCTTGCCTCCCGATATGGTAGATGGTTCGGTGCCTGCATATTGACTACGCGCAATGGGGTCCATCAGGTCATTGATTCAGATCGATCTCCTTTAAATAAAAAATCCCCGTACCTGAATGTTGTCAGATACGGGGATGCCGTTTGTCATCCTCGGAGCACGGCCACTTGCAGATTACGCCCCAATGAACAGACTACGGGACGAAAACGCCTGGCGGCCGTACTTATGATTATCCATGTACACCGGACGACTTCAGTCCACGGAAGTCCCGATGAAAACTATGGGCAGGTCGGTCTTCTGGCTTCCGGATCGATCTACTCGCCGCGCCTTCCCATTCCCTTCAGGAACAGTGGCTCGAGCACGATGGCTCTTGATGCGGTTTTCGTTCCCGGTCACAGCGACGGGTCCGCGACGGATTCGCACCGTCTTCCCAACTTCTCACCTGCTCCAGTCAAGATAGTACCGTTACGGAGAGAGATCAATCGAAAACTGTGGATTACCTTAAGGTCGCAGCAAAACTGCTACGTGAGCTACTGGGAAGTGTAATCCTTGATGCGAGGGAGGATTGGTCCGGAGGCGTTCTGGAATCCGCATACAAGCGTCGATAATTATGACACTTCGATAAGTATCCTGCAATGATCGCTGGGACCCCATTCTTCCGGCTTGTTCAGTGCCGTTGTTCTGATGGAATTCTTCATGCTTCGCGAAGCAAACACGTAATCCAGCTGCCTGGTGGCCGTCGCAGGTGTCTGACTGGTATGATAGTATGTGGGACCCTGGGGGCCTATCATGGGCAAACCAATTGATGACATCCTGTCAAATACCGCTTTGTTGCGGGCCTTCCAGTATTCGTTGCTTCCATCGCCATCCATCACAGTTGTATCTCCAGCCGCGATCATCCTGAAACTGTTCTTCCTGCCTATAAGCAGCGAGATGTCCGATATGATGCGATGGATCGACGTGTCTACTAGATCACGGCTTTTAAGGCCCGATGTGGATGATATGCCTCATACTGGGGACAGAATGACACCACATGAATCGGCCAGTCCCGGAATTTGCCTTCAAGAGGGGTCACGACGGCCGCGGACAGGCATCCCGGATGACTGGACTGTATATCATCCAGAAAGTCCACCTGGACCCTGTCGGATGTTTTTACTATGGCACATCTGGATCGTGCTTTGCCCCGACTATCTGGTCTAAGTGGGTCCTTTTTGTAGTATGGCGCGGGATCCACTTCAATTCTGCCAGCCACATCCTTTGGCGGTTTATAGCCTTCCTGGAGCAGGACAATATCTACGTCCAGATCAGGCAAGGATCTCCATGCAGCCTTACGATGCGCGATATTCCAGCAGATCAGTTTCATCCAGATCTCCAAACGGTCCAACTGAAGATCGCAGCATTATGGCTTGTCGTCGAAGTACGGGGAACAGTTGTGTTTCCAGACCAGCCAGGTCCGGTTGCCGTCGGAAGCCACAATGACGTGATCTTTGAACTTTTCCGGTATATTGGTGATCGCACTTATAAATTATGGGCTTGGCGGGACTCAACGTATGTGCCATCTTGACAAACAGCAGTCGATCCGTAGGTTACTCCTTCCACCCCCAAACACTATACGGAAGGAGTAACCTATGAGTACGTTGTATTTCGGCGACTGTCTGGACGTGATACGTGAACATATGCCTGATGAATCAGTGGACCTGATCTACTTGGACCCACCCTTCAATTCAAAGCGCATATATAACGCCTCGATGGGCGGGGCGCAATGGATTGCGTTCAAGGATACGTGGCAGTGGTACGAAGCCGTGGACGATTTCCACGAATTGGCCGGGGATGTATCGATGGCGCCCACGATGGAAGGTTTGCGGATGATCCTGGGCGAAGGCTCGTCTTTGGCTTATCTGTCCTACATGGCGAATCGGTTACGAGAATGCAGGCGGGTCTTGAAACCTACGGGGTCGATATATTTGCACTGCGATCCCACCATGAGCCATTACCTGAAGGTCTTACTGGACTCGATATTTACGGGGGGGGGGGGGGGGGGGCTTCAAAAACGAGATAGTATGGCATTATCAAGCGGGCACGAAGGGATCCCAAAGGTTCGGCAGAAAACACGACATTATCCTGGTCTACGGAAAAACACGCAAGACGGTACACAACCGCGTTTCAAAGCCCGTTGTGAATGCCAGTCGATACAACAAGGTAGATGAAGACGGGCGGTTGTATGATGTCAATGGACAGGGCAATCGTTACTACCTGGATGAAGGGCAAACATGTGACGATGTGTGGACGTGGGTTCAAGAAAAGGAGTTCCAACAGCTAAACAGTCAATCCAAAGAACGAACGGGTTACGACACACAAAAACCGTTGGCGTTATTGGACCGGATTATAAGGGCATCCAGCAACGAAGACGATGTTGTTTTGGATCCGTTCTGCGGATGCGGTACGACCATAGAAGCGGCGCAACGTCTCAATAGGCAATGGGTAGGTATAGACGTGTGCGTAAAGGCGTGTCAGGTCATCCAGGAGCGACTTGAACGGAGTTTTTTCAAGATATGGTCGGACGTGGAGTTTGTCGGGCTTCCGATGACCCTGCATCACGCGAACGTATTGGCCGAAATAGACAAGTTCAAATTTGAGAAGTGGGCCGCATCCATCACGCCGTATATCGAAGCCAACAAATTGCAGGTTGCCGACAAGGGTATTGACGGTTACGGCCGTATCGCAATCGGTAAGGGAAAGTTTATCGACCTTGTTTCGCAGGTGAAGGGCGGATCAACCAGTCCTGGGCAGGTACAGGCGTTCAATGGGGCGCGCCAACAGGCCGGAGCCGATTTGGGTATTTTTACATGCTTCGAGGAACGAGTAACAACGAAGATGCGGGAAGCGGCGGCATCGACCGGAAAGTACGATGGCAAATGGCCAGTGGTACAGATTTACACGGTGGATGATTTCTTCGCGGGTCGTCAACCGCAACTGCCGATTGCATTCAGTTAGGCAAACACGCCGTACATGAACGAGTTCCATGGTGCAGCATCTTGACGATGGTTGAACTTCCAACTTGCCTCGGCAATGTACTGATTCATGAATCGGGGTGTGTAGTGATGGTGCGTACCATACCACGCACGTTTCAGCAGGCTCCAGAAGCCTTCGATGGTGTTGGTATTCACGCCGTCATCCGAATAGGCGATACTGTGGTTGATAACCTCGTGGGGCATGTAGTTCTGAATGATGTTGTACGCCGGATATTCGTCCGTGTACAACACGCTTTCGTCCATGTTGAGCACGTTTTTCAGGAAGTTCACAATGCCCTTGCCGGTCAGATCTTCGGCCACTTTCGCAATCACCTTGCCGTCTCGTTCCACCGCCCCGATCACAGCAGTTTTCTTGGTTCCGCGGCCCCGCTTGTTCGGGGTGTCGTTGTCGTCCTTCTTGTTCGACTTGCGGGGCTTGCCGCCCACGTAGGTTTCGTCCGCTTCCACGATGCCGGCAAGCAACGGAGCATGGTCGGAAGCCATCGCATTCCTGATGCGTTTTTGCATGAACAGGGCGGTGGGCTGGGTAAGATTCAAATCCCGTGCCAGTTGAGGACTGGATACGGATTTCTTGGCGTTGATCATGATGGCTATGGCGGCGAACCATTTGGGCAACGCGATCTGCGTACCCTGCATGAACGTTCCCGACAGAACGTTGAATGATCGGTGGCAGTCATGGCAATTCCATCGTCCAACGCGGTTTCCATCTCGCTTACGCTTGACGTTCTCGACCGATCCGCACAGGGGACAGTAGGCGCCTTTAGCGAACCGGATACCTTCCAAATGATCGATGCAGGCTTGTTGTGTAGGAAACCGTTCAAAGACTTCGTAGAGGTTCACTTGTGTATCTCCTTGTAGGCGGGTCTGTTGGCAACCTTAACTACCTACAATATACCCCCTGTGGGAGACAATGTCAAGCCCAAAACTTATATTAGCGTTGGTGATTTTGCCTTGAGGGCCTTCGTCCGTTACGAACAGATCGTCCAGCGTCGTCCTTTCATGAAACAACCTGCTCTTCCCTTCGTGCACGGCATCTTTGATTTCTGAAATCACCTGTCTGAATTCTTCTTCTATATCATCGGTTATTGCTTCTTTTCCGACATTGTCCTAACCTCCTTCTATACTTCCCACAACCGCCTGACATGTTTCGCATTCCTTAAATACTTAGCAATCTCCTGAAGCAGTTCAAGGTATTCGGTCATGACCAGCAATGCCTGATTTAAAGGATACCCCATGCCGCCCTGAATTCAAAGGTATTCCCAATAAACATCCATACAGCACCCCTGTACCTGGCATAGCTTCAGTTTTCTACCACAATCACCACCTGGCGTTCAGCTGCAAAATCCATCGTGTTTCGACGAGGGGAACCTTGAGTTGATCGTAGCGGGTCTGACGAGTACGCGTATAACGCACCACGGTGGAAACGCCCGATCCGACCGGTCCGTACAGCAGGATCACCCACCTTTCGCGGCGGTTGGATCGAAACAGGGAGGCCGATTCCTCTGGCTCGGATAACCCGGTCAACTTGTATTCCCACTGGGCGGACAGGCTGACGCGGTCCCTGGACCGGAATCGCATGTACAAACGCAGATCGTGCACGGGCTTCAAACCGGACTGGCCGAGTCGCTCGTAGCGGGCCCGCCACTGGACCCGGGCGGGCAGCCGCCATGCCAGTTGGCCCCGCCAGGATTCCAGCAGGACCGATCCATCAATTCTATGTGCATCCATTTCACGGCGCCACACGCCCGAGAGTACGAGGCCTCCGTTCATTCTTCGGCGAAATCGGAAGGTGCTGCGCCGGTACTGTTCCATGTAGGTCAACCGGGGTTCAACGCTCAGTTGCAGCGTGGTCCGGCGATCCGGCCGCCAGCGCAGGAGCAGGCTCTGCCACGTCCGTTCGGACTTCTCGATGAACCGGGCATCCGGCTGACGGTGGACTGTCAGCCCCCCTTCCACGCGCTCCATGCTCCAGATCATGCCCCCCTGGATGGTCTGGTATCCCTCATCGTCGATGGCCAATTCGCCAAACAGATTCGTGCCGCCGTAAAGCAAGTCCAGGTCAACACCAGCGCGTACGCGACCTTCCGAGTGAAGGGCCGAGAATCCGAGCAGCCCATTATTCCGCTTCCAGTCCAGGCGGCCCCCGGGTTCCCATTTTCCCAATGCGGTCCGAGAGAGGATCCCCGTCAGGCTATAACCTGGGCGGGCAATCCGAAGCGCCAAGCCGCGACGGGCGCCCGATGCATAGGTGGTACGAACGGGTCTCAGTCCCCGGACACGGCGTTTCACGGACGCACTGAGGCTGGCGGTCGAAGGCCGGATCGAATGGCTGCGCCACACCAGTCCCTGGCCGAAATCCATTTCGTAGTATCCCAGGATCAACATGCGGGATGCATCCGCCTGGCCCAGTTCCAGGTATCCCGACCGCCACCGGTTTTCACCGTCTCGATCCCGGCGTTCCCCCCGTCCGCCCAGTCTGAACGACCGGCCGAGTTCAATGTCCCCCTGCAGTCCGAGGGTGCCGTTTCCCGCCGCTTCCGGACGGTCGGTGCGGCTTCGCGCCAGGCGCCATCGTCCCGAAGTTTTAAAGGTGCGGACATCGGCCGCCCAAATGAAGGGACTGACTCGGGATACAAGAGCCTCCGTGAACCCTGGAATTCGAACGAGTTCCCCCACGCTGGTGAAAGGGCCGTACCTTTCCCGCCAGGCGACGACGGCTCCGGCGAGGGCCGGCGTGATCCACGGCAGTTGTTCCAGTTCGGTCCGACCGGCCCGGTTGATGTCGAGCGGGTCGCGCCGCAAGGAAACCAGCAGCGCGATGTCCTCCGGATCGATGTCTGCCGCTTCCCGGTCGATCAGTGCATCTATGGAATAGTCTGGTTCCTGGCCCGACCGTTCTTCAGGAGAGAAAATCATCGTTGCAAGGGACACGGAGGCCAGAATCCGCCATGCATGGTACATGAACCGGCTCATTTCAGCCGAATTCCATGGTGACAGAAAACCGGTGCGTGATGCCCAGCAGGGAGTGGGACGACAGGGCGTAATCCGTTTTCACGCGGCCCTTTTCCAGGCCAAGGCCAACATAGAACAATGACGGATCGGTCGTCAGACCCGCCCGGATCGTTACAAGCTCGGCCAGATGAAACTCCTGCCCCACCCTCGTGGTGTAGCCATGGCGGGGGTGGTGGTCGAGCTGGAACGAAACGGTCAGGCGGTCCCCTGTCCTGCTCAGCCCCGCCTGGATGATGCGCGGATTCTCGGTTGCCGTGCCGGACTCGTTGAGAAGTGCGGCGGCATGGATCATCGCGCCGAGACGAAGTTGATATGGGAGATCTATGAGGACACCCGCGTCCATCGCGACGGCGGAAGCGCCCTCGTAGTTACTGACGGCAAGGCTCATTCGGCGAAGCGTAAGTCCCGCATGGAATCTCCTGCCGATTGATCGTCCGTAGGAGAGACCGATGACCGCCTCCCGGTACAACGAGCTTCCGAAACTGTGATAAAAGAGGCCGAAGTGCCCCATTCGGGTCGGAGCGACTCCGGAGACGGAAACCTGGGCCAGTTCTTTCATGCCGAAGAGTTTCGTATAGTAGCTCGTCAGAACGAACCGGCTGATCCTGGGTATGCCGCCCGGATTCAGGTAGGCCGCGTCGGCGTCGTCCGCGACAGCCACGAAGGCGCCCGCCATGCCGACCGGCCTCGCGCCGGCGAAAACCGGTTCAAAAGCGCTCCACGCCGAACCTGGAGTCACAAGAAGTAACAACAGCGGTAGTATCCGTTTCATATGTGCTCCCATCTGGAAATGAACGACTGTGAATCTCGTTTCCTGGCGCCACAATTCTTCAGTCGAAACCCGGTCCCGGATTCTCGTTTGAATCTGTTTTTTATTGGTCCTACGCGCCCCAATCTCGCGTTGACCACCCGTCCACTATCCCGTATATTTGGTGATGTCGCGCCCCAGTAGCTCAGTTGGACAGAGCATCGGACTTCTAATCCGAGGGTCGCAGGTTCGAATCCTGCCTGGGGTATAACCGACCTCGTAGCCGACCTGCCGTATGCCATTTCCTATCTGTGTAGATTCATCCTCAAATAGATGGAATTGAGCGTCCAGCTTGAGCCATACTTAACCACGGAATCCGAAACCGGGCGCAGCCTACCCGGCACACTTCTGTAGGAGACCCGCTGATGTTCAAGGTAGACCTTGACGAAAACCGCCTCGTCCAAGTTGATGAACGGAGTTTCAGCGATTTGAAACTAAATGAGCGCGAGCACCTTCAGGAATGGCTAGTACATATGCCGGAGGCACTAGGCGAGGACCTCCTGGTCATTCAGAAGGAATTCGACGGCTTCGAGGACACCCGGGAGCGCCTCGACCTTCTCGCGCTCGACAAGGAAGGACGGGTGGTGGTCATTGAGAACAAGCTCGACGATTCGGGCCGAGATGTCGTGTGGCAAGCCCTCAAATACGTTGCCTATTGCTCCAGTTTGAAGAAAGCGGAGATCGTCGAAATCTATCAGAAGTATCTCGACCGGTGGTTCAACGGCGAAAGCGCGCTGCCGAACCTGTGCGAGTTCCTTGAGGTTGAAGATCTCGACGACACGGTGCTGAACGCGGGTAATGAGCAGCGGTTGATACTGGTCGCGGCGAATTTCCGCAAGGAGGTTACGGCGACGGTGCTCTGGCTGATCGGACACGGGGTCCGGGCGCAGTGTTTCCGGGTAGTGCCTTACAGCTTCGGTAAGGAGCTCCTGATAGACCTGCAACAGATTATACCTACACCCGAGGCGGCGGATTACATGATTGGGATGGCCGACAAGGAATCCGAGGAGAAGTCTAGTCAGCGAAAGCAAATCCAAAACCAAGAATTGCAGCAGGCGTTCTGGACTAAAACGTTGGAGGCACTCCGCGCCCGTGGCGTTTTTCGCTACGAGAATATCAGTCCGTCCCGAACATACTGGCTGGCGAGCCCTACGGGCGTATCAGGCTGCGGGTACAACCTGATCTTTGGGAAAAAACTGGCGCGCGTGGAACTCTACCTGTCGCGCCCTCATGCTGCCGAGAACAAATGGTTTTTTGACCGGCTCGACCGGGAAAGGCAGGAGATCGAAGGCCGTTTCGGAGCAGAACTCCAATGGCAAAGATTGGATGACAAGAAGGCATGTCGGATTAGCTATCGGAACCCATTCGATGGCTATGACGACGAAAACTGGCCAGAGATGACCGATTGGCTGTGCGAGCACATTGTCAAGCTGGAGGAGGCGTTCTCGGAACCGCTGGACCGACTGAACCGTGAGATGAAATCCCGGGGTGAAGCATTGTCCACCGAAAAGATCGACTCCGCCCGAATTCGCACGAGTGAAGCGTCTACAGCCGATTCAATCAGTGCCGGATGATGCCATCTCAGACAACGTCCAAGGATCCAAGGCTTCATGATTCCAGCAATTCGCTGGCAGAATACTCCCGAACCCTGCGTTTTCTGGTATCCCCAAGGGAAACAACCCGGGTTCCGTTGACCGATTCATTATCTAGCAGCGCGGTATCTCCTTTCTCCTTACCAGTCTGTGCCACACTCTTCACCGACTTCAGGACATCGCTGCCCGAGACAGCCTCGTGCTCGGTTTCGTAATAGTCGAACCAGGGCAGGCCGGCTTCGGTGTACACTTTGGCCGTGGGCGGCAAGATTGGCGGTCGCTCGCCGGTTATCGCCATCCACTGGGCGGAATTGGCGATGGTAACGAAACAACGTACGGGATGCCGCTGATCCCATACGTCCAGGCCGTGGTAGTCCTCATAGATTTCCTGCTCCATCCGCCCGCCGGGCGCCAGGCCCATGTCATCTTCCATCGGAGCCGAGTAGATCGGTGGACGATATCGTAAGCTCCCCATCTCTTCAGACCGTTCTGCCTTCATGGGATAGACCGATATCTGAAGACCGCCATGCTGGGCCGCGCCCCGCAACTGCTCCTCGACCGTGTACCCCTTGCCCAACGGCATGGCCACGAACTGGCGAACCACCCCCTTCTCGACGCAGTACCCATCGAGCCACGGCTGATCGGGCAATACAAGGTAGTCCTGTGGATCGGTATTCAGGTGGTTTATCCAGTTCTCGCCGGTGAGTGCGCAGACCTTCCCGGTCGCTATCTTTAGTGCGAAGGGATAGCCATTGTAGCTGTCGAAGTTCAGCCACATCGCCTCGGCCTGGAACATCGGCATGATCACACCACCTCTGCTGACCCACTCCCCCGGCAGGCGCTCTGCGTAGTCGTCCAGGTGACGCAGGGGAAAGCACCCCAGACCTGGAGGCAGGGGGTAGTCCTTCCCATCGTCCGGGATGCGCAGGGTACGCTCAAAAGAAATCGAACACCGGGCATCGTCATGGACTTCCGGGCATCGAATTTCCAGCTGGTCGTGCTCAAGAAAAATCATCACCATCCTCCATATTGTCTACCATGCTCCGTCTGCCATTGGTCGCCTACTATTCTCCGTCTGCCATTGGTCGCCTACTATTCTCCGCCTGCCATTCTCCGCCTGCTATTCTCCGCCTACCATTCTCCGTCCCTCACCTCCCGTACCACCTTGAGGATGGCGTGATCAGGCGCCTCCTTCATCTTTCGGATCAAGTCCGCGAACAACTTCGGCCTCTTGCGGATAATCTCCTGCAGATCGCTCGACACCTTGCCCGCCAGGGCCAGCAGAACATCATGGTCCTCGCCCAGTTCCCGTGCCAGTTTCAACGTTGTAGTTTCGGAAGGCGGCGCCACATCGCCACGCTCGATCTTGCTCAGATAGGCCGGCTCGACCTCGATTCGCTGCGCCACCTGGCGAAGCGAGAATCGCTTGTCTTGCTTCCGCAGGCATTCGCGGCGGGATCGAATGAGTTTACCAAAATGTGTCATATGTCATATGTAGTACACATTTTGGTAATTGTCAAGCCCATTTCTAACTAAGTTTCGAATTATGGATCTGGACGTATTGTCGGAGCGCGTTTCGAGCCTTGATTTGCACAATCAGCGACCTATCTTCTGGTTCGGAAGCAACACATGTCAACCAGTGCAACAGAGTGCTTCGGAGCACAGCATGCATCAGAACGCCGCATGGCACCAGGAGCTACTGAACGTCGCACATCGCTGGGAATGGCAAAACTTTAAGGCTTCACGCAAGCCATCCTATTCAACCCTGACTCATCTATGGCCGATTCCAATCCAAATCCTGAAGTCCCTCCACAGGGTAAAAAAGTTTCCATCGGCACCTGGAACATGGACCATTGGAAGCGGACCGTGCAGCAACGGAGCGACGCCTGGGCGTACCTTGGTTCGAATGCCGGTGCGGATATAATGCTGCTCCAGGAAAGCGGAGCCCCGCCGGGTATGTCGCGTACGCGCTACGTGCACAGGGAACTCGCCGGAAGCCGGCCGTGGGGTTCGGCAGTCGTGGCGTTCTCCGATGCTGCGGACCTGGAATTAGAGGAAATCGACGCGGTTCGTTCAAGGTATGGTTCCACGAGATTCAGCATGCTGGGTACCACCCCTGGGACCGTGATCGTTGCCCGGGTAGACTTTCCAGGCATAGGACCCATCACGTGTATCAGCGTGTACGGCGCCATAAACGTCTACGCGCAAACGACGATGTTCCGCATCGTGGCCGATCTGATTCCCCTCTTCGACTCGAGCGATGGCCACCGAGTCGTCCTCGGCGGAGACTTCAACGTTACGGACGCGATGCGCGGAGACAGGAGTGTATATCCCAGGTACAAGGCCATTCTGAATGCAGTCGAATCCCTGGGCCTTGTGAATCTCGCCAAAGTTGCTCCTGAACGACCTCCTCCCATCCCGGGATGTCTGTGTGCAGAAGAGGACTGTCGCCATCTGCATACATATACCTGGACGGGCAACCAGGGGACGCAGCTCGATTGGCTCTACGCAACCCCGGATCTGGCAAAACACTGCACAAGCATCCGGCTTGACCACGAGGTATTTGACACGCTGAGCGATCACGCCCCGATCGTGGCGGATTTCAATGTAGTATCCGATGTGCTTCCCCGTATTGTCGATCCCGATACATTTGTCGAGGAATTGGGCGCGCGTTCCGGGTCGGAATGCGCCCGGATTGCAGATGAACTGATCAACTGGGCGCTTAGAAAACACGAGACGTTAAGTCGTGGTCAACGCAGATTGGCACGCTACGATCGATTCGATATTTCGTCCCGCTCCTCGCAGATGTGGTTTCAGCTTGACCTGGACTATCCGGACGACGTGCAATGGACATTCAGCCTTACAACCGACGGTAACGTACGCATACAGTTTCAGTATATGAAAACGCCCTATGATCGAATGGAGGCGCGTGAACGGATCTGGAACGAGATCAACCAGATCCCGGGCGTGGATCTGGACCGGCGTCTCAGAGGTCGTCCATCGTTCCCGATTCGTTGTCTGGCGACCCCGGGAACACGCGAAAGGTTCGAACGCGTGTTTTCCGAGATGATTGACGAAACGCTCCGTGCGAGGTTGGACATAGTGTAGCACCGTGTTTGAGGCCGGTTGATTTCATTGACATCGAACCGCTCAATGCGTATATCGGTTTCTGGCTCTAATGGGTATGGGAACCGGGCTTTCAGCGCAGTCCGCGCACAGGTTGCGCCGGTTCCCGTTTCCCCCGTGCGTCCGTAGCTCAGCTGGATAGAGCAACTGACTTCGGATCAGTAGGTCGGGGGTTCGAATCCCTCCGGGCGTATACACTTCATCGAAATCTCCATCTTTTGAATCGATTCCAAGGCATCGATTGCCGGGAAGGAACGTCCATGGACCGCATCAGGATCGGCGTGATCGGCTGCGGAGCGATCGCCCAGATACAACACCTGCCCCATATCGCCGAACTCCGGGACCGGTATGAACTGGCCGGCCTCTGCGACGCGTCCGCGAAGCTGGTCGACTTCATCGGCGGGATGTACCACGTTCCCCAACGCGCCCGCGTCACGCGCTACCAGGACCTCCTCGACCTGGACCTGGACGCCGTGCTGCTTTGTTTCGCCGACCCCAAGACCGAAGTGGCCGTCGCCGCGCTGAACGCGGGGAAACACGTCTTCATCGAGAAGCCCATGTGCTTTTCGGTCCAGGATGCGGACCGGATCATCGGCGCCGCCGAGGCTTCCGGGAAAACGCTGATGGTGGGTTACATGAAGCAGCACGACCCGGGATACCAGTTCGCGCGGAACGAGGTCCTCGCCATGTCTGATATCCGCTTCATCCAGGCCAACCACCTCCACTGCGGCAACGACCGGCACCTCCAGGAATTTACGCTGTATGCCTTTGACGACGTACCGCGGGACCTGATAGAAGATACTGCGCGGAGACGGGAACAGACCGTCCGGGATGCCATAGGCGACGCCCCGCAAGCAGCCCGCCGCATCTTCTTCTCCCTCTCTGGAAGCATGATCCACGACATCAGCAGTTTGCGCGGCATGTTCGGGCCGCCGGAACGCGTGATCAGCGCGGAAGTATGGCGGGACGGAACCAGCGTAACGACCGTGCTGGCCTATGAAAACGACGCGCGCTGCTCGGCGACCTGGACGAGCCTGCCGGGCCTGCATGATTTCCGGGAGACCCTGGAAGTCTTTGGCGCGGAGCGCCGCGTGAGCATCCGGTTCCCCACGGGATTCGACCGGGGCCTGCCAACGCCGGTCACGGTGCAGGGCATGGACGGCGACCAGCCCTGGAAGAAGGAACTCGTCGTCAACAAGCAGAATGCCTTCAAGCTGGAAATGATCCACTTTCATGATTGCGTCGTGAACGGAAAACAGCCCATCACCGACGGGTACGGCGCGCGGCAGGACCACGCCCTCTGCCGGGACATCGTCAACGCGTACCTGGGGAATAACACGACATGAAGATCGTCTTTTGTACCCTGACGCTCAGTCCGTACCGTTCACCCGAAGCCGCGGAGCGAGGCTATCCCCTGGCCGACGAGCGCAAACCCGTGTGGGAATGGCTCGTCCGCCACGGATTCGACGGCATCGACCTGGGGGAGACCTGGTTCAACTTCTACGACGCCCCGGACGAGGTCCTGGTCGAACTCGGCGAAGAGGCGCGCGAGCATGGTCTCGAAATCGGCGGACTGACCGTTCTGCGCAAGATCATCACCTGGCCGGCCCCGGAGGAGGTCCGCGCGACGAACCGGGGTCTGCTGCGAAGGGCGGTCAAAGCCGCCCAGCTTGCCGGCGCGCCGCTCGTCAACATGTCCATTTCGCCGCAACCCTGGGAAGTAGGCGTGCGCGAACAGGATCTCCGGGGACAGTCCGACCCGGTGGGCAGCAGCCTGCGGGCGCGGGACGAAGACTACGAGGAAGCCGCCGGGGTGTTGAAGGCGCTGGCCAGGGAGTCCGAGCCGGAGGGTACCGAACTGACGCTGGAACTGCACCAGAACAGCATCGTGGACACCCCGGAGGGCATGTTGCGGCTCATCGATCTCGTCGGCCATCCCCTGATCAAGGCGAACCCGGACCTCGGCAATTTCTACTTCGCCTACGCGACACCCGAGGGCGGCTGGGACGACGTGTGCCGGTTGCTGGCGCCGCACACCAATTTCTGGCACGTCAAGAACATACAGCGGATCTACTTCCAGGAAGAAGACCGCGCACAGCACATCAACGCGCCACTCGGCGAGGGCATGATCGACTACCGACGGGCGCTCCGGATCCTGCGGGACGGCGGATTCGACGGATATATCAGTATCGAGCTGGCCACGGGAGCCGATCCCTTCAACGCAATCCTGTCCGGAAAGCGATACCTGGACGAAATGATGCAGGACGGGATCTGAGAGGCCGGCGTTTTCCAGTCTGATACCCCTTAGCATCTTCCGAGCTTATTCCAATGGGCTTACCCACCTGATTCCTATGTGGAAATCACCTTGAAACTGAACTTCTTCCAGATGATCGCCTTGATGGGCCCGGGCATCGCCGTCGCGGCCACGGGGGTCGGCGCGGGCGACATGATCTCGGCCACCAACGCCGGGGCGAAATTCGGCACCGTGCTGCTGTGGGCCATCGTCTGGGGCGCCGTGCTGAAGTTCGCCCTGAACGAAGGCATAGGTCGCTGGCAACTGGCGACGGGCACTACGCTCCTGGAAGGCTGGGTGGAGCGCCTGGGCAGACCCGTCCAGTATATCTTTCTACTCTACCTCCTCATCTGGTCCTTCCTGGTGGGCGGCGGGCTGCTTTCGGCCTCCGGTATTGCCGGCCACACGGTATTCCCCGCGCTTTCCGTCGGCCAGTGGGGCATCGTCCACGCACTGGCCGCGTGCTTCATGGTCTGGGCAGGACGATTCGGGTTCTTTCTGAAAGTCATGAAGGTGCTCATCGGGTTGATGTTCGTCTGCTTCCTGGTCAGCGCCTGGGCGCTCCGTCCCGATTTGGGCGACGTCGTGCGCGGCATAGCGCTGCCGAGTGCGCCGTCCGGTTCCGTGGTCGCGGTGTTGAGCGTCCTCGGCGGCGTCGGAGGCAGCCTGTCGGTCATGTGCTACGGATACTGGATCCGGGAAGCCGGGCGAACCGGAAGCGAATGGGTGAAGGGCATCCGCATCGACCTGGCGGGCGCTTACATCCTGACGGGATTCTTCGGAGTCGCGGTTATGATCCTGGGCGCCCAGCTCCGGCCCGAAGCCGTGGGCCTCGACATCGTTCTGGGCATGGCCGACCGGCTTGAGGAAGCGCTCGGACCCTTCGGCCGGTGGTCCCTCTACCTGGGATTCTGGGCCGCGGTCATCACGTCGGTCCTGGGGGTATGGCAGGGCATCCCCTATCTCTTCGCCGATTTCATGGCGTTGTTCAAAAACGCGTCCAGCGAGGACCGGGAGAAAATGGTCCGCACCGATTCGCCCTACTACCGCGGGTTTCTGTTGTTCCTGACCTTTCCGACCATGGTCCTGCTGCTCTTCGACAGGCCGGTCGCCGTGGTCATCGTTTACACCGTTGTCGGCGCGCTGTTCATGCCGTTCCTGGCCGGCACCCTGCTTTACATGAACTCCCGGAAGGACTGGGTCGGCAGGCTGCGGACGGGATGGTTGCTGAACGCGATGCTGATCCTCGCGCTGGTCCTCTTCCTTTACCTGGGCGTCAACCAGTTGATTCAAACCCTGGGCTGACCGCGGTCATCATCTGTAGCATGGGACCGAAAGCATGACTCCGCACATCGGCATTGGCATTATCGGCATGGGCTGGATGGGCATGGTCCATGGCCGCGCCTATCGCCAGGTCCGGCAGCGGTTCCCCGAAAGCGAACTCCTTCCCGATCTGGTCATCTGTGCCGATGACCTGGCAAACCGATGCGGGCAGGCCAGGGACATGCTGGGATTCGCGCGCACTACAACGGACTGGCGCGAGGTCATCGATGACCCCGAGGTGTCGGTGGTCAACATCACCGCGCCCAATTGCCTGCACCTGGAAATGGTCCGCGCCGCCGCCGCCGCGGGCAAGCATGTCTTCTGCGAGAAGCCCGTGGGCCGTTCACCCGGCGAAACGGACGAAATCGCCCGGGCCGCCGCCGATGCCGGCGTGCTGACCTGGGTCGGATACAACTACCGATGGGCGCCGCTCGTGCAGCATACGCGCAGTCTCGTCGCCGACGGCAAGCTGGGGGACATCACCCATTACCGCGGCCGGTTCTTCGCGGGGTACGCGAGCCATCCCGATGGCGTGCTGTCGTGGCGGTTCCAGCGGGAACATGCCGGAAGCGGAGCCCTGGGCGACCTCATGTCCCACGTTGCCGACATGGCTCACATGCTCGCGGGATCCATCAGGCGCGTTGTAGGCCAACAGGCGCTGATCATCGAAGACCGGCCCATCGCCCCCGCCGGCGAAGGCACCCATTTTTCCGTCGGGACCGGAGGCAAACGGGAGCCGGTGACCAACGAAGACTACGCCGGAGCGCTGGTGGAATTCGAGCACGGCGCCCGGGGAACCTTCGAAGTCTGCCGCGTGATCCAGGGCACGAAATGCCAGATGGCCTTCGAGATCCACGGCACGAAAGGCGCGGTCCGGTGGGATTTCGAACGAATGAACGAACTACAACTCTATTCCGTCGATGGCCCGCACGACGGATTCGTCACGCTGCAGAGCGGTCCGGCCTATCCCGGGCATGCGCACTTCAACCCCGGGCCGGCCGTGGGACTGGGATACGACGACCTCAAGGCGATCGAGACCTTCCACTTCCTGCAGTCCATCGCGGCGGGCAGACAGGGCGAGCCGGGTTTCGGCGAAGCGCTGGCCGTCGCGCGCGTACTTTCCGCGATCGAACGCTCCTGGTCGTCCGAGCGGTGGGAGACGATCGATGGCTCCGGCCCTTGACCGGCAGTACCGAATGGTGATCGATCGTTCCGGCCCTTGATCGAAATCGCAGACCTGTGATCGAGGCTGGCCTACGGTCGACAGATCCGGCCGTTGATCGATCGAGACAGGCCGCGGCCCTCCTCCCGAATCAACCGGGATCAGATATTCAAACGAAGGAGCAGACCATGGCATATCCCCACGAGAAAGTCCGTCTGACCACGGCACAGGCGGTGGTCAAATATCTCTCGGTGCAGTACAGTGAACGGGACGGTTCGGAGCGTCGTTTCATCCCCGCTGTTTTCGGGATTTTCGGCCACGGGAACGTGGCGGGGCTGGGCCAGGCGCTTTTCGAGTACGGACAGGATCTGACCTACCATCAGCCTTGCAACGAGCAGTCCATGGTGCACACGGCTTCGGGCTATGCCAAGGTGAACCACCGCATGGCCACGATCGCGTGTACGGCTTCCATCGGACCGGGGTCGACCAACATGTTGTCCGGCGCGGCAACGGCCACGATCAACCGCCTGCCCGTGCTCCTGTTGCCTTCAGACTACTACGCCACCCGGTACCAGGGCCCCGTCCTGCAGCAACTCGAGCACCCGGTGTCCGCCGAGGTCAGCGTCAACGACTGCTTCCGACCTGTCAGCCGGTTCTTCGACCGGATCAACCGGCCCGAACAACTGCTTACCGCCCTTCCGGAAGCCATGCGCGTACTCACCGATCCGGCCGATACGGGCGCCGTGACGATCTCGCTGCCGCAGGACGTGCAGGCTCACGCCTACGACTACCCGGCCCACTTCTTCGAAAAGCGTACCTGGCGCGTGGAGCGCAGGCCGCCGACTTCGGAACGCATCGCGGAGGCGATCGAAATGCTCAAAGGGGCGAAGCGGCCCATGATCATCGCGGGCGGCGGCGTGCACTACTCGGAAGCATGGGACGCCCTGGCGGAATTCGCCGGAACCTGCGGCATCCCCGTGGGAGAGACCTTCGGCGGTAAGGGCGCCATGCGTGAATCCTCGCCCTGGGCCATCGGCGGGTTCGGGGTGACCGGCACGCCGGCGGGCGCGAGGATAGCCGCGGAGGCCGACCTGGTCATCGCCGTGGGGACGCGGTTGACCGATTTCTCCACGGGCTCGCAGTCGGCCTTTTCCCATCCCGACGTGCGATTCATCGGCATCAACGTGGCCGGACCCGACGCCTACAAGCAAGGAGCCCTGCCGGTGACGGCCGACGCCCGGGAAGCGCTGCACGCGTTGACCACGGCCGCCCGGGAGGCCGGTATCCGTCCCGATGAGGCGTACCTGGCCGAAGTTCGACGCCGCCTGGATGCGCACAGCCGGTCCCTGCAGGAGGAAGTATACGTCGACCATCCCGGAGAGGCCATGAGCCAGGCCCGGCTCATCCGGACGCTCAACGAGGAAGCCAGGGACGGTGATTGCGTCATTGCCGCGGCGGGAAGCCCGCCGGGCGACCTGCACAGGCTCTGGGACGTGACGGGCGGCGCGGCCTGCTATCTGGAGTTCGGCTTCTCGTGCATGGGCTGGGAACTGCCGGCTGGCCTGGGTACCCGCATGGCCGGGAAACACGACGAGGTCTACGTCTACATTGGCGACGGGACCTACCTGATGAACCCCACCGAACTGATGACCGCCATGCAGGAAGGCCTCAAGGTGACCGTCGTCATCTCGGAGAACCACGGTTACCAGATCATCCGTGCGCTGCAGATGGCCCGGGCGGGCCGGTCGTTCGGCAACGAGTTCCGGGGACGAGACACCGATTCGGACCGCCTGGAGGGGGCATACCTGAAGATCGATTTCGCGGCCAATGCCGAGAGTTTCGGCGCGCGGGCATGGCACGTCAAGTCACCGGACGCGCTGCGACAAGCCCTCCGTGAGGCCCGATCGGAGACGCGGGCCTGCGTGATCGTGTGCGAGACCGAGAAACACCGCTACCTGCCGCCCTCAGACGTCTGGTGGGACATCGCGTCCGCCGAGGCGACCAACGATCCCATGACGCGGAAGCTGCGCGAGGGTTACGAGGCCGAACGGCGGAAGAGCCAGCGGTTTCATTACTAAAGGAGCTTTCCATGAACATCCGCATCGGCAGTGCGCCGGACTCGTGGGGCGTCTGGTTTCCGGACGATCCAAGGCAGACTCCGTGGCAACGTTTCATGGACGAGGTGGCCGAAGCCGGCTATGAATGGATCGAACTGGGACCCTACGGCTACCTGCCCGCGGATATCGACAGGCTGAAACGGGAATTGGACGGGCGCAGCCTGAAGGTAACCAGCGCTTTCGCCATGGGGAACCTGGAAGATCCGGGCAGATGGACCGAACTGGAGCAGCAGGTGGAGGGTGCGGGTGAACTGCTGGCCGCCACCGGCGCAGGCTACCTGGTCCTGATCGACGGAACTTACTCGGACCTCTTCACGGGAGAACTGATCGAACCCAGGACCCTGGACGACGAAGCCTGGCGGCGTCTCGTCGACACGACCCACCGCGTAGCCGATCTCGCCCGGGACGCATACGGACTGCAACTCGTTTTCCACCCCCACGCGGAGACCCACGTGGAATACGAGGAGCAGATCGAGCGTTTCCTGGCGGACACCGACCCCGGACGGGTGGCGCTCTGTTTCGACGTGGGACACCACGCCTATCGCGGGGGCGATCCGGTCGCGTTCCTCGAAAAACACCGCGACCGAATCCCCTATCTCCATCTCAAGAGCGTGGATCCGGAGAAACGGCGGAAAGTGGACGAAGACAACATCCCCTTTGCCGCGGCGGTGGCCATGGACATGTTCTGCGAACCTTCGGCGGGCGTGGTGGACTTCCCGGCCTTGCTTGAATCGCTGAAACGCATCGATTACGACGGATACGCCATCGTGGAGCAGGACATGTACCCCGCGCCGTTCGACAAACCCTTTCCTATCGCGAAACGAACGCTGGAGTACCTGCGGGAAATCGGGTTTTAAAAAAGCGCCTGGACCGCGAATCGATCACCGGGCTCGAGCCTGCCGCCTGCGCATCGCTCCGGGCAGCCAGGTGAACAACGTACCCAGCGTGATGCTCCAGACCGAACCGGCGAGGAATGTGGCCCCCGCAACTATGCCGCCGTTCAGAATGATCATGAGCGGACCCTGGAAGTTTTCTCTTCTCCCGGAATTCTCTGGCGAAAATCGTCCGTGATCCAGACCGACAAAGTAGGCCGTCGAATAAGAAATCAGGTTTGGAATGAACCAGACAAGGAAAGCCACTACGAGCAGCGACCCCGCCACCCGCCTCCAGGCCAGATGGTCCCACCGGCCTTTCCAGCCGTAGTACAGGTACGCCAGGGGCATCAGAATGTAAACGCCGAGGTACATCGACTGTTCTGGCGCGACGAAATCCAGCAGAAGGCGCGTTGCCGCGACGACCCAGCCGAAAAACACGAGTCCGCGGATGTCCGACCAGAGCGACGGTTGGTCCAATGTCATTTAGGTTCCTCCCTGAAACAGATTTGAGGGGATGATCAGTACTGAAAGTTTGCGGACCGTTTGTCCGCGAGCCAGCCCTTCAATACTGGAAATGGGCCGACCGTTTGTCCGCGAGCCAGCCCTTAAAAGAAAGCGCGTCCCGGTCCTTCCCGGAAATGATGGCCTTTCCGGCAGTGACCTTGTCGAAAGCGCGCTTTAACCCGCTGTCGCACAAGGACCAATCCAAATCCGGGGCCAGCGGCGAGATGCCGGCCTGGTTGCCGGGGCTGTATTCCCCGTCGCACAGGTACTCCAGGACGCAGTCGGTCGTGCAGAAGAACCCGTGGGCGAATCCCGGCGGAACCCAGATCCAATCTCCGTGGTCCGCTTCGGGTTCCTCTGAGATGTCCCGGGCGACGATCCTGCCCAGTGTGGGAGACCCCAGCCGGATATCCAGCGCCAGGTCCACGACGCGTCCGCGGACGGCCCTGACCAGTTTGCCCATATGGGGATGCCACTGAAAATGGAGGCCTCGCACCACGCCGGCTCGGGAAAAACTCTCGTTGATCTGTAGAAACCGGACCTCGCGGAGGAAACCGGTCTCCGGGTGATGGACGAGATCGCCAAGACGGTAGGATTCCGTGAAGTAACCCCGCTCATCGGTGTACCGACCGAAACGAATGACCTTCAGATCGGGGATCGCAAGGGTCTCCACCGCATCGATCTTCAACCGGGCCTCCTTTCCTGGACGCTTTACAGGGGAACAAGATAGGGCAAGGCTGAACTTCTCAGCAAGGACGAAATAGAAAGGGCGGGGGCTCAGCGCTTGACAAGACTGGGCCCATTCTGTTGATTCGGGACAATACCCTGAAACACCTCCTGGCAACACCTGTTTCGGAAAGAAAGGACACTCGTTTATGGCAGGAGACTCCGGTCCCACACCGGCGGAACGGAAGCAATGGGAGGACCTTGGTTACCTTGTCTTCGAAGAGGCTATCAGCGGAGATGTGCTGGCCCGTCTACAGCACGCCTTTGACTACTGGGCGGAGGCCTGCAAGGAGGAATGGCTCGGCCGCATTGCCAAGGGTGAGGCCGCGGCGACCTATTACGACATCCCGAATACCCTGGAGAAGGACGACGTCTTCATCGATATCCTCGACCGGCCGAGGTATTACAGATATATCAAGGCCTTTGCGGGGGACGACGCCATCGTCATCGGCGAACAGGTGCGGACGGCGCCGGTCTGGACCACAAGCTACACGGGCTGGCATCCCGACGTCCCTCCCAGCCACCCGCTGCATATCAAGGTGCAGGTTTACGTGAACGACGTAGAGCCCGGCGGAGGGGAATTCGCCTTCGTTCCGGGCAGTCACCGGCCCGGCGCGGGGCCCTATCCCCGGGTGAAGAACCTGGCGGCCATGCCCGGCCACAAACGGTTTGCGGGCAAGGCGGGCACGGCGATCATGTTCAATTCATACGGCTGGCACGTAGCCATGGAGAACCATACCGCAACGCCGCGCAAGTCGATTATCCTGATCTACGAGAAACGGACTCCGGACCGCGTCTCCGAGAACGGGAAACGGTTTGCTTCCATCTCACACGCGCTGAACTCGCCGGAACGCCGCCGGCTCTTCGGAATATCCTGATTCGAGTCGAGAGGTAACATGCCGCGCATCGATGCCCATGGTCACGTATTCGCAAAAGTTTCACGGGAATTCCCGCGGGAAACCGGCGGAAACACGCCGGCGGAGCGAGAAGAACCGGTCGAGAAGCTGATGACCTACATGGCCGCAAGCGATATCGGCCAGGCCATGCTCGTTCAAATGGGTGGCGCGACGGCGGCACATCACGCCTACGTGCTCCACTGCCTCAGGACCTACCCCGACCGTTTTCTCGGCATAGGGCTCATCCCGGAAGACCTCGTCGCCTCACCCGAGGAGCACATGGACCGCCTGACGGACGGAACGGGCATCGTGGGCTTCCGGCTCGGACTGGTCGGCGGGCCCAGGGATCCTTTCGATAACGTGGACGTACGCACCTTCCTGACCTACCGGATCTGGAAACACGCGGCGGAGAAGGATCTTGTCCTCTGGCTGTACTTACGCGCCTCGGACGCCCACCTGATCGCCTACCTGGTCGACGCCTTTCCCCAGGTCCGAGTCGTACTCAACCATCTGGGCATCTGTCCCGGCGAAGGCAAGGGGCGCCACGACCAGTGGGGCCGGCCGCAGATCGATATCGCGTCGTACAACCCGGCGTTTCACACCACCCACCGACTGAGTACCTACGAGAACGTGACCATGAAACTGTCCGGGCACTACGCCTTCAGCAAGCAACCGTACCCCTACGAGGACCTGGCGGGATGGCACAGGGCGGCGCTCAACTCCTTCGGGGCCGACCGGCTCATGTGGGCGACGGACTTCCCCTGGATCTACGAGGAACCGGGATACGACAAACTGGTGGACCTCGTGGAGCGACTTACGCCCGATATTGCCCCCCACGAGCTAGAGGCGATCATGGGCGGAACGGCCAGGCGGTTCCTGCGGTTTCCAGACCTGAAGTGATGCATTTCGCATCTGTATGAAGTGATGCATTTCGCATTCGTATGAGCCTACGCCCCGATCGGAGACAGATATGAGCGACGACCAGCATGGTTTACTGACCAGCGAGCACATCCAGGGCCTGGTTCAACGGATGGGAGAAACCGCCGTCGATTTCACGGCCGTCCTGGCTCCGGACCAGCGGAGGAAAGCGCTCTTCCCCTTCGAAGACGACGACGCACGCACTTTCTGGGACTACGTGCCCCTGGCGAGAAAAGGCCTTCCGCTTGGGGAGATGGACCGGGGACAGCGGCGCCGGGCACTGCAACTCGTGGCCACGGGGTTGAGTGGTACGGGTTACGCCACTACGACGACCATCATGGGCCTGGAAGCGACGCTGGATGCCCGGGAGGGGTGGTCATCGGGCAACTGGCGGGATCCTTCCGACTACTACGTGTCCATATTCGGCACGCCTTCGGACCGGGATCCCTGGGGATGGAAATTCGAGGGACACCACGTTTCCATCAACTATACGATCGCCGGGGGACGGATCGTCGCGCCTACGCCCTTCTTCTTCGGGGCAAATCCTGCGTCGGCGGCCCTCAACGGGGTAGGATACCTCCGGCCCCTGGGCAACGTGGAAGACCTGGCGCGGGAACTGGTACACGCCTTGGACGAGGGCCAACGGCACAGCGCACTGATCGCGTCCGTTCCGCCCGGGGACATCGTCACGGTGAATCAGCGGTATATACAGGAGAGCAGGGAGAAGCCGGACCGGCTGGCCCGAACGGAGGTGCCTTACGATTCGGTGCGGTACACGGAGACGCCCCGTGGCCTCTCCGGGGCGGGCATGAACGACGGACAGCGGGAGATACTGGAGGCCCTCATAGGCGAGTACATTCACCGCATGCCCGACGCAGTCGCCGAGATCGAATCCGATCTGCTGCGTAGAAACGGCGTGGGCGACGTCCACCTGGCCTGGGCAGGCGGCCTGGAATCCCGGCAACCCCATTACTACCGCCTGCAGGGCGGACGATTCCTGGTGGAATACGACAACGTCCAGAACGACGCCAACCACGTGCACACGGTCTGGCGCAACCCGGCGAACGACTTCGGCGCGGACCTGCTTGCCCACCATTACCATACGACGCACCACCACGGGGTGGAACACCGGCACTGAGCGGCCGGCCGCGGCCGGGATGGTATGCTCAGGTTTAGGGCGTGCTGCGCTCCGGACCGACAGCGCTTCGGACTGTTGGCGCTGCGCTTCGGACCGACGGGGAATCAGTAACCCTTGCGCTTGTCGATGACGCTCACCAGCGGAAGTCCATCCAGGTAACGCCGCAGATTCTCGCAGAACAGGGCCACGCACCGTCCGTCCCGGTTGGGAGATCCTCCGGCCGTGTGGGGCGTGATTACCACGTTGTCCATCTTCCACAACGGGTGGTCTTCGGGTAAAGGCTCCTGCGGTACCACGTCCAGGCCCGCGCCGCCGATCAGGTTCCCTTCGAGGGCATCCAGCAGGGCCGCCTCATCGACGATCCTGCCCCGGGTGACGTTGATCAACAACGCGTGATGCTGCATGCGGGCGAAGGCCTCCCGATCGAACAGCCCTTCGGTTTCCTCCGTCAGCGGCGCGCAGACGGCCACGACGTCGGATTGTTCCAGGAGCGCGTGGAACCGATCCATGCCCCAGCAGGCTTCAACTTCGGGCGGCACTTCGACGTCCTCAGGATCCACGGCGACGACTCGCATGCCGAAAGCTTCCGCCCGCCTTGCCAGTTCCCGTCCGGTGCCGCCCAGTCCCACGATCCCCATAGTCCGGTCGACCAGCTCCCACGAGGCGTCGCGAATGGGCCAGCGGATATTATCCCAGCCCTGGTTTCGAAGCGCGGTGTGTATACCGCGGGTTAACGAGAGCAACAGCGCCATCCCGTGGTCGGCCAGGTGCACACCCACCGTGCCCTTCGCACTGCACAATACTACGTCGCTCTCCACCAGTTCGGGATAGAGCAGTCCGTCCACCCCGGCGCCCCAGCTCTGGATCCACGCGAGTTTTTCCCGACGCGCGAAAAGGGCACGGGTGATCTCGCCGCAGACTACTTCGATATCGGGCATGACTTCCGCGGCTTCTTCTTCCGAATCCGTGCGTACCACCTGTACTTTCTCGTCAACCCGGCGGATTTCATCGACGAGGGGTTCGATCAGATTCATTCTGAGCAAGACGTTCATCGTTGTACCTCGGGATAGACGGACCTGAGGCGCGTTTCTTGAGGTCTCAGGCGCGTTTCTTGAGATAGGCAGCGCCGAGCCGGGCGATTTCCAAGGCGGTTTTTCCGCTGTTGTTCAGCTTGGTTGTGTCCGCGCCCTCGGCGAGCAGGACCTCCGCGGCGTTGGCATGCCCTTCGTACGTGGCCCTGTGTAGGGGTGTGCGGCCCTTGGGATCCTGGGTATCCAGGTCCGCACCGGCCCGTGCGAGTAGTTTCACGGATTCCGGCCGGCCACTTTCCGCCGCCAGGTGCAAGGGCGTTCGGCGCGCCTTGTTCCGGGCGTCCACCTCGGCGCCATGGTCCAGCAGCAGCTTCGCGCACGCAACGGAACCAGCCCGGCACGCCCAGTGCAGCGGGGTCATCCCGTATACGCCATTTTCCCTGGCCGTCGCCGGATCAGCAGCCAAAAGTTCCAGGACGCGGGTTGTGTCATTCAGTCCCGCCGCTGCATAGGCGTCGTATTCCGCGCCGTCCCCGATCAACATGCGGGCGACTTCGCGCTTGCCTTCGTTCCGGTGGGCGTCGTCTCCACCCCACCTGCCCGGAGCCGCTGCCTCGTGCAGGGCCGTCTCACCCCGCTCCCCGTTGCCCTTGATAGGCAGTTCGTGATGCACGGAGGCACCGTGGTCGATGAGGAGCCCGGCGACTTCAGGAAACCCGCCCCAGGCGGCCCAGTACATGAGGGAAAGGTTCGCGGGCCAGCCCGTGTGGGGCTTTTCGATGGACACCACCGATAGCCGCTTCGATGAAGCGCCCTTCCGCTTGCGTGACGTCCGGCAACTGCTCTTTACGAAGAAACCAGTTCTGTCGGAACAACCGGATTGCGGGACTGTCGAGCACCTCGCCTCCCGTAGGCCGAGATCAGTCGCTATTCGAGCAGATTGGCGCCGCCGTCATCCATTTTCCCGGGCTGGCGCCAGTACCGGTACTGCGGGGTCCATTCCGCTTCGCCCAGGCCCGCGAGCCCCAGCAGGTTCCATAGCGAGCAGTACAGGTCGCCGGGACCGAATAAGCAGCTGTTCTTCCGGAGTACCTGATCGTCCTTACGTTCATAGACCACGGCGCCGGGCATGTTCTCCACGCCTTCCATCACCGTCTGCTCCACGATGTAATCGCCGCCTCCGTGGGAGGCGAGGCGAAAGCGCCAGTTTCTCGAATTTGCGAAGACACGCTGCAAGGCCGGGGGATCGCCGGAAAGGAGCACGACGGACATGGCGTCCTCGATATGGGCAAGCATGCCGTTGAATCCGTCCGCCCAGAGCGTACAGTACCGGCAGCCCTGTCCCATGTTGTGGATGGCCAGCAGACGGTCGCGGCCGGCGAACAGGTCGAGCAGGGAGACTTCCCCGGTCAGGGTGGCGAACCGGTAATCGGGAACCGGCCGCGGATCGTTGTCTCGCCGCAACGCGTTCAACTTCGCGGTGAGCTCGAATATCTGCCGTTCGAGGGCGACGATGTCCTGGTCAGCCTGGTCAGACATGCTCATGCCTTTCGCGTGTCGGAGGGCATCTCGATTGCCATCCGGGGCGATTTACGAGTCGCCAGAACCGTTCGATGACCGTCAGAACCGTTCGATGACCGTCACGCCCGTCTGGCTGAAACGGCCCATGGCTTCCAGCTCCGCGCCGGCTTCTTCGAGGGCGACCGTCCTGCCGACCAGGCGCCCGGGCCGAAGCAAGCCGGAGGTGATCATACGCAGCAGGTCGGCGTACCGGTGAGCCGGCATACCGTGGCTGCCCACGATTTCGAGTTCCTTCGCGATAACGGCGTTCATGGGGATCGAGACGTCGGCCTCGTCCGCGAGGGTAAGGCCAATCTGCACGTGGCGACCGCGTTTCCTAAGGCACCGGATGGAGTTCCGGCTGGTTACCTGGCTGCCAAGGGCATCGATCGAGACCAGGGCGCCGCCGCCTGTCATTTCCCGAATCTCCCTGACCACATCCGGATTCGTCCTGGCGTTTACCGTCATGCGTGCGCCGAAGTCCCTGGCCAATTGCAGCCTTTCGTCTTCGATGTCCACGGCGATCACCGTGGCCCCCAGGGCCGCCGCGATCATGGTCGCCGACAGGCCCACGCCACCGCATCCGTGGATGGCCACGCAGTCGCCTCCGGTCACCCGGCCCTGGTCCACCACGCCGCGGAAAGCCGTCATGAACCGGCAGCCCAGGCTCGCCGCCTCTACGAAGTCCAGCTCATCCGGCAAGCCCACGATATTCACGTCGGCGTACGGCATGCCCACGTATTGGGCGAAAGCCCCCCATCCGGAGAATCCCGGCTGATATTCGTCATCACAGATGTGGTGATTGCCGGCCAGGCACTGCGTACAGACGCCACAACCACCGCAGAAGGGCACGGTCACCCGGTCCCCGATCCGCCAGTTCCGTACGAGGCTGCCCTTTTCGACAACAACGCCGGCGAATTCGTGGCCCGGCACGTGGGGCAGCTTGATCGACGTGTCGTGCCCCATCCATCCGTGCCAGTCGCTGCGGCAGATCCCGTTGGCCCGCACCTCGATCACGACGCCGTCCTCCGATGGTACGGGATCGGGAACTTCCCGCACCTCGAGCGACTTTCCGAAGGCGTCCATTACGGCGGCTTTCATCCGGCTATCCACTGGGCCTGGCGGGTGTTTTGATGACCACAGGCCGACCGGACACGCCCGCCTCGTGATCCGGGGAACGACCATGAAACCAGAATGACCAGCGATCCTAGAGGCGCCAGACCACCAGGAACTGGACGGTGTTCTCATCCACGTCCGTGCCGATTTTGTTTCTCCAGTACTGGTATTCAATTCCGACCAGCAGCTGGTTGGGCTCGTTGACCATGGCCCGGCCGAGATCCCAGACGAACTGCGGCTGAGCGAGGATCGATCCGTCGTAACGGCCGCCGAGTTCGTTGGACCTGCTCCCGATATACTCCGCGTGACCCATGAACGCGAAGGACTGGTTTCCTATTTCGAAAGGTGCGGCCCAGTTGACGTCGAACATGAAACTGTGACCTTCCTTCGGCGCACCGCCCTTATCCTCGCCGGCGCTCCGGTCGATATAGGCGGTGAGGTCGGTGTTCAGGAACAGGAATCCCGGGATATCCCACGACGCCCTGAATCCGGGCAGAAACTTGAAAAGCTTCGCATCCCCGCCCGCATTGAAGCCTGCTATGATGGCAAGATCTGTAATGAGCCCCAGGCTGGCGCCGGATTGTTGCAGTTTGCCAATATTGAGCGTTGGATACCACTCGGCGTAGAAATCGCGGTCGTTGAATCCGTCGTGTTTCTGGTCGACGATATAGTCGAGAAAGAAGAAACTGTCCCCGAGCTTCCACTGGGAGGCCTGCTGTACCGTGAGCACCAGGGACGTCACATTCTGCCGCGCTTTCACCTGCTCGAACGGATTCCTCAGTTTTCCCACCTGCAGGTGAAATTCGGTCTGGGCGGAGGCCGTGGAAGTCGCGGCGGTCAAAATCAGGATCGATACCATGATTCGCCGGACGAGCCGAACGAACCGGACGCTGCAAGAGGCTGATATCTTCATTTCCATGTCCTTGTTCCGGAGGGTTTCCACCCCCCGCACTTTTCGTGTGTAGTCACCTGAAAAGGGTCGATTTGACTCATTCTCCCCAGCGGTCGGGGTTTATCCCAGGCGCTTCGCTCTTCATCCCCTTCGGCTTGTGCGGTTGCTGCCATTCCAGGCCCGTGGTGTTCAGGCTCTGCAGGAAGGGTCTGGCCTGTGCCGGCGCGGCGGCCACGTCCCGGGGGTCCCACTCCTCCATAGGCTGTACGGGTCCCGACCAGGCCGGCCGGTAACCGAACTGTATCAGCTCCCGGGGTACCGTATCCCGGTTGGGATGAGTACCGTGAAAGACATCCTTGGGAATCACCAGGGCCGAACCCGCTTTCGCGCACAGGGTCACCTCCTGGGGATGGGACTTGTAGCGCACGTAGGGGTTGCCATGGGCGTGGAAGGACAGGTGCGATCGCGGCACGACCCGGAAAGGCGCCCTTTCCGGCGGCAGATCGTCCAGGTAGTACAGCACGCGCACCAGCCGCGGCGAGCTGCCCTCGTAACTGAAAAGGGATGAGCCGTAAGGCTGGCCGTCCGTGTGCATGGAAATTGGCGGCGACCCCGAGAGGGTCCGCGTGAACAGGCCTCGCGTAAACACGATGTCGGGCCCCATCAGCGCCTCGAGAAACGCGATCATGGGCGGATGGCCGATCAATGCGCACATCGCCGGACTGTGCCATTGGGCTTCGAGGCAATAGGTCTGGCAGTCGCTGTAGTCCTTGCAGTCCATGGGCACATCGGACAGTTCGGCTTTCAGACGTGCAATGTGTCCGGCGTCGAGCATTTCCGGGAGAATCACGTAGCCCTCGACTTCCAGGTGACGGATGCGCTGGGCGGTGGTCAAGGAACTGAAATCCGTCTCGTCGACGCGCATGAACCCGATCTCTTCACTCGGATCGATTTTAACCGTGGCGCTTTCCATGATGTGCTCCTTGACAGACGGCCATTGCTTATCCCGGTATCTGAGAAAACTAAATGTAACACCAGGGTGTTTCAAGTGTTTTCCGCGTGTATTCCGTGCGCGGGGTAGCGCCCCGCTTCAGACCCGGCCAGCGCTCCTCCTCAGACCGGGGCAACGCCCTGTCTCTGACCCGGCCAGCGCCCCGCTCACGATTTGCCAGGAGCCGATTCGGCGGGCGATCTCCCCTGATTCACGCCGGCGGGGCGAAATGCCGGCGCACGAAATCCCAGGCCGGTGTCTTATAGAACCGGTGCCCGCCTTCACCGACGGCCAACTCGCATTTTTCAGCGGCGCCGGCAACCGCGTAGACGGCCTTGAGCCGGTCGAAGGCGGCATGGACCTGGTCGATTGGGAATATACGGTCGTGCCGTCCTGCGATAGCGCAGAAGGGGCGGGGGGCGATCAAACCGGCCACGTCGTACATTTCACCCAGGCGCAGCATGCCGGGCACGTAGTTGCATTCGCAGTGATGGATCGTCCCGATGCTTCCCACGAAAGTACAGAAATAACACCCGGGCATGGAGAGGGCGATCCGGGTATCGCAGGCCGAGGCGAATAGCGATATCGTACCGCCGCCCGAGTTGCCCGTGATGGCTATGCGATCGGCATCTATCGGCAGATGCGCTAGCGCCCAGTCGATCAGGCGGGACGTGTCCCACACGCGTTCGCCGATGGGCGTTCTCCCTAGCAGCAGATCGTGGACGAGCTGGTCGCGGCAGGAGTGCATTTTGTCGGCCTGGATGTCGTCCGCGGTGCGCGTTTCCCCGAAGGCCCGCGCGGTCGGCGCGATGACGATGTACCCTTCCTCGGCGGCCGCCTGCCGGGCGATATCGCGCTCACCCTCCATCATGTGCGCCTCTTCCGCTTCGTCCCGCGCAATGCCCACGTATATGTGCGGATGGTTGTGGCCGTGCGGCACGAGGACCAGCGGGAGCTTCCCGTCGCGGTCCGTCCCGTCCTCGCGTTCGTCCCTGCGCTTCACGCCCTTCGGCAACAAGAGATAGAATGGCAATGGCACCGTCGGTTCGACCCAGAGATACCAGCGTTCCCGGACGTGACTGCCCAGGTCGGCAGATTCGAGCCGCTCCGCCTTCGGCACGTAACCCGCCAGGTCCGAAGCCATGTGGTCCAGGCCGAGGGCATCCCGCAGCTTCGGACGGAAGGCGGCCTGCCAGGCCGATAATCCCTCCGGTTCCGTCGCCCTGAAGGCATACTCTTTGGGAACGTCCTGGTACAGGGTATTCAGGTGTTCTTCATTGTTATATGGCTTGAATGTTCCGGCAGCATGCCTTTCAATCCGGGATTTCATCATGAACTCCGTGTTGGATTGCGATGATCAGGTTTGACGGCGCGCATAGTGCTAACGCGGAGGGTTCTGCGACGCTCCAGAACGCAGTCGGATTTCCCCCGGCGGATCGCCGAGATCCGGTACAGGGACCAGGGCTCCTCCGCGGAGCGAGGATTCATGGGCTGCGAGTCCGGGAAGCATGTACCTGGCGGCGTCCCAGGCGTTGTTCGGGGGTAGCGTACCGTTGACGCAGGACATTACGAAATCGTCGACCAGGAACTGGTGGCTGCCCGCATGGCCGTTGGGCAGTCCGGCGAAAGCTCCCGGCAGCCTTTCCACCGGATGCACCTCGGAGACGCCCAGATGGGTGCCGTCGGAAGCGGTCACCTTGCTTATCGGATCGCTTCCCGGCACGGGCTGGCCGGAGCAGGCGAGCAGGTTGTCCAGGCGCTCCATGCGCTCTCCGTCCTTGCAGAGCCATGCCGCGCCCGCGGCGGACTGTTCAAAGCCGCCTTCGGTGCCCTGCAGGCCCATGCGCACGCAGCCGGGATGACCCACGCGCCGGAATTCGTTGATGCGGCAGACACTCCCATCGGACATGCTGAACAGCGCACTCTGGTTGCTGAAGGGATTGCTCCAGTCGTTGGCCCCGTAAATGCCGTCCTCGCCTTTGTCTTCAAATCCCTGGCAGGACACCTGGGTCATGCGGGCGCCGGTGACGGACACGATCTGGCTCGTCGAATGCGTCGGGTAGTACATGGGCGGTATGCCGGCCGTCTCCCGCCAGTGCTTGCCGCCCCGCCAGCACGCCACTTCGTAAAGGCCGTGGTCCCAGTCATGGTAATATTCCGCGTGGCCGTAGACGATGCGGCCGAAGGCGCCCCGCGCGTACTGTTCCCGGCAATACAATACGCCGGGATAATAGTAGCTGGTCTCACCGAGCATGTAGACAGCGCCCGAGGCCCCGGCAGCGGCCACCAGTTTTTCGATCTCGGCCACGCTGATCCCCGGCGGAACGGCCGAGTATACATGCTTTCCGGCTTCCAGAGCCTGCACGGCCTGCGGACCGTGAAGCCAGTTCTGGGTAAAAAGGCACACGGCGTCCACGCCGGATCCACAGAGATCATCGAGGGAAGGGCAGGTGTCCTTGATCCGGAAACGGGCGGCCGAACGGGCAAGTTTTTCGTCGTCCAGGTCGCACAATACCACCCGATCGACCTGCGGATGCGCCTTGAACAGGGGGATGAAAGCTTGCGCGAACGCCCCGGTGCCAACGATACCGACCTGGAGTTCCATGTTCACCTCATTGGGGACCGAGGATACGGCGCAAAAACTCCAGTCCGCGGGGTATGGCGGCCGGTATGGACGTGATATCGTGCGTTCCACCCGGGTAGATGAAGGCCTCGAACTCCGGCGCTCCGCGCCCGATCTCCTCCATGGCCCGTATCATGGATTCGGCCTGGGTGACCGAGACCACCCCATCCATGTCGCCGTGGTGGACCTGCAAGGGAGGCATGTCCTCGGCAAAGAAGACGGCGGACCGCCGGATGAGCGCCAGCCGGGCGTCCTGGAGCGTAATTTCCCCGGCCCACCACGGTACCAAGTAGTTGGCGCGAAGGTATTCGACGCCGGGCAGGTCGACGGTCACGCCCCTCACCAGAAGACTGGCGATATCGCGCGCCCATTCGTTCTGAAAATCCGTCGGACCGAAAAACGTGATGACGCCCGCGATACGCGCGTCCCGTATCCCCATCAGCATCGCCACGCCGCCGCCTCTGCTCGCACCCACGACGACGTACCGGTCGGTTGAGGCTTCCGGTATGGTTTCCATGGCGAGGCTGACCAGCGCCATCGAGTCGTCCGCGTCGCGGTCCCAAGGACTGGCCGGACCCTCGGACGTCCAGGCCCGCTCCCCGTATTCGAGCGGTTCGTCCCGGTACGACGGGATCAAGTAGATGAAGTCGTCCCGCATCTCTCCGAGGGTGATGGTCAATATGAGCAACGTGCTTTCCACCGACACGCCGCCGTCGCCGCCATGGGCGAATACCAGTATGGGAAGACGATCCGTGCCCGCGCCGCGCGGCACGACGATGGCGCCGAAATGACGTACGCCGGCGACCTGGTGCGAGACGATCCGCAGGGTGGTCGGACTTCCCCCCATGCTAAAGGGTTCTTCAAACTCGACCGTCCCCCCGGCCGGCGAGACGTCCCGCGTGGCCCAGTCGGCGCGGACCGCCGACAATTCCGCCTCTTCCGGCGGTGCGAACAGGACGTCGAGCGAGTCTTCCACGGAGACGGCATGGCCGCTGACGTTTAAGGTGACACCGGAAACGCTTACGGCCAGCGTTTGCAGGCCTGATACCGGACCGAGCGTCCAGTTCGTGGTGGCCTTGCCGTCCGCTCCGGTTCCGGCGGTTGTCGGCTCCGAGAAGCCGTGGCCGGGTGCGAACAAGACGTGCGCGCCGGACATGGGCCGTTCTTCTTCATCGAGCACCTGGACCACGATCGGTTCCCGCAGGCCCGAACCGGCCAGTGCGCGCTGCCCGTCACCCGATACGATACTTATCCTGGCGGCACGGGACAGGTCCGCGAGTTCGGGTGTGGTCGGACCTTCACTGCCGCAGGAAACCAGGACGGCAAGGAACAGAAGCAGCGCGACCGAAGAAAGGAGGCGCAGGCGGCAGAAGGAATAATCATGACGCACGTCTGGTCCTGGTATCAGCTCATTGGCGGAGAAACGGGCTGTTTTCATTATCAACCGCTGATCGATTATCCTTTATCTACGATTCAATTTCACGCAATCTTTCGTGCGGCAGGCAGATAATGTAAGACACGGCCACGGAGATTGGAAGTTCCCTTTTCACGGATCGTCCAATTTGACGGGTTTGACCGGAAATGGCGATCCGCCTTCGTATCCGCGTCATATATGGCGATCTAGGTGGAGACTCGCAAGGCAGATACACGCTGAAGCCATAAAAGGCACGCTATGCCCGCCGCGGCCAGCACACCATTGAAACTGAATACCAGAATCCAGGCCGACTGCACACCGGAATGGTCGAGAATCGATCCCGCCAGAACAGGCGCGCCGGTTCCCACCACAAATCCGATGAAGGACTGCAGGGCCTGTGCGGATCCAACCAGGTTTCTCGGGGCGAGTTCTGTTACAGTCGTAGAGTATATGGCGGAATCGGCGGCCGTAAAGAATCCGTAAAGAAAACCCAGGACGACGAGGTATGTGAAGGGCAATCCAACCAGCCAGCCTGCCAGGAATGAACAGGTGCCGCTGACTGCGAATATCCACACCGCCGACCTGATTCTTCCGATCCTGTCCGACGTCCATCCGCCTAACAGTACGCTGAAGATACCGGTCATGAACATCAAGCCGGCCAGGGTGGCGGCCCTCGATGCCGCGTTGTCCGGTTCGAACCCCACCATCATGAGCGCTGCGCCGAGCAGCAGCGGCAGCCAAAGGCGGGCCACGAAGAGCTCCGCGGTGTGCAGCGCGTAGGCCATGATCACCAGTATCAGCCGCCGGTCACGCAATGGCGCCAGGGACAGCCATCCGGCGATTGGCGTGGTTCGTTCACTCCGGGACGCAACGGTTCTTCTTTCAAAGGCCAGCAGCAACGTGACCGCGACGCCGACGAGGCCGGGCAGTGTCGTGGCGAGGTAGGCCGATTCCCAACTTTCGAACAGGTCCAGCAGAATGCCCATGAGCACGTATGAAACCGTCGTGCCCGCGTATCCTGAACTCACGAAGACCCCAACGGCCAGTCCGCGTCCCCTTTCGGAGAACCTGAGCGAGGCGAGCCGGATCCCCGTGATGTACACGCATACGTGCCCCACGCCGTACAGAAACCGAAGCGCGCTCGCGGTCCACAGCCCTTCCGCCAACAGAGGGAACAGTACGCCGCTGACAGCCGTCAGGGATATGCCCGCGAGCATAATCGCAAACGGCCGGAACCGGTCGGTAAAGGGAATGATCAGCAGGGAGGACGCCGCATAGCCGGCCAGATATGCCGAAAAGGCCACGCCGGACTGCGTATTGTTCAGCCCCCATTCCACGCGAATGAAAGGCAGAGACGCCACGTAGCTCGAGGAAGACAGCAGCACGAAGAACAGCGACGAACTCATCGCCGCCAGCCAGACGATGTCCGCCCAAGAGGTCTGTGCGGCGCCGTCTCGACGGGCGCTTGCGTGGTCAAATGAGCGGGATGAACTGGACGAAGACAAGGGTTAGATTGGGACGGGTTTCATGCGAACCACTCGAATTCTGGGTTTGAAGGTATGGTACCATGTAGCCCGGTAAATCACAAGGTGCGTTCATTTAACTGGTCCGGTTGCCTGTGCCTTAAGGTCGTAGCGATGGCTTTCTGCTTGCCAATACACCATTTTCGATGTATTGTGATCTATGAATCTGAATTAGCGAGTAGTTTACTACGAATCGAAGGACGGTCGATGTGCGATACGAGAATTCATCGAAGCTCGCGGTAAACGAGATCAGGCTAAATTACTCAGTTGGATCGCGCTACTCGCTGATTACGGCCCTCATCTCCCTCGTCCTCACGCGGACCTCCTGGAGGATGGGATCCACGAACTTCGCGTAACTTTATCGGGCGATCAGGTACGGTGCCTGTATTTCTTCTGCTTGCGAAATCTCATTGTGCTTACACATGCATTTGTCAAAACTACCGGTCGAGTACCTCGTACTGAAATCCGCAAGTCCCTGAAAATGCGTAATGACTTTTTGAATCGAGTCGATGAACGCATGAAGAAAGGAAGATCCTGATGCTAACCTTCGCCGCTCATATCGAGCAGAAGCTCAAAGATGAACGCTTTCGCAAGATGTATGAAGAGGAAAGGCAGATGGCTGAGTTGGCCGTAAGACTTGCGCTTGCTCGTGATAAATCGGGGAAGTCGCAGAAGGACGTAGCTCGAGAAGCCCGGATAACTCAACAGCAACTATCCAGGTTGGAGAACGGATCGAGATGCAACGTCAATACACTGCTCAAAGTGTGCAAGGCATTAGGCTTAACGCTGGAATTGAAGGAGGAATACCCGCCGGGAATTGTCTGGAGGATCGACCAGATTGCGGAGTAATGATCATCATAATAGAAGCGGGAATGATGAACAGTGGCCATCCTGGTTCCAATCACTGCAATACCAGGCCCTGGCGTCTACTATATTCGAACGCCTTGCGATTCCGGCAGGGAGCTTCAGTGATTCGTCGCTTCCCTATACGCCTGGTGCAAGGCATCCAGCAAAGCTTGTGAAACCTCGCTCGTTACGTTTCCTTGACCGATTTTCAGATCGGCAGCCTCCTCGACTTTTGCGATCGAGTTCGGTGCTCGCCTCTCAAACACGCCGCGCCAAAACGACAGATACGGTCTGCCGTTGTCGTTCCAGACCGTTACGAGTCCGGCGTTCTCCGTGATTAGCCTCGGAAGCAGCGTGAACCTGTTCCGGTTGACACCCGCATACGTAAACAGCTTCACTCCCTGCATTTCGGCCATCTCTTTCGCCCATTCCACGAGTTGGTCGAACGTTGCTCGATCTTCGCCATCGATACCTGCCACCGAATCGACGAAGGCATCCGGGCCTTCCGACAGGATCCCTTTGGATGTGCTTCTGTAAGACGATGGTGCCACGGCGTCCGAAACCATGCTCAGATCGGACGCGATACGCTGGGGCATGGCGACTTCGGTTCCGTTCACGTCGTAGATACTAAAAGTAATAAGATCGATGGTCAACGACTGCTTCGTCACGGCGTCGAGGTAGGCAACAAGCCTTTCCAACTCGACGGAAGTCTCGTCCAGAATCAGCACGATCCTGAACATTCCATTGGTCAGATACTCCTGCAGCGACGTCTCGAACTGATCCGGGTCAACCGCCTTTTCCTGATCCTGTGCTTCGACCGCCTCCAGAATGGACGCATGATCATTCAGCTTTTTGTGCAATGGTCCCCTGGCCAGGGACTCTACGTCGAATCCCTGAAGAAACGACGCGTACGAAAAGACTTGGGCAACGATTGCTCGTTTCGCTTCAGGACTCCTCGCGAGTTTTACTTCGGCGATGACGGGACGGCCCGATGCCTCTACCGCCAGCAGGTCGGCTTTTCCACCCCCCAGCGGAACCTCCCGTCCAAGAACGAACAAACACGGAGAACCGGCCAGGGGCAACATCCCGATATTCTCCTCGACGAGATGGTGCAGTTCCTTCTCGTCTTTGAACTCCCGGGGCAGGACCGCGCGCCATCCCTTATCCGTCTTCGTCCAAATCCCGCTCATGGTGTGATTGGTCCTCTACTTTTCAACCCCGGCTCATCTCCTGAAAGTCAGTTCTAAATCAAGCGTTACGTTACGGAATCTCCCAACAAGGAATCTGGTGAATCCGCTAGCAAGATGAAGTAACATACAGGCAATTCGTCATCGATTGAAGTCATTTCTCATACAAAAGCGTATAGGGAAGGCACAACTTGAGATGGCCGGTATTGATTTATCGGATTGCCTGCTCAGACTTTCAAAATCCCGTGTACGGGCAATGAAAATGTGCTATTTCAACCCACGTTTATTTGATTCTTTAGTCAAACCTTTCGAGTCATAGTAGGGTGACCCTTGAATCCTTGTTGTAGAAATCACAGACAGGCCGTTACAGAATGCCAGTCAAGAAATATCAATCCATATATGCCTGTCAAATATGTGCTTGCTGCGAACAATCAAAGACATATCCTATAGTCAAAGCAATGGAGGTGTGAATTGACAAAATTGTTTAGCTGGAACATCGCGCATAGACACAAAGCCTGGCGATCACTGGTCGGTGTGGATGCGGACGTAGCCCTATTGCAGGAAGCCAGAATCCCTCCAGAGGATGTATCGGAATGGGTGGAAGTGGATCCTGCGCCATTCTATGATGCCGAAGGGAAGGGAATATCGAGATGCGCTATCGTTAAACTGTCGGAGGGCATCGAGATTGAATGGCTTGAGCCTGTTCCGATCTCCAGAGCAAAATACGGTGACTTGATTGAAAGCCAACCGGGTTGTTTAGCTGCCGCAATAATCACTCCTCCCGGTGGTCGTCCTTTCACCGCTGTTTCGTTTTGCCCGGAATACGAGAAACCACATCGTTCCACTGGTAAAATGTCCTGGAACATCGTAGATGCGTCTATTCACCGGGTGATCTCGGACATTTCCCTGTTAATCGGAAGGCAGAGAGATCATCGAATCATCGCTGCCGGCGATCTCACCATCTACCATGGCTACGGCGAAGACAAGAACGGCTATTGGAAGGGGCGGTATGACACCGTATTCAATCGCATGGCGGCAATCGGCCTCCCCTTCGTCGGTCCACAATACCCTAATGGTCGACAGGCCGACCCATGGCCACCGGAATTGCCCACGGACAGCAAGAACGTTCCTACGTATATTCATTCTACTCAGACTCTGGAGACAGCCACCAGCCAACTGGACTACGTATTCGTGTCCGAAAGCATGGCCGATTCCGTCAAGGTGCGCGCCTTGAACAGCCCCGATGAATGGGGGCCAAGCGATCACTGCAGGATAGAGATCGAGGTGGCGTAGCGGTAACCGGGCTGTCTAACAGCGAGATACGACATGACCGAACGCTCGAATCCGGACGAAACCTGCCTGGCGCTTCTGCGCGGAATTAACGTGGGTGGCAAGAACGTGATCAAGATGGCGGATCTCCGGAACTGCTTCGAGGCCGAAGGCTTCCGCGATGTCGTCACGTATATCCAAAGCGGGAACGTGGTCTTCCGTTCGCCTTCGCCCCGGCTCAGGACTCTTACGAAACGAATCGAGGAGATGCTGGCTGGTGCGTTCGACTACGAAGCGAGTGTCGTGTTACGCTCTCAAAGGCAGATGCGGGCAGTGGTTTCCGATGCGCCGGCGGAATTTGGAGAACGGCCGGAGACGTACCGCTACGACACCCTCTTCCTGAAGGCGCCCCTAACGGCAACTGCCGCCATGGAGTGCATCCCCGCCAGGACCGGTGTGGATGAAATCTGGGCAGGCAATGGTGTACTCTACTACTCGAGACGCATCGACCAGGCCTCGCGGAGTTATCTCAGCCGTCTCGCGTCGATGCCCGTGTATCAGCGCATGACGGTCCGCAACTGGAACACGACGACCAGGCTGCTTGAGCTCATGAACGAAAACTGAATCTCGCCAACCTGTCCAATGCCCGTTTCTGTTCCTTGCGGTCTACCACTCTCAGATTTGAACAGCGCTGTCCGAGTTGACCGTCACGCTTGAGGGCATGAGGGAAGGGCGTCACTCGGCGATGCACCGGGTTAATCGACTTGCCTGGGGGCGAGACGTCACTCGGCGATGCACCGTCCATCCTTAAACGCCAGAACCGGAATGTTGGGGACTGAACAGTCGGAAACGTACCCATAACGCTCATTCATCTCGGCTTCAAAGGCGTCATAGGCTGCCAGGTGATCGGCCAGTGCCGTCGAATCGGTGGACGATACGGAGTAAACAATGTACTCCCAGGGACCGCCGCAGGGCTTGGCGCCCAGGCCCGCGTAGCGACAGTCTGCAATCGACGTGCCAGCAGCTTCGCCGACGAGCGCGTCGATTTCCCCTCGCATTTCCATTAGTATTGCACGGTTGCCTTCCTCGGTCCGCTGGTCGTCTTCCCCGGTCTGCTGTTCGCCTTCCTTTATTTGCTGGTCGCCTTCCTCGGCCCGCTGGTCGCCATTGTTGTCTTCGCCAACGACTGGATCCTGGCCGTCACAGGCAATGAGGAATACGGAGATCCATGCCGCCGCAACCAGGTATCGCATGGTCTTTCCTTTCTATCAGTAAAGAGTCATAGTCCCGCAATTGAGGACGCCTGATCTCGCTAACGGTTCCACGAACTTGACCTCTATTTGTTCGACCTTATTCTTGCCCAACGCCCTCAGTTCTTCTTCTACGGAGAGCAAATGCAGGTTGGCTCGCAGTTGTAGGGCGGCGAACGTTTGTTTTACATCCCTACATTTCATCACCGTTACAAGTCCTTCGCCCCAAACCCTTGACACCACCATCCGATACTCCTTACTTCCCGTTGTAAGCCCGGTTTTTAGTCGTGCCCCCAGGGATACTGGTAGCTATGCACTCGATCATCAAACAACACCGCACCGAGATTCTCGCCCTCGCCGAACTCCACGGCGTCGCCAATGTGCGCGTGTTCGGATCCATGGCAAGGGAAGATGCTGATGACTCGAGCGACGTCGATCTACTGGTGTCGCTGCCTTCAGGTAAAACAGGCCTCGCACTTGGCGCCCTGTTGATGGACGTGCAGGACCTTTTGCAACGGCGTGTGGAAGTCGTGACCGAGAAGAGTCTTCATCCTGCTCTCCGGGAATACGTGCTGAACGAGGCGCAGTCGCTATGAAATCCGACGCGCAGTCCGATAGAGTGTTGCTGGAACACATCCGAGAGTGTATTGACCGTATTAGTGAATACACCGGCTGTAAGCGCTCTTCGTTCTACGCCTCGCGTCTGGTTCAGGACGCAGTGGTGCGTAATCTGCAATTGCTTGCGGAGTCAACGCAACGCCTGAGTAACGCTGTTAAAGAAACCGAGACGGATATACCCTGGCGTGCCATTGCAGGATTTCGAAACGTGCTCGTACACGGTTATCTTGAGATTGACCTCGATGCGGTTTGGAGCGTGGTTGAACAGGACCTCCCGAAGTTATCCAGGGCAATCGATCGCATGGTCCGATCCGTATGATCTCTGGGAAATCCCGCGCGAAGTCAACCTCATCCCTGCCTGTCAAGCCTGCCCGTCCCCATTATCCGCTCCATATTCCCGCCCAGTATCGCCGCCATTTCGTCCTCGTTCAGAAACGGGCAGTAGCGCCTTACGTAGTCGAGGCTCTGGCGGTAGGTCCAGTGCAACAGCACGATGGGTATGTCCGTGCCCCACAGGATGCGATCCGCGCCGAAGCGTTCGATCATCGTTTCGAGGACCGGCCGCACCTGGGGCATGGGATAGTCCCAGTGCGACTGCAAGAACACGGCAAAGAGGATCTGAACGTGGAAACGGGGGTGCTCGGACGGCGCGGCTTCGTATACTTCATCGGGAACGTCAAGCCGGTCGCAGCCGGCGAACATCCGCCAGGGGAAGCCGTGGGTCATGATCACCTCGACCTCGGGGAAACGGTCCATCCAGGTACGCAACGAACGTAACTCTTCTATGTAGGCGGAAGGCGATCCGACCGCGCCGAGGGTGAAGAACACCGGGATGTCCAGCTCGGCCACCGCTGCCCAGAACGGGTCGAAATCCGGCCCGGTCCATTCGGGCGACAGGCCGTAGAGCGGCCGGTGGAAAGGCGCGAACTGAAGACCCGAAAGATCGTGAACGCGGATCGCCCGTTCAAGTTTTGCAATTGCATCGCCGGTCCGGTCCGGTATCCACCATTCGGGGACCTGGACCAGTCCCTGGATCCGCTCCGGATAGCGCCGACAGCATTCGGCGATGTAACCATCGTCGAGACCCATGTACGGCGTGCGGTGCAGGAGCGCCCGGTCGATGCCCGCGTAGTCCATTTCCGCCACCAGGTACTCCGCGGTGAAGGAGAAGTCCTCCGTCCATGGCGGCAGGGCCTGCTTGACATATTCCTCGCCATCCACCGTCCACTCGGCCAGGCCGTGTTTTCCGGTGCGGAAGTCCGCGTCCCGCAGGCCGTCGAAGCGCCAGGGGCGATCGGGGTCGAAGAGACCCGTCGCGTCGGCCGGAGTGCGGTCCTCACGCCGCCAGACAGGCTGCTGGCGGGCCTGGGCCATGAACAGTTGCAGGTGCCGTTGGAATTCGGCGGGGTCGTCGAAACCACCGATATCGCGCGGTGATGGAAAACAATAGGCGTGGCCGTCGTAGATCATGTTGGCGTCCTCGGCGTACGAGCCTTCCGGCAGATCGATCTCGATCTTCACCAAACAATGGCCTTTACATAAGAGTAATCATACTTCATTATACTTATGGCGTTAAATGTGGCAAGAGCAGGACTCAGTAATTGACAGAATGTCCGACACTACTACGATGGAATATACTGCGCACGCCCGTCGTGCCATTTCGGAACGAATGATTCACTTGGAGTGGGTAGAAAGAGCAATATCTGAACCAGACTTGCGTGCAGATGACCCGGACGATATCGAGATAGAGCGATTCTACAAACGCATTTCGGAGCAGGATGACCGGGTGTTGCGTGTAGCCGTTAATACGCGCGTTACTCCCTGGCGGATCGTGAGTGTGTTTTTTGATCGTGGAATGAGGACAAAATTATGAGACTCCATGTAGACAAGGAGGCAGACGCCCTTTACTTGCGCCTCGACGATTCTGCCATTGTCGAGTCTGAAGAAGTCTCCCCCGGTGTAGTGCTCGACTACAACGACTCGAACGAAGTGGTGGGCGTGGAATTGCTTCACCTCTCGAAACGCTCCACTAATCTGAATCTTTCCGCTCTAGAATTCGAGACAGCTTGAATGCGGCGGGGCAACCCAAGTCCCTCTTTGATCACACATGTCCGTTGAAACATCAAATCCCGCTACGGCCGACCATCCCACGGACGGCGAACGCTTCCTCTTCGATACCAACGGATATCTGGTGCTGGAGGATTTTCTCCCGGAATCCCTGGTCGATTCGCTCAACGCGGCGCTGGAGCGGACGATAGCGCGACGGCGCGACCCCGATTTCAAGCGGACGCACGATCCGGCCTTCTCCGACAAGCTCGACAAGGCCAACGCGCGGGTCATGCACCTGCTGGCCGAAGACCCGCTCTTTCTGGACATGCTCGACTACGAGCCTATGATGGCCTATGTCCATGGCTTGTTCAACGAGAGGCCCCATCTGCACTCGACCGATGCCATCTACGAGGTCGAACGCGCCGACTACCACGGCCGGAGCTGGCATACGGACGGGATCCAGGACGGTTTTCGCAACTTCCGGCCGCACATACCTTTGCTGCAGTTCAAGGTGGGGTATTACCTGAGCGACATGACCGAACCCGACCAGGGCAACCTGAACCTTGTTCCCGGAAGCCATAAGTCCGTGGTCGAACCGGATGCAGAAAACGGCATGCCCGGCGCCGTGCAGATCTGCGGACGGCCCGGCACGACCGTGCTCTTCCACAACGGGGTATTGCATTCGGCCGGTCCGTTCACCCGTCACGGGGGCAAGCGGGTGATCCTGTATTACGGATACGAACACCCTTGGATGCTGGCCTGTGCCGAACAGTGGCGGTACGAAAGAGACTTCCTGAACAGCCTCTCGCCTGCGCGACGGCGCTTCTTCCACGGTTTCGTCTTCGACCCGCCAGAGTATCGCTGGGGTTGAACGGACGACTTGACCGGCCGAGACGACGAGAATTTATCGAAACGTTCTGCGGATTCCTACAGGTGAATACCGAGTCCAGAGCAACCTGACTATCCGATTGGGTTGGAGTCCGGCAGGGATGAGCGCAATCAGACGGCCCTGCGATTAGGTCGTTTGCGCTACATCATTACGCCAGGGAGCCGCTTCAGTCTTTCATTGCGTGGGTCGATCTCGAATCCTCCGGACTCCAGAGCGGTCACACCGAGCAGCGGTTCCGTCCCTTCCGGGCCATACGCTATGGTCCCGCCAACGATCACTCCTTCGAACTCGATCTCGGCGACTGTTGCTTCCAACGTGAGCTGTTTTCCATCCGCGAGAACGTAGTCTCGACTTCCCCTCGGTTTGAGTCCAATCGCTTCGAGGCGCTGCCTCGGTACGAGCGAGTCGAACGCACCGGTATCGACCACGAACTTGCCGGTCCAGCTGCGTCGTGGCTCGGCGGGATTACGGATCGTCACGTCGACATAAGTAGTCCCCATATTGAAATCCCTCCGGTGGGTATCCATTTCGATGGCTCAAGTAACATCTGATGATCTGATGATCCCTTCGTTAGTATAGTCGTAATTCACTTGGTATTCTATTCGACTTTTTTCTGAAGCGGGCTGCGGGCTTATGTTGATTGGACTACATTATGTCTGGGAGATATCCAAGCGATTGGTCTGGAAAGTGATGGATTCTTTCTGGAAATTCAGTACACAGTCTTCAATACCACACCATTGACAAGCTATCGTTTGCACCATAACATATGTATTTTCCGTTGTAAATATTGACTTTTGGAATCGGTAGAACCTTCTCCCAGATTCCGTTGGCTTTAGGTACCACAGATAACAGGAGTGAAGATGCCCAGACTCACATTTGATCTGCTCCGTCATGCCATTGCAGGCAACGCGGTGGCCTTGCGTTCCCGCCTGTCTCTGCAACCTGCCGGTGGAAAGGGAGACAAGGTATTCCCACCATCATATGCGGTTGATGGACGCACAGAACACAAATATGTTGTTGAAGAGCGCCAAGTCGGTGAAAGTGACAAGACGACTGTAACTGTTCTGCTGGACTCCGTGGCATCGCAGGCAAACCGGGCAGAATTGGCCCTGCTCGAAGGATGGGAACGCGATGAACTTACTTTCCCCGTCCCCTATGTAGACTTTTCCAAGGACGATGGGGCTACGGACTACGACAAGCTTACCGTCCTCGAAGCTCCTCATCGACTGGCAGACGCGATCTTCCGAGACAGCTTGTTGAACGGAACGCTGTTTCGCCTGTCGGATATCGGACAAGCCATTACCAATGCAACGCCACGCAATGCCACCGACCTGTTCCGCTACTCTCCGACCTCTCTGCTGTTCGGCATGTGGGATTCCACCGGTCCGAAGGGCGGACTCGGATCGAAGTTCCAACGAGCCTACGTCTCCGAGATCGTCGGTTTCGACGCCGCCGTTGGCAAGAAAGTTGGAAGTCGCATCGACCCTCTCCAGATCGAAAAGGTTACGCCGGACGATCGAGTGTTTAACAGCGATGACCCAACCGAGGTGTGGACTCACGACCCGGGTACAGCCGAGAAAGACAAGAAGGATAACCCTGTCTACGCTTCCCGGGGCAGTGAGAGCGGTGAGGCCGGACAGCCGTCCAAGATCAACCACGGGAACATCGTACCCTCGATAGATACTGAAGCTGGCGGAGTTACTATCTCGAATGCCCTGCAGACTACGGTGATCTCCTTTGCGGCGCTTCGTCGGCTGCGTTTCAAGGGGCACGATAGGAGGGCCGAAACGGCCGCTCGCACCGCAGTCGCGGCACTAGGCGTCGCTGCAATTGCATATCAGTACGAGAACGACTTCGACTTGCGGTCCCGGTGTCTCCTGCTCCCGACGCACCCGCCGCGGCTTGAGTTACTGGGCAGGGACGGCTCGGCAGGCGATGCCGTGGACATGGACAGAAACGCCGCCACCGAGATTCTGGCCGCTGCTGCAGCGCACGCATCTGCCGTCGGAATCGGATGGGAAACTGATGCGATCCGCCTCACGCCCGCGCCGAAACTTATCGAACTGATTCGGCGCAGCCGCAAGCTATCTGCCACCGAATAACCTTCAGAAATAGATAATGACCACCCCGGACAGATTCTGCATCGAGGTGAACTTCCTGACGGGCCGGTACGTGGCCACGTTCCACAACGACCGTCAGCGTTCAGAGTGGCCGCCACACCCGGCACGTTTGTTTTCGGCACTCGTGGCGGCGTGGGCCGACGCGGACGAACCCGATGTAACCGAGCGTGAGGCCTTGGAATGGCTAGAAGCCCAGGGGTCGCCCGCAATCGCCGCGTCAGACTCCATTCCGCGCAGGGTTGTTTCTCATTTCGTTCCGGTGAACGATACATCTATCGTCAGTGGAACCTGGCAGAAGAGGAAGGCCGGTAAAATTCATGAACTACTAGAAAAGCTGGATGAAGAACTGGTTTCGTCGCAAGGTGAAATCACAAAAAAGGTGTCACAGCTACAGGATAGATTGACCAGGCAACGGGATGTCGGAGACCAAGTCAGTCGCGCGGGTAACACAAACCCGTCTTCTGCCATAGAGATGATGCCCGACCGACCGGGCGGCAGGCGAGAGCGATTCTTTCCATCAGTGACGCCGGAAAATGCTCGCGTGACGTTTATCTGGGATGCCGTTGCCTCGGAAAGAGTAGCTGTAGCCCTCGATCAGCTACTCAGCCGGGTCTCCAGGCTGGGCCACTCCTCCTCTCTGGTATCGTGCCGTGTAGCGCAGGAATCCCCCGACGCCAGCTACACGCCCGGTAGCGGTACAGAGAGTATGCGAGTTGTGAGCCGTGGCCAACTTGCAGAGCTCCAACGGCAATACCCTCGCCATAAAGGTGCCAAACCTCGATCCCTACCTTACACGGACGTTCGTTACACTGCTACTATAGAGACCGTGCCGCCGGATACGACACTACAACCTAACACCGCCGGTGAGTGGATCGTCTTTGAGTTTGCACACAACTCGCGCTCCTTCCCTTCTACACGAGTTGTGAACTTGGCGACTGCAATGCGAGGAGCCATGCTTAACTATGCAGAGGATCCGATTCCCGAAACGCTCAGTGGCCATAGGACGGATGGAAAGCCGACTTGCGATCCGCACGTGGCATTCCTGCCCCTTCTCCACATCGGATCTGAATACGCAGACGGTCGTTTACTCGGTATCGCCCTGTCGATGCCAAGGTCGTTGGGAGATGACATGCGTCGTGCGGTGTTCCGTGCAATCGGAAGATGGGAGCAGGCTGCTCCGGTACATCCTTATCCTCTGAAACTCACTCTGGGATCACAAGGCATCGTCCGCATGGTACGGCTGCGCGGGCCTGCCGACTTGGTCACCTTGCGGTCGAGGGTTTGGAATCGTCCATCGGTCCGGTGGGTTTCGGCGACACCCATCGCTCTGCCCAGACATCCTGGCAAACTGGTCGGGGGGACAGCGACTGCTCGTGCCAAGGCTTGGAAATTGGCCGAAACGGCGGTGGCAAAGACCTGCGTACATGTAGGACTGCCGGAACCTCTAGCGGTAGAAGTTGCACTGAGTCCATTCATCCGGGGGGCCAAGCCAGCCAAGCACTTCCCAGCTTTCAACCAGAACAGGAGAGAGAACAAGGCGGTCAGACGCCAACTCGTTCACGCCTCATTGACATTCGAACATACCGTGGAGGGACCACTGATGCTCGGGTCGGGTCGGTTCATGGGGCTGGGATTGATGCGCCCGATGCCAGAATCTGAAGACTCCTCTGAAGGCCGGACCAATGAGTGAAAAACTGACCCCCGATGACTTTCCGTCATTCTTCCGCGACATCCACGACCAAAAACCATTCCCTTGGCAGCAACGCCTAACAACGGAAGTACTCCACACCGGAACATGGCCGAAGGTGATTGACCTGCCAACCGGCAGCGGGAAGACCGCAGTGCTAGATACCGCTATCTTTGCCTTGGCAGCTCGTCCCACACATTCACCACGCCGTGTCGTGTTCGTCATTGACCGGCGCATCGTTGTCGATCAGGTCTGCAAACGGGCACAACGGATCCGCGACCGGGTGAAAGCAGGCAAAACACCGATCCTGCGACGGGTCAAGGAACAGCTTGAGGCGTTAAGTGACGGGGAACCGTTGGGAGTCGCTGCGTTGCGAGGTGGCGTTCCCATGGACAACGACTGGACTCACCGACCTGACCAACCCTGGGTTGTTGTCTCCACCGTGGATCAGTTCGGCTCCCGCGTGCTCTTTCGTGGCTATGGCATAAAGCAGACAATGCGGCCGATCCACGCGGGACTAGCGGGAAACGATTGCCTCGTGATCCTGGACGAGGTTCATCTGAGCGTTCCCTTCGCCGAGACAATGGCCCAGATAGCTGCGTTTAAGTCCTGCGGACTGCCTCGGCGCTTCGGTGTAGTGGAGATGTCAGCGACGCCCTGCAACAAGGACGCTGAGCCTTTCAGGCTCGATCCCGTTACCGATCTGGAAGGGTGCGAGGAGTTGCGAAGCCGTGTGCAAGCGGCTAAGGAAGCTAAGTTGGTTTCGGTAAGAAATCACGACGCGGTGCCCGCTGCCGTTGTGAAGCTCGTCAAGTCGATAGACAAGCCGACATCTGGTCAGAACATCCGTACCATCGGGATCGTGGTGAATCGAGTGCGAACTGCCCGCGAGACCTATCAAGCACTCGAAGAAAGCGGCTTCACTACTTACCTCCTCACCGGACGCATGCGACCACTGGATCGCATCAACGCTCTTGACAGGATCGGCCCTGCCGTTGATCCCGATGGCGAACGGCGTGCTGAAGGATTGACCGTCGTGGTCGCAACGCAAGCCATTGAGGTTGGTGCCGACTTCAGCTTCGACACGCTCATTACAGAGTGCGCCGCAGTTGACAGCCTTCGACAGCGATTCGGGCGTCTCGATCGGCGTGGGAGATACTTCATTCTGACAGGCAGTGCTGCCCGAGCCTGGATAATTGGCCCAAAGTCGGTCGTTACTGCTAAGAGACCCGACCCGATCTACGGCGATGCGGTCAAGGTAACCTGGGAGGAACTTCAACATCGCGCCGGGGAGGGCGCGATCGACATCAGTCCCCGCTCTCTTCGGGACTTCCCGAACGAGGCGATCGCCCCGAGGGCTCAAGCTCCGTTGCTGTTGAAGACGCATTTGGACGCATGGACACAGACCAATCCAGAGCCGATCGTGCAGCCTTCCGTGGATTGGTTTCTTCATGGAATCGATCAGGGGCGCACTTCGGATGTTTCTATCGTTTGGAGATGGGACAGATCCGACGAAGTGCTTGAGTTGGTTCCGCCCCGGCAGGCCGAGTTTCTGCCGATTCCCATCAACGCTGCCAAGTCGTGGCTGTTGGACAACGATGAGGTGGATGTGGCGGATGTAGATCAAGATGCTGAACCAGAACGTGACATGCAGATGCCCCCCGGAAATGACACCGACTGGGTACGTTGGGAAGGATTTGACGAGGCGCCAGAGCGCATTGGCGTCAATGAAATTCGTCCGGGTGACATCCTGATCGTAGATCCCTGTCGAGGCGGCCTGAAAGCCGGCACGTGGGATCCTTCTTCGAAAGAATCTGTCACAGATTTGGGGGATGCGGCACAAGTCGCCTACGGCCGCAAGGCAACCTTGCGCCTTGACCCACGTTTGCCCGGTATGGTTTCACCGCCATTGCCGTCTGGCGAAGCCGAAGCCGATTTGCCAGTTCTTGAGCGCATTGAAGAATGGCTCCGAGATTGGACTGCCGAGACCGGCCAACGACTCGACTGGATTGCTGAGACCTGTGAAAGGTTGGGCGACAACTTTGAGGTGACCTCGATCGGCTTCGACGAGGAGAGTTCGGACGGCTACTACCTCCTGACAGAACGGTATCGCACATCAAGAAAGCCAGTCGTGGACACGGCCATTATGGATGGTTCGGACGAGGCAGGGTCGCTAATCGGTACGGGTGTGGCGCTGAGCCGTCATCTCGATGGTGTGGGGGAGCGGGCAGGGCGCATCGCCGAGCGTTTGGGCCTTCCCGCCAGGTTTGTAGAGGACCTTCGCTTGTCTGGCCTGTTGCACGACCTCGGCAAGGTGGACCGCCGTTTTCAAGCCCAATTGGTAGGAGGGGATCCTGTGTCCCTCGAAATGCAGCACGAACCACTTGCCAAGTCGCTTCATGGATACCCCCGTGGGATTCGAAAATATCCGATGGGAATGAGGCACGAAGTAGTGAGCTTGGCAATGGTGGAGTCGAACCCCGACGTACTCAACGGTGCCAATGACAGGGACCTCGTTCTCCATTTGATTGGAACCCATCACGGTTGGGGGCGTCCGTTGCTGCCCATCATTAAGGATCCGGAACCACAGACACTCACTTATGTTTTTGACGGACACACCATGGAGGGTACTTCCGATCTCGTCGAAAGCGCCCTGGCTCTCGATATGACCGATAGGTTCTGGCGTTTGGTCGAACGGTACGGCTACCATGGGCTGGCTTGGTTAGAGGCGATTCTGCGACTGGCCGATCACCAACAGAGTGCCGAAGAGGCGAAGTAACCATGAACCAAATTCACCTTACTGGTCTCGAAGGAACAAATCCATTGGGCTTCTTGGCAGCCCTCGGTGTGCAGGTAGCCTTCGGCTTGAGGGCCAGGCAACCGAGTCTTTGGTGGAGTGATGATATCATTCCGCACGCGGTCGTGGATGAAGAGTTCGATCTTGAGCGCATAACAGTTCAGTGCATGAAAGCGTTCGCCTTGTGGAGAGGCAGCCCCGCCATTGTCCCGAAACGGCCTGACGGATCGGACATGCCCAAAGGTGACGAGTTGAAACTAAAACCCAACGACATCCGTACGTATCTCCAGTTTATTGATCAAGACGATCGGGGCGAAGGCCTGATTACCGCGCTCGTAGCTGAAGGAAGTCTGGACAATCAAGGCGTGGCCAAGCCGTCTGATCTCTATTTCACTGCAGGGCAGCAAAAGTTTCTGGCCGTGGCTCGCCAGATTCTGAACGGGGTCGCGAGAGAGGACCTACTTACGGGCCTCGAAGGCCCATGGAATTATGATAGCGAGTTCCCTTCTCTCGGTTGGGACATTGTTGATGACCGAGTATATGCCCTGAGAGCCCACGATCCCGCGTCTAAATCAGGTCCGGATCCCAAACTTACCAACCCGGGTATCGAAGCCTTGGCTATTCTGGGTTTAAGCCTGCATCCTGTTTTCGGCAGCAAAGATCGAACACTCACACAGGGATGCTCCGGATCTTGGAAGGCAGGATCTTACTCATGGCCACTCTGGCGCAAACCGGCGTCGCCTTATGTCGTAAAGTCCCTGCTGGCGCATGGTTATTACCACCCGACAGCCTCTGATCGCGATCGCTGGTTTCGTTCTTGGGGTATTTTCAGAATACTTCGGTCACCTGTCCGTCGTTCGGCTCAAGGCGGTTACGGAACGTTCGGGCCTTCTGAGGTTGCATGGCAGTTATGAGGGCACATGCCGGGCGAAGTAGTCATTATTCCGCAAATTCTGCTCTCAGAATCTGACACAGCAAAAGATGTCCGCACAGTTTTTAAGCAAGCAGTCTCCATACCTCAACTACTCACCGCATGAACTACGACCATCAACTCACCCTACCCTTGCCTCCACCGCCGGTCGACGCAAGCACGCCATTGGTCCCGGCGCGCATGGTCAACGAATGGGTCTATTGTCCGCGGCTGGCCTACCTGGAATGGGTCGAAGGCGAGTGGGCGGAGACGGGAGACACGGCCCAGGGACGGCGTACCCACGTGAGAGTCGACGAAGGTGGCGGCCGCCTGCCCGCACCGGAAGAACTGGATGATGAGATGGCCCGTGCCCGGTCCGTCACGCTTTCGTCGGATCGTCTCGGCGTAATCGCCAAGATAGACGTCGTGGAAGCCGAAGAAGGAATCGTCACGCCCGTAGATTTCAAGAAAGGCAAGCGTCCCCACGTCGCCACTGGCGCCTACGAGCCCGAACGCGTCCAGCTCTGCACGCAGGCCATGATACTGGAGGACAATGGTTACAGAGTGGAGCGGGGTATGCTCTGGTACGCCGGGTCGCGTGAGCGCGTCCCGGTGGTGCTCGACGATGAACTTCGATCCCTGACCCTGGCGGCAGTCAGAGAATTGCGCGTCGCTGCGGCTGATGGCCGCCGGCCACCGCCTCTGGAAAACAGCCCGAAATGCCCCCGCTGTGCCCTCGCGGGTATCTGTCTGCCCGACGAAACCAACCTTTTCCGAAAGGGAACTCCGCCCCGCCCTCTGAACCCATCGGACGATCCGGCCCTGCCGCTCTACGTACAGGAACCGGGGGCGCGACTGCGAAAGAGCGGTGAGCGCCTGGTGGTGGAAATCAAGGAAGAATCCGTGGAAGTACCCATAATCGACGTTTCCCAGGTCGCTCTGTTCGGCCCCGTCTCGGTGACCACGCCGGCCCTGCACGCGCTGATGAACGCGGAGATTCCGGTATCGTGGTTTTCCACGGGCGGCTGGTTCCTCGGCCATACGGTAGGAACGGGGAATGGAAACGTGGCCGTCCGCGAAGCGCAGTACCGCGTCGCTTTCGATAAACGCGCTCGTCTTGCCTTCGCGCGCGATCTCGTGGCGGCTAAGGCGCGTAACGCCCGTACAATGTTGCGTCGCAACTGGCGCGTCAATAAGGACGCGGAAATCAGGGATGAAGCCCTTGTCCGGCTCAGGGGAGTCGTGCGCCGCATCTCCCGCGCCACGGACGAAAGCCAACTGCTGGGCCTGGAAGGCGAGGCCGCCGCGGTGTATTTCAACTGCTTCGAGCACATGCTCGCCAGGGACTTGGACGACGGCGCGACGGGGTTCTCCTTCACCAAGCGCAATCGGCGGCCTCCCACGGATCCGGTGAACGCGCTCCTGTCGCTGGCCTACGCTTTGTTGACGCGGGTATTCACTACGACACTCTCGGCGACGGGGCTCGACCCCTACATGGGCCTCTACCACCGCACACGCCACGGCCGTCCGGCGCTGTCCCTTGATCTAATGGAACCGTTCAGACCCATTATCGCGGATTCCTGCGTCATTCAAGCTATCAACAACGGCGAAGTCAAACTTTCCGATTTCGTGTTCAACGGGGCTGCTTGTTCGCTGAAGCCTGCCGGCCGCAAGTCCTTCATCGCTGCGTTTGAACGGCGCATGGAGCAGGAGACTACACATCCGCTCTTTGGCTATCGCGTCTCCATGCGGCGACTTATCGAGGTACAGTCCCGATTGCTCGCCCGACATTTTCAGGGAGAGATCGTCTCTTATCCTCATTATCTTCCCCGGTAGTAACTATGGCCAACGAACGTCTCTACATCGTCGCCTACGACATATCCGAGCCAAAACGATGGCGGCGTGTGTACAAGCTGATGAAAGGCTATGGGCACTGGCTGCAGTTGTCGATTTTCCAGTGCAGACTCACGGCCCGGCGACGTGCGGAAATGACCGCTCGTCTGGAGGAATCGATCAACCTGTCTGAGGACCACATTCTGATCGTGGACATGGGTCCCGCGGACAAAGTGGATCCATTGGTAGAAAGCCTGGGTAAGGCATATGAAGCGCCGACTCGAAAAGCCACCGTCGTGTAGCCGGACCTTTGCCGGGTCCTTCGCGAACGCTCCGGTGGAAGGGAAAGGCCGGGCAGCGCTCGCGTCCTGGTATTTGTTTGTTCTGCATGGAGTTACGAGGCACTGTAACTGATTTTGGGGAGGGCGATTTGGATGTCCATGAGATTTTAGCAGCAGTGCTCGCAAAAGGCCTGACAAGCCTATGTCTACCAAAGAGTTGCTAAGGGACTATTTCCGGGGCCGCGCGGCCCCGGCCTCATTGAAGCAATCGCTCGATCTGTTCCTTGACCTGGTCGAGCGCGTGATTTCCGGGGCCGCGCGGCCCCGGCCTCATTGAAGCCTTCGGAATACCTTTGACGATTTCTACTCTGGTCACGATTTCCGGGGCCGCGCGGCCCCGGCCTCATTGAAGCTGGATCATCGCCATCAGGTATCCGTGGGTGGTCTTGTATTATTTCCGGGGCCGCGCGGCCCCGGCCTCATTGAAGCGGAGATTGTCCGCCTGTACGCTCCGGAGAGGTTGAAATTTCCGGGGCCGCGCGGCCCCGGCCTCATTGAAGCGGGGTCGGCCACGTGGCTTCCGGCCACCCACCAGAGTCATTTCCGGGGCCGCGCGGCCCCGGCCTCATTGAAGCGTGGTCATGCTTCCTGGCTGTCTGTCTCATCGGCTTGATTTCCGGGGCCGCGCGGCCCCGGCCTCATTGAAGCTGGGCCATTGGCCAGCGGCGAGGGCGTTTTCTGTGTTATTTCCGGGGCCGCGCGGCCCCGGCCTCATTGAAGCCATCCCTTGCCCTCGATCAGCCTGATCACGCCCTCGAGGTATTTCCGGGGCCGCGCGGCCCCGGCCTCATTGAAGCTCCAACCCCTATGCCCGGAGAAGGCGGGGCCATGGAATTTCCGGGGCCGCGCGGCCCCGGCCTCATTGAAGCCTGTATGCCGCCGTACCACCACGCCACCTTCTCTTCCATTTCCGGGGCCGCGCGGCCCCGGCCTCATTGAAGCTGCTTCCCGCACGCGCGCATAATGCGCACGCACGCACGATTTCCGGGGCCGCGCGGCCCCGGCCTCATTGAAGCTGGCACAAAAAGAACTGCTATCCCGGCAAATGGCCCAACCGATTCCGCGATGCGTGGGAACATATTTATCAATTCAACAAGCAACGTAATTTCAAGATGAACCAAGAAGCAGTGATGGTTCCGGTCGGTGATTGGTATGATAACCGTATGAGAACGTCAAACGAAACCGACCGGATACGCGATGAATCGAGAGTGGGAAGTGGTTTCGGGAAGAAGGTGGAAAACTGGTTGGGGCGTGATATGGTCTACCCTTCAAACGTTCTGCATGGTGCTACGGAATGCGCGAACAAGCAACACAGTGCGGTGTTTCCTTCTTGGCTCCCCGAATGGTTCATCAGTCTGTTTACCGATCCTGGGGATTCGGTATCGAGATGCACCAACCATACGTTGACGCCTTGCGGGAACGGTTGAGTTCTCTCGAAATAGCAGTGTAATGAAAACCATGACCTGATCACGTAGGGGGACCGGCATATGTATCGCGTGGACAGGAACGATAACTATTGTATATAATTTCCACCTATTCCCAGGAGAGGAGAAAGAGCGATGATACGAATACTGCTGACCGTAACCCTGGCCGCCTGGTTCGATTGCACCCCCACCGGACCAGCCGAACCCGAAACCTTCGATGACAAATTCTACCGGGCGCTGATCTTCAATGCCGAGGAACGGCCCGACAAGCTCTACACCAACCGTTCCCGCGTGCTGGACGACCCCGGCGCCCTGAACGTCTACGTGGAGACCGACCGGTGGCCGGAATACTGGCCGGAAGGCCATCCCAACCCGGCTTCACGAGCGGAACGGCTGGCATGGATGGAATCCCAGATCCCCTCCATGGTTCTGCAGCTGACCGGACAGGAATGGACCGGGCGGTTTGAACACGGTCCTTTATGGCACCCCGACAACCTGGAGGAACTGAACGGATGGACCACCGTCAAGGTGCGGGACTGGCCCGATGAAAGCTGCCACGCCAGCGGTTCCGTGGGCCAGGTCCGCAACTACATCTGGCTGGACATCAACATCAACCCCGAGGAAGGGGAGCACCACTGCCTGATCCGGGCGTTCGCTCACGAATTCGCTCACAACCTAGGACTGTACCACGCCGATGGAACGATCAACCTCAAGATCGACGACGACGGCACCGTGACCTTCTCTCCCAAGGTGGTGTACCATTCACGCCTGGCCTACCTGGTGGGCCGGGGCGCAGCATACCCGGGGCCTGTGGATTGACCAGGAGGAAGTGATGATCACTATCAACCGGATCCACCACGGCGACTGCCATGATTTGCTGTCCTTCGTAGAGCCGGGCACCGTGGACCTGACCGTGTTCTCGCCCCCTTATGACGACCTCCGGGGGTATGGTGGCGGCCAGTACGACCTGCCCCGCCTGGGGGATCAACTGTACCGGGTGACCAAGGTCGGGGGCGTCGTGGCAATGGTGATAGCCGACCAGACCAAAAACCACCGCAAGTCCATGACCACGTTTCGCACCATCGTGGACTGGGTGGACCGGGTGGGGTGGAACCTGTGGGAGTGCCTTATCCTGCACCGCCACGGCAAGCCCGGCCCGTACTGGAATTACCGGTTCCGCACCGACCACGAATACATCCCGGTGTTTTTCAAGGGGAACAAGCCCCGCGTGTTCCACAAGGGAGAACTTACTGTCCCGTGCCGGTATTCCGGCCGGCACAGCAACCCGGTCAAATCCAGGCAGCCCGACGGCACCTACGAGGTGGGTAAGACGTTCGACATCCCGGAGGAAAAGTGCATCGGATCCGTGTGGCGGATCGACAATTTCCCGAACCAGCGGGACACCCTGTCGATCCAGCATCCGGCCACCTTCGCCGAGCAGGTGCCATCCCGTTTGATCCGCGCCCTCACCAACGAGGGTGATCTGGTGCTGGACCCCATGGCGGGATCCGGCACCACCGCCGTGGCAGCGCTCCAGCTGGGGAAGCGGTTCATCGGGATGGAAATCCACGACAAGTACTGCAAGATAGCACGCCGCCGCGTGGCGGACACCACACCATCACTACCGGGGTATTCACCCCAGGGGAGGACTAAATGGGACTTGACACCTCACACGACTGTTTCCACGGGGCATACAGCAGTTTCAACAAGTGGCGCCGGTGGCTGATCAACCTGATGAACTACCCGAAGCACGATTACCCCATCCTCGGTGGTTTAACCCCCCGGATGGGAGGTCAGGCACCTGCGACATTTCCGGGGCCGCGCGGCCCCGGCCTCATTGAAGCCAGTCCGGACGTGCCACAGCATACCCTGGCCGCCTACCATAATTTCCGGGGCGGCGAGGATCGTGGACCCTGATCCAAGGTCTTTGGACCTTTTGATTCCAGACGGGTTGATTTCAACGTATAATGAACATCGGGAATCGCCGTAACAATCATCATCTTCGACGCGTTTCGCAAAAGGATTGTGCATTGAGGTTTCTTCTCGTTCCCGTCGTCCTCTCGATCATTATCCTTCCGTCGTGCGGCAGGGAAAGCCCCACGGGACCGCCGCAGGCGGCCAGCATCAGGATTTCGCCGGCCGAGGCCGTGCTGGACGCCATCGGCGCGACCGTGCAGCTCACCGCGTCGGTTCGGGACGGGAACGATCGGGAGGTAGCGGACGCTGCCGTGACGTGGACCAGCGGAAACACCGAAGTGGCCAGCGTGACGGACGAGGGCCTGGTCACGGCCCGGAAGAACGGATCCGCGGTCGTCACGGCCGTTTCAGGGCAATTCCATGCGAACGCCGCGGTCACGGTATCGCAGGCAGTCGCTCGCATCGAGGTTGCGCCGGCCAGCGTGTCGCTGACGAAGACGGACGGATCCCTGCGGGTGGACGCCGTGGCGAAAGACAGGAACGGCAACCTGGTGGCGAACGCGCTGCTCGTCTGGACAAGCAGCGATCCCTTCGTCGTCTCAGTGAACGCCCTGGGAGATCTCGAGGCGCGGTCGAACGGAAACGCCCGGATCACCGTGTCTTCAGGGGACGTATCGACAAGCGTGGAAGTCACGGTCTCGGGTTTCGGACCGGACGCGCTGGACCGCGTCGCCCTGGTCGCGCTGTTCAACGGGACCGGCGGACCGGGGTGGACGCTCGCCACGAACTGGTCGAGCGACGCGCCCCTGACCGAGTGGCACGGGGTGGCGACCGATGCCGAAGGAAGGGTGATCGAATTGTTGCTCGACAGGAACGGCCTGACGGGCGCGATCCCCGCGGAACTGGTCCGGCTGACAAGGCTCCGATCTCTTTCACTCGCAGGCAATCAGTTGACAGGAAGCGTACCCCCCGAAATCGGACGGCTCGCCAGACTGGAGGCGCTGGAGGTTTCCTACAACCGGTTGACGGGTAGCATACCTCCCGAAATCGGACGGCTCGCCAGACTCAGGGAATTCGGCGCCAACGGCAATCACTTTTCTCCCGGACCGTTGCCCCGGGCCATGACCAATCTCGACAACCTCGAATTCCTGGGACTCGCGGGGACATCGCTATGCGCGCCGCTGGACGCGAATTTCCAGGCCTGGCTCGGCGCGATAGACGACGTTGAAGTGGACAACTGCGAGGACACGGAGCGGAGCGCGCTGATCGCGTTGTACAACGCGGCGGACGGGGGGAACTGGACCGGACGGGACAATTGGCTCACCGGCGCGCCCCTGAGCGCCTGGCACGGAGTTGCGACCAATGACTTGGGTCAGGTAACGGGCTTGGGTCTGGAAGACAACAACCTGAGGGGAACGCTGCCGTCCCGACTGAGCGATCTCCGGTCTCTGAGCGTATTGGACCTGTCGAACAACTCCGGGCTGACGGGACCGCTGCCCGCGTCGCTCAGCGGTCTCGGTCTGACGGTCCTCAAGTTGGGCGGAACGGGTCTATGCGCGCCGCTGGATCCCGCTTATCAGGCCTGGCTGGCCGCCATCGGGGACATACGGGTCGACGGCTGTCCCGCCGCCGCCGACCCCGACCGGGTGGCGTTGACCGCGCTATACGGCGAAACGGGCGGCGCGTACTGGAAGGAGGCCGTCAACTGGCTCGGCGAAACGCCGTTGGGAGACTGGTACGGCGTCGAGACCGACGCCGAAGGGCGTGTGACCTCCATCGACCTGGGGTACAATAACCTGAGGGGGCGGCTGCCTCCGGAACTGGCGCTGATGGACCGGCTGGAAGCGTTGCGTCTTGCCGGCAACGGCCTGACGGGGCACATTCCGCCCGAACTCGCGCGCCTCGAACGACTCTCCGCGTTGGATCTCTCGGTGAACCTGCTGACGGGGCCCGTTCCGCCGGAACTGGGACGGCTGGCAGACCTCTCTGTCCTTGATCTCTCCGCCAACGGGTTGACCGGGTCCATTCCACCCGAACTGGGACGACTCGACCGGCTCTCCGTCCTCGACCTCAGACTCAACCGGTTACACGGCCCCGTTCCGCCCGAACTGGGGAAACTCCGCAGCCTCGGGCGACTGGCACTCTCCTCCAACGAGTTGACGGGCCCCTTGCCGCCTGAACTGGGATTATTGGCAAACCTCTCCGTCCTCGACTTCAGACTCAACCGGTTACACGGCCCCGTGCCGCCCGAACTGGGACGACTCGCAAACCTCAAGGAACTGAATCTAGCCAGGAACGGCCTGACGGGCCCCGTTCCACCCGAACTGGGACGGCTCGCAAACCTCGTGGATCTGGAACTCTCCACCAACGAGTTGACGGGCCCCGTACCGCCAGAACTGGGACGGCTCGCAAACCTCAAGGAACTGAATCTCGCCACCAACGGACTGACTGGCCCCGTGCCGCCCGAACTGGGACGACTCGCAAACCTCGTCACGCTGAGCCTGGCGGCGAATCGGCTGACGGGATCGGTCCCGCCCGAACTGGGAGCGCTCGGAAAGCTCAGGACGCTGAGTCTTTCCGGTAACGCCGAGCTGTCGGGGCCGTTGCCGCGCGCGTTGCTCAACCTCGACCTGGCCTCCCTGCTCCTGGCCGGTACGCGACTTTGCGCGTCCCGGGACGTCGAGACCCAGGCTTGGTTGCGGGATATAGATGAAAGGCGCGTTCCCAACTGCGGCGATTCCGTCCCGCGTGTTACGTCCGCGTATCTCACGCAGGCGGTGCAGTCCCTCGGAAATCCAGTGCCGCTGGTTGCCGGCAAGTCCGCGCTCCTGCGCGTCTTCCTAACGAACGGCGGCATGGCCGACGCCAAACGGCCGCCGGTACGCGCTACGTTCTACCGGAACGATCTTCCGGTGTACACGGCCGAGATACCGGGTGGAGACGAAAGACTGCCGGACAGTCTGGAGGAAGGAGCACTCGCGGCTTCATCCAACGCCGCGATACCGGCCGAAGTCGTTCGGCCGGGCCTGGAAATGGTGATAGAAATCGATCCCGGCAGCATATCGGATTCCGCCTTGGACGTCGGTCGCCGCCTGCCGTCTACCGGTCGACTGGCTTTGGAGGCGGTGGAGGTGCCGCCCCTCGATCTTACCCTGGTCCCGTTTCTGTGGTCGTCGAATCCGGACCGGACGCTCGCGGATTACGCTGCGGGCCTGTCGTCCGATGACGAACTGTTCAGGATGACCCGGGAAACGCTACCGGTAGGTGATTTCCATCTGACCGTGCGCGAACCCGTATGGACCTCGGTGGAATCCGAAGCGAAGAACACCATATCGATCCTGGTCGAGGTCTATGTGGTTCGCATCCTGGACGGCGCCCGGGGACATTATATGGGTATCCTCCCTGCCAGAGAACAGGTGGGCGTTGCCGCCATCCCGGGATACTTCGGTGTGGCGGCGATGAACGGACGCATCATAGCCCATGAACTCGGACACAACATGAACCTGGGGCACGCGCCGTGCGGCGACCCGGCCGGGGTGGACCCCGACTACCCCTACTTCGGCGGGAGTACCGGCGCATGGGGCTACGACGTCCTGTCGGGATCACTGGTGTCGCCGCAGCACTACGACTTGATGAGTTACTGCCGCCCCGAATGGATCAGCGACTTCCACTTCGTCAAGGCGCTGATCTATCGTCGGTCCGAGGAAACGCCCGTTCCGGCGGCGCGCGCCGCTACCGCGACCAACCTGCTGCTATGGGGCGAAGTAAACGAATTGGGAGAAACCGTCCTTCATCCTGCCTTCGTGGTCGAAGCCCCGCCCGCCCTGCCGGAGACCGGCGGTCCGTATCGCCTCACTGGTGAAGACGGAGCGGGTAACACGCTGTTCGCGCTGTCCTTCGGCGCGGTGAAAATCGCGGACGGGGCCGGGGGGAGCGTTTTCGCGTTCGTGCTTCCAATCCGGGCGGACTGGCTCGATCAATTGCATCGGATCGCGTTGTCCGGCCCGGACGGGGTGAAGACGATAGATCGAAGAGGAGGGTCGGCCGCCGCGATCATGTTGGACCGGACGACCGGAGCGGTCCGGGGCATCCTCCGAGACTGGCCCGACCAGGGCGGCTCTGGACCGTTCGCCCGGCGCGTGCTGCCGGACGGGGATTTCGAAGTCCTGGTCAGCCGCGGCATTCCGGAATAGAATCCCCGGTAGCGAGGGTTGCCTGCCGAAGCCCCCGCGGCCGGTTCAAAAAACAGTTTTGGGAATCGCGCAATGGGGTATAATGATTAGATATAGCCCGGACCGGTCGTGTCGTCCAGATCGGGGATACTGCCGAGACCGGTCCCTTTGTAAACCCCAATCGACCCGGATACCCGCCCTGTTCCATGAATCTTGTTCTTACCCTGGCTCTGACCGCCATCTGCCTGGGCGGCGAGACCTTCTTCAACGCACCACGGGCCTATCTGGGAGAGCGGGCTTTCTCGCTCCGCCTCTCCGACGGGCGGGTGGCGAACGGTCACACCCTTTTGCTGGAGTGCATCCCGGACGGTCCTGGCGTGGAAGCCGGTCGCGTGGCTGATCTTCCGGTGGCACGGGTCGATCTCGCTGGTCCGGCCGGTCGCGTGGCTGACCTGACCGTTTCGACGGGTGCCCGGATCCTTCCCATGTACCCTCATCCGACGGAACCTGACGGTGTTCTGTTCACCCTGATCGGCATACCCTATGGCACGGCGCCGGGTCCGGACACCGTTCACGTGGAGTGGACCGAAAGCGACCGGATCTTCGGCCGGGAGCTGCCCTTCAGCGTGGTAGCCGGTCCATACCGGTCGGAGCAGACCCGCGGCGTGCCGCAGAACCGGGTTACGCCCTCGGCAGCGGACTTTCGCCGCATAGCACAGGAAAGGAAGACCATCGCGCAGGCTTATGAAGCGGTCCGGGATACGGCCATGATGGTGGATACGTTCCGTTATCCCGTGGAGAAAAAAACGATTACCAGCCCCTATGGGACCCGCAGGGTGTTCAACGGACAGTTGCGCAGCTTCCACGGCGGCCTGGATCTGCGGGCCTACGAAGGGACGCCCCTGTACGCCGCCCAGTCCGGCGTGGTCAAGCTGGCGCAGAACCTGTTCTACTCGGGCAACCATGTCCTGATCGAACACGGCATGGGCATCCATTCCGGATATTCGCACATGAGCAGGCTGTACGTGAAAACAGGGAACGAGGTGTCCCGGGGACAGTTGTTGGGATTATCCGGATCCACGGGCCGGGTGACCGCCGCCCACCTGCACTGGACGGTCAACGTCCACGGCGTGGGCGTGAGTCCGCTGCAGTTCACCGAAATCCTGGCCATGCTGTACAAGAAGCCCGTCGAGGTGCGGAAACGGAATGACGGCTAGTCGGAGTTGCCATGCGTCCTGCGATCGCCCTGATGCTCCCCGCTTCGTTTCTGGTACTCGCCGTTGCCTTTGCCACGGATATACCCGCCGTATCGCCTGGGTCGCCTGGCCGGCCTGACCCGGCCGGACCGCCCGGCCGCGCCAATTCCGAACTCGCCAATGCTGAACGCGTAAATTCAGTCGGCGTGACGTTGCCAGAGGACGCCGCGCCGCTCTCGATGCAGCATTTGCGGACCTTCGAACTGAACAACCGGTACATGGACCGGGCCACGTCTTCCTACCAGAAGTCCTTCGGGTTCGCCCTGACGAACGAACCACTTACCCGGGTCGACCGCAACTTCAAACTCATCCCCGCCGCCGCAACCCACTGGGAAGTGACCGATGACGGGCACACCTGGGTTTTCCACCTCAGGAAAGACATGGAATTCGGCGACGGCAAGCCCGTTACCGCTTACGACTACGCGGACACCTTCCGGCGGTGGGCGGATCCAGACATCGGGTTCGATTTCGAATGGTATTACCGGACGATCAGGAACTGGGGCGCCGTCGTCGCACGGAAGATGCCCCTGGATTCGCTGGGCGTCAAGGCGCTGGACCGGCACACCATTGCCTTCACCACCACCCGGCCGGCGCCTTTCGCGCCACATCTGCTCAACTACAGCTGGGTGACGCCCACGCATCAGTTCGAGAAGTACGGGGCAGCGTGGTCCACCAAACCCGAAACCCACATCGGATATGGCCCCTACCGGCTCAAGGAATGGACCATCAACCACCGCATTGTCCTGGAACCGAATCCCACCTATCCTGGTCCCAGCACGCCTTACCTGGAGAGGATAATCGCCCGGCTTTACAACGCGGCGGCCCAGCCACCCTTCCTCGCCTCATACGAAGCGGGCGAGGTCGACTACGTCCTGCTGAACAACCCGGCCGAGATCAACCGGGTCCGGTCCGACCCGGTACTGCGGAGACAACTGAATACCTATACCAATTTCACCACGTACTATCTCTTCATGGATACCCGGGTTCCGCCCTTCGACGACCTGCGCGTCCGCCAGGCCATCAGCCACGCCATCGACCAGCCGGCCATCATGAAATCCGCCCTGAAGGACATCGCGGTTTCGGCCGTATCCATGATGCCGTCGGGATTTCCGGCCGCCAGTCCCGAAACGCTGGGGCATATACAACGGTACGACCCGGAAAGGGCACGCCGTCTGCTCGCGGAAGCGGGATATCCCGAAGGCAGGGGATTCCCCCCAATGGCCATGTGGCTGCGTGGCGAAGCCTACCTCAGAAAGGTGGCCGCCGAGGCCATTCAGGCCATGCTGAAGCAGAATCTGAATATCGAGGTCGAGGTCCTGAACGTGGAACGGAAGGTCTATACGGAAGCCTTGAACGCCAAGGAAATCCCCTTTTCAATGATCGCCTACGGATGGGACTACCTGGATCCCAGCAACCTGCTCAACCTGTTTCTGTCCCGGGGCCGCCATCCGTGGCGCAACGAACGGTACGAGGACTTGGTCGAACGGGCCAACCACCTGGTCGGTGACCCCGAACGCCGCACGCGGCTTTACCAGCAAGCGGAGGAGATCCTGGTGCGCGACGTGGGCGGCGTGTTCCTCTGGCACGACCTCGTCAACGAAATGTGGCGTCCATACGTGCGCGGCGATGCGCTCGAACCGAACGAATCGGGTTACAGGGCGTGGCGCGGGAACCAGATGCTGAACCTGATGACAACGCTCTACATTTCAGACGATGTGTCCCGGGAAACGACGGATCGGAAACCTTCCGGATTGTGGAGTTGGCTGACCGGTCGATGAAGGCAGAAGCGTCACGCAGCAACTGTCTGATGGGTCCACATTCATGCAAATGCAGCCTGTCAAACGAAACCGGAAGACCCTCGAAGCGGCGGCGTCCTTGCCTCGCGCGGCGGCGATCATGACTGGAGCGGCGGCGTCCTTGCCTCGCGCGGCGGCGATCCTCCTTGCCACCTTGCTGGGCGCCTCGGCGATAGGCATCGGTGCTTCGGCGATAGGCATCGGAGCCTCGGCGCTCGGCATCGCCACCGACGGCCCATCCGGCCAGGAGCAGCCGGCCCAGGTCAACTCCGTGGGCGTCATCCTTCCCGCGGACGCCGCACCGCCGGAACACCAGCATCTGCGCACCTTCGAGTTGAACAACCGGTTCATGGACCGGGCCACTTCCTCCTACCAGAAGATCTTCGGTTTCGCTCTGACGAACGAGCCGTTGACCCGGGTCGACCGGGATTTCAACCTCCAGCCCGCCGCGGCGACCCACTGGGAAGTGACCGAAGACGGTCTCACGTGGGTTTTCCATCTGCAGCAGGACCTGGTTTTCGGCGACGGCCGGCCCGTCACGGCCTACGACTACTTGTCTTCGTTTCGACGCTGGGCCGATCCGAAGACCGGATTCGATTTCGAATGGTACTACCGTCCCATCAGGAACTGGGGCGAGGTCGTGGCCGGCCGCATGCCCCTGGATTCCCTGGGCGTCGAAGCCCTGGACCGGCATACGATCGCCTTCACCACGACCCAGCCTACGCCCTACACGCCGGAGCTGCTGAACTACAGTTGGGTGACCCCCACTCACCTGTTCGAAAAATACGGTCCGGCCTGGTCGACCCGGCCCGAAACCCATATGGGCAACGGACCCTTCCGGCTCAAGGAATGGACGATCAACGGCCACATCGTCCTCGAACCCAGTCCGACGTACCGGGGGCCCAATAAGCCCTACCTGGAACGCATCACGGCGCAGCTCTTCAACGCCGCCGCGCAGCCGCCCTACCTCGCCGCCTACGAGGCGGGCGAAGTCGACTACATCATGCTGAGCAACCAGGCCGAAATAAACCGTGTCAATTCCATTCCGGATTTGAAGAATCACCTGAACACCTATGTGGATTTCCAGACTTTCTATCTGATGATGGATACCCACAATCCCCCCTTCAACGATTTGAGGGTACGCCAGGCCTTCAGCCATGCCGTCGACCAGGCCTCGCTCATGAAATCCGCCCTGCGGGACATTGCGTTGCCGGCTTCCGCCATGTCGCCACCGGGGTTCCCCGCGGCCAACCCCGAAGCGCTGGCGTCCTTCCAGGCATACGACCCGGACCTCGCGCGCAGACTCCTTGCGGAAGCGGGTTTTCCGGACGGAAAGGGATTCCCGGCCGTGAACATGTGGCTGCGGGGAGAACCCATCGTGATCAACACGGCCGCCGAGGCGGTCCAGGCCATGTTGAAACAAATCCTGAACATCGAAGTAGGCGTACGGAACGTGGAAAGGAAGGTGTTTACGGAAACGATGAACGCCAAGGAACTCACGCTGGCGCTCATCCCCTACCGTTACGACTATGTCGACGGCAGCAACCTGCTCACGCTGTGGCTGTCGAATGGACGCCATCCCTGGTACAATGAACGGTTCGAAGAACTGGTACTCAGGGCAAACGTGCTGGTGGGAGACCCGGTCCGGCGGATCGAGTTATACCAGGAAGCGGAGGAGATACTCGTCCGCGACGTGGGCGGCGTGTTCCTGTGGCACACCCTGATCAATGAAATGTGGCGGCCCTACGTACGAGGTGCGGCGATTGAGACGAACAACTGGGGATACAGGGCGTGGCGGGGCAACCAGATGCTGAACCTGATGCCGACCCTGTACATATCGGAGGATGTCCTGGATTCGGCCGATGAGCAGAAATCCACAGGCTTCTGGGACTGGCTGACCACGAGGTAGGTCCCGGCTGTACGTCCTCACCGAATCCGCGGGACACTTCTTCACCGCATTCTTGGTTCGCTTCCTACGCCGCATCCCTGTTCCGGTATCCTACGCCGCGGCCTCCGTCACGATGCGTCCGTCGAAGAGGCGGATGATCCGGTGGGCGTGATCGGCCAGAACCTGGTCGTGGGTCACCATGATGATGGTCGTGCCCGCCTCGTTGAGGCCGTTGAGCAGTTCCATGACCTCCGAACCGTTGGCCGAATCCAGGTTACCCGTCGGCTCATCGGCCAGGATCAGCTTGGGATTTCCAATGACCGCCCGCGCCACGGCTACGCGCTGCTGCTGGCCGCCGGAGAGCTGCTGCGGGAAGTGGTTCCGCCGATGGGGGATCTGCATGTGCTCCATGGCCGCATCCACCCGCTGCTTGCGCTCCTGCTTGGACGTGCCCAGGTAGATCAGCGGAAGCTCGATGTTCTCGTACACGGTCAATTCGTCGATCAGGTTGAAGCTCTGGAACACGAAGCCGATGTTGTTCTTGCGCAGATTGGCCCGTTGCCGCTCGGAGTGGCCGGACACTTCCTGGTCCAGGAAATGGTATTCCCCGCCCGTGGGGTTGTCGAGGAGGCCGAGGATGTTGAGCAAGGTGGACTTGCCGCAGCCAGACGGCCCCATGACCGCCACGAACTCGCCCTGGTCCACGGCCATGCTCACGTCGTTCAACGCCGTCGTCTCCACCTCTTCGGTCGCATAGAGTTTCTGGAGATGCTCTGTCCGTATCATGGTGCGCTCCCGTAATGTAATGAGGCTCCGGGCGGGGTGGGCGCGAGGCCTCGTGCGCCGTTGCGCGCCGTCCTGTCCGGTCGAGAAAACCTTACTGTAAGCGGCCGTACACGCTGCTATTAGCGTCCGTACCCGCTGCTGCTACTGCAACACCAGCCTTTCCATGTCGCCGAAGTTGTCGTACATGGAGGTGATGACCTGCTCGCCCTCTTCGAGCCCTTCGAGGACCTCGAAATACTGGCTGTTCTGCCGTCCGAGCCGTATCTGCCGCCGCACGGCGAACTCGCCCGCGGGATCCAGCACGTAGATCCACCGGCCGCCCGTCGTCTGGTAGAACCCGCCCCGGGGCACCTGCATGGCGTCGGCCAGCTCGCCCAGCGCGACCCGCACCTGCAGCGTCTGCCCGCGGCGCAGGCCGTCCGGCATGCCCTCGGGGAACACCATGTCCGCCTCGAACTGCCCTTCGATCACCTCGGGATACACCCGGCTGATCACCAGGTCGTAGGTACCCCCGGCGAAATCGAAGGAACCGGACTGCCCTGTACGGATGCGGGCGATGTAATGCTCGTCGATGGCCGCGCGCACCTTGAACTCGTCCTCCACGTCGATCTGGCCCAGCCGGTCGCCGCCGGGCTTGGACTCGCCCACCTCGGCGATGAGCGAGGAGAGCAGCCCCGATATCGGCGCACGAAGCGTCAGGTTGTCCTCGTTCTGCTTGATGAGTTCCAGGTTCAGGCGCAGCCGGTCGATCGATTCTTCCAGTTGCTGGACCTGGATCGTCTGGTAAAGCGAATCCTGGCGAAGCGTCTCGATGGTAACGTCCCGGCTGCGCGTCAAGTATTCCAGGTTGTCCTTCGCCTCGTCGAATTCCTTGCGCGAGGCAAGGTCCGCCTTGAACATTTCGTCCTGGCGCGTGTATTCCCGCTCGGCTTTGCGAAACTCGAATTCCAGTCGTACCAGTTCCGCACGCATGGCCAGTCTGCGCTGCTCCATGGTCACCCGCGTCTCCCGGAGGCGGTTCACCTCGCGGAAAAGCTCGGCCTCGCGCTGCATGACGTTGAGCTGAAGGTTGGCGTTGGACAGGCGCAGGATGGGCGTGCCCTCCTCGATCTTCGAGCCCTCTTCGACGAAGACCTCTTCCACGCGGCCGCCTTCCACGGCGTCCAGATAGATCGTCGTGAGCGGCATTACCTCGCCCTGTTCCACGATGTACTCGAGAAAGGGACCATGGGTGACCGGGGCCAGGGTCAGCTTCTCGGCGTCCACGTTCAGCGAGGACGGGTTGATCGTGAGCAGTTGCCAGGCGGCAAAGACGATCACCAGGGCCGCCGCGCCGCAAATGGCGATCCGCCGCGGCGTGAAGCGCTTCCGCTCGATCCTGCGGTCCATGGTGTTGTCCTGTTCACGCTGCCGCTCCGCCGTGAACATCCCCACCAGGCCCTTGGGGTCCTCGCCGCTTTTCTGTTTGTCGCTCATATGGTCAACCCAGCGTCGTCGCCATCACCCAGAATGGCTTATCGCCTACAGTATAATCACGGATCGGATGCAGGCTACCGTCTGACGGGTCCACGCGATACGCCGTCATCACGCCCGCCGCCTCGCCGGCGCAGTAGAGATACCGCCCGTCGGGGTCGATGTTGAAGGACCGCGGACTGGCGGGAACGGAAACGTGCCCGAAGGCGCTCAGCGCGCCGTCGGCCGCCACGTCGTAGCCCACGATACTGTCGTGCCCCCGGTTGGAGGCGTAAGCCCACTTCCCGTTGCGGTGCACCTCGACGTGGGCGGTGAATCCACCCTCTTCGTAACCGTCGGGCAGTGTGGAGATGTTCTCGAAAATCGTAAGCGTTCCGCGTTCGGCGTCGAAGCGGTGCGCGGTGACCGTATTGCCCTGTTCATTGACGATATAGGCCACGTCGCCCGCCGGCCGGAAACAGATATGCCGCGGACCCGTTTCGCCGTCCGGGGGGCTCAGCACCGCGGGGTCATTGGGCGTCAGCCGGCCCGTTTCCGCGTCGAATCGAAACTGGCAGGTCTTGTTGGTTGGACAGACATGGGGCACGATCACGTACCGGTCCTCGACCGCCAGGCACACGGCATGGGCCTTCTCTCCGGTGTTGATGTACTGGAGGAGTTCACCGATCGCACCGTCTTCTCCCAGGCGGTGCACGGTGATGCCGCCACCCCCGTAGTATACCGTCAGCAGGAACCTGCCGCGCCGGTCCGTAACGAGGTGCGCGGGGATGTCGATGCCGGTATCCACCTTGTTGATGAGGGAGAGCTCACCGGAACCCGAATCCAGCCCATAGGCCGCGAGCGTGGTGGATTCCACGTGTGCGTTGTACATGAGATTGCCCGCCGGATGCAGGCACAGCGCCCCGGACGGACCGTGGGCGTCGCTGGTGGACCGCAGGGTCAGGGAACCCGTCTCCCGGTCCTGGTCGTAAGCCTTGATCTGCTCGTCGCCGGTTAACGAAACGAATACCATGGTGCGCCCTGACGGGGAATCTGCCATGCTTTTTCCGACCTCCTGTTTTACGTTTATAACCACCTTAATGTGTAAGACTCTAAAATAAACTCAGAGGTTGCGGCCTCAAAGTGTATTTTGAATTTTAGATTCCTCGTCCCTGTTATCATTCTGCACGGTTGGCAGCGCTCATGGCGGGAAGCGCTCATTTCAGGTAGCGCACATGGCGGGAAGCGCTCATGACGGTCCACGCTCACGACTGGCCGCGCTCATGGCGGGCCAGGTTCATTACGCGCCGGGTTCATGTTTCTTCGACGGGGACAAATCCGAGGCGGGGACGAATCCTATACAGGAATTCGTTTTGGCGTTTCCAACTGGATTTCGAATGAACGCCGTTCCAGGCAGGCGGGCGGGTACAAGCGAAGGAGTCGGGGCCGATGCGGGTCATGATCATTGCCGGTGAAGCGTCGGGGGAGATGCATGGAGCGGGTGTCGTGGCCGCGCTCAAGGCCAGACGTCCCGGGATCGATATATACGGAATCGGCGGGGACCGCATGGAACGGGCCGGCTGCGCGTTGATCTACCATATCGAGAAGTTCTCGGTAATGGGTATCACCGAGGTCATCCGGCATTTGCCCTTCATTCGCAGGGCGCTGCGGCGGATGGACGGTCTCCTCGAATCCAGGCGGCCCGACCTGATGATCCTCATCGACTATCCGGATTTCAATCTCCGACTCGCCCGCAAGGCGCGTAAGCGGGGGATACCGGTCCTGTATTACATCAGTCCCCAGGTCTGGGCCTGGAGGGCGAGGCGTATTCACTCCATCGTCAGGCTCGTCGACTACATGGCCGTAGTTTTTCCATTTGAAGTGGAACTATACGAGAAAGCCGGGGGGAAGGTGGTCTTCGTCGGCCATCCCATGCTGGAAGCGCTCGAGAGCCGGCAGTCCAAAGCCGGTTTCTGCGAAGGGGCCGGCCTCGATCCGGACCGGCCGATCATCGGAATGTTGCCGGGCAGCCGGGTCATGGAAGTGGAGCGCATGCTCCCCGCGATGGCCGGCACGCTGAAAAAGGTGCAGCAGGACCTGCCCGCGACCCAGGGTGTCATCGGACTGGCGCCTACCGTCCCGCGTGCCGGACTGGCGGGCCATTTCGAGGGGCATGCGAAAGAGATCCCCGTGGTGGAAAACAGCACCTACGAAGTCATGCGCCATGCCGACCTGTTGCTGGTCACGTCAGGAACAGCGACCCTGGAGTCTGCCTGTTTCGGCACGCCCCTGCTTGTCCTCTACCGCATGTCCCGGGTGTCCTGGTGGATCGCCCGGCGCCTGGTCAGCATTCCGGACATCGGTCTTGTAAACGTAGTCGCGGGCCGGCGCATCGCACCGGAATTCCTTCAGGACGCGGTCGAGCCGAAGATCCTCGCGCCCGTGGTACTCGAGTTGCTCAGGAATCCGAAGAAACGGTTGGAGATGACGCAAAGGTTGAGCGAGGTAAAAGACCGCCTGGGCACGCCGGGCGCCTCGTCGCGTGTAGCCGGTCTGGCCCTCGAACTGGCGGGCGGCAAGGATCCATTGGATGAAGAGGAAAGCGGGCTGCAGGGGAAGGGGAAGGGGGCGGCGGATGACGCGCAATGAAGGCCCCGCGTATTCCCTGGTGAGTAACCTGAGTGCCGGCGCCATATGCCTGCTGGGGCGGACGCTTTCCATCCACCTGGTCGGAGAGGAATACCTGGAACAGGCCCGGGAAGGCGGCCGGAAAGTGTTGTACGCCTTCTGGCACGAGGGTCTCCTTGTGGCCACCTACGCCTTTCGCCGTCAGGGGATTCAGGTGCTGGTCAGCCAACACCGGGACGGCGAGTTGATTGCCCGGGCCATCGAGCGCATGGGATACGGGACCATACGCGGATCTTCCACCCGGGGAGGTACGCGCGCCTTGTTCCGCATGGCGGCGGCCGGCGCGGCCGGCGACGACCTGGGGGTAACCGTGGATGGACCGCGGGGTCCCCGGCTCCAGGTCAAACCGGGAACGCTGTTCATCGCCGGGAGATCCGGCCTTCCCATCGTGCCCTTCGCAGTTGCTTCGCGCAAGCCCTGGGTGCTCTCGAGCTGGGACCGGTTCATGGTTCCGCGCCCGTTTTCCCGCACGGCGATCGCCTTCGAAGAGCCGCTGACTGTACCCGGAGACGCACCGGTCGAAGGCCTTGAGCCCTTCCGGGCAGAACTTCAGCGACGCCTGCTTGAAGCGCGGGAAACCGCGCGACGTAGCCTGAAGGCGTCGTGACCATTCCAGCCGATACCTGACATGACCTTTATCTACACCTTTTTGTTTTCAGCGCTGACCGTGCTGCTCTCGCCGATCCTGGTATTCCTGTCCATCCTGGACCGCCTGGGGATGCGCCAGCGGCTCGGCCAGCGGCCGCTCGTCCCCGACGGCGGGCATCTGCCGGTCGTCTGGTTCCACTGCGCGTCCGTGGGCGAAGCCACCGGCCTGGCGGCCGTGATCGGCGCATTCGTGAAACGCCATCCGGGCTTTTCGGTGCTGGTCACTACGATGACGGAAACCGGGCTGGCCTATGCCCGGAAGCACGTACCCCAGGCGGAGTTCTTCGGACTGGCGCCCCTCGACGCGCCGTTTATCGTCCATCGTGTATTCGGACGGGTACGCCCCCGCGCGCTGATCCTGCTCGAGGGGGAACTCTGGCCCGCCATGCTCAATGCGGCGGCCGCCCACGATTGCCCCGTGGCGCTGGTCAACGGCCGCATGTCGGACCGAAGTCTCGCGCGAAACCGTTTCGTGAAGCCGCTCTTCAGGCACATGCTGGGACAACTGGCCGCCGTGGGCGTCCAGCACGCGCTCGACGGTGAGCGGCTTATCGCCTACGACGCTGATCCGGAACGGGTACGTGTGACGGGTAACGTCAAATTCGACCTTGCCGCCGACCAGGCCGGTCCTGCGCGGGAAGCGGCGCGCCGTTCGCTAGGCCTGTCCGCGACCGTGCCGGTGATCATGGCGGGTTGCCCCCGGCCCGTGGAAGAGGAACGCGCCGTGCTGGCGGCCTTCTCCCGCGTACACGAACGGTATCCGGAGGTCAAACTGATTTGGGCGCCCCGGCATCTCAACCGCATATCCCGGGTCGAGCAGATGCTGAAGGCGGCGGACCTCAGGTTCGCCCATCGAACGCGGCTGAGCCGTGTGGACGGAGCGGGTCGTACGGATTGTCCGAACGATCCGGACGGGCCAGGTGGCGCAGGCGGTCCGGACGGTCTAGAATCTGAACAGTTCGACGTCCTCATCCTGGATACCATGGGCGAACTGGCGTCCATGTATGCCGCCGCGGACATGGCCTTCGTCGGCGCCACGCTGGTTCCACTCGGCGGGCACAACCTGCTGGAACCCGCGGCATGCGCCATACCGGTCCTGTTCGGCCCCCACACCGAAAACGTACGGGCAAGCGCCGCGGCCCTGCTACGGACCGGGGGAGGCATGGTCATTCACAACGGCGACGAACTCGCAAGGAAGTGGCTCGAATTACTGGAAAACCCGCGAGAGTGCGCGCAGACCGGCGCGGCCGCCGTACGAGCCGTGCGCGATAAATCAATGGCCGTGGACCGCACCCTGGACCTGCTCGACCGGTGGATCCTGGATCCTGATCTGCACGGATCTGTGCCGTCGCGCCTCCCGCACGGCACGCCGTTCATAGCGCGACTGCTGGATCCCGGCGAACGCGCCCCGGCCGTTCGTCTCGTACGCTGTGCGCTGCTTCCTCCGTCCCTGCTGATGGGTATGGTGGTCAGGTTACGCAACGGGTTGTACGATACGGGACTGCTGAATGCCGACCGGCTTCCGGTCCCGGTGATCAGCGTGGGCGGACTGACCGCGGGCGGCGCGGGGAAGACGCCTGTCGTGCGGTATCTTGCCCGGCGGCTTGTTGACGCCGGTTACAGGCCCGCCGTGCTGAGCCGGGGTTACGGCAGCGATTCCCGCGCGACTCGATCCGCTGCGCCCGGTGCCACCTGGCAGGAGGTAGGCGACGAACCGGCCTTTCTGGCCTCGGCGCTTCCTGGCGTGCCGGTCGTCGTCGGTCCGAGCCGCACCGCGGCGGGACGGCTGGCCATAGACCGGTACGGCGCGAACGTGCTGCTGCTGGACGACGGATTCCAGCACAGGAGAACGGCCCGCGCGGTGGACATCGTCGTCCATGACGCCTCAAGCCGGTTAAGCCCGATGAGACTGCTCCCGGCCGGCCCCTTCCGTGAACCGGTTTCCTCACTCGTCCGGGCACATGTTCTGGTGTTGACGCGGACGGACCAGGCCGGTTCCGCGGATACCGACACAGAACGCATCAAAGCTGCGTTTCCCCACCTGAACATCATCGAAACCGCCTACGTCCCCGCCGGCCTGAGACGAATATCCGGCGGTGCAACGCTGCCGGTGGAGTGGCTGGCCGACCGCCACGTCCTCGTCTTCTGCGGAATCGCCAACCCCGCCTCCTTCGCGCGAACGGTCACCGATGCCGGGGGAAGCGCGACGCGGATCCTGGCGTACCCGGATCACCACCCGTTCACTCCGTCCGAACTGGACCAGGCGTTGTCCCTGGCGGAGGAAACCGGTGTGGAATGCATCGTCACGACGGAAAAGGACGCCGTGCGCATCCCGACGGACCACGCCATCAGAAAACACCTGGTCGCCCTGGATATCGAACTCCGGGTGATTTCGGGTGGGCACGCGGTTGACCATATTCTTTCTATGCTGGACGAAGGGTGTTGAACGGGCTTATTATACAACCTGTACCTTTATTTCACGATACCGGCGTTTTTACCCCTGTAATCCGTTAAATGGCTGACTCGAACTGGATTGCCATCCTCGATTTCGGCGCGCAATACACGCAGCTTATTGCGCGGCGTATACGGGAAAGCCACGTCTACTGCGAGGTGTTGCCCTACGATACGCCGGCGTCCGAATTGTCGGCGCGCAACGTCAGCGGCATCATTCTTTCGGGCGGTCCGGCGAGCGTGTACGGGGAAGACGCGCCCCATCCCGATCCGGGCATCTTCGAGGCGGGCAGGCCGATCCTCGGGATTTGCTACGGCCTTCAATTGATGGGGCATTACCACGAAGGCGAGGTCGCCCACGCCGGAACCCGGGAATACGGCAACGCGGGGATCCGGACTATTGGCGATACGCCCCTCTTCCGCGACCTGCCCGAACGGATGACGGTCTGGATGAGTCACGGCGACGAACTCAAGTCGCCCCCGCCGGACTTCGAAGTCATCGCCCGTTCGGACAACGGCCATATCGCCGCCGTCGAGCAGATCGATCGGCGGATCTACGGGGTGCAGTTCCACCCGGAAGTGGTGCACACGGTACAGGGCCGCGAGATCCTGGAGAACTTCCTGTTCGCCATATGCGGATGCGAGGGAAACTGGACGCCGCGGACTTTCATCGACGAGGCCCTCGCCTCCATCCGGGAGACCGTGGGCGAGCGGCGCGTGGCCTGCTTCGCCAGCGGCGGCGTGGATTCCTCGGTCGTGGCCGCGCTCATCGGCCGGGCCGTCGGAGACCGCCTTACGTGCGTCTTCGTGGATACGGGCATGCTTCGGAAGGACGAGGCCAGGCAGGTCGAAGAGACCTACCGCCGGACCATCAACGCCCGCTTCCGGTTCGTGGACGCGTCGGACCGTTTTCTCGGCCGGCTCAAAGGCGTGGAGGATCCGGAACAGAAACGCAAGGTCATCGGGGACGAGTTCATCCGGGTGCTCGAGCGCGAATTGACCTCGCTGCGCGGCGTGCGCATCCTGGCCCAGGGCACGCTCTATCCCGACGTGATCGAAAGCGCCTCCGTAAAGGGTCCGGCAAGCGTCATCAAGACCCACCACAACGTGGGCGGATTGCCGGACGACCTGGAACTAGAATTGCTTGAACCGGTCCGCAACCTGTTCAAGGACGAGGTGCGCACCGTGGGCCGGGAGCTTGGCCTGCCGGATGAGATCATCGACCGGCATCCCTTCCCCGGACCGGGCCTGGGCATCCGCGTGCTGGGGGAAGTGACCCCGGAACGGGTGGCCATGCTGCAGGATGCGGACAAGATTTTCATCGACGAACTACGCAGGGCGGACCTGTACGACGAGGTGTCCCAGGCGCTGGCCGTACTGCTTCCGGTCAAGACCGTCGGCGTGATGGGCGATGCCCGCACCTACGAGCGCGTCATCGCCCTCCGCGCGGTGACCACGCTCGACTTCATGACGGCGGACTGGGCCCGCCTGCCCACCGACTTCCTGGCGCACGTGTCGAACCGCATCATCAACGAAGTAAGGGGCGTGAACCGCGTGGTCTACGACCTTAGTTCGAAACCACCCGGCACCATCGAATGGGAATAATCCTTTGATTCTACAGGAATACCTCGCCGCCCTGCCCATGGGCGACCTGAAGTCCATCGCCTTCACCCTGGGCGTACAGCCTGGCATGATCTCCCGCGCCCGATTGATCCGGGAGATCACGGACCAGACCTTCCAGCCGGGTTTCATTGATCAGATTGTGGACGATCTGACCGAGGAAGCGCGGGAGGTCCTGCTGGCCGTCCTTTCGGCGGGAGCTTCGGGACGCGTCTACGACACGAGAAAGCCCGAAAACAGCGGGTTGACCGAACAGCTGCACGGATTGCTTGCCCGAGGGCTCGTGATCGGACGGCGACCTGCTTACCGCACCGTCGATTTCGTCGTACCGGAAGATCTCCGTGACATGCTGATCCGTAACTTCACGGACCGGCTGGCAGGAGTCTTTTCGACGGAAGCGGCGGGATCGGAAGACGACGAAAGCCGGGATCTCACCGCCGTCAGGAACGTCTTCGCCCTCGTGAATGGCCTGCGCCACAATCCGGCGCGGCTCACGGACCGGGGCCTGCCCTATAAACGGGCGTTCGATGCCATGGTGGAGCGGCAGGAAACCGCGACGAACGGCATGCCGGATTCAGCGGAAGACATTACAGAACAGATGCGCTTCGTCATGGAATATGCGCAGTGGCGTGGATTGACGCGCGAAGAGGACGGACGCCTCCGTGCCGGGTTTGATTTCGAATCTTGGATGGAACTGCCAACATCCGAGAAACTGGCGGACCTGTTGTGCTTTTGGCACGCACGGGAACGGGCCCGGTCCCCCGCGGTTACCGCGCTGCCCGGCATCCTTCAGCTGTGCGTGGGACTCGCGCAGGTGGACCTGGACCAGATCATGCGCTGCGCGCTGAACTGTTCCTCGCCCGATGTCCGCACGGATTCCATCAGCGAACAGGAAAGAGCGGAGATTCTTGCCGCGCTGCGCGAGCTCGAATGGATCGGCCTTCTGCGTAAGTATGACGGCAAGAACGGATCCGTCGGCGGACTGGTAATCACGCCGGCGGGAAGACACGTCTTCGGGGGGCAGGACTGGCCGGACGAACAGGCATGGAGCGCGCAGTTCATCGTCCAGCCGACTTTCGAGATCATCGCGCCCAGGGACCTGGACCTGACGATCCGGGAAAAACTCGAGCTGTTCGCCGACCTTGAAAAGGTCGATCTCACGCTGACCTACCGTGTAACGCGCAATACCATCTACCGGGCCGCCAACTCGGACATGTCAGGCGAGGAGGTCATCGGTTTCCTGACGGACCATTCCGACAAGGACGTGCCCCAGAACGTCGCGTACTCAATTCAGTCGTGGGGCGATGCATACGGCCAGGTGTATTTCATGGACGCTTTTCTCCTGCGTACCGCCAGCGCCGAAATCGCCAGCCACATCAAGGCGCACGGTGAACTCGCCCCGTACATAAAGGGCGAGGTGGCGCCCGACGCGTTGATCGTGGAGCGCAAGAGGTACAGAGAACTGATGGACCTGCTCCAGAAACAGGGTTACATGCCGAAGTCCGGGATCGTCGGATCCTCGGGGGCAGCTTCGGTTTCCAACTCCGGCCAAAGAGTCCGGTCCGTCGAAGGAAACGGTCCGCGGGCAGGCCAGCGGGAGCGAATCGGTCCACCTGTGACCGGTGAACAGCGTACGCCGCCTTCTTCCGAACAGAAGCCGGTGCTCGGATTCGGGGACTGCCTTCCCGGTTTCCAACTGCACGGGGGATCGGGCGGCGCCGACCTGAACGCACCGCACATCGAGCAGGCCGCCAACATGCAGTACCTGTCTCCGGGGCAGACGGAAGAACTCCTGGAAATCGCGGTGAAGAACAATCACCGTGCCGTCATCGAATACTACCTGGGCAACCGAAGCCGCAGCTTCCTGCACCGGATCAAGCCCATTCGCATCGAGCGGACCCGAGGCACGCCCTTCGTCGAGTCGCACCGCATGCCCGAGGGCGACGTGCACGCCTTCAAAATCGCCAATATCAGGGCGATCCGGATCGTATACGAGAACGAAGAGAGCGATGACTAATCAGGTGAAACGGCGAAATGCAGACCGGCGGAATCGAGGGAAATGTGCATGCATAGTACCCTGATCGATGTCCACACGTTACACCGCCATTATCAAGACCCGGACTGGCGCGTGATCGACGCCAGATTCTCCCTGGCCGACGCGGACCAGGGTGCCCGGGAGTACGCAGAAGGCCACGTACCCGGCGCCGTATACGCCCATCTGGACGACGACCTGTCCGGTCCCATCATTCGCGGAGAAACGGGCCGTCATCCGCTGCCGTCTGCGGAACGGGCCGCCACGGTCTTCTCGCGGTTGGGGATCGACGAAAGCGTGCAGGTCGCGGTTTACGACGGCGCGGGAGGATCAGTTGCCGCCAGGGTGTGGTGGATGCTCCGGTGGTTGGGCCACGACGCTGTCGCTGTGATGGACGGCGGATGGCCGGCATGGACTGGCGCGGGACTGCCGGTTACGCGGGAAGTACCTGAGGTTGCTCCGAGGAATTTCACGGCCAGCGTCCGTGCAAACCTGGTCACCGATGCGGACGGCGTTGATCAGCACCGGAACGATGCGGCCTGGACCGTCCTGGATGCCCGCACGCCCGAGCGTTTCCGCGGAGAACAGGAGCCCATAGACCCCGTGGCCGGCCACATTCCCGGCGCGCGGTGTGCATCGTTCGATGAGAATCTCGGGGAAGATGGAGGCTTTAGGGCGCCTGAAGAGCTGAGGCGGAGATTTGAGGGATTGCTCGCCGGCGTCCCCGTGGAGCGCGCCGTAAACTACTGCGGTTCAGGGGTCTCCGCCTGCCACAACCTGCTCGCCATCGCCCACGCGGGCCTGGGTGACGCCGTGCTTTATCCGGGTTCATGGAGCGAGTGGATAACGGATGAGGACCGGCCGATCGGAACGGGGGAGGGGTGAGTTGAGATTCATCCCTGCCGCCTCAACGCATACCTGAAAGTCACCCAGAGTATCTTCACGCCCGCCCGGACCGCCCCGGACAGCGTTCCCGTGATCTTGGAAACCCCGACCCGCTTCCGGTACCGCACCGGGACGTCGAGGGTGCGGTACTTCCTTTGCGCCGCCTTGATCTGCATTTCGACGGTCCAGCCAAAGTCTTGATCTGCCATTTCGAGCTCGAGCAGCCTGTCGTAGCGAATGGCCCGGAACGGTCCCAGGTCGGTGTATCGATGTCCGTAGAGCCACCGGATGATCCTGGGAACGAGGACGTTGCCGATCAGGGCCTGGACCGGCATGGCGCCCGGCGCGCGGTGTCCCAGCATCCGGGAACCGATCACCATGTCGTAACCCGCTTCCAAGACCGGGCGCACCAGGTCCGCCATGTCTTCCGGGTAATCGCTGAAATCGCCGTCCAGGAACACGATGACGTCTGGATCGAACCGGGCGGCCTCGGCCATGCCGCGCAGGCAGGCCGCACCGTATCCGCGCCGGGGTTCCCGCACGACGACCGCGCCACCCTCCGCGGCCACTGTCCCGGTCCGGTCCGTCGAACCGTTGTCCACGACGATTACGGCCGTGGCCATCCCCTCCGGAATGTGTTCCAGGACCAGTCCGATCGAATCCTCTTCGTTCAGGACCGGAATGATGACCACGATGGTCTGTTTGTCCGCTGATCTTGCCATCTTGCTGCGTCGACCCCTGTTTGCCATCGGAGGAGGACCGGATATCCTGCGGTCGCCGGCAGGTCCGCCGACCGCTCCATTTCAGGTTCAGTTCAGGTCCCTTTCGTGCCCCGACAAATCCCTTTCGAACCCTGTTTACAGTGGTTGCCGCCCGGCCAGGCCTGCCGTACATAGTGTATAAATCGCTTGACAAGCCCCCAACATATACTAATATATCCCCTTAATAGTCTCCTGAAACCCATTTTCGACCCGATCTCACTTTACCGTATTTCGATTAGGCACTTTACGCCATCAGGATCCGTATCCGATGCGTCTCTCCCATCTTGAAATGATCGGGTTCAAGTCCTTCTCCACCCGGCTGAAGGTGAAGTTCAGCGACGGCATCACAGCCGTAGTCGGCCCGAACGGCTGCGGCAAGTCAAATATCGTCGACGCCATACGCTGGGCGCTCGGGGAACACCGCGCGACTTCGCTGCGGGGCGACCGGATGGAAGACATCATCTTCAACGGGACGGCCGCCCGGAAACCGCTCGGCATGGCGGAGGTATCGCTGACGATCGACAACAGCGAGCAGAAGCTGCCCGTCGAATACAGCGAAGTCACGATTACGCGCCGTTATTTCAGGTCCGGCGCGAGCGAGTACCAGATCAACAAGGTACCCTGCCGCCTCAAGGACATCACCAACCTCCTGCTGGACACGGGCATGGGCGCTCACGCCTACTCCATCATCGAGCAGGGCATGGTGGAATCGGTGGTAAACGGCAGCCCATTGGAGCGGCGCCAGCTCATCGAGGAAGCCGCCGGCATCAACAAGTACAAGACCCGGCGGCGACTGGCGCAGCGGAAGTTGGAAGGTACTGAACACGACCTGGTACGTATCGCCGACCTCCTGGATGAAGTCGAACGCAGCGTGAGTTCGCTGCGTCGGCAGGTGCGCAAGTATGAACGGTACGACCGGCTGATGCAACAGATGAAGGACGTGGAGATCGTGGTCGCCTGTCACGCGTACCAGGATCTGCGCGGGAAGACCGAACCCGTCCGTGCCCGGTTACAGGAGTACGCGGACCGGAAAGAAGCCATTCAGACACGCATACGTACCGCCGAAGCCGAGGTCGAGAAGAACAAGGCCGTCCAGCTCGAAAAGGCAGAAATACTGCAGAACCGGCAGGACGTGGTGAATCGGATCGATGACCAGATCCGGGCGCTGGAAGAGGAACTCCTGGTAAGCAAGGAACGCCGGACCGGCCTGGAGCAGCGGGCCAGTTCCGCGTCGGGAGAAGCAGAACAGGCGGAGACCGAGCAGGAACGCATCCGGTTCCAGCTGGCCCGGATCGTCGACGACCGGAAGACACTGGACACGGCGCTGGAACAGGCCCGCGCCGCATTCGCAGAGCGGGACGAAGCGTCCAGGACCTATGCCGGCCGGATCGCCGTGCAGAAAGAGTCCACCCAGGCACTACGGAACCGTAGCATGTCGTTGATTCAGAAACACTCGGGCGAACTGGCGGAAATCAGTTCGCTCGAAGCCCGCGAAGCGTCCCTTCACAGAAGAAGCACCGAGGTGGAGGCCGCGCGAAAGAAACTCGCCGAAGAACTGGCATCGAAAACGGCGGCCTTCGAATCCGCGCAAAAGGAACTGCGCGGCTTCAGGCAGGTGGTGGAAGAAAACTCGGCGCTGAATGCGAACCTGGCAGAATCCGTCCAGGACGCGCGGGAATGCATCGAGTCGGCCCGTAACGAACTGACCAGCCTCGAAACAACCATAACGACGGCCGAAAAGGAACAGGCGCTGCTCGACCGCATGCACAGGCAGTACGAAGGATACGGCCAGGGAGTCCGGACGCTGTTGACCAACGGAGCGGACATCGAAGGACTCCGCGGCGTGCTTGCGGATGGGATCACGATCGACAAGGCATACGAAAAGGTGATCGCGGCCTACCTGGACGACATGCTTCAATACGTCGTGGCCGGTCGCACGGAAGACGCCGAGGCGGGCCTCCGCTATATCCGGGAACAGGAGGCCGGACGGGTCTCCTTCATTCTGCTGGACCGGATGAAGTCCCGCCCCGCGCCCGCGGACCTGCCGTTCGAGGATGACGGCATCATCGGCCGCGCGAGCACCATGGTCTCCTCCGACAAGGCGCTGGATCCGGCCGTGACCCACCTGCTCTCCCGGGTCGTGCTCGTGAAGGACGTCGAAACGGCCTTTCGCCTGTCCCCGTTGTTCGATACCGACCAGGACTGGAGACTGTTGACAGCCGCGGGCGAAGTCGTGGATCCGGCCGGATTGCTGACCGGCGGATCGTCCGAGGCGAGCGAATCGGACCTGCTTAGTCGTGCGGAGCGGATCGCGGAGATCGAAGCGGAACTGGTAGAAAACCGCGCGGAACGCGAGAAGATCGCCGGTGAACTGGAAGGACTGGGGGCGGAACTGGCCTCGTTGACGGAACGGCAGGCTTCCGTCGAACAGGTACTCGGCGAATCCCGGCGCAAGTTGATGGAAACGGAGTCCCGGGACCGGCAGCTGGATTTCGAGCGCGTCCGGATGGCGGAACAGGACGAAGAACTCGCCCGGGAAGCGGATTCCCTGGCGGAGGAGGCGAAGGCCGCGGCCGTGGAGCGCGAGGAACGGAAAAAAGCGCTGGACTCCCTCGCGCACGACCGGACAGCGGCCGAAGAGGAAGAGCGGGGGAACCAGGATACCCTGGACGAGATGGAAGCGGAACGCCAGCGCCTGGCCGAAGCGGCCAACGACGCCAGGGTCGCCCTCGTCTCCATGGAAAGTCGGAGCAACGAACTGAGCACCACCGACGAATTCCTCACGCAGGAAAACGAGCGGCTGGCCACTCTCCTGGCGCAACGAAAAACCGAAGCAGTGGAGGCCGGCAGCCAATCGAAGGAACTGAAGAAGACCCAGGAAAGAAACGAGAAACAGCTGAAGGCGCACTATGCTTCCAGGCGGGAACGGGAGGTGGACCGCAACGCCGTTCTCGAAGAGCACCAGAACCTGCAGGAAGAAGAACGCCGGATACAGCAGAACCTCGGCGAGAACCGGAACGCGCTGACCCAGGTGCAGGAACAGGTGCACCAGGCGGAACTGGAAGACGCTGAACTGTACATGAAGAGCAACGAGATCCGGCGGCAGTTGATGGAGAAACACGGCACCGATCCCGAGGGCATGGACGAACTGCCGCAGATCGAGGAACTGGACGAATACACGCCCGACGCCGCACAGACCCTGCGGATGGGTCTCCAGCGCAAGGTGGACGAACTGGGTCCCATCAACATGGCCGCGGTGGAAGAGTACCGGGCGGGCAAGGAGCGGCTCGATTTTCTCCAGCAGCAGCAGAACGACCTCATCGAGGCCAAAGACAACCTGGAGAAGACCATCGTCAAGATGAACAAGGCCGCCCGTTCCCGGTTCATGGCCACCTTCGAAGAGGTCCGGACCAACTTCATGACCACGTTCCAGGCGCTTTTCGAGGGCGGTGAGGCCGACCTCATGCTCGAAGAAGGGGACCCCCTCGAAACGGGCATAGAAATCATGGCGCGGCCCGGAGGAAAGCGGCTGCAGAGCCTGGCCCTGCTATCCGGCGGCGAGACGGCCCTCACGGCTATCGCCCTGCTATTCGCTATCTATCTCGTGAAGCCCAGTCCCTTCTGCGTGTTCGACGAAGTGGACGCGCCGCTGGACGATGCCAACGTGAGACGATTCGCCGGCGCCCTGCGCCAGTTCACCAGCAACACGCAGTTCCTGGTGGTCACCCACAACAAGCGGACCATGGAAGCCGCCGATTACCTCTACGGCATAACCATGGAAGAACCCGGCCTGTCCAAGATGGTCTCCGTGCGCCTCGAGGATGCCGAATCGGAAGTGCTGGAACCCGCGGCCACTCCGGGCGAACAGGCAAACGGCGCCGGTACGGTCGGGGTATAGGTGAGACTTGATCGTCATCGGAGTAGCCGGCGGCATTGCATCGGGTAAGTCGACGGTAGCCCGGGTTTTCGAGCGACTCGGCGCCCGCGTCCTGGACGCCGACGCCATCGGCCACGATCAGCTGCGGACCGAGAGGCTGCGCGAAGGCATCCGGGATGCCTTCGGCGAGGGTGCCCTCACGGTAGAGGGGGAGGTGGACCGGCGGGCCCTCGGCCGCCTGGTCTTCGGCGACGAGCAGGCCAGGCAGAAATTGAACCGCCTGGTCAGACCCGCCATCCGCGCAGAAATTCGACGTCGGATCGCCGAAATGCGCAGCGAAGGCTACGGCGGGGTCGTCGTGGTCGACGCGCCTCTGCTGGTCGACACCGGTCCCACCGACCTTGCCGACCGGGTCATCCTGGTGACCGCGCCGGCCAACGCCAGGAAAGATCGGATCGTCCTTCGCAATGGCCTGACCGAGCACGAGGCCGAGCAGCGCATCGCCGCCCAGGTGCCCGACACGAAACAGGCGAGATGGGCGGATTTCGTTCTGGAAAACAACGGGACCGAGGATGAGTTGACCAATTCGGCAGAAGCGCTTTGGATAAGGATCCTTTCCTGAAATCTCAACTCGCTGGGCCACCGGGGCCACCGGGGCCGCCTCACCGCCTGACCGTCTCACTACCTGAGCCGAGTGACCACCGGGGCCGCCTCACCGCCTGACCGCCCGGGCAAGCTAACCGCCTGTGCCGCCTATTCCCCGCACGCCGCCCGGTCACTGTAGAGTCTATGTTCTTCGATGTAATCCGCCACTTCCCCGGGAACCATGTGGGAAATGGGAAGTCCTTTTCCTGCGCGACGGCGAATGTCCGTAGACGAGATATCGATCTCGGGGAGATGGATGGTGACGACGCGATCTCTCCAGCGCGGATCCACCCCGGCGAGGTCTTTGCCGGGCCTCGGGACCGTCACGACCGTAGCCAGTTCGAATAGCCGTTCCGGTGCATGCCAGGTGTCGATCTCGAGCAGGCTGTCCGCCCCGATGACGAGGTAGACTTCGCACTTCTCACCGTATATCCTCCGCAGCGCATCCAGCGTGTCCACGGTGTAGGACAGCCCGGGGCGGTTTATCTCCAGGTCCGAAACCTCGAGCCGGGGATCCTGCCGGGCGGCCAACAGCGCCATGCGGTACCGGTCATCCGTAGGGGCGATGGCGTGTCCCTGCTTGTGTGGGGGGCGGGCGGATGGAACGAACAGGAGCCGGTCGAGGGCGCAATGATCGACAACGCCCCCGGCAATGAACAGATGGCCGGTGTGTATCGGGTCGAACGTTCCCCCGTAAACGCCAAGCCGATGGGTTTTCACGGTGAATTGCCGCTCTCGGATTCGCCCTGCGAGGACCCGTCCGTGGCAGCCGGGCCGGGCCGGGAACTCCCGTAATCCACGGGCGGACCAGACGGGTCAGAGGGACCAGACGGACCAGACGGGCCAAGCGTGTCCGAGGGACCAGGCGGGTCAGACCGGTTAGAAGAGGGACCAGGCGAACCGGGCGGACCGGGCGGACCGGCAAGCGCCTCGTATTCGGTTCTTAGTTCCGCAAGACGCTTACCGGCCTCCGCCGACAGTTCGTTTGCCGGATAACTCTGGATGAAGATCTCGAACTGTTCGATGGCTTCGCTGAATTTCCCTTCCCTCGCGTAGCTTTCAGCGATTTCGTATTGCGCCCGTAAAGCCCAATTGCTCATGGGATACGTTTCCAGCAGTTCACCGAAGTAGAGACGGGCCGCTTCCCAGTCTTTCAACTTGTAGTAGAGGTTGCCGATCCGGTAGTCCTTCTCGGCCACCTTGTCGAAACACTCCTGAAGCAATTCGTGGACCTCCACGGTCCATTCGCTATCGGGATACACATCGAGAAAATACTGGAGCTCGCGGATGGCTTCGAAGGTCTTGTCTTGCGTGAGATGGGGCGGATTGGACTGAAGGAACGTGGCATAGGCCAGCTGATACTGGCTTTCATCGCTGTAAGGGCTTTGGGGAAAATCACTGATCAACCGGCGGAACACGAGTACGGCGAGCGGGTATTCCTCCAGCTCGATGTGCATCCGGCCCTGGTGGTACAGGGCATCGTCCACGATGTCGTTGCCGGAATGACTGAGGGTGATGGCCCGGAATGCGTCCATAGCATCCAGCCAGTCTTCCTGTTCCAATCGCTCCATCCCGTAATCGTAAAGTTCCTCCGCGGTCCAGTCCGGATCGAAATCGGGCGGGCTGCACGCAGGAAGCACGAGAAGGGCGAGGAAGATCCCCGTAAAAGCGATCCTGAAGCGTGGTAGGCGAGGATTGATCATGCCGGTGTTCCGAATCGGGCGGGGAAAGTCTGCCGGTTCTGGCCGCCGGGCTGGGGAACTCCCGCCGAAACCACGCCGACCAGGTCGTATTCCATGGCATCTGTGATGTCCACGGACACTAAGTCTCCGGGCGCCAGGTCGCCGCCGGAGACCAGCACCTCGTTGTCGACCTCCGGCGCATCCGCGGCGGTTCGCCCGGTGTAATTCCCTTCATCCGCCTTTTCGTCGATCAGCACGTCGATCGTCTTCCCCACGAAGGCCCGGTTGCGGGCGAGGGATATCTCGCGCTGCAGCGCCATGAGCCGGTTGTACCGCTCCTGCTTGACGGAGTCGGGAATCTGCCCGTCGTACCTGGCTGCCGGCGTATGCTCTTCCCTCGAATACATGAAGACGCCCATGCGGTCGAATCGCGTTTCTTCCACGAAGTCGTAAAGCGCTTCAAAGTCCGCATCGGTCTCTCCCGGAAAACCCACGATGAAGGTGGTTCGCAGCGTCGCCTCCGGAATCCGGGCGCGGATCCGTTTCAGGAGCGCGCGTGTATCCTTCGAGGTCGTCTCGCGGTTCATGCGCTCGAGCATGGGATCCGAAATGTGTTGCAGCGGCATGTCGATGTAGTTGCAGACCCGTTCCAGGTCGGCGAAGGCGTCGATCAACGTGTCGGTGAAACGCACGGGATGGTTGTACAACGCCCGGATCCAGCGCACGCCCTCCACGGTGTTCAGCGCGGCAAGCAGGTCTTCCAGCCTGGCCGGTTCCGCCAGGTCCTTGCCGTACCAGGTGGTGTCCTGCGAGATCAGGTTCAGTTCGACGGCGCCCTGGCCGGCAAGCGTCCGGGACTCTTCCACCAGGGAGTCCACGGTGCGGCTTCGCTGGCTGCCCCGTATGGCCGGGATGATGCAGAACGTGCATCTGCGGTCGCACCCCTCGGCGATCTTGAGGTAAACGGAATGGCGGGGCGTGGTGATGACCCTGGGATAGGAAAAGTCGGTGGGCAGCGGCTGCCTGCGTATTTCCCGCAAGGTCTCGTGCCGGTCATGCAGACGGTCCAGCAGTTGGACGATGCGCGGATATTGATGTACGCCGATGACGGCATCCACTTCCGGCATCCCGGCGACCACGTCGTGGGCGTACCGCTGCGCCATGCAACCCGTGACTACGAGGGACGTGCACTGGCCGTCTTCCTTGAACCGCGCGAGGTCCAGTATGGTTTCGATGGACTCTTCCTTGGCGGGACCGATAAACGCGCAGGTGTTCACGACAATGACGTCCGCGTCCCCGTGGTCGTTCACCACGTTGTAGCCGGCCCGGGTGAGCTGGCCCAGCATGACTTCGGAATCCACCAGGTTCTTCGAACAGCCCAGGCTGGCGAGACTGATATTGGGCAAGTCCTTACTCCATATTCTAGCCGGCGTTATTCAACGCAGGTCGACCCATTCGACGTCGTCGGGCGTCGTCATCCTGAACAGCCCGGGATCGAGCTTCGCGTTCAGCCGGTAATCCTTGAAACGCAGGGTGGTTTCGGATCCCATATCGTCAGCGTACATCACTTTATTGGTAAGCCAGGTTTCCGCGTCCACCCATATTCGCAACTCGGGAATGCCTTCGGCCGAAGCGACGGCGGTAAGCCTGAGCAGAAAGCTTGGCGTGCCATCAACCGGTTCCCTGCCCTCCAGTTCATACCGGTATCGATTCGAGTAGTTGAAAATAAAATCGTCTGGCCGGCCTTGCCGCGCACCCGAAGCGTCTTCCCGTGCCGGCGACACGATCACCTGCCGGTTTCCGGGCACGTAGGTCCATAGAGACTCACCGTCGGATATGATGGTCTGACCGGCTTCTTCCAGGCGCAGGCGGTTCTCATCTCTCTCCAGATATAGCCTGCCCTCGGTTTCGTTTCGCTGGTCGAGCACAGCCGCGTACGTCGAGACGAAATACTGGGCCTCCAGGGACCTGACGCCGTCGAGATGCTGACGCATCTTGCCCGTGACTGTTTCGGTCGTATGAAGCGCCTCTTGCGGTCCGTATCCCAGAAACGCCACCAGGCCGGTCAACACGCAGAAACAGAGATGCGCGGTCACGTCTCCTCCCCTTGCGGATCATCCATGCGTACCACCGCGGTCGCAAGCCCGGAAATATGCACTGAAAATGGGCCTGCGTCAAGTTTTACCACCGGTAACGGGGCTGTGTACAACTGCTGAAATAGCTGCACTGATATAAAGAACGGGGAAAGCCCCCTTGGGTTCCCTCCCCGCTCCCTGCGCTGCTGGTTTTCCTTCGGACAACCTTCCTTTACGGCATCGCGGCCCGCTCTCTTTCGTACCGCACCTTCCCGTCCACGATGGTATACAGAATTTCCGTGTCCAGGATCTGGTTCTCGGGCACGGTCATGATGTCTTTGGACAGCACGGTGAAATCGGCGAGCTTGCCCGGCTCTATGGATCCGAGCAGGTCTTCGTGAAAGGAGCCGAAGGCGGCGTCCAGGGTATAGGATCTCAGGGCTTCGTGGCGCGACATGCGCTGGTCGCCGAACATGCCGCCTTCGGGCGTCCCGTCCGGCAGTTCGCGGGTCACGCTGGCGTAGAAGGACGCGATGGGGCTGACGTCTTCGACCGGCGCGTCGGTCCCGTTGATGATCTTCACGCCTTCCTTGAGCAGCTTCTGCCAGACATAGCCGCCTTCCTCCGTGCGGGCGTGGCCGAGACGGTCCGGCGCCCAGGGTAGATCAGAGGTCGCGTGGATCCCCTGCATCGACGCGATCACGCCCAGCCTGGCGAACCGGGGGATATCGGCCTCGTCCAGGATCTGGGTATGCTCGTCGCGGAACCTGTGGTCTTTCACGTGGGGGAATTCCTTCATCGCCTTCTCATACATGTCGAGCATCATGCGATTGCCGCGGTCGCCGATGGCGTGGGTACACACCTGCCAGCCGTGCTCCAGGCCGTACCGCGCGGCCTCGTAGATCGAGTCGGGCGGCGTGGTGTAAAATCCCGAATTGCCCGGGTCGTCATGGTAAGGTTCCAGCAGCCATGCGCCGCGCGACCCGAGCGCCCCGTCGCCGTACATCTTGACGGCGCGGACGCTCAGGAACCCATCGTCGTGTGACCATGGTTTTTGCAGGGCGCGCATGGTATGCAGATTCGAGGCCATCACGTAGACACGCATGTCCAGCTTGCCCTGGTCCGCGTATTCCCTGTACAGTTCAATGCCGTCCAGGCCGACCCCGGCGTCGTCGAACATGGTGATGCCGTTGGCCAGGCATTCCTGGATGCCGAGTTCAAGGGCCTGCCGCCGCTGGTTGTCGGTAAACGAAGGGACGTTGACGAAGCCCATGGCCTTGTCCACCAGTATGCCCGTGGGGTTGCCGTCGGCATCCTTGATGACGTCTCCGCCTTCCGGAGACTGCGTATCCCGGTCGATCCCCATCAGTTCCATGGTCCGGGCGTTGGCGAATGCGGCGTGGCCGTCGGCCCTGCGCAAATAGACCGGGATATCGGGCACGGCCTCGCTCAGCCTGTGATGGGTCATGAACCCGCGGACCGTGAGCGAACTGCGATCCGACCACTTCTCCTCGTGCCACCCTCGGCCGGTGATCCACTCCCCTTCCTCGATGCCCTCGGCCGCCGCCAGCACCCGTTCGATGAGTTCGTCGTAACCCGAAATACCGACCAGGTCGACCGTCATTTTTGCGACCCCGATGCCCATGAGGTGGCCATGGCTTTCCTTCAACCCGGGTACCATGGCCTGGCCTTCGAGATCGATCACCCGGGTATCGGGTCCGATGAACGGCTCCACGTCTTCATTGACCCCCACTACGGCGATCCGGTTCCCTATGACCGCCACGGCCTGCGCCTTGGGCCGACTGCCGTCCATCGTGTATACCGTGCCGTTGATGAGCGCCAGGTCCGCCGATGATTTGCGCACCTGGGCCTCACCGCCGGCAAACCACGTCAATGTCATGAATCCCGCAATGATCACCGCGAATACTGACTTCCGCATGTACCCCTCCTGGTTTTTGACTCATACGTCGCGACCGGATCTCCGGGACAGCCCGTCCCGGGTCCGGCGCGGGTTAAATCTCATCCGCCACGCGTCGGCGGGCTACTTCCTCGTTAATGTAGGCGATGATGTCCCGCGTCGACGTGCCTGGGCCGAACAGTTTGCCCACGCCCCGCTTCGAGAGCTCAACCCCGTCGGATTTCGGGATGATTCCTCCGCCGGTGAGGAGCATGTGGTCGACGTCTCTTTCCCGCAGCAGGTCCATCACGCGGGGGAAGATAGTCATGTGCGCGCCCGAAAGGATGCTCAGCGCGACCACGTCCACGTCTTCCTGTACGGCCGCTTCCACGATCATTTCCGGCGTCTGCCTCAGCCCGGTGTAGATCACTTCCATACCGGCATCGCGCAAGGCGCCGGCCACCACCTTGGCGCCCCGGTCATGTCCGTCGAGACCCGGTTTGGCTACGAGAACGCGTATATTGTCTGCCATGATCGACCTTGCTCCCTCAACCAGCGCAGCCGAAGCCGCGGTGTCAGACCGCCGCCATCCGCGGGGGCGGGACCACCGCGTCAGACCGCCAGTTCGTCCATCATCTCCCGGGCGGCCGCGAGGGGATGGATCTCCCTGCGGGCGACGCGTTCGGACAGGCGGTCCATCGTGCCGTCGGCGTCCCGGAGTTTCGTCAGCCTGCCGTGCCACATTTCATCGAGCGCTTTTTCGATCGCCGAACGGCCCTGGCGCATCCGGCGCCTCCGCAGCCTTCCTTCTCCGGCGAGGTAGTCTCCGTGCGCGGCGAGTTTTTCATATAGACCGTCCATGCCGGCGTTGTCACGCGCGCTGACACTGAGGACGGGCGGCTTCCATTCTTCCTCCCACCGTCCCAGGTCCACGATCGTCCTCAGTTCCGCGGCGAACCGGTCCGCGCCTTCCCGGTCGGCCTTGTTGACGACCAGGACGTCGGCGATCTCCATCAGACCGGCCTTCATGGCCTGAATGCTGTCGCCCGACTCCGGCGTGAGCAGGACGACGGTGGTATCGCTGACGGCGGAAACGTCGAGCGTGGACTGGCCTACGCCCACGGTCTCCACAATGATAACGTCTTTGCCGAAGGCGTCAAGAGCAGTCATTGCGTGGGGAGTTGCCTCCGACAGTCCGCCGGTGTGGCTTCGGTCGGCCAGGCTGCGCAGGAAGACCTGCGGGTCGTCCCAGGACCCCTGCATGCGTAGCCGGTCGCCGAGCAACGCGCCTCCGGTGAAGGGGCTGGTCGGATCCACCGCGATGATGCCTACCGTGCGTCCGCTGTTTCTCAGCAGTTTGGTGAGGCGGTCCGTGAGGGTACTCTTGCCTGAGCCGGGCGGCCCCGTAATTCCGATGCGACGGGCATTACCCGAACGGGGATACAGCCGGTCCAATATCGCGGACCTCCGGTTCCGGTCGTTCTCCAGCAGCGTAATCACGCGGGACAGGGCGATCCGGTCGCCGTCAAGGAAACGGTCGAGTAGTTTCATAGCGTGCTCGGAGGCTATACCGTGCCGGGTTTTATGTCTTTTATTCTCAACTGGAGGCTGGTCTCGCCCCGAAAGGTGTTCTCCTCGAGGTTGTAAGCCAGGTCCAGGCGGTCCCGGCTGTCGTTCAGTTGATCGGCGAAGTGCGCCATTCCGAAACCGATCGCGTCCATGACGCGGCCGTTCTGCTTTACCCGGAATCTCAGGTGCTTTTTGCCCATCCCTATGGTCCTGGGTTTTCCGACGACGCTCAGGTCGCGCGACACGAGCACGGGGTGGTGGTTCGCCGGTCCGAAGGGCCCAAGCATTTTCATCAGCAGGACCATGCGCGGGGTCATCTCGTCGAGGTCGATTTCCGCGTCTATTTCGAGCCTGGGTATGAAATCGGCCGGTGTCGCGCGCGCCGCGACCACCTCGTGAAACTTCTGCCTGAACGCCTCGATGCGGTCCTTTTCGATGGAAAGGCCCGCCGCGTGGTGATGACCGCCGAATTGAACGAGCAGGTCGGAGCATTCCTTGATGGCGTTGTACAGGTGAAAATCGCCCACGGTGCGCGCCGAGCCCCGTCCGTTCTCTCCCTTGGTCGAGATCATCACGACCGGACGGTTAAAGGCTTCCACCATGCGGGAAGCGACAATGCCGATGATGCCGGGATGCCAGGTGTCCGAATCGAGAACGAGACCCTTTGCCTCCCGGAGGAACGGGTCATTCTCGACGATTTCCCGGGCCGCTTCGAAGGTGAGCGTATCCTCTTTGCGCCGTCTCTGGTTCTCCTCGTCCAATACTCCGGCCAGTCGCGCCGCTTCCTGCCGGTCTTCCGTGATCAGTAGATCGACCACGCGCGTGGCGTCGCCCATACGGCCGGCGGCGTTGATGCGGGGCGCGAGCATGAAGAGCATGTGTCCCGTCGACAGTTCCTTCTCCCTCAGGCCCGCCACTTCAAGCAGTGCCTGCAGACCCGACTTGTCCGTCTGCTGCATCATGTCCAGTCCGTACTTGGTCAGCACCCGGTTCTCGTCGCGCAGGGGGACGATGTCCGCCGTCGTGCCCAGGGCCACGAGGTCCATGTGCGTATACACCGCGTTCTCCGGCAGTCCCACGTGCTCGGCCAGCGCCTGCGCCACCTTGTAGGCCAGTCCGACGCCGCAAAGCTCCTTGAACGGGTATTCGCAGTCTGCCCGCTTCGGATTCAGAATGGCGACGCTGTTCGGGAGAATATCGCCCGGAACATGGTGATCGATGATGACGACGTCGATGCCCATTTCGCGGGCCTGGTCCACTTCCGCATTGGCCGTAATCCCGCAGTCGACGGCGAGAATCAGCGTTACCCCGCGGTTCCTGGCTTCCTGCAGGCCTTCGATGGACAGTCCGTAACCATCGGTCATCCGGTTGGGTATGTAGGAGGAAATCCGTTCCGTCAGCAACTTGATCGTGAGGTACAGCAGCGTGGTCGCTGTGGTCCCGTCCACATCGTAGTCGCCGAAGACCATGATGTGTTCCTTGCTTTCGATGGCGGCGGCGATCCGTTCCACGGCCAGATCCATGTCCGCCATGAGGAACGGACTGTGCAGATCGTCCAGCGTGGGTTTCAGGAAATACCGGGCGTCGTCGAAGGTCGAAACGCCCCTGTTGAGCAGAATCTGCGCGATCACGCGCGGTACGTTGATCTGCTCCATCATCTGGGGAACCTGGGGATGTTCGTCGTGTAGGACCCAGCGGCTGTTCATGCAACCATTCGTATGTTGAGGGTGATCGTGCGCAGAAGATGGTGGAAAGGCCGTGCAAACTCCAAGGTACCGTAAAACGTCCAAGCCGACCGTAAGCCGAGTTCTGTACCTTCGCGGTGAAGGTGGCGATCATCTATCTGGGACGGCTGTCGCCAGCCGCCTCGTGCGACCTAACCCGAGAGTCTCCGGTTTCCCGGCGGTCGAGACGGGCCGTCTCTCCTCTCCTATTCGGTCTTGCACCGGATGGGGTTTGTCCTGCCGGACCGGTTACCCGGACCGCGGTGAGCTCTTACCTCGCCTTTTCACCTTTGCCTCCCAGAAGGGATCGGCCGTGTGTTTTCTGTGACACTTTCCGTGGCATCACTGCCCCCTGCCGTTAGCAGGCATCCCGCCCTGTGGTGCTCGGACTTTCCTCGTCCGCGCGATGGCGAACGCGATCGCCTGGACGACTTGGGACGTTTTACATCCTTTAATATACTACAGGACGCGGCCCGGTTCAACCCCGTCGGTTACGGAATGGCGCGTCGGGCTGCGCGTTGCGGCCGAGCTGCGCGTTGCGGCCGGGCGGATCTCAGTGCTCCAGGCCTTCTTCCACGACCAGGATCCTGCCGCAGCTTTCACAGGACACCAGCCTCCGCCCCTGGCGGATCTGCAGCATGACCTGCAATGGAATAATGTTGAAACAGCCGGAGCAGGCCCCCTTCTTCACCGGTACGACGGTCATCCCATGCAGGTTCCGCCGAATACGGTTGTATACCTTCAGGACCGGGTTCTCCACGCGCATGGCCATTCGCTTGCGCTCGTCCATTTTGACGGCGACGTCTTCGTCTACCGCCGAAAGCCTGGACTCGAGCGCCGTGCGCTCTTCGCTCAAGCGCTCGACGAGCGATTCGGTTTCACCGCGCATGGTCTCCAGCGCCTCTTGCTCGGCCTCGGTCTCGGCGATCAACTGCAGAATCGCGTCTTCAAGTTCGGAGATGAGGTTCTTCTGTGCCTGGATCTCGGTCTGGAGGGCGTCGTATTCCTTATTGGTCTTTACGCTGTAAAGCTGGCCCTGGTATTTTTGGACCTGTTCCTGCGCGATCTGCAGGTCCTGTTCGCGCTGACGCCTGTTTTTCTCGATTTCCGCGACCTTCGTTACCTGGTCTGCGAGCCTGGTCTCCGCCTCGGACTGGACGGTTTCCATCTCCTCCAGCTTATTGGGTATGTCTACCTTGTACTGTTCAAGCTCGTGCAGGCCCCGATCCGTTTCTTGTAATTCCAATAGCGCTCTCAAGCTTTCCTGCATGCGACCACAGCCCTCCCTGGAGATGAAAAGGCGGACAAAAAAAAATGCACGCTGATCGTGCATTTTTCTTAGTCTCAATCTGGTTTTGCCGTGCCCCGGGTCCGAAGAGGTAATTGAAGTCGGACCATACAGACAATCGGGCACGTAGACATATCCATCCTTTTCCCAATACTACTTGATTTTTCGATCATATGGAGATAAAGATATTGCCTGAGGCGTGTTGTGTCAACCAAAATCAGGGGAGGTTACCATGGGCTCGACCATACCGACCATACGATTCAGGGGCGGTAGAAAAGAAGAAGCTTTTGAACTGAATATCGTGGTTTCCAAGTGGCTGTTCGCCGGCTTCGCAGCGCTGGTCGTCGCCGCCATTTCGCTGGGTTACGCCGTGCTGCCCGCCCAATCGCAGGACGACCGGGGCCGCAAGGCCATCGCGCCCGGCCAGAACTACAGCGAGGCCATCGAGGCTGGAGACTTCGTGTTCCTTTCCGGTAAGATCGCGGCAGTTCGGGGCCGCATTATCCCGGGTGGCATAGAGAAGGAAACGGAAATGGTCATGGACAACCTGCAAAAGGCGCTGGCCAAGTCCGATCTGACCATGGACGACGTCGTCAAGGCCACGGTATTTCTTGGCGACCTGGAGGACTTTTCAGCCATGAATGAAGTGTACCGATCCTACTACACGGGCGATCCGCCTGCCCGTTCTACCATCCAGTCCGGTGTCGTCCTCAACGCCGGCATCGAAATCGACCTGATCGCCTACCGTGGCGGACGATAGAAGTCGGACCTGCCAGGATAGGCGAATGAAAGAAAAAACGACCGTCGGCGTGATTGGCCTGGGGCTGGGACAGGCCCATCTCGCCGGCTATCTGAAGGACGAACGGACCGAGGTCATCGGACTGGCCGACCTCGATGCCGGGTTGGTCGAGGATACCGCATCGCGGCACGGCGTGCCCCACGCGTTCACCGACTACCGGGATCTGGCCGGCCTGGGACCCGATCTGGTCAGCGTCTGCCTCCCGAATTTCCTCCACGCTCCCGTGACCATCGACGTGCTGGACGCCGGCGCCCACGTACTATGCGAAAAGCCCATGGCGCTGAACGCTGGTCAGGCGCGGGACATGGCCTTCGCCGCCCGTCGCAATGGCCGGTACCTGATGATCGCCCTGAACAACAGGTTCCGCGCGGAGACCCGGATCCTGAAGAAGCTCGTCGAGCAGGAAGTGCTGGGCGAGATCTACTACGCCAAGACCGGCTGGTTGAGGCGGAGCGGCATTCCGGGACCGGGGACCTGGTTTACACGCAAGTCCCAGGCCGGCGGCGGTCCACTGATCGACCTCGGCGTCCATATGATCGATCTCACGCGATGGCTGATGGGCAACCCCCGGCCCGTTTCCGTGGTAGGCGCCACCTACGCCCGGCTCAGCGACTCGGTGGAAGGTGTTTTCGACGTGGAAGACCTCGCTGCCGCCTTCATCCGGTTTGAAGACGACGCCACGCTCATCGCGGAGACGAGCTGGGCCTCCCACGTGCCCTCGGAGGGATCGTACGTCAAACTGATGGGTACCCGGGGCGGCGCCGAGATCACCGGGAACGACCTGACCGTCTATACAGACCTGCACGGCGAACAGGTGGATATCACGCCCGCCTACGCTCCACGGGAATGGTCGGAATGCGTAGCCGCCGAGATCGCCCACTTCGTCGACTGCATCCAGGCCGGCCGCACACCCATGTCAACGGCCGAACAGGGTGTCGAAATCATGCAGATCCTGGACGGCATCTACGAATCGGCCGCGGGCAACCGGATGGTCCACATCGATTAGCGCACCGCGAGGAATCGCGGCTGTTCACGCACAGCGAGCTACGCGGGGAGTCTTTCCCGGCTCACCGGTGTGTCCCTTCGTCCGCGGGGGGGCCGAATGCCCGGATGTTGAACTGGATCGTCCGGTCGCCCGGACTGGACGAGAGGGCGCTCCGGTAGGCGGCCGCGGCATCCGACCGCCGGCCGGACCGTTCATAGGCGACCGCCAGGTTGTTCCAGGCCGCCCCGTCGTTCGGATCCGCCTCCACGAGACCTTCCCATATCGCCACCGCCCGGGACCATTGTCCAACCCTAGCCGCCGAGATGGCACGTCGGTCACCGGCAAGGACAAGCCGCCGCGTTACCTGGACCTGTTCACGGACCAGTGCCGCCATCAGGCGGTCCACGATGCGCCTGGACAGGACCTCGGTCAGCTTCGGCGAGACGATCTCGACGGAGACCGCCCCCTCCGGTGGCGCTTCGACGGGCTCGGGCAGCACGGTGCGGTAGGATTCGGATTCCGTAATGGAAAAACGGCCGAGCAGTTCGTTCGATCCGACGTTGTAGGCCCTGAGCGTCGCCGTCATGACCGCCGTCTGATCGATATGCGGCAGGATGTAGGACTTGTTGAGGAACCGAACATCGGACCGGCCGGGTCCCACCCCGATGGCCTGTTCCTCCCGAAAGACCTTTACCTCCCCGTATTCTTCCGTGTAGGCCCTTTCGAGATCCCCGACGAGCGTTATGTCGGCGTTTATTTCCCTACCCACGAGCAGCGCAAGCGAATCGGAGACCTGTCCCGCTTCGTGAGGATGGCGTGACAGCGTCCGAAGCACCGGTCTCATTTCAATGGCCGACAGCGTGGAATCCGACACGAGGGCTCGGGCGAACAGGAACCCGGCCAGGCTGTTGAGGGCCAGATCGGTTCCGTTGAAACCCAGGAGGGCAATCGTCTCTCCATCGCCGGGGAGGCCGAGCAGAGGCGACTGGTGAGTGTCGAACCGGACGGAGAGCGAAGAAGCGGCGCATCCGGGGAGATACGCCAGGGTTGCCGCGGCCAGGAACGGCAGGACCGTTCTATAGTATGAAGCGGTCATGGTCCTGAATAGGTACGCCTTTTTCTCCCGGTGTGTCAAGCCGATTCAAGGCGTGCGCGCGCGGTCAAGCCGACGTAAAGGCGCGCACCTTGGAACACCCCGAAAGAGGTTGACAATCCGGCCGTCCCCCGTTAATCTACCCATGACCGGAAACTATGACAGAACGGGTTATCGTATATGTCCTCCACACCGAAACCACCCGGTTCCGACGTACCCCCGGGGAAACCACGAAAATCGCCCGGAAAGACGCGGTCCGACCCTGTTCGCCGCCGCCGATTCCTGCGTAAATGCCTCGGCGCGCTGGGCGGTGTCGGTTTTCTTATGGCCGTCTATCCGATCATCCGGTACATCGAACCGCCCCCCGAAGCCGAGGGCGGCAACCGGGTCGAAATCGACAAGGCCTCCCTTCCGCCGGGCACGTCCCGGACGGTGATCTACCGGGGCCGGCCGACCATCGTGGTCAACACGTCCGAAGGTTACATCGCCTACAACGCCGTATGCCCCCACCTGGGTTGCGTCGTCAAGTGGGAGGGCGGAACGCAAAGCCTGATCTGTCCCTGTCACGGCGGCAAGTTCGGCACGGACGGCAGCGTCCAGGGCGGGCCGATTCCCGGTCCCCTGACCGCAGTCGAACTGTCCGTCAGCGACGACAAGATCATCATCGGAGTGTAACCGTACCCGGGACGGTCCTTTCTACGCGGAGCACAAACCTGTCACCATGATGAGACGCCTGTCCAACGCGTTGTACCACTGGCTCGACGACCGCGTGGAAATATCTGTCGTCATCGATTTCTGCCACCGCCAGTTGACCAAGCCCGTACCCCGCCATCTCAACTGGCTTTTTTCCTTCGGGACGGTCACCCTCGCCTTCTTTCTGTCCCAGGCCGTCTCGGGCGTCTTCCTGATGATCTATTACGAAGCCTCCGCCGATACGGCCTACGAAAGCGTCAGATACATCATGGAGCAAGTCCGCTTCGGCTGGCTGATGCGCCAGGTGCATTCCTACGGCGCCAACTTCATGATCGCCTTCCTGCTGCTGCACTCGGTCCGTGTTTTCTTCTACGGTGGCTACAAGAAACCCAGGGAGCTTACCTGGCTCTTCGGATTCGCCCTGCTGGTCGTGACCATGGCCTTCGGTTTTACGGGTTATCTCCTTCCCTGGGATCAGTTGTCCTACTGGGGCACCACCGTGGGTACGGAGATTGCCGCCGCGACCCCGGTCATCGGGGAGTATCTCCTGATCCTCCTGCGGGGCGGCGAGATCATCTCCGACGTGACGCTCACCCGATTCTTCATGGCACACGTGGTTCTGTTGCCCTGGGTATTCATCGGACTGGTAGCCGTACACCTGGTCCTCATCCGGTACAAGGGCATTTCGCCCCTGGAGGGCACCGACGTGCCGGAGAAGACGCCGGAAGAATTGAAGAAAGCCGGCGGCAAGCCTTTCTATCCCCAGCACGTAATGAAAGAAGCCATCGTGGTATTGCTTGTGCTTGCATCGATGATATTCATGATCATCTACTACCCCCTTCCGTTGCACGAAAAGGCCGATCCCTTCAACACGCCCGTCGGGGTCAGGCCTGAGTGGTATTTTCTCTCATCGTACCAGGCCCTGAAATACCTCCCGAAAACCATCGGCATCATCGGATCCGGCCTGGTCGTCCTGGCCATCTGCCTGCTGCCCTTCTGGGACAGGACGCCCGCCCGCAGACCGTCCCGCCGTCCGGTCGCCACCTCTCTCGGCATCATGTTCATCGTACTGAACATCGTCCTCGCGCTGCTCGGGAAGATTTCCGAAACGGAAATGACCATCATGGGCACGAGGTATCATTTCGATATCTATGGCTGGCCCCACGCCATCGCGACGGTCGAGGAACCGGCGGCTGAACCGGACACGGGCGACGGGGGGACCGAATGAGCGAACGGACTCACGCCGGGCACCGACCCGGTGCCGGCGCGTGGAATGCCCTGTCGGTCCGGATGGCGGAATACACCGCGCGGGCGGCCTTCATCCTCCTGCCGCTGCTGTTCCTCGCCTGGACGCCTGCAGGTTCCGTAGAGGCGCAACTGGCCGTGACGACGAACACCTGCGTCAGTTGTCACGCCGACCTGGACGATGAGGACATGAGCCTGCCTGTGGCCGAATGGCAGCGGAGCGTGCACCGCCCCGCGGACATCGCCTGCCAGGACTGCCACGGCGGGAACCCCTCCACCTTGGTGGAGGACGAAGCGCACGCCGTCGAAAGAGATTTCGTGGGCCTGCCCGACCCCTATGTCGTTCATGAACTGTGCGGCGAGTGCCACCAGGTCCAGATGGATAACTACGTGCCCAGTCCTCATGGCCTGGAGGGTGACTTCTGGCCCAACTGCGTCGACTGTCACGAGAACCATGAAGTAGTCTTCCCACGGGCTTCGCTGATATCCATACCCGATAACTGCGAAGACTGTCACGAACAGGAAATCATGGACGACTTCATCGCCCTTACCGACCGGGGCCTTGAACCCGTCAACGAATTCCGGCTGGCGGCGGAAGAGATCCGTTCGGCGGGCGTACCGGTCGACCTGATCCTGGCCCAGGCGTCCCTGGCGCGGGATGCATACATCCAACAGGCCTCTCACGTATTCGTTCTCGATAAAATGACCGCCGTCGTCGATTCGCTCGAACAGATCTATCCGCGCATACAAAAGGAAGTGGTTACCGCACGCACCGAAGTCGATACCCGGCGCAGATTCGGCTGGATGTTCATCGGTCTGTTCCTCGTGCTGGCGGGCGTCATCTGGCTGTACCGCCGGTCGCTGCCGGACGACTGATCCGAAAGTAACCCGCAGCCGGACAGGGCGCCGATTTGGCGCCGACCATCGCTACCTGAGCGCCCGGACACCCACTACACTAGCCGGGGCGCCTGCGTACCTAACTGGCCTGAGTGCCTGCGTGCCCACGCCGGGGCGCCCGGACACCCACTGACCTGAGCGCCAACGCACCCACTGACCTGAGCGCCAACGCACCTACGGACCTGAGCGCCAACGCACCCACTGACCGGGGGCAGCCCATGCAAACGCGTCTGATCCTGTGTATCCCGATCGCCTGTCTCCTGCTCGCCGTTTCCGCCACCCGCGGCGCTGCCGGACCCATCCGGCCCGTGCCCGACGGCAAGGGAACGGCCACGCTGGCGCAGGCGGTCCTCCGCCTGCCGGTCGTCGCCAGCATGCTGCACACCGGCGCCCACCCCGATGACGAGAACAGCGCCCTGGTCGCCTATGTCAGCCGCGGGCTGCATGCGCGGACTGCCTACCTTTCGCTCAATCGCGGCGAAGGTGGCCAGAACCTGATCGGACCCGAACTGTACGACGCCATCGGCGTGATCCGGACGGAAGAACTGTTGAGCGCTCGCCGTTTCGACGGGGCGGAGCAGTTTTTCACCCGGGCATACGACTTCGGGTTCTCAAAGTCCGCCGAGGAAACCCTGGACTACTGGAACGGGGATGAAATGCTCCTGTCGGACGTGGTGCGCGTCATACGCCGTTTTCGTCCCGACGTGATCGTATCCGTCTTCGCCGATTCGCCCCGCGACGGCCATGGCCATCACCAGGCATCGGGGAGAATCACGCGGGAAGCATTCCACGCCGCGGCCGACCCGGATCGATTTCCGGAACAACTGCGGGAAGGACTGCGTCCCTGGCAGGCCCGAAAGCTGTACATAAACAACACCCGGGCGTCCTTCGACAGCATCGATTCCCTCGTGGTCGACGTGGGAACCTACAGCCCCGTGCTGGATCGGTCGTACCGCGAACTCGGCCTGGCGGGCCGCAGCATGCATCGCTCCCAGGACATGGGGACCCTGCAGCCCAAGGGCCCGGCGGCCACCATGATCAAGCTGGTTGCGCGCGCGGGCATGGCGGACGCGGGCGGAGACGCCCACCTGTTCGACGGCCTGGACACGACGTTCATGAGGCTCTATGCCATGGCCGGTCCGGACGCCGGAAAGGTTCCTGGATTCACCGATCGGCTCGGTCGCCTGGACGCGCTGGCCCGCGAGGCCGCGGACGCGTACCGTCCGCTGGACCCGCTTGCCCTGCTGGATCCCGTACTGGAAGGCCTGCGGACCATCCGGGCGCTTCGGGAAGATCTCGTTGAAAGCGCTCCGCCGGCCGGAGTGCTCGACGACCTCCTGTTTCTTCTCGACCGGAAGGAACAGGACTTCTCCGATGTCGCGGTCCTCGCCCTCGGCATGGCCTTCGAAGTGCTGACCGGCGACGACCGTGTGGTACCGGGCGATACGCTCGGAGTGAGCCTGGCGTTGCTGAACCGCAGCGCGAAACCCGTCCGGGTCACCCGCATCGGACTGGACGTCCCGGCTGGATGGACTGCGGAATCCGGTCCGATTTCGGCCGGACCGGGGACGGACATCGGCTACAATGAAAGCCTTAAGGGGGATTGGCGGGTTTTCGTTCCTCCCGACGCCCGTCTCACCCGACCCTACTGGCATCGCCGCTCCTTGAACGACCGGCGGGTCTTGGTTGACGACACGGCGTTGATCGGGCTCCCCTGGCGTCCGCAGCTCGTGACCGGACGGGCAAGTGTGCTCGTGGACGGCGTAGAGATCGAAATCCGCCAACTCGCCCAGTACCGCTACGCCGACCGGGCCTTCGGTGAGATCCGACGCGAACTGAAGGTGGTTCCCGCGCTGACGGTCGCCCTGGAACCGCGGATCGTGGTCGCCGGGGCCGGACAGGAGAGTCCCCTGCGCTTCAGCATATCCGTAGCCAGCAACGTAAACGGCAAGGTCGCGGGCGGGCTGTCCCTCGAAGTGCCGGAAGGCTGGGAAGTAACGCCCCGGGAAGCGGCCTTGTCGTTCTCCGGGAAGGGACAGACCGCGACGTTCAACTTCAGGATAATCCCTGCCGGCGACGCGCCGGAGGGCGCCCACGAGGTCCGGGCGGTGGCAAGGGCCGGCGGGAACGAGTACCAGGAGGGATATGATGTAATAGCCTATCCCCATACCGAACCCAGGCACCTGTACCGCCAGGCGGCGTCCACCGTACAGATCACCCCGGTCAGGCTGACGGAAGGGCTGAAGGTCGGCTACGTCATGGGCTCCGGCGACCAGGTGCCGCTCGTGCTGGAGCAGATGGGCGTGCAGGTGCGACTGCTGACCCGGGAGGATCTCTCCGCGACGGACCTGGGAGCCTACGACCTGATCATCGCCGGGATCCGCGCCTACGAAGTCCGGCCGGATCTCGTCGCCGTGAACCGGCGCCTGCTGGATTACGTGGAGGCCGGGGGCGTCTATATCGTCCAGTACAACAAGTACGCCTTCAACCGGGACCAGTACGGCCCCTACCCATTCCGGATAAATCGTCCCCACGACCGGGTCACACGGGAAGACGCGCCGGTTGACATCCTGGTACCGGATCATCCCGTTTTCAACCGGCCCAACCGGATAACTGAAGCGGATTTCGAGGGATGGGTGCAGGAACGCGGTCTGTATTTCCTGGGAGAATGGGATCCCCGTTACACGCCGCTCATGGCTTCGCAGGACCCCGGAGAGACGCCCAGGGCCGGCGGTCTCGTCGAAGCCCGCTACGGCAAGGGACGCTATATCTACACAGGTTACGCCTGGTTCCGCCAATTGCCCGCGGGCGTTCCCGGAGCGGTGAGGTTGTTTGCCAACCTGATCAGCCTGGCGAAGCTGACCGCCGAAAACGGGAACCCGTAAACCGCTATGCTAGACGGGTATCTCGGTGCGCCATTCGGGAAAGCGGTCGTCGATCCCCCGGATGAGATCGTTGTAGGTAACGCGAAACTGCTGCGTAGCCGGGCCGATGGAACCGTTCCCAATGTCGTAGTTGTCGATCGAAGCCACCGGCGTAACCTCTGCGCCGGTACCGCACAGAAACACCTCGTCGGCCGTATAAAGCTCCGTACGGTCGACTTCTCTTTCCACGACCGGCATCTCGAGGATGTCACGCCCGATCTTCAAAATCGTATCCCGGGTGACGCTCACCAGGATATCGGCCGTGACCGGCGGGGTGATAAGGATGCCGTCCTGAATCATCACCAGGCAGGCCCCCGGCGCCTCGCAGACCTTCCCGCGGTTGTTCAGCATGATTGCTTCGTCGAAACCCTTGAGCGTGGCGTCCGTCCAAGCGATGGCGCTGTTGCGGTAGTTGGCCCAGCACTTGATGCGGGCCGGGAGCGTATTGTCCGAAATACGCGTCCAGGAACTGACCGAACACCGGGCGCCGTCTTTTCCGCGCAGGTTGGAACCGTAGGGAAAGGTGTGGACGTAGACGTGGGCCGGGCCCGCCATCTTGTTGAGATACACGTCGGGGGAGAAATACACGGTCGGGAATATGTAGACGTCCTCCCGGTAACCGTGGACCCGGCATAGCTCGAGGGAGCCGTTCCAGACGTCCTCCAGCGTGTACGGCGTTTCCATCCGCATCAGCTTGATCGACCGGTACAGGCGTTTCAGATGATCTTCGAATCGGAAGACGAAGAGTTTCTCGCGGTCGTCGTTCCAGTAGGCCCGAATCCCCTCGAAGATAGCGTGGGCGAAAATATGACCCTGCGTGACGTGCACCGTACCCTGGTCCCACGGGACCTGCTCCCCGTCCAGCCAGATGTACTTCGAATGTTCCTCACCCCACATCGTCTTCTTCTTGCCCATGCCCGCGCTCCTTCAATTGGTTGATACGTGATCCCGGCCTATCGATACTTACAATCCGGGCGATCCCGTCTACGCCAGGTCCGGTTCCCGCCAGTCCGGACGGTCCGGGCGGTCCGGGACATCGTCCGTCTGCAGCTCCTCCAGACGCGCGCGCCATTCGTATGCTTCCCGACTGAGTAACTCCACCCGGCGGCACGACATGCACCACTGGAGGAACAGCGGTTCGTCATCCCTCGAAACCGTGCGTATCGCTACCCAGAACTCCACGCCGTGCGGACAGCCCGCCTGGGTCCGCTGGTACTCGGGCAGGATGTGATGGACCTTGTCTTCCGCCGGCGTCAGGCCGACAATGGTTTCTTCATAGGGCCGGATGGGCATACTTTGCGATCCAGGCGAGAGACGAAGCGTTCCGGGCGAGAGATCAGAAAACAGACTTGAAATCCAGTGTACTTAATAGACCGATCCCGCGTTCGTGTCAAGAGATATCCCATGGGAACCAGCGGTCCCGTTCCGTGACGCATTGCGTGCTTTCGAGGTCTCGCTAAACCGTGGAACGACTCCGCTGCGCGACGCCTCGCCCGGCGCCGGTACCACCGGATTCGTCTTGACCGTCCGCGCCGTGCCGGGTTATTCTAACCGGCGTAAGCAAGTCCCTCTCCCGTGCTTATTCAAAACTGAAATCCAGGAGTGATCATGGTCCACCATTTCGAACCTTCCCGATATTACACCAACATGGGTACCCATGTACCCGTCCTGTGCGTGAAGGACGGGGATACCGTCGTCACGTCGACGGTCGACGCCCGGGGAAAGGACCGCACCGACACGTCCGTGACGCCCCCGGGCAACCCGCAGACGGGACCCTTTCACGTCGACGGCGCCGAACCCGGGGACACGCTCGCCGTGCACCTGGACATGCTGACGCCCAACCGCCGATTCGGCTGGACGCGTCCTCTCGTGGCGCCTAACGTGCTCGATCCCGATTACGTGCGCGAGACCGCGGGGGAGATCGACAGTCGGGATGATTTGTGCCGCTGGGAAGTGGACCCGGACCGTCGAACCGTCACGCTGGTCGAACCGGACGACACCAGGCTCGGTCGGCTGTCCCTGCCCATGGCGCCCATGACGGGATGCTTCGGCGTGGCGCCGGACAAGGGCCAGGCGATCTCAACGGCCACTTCCGCCAGCCACGGCGGCAACATGGACTACAGGGGATTCGTGGAAGGCGTCACCGCGTATTTCCCCGTGTTCGCGTCCGGTGCGCTGTTTCACATCGGCGACGGCCACGCCGTGCAGGGAGACGGCGAGATCGTCGGCACCGGCGTCGAGATCTCCTTCGACGTACAGTTCACCTTCAGGGTGTTAAAGGGCAAGCGGAGCGCCTGGCCCCGCGGCGAGAACGCGGAGTACCTTTTCACGGCGGGAAACGCCCGGCCCCTCGACCAGTGCGTCCAGCACGCGACCACCGAAATGTTGCGGTGGCTGCAGGCCGACTACGGCCTCGACCCCCGGGCCGCCCACACGCTGCTCGGTCAATGCGTAGAGTACGACATGGGCAACGTCTTCGATCCGGCGTATACCATGGTGTGCAAGATCAGGAAAGACCTGCTCCGCGGACTGGGAACCGACACCCGGTCGGTGCACGATGAACTGGCGGAGTCCTGACCGGCAGGTACAAAGGAGACCGACCGGCAGGTTCAGAAGAAACCTGGTCGGCAGGCACAGAAGAAATCTGGCCGGCAGGCACAATGGGCATTCCAAATCATACAGAACGGAGCTTGTCATGCATAGACTAGAGGGACAGGTGGCCTGGGTCACTGGTGCGGGTACCGGCATCGGACGGGGAATCGCGATGGCCCTGGCGCGGGAAGGGGCGGACGTGATCCTTTCCAGCAGGCGGCGCGAGCCGCTTGCAGAGGTTGCCGGACAGGTGGAGGCCGCGGGACGGCGCGCGGCCGTGGCCCCCATGGACGTGACCGACAGGGAAGAGGTCCGCGAAGCAGTCGCCGCGGCGGAGGAACGGCTGGGCCCCGTGTCGGTCCTGGTGAACAACGCCGGCGTCAATACCCCACTTCGCACCGCCACCGAGATGGCGGTGGAGGACTGGGACCTGGTGGTGGACATCAACCTGACGGGCGCGTTCAACTGTTTTCGCGCGGTTTACGAACAGATGAAGGCCCGCGGCGAGGGCAACATAATCAACGTGGCGTCCATGGCCGGACGCCAGGTTTCCCTCCTCGGCGGGGCCGCGTATTGCGCGTCCAAGCACGGCATGGTGTCGCTGACCCATTCGATCAACCTGGAAGCCGCCGAATTCGGTGTCCGAGCCTGCGCCATCCTGCCGGGCGAAGTGAAAACGCCTATCCTGAAAAATCGGCCCCAGCCCGTATCGGAAAAGCGTCTGACCCTGATGCTAACGCCCGAGGACATCGCGGATACGGTCGTATTCGTCCTTTGCCAGCCCGCCCACGTGGTCATACCCGAAATGTGGGTCATGCCCGCCTACCAGGTATCGGCGCAGCCCCTTCCATGACATCCTTCCTGAGCGCGGCATCGGGGCTCTCCCAGGTTCCTGGAAGGCCTGTTTGCGATTGACATCGACCAGGCGTTGGCGTAATTTCGAGAGGGCACTGAATCCGCGTCGACCTTTCCCTTGCCATCCGCACCATATACCATGAACGGTCCGACAGAATCCGTCATCCTGCTGGTTGAAGGTTCCTCCCGCAGCCGGGACGAAAAACACTACGGCCTGACTCAGCGCGGTTACCAGGTGATCGCCGTGGAGAGCAGCGACCATGCACTCAATGTCCTTGCCGCGGAATCCCCGGATGTCATCATATCGGACCTCAGCGCACCGGGTATAGACGGTCTGCGCCTGATGGGCGTCGCACTCGGCAGGAATCCGGAGGTCGGCGTAATCCTGATGACGGAACCCGGATCCATGGGCCTGGCCGTCGCCGCCATGAAGGAGGGAGCCTACGACGTACTGGAAACACCGGTGTACGTTGAAAAGCTCGCGGCAGAGATCGAAAAGATCCTGGACCGGCAGCGCATCGTTCAGGAAAACCGGAAACTCCTGCACCAGTTGGACAACCGGTATGGGTTCGAGAACATCGTGGGACGGTCCGCGTCCATGCAGCGCATACGAGAGCAGATCCTGCAGATCGCCGATACCCAGTCCACGGTGCTGATCTTCGGTGAGAGCGGCACCGGCAAGGAACTGGTGGCCCATGCCCTGCACCACGGCAGCTCCCGCCGGAACAAGTCCTTCGTGCCCGTATTCTGCAACGCCCTCTCGGAAGGGGTGATCGAAAGCGAACTGTTCGGCCACGAAAGAGGCGCTTTCACGAATGCGGTCAAGACTTACAAGGGACGGTTTGAACTGGCTGACGGCGGCTCGCTTTTTCTCGACGAGGTGGGTGAACTTGCGCCGTCCACGCAGGTGAAGCTGCTGAGGGTCCTGCAGGAACGCAAGTTCCAGCGGGTGGGCAGCGGGAACTGGCTCAGGACGGACACGCGGGTCATCGCGGCGACAAACCGGGACCTGGAAGCCGAAATCGAAAATGGGCGCTTCCGGGAAGACCTCTATTACAGACTGAGAGTCGTAACCATCTCTCTCCCTCCCCTGCGAGAGCGGAAGGAGGACCTGCCCCTGCTGATCGATCATTGTATACGCCGCTTCAGCGAACGGGAGAACAAACCTATCGAGCGTATCGACCCGCAGGCCCTGGAACTGCTGTCGACCTACCACTGGCCCGGCAACGTGCGGCAGCTGGAGAACTGCATCGAGGGCATGATCGTCATGGGTACCGGGAAAACGCTGACCGTGGAGGACGTACCGGAATTCATACGCCATACCCGGCCGGAATCGCCTTCGGTCCATTTGAACGACGATCCGGAGCACCGGGACGACCTCTCGCCGGACTTCATCCGCTACCTGGCGGGGAAAATCGCCGAACAGCGCAACGTGCCCGTGCGAAGCCTCACCGACGGAGCCCTGGCCGTACTTTCCGCGATCGACTGGTCGGAGGACGGCGGATCGCTGCGCCGCTGTCTGGAAACCATGGTATTGCTCGCCGACGGGGCCGCCCTGGACGTGGAGGACATACCGGCGGAGTTTCTGCCCGTCCGGTCCGGCCGTTCCGCGGCGGGAGGAGAGGATGCAGACGGAGTGGACATCAGGGTGGGTATGTCGATGAAGGAAAGCGAACGGCGGCTGATCGCCGCGACCCTGGCCGCATGCGGGCGGAACAAGGCGCGGACCGCCCGGGTACTGCAGATCGGCCAGCGCACCCTCTTTCGGAAAATAAAGGCCTATCACCTGGAGTAGCGTTTGCCGATGAGCCCCGCATTGGAAGGTCGGACGATACTCGTCGTCGACGGCGAAACGGACAGCCGGCGCCACGCGGCGCGCATCCTGCGGGATGGGGGGTACGACGTGCAGGAGACCGGCTCCGCGGCCGAGGCGCTGAGCGCGATGAGGAAGGACCCGCCGGATGCCGTCCTCATCGATCTCGCCCTGAGCGACGCCGATCCGGAACGATTGATACGCACCATTTCGGGGAAGTATTCCGGTACCGATATCGTCCTCACCACGCGGCAGCGCAAGGCGCCCGGTCAGTACCGCCGGCTCGACGTCAGCGACTATATCGAGAAACCGGCCGATGCCGGAGAACTGCTGACCAAGATGCGCATGCTGGACCTGCGCCGTGAGTTTCACCGGCGGTTCCAGCTCGTGGGCAGGGACGAGCGCTTCATCGCTGCCATGGAATCGGTGCTCCAGGTGGCGTCCACGGGAATCCAGGTCCTGCTCACCGGGGAAAGCGGCACCGGCAAGGAGGGATTCGCCCGGGCGATACACCATTACAGCGACAGACGGGACGGGCCCTTCATTCCTATAAACTGCGGCGCCATTGCCGAAGGCGTGTTGGAAAGCGAGCTGTTCGGCCACGAAAAAGGCGCGTTTACGGACGCCAAGGGCCAGCGTAAGGGATACTTCGAACAGGCCGACGGCGGCACGCTGCTGCTCGACGAAATCGGCGATATGCCCCGTTCCACACAGGTGAAGCTGCTGCGCGTTCTGGAGCAGCAGGAGTTCATCCGGGTCGGCGGCTCGACACCGGTGAAGACCGACGTCCGCCTGGTCGCCTCGACCAACCGGGATCTCGCGGAGGACATCAGGGACGGGACGTTTCGCCAGGATCTCTACTACCGGCTCAACGCGGTGAACATCCACTTGCCCGCGCTGCGCGAACGCCGCGAGGACATTCCCAGGCTGATTCACCACTTCATCCACGCGGCGAAGGAAAAGCACGGCGTGTCACCTCCCGTCTTCACGGAGGAAGCTCTGGCGACCCTCAAGGACTACGAATGGCCGGGTAACATCCGGGAACTGCGGCACCTGGTGGAGTCCCTTGTGGTCACGTCGGGCAAATCCAGGATCGAAGCGGAAGACCTGCCGGATGCGATCTACACGCCGCCTATGGATAACCGCGCCCTGCCCGTCCCGCAACACCGGAACCCGGAAGACATGGACCGGGAGATGTTCTACAAGATCCTCTGGCAGATCCTGACCGCCATCCACGAGCTCCCTGCCAAGATCTCCGCGGTCATTGGCGGCCGAGGTCCCGAAGTGCTTCCCGATCGTTTTCAACTGCCGCCCCCGGGAGAAGCGGAGCAGGACGACGGACCGCCCCCAGAGGAAGCGGGACCGGGCTTCGAACGGCCGGCCGTGGTGGTGTCGGGCGATGACGAACTGGACCGACTGCGCTCGATGGAAGACTGGGAGCGGGAGGCCATCCGGCGGGCGCTAGAGCGCAATGGCGGACACAGGGGCCGGGCCGCTCGGGAACTTGGCATCAGCGAGCGGTCCATCTACCGCAAGATCCGGGACTACGGCCTGGACGAATACGCCTGATCCTTTCAGCCGATGCGCCCGGCGAAAATGCTTGACAAATCGCCCGTGAAGTACCGAATTTGGCTGGAAGCGTTTAAATTCATTACCGCGAAAGGAGCAGCGAAAGTGGGAAACCCAACAGCGATCACAGACGATCAATTCGAGTCCGAAGTAATGAATAGCAGCACGCCCGTACTGGTCGATTTCTGGGCGGAATGGTGCGGGCCCTGCAAGGCCGTCGCCCCCACGCTTGTCGAACTGGCGGGCGACTATGACGGGCGCTTGAAAATCGTCAAGGTCGACGTGGACGAAAACCGGGAAGCAGCCACCCGTTTCGGTATCCGGAGTATTCCGAGCCTGTTGATATTCAAGAACGGCGCCGAGGTGGACCGGATTATCGGCGCGCTCCCCAAGCAACAACTCGCCGAAAAGATCGACGGCCATCTGTAGACGCGGCCGGCTCGGACGGACGCAGCCATTTGTAGGCGAGGCGCGATCGGGTGCGAGCAGGATCGGACGGGCTGGGACAGGCGCAGCCCGATAAACGTGGAACGGGTATACGAGATTGCCGGGAAGGCCGATCAATGCTCTCCCGGCTTTTTGTATATGATCCGGTCTGAAGGATCGAACAGCAAGCGGAGACCAGGGACATGCAGGGCGTCGTACGCAGACTGAAAGACGGTTTGGCCAGAACGCGGGACGGACTGGTACGAAGGATCGACCAGGCCGTGGGACGGTATGATCGCATCGACGAGGATCTGCTGGAGGAAATCGAATCCATCCTGCTGCAGACCGACGTGGGTATGGAAACGACCATGCGGATCATCGACGGACTGCGCGACCGCGCGGTCGACCGGCGGACCCGGAATCCCAATGACCTCATGAGGCTGCTCCGCGAGGAAATGGCGGGTATACTGAGCGATCCGGCACCTGCTGAATCAGACCGCAGGCCCCATGTCATCATGGTCGTGGGCGTCAACGGGTCGGGCAAGACGACGACCGCGGGGAAGATGGCGGCGCGTTATGTCCGGGAAGGGAAGAAGGTTCTGCTGGCCGCGGCGGATACCTTCCGCGCGGCGGCCATAGATCAGCTGGAAGTCTGGGCGCGCCGGGCGGAGGCGGATCTCATCCGTCACCAGCACGGTTCCGATCCGTCGGCCGTGGCCTTCGACGCTATGCAGGCCGCCCTGTCCCGCAACGCGGACGTCCTCATCATCGACACGGCGGGCAGGTTGCACACCAAGGACAACCTGATGGAGGAACTGAAAAAGATCAAGCGCACCCTCGGCAGGCAACTGGACGGCGCCCCCCACGAGGTGCTGCTCGTTCTCGACGGCACGACGGGACAGAACGCGCTATCCCAGGCCCGTGTCTTCAGCGAAGCCCTGGGCGGACTGACGGGCATCGCGCTTACGAAGCTGGACGGGACCGCCCGGGGCGGCATCGTGTTCGCCATCGGCGAGCAACTGGCCGTTCCCGTCAAACTCATCGGTGTGGGTGAAAGCATCGAGGATCTGCAGGATTTCGACGCCCCGGCCTTCGTAGAAGCCCTCTTCGACTGACACCGTCGACTGACACACTGGAGTATCACATGCCCCAGCTGGCCATTAACGGAGCGGCGCCGGTACGGACAAAACCCTTTCCCGCCTGGCCCATGAACCTGGACGAGAGCGCCCAGGCCGCCGCCGAAACCGTGCGCTCGGGCCGGTGGGGAAGCATCCAGGGCGAGCAGGTGCGCAGCTTGGAACAGCGCTTCGCCGCTTTCCAGCAGGCCGCCCACGGCATTGCCGTCAGCAACGGAACCACGGCGCTCTGCCTCGCGCTGCAGGCGATCGGCATCGAACCCGGCGACGAAGTCATCGTACCGGCCTATACGTTCATCGCATCAGCCAGTTCGATCGTGATGTCGAACGCCGTGCCCGTGTTCGTCGACATTGATCCACATACCTACAATCTGGATCCCGACCGCGTTGAACAGGCGGTCACCTCGCGCACCCGTGCCGTGGTAGCGGTGCATTTCGCGGGTCTGCCAGCGGATATGGACCGACTGGGCGAGATCGCCGGCCGACACGGCCTGGCGGTGATCGAGGACGCTGCCCAGGCCCACGGCGCGCGCTGGGGAGGACGGGGCGTGGGCGGCATCGGCGCGATCGGCGCCTTCAGCTTCCAGTCCTCCAAGAACCTCAACGCCGGCGAGGGGGGCATCATGCTCACCGACGACGACGACCTGGCGGAGGCGGCGCGGTCCCTCGCCGACTGCGGGCACGTCGCGCCGGGACCCCGGTACAACCATTACCGCATGGCCGGCAACAACCGCATGACCGAGATTCAAGGCGCCGTGCTCCTGGCCCAGATGGCGCACCTGGAGGCCCAGACCGACCTGCGGCACGCGAACGGCGATTACCTGACCGAACGCCTCGGAGCGGTCCCCGGCATCGTCCCGGTGTTCCGGCCCGCGAAGTGCGACCGGCACGCGCGCCACATCTACATGTTCAAGTACAGCGCGGACGCCTTCGGAGGGATCTCTAAAACACGGTTCATCGAGGCCCTGCGCGCCGAGGGGATCCCCGCCAGTCCCGGCTATTCCATCCCGCTATACAAACAGCCGGTGTTCAGGAACCGGAACTATGGAATCTACCAGAGTCCGGCGCTGACGGACGTCGACTACGATGCGTTGCATATGCCGGTAACGGAAAGGGCGTGCGGCTCTGAGGCGGTCTGGTTCACACAGTCTGTGTTGCTGGGCAGCCGGGACGACATGGACGACATGGTCCGGGCGGTCGCGAAGATCGGGAATCACCGCGACGAATTGGGGGAAGGCGGTTAGCGCGCGGCGCTTGTTGCAGTGCGGGGCGCCTGAGTTGCGCGGCGTTTGTTGCAGTGCGAGGCGCCTGTGTCGAGGGCCTGTTTCAGCGAAGGCCGCCTGAGTCGCGCGGCGCCTGTCGCAATGCGCGGCCGCCTTAACGGCGAAGGCCGCCCGTTCCAGCCGATTCCCTCACCGTGGAGAGCAAGTGGGCGGGTTTTCCGCCGGACCGCCGGAACTCGATCAATTCGGCCATGATGCTGACCGCGATTTCCTCGGGCGTATCGGCGCCAATTTCCATGCCGATCGGCGCGTGTACCCGGTCCAGCAGGTGCCGGGGCACGCCTTTCTCTTCCAGATTCTTCCACATCAGAGCGATCTTGCGCCGGCTGCCGATCATACCGATGTACGCGGCGCCGGTCCACACCGCCTGCTCGATGACGGGCTGGTCCCACTGATGCCCCCGGGTGACCGCGACCAGGTAGGATGAACCGTCTATGGGCAGCTTGCCGACGACCTCGTCGAAGGCGTCCACGACCACCTCGTCGGCCTCGGGAAACCGTTCATGGTTCGCGAAGGCCGGACGGTCGTCTACCACGATGATGCGGAATCCCACGGTATCCGCCAACCGGGCTATGGCTTTGGCGACGTGGCCGCCACCGAACAGGAAAAGCTGCGGCGCCGGCCAAATGGACTCTATGAAGACCCGGGTCTCCGCGCCTTCGTGTTCCAACGTTACTACCCGAAGCAGGTTCTCGGTGATTTCGATGTCCGTGTCCAGCCTGATCCGGTCGTCCAGGACGGGGTCTCCCAGGGATCCGACGGACTCGCCCCCGGCCGTAACGAACAGTTTGCCGCCTTCGGTGCCGGCCGGTCCCGATACCAGCGTGGCCAGCAGTCCGATACCCCGCGTTTCGTGAAGACGGCGGATCGCTTCGAAGACCTCCTGCATCGGTCCCGTCTTGACCGGCTCCGTGAATATCTCCACGTTGCCGCCGCAGTTCAGGCCCTCGTCACCTGCGTGCTTCTCCGTCAGAATGAAACGCTGCAGCCGGGGGGAAGCCAGCTCCATCACCTCCCGGGCCTCGGCCCAGACATCGGCTTCCAGGCATCCTCCACCCACCGTTCCGGTGAACGTACCGTCTTGCTTGACGAGCATTTTCGCCTTCTTGCTCATCGGAAGCGATCCCTTGCTCGATACGATGGTGGAAAGGGCCGCCTTTTCACCCCGGGACAGGACTTCCACGACCTCGTCGAATACCTCTTTCATAGGCCTTTCCCCGCTTGAGCGTCAGCCCCGTTCAACGGGCGACTCCTCGAAACCGGTCTCTTCGTCCACCCACCGGAACATTCTGATTTCGCTTACGGCGTCTCGCTTGACGGCTAGGACCAGGTAGCCGGGTTCCGGGTCCATCCAGCCGGTCAGGGCTTCCATCCGGTCCTTCTCCGAAAAATACGCCGGGGCGTCCGGATGGGAATGATAGAACGCCAGGACCTGCGCGCCCGGCGGGTCGAACTTCCCAAAGAACAGCCGCTCCATGTCCGTCCGGCTGAACGCGTAGGCGGTCCGGGCGTCCCTGGGATGTTGCACCGGATCTTTCGCGTGCAACTCGTTTTGAATGTTCGTGCACCGGTGCACCCGCCAGGAGTCCGGATCGTTTGTCCCGGTCAGGAACCCGCAACACTCCCGGGGATACTCCGCCACGGCATGGGCCACCATTTCGTCGTAGACCGTCCGGGGAACCCGCAGCATCAGGAGCGTTCCGGAACGGTGACGGGCGCCGGCAGGCGCTCGATCTCGGCCTCCACGGCCGTCCTGATCCCGTCGAAGGCCGCTTTCTCCACAGTACCCGCCGGATCGAGGAAGATCGGTTCGCCGGCGTCTCCCGCCGCGCAAACCGCCGGCGACAGGGGGATTTCGCCCAGGAGAGGAAGGCCCAGTTCTTCGCTCAGCGCCTTGCCCCCGCCCCGGCCGAAAACATAGGTCCGATCGCCCGTTCCCGGATTCGCGAAGTAACTCATGTTTTCAACAATACCCAGCACGGGAACCCGCAAGCGCTCGAACATGGTGATAGACTTGCGCACGTCCGACAGCGCGACCTGCTGGGGCGTCGTGACGATGACGGCCCCGGTGAGTTGAACAGACTGGGCCAGGGTCAGCGAAGCGTCGCCGGTTCCGGGCGGCAGGTCGACCACCAGACTGTCCAGTTCGCCCCAGGCTACGTTGCCAAGAAACCCCTTCACCATCTTTCCGACCAGGGGGCCCCGATAGATCACGGCGTCCGACGGACCCGCGACGAAGCCGACGGAGACCACCCGGATACCATGCTTCACAATAGGTTGAATTCTGCCTGAAGGATCTTTCTCGAGGGACCCGGAGACGCCCATCATCTGAGGGACGTTCGGGCCATACACGTCCGCGTCGAGCAGACCGACCGCCTGGCCTGTTTCCACGAGAGCGAGGGCCAGATTGACGCTTACCGTCGACTTGCCTACGCCACCCTTGCCGCTGGCCACGGCGATAACACGGCGTATGCCGGTCAGGGGCGCACTGGGGTTTTCGGATTCCGAAGCCAAAGTGTTCGATCCGCGGTTACTGGATGCCTGGTTCCGTTCACTCGCCTTTCAGGCTTAGACGTGAAAGGACTCGCCGCAACCGCAGGTACCCTTGGCATTCGGATTGCTGACCTTGAATCCCGCGCCCATCAGACCTTCTACGTAATCCAGTTCCGCACCCATCAGGTAGATGGCGCTCTTGCTGTCGACGTAAACCCTGATGCCGTTCTGCTCGATGATCTGGTCGTTCTCGGTCGACTGCTTGTCGAAGGCGAGACGGTACTGAAAACCGGAACAGCCTCCTCCGGCGATCATCACGCGCAACCCGAGATCCGGATTGCCCTGATCCTCGATCATGGTTTTAATCTTGTCGGCGGCGATATCCGTCACGGTGACCATGAAGACAACCCCCTTGCAGAGACCGAAAGTGGTGCGATTAGCCAAATGCTGCATCAACCGGAATACCACACTGCTTGCTGTCAGGTAAATAACCACACTCCCACTGCAAAGTCAACCTCTTTATCGAAGGCGTTCCGGCTCCTGTTCCACCGCTTGCGAAACGACGCGAAACCGCATGCAGAGGCATGCGGTCAAGGCGCCCCCCCGCGCAGAAGGAGCATTTTGCCGCGGACCTCGACGGCGCCGGCGGCCATATGGAAGAAATACACTCCGCTGGGCGAAGCGCGGCCACCATCGTCCCTGCCGTTCCACGTCCGTGCGTGTCGGCCCGCTCCGTACATCCGATCCGTCAGGATCCGCACGCGCCTTCCGAGCAAATCGTAGATCGTCAGGGTCACCCGGGCCGGTTCCGTCAATTCGAAGCGTATATCCGTGCTGTTGGCGAAGGGATTCGGCGCGTTCGGGTAGAGGACCGCCGCCGGTCCGCCGGACGGGCCTGGCACGTGATCGACGCGCAACGTCGCGGGCTCCGCCGTCAGCGTCCGTCCCGGGCGGCCCACGGACTGCAGACGGTACGCGTAGGCGTTGCCCGGTGATACGGCCGTATCAGTGTAGAAATAGGCGTTCGAGGCGGGACGATCGTCTCCGGACCGGTTCACCGGCACGGAGTCCAGCAATTCATACGATCCATCGGGGAAATCCCTTCGTTCGATCCGGTAGGAAAGCAGGTTGATCTCCAACCCCACGGTCCAGGAGAGGAACACGCCGCTCGGTCCGCTCTCGGCGGCGAACGACCGCACGGTTCCCCTCGACTCGGACATCAGGGCGTCGACCGCCTGAACGATGCCATACCCGTTGAGCGTATCCGGCGACGCGGCCTGGCCGGCCGTCTGGCGGAGAACCCTTTGCACCTTGTCCGGCGTCCAGTGCGGATAAGCTTCCAGCAGCAACGCGGCTACGCCGGCCACAAGAGGCGCGGAGAAAGATGTGCCATTGAAGCGCATGTACCCGTCCATGGTGAACGGATCCACCGTGTAGACGCTTTCCCCCATGGCCATAACGTCCGGTTTGATGCGGCCGTCGTAGGTGGGACCTATGGAGGAGAACTCGGCACGCCTGCCCGCGGCGTCGACTGCCCCCACGGAAATCACCCCTTCCGCGTCGGCGGGCGCCACCATCTTTTCATAGGGGGCGCCGCCCTCGTTTCCCATGCTGTTCACGACCACGATGCCGCGGTCCGACGCCATGGAAGCCGCCCGGGTGATCATGGCGGTTTCGCCGTCCATGTCTTCATATGAATACCAGTCGAGGTATCCGAGTGAACTGCTGATCACGTCCGCACCCAGACTGTCGGCCCATTCCATGGCGGCTACCCAGAAGTCCTCTTCGACTTCGTTCTCGAAGGCGACGACTTCCGTGCTCGCGAGGAGGTAGCGGGCGCCGAAAGCGGGACCGACCAGATGACCCGGCGCGTATCCGCCGATGGTGCCGAGTACCGCCGTACCATGACTGGAGGACTCCAGTTCGGTGAACCCGGTTTCGTCCCGAAGGAAGTTGCGATGGGCTTCCACCCGGGTTCTGAGACTGTCGAAAGTCACGTGATCCAGGCTGAATCCTGTGTCGAAGAGCGCCACGAGCACGCCGCTTCCAGACAGCCCCAGATCATGGAGTTCCGGTACGTGCATCTGGTTCAACTGAACGAAGGAAGGACCGTAATCGAGACGGGTAGACTGGAGCGCCCTGGGACTGGCGTCCTTTTCAACCTGGCCGCGGATTTCCGGTGAGACGGGGCGCGGACGACCCAGTCTGGCGACCGCTTCGACGCTCAGCACGAATTGCTGGCTGGCCAGATTCTCAATGTCTCCGATCAAAATGGACACGCTCGCCGCGTTAAACCAGCGGGACACCTGGAGGACCCTGCCTCCCAACTCCTCTATGCGCTCCAGGTAGGACTCGTGGACGGGAATGTCCTCCCATCCGGCGAGCCGATCGCCTCTTGTCGACAGCCGAAGACGGGTACGGGCTGACAGACGGTCTTCAGCGGCCGCCAGCGCGGCGTCGTATCCGGCCCCGGGGTCTTGTCCCTTGTCCGCCAGGTAAACCCATACTTTCAGCCGCTCGTCGGACGGCCGTGTGGCGAGGTCGTTCCGAAGGCGGGTGGATATCTTGGATTCGACGCCGGAGACGGTTCCCCTTACCAGCAGCTGATCTTGCGGTGGGTTGCCGTAGACGTGACACGCTATGAGAGCGAGCAGTAACGTTGCGCATCGCTTCATTGCCGGCTCTCCGGGTTGGGACGGGCAGGACAGCGGCCTTGGCCGGACGGATTCAAGGTCCGGCCGGGTCCGGGCGGCGTGTGCGGTCTCTTGCGATCCAGCACAGCATGAAACCCAGGACGGCCAGGAAAAAGACGACGCCCAGCGCCAACGAGAGGCTCAACCCCAGGAGGCCGGCCATCTCTCCGCCCAGATAGAAACCCAGCACGCCGCCGATCCTGAACCGGACATACTCGGGGAATATGGGAATCAGGCTTCCCGTCGCTGTGCCGATGGTCATGAGGGCGAGGAGCCAGCCGGTCTGGGCGAGCACTATACCGGACTGCCGGGCCCGAATGCGGTTCCAGGCGAGCAGGCCGATGATCACTGGCAGTACAAATCCCCCGTATCCAAGGACGAGCATCACGCCGTAGGACAACAGGGCGCCCGGTCGTCCACCTAGATTGGCCACTTCATCCGGGCTCCGGCTCGAATTGGGGTAGTCGGTTTCCGCGTGGGTTGCGAGACTGAGCAGAACGAAGAGCGCAACAGGGATCAGAAGGACCCCGATCGCGTGCATGCGGCGTTCGATGGCTCGGTTGAACGGAGGGAAGCTCAATCCGCGCGCTCCCTTCGGAACCTACCGGATCCCGCGGGCATATTCCACGGCGTTACGGAAGATATGCAGACCGTCGGGTTCCTTGCATCCCTCCCGGGTCCACCGAGGATGGTGGGTCGGATGCGTGTAGCGTTCCGGATGAGGCATGAGGCCGAAAATCCGTCCGGTGGCGTCGCAGATCCCGGCGATGGCATCGACCGAACCGTTCGGACTCCATGGATACTCGGCCGCACCGCCGCCCACCCAGGGCGGATTGACATACCGCAGCGCAATGTGACCACCCGGGCCCAGCCTCTCCCGCACGTCCTCGGACGCCAACATGACCTTGCCTTCCCCGTTCGCGACCGGTATGTAGATGGTCTCCGGCATGTCGCGGGTGAAGACGCAGGGGCTGTCGGGGTTCCTGCGCAGGTGGACCCACCGGCACTCGAACTTCCCGGAGTCGTTGTAGAAGACCGTCGCCTCCTGCCGCCTTCCGCCGGGTTTCGTCTGGGGCAGCAGTCCCATCTTGACCAGCACCTGGAATCCATTGCAGATGCCGAGGATCAGTTTTCCTTCCCCGATAAACGATTCCACGTCGTCCATCAACTTGCACTGCATCTCGTTGGCCAGCACCTTGCCGCCTGAAAGATCGTCGCCATAGGAGAAGCCGCCGGACAGGACCAGCACGTCGTACTCTGACAGACTGCGTCGTCCCTGGATGAACGCATTGATGTGCACGGGATCCACCCGCGCGGCGCCGGCGAGACGGAACGCATGGGCCGTTTCCTCGTCGCAGTTGATCCCCGCTGCGCGCAGAATCAGGACCGAGGCGGTGGACATGGATGCTCCCTGGTTGGGAAGTCAGTGAAATACCGATCGCTCGTACGGTTCGGACAGCTCGTACGGTTCGTACCGATCTGGGCGCGCGAATCGCTCAGGTCGCTCGGACCGATTGGATCGCTCAGGTCGCTCGGACCGTGCGGCGTCACCATCTCAGGGGTTGTTGCCATGCTTCTTTCAGGGTTTTCAGGTCCGTCGATACGGTTTCAGCGCCCCGCAGCCCGCGCACGAGAAAACGGTCGTCCCCACTGACGGTCCCCGCGCGTCCGCAGGGGCTTCCTTCCATCTGTGCTTCGAAGTCGGCCTCCCGGCCCACGGGCACCTCCACCACGAAGCGGCTGTTCGATTCGGAGAACAGGACGGTGTCGTCGCGGTCCGCGTCCGGGTCCCGGGGGACGGCATCGAGATCCAGGGTCATGCCGAATCCGCCCGCAAAGGCCATTTCCGCCGCGGCCACGGCAAGGCCGCCCTCGGAGCAGTCGTGGCAGGAGGCCACGAGTCCCCGCGATATGGCCCCGTGCAGCCGGCTCATGTTCCCGCTCCCGGCGGCCGCGTCCACGGTCGGCACGTTCCGTCCGATGAATCCGAGCATGCGGTAGTACCGGGAACCGCCCAGTTCATCTCGCGTGCGCCCGACGACGTAGACGCTGTTTCCCGGCGCCTTGGCATCCATGCTCACCGCCCGGCGCACGTCGTCCATCACGCAGATGGCAGATATGAGCAGCGTGGGTGGTATGGCGATGGTCCGTTCGCCGTCGGAGAATTCGTTGTAGAAGCTGTCCTTCCCCGAGATGAAAGGCGTGCCGTAGGCGACCGCGAAGTCGTAACAGGCCCGTGCCGCGCGGACCAGCGCGGCGAGCCGGTCCGGCTTATCCGGATTCCCCCAGCAGAAGTTGTCCAGCAGCACGGTTTGTTCGATACTGCCCCCGACGCTGGTGATCTGCCGGAGCGCTTCGTCGATGGCCGAAGCCGCCATCCAGTACGGATCGATGTCGGCATAGGAGGGGTTGATGCCGTTGGCCACGGCGACGCCCTTTTCCGATGTCAGCACGGGACGCACGATCGCCGCGTCCCCTGGTCCATCGTTCCGGGCGCCCTGCAGGGGCTTGAGCACGCTTCCGCCCTGTACCTCGTGGTCGTATTGCCGTACGACCCATTCCTTGCTCGCCACGTTCCAGGACGACAGCAGCCGGGTCAGGCTGGTCGCGGGATCGGGACGGTCCGCTTCGGAAGGTTCGGGATGCGCGGGCGGGTCCCAACGGGCCTGCCGGACGATGCGCGGCACCCCCCCGTGCAGGAATTCCATGTCCAGGTCCGCGACGGTAGTCCGCACCGCCTCCGGACCGGGCTTATGTGTGACGCTCAACCGCCCGTCGCCGGTGAATTTGCCGATCTCGGAGACTTCCACGTCCTCTTCGGCGCAGAGCGCGCGCAGGGCTTCCATGTGCTCGGGCGGGACGGCCAGGATCATGCGTTCCTGGGATTCCGAGAGAAAGATCTCCCACGGTTTCAACCCGCCGTATTTCAGGGGCGCCTTTTCCAGGTGCACTTCCGCGCCCGTGGCCTGTCCCATTTCACCTATGGCCGACGAGAACCCGCCCGCGCCACAGTCGGTGATGTTCCGGTAGAGCTTGCGGTCCCGTGCCTGCACCAGGACGTCGAGGATCTTCTTCTCCTCGATCGGGTTGCCGATTTGAACGGCCTGGGTGGCGGTGGATTCCGAGGACTCGTTCAGCTCGACGGACGAAAACGTGGCCCCGTGGATCCCGTCCCGGCCCGTCCTTCCGCCGATGGTGACGATGAAATCCCCCGGTTCGACCGATTTTTCGCACCGGTCGACCGGGATCACGGCCGCCGTGCCGCAGTAAACCAGGGGATTCCCCAGATACCGATCGTCGAACAGGATCGCCCCGTTGACGGTCGGTATGCCCATGCGGTTGCCGTAGTCCCGGACGCCGGCCACGACGCCCTTGAAGACGCGCTTCGGATGCAATACGCCTTCCGGCAGTTCACTGTAGGGAAAGTCGGGCGGCGCAAAGCAGAATACGTCCGTGTTGAAAATGGGCTTTCCGCCCAGGCCCGTCCCGAGCGGATCGCGAATGACCCCGCCGATACCCGTATTCGCGCCGCCGTAAGGGTCCAGCGCGGAAGGATGGTTATGCGTCTCCACCTTGAAGACGAGATGAAAATCGTCGTCGAACTCGATGATCCCCGCATTGTCGACGAACACGGATACGCACTGGTCGCGCGCGCCCTTGGCGCGGCGGATATCCTCGGTCGCCTTCCTGATGGAGCGGGCGAAGAGGTTGTCGATGCGCTCAGTCTTCCTGCCCGAGACGTAATCTATGACCCCGTTGAAGACCTTGTGCTTGCAGTGCTCGGACCAGGTCTGGGCCAGCGTCTCCAATTCGACGTCCGTCGGGTCGCGGCCGATCGCGCTGAAATGGCGCCGGATCGATCTCATCTCCTCCAGATTGAGGGCCAGCATGCCATCGCGGCTCAGCCGCATCATTTCATCGTCGGTCGCCTTCAGCAGGGGAAGCGTCTCTACCGTGTCTTCGGCCTCGAAGGTCATTTGCCCCCTTCGTAGCATGCGTATCTTTCGATCACGTCGTTGGCCAGCAACCGCCGGCATATGGTGTCGATCTGCGCCCGGACGAGCTGGCCCGCCAGGATGTACCCCCGCCCCGTTTCCACCGATTCTATCCCCGCGACGCCCAAGTCGTGGCTGCCCTTCAGGGCCGTTTCGCCCACGGCGTCGGTTACCCCCCGCCGGAACCATACTTCCACGCCCCATTCTCCCGGGGCGGCCGGTAGGCCCTCGCCCGCCATTTCAAGATGGTCCTGTGTGACCGGGTCGGCAAGCAGTCCCGTGGTGATCCGGTCCAGTTCGGCGGCCGACAACGCGCCGCGGAGCGCGTATAGCCGGACGTGCCGAACGCGCTCGATCCCGTTGATGCCCAGGTCGATGATATCGCCGCGGAGACCTTCGCCCACCGCGTCCACCACGTCTGCCTTATTCACGACGGCAATGCGCCATGTCTTCGAGTCCGCCGCCATCCGCTGTTTCCTTCGCGGGGAAGGATCTACCTGTCAAAGGGTCCACGTCCGATTTCGAGAGTGCCAATTTATCCACGGGGCCCTCCCCTGTCAATCCTAAAGGGAAAACACTTGACTCGACGGGCTTTTCGGTGTATTTTGATTGCACTGGGAACAGATATCCGGGCAGAGTCATGTCGTCGGCCCGTGCATGTTGGATTCCGGCTGGACGAGATGATATTCCTACCCGGTTCCCGCTGTCTCAGCAACGACGCAATTCCAGTCTTTTGAACGCGCACCGGAATGTCCTTTCCATCTGTCCGACGATGGTGTCTTTGCCGCTCGCACATTCTCGACAGGGTCCTGTATGGCATGCATCGTTTGGCACACCGTTCATACCACAATGGATCGATTTGCAACGGGAACCGGATCCGCATAGACCGGGCGGAGGGGATACGCCGCGTGTTGCGTATGGCGCGGAGGGGAGGTGAAGCAAGATCGGCACATCATATAAAGAGTCATATGGCAACGGGGCGAGATACGAACAGGCACTGTACCGCTACCTGGCCGAGATGTCCAAGTATCCGCTGATTACGGCCGAAGAGGAAGTACGGCTGGCACGCCTGATCAAGCAGGGCGACCAGGATGCCCTGGACAAGCTGGTGAAGGCCAATCTCAGGTTCGTCGTCAGCGTGGCCCGGCAGTACCAGAACTACGGCCTGCCCCTGCTGGACATGATCAACGAAGGCAACATGGGCCTGATGCGGGCCGCCAAGAAGTTCGACGAGACCAGGGGGTACAAGTTTATTTCCTATGCCGTCTGGTGGATACGCCAGGCCATTATACAGTCCATAGCCAATCAGTCGAGGACCGTACGCGTTCCCGTCAACCGCTCCGAGGAACTACGCCGAATCAAGCAGACCTCCAAGCATTTGCAGCACGAACTCGGCCGCAAACCCGAAATCGATGAAATCGCCCAGGAAATGGATATCTCGGTCGAGGAAATCAACGAGGCCCTCAGTTCATTCAGTCACTGCATATCCCTCGATGTTCCCTTCAATCATGACGACGACCGCAGCCTCCTCGACCTCCTGCCCGATGAAATGCAGACGGCGCCGGACGAGAACACCATGCTGCAGTTCCTGAAATCGGACGTCGGCAAGGTGCTGGACACCCTTCCGGACCGCGAGTCGGAAGTAATCCGCCTGTACTTCGGCGTAGGGTCGGAAAGAGCCCACACGCTCGAGGAAATCGGTATTCGTTTCGGCCTGACGCGGGAACGTATACGCCAGATCAAGGAACGGGCGCTGCAGCGCCTGCGTCACGCGACCCGCAGCGGAAAGCTCAGTCCCTACCTCCGGGACGACGACTGAGCGTGCGTTGCGCTTTGTATACCACAACCCCGGTGCGCCTTCGCATGCCGGGGTTTTTTCATGAGATACGGAACCTGAACCCGGCCGTTCCGGCGCCAAGAAAAGAGTTGTTCCAAACCGGTAACGCCCTTAAGTTTCATGGTTGGAATATAACCGGAACGAGTGCGCCCCCACGGCGCCGAACGAAGGATCAGAGACCATGTTCACCCGGATCAAGAACCTGATCGCCAGTTCTTTCGGGACCAAGCACGACAGGGACGTCAAGCGGATGGAACCGGTCGTCGAGGCCGTCAATGAATGGGCCGACGAATACCGGACGCTCGACGAGGACCAGTTCCCCGAGAAGACGCGCGAATTCCGGTCCAGGTGGGAGGACGGCGAAACGCTGGACGAAATCCTGCCCGAAGCCTTTGGCCTGGTCAAGGAAGCCTGCAGGCGCATGATCGGCAAGTCGTGGGTCGTCCCCGGCCAGGGTGAGATGGTGTGGGACATGACGCCCTACGATGTGCAGATCATCGGCGGGATCGTGCTCCACGAGGGCAAAATCGCCGAGATGGCGACGGGAGAGGGCAAGACGCTCGTGGCCCTCTTCCCCATGTATCTCAACGGACTGACCGGACGCGGCGCCCACCTGGTGACGCACAACGAGTTCCTTGCCAATCGCGACCGGGCCTGGATGGGACCGGTCTTCGAGTTCCTGGGGCTCACGGTCGAATGTCTCGAGAACAATGATCCCGACGTGGACCGCAAGAAGTCCGGCTACCTGGCGGACGTGACCTACGGCACCACCAATGAGTTCGGTTTCGACTACCTCCGGGACAACATGAAATGGCGCATTGAGGACCGCGTGCAGCGGGGGCACTCTTACGCGATCGTGGACGAGGTGGATTCCATTCTGATCGACGAAGCGCGCACGCCCCTCATCATCGCGGGCCAGGTGAGCGAATCGAACAGCGGGAAATACGCCGAATCGCTGCCGGACGTGCAGAAGCTCATACGCGCCCAGACCCGCTTCGCGGCGAAGATCATCGCAGAGGCGGAAGCGCAGCTGGATAACGAGGAGGACGACTACAGCGCCGGAATCAGGCTGCTGCAGGCGCAGCGTGGCATGCCGAAGAACAAGAAACTCCTGAAGCTGCAGCAGGAACCCGGCATCAAGAAGCTCATCCAGCAGGTGGAGGGGGATTATATCCGGGAAAAGCGCATGCCGCAACTGGACGACGATCTTTTCTTCACGGTCGATGAAAAGACCCGCCACACCGAGATCAACGAGAAGGGCCGGGAGCTCCTGTCTCCGGGTGAACAGGAACTCTTCATCATACCCGATCTCAGCGAAGGCATTGTGGAAATCGACTCGGACGCGGACCTGACCGAACAGCAGAAAATCGACAAGAAGACCGAACTGGAGAAACTCTACTCCGAACGCAGCGAACGCATCCACAACATGCACCAGTTGCTCCAGGCCTACGCGATCTACGAGAAAGACATCGATTACGTCATCGAGAACGGGAAGGTAGTACTGGTCGACACCTTCACGGGCCGATTGATGTACGGAAGGAGACTGGCCGAAGGCCTCCACCAGGCTATCGAGGCCAAGGAAGGCGTGAAGATCGAGCAGGAGACGCGCACCGTCGCCTCCATCACCATCCAGAATTACTTCAGAATGTACGAGAAGCTGGCGGGGATGACCGGAACGGCCGTCACGGAAGCGAGCGAGTTCTTCGCGATCTACAAGATGGACGTGGTGGAAATCCCGACCAATAAGCCGGTGCAGCGAACGGACTACCAGGATGTCGTCTTCCGTACCCGCCGGGAAAAGTACAACGCGGTCCTGGACGAAATCGAAGAACTGAACGGGCAGCGCCGTCCCATCCTGATCGGGACGACCTCCGTCGACGCATCGGAGACGCTGAGCCGCATGCTGAAGCGGCGGGGGATCAAGCACAACGTGCTGAACGCCAAGTTCCACCAGCAGGAGGCCGAGATCATCGCGAAGGCCGGACAACCCGGCTCCGTGACCATCGCCACGAACATGGCGGGCCGGGGTACCGACATCAAGCTCGGTACGGGTGTGGTGGATTCCGGCGGACTGCACATCATCGGGACCGAACGACATGAGGCCCGGCGTATCGACCGCCAGCTTCGCGGACGCTCCGGACGCCAGGGTGACCCGGGGTCCTCGCGTTTCTACCTGTCGCTAGAGGACGACCTGATGCGGCTCTTCGGCTCCGAGCGCATCGCCTCGGTCATGGACCGTCTGAAGATACCGGACGGGGAGGTGATCGAGCACTCCATGGTGACCCGGTCCATCGAACGGGCCCAGAAGCGCGTGGAGGCCCAGCACTTCGACATGCGTAAGCACGTGCTCGAGTACGACAACGTCATGAACCAGCAGCGCGAAGCCGTGTACGACCGCCGGCTGCACGCCCTGGAGCGGAAAGACCTCAGGAACGATGTGATCGAGATGATCCGCGGGGTGGCGGAAAGGAAGGTGGAAGAATACACCGATCCCAAGACGTATCCCGAGGACTGGGACCTGGACGGATTGAGCAGCGACCTTGCCCGGAACTTCCACGTCGCCGTGGCCGTGGCCGAAGAGGAAATGGCCGATCTGAACGTGGAATCGCTGGTGGAACTGGTTAACGAGAAGATGCTCGAATCCTACGAACGGAAAGAAAAGGCACTGGCGCCTTCGCCCGAGTTGATGCGCGACCTGGAACGGTTCGCCACCCTGCACGTCATCGACAACGCCTGGCAGGAGCACCTGTACGAAATAGACCGGATGCGGGAGGGCATCGGCCTGCGCGCGTACGGCCAGCTCGATCCCCTGATCCAGTACAAGAAGGAAGCCTACGCCATGTTCGAGGAGTTGTGGGACCGGCTGGACGAGGAGATCGTCAAGACCGTCTTCAACGCCGAACTTGCCGAGTCCCGCATGCCGCGCCAGGAAACCCCGACCAACATGCGGACGATCCACCAGGAAGCTCCGGCCATGGCCGGCATGGCGTCGGAAGATCCCGATTCGGGCGCCGCCGTCCAGCGGGGTGGAAGGCGCGACGCTGCTTCGGACGGAAGCTCATCCCGGTCACGGCCCATCAAGGCCGAACAGAAGATCGGCCGCAACGCACCCTGTCCATGCGGGAGCGGCAAGAAGTACAAGAAGTGCTGCGGGGCGGGCACCGCCTGAGGTTCTCTGACCACAGCCGTCCATAGCCCCGATCGCGCCTGCCCGATCGCACCTGCCGGTTTACCGGGATAACGGCCTATTCGTCCTCGGCGCCAATCTGGCCCAGGTCCAGGTCCAATTCCTCGCGGCGCTGGTTCTTGGTGATCCTTCCGTCCTGTACCCACAGGATTCGGTCCGAGACGTCCAGCATCTTCAGATCGTGGGTAGCGGAAATTATCGTTACCTGTTTTTCCTGGTTCAGTTCCCGCAACAATTCGATGATCTCCCGTCCCGTTTTGCGGTCCAGGTTCCCCGTGGGCTCGTCCGCGAGGACGATGGCCGGATCGTTGGCCAGGGCGCGGGCCACGGCGACGCGCTGCTGCTGGCCGCCTGACAGTTCCAGCGGCTTGTGCTGGACCCGTTCTCCGAGGCCCACCAGCGACAGCAGTTCGACACCCTTGTCGATCGCCTCGTCCGTCGTCAGGCCGGCGAAAATCATCGGCAGGGTGACGTTTTCGAGGGCGGTCATGACCGGAATCAGGTTGAAGGTCTGGAAGATGTAACCGATCTTGCGGCACCGCAGCCAGGCCAGTTCATAGGCGTCCAGTTGGGCGACGTCGACCTCGTCGATGTAGACCTTGCCTTCTGTGGGCTTGTCCAGCGCGCCGATCATGTTGAACAGAGTGGACTTACCCGAGCCGGACGGACCCATGATGGAGATGTACTCCCCGCGCTGCACCTCCATGTCGATGCCTTTGAGCGCTTCCAGCGAAAGCTTGCCCATCTCGTACACACGCTTGACCCCCCGCGTGCGTACGATATTCTGCGTTGCGGTGTACTGCGCGTCCACTACCGCGGTCTGCTCTTCTGTCATTTCCCGCCCCTTTCAGGTTGCTTTCAAACTGCTTGCGATCCTGCATGGTATTCCGGGTGTGTTCCGAGTGTCAGACCTCCGTGCGCATAGCGTCGGCCGGAGGCATCTGGGATGCCCGGTACGCGGGGTACAGCGCTCCGATGATGGCGAGGCCCAGCCCGGCCCCCAGCGAATACAGGCCGCTCCGAGCCACATCCGCCAAGGGAAAGAGCACCAGGGGGTCCCATCCGTAGGAGGTCATCATTGAAATCAGCATGAAAAGGCAACCCAGTATGACCCCGCCCACCGATCCGACCAGTCCCTGGAAGGTGGACTCCAGCACGAACAGCTGAATGATGAACTTGTCCAGGGCCCCGAGGCATTTCATGGTCCCGATCTCACGGTATCTTTCGGTCACCGACATCAGCATGGCGTTCGTGATGCCGACGACGCACACCAGCAGCGAGAGGGAAACGAGCCATACCTGCTGAGTCGCCGAATCGCCGTCCGCACCTTTCTGTTCCAGCAGTGCGCGGACCTGGGGGGAACCGCTTTCCACCAGCGCTTCATTGATGGACGCTCCGGTCAGGATGGACATGAGAAAGGCGATGCCGAAAAAGATCCCACCGATCGTGATAAGCGACCGCCAGAACCTTATCTTCAGGCTGCGGAAACTGATCTCGATCGCCTTGGACAAGGGCAGCGATATTTGTTTCTCCGTCGTTCCGGCCGTCGCGGCCGATTCCGTCGTCATGCGTTTCTATCTCCTTTTCTGTTTGCCACGGCCAGTCCGATCAAGCCCTTCTCCGTGAGTTGTTTCAGGTACGTCAGCGTGGAGACTTCCGCTTCCTTGCGTTCCAGTTTGTATTCGGTCCGGATTGTAGATATGACGTGGTCCACCGTGTTCTGCCCATCGCAGAGCCCCCAGAGGAAGGACCCGATACGGTCCAGCACAACCGTCCGCCGGCTCGGTACGTAAAAAAACCGGGACAGGCTGTTGATCCACCAGGTCTTTCTCCTCGGGATGCCCAGTACGATTTCCCCGTCGGAGTTTTCTTCGCAGGTCAGTCTTTCGTTGCGTACCGGCTTTGCACGCAACAAATCCCTGCGGGGCAAAGGGGACTGTTTCTTTCGAAAGAACTGCATGGTTACGACCCGTGAGAAAGATCCCGGCAATGAACTAGCGATATGCCCATCCCGTGATATCAATGGCAAATCACCGTGCCAGCTATACCGTCCAGGTAATCGGGCCGGAGCTTCTCGTCCAGGTGCCGCAGCACGAATATCCTATTGCCATCGATACAATGCCAGCTGCAACAACTCAATGGTTTTTTTCGGGGCCGCCGCCACGGCAGCCAGGTCATGCGACTGTATACCGTCTCGGGATCCACGCCTTCGCCCGTTCCCCGGATGGACGGATGGCCGTGATAGGAACCGATGCCGTCAGTCCAGTGGTCGATCTCGTTTCCGTAGGTATCCTGGAACCAATCCGGGAAGGTACGGTTCTCCAGATGCATTTCGGCGAGGCTCATCCTCACCACTTCCAATCTGGCGCCACCGAGCTGGAAAGTCAACTCGATACGGCCCGTCAGAAAGGAATGCTGCACGAGCGCGTAGTCGGAAGGGAGATCGATGCGCAACCCGTAAACGGCCCAGGTGGCGTTGTCGCCGCGCGTGTGGTCGTCCAGGGTATTCAGCAACCTCGAAGCCCGGGTCATCATGGATTCTCCCCCGCGCCCGAGGACCTGGGCGAAGACCGTGCGCCCGCAGGTTTCGCACATCCACAGGCAACCATAGGCCTGCAGAGGGTCCGGCCCTTCCGTCCGCCAGTGGAACCCCTCCACCGTCCTGTCCGCCAGTGCGGACTCCTCCTTGATGAGCCCCAGGTCCCGCCGGACCTTCACGGGAGGCCCCTTCTTTCCGGCCTTTCCCGTGATGTTCTTAAGATATCTCGCGACAACCTGGTCGACGGGTTCCCGCCCCCGGGTGCGCTCCCACCTCAGCTCGAAACGGGGCATTTCCGTGTCGTCGAGCCGCAGGTAACCCGATGAATAGTCTCCCGTTACCGCGCCGATGCTCCAATCTTCCGGCCGCTCGAACGACAGGTGATGCCAGCCGGTGACCGCCCATTTCGATGCGACTCGATTCATGTGTGCGTACGCTCCCGGATGAGCCGCGCGAAACCAAGGACATAATGGATGCCCGACCCGGCGACGCAGCAGAGGGCCGCCCAGAGCGCCCACGCTCCGTAGGGCTGCCAGTCCACGGCGTAAAGAATGAGGGCGCCACCCATGGCCAGCGTGGTCAATTTGCCGATCCGGTCGGCCGGCAGGACCACGTTGCCCGGTCTGAAGTAAAGGTACGCGCCCGCACCCAGAATGGACAGGTCGCGGGCGATGATCAACACGGCCGCCCACAGTGGGAAGTCCCGATACAACACCAGCAAGACTGACAGGCTGCCGACCAGGATCTTGTCGGCCAGCGGGTCGAGGACAAGCCCCCATTTGCTTTCCCAGCGGAAGCGGCGCGCCAGGAAACCATCGGCCGCGTCCGTCAGGAAGGCGCAGCCGATGAGCGCGTAGAGGGCCAACTGCGCATCCCCTGCGAAACCCCAGTATATGAACGGAACGGCGGCTATGCGTGAGAGGGACAGGATGTTTGGCGGCGACCAGAATCCTCCCACCCTTCCGCTCCGTTCGGTATTCGGGCTCATGCCGCCGTCCTTCGCGTGCTCACACGGCCGCCGTGCGCCGGAGCATTTCGCGTGCGTGCGAGATGGCCATGGCGTCCACCGTCTCCCCGGCCAGCATGCGCGCGATCTCCCGGATCCTGCCGTCCTCGTCCAGATGATCGACCAACGTGACCGACCGGCCGCGGGCCGACTGCTTGTGCACGGTAAAATGCGTACGGCCCCAGCAGGCCACCTGGTGGAGATGGGTGATGCAAAGCACCTGGTGGTCCCGGGACAGCAGCTTCAGCCGGTGCCCGACCGATTCGGCGATACGTCCGCCGATGCCGATGTCCAACTCGTCGAATACCAGCGTCGGCATTCGGTCCGACTCGGCCAGAATTACCTTGAGCGCCAGCATGATGCGCGAGATCTCCCCGCCGGACGCGATGTTCGCCAGCGGTTTCAGGTCCTCGCCGGAATTGGGCGATATCAGGAATTCGATCCGATCCATCCCGTGGGCGTCCACGTTGAAGCCGTGCCCGTCGATCCGCAGGGGGCCTTCTTCGGCCTCCCGCCATTCGATACCGACCCGGAATCCTGTCTTTCCCATGCCCAGTTCCGCCAGTTCCGCAACCACCCTTTTCTCCAGTTTGCGCGCCACCTGTTTGCGCCGGTCCGACAGGGTCTTCGCCCGTTCGGCCAGTTCTTCGCGGGCTGCTTCCACCTCCGAGCGCAAACTGCTCCGATGCGAGCCAGCCGTGTCCATCTGTTCCAGTTCTCCGGCGATACGGCCTCGGTAGGCCAGGACCTCCTCGATCGTGGCGCCGTACTTGCGTTTGAGCCGTCCGAGAAGGTCCAGGCGGTCCAACACCTCTTCCAGGCGCGCCGGGTCGTAGTCCACGCGGTCGCGGTAGCGCCGAAGGAAGTCGGCACAGTCGTCGAGATGGTAGCGCGCGCTCCGGATACCCTCGAGGGCCTCGCCGAGTGCGGGGTCTATGCGCTCCGCTTCCTCCAGCGAGCGGATGACCCGGACCAATCCGTCGACCAGGGCGCCTTCCCCTTCGGAGAGTGCCTCGGATGCGTCGGATGCGATCTGGACCAACTGTTCCGCGTGCTCGAGGACGGACCGCTCCCTTTCGAGTTCCTCGTCTTCTCCCGGGGACAGGTCCGCCTGGTCGAGCTCGTTCAGCTGAAAGCGGTAGAGATCCTCCCTTTCCCGGGTGGCGGCGAGTCCTTCTTCCATCCGACGCAGGGCTTCCGACCGCTCGGTGAAAAGGTGGTAGGCCTCGGCGACGCGTTGTTTCGGTGCTCGGATGTCCTCGTAACCGTCCAGGAAGCCCCGGTGCGTCCGCGGGTTCAGCAACGACTGGTGATCGTGCTGTCCGTGCAGGTCCACCAGCAGGCCACCCAGTTTCCTGAGAACGGAAACGGTGACCAGGCTGCCGTTTATCGTGCACCGGTTGCGGCCGTCGCGGGCCACCTCCCGCCGGATGATCAGCGTGCCTTCTTCCGGGTCCACGCCGATTTCCGCAAGCAGGGCCTGCAACTGCGCGTCGCCCTCCCCTTCGAACAGCCCCTCGACGATGGCGGTCTGCGCGCCGCCGCGTATGGACTCGGACGCGGCCCTGTCGCCCAGAATGAGGCCCAGCGCGCCGATCAGGATGGACTTCCCGGATCCGGTTTCACCCGTGAGCACGTTCAGTCCTGGGGTGAACTCGATGTCCACCTCGTCCAGCAGCGCGTAGTTTCTGACCCTCAGGTTCGCGAGCATAGGCTGCAACATGAACGGCGAGACCAGGTGGGACCGAACGGACCGGATGGGCCGTGCAGAACCGGACGGGACCAAGCGTGGCCGGGTGCCGCCGGGCGCGGCCGGGAAGGCCCGTTGATTCCCGGGATCTTCAGCGTTCTCCCCATTTTAGCTTCGTACGCAGGACGTCGTAAAAGGACCGATCCGAAAAACGGATCAGATGTATGGTGTGGTCCGCCCGGTAAAGCTCGACGGTGTTGCCCGGCTGGATGACCACGTTTTCCTGGCCGTCCACGGTGAGCAGGAGATCCGGATGATCGGCCGTGACTTCGATCCGAACGCGGTCCCGCGCCGCGAGCACCATGGCCCGGTTGGAAAGGGTGTGCGGACAGATGGGCGATACGACGATCGCTTCCATGCCGGGCGCCAGGATCGGCCCCCCCGCCGCCAGCGAATAGGCCGTGGACCCGGTCGGCGTCGATACGATGAGCCCGTCCGCCATGACGTCGTTGACGTATTCGTCATTGACATAGATGCCCAGTTCGATGACCCGGCATATCGATCCCTTGTCGATCACGATATCGTTCAGTGCCGAAAACACGCCGGCCGCCGCCGTGTCTCCCGGGGTTCCGTTACCGATCCGACCCTGCAGGACCAGCCGCTTGTCCAGCGAGTATTGCCCGTCGAAGACCTGTTCGATGGCTTCGTCCAATTCGCCGGGCGTCGTCTGCATCATGAAACCGAGCTTGCCGGAATTGACGCCGAGAATGGGCGTTCCGGAAGCGCCGACCAGACGGGCGGTCTTGAGCAGCGTACCATCCCCGCCAATGGCGATGACCCAGTCGACGTCCTTCACGGCGAGATCGTCCGAATCGACGATCACGCATGCCCGTCGGGCGGTCTCATCACTGACCATGGCCGCAAGGCCGGCCGCGAGCGATAGTTTTCCGGACCGTGAAGAGAGCAGCCGCACAAGCTCGGGGATCAGGTGGCTGACCACGGGGCGGGCCGGATTGGCGATGATGCCCACGCTATGCATCAGAAGGACCTTCCGATCAGGTATTCCGCCCAGTTGACCAGGTATTCCTTGTACGTGGAGCCGGGAACGTCATCGAGATTGCGAATGGCGTCGGCCACCCTTCGCTCCATGAGCGACCGGGCGTGTTCGAGACCGCCATGGGCCAGGATGAGGTCGCGCACCTCCACGATCTGCTCTTCGGTGGCCCCCGGTTTCCCGACCACGTCGAGCAGGAACCGCCTCTCGGCGGCCGAAGCCTTGTGGTATGTATGGACGAGCAGCAGGGTTCGTTTCCCTTCCCTCAAGTCGGAGCACACCGGTTTGCCCAGGGTGGCCTCGTCGGCCGTGAGACCCAGAATGTCGTCCTGCAGCTGGAAGGCCACGCCGCATTCGCCGGTGAAGGATGAAATCGCCCGTACCAGGGGGTGGGTCCGGTCCGGCGTATTCAGGCCGATCATCGCGCCGGCGGCACCCGCGAACGCGTAGAGCGCGCCAGTCTTGCGCCAGAACATATCGATCACGGACGCTTCGTCCAGGCTGTCCATGGGCGCCTTGGCATACTGAATATCCAGCGCCTGCCCACCCACGAGGGCCAGGAGGACATCCGTTTCCAGGTAACGGATCAGCTCGATTACCATCGCTCCATTGTCCGCGTCCGCATCGTACAGTTCGGACAGGAGAGCGGTGGCCCACCCGTGCTGCACCTCGCCTGTCATGATTCCGATGCAAATGCCGTAGTGGGCGGCTTCCCTCTCGCCGAAGGCCTCCGTGGCCAACGCGCGTCTCCGGAACGCTTCGTGGACGGTGGGCGTGCCGCGACGCAACGTGTCCCGGTCCATGATGTCGTCATGGACGATGGTCCAGGTGTGGAAAAGTTCCACGGCGACCGCAGCGGGCGTTGCGGCACGCTCCTCGCCGCCTACGGCGCCGCAGGAGAAATACAACACGCAGGGACGGAGGACCTTGCCGGACGCCCTCAGGTAGCTGAACACCCCGTCGTGGATGTCCGCCGGTACGAAAAGTGTTTTCCGGCGATCCCGTTCCAGGTATTCTCGTACCCATTCCTTGCGCACGGCCAGCGCTTCGAGGAAGCCCCGCTTCCCCGGGGTCTCGGTCATATGCAACACCAGGCTGTGGCGGTCCGTCGGCAATTCTCGCGGCGTTGCCGGCATGTGGACCGCGGAGGTACGGTCCCTCGCGAGCGGGACACCCGAACCGGCGGTAACGTTCCAAGGGGGCGCCGGAATCTAAAACGACAGATCGTCACCCTGGCTGGCCGGCGGTTTCGGCTCGAAGGGTTCGATGACGAACCGGCCGTTCTCCACCCGGACCAGCTTGCGTACGTGCTCGTCCGCCGCATTCAGCTGGCGGGTGCAGATCCGGGAAAGTTCGATGCCCTCCTGGAAAAGAGCGAGTGATTCATCCAGCGGAAGATCGCCCTGTTCCATGCGTTCAACGATGTGCTCGAGGCGCTTGAGCGCTTCCTCGAAGGTCGGTTTTTCGTGCTCGTTCATTTTCTGTATCCAAACGGTCAGGTGGGTTCCCGGGTATCCGGTTCATCGAACAGTCCAAAGGATGCCGGCTCTTCCCTGCGCCGATTCCCGCGGGAGGCCGCCGCGGCAGGTTCCGTCCCGCCGTGAAGGTGCTCGACGCGGCAGAACGCCTCGCCCTTGCGCAGCCGCACTTTCACCCGGTCGTCGACGTTGAGTTCATCCGTGCCGCGGACGATGCGACCGTCGGACGCACGCTGGCAGACCGCGTATCCGCGTTCCAGTACCGAGAGGGGACTGAGGGCCTGCAGCCGGCCGGCCAGTCCGCCGACCCGCTGGACGCGGGTTTCGTGGACGTGGAAGCACCGTTCGGCCAGGAGGCGGGTCAATTCATCGGTGTACTGGGCGTACTGGCCGACCTGGTCGACGGGCCGCCTGAGTCCGTAACTGGAGACTGCCGTGGCGACGCGCTGGCGATACCGGTCGATGTATCCCGTCATTCCTCCGCAGAGGCGCCGTAACACGGCATCCGACCGGTCCTTCAGTTCCCGCATGTCGCGAACGACGATTTCGGCCGCGCCCGAAGGCGTGGGGGCCCGGTGGTCGGCGGCGAAGTCGGTCAGGGTATAGTCCGTTTCGTGTCCGACCGCGGAAACCACCGGGATTCGGGACCCGAAGACCGCGCGGACCACCGCCTCTTCATTGAATGCCCACAGGTCCTCCACCGACCCGCCTCCCCGGCCGACGATCAACACGTCCACTTCGCCGTAGTCGTTCATCTCTTCGATGGCGGCCGCGATTTCCGCCGCGGCGCCGTCACCCTGTACGGGCGTCGGACGGAGGATGATCGAAACCCACGGCGCGCGTCGGCGCAGGACCTGTATGATGTCCCGGATCGCGGCGCCGGACCCGGAAGTGACTACGCCCACGCGCTCCGGGAAGGACGGCAGCGCTTTTTTGTGTTCCTCCCGGAAAAGACCCTCTTGCTCGAGCCGGGCTTTTAATCGTTCGAAGGCCGCCTGAAGCGCGCCCGCGCCGACGGGCTTCAGTTCCCGGGCAATCAGTTGGTATTGCCCCTGCACCTCGTAGACCGAGAGGACGCCCCGGGCCAGGACCTCCATGCCGTCTTCGGGCTCGAAGGTCAGCCTGCGGTTGGCCGTCCGCCACATGACGCAACGCAACTGGCTGCGTTCGTCCTTCAGGGAGAAGTAGGCATGGCCGGACGAGTGCCGCTTGTAGTTGGAGATTTCGCCGGACACCGACACCTGGGGGAACGCCTCTTCGAGCAGCGTCTTGATCCCCGCGGTCAGTTCGGAAACGGTAAGGATACTGCGGTCGCCGTCAGTCCCCAAACCTGGCCTCCCTCCCCTGCCTGTACCGGTGATTCCGCTACCGGGCGAATTCGACCGCGCGGGTCTGACGGATGACCGTCACCTTGATCTGGCCGGGATATTCCATCCTGACCTGGATTTTCCGGGCGATTTCCGTGGCAAGCTGAACCGCGCGGAGGTCGTCGACTTCTTCGTGATCGATCATGACCCTGACTTCTTTTCCCGCCTTCATGACGAATGCCCTGGATACGCCTTCGAAGGAATTCACCAGCCGTTCCATCTCCCGGAGCCTCCGAACGTATTTTTGCAGCGGTTCCCGCAGCGCGCCGGGTCTGGAAACGGAGAGGGTGTCGGCGGTTCTGACCACCACGGCCATGGGGCTGGCCTCATCCAGGTTCTCGTGGGTCACGGAGATGCATTCCAGCACGTCGGGCGTTTCGCCGTACTTCTCGGCAACCGATCTGCCCAGTTCTCCATGCGCGCCTTCCGGGCCGCCGTCCACGGCCTTGCCGATGTCGTGCAGCAGTCCGCAGCGCCGGGCCAGGGTCACGTCCAGGTCCAGCTCCTGCGCCATGAGGCCTGCCAGTTCGGCCACCTCGCGGCTGTGATGCAGCGCGTTCTGTCCTCCGGTCATGCGATATTTCAATTGCCCGAGCAGCATGGCCAACTCGGGACGGACACCGGTAACGCCCAGGTCGAAGAGCACCTGCTCACCCGTATCCTGGATCAGGTCGTTGATCTCCTCCTGGGTCTTCGAAACGACCTGCTCGATGAATCCGGGGTGGATTCTTCCGTCCTCGATCAGCTTCTCCATGGACAGCTTCGCGATTTCGCGGCGTATGGGATTGAACCCGGAGAGGACGACGGCATTGGGGGTGTCATCGACGATGACATCGATCCCCGTCGACATTTCGAAAGCCTGGATGTTGCGTCCGTCGCGCCCGATGATGCGTCCCTTCATTTCATTATCGGGCAGGGATATGACCGACATCGTCGTTTCCGTCACGTGATCCAGCGTGTACTTCTGCATCGCGTGCGTGATAATTTCCCGGGCTTCGATCTCCGCGTTCTGGCGGGCTTCTTCGATGATGCTGCGGGCCTGCTGGCCGGCCTCGGCACGTGTCCGGGATTCGATGTTGCCGAGTAGCGCCTGCCTCGCTTCTTCCGTTGTCATGCCGGCGGACTGCTCAAGCTGTTCAGTCTGCCGCTTGATCAGTTGTTCCAGCCGCTCTTCCTCTTCCGAAAGCTTCTCCTCCCGCTCCTGCATCGACTGGAGTTGTTTCTGTATGCCCTGTTCCCGCTTGGCCACGTAATCGGCCTTGCGCTCTATGTTCTGTTCCCGGATCGCGATTCGCTTTTCGGCCCGTTGGAATTCCTGGCGGGTCGTGTTACTCTCCCGTTCGAATTTCGCCTTGGCCTGATATGATTCCTCCTCCATTTCGATCCGGGCAGTATTTTTTATCGTTTCAGCTTCTTCCACCGCCTCTGTGAGGATGCTCTCTGCCAAGCGCTCCATACTGTCCGTCTTGCGTTTTTCGACACGCTTTCGAATGTACCATCCGAAGAGAAACATGATCAGGGCGGTGCCGGCGTAGAGACTGATCGTCACAAGCATAGTGGCAGCCACCTTCTTCAAATATTGTATTTAATCCGGACATGATTCGTTCCTCAACAAGATCGGCCATGGTTTTCCTGCCCGTCGTCCTGTTCAGGAATCAGGGTCTCCAGCAATTCATCCATGCGCCGGATCAGTTCCGCGATCCGTTCGTTCTGCATGGGTTCCGATACGACCTGTTTCGTCTGTTTCTCACGTTCCTTGTGCAACTCGTCGGCGATCCTGATCGCCGTGAGGACCGCCACGCTGGTGAGGGACTGCATGGTCACGCTGACGGGTACCTCGCGCATACGTTCGTCGACATAGGCGGCGATCCGCTGGATGTACTCGGGTTCCTCCTCCGCCTGTATCGGATACTCGGTTCCGCAGATGTTGACTCGAACCGTGGCTTTTTCATCATCCATAGTGGGTTAATCCCAGTGAGCAACCGGCGCCTGACCGCACGCGGTACGAACGCGAATTCCGAGTCCAGTTTCTCCATGGAACTGATCTTATTCGATGACGTCGAGACGCGACAGCATGGTGTCAATGCGCGCCTTGATGTCGTCCTGTTTGACGCGCAGCGCCTGGTTTTCCTTTTCCAGTTCATCCTTCGAGGTAACCGACTGCTCCTGTACACGCTGCAGTTCCTGAACCTGCGACTCCAGGTTCTGATTCTGGCCGCGGAGCTCCGCGTTTTCGTCCTTTAGCCGCTGAATCAGGTCGATCATGGTTTCAATCCGGCCCAGCAACAGCTCTATGGATTGTTCTTGCATGAATCCCTCCGATAACGTGATATCCCGCGCGCCTCGACGGCGTTAGGAGCGAAGTTCCGCACGGTACCGGCCCACCAGCCGGCGCAGCACCTTGTCCTGCAGTTTCGTAACTTCGCCATCCGTCAGCGTCCGCTCGCCCGACCGGAAACGCATGGCGTAGGCCATGCTCTTGCAATGGGCCGCAATCTGCTCTCCACGATACACGTCGAACAGTTCTACAGCTTCCAGGAGGTCGCCGCTACACGCGCGGATTTCTTCCAGTATGTCCCTATGAGAAACCTCTTCGGGCACGATAATAGCCAAGTCTCTTTCGACCGCGGGGTATTTGGGGGGCGCATGATAGTTCCTTCGTTCAGACGCCTTGCCAAAGAGTACGCCGCAGTCGATCACCCCCATCCACACGGGCTCTCGTATTTCGTACCGGTCGAGAACCTGGTGCGAAACCGCGCCGAATCGACCGGTCCGCACCCCGTCTGCACGCAGTTCGCCAGTCCGGTCCGCGTCGAACAGAGGGTCGTCATTATCATACGGAACGGTCTCGACCCTGTCAAGCCCTAACGGTCCGTGCAACGCTTCCGCCAGCCCCTTCAAATCGAAGAAGTCGAAGGCCTGCGGCGGCCCGTCCCAGTGCGGGTCGTGGCGCTGTCCCGTAACGGCGAAACAAAGTTGTTCGGGTTCGTCGGGAAGGCCGCCGTTTTTCGGCCAGTACACCCTGCCTGCCTCGAATATCCGGATGTCCCGCACTTTGCGATTGGCATTCCAACGCACGACGTTCAACACGGAGGCCGCGAGACTCGTACGCATGGCGGAGAGTTCGGGACTCAGGGGGTTGTCGATCAGCACGCTGGGACGGGAAGGATCTATGAGCCGGTTCAGGTCCGGATGCAGGAGACTGTGGGTGACCACTTCCGTGAAGCCGAACCCGGTCATCGTATCGCGCAGGCGCCGCCGGACGTCCTGACTGCCGCGGAGGTCCTTCTCTCTTTCCCGGGCTTCCACCGACGCTTCGCGGGGCGGCACGGAAGCGGCCGGTTCGATCCGGTCGTACCCGTAAAGCCGGGCAACCTCCTCGATCAGATCCACCTCGCGGTGGACGTCCCTCCTGAACGATGGCACGCTGACCTCGAGGTCGGTTCCGGCTGGCCGTACGCCGAATCGAAGCCTGCGCAGGAAGGTGGCGATCTCGTCCCGGTCCAGGCCGGTTCCCAGCAAGCCGTTCACGCGGTCCGGCCGTAACCGGATCTCCAGCCCGGGCCCGGCCCGGGTCCGCACGTCGATCATGCCTTCAGCCACCACCCCCCCGGCCACCTCGGCGATCATGCCCGCGGCCCTGCCGACGGCCTCTCCCTGCAGTTCCGGGTCCATGCCGCGCTCGAACCGCCGGGACGCGTCAGTCTGCAACTGCAGCGCCTTCGATCCCCGGCGCACCCGGACCGCGTCGAAGCAGGCGCCTTCCAGAAATACCCGTTCGGTATCTTCGGTGATCTCGGTATTCAGCCCGCCCATGACGCCGCCGACCCCGATACTCCGCTCATGATCGGCGATCATCAACACTTCGGGACCAAGGGTCCGTTCAACGCCGTCAAGGGTGGTGAAAGCCTCCTCCTCCCGCGCGCGGCGGACGACGATACCCTGTCCGGCAAGCCGATCCAGGTCGTAGGCGTGCAGCGGTTGTCCCAATTCGAGCATGACGTAGTTCGTCACGTCGACCACGTTGCTGATGGACCGGATGCCGGCGGCTTCGATCCGCCTCTTCAACCAGTCCGGTGAAGGTCCGATCCGGACGCCGGTGATCACGCGGCCCACGAACCGGGGACAGTCGTCAGGAGCGTCGACACGGACGCCGGCGAGCGATTCGACGGGTGGGCCGGAATCGGCGGCGCCGCCCGACGGTATGCGCGTTTCGCCGCCCGACAGGGCCGTAATTTCCCTGGCCAGGCCGACCAGGGACAGGCAATCGGGCCGGTTGGTGCCCACGTCGATGCTCAGCACCGTTTCCGGTCCGCCCAGGACGTCCTTCAGAAGCCGCCCCGGCTCGGTCGCGCCGTCGAGCACCATGATACCGTCGTGGTCGTCGGAGAGGTTCAGTTCGGCCTCGGAGCAGATCATCCCGAAGGACTCCACCCCGCGGATCCTGGCCTTCCTGATCGCCATCCCGTCCGGCAGCGCCGCGCCGACCCGGGCAACCGGCACCATCTGGCCGGCGGCCACGTTCGGCGCCCCGCAAATGATCTGCAGGGACTCGCCGCCCACGTCCACGGTACATAGGGAGAGCCGGTCGGCGTTGGGATGGCGCTCCAGGCGCTCCACGCGACCGGCGACAAACCCCTCGAAGTCGCTTCCGACCGTCTCTACGGCATCGACCTCCAGACCCGTCATGACCAGGCGTTCCACCAGTTCTTCGACGGACCACGGGATGTCGCAGTACACGCGCAGCCACGAAAGAGGCACTTTAATCACCATGGACGTTCGGCTCCTTCCCGGATGAACCGCCCTTAAGGCCGTTCGAGCAGACGCAGGTCGTTCTCCAGGAACATGTGGATGCTTTCGATCCCGTACTTGAACATGGCAAGGCGGTCCAGCCCCATGCCAAACGCGTAGCCGGTGTACACCTCCGGATCGTAGTCGACGAATCCGAACACGGCCGGGTCGACCATGCCTGCGCCGGAGATTTCCAGCCACCCCGTGTTCTTGCAGATTCTGCAGCCGCCGCCGCCGCAAGCGACGCAGGAGAAGTCATACTGCACGCTGGGTTCGGTGAAGGGGAAAAAATCGGGGAGGAAACGCACTTTGACCTTTCCGCCGAAAAGGCGCTGGGCGAAATAGGTCATGTCGCCCTTGAGCTGGGCCATCGTGACCCCCTTGTCCACGTACAGGCCCTCGCACTGATGGAAGGTGAAGGCGTGAGTGGCGTCGGGGTTCTCGTTACGGTAGGTGCGTCCCGGCACGATCACCCGCACCGGGGGCTGCTGCCGTTCCATGACCCGGACCTGCACCGGCGAGGTATGGGTCCGGAGCACGATGTCGCTGCCCAGGTAGAAGGTATCCTGCGTATCGCGGGCCGGGTGATCCCGCGGGATGTTCAGCGCTTCGAAGTTGTAGTAGTCCCACTCCACCTCGGGGCCGTCCACCACCGAGAAGCCCATGTCGCGGAAGATCTCGGACACTTCCTCCCGGATCAGGGTCAGTGGGTGCTTGCTGCCCAGGAGCGGGCGCCGTCCCGGCAGGGTGACGTCCAGCGGGCCGGACGCGGATTCCCGCCCCGTTTCGCACGCCGCCCGGCGCGCCTCCAGCGCTTCGCCGATGGCTTTCTTGGCCTGGTTTACCCGCTGGCCGATCCGGGGTCTGTCTTCCGGGGCCGCCTTGCCCACGGACCGCAGGATGCGGGTCAGGTCGCCGTTTTTCCCCAGGTACCTGATGCGGATGTCTTCCAGGTCCGACGGGTCGTCGGCGCGTCCGATTTCTTCCAGCGCCCGTGTTTCAATGGCTTCTGCTTCCTGTAACATGGATGGTCCGGTCCTTCATCGGAAAGGAAGACGCGGCGGCAAGCCTGGACGCACCACACCCGGCGGCGAACATACCCGATCTCCGTCGTCCGGGATCTCCAGACGGGACGGCAGGCCGTTCTGCGGTCTTCCGTGGTAATCGTCAGGAAAACTGCGCTTTGGCCGCGTCCGCTACCACGGTAAAGGCGGGGGGATCAGTAACGGCGAGTTCGGCAAGGAGTTTCCGGTCGATTTCGATCTGGGCCAGCTTCAAGCCGTGTATGAGTTGGCCGTACGTAAGGCCGTTGAGCCTTGCCGCCGCGTTGATCCGTGTGATCCACAGCCGGCGGAAATCACGCTTGCGCCGGCGACGGTCGCGGTACGCGTAGGCCAGGCCCCGGTTGACGGCTTCGCGGGCCGTCCTGTAGAGCCGGTTGCGCCGGCCCCAGTAACCCCTGGCCAGCTTGATGGTTTTCTTGCGCCGCCTGTGCGAGGCGGCGGCGTTGGTAGCACGTGGCATGGTTCGTTCCTTCTCTGGTTCGGCATCCCGCGCCGTTCGGTTAGGCACACCATGACGTCTAGTTCGGCATCATCCGCTTGAGGCGCCGCGTGTCGGCGTCGCTGACCATGGCGGTGCCGCGAAGACCTCTCCTGCGCTTTCCGGACTTGGACAACTTCTGATGAGTCGCGTGGGAATGGCTGCGTTTGAACTTGCCGGAGGCGACCCGCTTGAATCGTTTCGCCGCCGCTTTCAACGTCTTGATTTTCGGCATGATCAACTCCCGGAATTTACCTGGGTATGAGGACCAGCGACATGCTGCGTCCTTCCAGTCTGGGCCGCTGTTCGATGGAGCCTGCGTCCTCCAGCATTTTCGCCATGTGCTCCAGCTTGCGCTGGCCCAGTTCAATGTGGGTCATCTCACGGCCCCAGAACCGCACTGACACCTTGACCTTATTGCCGTGCTGCAGGAATTCTCGAGCCTGGTTGGCCCGGTACTCCAGGTCGTGTTCGCTGATTTTGGGCGTCTTGAAGCGGATTTCCTTCAGCTGCGTCACGTGTTGTTTCTTGCGCGATTCCTTAACCCGCTTGCTCTGCTCGTACTTGTACTTGCCAAAGTCCATGATCTTGCAAACGGGCGGGCGGGCGTCTGGCGATACTTCCACGAGGTCGAGGTCGGCGCCGGACGCGAGCTGCAAGGCCTCCCCGGTTTCCATGATGCCCACCTGCTCGCCCTCTGCGCTGATCACCCGCACCTGGGGCACGCGTATCATTCCGTTGACTCTGACGGTTCTCTTTTGAATGGCTGTCCTCCCGGATCCTTGTGCTTTCGATTCAGTTCGCCGCCCGGACGGTCCGGGCGATTTCTTCTTCCATCGCGTCGATGAGGGCGTCAACCGACATGTTCCCCTGGTCACCGGAGCCATGGCGGCGTACGGATACGTCGCCTGCTTCCACCTCGCGGGCGCCGGCAATGGCCATGAAGGGGATCTTCTTCGTCTCCGCTTCGCGGATTTTGTACCCGACTTTCTGGTTTCTCACGTCCGTCTCGACCCGGAGCCCGGCGTCCTCGAGCCTGCTTGCCACCCGGCGGACGTACTCGGTCTGGTGTTCAGATATGGCAATCACGATCGCCTGGACCGGCGCCAGCCAGGTTGGGAACGCGCCGGCACAATGCTCTATGTACACGCCGAGGAACCGTTCCAGGCTTCCGAGTATGGCGCGGTGGATCATGACGGGACGGGCGGGTTTGCCGGATTCGGTGACGTATTCCAGTTCGAACAGTTCGGGCATGTTGAAATCCAGCTGGCAGGTGCCCAGTTGCCAGGGGCGCTGCAGGGCGTCTTTCACGAAGAAATCCACTTTGGGTCCGTAGAAGGCCGCCTCGCCCGGCGCCACCTCGTAGTCGACACCCAGGCTGTCCAGCACGCGGGCCAGGGTCTCCTCCGCCTGGTCCCACAATTCGTCGGAACCGGCGCGCTTGTCCGATCGGGTGGACAGGTAAATGCTGGTGTCCTCGAACCCAAGCGTGGCATAGGCCTCCCGCAACATCTTGATGAAATCGTCGACTTCGTCCCGGATCTGGTCGGGACGGCAGAAGATGTGGGCGTCGTCCTGCGAAAAGGAGCGCACCCGCATCAGGCCGGCCGTCACCCCGGAACGTTCGTGCCGGTGCAGTCGGGCGAAATCCGCGTATCGGATCGGCAGATCCCGGTAGGAATGGTGACCCGCCGCGTACATGAGGCAGTGGCTGGGACAGTTCATCGGCTTGGGAGCGTATTCCCGGTCGTCGGCGTCGATGGTGAACATCTCGTCCCAGAAATGCTCGTAATGCCCGGAGGTCTTCCACAGCCCGGCTTCGTAGATCAGCGGGGTGATGACTTCGTCGTAACCGTACCTTCTGTACAGATCGCGGACGTAATCGGTCAGGGTGTTGTAGACCCGGGCGCCATTCGGGAAGAAGAATGGAGACGCCGGCGCATGGGGATGGAACATGAACAGCCCGAGCTGCCTGCCCAGTTTGCGGTGGTCCCGTCGCTCGGCCTCAGCGCGCCTTTCCAGGTACGCGTCCAGGTCTTTCCGCCGGGGATAGGAGACGCCGTATATCCGCTGGAGGCTCTGGTTGTTCTCGTCGCCGTGCCAGTACGCGGCCGCGACGTTGAGCAGCTTGAAAGCCTTGATCTTTCCGGTCGACGGGATGTGCGGGCCCCGGCACAGGTCGATGAAATCCCCCTGCTCATATATGCTGATCACCTCGTCAGCGGCGAGGTCGTCGATCATCTCGACCTTGTAGGCCTCGCCCCGTTCGGTAAAAAGGGTTCGCGCATCCTCGCGGGAGAGTTCGCGGCGCCGGATGGGCATGTCCGCCCGGGACAGCTCGGTCATGCGGCCTTCGATTCGCTCGAGATCCTCGGCCGTGAACGGCTCCGGCGTGTCGAAGTCGTAATAGAAGCCCTCTTCGATCGGCGGACCGATAGTCAACCGCGCATCCGGGAACAGCTGCTTCGTAGCCTGGGCCATCAGGTGCGTGGTACTGTGCCAGTACACCTCCCGGCCCTCGGGATTGCCGAAGGTCAGCACTTCCAGGGAAACGTCTCCTTCCAGCCGGTGATCGAGATCGACCTGGGCGCCGTCGATCTTGGCCGCGAGCGCAGCCTTGCCCAGACCGGGACCAATGCGCTCCACCGCGTCCATGACCGTCGAGCCCGGCTCCAATTCGATGTGACCGCCGTCGGGAAGAGTGATCCTGACGCTTTTCAATGACATACTCCTGGGCAGTTCCCCCCTGCACCGCATGGGTTTTCTTCATACCGGAACAAACAAATGAAAATAATGGGCGCACCGGGTATTGTCAATAAAATTACCGCTTTGCGAAAACCCCTCAGCCTTCGAACAGGCTGCCCATCATATCGCTGTAGGAACGCCGCCCGGCGGCGACGTTCTTGCTGATCCTGGAATGCTGGTGAAGGCCCTCCAGCAGGAACTCCATGACCAGAGCGAGTTCCGCCCGGTTTTGCGTTCCGACGTGCGCGCCGGCCAGCTTCCGCAACCCGCCGACACCGTTCAGCGCGCCGTAATAAGACTTGTCGTCCATGGAGTCCGAAATCTCGACTGTTTTTCCCTCTTCGAACCAGGCGAGGATTTCCTGGTAGCATGCGCCGCGTTCGTCGTCCTCGCCGTAAACCGCGGGGAAGTAGCTTTCGAAGACCTCTTTCACGGCCCGTCCGATCAGCGCCTCGGCCACTTTGACCTCGCCCTCCTGCTCGCCCTCATACACGAGTTCGAGCTTGCCGGTCATCGCGGGAATCACGGCGGAGAGATCGCACATGCGGGGCACGACGGACCGTTTGCCCTGCAATACACATCGTTTTTCGACCTGGCTGACCAGGTTCTCCATGGCGGCGATGGTCATGCGCGTGCTCACGCCGGAGGTCTGGTCGATGAACTCGCTGCTCCGGGCCTGGAATGCGATCTCTTCCACCGTTTCGCGCAGAAAGTGCGGCATGTCGACTTGCACGCCGCCGGGCCGGTCGGTCCAGGCCTCACGGTCGGTTATGGCCATGGCGTATTCGCGGTTGACCGGGTAATGGGTAAGGATCTGCGAATCGATCCGGTCCTTGAGCGGGGTGATGATGGCGCCCCGGTTGGTATAGTCCTCCGGGTTCGCCGAAAAGACGATCAACACGTCCAGTGGGATCCGCACGGGAAATCCCCGGATCTGGATGTCCTTCTCTTCCATGATGTTCAGCAGGCCGACCTGGATGCGGGGCTGCAGGTCGGGCAATTCGTTCACGGCGAAAATGCCGCGGTTCATCCTCGGGATAATGCCGAAATGGATCACGCCCTCGTGGGCGTAGTGGAGTCGCTGGGAGGCCGCCTTGATGGGGTCGATGTCGCCGATCAAATCGGAAATGGTCACGTCGGGTGTGGCGAGTTTCTCGCCGTAACGCCGCGACCGGCCGATCCATTCGATGGGCGTGTCGTCCCCGTGCTCGGTCACAAGGTCCCGCGCGCTCCTGCTGACGGGCGCGAAGGGCGAACTGTTGATTTCGCAGCCCGCGATCACCGGCATGTATTCGTCGAGCAGCGAGACCAGGGATCTCAGGATGCGGGTCTTCGCCTGACCGCGCAGACCGAGGAGAATGAAGTCGTGCCGGGACAGGACCGCGTTGACCAGCTCGGGGACAACGGTCTTGTCGTACCCTACAATGCCGGGAAAGACCTGCTCGCCGCTGGAGAGTTTGACCAACAGGTTGTCCCGCATCTCGTCCTTGACGGTTCGTTGCGGATAACCCATACCGCGCAGCGCACCGATGGTCGTGGCAGCGGTGTAGTCCATGTGCTCCCGGGAGTCCGTAAAGGGTTGGATTCGAGGGGAGATTCCGTGGTAGGGATTTCCCATTCGACAGTCGACGGATTCTATCGCGCAGAGCCCGTTCTGTCAACAGTTTTTTGGCTTCTCCCGCGCGCCGGCGCACCGTCTTTTCGTTTGACTTCACCGGGAACCCGGGCTATGTTGTAAGGTCATGAAGAACCCGATCCACGCAGCGCTCATCGCGTTGCTGGCCGTCATGCTGATTGCCGCGGGGCTGGTTGAAATACGCTGGCACGTCATCGAACGGTTCATCGGCGCGTACATGGACGCCCGCAACGATTCCCGTGAACGGCTGGAGCGGTTCGTCGACCAGGAAAGCCGGACCAACCAGGCGCTGGAGCACGCGAACCGGCTGATCGAACAGCGCAGCCAGATAGCGTTGGACGCGGTGGAGGAACCCGCGCGGCGGGACACCCGGTCCGGTTCGCCGTCCGATGTAGTCCGGCTGGAACGCGGTCACAAACTGATTATGACCCGGGACCGGTTCCTGGAAATCCCCCGATGGTTCACCGGGTTCGGCCATCCCCCCACGGCGCAGCCCGGCGCAATGTCGGGCGGCCTGCCGTATGTACCGTCTTCCTCGCGGGCTGATTTAACGTCTTCCTCGAGAGCTGATTTGACGTCTTCCTCGGGGGCGGAATCACTCTCCCGGCCGCCTTCGGCATTCGACCCCGATTACCTGGAAGACTGGACGCACACGGTCGTCATCCGGCCCGGGTGGATCCGCAAGGGCGAGGCCTACATGGTGGACGACGACAATTACATCCTGCACCGGATGCCGATATCGGTCGAGCAATTCGATATCATCGACGCCTACGCCGCGGCGTCCGAAGGACAGATGCACGAAGGCATGGAGCACGTGTTCGGCCCCGGGGAATTTTTCGAGACACTGCGGAGCCTGGACATGGAAATGCGTGACGAGATCATCGATCCGCTGCATTTCAGGGACCTGGAAACCACCGCGCAGCGGGTAGGGGTATCGGAGAGTCAGCGGATCATCCAGATCGAGCGGTTGATAGACGGCCGGATCGACGTGGTCACCATTCCGGTATCCGCGGACCTGTTCGTGGAACTGTACGTGGCGCTCGGAGCGCTTTGATCCGTCCGTCGTGGACGGACCGGGATTCGACGATGAACTTCTTTCGAGACCTGCTTGATAAACTCGCGAACATAACCTGGAGGCATCGCGTCCGGACTTTCCTCGCGAAACGCCCGTTCGGATTCCTGTCGGATCGCTTCCGGGATTTCCTGGTGAAAGTGTCACGGGGCTTCCGGCGGATGCGCCTTCGCAGGTCCGGGGGCGGCGGCCTGCAAGGGTCCGGGGGCGGCGGCCTGCAAGGCACGGCGGAGGAACGCCGGGGAGGCCCGGGCGGGCGTTCAAGCAGATACTTCAAGTGGACGTTTTACGGGGTTTCCGCCGCGTTGCTGACCGGCACGCTTGTGGCCGCCGTATTGTTGTTCTACTTCACCATGCCGTCCATTCCCCGCCTTCCGAACGACCTGAACGACATCTTCGGACAGATGACCAGGATCTACGCCTACGACCGGGAAGGCAATCCCCGCCTGGTCCATACCCTGGGCGGACATCGCAGGGTCGCCCTGGAGGAGATCGCGCCGTATTTCCGGGACGCGATCATCGCCACAGAGGATGCCGATTTCTATAATCACCGGGGCGTGGATAAACCCGGCATCGTACGGGCGTTCATAACCAATCTCACGGAAGGCCAGATCCTTGGCCAGGGGGCTAGCACGATCACCCAGCAACTGGCAAGGCACCTCTTCTTTACCCGCGAGAAGGTATGGATACGCAAGATCAGGGAAGCCCTGGCTTCGATGCAGATAGAGGAGAGATTCAGCAAGGACGAGATCCTCTCGGCCTACTGCAACAACATGTATTTCGGCGCTGACGCCTATGGCGTGGAAGAGGCCGCGCAGCGGTTCTTCAGCAAGCGCGCCGGAGCGCTCACGCTGGGTGAATCCGCGCTGCTCGCCGGACTGGTCCAGCGGCCGAGCGATTACAATCCCTACTATCGCATGGACCGGGCGCTCAGCCGCAGAGAGACCGTATTCCGGCGCATGATGGACAACGGGTACATCACGGAGGAAGAGGTCGCACGGGCCCGTGAGGAGGAACTGGAACTCAAAGGAACGAGCATCGGTCCGGCCAGGGGGCCGTACTACCTCGATTACGTCGAGGAACTTCTTCTTCGAAGGTTCGACAGCAACCTGGTCTACAACGGTGGACTGACGGTCTACGTCGCCATGGACCTCGACCTGCAGGATCTTGCCGAGGAAGTCATCACCAACCGGATGGTTTACGTGGACTCGCTGGTCGGCGCTCCGGCGTACGATACGGTTTCGGCGGAAGAGAAGAAGCGGGCCCTCGAAGCGGCGCTGGTCGCCGTCGACACGCGGACCGGTGCGGTGCGGGCCCTGGCCGGGGGCCGGGACTACACGGTGAGCGAATTCAACCGGGCCGTCGAAAGCAACCGGCAACCGGGGTCCGGTTTCAAGCCGGTCGTCTACCTCGCGGCGCTGGACCACCTGGGTTATTCCGCCAACGCGGTCGTCGTGGACGAACCCGTGGCCTATACCACCGAACTGGGAGATCTCTGGGAACCGCAGAACTTCACCCGGGAGTACGAAGGCCCCGTCATCCTGAAGCGGGCCTTCATGCGTTCGATCAACGTGGTCTCCGCGAAACTGGTAAGCGAAGTCGGTCCATCGAAGGTCATCGAGTACGCCCGCCGCCTGGGCATCACCAGCACGCTGCAGCCCATACTTTCCCTGGCGCTGGGCACAAACGGAGTCTCGCCGCTGGAGATGGCTTCCGCCTATTCCGTATTCGCCACCGGCGGGATCTACCACAAGCCTTACGTCATCACCCGCGTGGAGGATTCCGAGGGCAGGGTGATCGAGGAAGCCGAGCCGGAATCGCGCCGCGTGATCAGCGAACAGGCCGCGTACCTGATGCTCGACCTCCTGCGAGGGGTCATTCTTGGCGGTACGGGCTCGAGCATTCGCTATCGGTACGGGTTCACCGAACCGAGCGGCGGTAAGACCGGGACGTCAAACGAATCCAGGGACGTGTGGTTCAACGGTTTCACGAAGGATCTCGCGACTTCCGTATGGGTAGGGTACGACGATGCCCGCCCCCTCCTGTCGATCGAGGAGGACGAAGAGATCACAGGCGCTTCGGGCGCCATACCCGTTTGGGCCAGATTCATGAAACAGGCCACGGTGCTGCAGGATCAGCGTGAGGTCCGGGCACGGTTGGCGGCGGCGGAAATATTCCCGGCCTTCCCCATGCCGCTGGGCATCGAAAAAATCCGGGTCGATATCCGCACGGGCCGGTTGTCCCGGGATCCGGAGCACTCCCTGACCGTGACCGTCCGTGGCACGAACCCCAGGGAGAGGCCGGACATGATCCCGCCGGACGGTGACGAGCCGGAAGAGACCAGTTCGACGGATCCACCGGCGCAGGCAGAACCGCCGGGACAGGCCGGACAGGCGGCACAGGAGAGATAGCCTGGCCGGACCGGGCGGTCCGGTTGATCGATCGGGGTAGTGTGGGGTGACTGGGGATGCTTCGAAGGGGATCAGTTCCCGCGCGGAAGATCAGGCCCCGTCCGGTTGCGGTCTATCGCATCCCGGACCGCGGGGATAAGGAACATGTTATCCAGTGGAAATTCTGAGAAAGCGCGGCCGAGGAGGTTGATCCGGCTGTCCGTATCCAGCCGCTTGTTAATCACGATATGGTACCTGTCGCGGTAACGGCACAGCCCGCCGTCTCCATCCAGCTTGCCATAACGGACTCTGATCGACATCCGTTCCGCCAGGTCTTCAAATTCCTGCAATAGCGTCATACTGTCCATGTCGCACACGGAGGCCAGGCGAATCGTCAAAGTCCGCCGGACTTGAGATCTCCCGGAAAACGCGGACCGGTTTCTGATTCGCACGTCACTGTTACACTTCGCTTTAATGAATCGTAACATATACCGGACGCCCCGAAGGGTCAAGTACCGATGTCCCGCCGCATGACCGGGCCCATCTGCCGCAGCCTTGGCAAACGAGGGTCCGGAGAGCCTGTTCCGGCGGGCCACGGGAATCAAAAAAAGCTTGACACAGAGCGGCCGGATTCTGATATTTTCGGTGAAATTCGCGGCACTGTCCTCGAATGGTTCGCGTGGTATCAGCGGGAGTAGCTCAGCGGTAGAGCATCACCTTGCCAAGGTGAGGGTCGCGGGTTCAAGCCCCGTCTCCCGCCCTCGGACGTGGCGGCATAGCCAAGTGGCTAAGGCACGGGACTGCAAATCCTCGATCGCCGGTTCGAATCCGGCTGCCGCCTTGTTTCTTCGAATGCCGGACGCTCCCAATCCTTCAATCTGCAATCAAACATGGCCATCCTGCCTGGAAACGCCGGACGTCCCGATCGCTGGATTGTGTTCATTCTTACAGCCCGGCCGCACGAAGCGAAGGGCGTGTCCTCGCCGTCCATTCCTCCTTGCAACACCCGATTCCCCGCAGTATAATATCGACCTGTCAATTCATTAAACTGTCCGAATACTCCGGAAAACCAGGTGCTGGCACCATGGCCGAGATCGAATGGGTTCGACGCATTTACAGTGACGGCTGGCACAACGCCTTCACGGATTTTCAGCAATTCAAGGGCCGGTATTACGTTTGTTTTCGCAACGGCCTTTCCCACGTGAGCCCAGAGGGGAAGGCGGTGGTGATCGCCAGCGACGACCTGGCCGGATGGACGCGAGCCGGCGTGCCGGTCAACACGCCGGGCGACGACCGGGATCCACACATGGTCGCGACCGAAGACCGGTTGTTTGTCTATGCCGGAAGCGTCACCCGTCCCGACCCTGGACTTACCGGCAACGACGTGGTCCGCGTTATTCGGACCCATGGCGTCTACACTCAGGACGGGGAGACCTGGTCCAATCCCGTCAAGGTCTACCGGGACGGATTCTGGTTATGGGGCGTTGGACGCGGAAAAGACGGGTTCTACGGGCTCGCCTATGGAAACGAATCGACGGAAGGGGATCGGAAACCGACCGAACTTCACCTCGTGCAGTCTACCGACGGGCTGGACTGGGAGTTTGTGTCCGTAGTCACGAAAAACGGGAGTGAGGCCACCTTTCGAATCGCTGCCGATGGCGCCATGCGCGTGGCCATCCGCGGCGGCGACGAGAATCGGTTCACCCTGGCCACCGCAAGTCCCCCGTACGCGGACTGGCGGCTTCAGGACCTCGGTGAAGTGATCCCGGCGCCGTATCTCGTGGAAGTCGGCGGTGTCGAATACGTGATCGGCCGGCGGCACGTGCGCGATCCAGGCGGTCCAGGCGGTCCAGGCGGTCCAGGCAGTCCGGAAGATCGCGAACAAATTGTCGAAAGGCATACTGGCATCTGGCGGCTGGAGAACGGCGGAATTGTCCATGTCCTGGATCTGCCTTCCGGTGGCGACACGTCCTATGCGGGAGTCGTCCAGCAGGAAGATGGATCGCTGCTGATCAGCTACTATTCGCAGCACGAGGTGGAAAAAGGTGAGAAACACTATCTCTACCCGGCCAACATCTATCTGGCCCGGGTGAGGCTGTGAGCCCGAATGAGATGACGCCGTGAACTCGATCCGGGTCCTCGTTCCGCGTACCTGGCTTATAAAACCGGAGTTTTCATGCCCCTGAGCGCCATAAGAGAAGGAGAACGGTTCACCGACGAGGAAACCGAACATATCCTCCGTTGCTTTCAGCGCGATGGATACTACGCCTTTGGCAGGTTGATGGAAGACGAGGAAGTGGAAGCCCTGCGCTCAGACATGCAGCGCAAGTGGGACGACCCCCGCATGCACGAACCGGCGCGGGACCAGATCCGCGGGCACAGCCTGATGCGGATGTTCGAGTACTCCTACGCCTTTCGCGACCTGATCGTCCGCGAACCCTTCGCCAGCCTGGCGGAAGCAATACTCGGCGACGACTGTCACTGCATGTCCCAGAACGCGCTGTACACGCCGCCCAATCCCAAGGCCGTCGAGGACGGTCCCGGGGGATGGCACCTGGACGACCTGGTCCATTTCCCCCTGCCCGAAGGCGTGCCTCGTCACGACCCCGCCGTGCCCCCGCCCTGTTTCGTCATGCAGATCTTCACGCCGTTGACCGACGTGGAAGCGGTGCGTTACGGTCCGACCCAGGTCGTTCCCCGCAGCCATTTCGCGGGACGCCAGCCGCACCTTCCGCATGAACAGGACCGTCCGGAATTCGAAGGCAGGGGGCCCCACTCCTTCCTCGTCCGGAAGGGCGACGCCTACATGTTCAACAACCAGGTCTGGCACCGTGGAGCGCCGAACGCATCCGACCGTACCCGGCTCATGGCCGGCGTCACGTACAGCAAGCGGTTCGTCTCCCAGAAATTCCATCCCTTCATCGACTACCGCATGCCCGGCCACGTGTGGGCCGAAGCTTCGCCCCGCCTGCAGCGCATGCTGGGCCGGCACAGCAAAGGAGCCTACGGCTGATGGCTGACGAGTCAACGCAGTCCGCTGAGTTCGCGGAGCGCACCGCCCTGGTAACCGGCGGTTCCCGTGGGATCGGACGATCCACGTGCGTCATGCTGGCGGAACACGGTGCGCGGGTGGCGATCAACTACACGCGTGACGAGGAAGCGGCAAATACGGCCTTAGGCATGGTGGAGGAAGCCGGCGCCGAGGGCATGATCGTCAGGGCGGACGTATCATCCGAAGGCGATGTGAACCGCATGGCCGCGGAAGTGCGGTCGCACCTGGGACCCGTCGATCTGCTGGTCAACAACGCGGGTATCGCGAAGAACCAGCCCCATTCGGAGCTCGCCTTCGCGGACTGGAAACGCATGTTCGAGGTGAACGTGGACGGGGTGTTCCTGGCGACCTGGGCGGTGAAGGACGAGATGATCGCCCGTGGATTCGGACGTATCGTCAACGTGGCCTCGCTCGCCGGCATCATTCTGAAGAAAGACATGATCCACTACGCCACCACCAAGGCGGCGGTCATTTCCCTGACGCGGCACTGCGCGGAGGCCTTCGCGCCCCACAACGTCCGGGTGAACTGCGTGGCCCCGGGGCTGACCGATACCGATCTGGCCGGATCGGGCAACCCGGGCATGATCGACCGGCTCATCGCCTCCACACCCATGGGCCGCATGGCCTTGCCCGGAGAGATGGCTTCGGTGATCCGTTTTCTGCTCTCGGAGGATTCCAGCTTCGTGACCGGCCAGACGGTCGTGGCCTGCGGCGGCCGAAGCTGAACGGTCCGTAACCTGAAGCCGAGACGGCCGGAGCTTAAGCCCTTTCTACCTGTTTTCGATCAGCTGGTCCACCACGGCCGGATCCGCCAGCGTCGTCGTATCGCCGATCTGGTTCAGTTCGTTGGTGGCGATCTTCCGCAGGATGCGGCGCATGATCTTTCCGGATCGCGTCTTCGGCAGGGCCGGGGCCCAGTGGATTACGTCGGGCGTGGCGATGGGACCGATGATGGAGCGCACCTGTTTCTTCAGGTCGCCGCGCAGGTCTTCTGAGTATTCCTCGCCCACGTTAAGCGTCACGTAGGCATATATCCCCTGCCCCTTGATCTCGTGAGGGAACCCCACGACAGCCGCTTCGGCCACCGATCCGTGGGCTACCAGGGCGCTTTCCACCTCGGCGGTACCCATCCGGTGGCCCGACACGTTGATGACGTCGTCCACCCGCCCCGTGATCCAGTAGTAACCGTCCTCGTCCCGCCGGCAGCCGTCCCCGGTAAAGTAATACCCCTTGTACTGTTGGAAATAGGTGTCCTCGAAACGCTGGTGGTCCCCGTATATCGTGCGCATCTGTCCGGGCCAGGGTTCCTTGATAGCCAACACGCCCATGACCCCATTGCCCTCCAGTTCCCTGCCGCTCTCGCCGTCGAGCAGCACGGGTTTCACCCCGAAGAAGGGCAGGGTCGCCGAACCCGGTTTGGTGGGTATGGCGCCCGGCAGCGGGGAGATCATGATCCCGCCGGTCTCCGTCTGCCACCAGGTGTCCACGATCGGGCACCGCTCCTTGCCCACGTTCACGTGGTACCATCGCCAGGCCTCCGGATTGATCGGCTCGCCCACCGTGCCCAGGAGCTTCAGCGTGGGCATGGGATGCCGGGCGGGCCATTCCTCGCCCTCCCTGGCCAGCGCTCGAATGGCGGTCGGCGCCGTGTAGAATTGGTGGGCGCCGTACTTTTCGATGATCTCCCAGCAACGATCCGGCGCAGGGTAGGTCGGAATGCCTTCGAACATGATTGTCGTGGCTCCGTTGCCCAGGGGACCGTAGATGATGTAGGAATGCCCCGTGACCCAGCCGATGTCCGCCCCGCAGAAGTAGATGTCGCCGTCGTGATAATCGAACACGTAGCGGTGAGTGATCCCGGTGTAGACCATGTAGCCGCCGACGGTGTGCTGCACGCCCTTCGGCTTGCCCGTGGACCCGGAGGTGTAAAGGATGAACAGGGGGTCCTCGGCATCCATTTCCTCGCAGGGGCAGTCGGCATCGGCATCGGCCATCTGCTCATGCCACCAGAAATCCCGGCCTTCCTGCATGGGAAACTGAAAGTCGGGATCGTCCTTGACCCGGTCGACCACGATGCAGGTGGTGACCGGCTCCCCCATCTCCTTTTCCGCCGAGGCCATGGCTTCGTCGGCCACCGGTTTCATGAAGACCGGCTTGTCGCCGCGATGGGTCCCGTTGGTCGTGATGACGGTCCTGCAGGTCGAATCCACGATGCGGTCGGACAGCGAGTCGGCCGAGAACCCGCCGAACACGATGGAATGGACTGCGCCGATGCGGGCGCAGGCCAGCATGGCGACGGCCAGTTCGGGGATCATGGGCAAGTAGATGGATACCCGGTCGCCCTTCCCTACGCCCCGCTTTTTAAGCACGTTGGCAAACTTGCAGACCTGCTCGTGCAGTTCACGGTAGGTGAGCCGGGCGTCCTCTCCCGGTTCGTTTCCTTCCCAGATGATGGCCGTCTGGTCGCCCCGCGTCTCGAGATGGCGGTCGATGCAGTTGTAAACGATGTTCGTCCGGCCGCCTTCGAACCACTTGATGGATACGGGTCCCTTCCTGATATCGTAGTTGTACGACCTGATGCGGTCCCACTTCCTGAACCAGTGGAACGATTCCGCCTGCTCGGCCCAGAAGGCCTCGGGGTCGGCGGCGGACCGTTCGTACTCCCGCCGGTACTCCTCCAGGCTCTTCAGGTGCGCCTTTTCGCGAAAGGATTCATTGGGCTGATACATGTCGGACATGTTCGGTCTCCGGTCTGCGGGTTATGCCTATGGGTTTTGCCTGGCGTACTGTTGCTGAAAAAGCTCCGATTCACCGGTTCGTCTGATACGGACCAGATCCGCGCATTCGAATCAGATGCGGTTCACCGCGCCACATCCACTTCGACACGGTCCCCGGGTTCCACGCCCAGGGTTTGGGCCGCATTGCCGCCGTTGACGGCGATTTCGAGCAGTCCCGCGCTGTCCAGGATCGCCAGAGCCGCGCCTTCGGCAGCCTCGTCGTAGGATGCGCTGACCCGGTCCAGTGTAAGGTTGGGCAACGTGATCCTGAATCGCTTCTCCCGGGTCGTCTTCAGGAAGAGGCTATCATCGATATCCGTTATTATATTGCCATAGTGGTCGATATGCAATACGTGACCCCTGATCCCGCCTTCGCGAACCGTTGGGCCGGTGATGGACTCGGCGTGGAAATCGTCGATTTCGGGGCCGAAAGCGGAGATTGGCGTGCCAAGCGCGAGATGAGCAGCCACGGGGGCGAAGACGTCCCGCCCGTGAAATGTATTGCTGATGCCCGGAAGCATGTACCCGGTCTCTGTCACGGAAACGACCCGGAGATCGGGCTCCCTGGCGTACACGTGGGCGAAGACGCCGTTGTCCGGACCGACGAAGCGATACCGGGGCGTTTCCACGATCAAGGCCCGCCTCTCGCCGCCCACGCCGGGATCGACGACGGCCACGTGCACCGTGCCGTCCGGAAAGTAGGAATAGGCAGTGCGCAGGATGAAAGCGCCTTCTTCGATCCGCTGGGCCGAGATCCCGTGGGACAAATCGACGATCCGGACCTCCGGGCATATGCCCAGGATGACCCCCTTCATGGTGCCCACGAATGCGTCGCGGTGGCCGAAGTCGGTAAGGAGCGTGATTACGGACATGGCTTGGCTTTTTTATCGTCCGGGGATGCGGCGTCCGCGCACGATCCGGATTCTCCGGCCAGCCTGGACTCTCCCGGCTGCACGGTCTCTCCGAACGCTCCGGCCTCTCCGGACTGACCGATCTGCCCGACCAGGATATTCCGCGGCAGGTCGGCACTGACCGGGCTTCCGTCAAAATCGCCATAGGTCTGCACGATTTCCAATCCAGCCCGGTCCATCATGTCGCCAAGTTCGTCCAGTGTATACATCCGCACGGATTCGTCGTAGCTTCGTTCGGCACCGTCTTCTCTGATCCGCACCTGCTTATTGATGCGCACGTGACCACCCGACTCGGACGGATCACCTGAGATCCAGCGCCTCTGTTCGACTTCCATGCCCTCCACGGTGCGGCTGTCCGCCGGGACGATCGTGGAGATGACGTATTCGCGGTTGAGGTAATCCATGAGGAAACGGCCGCAGGGACGCAACGACCGCGCGATGGCTTCCAGGACCCGCGCATTCTCCCTGTCCTCTTGGAAGTAACCGAAGCTGGTGAAGAAATTCACGACGAGATCGAAGGCGGAGACGCCCGGTGGATCGCGCATGTCGCCCTGGATGAAATTGATGTCCAGCCCTTCTTCCACTGTACGGCGACGCGCCCTTTCAAGCAATTCTTCCGACAGGTCGAGTCCGGTTACCCGGTAGCCGCGCCGGGCGAGTTCAAGGCTGTGTCTGCCGTCGCCGCAACCGAGGTCCAGTACCTCGCACGACGGAGGTATATCCATGCTGTCGAGTAGGAAATCGACCTGGCGGCGCGCCTCTTCGTCGTTTCGATGAGGATACACCCGCAGGTAGTCGTAACGAAAGGCGGTCTTGTACCAGTCGGATGCAGGACTGCGATGAGAAGCCATGCCCACCTGCCGGGTTTATGGATTTACGGGTTCTTGAAACGACGAATTTTCAATATACAACGCGGTAGCTTATCGTCAATCCGAGATTGCCGGTCCGCCCGGTACCACGGCGCTTTCTGTTGACAACAGGTACTCATACGTTTAGTTTTCGGTTGTTGATTCACGGCCGTGGCGGAAAACACTGGAGCCCGGCCCTGACCGGAGCATATCATGGCCAGTAAAGACAAACGCGAAAACGGTTCCGCGATGGATGACACGGAATTCGAAAAGTTACTCGATGAAATGGACGAACTGGGACGGCAGGCCGACGCCCTGCGTGAGAAGGTGAATTACCTCATCGACGAGATGCGGGAGAACGACGTCGCAGTAGACGGGGAAGCGGACAACGATGCAAGCGGGGAAGTGGTGGACGAGGAAGCGGACAACAATGCACCGTAGTTCAGCCTGAACATCCCGAGTTTATTTCCCTGTCACCGCCGCGCCTGCCTGGTCGCGAACCTTGTCGTACACGCCGAATGCCTCTTCCCTTGCGGGTATGGAGTACGTCGCCCCACGGCCTCGGACCTTGAGGCCGGCCATGACGGTGCCCAGACGGGCGGATTCTACGGCGCTCATGCCATGGGTCAACCCGTACAGCAGCCCGCCGTTGAAGACGTCCCCGGCCCCCGACGTATCAGACACGCGCTCAGGGACGTAGGCCGGGAGTTCGTGGATTCCGTCGTCCAGCCCGAGCACGGCGCCTTCCGCACCGCATTTCACCGCGACCATCTTCACACCCACTTCACGAGCTCGACCGATCACCGCGCGGGCATCGTTCGTACCGAAGAGGGCTTCGCTCTCCTCCGGCGCGCTGGGCAGGAGGATATCCACGTAGGGGATGATCTCGTCCAGTGCCTCCCTGGCTTCCTCCAGGGACCACAGGCCGAGCCTCAGGTTCGTGTCAAAGGCCGTCGCGACGTTTCTTTCCCGCGAAACGCGGAAGGCCTCCAGCACGGCCGCCCGGCTGCTCTTCGATATGGCCTGGGTGATTCCACTGGCATAGACGACTTTCGCGCTGCCGATGTAATCAGGATTGATGTCGGACGGTTCGAGGAAGCTCGCGGCGCTGCCCGCCCGGTAGTAGGTGAACTCCCGTTCGCCACCGGGCAGAATGGAGATGAAGTAGAGTCCGTTGGGCCGGTCCAGCGCGGTGGCGCAACGCAGGTCGATGCCCTCCGACCGCCACGCCCCGGTCAGGAATTCCTGGAAGGGGTCGTTGCCGACGTGCGTGACATACCCGGTCTTCGCGCCCAGGCGGGACGCCGCTACGAGCATGTTCATGGTGTCGCCGGCGAAGGTGCGGGTGTAGGTATCGGTGCTGGCGAGGGACCCTTCGCAGAACATTTCGATCATGCACTCGCCGATCGAGATGATGTCCAGTTCGGAAGGGCTGTCGGTTATGCCCACGGCGGATCTTACCTCTTCAAACTCACGGCCACCCCGTCCCGCAAGGGGATGATCGTCGTCCAGACCTCGTCGGTACCATAGGCCTTCCGGTTGTATTCCTGGATGGCCGAGGTCCAGCGGTCGTCGGAAGGCTGCGTTACGCGTCCGCTCCAGAGCACGTTATCGGTGATCAGCAGGCCACCCGGGCGGATGCGCGGCAGCGCCAGGTCGAACACGCGGGGATAGTCGTGCTTGTCCACGTCGTTGAAGATCAGGTCGAAGCTGCCCTCGGTCTGCTCCAGCAGTTCCAGCGCGTCGCCTACCTGGATCACGACGCGGTCCGCCACGCCGGCGCGCTTGATGAACCTTCGGGCCTGGTCGGCGTTCTGCTCGCTGCCGTCGGAGTAGTAAATCCTGCCTTCCGGACCCACCGCCCGGGCGAGCCAGATGGTTGAATAGCCAATGGCCGAACCCATCTCGAACACGCGGCGGGCACCGCTTGACACGGCCATCTGATGCAGCACACGGCCGACCAGGGGACCGACGATAGGTATCCGCTCCGCCTTCGCCTTTTCTTCCATTTCGGTGAGGACCTCGTCCCTTTCGGGCATCAGGTCCGTCAGATAGCCGTCCAGCGCTTCCGAGAGTACGTTGGGCATGGGGTTGTTGCTCCTGTCATTGCTATTCAATAGATCAGAATATCTCGACGGTCACGTACCTGCCGGGATTGGATTTCAGATCAACGACGAGTTCGTCCAAGTTGGTCACCAGGCGGTCCATCTTGACGAACACGCGGTCGACGTCTTCGTACAGCGTCTCATCCAGGAGCAGCTTGCCGAGTGTTCCTTCTCCCCGGTCCATCCGGGCGAGAATGTTATCCAGCGATGTATTCGTGGACTGCAGGTCGTTCACCAGGGTCTTCAACTGGCCCGAAGTGCTTTCAAGGTTGTCCAGGGTGTTCGAAACCTTGGTCCGTTCGGTCTCGCTCAGGTTCTTCGCGTTGACCACCAGCGAGTCCATGTTCACCAGGACCCGGTTGAACTGCGCGCTCTCGCGTTTAATGGTCTCCTGCAGTTCGACGGTCAGGTCGTGCATAGCCGCAAGACTGCTCTTTACCGACTTGTCCCGATCGGGGTCCAGGAGCAGGTTGGCGTTTTTCAGCAGGTCGCGCACGTTCACGGTAACGGAATCGACCTGGGTGAACATGTCGGAAATCCCCGGCGCGGACGTACCCTCGATAGTCCCCCCCGGCGGAATCATCTTCGTGCTGACGCCCTTGCGGATGTTGATGGATTTCTCGCCCATGACGCTGCGCGAGATCACTTCCACCTGCGAATCCTCGGGGATCTCGTAGGGCTCGTCGATACGCAGGGTGACGATGGGTGTCAGGTCGTCGAGCGTCACGGCCTCGACTTTGCCGATGCGCACGCCGCCCACGAGGATCGGGTCGGTGGATTTGACCCCCACGGCGCTGCTCAAACGCACCTCGACGAGGTAGGTATCTCCCGTTACGCGCCATTCTTTCAGATAGAACAGGCCCCAGACGAATATGATGATCGCCAGGAGAAATACCATGCCCAGTTTCGCTTCGTCGGGCAGTAGACTGTTTTTCTGGTACGTCACGTCGAACCCCCTGGTTTACAGGATCGTCCTGGCCAGCAGATAGTCCAGGCACAGAATCAATATGCACGACACCACCACGGTATTGGTGGTCGCCTGGCCCACGCCTTCCGCGCCTGAGCCCGGTTTCACCTTGAAACCCTGGTAGCAGGCGATCGTGGTGATCGTTATCCCGAAGCAGAAGGCCTTGGACAGCCCGAAGAAGGCGTCCTTGGTCCGGAAGAACTCCCGCATGCCCCGTTCGAAATCGGGGATGCTCACCTGCATCCGGTCGATGGCCGCGACCATGCCCGACAGCACCCCGATCAGGTCGGCGAACACCACGAGGACCGGCAGCATGAACATGCCGGCGATGATGCGAGGGATCGCCAGGTAGACGATGGGGTTCATCGCCATCACCTCGTAGGCGTCGATCTGCTCGGTCACCCGCATCGTGCCAAGTTCGGCAGCGATGGTGGCGCCCACCCGTCCCGACAGCACCAGGGCGCCGAGTACCGGCGCGAGTTCGAGGACCACCGATGAAAGGACGACGCTGCCCACGAGGTAGGCGGGTACGTACCCCTGGAATTGGTACCCGGTCTGCACGGCGGTCACGAGGCCGGCGAAGAAGGCGATGATCAGGACGATCGGCATGGAATGGATGCCGATCTCGAACATCTGGTGGACCATCAGCCCCCAGTACGTCCTGATCCGCGGCAGGTTCCGGACGACTTCGACCATCATCATGCCGAAGTCGCCGATATTCGTCAGCGCCCAGAGAACGCGTCTGCCAAGGAAGGAAAAGAATGAGGTCATGGTCGGCTAAAGCGCGATGAGCGGGGCGATGACCAAAGACACCACCGACATCAGTTTGATCAATATGTTCAACGAGGGGCCGGAGGTGTCCTTGAAGGGATCGCCCACGGTGTCTCCCACGACGGCGGCCTTGTGGGCCTCCGAACCCTTCCCGTACCGGACGCCGTCGATGGTCAGTCCCTCTTCGATCATCTTCTTCGCGTTATCCCAGGCGCCGCCTGAATTGGCCTGGAAGATGGCCATGAGCACACCGCACACGGTAACGCCGGCCAGCAGGCCGCCCAGGGTCTCCGGACCGAAGATGAATCCCACGGCGACGGGCGTCAGCACGGCCAGCAGGCCGGGAAGCACCATGCGCCGTATGGCCGCCTTGGTTGAGATCTCCACGCAGCGGGCGTATTCGGGCTTGCCACTCGCCGCCTCGAAGACGTCTCGGTCCTCCTGCGTCCAATCCCCTTCCGCCACCCCGTCGTTCTTCTTCATTACCGACAGCGCGGCCTTGAGTTCGGGGATGGCATTGAACTGGCGCCGGACCTCTTCGATCATGGCCATGGCCGCCTGTCCCACGGCGTTCATTGCGAGCGCGGAGAAGAGGAAGGGCAACATGCCGCCCACGAAGAGTCCCGCCATCACGCGGGGATTGGCGATATCGATGCTCGAGATGCCCACCTGTACCATGTAGGCCGCAAACAACGCAAGCGCTGTCAGCGCCGCGGAGCCGATGGCGAATCCCTTGCCGATGGCCGCGGTCGTGTTGCCCACCGCGTCGAGCTTGTCGGTGCGCTGCCGGACCTCGGGAGGTAGCTCGGCCATCTCGGCCACGCCGCCCGCATTATCGGAAATTGGGCCATAGGCGTCCACCGCCAGCTGGATTCCCGTGTTGGACAGCATGCCCAGGGCCGCCATGGCGATCCCGTAAAGCCCGGCGAAGTAATAGGCGCCCATGATGCCGGCGGCGATGATCAGGATGGGGATGGCCGTGGACTGCATGCCGATGCCCAGGCCGGCGATGATATTGGTCGCGGTACCCGTCACGGACTGTCGCGAAATGGAGGTGACGGGGCCTTTGTGGGTGCCCGTGTAGTGTTCGGTAATCAGGCCGATGCCGAGTCCGGCCAGCAGCCCGATTGTAGCCGCAATGAAAACCCCCAGGCTGGTGTAAGTCTCGCCGCCCAGGGTGAAGTCGCCGGGCAGCAGGTAGTCGATGAGCAGGTACATCACGGCAACCATGATCGCGGAGGATCCGAATTCGCCCTTGTTCAGGCCGGACTGGGGATTGCCGCCCTCCTTGACGGAGACCATGAAGGTGCCGAGGATCGAAATGATGATGCCCGCACCCGCGATGATCAAGGGCAGGGTGATGAAGATCGGATCGTAAACGCCCGCCACGAGGATCCCGGCGCCCAGTACCATGGAGCCGACGATGGAACCCACGTAGGACTCGAAGAGGTCGGCGCCCATCCCCGCCACGTCGCCCACGTTGTCGCCCACGTTGTCGGCGATCGCGGCCGGATTGAGCGGATGGTCCTCGGGTATTCCCGCCTCGACCTTGCCTACCAGGTCCGCGCCAACGTCGGCCGCCTTCGTATAGATGCCACCGCCCACGCGGGCGAAGAGGGCGATCGAAGAAGCGCCCAGCGAGAAGCCGGAAATGACGTTCAGCACCCGGCCGATCCCGGACTCATCGATACCGAAGAGGCCCGTATAGAGGATGAACAGTCCGCCGAGACCCAGGACGCCCAGGCCCACGACGTTGAGCCCCATGACCGAACCGCCTGCAAAGGCCACGTGCAGCGCCCGGGCAAGGCCAGTCCGCGCCGCGTGGGTCGTCCGCGTATTGGCCCGAATGGCCACGCGCATGCCCAGGAATCCGGCCAGCCCCGAAGCGAGCGCGCCGGTGACGAAGGACAGGGCGATAAGCGCGCTCGATTCGACCTTGCCCATATTCGCCACGGCCAGCAGCACGGCAACGATCACAACGAAAATCGCCAGCACCCGGTACTCCGCCTTGAGAAAGGCCATGGCGCCCTCGGAAATGCTTGCGCCGATGGCTTTCATCTTATCCGTTCCCTCATCCTGCCTGTTGATCCAGGACGTCCTCCAGATTGAGTAAATCAATCCCAACAGGCCCGCGCCGATCACACCGTACATCAACTCGTTCATATTCCGAAACTTTCTCCTTTTAAACCAGCCTGCTGAGAACCAATTTGTTGAAAGCCAGCCGGCTGAAAACCAGTTTGCTGAACACACAGAGGGCGGGTCTGAAAACCCGCCCCGTTTCTAACCTGCGTACATAATTTGGATTGAGCGCGAAGCTTGCCGCAGCTCGTATGGCCTTGCGGCACCCATGGCCGCGACGCACCGGTTTCACTCTGTCAGCGCAAGTTGAATATGATCCGCTGCGCAACCCAGACGGCAACCGGCTGGTTGTTCTGGATCGCAGGCGTGTACTTCGTATTCTTCAAAGCCGCGACCGCCGCCTCGTCCAATCCCGCGCCGATCCCTCTCAGGATCTGTGCGTCTCGCACGTTTCCCCTTTTGTCGATCAGGATCTTAACCCACACGGTACCTTCGATACCCGCTTTGCGAGCCAGTTCCGGGTACTCGGGCGATATGGGCGTGATGGGCTTGGGCTCGATCTCGAAAGCCACGAAGGCATCGGGAGGAGGCAGCGCCTCGTCCTCGATCCGGATGTTCTCTTCCTCCGGCGCCTCGATGATGATGTTCTCCTCTTCGATGTCCTGGATCACCGGAGCGATACTTTGGCTCATCTCGGTCTGGGTGGCGATCGTCATCTCGGCGGACACCTCGGCGTCATCAACGGGTTCAGGTATGCCGATGACCGGCCTCGAAGGCGCCTCCACCGGCACCTCCGGCATTTCCGGCGCGTCGGTCAGCGCCGGGGGCGGTCCCAGGTCGGCGTATTCCAGGATCCTCGTCGCGTAGACCCGGTTCTGCTCCTGGATGTACCATACGGTCCAGTAGGTTCCCAGGGCAAGCATGTGCACGATAATGGCTGCTATGATGCCCCGTTTGGCATTCCGCTGATAGAAGAACTTGATGGGGGATTCTTTTTTCAGGGGAAAATGGTCGACGCTGAGCAGCGATCCGATCATGAGCCAAACACCTCCTCGTACTTATCCTGCTCCAGGACCGTGATACTGAACCGGTCGATGGCGCCTAGCTGAAGTTCGTCCATGACGTTGACCATCTGCTCGTAGGGGCTCGTGCGCTGAATCATCACCAGGGTCACCAGCTTGGATTCGCCGTCGTGCGTTTCGGCGTTCTCCACCTCCTTCTCCTTGATGAATTCCTGGACGTCCGCCAGTTCCATTTCCACCGGCGTCATGTCCCGGCCGATCTGCCAGAACATGCGATCGTCGTCCAGCATGTAGATCAGCAGCACGTTCGATTCCGCGATCTCGACCTTGTCGTCCTTGTCGGGCGGAATGTTGAGCTCCATGGTCTGCGGCGCTCTGAATACCGTGGTGACCATGAAGAAAATGAGCAGGAGGAATGCGATGTCCACCATGGGCGTCATGTCGATGAAGATCTGATCGCGGCCCTTTTTCTTTTTAGCGCCTTCCTTCTTTCTGTCGCTGGCTTTCTGTGTGCCCTGGACAGCTGCCATGTGTCATCACCTCCTTACCAGGTCATGGTTGACCGGCCTCAAGCTGGTCGGACTGTCGTCCGAAGACTTGGTATCGTCCTCGAAGTTGGTCACCAGGTTGAACCGGGTGTTGTTCGTTTTCTGAAGGATCTCCATCATGTCGCTGATTACGCCGAACTCGGCATCTTTGTGCGCCTTGATGGCTATACGCAGGCGGGGGTTTCGTATGCGCGCCTCCACCAGTGCGTTCTCCATTTCCGCCAACTCGATCCCTACTTCGGGCTGTGGTTCCAGCCGCCAGAACAACCGGTTTTCCGGTTTCGGTCCGACGGTCAGGATCACGACGTCCGATTCGGGCAGCTTGATGGCCGAATGGGACTCCGGAAGCTGGATGGGAATCGATTCCGGGGACTTGAACTGCGTCGTGGCCATGAAGAAGATGAGCAGCAGGAAGGCGATATCCACCATCGGCGTCATATCGATCATGACCGGCTTATGTTTTCCGTGCGCCATATAAAAGACTCCTTAACGCAACCCGATTAGGCCCGGCCGGTAAGAATGGCCAGGACTTCCTGTGCCACTTCGTCCACGGCGTAGGTGAACATGTCTACCTTGTTGACGAAGTAATTATACGCTACGATACCCATGATGGCCGCGGCCAGCCCGCCCGCCGTGTTGATCAGCGCTTCCGATATACCCAGAGCAAGCTGAATGGCGTCCGGCGCACCTTCATTGGCCATGGCGGCAAAGGCGCGGATCATACCGATCGTCGTACCGAGCAGCCCCACCAGCGTGGCGATTGTGGCGATGGTCTGCAGCGCGATCAGGTTGCGTTCGAGCAACGGCGTCTCGAGGGCGTTGGCTTCCTCGAAAGCCCGCTTGATCTCCTGCACCTGCCTGTCGCTCGTCAGGTTCTCGTCGGCAATGGTCTGGAACCGCTCGAGACCGGCGCGCAGCACGTTGGCCATGGTACCCTGTTGCGAGTTGCACAGGTTGACCGCACGGGTGACGTCGTTGTTGCGGATCGCGCCCATGGCGTCTTTGAGAAACTCCACCTGCGACCGCTTGCCGCGCGCTTTCTTCAGCGTCAGCGAACGCTCTATGATGAAAGTGATGTCAAGCATGGTGAGCACCATGAGACCGATGACCACGGGTCCGCCGTCCTTTACGAACTGTGGCAGAAAGTACTCGAAAATGATCCATGAAACAATAAAGCAAAGGACGATGATGATCATGATAAAGGCGCCTGGCCGCATATCAAATTCTCCTTAAACTTTGTTGCGTTACGAATAGTGAATGAAAAACCAAGACAATCATCTCACAGTGATATAATCCCTAGCCGGACAAACCCGGTACTGCTCATCCTGAACGTGTCCTGTTCGAGTCGGCGGGACAAACGCCTTCTCCTTCACCACCACCTTTCCATCCGTGTCCTGTGTGTCGCCTGTAAACAGGCCTGGATCATGTGATTTGCTATCCGGAACTTCCCCGCCGTTCACGCGCGCCGGTCCGGCCCGCGGACGAACGATCGTCCCTTAGTCTCCCTGCAGCTGTTCGTATATCTCGCGCACGTTGTTCAACTGCTCCCGCGCCGTGCCGTTATTGGGGTCCAATCGCAGGCATTCCCGGTAATGGCGGATCGCCGGCGCGAGCTGCTGCGAATTCGTATAGGCCTGGGCGAGGAGGAGATGATAGGACGATTCGTCCGGTTTCAGTTCGACGGCTTTCCGCAGGCGGCCGATAGCGCCTTGGTAATCCTTGTTCAACACCCGGTCGAAACCCAGGCGGTAGTAGGCCTCGTGGTCCGTGGGATCGATCTCCAGCACCCGGCGGAACGTCGTGCGCGCGTTGGCGAAATCCTCCAGGATGAGGTAGGCCGTTCCCAGGTATTTCAACGGTTGGAGAATGATCGTCGGATCCGTCTCCCCTTCTTCGGCCTTCAGGTTCAGGGACTGGAGCAGGGCGTCCCGGGCCACCACGCCGTCGTTGGCCACCAATCCCGTGATACCCATGTTCAGATAGGCGGAATAGTTCGTGCTGTCATGGGCGACCTTGGCCCGGTACATATCCAGTGAAGCGGCATAAATCGGCGACCGCTGATCTCTCTCCACCTCGCGGGATTCGACGTAAAGCTCCCTGCCAAGGTTGTAGTATACATTACTCAGCGTGATCCTGGCGCGCTCGTCCTCCGCCGCCTGCAGCGCCGGTTCCAGCACTGCTTTGACGGCCGTCACGGCCTGCGCGTACTGTCCCTGCTTGATGAACGAACGTCCGTAGTACGCGTAAGGATTCTGGTCGGTGGGATTGACCCTGATGGCCTCTTCAAGATATGGAATGGCATCGGCGAACTTTTCCTGGTCGAATAAGACCAGCGCCAGCTGGATGTAGGGCTTCTCTGACGTCCCGTCCAATTCTATGGATTTCTTCAGATTGTCGATGCCTTCGTCGTACTGGCCCACTTCCGGTTGCGTCTGTACCCAGCCCAGGCTGAAATGCAGCGCCGCGTTGCCCTCGTTCTGCATCAGGGCTTCCCTGTAGGCGTTGACCGCATCCATGTACCGGCCTTCGGCGACCAACCCGTCGCCCATCGGCAGATAGGCCTCGACCTTGCCCGGGTCCAGTTCGACGGTCTTCATGTAGTGGGGTACGGCCATCTTTATCCGCTGGGTCTTGTTGAACGACTCGGCCAGCATGAAATAGGCTTCGGCGTTGGTCTGGTCCAGTACCACGTATTGTTCGATCGGCTCGACGACGAGGGGATACCGCTCTGCGACGAACTGGATATAGCCCTGCTGGTACCAGGCGTCCTTCAGGGTGGGATCGAGTTCGGTCGCCTTACGGAACCCGTCGTAGGACTCGTTCCACTGCCGCGCCTTGAAATGCAACTGGCCGATCCGATAGTAGATCATGGCGGCGTCGGGGGAATCGGGCTCCATGGCGAGGGCCTGACGGTAGTTGGTGATCGCCAGCCCCCACACGTTCTGGGCCTCGTAGACGTCACCGAGCCCGCGCACGTAAAGCGAGTTCTGCGGATCGATGCTCTGCGCGCGGGTGAAGAGTACCATGGCGCTCTGGAGATCTTCCCGGGCGATGGCGAGCTGGCCGTCAGCGTAGAAGAATCTCGCGTCTTTCTCCTTGGTGCGCTTGAGCCCCTCCCTGATCGACTTCTCCGCTTCCTCGAACTGCCCCTTCCTGATCTCCTGCAAGCTCAATTCGAAGCGGGCGTCGTGATTCTTCTTCTGCTGGTCGACTGCGATCAGAAATTCGGAATGCGCTTCGTCGAGGCGTCCCTGCCGTTTGAGCGCCATACCGAGCAGGTAATGGGCTTCGTGGTTCTTCTTCCCGTTGCTGAGCACGTCCCGGAGTATGGTAACGGCTTCGTCGTAATTCCCGCCGTCGTAGGCTGCCTGGGCGGCGTCCACGCTCTGCGCGTTCACGGCCGCCGGCGCGCCGGCCAGACCGACTAGCAGCAGCAAGCCAAGTACGAGCGAGGCACCCCGGCCTTTCCTGCGGTTCTCACCTGCGATCCACATGTTCGATTCCTCCCGATGCACTGAAAGTCTCGTTTTCAGGGCCTCATTGTCCGTTTGCTTTCGGCAATTTGTTATTCAGTAAAGTTCTCTTAATGAATCTGAACGCTCGAGCGCATGCGTGCTTGAGCCCTTATCCAATTACATCCAAATCTATTCAAAATCGGCAGTTACCCGGTATGCAATGACTCATTAGTCCAGTTTGACCGTTCGGACCGGCATGGTCGCCGGCACGACGCCCTGGTCTATGGCGATCTGCTGTCCCTTGACCGCCGTGAGAAAGGTTACGAATCCGGATACCAGGTTGACTTCCAGCGACGACCTCTTGAAGTAACACAATACCATGGGCCGCCGAAGCGGATACAACTTCTTGCCCTGTTTGTCCGGTTCATCAAGGAGCTTGTGCTGCGTGGGCAGCAAATAAGGCCCGCCTTCCTCTTCCGCGATACGGATCGTCTTGTAATACGCCATCGTGTTGACGTCGGTCGTAATCAGAAGCCCGGTAATCCCAATCGTGCTCGGATACGCTCCCACGATGCCCGCCAGGGCGGCCATCGTGCTACAGGGATATACGCTGGCGCCGTACTCCGCGCCGTCGAGCACCATTTCCTTGAAAACCTCGTACGTGCCCGAATTCCGGTCACGGACCAGGGGGCGGATCGCCATGTCCGCTCCACCGACTTCCCGCCAGTTCGTGATCTTTCCCGTGTAGATGTCCTTCAGTTGCCCCACGGTCAGATCATCGACGGGATTGTCACCGTGGAGGATAACCGCCAGCGCGTCGTGGGCGACCGTGCGGGTGATGAAGTCCGGCTCCCCGGCAGAAAGTGCTTCGACCTCGGATTCGTTAGGCTCGCGGGACATGACCGCCAGCCGGCTTCTTCCCTCGGCGAGGTCGACCAGTGCCTCGCGGGAGGACGTCTTGCCCACGTCGATAAAGGACTCGTTATATATCTGCTCGTACTTGACGGCCGAACTTTCGATGTACGGAAATGCGACCTCCGCGCTGGACACCTTGAGGTAACCCCGGGTAGCCGTTTCGTCCGGCTCGCCGCAGCCCGTCATGAAAATGAGAAGGGCCGCGCCCATGCACGCTAGTCGGATTTGGACCCCGTGCCTCGCCATGAATCATCCTCAAGGATCGAGCGGGTCTCCTCGGCCTTCTTTTCCGCGTAGTAGGCGGACACGAACCGGAAGACGCCGTACAGAATGAGTACACTGCCGAATACCAGTCTCAGCTGTTCCGTCTGAATGAACACCCGCAGGAGTTGGCCGGTCAGAACCAGCACCCCGGATACGCACATGGCCAACGCGACCAGGTAGCCGAGAAACTGCCGAAATGACGTAATACGGATCATACGCGGGTGAGACGGAATCCACCGTGCGGGCGTTAACGGACATGGTTTTTCAAAGCTTCACCGGATGGTTCGATCGCCGAATCCCACCTCGTCCAGCCCCAGGTGAAACGACTTCGATCCAACGCGGACAAGCCGGAGAATGCTGAAATCCAAGGGCCATGGTTCACTGAAGTTTCGATTTAACTAAATAAGAAATAAGAACGGCAAACCCTGGTTGTCAAGGAAAAGTTACGGCCCACGCGTGATCATCAGGACGCGGTCAGATGATGGTTTCGTGAAGAATCAGGACCGCCGGAAATGCCCGGCATATGCCGCACGAAATGGTGCTAGACACGGTGCGTGGCAAGGGTGCTTGGCAAGGCCGCGCGCGGTCCGGTCACGGCCGGCCGTCTTCGCCTCTCGCACACAGTTCGATCAACACGCCTCCCGTGCTCCGGGGGTGAACGAAGGCGACACGAGCGCCGCCCGCCCCGATTCGCGGTTCTTCATCGATCAGCCGGTAGCCGAGGCCGCTCAAGGTCTTCAGCGATTCCTCCACGTCGTCGACTTCAAGGGCGATATGGTGGACGCCTTCCCCGCGCTTCTCGATGAAGCGGGCCACCGGACTCTCCGGGTCCGTCGCCTGCAGGAGTTCCACCTCGGTGTCGCCCGCGTGGAGGAAGGCCACTGTGACGCGGTCGCTTTCCACTGTCTCGCGGCCGTGCATCGGCAGCCCGAGGGCTTCGTGGTAGAGTCGGAGCGCCTCTTCAAGGTCGCGCACGGCGATCCCGATATGTGCAATGCGCGCAGACTGTGCGGCCAGGGCGGACCGTGCGGATCTTCGCGGTAGTTCGCTCGACATGGACTTCCGTACCTCCTTCAAGCGGCCGGATGGGGCGGCGTCGCGGGCGTATCTGATGCCTTAAGGCGGCCCGGCGTCGCGGACTGCGCTTCGGACGACCGCGTGGGATGTTCAGAAACGCTCGGGTCTGCGGTATTCGCCGAAGACGCCGCGGAGCGTATCGCAGATCTCGCCCAGGGTCGCCCGTCCGCGCACGGCGTCGATGATCAGCGGCATCAGGCTGTCCCCGGAGCCGGCCGCCGATTCCAACGCGTCGAGCGCCCGCGCAGCAACGCGCCCGTCCCGCGTCTGTTTGAACGCCCGGACCCTTTTAATCTGCCTGGCCTCGATCGCGGGATCGATGGGAAATGGCGCCGGTCCCTCTTCCTCGGCATCAGTAAAGCGGTTCACCCCGACGATGACCTGTTCTTCCCGTTCGATGGCCATCTGGTACGCATAGGCGCTGCGGCTGATCTCCTCCTGGGGGTAGCCCGCTTCGATAGCGCCCAGGGCGCCTCCCAGTTCGTCTATACGCTCCAGGTACGCCGTCGCCGCCTTCTCTATTTCATTGGTCAGTGTCTCCACAAAGTAGGATCCTGCAAAGGGGTCGACCGTGTCGGCCGCCCCGGTTTCGTGCGCGATGACCTGCTGCGTCCTCAGCGCCAGCGTCGCCGCCGATTCGGACGGCAGGGCAAGCGCTTCGTCGAGACTGTTGGTATGGAGGGACTGCGTGCCCCCGCACACCGCCGCCAGGGCCTGAAGCGCCACCCGCACGACGTTGTTCTCCGGCTGCTGTGCGGTCAGCGTCGATCCGCCGGTCTGGGTATGAAACCTGAGCTGCCATGACCGGGGATTTCTGGCCCCTATCCGTTTACGCATGAGCCGGGCCCAGAGCCGCCGGGCCGCGCGGAACTTGGCCACCTCTTCGAAGAACTGGTTGTGGGCGTTGAAGAAGAATGAAAGCTGCGGGGCGAACGCGTCGACGTCGACGCCGGCGTCCATCACCGCCTTAACGTATCCCAGTCCGTTGGCGAGGGTGAAGGCGACCTCCTGCACGGCGGTGGCGCCCGCTTCACGGATGTGATACCCGCTGATGCTGATGGGGTTCCACTTCGGCATGCTGCCCGCGCAGAAACGGATCAGGTCGGTCGCCAGGTGCAGTGAGGGTCCCGGCGGGTAGATGAAGGTGCCCCGGGCTATGTATTCCTTCAGGATGTCGTTTTGAACCGTGCCCGCGAGACGCTCCAGCGGAACACCGCGCTCCTCCGCCACAACCGCGTAGAGCGCCACGAGCACCGTGGCCGTGGCGTTGATGGTGAGCGAAGTGCTGACGGACTCCTGCGGGATTTCATCGAACAGGGTCCGCATGTCGTCGATGGTGGAGATCGCCACGCCCGTGCGTCCCACCTCGCCGGCCACCATGGGATGATCGGAATCGTAGCCGATCTGGGTGGGCAGGTCGAAGGCCACCGAAAGTCCGGTCTGTCCCTGGGAGAGCAGGTACCGGTAGCGGGCGTTGGTCTCTTCGGCCGAACCGAATCCCGCATACTGCCGCATCGTCCACAGCCGGCCTCGGTACATGGTCGGGCGGATACCTCGCGTAAAGGGGTACTGGCCGGGCAATCCGACATCGGCATCCGGATCGATGTCCGAGGTGTCCTCGGGCGTGTACAGCCTCTTCACGGGAATGCCGGAGCCGGTCTCGAACCGTTCGCGGCGTTCGGGCAGCCGCTCCAGCGATGGTTTAAGCTTCTTCTCTTCCCATTCCTTCCGGGCCGTTTCCAGTGTTTCCTTGCCAGCATCCATGACCGGTGAATCCGCGTTGTCGCAGGGTAGAAGAGTTGATGCCCGGGCTCTGAAATCTACACCGGATCCACCCGTAAGTCAACGGGTTTGGGGGCGGTGCGCCCGGGTTTAGTGGTGGCGCGCCCGCGTCGTATGCCCCTACGACCCTGCGAGGCCCAACGCGTCCGCCTCGCTCTGCATGGCCTCGATGACGTTGGCGATGTGTTCGCCCAGATCGAGGCCCAGGCTCTCGGCCCCTTCGACGATGTCCTCGCGTGAAACGGCGCGGGCGAAGGCGACCGCCTTCATCTTCTTCCGCACGGATTTCACTTTCACCTCGTGCACGCTTCCGGAAGGCCGCACGAGCGCGACGGCGGTGACGAATCCAGCGAGTTCGTCCACGGCGAAAAGCGTCTTGTCCATCAGGCTGCGCCGCTCGAGGCCGAGGTAGGTGGCATGGGACTTGATGGCGTAGATGACGTCCTCGGGATATCCCTCTTCCTCCAGGATCTTTGCCCCGCGCATGGGATGGTCCTTTGGATCGGGCGTGGCTTCGTAGTCGAAATCGTGCAACAGGCCCACGATACCCCATTTCTCCTCGTCCTCGCCGTATTTCCTGGCGTAGTGCCGCATGGCGGCCTCCACCCCCAGAGCGTGTTTCCGCAGGCTGTCCGTCTTCGTATGCTCATGGAGCAAAGCCAGCGCGTCGTCGCGATTCAATTCGTTTCCCTTCCCTTCCTACCGGATCACGGCACGGCCGTAGTAGTAGGGCAGGGCCTGGGCGGAGGGACGGTAGGACCAGGCCAGGCGAGCCTTGCCGATGTTTGCCCCGGGACCGGCATCGGTCTCGTCGCCGTCGTAGATCACCAGGTTGAAGCCGATGGTCTCTCCCGCCGGCGGCGCGGCGCCACCGGGCATATCTGACCAGGGAATGGCGGTCTCGATCACGTATCCGTAGTCGGTGAACCTGGACGCCACCCGCATGCCCGGCGCCGTCTTCTCGATCACGCCCTGCCGGGCATCGGCGTCCCGGGCCGCCCTGGGCTCGCGGCCCGCTGTCGTCCCGGGAAAGATGCCCGCCTTGAACACCGTCAGCGTGTTGTCGCTCCGCCCGGACGGGTCGACGCAGATCTCCACGGCATCCGACCGCCAGTGGCCCTTGACGTCGTCCGGGGCGATGTTGCAGACCACCGCGTCGTCCCGCACGTCCGCGGCGACATAAAGGTTCGCCTGGTCATACGCGACGCGGAACACCGCGCTGCAGTCGTCATCGCCGCCCGGTACGGAACCCGACCATATGTGGCCCGACGTAATGGCGTGGGTACCGATCCCCTCCCAGTCGGCGAGATCGCCGTCGATCCGCATGGGACCCTCGGCAACCGCCAGATCCAGGACAGGCAATACGTCGATCATGCCCCCCTCTTCCAGGATCCGGCCCGACGAGTCGGCCGTCAGCCGCACCGGGTAGCTTCCCTGCGCCACGTAATCCGGCACGCCCACGGTGAATGGTACCGTCGTCCGGTCCTGGCCTGCAACCTCAAAGTCCCTCTCCAGGGGACCGTCCGTCCACCCGTCGGGAAGATCGAGCCTCACCCGGCCCGCCGCGCCCTCGGGAGTCCGGCTGGCTACCTCTATCTCCAGGATGTCCGTCATGCCCGACCCGATGGACAGCGCTGCCGGAAGCAGGCCCGCGACCCACGACACCTGGTGTTCCCCGGCCCAGCGGCGGTACCTGACGATGTCCGATCGGGGCACCATGCCGATGGTCAGTGGCTCGGTCGAAGGCGCCGGTCCCAGGACGATCCCGGGATCGCGCGGTCCCTCCAGGCCGCCCAGGAGGGTCTTCAGACCATCCGGCGACGGGGGAACGAGGGTCTTCACCAGCAGGAACGACTCCGCCCGGGCGCTTGCCGGAGGAAGCGTCGCCCTCCGGTCGAAACCCTGCGACCGGAAGTTGCGCAGAGCCAGGGACTTGATCTCCGCGTAGCTCAGGAACCGGCTCGGTGAGATATCGCCCGACGGTATGGAAATCGAACCCTCCCGACGGGTGTTGTAGTAGAGTTTGACCGGCTGCCAGGTCCGCAGGAATTCGTCGCCGATCTGTTCCGGAAAACGCCCGGGATCGGCCGCGGCGGAAAAGGCCTCCGTTGCGAGCCGAGCCGCGGCCTGGTGATGGCCGTGGGTACCCGGTCCGGGCCACATGGTCACGATGACGTCCGGGCGGAGCAGGCGGACGAGCCGCACGATCCTGCCCAGTGTGTCCTCATGTCCCCAGACGTCGTATGTGGCTTTGTCGCTCAGCGTGTAGAAGAAATCGGTCTTGTCCATGAAATAGACCAGGTCCACCCCGTACTCGGCGGCGGACCGGCGGATCTCGGCCTCCCGCAGTATGCCCAGCGAGGGACCGAGTTCCCGCCCGATGGCGTTGCCGCCGCCCTCGCCTCGCGTGATGAGCACAATGCCCGCCTTTGCGCCGCCGTCCAGGACCTCGCGGGCAAAGGTTGCCGTGACGCCGCTTTCATCGTCGGGATGGGCGCCCACGTAGAGCAGGTCTACTTTCAGCAAGTGGTCGGATCGCATCTGTTCTATGGACTGTGCGGAGACAGATCCGGATAGCAGCGGGAGAAGAAGGATCAGGCCGAACCATCTTCCCGTAAGGAAGCAAGCGCCACGCATCATTTCAAGTCGTATCGAAGGGAACGGGCGGAACCCGAAGATGAAGTCGAACCGCATCGAACCGTGGTCGTATACGCCCCGGTTGGACCGCGATCTCAATGCGATCTAGATACGTCCCTTCCCGTAGTTGTGTCAAGGCTTTTGGTAAAACGGCCGCGATGGAACGGCCGCAGTGGAACGGCCGCGTATGGGTTGATATCCGGACCGTTCGTATACATAATCATAGTTAAAGTGCGGAATCACCTGATTGCGCACGAGCAGATATCATGCAGGATCAAACCGGAGTACGCGTCCCTCGTCTCAACAATACGATGAAACGACGAGGAGGCTTTCCAACCAAACGGAGGATATGCAACATGGGCGATCTGATTGCCGTTCATCCCGACTTCGACGGTGTCTGGCCCTATGCCGCCGGCCACTTCCATACCCTCTGGCCCGACGCGGAATTCATACGCCTGTCCCACGGGGACGAGCGTCCCCTGGGCGATGTCGCGACGGACGCGGGCCGCGTGAAACGGCTGGCCGCCCTCGGTGTGCCGGTGACCGTCGCATGTCTGAAACGGTTCGGCGCGCTGCGGGAAGCGACTTTTCAGAGCGCGTGGGGCCGGGGGCCGGACGAGGACTGCGGCATGTACCTGACCGGGGCTGGCGTCGCCGTTTACGACCATCCGAGCGAGGGTTTCTGGTCGCAGTCCGTGGCGGAATTCGGCCTGGCGCTGACGCTGTGCGGATTGCGCCGGATTCCCCAGTTGCACCGGCAGATCATCCACGACCAGGTGCCCTGGAACTACGAGCCGCCCGGCGGCCGGGGCCGCCCCGGGGAAAGGGGCCAGCAGTTCGGCGACGATCCGGTCTTTGCCAACGGGACGCTGGCCGGCAAACGGGTGCGGATCGTGGGGGCCGGCAACATCGCCAGCAGGTTCGCGAGCTTCGCGTCGATGCTGGGCGCCGACGTGGCGGCCTGGGACCCCTACGCCTCCGAACCGGGCTTTCACCGCGCCGGTTCGCGCCGGGTCTACCACCTGGATCAGTTGGTTTCGGACGCGGAGGTGTTCGCGCCCATGGTGCCGCACACGGAATCAACGCACGGCCTGGTCACGGCCGGACACGTCGACGCGCTGCCCCGCGGCTGCCTCGTGGTGCTGGTGACCCGGGCACTGATCTGCGACATGGACGCGATCCGGCGGCGGGTCCTGGCCGACGAACTGAGCCTGGCTGCGGACGTGTGGGACGAAGAACCCCTGCCCTTGGACGATCCGCTGCTCGGGCGCTTCAACGTCGTGCACACGCCGCACAACGCGGGGCGCACTATCGACGCGAACAGGGCCTGGGCGGAGAAGCTGGCCGCGCAGTTCAGGCCGGGCTAAAATTCCGCACGCCGGGAGATAGGGAGATCGTTTAATGCTGGTTTTTATTGACTGTTGCCGTATATAAAGATGCATATAAGTATTTTAACTGACTTCGGCGCGCGCGGAGGGCAGGCGAACGCAGCGGACCGGGCATCTTCCACGGACGGTATTTAAAACAGCATGTCCCCGTTGTCCTGCGTATTAAGGGTAAAAGATGAAAGATAGACCTTCTGATTTTGACCCGGAAAAGAGTATTCCAGAGACCGAGGAAGAAGAAATAGACTACGACGCCCGGAATACGAAAGAACTATTGAAAAGCGGTTTTATTTCCAAAGCCGTATATGATGAAATACAAGTACAACTGATAAGGCGTCGGGAGGCGCTGAGCAGAAAGAAATAGGATTTGGTTCGAGGAATCGATCCGCTACCGCCCGCCCCTGCTGCTCAAATCATACATCCAGAGATCGGGATCGGCGGGATCCATGCTGCTCCGCACCATCTGTCCGCGTTCCAGTCCGCACATCGCGGATTTCGTGCTCGGATGCGCGCAGTCCAGATGCCTGGAAATGGCGCTCATGGGTAGCGCGCCTAATCGCTCAAGTGCGAACAGGGCCCTGATCCGGAGGATCATCTCATCCCGGCGCTCCAGTTCGTCTTCTCAGCGGGACAGGAACCTGAAGGCCAGACGCTCCACCACCCCCCAAAAACGGCGTTCCAGTTCACTTCTGTGCCAATCGGACATGTGTCCACCTGTTCATGTAGATGAAATCGTTATCCGGTCGATGGACTCGAAATCCGGTACGGGTTAACAGGCAGGTTATCTGCCGAATGTCCCATTGCCGATTCGCCGCTCTATCTTGTCCACGGCGTGCAGCAGTTCGCGAACAAAAGCCCTCAAGTCTTTCATCTCGCGTTCAATCTCGAGTACGTGTGCCAAGATCGCCTCCTGGTTCTTCTCCAGCACGCGCATGTATTCGTACTTTTTCATCTGCTGTTCCACGCCGTGGTCCTCGCTTCCAGATTGATGAGAAATACCAACTGCTTACGGTCACATCGGCATCACTTGCCTGATTACGGTTCTGCGCAGTGGACGTGCGCGGCGCCGGGTGTCTGCTTCTAACAAAAAGCCCCGGTATCACCCAGGGGCCCGGGGCTTGATGTTACCTGACCTGCATATGCACGGCCGTCGTCCGATTCTTAAGTCATCCGGTTCTTAAAGGTGGCAGGGCTGCACACCGCCTATAGTGGCCGTGACTCCTGCTCGAAGCGGACGGGAAATCGTTCCAAGGTGCCTGGTACCGATGAGCCAGACGCCTTCCTTTACATCGCCTGGCTCCCATGAACGTTGCCCCAAATCAATCGGGTTGTTTGATAACTGCACAAATTGCACACACGCTTAATGGTAGATACACGTTTATGACAACAATCTCATGGACAATCATAGTATTGTCAATGTATTGTCAATAGTAAATTTCGTATATACTATTATTCCGTTATATAGTAATTTAATGTATGAAGGGGAATAACGCCACGAAACATCCTGTTTTACGATTCTACAGACTTCACTAACGTCAAGAACAAGGAATGGTGATATGCTAATGTACCTATTAATTTAATATTTTTAATTTGAAAATTTCGTTTTATACGTCGTTTTAATCTGACCGATCTCCGAATCCGGTATGGTTTCCCTTTCGAATGCACAGGTTTCAATAACCCGTCCTGCCCTATACTGCTTGACATTGGCATCGTTTACGGCGTAGTTTATTTCGGTATTTGTTGTGAATGGGATTTGCGGGGCGGGGGCAGTCGAGGAACGAAATGCAGGTTGGGATTTGGCGACCGTAATGGTATACGGCGCCTCGACAGGGAATCAAAACCGGAGGATAGCGTCCCTGGGATCCTTCGTATCACCGGTTTGTTAAACTTAGGTGAGTGATCGTGCAGGTAAACAACCTGAGAGAGCTTTCAGATCGCTTCGTGACCGTAGTGAGACAGTTGTGCCGTTTGACATACATCGCAAGACTGGATGAGTGGCAGGGGCTGGACATGACCGTGCCTCAGATCAAGACGTTGATTCTGATCGAGCACCTGGGGCCGCTCAGGATGGGTGCGATAGCCAGTTACCTGGGCAGCAGCCTTTCCACGACGACCACGATAGTGGATCGCCTGGTGAAAAAGCAGCTGGTTCAGCGGGATTCAGATCCGAACGATCGAAGAGTCGTGATATGCGAACTGACCTCCAAAGGTCGGGATGCGACCGAGCTGTTCTGGGACCACCTGAAGACGAAAGCGCTGATGCTTTCCGATCAGTGGGAAGTGGATCAATTCGAAAAGGTCGTCCAGGCGCTTGAACTGATCTGGGGTACCAAGGAAGCGCTTCAATCGACATCGGATTCCTCTCCGTCCATCTTCAGCCAATCTCGCGATGCCAAGTCATCCGCGCTTTAAGCACTTCCCAGTCGACCCGTCTCAAATCCCCACTAAAAAGAAACCCCGACAACCCTTGGTTTGCGGAGGGTTTCGGGGATGTGGTGAAAAAAGCCTCGAGTGCTTACTACGCTGACCGTATAGCGGTACGGGGAATCGAACCCCGGTTTGATGGCTGAGAACCACCCGTCCTAACCACTAGACGATACCGCCGCGTTGCTCTTGACGAAAATACTCCGTTTACCGGCCGTAGTCAAGTATCCGGACGAATTTTTATATCGCTTCGAAGACGAAAAATCCCCTACGGGCAGGGCAAAAATGTGAACTGGGGGGCAGGGATTCGAACCCCGATTCCATGGTCCAGAGCCATGTGTCCTACCCTTGAACGACCCCCCATCGAACCGGCGTTCCGCAGGGAAACTACTCCCGTCGGCGCCGGGTATATTATAGGAATTTCACTGGGAAAATCAAGGGAAATCAGAAAGGCGGCTCCCTGTCCGGAATCCGTCCGGAACCCGTGCTTTTCCCGTTGCGCGGGCGGCAGGGGCATTGCATGTGCGGCTCAGATACTGCTCAGACTCGTTCGTAGGGATCGAAAAGCCGCTCGTATTCGCGCAGGGCGTAGCGGTCCGTCATCCCCGCGATATAATCGCAGACCCGGCGCTCGAGCGGTTCGTCTTCGGGGTATTGCCGGTCGGTCGGCGGCATTTGCCTTGAATCGGCCATGTACTCTTTGAAAAGGCTTTCGACGAAGCGGGTCGCCTTGCGGGACATGCGGATGAGCCGGTAGTGCCTGTAAAAATTCTCTTTCAGAAACGACCGGAGCTGACTGTTCTTCTCGGACATGCCGGGGCTGTAGTCCACCACTGGGAAATCCAGCCGGCGAACCTCGTCCGGGGACTTCACGCCGTGGCGTTCCAGGTTCTGATGCGTCGTCTGGACGACGTCGATGATCTGCTGGTTGATCAGCGCCCGTATGATCTGGTACCGCTGCCGCGTGGAATCCAGGTTCCGTACCTTTTCCACCTCCTCGCGAATCGCGCCGTCCCATACGTCCAGTTCGGACAGCTGATCGAGGCTGAGTATGCCCGCGCTGACACCATCGTCGAGGTCGTGGGAATTGTACGCGATCTCGTCGGCGAGGTTGGCGATCTGGGCTTCCACAGATGCGTACTGCCCGGGCTGGAAGTCGTTTAAGTCGAACCCGTGCGGCGCGTTGTGCTTGGCGATGCCTTCCCTCGTCTCCCAGGTCAGGTTCAGTCCCGGGAAAGCGGGATAGCGCCATTCGAGCTGGTCGATGACCCGGAGGCTCTGCCGGTTGTGCTGGAATCCCCCGTGATCCCGCATGAGAACGTTCAGGGCTTCTTCTCCGCAGTGGCCGAAGGGAGGATGACCCAGGTCGTGGGCCAGGGCAATGGCTGCGGCAAGGTCCTGGTTCGCCCCCAGATTCCGCGCGATCGTTTCCGACACGCCGGCCGTTTCCATGGTGTGGGTCAGGCGCGTGCGATAGTGGTCTCCCTCGTGGTACACGAAGACCTGCGTCTTGTACTCCAGCCGCCGGAAGGCCTTCGAGTGAACGATGCGGTCGCGGTCACGCTGGAATGGCGTACGCCACGGCGCTTCTTCCTCGGCGTGACAGCGTCCCCGGAACGTACCGCTTTTTTCGGCGTAAGACGCAAGAGTCTGCTCCTCCGCGTCCTCCAGCCGTTTTCTGTCAACGATCATCAGATGCTCTCCAAAAAGCACGATCTCCGTCAGGTTCCCGCGATCAATGCGCCTCCGAGGTCGATGTCCTGGAGCATGGTAGCGTTGAAGGCGGCCTCGACCAGGCGGTGCTTCACTTCCATATAGTCGGCATCGTGCCACAGGTTCTCGAATTCCCAGGGGTCGTTCTCGAGGTCGTAGAGCTCGCCTTTGTCGTGGGTATGGTACATCACCAGCTTGTACCGTTCGTCCCGGTACATGGTGGCGTAGCTCAGTGGCTCGGCGGATACGGCGTCGTAGTACTCGGAACGGACGAAAGACCTGTGGAATCCCGGATCCGCCTCCCCTTGCAGGATGGGCAGCAGGCTCCGGCCCTGAAAGTCCTCCGGCTGCTCTACGCCGGCCAGGTCGAGCATCGTTGCCGACATGTCGATCAACTCTACGAGCGCTTCGCTCCTGAGATCCTTACGCATCCGTCCGGGATGGGAGAAGATCAGCGGGATCCGCACCAAGCCTTCGTAAAACCGGCATCCTTTCCAAAGCAGGCCGTGGTCACCCAGGCATTCGCCGTGGTCGCTGGTGAAGATGATTACGGTGTCGTCCCGTTGTCCCGTCCGTTCGAGCTCGCACAGAATACGGGCGAACTGGTCGTCGACCTGCCGGATCATGGCGTAGTAGAGGGCCTGCTGCTTTTTACCGTCGAAGGCGTCGGGATGCCTGGACTCCGACTGGAAGAATACGTCGCGCAACTCCTCCTGCTGGGCCAGGTCGCTGTCGCGGAAATGGGGGCCGGGCATATCGGCTGGATCGAACTGATCGGCGTAGACCCGGGGTGGGATCAACGGCTCGTGGGGACTGTAGGGATTGAGCGTCAGCATCCAGGGCATACCGGGGTCTCGGGGCTGGTTGATGAACTCCAGGGCGCATTCGGTGACCCAGGTCGTCTGGTGGAGTTCGGGCGGCACCCTGTCTTCGCTGAATCGCAGGGCGTCGAGGTCGCCGCCGCGTTCGCGTACCCAGTCGCCGTAATCATGGCCTTCCGGCCAGTCGTCCCGCGGCGCGTGGCTGAAACGCCAGAACCGGTAGCCGTCGTCCATGCGGGGTTCTGTCCGTTTCCCCGCGCTCTGGAGATGGAACTTGCCCGCCAGGCCGCAGTCATATCCGCTGTCAGCCAGCAATTTGGAGATCAGGGGAGGCGGATTCACAAAGGATCCGTTGCCGTTGCGGCAGTTGTGAATCCGCCCGGGGTACATGCCGGTCATGAAACTCGAACGGCTGGGTGTGCAGATCGGACTCTGGCAGTACGCTCGCGTGAAAGCGACGCCTTCCTGCACCAGTCCGTCGAGCGCCGGCGTGCTCACGTGGGGATTACCGAGCGCGCCGATGGTGTCGAAACGCTGTTGATCCGTGCAGTACCAGAGTATGTTGGGGCGTGTGGGCATGTTGCTGTGCACCCGCCGCCTTGAATCCTATTGGGCGGGCTGCGTGGTGGCTTCCTCTCCGCCCATGGATGCGTCCGAATCGCCGTCTTCCATTTCCTCTTCGCCCATGTCGCCTTCGCCCATGTCGCCTTCGCCTTCACCCATGTCACCCTCGCCCATATCCATTTCCGGGGCGTCGGCGGCCATGACGTGCAACATATCGCCCACCGTGGCGCCGATTTCGGTCGCGGCATTGCCGCCGTTAATGGCGATCTGGAGCATTCCGGAATCCTCGTCCATCCGGGCGAGCCAGGCGCCTTCGGCCACGTCGCCGTAATCCACGACCATCGGCATGACGAGGGTCTGTTCGTTATGGGTTATCGAAATCCAGCCGTCCGAGGCGAAACCGGCTTCCGTCAACTGATCGCTCGTGGCGTTCGTATTGATGTTGGCGAATTCCTCGCTAATGCTGGAGACTTCGACGTTGATCATGGCAACATCCGCCGCCATCTCCTCGGTTGCCGCCTCTTCCATGGCCGTTTCTTCGGTCTCGGCCCCGCCGCAGCCGTACAGACCGAACGCGCCGACCATACAGGCCAACAGGTATGATGTGAATCGTTTCATGATCTTGTTCCTTTCACGTGGAAACCCGCATCGCGGGTCAAGTGGTAGAAAAGGCACAGAAATTGGTAGAGGTGGATCGGAATGTTCTGCTTTTCAGGACGTTTCGGAATACATCTTATATATTTATATTTCAATTGTAAAGTGTTCGCAACCACAATTCTCAAGGAATTGCGGCAAAGCACGTCAGCCGGTGGATCGCTCGGTGGCCGGCTCGGCGGAGGCGGGCGGTTCGGCGGAGGCGGCGAGATCCGCCCACTGCCTGCGCCCCACTTCCCTGACCCGGCCGTCGTCCCACTTCTCCAGGGGCCGGTAGGACGGATGGCCCGGACGGTCCTGGCAGGGATTGTGACGGGTGTTGTAGCAGCAGATGAGGCTCCACCGCGGGTCGTCGCTCTCGTTGGGATCCGACCTGTGCAGCACGTTCGCGTGGAAGAACAGCGCGGTCCCGGGCGACATTTCGCAATACACGTGGTCCAGGTGCTCCAGCGCGAGTTCCACCCGCTTCGGGTCGGCCCCCACCTGCGTACCGTACCGGCCGTGCTCTATCCTTCCCAGGCGGTGCGAACCCCGGATCACCTGGAGGCACCCGTTCGCCCTATGAGCCCGGTCCACCGCGATGTAACAACTGGCCATGTCGGGAAACAGCGCCTGGTTGTGGTACCAGTAGCCGTAGTCCTGGTGCCACTCCCAGGCTCCGCCGACACGGGGTTCCTTGACCATCATCTTGTAATGGTACAGGTAGACCTCGTCGTCCATGAGCCGTTCCATCGTGCCCACCATCCGCCGGCCGTGGCAGACAGCGTTGTAGATATCCTCGCGGTCCGTGTCCGATGTCAGCCACAACTTGCTTTCACGGCCCTCGGTATCCTCGGCTGCACGTACGAGCGAGGCCTTCTCCCCGTCGGTACGACCCACACTGAGCAGGAGTTCCATTTCCTCGTCGTCGTAGAGGCCCTCCACCATCAGGTAGCCGTCTTCCCGGAATTGCCTTTCATGTTCTTCGGTGAGCCGGAACATGGTATGCTCCCGTTTGACCTTTGCGGATGTATCGGTCGACGGCATACACGGCAACGCGACGCCTACGCCCCGATGCGGGCGCGGTGGCGCCGTTCGACGTGGTGCGCGACCGAGCGGCACACCCTGGAGATGCCCTCGCCGATGAACGACTGGTCAAGGAAACTGTAGCACAGGCGGAACTGGTTCGCTCCCCGGCCGTCGGTATAGAACGAAGGGCCGGCTACGTAGGCCACCTTCTCGTGTTCCACGGCCCAGGCCAGCATTGCGGAGGAATCGATCCCCTCGGGCGTGGTCAGCCACACGTAGAATCCACCGTCCGGACGGGTCCAGGTCATGCCGGGCGGGGCGTGTTCCGCGAGCGCTTCCAGGGTGACGTCGCGCTTGGCCTGGTAGAGCGCCCTGGACAGCACGATCTGTGAGTCCATCAGTCCCTGGTGGCCGTATTCGTAGACGATGCGCTGCCCGAGGGTACTGGAACACTGGTCGCTACCCAGTTTCGCCTGGCACAACTGGCTGACCACGGACGGCGGCGCCGCAATCCAGCCAAGACGGATCCCCGGCCCGAAGATCTTGGAAAAGGTGCTGACGAACAATACGCCATCGGGATTAAGCGCTTTGAGCGAAGGTGGCGGCGGATGATCGAAGTAGAGTTCCGCGTAGGCGTGGTCTTCCAGGATGGGGATGTTGTGCCTGTCGGCCAGGCCGACCAGCTTCCGGCGCCTTTCCAGGGGCATGGTCACGCCGCCCGGATTCTGAAAAGTCGGCATGGTGTAGATCAGCTTGGCGCGCTTGCCCCGGCGTTCCAGTTCCCCCAGCCGTTCTTCCAGAAGGTCGACGCGCATTCCCTCGTCGTCGATATCCACCGCGACGAATTCCACGTCATAACACCGGAATACCGAAAAGGCGGTCAGGTAGGTGGGGGCTTCCACGATGACGATGTCGCCAGGGTTGAGCAGTGTCTTGGCGATGAGGTCCATCGCCTCGATCCCGCCCGTGGTGACCAGGATGTCATCCACGCCGGCGGTTACGCCCTCGACGGGGCTCATGCGGTGGGCAATCCACTCCCTGAGGGCCGTGTACCCCGCCGTGGGGCCGTATTGCAGCGACATACTGCCGTGTGTATCGAAGACCTGGACGGCGACTTCCTTCATCGCTTCCATGGGAAACGTGGCGGCGTCGGGCAGGCCGCCGGCAAAGGAAAGCACGTCCGGCCGTTCCGCCAGCTTGAGAAGCTCTATGACCGCGGTATCGCCCAAGAGATCCATGCGGTCCGCAAATACATCCCGCCAGTCCATCAACTACCCCTGCGCCAGTGCAGATATGACTCGAAACGAATTACAGCCGGCCTCGCGTCCGCCGATCGGCATGGACGCCTGGCCGGCCGTCAGATACCACGGGCGAGGCGATTCATTCAGAACGCCGCGCGCGTACACTATGATACGGTCCGGACGGCGTGAAAACAAGGCCAAATTTACTTGACACGGACGGGAATCCATGCCTAATCATGGCGAACCATTGGTGTTCATGGTGTTCCACCACGCACAACCCCCGCACCGTGAGGAAAATACATGGCCGAGGACAGCCGGGTCGTTGCCAGTTTCCAGAAAAACAGCCAAGAAGAGTTCCGTTTCACCATCACGTCTTTCCGGGGCAAAGAATATGCCGATATCCGGATCTATTACGAGAATGACGGCGATTTCCTGCCCAGCAGGAAGGGCATCACCGTCTCTCCGGATGCATGGGAATCGTTCAGGTCCTGCCTCGACGAACTGGAGTCGGAACTCAAGGAGCGCAACCTGCTCAAAGACGGTGAAGGTGAAAGCGAAGGCTGAACAGTGGGCGGCATCGTGCCCGTCCGACCGGTCCCCGGGCGCCGACGGTCCAGTCCATAGCCCTCTCGGGGCGCCAGTCGCGCCTGGGCCGCCGCAGGCTGTTTTCTAGCCCACCCGGTGCCCTTCCCCGGCGAGAAAGCACTCCGGGTCGTGGCGGATGGGAAGATAACCCGTGCTCATGAGGAATTCGCCGACGATCTCGGGTCCCATGAAGCGGAAGGTCTTCCTGAATACCGCGACCCAATCGTCCAGCGAAGCGCAGGTCTGGCCGTTCAGCCAGGCCGCGAATGAACCGTGGTCCCGCCTGATCTCCTGGACGACCCGGGCGTTGTGGATGGCTGCGTCGATCTTGAGCCGGTTCCGGATGATGCCCGCGTCCCCCAGCAGACGCGAGCGGTCCTCGTCGCCATAGCCCGCCACACGGTCCACGTCGAACCCGTCGAAGGCCTCCCGCAACGCCTTCCGTTTCTTCAGCACCGTCAGCCAGCTCAGCCCCGCCTGGTTGATCTCCAGCACGAGCCGTTCTAAGAGATCCTCGTCCCGGGTCAGGGGGAAACCGTACTCGTCGTCGTGGTAGGCGGCCAGTACCGGATCCTTCCGCGTCCAGGCGCAACGACGCCGCTCGTCGGCCCCTTCGGTGAACTCGCCCGTCCGATAGGGGTGGATGTCCACCCCGGTAATCCATGCCTCGGGCAAGTGGCGCACGCAGTTCATCAGGGCGAGTTGGGTATAGGTAGGCGTGATGATGAAACGGGTGACGGAGGTGTTCGCGAACCAGTAGATTCGATCGTGCCCCATGCCCGGGGTATCCAGAATCACACCCACAAGGAAGCGCATGAACGCCCCGTGCGTAACCAGGAGGACACGTTCCCCGGTAAGGCCGAAATCGTCGTGGATCCTCCGGTTGACCCGCTCCGCACGCGCCTGGGCCGATTCGTAGTCCTCCCACGGCCGGCACTTCCACCAACCTTCCTCGTCGAATCCGTCATCCAGGCGGACTCCCGGAAAACCATGCTCGATCTCCGACCGTTTCATGCCGGGTCTTCCCTCGTAGTCCGCATTGCCCGCGCCGGCCTGGACCCCGCCCTGCTCGTGGAGGTCGATCCACGCTTCCACGGACTGGCCCGTCTCGCGTATATACGGCGCGATGGTTTCCAGGGTGCGAAGGAAGGGACTGACGAAGATGCGGGTCGGACGGATGTGGCGGATGCGGTTCACGAGGTATTCCGCCTGACGGTATCCGAGCGCGGACAGGGTGGGATCTTCGGTGCGTTCTTCCTGCGGCCGGGCGTTGTTCTCGGATTCCGCGTGGCGGATGATGTAAAGTTCCATTGGATCGGGCGGTCTTTCTCCTGGCCGGCTTCCGGCTACGGTTGAAGGGCCAAGGACGGCGCCGGTGCGTGCCTTGAAGCGGCGCGTTTCCGTCACGTCGAACACGCTATCCTCGCATACGTCCGCGTGCCGTCCTCCTGAACCTCCGTAAGGTACATTCCAGGTCCCTCCGTTCAAAGGAAAACGTTTGACAGGCCTGGCGCCGCGGGTTAAGGTTTGCTTTTGCGTCTAAACGGTTCGAACGGCCCGAATGGTCGGGCAGATCCGAACAGTTGACACCTCTACAGGAGCGCGCTCAGATGGACGGGTCCGATCGGTCCTATGTCGAATACCGTAAGGTCAGCAAGAGCTACGACGGGAAGTCCACTGTAGTCGACGGCGTGGACCTGGACATCCGCAAGGGAGAGTTCCTGACCCTCCTGGGGCCCTCCGGTTCGGGCAAGACCACCTGCCTCATGATGCTGGCCGGCTTCGAGACGCTAACCTCCGGCGAAATTCGCGTGAACGGCCGCTCCATCCAGTCCCTGCCGCCCCGCAAACGCGGTATCGGCATGGTGTTCCAGAACTACGCCCTCTTCCCCCACATGACGGTAGGGGACAATCTCGCCTTCCCCCTCGAGGTCCGCGGCGTGGACCGCAAGGCGTGCCGCGAACGGGTGGAACGCGCCCTGCAACTGGTCCGCCTCGAAGGTTACGAGAACCGGCGCCCCAGTCAGTTGTCCGGGGGGCAGCAGCAGCGCGTGGCCATTGCCCGCGCCCTGGTATTCGATCCCGAACTGGTGCTCATGGACGAACCCCTCGGCGCTTTGGACCGCCGGCTCCGCGAGGAGATGCAGTACGAGATCCGCCGGATCCACAAGACGCTGGGCGTCACGGTCGTATACGTCACCCACGACCAGCAGGAAGCCATGGTCATGTCGGACCGCATCGCCGTGCTCCGCGATGGCAGAATCGAACAGGTAGCCGATCCCGAAACGCTCTACGAGGAGCCGCAGCGTTCCTTCGTGGCCCGATTCATCGGGGAGAACAACCGTCTGCACGGCAAGGTGCTGAACGTGGACGGCGAGATCTGCGAAGTGGACGTGGACGGCGAGGTCGTCCGGGCGATTCGCATCGCGCCCTGCGAGGCCGGCGACCCGACTACGCTTTCCATACGTCCGGAGCGTGTGGCGGTCACCCCGGAACCCGGTCTGTACACCAACGAACTGGACGCCCTGATCGAAGACATCACGTTCCTCGGCGACTACCTGCGAATTCACGTTTCGGTGTGCGGCACGTCGGACTTCGTCATCAAGATACCCAATATCGTCGGTCACGGCGCCCTGCTGGCAGGCGACCGGATCCGCATCGGCTGGACGCCGACCGACTGCCGGGTGCTCGACCCGGAAACAGAAGGAGAAGTGGAATGACGCGAAAGGCATCCATGCGCCGAATCCTGGTACCGGGCCTGGCCGCACTGGTCCTGCTGCTTTGTGGACGCGCCGCCGCTCAGGAGCAGTCGCTGACGCTGGTCAGCTGGGGCGGTGCTTACACCCGCGCCTGCGTGAAGGGATTCATCGAAAGTTTCGAGCAGGAAACGGGAATCGACGTCCGGATCGAAGACTACAACGGCGGGCTGGCGCAGGTCCGCGCCCAGGTCGACGTGGGCAACGTGTACTGGGACGTTCTCGACATGGAACTTCCCGACATGGTCCGAGGGTGCGACGAAGGCCTCCTCGTACCGATCGACGTCGGCGAACTCGCTCCCGGCGCCGACGGAACCCCGGCGGCGGACGATCTGCCCGAAGAAGGCATCACGGAATGCGGTCCGACCAACCTGTACTACTCGACGGTCGTCGTCTACAACGACGAGCGGATCGGATCGGTGAAACCCACCTCCATCGCAGATTTCTTCGATCAGGAGAAGTTCCCGGGCAGGCGGGGCATGCGCCGCTCCCCGCTGGTGAATCTAGAGTTCGCCCTGATGGCCGACGGCGTCCCGCTGGACGAAGTCTACGCCACGCTGGATACGGAAGCGGGCGTCGGCCGGGCTTTTCGTAAACTGGATACCATCAAAGACCAGATCGTCTGGTGGGAAGCGGGCGCGCAGCCGCCCCAGATGCTGGCCGACGGCGAAGTGGTCATGACTACGGCGTACAACGGACGGATTTTCAACGCCCAGAACCTGGAAGGACAGCCCTTCGTCATAGTATGGGACGGCCAGTTACTTGATACGGGAGGTTTCGTCATTGTTGAAGGCACGCGGAACCTGGAGGCGGCGAAGATGTTCGTCCGTTTCGCCAATACCGCGCGGGCCATGGCCGGCGTCGGCCGGTATATCTCCTACAGTCCCACGCGCCGTTCCGCCATGCCCCTGATCTCGACCCACGCCGAAACCGGTATCGAAATGAGTCCCCACATGCCGACCAGCCCCGAAAACGCGGCCCGCGCCCTGCACAACGACTGGGAATGGTGGAGCGACAACGGCGAAGAAATGAACGAGCGTTTCAGCACGTGGCTGGCACGGTGAACGTAACGGATACGGGAACTTCTCACGATGAGCGAGAACCCTGAGCAACAGATCGGACATCTCAAACCCGGTCCCCGGCTGCGCGCGGCGTTGCTGGTGCTGCCGCTCATGGCCTTCATCGGGGTGACCTTCCTCGCGCCCCTGGGGAACATGCTCGTCCGAAGCGTCTACGACCCGGTGGTCGCCGACGTGCTCCCGGAGACCCTTGAAAGACTGCGCGCCTGGGACGGCCAGGGTCTCCCCGGCGAAGCGGCCTATGAAGCACTGGCCGGTGAACTGCTGAAAGCCCGGGAGGACCGCACGCTCGGCCAGGTTGCCACGCGGATCAACCGGGTGCAGAGCGGATTGCGCAGCGTGCTCACGCGCAGCGCCCGGAGGCTGAGGAACGTCGACGAAGGTCCGTGGTCCGGTGCCATGATGAACATCCACGCGGCCTGGGGAGAAACCGGGACCTGGCGCGCGCTGCGCGAGGCCGGGGAACGTTACACTTCACGCCACTACCTGAACGCGCTCGACCTGCAGCGCGATGCCGGCGGGTCCATCGTCCCCCAGCCGGAAGACCGGCGGATCTACCTCACCCTTTTCTGGCGGACCCTGCTCGTGAGCCTGGGTGTGACCGCCCTCTGCCTGCTCATCGGCTACCCCGTCGCCCGCCTGATCGCCCACGCCCCGCCAAAAAGGGCCTACCTGCTCCTGATTCTGGTCCTCGTGCCTTTCTGGACCTCACTGCTCGTGCGCACGACTTCGTGGATCGTGCTCCTGCAGAACCAGGGCGTCCTCAATGACGTGCTCGTATTCCTGGGCATCATCGGCGACGACGGCCGGATCGCCATGATCTACAACATGACCGGTACCTTCGTGGCCATGACCCACGTGCTGCTTCCCTTCATGGTGCTGCCGCTCTACTCGGTCATGAGCGCCATTCCACGAGTGCAGACGAGCGCGGCTGAGTCGCTGGGCGCGACCCCGTGGCAGTCGTTCTGGCGCGTGTACTGGCCCCAGACTTTGCCCGGCGTTGGCGCCGGTTCCCTGCTCGTGTTCATCCTCGCCATCGGGTACTACATCACGCCGGCCCTGGTGGGCGGCAGCACGGGACAACTCATCTCCAACATGATCGCCTTCCACATGCAGTCGTCTCTCAACTGGAGTCTCGCGGCGGCGCTGGGCGGCATCCTGCTGGTGTGCGTGGCGGGGTTGTACGTGCTTTACGACCGGCTCGTGGGCATCGAAAGAATGAGGCTGGGCTGATGGCGACGACCGAACATGGATTCTGGCACATCTCGTACCTCGGATTCTGCGCGCTCGTCTTCGCCTTCCTGATCGCGCCGATCCTGGTGATCGTGCCGCTGAGCTTCAACGCCGAACCCTATTTCACCTTCACCGACGGCATGCTCCGCTTAGAAGCCGACGCATGGTCCCTGAGGTGGTACCGGCAGATCGTGGAGGACGAGGAGTGGTCGCGGGCCCTGGCCAACAGCCTGGTCATCGGCGTCTCCGCGACGGTCCTCGCCACGGCTCTCGGCACACTCGCCGCGCTGGGCCTGTCGAGCCCGGCCATGCCGGGCCGCCGTTTCGCCACGGGACTGCTGATCTCGCCTATGGTCACGCCCGTGATCATCTCGGCGGCGGGGATGTTCTTCTTCTACTCGAACCTGGGCCTGGCGCAGACCCACATCGGGCTGATCCTCGCCCACGCCGCCCTGGGCACGCCCTTCGTCGTAATCACGGTCACCGCCACGCTGGCCGGATACGACGCGAACCTTTCGCGGGCGGCCGCCAGCATGGGCGCGGGCCCTTTGCGGATTTTCCGCCGCGTCCAGCTCCCGCTCATCGCGCCGGGAGTCGTCTCCGGGGCAATCTTCGCTTTCGCCGCTTCCTTCGACGAGGTCGTCGTGGTGCTCTTCATGGGCGGGATCGAGCAGCGCACGATACCACGCCAGATGTGGTCGGGCATCCGCGAGGAGATCAGCCCCGCCATCCTGGCCGTGGCCGTCTTCCTCATCGTCTTCGCCGTGCTGTTCCTGTTGACCGTGGAGTGGCTGCGCCGCAGGTCGGCGCGATAGAAGTGGCGATCGGCGCGGCAGGACCGGCGGTTAGGCGCACCGGTTCGCGGGATTTCGCGAGCCCTTTTGCGGACCCGTTGCACGGAAAGGCGCTCAGCCTGCTTCCGTGCCGTTCATGAACTCGTTCAGCAGAGAATGGAAGTGGTGTACGCCGTTCTCCCGCTTCACGGAAAACCGGCCCTGGTTGTATGACACGGACTGCAATCCACGCTGGACATGCTCGCAGATGAAGATGTCCTCTTCCTGGATCTCGTCGCCGAAATCCACCAGGTTGTCCACGTCCTGCACCATGTCGGGCGACAGGTACCATTCGAAAATGGTCAGGCAGCGTTCGTGTCCCAGGGGAACCACCAGGTTGGTCTGCATCTGCCCCAGGTAGATGTTGAGCATGAGCGTGGGGAAAACCCAATAGTACTGCGTGTCGTTCTGGTCCTGTTCCGTCGGCAAGTACCGGCGCGGCCCCTTGTAGCCCTTCTTTTCCCTGGGGAGTATTGGCGCGTGCTGGATGGAATAGTACCGAAACGGTTCCACCCGGTAGGCGTCGTAATCGATTTCCCGGTACAGGCCGGGATGCACGACCGGCAGGTGATAGCCTTCCAGGTAATTGTCCACGTACACCTTCCAGTTGCAGTTCATCTCGTAATCCCGGCGCTTGACCCACCGCATCTCACCGATGCGGTGACCGGCGGCCCGTTGTTCGATATCGCCCAGGAAAGCCTCCAGAGGCGGCGCCGTCTCGTCCAGGTTGACAAACAGCAGCGGGCCCCACTGGTTCACGCGTACCGGTTCGAGCGCCATGGCGCAACGGTCCAGGGCCTGCACCTCTTCAAACTCGGGCGCGTGGCGCAGCGAACCATCGAGGTTGTAGGTCCAGCCATGATAGTAGCACACGAAGGTCCGGCGGTTCCCCTGCTCCAGGGCCACGGGACCCGCACGGTGCTTGCACACGTTGAAGAATCCGCGGACCACGTCGTCGGCCCCGCGGGCGATGACTACGGGTTCACCGGCCACGTCCACCGTGAAGTAATCCCCGATGCGGGCTACCTGGTCGGCCCGTCCCACGAGTTGCCAGGTCTTCCCGAAGACTTCCCGGTACTCCCGCCGCAGGAAGTCCGGGTCGGTGTACCAGGAAGAGGGAATCGTCCAGGCGGACTCGATATTCTGGTCGAACGGGTGGTCGGTCATCTCGAAATCCAATTACAGGTGAGCAGATCCAAAAACGAATCACTTTAAACGAATAACGTTAAATGTAACGCATATGCCATGACTTGAATACTTCAGATTCCGTGGTCTACTCCAGATTCCGTAGCGTATCCCTGTTTCCGAGCCTACTCTCGCAGGTTATTCCCACCCTTCCTCTAAGGCCTCGGTCCCGAACCGTTCGATTGTTTCCAGCGTCTCACGCACGTCATCCCAGGTCGTGTTGTGATTGATGATGCATAGCCTGAGAGAGAACGTCTCACCCAAAGTCGTCGAGGACATGAGCGCACGATCTTCCCAGAATACACGGGCGAGCATCTGCTGGTTGAGCTTTGCCAGGTAGTCTTCATCAAGACTGGAGTCCGATCCCTCATTTGCGGGATTTACTCTGAAGCAGACGATCCCCAACGACGCAGGATTCAACGATTCAAGCACGGAACTCCGGTTTATATAGGCCTCGGCCCGTGCGGCGAGTTCCATGCCTTTGGACACGGCATCTCGAAAGGCGGCCATTCCGAACGTCTGTACCGACATCCAGATTTTGAGTGCCCTGGCCGAGCGACTGAGCTGCAGGCCGCGGTCTGAAAAACTCGGGTGGTTTGCGCCCCAGACCGTATCCTGCAGCACGTCCTGGTGGACCTGGAAGACGTCCTCGAGCTTGCCGACATCCTTCAACAGCAAGCAACCTGCTTCGTAGGGCTGGAAGAACCACTTGTGCGCGTCCAGGTTTATCGAATCCGCGCGCTCTATGCCGCGGAGCAGCGCTTTTCCCTTCTCCGATACCACGGCGAAACCGCCGTAGGCGGCATCGGCGTGCATCCAGAGACCTTCCGCCTGACAGAAATCCGCCACGGCTTCGAGCGGGTCTATGGCCCCGGTACTGGGCGCACCCGCGTTCGCGCAAATGATGATGGGCTCCAGCCCCGCGGCACGGTCTTCTGCCACTGCGCTTACGAGCGCGTCCATATCAAGACGGAAGTGATGGTCGGTGGGAATGAGTCTGATGTATTCGGTTCTGATCCCGATGATCCGGGCGGCGCGTATTTGCGCCTTGTGGCTCTGGTTGCTCATGTAAACGGTACCGCGTTCCGGATTTCCTGCCGCTTCACGGGCCGCTACGAAGGCATCGAGAATCGCGGCGGAGCCCCCACTCGTCAACAGCCCGCCCGCGCCGTCCGGATAGCCGATCCAGCGCCGGATCCAGTCGATAACCACCAGTTCGACCTCGCTCGGACCGCTCGCGCAAAGCCAGTTGCAGGTATTGAAGTTGTACCCCGCGGCCATGAAGTCCGCCAGGATTCCGGGCCAAGTGGGCGAAGACGGAATGAAGGCAAAGGACCGTGGATGATCGAGTCGCGCGGCATTTGGCAGTATATCCCGCGTAGCCTGATCGATGACTTCAACCGCCGGGCGGCCTTCCTCGGGCGGTTCCTCCTTGAGTTTGACCTCGAGCGGATGCTGAAAGTCCCCGTCCCATGCGAGGTCTTCCGGCAGGTTTTCCATACGTTTCACCAGGATTTCAGCGGCCTTCTTCGCAAGATCGAGCATGGCCTCAGGCGACATCTGGAGGGCGCCGGGTTTCTGTTGTCCAGCATCCTGGTTACCGCCGGTTCCTTCTAATCGACCACCGTTCATGTTATTGCCCATTTTATAGAACTATTCAAGACCATGGTTTCTTTCATAAATAACAGATTTCGTTTTCAGGCTGTCGCTGAAGATTCGTCTGCACTGGTACGGATTAATCTCACCGCGCCCACTATCCGCAGCGTCCTTACACCAGTCCGCACCTGGTAAAGTGACGGAAATCCCATCGCAACGGGCTATAAATCTTCCGGGTCCAGTACCTCAGGCGTCGCCAGGCCCCGGTCGGCCAGCTGCGCCTCGATGGAGGAACGGTCACCCACGAGCAGGTAGCCGGCGCGCCGCACGTCGAGGTATTTGCCGGCGGTGGACCGCACCTCCTCCAGCGTGACGGACTGTAGGTTCTCCACCGCGTCCCGCAGGTCCGTCATGGGCCGTCCCGAGCTCCACAACCCGCCGATGCTGCCCGCGATGCGCCTCAGAGATTCGAACCGTTGCGCGTAACCGCGGATACGAGCGGTGCGCGCCTCCTCGAGTTCCTCCCAACTCACCGGCCTCCGGCCGCCCAATCCCTCCATTTCAGCCATCAGCTCCTGCACGACCTCGCCGGTCTTGTCCGCCTGGATCGACGTCTGCGCCTTCCAGTACCCGGAGACGCCAAGGAGACCCAGCGAGGTGGATACGCCGTACGTATACCCCTTTTCTTCCCTCAGGTTCAGGTTGAGGCGGGACTGGAATCCACCACCCCAGATCGCGTCCACGAGCCGCAGGGCGTGGTAATCGGAGGTATCGCGGCTCGGCGCGTCGATGAACTGGCAGACCACCGTCTGCGGGGCGCCGGGACGGTCCACCAGGCAGATCCGGTTCGTCTTCCGGCCGGGGGTAGGATCCGGGACGGCCTTTGCCGGACGGACGTCGCCCTTCCACGAACCGAATCGCTGATCCGCCAGCTTCATCGCCTGGTCACGGGTGATGTATCCCACGAACACCAGGGCGGACTGGTCCGGCCGCCAGTTTTCCTCGTAGGACCTGGCGATATCGTACCTGGACATTTCGGCTACGGAGGACGCATAGCCCTGCACGGGCCGGCCATAGGGATGATCGTCGCCGAATACGAGTCCGGGGCACAGCCGCTGGGCGAGGTACTGGGGATGGGAGGCCTGTTGCGCGAGGTGATCCAGATGGCGGTGCCGTTCCCGTTCCAGTTCCTCTTCGGGGAACAGGGGATTGCGCGCGACGTCTGAGAAAAGGGCCATGGCCGACGGCAGCTTGTCGGTCAGCACGTCCAGCCCGAGCCGGGCCGATTCGAGGTACATGGTCTTCCCGATGACCGTGCCCAGCCGGCTCAGGGACTCGTCGAGGTCCAGCGCGCCGTGGCTTCGCGTCCCCTTGTCCATGATCTGCAGCATGAGCTGAGCCATCCCGCTCCGGTCGGGGGGATCGTGCACGCCCCCGGACTTCACGTTCAGTGAGACGGCTACCTTGGGCAGGTCGTGCTGTTCGACGACCAACACTGCGAGGCCGTTGTCCAGCCGGTCCTCGTGCACCTCCGGCGTCTGAAAGGGCGTGTCCGACCCGAGCGCCGGAACCCTCGACCGGTCGAGGGCGCCGCCGCCGGCCGTCCTTGCCGGATCCGGATCGGTCGACCGAGGTAGCGTATCGGGATGGTACCTGAGCGTGAGTCCGTGACGGGACACGAGCCATCGTTCGACCGCTTCGGCGATCTTCGATCCGGTCAGGTTCCGGAACCGTTCGTGTTCGACCTGGAAGTAGCCCGGGTCGTTTTTGTAGGTATTCGATTCGTTCAGCCGGTCCGCCTTGCCGCCGAAACCGCCGATGCGTTCCAGGCTGGAGACGTACTGGTATTCCCACACGGTGCGGGCGCGCTCCACCTCGTCCCGGGTGGGACCGCCAGCCGCCAGTTTCTCGATCTGCCCGGCAACCAGGCCTTCAACCTCCAGGACGTCGCGGTCCGGGCGGACGGTCGCGATGACGCCGAACAGTCCGGAAATCTCCCTGGCGTAGTTGAATACGCTGACCTCCGTGCACAGTCTCCGGTCGTAGACCAGCAGCTTCTCGAGGCGGGAGGACAGGCCGTCTCCCAGTACGGCCGCGGCCGCGTCGAGTGCCGTTTCGTCCGGGTCGAACCGTTCAGGCGCAGGCCAGATCATGTGGACACGGGCCTGGGGCACGCGGTCCGTGACTTCCACGATTTTCCCTTCGGGCAGGGAAGGCACCCAGCGGCGCCGGCGCTCCAGGAGCGGACCCGGTTCGAGCCCGCCGTAGAAGTGTTCCACGCGGTCCCTGGCTAAGGCTTCGTCGAAGTCGCCGGCGATGGCCAGCGAAAGGTTGTTCGGCGTGTAGTAAGTGCGGAAGAACTCGGCCACCTCGGCCACCGTGGCCGCTTCCAGGTCCTCGTGCCTGCCGATGACGGGCCACGAATAGGGATGGCCGGCGGGGTAGAGGTGCTCGTTTACCAGTTCGTACCAGCGGCCGTAGGGCTGGTTCTCCGTAGTCTGCCGGCGTTCGTTGCGGACGACCTCGCGCTGATTCTCGAAATTCTCCCGCGTGAGCGCGTCCGCCAGCGTGGCGATACGGTCCGATTCCAGCCAGAGCACGTATTCGAGATTGCCCGAGGGCACGGTAGCAAAGTAGTTGGTCCGGTCGTTGCTCGTGGTGCCGTTGACACCACCTTCCCGCAGGTTGCCGCCCGCCTGTTCGATGTACTTGAAATACCCCTCCGGCGCGTGCTCCGACCCTTCGAACATCAGGTGCTCGAAGAGGTGGGCAAACCCGGTCCGGCCGGGCCGCTCCACCTTGGAGCCCACGTGGAACCAGTGGTTTACGTGCACCACGGGGAGCTTGCGGTCCACGTGCAGGATGACCTGCAACCCATTCGGCAGGGTGTATTTCTCGAAGGTTACGCGCGGCAGGTCTTTCTGGGCCATGGGTCATCCCGGCTAAGGAGACAGAGGGACAGATTGAGAAGTACCAGGGTGCGGTACCGCGACTGCCATTTACGGATCGACGGACGGCACGGACCCGGCGCTACCGGCTCCCGATGGCATCACGGATCTTTCCGTAAACTACGTGACAATTCGGTTCGAAGCGCGAGGTCACACCGGCTCGACCCGGCCCGACTTCGCCGAACGGTAAGCTGCGTCGAGTATCATGACGGAACGCATGGCCGCGTAACCGGGCGTGTAGTTCTCCACGGCGCGCCCGAGCACCAGGTCCGCGAAGTTCTCCGGCGGTCCCTCGCAGTTGTAGGCGCCGGCATCGGGGGCCACGTCGTGTACATGGTCCTGTCCGTCGTGCCGGTGGATCGCGAGGCGGGCGCGCTCGACGTCGAGGAGCAGCATGCCCTCCGAGCCGAAGATCCGGATGTCGAGCTGGAACGTCTGCCCCTCCGGGATGTCCCCCGACCCCGAAAGCGCTCCGATCACGCCGTCCTCGAAGCGGACCGTCAAGGCGTCGTACATCTCCACCCTGGATTCCGCCTCGGCCATCATGGCGAAGACCTCGCGGGGCACCAGGCCCGTGAGCCAGGACATGAGGCCCAGGCTGTGGGACATCTGCGCGTGGCCGTAGCCGCCGTCGGCTACCACGGGATCGGCCCACGTGGCCGGATCGGGGGCGAAGAGTCCGCCGCCGTTGGCTTCGTGGTCGAAATCCAGGCCCTGGAGCAGGCCCCGGATGGGCGAGGCCATGTGGCAGAGCACGGACTCGATCTTCCCGACGGCTCCGGCGTCGAGACGCCGCCTGGCCTCCTGGATGTACGGCTTGTGGTGCCACCCGTATGGAACGAGCAGGTGAAGCCCCTTCGCATCCGCCTGCCGGACCAGTTCCCTGGCATGGGCGCTCTTCGTGCACATGGGTTTTTCTACCATGACGTGCAGACCGCGATCCAGCGCCGCCGCGGCGTGCTCGAAGTGCAACGTATGGGGACTGGAAACCACCACGCCGTCCAGCTCGACCTCGTCCAGCATCCGGCGGTAGTCTTCCGTGCCGTACGGCACGCCGAAAGCATCCTGGACCTGGCGCAGTTCGTCCTTGCCGAGGCGGCAGACGGCCGCCAGTTCCACGTCCCCCGCCTCGTCGGCCCGTTTCCTGAGCACAGGCAGGTGATTGGCCGTCGCCCACCACCCGGTGCCTATGAATCCTATGCGTGCCTTCTCCATGACCAATTCCTTGTAGTTTTCAGGTCGCGGCGCTTATGACCGCGTGCCGCGAAACACGCCGCCCGTCGTGGCGTCCACGATCCAGACTTCGTTCTGCCATAGCGTGAACCCGTGCGGTTCCGGACCCTCCACGTCCAGCCTGTCCAGCTGTTCGCCCGTATCGGGGTCGTACAGGAATATCGCCCGGTGATTGGTCTCCACGCACCAGAGCCGGCCGTTTTCCCAGGCAATGCCGTGGGGCCGGTCCCCGGGCGCGGGAAATGACTGCAGCACGGTCCACTTGTCGGGATCCATGCGGTATATCGTGGCGTCAGGAGGCGACGACATCCACAATTCTCCGTCCCGCCATTCCAGGCCGTGCGCGCCGGTCTCCTTCGCTCCCGGCGTGGGATGGCGTTCCAGCGTCCTGCCGGAACCTGGATCGATCTTCAGGGTCTCGCAACTGTAGGTGGACGACACCCAGAGGTGGGTGCCGTTGTGGGTGATCCCGCTGCCCCGGTCGGAGTCGGAGTCGAAGATCCGGCGCGTCCCGCCGTCCCGGTAATCGTGGCAACTGATCCGATTGTCGCCCTGGTCCAGAATCCAGAGGCCTTCGGTCGTGGCCTGCAGCCCGTTGGGATGGGGACCGGGCGCGTCGAAGACGTGGCTGAGCTTGAGTTTCATTCAACAGCCTTTCCGCTATCTTGCACAGGGGTTGGATACCCATCCAAAATGCAACCGGTCCACGTGCCCTGTCAAGATACAAAGGAGGGGATTATAAAGGAGTCCGTGCAGGGCCATCGGGGGCCGGGAACAGGACCGGAAACGAAGGCGGGACCGGATGCGGGGGCTGGGACCGAAGACGGGATCGAAGGCGGGGATCGGGACCGAAACTGAAGCCGTGCCCGGGATCGGCGACCGAACGCAAGGACATGGGTCTGGTCGAAATGTATTGACGGCGGATTTAAATATCTATATTTTTAGAAATATGGAAATAATTAACACGGTACTTGCCGCCACGGACCTCGAAGCCGAACAGAAACACGCGTCGGCCTTCAAGGCACTGAGCCACAAGACACGCCTGGCCATCTTCTACCACCTCGTCAGGAAAGGTGAAGCTGGGGATACCGTCGGCAACTTGCAGGAAGCGATCGACGTGCCGTGGGCGACCCTTTCCCACCACCTGGACGTCTTGCGCCGCGCCGATCTGCTGGCGTCCCGGCGAGAGGAGCGGTATATCTACTACCGTGTGCGGCCCGATCGGGTAAGCGACCTGGTCCGTCTGCTTACCGCATGCTGTTGAGAAACGGACCCATGCGGACGCGACCGGAGCTATCGTAAGCACGCGGCCGCCGACGCCCAGCCTGTTTAAGGAGAAATCCATGTCAGACTACCCCAAGATCCACCTTTCGTTTCCCGTCCGCGACCTGGAACGGAGCGTCGCGTTCTACGAGAAGTTCTTCGGCGAGGAGCCCATGAAGACCAAGCCGAGGTACGTCAAGTTCCTGCCTTCCATCGCCCCCTTGAACCTGGCCCTGTATTCGGATGGGACCGCCGCGGGCGATGCGGCGAACCATTTCGGCATCGAGGTCCGGGATCACGAAACGGTTCTGCGGCATCTGCAGCGGATCAGGGGATCGGGACTGGAGACCAGGGAAGAGATGGACGTCGACTGTTGTCACGCCAACCAGGACAAGTTCTGGGTGCAGGATCCGGACGGCCGGGAATGGGAGATCTACATGCTGAACCGGGACCTGGATGAACCGGGCGGAAGGGAAGAAGAAGCTTGCTGCGCGGACCTTGAATCCGGCGACCCTTCCGAGCAGGCGTGTTCGTCCGAACACACACATCCGTCCGAGCAGGCGCGTTCGTCCGTCACGACGACGTGCTGCGGCGGGTAAACGCGATCCGACCGGGTTTGCGGCAAAGCCGGAAATACTATCGGACAGGAGCAACCATGAAACCAGACACCCTGCTGGTCCACGCGGGAGGCGGCCTGGAACCAGACTCGGGCGCCGTCGCGCCTTCCATTCACCTATCGACCACCTTCGAACACACGCCGGAGGGCGAGGCGACGCACGATCATGTCTATATCCGGATGGGCAACCCGACACAGGACCGGCTGGAGGAGGCTTTGACGGTCATCGAGGATGGCGGGAAATCGCTTGTCTACGCATCGGGCATGGCGGCGGTAACGGGCTGCGTGCAGATACTCCCTCCGGGCGCTCACGTCCTGATGCACAAAGACGTGTACAGCGTTACCCGCGCGATCGGGAAGGAGCTCCTGCCGAACTGGAACATCGAGGTTTGCGAAGTGGACATGACCGACCTCGACGCGGTCCGGCGCGCCACGCGGCCCGATACGGAGCTGCTCTGGGCGGAGACCCCTTCGAATCCCGCCATGGACGTCATCGACATCGGTGCGGTGGCCGATATCGCACACGGCGCCGGCGCCCTGCTTGCCGTAGACAACACCTTCGCCACCCCGGTGGTGCAGCGGCCCCTTCAGCACGGCGCCGATATCGCCATGCATTCCATGACCAAGTACCTGGGCGGGCATAGCGACGTGCAGGGCGGCGCCCTCGTGTTTCGGGAAGACGGAGACCGGGTCGAACGGGCGCGGCGCATACGGACGATTACAGGCGGAGTGCTCTCGCCATTCAACGCATGGCTGGTCCTGCGCGGATTGCGCTCCCTCGGTTGCCGCATGGCACGCCACGTCGCCAACGCGGAGGCCATTGCCGCGGCGCTGGCCGGTCATCCGGGGATCGAGGGCGTCGACTATCCCGGCCTGCCCGAACATCCGGGACACGCCGTCGCGTCGCGTCAGATGGACGGGTACGGCGGCATGCTTTCCCTGCGGATCAAGGGCACGCGGGAAGACGCGCTACGAGTCGTAAGCCGGGTCAGACTGATGCGAAACGCCACGAGCCTGGGCGGGGTCGAAAGCCTGATCGAACACCGGCAGTCCATCGAAGGACCCGGATCGGTTACGGCGCCCAACCTCCTCCGGCTGTCCACCGGGCTGGAAGCGGCCGAGGATCTGATCGACGACCTGGTGCAGGCGCTGGAATAAGGTGACGGTCCGCCAAACCAACGGAACGGCGGGGGTTACTCGTCAGGCTGGCAGCTTCCGCACGGGGCGTATTCCTCCACCGCCTTGTCGATGGCGATGGCCTTGGTATTGCCGTTCAGGAATCGGCAGTCGGACCGGTGGTACTTCGATCCACCATCGGTGACGTAGACGATGGATACATCGATATCCCGCTCGGATTTCGAGGGCCAGAACCTGTTATTGACGGTCAGTTCGATACCCTTGTCGAGCAGTTCTTCCACCATCGCCCGGATCAGTCTGCGTTTCCGCCAGGTGAGGGCGGTGAGCGCCGCCGTGGTGGCCACGGCAATGATCAGTCTAAGCATGATTTTCCTTTATCCTTATTCCTGAATATGTCGTTGACTTCGTGAACAGACCAATCGACGAACTGCATCGCCGGCGAGCCGTAATAGCCAACGAAGAGCGCCGGCTTTACCGGGTTGCGGATTACAATCTCAATATAACGAACACGACCCGCGTAGACAAGCGGGGAATATACCGGGCAGGCGCGATTCCGCCGTCTCCGGAGCCTTGACAGGGCGTCGCCCGCTCCATATTATAAATCGTTCTGATTTACCCGTTTATGTACATCGTTCTTCAGGTTACAACTTAAGCCGGATACTAAGACACATTGGAGCAATCATGTCAAAGATCAGACTGGGGTTGGTGGGCTGCGGCGGCATGGGTCACCGGCATCTCTACGGCCTGGCGGAACTGCACCGTACCGGGCTTTGCCGATTCGAACCCGTAGTCGCCTGCGATCCCAAAAAGGAGAACGCCGAATCCCTCGCGGGTCACGTTGAAAACCTCTTCGGCATACGCCCCGCCGTCGTCGGCAGTCTCGACGAGGTGGACGCCGGAGACCTGCAGGCCGTCGACATCTGCACCGACCCGCGCCACCATCACACGGTGTGCGCCGATGCGGCGTCGCGTGGATGGGACGTGATGAGCGAAAAACCCATGGGGCTCACGGTGCGCGCCTGCCGCCTCATGCGCGAAGCCACGGACGGGGCCGGCCGCATCCTGTCAGTGGCCGAGAACTACCGGCGCGATCCCGTCAACCGCCTGGGCAAAGCGCTGTTGGACGCGGGCGTGATCGGTACCCCCCGCTACATGGTGCACAACACCGCGGGCGGCGAGAACAAGATGATGATCACCGTTTGGCGGCACCTGAAGAACGTGAGCGGCCTGCTCCTCGACGTGGGCGTCCACTTCGCCGACATCCTGGAGTATTTCATGGGGCCGGTGTCGGACATCTACGCCCAGACGCGGCTGCACGAAAAGATCCGGTACAACCACATGGCAGGCAAGGACCCCGCGAAAGAGACCGGCAATTCGCCGGCCGGCGTGTACGAGCACTGGCAGGCAGAGATGCCGGCGGAATTCGAGGTGACGGCCGAGGATGCGGCCTATGCGACCCTGACCTTCCAGAGCGGCGCCGTCTGCCAGTACCTGGAAGAGCACGCGACCTTCGGCAAGGGATTCTGGCACCGGGGGATATACGGTTCATCCGGTTCCATGGAACTGCCGGGGGACCGTTCAGGCCAGCCGCTGACCATCGTCCGCGACGGCGAGACCCTGAAGGGCGAAGGCCTGCTCGAACTCGTGCCGGACTTCTGCCTGGACGAGGCGACGGCCGCCCTCTTCGGAGGAGACCGCCTGTGGAACTACGATTTTCCCTTCCCCGAGACGGACCGCAAGATCATCGCCATCGAGTACGCCGATTTCGCGCAAGCCATCGACGAAGGCCGCCAGCCCGAAGTCGACGGCTACATGGGCATGCGCTCGGTCGCCGTCTCCTACGGCATCATGGAATCGGGCCAGGCGGGCAGGGCGGTCACCATGGACGAGATCATGGCGGACGACACCAATGACTACCAGCAGGAAATCAACGACAGCCTGGGTATCTGATATTTGCGTTGAGGCGCGGTTGAGGTGCGGCAGGGCCGGCATTCCAAACAGTCACCGGGACGATCGATCATGAAACTCGGCTATTCCACCTGGGGCATGCCCACAGTCGAAATGGACGAAGCGGTGCCCCATCTGGCAGGACTGGGATATGACGGCATCGAAATCACCGTCATCCCGGGATATACCACGGAACTGGGGACGCTGGACACCGAAGAACGGCGGCGGATCCGGGGCCTGTTCGAGCGGCACGGCGTGGAGATGCCCGCCATCGCCGGGCACACCAGCCTCCTCGATCCCGACGTGCGCCAACACGCTGACAACATGAAACGGCTCAAGGATACCGTGGTACTCGCCGCGGACCTGACCATGAACCATCTCGTACCCTGCCTGGACACCACGCCCGGGGGACGGCCTGAGGACTGGCCGGACGTCCGGGACCGCCTGCTGAACGAGGTGGGGGATCTCGTGGACTTCGGCGGGCGCCACGGCGTGGTCATTGCCATGGAGCCCCACATCGGCTGCTGCCTGTGCGACGTGGAGCGGACCCTCTGGCTGCTCGATCAGATCGATTCCGAATACCTGAAACTCAACTACGACATCAGCCATTTCGACGTGGCCGGCATACCCATCGCGGAAAGCGTGGCGGCCCTGGCGCCCCACACCATACACACCCATGTAAAGGATCAGCGAGGCCGGGCGCCGGACTTCGAGTTCCTGATCCCCGGCGAGGGCGATTTCGATTACGTGGAATACCTGGACGCCATGAAGGCGGCGGGATACGACGATTACATCACCGTGGAAGTCAGCATGATGGTGCAGCAGCGGGTGGATTACGATCCCCTCGACGCCGCCGCTCTGGCCTGCCGCACCCTGGAGGCGGCCTTCGAGGCGTCGCAGGCGAACCGGACATAGCCGGGACTAGTGATATCATGAACGGCGCGGTAGCCTGGACGTGCGAAATTTAAGAGTTGTTTGAAGTCAATCGTGGCATGTAGGGGTATGTATAGGTATAATACATGATCACTGCGCGTAATGATCGTGACGACCATCATCCTTCGAGGAGGCATCAAAACATGTACGATCCTGTACTTGTTGAACCCATGCGCCGGGAACTGACGGACCTGGGCGTGGAAGAGTTGAAGACCGCCGGCGAAGTGGACGACCTGTTGGAGGTGCATGAGGGTACCGCGCTGGTCGTGGTAAATTCCGTCTGCGGGTGCGCGGCGGCAAATGCCCGGCCGGGCGTCGCCATGGCCCTGCAGAACCGGAAGAAGCCGGACCGGATCACCACGGTGTTCGCGGGCATGGACCTGGAGGCCACAAGCAAGGCGCGGGATTACTTCAAGGGTTATTTCCCGTCATCGCCGCAGATCGCGCTGATGAAGGACGGCAAGGTGGCTTTCATGCTCGAACGCCATGACATCGAGGGCCGGACGGCACTCGACGTGGCACAGCGTCTGATGATGGCTTTCAACGAACACTGCTGAGCACCGGGAAGGACCTACTCCTTCTCGTATTCCGCCGTGCAGACCGTGTGGATGCCGCCCCGGATCCGGTAGTCGGTGCTTACCGTCATGCGGACAGGACGCACCGCGGCGACGAGGTCGTCGAGGATTCGGCGCGTGACGTGCTCCTGCACCATCCCGACGGTCCGGTAGGAGAGCAGGTAGTACTTGTAGGACCGCAATTCGAGGACCTTCTCGTCCGGCACGTAGGAAACGATAATCTCGCCGAAGTCGGGAAGCCCCGTCCAGGGGCAGACCGCCGTAAACTCGTCCGTATCGATATCCACGTCGAGGGGATCGCCCTTTGATTCGTAGGGGAAGGTCTCCAGGACCTTGGGGTTGATGACCTCGGGGCCGTCGAAGTCGAACTGCTTCTGACGGGGTTCGGCGTTCATTTAATCCCTCACACTCTTCCCGTGATATCCGGCGCGTCCGGATCGATACTGCCGCCCTCCGGATGGGAAGAAAGCGGCCTGTAGGGCATTTCCGTGTATGAAGTATACGCTACGTCCAGCCAGGGCGTTTCAATCCGCCTGTGGCCCTCGTACCGGCTGTTCATCACGGCATCGATTACGCCTGTGACCAACAGGGTCCGATCGGGCGGGTAAGGCGGGATGCCTGACAGGAAGAACTGCTGAATGTTGTGGCATAGATATCCGAAGTGGGCGTGATTCCCCTCCCGGACCAGGTTGAAGCAGGCAGCCTGCACCTGTCCGGCGACCCGGGCGGCATAGGCCCAGGTTTCAATATAGCCCCCGAGCATGAGGGTCGTCGTGCGAAGGCCGTCGTTACGTTCCACCAGAAAGGCCGCCGGTTCTTTGGCGTGCTCTCTCGGCGAGCCCTCGGGCTTGCCTGGTATGGCGTCCAGGGCCGCTTCCATCAGGTCGCGCGACCACTGCCCCTCGTCGCAGGCCCGCCACATCTCGTCTCCTTCCAGGCACTGCACCGAAGCCACGCCCGTTTCACCCCCGCGGCGCCGCTCGACCATGCACTGCAGCGCCTCCAGGGTGTGATATCCGTATGATTCGATCCCACCGAACCCCACGGTGAGCGCTTCCTCGACGTTCGTCTCCAGATCGTGCTCAAGCCAGGGATTCCGCCAGGCCAGCGGCAGGGAGGAACCGGCCATCAGGGGGATGTTCAATTCCTCCGCCCGGTTCCACATCCACTGGGCGTCCCCGTAGTCGTAGGCCAGGTGCTTGTCGCTGAATACGGGCACGGCGCGGCCGCTCTCGGCGAAAACGCCGGCGATCTGCTCGAAGAAGAACCGCCTCGGATACATGTGGCGGTCCCGTTCGTTCCACGGGTAATCGCCGTGCTCCCCGATGAGCAGCACCGCGTCCACCCCGAGACTGTCCCCGCCCGCGTGCAGCGCCCTTCGGATGCTCGGGTAGACGGGCACGTCGAACTTCTCGGCCAGCTTCAGGCCGATGTCGTTCTCGAGGACATGGTCGATATAGAGGGATACGACGTCCATTTCGGGAGCGAAGTACCCCTCGTCAACCGACCAGCCCTTCAGGAACTTGGATACGATTACGTCCGCGTGGGCGCCGGGGTGATAGATGGTGCAGATGGCGGCGACGCGCAGGCGTGTCGGCATGGATGTTCCCTCAGTTCGCGGGGACCGGCTCTTCCACCGGCGCCTCGACGGGAGTCTCCACCGGCGCCTCGACGGGAGTCTCCGCGGGCGTTTCGACGGGCGCGCCGGTCTTCTCGCCGTATTCCTCGATGAATTCCTCCACCAGGCGGTGGCACACGTCGTCGGCGTACTGCTCGGGCGGGGACTTCATGAAGTAGGACGAGGGACCGAGTTGGGGTCCGCTGAGACCGTTGTCCAGGGCCAGCTTGCAGCAGCGCACCGCGTCGATGACCACGCCGGCCGAGTTGGGCGAATCCCAGACTTCCAGCTTGAGCTCCAGGTTCAGCGGCACGCCGCCGAAGGTTTCGCCTTCCATGCGGATGTGGCACCACTTCCGGTCTTCCAGCCACGGCACGTGATCGCTGGGGCCCACGTGGATGTTGTCCTCGCCCATGTCGTAGCTGAGCTGGGACGTGACCGCGTTGGTCTTGCTGATCTTCTTCGACTCGAGCCGCGACCGCTCCAGCATGTTGTAGAAGTCGGTGTTGCCGCCGAAGTTGAGCTGGTAGGAGCGCAGGACCTTGACGCCGCGGTCCGCGAAGAGGCGAGTCAGCACGCGGTGGGTAATGGTGGCGCCCACCTGGGACTTGATGTCGTCGCCGATGATAGGCAGGCCGTGCTTGCGGAAACGCTCCGGCCAGTGGCCCGTGCTGGCGATGAAGACCGGGACGCAGTTCACGAAACCGCATCCGGCCTGCAAGATCTGCTCCACGTACCACTTGGTGGCTTCCTCGCTACCCACGGGCAGGTAGCTCACCACCACGTCGGTCTTCGTTTCCTTGAGCACCTCGACCACGTCGACGGTGTCGCCGTCGTCTTTCTCGATGACCTCGCTCAGGTACTTACCGAGGCCGTCGTGGGTCATGCCCCGCTGCACCGGTACGCCCAGGTTCGGCACGTCGGCGAACTTCACCGTGTTGTTCGGATGGGCGAAAATGGCCTCGCTCAGGTCCTTGCCCACCTTGTCCGAACCTACGTCGAAGGCGGCCGAGAACTCCACGTCGTTGATGTGATAGCCGCCCAGGTTGGCGTGCATCAGGCCGGGTATGAACTCGTCCTTTGCGGCGTTCCGGTAGTATTCCACGCCTTGCACCAGAGACGAGGCACAGTTGCCCACGCCGACTATGGCGACTCTTACTTTGCTGCTCATGAATTCCCCGCTTTCTTTTCCGACACCGGGCCCGCGCCACGCGCTCCCGGCAAAATGATACAAATTAAACGATCTATGGTCACTGGTACTAAGAAACCTCGAATTCAGTATAAATCAAATAAATAATTGTTATATTATCTATAGAATTTATCTATAGTTAGGCGGAAGCCCCGCTGCACCAGTCACGGGTTGGTCCTGGCGTGCAACCAGGAAAAGCAATCGACATGAGATCAAACCAGCAACGCGCTGAATAAGTAAGGAGCGAACATCATGAACCTGTATTACCTGCAGTACTTCCTGGCGGTCGCGCGGCGCGAGAGTTTCTCGAAAGCGGCGCGGGACATGCACGTCACGCAGCCCACGGTAAGCAACGGTGTGCGGGAACTGGAAGACACGTTGGGCGTGAAGCTGTTCAACCGCGGTAGCCGGCACGTTTCGTTGACCATGGAGGGGAGAGCGCTCGTAAGCTACGCCATTCGCATCCAGGACCTCGCCGAGGAAGCGGAAAACCGCCTGGCCAGCGGAGACGTCCTGCCCGGCGAGGGATTCACCTTCGGCGCGACCGACGCTGCGGTGACCTACCTGCTCACCGACATCCTGCAACGCTACGTGCAGCGGTACCCGGACCTGGAACTGTCCGTGCACGTATCGCCGTCCCAGTACCTGGTGGAGGAATTGCTGGCCAACCGTTCGGAGTTCGCCCTGATCACGCTGCCCTATTCCCATCCGAGGATCGAGACCATGTCCATCTACCACGACTCCATGCCCCTCGTGGTCGGCGGCAGCCACCCTTTCGCCGGCCGGACGTCGGTCGCGCTGATGGAGGTGGCGGAGCAGCCGCTGATCCTGTTCCACGAAGATTCCGTGTCGCGGCGGATCGTGGACGAGCGTTTCGCCGAGGTGGGCGTTTCTCCGCGCGTCGTCATGGAAATGCGCAGTCCCGAGGCCATGCGCAAACTCGTGGAAGCCCGGGTGGGCATATCCTTCCTGCCGTCACTGACGATCCAGGAATCTATTGCGTCGGGCACGCTCCACGAGGTCGCCGTGGAGGGCGTCGCATTCAGCCGTGATATCGGCGTGGCCTGGCGTCGCGGGCGGTACTTCAGTCCGGCCCTGGGCGTTCTGTTGGAAGATATCTTTGCGCGTTACGGTGCGGGGGAGGCTTGGGCGAAGCGGCGGAACTCCGACATGGCGTCGAATTGACTTCGGTAGACCGGGGACCAAGCGTCGATACGCCCGCGGTCACGGTGGCGCGGGTCAGTCGCAGGCCCGTTTGCAGTGACCGCGGCGGCGCGATCCGGTCACGTTGGCACGGGTCAGTCGTAGGCGTTCAGTTCGGCGTCGATCCGGTCACGGTGGCGCGGGTCGGTCGTAGGCCCATTTGCGATAACCGGGGCGGCGCGATTGACTCGTCCGGAACGCCACCGGCGCAGCGTGATGAAGATGACCCCGGCACCGGTCAGGAACATGAGCGGCGTAAAGAGATAGGCCATCCGGTTGAAACCGGCATTGGGCGGGGAGGAGAGGATGCGTTCCCCGTAGATCGCCTTATAATGGTCCAGGATATCCTCTTGCGTCTTCCCTTCGACGAGCATCTGACGGAGATCCTCTTTCATTTTCTCCGCCGTGCCGGAGTAGTGCTGACTGAGCGGCGCCCGCCAGCAGCAGGGCGCGATCAGCCGTTCTTCGACCGCTTCGGCGACCAGTTCCCGGCCTTCGTCCAAGACCGCGTCAACCCTTGCAATGGACGTGCCTGGCATGGCCAGGATGGCCAGTATTGGAAGTATGAGAAAGCAAGAGGCGCGTCGCATGGGTCCAACCTGTAAGGTAGGGATCTAGCTTATTGTAACAATGAATCCGGACGTCATCAAGCAGTGATCGTACTTTATACAGAGGTTCCGACGCAGAAATGCGGGCCGAGTCGAAACGTGCGGCTCATGTCCTCATCTTAAAATACAAGGTTATGGTTCAACTGTCAATTCACCAAATCATCTGGATGATATATGTATTAGTGGGATGTTGTCCACTAATCTCGAGTTTTTTATGTGGTATACTCAATCCGGCCGAACAGAACCGGATAGATTGGCGCCGGAACACGCGAATTCCATTGAACTTGCAGGCAATGGTCTTCCTTTTCTGTGGCGAAATTTACGGGACCGCGTAGTTTATCGCGGGACCGCGTAGTTTACCGCGGGACCGGTCGAGGCCCATAGTAGTAAGGACGGCCAACGGAGTTTCCCATCATGCTGTCACGGGGCGAAGTCAACCGATCACTACGATCATTTATCGTCGTGAGAGGACTCTGGGGCGCCTGGGGCCAGATGGTCGGCACGAATACGGCCGTCTTCGCGGGTTTCGTGCTCTCCCTTGGAGCGGACGCCTCGGACATCGCCTTCTACTCCGCGATCGCCTCGATCCTCGCCCCGGTGCAGATCATCTCGTCCCTCTTCAGCAAAAACATCGAGAACAAAAAAAACTGGGTCGTCTGGAACGGTGTGCTGGAAGCGCTGTTCCGGGGACTCATGATCACCATCCCCTTCCTCTTTGTCGAATCGCTGCACCAGCGGATGCTGCTCATCTTCCTGGTCGCCGGGCTGACCGCGGGATACATCTATACGCCATTCTACTCGAGCTGGGTCGCCGGCACCGTCCCGGAGAATATCCGTGCTCGATTCACGAGCCGGCAGACCATCGTCCAGAGTCTCGTGGGTGCGATGGTAGGCGTTATGACGGGCCGCTTCGTGGACTGGTTTCCCGATGATGAGAAACTCCTGGCCTTCGTGGTGGTATTTACCGTGGGGACCCTCTGCGGCGCCGCCGGGCCCCTGTTTCTCAAACGTACGCCCTACCCGTCCCGCGTCGACGAGTCCGAAGCCCAGAATCCACTGCGTCATCTGTTGCAGCCCTTTCGCGACCCGAACTTTCGCCGACTGGTCATGTTCTACTCATCCTGGCAGTTCGCCCTGGGACTCTCCGGACCGCTTTTCAGCGTTTTCATGCTCGACCGCCTGGGGTTCGGCTATACCGCCATCTCTCTGCTGAGCGCCCTGGGCACGTTGGCTACCATCGCGGGATACCGTGCCTGGAGCGTGATCATCGATCGTTTTGGAAGCAAGCCGGTCCTCCAGATCCTCATCATCCCCGGTGCGCTGAACGCCTTCCTCTGGGGACTGTGCCAGCCCGGCAACCACGCCATGGTCGCCATCGCCATGTTGCTTTCCGGGCTGATCATGGGCGGCATCAACCTGGGCGTCACGCCCCTCCAGTACGCGCTGCTTCCTAAAGAGAACCAGGACGAGCGAGTCGCCTACATGGCTTCGTGGTCCACGACGATCAACCTGCTCTACGCCGCCGGACCCCTCCTTGGCGGCATCCTGGTGGCATCGCTCACGAGCGTCCGCTTCACCGTGGGCGGGTTCCTGATCCAGGATATCAATCTCCTGTTCTTCCTGAGCGGAATCATGCGTTTCGTACCGCTGTTCCTGCTCCGCGCGGTGCGCGACGCCCGTTCCATTTCGTCCCAGCAACTCCTTTCGAACATGTTTCGCGGCAACCTGCTGAGTTACACCTTCAATTATATCGTATTTAACGTGGCCACGGCCGAAGACCGGCGGGCACGGGCGGCCTACAGGCTGGGCCGTTCAAGGAACCCGATGGCAACCGACCACCTGGTCCAGGCCCTGTCCGACGCCAGCTCCAAGGTACGCCGGCAGGCGGCGCGGGCCCTGGGGGAGACCGGATCGGAAACGGCGGTCGACACCCTGATCAGGGAGCTTGAAAGTCCCTCCTCGGACATTCGGAGCGAAGCAGCCGAGGCGCTCGGCCGGCTGAAGCATGCAAAGGCGGTGGACCCGCTGGTGGAGGCCCTGGAAGACGAAGATCCCCGTGTGCGGATCAGCGCTATTTCCGGCCTCGGGCAGATAGAGGGCGACGACGTGCAGGAACTGCTGTTCTGGCACTTCTCGAACAACGTCGACCCGCTGACCTTCCCCACGCTCGTCGAGGCCCTGAGTCACCGCGAAGACTACCGCATCATCAAACCGACCTTCGACCGTCTCGGGTCGTTTACTTCGCCCGCGGTGCGCCTGCAGCTTCTCAACAACATCTGCCATACGCTCGGGGCGGGAGACCGGTTCTACAAGCTGCTGTCCATGGAGGAGAACGAGCGTTACGGCGCACTGGAAACCATGATCAAACGCACCGTCTCCCGGCTCACGGAGTCGAAGGCCGTTCCTGAAGATACGCGACGGGGCGTGGAAAGCCTGTTCGCGCTGTTCACCCAGGCCTACGAGCGCAATGACGTGGAAGCCATGATGGAACAGGCCCGCATGCTTGCGGCGCTTATTCGCGACAGCCACCCCGTAGTCGAACAAAGCCCGGTCGACACCCTGTCGGTGTACCTTATCATCATGACGATGAACCATTTTATCGACAGCGATGCCCACCACGACCTGCCCGGCGCGCAGGAGATCTTTCTGGCGGTGTGCATGCGGCGGATCGCCACGCTGGTGAACTGATAGCGGGCGGGGTATCTACAGAAGCGATCAATGGCCGGGATCGACGAAATAGCAAACGGATCGGCGGAGAGGATCGATGAGGGATCGACGATATGGGTCGAAGGAATGGACCGAAGTGTTCGATCAATGACCGGGATCGACGATATGGGTCGAAGGATGGATGGATTCCGCGATCCGGCAGAGGCGGGTAAACCATGAATACACGGAATAACCATTTCCACCTGGGCATCGCCGGGGCCTGCGGACGGGGCCGGAGTTTTCGCGCAGCCTGCGACGCCCTGCCACGGGTCCGCGTCCACGCCGTGTGCGATATCGACTCGGGCGCCCTGCCCGCGACGGCCGATCTGCTTGGCGCTTCGGAGCAGTACACCGATTTCGACGAAATGCTGGAGAAGTCCGACCTCGACGGCGTGATCATCGCCACGCCCATGCCCCTTCACGCGCCGCAGGCCATCGCTGCGCTCAACCGGGGGCTTCACGTATTCAGCGAGGTACCCGCGGCGGTCTCGGTCGAGGAGTGCCGGGATATCGTGCAGGCGGCAAAGTCATCCGGCGGCGTATACATGATGGGTGAAAACTACACCTACATCCGGGAGAACGTCCTGATCAAGGAACTCGTCAAGGCGGGGCATTTCGGGACGCCCTACTACGCCGAGGGAGAATACCTCCACGAGCTCAAGGGATACGACGAGCACCGACTCGCCGCCCGGGGTCTCCCGCCCGGGCAGGTCTGGCGGCGCCACTGGCAGTCCGGCATCGACGGCATCACCTACGGGACCCACAGCCTGGGGCCCATCCTGCAGTGGTTCGACGACCGCGTGGCGCACGTCACCTGCCACGGAAGCGGCCACCACCACGTCGACGCGGAGGGCAAACCCTACGCCCAGGACACCAGCGTCATGCTCTGCAAGATGGCGAAGGGCGGCCTGGCCAAGATCCGGATGGACCTCACCTCCGACCGTCCCCACGCGCTGACCAATTACCAGCTCCAGGGAACTGACGGTTGCTACGAATCGGCCCGTGGTCCGGGCCAGGATTATAGGGTCTGGCTTCGGTCCCGATGCAGGGACGAAAATACGTGGATGGACCTACATGAACTGGAGGAGGAATTCCTGCCCGCGGAGATGAAGGCCGCGGCCGCGCAGGGCGCCGGACACGGTGGGAGCGACTACCATGAACTCGTGGAATTCATCGATGCCGCGGAAGGACGCCGCACACCGTCCATCGGCCTGCACGAGGCCATGGACATGACCCTGCCCGGCCTCGTCAGCCAGCAGTCCGTCGCGGAGCATGGCAGCTCACTGGCGGTCCCGGATTCGCGTGCGTGGTAGTATTTTAGAGACCTGTATGCGGAATCCAGATTGCCGCGAGGCACTCCACGCCTCGAGCGTCCGATCCATACCTGACCCAAAGTTCAGATTAGCCTGTACGCGACCGTAATATCCGGCTATACTTTGGCTACACCTTAACCAATTAACATCCCTTCTATGAGGAGCGTGCCCCATGGCCCGCCCCGGCAGCCCGATCGAAGACATCGACACACCGGCCCTGGTGATCGACCTGGACCTGATGGAAGGCAACATCAACCGCATGGCGGGATTTTTCGCCGACACGGGAACCTGGCTGCGGCCTCACACGAAGACGCACAAGACGCCTGTCCTGGCCCACAAACAGATCGAGGCCGGCGCCCGGGGCGTCACCTGCGCCAAGCTGGGTGAGGCCGAGGTCATGGCCGCCGCGGGCATACGGGACATCCTCGTGGCCAACCAGGTCGTGGGACGGGTGAAGATCGACCGCCTGGTCGCCCTGGCGCGACATTCGGACGTAATCGTCGCGGCCGACCATGAAGAAAACGTCCGGGAGATTTCCGACGCGGCCGTGGCCGCAGACACCCGGGTGAACATGATCATCGAGGTCGACGTGGGCATGGAGCGCTGCGGCGTGCCGCCCGGCGAACCCGCGTGGAAGCTCGCCCAGGTGATCGACAGTCATCCCGGCGTGATCTTCCGCGGTGTGATGGGCTACGAAGGCCACATCATCGGCAACCCGAACGACGAGGAACGGTACGCCGGTTGCCGGGAATCCATGACCCTGCTGACCCAGACGGCCGACTATATCCGCGAACGGGGCCTGGCCGTGGACCTGGTCAGCGGAGGAGGTACGGGGACGTACAAGGTCACCGGGAAATTCCCGGGGGTGAACGAGGTACAGGCGGGATCCTACATCCTCATGGACGGTACCTACCGGAAGCGCATCCCCGAGTTCGACTGCGCCTTGACCATCTACGCCTCCATTGTCAGCCGGCCCGGCGACGAGCTCGCCGTCGGAGACGCCGGCCTCAAGACCATGACGAACGACATGGGACTGCAGACCGTCCACGGGGTGGAAGGCGCATCCATCCTGCGCCAGTCCGAGGAACACGTCAAGATCGAACTACCCGGAGCGTCCTGTGCGCTCAGGCCGGGCGACAAGATCCACATCATCCCGAGCCACTGCTGCACGACCATCAACCTCCACGACCGGTTCTACGGCGTGCGCAACGGAACCGTCGAGTCCGTGTGGGACATCGCGGCCCGGGGAAAACTGCAATAAGGAACACATCCGGAACTCGCGTCCGACCTCCGCGGCGTTAAGCCGGCAGCCGAAGCAAGGAGCACCCATGGATCCCCGATATCGCGTAGCCAACGTCGATGAAATACCCAGCCCGTCCATGCTGGTCTACCGCGAACGGATCAGGGAGAATATCGACCGGACCCTGGCGATTGCCGGTGGCTCCGAACGCCTTCGCCCCCACGTGAAGACGCACAAGATGCGGGCCGTCATCGAGATGCAGCGCAAGGCCGGGATTTCCAAGTTCAAGTGCGCTACGGTATTCGAGGCGAAGATGCTGGCTGAAACGGGCGTGGAGGACGTCTTCGTCGCCTACCAGATGGTCGGGCCCAACATCGGACGGCTGGTCGATCTCGCCGGCCGTTTCCCCGGGACGACCTTCCGCGCCATGGTGGACGACCGCGGTGCGGCCGAGGCGCTGTCGGCGGCGGCGTCCGGCGCCGGGGTGACCATCGACGTCCTGTTGGATTTCGACGTAGGCCTGCACCGTACCGGGATCGAGCCGGGTCAGAAAGCGCTCGAACTCTACGCGCTGCTGGACCGCCTGCCCGGCGTCACTCCGGGCGGGATCCACGGCTACGACGGCCACAACCACCAGGAAGACTTAGCGGAACGAAAGCAGGCCTGCAACGCCGCGCTGGACGCGGTGCGGTCGTTCCAGGCCCGGCTGGAATCCCGCGGACTGCCCGTTCCCCGGCGCGTCATGGGCGGTTCCATTTCCTTTCCGTGCTATGCGCCCGCCGAAGACGTGGAGCCCTCGCCCGGTACCTCCGTATTCTGGGACTGGGGGTACGGCCAGCGCTTCCCCGACCTGCCCTTCGAAGCCGCGGCCCTGCTCCTCAGCCGCGTCATCAGCATCCCCACCGCGACGCGGGTGACCCTCGACCTGGGCAACAAGGCCATCGCATCGGACCCCGCCGGACAACGCGGCATCGCCTGGAACCTTCCCGGAGCCAGGCCCGGCCAGCACAACGAGGAACACTGGATCATGGACTGTCCGGACACCTCTGACCTTGCGGTCGGCGACCCAATCTACGTATTCCCCACCCACGTGTGCCCCTGCGCCGCCCTGCACCGCCAGGTGTACGTGATCGACGGCGACGGCCGCTGCCGTGAACAGTGGACGGTCGACGCACGCGACCGCGAATAGTACCTGATTTCCCCGACACTTCCAGCTCGCCGGCGACCACGTTTTTGCTGCCGTTTCCCCTCCACATTTGTGTGACGATCGTGTTACATTTTTAAACTTTGCTATTGACGAAGTGACGTAAATACATTATCTTAAATCGTTCGTGCTTGACACGAAAACCGGACGGAGTTCAACAGAAACCTGTCCGGGGAAACGGGTTCTCCAAGGCATGTCGACAAGGCGCTTGCATGACGTTTGAGCAGATCCTCATCAACCGGGACGGCGGGGTGGTCACGATTACGATCAACCATCCTCCCTTGAACGTACTCAGCGCACAGGTCGGACGGGAACTCGGTGAAGCGCTCGACCGGATCGAATCCGATTCGGCCGTTTCCGTGGTGATACTCACGGGGAGTGGTGACCGGGCCTTCGCCGCCGGCGCCGATATCCGGGAACTGCAACGGCTGTCGGGCTCGGACGCCGAGGAAATGACCCATCGCTGGCATCGCCTCTTCCGGCGGATCGAAGGATTCAGGCTGCCGGTCATCGCCGCCGTGAACGGGGTGGCGCTTGGAGGCGGGTGCGAACTGGCCATGGCGTGCGACATGCGTTACGCCTCCGAAAAAGCCCGGTTCGGCCAGCCGGAGATCAACCTTGGCCTGGTCCCGGGTTGGGGTGGAACGCAGCGGTTGCCGCGGCTGATCGGCCGGGGACGGGCGCTGGAGTTGATGATGACGGGCGATTTGTTCGATGCCGCGGAAGCCGAGCGACTCGGACTCGTCAATCGTGTCACGGCACCGGACGCATTGATGGAGACGGTTGGGGAACTGGCCGGTCGTATGGCCGCCAAGGGAAACATTGCCCTCGCATCCATCAAGACCTGCGTCAACGAAGGGCTCGACATGGCGCTGGACGAAGCGCTGGCGTTGGAAGCCCGTGAATTCGGAGCGGTAAGCTCCACAGAGGACAAGGCGGAAGGCATCGCGGCGTTTCTCGAGAAACGTCCCGCGGTATTCCGGGGTCGCTGAGTCGAGGCGTGCGTACTCAATAAGCGACCTGGATTTCATCAGAAACCACTGGCACGCGGCAGGAAGAGAGTGTTCGTATGCAGCAGCTAGGAGCCATCGAGGGCGAATACATCCAGGTAACGGGCGAATTCGAGAAGCGTGAAGCCATCGAATTCTGCGTACAGGATCTTAACAGCAAGAACATGGAATTCGGGGTCTGCGAGCAGGACGGGAAGTACTTCGTGGCGCGGGTGATCGTGCCGGACGAAGAGATCGATACCCATTCGAAGATCGTCACTGTGCGCAGCGACCGGGTGGATATACACGGCAATCCGCGGGGCATCATCCGCAAGGGTGTCTACAACTTCGTGGAATGGTACGCCGACGGTGAAGTCTCCGGACAGCCCGCCGCAGTCTAAGATCAGGATCGCCATACCCGGAACATTCGGATTTGCTTTGTCCGATCCCGTTTCGCGCGAGTCCGATCCGGACGGTATCCGGTCCGTACCGTTTTAAAGCCGATCCGTACCCGAATCGTATCCGTTCAGGCAATACTAATAAGAAATACCAGGCTGCGTGCCTATAGCTCGTCGAAACCATGGAAGCTGACCAGCCTTCCATGGTTTTTTTATTCAACCTCTTATCCATATGCCCGAAATATCGTAAGCATGGCACTCATTTCACTTCATAAAGTTGCTAAATACTACGGCGCCCTGTGTGTCCTTAAGGACATCAGTTGGGGCCTCGATTCCGGTCATCACGTGGGCCTTATCGGGTCCAACGGAACCGGGAAGACGACCATGCTGCAGCTGATTACGGGCGACCTGTCACCCGACGAGGGCGAGATTTCCCGACGGCGAGGTATCAACATAGGCTACCTGACCCAGGACGCACACCTGACCTCTGCCAATTCCGTCCTGGACGAGGCACTGAGCAGCTTCGAGCGCATCCACGAACTGGAGCGGCAGCTTCGCGAGGCCGAAACAGCGCTGGAGAAAGCGAAGGGCGACGCGGAGGAAACCGAGCGCCGGCTGGGACTGTATGGGCGGTTGACGGAAGAGTTCGAGCGGGCAGGCGGTTACACCTACCATCACCGCGCGAGGACCGTGCTCCACGGTCTGGGCTTCAAGGAGGAGGACCTGCCTCTGCCGGTCAACGTACTGAGCGGGGGCCAGAAGACGCGCCTGCGGCTGGGCAAGCTGCTTCTGGGTGACGCGGACCTGTTGCTGCTGGACGAGCCGGAAAGCCACCTGGACGTGGCCGCGACCGAATGGCTGGAAGAATACATCTCGGACCATCCCTCGGCGATCCTGGTCGTGTCACATGACCGCTACTTCCTCGACCGGACCGTGAACAGCATCGCAGAGCTCGAAGACCTGGGTCTGAAGAACTACCCCGGCAACTACACCCGGGCCATGGCGGTCAAGTCCGAGCGGCTCAAGGCGCAGCAACGGAGTTACGATCAGCAGCAGGCCTTCATCAAGGAACGTGAGGAGTTCATCCGCCGGACCATCGAGGGCGTCAAGACCAAGCAGGCCCAGGGCCGTCGCAGCCACCTGGCGCGCCTGGAACGCATCGAAAAACCGAGAACCCGGCACCGCACCGCTTCCCTGGACTTCGGAGCGATGAAGCGAAGCGGGAGGGACGTGCTCCACCTGGACGGGGTGTCCAAGAGCTACGGCATGCGGACTTTGTTCGCGGAACTGCATTTCACCCAGCATCTTGGCGACCGCGTAGGACTGATCGGTTATAACGGGGTCGGAAAGACGACGCTGCTCCGGATGATCGTCGGCCAGGAAACGCCTTCTTCGGGGACCATCCATCTGGGTACGGGCGTGGACATTGGCTACTACGACCAGGAACGGGCCAGCCTTACCGGCGAGCGGTCCGTGCTGAACGAACTCTGGTCCGTTAAGCCCTCCATGAACGAGGGTACGGTAAGGAATCTTCTCGGGCGGTTCCTGTTCAGCGGCGACGACGTCTTCAAGCAGGTCGAGATGCTGAGTGGGGGCGAGCAGGGCCGCTTGGCGCTGGCCAAGCTGATCCTCGGGGAACCGAATTTCCTGGTACTCGACGAGCCGACCAACCATCTCGACATCCTCTCCAGGCAGGCCCTCGAACAGGCCCTGGCCGACTATCCCGGCACGCTCCTGGTGGCGTCCCACGACCGGTACTTCCTCGACCAGGCGGTGAACGCGCTCCTGGTCTTCGAAGCGGACGGCGTGAGCCACTGGCAGGGGACCTACTCGGAATACCGTGCCTTCAAGGAGGAGCAGCGGCGCGCCGAGGCAAAGGAGAAGGAGCTGTCGAAGGAGAATAAGCCGCGCCAGAAAACCGGGGCGACATACGATCCCCGGAAGAAAGAACGCAAAGAACAGCGGATGATGGCCGATGCGCTGGAGGCGGCCATCCGGAAGAAAGAAGCGGAGATTGCCCGTCTCGAAGGCGACCTGGGCGAGGAAGGGACTTTCACCGACCACGAAACGGTCGCCCGGGTCGGCAATGCCTATGTGCGCGCCCGGCGGGAACTGGAGGACCTCTACGTGGATTGGGAGGTCGTCACCATGGAACTGGAAGAATAAGATCGGAGGCAACTTGTACGACGCTGTCATTATTGGAGCCGGACCGGCAGGACTCGCCGCGGCCTACGCGGCCAAACAGGCCGGGTTGGACTACGTGGTCGTGGAGCGACAGTGCATCGTCCACACCATCTACCAGTTCCCGACGGGGCTGATCTTCTATTCGACCCCGGAACTCATCTCGCTGGGGGACGTGCCCATGATCGTCCAGGGACTCAAACCCACCCGCGAAGAGGCGCTGAATTACTACCTCAAATTCGTCGAGTCCCAGGGGATTTCGGTCAACACATACGAAGAGGTCAAAAGCATCTCCGGAGGGGACGGCGATTTCGAGATCCGGTCCGTTTCGCAGCGGGAAGGCGACCGGCTCTACCGCACCCGCAAGGTCATCCTGGCCACCGGCGCCTTCGACAGCGCCAATCGGATCGGCGTGCCAGGCGAGGAACTGCCCAAGGTCTTCCACTACTTCAAGGAGGGCCATCCCTACTTCGACCGGGACGTCCTCGTAGTGGGCGGCAAGAGCTCGGCCGTGGAGACGGCCCTGACCCTGTACCGCGCCGGTGCCCGGGTCACCATGTCCTACCGCCGCAGCGGGTTCCGGGGCATCAAGTACTGGGTCCTGCCCGACCTGGAGAACCGCATAAGCGAAGGTTCCATCACGGCCCACATGAATTCCACGCTGAAGGAGATCAGGCAGGCCGAGGTGGTCCTGGACGTGGCGGGGTCGGAACGCGTGATCCCGAACGACTTCGTATTCTGCATGACGGGCCACGGACCCGACGTGCCCTTTCTGAGCGGCACGGGCGTCGAGATCCAGCCCGAAAACAACGTACCGGTGCACGATCCGGACACCTTCGAATCCAACGTGCCCGGTATCTACATCATCGGCGTCATCACGGCCGGCAACGTGAGCAGCGACATCTTCATCGAGAACAGCCGGCTGCACGGACCCAGGGTGGTCGAGCATATGCTGGCGCAGGACGGGGTAAAGTAGTATTGTGTTAATCGAAGTGCAATTAGGATACAGGCACACAAAGCACCGATGGGCGGATAAAGTCACGAAGCGTAGAGAATGCCACAAAGATGCGCAGCGAACAAAAACACGACCCTAGAGGTTAATCTATGAGCGAAAACAAGTCTTCCTTAGCTCCCCTCGTCGGTGTGGTCATGGGCAGCAAATCCGACTGGGACACCATGCAGAACGTCAGGGACGTGCTCGATCAATTCGACGTGCCCCACGAATGCCGGGTCGTTTCAGCCCACCGCACCCCCCTCTGGCTGGCCGAATACGCGGCAGAGGCAGAGGGACGGGGACTAGAAGTCATCGTCGCGGGCGCCGGCGGCGCGGCCCACCTGCCTGGCATGATGGCGGCCCAGACCCTCCTTCCCGTGCTCGGTGTGCCCGTGGAAAGCAAGGCGCTCAAGGGTATGGACTCCCTGCTCTCCATCGTACAGATGCCCCGTGGCATTCCCGTGGGCACCCTGGCCATCGGCCAGTCCGGCGCCGTCAACGCGGGCCTGCTCGCCGTGGCCATCTTGGCCAATTCGCGACCGGACCTCAGGGAGAAACTGAGCAAGTTCCGGGAGGAGCAGACCGGCAAGGTCATGGGGGATGAGCTTCCGTGAGCGAAACAAATGATCCCGTCCTCCCCGACTCGACCATCGGCATTCTCGGCAGTGGCCAACTCGGCCGCATGATCGCCATCGCCGCCCGGCGCATGGGTTACCGTGTCCACACACTCTCGCCCGAACCCGATTCGCCCACGGGCCAGATCGCCGACCGCGAAATCGTAGCAGCATATGACGACGTGGAGGCCGTAAAGCGCTTCGCCGGCGACGTGGACGTCATCACCCTGGAATTCGAGAACATCTCGGCTACCTGCGTCGACGTCGCGTCCCCGATCGTACCGGTTCGGCCGAAAGGAAGTGTGCTCCACACGACCCAGAACCGCCTGAGAGAGAAGACTTTTCTGGCTGATCATGGTTTTCCGGTCGCGCCGTTTCGCCACGTCATATCGAAAGAGGAGTTGGCGGCGGCCGTCAGGGAAATCGGTACGCCCGCCGTGCTCAAGACGGCCGGATTCGGCTACGACGGCAAGGGGCAGGTAAGGATCGCCTCGGCGGACGACGTGGACAGTGCGTGGACATCCATGGCAGGACAGGAAGCGGTGCTCGAAGCGTTCATCGACTTCGATCTGGAAATGTCGGTCGTCGCCGCGCGGGGTTTGAACGGGGAGTTCTCCCACTACGGCACAGTCGAGAACAAACATACCAACCACATACTCGACGTCACGACCGCACCGGCTGACGTGTCGGGTGCGGTGAACGTCACTGCTGTGAACCTCACCAGAAAGGTATTCGAAGCGCTCGACGTCGTCGGAGTCGCCTGCGTCGAATACTTCCTCGACAGCGATGAAAACCTCATCATCAACGAGATCGCACCCCGCGTCCACAACTCGGGCCACTACACCTTCGACGCCTGTGTCACCAGCCAGTTTGAGCAGCAAGTCCGCGCCGTGTGCGGCCTGCCCCTGGGATCGACCGAGCAGCCACGACCCGCGGCAATGGCCAACCTGCTGGGAGACCTGTGGGAAAACGGGGAACCGGATTGGGCAGCCGCTTTGGCCATCCCGGAGGTCAAGTTGCACCTGTACGGAAAGCAGGAAGCCCGGCCTGGGCGGAAGATGGGGCATTTGACGGCTATGGCGGATACGCGGGAGCAGGCGGTGGAGCGGGTGATGGAGGCGAGGGGAGGTTGTCAGAATTAAACACTAATGGTGTAACTTGATAGCTTAACTCAGGGTAATCCCACCGATGGTATTGATCCTAAGGACGATCAAAGGGGTAGCTTCTTTTGCCCTGTAGATTTACACTGATACCGAACTTTTGGCCTCTGTAGTTTCTCGAGCTTCCCATCTTGAACAGCTTGCTTAAGCCAAGTATCTAACTGGGTCTTTTGAAGCTGCAATTCTTCAGCCAGTTGCGCTCGAGTCTTTGGATCATCTTTACATAGTACTTTCACTTTTGAAATAAACACTTCGTAAAATACTACATCATCGTTCTGCGATTGTGCTTGTACATTAAGATTGGTATTATCCTCATTCGTAGCAGATTCCGCCATTTCGGTCTTGTGTAGTGGGTTATTTTCCTTATCAGATGATTGCTTAGCTTGGTAATCAGTGGGTTGTTTTTCACCTACACCAACTGCTAGCGGGGTTTTAGGTTTGTCAGGCCTTGGATCAGTAGAACTGTTCGTTAGTAGTACTTTTTGAACAGTATCATTAATGTTCTTCGGTGCCCATTCTCCTCCGCGCTCAACAATATCCACATTTCCCGTTTTTTTATCGGTTGTCTGTTTTACCAGGAGAGATACCCATCTCTTCTTGAGGTTCTCGATAGCTCCGTTCCAAGTACCGCCTTTTTTACCCGAGCATACGACTAGAGCCTTATCGGAAAGGCAATAGATGTATTTATTACGCTGCATGGCGTTGCCGACATTGAAACTTGCTTCGGGGGCAAATGGAGAAACTAGAACAAGTCTGTCTTCGGTAAGATACTTACGATACTTTACACTCAAACTTTCCTGTAAAAGGCTATCGGTAAGCACACCAATCACGGTTCCGTTGTTCGAAAGCGCACCGAGCATCGCATACATATCAACTCCTCTGGCTCCTCCAGAAACCACGGGAAGACCATTCTGCGCAGCTAAAGCACCAATACCGCTACTATACGCCAGATCTTCATCTACCGCATTGCGAGAGCCAATTACGGCCAGTCCTCCATCTTTTAGTAAAGCTTTGTTCCCACAACCAAACACAACGATTGGAGCAGCGACTCCCAGGCGTTGTTTGAACCGTTTTGGGTAATCCTCTCTAGTTAGAACCCAAAGACCCGCACTAGTCCATTTCTCCATAGCTAATGCAAGAGCCGTACCTCGACTCAAGAGTCTTTCAAGACGCTCAACTGAAATCGACATATCGGACCACGCTGCCAATTGCTCATAGATGTTCCCGGTCATCAGATCCCATGGATTCATATCACGGTTCCGAAGCCAACCTGCAAAACGCTTCCACTCACTGATTGTCAACGGTTTAACCGTTTCATTTCCTACCGCTGAGAAATGAGCGCTTAACAAAAGAATGGCCTGTGTTTTATGTAATTCTGACATTTAATCCCCTGCACCCGCTGAAGCCAGCGCCACGGGAAAAACTGGACCGCTTCCTGCTTGACACAACAAAGCAGTCAGGATCGTCATGGTCCAGCCGGAGTCTATTACATCATCGACAAGTAATAGGGGCTTTTCTGAAATATGATCTGCTATCCTGAACACGCCATCCAGGTTCCTGCATTGATGAAATCTGTTTTGCTGATCTTTCTGAGGCTCATTACCCTTTATTTTGTATACGGCTTCCACAAAAGGCAACTTCAATTGCTCGGCTAGTTTTCGTGCGAATTCTGGAACCAATGACGGTCGGTCGATCGACGGAACGCAAGCTACCCATTCCGGTCTGGGGTGTGGCTGCCATCGATGCTCAATCATCTCTGTCATAGCTGTCACCAGTTCATCTCTAAAAACACCTTTATTCTTATCGACAGCAACCATTCGACCCCAACCCGCATCTCCCCAGCGTGACAATATACGTCCCTCCGTTGCCCGTAATTCAGGCAGCAGATTTCCTTGAAAGCCATATATGGGGAATGCATCAATAGCCACCTGCTTCTTTGTTTCGAATGGCATGTCTCCTTGTTTCAAGAACCGAGTTACTTCAACAATAACTGAATGTTCCAAGTCGTCATCTAAGACCGGTTCTCCAACACAAACAGCACATTGGCCGCATCTCTCGTGATCTTGCTCCGGATCATCGAGTGCCCTTCTCAGGTAGGACATCAGACAGATGTCGGAATCAATGTAATCTTGGACTTCTTGCCATTCTATTTCTCTTTGCGACGTTAGGCGCTTAATCCTCTTCTGATCCATCTGATATGGTACTGCTGTCCGGCGCCATCTTTCACCTTCCCTGATTACAGGTGACGGGTTTTCAACGTTAAGGATCTTCAAGACCTTCTCGATTTGTCCGCTCCTCAGATTAAGGTATTGCTGGAGTTGCGGTATAGACAGATCCTCATACAAAGCCAGTACATCCAGTATATTACCTATATGTTCCTCATCAGGAAATGCAGTACGACGGAAATACTCATGGATATCATCATCCTCCGTTCCTGCCATTAAAACGCCGTAAGCCGAGTCGATTGCCCTTCCCGCACGGCCAACCTGTTGATAATACGCAACAACAGAACTGGGAGCTTGGTAATGTATCACAAAGCCGACATCCGGTTTGTCATAACCCATACCTAAAGCAGTAGTCGCCACCAGAGTTTTTATCTCGTTTTTCAATAAGCAATCTTCTAGATATAGACGATACTGGTTGCTGTTCTCGAAATCGTCGTGATTCACTTTACCATAATAAGCGTATGCATCTATCCCTTTTCGTTGCAGCCATTGAGCAACCTGTTCTGCGTCTCGTATGGTCAGCACATATACAATTCCTGTACCGGGAAGCTCGGGGACATGTTTTGCTAACCAGGCTAGCCGAGACGCTTGATCTGGTAAACGCAGTGTCTGCAGTACAAGGCTTTTCCTTATCAGTGAACCACGATGGATTTCGATGTCGCCAAGCAGTGCCTCAATGTCTTCAATAACTCTATTATTTGCAGTAGCGGTTGTACCAAGAACCGGCATGTTCGGCGGCATTTGTCGCAACACGTTTACCAGTCGTTGATAGTCAGGACGAAAGTCGTGACCCCAATCGGAAATACAGTGTACCTCATCAACAACGAACAGGCCGACGCGATCAGCTACAGGTGCCAACACTTCCTCGACAAATTCCTCGTTCGAGAGTCGTTCTGGAGAGATCAGAATGGCATCAATACGATCTGCCAGCATGGCTTGCTTGATCTCAGGCCAATTTTCCTGGTTCGTGGAGTTTATAGTTTCTGCCCGGATCCCAAGCCGTTGTGCCGCTGCAATCTGGTTTCGCATCAACGCTAAAAGAGGCGATACAATAACGGTAACTCCGGCGCCTCGATCACGCAGAATACGCGTACTGATGAAATAAACCGAACTCTTCCCCCAACCGGTGTATTGAACAACCATCAACTTGCGTCTCTGGTTTACCAGAGCGTCAATCGCTTCCCATTGACCATCGCGAAATCGCACCTGCGGATTACCGACTGCACGTTTCAGCAAGACCTCTGCTTGATGTTTCTCCATAGATTTCTCACCCATGCTTGACTGTTTCCGTCGTCAAAGAGCTCGTATTGTAATGATACGAAACTAACAAGCAGAATAGTCTTGCAGTCGACGGATTTGTATTCCCCGCCGCCCCGCATTCGACTTAACAGTCGTTTTGAGAGCAAGAACCTTGCACCATAAGCTAAGTTAACACTCACAACATCTCTCTCAGTGCCGCCACCGCCTCGTCCAGATACTCATCCTGGGTCAGATCCCCTTCGACCAGGTCGGGCCTGTGACCGCCCCACTGCGTAGCCAGTACCAGCGTCTCGCCGATATCCCATAGTATCCACGCATTCGCGAAGACCGGCAGGCAGTCCAATTCCTGCTGGGTCAATGGACGCACCCGGTTGTATCCTTCAAGGAAACAACGCCATATCTCGTCCGTCAAATGATCGGGCACCGTCTCGATGATGTTGTCCTTGAAGGTCGCCACGTCGTAGGCTCGCCAGCCGAACGCACACTGGTCGAAATCCAGTATGCAGTACCCGTTCTTGGGATGGTACAGGATGTTTCCGACGTGCAGATCGGCGTGGATGAGACCGTATATCTCCTTGCCCTTGCCAAGCCCGCTGATCTGTTGACGCATGTGATCGGCGTAATCCTTGAAGAACGACAGGTCCTCGCCGCGCCGTTCCTTGAGAATGGATCCCAGCGTTTGCAACGGGCCGTCAAGCAGGTATTGCAGATCAAAATGGTGGCGACAATAAGGTTTCGGGAACTGATCCGCCTGCTGGTGGATTTCAGCCACGGCCGAACCGAAGGAGATCACGACCGGTTCGTTCACTTCGGGATGCCACGTGACGTGCTCCTCGCCCTCGAAGAAGTGAAAGAGCGCGCCGCATCGGGTACCGGCGTGAGATCCGGTCGCAGGATCGGATAGCGGGACGGATGAGGGATGGGTTGATGGACCGGACCGGGGGTCGGATGGTGGACCGGTTGAGGCATCGGTTTCAAAATCCATCATACTCAATCGCTTGCCATCCAGCCTTTCCACCGGTTCGGGAACGGGCAGCTTGTATTCGCCCAGGTATGCCAGCAGGTCGAGTTCGTACCGATAGGCCTCGGGGTTGCGGACGTAGAAGTCGTGATCGGTATAGATCCTGTAAACGTAGCGCTGATCCTGCGACGTAACGAGGTAGTTTCTATTGGCTCCGCGCTCCAGTTCGCGCACTTCGACGGGTTCGGCCAGACCGTAGTGTTTCGCCAGGTATGAAGCGACGGCAGAGCAGGACGGATCAGAGGATTCGTGAGAATCGTCAGTACCGGAAGAATCGGTAGATGCAGAAGAATCTGATGTCATATCCATGATGATCGCCAATATGAGTTTGCGAACTTGACCGGGGCAACAGATTTAAGTTCGCTAATATAAGTTTTGGGCTTGACATTGTCTCCCACAGGGGGTATATTGTAGGTAGTTAAGGTTGCCAACAGACCCGCCTACAAGGAGATACACAAGTGAACCTCTACGAAGTCTTTGAACGGTTTCCTACACAACAAGCCTGCATCGATCATTTGGAAGGTATCCGGTTCGCTAAAGGCGCCTACTGTCCCCTGTGCGGATCGGTCGAGAACGTCAAGCGTAAGCGAGATGGAAACCGCGTTGGACGATGGAATTGCCATGACTGCCACCGATCATTCAACGTTCTGTCGGGAACGTTCATGCAGGGTACGCAGATCGCGTTGCCCAAATGGTTCGCCGCCATAGCCATCATGATCAACGCCAAGAAATCCGTATCCAGTCCTCAACTGGCACGGGATTTGAATCTTACCCAGCCCACCGCCCTGTTCATGCAAAAACGCATCAGGAATGCGATGGCTTCCGACCATGCTCCGTTGCTTGCCGGCATCGTGGAAGCGGACGAAACCTACGTGGGCGGCAAGCCCCGCAAGTCGAACAAGAAGGACGACAACGACACCCCGAACAAGCGGGGCCGCGGAACCAAGAAAACTGCTGTGATCGGGGCGGTGGAACGAGACGGCAAGGTGATTGCGAAAGTGGCCGAAGATCTGACCGGCAAGGGCATTGTGAACTTCCTGAAAAACGTGCTCAACATGGACGAAAGCGTGTTGTACACGGACGAATATCCGGCGTACAACATCATTCAGAACTACATGCCCCACGAGGTTATCAACCACAGTATCGCCTATTCGGATGACGGCGTGAATACCAACACCATCGAAGGCTTCTGGAGCCTGCTGAAACGTGCGTGGTATGGTACGCACCATCACTACACACCCCGATTCATGAATCAGTACATTGCCGAGGCAAGTTGGAAGTTCAACCATCGTCAAGATGCTGCACCATGGAACTCGTTCATGTACGGCGTGTTTGCCTAACTGAATGCAATCGGCAGTTGCGGTTGACGACCCGCGAAGAAATCATCCACCGTGTAAATCTGTACCACTGGCCATTTGCCATCGTACTTTCCGGTCGATGCCGCCGCTTCCCGCATCTTCGTTGTTACTCGTTCCTCGAAGCATGTAAAAATACCCAAATCGGCTCCGGCCTGTTGGCGCGCCCCATTGAACGCCTGTACCTGCCCAGGACTGGTTGATCCGCCCTTCACCTGCGAAACAAGGTCGATAAACTTTCCCTTACCGATTGCGATACGGCCGTAACCGTCAATACCCTTGTCGGCAACCTGCAATTTGTTGGCTTCGATATACGGCGTGATGGATGCGGCCCACTTCTCAAATTTGAACTTGTCTATTTCGGCCAATACGTTCGCGTGATGCAGGGTCATCGGAAGCCCGACAAACTCCACGTCCGACCATATCTTGAAAAAACTCCGTTCAAGTCGCTCCTGGATGACCTGACACGCCTTTACGCACACGTCTATACCTACCCATTGCCTATTGAGACGTTGCGCCGCTTCTATGGTCGTACCGCATCCGCAGAACGGATCCAAAACAACATCGTCTTCGTTGCTGGATGCCCTTATAATCCGGTCCAATAACGCCAACGGTTTTTGTGTGTCGTAACCCGTTCGTTCTTTGGATTGACTGTTTAGCTGTTGGAACTCCTTTTCTTGAACCCACGTCCACACATCGTCACATGTTTGCCCTTCATCCAGGTAGTAACGATTGCCCTGTCCATTGACATCATACAACCGCCCGTCTTCATCTACCTTGTTGTATCGACTGGCATTCACAACGGGCTTTGAAACGCGGTTGTGTACCGTCTTGCGTGTTTTTCCGTAGACCAGGATAATGTCGTGTTTTCTGCCGAACCTTTGGGATCCCTTCGTGCCCGCTTGATAATGCCATACTATCTCGTTTTTGAAGCCCCCCCCCCCCCCCCCCCCCCCCCCCCCGTAAATATCGAGTCCAGTAAGACCTTCAGGTAATGGCTCATGGTGGGATCGCAGTGCAAATATATCGACCCCGTAGGTTTCAAGACCCGCCTGCATTCTCGTAACCGATTCGCCATGTAGGACAGATAAGCCAAAGACGAGCCTTCGCCCAGGATCATCCGCAAACCTTCCATCGTGGGCGCCATCGATACATCCCCGGCCAATTCGTGGAAATCGTCCACGGCTTCGTACCACTGCCACGTATCCTTGAACGCAATCCATTGCGCCCCGCCCATCGAGGCGTTATATATGCGCTTTGAATTGAAGGGTGGGTCCAAGTAGATCAGGTCCACTGATTCATCAGGCATATGTTCACGTATCACGTCCAGACAGTCGCCGAAATACAACGTACTCATAGGTTACTCCTTCCGTATAGTGTTTGGGGGTGGAAGGAGTAACCTACGGATCGACTGCTGTTTGTCAAGATGGCACATACGTTGAGTCCCGCCAAGCCCATAATTTATAAGTGCGTTTAAGTTCATTGCGTGGATAGCTGCGTGAGCAGTACTGGCTGCCACGGAGTGATATTGCACCGAGTATTACAGAGTGATCACGCCTTGAATGCAACGGAGGAAGGAGCGCCCATTGCCCAAACGACCCAATATCGTCGTCCTGATGTCCGACCAGCAGCGGCTCGACACGGTGAGTTGCTACGGGCTGAACGACGTGTGCCGTACGCCCCACATCGACGCCCTGGCAGCACGCGGCGTCCGGTTCGACTGGGCGTTCACACCGACTGCAATCTGCTCGCCGGCTCGCGCCTCCTTCTACACGGGCCTCTATCCGCACAAGCACGGGGTATCGGCCAACGGCCTCTGCCTGAACGAGGGCGTGCGCGGCATAAATCACCACCTGGCGGATGCAGGCTACCGCTGCGGGTACGCCGGCAAGTGGCACGTGGACCAGGAGACCGGTCCGTCGGGATACGGGTTCACCGGCAAGGATTTCATGGGCTACGGATTCCCCGGAGGAGGTGGCCTGTTGCCGGGCCTGCAGTTCGGCGGCAGTCTGCACGGACACAATCATTACGCCGACTATCTCAAGGAACGCGGTTTCGATCCGCCGCCCACGGTCTCGCACCGCTACGTCGGCACCAATCCCGCGAACCAGCGGCAGGAGATGTTCGCCCTGCACGATGGGCCGGTCGAGTCGTGCATCGAGTATTTCGTCGCCGAGGAAGCTCTTCGCGTGCTCGACGAGGTGGCTGATGGCGAGGAGCCCTTCTTCCTGTGGGCCAATTTCTGGGGACCGCACAGCCCTTCGCTGGTCCCGGAACCGTACTTTTCCATGTACGATCCCAGGGCCATTCCGGAACACCCCGGGTACGCCGAAACTTTTGAGAAAAAGCCCTTCCGCCAGCGACTTATCGAGCATATGTGGGGACTGGGCGACTATGGCTGGGAAGGATTCCAGGAAATCGCCGCGCGCTACTTCGGGCATTGCACGCTCATTGACGACATGGTGGGACGCGTGGTGGCGCACCTGGAGAAACTGGGCGTGCTCGAAAACACCATCATCGTATATACGTCCGATCACGGGGACTGTCTCGGCGCGCACAAGCTGATCGAAAAGGGCGAGTTCATGTACGACGAGATCTACCGCATACCGCTCGTCATCGCCCATCCCGACTGCCAGGCCCCCGGTACGGCCTGCGAAGAATTCGTCTACCTGCACGAAATCATACTCTCGTCCCTCGATGCCGCCGGCCTCGAAGTGCCCGCCGACCTCGACGGCCAGACCTTCCTGCCCGCCATCGAGGGGCGTCCGTTTGCGAACGGGCGCGAAGAAGTCTATTGCGTCTTCGACCGCCACTTCACCGTCGCCAACCAGCGCATGGTCCGCACCCGCACCCACCAGTTTACGTTCAATTCGACTGACCCCGGCGAGCTGTACGATCTGCGACGCGATCCCTATCAACTCGACAACGTGTACGGCGATCCGGCCTATGACGCCGTGCGCCAGGACCTGAAAGGGCGGATGGAACGGTACATGGAGGATTTGGGCGATCCGGTGCGGGGTTGGTATGAGAAGGTTAAGGGCGCTTATTAAGACGTTATCGGAAGTCGGCCATTTTCCACTATACTACATGTAGTAAACGGCGCTACTTGTAGTAAACAGCGATATACGCGTGGAACAGGACCAGGATGGTCGTTACAGCCGCCAGGGTCACATGAAGCGTACCCCAGGAAGCCGTGTAGTAACGATTGTTGATCCTGATGCCCAGGGGACTCACCACGCCAACGAGCAGATTTCCCAGGAAGATCCAGCTGAGCACGGCCAGGTAGCCGAAGCCGGTCTCGACGCTGTGAATGTAGAAGAAGAGCGGTGCCGCGGCGCCCATCCGCTGGTGCCATGAAAGCAACGTTCGAAGATTCCGGCGTTTCAGGCGGGCGTAAAACAGCCACCATTGCCATCCCACGTAAGACAGCAGGCACAGACCGGTGGCATACTTGAACTCATCTATCGTCTGGAGTTGCGCAAGCCATTCCCAACGGAGGTCAAACGCATCCTGTGCCAAGTACAGAAGCACACCGGCCGTCCCCGCCACCCGCCACCGCCAGACCGAGGCCGGCAAGAGCCAGGGGCGTCGGGGCCGTTCAGTAGATGAAATCCTTCCGGGCGTGCCATCACGGCTGGTAACGCGCAACGGCGCCTCCTGTTTTCCCACCGTTCGATTTCCGCTTTCCTACTCCCCGTCTTGTGACGACAGCAGAAGGGACACTGTACTTGCTGAGGCCCTTTGCTCCACCCTGGCAAGGAAAGTGTCTACGGATGGCAGATAGTAGCCGTCGGCCGGCCATCGGTCCCCCACCGGCGGAGGATCGGCGAAGGTAGCCGCCTTATCCAGATAGTGCTGATACGCCTCGCGGATTCCATGGCGCAACGTGCCCAACAGCATGAGCGCCGTCGCCGCACTGACCTCTCCCTCAGGGTAAGACCACGTGGTCGCCCCCATGATGTCGCCTACTCGCCAGTCGTTCTTTGGCGAGTCCGGATCTTCGTTATGGCATACGACACACGCATCGGTAATCGCCACATCCGAAAACATGGCGGTTCGGAAGCCCAACTCCGGGTCGGTGAAGAACTGGGGTTCGCCCGTTTTTTTCAGTTCTGCAAAGTGATCCATCTGTGGACCGATGAACAGGTTGGCATCGTTGATCGGACGGTCGGAACCCAGGAAGAGATAGAGAGGCACCTGGGTGCGGCGCATGCTCTCGGCCAACTCGCGCAGAAAAAGGGCCGGCAACGGCCCGGCGTCCAGCCCCTCGTCATGCCAGTCCTTGTCGAAGCGCAGTCCCCTTTCCTGGCCGATCCTCACGATGTCATTGGCCCAGATCTCGCGCGCTACGTCGTTCTCCGACTCCAGTATAGTGAAAACGGTCCTGATGGGAACCGGCGGCCCGGTCTCCTTGTTGACTGCGCCGTCAGGAGGCGGCGCGTTAACAACGATGAGTACCACCAGCACGGTGGCTGTGGCGACGATGGCGGCAACGGTCTTCACTTTTTGGCCTTTCCTCTGGTCCGGGACGACTCCACGTACTTCTCATCTCCGTAGGGCGAAGGTCCACCACTGAAGTAATCCCAAATACGTGATTCGGGCAACGCTTCTTCAAGGGTTACCGGGGTGGACCAGACGTGGTTGCCGTGGAAATCGTGACATCGCAGGCACGTATTCCAGCCAGCCAGCCGCACCAGCGCTTCATGGGTGGGGGTAATGGGGTCCTGCTCCAGGCTGGTGTCCTGGTGGCAGTGGCTGCAGTATCCGATGGTATCCTGCGTAATCCGCACCCCGCGATGTTCGCTGTGGCAACTGGCACACGCGTGCGGGGCCAGCGCCTTTCTCTGGTCGGCGAAGCGAGGTTCCAGGAAACGGGAGACGGGATGCCGGTCGTCCGGGCGGTCGTGACAATCCAGGCAGGCGGCATTGTCCACGTCCCGTGAGCCGAAACCGATCGTGGATTCCCGCAGTCCGAGCCAGTAATGGACGTTGGCGCTGAACTGCTGTGCCACGGTGCCTTCGACAGCCAGGTGGCAATCCTGGCAGGCCAACTCCTCGTGGCCCGTATTCATAGGGCCCTTGGCCACCAGGGCACTCCGGTCCGGATAGACCAGAAGCCCCACCAGAAACAGACCAGCCACCGAACCGATGACAATCCCGGTGACACGCCATTGGGTCAGGAGTTTCCTGTGAAGCGCTACCGCCGAGAGTTTCGCCAAAGCAGATTCCTCCGCGCCTGCTTCGCAACCGTTCCAGATTCTCCAACTGGCGATCGTGGATTATCCCGGTTCCCTCGCCTGCGCCCATTCGCGCAGCGGGACATCGTCGGGATCGTCGGTGAGCCAGTACCGCGATGCAGGATGAAAGTCCGGGTCCGGTCCCATGGGATCACCCTGTGGGGCCAGGGCGCCCAGTAACTGCCGCCGGACGGGAGAGCAACTTTCAATGAGCCCGGGATCCTGCACATCGAAATCGGTCGGCCGAAGCCAGCGGTAGTGGTACCCCACGTGCATGATCTTCCGCGTTTTTCGCGACAAGTTCGGGCCGACGCAGTGCCATAACGCGGTGCGCCACAAAACGGCCGAACCGATGGGCAGCCTGAGTTCGACCGCCCCTTCCGGATCCGTGCCATTTTCCCGTCCGAACAGTTCCGCGGGCCTGCGCCGATGGCTGCCTGGCACCAGCCAAAGATTGCCGCAATTGGATTCGGTCATGTCGTAGAGTACGTAGAAGACCTTGACCTCCATAAACGGAAGGCGTCCATCGAGCGACGGCGCCATGAACAGGTCATCGCTCGCCAGATCCGGATGCCACCCGACATTACGGTACCCCGCCTCGTGGTCCTCGCCCTTGCCAACACCCGTAACGCGCGCCTTCAGATCCACCGGATAGGGAGGCCGAACGTCCAGGTGCGTGGTCCGGATCTGGATGTTCCAACCGATCGCGTCAACCACTAAAGGCAATATGCGCGGATGATCGATGAGGTCGAGAAAGGCCTCGTGATGCGCCAGGGCGTTTCTCACGGCAAATGGTTCACCGGATCCCAGGCCTGTCTCAGCGCGAATACGGTCACCCACCTCGTCGATGGCTAGGAGTAGGCGGTCAAGTTCCGGTTGGTCAAAGAACTCGTCGAGGACGACAAAGCCCTTCTCTTCGAAGTCCTTGGCTTGTTGGGGAGTCATTGCGAGGGGCATGGGGCCCTCCTCACCTCGCCAGCCACGTGCTTAAGCGCTCGTTCACCTCGCCAGCCATGTGCTGAATCGCTCGTTCATCTCTTCGCCGTTGTCGCTCCACCATTCCCAGTCGTTATGCAGGGCGCGGACCACATTCTCCGGGGCCGTGGGCATGTGCGGTTTCATGTCCACGCCCATCTCGACATGGGTCGAGATCAGGGGCATGGCGGAACGGCGGGTCGGACTGTAGGCGATGTACCTGGCAAGTCCAGCCATGGACCGCGCGGTTGAAGCGAATTTGAGAAATCGGATTGCGGCTTCGCGGTTGCGCGTGCCCTCGACGATGCCATAGCCGCTCGTATTAAGGATCTGGCTGTCCCAGAGGATGACGAAGGGTTGTCCCTCGCGTACCTGGGCATTGAAGATGCGACCGTTGGCCGCCGTGGTCATCGTCACCTCGCCATCGGCCAGCATCTGCGGAGGGTAGGCAGCGGTCTCCCACCACACGATGTGTTCCTTGATGGTGTCCAGTTTGCGGAACGCGCGGCGAACGCCCTCCTCGGTGTCCAGCGTGGCATACACCTTCTCCTTCGGCACGCCGTCCGCCATCAGCGCGAACTCGAGATTGGCCTCGGGCGTACGTTTCATGCCCCGCCTGCCCGGAAACTCTTCCACGTGGTAGGTCGCGAAGAGCAGTAGCCATACCGTATGAGAATGATTGGGATATTGGATATATGCAAGAAACTATATCAATGTGGGTCACATTCATAATTCCATTGATCTTGTATCTCTTTGGACACCTGACCTACAAGCTCTGGAAAAGAGTACGTGGTTATTAAAAACAGAAAAGTAGGCTAGCGCGGCATGATAGAAAGGAGCGGACTTACCATTCATTAAGTACATACTGAGGATGCTTAGAATCCTCAGTATGAATCCTGAGAATGAATTCCTGCTTAACAAGATTATGGAGAATGGAATGAACGAATCTATCCGGGTTGCGACCAGGTTTTATTCTCAGTCTACCTTCTTTAATCAAATCGTTGAGGGCTGCAATAACCATCTTAGGTTCAAGGTTTTGGCCTCGACATTCTTTGAATAACCTTCGCACGGCCTCTGTAGGTGTTTCCGTTTCAAAAAACATTTTCTGCTGGCCGTCATTCATAGTCTTGGTATACAGGATCGTTTCAATGTTCTTTTCAGAATCTTCAAGTAAATTCATAACACTTCGAATGTTATCTAACACTTCTTCCAGTTTCACGAAGTCCTCTTTTAAGGACTCCACTGTGTCCACTATACCACGTAGTCTGTCAGCCAAAACCAACCTCCTTAGATTTTTTGGTAGATTTTTGGCAAGAGGTTTCTATATATTGTGGCAAGGCCAGGCGAAAGGGGCGGCTCCAACCTCGCCTCTTCACCTGACCCCACCGAGTATGGCCCCGGGGAGATTCGAACTCCCGTCCATTACCTTAGCAGGGTACCGCTCTTTCCATCTGAGCTACGGGGCCTACTCGGGCCGCTTACCTTATATACTCCATTCTCATGCTTCTATGCAAGAAAAAAGATTCTACAGATGCAGAAATATCTCAAGTAGGCTCTTGGAGGATCAAAGCACACGTGTGCAGGAAGGTCGATAACAAATCAACCCGAGGCATATCTGTGTGCCGGTTATCTGCCGGTGCTTCCTTAGGAAGGATATGGCATGTTTGGTCAGGAACGGGAAATGCTGGCTTGTCCCTATTGCGGAAACAACAAGGGGAACACTCACTTTTACAAACCGACAACAACTACCGACGATAAAATCACATATCATCGACGATGCGGGAATAAGAAGTGTAGTCGTCAATTCGAAACGTATCAGACGAGGATCGACCCCTACGATGCCCTCGATAAGATCAAGTGTAAAGCGGATGAACTTAGGAGAGAGGAGTAATGTTTATGGTCACTTTGGTTAATAAGTCCCACTGCGGTAGGCCAGGGATCTACACAGTCAGATTGGTAGGATATTAAAGAATAAGGAAGTTTGTAAAATGTAGCCGGCAGTTTATTTCGTGGATTCGACAGTCTGTGGTTACTCATGCTGCCTTTAATGAAGACCCCCTACTCCCCCGCCCCCTCATACGTCAACCCGAACACCGTATCCTTAATCCACCGGCTGAAATCAGGATTGTTGGCGTACAGCTTGTACAGTTGCATTTCGTCCTTCATCATCGAGGTGATCACACGCGACAGGGCTTTGTCGTGTTCGATGCGCGCGTTTTGCCTGTCCGAGTTCTGTCGGGCGTTCTTGAACGCGGTGTCCTCGGCGACAAGGGTGGGAATAGCTTCGAATACCTGCTTTCGAATACGGTCCGCATCCTCCCAATGCGTATCGCCGAAAAGATCGTTGAATTCCTTGATGATGTTCGACAGGCGATCCATTTCAGGCTCGGGACTTGAACCGCCCCCATTGGTCGGTATGGGTCCGATCTCAGCGTCTTCATCGGGAAGTATAATCTTCTGCATGGCTTTCTTTTCGACCCGATAGCTGTCCAGATCAATGGCCTCCAGGATACCCTTGGACAGGTCATCCTCGTCGGGGGCCGGCAGCTTCGAGACCAGGAAGTTCAGGAATATGGACCGCTTTTCCCATTCGGCATTGGAATAGGGAAGGATCGACGACAGGAACGCGTAGGTCCGCAGGAATCCCTTGGCCTTGCTCTTAAAATCGACTTGTCCGTCTTCGTCGAGTTCATCCAGATACGCTGCCACGCAGGCATCGAGGATGGGATGAAGTTGGTCGACGTCCGCGCCGTCCAGGTATTGCCGCACGAAGTCATCTATCTGTTCCTCCGAATAGACCTGGGCGCTGTCGAGATCAGCCTGAAGGTCATGAAGCTTGTTGGGATCGGTCTCCTCGGACAGAATCGTCGTGCGGTAGAAGTTGGAGAACGCGTCACGGATGGTGTCGATATCGTTCAGGAAATCCAGGACGAAGACGTCGTGCTTGTCCGGATGGGCGCGGTTCAGGCGCGATAGCGTCTGTACGGCCTTGATGCTCGATAGCGTCTTGTCAACGTACATCGTATGCAACAGCGGTTCGTCGTAACCCGTCTGAAACTTGTCGGCACAGACCAGGAATCGGTAGGGATCCTCACGGAATCGCTCTCCGATATTGACCGACGGAAAGCCGTTGAGCAATACCTCGCTGACCTTCGATCCACCGTATTCGTATTCGCCTGAGAAAGCGACAAGAGCCTGGTAAGGACTCTTTCGCTCCTTCAGATAACCTCGGATGGCATGGTAGTACTGGATCGCCCGTTCGATGCCGTTGGTGACGACCATGGCCCGTGCCTTGCCGCGTATTCTGTGCTGGGCCGTTACCTGGTCGTGGAAATGGTCCACCATGATCTCGGCCTTGAGCCGGATGGCGTGGTCGCTGCCCTCCACGAAGCGCCGCAGCTTCTTCTGGGCCTTCTTCGCGTCGAACTCCGGGTCGTCCTCCACCGTCTTGGCAAGTTTGTAGTAACTTTCTACTGGCGTGTAGTGCTCGAGCACGTCCAGAATGAACCCTTCCTGGATCGCCTGCTTCATGGTGTAGCTGTGGAAGGCCCGGTGCCTGACCGTGCCGTCGGGTTGCGGTTCCGGATCGCCGAAGGTCTCCAGCGTCTTGTTCTTGGGCGTGGCGGTAAAGGCGAAATAACTGGCGTTGGTCAGCAGCTTGCGTGTCGCCATCAAGTGATTGATCTTATCTTCGAAGGTATCCTCTTCGATCTCTTTCACGGATTCCGACAGTACCCCGGATATAGCCGCGCTCGTGCGGCCCCCCTGGCTGGAATGAGCCTCGTCGATGATGATCGCGTAACGCCGGTTATGCTGCTGGTTATCGATCTCGTCAAGGATGAAGGGAAACTTCTGAACAGTGGAGATGATGATCTTCTTGCCGCCCTGTATGAACTTTTTCAGGTCGTCCGATTTGTCGGCATGACCTACTGTCGCACTTATCTGCGCGTACTGTCTGATCGTATCATGAATCTGTCGATCGAGGATGCGCCGGTCCGTGACTACGACGATCGAATCGAAGAGGGGATTCTTATCCTTCGTCAGCCCAATCAGTTGATGAGCCAGCCAGGCTATGGAGTTGCTCTTTCCGCTGCCGGCCGAATGCTGGATCAGGTAGCGCTTTCCCACACCGGAGTCGGCCGCGTCAGCCAGAAGTTTGCGTACCACGTCGAGCTGGTGGTACCGAGGCCAGGTCTGCGTCCTTCTTTTTTTGTTGGACTTCGCATCCTTAGTCACGACCACCTGTGCATAGTTCTCTATAATGTTGGTCAGACTCTTCCTGGACAGCACTTCGCTCCAAAGAAAGTCGGTCTTGATCCCATCTGGATTGGGCGGGTTGCCCGCACCGTCGTTCCATCCGAGATTAAAGGGCAGGAACCAGGATGCCTTCCCCTTGAGGTGCGTACAGAAACGGACCTCGCTCTCGTCTACCGCGAAATGGGCAATGCACCGGCCGAGTTCGAACAACTTCTCCTTGGGATTCCGATCCCGCTTGTACTGCTCAACAGCGTCGCTCACGGTTTGCTTGGTCAGGCTGTTCTTCAACTCGAACGTGAACACCGGGAGGCCATTGATGAACAAACCGATATCCAAGGCCAGTTGCATCTCGTCCTTGCTGTAACGCAGTTGCCGGGTCACGGTGAACCGGTTCAGCTCAAAGCGCTCCTTTGTCTGCTCGTTCCCTGGTGACGGGGTACCATAAAACAGTTCCAGGTCAAGCGACTGGTGCCTTAAACCGTTACGCAGAACATCAATCGTTCCACGCTTGCTGATTTCGCGCTGGATACGGGCAAGAAATTGCTGTCGCGTGGGGCTGTTCTCGGACAGCGCCAATGAATCGGCGGCCTCGGGTTGCGTATCACTGAGGAACGCCGCGAGTTGAACCAGATCGACACAGTATGTTTTGTCGTAGTCGTGGGGATTCCCGCAACTCCAGCCCACGCCTCCGTAGCCCGTTGCCGGCTCGGCTACGGTACCCGAAGACGGAGGATCGCACGGATGCCCGGTCAGGGTCTTGCAGATCAGGCGTTCGAGGCCTTTTTCCGACGTGTCGGTGGTCATGGGAGATCCAATGGGTCTGAGAACGGATTTATGATCCGGAGGCCGTCGTAGTCCAGTGCAGCACTCAAATCTTCGGAATACACCGCATCGCAGCCCAGGGCGCGAGCTGCGGCGATAATCGCGGCGTCCCAATAGGAAAGCCCGAAGCGTTGGCTGATGGCCACGGCCTCGAGAAAAACGCGCACCGTCATGGCCTGAATGCGGAACAGCAGAATCGGCTCCAAGAACTGCAATGCGCTGTGGGCAGAAAGACTGCGGGTCCGTGTCGGCCGGGTGACCTGGTGAAAGAACTCCTGCAGCACCTGAACGGACGCGGCGAGGTCGGGTTCCGTCAGGACTTCCCGTGCCCGCGCCCGCTTGTCGGACTCCTCCGGGACCTCGCTGACGGCGTACAGCAGGACATTGGTATCTACGAATCGCATGGCGAGGTTCTGGGCGCATCGGAGTTGCTGCGCTGCCGATCCGCCTCTGCGACGACCTCGGCCCTTGCTGCGCCGCGGTCGTATAACGCCTCTCTGGGCAGGTTTTCGGACATCCGCAACCCGATACCCCGACTATCGAAGTCCGCGAGTACTTCCTGTAGCAGCCTGCACCGACGTTGATAGATGGTTTCGCCGGACTCGACCCCGACTTCGTCCCCTGCGTCCGTATCCGCTGCCAGGCTTCTCAGGTAGTCCCGCACCAGAGCCGATACCGAGGAGTCCAACTTAGCCGCGTGAATTCGTGCGAACCGGTGCGTCTGCTCGTCGACGGATACGGTAATGTTTCTCATGGTCACAGTCTCACAGTTTATGTGTGGCACAATATAAGCATTAATCGACCTGCGGGAAACAACTGCGGCACCTGAGTCAGGCGACGCTACCACAGGCGCTGATGTCGATCGGGGTTCATTCCACTGCCGGACAGGTGCTTCAGTCCGTCATACGGCCGCGTCCTTTTCGACTCTGTACTCTTCCACCGATTTCTCTGCGTCGCCGAACACGTCTTCCTCAGGCAGTTCACCCTCCGCCTTGAGCACGTCGAGCTTGCCGGTGACGACATCGGAAATCAGACGGGTGCGATATTCGATCAACAGCCTCTTGTAGTATTCGGCATGTTGGTGCACCAGTTTCTCGCGTTGCAGCATTTCTACTATATCCATTTGATGGCTTAGAGGTGGCAGAGGGATTTTCTCTTTCAGAAGGGTTCTAGGATTGAGCGGCCTGTTCCTTCCCGCAGCACCTCTCGAATGGTGATCAAGAAGAAGCTGGCCCCAATCCGTTAGAAAAAAAGCCAGCAAGAATCCCGATTCCAAAACACCCTCCCTACCCCGAAGGACCGGATAGCGGTGACTTGCAACACACCCAGACACAGTGTCACCTGCCATAGCGATTGCCCCTTCCCAAGCAAATTGTCCGCTGAGAACCAAGTCACCTTCTTCTATCCAGAAGAAATCGGAATCTCCCAATTCACCACCTTTTCGAGGTTCCTTTTTAAAGATACCACGTCCTCGATTGTAAAGACCAATCGGAGTGTATGTGTCGGTTACCACTCGGTGAACCGGTCTTTCGACCAAGTCTGCAACGACCTCAATCTTTTTTGAGGCAACACTTCGCGACAGAATCGCTTCTTGTGTAATAGCCCTACGTTGCTCCTCTAGCAGCGCAGTCTGCTTGTCTTTTGCAAGGATATAGTGCTGAATACACCGGTCGAAATGATTGAGAAAGCGGACGATGGCGGCTTGTTCGGGGAGGGGTGGGACATGAGTTTCAAGACGGTATAGGTCTTCTGTGTAGAGACGTAATCGACTTTCTACGACTCCTGTGGAAACGGCCTTGATATATGCCCCGTATATTGAGGAACGAAGCAGATGGTGATAGTACCAGGGGTGAGAATTCTTACTAAATCGGTAAACGCAGTAGGCGGGACTTGTAATACCTGGGAATTGAGAAACGCCCATGCTTCCATTCCATGCGAGCATGATATTTACAACGAGATCGTCGGGATCAACACGCTTGTAGCCGACCAGTGATGCTGCCCGAGTATCCGGTAAGCCTCCATTGCCTAGCGGCTCTCGTTTGGTAACTCCGTTGTACTGGGATACACTAAGAAGTTGTTCACATCCTGCCAAAGAACGGGTATCTCGTTCCTTCAGTAGGTACTTCAATCTTCGCACTTCCCAATGCGCCGGCACCTCCCCAAGCCATTCTACGCCTGAATCCTTCATTTCTGGATATGGCTTAAGACCTTGGATCACGATTCTGCCTCGTCCGCCAAACGTTTCGGATTCCATATCTGTTCTGCGAGAAGCTGATAAAGCTTCTGTCGCGCATCCAAGTCGGCCTTTTTGAATTGTTCGTGCGGTTGAAATGGCAAACCACTTCTGTCGATGAATTTCTTAAATCCCGGGTCTCGCTCGTAGGCGTCCTCGTGTAGGCTTTGCGCCAGAAGATTCTGCTTTAGATAGTGCTTCCTCTTTCTGTTGTATGTCATGTCGCCAAAGGCTTGGTTGAAACTTTTCGGCAACAGCAACAGCCCACCTATCCGGTTTCTGTATTCGGCGAAATCGACAGGATGTGAAAACTCATCCCTGTGACGCTCTGGATGATTAGCCCAAATATGTTCCACTTCGTATCTGTCTTTTCCTTGTAGATGGACATAATCGTGGTAACGCGAAGGTCGTCCTGACTGGATTCCGAGGTGATCAGTCAACCTGGCAAGAAGGCGATGGATCTGCCTTCCATTCGTACCATGCAATCTGAATCGATCGTTGAATGCGAAGAATGTGTCCGATTCACTTTCAAGGCGCTTATTCAGCAGGGGCACCAACTCCGCAACACTTTTTCCCCGGATGTCGCGCATAACCAGGAACATCGCATATTGCATCGTGGAGTAGTTGATTGCCCTCCAGTTCCATACGCGCCTGGCGACCAGTATGTCAAGATACGCTGACACAACTCGCAATTTTCGCTGTATCTCTTGTTCTGTGTCATCGCGATTCAACGAAGCCATTAGAACAGGATACTGAAGGGTAAAGTTGTTCTGGGCGCAGAAATGGACGGATTCCAGCCCATCTGTTAATGATTCCGCAGCTTTGCGGATGCGGATATACCACCGAGTGTAGAAGTCGAAATCCTGTTCGATAAAGCGGCCGAAGTCTGTACTCGACGAAAGCTGGAGTAGCTTCTCGTGATCCCGCACCCACCGGTGGAATTCGGTCCCAATAAGGTCAAAGTCACGAGGTTCGGCTCCGCGTATTCGTTCCCGGATGTTTCTTGCGTATTGGCTACGAAGCCATGCCTTGATCGCGTCAGCATCCTCTTCTTTACCGACGTCCTGTAATGCTGACACTCTCTTGCGCCACAGGTTACTTGCCGAATTACGCCGTCCGGGGTCTGTTATGTTCGCCAGGAGATAACCTTTCAACATGTCGGTTGGAGTGAGTGAAAGCCCGCGATCATTCATCGTTTCAAAGATGGTGTATGCATCTGCGTCGGAATACGCTGTGATCTCGACTAGATACACGTTAAAGATCAGCCAGTCCGAAAAAAAGGGTAACGCATCTGTGGTCAGGTCATCCGGAAACATGTCCTCAATGTCTTGGTATCGATTCAGTATATTGACTACTGATTCAGGTTGATCGGTATCATCGAACAATGAGCCTGTAAACAACGCTACCATGCATGCCGATCGTTCCTCGACATCGATGTTGAACGATCGGCCCCCGTATTTCTGCGAAAAAATCAGATTGGCAAGTGGAGCCTTCTGATTTCCGTCGTTCAGTTGACGGTAAATATAAACCAGTATCAGAGTGAGTGTCGTTAAGCGCTGCTGACCGTCGATGATGAACTTACGACCGTTCTTGTCACTAACGATTATCGAACCGAGAAAATAGTGGCCGTAGCTTTCCACAGCACTTCGTTCATTGGTAGAATCATGGCTGTCACCGAATTTCTCGGCTAGATCCTCGATCAGTTCTGAGACCTGTTTTTTCCCCCATCGATACTCACGCTGGTAATAGTCGATTGAGAATTTAGCACCACCCAAGAGTGAACTGATATTCTTAGCGTCACCTCTGATCTCTTTCATGTCATCCCCGAATCGTTGTCATGTTGGGTCTGGTCGCGCCGTTCTTGAATCTTTCGAGAAAGCTTCGAAGTGTATTTACCACGCAATGCATTTACAAGTGCTCGACGCTCAGCGAGCGATCGGTCAATCTCACTCTGATGATCGAAATAGTATGCCAGTGCCGCGTACGCATCCGCCAGGATTATGTCTTAATCACTGGCTATTTCGTCGGAGCTCCTGCCCACGTGCTCGCGCCAGATGGCGATATGTTCCACGGTAATTCGACGACCAAGCAATGCGTGGTTTGCCTCCTGAAACGCCAAGGGTGATCTCAATGTGTTTATTCAGGATTTCCGTTGAGATTTCATCTCCTTCCGGAGTTCGTTGCCTGAAGTGACGTCCTCTTTTTCTTCGCTGACTCAAAGAGGAACATGGTGTTGGCCATCGCTCGCTCCTGCGGTATCGGATTCCCTTTTGGCTCAGTCTTCGCGGTTATCCTTCGGCCCTGCTTGCGTTGATTTGCGTAACCGCGCGGCCAGTTTTTCCAACGCGGGGTCGGAATACCGCCTTGTATTGAACCACGCTATCCGTTCGTCAATCGTCATGTGGGCGGTTCTGGCGGCACTGCGGGCGCGGGCTTCGCGCATGAACTTGACGCAGTCGAATTCCTTCTTGCGTGGAGCTTTAGCCATGGACGATTTCCTCCGGGGTACGAATGTCGATTGCGGGGTATGCGTTTTGACGATTTACTTCATTGTACGCCCTGATGCGCCGCCAGTTCACCATGTGCCTGAAATTCCAGCTTGCCAGAATATCGGCCTCGGCCAAAGTCGCGAGGGCGATGTGCATCGCATCGTTCCGGTCGGCCCCACCCACGGCGCCAGCCGAAATGTAGGCATCCGCGAGCTCTTCCACCGCTCTTGAAACGGTAAGTAGTTCCGTGTGTTCCGAGGGAACTGAACTGGTTGCCTGCTTGACGAAGGATGGAGCATTTGCAAGCTCATCCAAAATGACCCCTGAAATGAGCATTCTTGCCTCCCCCTCGCGAAACCACGCGAACAGCCTCATGGATGCCTCGCGAAATTCATCGTCATGGCAGCCTCCGATCACTGAGGTATCCACATAGATGCGCGGCTTGTCGAACTCAGCCGATGGTTCGCGCACCATCAACAGTTCCCCCAACAACCCCTCCGTCGCCTTCTCCAGTGCCAGAATATCCGCCCTGATCTCCTCCAGCGGCCGCAGGGGCTTCGGCTTGTAAAAATACCGCGTAAAGCTGATTTCGTATCCTATCTTGACGCTGTCAGCCTGGTACCAGGCATCGGCTGAGTAGGGTAGGACTTCTCGCCGGAGGAACGCTTCGATAGCGCCCTTTTCCAATAACGGAATCTGTTCGGTGTCGCGTAGATCGGAATCTGGTTCGTATTCCACTACGGCTGGTTTACCACCTATTTCGACTCCAAACAAGCCTCGTAGCGGATCGGCCTCGGTTCCCCTCTTGTGGATCTTTCGTATAATGGGGGTACCTTCTTCGCTTCGATTACCGCGTCCTTTCAGTTCCTTGATCTCGACAGGTTTGTAAGCCCGATTCGGATCGGCATTGGCAATGCGCAGGGGCCGGTCCACGGTCACCTTCCTGTACCCGAAGGCGGCGTTGTCGAAGATCTTGCTTTCCTCGGTTTCTTCGAATGCCAGGAAAGTGTCGCAGATACGGGTGATTTCGTCTTCCCCGAGTTCGCAGTTCTTATTGCCGAGGTTTTTGCGCAGCGGCTGGAACCATTTCGTTGCGTCGATCAGTTGAACCTTGCCACGGCGGTGCTCGGGCTTGCGGTTGGTGAGGACCCAGACATAGGTCGCGATGCCGGTGTTGTAGAACATGTTGAGCGGCAGGGCGACGATGGCCTCCAGCCAGTCGTTTTCGATGATCCACCTGCGGATGTTGCTCTCGCCCTGTCCGGCGTCGCCGGTGAAGAGGGAACTGCCGTTGTGCACTTCGGCGATGCGGCTGCCAAGGGGTGTGTCCTGCTTCATCTTGGACAGCTTGTTGGCGAGGAAGAGCATCTGCCCGTCGCTGGACCGGGTGACCAGCGAGTACTCCGGATCGCCGCCATGTTCGATCAGGAAACGCGGGTCGCGCATCTCCTTCTTGCCGCCCATGCGATCTAGGTCGGTCTTCCAGCTCTTCCCGTAGGGGGGATTGGAGAGCATGAAGTCGAATTCCCGGGACGGGAAGGCATCGTTGGAAAGGGTGGAGTGTTCGGGGCCGCCCACGATGTTGTCAGCGGCCTCACCCCCTCCCTTCAGCAGCAGGTCCGCCTTGCAGATGGCGTAGGTTTCGGCATTGATCTCCTGCCCGTACAGGTGGGTGGAAACCTCTTTGCCGCGTTCTTCGGCCAGTTCTCTCAAGGTGTCGTCGGCCCCACGGTCAACATCCCGCCGGTCCCGCAGGCGCCATCGTAGAGCAGATAAGTCGATGACTGGATTTGGTCCGCGATGGGCAGGAAGACCAGCCTGGCCATCAGCTTCACGGCGTCCCGTGGTGTCCAGTGTTCCCCCGCCTCCTCGTTGTTCTCCTCGTTGAAGCGCCGGATCAGTTCCTCGAAGATCGTACCCATGCCGTGGTTGTCCAGACCGGGATGCCGAACCGTGCCGTCGGCGTTCATTACAGGGTCGGGACTCAGATTGATCTCGGATGAAGTGAGTTTCTCGATCAATGTGCCGAGGGCGTCGGCGCGGGATAGGCGGGAGATCTGGTTACGGAACTCGAAGTTCTCCAGGATTTCCTGTACGTTGGGCGAGAACCCGTCCAGATAGGCCGTGAAGTCGGCCGTCAATTGCTGACGATTGGCACGCGCCCTGAGGTCCCGCAGGGTGAACTTCGAGGTATTGTAGAATTCCTGCCCGGCAGCCTGGCGAAGGGCAAAATCCTGATCGATGATGCCCTGATCGTCGTGAAATGCCTTGGTTTCAAGGACATCCTTTTTGGTATCCTCCAACACAGCATCCAGCCGGCGGAGCACTGTCATAGGAAGGATGACGTCGCGGTACTTACCCCGGACGTAGAGGTCGCGAAGCACGTCGTCCGCGATTCCCCAGATGTAGTTGGTGATCCAGTTGAGGTCGTTACTTGCCATTGAGTTTTAGATTACTCCTGCAGCCAATCCTTCAATCTATGATAGCGGCCTTCCGGAATCAGCGTAATAGATTGCGGAGGACCTTCCAATATCCCGTTTGCTATGAGCGTATGGAGGTCTATTGGTTTGCTCAGATGTAAAGTAAGCAGGAAATCGATGACCTTCAATGGTCTTTCGCTGTTGTCCACCAAATCCTCCAACTGTTTACGCGTATAGGCGGAGCGCCTCGTGGTCAACAACATGAGTTCGTTCAACGTCGAAGCCTCCGTAACCCTTTCGACGACACCGACAGTACAGATAGACTGAGATTGCAAACGACGCTCATCCTTTGTGGCATAGAACAGGATAACGGAACCAGGTTCAAGTTTTGTGGTAGGTGCAAGACATATGTAGATTTTCCGAATCGTGTTGCCCGGTGTACGATTCATATCTGGCGAGGAACCTTCGAACAGTGACAACTGGCTGTCAGGAAAAGCTTCCGGAAACAGTATTCTGTAAAACCTGGGAAGGATGGGAACTACGAACTTCCTTGATTCCGGTCCGTCATAGTACGCGGGATAAATCCGACGATTGAATGATACGGGATCCTGCTGATAGGACGTATCCGATAGAACATTCTTTTTAAGTTCCTTCTCAAGGACCCATTGACCGTCATCAAGCGTTCGTGTTTTGTGGAAACCATACGTTTCCAGCAATCCGATCAGCACTTGCTGCTTCTTGAATGCGGTCAGATACACGACTTCGATGTCGTTCGATCTGGACCACCACAGCACCTGCTTGAGCAATTGTTCACCGAATTTCTCTCCTTGATACTCAGGCGCCAATTTGAAGGTGGACACTTTTAATATCTTGTCGGCCCGGGTTGCACAGTCGGCTTCTTCTTGTGTTTCAGGTTTTCGAATCACAAGCCCTGCAAGCTTGCCATCGAATCTGATTACCCAGCAAGGCCGATGGCTGTTGACGCATTTCTCCTCGAACCACTCGTTAAAACCAGGATAGTCTTCTCTGAGACTGTCAAAGAACACATCTTCAACATCGATTTGATAAGCCGGTACTTCCTCGATGCAAGGCAGTTCTACGGTATGGGATTCGTACGTTCGGCGTACAAAATCAACCGCGTCTGCTATGCTTAAGACTTTTCCTCCCAGGTTTCCTCGTTCAGCGCGGTGTATCAAATCCGTATCTTCTGAAATCAGTAGATCGACCGCTTTCTTATCCAGGATCCCAAGAAGTTGCAGGTCGCATCTGTCGTTCTCATTCCTGATCGGACCGAATCTGCGTATCAAGTCGGATTCGGAATCAAGTGCGACCTCACGAAGTCGAACGTATTTCTCCAGTTTGCTGAATGTTAACTGACGTCGCTCGCTATCCCGATCCCGATTAATGTCTGCATAATTGGCGTCAGACACGTGGAGAGTCAGGTTGTGTTTCTGGCATAGCTGCGCAAGATTTGCCGCCTGGGGGTCAACCGGTTTGGGATCTTCCAGTTTGATGGCGACGTTGGTGTCGAGGAGGATTTTCACGGAGTACTTTCGTTAAAAGAGGAGATATGTCTTTGTTTACGTACCTGTATGATTGAGGAATAGAAAAACCATTGTTACTGAATCTCTCGGCGCGAATCTCTTCCGATAGGCGTGTGATTGAAGACAATACTATAGCATAGCCGTTCCTGGCTCCATCGAAATAACCATCGAAATCCTGGCGCTTGACACCACCATCACCATGAAATCTCGCCCAGAGGGATTCCACAGACATATTATGTACGTCTTGCACTTTGGCCCAACCTGTTACTGCTTTAATGGGCGATGTGGAGTAAATCCAGAGGATTGCGCCTTCCAGGTGTGTTCCAACAGGGAATCTACGTCTGAATTCAACTGTCTTTGTCCCCGTTAATATTTTTTCCGCGTGGTGCGGATGGACACTGATTACAATCTGCGGTTCCGACGCTATTGGGTGCCTATACATTGTTAGAGACATGCCGTGCTCTCCAATTCAGTGCTAATGGTTTTCAACTGTGCACTCACCAAGTGTGTACGCGCGTTACTGTATCCGTCACTACTACACAGGCCTGTGTGGTAAGGATATCCACAGCTCATATTACTACGTCCACAGTACCCGCAGGCCAGAAGGTATTAACTGCCAGTAATTTAAAGAGACTGGTACCCTTGCGTATTCTTATTGCATTATGTACGAAGATTAAAACACCTCCACAAGCAATAACTAAACATTTGTTGTGAATTCCTGGGATGGTGAGGGACAACAGATGAAATAGCACTTAAGATACAGTCGGCGTGCGCCATCTTCGTATAGGATTCAACATTGGGTCCGTTGTCTGAAGCCGAACCGGGCATTGACCAATGTAGTTAGTCGAGTGATCGGCCTCCTACTTCACCGCATTTACAGAAGCCTTGAATTTGATGCAAGATCGATTAAACCATCCCAAATGACTTCTAATGTTAAGGCGCTACAAGAGTAGAATGACAAAACGCTCACGGTGAATAAACTCGACTGAACTTGACAAATTATGAAAAATGTATACCTTGTCATAAAATAACCATGAATATTTATGGCAAGATATACAAATGACTATTCCCAGGATATTTCAAACTCCCAATCGAAGCTTCTTTCTGCTGGGTCCACGCGGCGTGGGTAAGAGCACGTATCTGCGTAACGCACTTCCTGACGCCCACGTGATCGACCTGCTCTCGGAGGCTACCTACCAGGGTCTGCTTGCGAATCCGGGTCTGCTGGCCGCAGAGTTGCGCGCCGTACCGGATGGGCAATGGGTAGTACTGGACGAAATACAGAGGTTGCCTTCCCTCCTTAATGAAGTACATCGCTTCATCGAGGAGCGGAAACTGCGCTTTGTCCTGTGCGGTTCAAGTGCGAGAAAGCTCAAAAGGGTGGGTGTCAACCTGCTTGCAGGCAGGGCTTTGAAGCGGGCAATGCATCCCTTCGTTCCCGAAGAGCTGGGAGACAGGTTCGAACTCGGTGACGCCCTGCAACACGGCTTGCTGCCCCTGGTGTGGGATTCGGAAGACCGGGCTGATACGCTCGCCGCCTATACACAGATGTACCTCAGGGAGGAGGTCCAGTCCGAGGCCCTGGTGCGCAATCTTGCTGGCTTCGCACGGTTCCTTCCCGTTGCGGCGCTCCTCCACGGTCAGACGCTGAATGCCAACAACATTGCCCGGGAAGCCCAGGTGGCACGACCGACTGTGACCAGTTATCTGGAAATCCTGGAGGAGACCTTGCTGTGCTTCAGATTGCCGGCGTTTGAGGCAAAACTGCGTGTGCGGGAGAGGAAGCTGCCTAAATGGTACTGGTGCGATCCGGGGATCGTCCGTGCGATGAAACGGCAGAAGGGAACGCCTTCACCGGAAGAAAGGGGCGCCTTGTTCGAAGGGCTGATCGCGCAAATGATCCGATCCTACATGGACTACCGCGACCTATGCGACGCCTGCTACTACTGGGCGACGGCCGCACAGAACCAGACCGAGGTAGACTTCCTGCTCGAACGCGGGGGAGCGTTCGTAGCGGTCGAGGTCAAATCCGGTACTACGTTTTCAAAATCCTGGTGCAAAGGACTACGGGCATTGGCAGATCTGGAAGGCTTATGTCGACGCATCATAGTCTATCCTGAAGGTCCCGAACTTCGTACCGAGGATGATATCGAGATCCTGCCGTTTTCGCAATTCTCCAACTTGCTGGCCACCGATGCTGTGTGGCCGTAGCGCGAACGCGCACGGCCCAGTTCATACGTCTCGCATTTCGTCTTCAGTCAATCCGACGGCGTCTTTCCTGGATCCCAAACTGTGCGTCTCTCGTCTGCTTTCTGGGATCTGCACTCGCCCAACATTCCCCGCAACTACGCAGATCAGCGCATTAGCGTGCATGCAAAATATCGATATTTATACGGATAGTTTACGAGATTATTGCTATTCCCCCGACTGGTATGATACATACCTTTTGTAGTATGAGCATGCTGTTGATATCTCACCAAAGGAACCAAGACTAATGGAACTCGCGCAACTCCTCATCACGCCAGGCACACTGCTGACGGCCTTCATCTTTTTCTGGAAACAGGCCAAAACCGGCAGGGACGAATTGAGGCGGGAATTGAGGGCAGATATGAAGGAATTGAAGGACGAGTTAAAGGTAGAGATAACTTCCTTCCGGACAGAAGTGCACGATATGAACGGACGTCTCGGCCGCGTCGAGGGCTTGCTGAAGGCAACGGGCTCCGGTTGATTGCGGCAGAATTGCCGACGCATCGTGGTTTATCCAATGGAACCTGTTATGCTCGCCGAAGAAGATGTCGAAGCCCAGCCGATTGCGCGATTCGCAGATCTGCCGGATTTCAATGATATTTGGCCATAGAGCATGTTGAGGTACGGTGATGGTCAATCGCACTACTTCCCATTCGCCTTCCAATAATCCGCCAGCGCCTTGCCTTTGATCTCCCTAAGTGAATCTCTCATTTTCTGTCTACCGGCTTCGTCATTGGTCACGACACCGAAAGTGCTGTAGTCGCCGGGCTCCATGTGCATCCTGACGAAAACGCCTTCAGCGTGCGACTCGAATCGTACAAAGTGACCGAATGCGATATTCATGTCGTAGACGTATCCCAGAAGCTCACCCGCGCTATTCTCGTTCTCGATGCAGTATATGTTGACATACAACACCAGTTCATCGAAATCCCACGATCTCTTGCGATTGATACCCGCTTTTTCCAACTCGCTATCCACGATCGGTTCGAGGTTCCATCCGCATTGGGTATCCTCATGAAATTCAACAAAGAGCTCGTCGGATTTTTCGTTCTTAAGGTGGGAAAGATCCACTTCTGACTGAGCCCGCGCGTTGTATGTGAAAACCAGTACGCAGGTGGTTAACGACATTAGCAGGTATCTCATATAGTCATGCCCTTTCCAGGGGTTGGGTTTTTCTATATTCGACTGCAACAGGCCACCCGTTTTACATCAAGGTAGCTGTTGACGAAAATGCGTATGTGAAGTGGTGTTATATTGCGATGGTTTGAATATACATTCTGGTATTCTTTGCGTCAGCTCAGATGCTACCTGGTTTCCCCTGCCAGACCTGCTTCAGTCCAATCTTGTTACTCGCAAGCCTGGCTTCCTACCAGACTTGCTTGCTTCCTGCCAGCCTAACCCCCCGCCAGCTTCTCCCTCAGCAATTCGTTCACCAGCTTCGGATTCGCCTTGCCCTGGGTCGCGCGCATGACCTGGCCCATGAAGAAGCCCAGCAGCTTGGTCTTGCCGGCCCGGTATTCGGCCACGTCATCTGGATGTTCTGCGAGGATGCTGTCGACCACTCCTTCGAGCTCGCCGGTGTCGGAGATCTGCACGAGTCCCTGTTCCTCGATGACCTCGACCGGGGCCTTGCCCGTTTCCGCCATGGTGTCGAGGACATCCTTGCCGATCTTGCCGCTGATCTTGCCATCCTTGATCTGTGCGAGAAGCTGAGCAAGGTGAGTGGGCGGAATGCGCTCTTCCAGGGTTGCCTGGTCCATGCGGCTTTCGTGCTGAACCCGAAGCAGTTCGCTGAGCATCCAGTTGCTGACCGCGCGCGCTTCGCCGGATGACTTCCCGGATCCTTCGCCGGATACCTGGTCAGCTGCATCGCTGGATTGATGGCTGGTTGCTTCACCAGAGGATTCGCCCGCCAAATCGCCAACGCAGGCCTCGAAGTAGTCCGCCCGGGCACGGTTTTCCGTCAGTTGCCGCGCCATGTCCGGCGGCAATTCGTACTCGTCGACGAAGCGCTGCATGCGTACGTCCGGGAGTTCGGGCAGGTCTTCGCTGATTTCGTCCACCCAGGTCCGGGCGATTTCGACGGTAACGAGGTCAGGATCGGGGAAGTACCGGTAGTCGTGGGCCTCTTCTTTCGACCGCATGGGAAAGGTCTCCCGTTCTTCCTCGTTCCAAAGGCGGGTCTGGCGCACGACCCGGCCGCCGTCGTCCAGCACAACGGCCTGGCGTTCGATCTCGAACTCCAGTGCGCGCTCCATGGACCGCATGGAGTTCATGTTCTTGATCTCTACGAGTTCGCCCAGGGGATCGCCGGGTTTGCGGATGGAGACGTTGGCGTCGCATCGCAGGCTGCCTTCTTCCATGTTGCCGTCGCAGACGCCGATGTACTGCAGAATCTGCCGCAACCGGGCGAGGTAGGCCGAGGCTTCGCGGGGGCTGCGGATATCGGGTTCGCTGACGATCTCCATGAGCGGCACGCCCGTCCGGTTGTAGTCGATGTAGCTCAAATCGGGATCGTAGCCGGGCTCGTTGTGGATGGATTTGCCGGCTTCCTCTTCAAGGTGGATCCGCCGAAGCCGGACGAATCGGGGGCCGTCTTCGCCCTCGATTTCGACGCCGCCGAACAGGGAGATAGGCTCGCCCGCCCGGTCGTACTGCGAGATCTGGTAGCCCTTCGGCAGGTCCGGATAGAAGTAGTTCTTGCGCGCGAAGGCACTGGTCTCCGCCACGTGGCCGTCCACGGCCAGCGCCATGCGGATGGTGTATTCGACGGCGCGGCGGTTCAGGACCGGCAGGACGCCGGGCATGCCGAGGCAGATGGGGCAGACCCGGGTGTTGGGCTCGCCGCCGAATGCCACGGAACATCCGCAAAAGATCTTCGAGTTCGTCAGAAGTTGGGCGTGCACTTCCAGCCCGATTACGGCTTCGTAGTTCATATTGCCTTCACAGTTCCTTACTCTGTTCCGTACTCAGTGATGCGCTCCGCTCAATGGCGATGCCGCGTCCTGCTCTAGCTCCGTGTCGCCGCCTCAAAGGCATACGCCGCGCGCAGAATCCGCTCCTCCCCGAAGTGGGGGCCGATGATCTGGAGGCCGATGGGCATACCGCCGGGATCTTGGCCGCAAGGCAGAGATATGGCCGGCACACCGGCGAGATTGATGGGCACGGTGTAGATATCCTGTAGATACATCTGCAAGGGATCGTCGATATTCTCGCCGATCCGGAACGCGGTTGTGGGCGTTGTAGGCGCCACCATGAGATCGACCTTTTCGAATGCCTGGTCGAAGTCTCCCTTGATGAGCGTCCGCACGCGCTGGGCCTTATCGTAGTAGGCGTCGTAATATCCGGAGCTGAGCACGTAGGTCCCGAGCATGATGCGGCGCTTCACCTCAAGGCCGAATCCCTCGCTGCGGACCGAGCCGTACATGGCCTCCAGGCGGTCTTCAACAGGAATCTGCGTCGCTGCGCCAGTTCCCGGCGCACCAGCATTCCCGCCAGCTTCTGCATTGTTTTCCGCTCCGCCTTCCCCACCCCGGTATCCGTACTTCACCCCGTCGTAACGCGCCAGGTTGGAGGAGGCTTCGGCCGTTACCAGGATGTAGTACGCGGCTACGGCGTACTCGGTGTGCGGCAGGTGGACGGTTTCCACGCGGGCGCCGAGTGCTTCCATGCGCTCGATCGCGCGGCCGACGCTTTCCTTCACGGCGGCGTCCAGTCCTTCTGCCAGGTATTCATCGGGCACGCCGACGCGCAGGCCTTCGATGCCCTGCTTCAGGGTGGCCGTGTAGTCCGGTACCGATTCCGGTGACGACGTAGTATCCATGGGGTCGTGGCCCGCGATGACGCCCAGGAGCGCGGCGCAGTCTTCCACGTTACGGGCCATGGGGCCGACCTGGTCGAAGGACGAGCCATAGGCGATGATTCCGAAGCGGGAGACCCGACCGTAGGTGGGCTTGAGTCCCACGACGCCGCAGAAGGCCGCGGGCTGGCGTATCGAGCCGCCCGTGTCCTCGCCCAGGGCCAGGACCGTCGTGCACGCCGCCAGGGCCGCGGCGGATCCGCCACTTGAACCGCCCGGTACGCGGGAGGTGTCCAGGGGATTCCGGCAGATGCCGAAGCCGGAGTTCTCGTTGGAGGACCCCATGCCGAACTGGTCCATGTTGGTCTTGCCGACGATCACGGCATCCGCCTCGCGCAGCCGGGCAATGACCGTGGCGTCGTAGGGCGGTACGAATCCCTCGAGGATCCGCGAGGCGCAGGTGGTTTCCAGGCCCTTCGTGCAGATGGCGTCCTTTATGGCGATGGGTACGCCGGCCAGCGGCCCGGTGGATTCGCCGGCGGCGACGCGCCGGTCCACGTCCCTGGCGTCTTCGATCACCGATTCGGGCTGGACCGCGAGGTAGGCGTTGATGGCGGGGTCTTCCTCATCGATGAGGCGCAGGACTTCCCTGGCGGCCTCTTCCGCCGACACTTCGCCGGACTTGATCCGCGGCGCCAGTTCATGAGCCGCCATTTCGTTAAGGTGTTCCAATGGTTACTCCCGCATCATGACGTGCTTATTCGACGGTACCAAACCAATGCCATGGCAGCCTCGCGCCGAACGCGCGATTCTATTCAACGAACGATGTAACACAGTTCAACGAACGCGCAACCAGTACAATTAAAGCGCTTGATTCCGGACGACCACCCCTTCACCGCGCGACCAGTGTTGCACGCTATTCGACCAGCCCTTCACCGCGCGATCAGCAAGGTCACGCGATGGGGTTCGGTGCCCGGCAGTTCCATCGGCGCTCCGTGCGCGTCCCGCTTCGTGAAAGTGTGGTGCATGACGATATCCTGGCGCCCGTCCCTGTTCAGGTCCGTCATCCAGGCGTATTCCCCGTCGTTGGGCAATTCGACCGCCACCTTCTGTGGCTGCGGAGCGAACAGTTCCGGCCCGGGCACGCCGGCGAAAACATGCAATTCCCGGTGGGTCCACTCCACCAGCAGGTCGGAGCGACCGTCTCCCGTCACGTCCCCGAAGAACAGGTTCTTGTTGAACGCGCGCCGGTAATCGCCGCGGTCGTCGCGGAGCGCATGCCTGCCGCCCATGAGCACGACGTCCAGGGGAACCCAACCCGGTTCCCGCGGGCTCGGGGCGCCGTCCAGCTGGATGCGCCGTGTTGCGTCGGGCCGGCCGGAGATGCGTCCCGCCTCCATCCTGTAGAAGGCGAGATTCAACCAGACTTCGTCCCCCATGAAGCCCTTGATCCGCTTGAAGATACTGCTTTCGAGATACCTTTTCTCGATCGAGGTGACGACCAGGCCGGGTTCACAGTCTCCGCCAAAATCCAACCGTTCCATGGCGAGCTGGATGTTGCCATCGGATTGGATCGTAACGTCGACGCTGGATGCGAACCGAACGCGGCCATCGGATCCGCGCGCGCCGAAGTGTACTTCGTAGGCAGATCGTTTTTCGGCAATCTTCTCACCCTCCAGGGCGTAGATCACCATGTCCGCGATGCCGTCCCCGTTCATATCGGTGAAAGAATGCAGCACCCTGCCCGTCATGGCTCCCGTCGCCAGTACGTTAAAATCGTCGGAGTCGAAACGCGCATCGGCCGTGAAGGTTGAGGGATCGGGATCGAGAAGACCCTGGCCGCCCTGGACGTGCACTTCGAAACGGTCTCCCTTCCAGGAAACCAGGTCGACGCGGCCGTCGCCGTTGTAATCGAATCCGTGGACCCGGCTCACGCTCCAGGGATCGTACCGGTACCCGTCGGCACCCAGGATCGGGTCCAGGTCGGCGGGGGGACCGGTTACCACCGGATCGGCGAATGCGCCGCTTTCCGTCTGCACGAATACCTTGAATCCTTCGGCACCGGGCACGACCAGGTCGACCCGGCCATCGCCGTTCACGTCCCGGGTGACGTCCACGTGCGGCACCTCGCCCTGGTGGGGCGTTTCAAAACCGGTCGTAACGGAAATGAGTTCGTATTCCGTCGCCGAATCGGGATCCCACGCATTCAACCGGCCCGGTTCACCGGTGATCAGACGATCGCGATTACCTATGCGCGCGACGTCAACGAAGGTCACGCCGGGACGCAGCCGCGCATCCATCCGCAGCTTCCAGGTTCCGTCTGTCCGCGGCGACGAGCGCTTCACGTTTTCCTCCGGTCGTTCGTCATTCCAGGATTCCACATCCTTTCCGGTTCCTCCTTCGAAAGCATAAACCCGCACACTGCGGTCGCCTCCGTCTACGGTCTGCACCACCGCCAGGTCCGCCACGTCGCCACCGAGCAGGAATCCCGTCAGCACCGTCTGTCGCAACGCCGGACCGATGTCGATGACATGACGGTCAAAAATGTACTCGGCAGGTTGGGCGTCGGCACTGCTCCGCGCATCGGCGCGGCTCAAGACGTCGGCCTGGCCCTGCGCGTCGGTGCGGCCCGGGGCAACGGTGATTAAAACCACAACCATTAACACCAGAAGCGGCGACCGGGCTTGCAATCCGGCGCTACGCGGCTGGGGATCGTGTGTCGAAGGTATTGGATTGCGAATGGGAGTTGAGCGGCTGGAAAGTGGTTTCGTCATCTCGTCAAGGCACTAGTACCAGCGATAGTAATAGGTGGCGAAACCGATTCCGAAGATGCTTATGATGTTCACTTTCAGCGTGAAACCGAACGTGATGGAGAATACCACGAAGGGCAGCGTGGCCGGTGGGAATGTATAGGTGAAGGTTTCCAGGAAGAACTTTTCCACCATGCTGCCGGGCATGTAAAACCCAAGCAGCAGTCCGATCAGTTCGCCGATCAACCCGCCGAGGATGGCCCCCACCAGGATATAAAGCGCCAGTTTAGCGATCTTCTTCGGTTGCGCCATAAAAGGTCTCCCCGGGTGATGATTGGTTCAGTGCGCGTGCCTCGGTCAACTGGCCTCCCGGAAGGCTGGCGCGTGTGGACATGTCGGGTATTTACATCCCACTTTCGCGGTCTCCTTTTATTCTTCCACAGATAGCGCGACGTCTTCGTCGTGGCGGACCATGTGCAAGCCCCAGGCCGCGATGCCGGAAAGTATATACAGCAGCACGATGGGGAAGATCGTGAGTTTCGGATCCCAGACCAGGGCCACCAGGGCCACGGCGATGACACTCAGCTTAAGGATGGACCACTTGCTCTTGAAGGCGAGCGACGGCAGGGTGCGGTAGGACAGGGGGCTGATCATGAGGATGGACAGCACGAGCATGAATCCCATGAACGGGCCTTCCAGGTGCAGTTCCTCCCATCGGTCCCAGCAGAAGATGACGTACGACGCCACGGCGATGGCCGCTACGGGTATCGGCAGTCCCATGAAGTTGTCCTTCTCCTGGTTGATCCGCTCCACGCGGCGGATGGTCATCACGTTGTACCGGGCCAGCCGGATGGCGCCGCACATCAGGAAAAGGAGGCAGAGCACCCAGGTGATTTCGCCGAAGGGTTTCAAGGTATATACGAGTACCATGGGCGCCACGCCGAAGGAGATCACGTCCGCCAGGGAATCGAGTTCGATGCCGAACCGGGTCGCCCCCTGGCTGAAGCGCGCGACCTTGCCGTCGATGCTGTCCAGCAGCGCGGCGGCCATGATGAGCCAGGGCGCGCGTCCGGGGTCGCCGGTCAGGGCGTTGAACCCGTCTATACAGTAGAAGATGGCGGAAACCCCGCAGAAGATGCTGCCCAGCGTGAACACGTTCGGTAACGCGACGCGCATCCAGGTTTTCATTTCAGTACTCCCAGTATCGTTTCGCCGCCCCGGACCCGGTCCCCGTTCTTAACCCGGATTTCGGCCCCGACTGGCACGATGACGTCTATTCTCGATCCGAAGCGTATCAGGCCGAAACGGTCGCCGATACGCACCTCGTCGCCCTCGTTGACGTTGCAGACGATCCGCCGGGCAACGAAACCGACGATCTGCTTGATCAGGACGCGGCCCTTGTCTCCTTCGATGCCCAGGACCATCTGGGCGTTGTCACCCGAGGCCTCGTCCTTGAACGCGAGCTTGAATTCTCCTTCGATCCGCTGGCGCAATTTGACCACGCCGGTGATGGGAATCCGGTTGACGTGCACGTTCACGATGGACAGGAACACGCTGATCTGCGTGGCCGATCCGCCAATGAAGGCATCGTTTTCGATCTCCTCGACCGTTACCACTTTACCGTCGCCGCCGGAGATCACCAGGCCTTCGCCCGGGGGAACCCGTCTGGCCGGATCCCGGAAGAAGAAACCGACGAACAGGGCCAGGCCTCCGAACACCGACGCCAGTATGATCCAGATTGCTCCGGGGGCCAGGTAACCGATAGCCAGACTGCCCGCCGCGAGTGCGGCCAGTGGTATGACCATGACCCAACCGTCGCGTACCATGCCATTTCCTTGCTATCCGGTTCCCGGCCGGATGTCCGCGGTCCCGGTGTTTGCCGTTCCGCTCCCGCGCGTCACAATTCGGCGATATGCAGGACCAGGAGTATCAGGCGTCCCTCCCGCTCGACTTCCAGCTCGATGGAATCGCCCACCAGGCTGCCGTACAGGGCTTCCCGCGCGTCGGGATAGCTGGTGATCACTTCTCCGTTGATTTTCCGTATGACGTCCATGACCATGATGCCGGCCAGGTCCGCCGGGCTGTTCGGGTCGATTTCATTCACCAGCACGCCCAGACGGTTGACAATGCCCAGTTCCTGCGCCACGTACTCCGTGATGTCGATCACCGAAAGCCCCGTCCATCCACGTCTCGGTCCGCCATACTGTATCAGTTCGTCCGCAACGCGCCGAACCCGTTCGATGGGTATGGCGAAACCCACGCCCTCCGAGCCGCCGCTTTCGGAGAGGATAAACGTGTTGATGCCGACGACCTCGCCGAAGGCGTTGACCAGGGGACCTCCGCTGTTGCCCGGATTGATGGTCGCGTCGGTCTGGATCATGTCCCGGTAGACCGTCCTGGATCCCTGCTGCCGGCGGAAATTTCGTCCCAGGGCGCTGACCACCCCGACAGCCACGGCCGGCTGGGCGTCCTCGATGGCCAGGCCCAGCGGATTGCCGATGGTTATGGCCCACTCGCCGGTCATGATGTCGTCCGACCGGCCCAGCGCCGCCACGGGGAGGTCTTCGCCTTCCACGTGGAGCACGGCCAGATCCGTCATGACGTCCACGCCGACCAGGGTGCAGGCCAGGCTGCGTCCGTCGGTCAGGACAGCTTGGATTCGCCGCGCTGTATAGTCTCCCAGTTGCACCACGTGGGCATTGGTGACGATGTAACCCGCTTCGTCGATAATAACGCCCGACCCCGTGTTCGGCTCCTCGCGGGTATAAAGCCGCGGCACCACGAAATGACCGAAGAAGGGGTCGTCGGACATGGGGGAGAATCCGCGCCGCTGCATCTGGAAAGTCGCAACGATGCTCACGACTGCGGGACCCGCCCGCTCCACCGCGGTCACGATGGACGTGCGTCGGGACGTGTTGATCGATTCGTTGGCTTCGATCAGACCGGCCGGCAATCGGCCGGATTCCACACGGCCATACGCGTCTTCACCCACCCCGGGCGCTCCGGCAGCGCCACTGCGTCCTGTCGACCCAGCCGATTCGGACGGTTCCGGGTTTTCCGGCGTGGACGTCAGAGCCCGGGTAGCGTTCCCGGCCGCCGGTCCCCCGCCGAGCGTACTCAGCGCTTCGGGATAGGCCACGACCAGGAAAACGATGCCCACAAGCGCGCCTATGAAGGCCGCCAGGATGTACCACACGGCCATCGGGGATCGCCTGGCCTTCGAGTAGCCCGTATGGCGTTCTTCCGTGTTCCGCATCGATCGGCACCGGGCATCCGTACCGCAACCTTGCAGAATCTGAACAACGCTGATTTCAGTTCGGAAATGCCGGGAAAAGTCCTGCGCCTGAATGACCCGGAAACACCATGTCCCAACGGTTCTCCGGCTCCCAAAACAGATATCTCATTATATGCGCGGAGGGGCTTCCAGTCAATACCTTTTTCCGGGGACCGGAGCACCGCCACACCCATGGTGCGCGGGAACCTCGCCGGGCGGTTCAGGATGGCTTTCCTGCAAGAGCCATTGAATCAAAATTTGTGATTTAACAAGGATTTAACCTCGGGGAAACACTTGCGAAACAATAAGGTCGTATATTAGATTTTTATGTTTGTTTCTGCGAGTACGTGCAAGAGGATGCAAGAGGATGTGTAAATTTCCGCGGCGATCCGGACTCCTGTAGCCAGGCGGCCCGGGTACCCGGTCAACGATTCATGGAATATCCAACAGGGAGGAGCAATACTCATGACCCCTAATGAAGTCATCTCTTACGCAAAGGAAAATGGAGCGGAGATGGTCGACTTCCGGTTCATCGACGTGCCAGGAACGTGGCAGCATTTCTCTGCGCCCATCGAAACGCTGGAAGAAGAGACTTTCGAAGAAGGCGTAGGATTCGACGGTTCGAGCGTCCGTGGTTTCCAGACCATCGACAAGAGCGACATGATCCTGATCCCCGATCCGCTGTCGGCCAAAATCGATCCCTTCATGGAAGCGAAAACGCTGATCCTGGTCTGCAACGTCAAGGACCCGGTGACGCTGGAAATGTACACGCGCGATCCGCGGTACGTCGCCCAGAAGGCCGAGGCCTACATGCAGTCCGTGGGCATCGCCGACACGGCTTTCTTCGGTCCGGAAGCCGAGTTCTACATCTTCGACGACGTGCGTTTCGCCCAGAAGCCAAACGCCAGTTTCCACCGGGTGGATTCCAGCGAGGGATGGTGGAACACCGGACGGAACGAAGGACCGAACCTCGGCAACAAGATACCTTACAAGCGTGGTTACTTCCCGGTACCGCCGGTGGATACCCACCAGGACCTGCGCACCAACATGGTGCTGACGCTCCGGAGCATGGGCATCGAGTCGGAAGTCCACCACCACGAGGTGGGTACGGCGGGGCAGGCGGAGATCGATATTCGGTTCAACACGCTGTTGCGCATGTCCGACGATCTGCTCATGTACAAGTACATCGTCAAGAACGTCGCCCGGCAGGCCGGCAAGACGGTGACCTTCATGCCGAAGCCCATTTTCGAGGACAACGGGTCGGGCATGCACGTGCACCAGAGCCTGTGGAAGGATGGCAGGAATCTCTTCTTCGAGGCCGGCACATACGCCGACCTGAGCGACATGGCCCGCCATTACATCGGCGGTCTGCTCAAGCACTGCTCCTCGGTCCTGGCCTTCGCCGCACCGACGACGAACTCCTACCGGAGGCTCGTCCCGGGATATGAAGCGCCGATCAACCTGATCTATTCGCAGCGCAACAGAAGCGCCTGCGTGCGCATTCCCATGTATTCGAAGAGCGAGAAGGCAAAGCGGATCGAGTTCCGCACGCCCGATCCGGGCGCCAATCCCTACCTGGCCTTCACCGCCATGATGATGGCCGGCCTGGACGGTATCGAGAACCGGATCGAGCCGCCTGAACCAATCGACCTCGATCTCTACGATCTCGAGCCGGAGCAGGCCGCGGAAGTGGCCCACACGCCGCAGGATCTGGGCGAGGCGCTGAACGCCCTGGAGGACGATCACGACTACCTCCTCAAGGGCGACGTATTCACGCCGGACCTGATCGAGACCTACCTCGACTACAAGCGGGAGAACGAGCTGGACCAGATTCGACTCCGTCCGCACCCGTGGGAGTTCGGTCTCTACTACGACATCTAGGTCGTATGAAAGCAGTGTTTCATTGCAGTGTATGCGCCTCCTCCGTTTCGACGCGGGGAGGCGCGGTCTTTTTGCAGCCGGATCGCGGAGCATCACGTTAACGCGCAACGTGGTGCATCATATTAAGGCGCATCCCGCCGGCAGCGCCCGGTACGGCAGCGCCTGCCGGACGAGGAACATACCCGTGAATTCAAACAACCAACGCCCATGACGACCATTGATTTCGATCGCGACGCACTTGCGTCGACTATGCCGGACGCGGTGTCCGACCATTTTCGGTCCACCGGATTCGGCGACCCGGCCGACGTCTGGCGCGTGCTGGGACAGGTAGACCGACGCCTGGCCCCGCTTGCGCTTCCGGGGAATCCCTTCCCTGAGCTGATCGAAGCGGCGGGTACCTCCCTGCATCCCGACCGGGCCCTCATCAGCCTGCACACGCTCTTTAGCCGGTGTGGTGACGACCATATCCCGGCCCTGCTGGACCTGTTGGCCGTCCCGTCGGAATCCCGGGACGCCTTGCTCACGATCCTCTCGTGCAGCCCGTACCTCAGTAACGTGCTCATCCAGGACGCGGGGTTCCTGCTCGACACATTCGCCGGTGATTCGTGGCGCTCATTGCAGTCCGCGGAGGAGCAGCAAGCAGAATTGACGGAGATGCTGCAGGGCGTGACATCACCGGACGAGGCCATGCGTCCTCTCCGCACGTTCAAGAAGCGGACCTACCTGCGCATCGCGGTGTGCGATCTGATGAAGCAGACCGGAACGCCGGCGATCCTCGAACGGCTGACGGACGTGGCCGACATCTGTCTCCAGGCGGCCCACGATGTGTGTTGCATGAAACTGGAGGCGCGGCACGGACGGCCGATGCTCGGAGGATCACGCCCGAGCGGCTTCGCCGTCATCGGCATGGGCAAGCTCGGCGGCAGGGATCTGAACTTCAGTTCGGATATCGACCTGCTTTACGTCTACGACGCCACGGACGGCCGCACCGAAAAGGACGGAACATCCACCTACGAATACTATCCGAAACTCGCCCGGGCCATAACGGACCTCATCGGCCGGCTCACGCCGGACGGGCAGGTGTTCCGCGTCGACCTGCGCCTGCGTCCAGAAGGACGGGCCGGCGACATCGCCAACTCGATCGAGGGCTACCGCTGGCACTATGAGATCCAGGGACAGGCCTGGCAGCGCCAGGCGCTCCTGAAGGCACGGTGTTCGGCGGGGAGCAGGGAAGTGGGCGGCCGGTTCCTCGAAACGATCCAGCCCTTCGTGTTCTACCCCGCCCTCGACCAGCCGCTGATCCTGGAAGATATCAACCACATGCGGGAACGGATCGCGAAGGCGCTGATCGAACGGGGCAGCGGGGACTATCACGTCAAGCTGGGTAAGGGGGGCATCCGGGAGATCGAGTTCATCGCCCAGGGATTCCAGCTCGTCTACGGCGGATCCCAGGGTTGGCCCTGGGAACGCGGCACACGCAGGATGCTGGCCGCGCTGGCGGAAAAGGGGTACCTGTCAGATAGCGAGGCATCCGACCTGGATTACGCCTATCTCTTCCTGCGGGACCTGGAAAACCGTATCCAGATGACCTCGGGCCACCAGACCCACGAGATTCCTGCCGACCGCGGCGCCCAAGCCGTCCTGGCCGGCATGATGGGCCTGTCCGGGTCTTCCCTCGAAGCCCGGGAAGCTGCGCCGGACAGGATGCTGTCGGCTTACGCGAGGCACACCGCCCGCGTCCACCAGATCTACGACCGGGTGTTCCACTCGGCGATGTAAAATCCGCGATGAAAAACAAAAACGCCCGGCCCTGGATTTAACCGCTCCAGGACCGGGCGTTCTCGTATTGAAAGCACATCCTTCCTCACGCGCTGCCGTGCAGGACGAAACTGTGCGCACTCACGCACTCACACCCACGCCAACACTCACACCTACGCCTACGCCCAGGCTCGCTTGACGCTCGACGTGACCCAGTTGCTCAGGTCTTCGAAGATCGTATAGACCGTCGGCAGCAGGATGAGCGTCAGTATACCCGAGGTGGTCAGGCCGCCAACCAGGGCCAGGCTGACCGGACCCCACTGGTTGGCGCCGCGGTCTTCCACTGGACCGAAGAGCTCGGGGAAGAGAAGCGGAGCCACCATGGGCAACAGGCCGAAGATGGTGGTCAGGGACGTCATCAGGATGGGCCGCAACCGATGCCGGCCGCCCAGGAGGAGGGCCTCGGTGCGCGTCATCCCCTCTCTGCGCAAATGGTTAACGTGATCGATGAGGACGATAGCGTTGTTTACCGCAAGTCCCGACAGAACGATGATCCCCAGGTATGAGTTCGTGTTCAGCGTCGTGCCGGACAGGTAAAAGACGATAAATGCGCCAACCAGTCCGCACAGCACCGACAACAGAATCGTGAAGGGCTGGATGAAGGACTCCGATATCGCCGCCATGATCAGGTAGATGAGCACCACGGAGAGCAGGATGGCGAAGAGGAACTCGCCCTGCGATTCACGCATCATGTTGAAATTGCGCCCCATGCTCCACGTGTACCCTGGAGGCAGTTCGATGCCCTCCATCATCTCGGTCACCTGGGTGTTGATGCGCCGCGTGCCCGGTCCCGTCGTGTTGCCGCCCACTTCCACCTGAGATTCCCGGTCATGCCGCTCGATGACGTCGGGTCCCTTCTGCCGCGAAAAGCTGGCCAGGTTCCCCATGGGGATCATCCCGCCTTCAGCCCGTTCGAAGGTCATGTTCTGCAGTTTCTGCAAGCTGGCACGGTCCTCTTCCTCGAGGTGCAGCAGAATGTCCACCTCGCGGTCGTCGGCCTTGAATTTGCCCCTCGCCCGGCTGCTCAGCGCAGCCTGCACGGTACGGGCCGCCTGTCTCGGCGAAATGCCGTAGGTCTGTGCCATGGCCCGGTCGACCTGCACCTGGATCTCCTCGTCGCCTCGCTCCAGGCTGGTATCCACGTCCTTCAGTCCTGGGATGACCTCCATCCGGGTACGGAGATCATCGGCGATATTGGAAAGCACCGACATGTTGTCGCCGCGCAGTTCCACGTCCACGCCCGATTGCCCGCCGCCATATCGGCGCATCCGGCCGGGTCTCCACCGCACGCCGGCGATCTCGGGCAGCGAACTGGTGATCCGGGTCTGAAGCTCGGTGGCAGACTCCTGCCGATCCTCGGGCGGAGTCAGCACGATGCGGAGATTTGCCCGGCGAAGGCTGCCGTAGGACGAAATGGACTCGATGTGGAATTCGTCCTTGCGGTCCAGCAGGAGTGTTTCGACGTCCGTAAAGACTTCCCTGACGTCCTCAATGCTGTAGCTGCCCGGCAGATCCGCGGCTATCGCTATATCCCGCGTAGGCGCCCTGGGCTGGAACTCCGTCTCGATGTTCTGGTACAGCCAGTAGCTACCGTAAAGGATCGTACCGAAGGCAATCACGGTTACGAACCGGTGGCGCAGGTTCCAGGCAAGGACAGACGTGTAATATCCGGAAATCCGCGCGAAGAACGCCGAGGGCTTGCCCAGTGGCCGGTTGAACAGCCTCGAGGAAACCAGCGGAATGAGCGTCAACGCGATGAAGACCGCCGCCACCATGACAATGCAGAATGTGACGACGAAGTCCTTCATGAAGAGCATGAACCGGCTGCCGCCACCCAGGAATACGAGGGGCATGAAGACGCAAAGGGTCGTCGCCGTGGCCGCGATGATGGCCATGGTCACCTCGCGGGTGCCCACCACGGCTGCTATCCGCGCCGGCAGGTTGGATTCCTGCCGGTGGCGGTAGATGCTTTCCAGCACCACCACGGCAGCGTCCACGAGCATGCCCACCGCCAGCATCAGGCCCATGAGCGAGATCAGGTTGATGGATACCGTGGACCCCGCCCCCTGTCGGAGCAGATACATGAAGGTGAAGGTACAGATGATCGATATGGGAATGGCCAGGCTGATAATCAGCGTGCTACGCAAGTTGCGCAGGAAGAGAAACAACACGATGACGGCCAGCATGCCGCCCAGAAGTCCCGTGTTCCTCAGGTCAGAAAGCCGGTCCGTTATGCTCTGGGACTGGTCGAAGAATACCCGGGTTTCCAGGCCCGCGAACCGGGGCTGCGTCATGAGTTCATCCAACACGGACTGGGTGCGTTGGGCCACGTCCACGATGTTGGCCGTGGACGTCTTGTATACCCGGATCGTGACTGCATCCACCCCGTTCAGACGCTGGAAACTGTCGTCTTCCGGGTAGTCGAACCTCACCTCCGCCACGTCGCGCAGCGACAGGGACGTGCCGGGTATGGGCAGGTTCGCCACCTCGTCGGCCGCCCGGTATTCGTTTACGGATCGGACCGAGTACTTCCGTCCGCCCTCGGTGACGGTCCCGGCCGTCAGGGTGACGTTGTTCTGCACCAGGGTCTGGCTGAGATTGAACAGATCGAGGTTGTGGGACTGCAGCTTCTCGTTGTCCACGTGCACGAGCAACTGCTTCTCGACCATCCCGCTGATTTCCACGTTCGCCACGCCATCCACGCGCTGGATCTGCGGCTGGATCACCTTGGTGACGATATTGTAGAACTCCGCGGGGTCCCCGCTCCACGCCACGCTGAAATTGTAGATGGGCATATCGTTCGGGTTCCAGCGCCGTATCCGGATGCGTTCGACGTCGGCGGGCAGTTCGCCCCGGACCTGATCGATCCGGTCCCGAACCTCCATGGCCGCCATGTTCATGTCCGTCCCGGTCTCGAACTCGATGCGCACCCGCGCGTTGTCGTCGCGGGAGTTGGACTCCATGCTCTTCATGTTGCTCAGCGTGCCGAAGGCGTCCTCCAGCGGCCGCGTAATCAGCCGTTCCACTTCCTCGGGCGACGAGGAGGGGTAGGGCACGCTGACGTTCAGGGACGGGAAGGACATGTCCGGCAGGAACATCAGCGGCAGCTTGGTGTAGGATATCATACCCAGCGTGACGACACTGACGATGATCATGATCGTCGTCACCGGGCGGTTTACGGAAAACTCGGCTATGCTCATAGCTCTGCCACCTCCTGGGACACCGGTTGCCCGGTTGTTCTTGTGAATAGCTCGTATACCCTTGCCATGGCCGTCTCGATCGTCATGTAGATGAGCGGCACGAGGACCAGCGTCACCACCGTACCGGCGATCAGGCCGCCGATCACGGTGATGGCCATGGGTGCGCGCAACTCGGCGCCTTCACCCACGCCGATGGCCATGGGCAGCAAGCCGAGCACGGTAGTTGCCGTCGTCATCATGATGGGCCACAGCCGAGTCTGCGCCGCCTCGACAATGGCGTCCTGCAGTTCCGTCCCCTTCCGGCGCAACTGGTTGATGTAGTCCACCAGCACGATGGCGTTGTTTACCACGATCCCGGTCAGCATGATCACTCCGATCAGCACAACCACGCTGATCGTCTGGCCCGTGAGCACCAGCGTCGCTACTACGCCAATGATCGAGAACGGAAAAGTGAACATAATCACGAAGGGATGGAGCAGCGATTCGAACTGCGACGCCATGACCAGATAGACGAGAAAGATCGAGAGCAGAATGGCGAACTGCAGGCTCGTGAAAGCCACCTGCATTTCCTCGTTCTGCCCCTTTATCCCCACGACGAAATCGATAGGCAGCATGAAGCCGTCTATGATCCCCTGAATGTCTTCGGCCGCGTCTCCGAGCGAACGGCCCGACAAACCCGCGGACACGATGGCGACCCGTTGCTGGTTGACCCGCCTGATCTCGCTCGGGCCTTGGGCGACACGGACTTCCGCCACGGCCGAGAGCGGAACGGACACCGCGCCTTCCGGGTTCACCACCAGCCGCCGTATGGCGTCCAGGCTCAGCCGGGTCTCGTCCTCGGCCCACACGCGGATGTCGATCTTCCGGTCCCGCCTCGTGAGCTCCGTGGCCACGTTGCCCTGGACCTTGTTCTGCACGATCTGGGTGACTGTGCCCAGGTTGAGGCCCAGGTTGGCAAGCTTCCTTCTATCGAAGAGGATCTGCACCTCGGGGTTTCCGCCTTCCATGCTGGCCTTCACGTCGGTCAGGCCGGGCACCAGGGACATCTCCGACGCGAGGTCTTCGGAAACTTCCGTCAGCCGGGTAAGGTTGTATCCGCTGACTTCCACCTCCACCGGATTCTTGAAGCTGAAGAGCGCGGGACGGGCGAACTCGGGCGCTTCGATGCCGGGTATGGGCTCGAAACTGGTCCGCATACGGTTCATGACTTCCTCTTCCACCGCGCCGCGGAGTCCGGGTTCAAGCCGGATGTGCAACTGCCCGATGTTCTCCCGTTCCTCGCCGGCGTTGCCGCCGGACTGGCCCATGGTTCCCGCCAGCACGTACACCGTGCTCACTTCCGGGTAGTCCGAGGCGATGTCCGACATGCGAATCAACACGTCCTCGGTTACCGGCAGCGGCGTACCCACGGGGAGCTTGACGTTTACAAAGAACTCGCCCTGGCTCATCTGGGGGATCAGTTCGATACCGATCGTGGGAACGACATAGAGGGAACCCGCAAGCAAGGCGGTTCCAGCGAACAGCGTGAGCGCGCGGTTGACCAGGGCCCATCGGAGGAAGGGCGGGTAGGCCCGGCGGATGACGGGGAAGATCCGGTCGAAAACCCAGCCAGCGGGCCAGAGTACGGTGCGCACGATCGCCCATGCCGACCAGAGCACCCATCGCACGAGGTAAAACACGCCGGTTACGACAAATCCCAGTGCCCGGGAGAACCCGTTCCAGACTGCCCCGAAAGTGGTCCGGATCTTACCCAGCGCCGTAGTAGGTTCCTGCGCGGATTGATCGTCCGCGTCGTCCGCGAACGCTTCCCGTTCCCGGTGCAGGATCGACGATATCACCGGGATCAGGGTGACGGCCACCAGGGTGGCCACGATGAGCGAGAAAGTGACGGCCAGCGCCAGGTCCCGAAACAACTGGCCCGCGATGCCTTCCACAAAGACGATGGGCACAAAGACGCACACCGTGGTTAGCGTCGCGGCCACGACGGCCTGTCCGACCTCCGATGCGCCGAGGCGAACTCGTTCCGCAACGGGCTGATCGCCCCCTCGTCTTCGGTGCCGGTCGATGCCCTCCAGCACCACGATGGAGTTGTCCACCAGCATCCCGACCCCCAGGGCCAGGCCGCCGAGGGACATGATGTTCAGCGAGACGTCGAAAACGTAGAGGAAGAAAAACGTGGTGACCACCGAAATGGGGATGGACACGCCGATAATGAGACTGCTTGAACTGCGCAGGAAGAGATACAGGACCAGGATGGCGAGTATTCCGCCGTACATGGCCGTCTTGAGCACCTCGTCCACCGACTGCTGGATGAAAATCGACTGGTCGAAGACGACTTCCAGGTTCACCCCGGCGGTGAGTCCCTCCACGTCCGCCCGCACCGAGTCCAGCCGGTCCTTGACCACGCGCCCGACCTGAATCGTATTGGTTCCGGCTTCCTTGTAGATGGCGATCTCGATGCTTTCCCGGCCGTCGATCCGCGCGGAGAGCTTGCGTTCCTTGTGGCTTTTTGAGACCGAGGCTACGTCGGAAAGCAGGATGGGCACGGTGTTGACCTGACCTACGATGATGTCGCCGATCTCATCCACAGCCTGGAACTCGTTCAGGATTCGCACCAGGTATTCCGTCTCGCCGTCCTTGATGGTACCGCCCGCGATATTGACGTTCTCCTGCTCGAGCCGGGTGGCCACCTGGGTAATGGGAATCCCGAGGCTGGCCAACCTGGATTCGTCCAGCTCTACGTGGATTTCTTCTTCCAGTCCGCCGCTGATCTTGACGGCGGCGACGCCCTCGAGGGCTTCAAGCTCACGCTTGATCTCCTCTTCCGCCATGATCCGAAGCGCGGTAAGGCTCTCGTTACCAGACAGGGCGATGCGCAGGATCGGGTCGAGGCTCGGGTCGAAGCGAAGCAGGATGGGCTTCTCGGCCGCCTGAGGCAAATTGAGCAGGTCGATCTTCTCCCGCACGTTCAGGCTGGCGAAGTCCATGTTGGTGCCCCACTCGAATTCCAGGATGACGTCGGACCGTTCCGGGCGCGATATGGAGCTGACGCGCACCACGCCGGTCACCACGCCCACCGCTTCCTCGATGGGTTCGGAAACGAGGTTCTCGATCTCGTTCGGCGCGGCGCCGGTGTATTCGGTCCGCACCGTCAGGGTCGGGTACGTGATGTCCGGGAGCAGGTTGATGGGCAGCCGCGAGAACGCAATAGTGCCGAAGAGCAGCATCGCCGTCATCAACATGATGATCGTAACGGGCCTGCCGATGGAAAAACCAATGATTTTCATGTATAGATTACCGTGTCACCTTGGAATTTGAGTTATTGCCGTAAATTCAATGCTCGTCACCGATCAGATCGTGAATCATCTGGACCAGTGCCTTGCTCGCCTCTTCCATGGTCGCCGACTCGCGGCGGGCCCCGAGGTACAGATCCGCATACTGCTTGCAGATCGTAAGCGATGGCACGAAGGCGCCCGCCGAATCTAGCTCGCGGCGCACACCGTCCACCGTACGATGGAACGTCTCGACTGTATCGAGGAACCCGTCCTTCAGTTCGGCCTCGCGCACTTTTCCCCAGGTATCGGCCATCACATCGCCTATTTCGGCCGGTTCACAAACGCAAAGGGTGTGCAGTTTCGGCCAGATCGCCCGGAACCGCTTCTCGACCTCTTCAAGCTTGTCCTCGCCGGGACTTTCAAGGGTCAGGGACCGCTGGATCAGTTTCTCGAATTCCGGTCCTTCCTGTGCTGCGGCGGGGATCGACATAGACGCAATAAGGAGCAAAACTAACCAACGCATAATCTACCTCCAGGGACTGTGTGCATGTTGATTTCGCGTTTACGTCTGTGTCTGCGTGCCCGGTGACGGTGATCGGTCAATTTGCTATTGCGGACGCCCGCTTCCATCTGTCATTCGCATATTGCGGAACTGCTCGATCATGAAAGCGCGCTGCTTCTCTTCGTCCTCCGCGAAGCTCGGATCCTCTTCCACCTGCTTGTCGTAGGCCGCCTTGATATCGGGATTCCGGAACATCCGCTCCTTCATCTGGTCGAGATCCATGTTCATCATGCGGTTGCCGCCGCGCATGCCGCCGGATTGGCCGCTTTCACCCTGTCCCGCACCGCCCATACCGGTCCTGCCGGATCCGCCGATTCCTTCCTGCGCCGCCGAACGCCGTTCCGCGTCGCCCTGGCCGCCATCAGGGTTCGCCGTCGATGCGGCCGGCGCATCGGTCGATTCCGCACCCGAGCCGCCCCTGCCTGCCGGCCGGCCGCCTGTTCCGCCATTCGTTCCTCCGGACCGTCCGCCCATTGCACCAGGCCTGCCGGCCATTCCCGATGGATCGCCGCCCATGCCACCGTCCATGCCTGCCGCGGCGGGCGGGACCTGTCCAGCGATGCGTACAGGCGCGCCGTTCCGGAGTCCTTCCTGACCCACTGTAATGATGGAATCACCGTCGGACAGACCGGACAGCACCTCCACGTATTCCCCTTCGGCGATACCGATTTCAAGGAGCCGCTTTTCGGCCGTGCCGTCCTGGAAAAGAAAGGCGTAGGATCCCTCCGCCTCGGCCACCAGGGCCTTCTTCTCGACCTGCAGCACGTCTTCGTGGTTTGCGATCACCAGGTTGACGGTGGTAAACATGCCGGGTCTCAGCGTGCCTTGACGATCCCGGATTTCCACCGTGACCTTTACCGTTCCGCTCTGGGGATCCACGACGGGACTGATCCGGGCGACCCGGCCCGCGTGGGTCTGGTCCGATCCCTCGACATTGATGCGCACGGACTGACCGGGCCGAACCTGTCCGATATCCTTTTCGGGCACGAATATGCGGGCGAGCAGCGGATCTAGATCCGCCGTCCGGAATACCACGTCATTCGCGTTCACCAGGTTTCCCACCTCGATCAACCGCTCCGTGATTATGCCGGAGAAAGGACTTCGAATCGTAGCATATTCCAGTTGAAGCTTCGCCGACTCGTACTGGGTCTGTGCGGCCTCGTACTGGAACTTCGTCTGTTCGAACTCCTGGCTGCTGAGCAGTTCCCGATCCAGCAGTTCCTGGGACCGATTGTAGTTCGATTCCAGGCTGTTCATGTTCACTTCCCGTTCCTTGAGCGTTAATTCCAGCGTGTCGGTGTCGAGCTGGGCCAGTGGCTGCCCTTCCTCAACGCGGTCGCCCTCCTCGACCAGGATGGTTTCCACGAGCCCCTGCGTGCGGGAGACTACGTCCACGTGCCGCTCCGCCTCCAGCGAAGTGTAGGTCAGCAGCGTCGCGGCGATGTTGCCCCGGCCCACGGTTTTCACCTCGACCGGTATGGAAGCGCCGGTGCGCGCCATCGCGCCCATGCCGGGCCTGCCGCCGCGCTGAGCCTGATCTCCGTTTTCCTCCGCCTCCTCGTCGCCGCCGCAGGCGAGCGTGCCCGCCAACGCCAGTGCCATCGACCAGGAAGCCAGTTTCCCTATCCCGAACCGCTTGAACATGAACTGCTCCTTCAAATGTTAGACCCGGTGCACACCGGTCTCTTGATTTCTCCGGCCAACCTGCCCGCCCAAAGGGCTTTCCTAGCTACTTCGAAAGGACCCGGCCATCCGGACACGCCGTTGAATGGCACGGCGCCGGCCACTTCGGCCAGCCCCGCTATCTTCGACGGTATCCGCTTCTGAATCGCTCCTTGATCATGGTGAAGAACTTCGTCTGCTGTTCCGGGGTCAGCACCTCTTTGTGCGCCACGATGAAATCGAATACGATGGCCTCCCGTTCCGCCTGGAGCGAATCCATCTGCGCCTTGATCCGGTCGATCTCGCCGCGGTCTGTATCCGGCGCCATGAGCAGATCGTACAACTGGTCGCGTTTTTCTCGGTAACCTTCCCGGTAAGGCGTCAGTTGATCTCCGAGTCCGGAACGCATTTGCCTGACCTGTTCCGCCTGTGTTTCAGTGAGTCCGAGCCGTTCGGTAATGGACATCCTTCCCTCGCGTCGGTCATCCCGGCCGCGCCGTTCGTCGTCACCCCAGCGGTGATAGGCGCGGGTGGCCAGAGAGGCCAGGTTGATGACGGTCAGCAGGACGACGCCCCATATGATCAGTTTCTTCTTCATCTGCCCGGTTCATTCCTCGATTTGCCGTCAGATTAAACGGCTTTTGTCCCGTTGTGTTCGCTCATCTGCCGGATTAATCCCCGATTTCGTCCAGGTCCGGCAGCAGATAGTCCGGCTCGACCGTCTCGGCCGAGATTTCCTGAAGATCATCGGCAAAAGAGTACGCCAGTATACCCGTTTCCGAAGGCATCGGCTCGACTTGCGCAGCTACTCCTTCGGTGCCGCTGCCGAGATAGGCGCCGATCACGATTCCGGCGGCCATCGTGACGGCCATCAACGCCGGCCGGACGAGCAAGGCGATCCGCGTCCCGACCGTCGGACCGGGTTCGATGGGGTCCTCGCCCCGAAGCGCCGCCTCGAAACGCGTACGCAGCCGCAGGGTAGGTCCGTCCACGTGCAGAAGGCTATCGGAATGCCAGGCTTCCCGCAGCGCGTCTACCCGTTCACGGCATCGGGGGCAGGTACGCAGGTGCGCCTCGCACTGTACCCGTTCTTCCGACGGAAGTTCTCCGTCGATGTAGAGGATGATTCGATCTTCGAGGTGACGATGATTCACGATGGAGGCCCGCCTGGTCATGGTCGTGTAGGTCAATGGGACGGTGCGGTCACCAACGGACGGCACTTTCACTATCCGCAACGGTGCGGTCACTAACCGTAACGGTGCGGTCACTAACCGCCCTGTCCCTTCCTAATGTGCTTAGACAATCCATCCGCTTCAACCATTCGTTTTTTGTGCATTGCCCGCGGCTGGATCGCGGCGTACGTCTAAAGATCGCCCAGCAGCGGCCGCAGACGCTTGCCGAGGTTCGTCTTGGCCCGGTGCAGCAGGGACTCCACCGCGGAAGGCGAACATTCCATTACCTGGGCGATGGACTTGTAAGACATTCGTTCGAAATGGGAGAGGATCAGGGCGGTACGCTGTCTTTCGGGAAGCGCGTCGACGGCCTTCCCGACGATGCGTTCCCTGTCCGCCTGCTGAAGTTCCTCCTCTGCGCCGCCGCTCCGGTTACCGTGCACCGTCGTTTCGTCGGCGCCTTCATTCCAGAAGTCCAGGGCAAGCCACTGTAACCGGCGTTTCCGGCGCCGGACGTTCAGGCACTGGTTTACCGCGATACGGTAGAGCCAGGTGCCGGGGTCGGCGTCCCCTCTGAACCGGTCGTATGCTTCCATGGCCCGGACGAAAACCTCCTGGGTAATGTCCTCCGCCTCCTGCGGATGTTCCATGAGCCGGTAGCAGGTCTGGTAGATGCGCGCATGCCAGGTATCGAAGAGCCTTCGAAAGACCTCCTGCCGGTCTTCGGGAGCGTCTTCCCGGCGATCTCCGGATTGCTGGTTTTTGGCCACTGGCGACGGCACCTTTCAGTCGGTCCTGGCGGATCTGGGAAAACACGGGCGCCGTCAACAATACTACGGGACGGACCATGAAATCCACGGGCTATCTTACCCTTGCGCCTCGAACGAACGTTCGCTATAATTAAGACGTTCGAAAAACTACTGATTCCTACTGACGAACGCAATGGAACGCGATGCGACGGACCGTTCGACGGAGACCCCACGTCTTCAAGGGCTTTCGCCGGACCCGGTTTCCATCCAGAATATACCATTTGAACGCAGATTTCTTGTCTATATGTTGACCCGCCCGCATGCGGAGAAGCTACGAAGCCTGCGCGACAGGGCATGACGGAGGTGGACATGTCACCCATTACCGACGAACAGATGGCATTCTTCGAAGACCAGGGTTACCTGATGGTGAGGGGGCTGCTGGACCAAGAGAAAGTGCTCGACCCCGTGATCGAGGAATACGAAACCGTGCTCGATCAGTTGGCGGAAGAACTTTTCCTGGCGGGTAAAATCGAATCGAAATACGAAGATCTGCCGTTTGGCGAACGCATCACGAAAGTCTGGGGGGAGAGCGGCATGGTCCACGCCCAGTATTTCGATTTCACCCTGCCCCAGGGCAACATCAAGGAAGACACGCCGTTCTGGTGCGGTCCGGCGGTGTTCAACATCCTGACAGATCCGCGGCTGCTCGACGCCGTGGAGGCCTTCATCGGCCCCGAAATCTACTCCAACCCGGTCCAGCACGTGCGCATCAAGCTCCCCGAACACTTGACGCCCATCAATCCGGCGACGGGGCGCATCCAGCTCGGCATATCCCCGTGGCACCAGGACAACGGCGTCGTCACGAAGGAGGCCGACGACACCCACATGCTCACGGTCTGGTTCTCGCTGAGGGAAGCGACGATCGAACAGGGTTGCCTCACCGTCATTCCCGGAAGCCACCGCGACGGCCTGCTCCACCACTGCCCCGATATCTGGGGCCTCGAAATCCCCGAGAAGGTGAAGGACCGGTCCGCCGCCGTACCCCAGCCGACCCTGCCCGGCGACGTCCTGTTCCTGCACAAGCACACCTGCCACTCGTCGCTGCCTAACAAGAGCAACGAGATCCGGTGGAGCTACGACCTGCGGTACAACCCGATCGGCCAAGCCTCCGGACGGGGCGCCTTCCCGGGATTCGTGGCCCGCAGCCGGGCCAATCCGGAGCGGGTCCTGACCGATCCCGTCGCGTGGAACCAGATGTGGCTGGATGCCAGGGACGCCCTCGCCGGCATGCCCAATCCGTCCTTCAACCGCTGGAGCAAGGATCACGAAATCTGCGCGTGACGCGCCATCTGTGCCAGAAACCGCCCCGGCAAAGCGCGGCAGGATATGTATGAATCCGGCGCCCGCCATTGGTGCGAGGGTGGCCGCGTCCGCAAGCGCAGGATTCACAGGCCCGGCCCGAACGATTCAACGCGATTCACTGAAAACGCACACCCGCCTTCGCTGCGGATTCCACCAGAAACCGCCTGACCTCCTCCACCTGTCCATAGTCGGTCAGGTGTTCCACGACCACGCACGTCCATTCCGGCAAGGCCGAAGCGCGGCGCAACAGGCGTCCGTAGTCCAGCACGCCCTGTCCGGCGGGCCGTTCCTCGAGGTGTACGATCGACTGTACCTCCCGGGCCGCCGAGTCCTTGGCGTGAACGTTCACGATACGGCTACCCAGGCGATCGAAGGCATCGTCCACAAAAGCGCCCGAATCATACAGCGAAAGAGGATCGAGGATGTTGGCCGGATCGAAGTTGATGCCGACTCCGCGGTGGTCGATCTCCTCGACCAGCGCTACGGCGCGGTCCACGGTGGAAAGGATCGTCATGAGCGACATCTCCGGCGCGACGGATATGCCGAGATCGGCCGCGAACGGCGCGATTTCCTTCAACGCGACGGCCAGACGATCCAGTGCTTCCTTGCCGTGATTCTCCGGATGGGGATACCATGCGTTCGCGTGGTGCATGCCCCCGGCCTCCGTGAGCAACACCCGGCACCCGAGGGCCACGGCCAGGGGCACGCGATCACGCAGGGTCTGCATATGGGCCGCGGATTCACCCGGATCCGGACGCACGAGCGGAGTGCCCACGCTCCAGACCTGGCCGATGGCGATCCCTTCCCCGTCCAGGATTTCCCGGACCTTGCCGGCAGCGTCCTTATCGACGGCGACGGCCCGTTCCAGGTCCACGCCCACGGCGGAGAAACCCAGGTCCCTGATCCAGCTCGCGGTCCCCTTCGTGATCCGGTCGAGCGGCGGAACGAAACTATCCAGGCAGAGTCTCATGGGGGATTCCAGATAATTGATTGACTTTTGTTTAATGAGTCAGTTACGCGGATGATCGGGCGCTGCCGCACGGTTGATCGGGCGCTGCCGCGTGAAGAAATTGACACTTTTACATGTAATTTCATAATATATGTATATTGAACGTACGCAATAACGTATGCAATTTATAACGTACGCAATAACGTATGCAATTTATTACGATCCCGCGCGGGCGGCACACGCGAAGGAGGACAAGCCGGTGAGCAGCAAGGAATTCTTTGATCGCATCGCCCAGGACTGGGACGAAATGCGCGAGGGGTATTATTCCGACGACGTCAGGGTGGGCGCCCTGGCGGCCGCTGCGGTCGAGAAGGGCAAAATCGCCGCGGACATCGGCGCCGGTACGGGTTTTATTTCGCAGGGCCTGATCGAGGAAGGGCTGCAGGTCATCGCGGTCGACCAGTCGGAGGTCATCCTGAATGAAATGAAGGAAAAGTTCGCCCGATATTCATCGATCGACTATCGCGTAGGAAACGCCCAGGATATACCCATACCTGATGAGACGGTCGACTACGCCTTTGCCAATATGTGTCTCCACCACGTTGAATCACCGCCTGTCGCCATCCGGGAAATGGCAAGAATCCTGAAACCGGAAGGAAAACTGGTGATCACGGACGCGGACGAGCATGAATTCGAGTTTCTGCGCGAAGAGCACCACGACCGCTGGCTGGGTTTCAAACGATCCGATATCAGGTCATGGTATCTGGAAGCGGGACTGGGAGAGGTAAGTGTCGAAAGCATAGGCTCTCTCTGCGAAGTGCAGTCTTTCTGTTGTGAAGATTTCGCCCGTATCGGGATATTCGTGGCCTCGGGAGAGAAACGCACAGGGCGTTGAAGGCCACGCTGTGCGCCAGGTAGCGCTTTCTTGCGTACGGGCTACCGGGAAACCGCCAGGACTATTCGACCTGCCCATCGAACCACTGAACCGGAACGCTAGCATGCATCCTGCCGAACATATTCACGTCGCCATCTGTCCCGACCACAAGGCACTTTCGCGGACCGTCGCCAGGGAGATCGTCGGGTACGCCCAGGCGCGCGCCGAGGCGGGAAAGATGGCCGTGCTGGGTCTTTGCACGGGATCCACGCCCATCGACGTGTACGGGGAGCTGATCGCGCTGCACCGCGGCGGCGTCAGTTTCGAGAACATCGTCACCTTCAACCTCGACGAATATTACCCCATGTCGCGGCAGTCGACCCAGAGTTACCACCGCTACATGCAGGAGTATCTCTTCGATCATGTAAACATACCCGAAGACCAGGTCTACATCCCGTTGGGCGACCTGGCGCCGGAGGAGATCGAGGAACACTGCGCCTGGTACGAGGAACGTATCCGTTCCGTGGGCGGCATCGGCATCCAGCTCCTGGGCATAGGGCGCACCGGCCACATCGGGTTCAACGAGCCCGGTTCCCTGCCGAACACGCGCACCCGGTTGATCCGTCTGGACGAGAGTACCCGCAAGGACGCCGCTTCCGATTTCTTCGGCGAAGACAACGTGCCCATCGAGGCGGTGACCATGGGCGTCGGCACCATCCTCGACGCGGAACGCATCATCCTGATGGCCACGGGCGAGCACAAGGCGCCGATCATCCGCCAGGCGGTGGAGGGCGAGGTCAGTCCGCTCGTGGCGGCCAGTTACCTTCAGAACCATCCGAACACGACGGTCTTCATCGATCCGCCCGCGTCCAGCGAACTGACCCGGGTAAAGCGGCCCTGGCTGAACAACCACGCGGTGGAATGGTCCGACCAGCTTTCGCAACGGGCCGTGCTCTGGCTTTGCGAGCAGGCGGAGAAGCCCGTATTGCACCTGCAGCGCCGGGACTACAACGCATACGACCTCTACTCCCTGGTGGATACCGTCCCGACGGTAGACGAACTCAACCGGAAGACCTTCGACGCGGTCCGCGCCAAGATCTACGGCCGCGAGGATTTTTTCGCCAACAAGCGCTGCGTCTGCTTCTCGCCTCATCCGGACGACGACGTCATCTCCATGGGCGGCACGCTGTACCGGTTGTCCGGCGCCGGCAACGACATTACCATCGCCTACATGACCAGCGGGAACATCGCCGTATTTGACGAAGACGTGAAGCGGCTCATCGATTTCATCGGCCTGACCTTCCGGGATCTTGGATGCGCCCACGCGAAGTTCGACGGCATCGTGGATACGGTGAGTTCCTTCATCGAGACGAAGCTGCCCGGGCAGGTGGATATCCCCGAAGTCCAGATCATCAAGGCCAACATCCGCCGGTCCGAAGCCATTGCGGCGGCGGCGACGCTGAACATCCCGCCTGAAAAAACCCGGTTTCTGGATCTGCCCTTCTATAATACCGGGCAGGTGAAGAAGCACCCCATCGGCGATGAAGACGTGCGGATCGTCCTCGATATCCTGAACGACGTCCGTCCGGAGGTCGTCTTCGTCGCCGGCGATCTCTCCGACCCGCACGGAACCCACCGCATATGCAAGGAAGTCATCGACCGGGCTCTCGCCGTCTACGACAGGACGGACCCCGACGTGTGGCTTTACAGGGGCGCCTGGCAGGAGTGGGAAGTGGACGAGGCGGACGTGTTCATTCCCCTCTCGTACGAAGATCTCCAGCGCAAGATCCAGGCCATATTCCGGCACGAGTCCCAGAAGGATACCGCCATGTTCCCCGGCGCGTACGACGACAGGGAGTTCTGGGAGCGGGTGCAGGACCGGAACACCCACACGGCTCGGCGTCTAGACAAGCTGGGTTTCCCCCAGTACTACGCCATGGAGGCCTTCGTCCTCGAGCGCGGCGTGGCGTGAGGTCCCCTCGGTGCGTTCGAGGCGTTTTTGTCATGCGGCGCGCCTGCCTCGGCCTCCCGACGGACCCCTCGAAAAGCAGTTGCTCTCCCGATCTTCAATCTATTATATTGGCCTGCTTGCTTGACGGCACCTCACCGGGGTTGCGACGGCTCTGAAATCCCGCGCGGTGACATCTGGACGTCGAACGATCCGGATGTCGTACCATCTGGATGTCGTACCATCGCCCGGGAATCCGGGACCATCGGAGGCACATGTGCGCATAGCGGTATTCGGTACAGGGGGCGTAGGCGGGTATTATGGAGGACGGCTTGCCGAGGCGGGAGAGGAAGTCGTATTCATCGCGCGCGGAAAACACCTGGAAGCCCTTCGGCAGAACGGCATCCGCGTGGAAAGCACGAAAGGTGATTTCACGCTGCCCTCCATCGAAGCCATCGGGGATCCCAGGCAAGCCGGCGACGTGGACGTCGTCATGCTTTGCGTCAAGTGCTGGCAGGTGCCCGAGGCCCTCGACGGGCTCCGGCCCTTGCTCGGACCCGATACCTGTATTCTGCCCATGGAGAACGGGGTGGAGACGCCGGAGCAACTCGCCGCGGAGTTCGGCTGGCGGCACGTACTCGGCGGCGTCTGCGGGATCGTCTCGTTCATCGCCGAACCGGGTCTCATCCGGCACGTTGCCTACGAACCTTTTGTCAATTTCGGGGAATGGGACAACCGCAGCAGCGAACGGGTCGACCGGTTGCGCCTGGCATTCGATCGCGCCCGGGGACTCATCGTCGATACGCCGCCGGACATTCAGGCCGCCATGTGGCGCAAGTACATCCTCATCGCTTCGTGGAGCGGGGTCGGCGGCGTGACCCGCGCGCCGATCGGCGTCGTCCGCAGCCAGCCCGGCACCCGGCGGCTCCTCGAGACGGCCATGGAGGAGATCCACAGCGTGGCCACCGCCGTGGGCATCAGCCTGCCGGACGATATCGTGGCCCAGACCATGGCCATCCTGGACAGTGTCGAGTATGGCGGCACCGCCTCCATGCAGCGGGATGTCATGGAAGGAAGATTCTCCGAGCTGGAAGCTCAGACCGGCGCGCTGGTCCGCATGGGCAGGGAAGCGGGCGTGCCCACGCCGGTCAACGATTTCGTGTATCACTCGCTGCGACCGATGGAACTCCGAACCCGCAAGCAGGTATCCTTCGAGACGCCCTGAGTCGCGGGCGGTACCGTTTCAGGCGCAATGTGGCGCCCGGGGTGCGACCCGATTCGACCGAAATGCGGCACGAGACGACCGAGGCGCAATGTGGCGCCCGGGGTGCGACCCGAGACGATCCGAGACGCACCTGACGACCGAACCGGCCCGCCGGAGCAACCCGCATGATGTCATTTATTGAACGCATTGCCGACGATCGTCCCCTCCTTTACGACGGCGGTTTCGGCACCGAGCTCTTCGTCCGGGGCATCGAGTTGGCCAACAGCGCACTGGCCAACGAGCTCTACCCCGACATTGTCAGGGACATCCATTACGATTATATTGAAGCAGGCGCGGAAGTCGTTGGAACGAATACGTTCGTGGCATCTTATCCCCATCTCGAAATGGCCGGGAAGGACGCCTCGGAGTCCGAGCGGCTGATCCGGCTTTCCGTGGAACATGCCCGATCCGCCATTGAGCGAAGCGGCAGGGTTGTGTACCTGGCCGGTTCCATCGGACCATTGCCGGGCGCCATCGAGGCCGACAGCGGCGACACGGAGTTCGGCATCGCCAACAGCATCGCCCGGGACGCCCACGAGCGTGTGGGAACGGTCCTGGCTGCCGGCGGGGTGGATTTCTTCTGTGTCGAGACCATGTTCTCCGCCAACGAGGCGGCCCTGGCCATCGACGTTTTGAAGCAGTTCGGTCTGCCCATCGCCGTGAACCAGACGTACAAGTACACGAAGGACCGCGCTACGGGTGAGGTCGTTTACAAGACCGACTGGGGCCATTCGGCAGCCGATCTCCTTGAGATCCTGGCAGGCGGCGCGCAGTCTGGCGGTCGCGACCTGCTCGAGCACGTGCAGATCGTCGGCCTGAACTGCGGGGCGGAATCCCGGCGCGACGAGCACACGGGCATGCCCTACGCCATCAACGGTATCGGCCAGTTGAAACGCGCCATGGAAGTCAGGGCGGAGGAACCGAAACGCATGATGGCCTACCCGAACGCCGGGAAGGCGCGTCTCGACGAGCAGCACCGGACCTATTACGCCAATACCCCGGAAGAGATGGCGGCCTGCGTACCGGAACTCATCGAGGCCGGCGCTTTTTTAATCGGCGGCTGCTGCGGCACGGGAGTCGCCCACATCCGGGCCTTCCGCGAAGCGATGGACGGGATGGATCGGGCGGCATGACGAAGTACCAGGTTCTTTACTGGCGTGACATTCCGGCGCAGGTGCGCGTCTACGGAGGACGGCGTCCCCTTTCACGACAGATGCCCGACTGGTTCCAGCAGGAAATCGACCGGGTGGCCATGCGGGACGGACTCACTGGTACCGACGCCTACCTGGACGAGTGGCACTGGTCTGAAAAACAGGAATGGACCGGCGAAGATAAAGAGGCCGCAACGGTGGCGGAAGCCATTTTAAAGCGGCTCGAAGACGGGTTCGATAGGGGATAAGACTGGACGCGACCGGGCAAGGAACAGGGCCGGCCGCAACCAGCCACAGCAATGGTCGGACGCGACCGGGCAAGGAAAAGTGCCGGCTGCATCGAAAACGTAAGAGGCGGTAGACATGGGTCAGACAGGCGACATAGGCAGGCGCATCGAACTGGTTCCGCTGGATCCCCATTTCGGGGACATATCCATCGGCCTTTACCGTCAGCAGGACGATACCGGGCCGGTCTACCAGGTATACACTTACAGCCGGCGGGAAGGCGTCGAGGACCGAATCGCCTTCGTGGTAAAGGCCATGGGAGTGCTGGGCGGGATGGAACAGGCCAGCGGCGGACGCCTTCGGTTCCCCTGCGGCCATGAACATCACATGGGGGTAAAGCGGGTGTTTCTCGAAGCCTGCAAGCTGGACCCTGCCGGCCCCGCGGAACCGCGGCCCCTGGAGATTCTCGACAAGAAATCGGGCCTTCAAATCCAGGCCCAGAGCGAGGGAGACGGCGTGTATCGCGTCACGGCCCACGGGGAAGGCAAGGACCGCGAGCGTCGCATTTCCTTCATCGCCGGCGGTCTGATGAAGCTGGCCGAGATAGACGAGGTAAGCGGCACCCTGGACCAGGTGGTTTTTCCCTGCGCACATGTCCACGACGCGATGATCGGGCAATTGCTGGTCCGCGCGCCGAACGTCCGGGCGGTCCTGCGTGAACAGGAGGCCGCGCTGAGCAGGGGCGTCCTGGCGGCGCCCAGCCAGCAGGATGGTTAGCAGTAATCACAGAGCCCGAATGATGACTACGCGATCGTCGTAAGCTCGATCGATAAGGAGGCAGTCATGAGCGATGACCTCACCAGGGAGATGAAGGGCCGGGATCGGGTGCTGGCCGCCCTCAGGCGGGAGCCCGTGGACCGCACGCCCGTATGCAATCCGACGTCCGTCGCCACGGTGGAGTTGATGGACCTGGTCGACGCGCCTTTTCCGGACGCCAACCGGGACCCGGAACTAATGGCCCGGCTAGCGGCCACCGGGTACACAGAACTGGGTTTCGACAGCATCATGCCGGTCTTTACCATTATCCAGGAATCCTCCGCGCTGGGCTGCAAGATCCAGTGGGAGCAGAAAGACAACTGGCCCACGGTCAAGATGCGCGAGCCCATCTGGGAAGACGTGGACGACATCAACGTCCCGTCCGATTTCCTCACGCACCAGGACACGAAATGCGTCCTCGACGCCATCAGCCTGCTCAAGAAGGAATACGGCGACGAGGTGGCCATCATCGGCAAGACCATGGGGCCGTGGTCGCTGGGTTACCACTGCTTCGGCGTGGAGCCCTTCCTGCTCATGTCCCTGGATGACCCCGGGAAGACCCATCTCGCCCTCGACCGCATGAAGGAGGCGACAGTGGATTTCGGCATCGCGCAGATCGAGGCCGGAGCGGACGCCCTGACCCTGCCGGACCACGCCACGGGCGACCTGGTGAGCGGCGAGTATTACCGGCGGTTCCTGAGGGACCTGCACATCGAACTCGTCGAACGGATCCCCATCCCGCTGATCATGCACATCTGCGGAAGGACCGTGGACCGCATGGGATACATCGCGGAGACCGGCTTCGCGGCCTTTCACTACGATTCGAAAAACAAGCCCCAGGAGTCCATGGAGGCCGTGGACGGCCAGATATCCCTCGTGGGCAACATCAACAACCCCGAGACGCTCTTCGCGCGAGGTCCCGAAGAGGTGACCGGGGAAGTTTGCAGCAACCTGGAGCACGGGATTCACATGGTGGGACCGGAATGCGCGGTACCGCTACAGGCGTCCATCGAGAACCTGAAGGCGATCCCCCAGGCCGTGAAGGACTGGCACCGCACGCACGCGGCGTGAGGCGCACAGAAATCAGCTGGACGCGAGGCGCAAAAGCCGCGCATTGAAAACGGGATCGGCCGCAACGACCGGCGCGGTCCAACTCACCGCGAGGCAGGCGGCAAGATCGGCATGAACCAGGGAGGACCGGGAAGAAGCGCATGGCAGAACTCAACGATATAGCCAACGACTTTCTTAAAGACGAAATAGAAGAGTTCATCGAAAGACCCAACGAGCGGACGCGGATCATCGATGCCTTCGCCCGGGCGACGCCGGCCATGCAGGAGATCTCCGCGGCACTCATCGACGGGGACAACGGCACGGTCGACACGCTTACCCGGGCGGCGCTGGACGATGGTATCGAGGCCCTGGAGGTGATGGACGACGGCCTGATCAACGGCATGAGCATCGTGGGGATCAAGTTCCGGGAGAACTTCATCTTCGTCCCGGAGGTCCTGGCCTGCGCCCGCGCCATGAAGGCCGGCATGGCCCACATCGAACCCATTCTCTCCGCCTCTGGCATAAAGCCCGTCGGCACGGTCATCATGGGCACGGTCAAGGGCGACCTTCACGACATCGGCAAAAACCTGTGCATCATGATGCTGCGCGGCGCCGGGTTCGTGGTCCACGACCTCGGTGTAGACACCTCCGAGGACGAATTCATGGACGCCGTGGAGGAACACGAAGCCCCCCTGGTGGGCATGTCGGCCCTGCTCACCACAACCATGCCCAACATGGGCAAGACTATCGACGCCTTCATCGATAACGACATGCGCGAAGACGTCAAGATCATGGTGGGCGGTGCGTCGGTCACCCAGGAGTTCGCCGACGACATGGGCGCCGACGGCACCGCCGAAGACGCGGTTGGATGCGTGGAACTGGCCCACCGCCTCCTCGTGGAACTCAAGCAGGAACAGGAAGCCTGAGCAAGTTTATCGCACCTCACGGCCTGGCGGACCGGCGGTCCGATCCCGTTTCGGCGCGGGTGGTCAAGTGGCGCGGCTGGGAAAGCAGCCGGGCTGGCAGATTGGCGCGGCTGGCCGCAACAGGATCCCTTCCCTACATATTTCCATGAAAAAGATCGACAAGGCGGCGTACCAGGAACGCCTGGACCGCATCACGGCCATCTTCAAAGACATGATGGCCCACGCGACAGAGCAGGCCACCTACCGTTGCCCATACAAAAACCGTTTCGACGAATGTACGGCCCGGTTCGGGTGCCGCAACCAGCGCAAACCCAGGAAGTCCGGCGGCCTGCTCATGTGCGGCGGGGACGACAAGCTCGACTACCGCGGCGCTTGGGAGACGGAGGAAGCGCCGCGCGAAAGGGCGAAGCAGCCTGTCGAGTCGACGGATCAAAAACCGGACGTACGACCTTCGGCGATGCGAGAAGATGCTGTGGATACGGGCATGGATGAAGCAAATCGTACAGGACGGCCCGCGCCGAACGTGACCATGGATGCGTCCTCAAATCCGCCCGGCGGCACGGTTACCGACGGCACGACGACCCGGCCCGCGGTCATCGGCAAATCCATCTTCGATTACGCCGACGACCTCGCCGTCCAGGTGCCCACCTCCTGTTTCCGCAACGGTATCTGCCACGAGTGCATCGTGGAAATCCACAAGGGGATGGAAGGGCTCGTGCCCAGGTCCAAGCCGGAGTCCTTTCTGCGTGAGAACTACCGGCTCGCCTGCCAGGCGCGCGTGATCGACCCCAATGTGGACATCGCCTTCGCTCCGCTCCGCCGCACGCCCAAGATCCTGACCGTTACCGAAGAAAAGGAAACGCCGCTCGATCCCCTGGTCACGCGGCGGGGCGATGACATCTTCTACGACGGCGAGCAGGTCGACCGGTTCCGCGGACACGTGTACGGGCTCGCGATCGACCTGGGCACGACCACGGTGGTCATGGATTTCGTGGACCTGGAGACTGGCCGGAGCGTCCACGTCTGCTCCTTCGAGAACCCCCAACGCTTCGGCGGCAGCGACGTGATGCACCGCATCTCCTACGACGGCGGGTTCGAGGACGAACTCTGGAACGCCATCATCAACGCCGTCAACCACGAGATCATGGACTGGTGCGAGCGGACTGAAACCGCACGGCAGGAGATCTACGAGATCGTCGTGGCGGGCAACTCCACCATGCGGGACCTCTTCTTCCGCCTCGACGTGCAGAGCATCGGCCAGAAGCCCTACAAGTCGCAGATCGAAAACGAGTACCTCGCGGGCGAACGGGATACCACGGCGCTGACCATCGGCACCCGCCGGCTCGGCCTGCGGGCCAATCCTAAGGCCCGTGCCTACGGCCTGCCCATTATCGCCAGCCACGTGGGGGGCGACGTGACGGCCGACCTGGCCACCGTCGACCTGGCTGCGCGGCCGGGCGTATCCATGCTTGTGGACGTGGGCACCAATACCGAGGTGGTCGTGGCGGGCAACGGACGCATGGTCACGGCTTCGTGCCCCGCCGGTCCCGCCTTCGAGGGCGGCGGAATCAAATACGGCATGCCAGGCTACGAAGGCGCCATTGAAACATTGAAGTGGGAAGACGGGCGGTTCGACTGGCGCACCATCGGAGACTCCGCGCCCCAGGGCATCTGCGGTTCCGGGCTGATTGATCTGCTCGCCGAACTGCGCCGCCGCGGCATGATGAGCCCGAAGGGGGTGTTCCCCGACCGGAAACAGTTCGAGGTACCCGTCGTAGCCGAATCCGGCATCACCCTTTCCCGGCAGGACGCCAGCAACCTGGCTCAGGCCAAGGCAGCCAATTACTGCGGCCAATACATCGTCCTCCGTGCCTTCGGCGTCGCGCCGGACGACGTGGACCGGCTCTTCCTTGCGGGCGGATTCGCCAACTACGTGGACGTGCGCAACGCCATCGACATCGGGTTCCTGGCTCCCGTGCCCGAAGACCGCATCTTCAAGGTCGGCAACGCCGCCGTCCAGGGCGCCCGGGAGATCCTCCTGTCCCGTTCGCGCCGCAAGGAGTTGGAGTCACTGGTCAAGGACATCGAGCACATCGAGCTCGAGACTACCCCCGACTTCTTCGAGATCTTCGTCGAAGCCTGCCAGTTCAAACCCATGCCGGCGGTGCTCGTTTAGGGTGGATTGTCGACCTCAGGTATACTATGCACCTCGTCAACGAGTTACACGTACTCTGAGCAAACTGGGATTCAAGGTCGTCCGTGAAGGCAATCATATCTCAATGGTCAGAGTGAATCCGGACGGAACGCGAACTCCATTGACGATGCCAAATCACAGTCGGCTTAAGTCTTCGACGTTACGACGCATTTGCACTCAAGCTGGCATTGCTGGAGAGGACTTCCTGAAAGCCTACGAATCCTCTTGATCCCTGGTGGATTACCTCGAATGAAACAATAGACTGTTTATCAGTTCTGGTTTCCGCTCTATGCGGAATTTATGTAGTCCAAGTGTTGCCAGCAACACGCTGAGATTCCCCCCTTTCGGATATTCCAAAACACTGAACCCGCAAAATGATCCGCCTCCGCCCCGCCCGTCCCTCGTCCGATGAAGCAGGCATCGCTTCCGTCGTCAACGCCTTCGAACAGAATCCTGTTTCAGAAGTTACCGTACGCGAGTGGTTGACCCACTCGGTACCGGGCAGAATCAGCTATCGCCAGGTGGCCGTGACGCATGACGACGTCGTGATGGGTTACGCGGTGTCGGTGCACGAAACCTGGGATCCGGAAGGGCAGTTCTACGCCTGGGTGGGCGTGGCGCCTGCTTGGCGGGGACGAGGTATCGGCAAAGCGCTGTACACGGACGTGATGCAGTTTCTGGGGCACCACGACGCCGGTGCGATAACGAGCGAGGTCCGGGACGACTGCTCTGTTTCGCAGTCATTCGCCGGGCGACGCGGATTCGAGAAAGACCGGCATCTATTCCAGTCGAGCCTGGACCTGGATCATTTCGACGAATCACCCTATCTGAGCACGCTTGACGGAGTCGCCGAGGCGGGTATACATGTGCGCTCTATTGCAGATTTCGGAGATACGCCTGACGCACGCAGGAAACTCTACGAAGTCAACGCGATTACCGACAGGGACGTCCCGGATTGGACCGCCCCTGGACTCACCTTCAAGGAATTCAATGAATGGGTGTACGGATCGGAATGGTACCGGCCGGATGGCCAGTTGCTTGCTGCCGATGGGGACCGCTGGGTGGGAATCTCCGCGATCCGGCTATACCCCGAATCGCAACAGGCCTTCAACGTTCATACAGGTGTTATCCGGGAATATCGAAGGCGCCACATTGCCCTGGCCCTGAAACTGGCCGCGATTCGTTATGCCAGGAATCAAGGCGCTCGATCACTCAGTACGCACAACGATTCGACGAACAGCCCCATGCTGGCGATCAACCGGAAACTGGGTTATGTCCCGGCCCCGGGGAGGTATACGCTGCGAATGGCAATGCCTGGTGAACTGGCCTGAGGTCCCCTTTAACCCCTTTCTTTTCAATTTCCCATAACACCAATCAAGTCCCCATAAAACACGATCCACTAGTCGAGATTAGAACCGGGTTCTCGACTAATGGATTAACATAGACGAAGTGTATACATCGATCCCGTTACGTATACACGCAAGTATCTACAATATAGCAACAGGAGGCGTGCATGAGATCCCGTACGAAAATGTGGGGTAATAGCCTGGCACTGCGCATCCCGAAGCCGGTCACGGTTCAGATGGGTATAACGGACGATTCGCCGGTGGTGCTGGTGCTGCGTGGCAGGGAATTGACCATCGTTCCGGTGGAGCGTACCCGGCAAAGGCTTGCTGATTTGCTTCCGGGTGTCACGAGGCACAACATGCACGGCAGGAACAACCTGTACGGTAAGCACTACATGCACGGCGGGCACAACATGCATAGCAGAATAACGGTCGACATCCCGGAACGCGGAGAAACTTGATGGGCAAGGAAAATCACATCCCCAGACGTGGAGACCTGGTATGGATTTACGCCCGTACGGGGGACGGATCAATCCAGTCCTCCGCGCGTTCCGCTGTCGTGCTCTCGCCCGAATCCTACAATCGAAGGGTTGGCCTGGCCATTTTCTGCCCGGTTAGCGACGAGGAGAAGGGGTATCCGTTCGAGGTTGCGATACCCGTGGGAATGCCGGCTTCGGGGGTAGTCCTGGCAGATCAACTGGAAAGTGTGGCGTGGCAGTCCTGTGCACTGGAACCGATTTGCAGCCTCCCGGCGGAAATCACGGATGCTGTCCTGCAGAAGGCCGCGGCATTGCTGGAAAGAGAAGACGGTCCTTGACGGTATAGCGTTAATCGGGCAAACTTTTCAGAGAGAACCGGAGGTAGACTTCATGTCGATCCTAAACTCTATCATGGGCAACGCTTCGGAGGTCGAAGTCGAAGAAATCGAGAAAGAGTTCTCGGGGATATTGACTGAGGAAGAGAAACTGGTCAGAGTCTTCAAGTTGGTCAGAGACCTTTTTGCTTTCACGGACAGGCGGATAATTCTAGTGGATAAACAGGGGATATCCGGTCGAAAGACCGAGTACCACTCTATCCCGTACAAGTCAATTACCCACTTCTCGTTCGAGACTGCCGGAAAGGTAGATCTTGACTCCGAGATGAAGATTTGGGTTTCCGGTAGCGATGTTCCAATAAACAAGGAGTTCAAGCGGGGTATAGACATCACCGACGTTCAAAGAACCCTGGCGAATTACTTGTTGCATTGATCTGTGGGAGTGACTTTAAGAAAATGCCCACCATGAAACGCGTCATCAAGCCCGAAGGACTTCACAGGATCGAGATCGAAGAGGTGTCGATACCTGAGCCGGGTGCCGGAGAAATCCGGGTGAAGGCTGCCTGCAGCCTGATCAGCCGGGGTTCGGAACTGGGTGGCCGTTATACGCGGGAACACGCGGTTAGCCCGGACATCATGGGCTATTCCATGGCGGGCACGGTAGACGCTCTGGGGGAAGGCATCGAACACCTGGAAATCGGGGACCGGGTCGTTGCGCTGGCGCCCCACGCCCAGTACGTCGTCCGGCCTGCTCGGCTCGTTTTCCCGTGGGACCAGACCATCGTCATGCCCATGCCGGCGGACCTTTCCTTCGACAGCGCGCCTTACTACCCGCTCACGGCCGGTGCGGTTACCTGGGTGGAAGTGGAGGATATTCAGCTTCAGGACACGGTTGTCGTGCTCGGCCAGGGTCTCGTGGGCAACCTGATCCTTCAGGTCATCAAGGCGAATGGAACCGGCAGGACGGTGGCCGTGGACGCACTGGCCAATCGGTGTGCCATGGCAGCGGAGTTCGGTGCCGACACGGTAATCAACGCCCGGGAGGAAGATCCGGTCAAGGCCGTGAAACGCCTTACCAACGGATTAGGGGCCGACATCGTGGTCTACGCCGTGGGCGGTCCGGCGGGGCCGGCAGCTTTCGAGCAGGGACTCGACATGCTCGCCATTGGCGGGTTGATCCACCTGATCGGACTGTACGAGGACCAGCCACTTTCTCTGCCTTCAGGTAAGATTCAGGGGCGCAAACTGCTGGGAGGTTACTTCCGGACGCGAGCGGGTGCCCACCAGTCCCGCCGCGCTATGGAACTCCTCGCCTCGGGCGCGATCCGCACCGATCGAATGACCACGCACCGCTTTCCCTGGCGCCACGCGTCTGACGCCTTCGAATTGCTATACAAGAAACCGGGCGACGCGTTAGGCGTCCTGCTCGATTGGCGGAATTGAGCGTTAAACCAATCCCAGTCTCGTCAACAGGTCGTTCAGGTCCGCCAGGGTCCCGTCGTCCATCGGTACGAAGGGCTGGCGCGCCCGGGCGGTTTTGATGGCGCCCCGGCGCTGGTAGACGTTCTTGCGGATGGAAAGCCCGATGCCGGGCTGACCCTCGAAGCGGATAAGCGGGCAATACCGATAAAAGGTTTCGGTGGCGCCATCGATGTCGCCGGACATGTACTTCGTGTGGATGTTCTTCAGAATGTCCGGGTAGGCGAAACCGGTCATGGTGCCCATGCATCCATGGCGCAGTTCCTCGAGGAGCATGACGCCACCCAGGCCGCCGAAGATCTCCACGTTGGGATTGGCCGCGAGCACCTGGCTTGCCTTCCTCGGCGACGGTTCTTCCTCCAGTTTGAGAAAGCGGCACTGTGGGGAGCGGTCAGCGATGGCCGCGATGAAGTCGATGCTCATCAGGACCCCGCTGCTGGTGGGGTGGTCCTGTACCACGACCGGCAGCGAAACCGCGTCCGCCACCTTGAGGTAGTGGGCGAGTAATGCCTCGTCGGTACCCTTGGCCAGCTTGGGCGGCGCCACCATGAGCGAGGAGGCGCCCAGTTCCTCGGCCCGTCTGCTGAGCGCGACGCAACCGTCCGTTCCCGTGTGGCTGGTTCCCACGCAGATGGGGATGCGGCCATCCGCCGCCTCGACCACACCGGCGATCACCTGGTCCCGTTCGGACTCCACCAGCTTGCTGGTCTCACCCATGACGCCAAGTATGGTTATACCGTCGATACCCAGATCGATCAGGAAATGGGTCAGCGTCGACAGGCTGCCCGTGTCCAGGCTGCCGTCCTCTTCGAACGGGGTCGGCGCGATGGTATACACGCCCTTAGGGTCTTGGTCTGCCATGCGAATTCCTTTCAAAATCAAAGCTTGCAACTGAGGTTATATAGCAGGTTCCTTGAACATGATTCCTGATTTGCGCATCCCTGAATTCAGATTCACTGGTTCAACGTTCCTGATCCAATGGATTCTCTGATTCCTGAGGCCTTTCTCCCCGATGCCCTGAACCGGTACGCTCGATCAACCGGGTTTCAGCCAGCGGCCGTGGCCCGGCCGGCCCGTGATTTTTCCGTCGTCGTATACCGTCTCGCCACGCACCATGGTACGCTGGATGCGGCCCTTCATGGGCATGCCATGCACGATGCGCATGACTTCCCTTGCCTTGGTGAAGCAGGTGTTCCGGTCAAAGGTCCAACGCGCGTCCATGTCCACGAAGGTGAGATCGGCGTCGTTTCCGATCGAGATGCGCCCTTTCCCGGGGAGCCTGAAGATCTCGGCCTGGCGGGTCGACATCAGCCTGACGAGGTCGGTAATGGACAGGCGGCCGTCGTTGACCGCGGTCAGCATCAGGGGCGCCATGGATTCGAGTCCGGGCAGGCCGGGCGGAATGGCGAAGATGTCCTCGCCTTCCTTCTCCTCGGGCCGGAAGGGCGAATGGTCGCTGCCGACGAATTCCAGGGTACCGTCATGCAGGTAGGACCAGAGCGCTTCGACCTCTTCGGCGGGACGCAGGGCGGGATTGCACTTGGCGAAACCGCGGTGCACGGACAAGACCTGGTCGGTCAGGAAGAGGTACTGGGGACAGGTCTCCGCGATGACGTCGAGCCCTCTGGCCTTGGCCTCCTTCACCATCTGTGCGGCGCGCGGACTTGACAGGTGTACGACCTCCACCGGACCGCCGGCCTCGGCGGCCAGGCTCATCATGATAGCGACCGACGTGTCTTCCACGATGGACGGCCGGCTTTCGGCGTGGGCCAGGCCGTCGTTGCGGCCCTCCGCGGACAGCCGGGCGATGAGCGTCTCGATCATGGGCCAGTTCTCGCAGTGGAAGCTGTGGCGCAGGCCCGTGGCGGCCGTGGCCGCCATCACGTCCCGCAGTAGCGAGTAGTCCAGGCACCAGAGGCCGAAGAACTCGCCCTCGCGGTGGGTCGGTGGCGCGGTCAGGAAGGTCTTAAAGGCCACGGCGCCCGCATCGGCCACCTCGGTGATCAGGTCCACGTTTTGATGTCCGGCGGCGCCGTAGAGACCGAAATCGATCAACGAAGTTTCGCCGATGGCTTCGCCCCGTTTGCGGAGTCCCTCGGCCGTACTGGCGGCAACCGGCGAGATGGGCATTTCCAGCAGGGTCGTGATGCCGCCCGCGGCCGCAGCGCTCGTGCCGGAGACGGGGTCCTCCCGCTCTTCGTGGCCGGGCGACCGGAGATGGACGTGGGGGTCGATCAGGCCGGGCAGGACGTGCATGCCCTTCGCCGAGATCTGCCGTGCGCAGTCGGGCCGGGCGTCGGGCTCGAGCACGCCGGCGATGCGGCCGCCCCGCACGACGATCGTGGCGGCCGTAACGCCTTCCTGGTTGACGATCAGGCCATCGGTTACGATGAGGTCAAAGGTGGTAGCCATGGCTTACTCCCGTTGGCGCAGGCGTCGACGACCGCCAGCATGTTTGAACCGCGATGGGACGCGAGAAACCCGAGTTGAAACATCAGCGTAGCGTCCGGTCCAGGCGGGCCGCCAGCAACGGCCTTATCCGTCCATGTCCACGATCATCACCCAGGCCGGCGACGGTCCCACGTCGTACACGCCGATCGGCGAAAGCGCACCCGAATCCTGGTCAATCCTGTAGGCGGCGAGGCGGCCCGATTCCTGGCCCGCGGCGTAGAGGAACCGGCCCCGAGGATCCAGGTTGAAGGCCCGCGGCATCTTTTCGGTCGGCGCCTGGCCAATGGCGGTCAGGAGTCCGGAGACCGGATCAATCGCGAACCCGGCGATGCTGTCGTGACCCCGGTTGCTAGCGTAAACGAACCGGCCAGAAGGATGGATATGGATCTGCGAACAGGAGTTTTCACCAGTAAAATCCGACGGCAACGTCGATACCGTTTGCAGCGCCTCCAGCGTTCCCCGGTCCGGGTCGAACCGATAGACCGTCATACTGCTTCCCTGTTCATTGTCGGCGTAGAGCACGTTCAGCGTGGGATGGTGACAGTAATGACGCGGACCTGTATCCGGAGGCTGGGCGACCCTGGGCGGATCGTTTGGCGTCAGCTTGCCCGTGTTTTCGTCGAACCGGAACTGGCAGATCATGTTCGACTCGGCCACGTGGGGCACGAAGGCGAAACGGTTCGAAGCGTCGGTCTGAATGTAATGGGCGCATCGGGCTGTCTCCTGCCGGTCTACGGGCGGCGCCTGGACCATGCCGTCGTCCCCGATGGCGTGAACGCCCGCCACGGCCCGTCCGTAGGAAGCGGACAGGAGAAAACGCCCGGTGTTGTCCAGGGCCATGTACGTCGTGTCCCAATCAAAGGGCGTGGTGCCCTGCAGCGATATGCTACCCGAATTTCGATCCAGGCTATACGTCTGCACAGACGGCTCGCCACGCAGTCCGGCATACAGGTGTTCAAGGTCGGCATCCACGACCTGGGGCATCACGCCGGCCCCCGCGGCGACATCTTCCTTGTGGGCCAAGCCGCCGCTATCCGGTTCCATTTCGTAGATGGCGATTTTGCCCTCGCCGGTGATGGACAGGTACATGTAAAACGCCATCGAATTCCCCTTCCCACGCGGCTGCGAGCCATGGCACCGCAGTATCGGTATACCTCGTATTCAGGACGGCAGGTCTGATCGAAAAACAGGAAATCAATTTGCAGGCCGCCCGTCTGACCGTCAAGCCTCATTTCCCGGTACAACCGTTGCCTTCCGGGTCATTCAAAACACCGCGGCGCGTTTAATCCAGATCTCCTTACTCTACCAATTAGCGCTTCCTGGCGATGACGTCCTGGCGCGTCGTACTGGCGGTAGTCACCACGACGTTTTCCGTGGAGAAGGCCTCGGTGTCCTCCGTGGGTGGGCCGTACAGGGCGTAGGATCCGGCGGGCATGAAGTAGGCCGTGTACTGGCCGCCTTCGTCAGAATAGACCGTCACCGAATCCGTCCTGCCGGGTTGAAACAAGGTTACGGGGTAGCCACTCAGCGGTACGTCGTCCCGGAGGATCGCCGGCGTGCTGTTGTCGTGCTTGATGCTGCCTGAAACCTGGCCGGAACTCGCCAGATCCACCAGGCGGCCTGCCGGCGAGAACCTCATCCCGGTAATGTCGTGGACCCGTTGGAGATCGCCCTCAAATGCGATCGAACGCATCAGGTCGAAATCGATTACGACGTCCGCCTTCCTGCCGCGCTCGACGACCACGGGGGTGTTTGCTTCGGCGATCATCTCCCTGCCCTGCGGGTCCGTATACACTTCGTTGAACTGCACGCCATTCAACAGGGTCACCGTGACTTCGTGGATATTGAGGCGTGCGGCGTCGTATCTACCCTCGACCAGGGAGAACACTTCCAGGACCCGCGTATCGCTTCCCCCCAGTTCGAGCAGGTCGACGGTATGGGTCAAGGTGCCGGGGGTTCCGAACTCGCTGTTTGTGGTGGAACGAATGGACACGCCCGATATGTCCACCACGACCGATCGGACGTTGTGCCGGATCGGTGTTTGAGCCGCCAGGCGCAACTGCAGGTCACTGATGACGCTTGATGTCGGGTCGCCGCAACCGGGATTCGACGATACCAGGAGAAGGATCAGAAGGAAATGACAGATTCGTTTTTTCATGATCAGGAAAGTTGATGAAGTCCGGCACGCACTGATTTATCCAACCTGTTCCGCAATCGGTTCAGCCTGAAAGTACAGTTTCTTGACGTCTGTGTAAACTTATTCCTTTTAAGCAGTTAACGCGATTTCCCGGAGCTTCGGCCACCGTATCTCCTGTCGCAAGCGGGTTAGGCCCGGGTAAGCAACAAAAGCCTTAAGGGTCTATTGAATCAAATAACCGCGGGGTAATCACTTTCTATTGCCAAAGAGACCTCGTTTACCTACATTTATAAAATTGTGAACTTCACAGCCGGAGTTTTCCGATGATCGACGCCAGCCGGAAATTTCTCTTCGCCATCGCCGCCACGCTGCTCGTGATTACACTTAGCGTTTCGGGCGACCTCTCGGAGGCCGTCCCGGAGCCCCCGGTCGACGCACCACAGGACGCATCAGCCAACAAACCCATCCAGGTAGGCTGGAACCTCCTGTCCAGCCTCAACTACCGTACCGGCAAACCAAGCGCGGAGTTGGCGGCGCTCGATGGCAAATTCGTAAAGGTCCCCGGATTTACGGTAACGCTTGAAGACTGGGCGTCCTCGGCGAAGGAATTCCTCCTCGTTCCCTATGTCGGCGCCTGCATCCACACGCCCCCTCCCCCGCCCAACCAGCTCGTCTACATCGAGATGGTGAAGGGCAAATGGGCGTTTCTGGACGGGTGGAACCCGGTGTGGGTCGAGGGCGTACTCAAGATCGAGATGACGAAGAGCGCGTACGGCCCCGTCGGCTTCACCATCACCGGCCAGCGGGTCTATCCGTACGAGTACTGATCCGCGATGCGGACAGTTGTGTGAATTGAGCGCGCGCACTCGCTGAACCGAGTACCCGCCGTTTTTCGTGGATCTACGCTTCGATGGGATAAGCTATAGATGAGTTTCACAGTCGACGTCCGATGCCTGCGCTTCCGCTACGGAGGCGGCCCCTGGGTGTTGGACATCCCCGAGCTATCCCTCGAGCGGGGGACGCGCGCGTTCCTGTTCGGCCCCAGTGGCAGCGGCAAGACGACGCTGCTCGGTGTGCTGGCGGGGGTCCTGAAAGCGACTGAGGGCGAGATCAGGGTACTGGGCGAGGACCTCGCCTCACTGTCGGGAGCACGGCGGGACGCCTTCCGGGCGGAGCACATCGGCTATGTCTTCCAGATGTTCAACCTCATCCCCTACCTGTCGGTGCTCGACAATATCGCCCTTCCTGTTCGCATGCACGCGGGGCGCCGGGCCCGGCTGGACGGCAAGGGTGTGAAGGAGACCGCCGCGCTGCTTGCCGAACACCTCCAGATCGGAAACCTGCTGGATAACCAGGTGACCGAACTTTCGGTGGGACAGCAGCAAAGGGTTGCGGCCTGCCGTGCGCTCATCGGGGCCCCGGAGCTCATCGTCGCCGATGAACCGACCTCCTCCCTGGACTTCGACCGCCGCGAGGCCTTCCTCGATCTGCTCTTCCAGGAATGCGAGCGTGCCGGCGCAACGTTGGTGTTCGTGAGCCACGACCGCACGCTGGAGGGCAAGTTCTCCCGCACCATCTCGCTTCCCGACATCAACAAGGCGTTGCGCTGATGGTGGTTCTGGACCTCGCGCTCAAGTCGCTCCGCAACCGCGCCTTCAGCACCTCGCTCACGGTAGGCTCCATCGCCCTCAGCGTCGCCCTCATGATCGGCGTCGAGAACGTGCGCATGGGCATGCGCGAGAGCTTCTCCAACACCATCAGCCAGACCGATCTGATCGTCGGTACCAAGGGCGGCACGATTCAGCTGCTATTGTATTCGGTCTTTGGCTTGGGATCACCGACGGAGAACGTTTCGTGGGAGGCCTACAGACAGTGGGCGGAGCATCCCGCGGTCGCTTGGACCATCCCATACAGTCTTGGGGACAGTCACAGAGGATTCCGGGTCATCGGCACGAACCAGGACTTCCATCGTCACTACCGCTACCGCGGAGGTCAGGAAATCGCGCTGGCGGAGGGAGGGGCGAACGTGGATCTGTTCGATGTGACCCTGGGCGCGGACGTGGCAGCCGAGTTGAATTACGCGTTGGGCGACGAGATTGCGGTGACGCACGGGCTCGGTGAGGTGGGTTTCCTGAACCACGACCACATGCCCTTCACGGTCGTGGGCGTCCTCGCCAAGACATTCACCCCCGTTGACCGAGCGATCTACGTGACCCTCGAGGGCATGGAGGCCATCCACTGGGAGGGCGGTGCCCCTCCGGCGTCGGACGACGAACACGTCCACGATGAGACAGATGCGGCCACCGCGGACGATGGGCACGTCCACGATGAGGCGGATGCGGCCACCGCGGACGATGGGCACGACGAGGCGGTGGATTTCTCGATCGAGGATGTCGAAGTCACGCAGGTGACGTCGTTCTTCGTGGGCATGACCAGCCGCCGGAACGTGCTACAACTGCAGCGCCAGATCAACGACTTCGAGAACGAGCCCATGATGGCCGTGATCCCCGGAGTCGCCCTGAACGAGATGTGGCAGGGCCTGGGTTACGCCGAGACCGGCCTCCGCCTGGTGACCATCTTCGTCGTGCTGGTAGGGTTACTGGGCATGCTGGTCTCACTCTACACGTCACTTAACGAGCGCCGCCGGGAAATGGCGATCCTGCGCGCCGTCGGGGCCGGACCCAACCGGATCGTCTCACTGCTGGTGCTCGAGTCGGTGTGCCTGTCCGCGGCGGGAGCCATCGGCGGACTCGCCCTGGTTTACGTGTTGCTCTCAGCCGGACAGTCCTTTGTCGAGGCGCAAGTCGGGCTCTATATTCCGATCCGGCCCCCCGGTTCAATCGAATTCCTCTACCTGGCCGCCGTGGTGACGGCCGGGTTCGTGATGGGCTTCGTGCCCGCGCTCAAGGCCTACCGCACCGCCCTCCACGATGGGCTGGCGGTGCGGGTGTAGGGTCTCTTAGCTCGACTCCTACCGAGCGACGGGATCTTGGGGCTCCTGGCCAGGCTCCGACCGAACCACGGATTCCTGGCGTCCGTGTAAGCTTATTACTTTAAGCAGTTTCCTCAGATTTGCCCTTCGCTTTAAGCCGCATTGCACCGATCATTGCAATCTCAGTAACTGCTTCTTTATGTAAACTTCACACTCCTCGAGCCCGCAACGCATACGATAGCCGTCTCTGTCCACATTCTTCCACTGCATATTGAAATGCTGGTTCTTCAGCCTGGGGATGTCCTCCGAGCAGCACTGCCGGTAGGTGCCCAGGCCGGCATTGACTATCCATCCCAGGTCCCGGCCGCCAACCGACAAACACCCCTGTACGTAGAAGTGATATAGTCCGGTGTCGTGCTGTGCTCCGTCCCGACCTCCACACCTTTTCCGGCCGGTAGTAGATCTGGTCATTGTAAGGGTCTCGCGTGAAAGTTATCGCGATTTCACCGGCTTCGGTGCTTACGCCGATATCGCCGGAATAGTCCTTCGGCGCCGATAACACCTTGATAAACGTCTCCGGGCTCAGACTGCCGAATGCGGATCTCCATTCCTCGCGCGATGACGGAATTTCGTCGTTGACGATCCTAAGCGCGTGTATCCGGTCCGCCCTGCGCGTCAATTCTCCCTCGATTGCCGGAACCAGTCTGTCTGAATTCGTCACCACTACCGGAGACCATGCGAGCCTGCAGATTTTGCTTACTTTACGCTCGACTCCGGCGACAGTCACCTGGCTACTTATAAAAAACAACGTCCTGAATAACTTGTTATTGTATATCCCTTCCTTCCATTCCCCGTCCGAATCCAGAAAACGCGAGCTCTACGCTACAGTCTCCGTCACTCAGCGCGGCCTCCTCCGCTGATTTCACGCTTTCAGTAGCGGAAGAGCGATACACATTCCCGGTTTCCAGGGACGACGCGTCGTGGGGAGCCAGCCCCTGCCACACGAAAAGGGCGAACACCGTGTAACAGGTGTGTCGCAAGATTCGCGGATTCATGCAAATGGTCTCCATACACGGACCCATTGGACATCCCGTTACGACTTCGAATCCAGGACAGATGTCGTTCTGCTCGGGGTTTAGTACGTGTTATGCCGAAACCGGGGATTTTAAAGTGTGATACCAGGTAGAAGGAAAACTATGTAAATCGTTCAGACCGGTCAAGCGCTCCGGGGGAAAGGATTTCAGGCGCTCAGCCGTGGGCAGGACAGGATTTAATGTGATAACCAGAAGCAGGTCGTGTCCTAGGGCAGCACAGGGCAATACCGACCGCCATTTTGCGTTGACACCCGCCAATCAGTGAGCCTAAATTACCTGCCTGCCAGGGTGGGGTGTCTGAGTGGCCGAAAGAGACGGTCTTGAAAACCGTTGTACCTTTGCGGGTACCGTGGGTTCGAATCCCACCCCCACCGTTTAAACTCTTGTTTCAAAGAAGCTGTAGATACATGAGCCTATAACTTCCCTATTCAAGTGGTACCAATGTTCGTAAGGGCAGATGGTTGTATGTTGTGTCGCTTACCGAATCCATTAGCATTGAATCTTCCATGTAGACGATACTCATCGAGGAATCTTCGGAGGCCGGATACAACACGACAGTAGTCCGTTCGTTTCGTTTCCACTGTGTGTAACCCGTACGTTCCTCTCCGACGCCATACCGTTCATCAAGCACTTCTTGAATAGTATCGGACCGGCTGGCTGGAACGTTTGAGTTGAATAAATAGGTTCCAGATTGCAGCCGGTTGTCAGTGAATCCGTACACCACGTCTACTGTATCGGATGTGTTCTCATTGAACGTCAAAATCGTGTTTAGCGATCCGGTCTCATGCGTACTATCCACTTGGGCAACAGTCAGGGTGGCCGCCTCCGTGGATTGTACTTCATCTTTACTATCTCCCCACCTACTCCACCTGAAATCATAGAACTCGGACTCGGCAAGCCCTGCTGCACAAAAAGGCAAGATCATGCCGAAGTAATCACATTCCTGGTAGACTGCCGCTATTGAGTCCGCCTCGGTCTGGTCCATAGACAGGTTGTACTTCTTCTTGATTTCCACCCATTTGCCGACATACCAGCATTTATTGTTATCCGGCATCCATTCGGCCGGATCTTTGTCGGACTTCTGATGTCTGTTAAGACTTGGCGCCGCGAGGGTTAGGTTGTCCAGGTCCTTGGCGTATGCACCCCGTTCCTCTTCGGTTTTGGCATGCATGCCGCTTGCATGTGCCTCGGCCGTGGCTACGATATGCTCTATATCCGTTTCGGAAGCAGAATCGAAGCACTTGAGCGAGTAAGGCGAGAATAGTCCCGCCTGTTGATTTACTATATCAGCCTCAATAGAACTTGGATAACTGTAGTGGTCTCTGTCGTAGGAACCGTCATCCACTTCAGCAGCGATACGTACACCCAGCACAGGATGTATTGTTTGTACTGACCTTTCCAAAGTAATGGCGTTCTTGTTGGATATGGGGTTGGAATCACCGGCGCAAGCAATTATGAAAACAGAAAGGAAAGAAATAACCATCCGCAACTATTCACCCCCTGGGGTTCAAGGTTCCTTAGCAGCATCCTGTACTTGTTTTATCAAACAATTAAAAATCTTAATAATCTTCTGAATATAGTATTTTGATTTACATTGCAATATCTGTTTCTCACCGGACCTATCCTGGTGAATTCACCTTATCCAAGTACAAGGATTACATTCGCTGTGGTAGCCAGGTGGAGCAAAGCAAGCGTAGTTGACCGATCTGTGAAATGGCCAACCAGAAACACTGAAAGCTGACCACTTTATTGTGATCAGCTTTTCTGGTATTATCACAGCAGAGATGCCACAAGCCGGGTGCGGTACCCGTCGTTTCTGACCGATAAGGTGAATCTTTTAATACCAATTACAAGGCTCGAAAATCGACTTGACACAATTGGGTGACGGGAGGTTATTACTGTCTACATAAACCGATGGACTGAATGTCGGGACGGGCTGGAATAAGTCGGTATAAACAACATATTACCAGATACTTGCTGCTTCTATTAGCCCACCCCCACCGTCCAACGGATCTGGAAATCATTCCGGAGAGGTGCGAGAGTGGCTGAATCGGATCGACTGCTAATCGATTGTGGGTCAAAAAACCTACCGAGGGTTCGAATCCCTCCCTCTCCGTCAGAAGTATCAAAGCCGCTCCTGGTCGGCCGAATAGCGGCATTCATCGGGCTCCGGCCCGCATCGGAAGCCCCATCCAGGAATACCATCGGGAGCCCTGTACTTTGAATTACCATCGGGAGCCCTATTCTTGAGATTCAATCAGGAGCGCCATTCATGCAGTACCAGTTGAAGCGAATCGACCCGTGGTCCGCGTGCAAGATTACCTTTCTCATCGCCGGTGTTGTGGGGTTCGTTGTTGGGGCGCTTTACGCCGTGCTGATCACGATGATGGCGAGTTTCATGGGCATGGTGGGGATGTCCGAAGGCATGCCCGATGAGATGGGCTATATCGTAGGTGCCACGGGCTTCATCGCGGTCGTGGCCTGGATCGTGATCACCATCCTGTACGCCGTGGTCGGTGCCCTGGTGGTCTCTCTGGCCACCTGGCTGTACAACCTGTTGGCGGGTGCGATAGGCGGGATAACCATGACACTGGATTCGCTGCCGTCCGTCGTTCCCGCGGCAACTCCGGCATCAGTGGACGAGACGCCTCCCGTTACCGACACTTCGACCGCGACGGAAGACGCCAGCGGTCCAGATCCCCAGGCTACGTAACAATCCATGTCCCGGCCCGTACGCGTACGCTTTGCCCCCAGCCCCACCGGACTGCTGCACATCGGCAGCGCCCACACGGGCCTGTTCAACTGGCTCTTTGCCCGCAAGGAAAAGGGCCGTTTTCTCCTGCGCATCGAAGATACCGACACCGCCCGATCCCGTCAGGAATGGGTCGATGCCATCTTCGAGGTGCTGGAGTGGATGGGCATGGACTGGGACGAGGATGTGGTCTACCAGTCCCGCCGTATTGAACGGCACGTTGCCCGCGCGCAGCATCTGGTCGAAACCGGCAGGGCCTACCGGTGCTACTACCTCCCTGAAGAGCTGGAAGCGAATAAGAAGGAAGCCCTGGCGAAGGGCCGGTCCTGGCGAAACGACCGCCGCTACGCGGACATCACCGCCGCGGAGGCCGAAGCGCTGGAGGCCGAGGGCCGCAAGCCGGTCATCCGGCTCAAGATCCCCGAAGGCAAAACCGTATTCCGTGACCGGATACTTGGCGAGATCGAGGTGGAGAACGAGACCATCGACGATTTCGTCATTGTACGGTCCAACGGCACGCCTCTGTACCACCTTGCCGTAGTGGTCGACGACGTGGACATGGAGGTGTCCCACGTCATCCGGGGAATCGACCACGTAACCAATACGACCAAGCACATCCACCTGTTCCAGGCCCTGGGCGCCAACCTGCCCGAATTCGCCCACCTGCCCAGTATTTTGGGCGAAGACAAGAAAAAGCTGTCGAAGCGCCACGGCGCCGCGTCCGTATCCGAATACCGCGACGCCGGCTACCTGTCCAACGCCGTGGTCAACTTCCTTTCGCTGCTCGGGTGGCAGACCGGAGACGATCAGGAGTTCTTCACCCGCACCGAGCTCAGGGAGCGATTTTCCCTGGACCAGGTCCACAAGCGGGACACCGTCTTCGACCTGCGCAAATTCGAGTGGCTGAACGGCCAGCACATCATGGCGCTGTCCAACGAGGAACTGTGGACCCTGGCGCAGCCATACCTGAAGCGCGAAGGGCTCGTCGGAGAGCGACCCAGCGGCGGCGAGAAGACCGACTGTCAATCCGAAAAACAAATCGTCGACGGTAAGACCGGCGGACAGGCTGATGGGCAGACCAAAGGAAAGACCGCAGACCACGCTTACGCGATGGAAGTCGTCGCCCTGCTCAGGGAGCGATGTCGCACTTTGGCCGACTTCGCGGTCCAAGGCAGGTTCTTCTTCACGGATGACTTCGACTACAATACAAAGGCGGTACGAAAACACTGGGCGAAAGAGCCGGATGCCGTGGCAGAGCGGATCGGCTGGATCCGTGACGAGTTCGCGGCCCTCGAAGTGTTCGACGTCGAAGCAGTGGAGGGCGTCATCAGGGACCTGTCGGAACGTCATGGGCTGAAGGCGGCCCAGTTCATCCATCCCTGCCGCGTGGCGCTGACCGGTGAAATGGCCGGTCCGTCCCTGTTCCACCTGGTTGCCGTGCTGGGAAAAGCAGTTTGTGTCGACCGCATGGTCCGTGCACTGGATCGTCTGCCGGACGTCATCGAGCAGGCGGCGGTGAACCAGGGTTGAGATCGGTATTTTCCGAGTGTGACAAAGTAATATGAAGCGCGACGCGTGATGTAGTGCGAGGTAGCGTGACGAAGCGCGAGGTAGCGTGACGAAGCGCGAGGTAGCGTGATGAAAGGATAGAGCGATGACTGATTCGAATGCCACAGAGAAACTCACCTTCTCGATTACCATCGACGCTTCGAGGGAACAGGTGTGGCACGCCCTGTTCGACGACGAACCGTTCCGGAAGTGGTCGCGCGAATTTGCCGAGGGATCCCACTTCGTCGAGGACTGGAGCGAGGGCAGTGAAATACGGTTCCTGGTCGAGGGCGACGACGGCATGGTCAGCAAGATCGACGAGAACCGCACGCACGAGTACATGTCCATCCGGCACATCGGGTACATCGTGAAGGGTGTGGAGGACAGGGAAAGCGACGAGGTGAAGTCGTGGTCACCGGCCTTTGAGAATTACACGCTGCGGGACGCCGACGGGAGCACCCATCTGACCGTGGTAACGGACACGTTCAACGACTTCGTGGAGTATTTCAACGAAACCTGGCCCAAGGCGCTGGAGGTTGTCAAACAGACCGCGGAGGCCGAATGAGCGCCGGTGGGTAGACGGCCTTCGACGCGATTTGGACCGATGGGCGGCGTAACGATGGGCGGCGTGACGATGGGCGGCGTGACGATGGGCGGGTACGCACGTGTGCTTTCGGTACCACCGGTACAGGCCCAGCAACGCCGCGACCTTCACTTACCCCCGCTTCCGGTACCACCGGTACTCGACCAGCATGGCGATGACCAGCACACTGCAGCACAGCACGTAAGGCATGCGCAGGCCGATGATCTGGGCCAGATATCCGCCGATCAGAGGCCCCGAGACCATGCCCAGCCCGATGAACATTTCGTTTCGGGCACCCTTCTCTCCCTTTCTTTCCTCCTGGAAAAAAGAATAGAACTGGCTCGCCGAAAAGGCTGCGCCGACCAGCAACCCGACGGATCCGAAGGCAACGGCCAGGACCACGGGTGAATCTTGCGTCGCCACGACGATCATGCCGACCGCGGCGGTGATCTGGGGGATGACGAGGGGCCTGAGCCGGAACTGCCACCAGGTGGTGTACTTCGCGACCAGGAAGATCAGCATCTGTATGAACCTGGGAATGGCCAGGAGGATGCCGAGCGTGTCGGGCCGGATGAGCAGCGTGGCGGCAAGCTTGGGAAACTGGTTGTTGAGCATGCCGATCATGAAGAAGGCCGTGAAACTGGCCGTCCAGGCGATCCAGCGGAAGCGCGCGATGTCGACGGGCGCGTGGGGTTCTTCCTCCGGCTCCTCTTGACGGACCGCGGTCGATCTGAACCACGGCAGGATGATCGCCAGCGCGAGGAACGCCATGCCGATGGTACCGGTCGCAAAGGGCACCCGGGGACCCACCAGGTAGAGGTAGCCCCCCGCCGCGGGTCCCAGCATGAAGCCCAGGGTCCAGAACATATTGAACGTGCCGAGGGTTTTCACCATTTGCCTCCGGCTGCGGTTCTCGGCCAGGATCGCCTGCAAGGAAGGCCAGAAGAGGGCCAGCAATCCCCATCCCAGGGCGGCGCCGGCGAGCAGCATCCAGTAGTTTACCGCGAAATAGAGCATGCAGAAAACCGCCGCGGTCAGGCCGGCGGCGATGGCCAGGAGCCGGCGACGGTCGAACCGGTCCGCCAGTTTGCCTGTGAAGGTGCAGCCCACGGTGAAACTGAGCGAGCCAGCGGTGCCGATGAACCCCAGTTCCACCACCGACGCGCCCATGTCGAGGGCTCGCAGGGGCACGGCGAAGGAAACCAGGCCCGTGCAGAAGTCCATGGCGAAAGCGGTTATAAAGAGGAAGTAGTCGGAACGCTTGAGCACGGGTCAGGTAAGACTCCGGATGGCATGGGTCATGGGACGTGTCTGCACGGCGGGCCTATGAGAGGCTTCGCTGGGCCGTGCCACGGGAGAAATAGTTGGAACCCAGCAGCACGACGGACACGAGCAGCAGGAGCAGGACGGCGTAGGCCGCGGCGCTGCCGATGTTGAATTGGCGCAGGTGGGACAGGATCTCCATGGCGATCGGGCGGTTGTCGTAGACGTACAGTAGGATAGACGCCACGAATTCGCCCAGGGCGGTGACGAAGGCGAGCAGCGTGCCGGCGAGCACGCCGGGTCCGATGAGCGGCAGGGTGACGCGGCGGAAGGCGTAGAACCACCCCGCGCCGAGGTTGCGCGCCGCTTCCTCCAGGGAGTCGTCCAGCTGTCTGAAGGCCGCCGCTGACGCCCGGAACACGATGGGCAGGTGGCGGACGAAATAAGCGATGGGCAACAGCCAGAATGAGCCCACGAGCACCTGGCCGAAGCTGAAGGGCGTGCCCTGGCTGAAGGCGACGATCAGGTTGATGGCCACCACTGTGCCGGGCAGTGCCCAGGGCACCATCACGAGGGCGTCGAGCAGTTTGCGGCCCCGGAATGCGCCCTTGACCACCAGGTAGGCCGCGCTGACCCCAATGGCCACGTCGGCCGCCGTGGAAATCACCGCCATGTTCACACTGTTCCGGATCGGTTCCCAGAAGGTGGGATCCTGGAAAAGCCTGCCGTAGTTGTCCGATGTATATACCTGGGGCAGAATCTGGTGCGTCCACGTACCATCCTGTACGAAGGAAAGCAGGAGGATGGTCAGATGGGGCAGCAGGAGCACGATCACCATGGCGATACCGGCACCACCCGCGAGCAGGCGCGCCCAGCGCCCGCGTATCTCGCGTCGAAGATTAGCCGTGCCCTTGGTGCTCATGGTGTATTGCCGGCGCCCCTCGTAGTGGCGCATCCAGAAGAGAAAGGCGATTGAGAAAGCGGAGAGGACCACGGTCTGCGTGACGGCCATGGCCATGTCGCCGTTCAGCTTGGACGTGTAGATATTGAGGCTGAGAAAACGGAATCCCCCGGCGAAGATGAATGGCGCGCTGAAGGAGTTCATGGACGTCATGAAGACCAGGAGCGTGGCGCCCACCAGCGCCGGCGTCAGCAGGGGCAGGGTGACGGACCGGAAGCTGAACCAGGACGACGCGCCCAGGTTGCGGGCCGCCTCCATGACCGCCGGATCGATGCCTCTCAGTGCGGCCGAAGTGAACAGGTAGAAGAAGACGTACATCGTATAGCCGTGCACGAGCAGTACGGCCCACACCCCGTTCAGCGAGAAGGGCGGCCGCTCCAGGCCCAGGGCCGCCTGGATGAGTCGCGGGACCATGCCGCTTTCACTGTATAGAAAAAGGAATGCGAGGACGCCCACCAGGGGCGGCAGGACGATGGGCAGCGTGGCCAGCGCCGAGAAGACGGACCGGCCCGGAAAGTCGTAATGGGTGAAGATGAGAGCCAGGGGCACGCCGATCAGCGCCGAGAGCAGCACGCTCCCCACGGAGACCATGACGCTGTTGAAGAGACCCTCCATGTATGAGGGGTATTCGGGATCGAAAAACTCGCCGTAGTTGCCGAACCCGAACTGTCCCTCGCGGAAGAGGCTTTCCCATATTACGAGTGCGGCGGGATAGACGACGTAGCCGAGGAGGATGAACCCCAGCAGGATGAATACGAAGGTGCGGGGCTGGCGAATGAGGGCGTACAGGGCACCGGGCTGGCGGAGGGTGGCGGGCTGGGGCATGATCCGGTTCAGTCTCCCAGGATGACCGCCTGGTCGCCAGGGATGTGGACGCGCACCGTATCGCCCGGTTGCCTTGCAGCCATTGGGTCTTCCGCGTTCTCGACAACCTGGATGGGCACGCCCCCGGCATCAATGGTGAACTCGACGGTCGCGCCTTTGAAACGCCGGGTGGAAACGACGCCGGCAACGGTGCTTTCCCCGTCTTCGCCGGTCAACCGTGCGGCCTGGGGATGCAGGGCCAGATGAACGGTGCCTTCGGACGGCAAGGGCGGCGCACCGGCATCGGGAGACGAGGACGACGAGGACGGCGAGGACGGCGCACCTTCATCGGCCTCAGCGGACGGCAAGGGCAGCGGGACGGTCAGTCCACTTTCATGTCGGAATACGGTGCCGCCGCCCCCTTCGGACGAGACCACGCCCTCCCACAGGTTCATATTGCCCATGAAGGCGGCCACGAAGCGGTTGGCCGGCCTGCGGTAAATCACATCCGGCCGGTCCAGCTGCCGGCACTCGCCCTCCTCCATCACCGCGATCCGATCGGAAACGGCCAGCGCTTCCTCCTGGTCGTGGGTGACGTAGACGGCCGTGATACCCAGTTTCGTCTGCAGCTCCCGGATCTGGTCCCGCGTCTCTTCACGCAGCTTGGTATCCAGGTTGGACAGGGGTTCGTCGAGCAGCAACAGGTCGGGTTCGATGACCACGGCCCGGGCGAGGGCCACCCGCTGCTGCTGTCCGCCCGACAACTGGGGTACGGGACGCCTTTCCAGCCCGGTCAGCCCCACCAGGTCGAGCGCCCGCGCCACGCGGTCGGCTATCTCGGGACCGGCCACCTTCCGGGTGCGCAGACCAAAGGCCACGTTCTCGAAGACGGTCATGTGGGGGAAGAGGGCGTAGTTCTGGAAGACCATCCCGGTGTTGCGCCGGTGGGCGGGTAGGCTGGTGACGTCCTGGCCGTCGAAGCGCACGGCGCCGGACGTGGGAAAGATGAACCCGGCGATCATGCGGAGTATGGTGGTCTTACCGCAGCCGCTCGGACCCAGCAGGCTGAAGAACTCACCGTCGGCGACTGTCAGGCTGATGCCCTTGACGACCGGGGTGTCGTCGAAATGCTTGGTGAGGCGATCGAGGGTGACCTGGGCCATGGGCGTATATCGTTAGGGAACCGTTGCGGAAGGCGAAAGGGCTTAACCCCGGTCCTTGATGTTGTCGTCCCAGTACTTCATCCAGGTCCTTGACTGTTCGGAGAAGACCTTCCAGTCGATGTCGAAGGGAGCGACGGAAAGATCGGCCATCCACGAGGGGAGACGTTCCCTGGGTATGTCGCCGCGGGTCGGGATCCGGTAATACTCGGTGGCCTGCATGACCGTGTGGTCGACATTGGTCACGAATTCGTAGAACAGCCGGGCGTCGTCCGGATTCTTGCCGTTGGCGATGAGCGCGATGCCGTCGGTCAGCACCGGCGCGCCGCTGGCCGGCACCACGAAGTCGAAGGGATAGCCGTACCGGTCCACCTGCAGCATGATGTCGCTCATGAGCCAGATGGAAACCAGCCCTTCCTTCCGGGCGAGCTTCTGGAACATCATGTTCGGGTCGGCGGCGTAATCCTTCGTGTTGGCGTCGAGCCGCGTGAGCCAATCATACCCCGCGTCGGGCAGGCCGGAATCCCGGTACGTGCGCCAGATCATCCCCGAGTAGACCGTCCGCATCGTGCCCGAAGCCAGGGGGTAACGGATCACGATCAGGTCCCGCCACTTCGGATCGAGGAGTTCGTCCCAGTCCGCGGGCGCCGTTTCACTGGTCAGCTCGAGATTGTTGAAGGCGATTACGGGAATCAGCTGCGCCGTGCCGTACCAGTGGTCCCCCGCGTCCCGGAACTCTGGAAGCACCGCTTCCGCCCAGGTAGGCCGGTACGGACTGAGCAGGCCCTCGTCGGCGGCCTGGATGAAATTGGTCGCCGGCGCGCCCCACCAGACGTCTCCCTGGGGATTGGCCCGTTCGGAGCGCACCCGGTCGAGCACGTCCTGCGAACCCATGTCGAGCCAGCGGACGTCGATATCCGGATGCGCGGCCTCGAAGAGTTTTTCGAACTCGGGCAGGATCGGTTTTCCGTGGGGAGAATAGACCGTCACGATCCGTTTGTCGGGATCACCGCCGGCGCAGCCCATCGCCAGGACGGCCACGCACAGTGCGATCGTTGACCATTTCAGGTGTGCCATGAAACCCATCCCGCGAACGTGCCGATCCCGAATCAGGAGCCCTGCAACGGCGCCGCGCGTTGACGTGCGGACGCCAGCGCAAGGCGTGGCTAGATATTACCACGAAGCGGAAAGGGTGTCAACGCGGATTTAACGACAGGTCCGGTGGAATCGGGCCACGAAACCACGTGGCGCCACCATAGGCGGGGAGTTGTCCGGCGCGCTCACGCGTTAGCACTCGCGCGTCAGGCGCACGCGTGCAGGCAACCAGCATGAAAGTGAAAGAAATCACGCCAGGCGGGTTATCTTGGCCTTCGACCGGAACAGTTCCCCGCAGTAGATCCCTTCAAAAACCGAACCAGGGACGGCCTCGACGATACGGCGGGCCAGCGCGCGACCGTCTTCGTCACCTGCACAGGAAAGATACAGGGAAAGGGGAACGGACTCCGGGAAGGCGCGCTGGTACGCGTCGGGATGACTGACCACTCCGGCGATCACTTCCGGCGTTACGGATTCGCCCTGTTCCAACCCGGTCAACCTGGCTACGCGTTCCGGCCGGTGCACCTGCCGGTCGTTCAGGAGGATCCCAACGGACTTCAGGCTGGCGACGATCACGCCGCGGGTCGTTCCCGCCGGTACCACGGGCTCGTGATCGCCCGGTGCCTTGAACAGTCGTGTGCGGGCGCCATCGGCCTTCATCAGCAGCAGGTCTGGCGCGCAGACTTCTCGCAGTCGTGCCAATTCATCCGCCTCCAACCCCTTTAGCTTGTCAGGCCTGGGGCGATCGCCCAGAACAGTCACATGGCGGCGCGCATCCAGTTCCCGCGGAATAAGCACCGGCCAATCCGCTGTCTCATTGGTCACAAAAAACCCGTTCGTCTGCTTCGAAGTGGGAGGATGAAGATGGGTCGTGGACGTGGTGACCACGGCGTAACCACGCGCAACGGCTTCGCCCGCCAGCCGATACATCAGCGTGGCCTTGCCGCCACTGCCCACGATGGCCACGGCCTCTCCCCGGCCGATACCGAGCGAGTCCAGAAAAGGCGTTTCCGGCGAACGACCGCTCACCATTCACCCCGCGGATTGATGTGAATCGTTCGGGGCAGGTTCTTCAGGAAGCGCCGCACGAGGACCATGCCGACGAGGAATCCGCCGATATGCGCGTACCAGGCCACGCCGTCGCTGCCGATACCCAGAATCTGCCGCAGGAACCAGATCCCGAGGATGATGACCGCGGGCACGTGGATGATCTGGATGAAGATGAACAGCAGGATGAAGGTCTTGATGTAGGCCCGAGGGTACAGGATGAAATAGGCGCCCAGGACACCCGCGATGGCGCCGCTGGCGCCGATCATGGGAATGGCGGAATCGGGCTCGGAGATCACGTGCACCAGGGTGGCACAGAGACCGGTCAGGATGTAGAAGAGCAGGTAACGGCCCGAACCCATGGCGCTCTCCACGCTGTTGCCGAAGATCCACAGGTATAGCATGTTGCCGGCGAGATGCATGAAGCCCCCGTGCACGAACATGGCCGTGAACAGCGTCAGGGGGAAGGGCACCAGGGCGTCGGGGTAGTGTAGGGAGGTACCCGGAATGGGTATGACGGCCCGGTCGACGAAACGGGTCAGTTCAAAAGGTATGGCCGCCGTCTTGAAAATGAATATCTGCTCACCCACCGGTCCCAGGACGAACTGGAACAGAAATACCGCCACGTTGGCAGCGAGCAGCGCGTAGGTGATAACGGGCCGGGAGAAGGACGGGCTTTCAGCCTGGAGTGGTAGGAGCATGGGAAGGAGGACGGTTCGTCACCGGCGGGACGGGGATCCATCCGGCCGGGCAAGGTTCCGTCTCATTTCACGGGTTGGGATTCGAGCCGGTTGATTTCGTCGCGCAGCTTGGCCGCCTTCTCGAACTCCAGGTTGGCGGCGGCCTCGTACATGGCGTGCTTGAGTTCTTCCAGGACGGTGCTCTGGTCCATCTTCGCGATGGTACTGAGGACCGGCATGTCGTCGTCCACCGATTTTACATCGGCCACGGCCGTGGTCTTGATGATCTCTTCGATGGACTTGTACACGGTCTCGGGTTCGATTCCGTGCAACTCGTTGTATTCCTGCTGCAGCGTCCGGCGGCGATTCGTCTCATCCATGGCCCTGCGCATGGAATCGGTGATGTTGTCGGCATAGAAGATCACCTCGCCGCGCACGTTCCGCGCCGCCCGCCCGGCCGTCTGGATCAGCGACCGCTCCGACCGCAGGAACCCCTCCTTGTCCGCGTCCAGGATGGCCACCAGGGAGACCTCGGGCAGGTCGAGCCCCTCGCGGAGCAGGTTGATGCCCACGAGCACGTCGAACTTCCCGAGCCGAAGATCGCGCAGGATCTCGACGCGCTCTATCGAATCGATGGTGGAATGGAGATAGCGCACCCGGACGCTCAGCTGCCTGAGATAATCGGTCAGGTCCTCGGCCATCCGCTTGGTCAGTGTCGTCACCAGCACCCGTTCCTGGCGCTCGGCCCGTTCGCGGATGCGGACCAGCAGGTCGTCCATCTGGTTCTCCACGGGCTGAACGTGGATCTCCGGGTCCATCAGTCCCGTGGGCCGGATGATCTGTTCGACCACGACGCCCTGGCACTGGCTCAGTTCGTAGTCGGCCGGCGTCGCAGACACGTAGATCACCTGGTTGATCATGGACTCGTATTCATCGAAGGTAAGGGGGCGATTGTCCAACGCCGACGGCAGGCGGAAACCGTGCTCGACCAGGGTGGTCTTCCGCGACCGGTCGCCGTTGTACATGGCCCGGAGCTGGGGCAGGGAGACGTGCGACTCGTCGATGACCAGCAGGAAATCGCTGGGGAAGAAGTCGAACAGGCAGAAGGGGCGTTCGCCCGGGGACCGTCCGGAAAGGTGCATGGAGTAGTTTTCGATGCCGGCGCAGAACCCGATCTCCCGCATCATCTCCAGGTCGAAGCGCGTGCGCTGTTCCAGCCGTTGCGCCTCCAGAAGCTTGTTCTCGTCGTACAATACCCGGAGCCGCTCGTCCAGTTCCTCTTCGATGGCCTTCATGGCCTGTTCAAGGCGCGGCGCCGTGGTGACGAAGTGGCGGGCCGGGTAGACGGCGATGCGGTCCCGCTCGGCAAGGACTTCGCCCGTGAGGGGATCGAACTCGGTAATGCGGTCGACCTCGTCGCCGAACATCTCGATGCGGATGCCCTTCTCCTGGTCCGCGGGCAGGATGTCGAGGGTGTCGCCCCGCACGCGGAACGTGCCGCGCGCGAAGTCGTAATCGTTCCGGTTGTAATGCATGTCGATCAGCTTGCGCATGATCTTGTCCCGCTCGTACACCTCGCCCCGGTCCACGAGCAGAATGAACTCCTTCCACTCATCGGGCGAACCCAGGCTGTAGATGGAAGACACGGACGCGACGATCACCACGTCCCGCCGTTCCAGCAGCGTGCTCGTCGCCCTCAGGCGAAGCTTGTCCAGGTCCTCGTTGACGGACGAATCCTTTTCGATATAGGTATCCGTCACCGGCATGTACGCTTCCGGCTGATAGTAGTCGTAATAGCTGATGAAGTATTCGACCGAATTCTTCGGGAAGAACCCCCTGAACTCGCCGTAAAGCTGGGCGGCCAGGGTCTTGTTGGGCGAAATGACCAGGGTCGGTTTCTGCAACTTTGCGATGACCTGCGCCATCGTGTAGGTCTTCCCGCTGCCCGTGATCCCGAGGAGGCACTGGTGCCTGTCCCCCCGGTGTATGCCCTGGACGAGTTCCTCGATCGCCCTGGGCTGATCGCCACTGGGTTCGTAGTCGGATACGACAGTTAAGGGAGGCATAGGAAAACCCGTCGAGAAGTTTGGCGAAATTTCGACTGGCTAAAGAGGTGCCGCGACCCGTATAATATATGCCGAAACAGCCTTAAACGCAAAGGAGAGAAAATGTCTCATCCATTGTTTGATCTGAGCGGACGCGTCGCCCTGGTCTCCGGCGCGGCCAGCGGCATGGGCCGGGCGGCGTCCATCGGATTCGCCGAGACGGGGGCGGATCTCATGCTGGCAGATATCAACGAGGAAGGCCTGCAGGATACGGTAAAAGAGATCACGCGCCTTGGCCGCCGTGCCGAGCCGGCCGTGTGCGACGTCTCCAACGGCGCGCAGATCCGCGCGATGTTCGCAAAGCTGGACGAAACCTACGGGCGGATCGACGTGCTTGCCAACATCGCCGGCGAGGGCGGCGCCCACCGGTCGCCCCTGGAGATCACCGAAGCGGGACTCATCCAGACCCTGAACAACCTGGTCGTCGGGCGGTATGTCTGCTGCCAGGAAGGCGCCAGGCGCATGATCGACGCCGGCCGGGGCAGCATCATCAATATCGTGTCCATCGCCGGGCTATCGGCCCTCGGCCGCGGCCACATGGCCTACAGCATCGCCATGGGCGGCGTGGCCCAGATGGTTCGGGAGATGAGCACCGAATGGAGCAGCAAGGGGGTGCGCGTCAACGCCATCGTGTGCGCCCAGATCATGAACAGGGACCTGGAGCGCCGCATCGGCGCCGATGGCAAGCTGGGCGATACTTATCTGCGGGGTATCCCCATCGGCCGCCTGGGCAAGTCGGAAGACATCCAGGGGCTCGCCATCTTCCTCGCCTCCGACGCCTCGAGTTGGGTCACTGGCGCGCTGATGCCGCTGGACGGCGGCAATACGGCCAAGAACGCGGGTGGATCCCATCCGGGGCAGCCCAATGCGCCGGATGAGCAGCAGTGACGTACATCAACCGTCAATTGCGATCGATATGAGGGAAGAAAGGAAGCGAAATTGCGAGCTTCGAAGGATCCGTTTGAACAGTTGGACGTCCGATCTATGTGGAAGCACGAAGCCCGGGATTTCACACCTAGGTTGGCGTGCAAACTCGACAGTGTTGGAAAGCTAATTGGCAAGAATCTGAAACTCGTTAAACAGGAGAAAAAAGTCGGCTCATTTTTACAACTTGATATCCTGGCCAAAGATATAGATACAGGTAAGTTAGTCGCGATTGAGAATCAGTTGGAGCGGTCAGATACCGATCATTTGGGCCGACTCATTGCCTATTCAACGCTACTCGATGCTCGTATTGCCATTTGGGTTGCTCCGGAATTTATGTACGAGCATGCTGAAGTCCTGAATCGTCTGAACGAATGGACAGGTGGAGATGTCGAGTTCTATGGACTAAAGATCGAGGACTGTGGAAATTACGCTGACTCAGATCCCGAACCCAGGTTTTCGAAGGTGGTGTACCCGGGTGGTTGGGATCTGGAAAATACGCTACCGGTTGACCCACCTGCTCCACCCCATATCCAGAAATACACCGACTTCTTCGAGCCTCTGATCAATAAGCTCCGCGATACCGGTTTTGCTGCAGAAAGGCCAATACAAATGTTTGACTACTCAGGCCGTTACTTTCCTTCCCTTGAGAACGACAACATTTGGTATGCTGCATCCCTGGAGGGCAAAAACGATGCCTGGGTAACCCTACATATTACCGATGACGTTGAGACGACCAAGTTTCTATTCGATCAACTGCGAGCGGATAAGGATCGGATCGAATCAAGCATCGAAGCCAATCCAGAACCGGATTGGTGTTGGCGAAGGCACGACAGACACACATTTTCCAGCATAAACATCAGGAAGGTCGGCAGCATAGACGACCCGGCAGACAGGCTCGAAGCAACCAGGGTCTGGATGCTGGACCTTCTTCCCAAACTAAAAGAGGTATTTGAGCCGAGGATTGCTGAGATCCTCACCAAGGACCCAAAGAAGCATAACAGGTAAACAAACCTGGCCAATCAGGATCTAGGTATAGTTTATATCTCAACATCAGATCTGGTATGGTCGGATACGATTCAGTTACGACGCTATTCACAAAGCAGCCCGCTCTCTAACACAGTCGACGAAGTCATCCGGTCTGTCCGGGGAGACTACGGCCGTTTGATTCTGGAACTTCAGGACGACGGACCGCTTCGGGTCTGTCGCATAGGTGCGATAAGCGCCCAGTTTCGTATTCCGGAATCTCCCGCAGAAACAGAAAAGCCCGCCGACTCCTAACGTCCGGAGAGAACATGCCATCGCCTCCGGATCCGCCTCCACAGATACCAGTTCCTTGAGGTCCATTTTCGACTGCCAGCCCAGGCGTTGAACTAGCAGCATATCGTCCGTTACCACGTAGCCTCGGATCATCCAGCATGCCGATACGACAAGCAGCAAAGCAGGCATTACGACAGCGGCCAGGAAAAACAGGATGCTGGACCCGGACCCCACATCCTCCAGCCGGGATATCCCGAAAATCACCAGGATAACCAGGAACGAGACCGTCAATCCTGTAATCCATTTTACGGAGGTACTCCAGGGCGCTCCGAATTTCATTTTGAAATCCTCCCCGCCAAATCGGCCAGCAGTGCGATCAGGCCCGACGCGATGGCGAATGTCCCGATCCATATCCATCGGATCGGTATATGACTCAGATTAAACTCCAGCACCTCCCAGAACACGCCAATCATTCCCCCGTAGAAGAAGAAAAACACGAAATTCAAAGCAGCGGGTATGATGTCCCCTACCTGGTGAATCATGCGATGGAAAATACCGGCATCAGCGGCAATCAGCAGGGCGGTGAACAAAATAAACATGTCCCGCCCCAGCCAAAGGTTTGGTTCACCATCCAAACTGAATTGAATGGCCATGTCAGCGGGCAGCTGGCTTCTGACTGCCAGACTATAGAGTAGCCAGCAGGCTGCGCCGGTCCAGGCCAGTACCACCAATATGCGTTGAGATGAGGTGGTCATTTTCTGCCTAGAAATCATGTACGGGAACAAAGTATGTGTGGTAGCGGACGCTCAGTAAAATGCCTGGGAATTACCGATCGAGCATCAGGGATACCCCGGTCTGCCCATCAAACAGGTGGATCTTCTCAGAATCGAAAAAAACATCAAGCATGTCCCCCCTGCCCAGCCGGTTGTCCGGCCGGGTGCGAATCTTCACGTTGCTGCCACCCACGTCAACCGTCAGGTACAGGTCGCTTCCCATGGGTTCACGCACCACGACGGACGCCCGGGCCACCGGTGTGTTACCGGGCCCCGGATTGGTCTCGCTTTCTATCCCGATATCCTCCGCGCGGACGCCAAGGAATACCTCCCGTCCTAGTGGATCTTCTATTCGCTCGACCATGGACTGCGCCACGTTGCACGCAAATCCATCGCCCACCACTCGCAAGTCTCCGCCTGCCGATTCCGGCCGCTCCAGCACGCCTTTGAGCAGGTTAATGGGCGGACTTCCCACGAATCCGGCCACGAAGGTGTTGGCGGGGCTGTCGTAGATGGACTCGGGCGTTCCGATCTGCTGGATCTCCCCATCCTTCATCACCACGATCCGGTCGGAGAGGATGAGCGACTCGGCCTGGTCGTGGGTGACGTAGACGAAGGTCATTTCGAGATCGCCGTGGAGCCGCTTCAACTCCGTGCGCATCACCACCCGCAGCTGCGCGTCCAAGTTGGAGAGCGGTTCGTCGAGCAGGAACACGCCCGGGTCGCGGACGATGGCGCGCGCCAGGGCGACCCGCTGCCGCTGGCCTCCGCTCAGTGCACGGGGCTTGCGGTCCAGCAAATGCTCGATCTCCATGGTCTTCGACACTTCCAGTACGAGCCGCTTGCGTTCCTCCGCCGGCACGCCGCGCATTTTAAGACCGAAGGCGACGTTGTCGAAGACGCTCATATGGGGATAGAGGGCGTAGGTCTGGAACACCATGGCGATGTCCCGCCGCTCGGGCGGCACGGCCGTGACATTCCGGTCGTCGAACCACACCTTGCCCGCCGTCGGGGATTCCAGACCGGCGATCATGTTGAGCAGGGTTGTCTTGCCACAGCCGGAAGGACCCAGGAGCGTCAGGAACTCGCGGTCGGCGATGTCGAGGGTAACGTTGTCGACCGCGACCACGTCCCCGAAGTGCTTCGTAAGGTTTTTCAACCGGACTCGTGCCAATGAAGTTCCTCCAATGTTGCGCGATCAACCGACTTCCTGACCAACTGTTCTATCGATCACCATTTCGCCCCGTTGCCAGGTCGCCCGGCCATCGTGTCACCCGCCTACCCGGTCACCGAACCACCGATGCCCTGGATGATGAGCCGCTGGAATAAGAAGGACAGGACCAGGGGCAGGAGGATGACCAGCACGCCGCCCGCGGCGATGACGGTGAAGGGCACCTGCAGTTCCTGTGCGAAATCCGACGCCAGTACCGTCACCGGCCTAGAAGCGATGGTGGTGGTGAAGAGCAGGGCGAAAAGGAACTCACCCCAGGACGCGATGAAGGCGAAGATGCCCACGGCCACCAGGCCCGGCGTGGTGACGGGCAGAAAGACCCGCACGAGCGCGCCCAGTGGCGTGCAGCCGTCGACTCGCGCGGCCCGTTCCAGGTCCAGGGGCACGGTCTGGAAATATCCCTTCAGGATCCAGATGGTAAACGGCAGGGTGAAGGTCGTGTGAGACAGGATCACCGACAGGTGCGTGTCCAGCAGTCCGTAACTCCGCATGAGCAGGTACATGGGAATCATGATGGCCACGCCGGGTACGCTTCTAGAACCGAGGTAGAAGAGCAGGAGCAGCAGGTTGCCCCGGAAGGGCAGTCGCGCCAGGGCATAGGCAGCCAGGGATCCGCAGGTCAGGTTGAGAAGCATCACCGCGGTGCCGATGATCAGGCTGTTAACGATGGCCCGGGGAAACTGCCGCGCGATGGCGGCACCCACGTCCGCCGACCGGCCGTCCACCTGGAAATAGAGGTTGTAGTTCCCGATCGTGGGTTCTTCCGGCCACCAGTGTTGCTGCGTCACTTCCCGTTCGGGCATGAAGCTGACGGCGGTCACCCAGGCGAAGGGCAGGGTCAGGTAGACCACGGCGACCAGGGCGTATAAGTATAACGAGGCGCGACGCCACATGGTTTTCTCCTATCCCTGTACGAGTCCGCGGCGGTAGAGCAGCCGGATGTAGATGATGGCCAGGGTCATGGTGATCACGGTTATCAGGTACGAATAGGCGTTCGCGCCGCCGAAATCGAGGCGGGCGAAGGCTTCCTTGTAGGTCTGCCAGGCGATCACGTGGGTGGCGTCGCCGGGTCCACCTCCGGTGAGCGCGTAGATCAGGTCGAATGCCCGGAAGCCGTTCATGGTCTCGAAGATGGCGACGACGAGCACGGCGTGGAAGAGCCAGGGCAGGGTGATGAATCGGAAGCGATTCCACGACGTGGCGCCGTCCACCCGGGCGGCACGGTATTGCTCGGTCGGTATGGCCTGGATGGCCGCCAGGAAGATGATGCATGCGAAGGGTACACTGCGCCAAACGTGGGCGCCAATGGCTGCGTTCAGCGCCACGAAGGGCGAGGCCATGCCCGTATATACAATGTCTAAACCGAACAGGTAGTTGACGACGGCGACGGAGTCCGCGAGCATGGCATTGAAGGCGCCGTAGTCGCCGAGCAGGCCCACCCACATGAGCCCGTTGACCACGCCCGGTATGGCCCAGGGTATGAGCAGTAGGGCCCGGACCACGCCGCGGCCACGGAAGGACTCGTGCAGCAGCAGGGCGATGGCCATGGCGATCACGATGACCAGCAACACGGCCATGAAGGTGAAGTACAGCGAGATCCACAGGGCGTTCCAGAACTCGGAACTCGCCAGGATGGTCGCGTAGTTCTCCAGGCCGTGGAAGTACACCTGGTCCGGCCGGCGCAGGTTGTACCGGTGCAGGCTCATCCAGAAGGAGATGCCGATGGGATAGGCAATAAAGGCGAGGAGCAGGATCACCGCGGGCAGATTCAGCAGCAGGGGCAGGGCGTCCCGCGTCCTCGACATGAGATGGGTGGGATTCAGAACGGTCATATACGCGATTTCAACTCCAATCCGCGATCAACTGGCGGCAGCGCTGCGCGATTTTGCCGAGTCCGTCGCGGGCCGACTGCTGCCCCAGGAGAACCTTCTGAATCTCCGGCTGGTAGTAGATCTTGAAGTCAGGGAACCAGGGCGCCTTGATGTTCTCACGCGGCCTCACGTACCGGGCCTGCTCCCTGACCTTGTCGATCTCGCCCCACTGCTCGGTCTGGGCGATGATCTCCGGATCGTCCAGCAGCGAACGGTAGGCGAATCCGAGTCCGCGCAGACGAAACCAGCGGCGCGCCGTGTAGTATTCTCCGGCCGCGTCCTTCGCGCCCAGGAACTTCATCAATTCCCATGCGTCCTGCATCCGGTCTTCCCTACACCGCGACGTGAGGCAGTACATCCGCGTCCAGCCCAGGGTACCGTTCTGTTCCGCCGATATCGACGGAACCGGCGCCATCCGGTACACCTTCGCGTGCAGCGCGTCGGATCCTCTTCGCTTCAATTCGTCATCTGCCGCCGCCGAATTCCGGCGGTTGTTCACATACTCCAGGTCGTACTTGTTGAGGATGCCGTAGACCTGTCTGCCGCCGGCGACGTGATCGCGCATCTGCCCCGCGGTGAGCGACGAAGGGGAGATGATGCGGTGGCGTTGGATCCCATCCCTGAGCCACTGCAGTATGGTTTCGGTCCGGCGATCCTCGTCATCCGGAAACGTGGGGTTGAGTTCATCGTCGAACAGCGTCGCTTCGCTGGCGTAGTTCAGGGTCCACCAGTCGAGGAATCCGAGCACGCTTTGCCGGAAGTTCAGCATGATCGGATACTCGATTACGTCCCCTGCCGGCGTGCGGACCCGCGCCTCCCGGACCTTGATGGCCTGTTCGGTCAGCTCGTCCAGTGTGCGGGCCGGCCCGTCGAAACCCGCCGCCTCGAGCATGGGCTCGTTGTAAATCCAGATGTTGAAGTCGGTGTAGTAGGGAAGCCCATACCGTTTGCCGTCATACGTCATGGAAGAGAGGTTGTAGGAGAAGAGATCCGAGGTCGTCGCCGAAGTGTCCGGATCGGCGGCCAGGAGGTCGTCGCAGGGACGGAGCCAGCCCGCCTCGACCCACTCGGCGAAGTCGTCGTCGCGGACATAGCAGCATTCCATGGGCGCCCCGCCCACGTGCAACGCCACCATCTTGTCGTGGTAGTTGCCCGACACCGCGTTGTAGTCCACGGTGATGCCGGACTGCTGCTCGAAGTAGTCGAGGTTCTCCCGGACCAGGTCGGGTTCGTACACCCATCCCTTGAAGATGACGCCGGGCGAAGGCGCAGGACTGCATCCGGCCATCAGGCCCAGGCCCGCGGCGGTCGACGACTGCAGGAACGTACGACGCGTCATCCGGGTTTTCACGGGAAAGCGGTCCCTTCAGTAGGAAATCGTCCTGATGCGGCGAAACAGAAAGGTGCCATGGACCGGCGGCAATCGGGCACCAGCGAACCCGGGCTCAGCGCGCGCAGTCCGGACAACGGTCCGTGTCCGGATCGTGGATGGGCTCTCCACATTCGGAGCACGGGCCAAGAGGATGTTCGTCGGGCTGCGTGCGCGAACCGTGTCTATAATTGATGGTCCGCCATACGGTCTCGCCGTCTTTCTCCGAGTAGCACAGCCAGCGGCCCTCTTTCTTGCCGTCGTAGGACTTGCCCACGTGGGGACCGTAGTCGCCTTCCCACTTCCTGGTGCCGTTCTCGTGGTAACAGACGTACCAACCTTCGTTCAGTCCGTTTTTGAAGCGACCTTCGCTCTGCTTGTTGCCGTTGCTGAAATACTGGATCCAATTACCGTCCTTTACACCCATCCTGTAATTGCCCTCGCTGCGCTTGTTGCCGTTGGCGAAATAGGTGACCCAGTAGCCGTCTTTCTTGCCGTTTACGGTATTGCCTTCGGAAAGGGCCATCGCCGATCCATCCTGTAACCTGTTAATGGTGTAAGATTCGTTTTGCGGTTCGACTGCATCGCCCATCGGGCCGTGTATTCGTGCCCGCTTAATCTAGAAGAGGAACGCTGCCGGGTCAAGCGCTGCAGACAGTTGCGCAGAGCTACAGGAGGCCGGTCTCAGCCCACGTCGTAGTCTCACGAAGAAATCTGCAACCAAGAGATGGCCCCGCGCAATGTCGGCAACGCCTGCGGTAGAATACGGAAAACTCCATGTAAAATCACTGGCGCTGTATTGTTTGTCCTGTTACAAATGTTAGCGTGCGAAGAACTGCGAACAAGTTGAACGATCTTCATGACGAACGGCATACGATCAGGCGGGAACTTCCTATGACCTCGCGGTTGTTGCGGCTTTCGATGGTAATCGCGATGGTGCCCTGGGCGTTGCGGACCACAGCCCAGGAACGTGCCGCCTTAGACACGCTGTCCACCGGTGAAGCGGATATCGCATTCACCCACAAGGTGATCACGGTGACAGCGCGGCGCGTGGACGAGGAAATACAGGATGTTCCGGTTTCCGTGACCGCCATTTCTTCGGAAGATTTCGAACGCCGTCAATTGACCTCAACGCTGGACGTCGGCAAGGCGACCCCGAACCTGGAGTTCGCCAACAACGCGCCTATATCCGGTAACAATGCGTCTTCCATGGTATTCATTCGCGGCATCGGCCAACTGAATCCGGCCGCGAGCGTGGACCCCGGTGTCGGGCTGTATGTCGACGACGTGTACCGCGGGCAATCGGTGGGCGGTGCCATGGCGATGCGGGACGTTGCCGACGTGCAGGTTCTACGCGGACCTCAGGGCACGCTTTTCGGACGTAACACCATCGGCGGCACCGTGTTGCTCACTACGGTGAATCCGGGTGCGAACTGGGGTGGTGAGGCGAGGCTTGGCATGGGCAGCGACGGCATGTGGTCTCTGTTCGGGGCGCTGGACGCACCATTGGCACGGACCCTGAAGACGAGGATCGCCGCCGGTGTAAAGCGACAAAATGGTTATGTAACCCGTCTGTCGGACGGGGTCGATCTCGGCGACGTGAACAATCTTTCCCTCTTCGCAAAGGCCGATTACTCCATTATCAGCGCGGTGCGCGTGAGACTAAGCTTAGACTACGCCAAGGCGGATGAAAATGGTTCGCCCTTGATATTCGCGACCTATGGAAACAACACCGATCCGACGAATCCCGTGTCGGCCGCGCATTTCGGCGCCAGTCGCAGTCAGGAGGCCGGCTGTCCTGACGCGTTTTTTATTCCCGCGGGACCGGGACCTCGCATCAATCCGGTTACCGGGGAAGACATCGGGGCCGGCCCGCCTGTGGGCTATACCGCCGAGAACGAAGACCCGCGATGCGTGAACAATCAGTGGCGCGCCGGTCCTTTCCGGAACCATGGCACGTCGCCGGTGGAAAGCAGTTACGATAATAGAGGCCTCGCGTTGAATGTAACCGGAATACTGGGGGCCAGATCGATACTCAAATCCATCACTGCGTGGCGAACGCTGAACTGGAAGGGCAGGCGCGACGCGGATAATACACCGTTTCAGGTTTTACATACGCAATACGAAAGCGACGGCGAGCAGTTCAGCCAGGAGGTGCAGTACCTTTTTTCCGGCGAACGAATATCCGGCGTTGCCGGCATATTCTATTACAGGGAGCAAGTGGAAGATGCTCTTGACGTTTCCCTGGGCACTTCCGATTCGCCCATTGCGAATTACAATGAGGTTTCCAACCGTGCATGGGCGGTATTCGGGGAATGGAAATTGCACTTAACGGACAGAATGGAAGCATCCATCGGCGCACGACGAACCTCTGAGACCAAGGGATCAACACCGGATCAATTCGACTACGCCGCACCGGAGGCCAAGTTCCTGCCGAAACACCTGTACGAGCGGGCATTCAGCGCAACCACCCTATCGGCGGCCGTGGACCGTCACTGGTCTGACGGACTCATGACCTACGCCAGATATGCACAGGGATTCAAGGGCGGCGGTTGGAACTCGTTCTTCGGCACCGTGACGTCGCAGGAATCTCTCGACAACTTCCATTCATTCGACGAAGAGCGCGCGACGAGTTGGGAAGCGGGCGTCAAAACGAACCTGCCCGACCAGGGCCTGCGGCTGCAAGGCGCCGTTTTCACCACGGACTATCGCGACATGCAGTTCATCTATCGTCTCGGACCGGTGCCATTTCTGCTCAACGCGGGCAAGGCGACGATCAGCGGCCTGGAGATCGAAGGCGCATGGACGCCTACGTCGTCATGGCGGATTCAGGGCGGAGTAGGTTATCTCAAAGACCGCATCCGTTCCATTTCGCAGGACTTCACCTTGCTTGGCGCCACGACCGCGGTCACCACGGAACATGAGTTGCCGTACACGCCCACGTTGCAGGCGAGCCTGGGCCTCGGATACGCAATTGGCATTGGTGGATATTCAGTGCTCATTCATTCGGACGTATCCCGGCGAGGCAGCACTTATTTCGATGCCATCAATACGCGGGCAATCGCCCGGCTGGACGACGTCGTCACTCTGGACGCGTCTATAACGTTTCAGCCGAAGACGAGACGCTGGCGGGCTGTTTTCGGTGTCCGCAACGCGACGAACGAGGTGTATCCCATCACCGGAAACTCCTCGCTGACAACGGGATCGGGCTATGCGGAGATTGCCTACGCGCGCGCCCGGGAGTTCAGCCTGCTTCTCGTACGGATATTCGGCATGTGATCCGATTACGCTCGACATGCTTCACGTCGGGGTGGTGGAAGTTTGTGAACTTGGATGGATACTTATCCGCGAATACCAGGGGGCGCTTCATGCTGACGGAAGACCAGATTCATCATTTCCGGGTGTTTGGGTTTCTCGCGCTTCGACAGGTATTCGACACCGAGGAGATCGAGCGGCTTGGCCGCCTCGCGGACGAGATATGGTCCGGCGAACTGGGGCACACGCCCTCCGAGGAGGAGCATGTGTCCATGGCTCCGTTTCTCGAACTGCATGCCTCGACGGCCGAGTTGATCGAAGATGACCGCCTCTATACGCCCATGGCGCAGTTACTGGGAAAAGATATGATGTGGATGGGATCGGAAGGTGTGCAGGGCACCATGACCCGGCGGCCCTATCACCACTGGCACGCGGACCGGCCCGGACCGCTGGAACTCGGCTACCTGCGCATCAAGATCATGATGTACCTGGACCCGATGCGGAAAGACGCGGGGGCCTTTCGCGTCATACCCGGGTCGCACCGGTCGCCTCTGCACGAGGAACTGACGCCGTTTCAGCAGCGGCACGGGCTTGAAGACCCGGCGTTTTTCGGCTACACCGGTAGCGAGGTGCCGTGTCACGCCGTGGAGACCGATCCGGGCGACGCGGTGATCTTCAACCAGAGCCTCTATCACGCCGTGTACGGCAAAGCCGGTCGCAGGCGTTACATCGCCCTCAAATACTCGACGCGCCCCACCACGGACGCGCATCTGGCGTCCATCATGCAGTACAGCCCCGACGCGCTGAAACCCCATGAGCGGATTCTGCGATCTGAAAGTCCTCGCCTGCGGGCCTTGATCAACGGGATCGACGAACTTAAGACGCGTGCGGAAGCGCTGTAGGACCTTCTCGCACGGAATGACCAATTCAAAGCCGAATTGAAGTCTGGTTCAGCAGGATACCCGCCGGTCCGATAACACCACCGGACCGGCAGTCTTAACACACACTCCCCTTTTCCACACCTCCAAACTCGCCCAACACCACGCACCTACACCGCTTCCTCGTCTCTTTCCCCGCTGCTGATGCGGACAGTCTCTTCGACGGGGACCACGAAGATCTTTCCATCTCCCGTGCGATCGCCTCCCGACTGAGCAGCCTTCCAAATCACGTCGACGATCTCGTCCTTCTGATCGTTGGTTACCGCGATTTCCATGCGGATCTTGGCCGCCAACTGAATATCGACTTCCTGCCCGCGGTAGAGACCCGTGCGATGGGCGGTACGGCCATGCCCGGACACCCGGGACAAGGTCATTCCGGGGATGCCTTTCTCCACGAGCGCATTACGGACGTCGTCGAGCTTTTCAGGTCTTATGATGGCTACGATTAGTTTCATGCGTCTGACGTCTCCTGAAGTAATGGTCCTTGGGGTAGAATCGGACAGCTTGCTCACTGCCCTTGAACCGCGCTGATTCCTTGGTCGACTACAGGTGCGTCAGACCGTAACCGTCCTCACCGTGCTGGGAGTGGTCCAGGCCTACCTGCTGCTCATCTTCCGTAGCGCGGAGCCCGATTGTACGATCGATCAGCCACACGAGCACGCCTGTTCCGACGGCCGACAGCGCGACGGCGATGACTACGCCCTTGATCTGGATCAGGAACTGGGACCAACCACCAACGTCGGTGGCGACCAAACCGACCAGCAGGGCGCCGAACATACCGCCGACGCCGTGAATGGCGAAGACGTCCAGCGTATCGTCATAGCCCAGCTTGCCCTTGAGCTGCACCATCAGGAAGCACACCACTGCCGCGCCGAAACCGAATACCAGCGCCCAGGCCGGCGTTACGCTGCCCGCGGCCGGCGTGATGGCGACCAGGCCGGCCAGGATACCCGATACGATACCGAGGCTCGAGGCCTTGCCATGATGTATAAGCTCCGTTACTATCCAGCCCACGGCGCCAGCCGCCGCAGAGATCTGGGTCACCGTCAGCGCCTGGACGGCTGTTTCACCGGCGGACACGGCGGAACCGGCGTTGAAACCGAACCAGCCGATCCAGAGCAGGCCCGCGCCGATGAGCGTCATGGTCAGGTTGTTGGGCTTCATGGCCCGGGAGGGATAACCGATCCGGGGACCAAGCACCATCGCGGCCACCAGGCCGGCCACACCCGATGAAATATGTACCACCGTACCGCCCGCAAAGTCAATGGCGCCATCCTTGAAGAGCATGCCATCCGCGTTCCATACCATGTAGCACAGGGGTTCGTACACGACGAAACCCCAGAGCAGGATCAGCAGGCAGTAGGCTCCGAACTTCACCCGTTCGGCGATGGCTCCCGCGATCAGGGCAGGGGTGATGATGGCGAACATACCTTGGAACATGGCGAACAGGTACGTGGGGACATTCGTCCCGTCCCAGATGGTCCCGGGATCGACGCCTCCCAGCAGAAAGTAGTCGGAGCTCCAGCCGAGAACGCCCGGTATGATCGAGCTCGCGCCGAAGGCCAGGGCGAATCCGATCACCGTCCACTGCACGCCCATGATGCCCATGGCCGCAAAGCTGTGCATCATGGTGCCCAGCACGTTCCGGGTGCGCGTGAGCCCGCCGTAGAACATGGCCAGGCCGGGCAGCATGAGCAGGACCAGGGCGCAACTGACGAGCATCCAGGCGGTATCCCCGGTGTTCAGCACGGCCGCCGGAGCCGCCGCCTCTTCCTGCGCGAGGACCGCGCCGGGAATGCAAAGTGCCAGCGACGCGGAAATACGTAATATGCCGCTAAGGGACATACTGAAAACCTCCCTGTTGTGATGGAATAGACTCGACCATTCGAAACTGAAATAGTAATATAGCGCCCGACTGTTACAGGGATATTTCCCGGAGGTTAAATCCATGTAAACTGAAGAAAATTACTAAAAACGTGCGGGTTATTATGGATATGGGCGGTGCTGGAAGGGACAATCACCCGTTGGGCCCGGGTCGCGGACTAGACCGGAAAATCACCCGTCGGGTCATTGGCGTAGCGGGAGGTGCCCAGCGTGAGACTTGCGCCGGCGCCGGGTGCTAGATCCACCGTCAGGGTCCGGTCGTGCACAGGGTGTTCCTCACCGCCGTCGACCCGGGCGGTCGTCCACTGGTGTTCTCCGTACGTTCCACCCTGGACCACGACAGTCCGAGTTTCGAGCTGGTTGAGGTTAACGAGACTGACCCGAGTCTCGTCCGCCGTCAGACCTTCCACGAGCGCTCCTACGTCGGCAGGTAGTCCCGGCCTGGCCCTGAGCGGGTCAAAGTAGCGCAGGCGGGTGTGTAGCGGTTTTCCCACCCGCGGGACCGTTCCGCCCATGGTCAGTTCGACCAGTGCGTCGACAGTGGCAGGACGAAAGGCGTTCGGGTTGTCCGACAGCCGCGTATCGGGCGTGGTGGGATCGTCGTACATGTCCTGCACTTTCCGGCGTACCACGCCGATGTCCCGTTGCAGCGCTTCGACGGGGTAACCGGGGTTGTTTCCTTCGAGGAAATCGATCCAGGGACAGGTCACGCGGCCGCGGTCCGCCTCGTCCATGGACCAGTAGTAGATGTCGAGGGCCCCATCGTCGTAGGGTTCGTTCTCCCACTCGTACCAGCCGTCATCGTTGTACATGCGGGGATACATCTTCACGCCATCGACCATCCGGCTGTTCGCGTTCACCCCGTCAAGGGTCGTCCGCCAGGGTTCGAGGTAACGCCTGTCGCCCGTGAGAATGAGCGCGTTGCCGAATCCGTCCAGGCACCTGGCGATCCCGAGGCGGCTCTTGGGTTCACCGGAGTGGGGCGTAATCGTCGTGTGGGCCCAGCCGTACACGCCACCCCACCAGCGTCCGCCCGCGGCGCCTCCGATCGTGCCGTCCAGGCCGATGTTCGACGGGATGATCCCGCCGTTTGCCCGGGTCCGCTCCACCCAGGCGTCGGTGTACTCGAGCAGCCAGTCCCTGTACTTCCTATCCTTTGTATGCACATAAGCGTTGAAAGCCATGCAGGTGGCGGCCAGGTTAAGCGGGTGATCCCCGGCCACGTCTTCGTAGCCGATGTAGTGGTCCAGCATGTCCTGGTAGTGCCGCTCCCCGTGGGCCAGAATGAAGCGGCCGTCCTCGATGCGGTCGCCGGCCCAGTCCAGCGGCGTGGTCCTGCGCAGGAGCGATCCCCGGCTGCCGTTGAACATGCTGCGTATGAGCCTATGCTCCGGATCCCAGTTGGGCACTTCGATCTGACCGGGCAGTTCGTCGCCTTCCATGAAGAATCCCGCGAATCGTTCGAGCCGCCGGAGATGCCGGTCGTCACCGGGGTCACACAACCCGATGGTCCCCGTGACCGCGTTGCCCTCCTGGTGATGGGCCCAGTCGAACATCACGGGAAACTCCCGGTAGTACATGCCCTCGCGGGCGAATTCCACCTCCTCCGTCTTGGCCTCGGTATACTGGCGCAGATGACCTTCCTGGGCCTTCTGGCACATGGCGACCAGATCGTCCGATCCCCCGATCAGGTAGAGGGCGGGCACGTTGGTGAGGTTCTCGATGGCGTCATCGGGTCCGTCCAGCGCGCCCCAGCGTTCGACGCACAGCAGGTAGCCTCGTTCGTCGAAGTACCGGTCGAAGAACTCCCGCGTGTGTTCGTTGTTGGCCCGGATCAGCTCGCGTTCGAGCAGGGCCCAGGGCGGCGGCGGCATGGGCGTGGTGATCGAAATAGCGGCGTTCCTCGACATGGATTGCTCCTGGTCTGGCAAGTCAGTAGCATGGTAAGGCGCGAGCGCGTTGATTGGTAAGGTGTGAGTGCCTGGAACAGGAAGAAACGGCAAGAACTTATACCCGCCGGGAACGGGTGTCAACGTCGGTATCGATCTCAACCGGCGGCCTCGGGGTCTCAACCGCGGCCTCGGCGTGCCAACCGCTCACCGGCCGGAGGTGTTGCGGTTGGGTGGCGGCGCGGTTGGGAACCGGAGTGTTGACGGGGCGGATAACGGCTTCTATATTTTCGCAAGTCCCAGCCACGGGCGTGCCCGTTCTCCTGCCGTCGGCATCCTTGTAACGTCATACCAGGAACAGCATATCATGGATTTCACGTCCCTTACCCCGAAGCAGCGGGAACACTTCAGTGAACACGGTTACCTGATCGTAAGGAACGCCCTTGACGACGACTTGCGCGAACGGGTGGTAGCCGTCGGCGATCGGTTCATGGAGACCGCCGGTCCCATACATAACTACTACGCCAACCGGTACGTAGACCTCACCGTGGACAACGCCCTGATCGAACTCACCACCTATAACCGCACGGTACCCCTGGTCATTCAGTTGCTCTCTTACAACATCCACCTCATGCGAGGGCACCTCATCTACAAATATCCCCAGCCTGCTTCCGACGAGCCGCTCTATCCTGACGGCGACGGTCGCTCGTTCCGCAATTGGCACCGCGACTTGAACAACTTTACGCCCGACCACCCTATCCAGGGAACGGTGGCGATCCGGGTAGGTTACTGTTTGACGGACTTCCCATCTCCCGACGCCGGGGTGACCATGCTCGTCCCCGGTAGCCACAAACTGAACGAAGCCCTGCGGTTCAAGAAAGGCGCCCTCGATCCCCCTGGATACGTCGAGCCGAAGCTCGAGGCGGGCGACGCCTACATTTTCAGCACGAGCACCTATCACACGCCCGCCGTCAATTTCTCGGGCGATACCACCAAAGTCCTGCTCATCAGCTACGCCTACCGCTGGTGGGCCCAGCAGCATCCGACACCGCCAGACGAGGTGCTCGAAAGCATGGATCCCATCACGGCGCAACTGTTCTGCAAACCCTGGGAAGGCGACGACGTGCCCCTGCGCGCGTGGGCGGCGGAACATGGCCTTCCGGTCGAAGATCCGCCCATGCGGGTGTTCGAGTAGCGGGATTTTGCCCTCTGACCAGATTGTCAGTCGTGTTCAATAGATGACGGTCCCTTCAAGCACCAGACCTGCGGGGGATTGTACAAAGGAGCAGTCATGCCCAAATCAGACTGGCCGGAACTTGCCGGCGCGGCCCAGCAGAGATGGAACCGGAACGCGGCCTTCTGGGACGACTATATGGGCGATCACAGCAACACGTTCCACAATCTGCTGGTGCGACCGGCCATGGAACGACTGCTGGCCGTACAGCCCGGTGACAGCGTGCTGGACATCGGTTGTGGGAACGGGAACTTCTCGCGGCACCTCGCGGGGCTGGGGGCCCGGGTCACGGCGATCGACGGCAGTGCGGAGATGATCGATCGGGCTCGAAAGCGCACGGAGGGACGTGCGGAAGGAGGTCCGGAAAACGGAAACGCGGGCAGTATAGATTACCGGGTGATCGACGTGACGGATTCCGAGCGGTTGGTTGAACTGGGCAGGAATACCTTCGACGCGGCCGTGTCGAACATGGCCATCATGGACATGGCCGTGATCGGTCCGATGTTCGAGGCTGTCCACGGTCTCCTCAAGCCTGGCGGCGTCTTCGTCTGCAGCCTGACGCACCCGTGCTTCCAGGCGCCATATGCGGTACGCTATGCGGAACAGGAAGACCGTGACGGGGAAATGATCAAACGGTTCGGGATCAAGATCGAGCGTTATCTAACGCCGCAGCCCTTCGAGGGCCTGGGTATCGTCGGACAGCCCGTGCCGCAATACTATTTCCACCGCCCCTTGTCCGTGCTGCTGACCACGTGCTTCGAGGCAGGATTCGTCCTGGACGGAATCGAGGAAAGGGCATTCGACGAAAGCGTTGAGGCCGATCGCGAACTGTCCTGGGCGAACTTCAGGGAAACCCCGCCCATGATGGCCGTGCGTCTCAGGCGGCTGGAGTAGTTCCACCCTGGCGGCCAGGGAACATACGTCCGCCAGGCGCAAGCCACGTGACAATTCGCATGCACCACGCGCGCGGACTACAGTCGTGCGGCGACCTGCATTCACCACGCGCGCGGACTACAGTGTAACCGATTCCCCCGGCTTCAGCACGACGCAGCGTGCCAGGTCGCCCACCTTTTCGACGAACTCGGCGGGATCCTGCTCAATCACGGGGAATGTATTGTAGTGGACCGGGATCACGGTTCCCGCGCCGATCATCCGGACGGCCTCTACGGCGTCGTCGATACCCATGGTGTAGTTGTCCCCGATGGGCATGATCACCACGTCCGGTTTCTCCATCCGCCCGATCAGGGCCATGTCGCCGAAGAGTCCCGTGTCGCCCGTATTGTAGATCGTCTTCCCGTCGAAATCGACGATGATGCCGGCCGGATTCCCCAGGTACACGATGGTCCCGTCATCCGTTGTGACCGAGGAACTGTGGGTTGCCTGCGTCAGCTTCACCCTGCCGAAGGGGAAGGCGTGCGATCCGCCGATCCCCAGGTCGTGGGTAGCGGCGCCCTGGGCCTCGCAGTAATTGGCGAGTTCGAAGGAGGCGATGATCGTCGCACCGCATCGCCGGGCGACGGGCACCGCGTCGCCGATATGGTCGGAGTGACCATGGGTCAGCAGAATGTAGTCGGGGTTCAGATCGTCCGCTGAAACCGTCGCCAACGGATTGCCCGTGATGAAGGGATCGAACAGCAGGTCATGGTTGCCGTCGGACAGGGAATAACTGGCGTGTGCGTGATAGGTGAGTTCGGCCATGATCTCGTACCTCGATTAAACGGCGGCGCGGGCAGCCGCCAGGGCGGCGTCGTAATCCGGTTCCTCGGTGATTTCCGTCACGTACTCCGCGTGCCGAACGGTGTTTGAGGCATCGACCACGAAGACGGCCCGCGCTAACAAGCGCAGTTCCTTGATCACGGCGCCGTAGGCCACGCCCAGGGAAGTGTCGCGGTGGTCGGATAGCGCCGTGACGTTCTCGGCACCCGCATCGCCGCACCAGCGCTTCTGTGCGAAGGGCAGGTCCGTGCTGACCGCCAGCACCTCGACATTATCACCCAGACCCGCGGCCTCCTGGTTGAATCGCCGGATTTCGGTGTCGCAGACCGGCGTATCGAGGGAAGGCACGAGGCAAATGACCTTCACCTTTCCCTCGTAATCCGACAGCGTAACGGCGGAAAGGTCATCGCCAAGCACGGAAAAGTCCGGCGCAGCGTCTCCCACCTTCACTTCGTCACCGACCAGCGTTAAGCCATTTCCTTGAAAGGTTGCCGCACCGGCTCGTTCAGTCGCCATGATGTATGCTCTCCTCGCTGTGAAACGATTATTGGAATCGGATAAGGCGCCGTCAACTCCGGCGCAAACTACGCGCGGGCACCGCCGCTGTCAAGCGATTATGCCGTCCCGCTTGAGCAGCGAAATCGCCCCGTCAAAGGCCTCCACCGTACGTTCCACGTCCCCAGTGGTATGGACCGCCGAGGTCAGTCCGTCGACCCCCATGCAATCCACGCCGTTCAGGAGCAACGCCTGCCGTATGGCGTGCAGCATATCCGCGTCGCCACGGCGGTCCGCGGTGGCCGTTCCCGCCGACAGGATCTTGAATCCGGAGAAGGAACCGTAGACCCGCCAGTTGTCCATGCCATGGGTTGCCAGCACCTCCGACATCCGGGCGCGAAGTTCCGCCGCCCGTTCGTTGGCGACGGCGATGTCGCGGCCGTCGGCGATGTGCTTGAGCATGGCGATGCCCGCGGCCGCAGAGAGCGGGTTTGCGTTGAAGGTCCCGTAGTGCAGCATCTTCTGGTCCGTCTGCCACGCAGGGTCGTCCCGAAGCTCCAGGAGTTCCATGATGTCCGCGCGTCCGACCAGGGCGCCGCCGTTTAGTCCGGCCGCCACGATCTTGGCCAGCGTGCTCAGGTCCGGCCTGACCCCATAATGTTCCTGTGCGCCGCCCGGCGCGCACCGGAATCCCGTCACGACTTCGTCCATGATGAAAATGACGCCGTACCGTTCGGTGAGCTCCCGGAGCCCCGGTACGATGTCATCGGGCAGTTCGACGCCGCCGAACATGGCGCCCGTCGGTTCCAGGATGAGACAGGCGACGTCGTTGTCCCGCTTCAGGATGTCCGCTACGCGGTCCAGGTTGACCTCCGGCAGGCTGATGACGGTATCGAACACCTCCCGCAACACGCCGGGCATGGGCTGGTCGCGGCCCGGCCCCACGCCGTCCAGGACCTGGTCGTGCCAGCCGTGGTAATGCCCCCGGAACTTGATGACCTTGCGCCGCCCCGTGAAGGTCCGCGCCAGCCGGATGGCCATGAGCGTGGCCTCGGTACCGGACGAAACGAAGCGGACCGTCTCCGCGGAGGGCATCAGTTGTGTGATCATGTCCGCCCATTCGATCTCGAGTTCGTGGCACGCTCCGTAGTGGGTGCCCTTTGCCGCCTGCTCGGCGATCGCCTGAACGATTACGGGATGGCTGTGGCCCAGGATCAGGGATCCGTGCCCCATCCAGTAGTCGATGATCTCCCGGCCCTCCACCGACCACTTGCGCGATCCCTGGGCCCGGTCGATGTACACCGGGAAGGGGCGCATGAACCGTCCGTCGTGGGTTACGCCGTTGGGGAATCGTACGAGCGCTCGCTCGTACAGCGTGGCCGACTGGTTAAAGGCCTGCCTGTAGGTTGATTCAAGCATCGTCATGGATGACGCTCCGCATAACCCGAATCGCGCCTGAAAATGCCAGATTCCAGAAGCGATGCCGTAGATTGTGGTATCGTTATCGAATCCCTATAATACGGGGAGTGCGGGGGGATGACAAGGCCTATCTAATAGGGGAGGAAGAGGGGTTTCGGCTTGACATTCGGCCTGGAAATGGTAGGTTGAACCGAACAGCAAAGCAGCGCGTTGTATATGCACGCGATCGGCCATGCTGAGATTGATCAGCCGGCCAGTCCCCCGGGGATTCCGTTCATGCCGTACATTGAAGCAAAATACAATGAAATCGTGGTTTCGAAACGTCCCACCGGCCGGCGACTGAGTGGCACGCTCAAGGTCTTCCTCGCGGCAGTCTTCTGCCTGGCGATCGCAGTCAGTGCGACGATTGGCGTTCGGAACGCCACTGCCGGGGATGGGAATGAGAAAAAAGCGTCAGAACCCGACTGGCAACGGCTCGATAAGGCCCTGGCGCTGGCCAAAGATTCCGGCAAGCTCATTATCGTCAACTTCTACACCGATTGGTGCCCCAATTGCAGAAGGATGAACGAGAAGACCTATCGCGACGAGGGCGTCCTGAAGCAACTGAGCAAGTCCTTCATCCCGGTGAAGTTGAATGCGGAATCCTCCCAACAGCTGATTATTGAAGGCCAGGCCGTAACGGAATACCAGGTAGCCCTGGTTTTCCGGGTAAACAGCTACCCCACCACGTGGTTCCTGTCATCGGACGGCCGACCTCTCATACCCGTCAGAGGATACTACGGCCCCGATCTCTTCGCTCCCATGCTGCGTTTTGTCGAAGGCGGATGGTACGAGAAGATGGACTTCGACATGTACATGGAGCGGGAGAAGAAGAAATAAAAAAGGCGGCGCCGATAAACTCCCGCCGGGGCAATGGCAGACGGATTTGTTCAGTCCGTTCAAGAGTTCACGCGACGCCGCTTTTAATTGTCGTACGGTCGCTATGTCTGTCACTGGCCGGTTTATCCCTCGCGGCCAGCCGATTTCCACACCGCTCTCTCCTTTAATCCGCGTAAGCGGACAGGCGCCTGCCGTGGCGGGTGTGGCGCAGCTTGTTGATGGCCTTCTGCTTGATCTGGCGGATTCGTTCCCGCGTCAGGCCGAATCGAACCCCGATCTCTTCCAACGTGTAGGCCCGGTCCGAATTCAGGCCGAAGTAGAGATTCAACACTTCGCTCTCCCGATCGGTCAGGGTCGAAACCGCACGCCGCACCTCGCTCCGCATAAGCTCTTCCTGCAGTTCTTCGTCAGGCATCTTGCTGTCCTGGTCCCGGAGCCGGTCCATCAGGGTGTAGGCATCCTGATCGCCGATCGGCGCGTCCAGGGACAACGGCGTGATCGCCCATTCCGGCATGGCGGGAGGCCGGCCCTTGCCGTAACTCCGCTCAGCGTCTAAACCAGCGCCGGAAGCGTCTCCGGCCTGGGCGCTTTCAGCTTCCCGCTTCTTGATGGTGCGCTCGATTCGGCGCAGTTCCTCGATCTTGTTGACGGGCAATCGGATCAACCGGGCCTGTTCGGCCAGGGCATGGAGAATAGCCTGCCGAATCCACCACACGGCGTAGGAGATAAACTTGAATCCCTTTGTCTCGTCGAAACGGCGTGCGGCTTTCATCAGGCCGATATTCCCCTCGCTGATCAGATCGGAAAGGGCGAGACCCTGGTTCTGGTATTGCTTGGCGACCACAACGACGAATCGCAGGTTGGCGTGTACCATGGCCTCGAGGGCCTGCTCGTCGCCGTCACGGATGCGGCGGGCCAGTTCCTCCTCATCCGCTGGCGTCAGCAGTTCCGTATCGCCGATCTCTTTCAGGTATACGTCGAGCGATTCGTCGTCTCTGATTTGGATCCTCGTGTTCAACTTCATTCCGAATCACCTCCCTGCCAGCACAGTTGCGGGTGTATTGTTGGCAGCCATGTTATGTCATTTTGTCATATTATGCCAATTTGGCATATCCTAAATGGTCTTACTTATGTAGTCGGATTATTCAAGTTTTTCTCGAGTCTTTTGTAATAAACTAACCGTTTTGCAATCAACGACTTACACTTCTCGTTTAACATTCTTTCGGATGCACATACTCAAACTGGCACGGTCTTTGCGATAACTATGTTGCGGATGCCGATTCTGTCACTTCGTCCGCGATTCTTAACTAGTGTACGCCGGCGAAGGCCATTCGGTTCCGAAAGACGGCGAAGAGTTTTCGAAGTGTTGCAGTATACACCTAAAAGGAGGAACATCATGAGAGCAACAACCATATTCCCTCTGCCGAACCTGCATAGCCTGCAGACCGAACTGGACGGCATGTTCCAGCAATTTCCGTTCAGGTCCGGACTCTCGAACCGCATGTCGCCTCACGTGGACACCCATGAGACCGAGGACGCTTTCCTGGTCGCGGTGGACCTTCCGGGCGTGGCTTCTGACGACGTGGCGATCAACCTCGACAAGGGCGTGCTGACCGTGAGCGGCGAGCGTAAGAGTCCGTTCGGTCTCAATGGCGACGCAGAGCGGCAGTCAGACGGCAAGTTCGAGCACGCTTTCCCCGTGCCGGACTCGGTAGATACCGATTCGATCGACGCGACGTACAAGGACGGCGTCATGACGATCACGCTGCGGAAGTCGAAGGAATCGCAGCCCAGGCGGATTCCGATCACCGTCGCTTAATCACTCGCTGAATCACGGGCGGGACGAACCCGCTCATCCCGGATTCGGACCTGGCCCGCCTCTTTGCAGGGGCGGGCGTGTCCGTTTTCCACGGGGCAGGCCGGGTCTGGTCTTTTTTGGGATCGGACAAGGCTCGCCTCCTCATGTTTAAAGAGGTATAACCTTCTGGGAGCAACAACACATGAGCAAGATCATTGGAATCGACCTGGGCACGACCAACTCCTGCGTGGCAGTGGTCGAGGGCGGCGAGCCGACCGTAGTACCCAACGTGGAAGGCAGCCGGACCACGTCCTCCGTCGTGGGCTTCTCAAAAGACGGCGAACGGCTCGTCGGCGCCACGGCCAAGCGCCAGGCGGTCACGAATCCCGACGCGACGGTTTACTCCGTCAAGCGGTTTATGGGTCGCCGCTTCGAAGAGGTGCCCGACGAACGCACGCGCATGCCCTACAGCGTGGTGGAAGGTGCAAATGGGCAGGTCAGCATTAAAATCGACGACAAGTCCTATTCGCCCCCGGAGATCTCCGCGGCGGTCCTGCAGAAGATGAAGCAGACGGCCGAGGACTACCTGGGAGAGTCCGTGACCGAAGCCGTAATCACGGTGCCGGCGTATTTCAACGACAGCCAGCGCCAGGCCACCAAGGACGCCGGACGCATCGCGGGCCTGGAAGTCAAGCGCATCATCAACGAGCCGACGGCCGCTTCCCTGGCCTACGGACTCGACAAGAAGAGCAACGAGAAGATCGCCGTATTCGATCTCGGCGGCGGTACCTTCGACATTTCGATCCTCGAGATCGGCGACGGCGTATTCGAGGTCATGGCGACCAACGGGGACACCCACCTGGGCGGCGACGACCTGGACGATGCGGTCGTGGACTACCTGGCGGACGAGTTCAAGAAGGAAGCGGGTATCGACCTCCGCAACGACTCCATGGCCCTTCAGCGGCTCAAGGAAGCGGCCGAGAAGGCCAAGTGCGAGCTGTCCACCGCTGGACAGACCGAAGTGGCTCTGCCCTTCATCACGGCGGACGCCTCCGGTCCGAAGCACCTGAACCGCACCATGACGCGGGCTCAGCTCGAGCAGCTCGTGGATCCACTCGTCCAGCGGGTGGTGGCGCCGTGCCGACAGGCCATATCCGATGCGGGACTCTCGGCCTCGGAAATCGACGAGGTGGTGCTCGTAGGCGGGTCGACGCGCATGCCCAAGGTGCAGGAAGTCGTCAAGGAACTGTTCGGCAAGGAGCCCAACCGGGGTGTGAACCCGGATGAAGTCGTGGCCATCGGCGCGGCGATCCAGGGCGCAGTGCTGTCCGGCGACGTGAAGGACGTGCTCCTGCTCGACGTCACGCCGCTGTCCCTCGGTATCGAGACGCTCGGCGGCGTCTTCACGCGGCTCATCGACCGGAACACGACGATCCCCACGAAGAAGAGCCAGGTCTTCTCTACCGCGGCGGACAACCAGCCCTCGGTGGAGGTGCACGTGCTCCAGGGCGAGCGCGACCTGGCCCTCTACAACCGGACGCTGGGCAAGTTCCACCTGGACGGCATCCCCCCGGCGCCCCGCGGCATGCCGCAGGTCGAGGTGACTTTCGACATCGACGCGAACGGCATCCTGAACGTCTCGGCCAAGGACATGGGCACGGGCAAGGAGCAGCAGATCCGCATCGAGGCATCCAGCGGCCTGTCGGAGACCGAGATCGACAAGATGGTCAAGGACGCCGAGGCCCACGCCGATGAGGATTCGAAGAAGAAGGAAGAGGTTGAGGCCCGCAACCAGGCCGACCAGCTCGTCTATTCAACTGAGAAGTCTCTGGAAGAACACGGCGACAAGCTTTCCGAAGAGGATAAAGGCGCCATCGACGCGGCGTTGGCCGAGTTGAAGACGGCGCTCGAGGGCAGTGATCCTGCAGCGATCAAGGCGGGTACGGACAAGCTGACCCAGGCTTCACAGAAACTCGCGGAAGTCCTCTACCAGCAGGCCCAGGCCGAGCAGGCCGCCCAGGCTGCCGGAGCGCAGGCCGGCGCCCAGCCGGGTCCCGACGGTCCGCAGGGTGGACCCCAGGGGCCGCCACCGAGAGCGGATGGGCAGGCTGGAGGCGATCCGCAGGCGCAGAAGAAAAAGAAGGACGACGGCGCCATCGACGCGGATTACGAGGTGGTGAACTGAGGGGAGTTCAAAAAACGCGGGGCTCGATGTGAGTCCCGCGTTTTCTGTTTGGTGGTCTATTTAATAAGAATCCCTGTGTCCAATCACCCCCCAAAGCGAAACGAAACGCCCAGGTTCACATACCGCCACAGATCGTTACTCATGGCAAAAGACACGACAACGCCCAATTGCTGCGAGACCCACATCCCGCCACCGATAGATGCGACCGGGTCCGTCGTAATCGTTTCGTCCTCAAAGCCATAGACATCGAAGTCTCCACGTTTGATTTCCACACCGAGCAGCCCCTCGACATAGTACTTCCTGGCCTCGCCATAATACAGGCGGACGCCTCCGGATATCGGGATGCCCCGGTACGTCGAGTCAATGGGGATCTCGCTGCCGTCCTCATCGATGACATCATCCACATTGGAGCCATAGTGGTTGAATCCGGCTCTGCCAACAAGGACGAGAGATTCCGAATGTTCGAGCGAATAGGTAACGGCCACGGAACCGCCAAGTCCCGTCCCGTCAGCCAATATGTCCAACTCTTCCAGGGCGACTGATGTATGTCCTTCAACTTCCAGTGAAACCTGGGCCTGTACTGCACCCTTGACCGGGACAATAAGTTAAGCTTCCTTCTGATCAAGGAGGCACCCCATGTCCCTGAAACGCCGTCAGTTCACCCGCGAGTTCAAGCTCCAGGTCCTTCAGGAAGCCGATTCGGGCAAGTCCATCAGTCAGTTGGCTCGTGAACACCAGGTCCATCCCACGTTGATCCACAGGTGGCGTCAGCAGCTTCGCCGCCAGGGTGATCGCGCCTTTCCAGGCAACGGCAGGGCGGTGTCGGATGAGGCTCGGATCGCGGCCCTTGAGCGTAAGGTCGGCCAGTTGACCATGGAGAACGATGTGTTAAAAAAAGTCTTGAGTCGGCTCGGGGAGAGCCCACGCTCAGCCCGAGGCAATGGAGGAAGCTCATGATCTGCCTGGTCGCTGAGTCAAAGGCGTCCACCGACCGCGCCGTGGTCAAGCGGCTGTGCAGAACGCTCTCCATCGGTCGATCCAGTTACTACCGCGGCCGCCGTGGCCAACCCGATCCGGACCTGGAACTGCGGGATCAGATCCACAAGCTCTCCCTTTCCTGGCCCTCCTACGGTTACCGTCCCATGAGCCGCGCGCTAAAGCGTCTGGGATACCATGTGAACCACAAGCGCGTCCTGCGTCTCATGCGCGAGGATAACCTGCTTGCCCTGCGGCGCCGCGCCTTTGTATCGACCACCGACTCGAATCACGACCGCGCCGTCTACGCCAACCTGGTCTCGGGACTGAACGTGACTGACGTTAACCAGCTGTGGGTATCCGACATCACCTACATCCGCCTGGCTCGCGAGTGGGTCTATCTGGCCGTGGTACTTGACGCCCATAGCAGAAGATGCATCGGATGGGCGCTGGATCGAACCCTCGATGCCAGACTGGCCCTTAACGCCCTCGACAGCGCCTTGGCCGCCAGGCCAGCGCAGAAGGGGCTTGTGCATCACTCCGACCGAGGCGTGCAATATGCCTCGAAAGCCTATATCGACACCCTCAAGAACGCCGGCATAGAAATCAGCATGAGCCGGCGCGGCAACCCCTATGACAACGCCAAGGCAGAGCGCTTCATCAGAACGCTCAAATACGAGGAGGTCTATCTCTACGAGTACGAATCCCTGGAAGAAGCCCGATCCCGCATCGGCTACTTCATCGACAAGCTCTACAATCGTAAACGCCTGCACTCAGCCTTGGGCTACACGCCTCCGGCCGAGTTCGAGCAAATGAAACTACCTGTTATAACTGTAGCTTAACTACTTGTCCCATTTCGGGGTGCACTACAGCCTGTGTTTTCCCGGCCACAATACAGGGAATAAGCAGCAGGAAAAGTAATCGTCGCATATTTGTTCCTTTATTGGGATCGCTTCACATCTATCATCAATTACTCAACGTGAAGATCGCCGGACAATCCGAACAACGCGTTGCATGGGAGCGTCGACTTTGTTTCCATATACTTGACGGCGCAGGCGTCTAACTTCAGCGATCCGTTCTTCCGGCGTTTTGCTCAGCCAGTAGGCCAGATCATCCGTTGTAGCGGATTTGTCGTCCAGGGGTCGTTTTCGTACTTTCTTCTCAATCATGGATCGACCTCCCGTTACTGGTGGGTTTATTCAAATTAGCTCATAAATCAAGCTGTGTCAATCTGATAGAGCGGACGACCAGTTTGGAGATTTTCGTTGACATTCTCCAAAATCTGAAGTAATTTGATCCCAATGCAATCATCTGACATTACCCTGCTTCTCTTGTAATCAAGGTGCTGCCATGAGTCAAATCACAGCAAGGGTTCCGGACAGCCTCGTCGAAGCACTTGATGCGGCGGCGGCGGAACTGAATAGAAGTCGTGCCGCACTCGTACGTCAGGCGCTGGAGCGATATCTCGAGGACTACAACGATCTCAGCGTAGCAATCGAACGTCTACGCGATCCTTCCGACCCCGTGCTCGACTGGGACAAGGTCAGGAATGAGCTACTCGATTCGCATTAAGAAAAGTGCGGCCAAAGAACTGGTGCGTATTCCTTCGAACGACCGTGTCCGCGTCATACGTGCGATTGATCATCTCAAAGACCATCCTCACTCCGGCAGTCCTTTGAAAGGTGAGTTTCGCGGCATTCGTCGCATTCAAGTGGGCGATTACCGTGTGTTGTACGAAGTCGGTGTCGAAGAACTCATTATACTCATCGTACGGGTAGCCACTCGAGAGGAAGTTCACCGGCGCGGATGATCTAACCGGTACCGTTTCATAAGCCCAAGATACGCGTTGACACTGCCGTCGTGCCCATGTAAAATCTTCCCGAATCCAATCCGGGAGGCACCATGGCAATAGACAGCACCGCAGACCCCCTCGTCATCACGCTCGGCGTCGAGGAAGAGTTCTTCCTGGTCGATCCGGAAACGCGCGATCTGATGTCCGACCCCGATCCCCGCATCTTCGACGAGTGCGAGAAGAACCGCGGGGACCACAAGGTCGTGGCCGAATTCCTCCGTTCCCAAATCGAGACTACCACCCGGGTCTGCGCCTCCGTGGCAGACGTGCACGCTTCGCTGATCGAGACCCGGCGCCTCGTCATCGACGCGGCGGCAAGACACGGCGCCGCGGTCATGGCCGCTTCCACCCACCCCTTCGCGGCCTGGCACCAGCAGGTCCCCACGGCCGAACAACGATACGAACAGTTTGCCATGACCTACCAGCAGGCCGTCCGGGAACTGCTGGTAGGCGGCATGCACATCCACGCGGGTTTCGGCGACCCCGACAGCCGCGTACGCATCATGACGGCCATGCGACGTTATATGCCGCTGCTCCACGCGTTATCCGCTTCCTCCCCCTTCAACAGCGGACGGGAGACCGGCTTCAAGTCGTACCGGCTGACCCTCTTCGGCAGCTTGCCACGCACGGGTCTTCCGGGAGCGCTACACTCCTGGGCGGAATTCGAGAAACTGGTCGAAGAATACCAAAGGTTGGAGTTCATCCAGGACAGCAGCGAGCTGTGGTGGGATATCCGTCCCTCCCGGGCCTTCCCCACCCTGGAACTGCGGATCTGCGACATCTGCCAGACCGTGGACGACGCCATGTGTGTCGTGGCGCTTTATGCGTGTCTCGTGCGATACCTGCTTCGGCTGGACATGAAAGGGCAGCTTCCGCCGGAACCGCCGACGGAACTGATCAAGGAAAACTGCTGGCTCGCCCAGCGTTACGGCGTGGTGGCTTTCCTGGGCGACACGGAGGGATCGGGGCGCAAGGATATCGATGAGTACGCCGAAGCCCTGGCCGAGAATCTGTCCGAAGACGCTCAGGCCCTCGGATGCGAAAACGAACTGCGCCACATTCTGGACCTCATCCGGTACGGCACCGGATCGGACCGGCAGATCGACCACTATAGACTTCGACGTTTGGAAGGGGATTCGGAGGAGGAGGCCCTTCGGGCGGTCGTGGATCTCGTGGTCGAAGAAACGGGAAGCGGCCTGGGTGCGCCGGCCGGGGCGTGATTGGCGACCTGGATACGCCTAAGGCCCGAACAACGCATGAAAAACAGCTTTTTCAAAGGTCACGGTCTGGGCAACGAATACATCGTACTGGATCCAGCGGAACTGACCTTCCCGATGACGCCTAGTCGGATCGCCAGGATATGCGATCGCGAGCAGGGCATCGGAAGCGACGGCGTCCTGACCGTAGATGATTCCAATTCGGCAGACTTCGGCGTACGGATCTGGAACCCGGACGGGAGCGAGGCGGAAAACTCGGGGAATGGGCTGCGGATTTTCGCCTGCTACCTGCATGCCACGAGTCGGACGCTAGAGAAGTCGTTCACGGTGGAGACGCCTGGAGGTATTGTCTGCGTCGAGACGCAGCAGGACCGTCAAGGTGCTGTAAATGAGGCCAGGACGGTAGATGGGGCTGAGACGGTAGGCGCAGTCGATGGGACCGGAGTGGCAGGTAAGGCCGGAGCGGTGTGCGCAGTCGGTGGAGCCGGAGCGGCAGGTAAGGCCGGAGCGGTGTGCGCAGCGACCGTGCACATGGGCAGGGCGACCTTCAATCCTGAAGCGCTGCCCTGCACCCTCGAAGTCGACGAACTGATCGAGCAACAGTTCAACGTCGCAGGAGAAACGCTCACCTTTACGGGTGTGAGTGTCGGTAACCCGCACTGTGTAGTGTTTCATCCCAGGGGCCGGCAGTGGAGCCGCGACGATTTGCTGCAGCTTGGTCCCACACTCGAAACCAACCCGATCTTCCCAAAGAAAACCAATGTGCAGTTGGCAGAACCCATCGGTACCAGCTCGATCCGCATCCTGATCTGGGAACGCGGCGCCGGCGAAACATCCTCGTCCGGATCCTCGGCCTGCGCGGCAGCAAGCGCGGCGATACGCCTGGGGCTTGTTACTTCACCGGTGACCGTCGAGTCAGCCGGCGGAGCATTGCTTGTAGACGTGGACGAGAAGTTCACCTTGATGCTGACTGGACCCGTTGCAGAGATAGCCCGGGGAACGTTCAGCGAGTTGATGTTACGGAGGATTCTGGACACGGATCATGGACTACAAACAACTTGACACAACGGCGCTGGCATTCTATATTTTGTTGCTGTTGTAATCGCCATTCTTGGCATTACGCGAACGGCTTATTCCTCGGTAGCTCAATGGCAGAGCGGGTGGCTGTTAACCACTAGGTTGTTGGTTCGAATCCAACCCGAGGAGCTTTGTTCCCCCCGAAAACACCAACCGCGGCATCCAAAAAGAAGATCCCCTCCCCATACAAATTCACGAAACCTGTTCACGGTAGCAAGTTCGTCGCGGTATCAGACGAATCTAATCACGCCGTTTGGTGCACGTAGCGCTGCACGTCAATCTCGCCTGCGCGAGCGCGCATCCTGGCAGCGTCGTACCAAGCCTGCATCCTCAACAGCATGTCCATGTTTACGTCGAAGGCCTTCTCGATGCGAAGGGCCATCTCCGCCGACAGTGCCGCATTACTATTCAGCAGTGAGGAAAGCGTTGCTCTTCGAACGCCGAGGATTTCGGCAGCCTTCGTGACACTGAGGTCCAATTCCTCGATGATTACCGACCGAATGAAGTCACCCGGATGGGAGGGAGTCAGGTTGACCGTGATTCTCGTGCCAGCCATCAGTGGTAGTCCTCCAGCAACCGGTGCAGGCCCCGGTTACGTACCGAACGGATTGCCAAGACTTCGTGTACGGTAATACCGTTCACCACGCAAGCACTCTTAAAGAACGTCGACTTGTATTTGAGCGTCTTGTTTGGCTGTCGTTGCGAGATTTGCCTGGGATCCCATAGACTCACTGTTTGAGAATATCCGGCACCACCGGCACAGTCCTCCTTGCCGCTACCCGCACCAGCGAAGCCAGCCCCGTTGGAGCGTCTTCGTCGACGCCGAACTGATCGACGTCCTCGTCTTCATTCCCGACCGACGATGCGATCCCGGTCTCCGCGTCCAGGGTATACAGTTTCGCCGTCCATCCACCGGCCATGTACAATTCCCCGTTGTGTGAAGTCAGCCCGGTGGGCAGGTCTTCTCCTACGCCGAAGTCAGTTGCGTTGCCAACCGGTGACGCGGCTCCCGTGACAGGATTCAATACGTATAGCCTGGCCGAGTTGTAGCCGACCATGAACAGGTCGCCCTCGTGGGACGCGAGACCGAAGGGATGGTCTTCGCCTACACCGAACTCCTCGGCATTGCCGACCGGGGCGGCTTCCCCCGTCACCGTATCCAGCGCGTAAAGCCTGGTATTCGTCCCGCCGGCCATGTAGAGCGTTCCGTTGTGGGACGCCAGGCCCATGGGCTGGGATTCGCTGACCCCGAATTCCACGGCGTCGCCGATCCGCGTGGCCACGCCCGTTTCCGGATCCAGCGTGTACAGCGCCGCGTTCCAACCTCCCGTCATGTACAACTCGCCGTGATGCGAGGCCAGTCCGTAGGGCTGGTATTCGTCGACGTCGAATCGCTCGGCGTCTCCCACAGGTTTGGCTTCCCCGGTATTCGGATTCAGTTTGTACAGCCGGTCGGCGCCTTCACCCACCATGAGCAGTCCCTCGGCGAAGCCGGCCTCGTCGCACCGCGACCCGTTCCATTCCTCCAGGCCATCGATCCAGGCCAGCAAAGCCGGGGTGCTCGGCAAGCACAGGCCGTCGTTATCGTGAATGAAAAAGTGGGTGACATCGCCAAGGCCCGAGAAAGTACCGGGTATCATTCCGGTGAACTTATTGTCATGGAGATACATTACCTCCAGATCGTCGAGAAGTCCCAGTTCGGGTGGGATGGTCCCGGTCAATTCATTGCCAAAGAGGTACAGCCTTTCGAGATCCTGAAGCCGTCCGAACTCGGCTGGAATGGGCCCGGACAACTGGTTGTTATGGAGATAAAGGAATTCGAGATTGGCGAGTTGACCCAGTTCTGCGGGTAATGGTCCCGAAAGCTGGTTACCGTGAACACTCAACAAACGCAACTTGGGAAGATCGCCAAATACCGGTGGGATCTCACCCGAGAGATTATTGGAGTTAAGCCAAACTAGTTCGAGGTTGTGCAGTTGTCCCAGTTCAGCGGGGATCGGTCCGGACAACTGGTTCTCATCGAGATCTATGCGGTGCAGTTTCGTCAGCTGACTCAACTCGACCGGAATCGCACCCGACAACTGGTTCCGCCAGAGCACCAGGTCCTCAAGGCTGGCCATATCGCCCAGTTCCGGCGGGATCGAACCGGTCAGTTTGTTCGTGTCCAGGTGCATTAACTCCAGATTGGAAAGTTGCCCCAGTTCGGCGGGGATCGATCCGGAAAGTTCGTTACGGTGCAGGTTCATGAACTCGAGACTGGCGAGTTGACCCAGTTCCGGCGGGATCGTACCGGTCAGGTGATTTCCGCCCAGGTCCAGCCGCTTCAGGCTGGTCATCAGCCCCAATTCCGCGGGGATCGTTTCCGACAGGTCGTTGTTTCCGAGATTCAATACTTCCAGGTAGGAGTTCGATGTGAGTTCAACAGGAATTGTTCCGGTCATCCCGTTGCCGCCCAGATCGAGGATCCTTAGTTCGCCGAGTTGGGAAAGTTCGGCCGGGATGTCGCCCGATACCTGGTTATTCGCCAGATCCAGTTCTCTCAGCAAGGCAAGATGAACGAGGTTTCCGGGCAACCGGCCCGACAGTTTGTTCGAACGCAATTCCAGCCGGATCGCCCGTCCATTGGCGTCGGTCGTCACGCCGTGCCATTCGGTCAGGGGTTCTTCGCTCAGCCAGTTCTCGCTGTCATTCCAGTTCGAACCATCCAACGCATGGTAGAAATCGATCAGCGTGGTGCGATCGCTGATTACGATGGATACCATCACAGTAACGTCGACCGTGGCATTACCGGAGGTGGCAGTAACGACTGCGGTGCCGCTCCCAACGGCCGTAACCGTGCCGTCGTCGCTTACGGTCGCCACCGACTCGTCGCTGATCATCCACTTAACTACCGCGCCATCGATGACCTGGCCGTTTTCGTCCAGCACCGATGCCTTCAGACTTGCGGTCTCACCAGCCTTTGTAAGCGTTACCGACGGAGGCTCAACCATTATCGTCCGTGCCGACTGGGATACGGAAACCGTAGACTTACCCTGTTTCTGTCCCGCGGTAGCCGTGATATCGGCCATGCCGTTGCTGTGCGCGGTGACGAGTCCTCCACTGGTCACGGACGCAACCGAAGGATTCCGGCTCAACCAGACTACCTCGTGTCCCGAAATCGTCGCGCCGGTCTCGTCCTGTACCTGTGCGGCAAGTTGCAGGGACTGGCCGACCGCAGTCAGTGTAACCGTGTCCGGAGTCACGACAACGGCAGCAGGACCGGATGACCTGGTGGGACCGTCCTTGCCGCAGGAGGCCAGCGCAAACAGTGCAAGGAAGCAGAAGAGGTGGATCCCATTCCTCCGGGTAGTGTTCTTTTTGACCCGTAGCCTGCAGGCAGATGGAGATGGCAGCGATTCGCGACTGGAATGATGGTGGAATTGCATATGAGAATGCCTTTTATGGTATGGTCCATGATTGGTTGCGCGGACGAATCAGGCGCTCGATTTGGACACGACTCCGCCTTTAGACAGGTGGTGTGACCATCGCTAAGCCGACCGGACTACGAAAACTCGATGCAGATCGGCTGAATTTAGCACAGATTTTCGTGATTTCAAACTGTTTTCAAAGTGGAGTTTTCGTGGCTTATGTCCGGATTCATCCCGCCGCATGCCGCTCTAAGTCCATTACGTACCCGCCTTCGACGGCGACTGTGCCGCCACGTGCGCGGCAAACCCAGTGCCGGCCTCCGCGAACAGGTTGTATACGCTCGACGCGCCGGCATTTCTGAGTACCTCGATCTCATCGGGAAACCTCGCCGTGGCGGCGACACGACCGTAGAATGAGGAAGCCTTGAGCTGGTCGAGGACGGCGAGGTTGGCGGCCAGACTGGGTAACGCAAGCATCACCAGTTCGAGGGTGTGGGCGGCCTGAACGCGATCCCAGAAGTCCGTGTCGGTGGGATCGCCGAGCAGTACGTGGCGGCCGTTCGACTGCTGCCGTTCCACCCTTATCGGATCGATATCCACGCCGACGACGGTATCGCCGAACAATTGATGCATATTGTCGTATGCCGCGCTGCCCACGCGTCCCATGCCTATGATGGCGATCGTCGCTCCACCTGTATCGAGCGGCTGGTCATCGGCAATACGCTCGGACCTCTGAAATCGGTCCCATACCGCCCGGTGCCGGGCGTAGATCTGGTGGGCGGCGACGTTTAGACCCGCCGCGATGGCGCAGGACAGCGTCAGGGCGATCGCAGTGACGATCAGCCAGAGGCCGTCGATCCAGCCATTGGCCACCCCGACGGCCGCTACGATGAGTCCGAACTCGCTGAAGTTGGTCAGATTCAAACTTGCGAGTAACGAGGTTCGGGCACGCAGCTTGAACGCAGCCAATAATCCGAAGAACAGCGCCGACTTCAGAAATACCAGCGGCGTGACGACCGCGCCGATGAGTACGGCTTCCAGTGTCAGCGGACCGGAGAGCCCGATGGAAAGAAAGAAGGCAATCAGGAACAGGTCCTTGAATCCGAGCATGGTCTTTGCCATTTCGTTGGCTTTTGCACTGTTAGCGATCAGCGCGCCAAGGGCGAGAGCGCCCAGGTCGCCCTTCAGTCCGACCAACTCGAATACCTTTGCCCCGCCCAGGGCGAGGAGCAGTCCGCAAAGCACCAGCAGCTCACCATGGCCGACTCTCTTCAGAAAAGAATTCAGCAGCGGACGGGCCGGTATGAGGAGCAGAACCAGCAACGCCCAAAGGGACGGCCACATGCCCCCCGAGATCGCAAGAAAGGCCACGGCAGCCAAGTCCTGCACGATGAGAATCCCGACCGCGATGCGGCCATGGAGCGCGGCGGTCTCCCCCTTGTCTTCCAGGACCTTCACGACGAAGACGGTGCTTGAAAAACTCAGTGCAAAGGCGATCAGCAAAGACTGATAGAGTCCATTGCCGGAAAAGGTAGGGGCTTTCAGGAGGGCGAGGACAACGAGGACCGTGCCGAGGGCTAGCACGACAAGCGCCATGTGCAGGCCGGTGACGGCCCATACCTGCGGTCGCGCGAAAGTCCGCAGATTGAGCTTGAGGCCGACGATGAAAAGCAGCAGCGTGATCCCGAGGTCCGACAGCTTCTGGAGCATTTCCCCGCTGGCAATACCGATCAGGTTGAGCACGAAACCGGCGGCGAGGAATCCCACCAGGGGAGGCAATCCGGCGGACCTGGACAGCAGGCCCAGCACGAACGCCACGGCAAGCCACGCGAGGTCACCCAGCGCTATGGCGATCCACCCGAATTCCATTATGCCACCCTTCCTTTAGATCGACTCCCCCGGCCCCAACGGACACGGACTTGCCCAGGGTCAGTACGTTCCATAATCCGTGTAACTCCCTATGCTCGCCGAGGAGGTGCTGGCGGCAGAGGACGGTGGGTGGGAGGTCCCAGATTCGCATGGTCAACTTTTAATATCGTGTTTCCAATTGGCTTATTCAGTTTTCGAATGGGTTTCGTATCGTCAGATCGTCAATCTGCTGGCCTTGATGGAGATCTTCTGTGTACAGAATCCTGCAGCCAGATTCCAGTGCCGCCGCGACAATCAGGCTGTCATAGAAACCGTATCGATAACGACTTTGAAGATCAAGACCACGGTGGTAAAGACGCTCGCTGGGATTTACCTGCCAAAGTGGTAACAACACATGATTAAAAATACGCCGGACCTGATGCGGCGACGCATTCAACTTACCCGATAGTACATTCACTGTTTCCTGGACAACCTGGTAGCTGATGCAACCTTCTCGCTCTTCCAGCGCTTGCTGGACGAGGTTTTCCGCGCTTGTACGCTTGGGGTCATCCGTTTCGTCGAACATGTAAACGAAGACATTCGTATCCAGGAAAAAGTCAGCGTTCATTCATTTCGTCCCGGGTAAACCTACGGCCGCCAGTGGTAATGCTGCCTTGTAACTCACGAATGACACGCATGGCTTCTGCGGCTCGCTGTTCGCGACGGACATAGTTCTCCAACCATAATCGGAATTGCTGGTTTAATGTCGTGTGTTCCGAAACAGCTTGTCGACGCGCAGCTTCAATCAGATTCTCGTCCGCACTGAGCGTGATGTTTTTCATACTTTGTCTCCTTCGATTTAACCACACGAATCAAGTGTACACTATATACGTGTAATTGTCAATGAAGTTACGCTGCACCCTGAAGCAACCTTCAGCGTTAAAGTGTTCGGCATGGGACGTTAGAAGTTCGCCCCTTACGTTTGCCGTCGCCTACCGGCAGAAGCAGGAGGTATCGATGGGAATGTCGGCGCGGGCTTTCGCAAACTCCAGCCGTTGTCGCAGCATGCGAAGTTCGTTCGCATCTCCGGCGTGCTCGACGCATTCAACCAGCCCCTGAAGGGCCCATACGTTATCTGGATGCTGGCAGCAGCGCGGCAGGCTTGCGTCGTAGCCGAGGTCGGCGCGGAACACGGCTTCGGCTTCATCGAACATGCCCTGCCCGGCAAGGAGCGCGCCCAGGGCATGGCGCGGGGGATGCATCCAGGCCCAGGGTTCGGTGTAGTTGAGCGCGTCGTCACGGGAGACGGCGAGGCGCAGGCTGGCGAATGCGCGATCGTAGTTCCCCTTCCGGTATTCCAGCTCGCCGTTGAGCATGGCCGCTCCGATTCGGAGCATGTCGCGCACCGTGTTGCTGAGAAAGATCGCTTCCTCGGGGATGGCGGCCGCGGCTCTGTCGAACGCGTCCCGGGCGGCCTCCGCCTCTTCGATACGGCCGAGGGCCGCGTGCGCCACGCCCTGCCCGTAGGCGTGCATGGCGGTTTCGATCGGACGGAGCGTTGACTCGCGCGGCCTGGGCGACGCGATCAGCTCTTGCCAGCGGCCGAAGCGAACCAGGACGTGCGTGCTCATGGCGCAGTAACCGTCGAGGATGGCGGCCATGAAAGGCGCGCTCCGGGCGATCAGTTCGAGCGTGGCCATCGCGCGGATCCGGTCGGCCGCTTGGGTGGCTTTGCCGAACTGGCCGAGAAACATGGCCGTATACATGTAGAGATGGAGATCATGGCACCGCATGGTGGTGTAGAAGTTCTGGTCTCCGGCATAGGCGAGGTACTTGTCGTCGGCGAAGACCGCGCGTTCGCTTTGTACCACCGACTGCGCCCAGTCGCCGCAAAGGACGTAGATGTGCGCCGACATGTGTTCCAGGTGGCCAGCGTCGGGCAGAAGTCCACGCAACAGGTCGGCCGCTTTGAGCCCGCGATCCGGCATGGGCGACATTTCCAGCATATGGATGTACAGGTGGCAGATGCCCGGATGGATGGGGCCGTTCCGCTCGATCCGCTCCATCCAGGCCTCCATCACCGGCATCACCTCGCTCGTATGGGCGCGCGGGTTGGGCTGTCCGGTCTGCAGATCCCAGAGCTGGCGTGGCGTGCAGTTCATCGCCGCATCGAAATAGAGGGCGGCGATGTCGGCGTCATCCTCAAACGCCCGGGACGTGTCGCGCATCGCGTCGGCATAGTCCCAGTGCCAGGCGTCCAGCACCTCTGTGTCGCGCTCGTCGCCATTCCGATACCGTTTTAGCAGCGCCCGGATGAGGGCCCGCTCGACCGGCGTCCCATCGCCGACCAGCGACATCGCTTTCGTCACCGCGTCATGGCATACAGGCAGGGTCTGGGCGATTTCGGCTTCGATGTACCTGATCCAGGCGCGGTTGTAGTGGGGGCCGTTCGCATAGGCGATTCCCCACCAGGCCATGGCGCAGTCGGGGTCTGCGTCCGCCGCGCGCCGGAAACAGGCAACGGCTTCTTCGTGATTGAATCCGTAGGTCCAGTTCAGGCCGCGATCGAACCATAGCTGGGCGGCGTCCGATTCCGTCGTGATTCTGCGGGACCAGCTTCCAAGATCGAAATCATAGCTCATGGTGGATACTCGTGGTTGATCGGCGGCTGGGTTCAACAAGTTGATCGGTGACCGGGTTCAAAAGGTTGTCGGTGGGCGGGCTAATGTAGCCAACAGTCGACTCTTTCACCCGGGCACAAGGTAACCCACGGCCTCGGCGGCCTGCGCCCATTCCAGGGATTGATGATACGTCTCGCGCGTCACCTTATCGAATCCTTCGATCAGGAGTGCTTCCCTGAACGGGGCGAACCAGGGCCGCGTATGGGCTGCCTCGAAGGCTTCGCGCAGACGATCGACTGTGTGTCGGGGCACCGCGGGCGCGGCGACGAATGCCGGCATCGGCACGGTCTCGGTCGATTCAAGCACGCGGACTTTCTCTGTCAGCCGTGGCAAGTACTTCCTGACAAGCATGTGCCAATAGGTGTCCAGCGGTCCGACGTCGATAGTGCCGTCTACCACGCTGTCGAGGACGCGGCGCGCGGTGACGAGATTGCCGACGGAGCGGCGGTAGAGACGCGGGCGGTCCTCGCTACGATAGGGTAGGAGGTGATGGCGCAAGGCATTGAAGCCCGATTGCGAGTGGGCGACGGTCCAGCCCACGGTGCCGCCGAAGGTGTCGGAAAGTACGCGATATGGCGCATCGTCGCGCACGATCAGGTCGGTACGGGAAAGTGCCTTGCCTCCGGCCCAGGACGCAGCGGGGATGGGCGATGCCAGGGGCACAACGCGGGCGATGCCGATCGCGATCGGGTATCCGCACATTTGCACGCACCCGAGGTCGCCGCGGCGCCAAAGATCCTCGAGCGGCTGCGGAGCCGGGTACGTGACATAATCGAACGACGTACCGGCATCCTCGGCGACATGGGCGATGAGATCCTTCCAGGCCGACTCGGCTTCGGGGCTCACGGCGTACATCCGGGCGTTGGAGACGAATGTCATCGGCGGAAGGCCTTTCGGCTATAGGACTGACCGCGGTACGTACCGCTCTACCTCGATCTGGTCTTCTTTCGCCTGGGCCTGCGCGACATCGTGCGCCGCTTGCAGTCGTATCCAGGTCTCCGTAGTAGAACCGAAGGCCTTTGCCAGTCGGACCGCCATGTCGCCGGATATCCGCGAACGGCAGTTCACCAGATTGGAAAGCGCCTGGCGGCTGACGCCCAGTACCCTGGCGCCCTCGGTCACGCTCAGACCAAGTGGTTCCAGGCAGGACACGCGTACCACCTTGCCAGGGTGCGGCGGGTTCTTCATCGGCATTGCGATCCTCCCATATTCAATGATAGTCGCGCAGGTCGGGACGAATGAGGCTGGGGTCGTCACGCTCGTAGTAACGCTTTTAACCACGATGTCGGAAGTTCCGTATCATACTGAATGTAAAGTGTCTATTGTCACTTGTCGAGACCAAATCAAAGCGCTTGAGGTTACGATGAGTATGATACATAATCATACCCAGGAGGGTCGGTATGAAATCCAAGATTGCTATTACACTGGACGAGGAATTCGTCAAGCAACTCGACTATTTGGTTATGCAACATTCATACAAGAACAGAAGCCAGGTCATTGAGGAAGCCGTTGAGGAAAAGCTGGATCGACTCAAGCGGGGACGACTGGCACGAGCGTGTGCGAAACTGGATCCTGTCGTAGAAAAGGAGTTGGCCGAAGAAGGACTCGTGGAGGATGTGGATAATTGGCCCGAATACTAAGGGGTGAAATCCGCTTGGCCGACCTGGAGGCCACGCGCAGACAGGAACAGGCGGGGCGGCGTCCCGTACTCATATTGAGTCATGAGGTCTTTAATCATCGATCCGGTACGGTGATTGCCATGGCGATCACGAGTCAGCCGCAACGAGCGGGTTTCCCTCTGACTCTTGCTCTGAGTTCGAAAGATCTACCGAAGCAATCGTGGGTTAAAATCGGCCAGGTCCGAACTCTTTCAGCGGACAGGATTGGCCGCAGGCTGGGCCTTGCGGCCGCGGAGGAACTGGATCGGATCGTGGAAGGACTCTGTGAGATTATTGGTCCATGACACCCGAAACGCACGCAGGTCAGACTTTAAGCCTAAGTCCGCACTTACTGTATTGAGTAAAATCACTCAATAGCGTATTTACCGTTACGCTCGAAGTGGTAAAGAAAAAAAACGCCCGGTGACCAGTGTCGGAAAATGATTGGCTTGTTGGCGGTATGCGTCATCCCTGACGCAATTTTACTTTACAAATAGACATCAAGTAAAGCGATCGCTATAGTACCATAGTCAGCAGGCAAAGCGCATTGGGGTCGATGACGCCCAAAATCAGCGCTTAGCGCCAACGCACGATTCCAGCCAATCAGTGCCTCGAGCGCGATCCTCGCGCCCATCGTGGTCGGATCCCTGGCGTGGGCGACGATCTGGACGCCCTCCTTCCGGCGATCACTTCAGAGTACGGAGCACCTTCCGTCTGCCGCCGGTCGATCCCCAAACATGAACTTACGCCTGCGGGAGACCGAATACCGATGACGGCCAACAAGAAAGAGACAACGGTCAGCCGCCGCAACTTTCTCGTCCGGGGTTGCGGCGCACTGGTCTCTCTATTCCTGGGCGCCGGCTGCTCGGACAAAGGCATGGGTCCGGTCGACCCCGACCCACCCGAGCCGCCCGAGCCGACGCCACCAACGCCGACACCACCACCTGAGGATCGGGTCGACGTGATCGTGGTGGGCGCCGGTCTGTCCGGGCTGGTCGCCGCATACGAACTGGACCGGGCGGGGCACGATGTCCGGGTTGTGGAAGCAAGGAACGAGGCCGGGGGGCGGGCACAGACGCTTCGCGAGCCCTTCGACGACGGGCTCATCGCCGAAACCGGCCCGGCCCGTATCCCGCCCGACCATGATCTTACGCTCGGCTACATCGACCACTTCGGCATCGAGACTTCTCCCTTCTATACGCAGGAGGGTGAATACCTTATCGTTTCCGATCCGGAGAACCGCCACCGGGAGACGCCGGGCGTGTTCCTCCGTGGGGGACGGGACGCGTGGCTCAAGATTCCGGGTGGGACCGATGCCCTGCCGATAGCCTTCGCCGAAGCGCTCGGAGACCGTGTGCGGACCGGCTCGCCGGTGACGAGGGTGGTCCGGAATGAGACCGGAGTGGTGGCCACCTTCGGAAGCGGCAACGCCGCGGAGGAACTGAGGGGCAGCCACCTCATCTGTACGGTCCCCCTCCCCGTCATCGACAAGATCGTGTTTGAACCAGGCCTCTCGGAAGCGAAGCGAGCGGCCTTCGCAGCCACCTCCTACGCGGACGTCACTCGGGTTTACGTCCAGTATGCGAAACGAAGCTGGGAGAGCGACGGCTTGAACGGATGGGGGTTGTCTTATGTGGATGGGTACCAGGAGATCTGGCATCCCACCTGGAACCAGAAGGGGCCTCGGGGTATTCTGATGTCCTATATGTTCGGAAACATGGCGCGCGAGGTTGCGGCGATGGATCCCGGTGCCATCGTGCCCGGCTTCATCGATCGCTTTGATGGCCTGTTCCCCGGCTCGCGCGAGGTTGCGGAACACGGAACTCACTTCGCGTGGGAGCACCAGCCCTGGATTGGAGCGGCCTTCGCCCAGTACGATCCCCCGTTCTCGGAGCACCCTGAATTGGCATCACCCGAGGGGCCCATTCACTTCGCTGGCGAGCACGCTTCGGATCATCGAGGATGGATGCAGGGAGCCCTTCAGTCTGGCCTTCGGGCGGCCAAGGAGATCGATACGACTGTGACCGAGGAGCGCTCCCGCAGGACCGTGGCAATATCGCGGCGGCAGATGGTGCGCCGTTTAGCGGGTACTCCGAATGTGCCTGCATGGTTGGTGCCCTGAATCGCCACAAGGGGAGCGCAAGCAGGCCCGTGCCAGAGGCGCTGGCGTGTGGTAGCGTGGCGGTAGGACATTGATCGGGTGAGCGCGAGCCGGCCCACGCCCGAAGCGCTGGCGTGTTGTAGCGACAGTTGTTTGGTTATGCAGCAATCATACGATAACAGAAGCCGTATCGGAAAAGCTCCATCGACTCAATCGCGGTCGCTTGGCACGCGAATGCGCGTAACTGGAATCTGTTTAGGTGGTGTGCGCTGACGAGCGGGCTTCCTGATTAGACTGGTGGAGGTCGCACTCCCGTTAACCGATTGGATTGCCGTTTCGTTCGCCGGATTGATTGCCGGTTTCGTTCTTGCGGAAAAGGTAGCTGGCAAAGGACGCGCAGGCGCCCAGCATGAACACAGCCTCGTCTATCCCTACGTCGGCGGCGTCACGGTCCAGCAGGGCGTGGCGAATACCCTGTTCGTCCGAAGTATATCCATACAGGTTGCTGAATGCTACCTTCAACGCTGGGTGAAGTCTTCCATGCCGTTCAATCGACGCAAGCGCCGGTTCCAATGTTCCGGCGCCATCGGGGTCAAGTTGCCGCGCCACAGACTCGACCGCGTGGATGCTCTCCCGGACGCTACCGGCCCAATCACTCTGGTTGATACACTCGGAAGCTGCTCGAAGGTGGGTCACACTGGCGTCCAAACCGCCCTGACGTAGCGTATGTAACGAACAGACTATGGCGTTTCCTTCTTCTTCAGTCACGGCCGGCATAATTGTTGGCTGAGTTTCCGTATCAATAGTATAAGCCAATCTACTATCAGCAAATTCCTGCTTTATTGAGGTAATGACCTCACTCGGGCATTGGGGGTGTCGTAGGATGTACTGAATCATATCAAAGACTTTGTGGAACGGAAGCGTTTCTAAGGAACGTTTCAATTCACCGGTAATATGCTTAAATCCACTATTCAACTCATCCAGAGGCTCTTCTCCACGAAGGGTATAACTCATTTGTTGTGTAGGGGTCTGAATCTGGTTCTTCCACTCATCCAAAGAACGATTGTCATGATAGATATGCTTGTCTCTTAAAACCACTTCCCAGGTTCCCCCAATTGTGTATCCTAAACAACTACCCAGATCAACAACAGGCTCCCTGTGTTGCTCAATTGAAGAGTAGAAGACATTCCAAATCCTCGTTCTCGCGTTTTCAGGCAACTCTTCAAGCTTCAGCACCCCGGGCATCTCCTCGTAACCCTGGGCCTGCGAAAAACTCAGGCTTCCCGGATCGGGAACAAGATCCGCCGTTTCGAGTTCGCCAGGTCTCTCCGCCATCTGTTCCCTACCCGTAGCATTTCTGGCAGTCTCCGCGGCCAGCCGACGAGCTCGCTTTGCTGCCCGGTGCATGGCGGCTTCGGCGCCGATAAAGACTGGATCGCGTGGCGTTTCGGTGTGCTGTCGATTCTCTGAATTCATATCTGACTCATCTCCTCCAGCAGTTTCGGTTCCTCGCCCGAATTGTCATATACAGCCCACTCATCTACAAGATCCCGGTAAACGTGAACGAAGTTTTTCCAGCCGGCGTCGAACCGTCGTCGGATTACGACCTCGGGCACGTTATGGCCCCCTTCGGACACGCGTTGCGCAACGCGCGCAATCGCGGTTTCGGGATCGGGGAGACACAGGAAGAACAGCTTGACCCGGAATCCGTGTTCCCGCCAACGAGGAATCCAACGGGCGTAGCTGCGTCCGCTCAGCGTCGTCTCAAAGGCAAAACTGTCGCCTTTCCGCACGTGTTCGTGAATCTGCTTCAGCATCAGTCGGGCAGCCTGAATGGTTATTCGATCCGGGTGAAATGGGTTCAGCCCCGTCGCAATGAGATCGGCGTTGACGAAGTTGGGGCAATCAGCTTCGTTGGGCAGAAATTCGGTAGCGAACGTCGTCTTGCCGGCGCCATTCGGTCCGGCGATCACGAATATCGTCTTTTCGATCGTATTCTGCAAAAGCTGACCGCATCCTGTCTTGTCTCTTCTTTCAACTTCCTCGTTACTGGTTCTGTAAACTTCATATTCGTTCCCTTAACATCATCCTGCTGCCCTGTCGCGATTGCAGATCGGGTACGAAATACTCGATTAAGTTACGAAATCTACGTGTATTGTCAATTCCAAGCGACGCTGAGGTAGGGTTCAAGCGCTCATTCATCTAGTCTCGGCCGGGCTTCTGACCGCCGGTTAATATACTCCGTTTCAGGTCGAGGATCACCCTTGACTCAACCTGCCGCAATATCTACTTTCTTCATCAAACCAGACTAGCCGAAAATCAAGTTAGACACCCCCCGGAGGAGCGCATGTTCACCCCGGAACAGATTGAACATTACAACCGCGAAGGATACGTCGTCTACCCCGATTTCATTTCCGGGGATGACCTGTCCAGGCTACAGGCGGAAATAGACCGGGTATCGGAAGGAAACACGAAGGCAAATCACGACAGCACGCGCATGGAAATGGAGCCGAATCAGGGTCCGGACGGCACGCTGGTGCGGCGCGTCTACGAGCCTTGCACTTACTATCAACCCTTCCGGGATTTCTCCGAATCGACCGCGTTGCTGGATTGCGTCGAACAGCTGTTTGGTCCGAACCTGCTCTTCCATTACAGCAAGATCAACATGAAGCCGCAGAACGTCGGGTCCATCGTGGAGTGGCACCAGGACCTGTCCTACTACCCACTGACCAACCGTGATTCGGTGTCCATTCTATTCTATCTCGACGACACCTCTGAGGAAAACGGCTGCCTGAAGGTCATACCCAGGCGTCACACGGTTCCCCTGATGAGCCACAGCACGGAGGGGTTCTTCCGAGGGAAAGTCACGGAGGAAGTGGACGATTCTGATGCCGTACTGCTGGAGGGCACCGGGGGCACGGCGATTTTCATGAGCGCCATGACGCCTCATGCCTCGGCCATCAACTCATCGGACCGGCCGCGAAAAACGCTCATCCTCAGCTATCGCGCGGCCGACGCCTTTCCCATCCACTGCGGGGTCATGTCGGACAAGGTCGAAGCGCACAGCCGGCTGGTCCGCGGCGAACGGGCATCACAGGCCCGTTTTACCATGACGGATTTCCCCATACCGCGTTATGAAGACGAGGTCGCGTCGCTGTACGATTTGCAGGAGAGGTCGCGGAAGTCGGCGTGACTGAGAAACCGCGGATGGTCCGAATTACGGCAAATCCGTGCTCCCCATGAGGTAGCGGTCCACTTCACGAGCGGCGCCCCGGCCTTCGTAGATGGCCCAGACCACCAGGCTCTGGCCGCGACGGGCGTCGCCGGCCGCGAAGACGTTCTCGACGTTGGTGGCGTACTTCCCGAACTCGGCCTGGGCATTTGACCGGCCGTCCCGCGCTACTTCGAGCTGCTCGATCACCGTATCCTCGGGACCCGAGAATCCCATAGCCAGCAGAACGAGGTCGGCGGGCCATTCCCGCTCCGTGCCCTTCTTGGGGCTGAAGGGCGCGCCGTTACTGGGTGCTGACCAATCAAGATCGATGGTACGCAAGGCCTTGATCCTGCCGTGTCCGTCGGCGATGAATTCGACGGTGCTGGTGTCGTAACGCCGGGGATCGTCGCCGAATAGGGCCTTGCCTTCTTCCTGGCCGTAATCGAGCTTGTAGACCACGGGCCACTCGGGCCAGGGGTTGCCCGGCGCACGCTCGGGAGGCGGTTTCGGGATCACGTCGAACTGGCTGATCGTCTTGCATCCGTGGCGGATGGCCGTGCCCACGCAGTCGGTCCCCGTATCGCCGCCGCCGAGGACGATCGTGTGCTTGTCCTTCGCCGAGATGTAGTTGCCGTCCGCATGTTCGGAATCCAGCAGGCTTTTCGTGTTGGCGTGGAGGAACTCCATGGCGAAATGGACTCCGTCCAGTCCGCGTCCCGGCGCGTTCCGTACGAAATCGTTGGGCTTGGTGGCGCCGGTGCAAACGACCACCGCGTCGTTTTCGTTCTTCAGGTCTCCGGCGGGGATGTCCTTGCCGATCTCCACGCCCGTTACGAACTCGACGCCCTCGGCCATCATCTGGTCGAGGCGGCGCTGGACGACCTTCTCCTTGTCGAGTTTCATGTTCGGGATGCCATACATCAGCAGGCCACCCGGCCGGTCGGCCCGTTCGTAGACACTCACGCTGTGGCCGGCGCGGTTGAGCTGAGCGGCGCAGGCCAGGCCCGATGGTCCGGAACCAATGACGGCGACCTTCTTGCCGGTCCGTTCCGTGGGCGGCTCGGGCTGGATCCAGCCTTCTTCGAAACCACGGTCCACGATGGCGCACTCGATGGTCTTGATGGTCACCGGGTTGCTGTTGATACCCAGGACGCAGGATCCCTCGCATGGCGCGGGGCAGACGCGTCCGGTGAACTCGGGGAAATTGTTGGTCTTGTGGAGCTGCTGGAGGGCTTCTTTCCAGTGGTTCCGGTAGACCAGGTCGTTCCAGTCGGGGATGAGGTTGTGCAGTGGGCAGCCCGATGCGCCGGGGCCCTTGCCCATAGGCGCCCCGGTGTGACAGAAGGGGATGCCGCAATCCATGCAGCGCGCGCCCTGCTCCCGCAGCGAATCATCCGCCATGGGCAGGACGAATTCTTCCCAGTCACCTACGCGTTCAACGGGGTCCCGGTAACCTGCCGTACCCCGTTCGAACTCCATGAAACCTGTGGTTTTACCCATAACTATCTTAGCTACTCTCTGATTCGCGATCGAGTTCCTGCGAGAATCCGTTTACGCTTCGCGCGCTATCCCTTGCCGCCATTTACGTCCACGGGGACCGCTTCGCGTGCGGCTTCCACGGGATGGCCATTGGTCTTCGCTTCTTCCTCCGCCCTGGCGGCCATCTCCTGTAGCGCGCGGCGATAGTCGACAGGCATGACCTTGACGAAAGCACTCTGGAGTTCGGACCAGCGGGCCAGCACGTCCTCGCCGCGGTCGCTTCCGGTATGCCGGACGTGGGCTTCGATCAACCCGCGTACCTCGGCGATGTCCTCGCCATCCACGAGGGTTTCGAGGTCCACCATCTCATGGTTGCACAGTCCGGGGAAGACGCCCTTCTCGTCGAGTACGTAGGCGACGCCGCCGCTCATGCCCGCGGCGAAGTTGCGCCCCACCGGGCCGATGACGACCACGCGCCCGCCGGTCATGTACTCGCAGCCATGGTCGCCGATGCCTTCTACAACGGTCTCGGCCCCGCTGTTCCGCACGGCGAAGCGCTCGCCGGCGCGTCCGCGGAAAAAGGCCTGGCCGCCGGTGGCGCCGTAGAGGGCCACGTTGCCGATGATCACGTTCTCGGTGGGCACGAACCCCGCGTTCTCCGGCGGGAAGATCGCCAGGAGGCCGCCGGACAGTCCCTTGCCCGTGTAGTCGTTCGATTCGCCTTCCAGCAAGAAGGAGATACCGGGGGCCAGAAACGCGCCGAAACTCTGTCCAGCCGATCCGTGCAGCCTGACGCGTATCGTATTCTCCGGCAGGCCCTCTTCGCCGTGCCGCCGCGACACCTCGGCGCTGAGCATGGCGCCCGTCGTGCGGTCGATATTGTTGATCGCGTGCCGCAGTACCACGCGCTGGCGGTCCTCGAGCGCTTCCGTCGACAATTCGATGAGCCGCTGATCGAGCTTCTTCTCCAGGCCGTGGTCCTGGCTTTCGCAGCAGTAGCGCGCGACGCGGTCCGGGGCGTCGACGGGTTCGAGCATCCGGGTGAAATCCAGTCCTTTCGCCTTCCAGTGGTCGATGGCCATGCGTGTATCGAGACAGTCGGTACGCCCCACCATCTCGTTCACCGTCCGGAAACCCAACTGGGCCATCTGCTCCCGCATCTGCTCGGCGATGAACATCATGAAGCTGATGACGTGCTCCGGCTGCCCCGTGAAGCGCTTGCGCAGTTCCGCGTCCTGCGTGGCCACGCCGACGGAGCAGGTGTTCAGGTGGCACTTGCGAAGCATGATGCATCCGCTGACCACCAGGGCGGCCGTGGCGAAACCGAACTCCTCGGCGCCCAGCATGCAGGCGATGATCACGTCGCGGCCCGTCTTCAGCTGGCCGTCGGTCTGCACCACGATGCGGCCCCGCAGGTCGTTCTGGACCAGCACCTGCTGCGTCTCGGCCACGCCCAGTTCCCAGGGCACGCCCGCGTGCTTCATGGACGATTCGGGCGAGGCGCCTGTGCCGCCGTCATATCCGCTGATGAGGACCACGTCGGCCTTGCCCTTGGATACGCCGGCAGCGACCGTGCCCACGCCCACTTCGGCTACAAGCTTGACATGGATGCGGGCCCGGTCGTTGGCGCTCTTCAGGTCGTGGATCAGTTGCGCCAGGTCCTCGATGGAATAGATGTCGTGATGGGGCGGCGGCGAGATGAGGCCCACGCCCGGGGTCGACTTGCGCACGCGCGCGATCTCTTCGAAGACCTTGTGGCCCGGCAGCTGTCCGCCTTCACCGGGCTTGGCGCCCTGGGCCATTTTGATCTGAAGGTCCGTTGCGTTGACCAGGTAATTGCTCGTCACGCCGAACCGGCCCGAGGCCACCTGCTTGATGGCGCTGTTCCGCCAGTCGCCGTTCTCGTCCGGATAATAACGGTCCGGGTCCTCGCCCCCCTCGCCCGAGTTGCTTCGTCCGCCGATGCGGTTCATGGCGATGGCCAGGGTCTCGTGGGCTTCCTTGCTGATGGAGCCGTAGGACATGGCCCCGGTGGAGAACCGCTTGACGATCTCCGAGGCCGGTTCCACCTCTTCGATAGGCACCGGGGGTTGGACCTGCTTGTACTCGAAAAGGCCCCGCAAAGTGCCCAGCAGCTTCGTCTGCTCGTCGATCTGGTCCGTGTACTGCCGAAAAAGTTCGTAATCGCCCGTGCGCGTTGAAGACTGCAGCAGCGCGATAGTATGGGGGTTGAAAAGGTGGTGCTCGCCGTCGCTTCGCCACTGGTAGTAGCCGCCCACGTCGAGCGTCTGGCTGTCCGCCACCGGGCGGTCCGGATATCCGTAATGGTGGTGTTCCCGATACTCCGCCTCGATTTCCGGCAGGCCGATGCCTTCGATGCGTGACGCGGTCCAGGTGAAGTACTTGTCGATGACCGATTGCTTCAGGCCGATGGCTTCGAATATCTGCGCACCGTGATAGGACTTGATCGTGGAGATGCCCATCTTGGACATGGTCTTCAGCACACCCTTGCACAGGGCCTTGAGTAGGTTCTCCTGCGCCTCTTTGCCGTCGATCGGCGCATCGATCAGGCCGTCGATGTTCATCCACTCCACCGTTTCGAGGGTCAGGTAGGGGTTGATCGCGTTCGCCCCGTACCCGATCAGCAGGCAGAAGTGCATGACCTCTCGCGGTTCGCCCGATTCCACGACGATGGCCGCGCTGGTCCGCAGTCCTTCGCGGATGAGGTAGTGGTGGACGGCCGTGGTGGCCATCAGGCTCGGTATCTGGACCTGGTCCGGACCCACGCCCCGATCGGAGAGGATGAGCAGGGTCGCGCCCCGGTCCCGGATGGCCCGGCCCGCTTCGCGGCATAGCTCGTCTACGGCCGCTTCCAGTGCGCCAGGCGCGTCGGATCGCTTGAACAGGGCCGCCAGGATCTCTGTTTTCAGGCCGGGACTATCAAGGCCGCGTATGCGCGCGAGTTCGCCGTTGGACAACACCGGCCGCGCGATGCGAAGCTGGCGGCAGTGTTCGGGCGTTTCGGCGAAGAGGTCCTGTTCCGAACCGATGGAGGTGTCCACGGACGTGACCAGTTCCTCACGGATGGCGTCCAGGGGCGGGTTGGTCACCTGGGCGAATAGCTGCTTGAAATAGTGGAAGAGTAGTTGCGGCTTGTTGGACAGGACGGCCAGCGGGGCGTCGTTGCCCATGGATCCGATCGGCTCCGCGCCCGTGGCGGCCATGGGGCCGATGAGGATCTTCAGTTCCTCGCTGGTGTAGCCGAAGGCGCGCTGCCGTTCCTCCAGCGTTTCCAGGTTCAACTGGGGCACGTCATCCGGTTCCGGCAGGTCGTCCAGATTCTCCATATGCTCCGCGAGCCACGCGCCGTAAGGCCTGCGCGTACTGATCTCGTGCTTGATTTCCTCGTCGGTTATGATGCGTCCCCGGATCGTGTCGATCAGGAACAGACGTCCGGGCTGCAGCCGGCCGCGGGTAAGGATGCGTTCAGGCGGGATCTCCAGCACGCCGGCTTCCGAGGCTCCGACGACGAAACCATCCTTCGTCACCACGTACCGGAAAGGCCGCAGTCCGTTGCGGTCGAGCGTGGTGCAGATCCGGTCGCCGTCGCACGCCGCGATCAGCGCCGGGCCGTCCCACGGTTCCATGAGGCAGGCGTGGTAGGCATAGAAGGCCTTCTTCTCCTCCGACATGGACTCGTGGTTTTCCCATGCCTCGGGAATCATCATCATCAATGCGTGGGGCAGAGACCGACCCGTGGCGACCAGCAGTTCCGCCGCGTTGTCGAACCCGGCCGTGTCGCTGGCGCCTTCCCGGATGATAGGACTCAGCTTTTCCATGTCGTCGCCGAACAGCGGGGACGCAAAGAGCGCTTCCCGTGCGCGCATCCAGTTCTGATTGCCGCGGATCGTGTTTATCTCGCCGTTGTGGCATAAGAGACGGTAGGGATGGGCCAGCCGCCAGGAGCCCAGCGTATTCGTGCTGTACCTGGAATGAACCAGCGCCAGGGAGGTAACGATCGATTCGTCGGAGAGGTCGCGGTAGAAGGAATCCAGCTGGTCCGCCCGCAACAGGCCCTTGTAGACGATGGTCTTGCTCGACAGGCTGGCGATGTAGAAGTCGTCGCGGTTGTCCTCGGGGAGCTTCGCGTCCACGGCGTTTTCGATGACTTTCCGGATCACGTAGAGCTTGCGCTCGAACTGGTCTTGGCCGGACGCCTGCTCGCCGCTTCCAATAAAAAACTGTCGGATCAGCGGCGACACCTGGGTCGCCAGTTCGCCGGCCTGGGTAAAATCCACCGGCACGTCACGCCAGCCCAGGAATACCTGATTTTCCTCCCAGACGGTCTTTTCAATCGCCCGCTCGCACCAGCGGCGGTGTTCGGCGCTTCTGGGCAGGAACACCATGCCCACGGCGTACTGGCCCGCTTCCGGCAACGAAATGCCGGAGAGCCTGCACTGGCGCTTGAAGAAGTCATGAGGTAGCTGGAACAGCAGGCCTGCGCCGTCGCCCGTGTGGGGATCGCATCCGCAGGCGCCGCGATGCTCTAAATTGACCAGTACCCGGATGGCGTTGCGAATGATGGCGTAGGACTTCTCGCCGTTCAGATTCGCGACGATACCCACGCCGCACGCGTCGTGCTCATAGGCCGGGTCGTACAACCCCTGGGGCTTTTTCATATAAAAATGGCCCTTGAATCGCACCCTTTCGGTTGCGAAAATCAAATACGGGAACGCGATTTCCAGTTTCTCAATTCAAACCGGAGTACTGGAATACCGTTGATTCGCAATAACAGACACGGTTACTTGAAGGAGGAAAAGAGAGGAAGTCCGTTATCCGCACTTGTACCAAATTCCGGTTGAAACCCTGTATATAACCCGTGCGATCAAGTAAGTAAAGTAGAAAATCGACCTGATTTACCCAAAACAAGGCTATTGACGGGTGGATAAAGATCACTTGCTCGATTGGGATACGTCGATTTAGGAACAGTTGAATGTCTGATGTCGTATTCTTGATCGGTGCGATCCTGTTTATACTCTTTGCGTGGAGAGTTTTGCGCAAAGTAGGGCACTATGACGGAGCACTTTCAGGCAGATCGTTGATCGAACGTGCTGATTGGCGAGAGTTTGAACGACTAACCGCACAGGCGCTGAGGGGATCTGGGTTTTCGATCAGTGAGAGCCCGGGTGAGGAAGTGGAATCCGACGGTGGTGTGGACTTGGTTGCAGCGCGAAATGGATATCGTTATGTGGTACAGTGCAAATGTTGGAAACATGAAGTGGGTGTTGAAGTCGTGCGTGCAATTTATGGAGTGATGGCGGCGCGGGGTGACCACGGATGCATGGTGGCGAGTTCAGGGAGATTTACGAAGAGTGCATGGTCTTGGGCGCGGGGTAAACCTATCACCTTGATTCACGGAACTGCCCTTGCACGTATGCTGGACGGGGAATCTTTGGAAAGTGTAGTCTCTGCTCCCAGTACCGCTGAGCGGCGTGAGGTGCGACGGCGGGAAAGAACGGGACAAGGATTGAAATGTCCTGAATGTGGACGAGACATGGTATTACGAAGAGCCAGGCAAGGCACGTATGCTGGGCAGGAGTTCTGGGGTTGTATCCGGTATCCAAATTGCCGGGGAATTAGAAACGCTTAAGAAACTATAGGAGAACAGTGGTCAGTACCCCCTCCCTTACCGACCTTGAATTGCATGGCCGGCGCGTTCTTGTACGCGTGGACTACAACGTGCCGCTCGACGAAGCGGGCCGCATCACCGATGATACGCGCATCCGTGCGTCACTGCCCACGCTGCGGCATATCCTGGACCGTGGCGGCAGGGCCATCCTGATGACCCACCTCGGCCGGCCGAAGGGCGTAACGGAGAACCTGCGTTTAAAGCCGGTTGCCGACCGGCTGTCCGTCCTCCTGGGACGCCCGGTCGGCTATGTGCGAGAGGCGGTCGGACCCGTGGCCGTGCGTGCGACGGACGCCTTGGAGGATGGCGAATGCCTCCTGCTGGAAAACGTCCGGTTTAACGACGGGGAAACCCGGAACGATCCGGAATTCGCACAGGGATTGGCCGCCCTGGGCGACGTCTACGTGAACGACGCCTTCGGCACGGCCCACCGTGCCCATGCGTCCACCGAAGGTGTAGCGCGGCTACTGTCCGTGCGCGCAGCCGGGTTTCTCATGATAAAGGAACTGGACTACCTCTCCGGCGCGATTAAAAACCCCCAGGGGAAGCTGGTCGTCGTGCTGGGTGGGGCCAAGGTTTCGGACAAGATCGGGGCGACGCGCCGGTTCATCGAGATCGCCGACGCGCTGATCATCGGAGGCGGCATGGCCTATACCTTTCTTGCAAGCCGGGGCGAGGCTGTAGGAAAGAGCCTGCTAGAGGAGGATCGCGTGGGTTTTGCGGATGAGATCCTCGAAAGGGCTTCAGTGCTGGGCAGCCCCCTGCAACTGCCGAAGGATCATGTCGTAGCGGAATCGCTTGATCCGGATGCGGAAGCACGGCAGGTCGATCAGATTCCGGACGGTTTGCTGGGGCTTGATATCGGTCCGAAGACACGCAAAAGGTTCGCCGAGGTGATCTGCGGCGCGGGTACCATCCTCTGGAACGGCCCCATGGGGGTCTTTGAAATGGCGGCTTTCGCAGCGGGTACGAGGGAAGTCGCTCACGCCATCGCCGACGCCACCGGCCGCGGCGCGATTTCCATCATCGGAGGGGGAGATACGGCGGCCGCCGTCAATGCCCTCGGTCTCGCTGGCCGCGTCAGCCACGTCTCCACGGGGGGCGGCGCATCGCTCGAGCTACTGGAAGGCAAAGCGCTGCCGGGCGTGAGCGTGCTTGTAGAAAATTGAGGCGATCGGGTGGTCACGGCATCGACGTCGGGCATCAGTTTCCGATAAACGTGATACGCATCAGGTTGTCGGGAAACCGACCGAAATGCTGGGGCATGATTTCGTACGAACGCCAGGGTCGGTCCACGACGTAACGCGGGGTGCCTATCCTGCTGGCAACCGGACCCGCGATGGGTTCGATCATCGTCGTGTTGCTGCGGAAATCGGTGACGCGGATCTTTATCTCGCCTCTTTTCCGCGGCGTGTCGCTGGTCAGGACCAATTGCAGGCGGCGGAACTGGGTGAAACGCTCGCCATAGATCGATCCTCTCAGGTTGACCTTGATCCCTTCGGGCGTCCTCTGCTGGTTGATCTCGAATTCCTCGGGCAGCGCGAGCACCCTGCATCCCTCCAGGTGCGGCGAGATGAATTCCACGCTCGTCAGGTACTCCGCCTGTTTTGTCTCGACCGTATAACGCCAGTTATTGGGTCCGGCCGGCATGACCGTCACCGCCACCAGGTCCTTGGACTCCACGAGCGACGGTCTACGCGCGGCGCAACCGACTACCGTAACCAGTACTAAAGACAGCATTACGGCAGAAACCAAGACAAGGGACAGGTTGCGTCGCTTCACGGTACACCTCCTGGCGTTCGCTACGTACTTCCGGAAACAAACCAGCATCTTTACAGAATATACGCCGTACTACAGGATCCGTTCCCATCACCGTCGAACGCCACCACCGGTTTAAGGATGGTTTACCGCCAGTTTATACACCCGATCAGGTTGCTCCCTGATCAGGCCGCCGGTTTGCCCCGGTCCGCCGCGAGCTTCCTTCCCGGCCTGAAGTACGTTTGCAGGGCTTCGAGGAAACTCCGGGCCGCTCGTGACAGATACCGCCCTTTCAGGTAAATCGCACCCATTTTCTGTCGGGGACGGTTTCTGAAGTCACTGATGGACACCTGCGCGAGCGTGCCGTTTTCCAGCTCTTCCTGGATGGCGACGGAGGGAACGATGGACAAACCCGCCTCGATGCGCACGAAGTGCTTGATCACTTCGATCGAACTCAGTTCCATCGCCACGTCGAGCCGCACCCGGGATTGCTCGCACAAATCGTCGATCAGCTTCCGGGAGGCGCAGTGCTGATCGAGCAGGATCAGCGGATACTGCTCCATATCCTTCAGATGCACGGTCCGCCGGTCCGCCAGTGGATGGCCCGGCGGCGTGATCAGCACGTCATGGCGGGAGAACAGCGGGATCGCCTCGATCTCCCGGGGCAGATAGGCCAGCGTGACCACGCCGAGGTCCACCTCGCCGTCGACCACGGTCTGGATGGTCCGGAGCGACGTTGCGTTCTTTACGACGATGTCGATTCCGGGATAGCGGTCCTGGAAGGACTTGAGTATGGCCGGCAGGCGGTAGCAGCCGGTGGTGTCCGATGTGCAGAGCACGAGACGGCCGGCCTCGAGACGATCCAGGTCTTCCAGTTCCTGCACGGCCTCTTTCATCAGTCCTTCCATCTCACTCATGTATTTGAGCAGTACCTTCCCTGCTTCGGTGAGCGCGAGATGGCGGGTCGTCCGATGGAACAATGGCTGGCCGATTTCACCTTCGAGCTTGGCCACCTGGATACTCACGGCCGATTGGGACCGGAAGAGGGCTTTCGCCGCCAGGGAAAAACTGCCGTGACGGGCCACGGCATGAAATGCAACGGCTTGATCGTAGGACAGGTTCATTTATATATTATCTCAATAGTGCATATTAATTTTATTAATTTGACTAATATATAAATCGGCGTATTATGTCAAGGCGAAATCGGCGGAACGATGTATATTGGTAGACTCGATTGACTGACTCGAATGTGGACACGCCGATGGACCCGAAATCCGGATCAGCACAACCCAGGATAACCGTACCGGGAATCCAAAAGGGGTAATGGAACCTCAAACGGTTTCCCACGGAGGACATACATGGCGCACATAGCCTCTACCGTTTCTCACAGTCTGAAGGAATACCGCCTTTTGCCTCGCCTTACGCAGGCCGATGCGAACGCCCAACTCGTGTCGCTGGAGACGCGCCTTTGCCGGCACGGAGACGGCTACCTGACGCTGCGTACGCCCTTTCTCAGCGCGGCCATGCAGGCGGTTACCAGCGTGGAACTGGCCATCGCAATGGCCCAGTTGGGTGGCATGGGCGTGTTCGCCGTGAGCCAGACCGTCGAAGAGCAATGCACCAGGACCGACGCGGTGAAGCGGTTCAAGGCCGGGTTCCAGACGGATATCGTGACGCTGTCGCCGCAGCAGTCCATCGGCGAGGTGATAGGGGTCATGAACGATACCGGTTACCACACCTTTCCCGTGACGGATACCGGCGTTTTCCACGGCAAGCTGGTCGGCGTGATTACGGACAAGGACTTCGACGAACGGTACGACCAGGACATGCGGGTGGGCGACCGCATGAAGACGGACGTGCAGACCGGCGCCGCGGAAGACGACCTGAAGACCGCCAACACGCGGATGATCGAGTACGGTCGCGGGTTCCTGCCCATGGTTTCCTCCGAAGGGACGCTGGTATCGGTCGTGTTCAAGCGGGACCTCGACAAGCACATTCGCCATCCCCACTCCACGGAAGACGCGCAAAAGCGCCTGGTGGTCGGCGCCGCCGTATCGACCCATCCGGAGGACCGTGAACGGGTGGAGGCGCTGATCGAACACCAGGCAGACGTGGTCGTCATCGACGCCTCCGACGGCCACACGGAATACCAGGGCGAGACCCTGAAATGGATCAAGTCCCACTACGACGTTCCCGTAATCGCGGGGAACGTGGTGACGCGGGAAGGCTTCGACTACCTGGCCGGCAGCGGGGCGGACGCCGTGAAGATCGGCATGGGCATCGCGTCCGGCTGCACGACGCAGATGGTGAAGGCCACCGGCCGTGGGCAGGCTACCGCCATCCAGGAAGTCGCCGCGGCCCGGGACGAATGGGCGCGGACCACGGGCGACTACCTTCCCCTCGTGGGCGATGGGAGCATACAGGGACCGGCGGACATGCTCATCGCCCTGTCCCTGGGCGCCGACACACTCATGATGGGTAACCTTCTGGCACGGTTTACCGAGAGCCATGGCGAACTCGTCCGAAACGCCGCCGGGGACCTGGTCAAGGAATACTGGATGGAGGGCAGCCGGAAGGCCTTCAACAACCGGCGCTACGCCCAACTCGCCAGTACCTTCTTCGAGGAAGGCATAGTCGGCCAGGTGCCCCACTCGGGGTCGGTCTACGACAAGCTGCCCATCGTCGTCCAGATGCTCAAATCCGGCATGGCCACGGCGGGCTGCGCCGACATCGAAGCGCTGCACCGGGACGCTATTCTGGAACTGCAGTCCAACGTGTCCCTTGAAGACAGCGGCGTACACGACATGTCCGCCATCCAGTCCATCCAGGAATTCGGCATTCCCTGATTCGGGATTCCCTGGTTCAGGATTTCCTGGTTCAGGATTCCGTGGTTCAGGACAACCTTGTCCAGGACAGCCTTGTTCGGGGGGTCATGAAGACCGTCTTTTTCGATCTGTTCGAAACGCTGATTACCGAAAAAACAAGAAGCGCATACCGGTCAAGAACTCCCAATTACGTAAGACTGCGGACGACGCGGGACCGATTGTCACGCTGGTGGCTGGATTTCGGCGATCTCGCGATGACAGGCGGGTTTCCAGACTTTATTGCCATGTTTTCGCACGTTAGGGAAAAAGTCGGATCACCGGTGACCGACCGGGAAATCTCCGAGTTGGCTCAGGATTACGAGCGCAGGAAACAACACGTATTGTCTACGGTTGATTCCCAGGTCTTCGAGTTGTTGAACAAGGTAAGGAACCTGGGACTAAGCATCGGTGTCATCAGCAACGCCATGCCGGAGGAAGCGCTGGCGTGGAAATCCTGTCCGCTACAGGATCACGTGGACGACGTGGTATTTTCCTGCAAAGTCGGGTTGATGAAACCGGACAGCAAGATCTATGAGCTCGCCTGTACACGTATGGATATTCGGTCGTCCGATGCGTATTTTGTCGGGGACGGCGGGTTTGACGAACTGCGTGGGGCGGCCTCGGTCGGCATGACGGCGATACAGGCGGCCTGGTACCAGCAGCAGGAAGTGGCATGGCCCTGGGACCATCCCCTGCTCCGGGCGGAATCGATGGAAGACCTGCCGGCCATGTTTAGATAGCGCCTGTTGAATTAGCGGACCGCGCCATGAACATTCCCCAATTGAAACGCAAACTGCGCCAACTCAAGCAGACCGAGTGTCGCATCCGGTTCAGGGCCCGTCCTCGTGAAGACCACCAGTCGCTGGTATGGGACGCCTTCTTCTCTACGCGGACCGCGAACGACACCCGGGTCGCTTATCCCCTGAACCGGTTGGTGAAAATGGATCACGACGAGATCAAGACGGTTTACGAGGCTTTCTTCTACCGGGTGTATTTCCAGTACTTCAAGGAGCACGGCCTTTCTATGGCCGATGCGTACGACCCCGGTCTGCTTTCTCTCCTTGGCCTGCAGCCTTACGCGACGCTCCAGGACATCAAAAAGCGGTATCGCGAACTGGCCCAGGTCCATCACCCGGATCACGGCGGCGATCACGACGCCTTCATCGAGGTCGTGAACGCCTATGAACGGTTGACGGACACGGGCCATCCTTGATCTTCCCGTGGAATCCATCCATATTCCTGGTATCCGGTTCAAACCGCAAGCGCGATGTTACGGCGAGGCCGCATACGCGGTGTCACGATCTCATACGCGTTCGCGGCTCTGAGATCAGACCCGGCTGGTAAGTTCAAACCGAATTCGCAGTTCCATTCGAACACCGCACAACCCTTCTTGAAACCCGTTGCATTATTCCGCAGGAGCTTTTCAATGAAACCCATGGCATGCCCCGTCTTCTTCGTAGGCCTGCTGGTCCTCTTCCTTCTCCCCGGTGCAGTCTCCGGCCAAACCAACGCCGACGCGCGGTACATCGTAGAGCACTATGAGAAGCTGGAGCGCTATGTCCCCATGCGCGACGGAACCAGACTGTTCACCTCCATCTACGTGCCAAAGGACGATTCGCGGACCTATCCCATCCTGCTGCAGCGCACGCCCTACAGCGTGGCGCCCTACGGAGCGGCGTACAAATCACGGATCGGTCCGTCCATGCTGTTCGCCCGGGAAGGGTACATCATCGCATACCAGGACGTGCGCGGCCGCATGATGTCGGAAGGCGAATTCGAAGCGGTGCGCCCCAATAACCCGGACAAGACGTCGGACGCCGACATCGACGAAAGCACCGATACCCATGATACGGTGTCCTGGCTGCTGGAAAACGTGCCGGGCCACAACGGCCGCGTGGGCGTATGGGGCATATCGGCGCCGGGTTTCTACGCCACCCACGCCCTGATCGGCGCCCATCCCGCCGTGAAGATCGTATCGCCCCAGGCGCCCGTTACCGACTGGTGGATCGGCGACGACCGCCACCACAACGGCGCCTACCAGCTGCAGGCCACCTTCAGCTTCCTGTCCTTCTACGGCGCCCCGCGCCCTGAGCCGACGACCCAGCGGGCCACGGGATTTCGCAACTATGGCACGCCGGACGGCTACCAATGGTACCTCGATCTAGGGCCCCTTTCGAACATCAACGAGAAATACCTCCACGGGAAAAACAAGATCTGGAACGACATGATGGAGCATCCCGACTACGACGAATTCTGGCAGGCGCGCACGCCGTTGCCCCACCTTAGAGACGTCAGACCGGCTGTGCTCGTGGTGGGCGGTTTCTTCGACGCCCAGGACTTGTACGGTCCGCTGAAGACCTATGCAGCCGTGGAGGACAACAATCCCGGGTCCGTGAATCACCTCGTCATGGGGCCGTGGTGGCACGGCGGGTGGGCACGGGGAGACGGCCTGCGGTACCAGGACATCTATTTCGACCAGCCCACGGCGGCGCATTACCGGGAAACCATCGAATTGCCCTTCTTCAATCACTACCTCAAAGAAGGTCCCGATCCGGAGCTGCCTGAGGCCAGCATCTTCGTCACGGGTTCTAACCGGTGGCACGCCTTCGACCACTGGCCGCCCAGGGAGGCGCGTGACGCGTACCTCTACCTTGCGCCCGGCGGCGGTCTGTCCTTCGACCGGCCGGCGGGTGTGGACGACTTCGCCGAATACGTCAGCGATCCAGCGAAACCCGTGCCCCACACGTCCCAGATCGTCATCAACCGGGACGACCGCTACCTCATCCAGGACCAGCGATTCGCCTCAACCCGTTCTGACGTGCTCGTTTTCGAGTCGGATGTGCTGCAGGAGGACGTAACCGTGACGGGAGATCTGTTCGCCAACCTGTACGTGACCACGACAGGCGAGGACGCGGATTTCATCGTTAAGCTGATCGACGTGTACCCCGATACGGCGAGCTACGTAGGAGAAAACCCGATGAACGTGAAGATGGGCGGATTCCAGCTCATGGTGCGGGGCGAGGTCATGCGGGCGCGGTACCGGAACAGTTTCACCTACCCCGAGCCCATGAGTCCGGGGGAAGTCACGAATATCGAATTCGACATGCAGGACGTGGCCCACACCTTCAAGGCGGGACACCGCATGATGGTCCAGGTCCAGAGCACGTGGTTCCCCATGGTGGACCGCAACCCCCAGACCTGGGTGCAAAGTATCTACGAGGCGAAGGAAGAGGACTACCAGGCGGCTACGCACCGGATCTACTTCTCGCGGAACGCGCCTTCCCACCTGAGGATGAAGCTGCTGGAATGACGCCGCGAAGATCGGGCGATGCCGTCTGGCGGGTAGGAGAGATACAGTGGTTAAGGCCGGTAGATCGGGATGAGTGCCAAGACCGTCAGACGAAATTAAACCCGTACCAGGGCAGTTGGAGGGGAAAGACGCTTTCCAGCGCGGACCGGAGCGTTCCGGATGCAATCGCCTTGATCGGATCCTCGTCGGGCGGCGCCACGCCGAAGACCAGCGCGCCCAGATCGCCCGATGCGATCGCATGTTCCTGGCCACCACATCGAAGAACCACCGATCCTTCTGTAACATCCCAGGCCAACGCGCCCGGTCCCAGTACATCGCCGATGTATTCCTCGAATACGGTCAGCAGCCGCTCAGGTTGCAGGACGAGGACGGTACCCGTGAATCCCTGGGGTGACGCGGTAATACCACGGGATCGAAGGAGGGAAGCCAGTTCGAGGTCGGCGCCCGTCGTCACGATTTCGAGGGAACCCGCGCCGTATAGATCGAGGAGGGCAGGAAGCGCGCGGACGAGTGCGGCCCTGGAACCCGCGATCTCCACGATTCTTGCGCGTCCGGCTTCTTCTTCACGGTCGGCCCGGGGGTTCTGGATGCCGGCGTAGGCCACCGCGCGCCCATCCTGGCGGATCACCAGGGTCTCCCCGTCCCGGTCACAGATCCACGCCGCTTCCACCACCTTCTTCAGATCGGCAGTAGACCGGACGTACCGGCTGGATTCCTTCGCGTATAGCCGCGTCATGGCGGTCAGATCCGACGGCTTCGCCGGCCTGATGTCCGTCCGTGCCGAGGACAGAACGCCCCGTCGTACGGCATACACGGCGTACTGGCCGATCCGCTTCGCACCGAGGCGGGTGTACAGCCCTCGTCCTCCAGAAATCGGCATGAGCACTGCGTCCTGGTCTTTGGCCTTCCGGATCGCCGCCTCCATCAACCGCGTCGCCAGGCCCTGTCCCCGGTGGGACTCGTAGGTCGCCACCGCACCGATGCTCATGGCGGCCATCCGGCATCCCATCACCGAGATGTCCCGCGTCAACGCACCCACGTGGGAGACCACCCTGCCTCCGTCGACCATGACGAGGAGGTGGTCGAAGTTCTCCGGCGCGAACAGGAGGGGATACTGTTCCTCCATCCGGCCGGCGCCGTCGCCGCGGAAAACGGTGTTGACCAGTTTGCACAGCGACTCGTACTCGGGCGCTTTCAGCCCACGCGGACCTTCCATTTAGCCGACTCCTCCGATTTACTTCCCACCTACGACCCGGGCGAGTCCCTGCCCGACCGCGTCAAGACACACCTAAAAGCAGAACCCTGTCCCTCCGGGTTCTTTGACAAACAGTCCACGCTCTATATATTCCCGTTTGTCAGGGGTGTCAAGAACGGCTACGTGTCGCCTTCTCGCGACCGTATGGACCGATGGCAACCACCTGCCGGCAACCTGTAAAAACCGCGCGCAGGTTCAATCAACCGCATCCTCGTTCAAACCGTGTACATTTCAAGCCCATGTTCATCTCCGAGATCTTCCACTCCATACAGGGCGAGGGCCTGCTGACCGGCGTTCCGTCCATCTTCATACGCACGTCCGGATGCAACCTGCGCTGCCGCTGGTGCGATACGCCCTACACGTCCTGGTCGCCCGAAGGAGAGGAGCGGTCCGTGGATGAGATCATGGCGGCAATCGGTGACTTTCCGTCTCGTCACGCCGTGATCACCGGGGGCGAGCCACTACTCATGAAGGACCTGCCTGAACTTACGGAAAGACTCGGCGACGGGGGATACCACGTCACCATCGAAACCGCCGGTACCGTGTTTGGCGACCTGCGCTGCGACCTGGCCTCCATCAGTCCCAAGCTGTCCAATTCCACGCCGTGGACCAAGGAGGGCGGGAAGTTCGCCCGGAGTCACGAACGGCTCAGGATCAACCTCCCCGTCCTAGGCAGCTTCATGGCGGCCTATCCCTACCAGCTGAAGTTCGTGGTCGACCACCAGGACGACCTGGACGAAGTCGAATCGCTGATCCTGGAACTGGAAGGGGTCGACCGAACCCGGGTTCTGCTCATGCCCCAGGGACGGACCGCCGGGGAGTTGAGCAGCAAGGGCGCCTGGGTTGCCGAGGCCTGCAAGTCCCGGGGTTTCCGGTACTGCCCCCGGGTGCACATCGATCTCTACGGGGACACCCGCGGGACTTGACTTCTTGCCAATTCTTGCTTGTCTGACGGCCCTTTCCGGCATATCTTGTGCGGTTGCGGGGAAGCCGGCCGAGTTGGCCGGATCGGCCGGATTGGCATGTTGACCAGGCCTGAACATCGACGCGCGGGAGCCCGCTGAAAAACTCGCGAACTGGAGGATGCCAGGGCGAGACGGCCGCATCGAGACGGGACGTGCATCATCGGGGCGAGACTGGCCGCATTCGGGAGCAGATATGGACGACCATGGCAGGGACTGGGACCGGGGACTCGTAAGCTATCCGGATCCGAATGTCGAGATCTTCGACAACCGGTTCAAACCCTACGTGCTTCACACGGCGGGGATCGAGCGGCTGTTCACCGGGACACGCTGGTCGGAAGGACCCGCATGGATCGGCGACGCCCGGTGCCTGGTGTGGAGCGACATCCCGAACAACCGGATGCTGCGCTGGGACGAAGAGACGAGCGACGTCAGCGTTTTCCGGCTGCCGTCCAACAACACGAACGGCAATACGCGCGACCGGCAGGGTCGGCTGGTTTCCTGCGAACACGATTCCCGCCGGGTGACCCGCACCGAACACGACGGGTCGATCACGGTGCTGATCGACCGATACGACGGCAAGCGGCTCAACGCGCCGAACGACGTAGTGGTGCATTCCGATGGTTCGGTATGGTTCACCGACCCGGGGTACGGCATCCTGATGAATTACGAAGGACACAAGGCCGAATTCGAACAGCCCACCCGCGTGTACCGCCTGGACCCGGCCACGGGCAATGCGACGGTCATCGCGGACGACTTCCTGAGACCCAACGGCCTCTGCTTCTCCCCCGACGAATCACGTCTATACGTTGTAGATACTGGCGCCTCCCACGATCCAGACGGCCCCGCCCACATCCGGGTGCTGGATATCGATGGCGACCGGGTTACGAATTCGCGGGTGTTCGCCGACATGAAACCGGCTTCGTCCGACGGCGTCCGGACGGACGTGGACGGCAACCTCTGGGCCGCTTCGGGTTGGGGCGGGCCCGAAACGAACGGTGTGATCTGTTTTTCGCCGGATGGCGACAGGCTCGGCATGATCCACCTGCCCGAACCCTGCGCGAACCTTTGCTTCGGCGGCGTGAAGAAGAACCGTCTGTTCATGGCCGCCAGCCAGTCCCTGTACGCCCTTTATGTAGAAACCCAGGGAGCGCAACAGCCGTGAGCGATCTTCATACATCCGATACAGGATCCATGCTCATATTCGACTTCGACGGGGTACTGCTGAACTCCGTCGTGGAGATGTCGATCACGGCTTACAACACGGTCACCGGCGGTCTCGCTACTTCTCCGGACGACCTGCCCGGCAACGCGGCGGAACTGTTTGTGACCAACCGGTACCACGTCCAGCCGGCAGGTGACGCGATCAACCTGATGACCTGGTGTATAGACAATGCCGGCCTGCCCGGCGACCACCGGCTGGAACCGGAGGAATACCTGGCGATCCGCGAGGCGTCGGACGTCCCCCTGAAGGAGCGTACGGTCAGTTTCTTCGCGGCCCGAAAGCGGTTAGTCGCTCTCGATCCGGCCCGGTGGGCGTCGCTCAACACGGTGTACCAACCCGTATGGGATGTATTGAAAGGACAGGACGCAGAAGGGATCGTGATCCTGACCAACAAGAACCGGGAAGCCACCGTGACCCTGTGTCACCACTTCGGCCTTGCCGTCCGGGAAGGAAACGTGTACTCGGGCGATAACGGAACGACCAAGATTGAGAATCTGCTGGAGATCCGGGCGCGGTTCGGAAGGGAACGCTACGGATTCGTCGACGACTCCATCGGCAACCTGAAGGAGCTCGATGCCCATTTCAACAGGGATGAACCCCTTCTCGAACTGATGCTGGCTACCTGGGGTTACATCGGACCGGACGACCACGCGGCGGGCCGCCGCGCCGGTTACGCAATCTACAAACAGGCCGACCTCATCGCCCGCGTCACGTCGATGAAGGGCGTCGGACTGGGCAGCTCATGAACCGGAAATCAGGCAGCTCATGAACCGGAAACCAGACAGCCACCCCGGTAGCGAGATCGAGGTCATCGAACGTTTTCCCAGCCTGCGTGCCCTCGTCGTCGGGGACATCATGCTCGACGTTTACGAGTTCTGCCGGACCGGAAACAGCAAGCCCATCGATTCGGAGAAGGCGGGAAAGCGGGCCTACAAGGCGCAGGAAACGATCAAGGTACTCGGCGGCGCGGGCAACGTGGCGGCCAACCTGGCTTCCCTGGACGTGCAAACCACCCTCGTGGGCGTGACGGGCAACGACGAACATTACTTCAAGATCCGTGATCTCGCAGACGATCTGGAAATACGCCACGGCCTGATCCGGGACGAGTGCCGGCCCACCACGATCAAGGCCCGTCTGTACCTGGACGACGACTACCTGCTGCGGCGCGATACCGAATGCACCGTCCGGGTCGACGGCGGCACTTCGTCCGCGCTGGCGAAGGAAGTCCTTCGCGCACTGCCGGAAACCGACGTCGTGATCCTCAGTGATTATGACAAGGGGGTCTTTACCGCGGCGAACACCGGTCAGATCGTCCGCGAATGCCGCCTACATGAAATCCCCGTCGTGGTTGATTTCAAGCCGGGCAACCGGGCGTTCTTCGCCGGCGCGGACATCATCGCCCCGAACGCCGCCGAGGCCGGCGAGCTTATCGGCGGGTTTTCCATGGACCGGCTGGAATCCGACTGCCGGCGGCTGCATGCTTCGCTGGGTTGCCGGAACACGGTCGTCACGCTTGGAGAGCAGGGACTCTGCGGCGTGGGCCCGGGCGGCTTCTTCCATGTGCAGGGCCATCGCGTCAAGCCCGTGGACAAGGTCGGTTGCGGCGACACCGTGCGGGCGGGACTGGCCATCGGCGCGGCGCTGGGGCTTCTCCTCGAGGAGTCGGGGGAACTTGCAAACGACGCGGCGACGGTCATCGTGCAGAAACCGGCCACCTCGGTCCTTTCCCGAGGGGAACTCCGGGATTTCGTATCGGGAAAACAAAAAGTAAGTCCACCGCCCGCGGCGGCGCTGGCCGGGCGCGGTGAAGCGTCCGACGGGTAAGGACTGACGGCCTGGCTCGGGAACTACCCGCCGCCTGGGACGTAAAATCGTGTACATTCAGCACAAACCGGTATAGTATCGACATGAAAGTCAAAGCATACGAGAGGATATCCGGAAGGGGAGGGGTTGTGGTCCGACTCATTCTGTTTTTTTCTAGTTTCGCGCTGGTTTCGACGGCCTGTGAATCCGGTCCCACCGTGGACGGGACGAACGCCGAAACCTTCGACGCATCCATCGTCGCGATCAAGGCGGCGCTTCCCGAGGAAGACCAGGAGAAAATCGACGAAGTGATGGAGGCTTTCGAGTACCTCTACAGCGACAACGTGATCAGTTCGCTGAACGCTTCCGAGGCTATCCGGAACCGTATTCAGAGCCGTCTGGACGGCATGGACGCGGGGGAAATCTTCGCGGAGTGGACCGACCGGGTGGACAAGGCGATCGAATCCCTCGAGGCGAAGAAGGTAAACACGGACTCCGCCATGGAGAACCTGAAGGACGTACGGGTCAGGGGAGCCGAATACTACGTGCAGCGCGGGCAGTCCGTCGCGAAAATCAACATCCACAACCGGACGGATCACATCGTCTCCAGGGTGTATTTCCGCGGCACCCTCTGGCAGCAGCAGCCTAGAAAGTGGCTTCTCGAGGACGATTTCAACTACAATATCCGGCGCACGGAGGGCAAGAACCTGGAACCTGGCGATCGGGCCGAATGGAACTTCGCCCTGCTTTCGCCCGTCTGGAAGCGGGCCCCGGAGGACGTGGACAACCTTTCCCTGAGCGTGATCGTGACACGGATCGACGGGGGGCAGGAACAACCCATCTATGACGCCTTTACGGATCGTTTCACGACCAAGGACTCGCGCAGGCTCAGGAGGCTGGTCTCTCTCAAGGAATCCATCGGGACGCTTGAGCCGGAACCCGATCCCGAGGAGACATCCCAATCGCACGGCTGGACCTCCACCCTGAATTGACAAGGGCAAGCCAGACCGGTCCGTCCGTCACCTACGCGCTCCGCTGATATCTGTCTCCTTCGTCCGCTTTCCGCCGTTATCCCCTGTTGTCACCTTCCTTGGCCGATTCTATATACCTGTCCACCGTATCGGCGAAGATGAGGAACTGCGGGTTGTTTCGGTGGGTCGCCCTCAGTGCCTGTACCGTAACGCCTCCCGATCCCTCTGAATGTACCCCCCGGCAGTACGCCTCCATTAACGCGGGTTCAAGCGGTTCTCTCGAGTCGTGGAAGCTATCGGCGAAAAAGCCGAAGATCATGCCCACGATACCGATGCCCACCATCATCATCAGTACGCTGGCCCCCTGTCCCAGGGGGGTGACCGGGTACTTGTCACCGTACCCCACGGTCGTGGAGGTCACCACGGCCCACCAGATGCTGTCGCCGTAAACACTGAAGACCTCAGGCTGGGCGCGGCGTTCCACCTCGTAGATCACGGTCGAGCTGATCATCAGGTACATGATGGTGATGAGGAAGATCGGAATGATCCGTATCCGACTGTGGTACATGGATCGGGCGAACTCCGCCAATTTTGGGCTGTATCGGAACATCTTGAGCAGCCGTAGTGTCCGGGCGCCCCGGACCAGTCCGAGCTGCTCCTGGGTCAGACCGGGGTAGAATCCGATCCAGAAGGGCAGGATGCTTATCAGATCGATCACCCCCAGAGAACTGACCAGGTACCTGCCCTTGCGCGGCGACAGCCTGATGCGCAGCAGGTATTCCAGGGTGAAGAACCCGGCGATGAGCCGCTCGATCCAGATAAACCCCGCCCAGGCGCCGGCGTCCAGACTGCTGCGCGTCTGGGTGTACTGGAGCTCGATAAAGTAGAGTATCATGTTGACGGCCAGTACGTAGGGTCCGAAACGGTGTACGGCCGCAAGCACGGAGGACAGGATTCCCGGCATGGCGTGCCTCCTTGGCGTATGCGATGGGGTTATTGCAAAAAGTTTGTTTTTGATGCTACAAATACTGAGATGGTATGGCCAATTTAGCGCAACCGTCTCAAATAGCAAAGGCCCACCGTCCGCCAACGCTTCGGGTGAGCCTTATAGGTGTGGGACCGCCGAGTGATTCAGGACTTTTTCGATCGAAGAGCCGCCAGCCGGTCGCGGGAAGAGGACGCGGGAAGCGCGGGCTTCTCCGCCGCTTCCAGGGCTGCGGCGATATTGGGATCGTCTGTGATCTCCTGCTTTCCAAAGGCGCCGATCTTCAGTTCCGCCGCCCGGGAGGTCGTTTCCGCCTTCTCCGTCTCCTTGTCCATGGCGTTCAGGGCCGTGTCCAGTCCGCCCAGGGAGCTGCTCAGCCCCGCGGCCTGCCGCACGCCTTCGGCGCGTTCGACGGCCCGCTCCTTCTTCATCCTTGCCTGCTCCATGCGCCGCTGGGCCTGCTTGAGCTGAGTCTGCGCCTGCTTCAGCTTTTCAGCCGCGGCGTCGTAGGCCTCGCGGAGTTCCTTCGCGAAGGCCTCCGCTTCCTGGTCCTCCTGGCGTTCCCGCTCGATCTCGGGGTTCAGGCGTTCCAGTTCCGAGACCAGCTTGTCCAGGCTCTGCTCCAATGTGGCACGCTGGCCTTCTTCCGCCCCTTCGAGCTGGCCTTCGAGCCGTTCGGCGGCAGCCAGGTACCGGTCGTACTGCGTCAACAGGGCCTGGGTCTCCTCGTGGTCCTTCTTCACGTCCATCTCGGCCTTGCCTACGCGTTTCCCGAGCTTGTCGAGCTCGTCTTCCATGAGGGAAATCTGCGCCTCGGACGCGGTTTCCGGATCGAAGGCCACCACTGCCTGGGTAAAAGACTCCAGGGCGTTGCCGGCCTGTTTCTTGCCGACGCGGGAAAGAAATTTCCAGATCATGTCCTTATCCTTTCTCTTTAAATAACCTTTACTTCCTCAAGCATCAGTTCCACGCCCAAATACAGTTCTATAACGCCGTCGCCCGCGCTGATCAACAGGAATTCGTCCACGCGCTCAGGATCCTCCGGGTTGTAGGGGTCCCCACTCGCCACGCGGAAATAGGACATGGCCTGCTGGGTTTCCTCGTAGATCTGCTCTCCGAACGAATCCCGGATGATCCGCTCGCTGACCTGCACCGGTACGGTCTGCCCGTCGCCATCCATCCATTCGCGGAGATAGGACCGCTCCTCGTCGTCTCCATGGAGTACTTCCGGAGATCCGATGATACCATCCTCATCGTTCAACCAGGTTGCCCAGATCTCCTCCGAATGGGGATACAGGTCCCGGTCGAGTACGTACAGGCGGCATTCCACGGGTTCCCCGTGCTCCGCGACCACCTGGAGGAAGGTCGAGGTGCCCTGAAGGTAGCAGCGATAGGCCATGGCGCCTTCACCCAGGTCGATCTTGCCGATGGCTTCGACGGCCAGGGGGAAGGATGGGAAGTTGAATTGGACGAGGCCGATGAAGGTGGACAGTCCGGCGCCGTCGATGTCGACCAACCGGTCGATGGCGACACCGAGGGGAAGATCCTGGTCAACCCGCGTGGGTTTCTTCCGAAAAAAACCGGCCGCCTCTTTCGCCTGTTTCTTCGCTACGGAACGAATGATGTGGAAGCTCATCGGGGCCTGCGCTACTCCTCGCCCACGATGGGCTTGATGTCGTCGATGGACCGCCAGAGGGCGTCTTCGAAGAGCGTCATGGGCTTGCTGCCATAGGTATCCACCCATTGCTTCGACAGGATCAGGATGGCGTCCACCGTCAACGTCTCCACGCTGCTGTCGAGATAGCCGAAGAGCCAGCCCTCCTGAAGTTCCGGGTAGGTCTCGTGGGGGATCGAAGCCACCTCGTAGATCGTGTTGCCGAACTGGTCCACGGCCGTGCTGAAATAGTGCTCGTCTACGGCGACCATGCTCAGCTGTCCGCCGTATTGCCGGTCCGCATCCTTCAGCAGTTCCGAGTTTAGCCCGGCGACGAACAGCATGACCGAGTTGGGATCCCCGGCCACCTGGCTCAGGGCCTCATCGTAGCTGGCGAACCGCGTGTTGAACTCCCCATACCTGGGATCCTGGAGGACGAATCCTTCCCAGGCCCTGTGGGTGCCGGAACCGCGGGGTCCGACGTACACGATATGGGTGTTCGGCTGTAGGTCCGAGACGCTTGCGATGCCCCCGTCCTCATTGACGATCAACTGCACGTACTCGGTGTACAGGGTGGACTGCAGCCCGACCAGTTGTTCCGCCGAGGCCGGGTTCTTCCTCAGGTAGGAGTTCAGAATGTCGCTCTGCACGAGCACCGCGTCGGCCTGGTTCTGAACCAGGTTGTTCAGGTTCTCCTCCGAACCGGCCGTCGTCTGGAGCATCACGTCGAAATCCGGCAGGTGGGATTTAAGGAACTGTCCGAAACGATGGTAGTTGCCGTTCTCCACACCCGTGCTCACGGTGATGCGCGGCTGGTTCGGATCGGCCGTGGCTACCACTTCGGCGGCCAGGGCGATTGCCGGGGTAACGCCCGGCGGCAGGTAATCGGGATTGCGCGGCGTGCCCTCCAGCGTGGCGACCTGCCTGTCCAGCTCATCCAGCTTCGCGCGCAGTTCCTCGTTGTCCTCGGCCAGACGCTCGGCCTCGCCGCGCCACTCCTTGTATCCCGCATCGTTGGCGTGGTGATGGGCCATGGCATAGTGACGGCGACTGCTCATCATGTCCAGCATGGACCACATGAACAGGGCGTCCCACATCCCGAAGCTGGGATAGGACATGAAGGCGTATCCCGGCGTGCGCCAGCCCATGCCCCCGTAGTAGCTGTCCCTGCCGGCATAGTAGTTGTCGTAAGAGGTACGGTTCTGCGAGCCCCGTTGGTAGATCCCGTTGTCTCGGTAGGTGCTCGTGTTGGCGGCCGAGTTGGACGATCTAGCGAATCCGGACTGTCGCGACTGGTGGGTGTTCAGCGACTTGCGGGCCGTCTCGCTCTGTACCCGCCTGCCCATGACCGATGACCGAGCCGTGGCCCTGCCGGTGGAAGCGCCGGTAGCCGCGGCGCCGGCTCGGGTAGACCTGGCCGCGGTGGCCGTGGACCGCTGGGCGGACGTGCTTCGTGCCGGCGTGGCGGACTGGCCCGTTGTGCGGGCGGGCGTCTGCCGCGTCGCGGTGGTAGTCCTGCTCCGGGAAAAGAGGCTGCGTCGCCCGAAGGAGCTGCGGCGGTTCCATAGGGACCGCGAACTCCGGAATCCACCGAAACCGCGACGGGCGTAGGCTTCTTCAGGGCCGAACAGTCCGGTGATCTGCCGTATCGTTCGGTCGGCGTTTTCCGCGCTTTCCACGGGTGGCGCGGCATCGCCGGTCGACCGCACACGGTCCGTCAATCCGGGACTGTTCCCACCCGGACTGATCTGCAGAAACCCGCCTGTCAGCACGAGCAAGCCGGCAATCATAAGCAGTTTTAAATGTCGAGACATGAGGTACTTCCCCTTTGTAGTCGATAGGATAGTTCGGATTCTGGCTCCCTAAAGATAAGGACTTCGCATCCTGCAGGCAAGTTGCAAACCTTTATGGAACCGGTAAAGGAAAGAATACGCATGCCCATCACAGAGGTCCAGGTACGGCAGGTTGCCGTCCCGAGGATCTATGACACCTACTGCGCGGACCCCAAGCACTTGAAGGCCACCATCGACCACGGCCGGTCCATCTACCAGATCATCGAACTGAAGACCCATGACGGTCTGACCGGAATCGGCGAGGTCTCCGATATCGCGCCGCGGAAACCGAGGGCATGCCCGCATTGCTGGGCAGCACGATCGAATTGGGACCCGGAACGGCAGCGGCAGTGCATCTTGCCGTTTCGTCGGCAAGCGTCAACGTGCCCTCGGACCTGGTGGGTCCCGGACTGCTCCGGGACGACGTGTGCACTACCCGTTCACCCTCGAAGGAGGCGAACTTTCGCCCTTCGAGGGACCGGGACTCGGCATCGCGTTGGATGAAGAGAAACTGGAGATGTTGACGAGTTAGGATGATCCGGGGGGGGATTCACTTGGAACGTAGGAATCCTGCGATGTCCCCGAAGAACGCTTAATATCGCCCGTAATCCACAGCCTCACCGCCTGAATCTGCCGGATCCGCCTCGCCCCATTTGCGATGCTTCTTCTACCAGCTTATCGAACGTCTTCATCGCATCGGACGAAAGTACACCCTTCAGGTTAGTCTTAAACTGTTTTTCGTTTTCCTCCAGTTGTTCACGCAGCCATTTCCAGTCTTCGGTTTTCCTGGCCTGTTCCAGTAGCGCGTCCTTCTGCGTTGATGCTTCCTTGACCATGGCGCGCAGTTGCAGCACCTGATCATCGGTCGTTTCCATGCGTATACTAAGCACGTGCCAGATCTGATCGACACGGAAGGTGTTCATCGCCTGCATTTGTTCCAACATGGCACTGTTCTGTCCCCGGCCGCCCATTCGGCCGAATCCGCCTCGCTGCGCGGCCGCGTCGTTGGCGATATAGGCAATCATCATCAGGCCGATTACGGCAAGGTGAAGACGGTATTTCATGCTACGACTCCCTTCAAATAGATGCCGCGGTCGGACTGGGGATCCTTCCGCGGCGGGTTCTCGCTCCAATAACCAGCGGTGAGCTTACAATCTGAATGGTGAACTTTCATTCAAACGGTGGACTTCAACTCAACGCCGATTGCGGGATTCACGGCCTCCCCGTCGCCAGCGCATCCCGGAATCCCGGCGTCCGTCGCCCCGGCCGCGGAATGATTCACGCAGTTCTTCCTGCTGTTTCGGTGTCAGCACGTTCTTGACCTCGGCGCGGAAGACGGCGCCTCGCTCGAACACGCTGCCCTGCGCCCTGGAAACGGCCGCGGCCAACTCTTTCACTTTTCCCAGGTCCGGGCTGGTCTCGCCCATCAACTCGTTCAGATCAATCCGTGCGAGCCTCGAATCGGCGCGAAGCTGGACCATGTCCCGTGCATACGCTGAACGCAGCGTGCTGATCTGTTCCTGTTGCTCGTCTGTGAGTTCGATATTGTTCAATGCCCTGCGGGACAGGTCGTTGCCGCGGGACAGGTCGGCCCCGCGGGACCGGCCGGTACGTGCTGCGTCGTCATCGGGGAGATCGTAGTCCAGGGCGTCGGCGAACTCTCCCGCTGATCCTGATTCCGCGAACTCGTCAATTGGCTCGAATTCGTATTCAGCCGCGTGCTCCGCGCCCACCGTGGCGGCTTCGTGATGGCCGCCACCCTCATTATGATCAATCTTTCCCGCGGCATCGAAAGCCCAGGCCAGAACGGCCACGGACAGCGCGCCTGCGAAGATTCCTGTAATAACCTTTTTCATGCTGAAGCTCCTTTCGAAATACACCCTGGCTGAAATGATCGCGATCTCCGGAGACCGTTTTCGTGCTTCTCTACATGATTAGACTGGAATCGACGGAGTTTTATTCCCTTTTTCTTCCGATTGCCTTTTCTTCTCATCTCCTATACCGGGCCCGGCATCCACAGCTGATCCCCAAGCCCGTTCCGGCGGCTCGAAGCGTTAATCGCCGTTGTTTCTCCGGCGCTCATCCATCCGATCGTTCTCGCGGCTGCCGGGTCCGTTACGTCCACCCGGCCGGTTGCGCTCCCGGCGCAACTCGTGATCGCCTTCCCGCTCGTGACCGCCTTCCCGGCGGAACTCGCGGGCGCGTTCGCGGCGCTGGCGGATCCTCTGTATCCGTTCCAGTTGCCTTTCGGTGAGGATGGGTTCCAGGTCCCGGTGCAACGAATCGACCAGGGTCTGCATCTCCCGCCGGTGACGCATGTAATTCTCCCGGAATCCCGGTTCGTGTTCACCCACCACTTCCCTGATCCTCCGCATCTGTTCCTGGTCCGGACGCACCATCCTGACCCAGCGCTCCACGAAGCGTTCACGGGTCACCTGAGGCGGCGGCTGCAGGCGGTCCCGGGCGAAGGCACCCAGGATCAGCGCGCCGCATACCATACCGATGATCAGCGTGGCCAGCAGAATGGCCGCGGTCTTCAAGTGGATGTTCATAGTGCGCCCTCCGTTTCCAGTGCGATCCGCGCGTCATAGAGGTCTTCTGGGTACAGTTCCTCGGTCAGGCCGAAGGACGCCGTGAGAGAGACGCTTCCGGTCGTGGCCAGGTTGTAGGTTAATAGCAGCATAGCGGCGATGGACGCGGCCACCGCCATTCTACGGAACATGAGGGACAGCGCGATCTGGAAATCAGGGGTTGCTTCGGCGGTGGAATTCGACGTCGGACCGGCTGCGGACTCCGTGGCCAGGCGATCCATGACCCGGTCGGTGAAGCCTGCCTGGAACGCCGGTGATTCCTGGCCTTCGACGAGACCGCGCAGGCGGATCAGTCGTTCGTATTCTACCCGAAGGTCCTGGTCGCGCTGGAGCGCCGCGTCCAGGCGGCTTCGTTCGCCGGGCGTCAGGGATGAATCGAACGACCGGTACAGCAGATCCAGCTCAGACCGTTTCATGGACAAGCTCCCTGTTGGAGTACAGCAGTAATCGTTTCAGCTTCTCCTGGGACCGCCTCAGGCGGGACAGGACCGTCCCGACGGGAATCCCCAGGATCTCGGCGGTTTCTTTCGTGGAATAGCCTTCCATCAGCCGGAGAACGATCACGGAACGGAATTCCGGTTTCAGTTCCTGCAGCGCCTGTTGAATCCGGTCGGCCGTGTCGTCGTATTCTGCGCTGGCCCGGGGATCCGCATAGTCCGCCTCCGGTTCGTCGCGTTCCCTGCCTGGCACGGCGAAGGGTACAATGATCGATCTGCGGCGACGTTTTCTGAGTTCGGTAATCGCCAGGTTGACGGCGATGCGGGTCAGGTAGGTGCCGACCGACGCCTGACCGCGGAACCCCCGAAGGCCGCGGTAGAACCGGATGAAGGTCTCCTGCCCCACGTCCTCTGCATCGGCGGTATTCCCGAGCATGCGGATGACGACGGACGCCACGCGGTCTTCGTGCCGTTCCACCAGTTCCCGGAAGGCATCCTCGCTGCCGTCGCGGGCGGCGTCGACCAATGCGGCTTCTTTCAAGGCGTCTTCCCTCATCCCGTTTCCCTCGAATAACCATTTTCCGGTCCTGGCCGATTCCGCTGCCTACTGGTTAGACCCCGCCGGCGCCGTTTTTATTCCCACAAAATCGAGATTGCACTAAAATCTCCGGCCATGGGAATATCCCTGCGGATGATAATCGGTGGACGAAAACCGGACCGGGATGTGTCGCTTGTAATCTGAAATCCGCCTCGGGCTGACCGGACACAGGATGCTACAGGAATTATATTGACTTTGAATGGACGAATCATCACAGTTGGAGACAGTTGCCCGTTCGCGGAATACACCCTGACAAGCGTGGTATAATGGCTTTCGATCACATGGATCAGCGGCGGATCATGGGGCATTTCGCGACCGGCGTGACCGTCGTAACCACATGGCATGAAAATAATCCCCAGGGCATGACCGCAAACGCGGTGGCTTCGCTTTCTCTTGACCCTCCGCTCGTCCTCGTATCGGTGGACGTCAAGGCCCAGATGAACGGCTGTCTCAAGGAAAGTAACTGCTTCGCCGTCAACATACTGACAGAGGAACAGGAAGCATGGTCCGTGCGATTCGCAAAACACGGTCCGAAGGATTTCTCAGACATCGATTACCGTACAGAAGCCACGGGTTCCCCCGTTCTCGCGCAGGCACTGGCCTACGTCGACTGCCGGGTCAAGGATATCCTGCCGGGGGGGGATCACGACATCTTCATCGGCGAGATTGTCGCGGGAGGCGCCCGGGAAGGGCGCCCGCTGGTCTTCTACGGCGGTCAGTACGGCAGTCTCTCCAGCTGAAGCGCCACTGCTACTGGGCCGCCAACCCGTTCAATCCGGAGCGTCCATGCAATACGGTTTCATCATCGACAACAGGAAATGTATCGGGTGCCATGCCTGCACGGTCGCGTGCAAGGCCGAGCACGAGGTGCCCCTTGGCGTCAACCGGACCTGGGTGAAATACATCGAGAAGGGGACCTATCCGAACACGACCAGGCATTTCTCGGTCATGCGGTGCAATCACTGCGAGGACGCCCCCTGCGTGGAGATCTGCCCGGTGACGGCACTGTATACGCGGAAAGACGGCATCGTGGATTTCGATCCCCGCAGATGCATCGGATGCAAGGGCTGTATGCAGGCCTGCCCCTACGATGCGCTCTACATCGACCCGGATACCCATACGGCGGCCAAGTGCAATTACTGCGCCCATCGGGTGGATATCGGCCTCGAACCCGCCTGCGTGAACGTCTGCCCTGAACACGCCATCATATCCGGCGACATGGACGATGGTTCCACGGAGATCGCCCAGTTGCTCGCGAAGGAACAGGTGACGGTCCGCAAGGTTGAAAAAGACACGAAACCCCGCCTGTACTATATCGACGGCGACGAAGCCTCGTTGACGCCCGGAGAAACCGCGACGTCCGACAACTACATGTGGAGTTCGCAATCGGACGGCGTGGGCCACTTCGCCCGGTACATCGAGGAAAGGACCGCCCGCGCGAATCCGGAGGACATGGTACGGCAGCTTGGTGGGGAGAACCAGGGCGGACAGGTTGGCGGCGGGCAAGATGGCGCCGGCGATCGGACTGGGGCGGAACCTGGAAATGGACAGAGATCCGGCAAAGGCGCCGCGGCGCGCAGGGTCTACGACGCGCCGGACAAGGGCGTGCTGTGGGGAAACGACGTAGCCGCATACGTGTGGACCAAGGCCATCTCGGCGGGCGCTTTCCTCCTTCCCTTCGCGGCCTCGGTCCTGGGCATGGCGCCCGATCCCTTTCTTTCCTGGTTCGGTAGTACCATCGCTTTGACCTTTCTCCTGGCCACGACGATCCTCCTAGTGAGCGATCTGACTCAGCCAAAAAGATTTCTTTACGTGCTGCTCCGTCCCCAGTGGAAATCCTGGCTCGTGCTCGGAGGCTACGCGTTGACCCTCTACGGGTTGGCGCTCACGCTGTGGGCCGCTGCCATGTGGACCGGCCGAACCGGGGCTGCCGAAATCATCGGCTGGATCGCGGCCGTACTGGCGGTCCTTACGGCTGTATATACGGCCTTTCTATTCGCCCAGGCCAAAGGACGGGATTTCTGGCAAAGCCCGACGCTGGTCCTGCACATGCTGCTCCACGCGGTGCTCGCCGGCGCGGGGGTTTTCGCTATCGCGCTCCTGTTCAGTGCGTCCGGCGAAGCGTGGACCGCCTTCGTCCGAAATACGCTGATCGTCGCCATCATCCTGAACCTGCTCGTCATCGCATCTGAAATGCTGACCCCCCATCCGACCGCCGACGCGCGGAAAGCCGTGCAGGCCATCGTCCGCGGCCGGTATCGGGGTTATTTCTGGATCCTGGGCATCGCCTTGGGCAACATAGCGCCCGTCGTACTGGCCTGGGCCGGTGGCGAAACGATGCTCGCCGCGGCCGGCGTGGGCGTGCTGATCGGCCTGTACGCGACCGAGTACGTCTGGGTCAGGGCACCGCAGGACATACCGCTGAGTTGAGTAGGACATACCACCGAGTTGACATTAACGCAGCCTGGCCAGTTCCGGGAATCGGCATGGCTGGAAGTTGCCGGAAGCCGCCAGAACCTGCCGGAACCTGCCCCGGGTACGACGACACAATGAAGGAAGACACAGCAGACAGGAATCACCAACATGTCCATACGCCATAAACCGGGACTGATCGAATCGCTCGCCGAGAAGGTCGGACTGATTCCCAACCTGCACGAAGAGGACGGGCCGGATCTGCCCAGTCTCACCGAAGGCGGCGCGCTCACGGACTATCCGCCCCCTGACCAGTGGGACGACTGGGTGGAGTACGAGGCGCAGGACTGGCCGCAACAACAGGCCAAACACTACATGGTGGTGCCGACGGCCTGCTTCAACTGCGAGGCCGGGTGCGGACTCCTCAGCTACGTCGACAAGGAGACGATGGAGGTCCGCAAGTTCGAGGGGAACCCCTACCATCCCGCCAGCCGGGGGCGGAACTGCGCCAAGGGCCCGGCGACCATCAACCAGATCCGTGACACGGACCGCATACTCTATCCCATGCGCCGGTCCGGCGCCCGGGGAAGCGGCGAGTGGGAGCAGGTGTCCTGGGATACGGTGCTGGACGACATCGCCGCCCGGATACGGGAGCGGCTGCAACAGGGCGCGAACAACGAAATCGCCTACCACGTGGGCCGGCCCGGGGCCGAAGGCTACATCGACCGCGTACTCAAGGCCTGGGGCGTCGACGGGCACAACAGCCACACCAACATCTGTTCGTCGGGCGCCCGCTTCGGCTACGCCCTCTGGCATTTCTTCGACCGGCCGTCGCCCGACCACGCCAACGCCCGGTTCATCCTCCTCATCAGCGCCCACCTGGAATCGGGACACTACTTCAATCCCCACGCGCAGCGCATCATCGAGGGCATGATGAAGGGCGCGAAGCTCGCTGTCATGGACCCCAGACTGTCCAATACGGCCAGCATGGCCGACCACTGGATGCCCACCTATCCCGGCAGCGAGGCCGCGGTATTGCTGGCCATGGTCAACGTCATCCTGCAGGACGGCCTATACGACGCAGAGTTCATGAAGACGTGGGTGAACTGGCAGACCTACCTGGAGAAGGAACACCCGGACGCGCCGCGCACCTTCGAACGATTCATCGAAGCGCTCAAGTCGGTTTACAGTGAGTACACGCCCGAGTTCGCCGAACAGGAAAGCGGCGTGCCGGCGGCCCAGATCGCCGAGATCGGCCGCGAGATCGGCCGGGCGGGATCGCGGTTCGCCACCCACAACTGGCGCAGCGCGGGCAGCGGAAACGCCGGCGGCTGGGCCGTGGCCCGTTGCCTCCACTTCCTGAACGTGCTCACCGGCAGCGTGGGCACGGAGGGTGGGACCTCACCGAGCGGGTGGAACAAGTTCAAGCCCAACGTCTTCGACCATCCCCCGGACCAGAAGTTCTGGAACGAACTGCATTTCCCGAAGGAATACCCCCTCTCCCACTACGAGATGAGTTTTCTCCTCCCCCACTTCCTGAAAGAAGGGCGCGGGAAGCTGGCTGTCTACTTCACCCGGGTGTTTAATCCCGTGTGGACGTACCCGGACGGGTTTACCTGGGTCGAAGCGCTGCGCGACGAGGAGAAGGTCGGATTGCACGCGGCCCTGACGCCCACGTGGAACGAGACCGCCTTTTTCGCCGACTACGTGCTGCCCATGGGCCACGCCAGCGAACGCCACGACATCATCAGCTACGAGACCCACTCGGGCACCTGGATCGGGTTCCGCCAGCCCGTCCTGCGCGAGGCCCGGCGGCGCATGGGCGACCCGGTGGATTTCACCTACGAGGCGAACCCCGGCGAGGTATGGGAAGAGGACGAGTTCTGGATCGAGCTGTCCTGGCGCATCGATCCCGACGGCAGCCTGGGGATCAGGGACCACTTCATCTCGCCCTACAGGCCGGGTGAAAAAATCACCATCGACGAATACTACCGGTACATCTTCGAAAACGTGGACGGACTGCCCGAGGCCGCCGCGAAAGAGGATCTTTCAACCCTGGATTACATGCGCAAGTACGGCGCCTTCGAGGTGGAGAAGACGGCCTACGCGAAACATCTCAAGACACTGGACGACGAGGCCGTCGCGGGCGCCAAGGTCGATCCGGAGACGAATACCCTGGTCGCCGGCGGCAAAGCCGTGGGCGTGATGGTGGACGGCGCGCCGCGGGCGGGCTTCCCCACGCCGTCTCTGAAGCAGGAGTTCTATTCCCAGACCATGGTGGACTGGGGCTGGCCGGAGTACGCCATACCCACCTACATCAAGAGCCACGTGCATCCCGACGAACTCGACCGTGAGAACGGCGAGTACCCGCTGGTGCCCACCTTCAGGCTGCCCACGCTGATCCACTCGCGGTCCGGCAACGCCAAGTGGCTCAACGAGATCTCCAACCGCAATCCCGTGTGGATGCACCGGCGGGACGCCGAAAAGATGGGCATTGGCACGGACGACCTGGTCCGGGTGACCACCGAAATCGGCCATTTCGTGGACCGCGTCTGGGTCACCGAGTCCATGAAACCCGGTGTCGTCGCCTGCTCCCACCATCTCGGGCGCTGGCGGCGCAAACAGGACGCGGACGGCAACCGCTGGTCGGTGAACCTCGTGGATATCCAGGAAGAGGACGGCGGGAAGTGGCGCATGCGTGTGATGGACGGAATAAGACCCTATGAAAGCGCCGACCGCGACTCCTCACGCATCTTCTGGCGGGACGGCGGCGTGCACCAGAACATCACCTTCCCCGTGCACCCGGATCCCGTGAGCGGCATGCACTGCTGGCACCAGAAGGTCAAAGTGGAAAAGGCCCGCGAAGAGGACGCCTACGGGGACGTGATGGTGGATACGGAGAAGTCCTTCGAAGTCTACCGCGCATGGCTGGACCAGACCCGGCCCGCACCCGGTCCGGGCGGACTGCGCCGTCCCCTCTGGCTCAACCGACCCCTGCGTCCGGCCGAAGAGACCTACTACCTGCCTGAATAACCTTACGCAGATCGCAGGATGTCCCGGACGGCGGAGCACACCGCCTCATCGGCTTCCGGCATGGCGCCGGTCCGCGATGCCACCCAGGCGCCGAGCCGGTTGGCGGCTTCGCTGACGCGTGCAAGCGTCGTACCGCGCAGGTATCCGATCGCCAGGGCCGCGGTGAAGGCGTCTCCGGCTCCGATGGTATCGACTACGTCCACCGGGACACCCGGGTAGCCCACGGTCTCAGACGAGGTAACCAGCAGGCTGCCTTCGGAGCCACGGGTGACGCAGACCAGTTCCAGTTCGTAGGCCTTCAGCAACCGCCGGGCCATGGACACGAGACCGACATCCCCGAGGTCCAGCAGGGGACAGACGGTGCGCAGTTCTTCGTCGTTCAACTTGACTGCGTGAGCACGCTGGAAGGAATCGTGGAGCAGGGCCGGAGAGTAGCGGTCCTGCCTGAGGTTCACGTCGAAGAGCCGTAGGGCGGAGGGCCGCAGGGCGTCGAGAAACGCCGTGACGGCGGCGGTCGATTCCGCTTCATGCCGGGACACCGTCCCGTAGCACACGACGTCCGAACACGCGGCCAGCGCGGACCATTCGGGCGTCCACGCCATGTGCTCCCAGGCGACACCGCCGTTGATCGTGAAATCCGGCTGTCCGTCCGCCCCAATGGTTACGCCGACCGTCCCGGTGGGATGGACGTCGTCCCGCTGAATAGCTGCGGCGGACAGCCCCTTGCCGGCAATGCGGTTCACGGCCTCGTTGCCGAGTTCGTCCCGTCCGACCCGGCTCGCGACGATCCCCTCTTCGCCCAGAAGTGACGCGAAATAGGCGAAGTTCGCCGGGGCGCCGCCGAGTTGGGAACCCGACGGCAGCAGGTCCCACAGCAATTCCCCCAGGCCGACGATGACGTAGCGGTTTTCTATTTTAACTCCACCTCGATCGTACCCAGCGTCGTGTAGCTCATCACAGCCTTGCTGCCGGCGCCCATGCGGGGCGGCGGGAAGACCGTGCCGGTAATCACCACGTCTCCCGCCCGGAGGTATTCGTCGCTGTACGTCGTCAGTTCGTTGGCCAGCCAGGTCAGCGCCTCCAGCGGATCGACGCCCATGTTCATCGTGGCCAGTGCCGAAGCCCTTTCCTCGCCGTCGATCTCCACGGTCGCGGTTTCGTTCGTGAAATCCATCTCGGCGAGGGGCACGCGCGTCTCGCCCAGGATGATGCCCACGTGAAAGACATTGCCGGTGACATCATGGTCACGCGTGGAAGGGTTTTCCTCGGAGCCGCTGGTCCAGGAGGAAAGCAGCTCGATCACGCCACCCACCGCGGAGACCGCATTGCCGACCTGCTCCCGAGTCAAATCCGGACCGGGCAGGTCCTCGCCGATCCAGAAGGCGAACTCGCCTTCCACGACCGCCGAGTCCGCTACGAAGGACGCCGCTTCCACGGGCGTTCCGGGCTCAAACACGTTCGACGCCATGATATGGCCGTATATGGGGTCCAGCGTGGCCGGGTCCTCGGGCATGCGTGAAAAGCCGATCTTCCAGCCGACCCGTTCTTCGGTCTTGAGCTTCTCGGCCAGAATGTCCGCCTGGATGTCGTAGGCGGTCTGGCGGTCCAAGTCGGGGAAATTGACCGCCATGGCCTCGGTATTGATCTTCTTTCCTTCGGCCTCCAACAGGTGAGCTACGATGGCGGCCCGGTCGGAGTCTGGCGAGAGGGTGGTGGTGAGGGATTCGGAGGCGGGCGCGGTTTCAGCGTCGGCCATCGGAGCGCTCGACTCCTCCACTGTCGTTGTGCAGGCCCCCGACACGGTCAATGCGCTACCCATCAGAATTGTTATCAAATACCGGTACATATCCACTCCTATGGAGAATCGGTGTGTTCGTCCGTTGCGGACACTTTGGCGACGACGTTCTGAGTTTAACCATAACATACCGGCTGTCAAGTCTTTACCCTTGATTCACCGCGGTCCTGAAGGTACTTTTTCACCCATTGAATCCTGATAGACACGACGCGGCACGGCACAGCCGCATTCCACCCGGAGGAGCGATTCATGACCACTGACGACCGCCTCGTATCTCTGCTCCAGGAACTCGTGTACGCCCGGGGACCTTCAGGCCAGGAGGACGAGGTCCGGACGGTCTGTGAACGGGAACTGCAGACTCTTTGCGACGAGACCCGGGTCGACGCCGCCGGCAACGTCGTCGGCCTGATGAAGGGTCTAACGGCGGACGCCCCGGTAATCCGTGTGATGGCGCACCTGGACGAGCTGGCCCTGGTCGTCAAGCGCGTCAACGAGGACGGAACCCTCCGGGTCAATCCCCTCGGAGGCATCTACCCGGCGAACTACGGGCAGGGGCCTGTCGAGATCCTGGCGGACAGTGGCATCCTTCCCGGCGTGCTCTCCGTCGGACCGCAGCATACGACGACCGATTCCGCCCGGATCTGGGAGACCAAGATCAAGGGCGGCAACGTGGCCATGGACTGGAATCACGTGTACGTGTTCACGCGCATGACGCCGGCGCAGCTGCGGGAAGCGGGCGTGCACGCCGGCACCCGCGTGGTCATCGCCCGGTCACGGCGCGCATTCTTGGAAGTCGAAGATTGCATCGGCGGGTATTTCATGGACAACCGGGCGGCCATCGCCATCGCCATGCGCGCGGCCGCGCGCATGAAGGACCGGGGCGTCCGGCCCGCGGGCGACGCCTACCTGGTGATGACCACCTGCGAAGAGATCGGCGGTCACGGCGCCGCGTACGCCGCGCGGACCCTGCCCGGCGACGTGTCTCTGGCCGTGGATTCAGGACCGGCCTGCGAGGAATACGGGGTGGCCCTTTCCGACGAACCCGTCGTCGTATACGGCGACGCCGGGGGACTCTACGACAAGTCCGTCGCGGACCGCCTGCTGGCATGCGGGCGGGAACTGGGCATGGACCCCCAATGCGCGTACTGGCAGAGCTACGCCTCCGACGCGTCCATGGCGAAGTCCGTGGGCCAGACGCCCCGGGCCGGCCTGCTCTGCATCCCCACGGAGAACACCCACGGATACGAGATCATACCCCGCAACGGGTTGAACCGGTGCGTCGCCCTGCTGGCGGCCTACCTTGAAAAACCGGAGTAGCCGAGAGGAGCGGAGGACCTTCATGTCCCTGAAAGTCACCAACGTGGAAAGATTCACCGTCACCGTGCCGTTCACGCAGGGTCAACGGCCCATGGCCGAGCGAACGGTATACAACTGGTCCGTCTTCGAACTGTGCAAGGTCACCACCGACGCCGGTCTCGTGGGCTGGGGCGAGACCATCGTCCATTACATCCATTCCCGGGTGACCGACCGGAGCGTGGAGCGCGTGATGGGAAAGAGCCCGGCGGACTTCATGCAGGACGATACGATCGGCGCCGGGCTGCAGATGGCCCTGCACGACGTGGTGGGCAAGGCCCTCGAGGTGCCCTGCCACAAGCTCCTGGGCAACAAGGTGCGTGACTGGGTGCCCATTTCCTGGTGGTCCAACGAAGGGCCTCCAGATGATTGGGTCCGACAGGCGCGGGACGCCGTCGACAACGGGTACACCACCATCAAGCTCAAACAGCGGCCCTGGCATGACATCAACGAACAGATGGAGGCGATCGACGCGGCCGTACCGCGCCACTTCCGGGTGGATCTCGACGCCAACGGTTCCATGCACAACGCGGCGGCGGCCATGCCTGTCATGCGCGGCCTGGAGCGCTTCGACATCGTGGCCATGTTCGAGACGCCCATACCGCAGACCGACATCCTGGGGAACCGCCAGCTCCGGCAGGTCATCAGCCGCCCCATCGCCATGCATTTCGGTTCGCCGCCCTACACCACGGTGGTCCGCGAAGCGGTCTGCGACGGTTTCGTCGTCGGTGGAGGCGCCTCGCGGGTGATGTACCAGGGGATTCTCAGCGCGGAAGCCAACATGCCCTTCTGGCTCCAGATGGTCGGCAACGGACTTACCACCACGTGGGCCGCCCATCTAGGCGCCGTGCTCACCCACGCCACCTGGCCCGCCATCACCTGTATCAACCTGTACCGCCACCACTTGCTCAAAAGCCCCATCGAAGTTGTGGGCGGCTTCCACCGCGTGCCCGACGGACCGGGCCTGGGCGTGGAAGTGGACGAAGAGGCCATGCACGGCTTTCTCGTTTCCGACGACGTGATGCGGCCATTCCGCGACCGGGACGAGCCGTACGATTTCCCGAGACCCCGTTTTATCCGCACGGCGGTGTTTCCGGATGGACGCCGCGTCCATTTCGGGAATATACGCCACGGGTGGGAACTGGAAGCCTACACGCCCGGGGTTCGCACGGAGTACTGGAGGGAAGATGGCACCGATGGTTTCGAAGACCTCTGGAGCCGTACGCAGGAACGGCCCGTATCCGAGGGATGAGGGATCGGGGAGGCCGGATCGGAACGCGTGGTGAGAACGGCGGAACGTAGACACGCAACCAGGGATCGGTAATCTGCCGGCAAGACGGGCATTTCGTAAACATTTGTATCAAGAAGACCTGACAACCGGAGCAGAACCATGAGACTGGAAGACAAGACGGCGATCGTAACCGGCGCGGCATCGGGCATTGGACGAGGCACCTCGGAGATGATGGCGCGGGAAGGCGCCCGGGTGGTGGCCGTGGACATCAACGAAGTGGGACTGGAACAGACGGTCGAATCGATTCGCCTGGAAGGCTGGACGGCCACGGCCTGCGTCGCAGACGTGGGGCGGGACGAGCAGGTTCGACGCATGATACAGTGCGCGGTCGACACCTATGGCGGACTGCAGATCCTGCACAACAACGCGTACTGGCACGCGCCCGGTCCGGTCTGCGACCTGCCGGAAACCGACTGGGACCGGACGCTGGACGTCTGCCTGAAGGCTATCTACCTGGGCTGCAGGCACGCCATTCCGGTCATGAAAGATTCGGGTGGCGGCGCGATCGTCAACACGGCGTCCGTGCACAGTCTGGTCGGTTTCCGGGACTACGCCGCCTACGACGCGGCCAAGGGCGGGGTGATCGGGATCACGCGCTCCGTGGCCGTGGACTACGGGCCCGAGATCCGAAGCAACGCGGTGCTGCCCGGCGCCATTCTGACGAACGCTTGGGACGGTCTCGACGAAGCAATTCAGCGGCCCTATATCGACCGGCCTCCCATGAAACGGCTGGGACTGCCGGAAGACATCGCCTCCGCCGTGGTGTTTCTCGCCTCCGACGAGGCTTCCTTCATCACCGGCGCCAGCCTCGTGGTCGACGGCGGCCTGACCATCGTCGGCGACGCGTAACCTTTCCCGGCTGGAGCGTGCGCTGGATATGAAGTTCAACACTTTCTTGCGGGATATGCATGACCTGTTTCGACTGAATAGTGAGTTGGAATGGTGTCTGGACCGATACGTGAGTTGCGTAACCGCGAGGGATGTGATCCGCCGTGCCGCCGTCCCTCGCCATGCGCCGTGTGATCCCACCACAGTCCCACAAAGAACATGAGCGTATCCGAATCATCGAAACCTGAAGTTCAGGATCCCGTACCCGCCATCCATCCGTCCGCGGGAAGCGTGAACCGCGTCTGGCTGCTGGCCTATCCGATCATTCTGGCCAACATGTCCGAGACCCTGCTGGGCGTGATCGACACTTACATGGTCGGCCAGCTCGGCGTGGCCGAGATCGGCGCCGTGGGTCTCGGGTCCATGCTCGCGTGGCTCTTCTACCTGCCGGTCCTGGGTCTGGCGATGGGGTTGAATACCTTCGTCGCCCAGAGCTACGGCGCCGGAAACCGGAAGGAATGCGGGTACATGACCTGGCAGGGGCTGTACATGGCCGTGGCAAGCGGCGTATTGATCCTGCTCGTCATCCCCTTCGTACCGCTTCTGTTCGACCTTGCGGGACCTTCCGCGGAAGTTCGGCGCCTGGGCGTCACCTACCTGCAGTGGCGACTGATCGACGGCCCGGCCTTCATGGTCGCCATGACGGCCGCCAGTTTCTTCCGCGGTATCGGCGATACGAAAACGCCGATGAAGATCGGCATAACCATCAATATCATCAACGTCATCCTGAATTACGGACTGATCTACGGCCATTTCGGCCTGCCACGCCTCGAAGTACAGGGATCGGCCATCGGATCGGCGCTGGCCGGCATGCTGGGCGGAGGGATTTACCTCGTCCTTTTCCTGTCCAGACGGCTGCATCCTTATGCCAACCGGACCGTTCCCCGGCCCCGGTGGCTGGACCAGGTCCGGCTTTTCAGGGTTGGCGCGCCGATCGGCCTGCAACGGTTCCTCGATATCGGCAGCTTCGTCATTTTCGCCGCCATCATCGGGAGACTGGGAAACGCCCAGCTGGCCGCGAACCAGATCGCCATCCAGCTGATGTCCATCTCGTACATGATCGGCCTGGGTATCGGCATGGCCGCTTCCACGCTCGTGGGCCAGTATATCGGTGCGAAACGCATCGAACTGGCCGAGCGCAGCGCCTACAGCGCCTTGAAACTGGCCATGGGCATCATGGTTTTCATCGGCCTGTGCTTCCTGTTGTTCCCCGAGCCGCTCGTCTCTCTTTTCAACGGCGACCCGGCCGTCATACGCTACGGCAGGCAGGGCCTTTTGTACGCGGCGCTCTTCCAGGCCTTCGACGCCCTCGCCGTCATATATATCGGCGCGCTTCGCGGCGCCGGCGACACCCGGTGGTCCGCCGTGGCCGCCTTCATCGGCGCCTGGGTCATTTTCCTGCCAATGACCTACCTGTTCGCCTTCACGATGGGTCTGGATTTCTGGGGGGCCTGGCTGAGTGCGACGATCTACATCTGCATCCTCGGCATTGCCTGCGTCTACCGATTCCGGCAGGGTGCATGGAAGCGGATGGTCATATAGCGGAGCGTTTTTTAACAAGTCGTTTTTCAACAAGGGAATGGAGTGCCAAGTGTCTAATAAGAAGAAATGCCTGATGATCGGCGCCGGCGGCATGGCCGGGGGTTGGATTCGCAGTTTCTACCCGCGGTTCAAGGACCGGCACGAAATCGTCGCCCTGGTGGATATCAACGCGGATATTCTCCACGACGCAGGGGATTTCCTGGGGCTTCCCCGGAGTCGCAGGTACACGGACATGGAGAGCGCTTTCGGGGAGGTGGACGCGGACTACTGCACAATCGTCATTCCCCCGGCCGTTCACCGGGACGCCGTGATGCTGGCGGTGGAGCATAAGCTGGACATCCTGAGTGAAAAACCGATTGCCGACACGTGGTCCGCATGCGTAGATATATACAGGGCGGTCATGGATGCCGGCCTGAAGATGCACGTGATACAAAACTACCGCTATTCCAGCCGCATGCTGACGATGCGGCAGGTATTGCGGGACGGATCGCTTGGACGGATCAACTACATCCAGGGCCGCTTTGCCGCGGACTACCGGGAATACGGCGCCTGGGGCGCCTTCCGCTACGACATTCCGCACACCCTGCTCGTGGAAGGCGCCGTGCATCACTTTGACATGATGCGGAATCTGTCGGGGGGTGACTGCAAGACGATTGCCGGATGGGAGTGGAACCGGCCGTGGAGCACCTTCCAGGGGGATTGCTGCGCCATGTACGTGATGGATATGACCAACGGGGTGAAGGCGGCCTACGAGGGGTCGTGCCTGGGCGCCGCCGAACAGAACAGCTGGCACGGGGAGTACTACCGGGCGGAATGCGAAGAGGGCGCCGTCGCCATTGGAAACGACGGGGTCACACGCATGTACAGGCATACACCCGGAAAGGGCATGTGCGTCGAAGACGTCAGCCCCGTCGTTCCCGAATACGACGGACACCAATGGCAGATCAACGAGTTCCTCGACTGGATCGACGGGGGACCCGCCCCCGATACATGCCTGGAGCACAACATCCGAAGCGTGGCCATGGTCTTCGCCGCCATTGAAGCTTCGAAGACGGGAGAGTCGGTCGACGTGGAGGAAATGGTCGGACAGGTAGTAAACGCCGCCTGAAGGAGAGATCGGGAACCGCCGTTGACGGGGAGAAAGTGGTTGCACCGGTGGCGGGGGCCGCCTGAGAGAGGTACGGGTACCAAGGCTTATGCAGAACCAGAAAATCCCTTTTATTAACGCCTTTTTGAGACTGGAATCCGCCAGCGGCATTCTGCTGATGCTCGCGACCGCCCTGGCCATGGTGTTCGCGAACTCGTTCCTCGAACCTTTCTACCACTACCTGCTGGAAATTCCCATCCAGATCCACATCGGCGCACTGGATATCAACAAGCCGCTGCTCCTCTGGATCAATGACGGCCTGATGACCGTCTTCTTCTTCCTCGTTGGCCTGGAATTGAAGCGGGAATTCCTCGAGGGCGAACTGTCGAACCGGCGCAACATCATCCTGCCCGGCGTCGGCGCCGTCGGCGGCATGGTGATCCCCGCGCTGATCTACCTGCTCTTCAACAGCGACGATCCCTCCGCCTGGCGGGGCTGGGCCATCCCGGTCGCCACGGACATCGCCTTTACCCTGGGCGTATTGACCTTGTTGGGTACGCGCGTGCCCATTTCTATCAAGGTCTTCCTGACCTCGCTGGCCATCCTGGACGATATCGGGGCCATCGTGATCATCGCGGTATTCTACACGGCGGAAATTTCGATGACCGCCCTGATGGTGGCCGCGGGCTGCGTACTCGTGCTGGTCTTCCTGAACAACAGGAACTGGGTCTCCCACAGTTCGTACATGATGGTCGGCCTTGTCCTCTGGATCGCCTTGCTTAAATCCGGAGTGCACGCAACGCTCGCGGGCGTGATCCTGGCCGCGTTCATCCCCATGCGTTCCAGGACCGACCCCGACGTCTCGCCGCTCAAGATCCTGGAGCACGATCTGCACACCGTCGTGGCCTTCGTCATCCTACCCGTCTTCGCCTTCGCAAATTCCGGCGTCATGTTGAGCGGCATTACGGCTGAGCAGGCGCTTCATGGCGTACCCGTCGGGGTCGCCCTCGGACTGTTCCTGGGCAAGCAGATCGGGATATTCGCACTGTGCTGGCTGTTCATCAAGATGAAAGTGGCCGCGCTGCCCAGGGGGATGTCCTGGGCCGGCCTCTACGGGGCAAGTACCCTGTGCGGGATCGGATTCACCATGAGCCTGTTCATCGGTTCGCTGGCCTTCGGCGAAACCGAACTCCACGCCATGTTCGACGAGCGTTTGGGGATCATCGTGGGATCGCTGCTATCGGGGGTCTTGGGGTATTCCATCCTGCGATACAGCCTGCCTCCCGCCGACAAGCCGGAAGAGGTCGTCGAGCAAGAGGTCGAGCAGGTGGTTTGAGGCTGAAGGAGTGGATAGCTGTTACTGAATTACTATGGCTGATTTCGAGTTAGTGGGAGAAATTACCAATATCCAAACTATTGCCAGGGGCCGGGGAATTCGAGAACTCGCGCGACTCAACAGGACTTACGGACATACCAACTGGCGCAAGTTGAAAGGAGAAGGGATGATTCTACTAAAAAAACGGAGTGCTTCGAATGGTAGAATTGCACTGGTACGAAGGCCATGGTGTTGGCAAGTTGGAGATCAAACGCAAACGCTACCTGGATTCAGACCATGAATAAAAAAAGTCACAGTAACCAGGAATCCTTTGTTGTCTGCATTGACAATACGGACTACACGGCCTCATTGGAGAAACATAAAATCTACAGGGTGGTCCGCGACGATGCGGCAAGAGATGATGGTGATATACGGGTTGTTGACGAGAGTGGAGAAGACTATCTCTATCCCGCAGTGAGGTTTGTAAGCATTACTGTACCGGTTGAGGTGGAGAAGTCACTCACTCCTGGGTAATTCCTAAAGATCTTTTGATCGTGTTGAAGAGGCAGGTTGGTATACAGACATTACCGAAATCGACCAACCGCTTACGCTCCCTCCAGCGCCTGGTCCAGGTCGGCGATGATGTCATCGGGATCTTCCAGGCCCACCGAAACGCGCGCTCCAAAACCGCCATCCGCGCTCTCGCCCGAGGGCAGGATCAACGTCTCCACGTCGCCCAGACTGTACCACGGCTTGCACATCCGCAGACTGCCGATGAAAGTGTCGAGCGAGACGCCGTGCCGGGAGACGAACCGCATCATTCCCCCAAAACCGTGCAGGTATCCTGTCGCGACCTCGTGATTCGGGTGTGACGTCAGGCCCAGGTAGTCGACCCGGGTGATCTTTTCGTGCTGGTCCAGGTACTCCGCCACCTTCTGGCCGCTGCCGCAGTGCCGCTCCATCCTGAAGGCCAGCGTCTTGAGGCCCCGGTGCACGAGGAAGGCGTTCATGGGCGCCAGCACGCCACCCATGAGGATCCGCATAAAATGTATCTGCTTCCGGATCTCTTCGTCGCGGCCGGAGACGATCCCGGCAAGGGCGTCACCGTGCCCGGCCATGTACTTCGTCATGGCGTGGAGGACCACGTCGGCGCCGTAGTGCAGAGGCTGCAGCAGGTAGGGTGATAGAAAGGTGTTGTCGACCACGACCAGGGCGCCGGCTTCATGGGCCAGGTCCGTGGCGCGTGCCAGATCGATGAATTCCATGGAGTGGGCGTACGGTTCGAAATAGACCATCCTGGTCGGCTTTTCAAGCGCGGTTTCGAGGGCGTTCAGGTCGCACATGTTGACCATCTGGACTTCCACGCCCCACTTTGTCGGCAGTACGTCCTGAAACAGCATGTGGGTCCCGGCGTAAACGGTCTCGTGGCAGACCACCCGGTCGCCGCTTTTAAGCAGGCCGAACAAGGTCTGGCTGACCGCCGACATGCCGCACGAGGTCGCCTGCGCCCACTCCACGCCCTCGAGGATCCTCACCTGTTCTTCGAGCGCGCCGCTGGTGGGACCGCCCGCCTTGTCCAATCCACGTCCGTACGAGTTCGTTCCCTCGTAACCCTCGCGGTAGTTCGTGTTTCCCTGGTAGATCGGCACCGAAGACGACGTACCGTGATATCCACCGTGGATAGCGTCGGTGGTAAAATCCCGGTTTTCGGCCGACTGGTAGTCATCGGCGGCGTACCGCAATTGGTGGTCAGTTGGCATAGCGTGGTATCCTCAAGATTCATTCTAAGTGGTTATCGTGTTGGAAACTGGACCAATGCAGAACCAGTGGACAAACAGACCGAGAAAGAACCCGGTTTCTTGACTGGTTTAAGGTAAATGGGGGTTAAAGGGGGTCAAGCCATATCAGTCGTGCTTCGTGGGACCCCGGTACTGTAGTTCAACGCTATATCATTCCGGTTCTAGGGTGGGATTTCGAAGTGTTCAAATTGGGTTACTAAGGAAAGTAAGGGTGGGGGGAGAATAAAAGGTCCAGTGGAGATTTGCGACGTGGTGGGGATTGTTTAAAGATCTTACAGTGTACAGCTTCCAATGGGAAGATAGATTGCGAACGTGTTTTGTTGAAAAACCCTGTTGACAGATATACTAATCACGTGTATAGTATATCTGTCAACCTGCTCGTGTAACGCGCACGGGCGTGAATTTAAAACTGAATCAGAATACCCTCGCGTCCCTATAGCGGACCCGCACCCCGCGGACCTTTTTAGCGTCCCCGTGCTACTTCTGATCGCAGAAAGCAGGCACGGGGGTTTTTCATGTCCGCAAATACCGCAATCCCACATTCCGCGTTCGATTCGCAGGGACAAGGCCGGACGCCGAAAACGAGGCCTGCCAGCCTGCTGCTGGTGTTCAGGCGCCGGTACTCCCCGGCAAGGGCGCGCCACGCCCGCGCTTTCCGCCGCCACCCGGCCGATCACCAGAGGTACGATGCCCGCTCTCCGTCCCAAGGGCGTCCGGGCAAAATCAGCCATCAGCCAGTCACCGGGACCTGCAGGAACGCGGCCCGCCATATGCCCTGGAGGCCGCCGTGACCGGATGCAGCCATGTCATGCAAGCGATATCAACGGCCGTATCATTCAAACACACATCCGCAGTATCTCTCATAAAGGATCTCACCATGCAAAGACACCTGTGCAGTTTCGCTCTGAGGATGCTCATCGGCATCCTCACGCTCTCCACGGCGGCGCCGATCGTTCACGGCCAGCAGACGCCGATCACAGATGCCTCCAGGAGCGCCTACGACTTCGACAGCCTCTCCGGCGTCATCGACGCGGATCAGGTTGACTACTTTTCGGGCAACTGGTCCTACGCGGTGCCGCTGGGCGAGGTCGAAGGCGCGGGCGGCATGTCCCTGCCCATTCGCATGCGCTACAGCAGCGCGGTGACGGGCACGGACCGGCTCATCAAGCTCTCCGACGACCCCGCTGCCACGTCCACGCAGAGCAAGGGCACGGTGACGCTCAACAACGCCACGTGGGTGGGCCTGGGATGGAACCTTGAGTTCGGCGCCATCAGGGTGACCGGCGGCTACAACCTAGAGGATACGACCAGCCCCATCAACCATCCCTTCTCCTTCAACCTGTCCCTGGTGCTTCCCGACGGCTCCCACCGCCTGGTGCGCCAGCTGGACGACGCGCAGCGCGCCGCCACTCCGGGAGTAGCGCTACCCGCCACCAATGTCTATTACGCAGAGAACAGGCGCTTCATGGACATCAGGTGGAACTTCGACCGGCATGAGCCACTGGCTTCCACCTGGACGGTCAGGACCGTATCGGGCCTGGTCTACACCTTCGGCGCCGTTACGATCTCGGGCAAGGACTACGGCATGAATCAGACCGTCAAGGGCGGCGCGGCGGCCCAGGGGGGTTTCAACGAACTCATGCCCGAGATGGTGTACCAGTGGAACCTGGCCGAGATCCGGGACCAGGCCGGCAACGCGATCAGGTTCAGGTATGCCGGCGACGGTCCGGTGACCACGGTCAGGGACTGGGCGAGGGAACGGGCCGAAGCCACGCGTTCTTTCCGCAACCTGCTCACCTTCGGCGACCTCGATCCGCGCTATCCGGGCGGGATAACGATCGGCCGGAGCCGCACCAACCTGACCGTGGTCAAGACGTTCAACACGGCCCACCTCGACACGGTCATCCTCGCCGGAGCGGACGGGAAAGTCGTACGCAAGGTAAAGGCCGAGACCAGCGCCAGACCCGACATCCATATCGCCTCTCACGGCGGTGTGGTGATCACCCATGACAACTACTTCGACACGCCGTCAGGCGAGACCCTGCCCTACGGCCATTACCTGGTCAACGACAACCGCAACTACCGGATGTACGACGGTCTGTCAAGCACCCACCGCCTCGACGCCCTGACCGTCACGGACGGGGGCGGCAGCCAGGTTGCGCGCTACGCGTTCCGCTACGACGGCGCCAACGGCGGTCCTCCTCGGCCTGCCGTAGCCTCGGGCGATAATGCGCGCACGCTGCTGCTCGAGGAAATCGCCGTCATGGGAACAGGGAACTCGGCTGGCGACCAGTTGCCGCCGTATCGCTTCACCAACACCCTTGCGGACAGCTACCGTATTACAAAGATCGTCACGCCCACGGGCGGGGAGCTGAAGCTCGTTTATGAGCAGGTTCCCAGGCCTGTCGCCGGCTGGGTCAGGCATATCAACTTCGACGAGGCCTTCTTCGATCGTTCGCGCCGCATCAAGCGCAGGATACGGGACGCGGACGGCTTGGGCGGCGCGGCGGCGGATACGACTACGTTCGTCTACGTCGGGACCGATGCGGTCATGGAAACCGTCAATGCCAATCGCGTGCGCCGCATCACTTTCCCCGTCGTCGACGAGATCCTGCCCGGGCGCCATGGCAAGATACGCCGCAACTTCGCAGGCGAAGCCGACCTGGACGCCCTGGGGCTTTCGGCCAGGAACAAGCAGCACGAATCCGAACGCGATATCCGAAGAGGGCTCCTCGAGGAAGCGACCTGGCACGACAACGACGGCGCGGTGGTCCAGCGGGAGCGGGCGGACTGGCAGGTCACGGCGGCGGGCACCTGGACCGGCCGCTGGCAGCCGTTCTACCATCCGGGCATCCCCCAGCAGGCCTACTGGTTGCGGGCAGGGGAGACGACGACCACCAGGGACGGGGTGAGCACCACAACACTTACGAACCACAACGCGCGCAACGGCCTGGTGGCAACGCAGACGCTCAAATCGGGCAATCGCATTCTGCGCGTCACCGAGACCTCCTACCACGGCGATCAGGTGACGAGCAGTCCGGTGGCCCTGGTTTTCGGACAGCCCGTCCTTGATACCACCCTTTCGGCCGGCGACCGGGTCCACGCCGCCTTCCTGAGCCCCGGCGATCCACCCACGGCCTCGGTGGAGGCGTTCCTCAATGCGGGCTCAGGCACTGAGAGCACCGGGGTCTACGACTTCGAAGGCCGCCGCTTCTCCGTATCCGGCACCGATGTGCTGCGCATCCGCGGCGTCCTCGGGACCGACCAGTTGCAGGGCGGAGACAACATGTACGCCGGCGCCACGGTGACCGTCGACTGGAAGGACGGCGGTTCCCACACGGCAGGTTCGCTGATACAGCATGTTCCTGTAGCCGGTGGACTGCCCGGTCCGAAGGAGGAATCCTTCGGCGTCCTTGTGCCCGTCCCTTCCGGTACAGACAGCGCCCATGTAAACCTAGAGCTGCATGCCGCAGTATACAAGAATGCTCAGACCGTATACCGCAAGATCAGGATCTACGCCAGAGATCTCGAGGTCACCGGGATGAGCGCCGACGACCCTGAGGACGTGTTCTTGCTGAGATCTCACATCCTTGACCGGCCCCACGTGGTCACCGTCAAGGACGGTTCCGGCGCCCGGCTGCAGTCCACCAGGCATCGCTACGGGCGGTTCAACAGCGGTGGCATCGTCATGCCGGACACCACCTCGGTATGGCTTGATAAGGACAGCGACGGCCAGGTGGACACGGGAGAATGGATCGACCGGCGGGTGGCCACCGGTTACGACGCCTACGGCAACCTGACCGAGGTGCAGGACACCCATGGCACCGTCACCACCACGGTCATGGGCTACGGCAGGATGCGGCCTGTGGCCGCCTTCACCGGCGCCGACGGCTCGCGGGTGACCGCCGAGGTCTTCGACGGCCATGGATCCTGGACGGATCTGACGTCCCCGGGCGGGGGCGCCTGGTCGAAAACGGGCACAGGCACGCCGGTCCTCGAAGCCGGCACGCTCGTCGTAAACAACGCGGTGGCGCGCAGGAATATCCCTGCCAACCTCGCCGGCGTCTTCGAGATAGACGTCATGGCAGGCGCCGAAAGCGAGCAGACCGCCGTAGCGCTTGCGGGCAGCGGCGGGAACGACCGCATCCAGTGGGTCTTTGGCGCGGACGGCGCGTTCAGGGCGCTCAGCGGCGCGACCCTTGCCGAGACCGGGGCCTCATACGCTGCCAACCGGTGGTACCGCGTGAAGATACGGTGGGACGGGTCGAAATGGTGGACCCACGTAGACGGCGCGCGCTATCCCGCATCGGGTACGTACGCCATGGCATCCGGCGGCAATATCAACCAGGTGAAACTCTCCAACGGCGCGGCACCACCAGGCGCCGCTTTCGACAACCTGCGCGTATGGCCGGCGTCAGCGCAGCCCGGCGCCATGACCACCTGGGATCCCGTCACCCTGGACGCCGTCGCCGTCACCGATCCGGCAGGGCATACCGAAAGGTACCTGAGGGACGGTCTAAGGCGTGTCGTGCAGACCAGCGACGGCAAAGGACGCATAACCGCCCAGCGGGACCACCGCTTCTCGCGCGGCATCGGCGGTACCAGCGCGTACAACACCGCCGGACCGAACCGGCAGACCGTTATCGCCTATACGTCAAGGGACGGACACAAGGATCTCTCCAGAGACGGACACCGGACCTTAGCCCGCGGCACGGCCCTCAAGGAGGGTAACGCCCTCGAGGAGGGCGTAAGCCTGGAGACCGCCGGCTCCTACGTCGTCGCGGCGGGAGACGACCTGGCCATCAAAGCCGGCGTGCGCATAAAGCTCACCAGGGGGTTCAGAGCGGAGAAAGGCGCTGCCTTCCGCGCTGCGATCGACCCCCTGGCGGGCGAAGACCGGGTCACCGGCAGTGGGGATGTCGCCTGGAACCAGGAGAAAGCCGCGAAGCGGTCCGTGAAGCTCGGACCTTCCTCCGTCCTGGAAACCGGAAGGGTCGACGGCCACGTCACCGCAAGGGCCGACTTCCATCCGGCCTCGGCTTCTTCGGGAAAAACCGTCATCATGTCTTTTGATGACGGGGACGACTTTGTTCGCATCGTATACGACAACGGTAGCGTAAAGCTGGAAAGCAGTATAGGCGGACGGACTTCCACGAACGCCTTCGTGCCCGGATACAACCCGGGCTGGCCCTGGGCCCGCGTCGAGATGGAGCTCCTGCCCACGGGCACCGTGAACGCGTGGCTCTACGGCCACCGGGATACCCGGTTCATGGGGGCTTCCGCCACGGCCTCCGTCCCGGCTAACTGGACGCCCGCGTTCAAAGCAAACGGCGAGCGCGGAAACGGATACCTCGCAAACCTCTACGTCGGCACCGCCGAGATGGTGACCTCCTCCTTCGACGGCCTGGCCAGGCAGATACAGACCCGCACGCGGGCTGGCGCAAGCGACATCGTCACCCAGACGAACTACAACCGCGCGGGCAAGCCCGAATCCCTGCTCGGTCCCGCATACCTGTCGCCGTCGCATGTCTACGGCGCCCTGGCCCGCGCAGACGCGGCGGAACGCATCACGCAAGTCTCCTACGACGACGATCCCCTGCTGAGGGTCTCCCGCGTCATACCGCCCGGACACACTCCGTCCACCTCGGTCGACACCCGCTACGGGAACTGGGGATCCGAATCCGGCCAGGGAAGATCATTCCGGACCGTAGACGACGAGAAGGGCATTAGAACCGCCACCGTCTTCGACGCCTACGGCCGCATGGTCCATGCCATAGCCGACTCGGCGGGCGCCAGTGCCGCCACCAGGAACAACAAAACATCCTTCGCCTACGATGCCCTGGACAGGCTCACCTCGACCACCATGCCGGGCGGCGGCGCCTCGCGCTACGCCTACGACACCCTGGGCCGCATGACCAGCCGGCATCACCCCGATGCCGACGGACCAGTCCGCTACAAGTACGACGACTCAGGGAGAATACGCTTCTCCCAGGACGCGCGGCAGCGCGCTGCCGGTACGGGCAAGGTTACCTACACCGTCTACGATGCCTTCGGGCGCGTAACGCGCGTGGGCGAGGCGTCGGCCACGTTCACCAGTCTCGATCCGGAGAGCGCTTACTCCTTCGAGCGCGACAGCACCTCATGGCGCAGCCGCATGACCTACGACGACGGTGATGCCGCAGACAACGATGCCGTCGCGGGCGGCGGTCCCAACTACGCCCAGGGGCGTCTTACCAAAGTCGAGGAAAATACCGACGCGGATGCGGCGACCGAGGTCATCCATGAATATGCCTACGACCATCTCGGCAACGTGCGCGTCAAGCAGGTCGAAATCGACGGCCTGACCGGCAACAAGACGTTCACATACGTCCATGACCTGGCAGGACGCGTGACCCGCCTGATCTACCCCGACGGCAGCCAGGCGCGCTACGCCTATGACGGCGCCGGGCGGCTCAGCCGCGTGTGGGATGTGCACGGCAAAACCCTGGCGGCATACACCCATACCGCCGCGGGCAATATCGATACCCACGTTGTGGGCCACGGAGCGGGAGACGGCATCGTCACAGGTGCCTACACCTACAACGCGCGCGATTGGGTCACCGACCTGAACTATGCGGGCACGTTCAGGTCCGCCCTTACCTACGATCCCGCGGGCAACGTCACCCGGCAGGTGTACCGGCACGGCAGCACCACATCCAAGACCGCGGACTACGCCTACGACGGCCTGCACCGCCTCACCGGCTTCGATCTGGATGGCGGCGCCAGCACGCGGTCCTACCGCTACGACAGAAACGGCAACATGACCCGGATGACTAAAAACGGCGCGGGGGTCCGCTACTACTACAACCCGCGGTCCAGGCCCAACCGGATGGACTGGGTGATTGGCGCCACAGGAAGCAGCGTCAAGCGCTTCCTCTACAACGAAAACGGATGGATGACGGCAAGGGGCACCGATACGGTGACCTACGACTACCGCGGCCTTACCACCGGCTACGGCAGCGCACGGTATCTCATGGATCCCGACAGAAGGCGTGTGAAGAAGACCGTAGGCACGGTCGTCACCTACTACCTGAGAGGCCCGGACGGCAGCGTGCTCGCCGAATACTCAGGCCAGAACCTGTCGGCCAGGTACGTGTACGCAGGCAGCAGGAGGATCGCCCGGATAGCGGGAGACAGCGCAAGCTACTACCTGGCCGATCACCTGAGCAGCACCAGAGCGCTCGTGGATGAGGCGGGCGCCGTCACCGCCGCCTACGACTACTGGCCCTACGGAAAGATACTGGCCTCGAGCGGCACCGATGCTACCCACTTCCGGTTCACCGGGCACGAGAGGGACGCCGAGTCCGGCCTTGACTACATGCTCGCAAGGTCGTACGCTTACGATGTCGGCAGGTTCCTGCGGCCCGATCCCATGCAGGATGCGTATCCGGGGATCAGCCCCTATGCCTATGCCAACAACAATCCGCTCAAGTACGTGGATCCGGATGGGAACAAACTGCGATTTGCTCCCGGCGTTTCCGCAGAATTTAAAAGCTATTTCGCTAGAGCAGTAAAATACCTGAATGAACTTAAAGTTTCGGCAAAACTTGCTCGATTGGAGAGTTCTGAATCAGTGATTTACCTGGCACAATCGAACAGCGTAAACTTTTACAACTCTAGTACCAAGACGATACATTGGAACCCGTTTCTGGTTCTCGAAACAAAAACAGGCAATAAGCTTCCACCTGTTATGGGGTTGGATCATGAAGTAGACCACGGCCTCAGGGACGTTCTAAACCCCGGGAAGTTTTTGACAGATTTGGCGACTCCAGATGTAAATTATGGAAATCTGGAGGAAAGAAGAGTCATACAAGGTTCCGAGTCTGATTTAGGCAGAAAAATGGGGATGATCAAAGGTGATGAGCAAACAAGATATGATCATTCTGACCAAAGACTTTACCTAACGAACGATCCCACATCTATCAAGGAAATTGAACTGCCGCCTATTGAAGTAATTGGTGAAAGGGAGAAAGAACCCAAACCATGATACCATGCATTGATTGAAAGCCGTATTCGTGAATGCCCCATTGTTAAAACCAGTCCGATTGATGGTTATTTTCGTTGTATTCAACATACGTGTTTCCTTACGAGTTTCTTTGGGGTACCGGCTGAAGTTTCCTTAGACAGAAGTTGCATTTGATTTCACTCATTCTTATGCTAAATACGTGGGATTACCGGTATGCGGAAACCACACAATGATTACGGTCGGTCAGAGATACACCTCAGTCGTCAGCCAAGAGTCTACGCTTTAGTGAGTTGTAGATGGTACGCTAGAATCCACAACAATCGGATTGACATTGGATTTCTGTCATGAGTGTTTCAAGCGTAGGCTCTTGGATAGACTGGTTTGTAAATTAGTCTGATTCAAACTATCCAGATCAATACTCCGTTTGTATTGGCGATGAGATATCATAATCGAAAAAGTACCATACATGCCGCTGGGCTGGAGGTTACAAAAATGACATCGAAATGGATTGATTCAAAGACGCGCCTCCTTGTTAGACAGGTAAGATCTATATACAAGTACACTACTATTGGAGTTACCGTTGGCATTGTTTTGTTCCAATTCATAAGCCTTTCGTGTAACCCGAAACAGGACGCCCCCAAATTGGCAATGGATATCATACTGCACGATGAATTCGTCATTTACACCTCCGTTGACTCTATCCCAAGACCATTGGTCTATGCGCTCCCCTTCACCGATACTGAAGCGGAACTGGTTATGGCTGATCCCGATGAAGTCTTCAATAAGACAGATGTAATACTCGACGAGGACCTGCCATTCAAACGACTCATCTTCGGTGGTCAGAGCGACAGATATTGGTTTATCTATTACGAGCAAGGAGGATGGGGCTATGGTTGTCATTTTATCCTATTTGAATACATCGATAACAGTATCGACCAAATGATGCAACTGAATATAGATTGTAAACTACCTGATATAGAAGAAGTTCGACGATTAATCATTAATTCGAAAGAAATGTCTATCTATTAATAACTAAGCCTCTTAGGTGTGCGACGGGATGTACTGTAGCGCACTCCAAAACGGGACAAGTAGGTAGCTACAATTTGTAGTGCACCCAAAAATGGGACAAGTAGTTAAGCTACAGTTTTAATGCGTGTCATCCTCTGCTCGAACTCGGCCGGTGGCGTGTAGTCCAAGGCCGAGTGCAAGCGCTTGCGATTGTAGAGTTTGTCGATGAAGTAGCCGATGCGTGATCGGGCTTCTTCAAGGGATTCGTACTTGTAGAGGTAGGTCTCCACCACCATGCCGGGCGGTGGCACCTCGCGCTACGCCTACGACACCCTCGGGCGCATGACCTCCAGGCATCACCCCGATGCCGACGGACCTGTCCGTTACAAGTACAACGACCTGGGCCGCGTGCGTTTTTCACAGGACGCGCGGCAGCGCGCTGCCGGTACGGGCAAGGTTACCTACACCGTGTACGATGCCTTCGGGCGCGTAACGCGCGTGGGCGAGGCGACGGCCACGTTCGCCTCCCTCGATCCGGAGAGCACGTACCCCTTCGAGACCGATGCCTCCTCCTGGCGAAGCCGCATGACCTATGACGACTACGGCGATGCCGTGGGTGGCGGTCCCAACTACGCCCAGGGACGCCTCGTCAAGGTCGAGGAGAATACCGACGCGGATGCAGCGACCGAGGTCATCCATGAATATGCCTACGACCATCTCGGCAACGTGCGCGTCAAGCAGGTCGAAATCGACGGCCTGACCGACGACAAGACACTCGCATACCTCCACGACCTGGCTGGGCGCATCACAAGGCTCATATATCCCGACGGCGCGCAAGCGCGCTACGCCTACGACAGCGCTGGGCGGCTCAGCCGCGTGTGGGACGCGCAAGGCAGGAAGCTGGCCGCTTACACCCACACCGCTGCCGGCAATATCGATGCCCACGTTGTGGGCCACGGAGTGGGCGACGTCGCGGGAGACGGCATCGTCAAAGGTGCCTACACCTACAACGCGCGCGATTGGGTCACCAACCTGAACTATGCGGGCACGTTCAAGTCCACCCTCACCTACGATCCCGCAGGGAACATCACCAGGCAGGTGTACCGGCACGGCAGCGCCGCGTCCATAACCGCGGACTACGCCTACGACGACCTGTACCGGATCACCGACTTCGACGTGTCGGGCGGAACCTCGCAGGACTACGACTACGACAAAAACGGCAATGTCATCAGCCTGATGACGGGTACCAGCACGCTCACCTACAACTACTCGTCCGCCTCCACTCCCAACCGGCTGGACAGCACATCCGGTACGGGAGGCATGGCGTTCTCCTACAACCCCAACGGATGGATGACGCGAAGGGGCACGACCGCGCTGACCTACGACTACCGCGGGCTTACTACCGGCTACGGCAGCACCCGGTATCTCATGGATCCTGACAGAAGGCGCGTGAAGAAGACCGTAGGGACGGTCGTCACCTACTATCTGAGAGGCGCCGATGGCGCTGTCTTGGCCGAATACGACGGCCAGACGCTGTCGGCAAGGTACGTCTACGCGGGCAGCAGGCGCATCGCCCGTATAGCGGGAGACAGCGCAAGCTACTACCTGGCCGATCACCTGGGCAGCACCAGGGCCCTCGTGGACGAGGCGGGCGCCGTCACGGCCTCCTACGACTATTGGCCCTGCGGAAAGATACTGGCCTCGAGCGGCACCGATGCTACCCACTTCCGGTTCACCGGACACGAGAGAGACTCAGAGTCCAGCCTTGACTACATGATCGCAAGGTCGTACGCTTATGATGTCGGCAGGTTCCTCAGACCCGATCCCATGCAGGACGAGTATCCGGGGATCAGCCCGTACGCCTATGCCGCAAATAATCCGCTCAAATATGTGGATCCGGATGGAAGAGTAATCAAACTCTCATCAAGTTTGAGTCGTGTAGAAACAGCGAGGCTTCAAGGGTACCTTGACAATCTTCAGAAATCGAAAACCGGTAAGTTGATTTACGATAAAGTGCATGGTAGTGATTTGGTTTTCACCATTGGTTTCGACGAGAATCTCGCAGGAGGTATGGGCGGACTGGCCGATATACGTTTTGATGAAACAAAAACCGTGCGAGATCCTCGTACAAACCTGGTAACCAGAGCCTCGATCACGGGAGGCCAACTTTCAATTGCCGAGAAGAGGATACTCGGTTCCCCTGGAAACACGATCGAAGGGATTTTGGGCCACGAGATCTTTCATGCATTGCAGGCTCTGGACAATCCGGCGAGGTTTATGAATCTGAATGAAAAAGCAGAACGAGAGAAACTCGACACGGATCAGCAGGAACTTGAGATCGATGCATACATAATCCAAAGCGATATCGACCGAGAGTTAGAGCGACAACGAAGGAAGGAAGCAGAATCCAGTCAAGGGGGATGATTCAGATGAAACCGTACTGGTTGTATATTACGACAGTGTTAGTGGTCTTCTTTGCGGTACATGCCAAGTTGACCGAAAACACGCATAAAGAAGAACTGGACAGGTATAAAGAAGAACTGTGCAAGTATTACGTAGCTCGTTCCGCCGCGCTTTATCTTGCCGGTTACCGTGTAGACCCGGATCAGAGGCTCTCATGGTTCGATGTGTCGGAATCGACAGCCAGAGGATGGGAATCGGTAATAGTCGGAGTTAAATCATTCGCAGGCGATTTATTGCCAAGCAGTATATCTGCATACAGGCTTCCCAGGAAATTCCTGTCGTACGACGTTTACAGGGTTTATCGAAGTAACCCGACAGGTACAGACTCCTTCTTCAAGATCGGTCTCGATGATCAATTCAACTTCGTTACATTCTGGGGTTTCAGAGATCCGATTTCTAAAGTTGGTGAATACGCAGTATACTTGGGTACCCGTGATGATATCTCCTTCGAAAGTGGAGACTTGCCTTTAAACGACAAGGACAAAGTAGATCAGTTTATAGGTGACTGGATACAACTTACTCAGTTCGGGAAGCAACCAGGTTACTTCAAGATCGTGTCAAATGATTATGAAGTGACAAACAATGTTGTGGAAGGGACCTGTCAGACTGCACAATACCATCAAGCCGATCCATTGTTTGGGGGCGACAAAGTTCGATACAGGGAGTGGTCGTACCGCATATCAAGTATTGGTCTATCTCATCTTGAACTTTTATCCGAACGGGAAGATGAAGACAAGTCGGTGATCTTTGGTTCATAGATTTGAAAAGAACGAAAACCAAAAGCCTCACGTACTGGTATTGTGATGTGGAGTTACCCCGTTTTTGCGGACGGTTTACGAATTGGGATTCAGGCTGTTCTCTTCAGCCACATTACGTAGTTTCGACCTGTAACCAACTCGCTTATGGCCATGGTGCATCGGGCAGGGTCCCCCAAAATAAGAGAAGCGGTCCTATAACACCGGACAACGAGCCGACGAGGGACAGCTTGGGAAGGATGTGGAAGCCCGCCCGAGACCTCGCGGTTAAGGCTCGCATTCCGGCGGAAGTCAAGTAGCGGGAATCCGGCCTGCCAATTCCGTAACTCTAACGATCACAGAAAGATATCAATATGATTGATACCGCATGACGTTACGTCAAACCCGGCTGATCACCCAGAGATCATACCCAGGATTTCCACCAGGTGGTCGGTAGACGGCCGGTCGAAGGGATCGGAACCCACGTACTTGAACCGCAGAACGCCTTCCTTGTCGATGATGAAGGCGGTGGGAATGACTTCGGTTCCCTTGTCGGTCGCTTTCTCGATCTTGAACTTGGTGGGTATGGCCCGGTCCGGGTCGGCGAGTACGGGGAAGGAAAGCGCTTCCCGGGTGACTTTCGACTTGGCGACGAAATCCCTGGTCTGTTCGAGATCTTCGGGATTGATGAAGAGTAGTTCCGTGTCCAGTTCTGCTATGCGTTCGTAGTCGGATTGCAACTGCCCCAGTTGCCGTAAGCAAAGGGGTCACCAGTAGCCGATCCAGCCACGGTCGACAACCACCAGGAGGTTCTTGCTGCCCTTGTAATCGGCGAAGTTGACCGTCTCACCGTTGACGTCCTGCAAGCTGTACTCCGGCGCGGGCTGGCCTACCCTCGGAGCCAGGTTTCTGGGTTGAGCGTCGGCGTATTCCGCCACCAGGCCGATCAGGGCCAGGGCGAAGCACCACCGCGCTAATGCACGTACCATGGTCTTCCTCCTCGATTGGATGTCATCCTCCTCGTTTCAATGCAATTCGCTTGCGTTTTGTTCCTTACAATATAACCTACCCCGGTACGCCTGTGAACTTCAATTTTAATGTTACGCTGCATTGTGAAGGATAGGGAGGAGCCGTTTTCCATGAAACCGGGCATAACCCAACTCTGTCTCGGCCGCCAGGATCTTGAAGAGGATCTTTTCAGGGCCCGTAGCCTGGGCTACGAGGCCATCGAACTGGTGTTTTCCGATGAGGGATCGCCAAACATAGATGCTTCGACATCGGAAATCGCCGCGGTCGCCGATGCCTGCCGTAGACACGGACTCGATCTGTGTTCCATGATCGCCATCAGGAAAGATGCCGGTTCCCTGTTATCGCCGTTTGCGGCCGAGCGGGCAAAGCGGGTGGCCATCCTCGAACGGGGCTTCGAAATTGCGGAGATCCTGGGGGTGGATGCCCTCCTCCTGCACCCTGGAGCGCTTGACCCCAAGAGTTCATACGGCACGACCTGGGACAATTTCCGCGACGCCCTACGCGATCTTGCGCCCGTAGCGGAGCGCCACGGTACCCGCATCGGCATCGAGAACGTTTGGAACCAGTTCATGCTGAGTCCCCGGGAGGCCGGTCAACTCGTCGACGAGGTCGGGTCGTCCGCCGTCGGGATCTACCTGGACACGGCCAACATGATCCTCTACGGATATCCGGATATGTGGATACGGGAACTCGGAAGCCGGATCGTCAAGGTGCACGTGAAGGATTTCCGCCGCGGGGAAGGCGACTGGGTCCAACTGATGGACGGCGACACGGACTGGCCAGCGGTCATGGCCGAGTTGCGCGGCATCGGATTCGACGGCGCCCTGGTGAGCGAAGTCGGCGGAGACGATGCCGCCATGCGGGAAACCGCCGAGCGCATTCGGCGCATAATCGCCTTGTAGGCTCGGGCCCCGACCCCGACGTTCTCACCGTTCAGACCAGGTGGCTTCTCACAACGCTTCCGGCGACAGACAGCCATCAGGGGGCCGAGGAAGGAGCCGAGGAAGGTGCCGTCGTCACCGCTTCGCGCTGACGGCCTCCGCGTACTTGATCACGCCGTTGACGTACGAGTCGAGGGGGTTGTAACTGAAGATGGCCTTTCGTCGCGCGGAGTCGGCTGCACCGTACTTACCTCGTTCATTGAGGTATTTCGCCACGCTCATGATAGCGTCCGGCCACGAATGGAGATTGATCGTACCGTCTCCATCACCGTCGGCCGCATGAGGCATGCTGGCCGGCATGAACTGGGGATATCCGATAGCGCCGGCCCATGACCCGTGGAGGGACAGCGGGTCGACTCCCGTCGCCTTGCTGTGGCGGAGTAGCGCCACCAGGTTGCCTACGCACCTTCTACGTATCTTGGCGAAGCGTTCTTCCTGCTTCTTTGCTACCTCGACGGAAGCCAGCGGATCGGATTCGCCCCGCGCCGTAATTCGGCGGACCGCTGCCTGCTGTGCTTCTTCCATGTACAGCAATTGCGCGATCAGGACGTTGAACACACGGTAGTTGCCCGTAAACTCACCCAGGCCCGATTCCCACATCAGAATAGACACGATATCCTTCCGGGCCACACCGTACTTCTGTTCCGCCGCGTCCAGCAGGTCCTTCTTTTCCTCGAGAAAATCAACACCGCGCTTCACCCGCTTTTCAGTCAGAAATACGCGAGAGAAATCCTCGTGGGCCTTGTTCTGAACCGCGACGCTGCGAGGCGTGGCTACCTTGATCAGCTGGGACGCATAGACTTCGCGGCTTTCGGGCCGGTCGAACAAGGCCAGGAATTCCGCCTCGGATACCGGCTGGCCCCCGCCCTGGGAGGACGCCAGACGCTTGACGAGGTCCGGCAGATAGGAAGCCGCGGGATGGTTGCGTGGCAGGTCGATTATCGCCGATTTATGGATTTCCCACGACTGGGGAGGCTCCATGGCCGCGACGGCGTCCGACCGATCAAGGAACGACGACACCAGGACAGCTAAGGCAACAGACCAGGTTTTCATTCTGAAGGGGCCTTTCATTGTTCGGGTTCCCGTGGTATTAAGTCCATCTCAGATATAACTCATTCTATTTACCGGGTTCGGACCGGGTCTGTCAAGGCCATTGTGCCGCCTGTTGGGATTTTCCTTATACTGCATATTTTCAATTAATTAGAGCCCAAACTACTGTGCCCCGGCATTTGCTTTCCTTTATATGTTTAACACAAGTTTTTTCAACTCGTGCTTCTTCGTGAAGTAGACCCCGGCCCTGTCCATCGGACCGGTATTCTGGAAGGCGGCCGGTTCTTCGTGAACCGTGGTTACTACGCCGGCGTCGGGATCGAAACGGTAGAAGCAACCGGTTATGAATCCGTAAACGCCGCCATCCGGTCCGACTTGAACTCCGCCGTCCAGGGCCCGCCCGCCGGGCAGCGAAACAACATGTACAAACCTTCGTTCAGCTGGATCGAAAACGAATATGCAGGATTCCGCTCCCGTATGGACCGTCCCGCACAGTAGGCCGCCATCAATGACCGCCAGTGCGTTGACCGATGTAACCGCAACTGGAAGCCGGCCTTCCCACACCTTTTCCTCCGCCGCGTAGTCCCAGAGGAATAACGATGCCTGGTCTACCCGGGGCTGCGTTCCCGAACCGCCCTGAATCGTCGTCCCGACGGCCAGGAGACCATGGGATTCCAGCCATGCCAGCGCCCAGCAACTGGCCTCCCCGGCAATATCCCGATAGGTTCCGAATTCCTCTGTGGCCGGATCGTACCAGGACAGCGGCCCGCCCCACATGCCGTAGTCCGGTACAGAGGCCGTCCACACACGGCCCAGGGGACCGGCGACCATGGAGCGTGGACGGTATGAGATCTCGTCCATGCGGCCGAGTTCACGGGGGTTGCTGTCGGCTTCCTCTCCGAAGTCATAGGGCCGGGAGGGATCGTAAACGGACAGGTTGGCGCCGGGATAGGAGCAGATGTAGAGCTTCCCGCCCATGTTGGCCATGGAATAGGCTTCCCCGGCCGCGGTGGTGCACATGCCCAGGTCGTCCATGGTCTGCGACGAAGGATCGAAGCGAAACAGGTGCAGGGGCAGGATGCTCGAGCCGTAGATGTTGTCGTCGGGGCCGCGATGCACCAGGAAGATCTCGCTGCCCGCGGACTCGTAGGTAACGGGAATCGTACGTGTCGTACCTGAATCCGGATGGGAAATGGCCAATTCGTGAAACATCTGCGTCGCCCGGTCCGCGAAGTCGGCCGTGGAACCGTCGGACAGGGCCGGGGGCGGTGCCGGGTCGGGAAGGTCATCCACAGGCTCTGCTTCGAAACCGTCCAGTCTGAAATCTCCCCCGGTCGACCGGATGTAGAGTTGTCCGTCGGCAGCCCGGTACAGCGTTAGAGACCCGCCATCCTCCGTGACCACGACGGGTCCCACGGTCCTGCGCTCGCCCGACTCCGGATGGTAAACAACCACGTGCGGGCGGATCACCCTGATGTAGCATGCGATCGTGCCCCCGGCGCCGACGTAAGGATAGCAGTACATGTCGGTCTCGTCCATCCGACCGTGCCGGACGAACTCACCGGTCGCCGGATCGTAGCTCGTCAGGCCCGCCGAACCGTAGCAACCGATCCAGATCACGCCGTCGTCATCCTCGTCCATGTTGCAGGGGAAGGTGTCGTCTGGAAGATTAATGGCTCCGAGGTCATCCAGCTGCTCAGAAGCCGGATCGTACCGATACAGGTGCCCGGCATAGGCCGCGCCGATGTAGACGCGGCCGTCGCGGGTGCAGAGGGCGCCCGTGGGGAAATTGGCTGTGGGATCGGTCGAGGTTGCCTGGGACGTCGCGCCGGTGGCGGGGTCGATTTTGACGATGGTGAATCCCGCCGCCTGCTGTCCCATAACGGAAACCAGGCAGTCCCGGCCTTCACCGTCCATGGTGGGGAAGACGCGGACCCAGTTGACGCTGCGGACCGGAATACCGATGGTCTTGATCGATGTGATGGTTTTATCCTTTCTGGTTTTCTTTCCGGTCACGGCGCGCTTCATCCGCGAAGATGGCCACCGTTTCCTCCAGGGTGCGGTTGCGGTCCACGGTCTCGGGCCGTTCGTTGCCGATGGGACTTTCTGCAATGAGGCGGAAAATGTGTTCCGCGCCTTCGTGAAAACCGGGCGATACCCCGGCCTGGTCGTAGGTCGCCGCGATCTCCTGCATTTCGCCGATCCAGCGGAAGGCCTTGGCCGACAGACTACGGACACCGTCCATCGCCTTGAGCCGTTGTGACTGGCTGTCGGCGAATTCCGCCAGCAGTTCCTCACCCAGGCCCATGACCTCGGCCGCGGTCAGTGCCGCCGCATGGAGGGCGGAAGTACCCTTGGTAACCGAGGCATAGCACATCTTGATACCCGATGCCCTGCCCACTTCGCCGCCCAGCGTCCGGACGAGGATACCGTGGCCGTCGAGTCGGGACAGCATCTCTTCGTGGGGACCCGAAGCATAGAAACGGGTCTTTTCGCGGCCGCCCGGGGGCCCACCGATGATGCCCGCGTCGATGAACCGCCCTCCAGCGCCGGTGATGACCATGTCGATCTCCCTCGCCGAATCCGGCGAGATGGCGTTACAGTCGGCGTAGGCCGGCGAGGATCCGGTCCGCTTCATAACGTCCGCCACCTGAAGGGCGAGCGCATGGGCCTGGTCAGGTACCAGGATGGCGAGGATCAGATCGGATTCCCGTACCAGTTCATCCAGGTCCGGTACGTCCCGGATACCCGCGGCCGCCGTCAGCGTGCGGGTCCTTTCGCTGCGACCCGCCAGACAGGTGGCCACGTCATATCCGCCCGCTATGAGGCATCGCCCCACGGAATGGCCCATCTCCCCGGGGCTCAGAATGGCGATTCGGTGCAACTTCATGCTAATCTCCCTGCCGGGTGTCAGGTCAGGCGTCAGGTCGGGTGCCAGGTCGTCTCACTGCCGAGTGTCGGGTTGGGTGTCAGGTCCGGGTCCGTCTGGCCACCATGCGCCGGATCACGCGGTGGCCTTCATCGATGTCTTCTTCGTTCAGCACGGAGAATCGGCCGGCGGGCAAACGGCTGGCCGGTTCTCCCTCATTAAAACACCAGTCCGGATTCTGCGAAGCCCGGTAGCGCAGATGGTCGAGCGTAAAGCCCTGCCATGCGATGAGCCCGCCATCGGCGACCACGGGCCAGACGTAGTCAAAGACCGACTGCTCCCAGTACATCACGCAGATTACGAGCGCGAATTTCCGGTCAGCGGGAGGACGCCAGGCATTCAGGTCCGCTTCCACACAGGTCAGCCGGGCCCCAAGGTCCTGTTCCATGGCCTCCTTACGAAGCCGGTCCAAGGCCACGTTCGAAATGTCGACGGCAAGCACCTCGCGTCCGGCCTCGGCCTGGACCAGTGCCTGGGCCGACATGCCGCAGGCGAGTTCCAATACGGGTCCTTCCGGATATCCCAGCGTGGCCGCGTGTTCGTACAGCGGGCATGATTCTCGCGGCGCCAGGCGCTTCGGCTCCCGGTATCGCGCGTTCCACTTCAGCCGGTCGGGATGGTCTTCGAAGGGTTGCGTGCGGGGCTCCGTGTTCTTCAAAGCGAAAAAACTTCCGTTTGCTGATCGAACCGGGACAATTATGAAGGAATCTACCGTGCCTGAACTTCCTGAGCCACAACGAGAATGTGGCTGCCCTGCCTGACCGGCTGGCGGAAAGACTGCGAGAGTACATAACCGTCCACGCCCGCGCGCACCGGCCAGGGCGGGTCGTCCATGCGATAGAAATCGTGCAGGTTGCCCACGACCTGTCCCACTTTCACGAACTCGCCGCAGGCCATCAGTGGTTCGTAGTGTCCTGGAAAGGGCGCCGGTACGTAGCATTCCCGGTCGATAATCGCGGTCAATTTCTGGGTGCCGTCGGCGTGGTGGGCGATGGGCCGGATGTCCCCGGCAAGCTGGCCGTGATGAATGGCCGCGGCGCGTATGCCGTGCCGCGCGTACCGCACGCCGTCGGGATTGACCGATTCGCCCCAGCCCAGTTCCGTTCCGATCGTGATCTTTCCCAGCCTTTCCGCCTCGCTGACCATCAGCCCAGGGGTCTCGTTCTGGTACACCATAACGAAGGGCGTACCGAACCAGCGGGCCGTGTCTTCGATGACGGCCGACTGGTCCGGGTCATCCACCTGGTGAAAACTCGAGCACTGTGCAAAGTCGAGTTCGGCGCCACCGGAGTGGATGTCCGTCACGACATGCACGCGGGGCCAGAGATATTCCCGTACGAAATGTGCAATTCGGTGGGTGATGCCCGAGAGGGCCGGCGACGTCCCTGCGCCGTCCACGAAAGCCCGGTTCAGGTTGACTCCGTCATCTGCGTCGCTTGCCCGCCGACCCACGTGGAACGCCCCGGGGTTAAGCACGGGGATGAGAATCAGTCGACCCCTGACTGCCTCCAGATCGATCTCCTGAAGCAGTCCCTTGATCGCGACCGGTCCTTCGTATTCGTTACCGTGATTGGACCCGCTGGCCATGAGCCCCAGGCCTTCTCGGGCGTCGGGCCCTACCAGGACCGTTAAGGGGATGAGATGATCCGCCCAGAGCGAATCGTGTTCCAGGGCGACCCAGTAGTCCCGGCGCCCCGGGGAATCGAGATCGAGCGTGTCGGGTCGTACCACTTCACGGGGCATGCCGGTCTCCAAAATATTCGGGGTTGGTAATTTCACGCGCGTCACACCGAGACACCGAGCAGTCCGCGAGTAATCTGGAAATCCGTATTGCCGAGGGCCTCGGCACGGGGCGTATGAATACTGGCGGCCGTGCGTCGGATCAGGTCCAGGATGTCTTTCCGCTGAGCCTCCGATCCACCTGCCAGGATGTGATCCACGTCTTCGCGAAAAGGTCCGGGCAGGTCCTCCGCGCCAATCAAGAGCACCGGAATCATGGGATGGCCGGGCAGTGGATGGCTGCCGACCCCGGCGACGACCAGCTCCACGCCGGAAGCGCCCAGCCCGGTCATGGTCTCCACCCAGTGCGTAGTCTGCGACTCCATGACGTGCAGTCCGGGCAGGGTAAAAGGTTCGCCATAGGCCAAAGTCGGCTTTGCCGGTCCGTCCGCCAGGTGACACACGAAGGACGGATGGTCAAGCAACGCCGAGTTGTCCGGCACGACGACTGTTCCGCCCCCGCTTACTACATCGAGGATCAACCGTGAAAGCGCTTCGGAAAGGTCATCGGAAAGCGGATCGGCCGCGGCCACACCCAGCCTGAGATCGGACAGACCGGTATTGCCCGCGACAGGACCATCGCAATCTTCCAGGGTCTCGGCGAACCATGTTTCTATGCGATCGATTGCCTTTTCGATACCGCCATCGAGCTGTACGCTGGCCCAGCCGAATCCCGCTGGATCTATGCCGCGGTCCAGCAACTGCTGCCGGTAGAAGTCGTTGTGCGTGCGTTCGCAGCCATGCTCCAGAAGCAGGGCGGCCCCCGTCATCGGGTGGGTCAGGTAGCCGGTCATGGTGCGGATGTACATCTCCTCCGACACGCCGCCCGATACGCCGCACCCCTCGGTGTGTACCAGGGTGACGAATCGGGATATGCCGGCCCCGCACCCCACACCTTTTGCACTCAGCCGCTCGGCGGCCATTCGGGCGATCTGTCCGGAGCACAGGCTGGTGGGTAGAATCAGGCCGACGCGGTCTGTGGCGCGGTTTCCGTTCACTTCGTACATGGGCAGGTCGAAAGGCGGCGGAGGCGTCGACTCCTCGTTCGTGCGGACCGTCAGCGGTTCACCCGTCGGCGCGGACCGGTCGCGGAGGCCCTGCAGCCGGCTCCCGTCCGTCTGCCGCCAGTCGCGCCAGATTTGGGTCTGGCTGTGACCCGCCTTTTCGCCGCGGGTCAGTTCGCCCGAGGCCGTTCGCAACGTCAGGTCAAGCGTCCTTCGTCCCAGTTCATCCATGGATTCGCCGTCCAGGTAGGCGCCGGCGTTGACGTCCATTTCGCCCGAAAGCATTTCGTACCGTTTCGTGGTCGTCACGATTTTGATCGTAGGGACAAAAGGAAAGTTGGTGATGGATCCGTTGCCGGTTATGAAGAAGATGACATTGCCGCCGGACGCCACCTGGCCGGCGATGGCTTCCAGGTCGTTGCCGGGACTGTCCATGAAGTAGTACCCCGGCTCCTTCATCGGTACCGCGTAGTCGATCGCGTAGTCGAGTCGTACGTCGGGGTGGCGCTTCCGGGCCGCGCCGATGGATTTGAGCACGATATTGTAGATCCCCCTGAGCTTGTTGCCCCCGGAGGGGTTGGCGTCCACCGACTGGCCGTGCCACGCCGTTCGCTCCTGGAAACGCTCGATCATGTGGAGGAAAGTGCGGGCCGTCTCGATATCCCGGACGTTCTGCAGCACGTAGGGTTCGCCGCCGATGAGCTCGTCAGTCTCGGCAAGGCTGGCCTTGCCTCCGAAACGGATGATCTCCCGTGCGACGAGCGCAGCCAGCGGATTGCCCGATATGCCCGAAAACGAATCCGAACCACCGCACTGAAGCACGATGTTGAGATGGGACGCGGAAGCCGGCTTCCGTGCGACGCGGTTAACCGTCTCAAACCAGCCGGTGACGAACCTCGCACTACGCTCAAGTTCTTCGTCAAATCCGCCTTTGAGCGTTTTAAAACGGTGCAGCACCTCGTTCAAATGATAGCCGTTAAGCCGCATGTAGTTTTCCAGCATTCGGTCCGTCACGATTTCTGTTCCGCGGTCCACCGCGTAGACCGCCCCCACATTGGGATGGACCATGAATCCAGCCAGCGTCCGCAGCACCAGTTCCCGGTTATTGGGGTCCACCCCGGCACCGCCCTCGGTATGTGCCACGGCCACGACGCCATCTATATTCGGATACCGTTCCGCCTGTTCCTTCAGCCTGGATTCCAGCCGCCGCACGAAACCTGCCGTCTGCGACGTAATACCCAGGAGGACGATGAAGTTCCGGGTCCCAACTCCCCGCGCCTCTCCTCTGTCATATCCCTCGAAGGCCGGAGGTTTGTCGCTGACAGGAACCTGCTCGCCCGGTGTGAAGGTGGTCTCGTCCAGCTCGTAGGGTACCACGCGGTCTTCGAAATTCGGCTGATCCGGGAGGGCGAAATCCACCTGCCGTACGCGGAGGGCGTCGAGAATGTCGCCGTTGCAGATGTAACCGCCGGGCGCGATGTCCCGGGTCGCCCGTCCGAACGGCTGTCCCCAGGACAGGACGGACTCCCCGGCAGGTATGGCCCGGATGGCGAAACGATGCCCTTCCAGCAGGGAATGGGCGACGGAAAAGGCCGCACCGTCTTCGCCAACCACGTGCGTGCCGGCCTCCAGCCTTCGGGACACGATGGCCACGTTGTCGCCGGGTTCGGCAAGGCGCGCAATGTCTTTCAGCCGGCAGACGGACACGATGCCAGGGTCCTTTTCCAATCGAGATCGAACGTGGGATTAAGTCTCAATGCATGGACACGCAAGGTAACACCCGTTTCGATGCCGTGTCAAAGGTAATTCGGCCCGCCGATCCGCCCGCCGGATGCTGCGAGCGGCACGGTTGACGCTGCGGCCGAACGGTGTACATTGTCTTCCGGGCTTGGTTCATCGAGGACCGGTCACGGTTTCATATCAAGGGCAGGTCGCGGTTTCATCCAGCGGAACGCCTCGCTTCCAGATTACGACCCAGAACATCCGCCAGCCGGAGGTCCAAGATGCTTGTAGGGTACGTCAGCGACGAACGATACGTTGCCATTCCTGATGTCCTGCTCGAGTTCGAAGCCGGCGGGGAATCCATCGAAGCGCGCTCGCGGGCCTCGGGGACGGTCTACGCGGACGTCACGCCCGGCCGGGAGTACAAAGTCACACTGGCATGCAGGGATTTCGGATTCAAGAGCGTGTACATGACGCCGCGCGAAAACCAACCCTACCATTTCCGGCTGTTGCGGGACGGCCTGCTGGGTTACATGTGGCCCAAGTGGGTCCGGTCCGGAGAAAGATCAGAATTCCGCGTGCACGCCGTGGAGGCCTACCAACTGGAGCTGTATCGCTATGGTCGTGAGAAGGAATACATCCGGAACATCGGCTGGTACGACGAGCACGGCCCCCGCGCCACCATGCAGATCACGCCCGACGGCGATTACACGCGGACCGGGGTGAAGTGGAACACCCAGGGCTATACCAATCCCGCCCACAAACAATACATCGAGGCGCCTGAACGGTCCGGCCTGTACTACCTGCACGCTTCCACGGAGACCGGCGGTTTCTTTTCCTTCCCCTGGATCGTCGCGCCGGCCGCGCCGACAACCGACGTCGCCGTACTGGCAGCCAACATCAACTGGAACGCCTACAACAACTTCGGGGGCCGCAGCAATTACATCCACGCCGACGAGTTTCCGTCGACCCCCACGGTTAACGCCCGCTACGACCTGAAGCGGTACACCGATCCCTCGCACCGGATGTACAGCGCGGAAGACTACGCGCCGCTCTCCTTCGACCGGCCGGAACCGATAAACCACGTTCCCGAGGACGACGAAGCGATGGACATGATCGCGGGCCGCGCGGCGTGCCACGTCGCGCCCGCAGAGTGGCGTTTCCTGGCCTGGATGGAGCGGGAAGGCTTCGGCTACGACCTGTACGCGGAGACACAGTTCCACGACGGCACGCTGCTCCTTGACCGATACAGCGTCCTCATCATCACTACCCACCCGGAATACTGGTCGAAGGACATGTATTTCCGGCTCAAGGCCTGGGTGTTCGAATCAGGCGGCAGACTCATGTATCTGGGCGGGAACGGCCTGAATTGCGAGGTCGCGTTCGTCGACGAGTACACTATGAAGGTCATGAACGGCAACATCGATTCGCTCGACCGGCCAGGAGAGGGCATTGAAAGTCGCTTCAACATCTACAACGAATCGGAAGCCAACCTGCTCGGCGTCGCCTTCACTCGAACAGGCATCATGACCAGCGCGCCGTACCGCGTGATTGACGCAGGACACTGGGTCTTCGAAGGTACTGGGGTTAGGGAAGGGGATATCTTCGGCGAAGCGAGCCTGCACGAACGGGTGCCCGGCGGCGCGTCGGGACACGAGACCGACAAGATTACCCCGAGTTCACCGCCAAACACCCACCTGATCGCCAAAGGGACCAACGTGGACGACGGCGGCGCCGAGATGGTCGTACATGAGACGGAAAGCGGCGGAATGGTCTTCTCGGTGGGATCAATCACCTATCCGTCGTCTATCCTCGTCGACGAAGTGGTGTCGCGGGTCACGTCCAACGTGCTGAAGCGGTTTCTGGAGGAATGATCGCGTTTGCCCCGGACCAATGACCGCACGGGTCGCTGCTCCGCCGGATCTATTCGTGGACGTCAACCCTACAACTTCCGCTGGTAGACCCCCGTCACCCGGTGGTTCGTGCCCTTCTCGAGTATCAGGTCCGCCCGTTCGCGGGTTGGAATGATGTTGTCGCGCAGATTCACCAGGTTGATGTCGCGCCAGATTCCCCTGGCCGTTTCCACGGCCTCTTCCGTACTCAGGCCGGCATAGTGATGGAAGTAGGATTCGGGATTCCGGAACGCGGTATCGCGGAGTCTCAGGAACCGGTCGACGTACCACTGCGCCAGATCGTGCTCCTCGGCTTCCACGTAAATCGAGAAATCGATGAAGTCGGAAACGAAGACGCGGGGCGATGCGTCGCCGGTCATGTGATGGCCGGTCTGCAGGATATTCAACCCCTCCAGGATGATGATATCGGGCTGTGTGATCGTCTTTTCGACGCCGGGCACGATATCGTAGATCAGGTGCCTGTACACCGGAACGGTGACCGTTTCGCGGCCAGACTTCACGTCCGCCATCATCCGCACCAGCCGCCGGAGATCGTAGCTCTCCGGAAAACCTTTCCGCTGCATGAGTCCTCTTTCCTCCAGGACCCGGTTGGAATACAGGAATCCGTCCGTGGTGACCAAGTCCACCCGGGGATGGTTCGGCCAGCGGCTCAGCAGGGCCTGCAGGATACGCGCCGTCGTGCTCTTACCCACCGCCACACTGCCTCCGATACCGATGACGTAGGGCACTTTGGCGGCCGGTTTGCCGAGGAAGGTGTCCATTACCCGGTACAGGTGCTGGGCCGCGCCCACATGCAGGTTGAGGAACCGCGACATGGGCAGGTACACCTCGGCGACCTCGTCGAGGTGGACCATCTCGTTGATGCCGTGCAGTTCCTTCAGGTCTTCTTCCGAGAGCGTCAGCGGCGTAGCGGCGCGCAGTTCCGACCACTCGTCGCGGGACATGTAGTTGAAAGGGGAAAGGGATGACGATGGGGCCATGGCTTCCTTCCAAATTGTTCCAATGGGACCGCTGATCTATCGCGGGCTTGCCCGCGGGCTGGCCGGCCGTTCAGTCTATCACGGCCCTTTCGACCGTCTGTTGTTCGAGCAGTTCCGGCACGGGTTCCGCACCCGCGCCGGGCGTATCGGAAAGCACCATCTGGGACGGGCCCGAAAGTTCCAGCCGCGGCGCGCTCAGGTCCCGCTTGTAGAACCTGGTACTGGGAAAGACGTCCGACGGGTATTTCATATTGGGCAGCGTCGCCAGCGCCATGCAGAACGAAGCGCCCAGGGCCGATTCGAGCATGCCGCCCGTCCAGCAGGGAACGCCCTCCTCTTCGCATATCCGATTCACCTCGAGCGCCTGGGTCACCCCGCCGACCCGCGCGGGCTTGATGTTGATCCAGCGCGCGGCGCCGATCTGGATCGCCTTACGGGCCCTGTCGGGTGACGTAATGCTCTCGTCCAGGCATATCGGTGTTTCGATCGCGCTTTGCAACTCGGCGTGGTCGACCAGGTCGTCCCGCATCAGCGGCTGCTCGATCATGGCCAGGTTGTACCGGTCCAGTTTCCTGAACATGGGCAGGTCGTCCAGCGTGTATCCGCTGTTGCAGTCGATGTGAAAAACCGGGTCCGGGAAGGACGAACGCACCGCTGCGATCATGTCGAGATCCCATCCCCGGCTGTACTTCAGCTTGATCCGCTTGAACCCGGCCTCCACGGCCTGTTCGATATTGCCCAGCAGCATGTCGATGCTGTCCTGCACGCCGAAGTCCGCACCTACATCTATGACCGGCCCCTTGCCGCCAATCACCTGCCAGAGCGGCTTGCCCTTCATCCGGGCGTGCAGGTCCCACCACGCCGCGTCCAGGCCTCCCTTGGCGAAGTAGTTGCCCGCGACCCAGGCGCACGCCTCGTGCAGGTCCCGGCCGCTGTCGACCCGCCTGCCGACCAGCAGGGGAGCGAGCACGTCACGGGTCACGGCGTATACACCGGCCGTGTATTCCGGGCTGTAGGTCGGCCGGGCGAGGGGAGTCGTCTCCCCCCAGCCCACGGCATCGCCGGCATGCAGCTTCACGAGCACGCTCTCGATGACGTCGTCGCTGCCGTAGGCCGTGCGCCACGGATAGATCAGGGGCATGGCGACGTGATATAGCTCGACCGCGTCGATGACGGGCATTGCGTCCTTACCCTCTCAGATCGGACAGCAACCGGCCGGTGACCGCCTCCGCGAAGGCGGGATCGTTGACGTTGCAGTCCATCTCTGTCACCGTCACATCGCCGGATACGTTCGATTTGATGGCGTCGTAAAGGGCCTGGTCGGCTTCCGGCCACCAGAACTCGTTCCCCGGGCTGTCCAGGATGGACACGCCCTTCAGCGGCAGAAAGATCGATACCGGCCCGCCGGAGGCGTTGGCCTTTTCCGCGATGATCTCGCCGAGCCGGGCATTCTCCTCCACGTTGGTCCGCATCAGGGTGATGTTCGGATTCCACTTGTGCAGCTTGCGTTCACTGTACTTCTCCGGAACGGTATCCGGCGCCCAGAAATTGACCATGTCCAGGCAGCCCGGTACGATCACCTGGGGAATGCCCGCCCTGCCCGCGGCATCCATTCTTTCGGGACCTGCCGTCAGGACGCCTCCGACCAGTTCGTCGGCCCACTCCGTGGTGGTGATGTCGAGTACGCCCTCGATCAGGCCCTCGTCGATCAGGCCCTCCATGGTCCGTCCGCCCGCTCCGGTGCAATGGAAGACGAGCACCTCGTAACCCGCTTCCTCCATGATGGCCCGGGCCTGGTCCACGGCCTCTGTGGTATTGCCGAACATGCTGGCGGTGATCAGCGGCTTGTCTTCTGCCGCTTCCTTCACCTCGGTTTCCACCATCCCCACGATGGCGCCCGCGGCGTTGGCGAAGATCCGCCGGCTGATGCGGTTGATTCCGGCCACGTCCACGACGGAGGGAATCATCACCACGTCCTTGATCCCCACGTAGTTGGTCGTGTCTCCGGCGGCCACGGTGGATACCATTACCTTGGGCACGCCCACGGGCAGTGCCCGCATGGCGCTCGTGCCCACCGCGGTGCCTGCGGAACCGCCCATACTGATTATTCCATCGAACACGCCGGCTTCATACAGACCCTGTGCGATCTCCGTGACGCCGGCCGCCATGGCGTCAATGGCCTCGCCACGATCGTCGCGCTTCTTCAACGCTGCTATCGTCGTGCCGGCGGCCTCTGCGACCTGGTCCTTCGACACGTCCGCTTCGAAGGCGGAATCCCCGATGACGCCTGTATCGATGACCAGCGTCCCGTGCCCGCGTCGTTCGATCTCGTCTTTGACGAAAGCGAACTCGTCTCCCTTGGTATCGAGCGCGCCTACGATGGCAATGGTTTTCGGCATGGACATCCCTCTCCAGGCAGTATTCGGCTGTTGATACAATCATTCAAAATTCGCTCATCAAGTTACTGACTTATAAATTTACTGTACATATCTTTATAGAGTGAAATCCAGGATCCAAACACCGCCGCCACATCGCTCATGGTTGCCTCCGTCATCTGGCGCCTCGGTGAGGTGACCAATGACGGCGTTCCATGATACTTCGATGTCTGAGGGCGGAAAACACGATACAAGCGGTCTTTGGACATTGCAACTTGTCAAGGATGAACAAAAACCTTACGTAATTGTAACGTTATTGATCTGTCGTAGCCTAATCGACTTGTCGTAGCCTAAGAAGAGTTTAGGGGTGTTAAGTACTGAGGTGCAATGGTGATCAATCCAACAGTGCAGGCACAAATGCTCGTCCGTCGGCCGATCGACGAAGTGTTCAACGCGTTCGTCGATCCCGCCATCACCACCCGCTTCTGGTTCACCAGGAGCAGCGGCAAGCTGGAGCCGGACGCGAAGGTCACTTGGGAGTGGGAGACGTACGGGGTCTCCGCGGATGTCCACGTCAAGGCGATAGAGCCGCCCACCAGAATCCTCATCGAATGGGACGAGCCCGCGACGGCCGTCGAGTGGCGCTTCACTTCTCTCGGAGCGGAATCGACTCTCGTACAGATCACCAACACCGGTTTCCAGGGGACCGAAGAGCAGGTCGTCGCCATGGCGCTCGACTCCATGGGCGGTTTCACGCTCGTGCTCGCCGCGCTCAAGGCATGGCTGGAGCACAGGATCGCCCTGGATCTGGTGGCAGACCGCGATCCGGAACACCACGGTCCTCATTAGCCCTGCTGCATCGGCGACTACCCAAATCCAATCTCTACCCAAAGCCTGATGCCTTGACGGCGGCCGCCGGAGCTTCTATACTCCACCGGATGCGAAGAAAAGTGCCTCCATGCCCATCCTGCGGAGGACCGTTGCGCCACGTCCGGGGCGTCCGGTATTGCTGCGCGTCCTGCCGGGAAGACTACGGACTATTCCGAAAGCGCGCTCCGTACACGGGTACGCATTGCGTCCGGCTTCAGTCGCCGGCCCAGGTCAGACAGGCCGAGGAGGAACCGTAGCGGGATTCGTGCCTGACCGTTTCCCACGCTCAAGATGAACTGGCTAAAAAAAACCTGGGGATGGCTTCGGTGGCTGGTCGCGCTGAGCATCCTCGCCTACCTGTTCTATCTCTACCGGGATCAGTACGCCGATTTCATCCGCCGCGAAATCGACTTTACCTTTCTGGTCATTGGCGTCGTGCTGGCCACGACGGCGACTGTGCTGGCCTTTTTCCGGTGGTATCTCCTGGCGCGGGGCCAGAAGCTGGTGCTGGGGTTTCGCGAGGCCGTCCGCCTGGGTTTTGTCAGCAACCTGTTCAACTACCTGGCGCCCGGGACCGCGGGCGGAGATATCGTCCGCGCTGTGGGCATCGCGCGGCGTCAAAAGTCGAGACGGACCGTCGCCGCCGCCACGGTGCTGCTCGACCGGTTGATCGGTATGCTGGCGCTGCTCATCGTCGGATCGGCGGCTTCTCTGCTAAGCCAGGACCTCTGGCATCACCGGGAGATCATGATCGCCGTCCTGGTCTTCTGGGGCGGCGCCCTGGCCGGAATGATCTGCCTGGTGATCTCGCTGCAGTCGCGTTTTTTGGAATGGACCCTCTATCAACGGCTTACCCGTCTCCGGTACGCCGGTCCGTTTTTCGCCGAACTGGCCAACAGCCTGGCGCTCTACCAGACGCGGCGCAGCGCGCTGACCGAGGCCCTGCTCATCGGCCTGGCCGGACAGGTCTTCATGCTGTCGTCCTTCTATTGTTGCGCGATGGCGCTTCTGCCCGGACCGGCCGCGCCGGATTACTGGGTCCACCTGATGCTGATCCCCGCGGCCGAGATCATCGGCACTTTCGCGCCGGTGCCGGGGGGCGTCGGCGCCCTCGAAGGTGCGGTCATCTATATCTATCACCTCGTCAGCACGGCCTCGGACGGATCGGTCCCGGGAACGGTCGCACAGGCCACGGGCCTGGCGGCCGCCCTCACGTACCGGATCGTGCGCGTATCCGTCGCCGCCCTGGGCGCCGGGTACTACATGGTATCGGACAGAAGCTGGAGGGAGAGGCTGGATCTGGAGGGAACCTGACCGTACGGGCACGGAGAAAGTGCCGGGCTTGCCGGGCGCATCCCCGCACCCGGTCAGGGCCGAACCCCGGGTACTTTATACCCCGGTGTCCGGCGGTTCATTGCTGTTACTTCACGAACAACCGCTCGTCGATCCACATTCCCTGCACACGTAGCAGGAACCGTTGCGGGTCATGAGGCTACCGCAGTCCGAACAGGACGGAGCATCGGCCTGGGCGGCATAGACCTCGTGTTCCTGGTTCTCCTGCGCAGTCATCGTCTGGTCCATGGCGTTCGAATGCATGGTGGAATCCATGTCCGTGTCCGCCACGATATCGGAATGACTGTCCTCGGGCAGGAACTTAAACGCGAGCCACCTGAAGATATAATCGGTGATGGACTTTGCGATGGGCACGTCCTTGTTGCCGGTCATGCCGGCTGGCTCGAACCGCATGTGGCTGAACTTGCGGATCAGGCTCTCAAGCGGCACGCCGTACTGCAGCGAAACCGATATGGCCGTGGCGAAGGCATCCATCATGCCGGATACCGTGCTGCCTTCCTTGGACATCCGCAGGAAGATCTCGCCTGGCTGGCCGTCTTCGAAGAGACCCACCGTCAGGTAGCCCTCGTGGCCGGCGATGCTGAACTTGTGGGTCACGGCCTCGCGCTCGTCCGGCAGCCGCCGGCGAACGGGCTGGACCTCGGCCGTCTCTTCATTTTCTGACGCCTTGGTACTGAGCGGCTGGGTACGCTTGGAGCCGTCGCGGTAGATGGCCAGGGCCTTGAGCCCCATCTCCCCACCCTTCACGTAAACGTTCATGACGTCTTCGACCGTGGCCTCGTTGGGCAGGTTGACCGTCTTGGAAATGGCGCCGGAAATGAAGGGCTGCGCCGCGGCCATCATCTTCACGTGGCCCATGTAGTGGATGGAACGGCTGCCCTTTTCGGCCCGGAACGCGCAGTCGAAGACCGGCAGGTGTTCCTGCAGCAGGTGCGGGGCGCCTTCGATGGTCCCGTTTTCATCGATATAGGAGATGATCCGCTCGATCTGCTGCTTCGAGTAGTCCAGTTTCTCCAAGGCGGAAATCACCGTACGGTTCACGATCTTCATCGTGCCGCCGCCCACCAGGCGCTTGTACTTGACCAGAGCGATGTCGGGCTCGATGCCCGTCGTGTCGCAGTCCATCATGAAGGCGATGGTACCCGTGGGCGCGAGCACAGTGGCCTGACTGTTCTTGTACCCGTGCTTCCTGCCCTGGGTGAGCGCGTTGTCCCAAGCGGTGCGCGCGGCGTCGAGCAGGTTCTTGTCGACCATCTCCGCCTGGATGTCGTCCACGGCGTCGCGGTGCTTCTGCATGACCCGGAGCATGGGTTCACTATTGTCTTCATAGCCTTCGAAGGTGCCCAGATTTTCGGCGAGTTCGGCGGACCGGTAGTAACCCTGTCCGGTCATCAGCGCCGTGATGGCGCCGGCAAAAGCGCGACCGCCGTCGCTATCGTAGGGCAGCCCCATGGCCATGAGCAGCGCGCCGAGGTTGGCGTACCCCAGGCCGAGTTGCCGGAAGGCGCGGGCGTTCTCCCCGATCTTTTCGGTAGGGTAGCTCGCGTTGTCTACGATGATGTCCTGCGCCATGATCATGATGTTGACGGTGTGGATGAATCCCACTACGTCGAAAGTGCCGTCGTCGGTCAGGTACTTGAGCAGGTTGATCGAGGCCAGGTTGCACGCGCTGTTGTCGAGGTGCATGTACTCGGAACAGGGGTTGCTGGCGTTGATACGGTCCGTGTTGGCGCAGGTGTGCCAGTCGTTGATGGTCGTATCGTACTGCATGCCGGGGTCGCCGCACTGCCAGGCGGCTTCCGCGATCCAGGACATGATGTCATTCGCCTTCAGACGCTCCACCGACTTCTTCGTGGTGATGGACTGCAGCGTCCAGTCCCCGTCCTTTTTCACCTCTTCCAGGAAATCGCCCGTCACTCGGACCGAGTTGTTGGCGTTCTGAAACTGAATGGAACTCCACGCGTCGCCGTTCAGGGTCATGTCCCAGCCGGCGTCGCCGAGGGCGTAGGCCTTGCGTTCCTCGTTCGCCTTGCACCAGATGAACTCCACCACGTCGGGGTGATCGATGTCCAGTACAACCATCTTGGCGGCCCGCCGGGTCTTGCCGCCGGACTTGATGGACCCGGCCACCGAATCGGCCGCGCGCATGAAGGAGACCGGACCGGATGCCTGCCCACCCGAGGAAAGGATCTCTTTGGAGGATCGTATCCGGGACAGGTTCACGCCGGCGCCCGAACCGCCCTTGAAGATCATGCCTTCGACTTTGCACCACTCCAGGATGGATTCCATGGAGTCGTCGACCGAAAGGATGAAGCACGCCGAGCACTGGGGGGTGTCCTCGACGCCCACGTTGAACCAGACCGGACTGTTGAACGTGGCGCGCTGGTGCAGGATGATCTGCTTCAACTCGTTATGGAAGACGTCGGCGTCCTCCTCGGACGCGAAGTAACCCTGGGCGCGCCCCCAGCCCGCGATCGTATCCGCCACGCGGTTGATCATGTGCTTGACGCTGTTCTCGCGTTTCGGGGTACCGAGCGGCCCGCGGAAATACTTGGATACGACGACGTTGGTGGCCAGTTGCGACCAGTCGGCCGGAATCTCCACGTCTTCCTGCTCGAAGACAACCTCCCCGCCGTCCCCCGCGATGGTGGCCGTGCGCTTTTCCCACTCCACGCCGTCGTAGGGGTCCACGCCTGGATTACTGTACAGGCGCTCAACCGTCAGTCCGCCTTCGGCAAGCTGCGCGCCGGCGACGGACGCGTCATCGACGGACGCGTCGGCGGTGGATTCCTCCGTCTCCTCAATCAAGAGATCGGGGTTATCCTTTAGTTTCACTCCTGGATTCTCTGTAGCCATGCGTGCCCCCCTGGAATCGGCTTTCACCATCTGTTACTGGTATATGTTACGGTCGAACTCTGATACGGTCGAACTCTGATACGGTCGAACTCTGATACGGTCGGACAGACAATGTGTTCGTTAATTCATTAAAAACCGATGCCTGGTCCAAACGAATGAACCAGGCACGAGTTAACTTCAACTAGTTCTGATCGGGTTGGTCCTTGACGACCGAGGCCAACTCCTGCTTCTCCAATTGTTCGAGCTCTTCCTGGAACTCGCTCCGGTCCTGGAAATCCCGATAGACCGAGGCAAAACGCACGTAGGCCACTTCGTCGATCTTGCGCAGTTCCCGGATAATGAATTCGCCGATCTTGTCGGAAGAGACCTCGCGGTCGCTCAGGCTGCTGACGTGGTACACCACCCGGTCGACCAGTTCGTGCAGTTGATCCGCGGAAACCATGCGTTTCGTGCAGGCCAGTTTAAGGCCGTGCATGATCTTTGCGCGGTCGAATACCTCCCGGCGGCCATCGGTCTTCACCACCATCAGTTCCTCTTCCTCGATGGCCTCGTAGGTCGTAAACCGCTTGGTGCAGGACAGGCACTCGCGCCGCCTGCGGATGGTTCTGCCACTTTGAATGGTACGTGAGTCAACAACGTGGCTGTTTAACGTGCCACACGCCGGACATCGCATCGCGGCGGCCCTCCACCTTACTTAATTTGTTGAGATTTAATGATTAAGAATCACTACTTGTAGTGGTGCATGAACATAGAACTAACAAGATATTGTATAGCTTACGATGTCGCAAGTAACTTTTGAAGTTTTTTTTGATTCATCCGCAGGTGACCATCGTGCCAAATAAAAACGCCACTCGGTATCATCTCACGAGCGGCGTTTACAAACGTTTTCCAATGTCTGGAGCCGCAATCGCCACAACTCCAGGCCATATTCCTAGGGACTGAACACAATGGATACGGTGATTGGCATCCACTTGGTGGCCTCGAAATCCGTCACCGCGTGATTGTATCGCGCATCGATGGCCACGCCGATAGACGGATTGATGGGAATATGTACACCGCCACCTACCGTAAAGCTGAAAGCAGTCTCGGTCGCACTGGAACTGATAGATACGTCCATAAAGGAGCCTGAAACCTTCCCTTCAACTCGCGTTAATCCTATGCCTCCCTGCCCATACACACTTATGGAGGAAGAAGAACGCAGCATAACTCCGAGGTTCGCACCGGTGAGTATTACATCCCCGCTCAAATCTCCGGGTATCAGGTCTTCTTCCAAGCTGTTTTTACTATAGTGCCCTTCAAATACCGCGTGCAAGTTCTGGTAAACCTGGTAAACCGGCAAAGACACTCCGCCGCGAATCGCCAGTCCGTTGTTTACTCCTTCTTCGGCGTCTATTGGAATACCAAGTCCGCCTCCTACCGTAAACGACGGTGACATTTCCTGGGCATGTGCGGTTTCATGCGTGGATATCCACACGAGAGCAACCGCGGCCAGCAAGGTAATCACTCTCTTTCTCATGGGACTGCTCCTGTTGTTCATGTAATTTGAAAAGAAGGAGACGTGCGTTAGGCTATTCAAGATTATATAGATTTAGTTCCTCAAATTCAACCCTTTACCTGAAACTAGTGTCCTGTCCGATTAATTCGATTAACAATATTATGAACTGAAGTAATGATTTCGTCGGCGGATCTGGTCCACCTGAAAGGTCTGGGCGCCTGGTTGTGATGATTCAGATAATCTCGTATCGCCTGCTCCAGCGCCGGCACGGACCGGTGCGTGCCTCTTCGCAGTTGATGCATGGTGAGTGCGGCGAAGAAGCGTTCGACCTGATTGAGCCAGGATGAACTGGTCGGGGTGAAGTGGCAGTGATATCTTGGATGCCGCAGGAACCAATGCCTGACTTGTTCAGTCTTGTGCGTGCCGTAGTTGTCCAGGATGAGGTGCACCTGCAGGTCGGCGGGCACGCTTCGGTCGATCTCTCGCAGAAAGTCGATGAACTCGCGGCTTCTGTGTCTGCGTTTGATTTTGCCGATCACCCGGCCGGTAGCAACGTCCAGTGCGGCGAACAGATTGGTCGTGCCGTATCGCTTGTAGTCGTGGGTCCGGGTTTCGGGCAGGCCGGGTTGCATCGGCAGGGTCGGCCTGGTTCGGTCCAGCGCCTGAATCTGACTCTTCTCGTCCACGCACAATACCAGGGCTTTATCGGGCGGGTTCATGTACAGACCCACGATATCTCGCACTTTCTCGACGAAATGAGGGTCCGAAGAGAGTTTGAAGGTCTTGGACAGGTGGGGCTTTATGCCGAAGGCACGCCAGACCCGGTGAATGAAATCGCGGGGCAGGGAAAGCGCGCTGGAGAGACTGCGCACGCTCCAGTGCGTGGCCTGCTTCGGCTTGCGCGTCAGCGTCGCTTCCAACGGCCTGCACCTTTTCGTCGTCATGTTTGCGCGGCTGACCAGGCCGGGGCGCGTCGCAGAGTCCGGAAAGGCCCAGCCGGGCGAAGCGAGAGCGCCACTTGGACACCGTCTGCCTGCTCACCTGGTAGCGTTGGGCAACGGCCGTGGTCTGGTCGCCCCGGGCGCAATCCAGGATGATGCCGGCCCGTACATGCAGGCTCGCTTTCGTGTTGCCGCGCCTGCGCCATTGTTCCAGGGTCTGCTTCTGGTCTTCGTCCAGAATGATCTCAATAGGTATGCGGCCCATCTTATGCTCCTTGCAGGTAGAATAACATCGGGTTCGCTGCATGCAAGCATAAGATATCAGGGGCGCATCAACATGTCAATCAATTAATCGGACAGTACACTGATATGTTTTGACCGATGTCAACCCCCTTCTGATCAAGGGGATACGGATGTTATCTTTGCATGGTACGTTGTCCGGGGACAGAAGGGACGATATGGCGACGGTTGATCCGACTGATATACGCGGGTTGGCTACCGCCTGTCCTGGGTTCGTCGCGGAGCGTCCTCGGTCTAGTGGCGAGGGTCAGCCCGAAGGGTGCCTCATAGTGTATTCGAGGGTTCTCCTGACCGGTCCCTCCCGTCCCGGGGTCTATTGAGTCATGTCGTATCCTTCCTGGTCACCGAGCGGGTCCTTCTTCTCAGGCAGCCGTGGCGATCATGCTGCCGGGATGTCGATGTTCCCATGCGATGGCCCATATGAAGCCCAAGAGTTCCCTGGCTATGGCCGTACAGATCTTGCCCTTGGGCATGCCGCGCGCCGAAAGGCGCCTGTAGCGTCCGCAGAGCCTTCTCTGCGCTTTCCAGGCGATATCCTGCACGGCGGGCGTGGTGCGTTCCGCGCGGCGCTGCAGGTGCCCGGTCTTGCGCGCCGGGAAGCGGTAGCACCAGGCCGATTCCACCAGGACCCGCCGCACGTGGGCGTTGCCCGCTTTGGTGATCGCGCCCCGCTGTCGTCGCTGTCCGCTGGAGTGCTCGCTGGGCACCAGTCCGACAAAGGCCATGAGTTGACGCGGCGTGTCGAAGCGGGTGATGTCGCCCAGTTCGGCCAGCACCGTGATCGCGGTGAGCGTGTCCACCCCGCGAAGCGCCATCAGGTCCTGAGCCTGGCCGGAAAAGGTCCAGTCACAGAGCACCTGTTCCAGTTCCTTTTCCAGGGTCTTGATCCGTGTCTGGGCGTGCTTTACCTCGTCCACGTATTCCTGGAAGACGATCTGCTGCGCCGGATGAGCGAAGCGCTGGGTCTCGAGCCAGCGGTAGTGCGCCTGGGTCCATCGGCGGCCCCCGGTGTATATGCGGCCGTGACGCAGAAGAAAGCCGGCAAGCCTTTGCCGCACGCGCCGCTCGGCGTGCTTGAAGTCCTCGCGCGCCCGTTCCAGGTCGCGGATCGCCTCCTGTTCTTCATCGGGCACCCACACCGAGGTCAGTTCCCCGTTCCGGTGCAGTCTGGCCAGGGACAAAGCGTCGCGACGGTCCGTCTTGATCCGGTCGCCCGGACGACGCGGGATCAGAGAAGGCGCCACCACCGCGCATTCGTGTCCCAGGGCGCGCAGTTGACGATAGACCCCGTAGCCGCAGGGACCCGCCTCGTAGCAGAACCGCAGCGCTGCCCCCGACCCGGAGAGCTTGTCCGCCAGTTTTGTCACCGCGGCCCCCGTGGACTGGATCGTGCCATAGAGCACAGGCGTCCTGCCGTCCTCGGCAATCGCCACCGTGATCGAATCTTTATGTATGTCCATCGCCACGAATCGTGTAGATTTACGCATAGCCTCCTCCTTCTTGATGGGGATAGGTCTTTGGGTGGACTACCACATTCCAAAGATAACCCCCGAATACCGAGAACGGAGGAGGTCTTTTTATAACCAGGTCAATACATAAGGTCTAGTAAATCGGACGAGTTTCTGGAAAAAAGTACAGAGGAGCAGACACTTCTACTCCGTCCGCAACGACTCGACCGGGTTCGCGGTAGCCGCCCGCACGGCCTGGAGGCCCACGGTGAGCAGGGCGATCGCCATGGCCAGGAAGCCGGCGAGGATAAAGGTCGTCCAGCCCAGCTCGACGCGGTAGGCAAAGCCATCGAGCCAGTTGTTCATTGCGGCGTATGCGACGGGCCAGGCCAGCACATTGGCCACGATCACGAGCCGGAGGAATTCGCTGGACAACATCCCGAAGAGGTTGGGGATGGATGCCCCGAGGACCTTGCGAACTCCGATTTCCTTCGTGCGCCGTTCCGCGGTGAAGGAAGAAAGGCCGAAGAGACCCAGGCAGGCGATGATGACAGCGAGGGCGGCGAAGCTGACGAATATCCTGCCGAACCGCTGCTCGGCGGCATAAAGGCGAGCGAAAGTATCTTCCACGAAGAAATACTCGAAGGCAAAATCAGGATTTACTTCGTTCCACGCGTCTTCGATAAACGCAATGGCTTCCATCAGGTTTTCCGAGTCGATTTTGATGAGCGCGTGACCACCCTCGTTATCCGGGAAGAGTACCAGGGGTTCGATGGGTTCATGTAATGACCTGAAATGGAAGTCCTTCATCACGCCGACGACCTCACGCGGAACGCGGTCATCCTTCTCGTATCCATGGCGGAGCTCATGAAGCCAGAGAATCGTCTCTCCCACCGCATTTTCCGCCGAGTCGAAACCCAGTCTCGCCACGGCCGCTTCGTTCATGACTACCGCCCCCGTGCGAATCCAGTCGCCGGGGAACGCGCGGTCGAAGTATCTGCCCGCGATCAAATCGATTTCGAAGATGTCGATGTAATCCTCGTCCGTCCAGGCCGCGTGCATTTCGTATTTTGACGCGGAGCTGTCTTCCGGTCTGCTTACCGCGAGCGGGATTACGGCGTTCTTGTGACCGGGCAGGATATAGGCCAGGGTGGCTTTCACCACGTGCGGGCTTTCCTTGATGCGCGCCTTGAACACCGGAGAAGTTTCCATTACCGGGGTAAAGGTCAACGGAATTGCGACAACCTGATCCGTATTGAGTCCCATGTTCTTCGCGCGGATGTACTCGACCTGGTTGAAGACGACACCGGTACAGATGATCAGGGCGATCGATATGGCGAACTGGCCCACGACCAGTATCCTGCGCATGCCCGCGTTGCTGGTTCCGGTACCCAGCGAACCCTTCAGGGTCTGAATCGGCGCGAGTCCCGAAAGGTAGAGCGCGGGATAGCTTCCCGCGGCAAAGCCGACCGCGATTCCGATCACCACGACGGCGCCCAGGGCGAACCATATCGTGTTCCCGTCCAGCGCCATGGATTTTCCGGTCAGCTGGTTGAACCACGGCAGGCTCACCATGGCGAACACGAGGGCAAGACAGACCGCCAGCCCGCTCATGATCATGGACTCGCTGATGAATTGCCGCATTACCTGTCCCCGGCCGGCGCCGAAGACCTTTCTCAGACCGATTTCCCTGGCACGGCCGGCGGACCTGGCCGTGGCCAGGTTCATGAAGTTGATACACGCGATGACGATGATGAACACGGCGATGGCGGTGAAGAGCCAGATGTACGCGATATCGCTGTTCGGGGTGATCTCCCTTTCGAGATGGGAATGAAGATGGATATCTGTGAGCGGCTGCAACTTGAGCGTCAGGGATTCTTCCTCGTTGCGGTACCGGTCGCCCAGGTACTTCTCCACGAAAGCGGGTAGCTTGGCCTCCAGCTCGGCCGGGTCGCTTCCCTCTCGCAACAGGAGATAGCTGTAGGACACGCGCCAGCCGAACTCGTCGATGGGTACTTCCAAATAGGCCTCCTGGATCCGGAATGACGCGAGGATATCGAATCCCAGGTGCGAATTCGCGGGCAGATCCTCCATGACTCCGGTCACCACCAGATGAAACGACCCTTCGGCGTCCAGGATCTTCCCCATGGGATTCTCGTCGCCGAAGTACTTCCGCGCGATGGATTCGGACAGCACCACCTTGTCATTGCCATCCAGCGCCGTCCGGGGATTGCCCGTCAAAAGGGGCACATTGAAGACGTTGAAGACCGAACTGTCGGCCAGATAGAAGGCTCGCTCGTAGAACCCCTTGTCGCCGTACTTGACCATCCAAGCGTTACCCGGGGGCACGAAGCGGACCATGTCTTCCACTTCGGGAAAGTCGGCCCGGATGAACTTGGCTATCGGGATCAGTACATCGGCGTTTTGCGAGATCTGGTTCCCCTGCCGATGCTCGGCAGTCACGCGGTATATGCGGTCCGCCTTGTCGTGGAACCGGTCGTAGCTCAACTCGTCGCGGATGTAGAGCAGGATGAGGAGACAGCAAGCGATCCCGAGCGCCAGGCTCATGACGTTGATGAACGAATAGCCCTTCTGGCGATTCAGGTGCCGGACGACCACCGTGAAATAGTTGCGGAACATGGAAACCCCTCGTCAGGACAGTAACGGGACCGGTATCACTCGACTGAACGGTCACGTTTTCCCACTTTTGGATGCACCACAATATCGGTAATGATAAGGTGATCGTACCAGTATAATCTGATGTCGATGTGGATTATGATTCGTTATATTACACCAAGAAACGACTCGAACAACGAATCCATCTGACATTAGAACCAAACCGCGCAAATCCGGTCTGCGGTTACCGATCAACCATGGCCGACCTCTTTTCCGAACAGGCTGAAAAGCAACTCCAGCGTGAAGGGCCGCTGGCGGCTCGCATGCGGCCGGATTCGCTGGAAGGCTTCCTGGGCCAGCAGGGGCTGGTCGGCCAGGGTCGCCTCCTGAACGAATCCATCGAGCGGGACACGCCCTTTTCCATGATTCTGTGGGGACCGCCGGGTTCGGGCAAGACTACCCTCGCATTCATTATCGCCCGATCTACGGACTCCCATTTCGTGCCGCTGAGCGCCGTGAACGCCGGCGTGAAGGACCTGCACCGGGCGGCCGCCGAGGCCCGTGACCGGCTGGGCATGCACCGCAAGCGGACCATTCTCTTCATAGACGAGATCCATCGCTTCAACAAGCTGCAACAGGACGCCGTGCTGCCGACCGTGGAGAACGGGACGCTGACCCTCATCGGGGCGACGACGGAGAACCCGTCTTTCGAAGTCAACGGCGCCCTGCTGTCCCGCTGCCGGGTGCTGCGCCTGGAACCCCTGCCGGAGGACGATCTGGCAAGGATCGTACGTGGTGCGCTGGAAGACGGCGAACGCGGTCTCGGCGGGCGGAATATAGAAATGGATGAGGAAGCGGTCGAGTACCTCGCTTCCGTGGCCGGCGGTGACGCGCGGGTCGTGCTGAATACCCTCGAGGTGGCGGCCATGACCACGCCGCGGGATGAGGAGACGCGGATACGGCTGACCACGAAGGAGATCGACGAAGCCCTTCAGCACCGGGCGCCGCAGTACGACAAGGGTGGAGACTGGCACTTCGACGCGATATCGGCGCTGCACAAGAGCGTGCGGGACTCCGATCCGGACGGAGCGCTGTACTGGCTGGCCCGGATGCTCATCGCCGGGGACGACCCCCTCTACATCGCCCGCCGGATCATTCGCATGTCGGTGGAGGACATCGGACTGGCCGACCCCTTCGCCCTGACCCTGACCACCTCGGCCCAGCAGGCCGTCCATTTCGTGGGCCAGCCCGAAGGCGACCTGATGCTCGCCCACGCGGTGGTGTACCTGGCCACGGCGCCGAAGAGCAACGCGGTTTACGCGGCCTTTTCAAAGGCGCGGCGGGACGCGGAGCAGACGAGCGACGAGCCCGTGCCGATGCACTTGCGCAACGCGCCGACCAGCCTGATGAAGGAAATGGGCCATGGCAAGGGATACAAGTACGCCCATGACCACGACGGGGCGGCCGTGGATCAGGAGCATCTGCCCGAATCCATTCAGGGGCATCGCTACTACGAACCCACCAACCGGGGCCGCGAAGAGAAAATCCGATCGTGGATGGAGAAGATGCGGAAGATCAGGGAGAGGGGTTGACCGACCCGTGCCACCCAGGGCCTGAGTCGGTTTACATGACGGGCGCCACAAATCGCGCGTCAACCTGCCGGATTACATGACAAGCGCCAAGGTACACGCGTCAACACGCCTGTTTACGCGATCGCTTTGCGATAGCAGTAGTCGAAGAGCAGTTCCCACTCGCGCTGCTGGATGCTCCGGCAGAGATCGCCGGCCGGGACGCCGCCCACGTTGGCGCCTTCGCATAGATCGATGAAGGCGTAGGGGTCCCATGAAGACTGGGACATGAGGTAAGCGGCCTGGTCCGCAAGATTGTCCGTACCGGATGCGATCGTCGCCGCCTCGTCCCTCAACTCGGGGTAGATGTCGTGTTCGCCGACGCGGCCGAACCAGTGCTTGCCATTGGGATAATCCGGTTCGCGGCGGTGCATGATGCCGTGCCAGTAGCTTCCCGTAGGCGTGGTAATCTGTTGGCTGAGCGTGTGGGAGGTGACCAGGAAATCGTGGTACAGCCACAGGCCGGATACACACCCTTCGGCCATTTTCCGGTCGCCGATGCGGTTCGGGCCGAAGGCCTCGTCCAGGTCCAGGGCTTCCAGGTTGGCCTTCGCCGTGCTGTTTTCTTCGCCCGGTCCCAGCGGCATGATGCGGGGCGATTTGAGCAGGTCCGCGAAAACGGATCCGTATGCGGCAGGTTCAAAGGCAGACATGGTCGATCCTTTCATGATTCAAACGGCGGTCGTGGCCTTTCGCTTCTTCAGCACCTCGTTCATGCTGCCGGTACGATATCCCTCCAGATCAAGCGTGACGTAATCGTAACCTGTTTCCTTCAGGTAAGCCGCGATCGCGTCGTGGTGTTCGACGACCTTCGCAAGATCGCAAGGTTCCGTTTCGATTCGGGCCATGTTCCGGTGGTGGCGCACTCGGAACTGCCGGAGCCCAAGTCCCCGGATGAAGGCTTCTGCCCGGCCGACCTGCTCGAGCGCTTCGATGGTGATGGGGTCGCCGTAGGGAAAGCGCGACGACAGGCAGGCCAGGGACGGCTTGTCCGCCGTGGGCAGGCCAAGCCGCTCGGACAACGCACGAACGTCGGCCTTGGTGAACCCGGCGTCCTTCAACGGGCTGCGAACGCCGTGTTCGCGGATCGCCAGCATGCCCGGGCGGAAGTCGCTGATGTCGTCCACGATGCTGCCTTCGCAGATATAGGCCGCGCCTTCTTCCCTTGCGATCTCCTCCAGGCGGGAATACAGCTCATTCCGGCAGTAGTAGCACCGACGCGGGTTGTTCTGCATGTACTCGGCGTTGTGGATCTCCTCCGTGTCCGCGTAGCGGTGGCGCGCGCCCATCCACTCGGCCAGTTCGGCGGCGGCGTTCTTCTCCTCCTCAGGCAGCGATTCGGATACACCGGTGACCCCCAGCGCCCTGGCGCCCAGCACATCGGTGGCCACCTTGAGCAGCAGCGCACTGTCCACGCCCGCGGAGAAGGCCACCAGGACGGCGCCCATGGCCTGCAGGTCGAGTTGAAGCGACTGGTACTTTTCATCCAGTGTGGATACGTTGTTCCTGTTCACGTCCTTTTCCCCGATCGAACCCGGTTACATTCCAGGTGACAGACCACCTCGGATACCGGCGGAATCGCCTCGGCGGCGTCCGTTTGGAAACGGACCTCCCGCCATGTTTTCGCTTGACATAGCGGGGGTTTCGCCGCTACTTGTCATGTTTGTTTCAGCTTGATTCAAGATACGGTGGGCGCGTTGTCAAGACAAAGGTTTTTTGTGACGATACGCCTTGAATGAAGGACCCTGGAGGTCTTGGAATGTACCCGAGGGAGCACGATCGGACATGAACGCGGATACACACAAACGATCAGGTCCCGTAGCAGGAGATGATACGGGGGGCGCGGCCGGCGAACCGACCCGGCTGTACAGCGGCATCCAGCCGACCGGCGACATTCACATCGGGAATTACCTCGGCGCCGTTGCCAACTGGGCCAAGCAGATCCCGCGATACGACTGCATCTACTGCGTCGTGGATTACCACGCCATCACCATCGAATACGACCCGGATACCATGCGGGAGGCCGTGCTGGACACCGCCACGATGGGCATCGCATGCGGTCTCGACCCGGACCGCTGTACGCTCTTCGTGCAGTCCCACGTGACCGAAACGATGGAACTGGCCTGGATCTTCAGCACCTGCACCGCCATCGGGGCCCTGGAACGGATGACGCAGTTCAAAGACAAGGCCGCCCAGCATAAGCAGAACATCAACGCGGGACTGTTTACCTATCCCGTGCTTCAGGCCGCGGACATCCTGGGCGTCAAGGCCGACGGCGTTCCCGTGGGCGACGACCAGTCCCAGCACCTGGAGCTGACGCGCGAAATCGCCCGGCGGTTCAATCACCTGTACGGACCGGTATTCCCCGAAGCCAGGACGCTATACAGCCCCGCGCCGCGCATCATGGGCCTGGACGGCCAGTCCAAGATGAGCAAGAGCCAGGGGAACTACATCGCGATGAAGGACCGCGCAGACACGGTCAGGAAGAAGCTCGGCACCGCCTACACTGATCCGAACCGGCTGCGCAGATCCGACCCCGGAAATCCGGATATCTGCAACATCTACACGCTCCACAAGTCTTTCTCGAGTCCGGACGAGGTGGCGGCCATCGACGCCGAGTGCCGGAGCGCGGACATCGGATGTGTCGACTGCAAGAAGAAGTTGGGCGACAACATGGAATCCGCGATGTCACCGATCCAGGACAAGTACGAGGACCTAACCCGCCGGCCCGACGACGTGCGGGACGCCCTCGCCACGGGTGCCGACCGGGTACGTACGCTCACGTCGGAAACCATGACGGAGGTCCGTCACGGCCTGGGGCTGAGGTAGAATGGAACTCCCGGGCATGCTCCGCGTTTATACCAACGTGATTGAATCTCCTTGTAGAAAGCGTCCGGAACATCCTGCTGAAACGTTGAACCGCCGCCGGAACTCCGTGCCGTTTCTTCCCGCACAACCAACCGCGGACCGAAACGGCCGCCCGTAATCCTATCCTAAGAACCATGCATGGATATATATTCGAAAGAATACGACCATCATTCCCGGCCCTTGGGACGGACCGTATCCTTTCGCCGGTTAACGGCCAAATACCTCCTCATCGCTTTCGCAACCGCCGGACTGCTCCATGGCCTCATTCTGCTGGCCCTCCTGTCCACCGGCTTGCTCGAAGACAAGAACATGATCGAACTCACCCTCGCTCCCTACGAGCGTCTGGAGCAGTTCGAACAGGCCTACATGGAAATGCAGAATCCACCCACCCTGGTCGACGTGCCTGAAGAAGCCCGCGTTGAGGAGCCGCCGGACGAACCGGAGGCCGACGTGGCGGATAAAAACGCCATCGCGAGAGACCTGCTGGAGGATACGATTCTGCCTGAAGGTCCGGCTTTCTCCGAGGGAGAACTGGAGGTCAGGACGATGGACGAGATGGAGGAAGAAAATGAACAGCAGCATGATCCATTCACGGGCAGCGTCCCGCTCACACCGCGAGAGGGCGGCATCGAGGATTTCAAAGAGGTGAAAGACCCGCCCATGTGGACTTCGGACCTGATCATCCGTCGCGAATTCCGGGGCAGGGGCGGACGCGAAGGACTTGGAGAAGGCGCGATGGCAGGGGACGGGGTCGCTTCCGCGCCACGACCCACTGGTCCGGAAGAGCCGGTGTTCATCCCCCAGGACGATCTGAACGAACTGGCGCAGATTTCCCGCGAACCCGCCTACGAGCGGCACCGCCGGTTCGGTTTCGGTTTAGGAAACTCCGGTCCGCGCGTACCCAGGACGAACAACCGCCACACCTCGGTCAAGGATTACGGCGACTTCTCGCTCAGCACCTATGCCTGGGATTACGCGCCGTACCTGTACATCCTGCGCGAGCGGATCCGGAGGCGCTGGTTCGCACCCGAGGCCTTCCGGCTCGGCCTGGTGAGTGGACGCGTCATCATCCGGTTCAAGATCATGCCCGACGGCGCCCTGCAGGACCTCGAGGTTCTTTCCTACAGGGACAATGATATCCCCTATCAATCCCTCGTGGCATCGAGCCGCAACGCCATCGAGACTTCCAGCCCCTTCCCGCCGCTCCCCGACGATTTCCTCCATCCGTTTCTGGAAATCACCGGCACCTTCTACTATCAGATCCTGCGTGCGAGGTAATACCGTGGGAAATGTCGAATGCGCTCGCTCTACCGGAGCGTAGACCTGTGAAAAACCAGATCGGAAAACTGGTAGATTCGAAAACATTCCAGCACACTGTCCTCGGAGTAATCACGGCCGCCGCCGTACTGGTTGGGCTGGAAACCTCCCGGGATCTCGTGGCCCGGTACGGTGCGTGGCTGCATCGGCTCGACCAGTTGGTCCTGCTGTTCTTCATCCTGGAAGCCGCGCTGAAGATGGCGCGGCACGGCCGCCACTGGCATCGCTATTTCGGCGACCGGTGGAACGTGTTCGACTTCCTCATCGTGGTGGCGTGCCTGCTGCCGACGGGGGGGCAGTACGCCGCGGTGCTTCGCCTGGCCCGGGTGCTCCGGGCGCTTCGGCTGGTGACCGCGGTACCGAAACTGCAACTGCTGGTCAATTCGCTGCTCAAGTCGATCACGTCGCTGGGATATGTCGGCCTGCTGCTGGCCGTGCTGTTCTACATCTACGCGGTACTCGGCGTCTATCTCTTCCGCGGCAACGACCCCGTCCACTTCCAGGACCTGTCTACGGCGCTGCTTACGCTCTTCCGCGTGGTAACCCTGGAGGACTGGACCGACGTGATGTATATCCAGATGTACGGCAGCGACGCCTACCCCAACTACGCGGATTTCGCCCAGGCCCATCTGCGCGAAGCCTCGCGGTCCATGCCCTTCTTCGGTGCAATCTTCTTCGTAAGTTTCGTGATGCTGGGCACCATGATCATGCTGAACCTCTTCATCGGGGTCATCATCAATTCCATGTCCGAGGCCCAGGCCGACCGGGAGTCGGAAGAACGGCGCCGGCACCTGGAAAGGGATGGACGCATCAGCGTGGGGGATGAAATCGTCTTGATCGAGGAAGAGATTCAGAAACTTTCGAGGCGGCTGAAATCCCTTCGCAAGCGGGCGGATGAGAACGGGGACGACGGGTAGTGAGTGATGAGACCGGTCGGCGGGAACGGGGACGACGGGTAGTGAGTGATGAGACCGGTCGGCGGGAACGGGGACGACGGGTAGTGAGTGATGAGGCCGGTCGGCGGGAACGGGGGCGACGGGTGAACCCTGTGAAATTGGAACGATTGATTTGTGGCGGCGCACGGGCTGAAACAGCGCGAACAACCTTTTGGCTATACTCGACTTGCGCGGAATCGAAAATCAGACCTGCTCGCCGCCGTCCGGTCCGTAGAAGATGACCCACGTCTTCATCGATTCGCCGAAATCCACGAAACGATGCGCGACTCCGGCGGGCACGAAGAAGAAGTCGCCGGCCTCGAACGGCACGACCTCGCCGCCCATTTCAAACTTTCCCTTCCCCTCGACGATCACGTAGCACTCGTCACGGCGGTGCGGCGTCTGGTCGTCCACTTCCCGGGGCATGTACAACTCGATCTGCAACTCGCCGCGCTCCAGGGCAACGAAGAACCGGTCTCCATTCGGAGCGGGGATCTTCGCGGCAATTTCCGCGGGGGTGATTCGCTTGCAGGTGTGTCTTTGCATGTCAACTCCGTCCACCTCTTCAGCATCGAGGTCTAGTAATGATCTGGCTTATACGACGTTTTAGAAGATAGGCAGTTCGGCTTAACCTCAAGTCAAAAAAGCCAGCATAAGTTGCTTCTTTGCGCTGTATCCACTCCTGGTGCGCTCTACAAGATCCATTTTTCTAAGGTAATTCAAGTCTCGGCTGATCATCTTCTGAGACGCGTTCGCGTATTCCCTGGCTACCCTTGGGTTTAATTCCGATATCTGCGACCTGGGGACAGGTTGATCCTGTTCAGAAAGAGCAAGAACAAGGTTTCGGCGACGTTTCGCTGCAGTACCCGTCAGCCCCTGGAATTGTTCATGGACGAAGTTGATCCAGGATATCTGAAGATGCTGGTCTCTGATCGATGCAAGTTGTTCCGATAGGCCTTCGGAGAAACCTCGGATCGCATATTCCATGAATTTGTCCATACTCCCACCAGATTGTGATGCCCTGTCAAGCTGTCTGGCATATTCCGTTCTGGTCTGGTTATAGAAATTGCTTGGAAGCAGCGTTGCGGGGATGGGGATACCCGCTTCAATCAGTATTCTGAACTCAATCAACCTGGCCGTTCTTCCGTTCCCATCCCCAAAAGGATGGATCCACGCAAAATAAAGGTGGGCAGCGACCGCTTTGACCAACCCTAATGGGATTCGGCTGCCATGATCAATGTCGTCTGTAGATGAATTCAACCATTTGCATAGCTGTTTGAGCAAGAAAAGACCGTCTTCGGCCGGCACCGCGCGATACCGGCCCACACCTACGGAGTGTTTCCGTATTACTCCAGGTACCGTTTCCTCATCCGGTAGCTCCAGATCTTTAAGTACAACCTCATTGAGCCTGCAGATTTCATCAGGCGACCACGGAGGGAGTTTGTTTTCACTTTGAAGCGACAGGATTCTGCGTTTCCCCTCCAGGATATTGTCGATTTCCTGTTTCAAGTATTCCTTTGACTCGGGAAGTTTCAATTTACCTTCCATATGCGCACGTACATCTTCTTCCGAAAGGGTATTTCCTTCGATAGCTGTTGTGCCGAGAACACCCCTCGCCAGGTACACCTGGTACAATTCATGCGCCGTCTGACGCATCAGTGGTATACCTGTCAAGTGCTCACACTTGGCTTTGATCTCACCAAGGGTCATCCAGATTCTTGGCGGGACACGAACCAGGTAATCCGTATCGAAGCTTTGCAACCACGGATGGGTGGTTTCATATCGTCTCATCTTTGACACCTATAATGTCCTTCGTAGTGTCCTTCATAGTGTCCTATATAAAATATTGTTATATTTATAATTAAATTACTAAATACATTCAACATGTCCCATAATATAGTCTAAGTTACGAGTCCTTTACGTATACTGTCAACTCTTTTGTACCTTGACTTACTTCCTAATCACAGCAGAATAAGCAGATTGTGGATCAAGCTACAATCCACCAAGGGTTTCTTTGTTTCGACAACCATAGTACACTAACTGTACCCAACTAAGCGCTTGAACCCCATGCCATCCCATCCCACGCTGACTGACATCGCCAGGGCACGCCGTTTCCTCAACGAGCACCTGACTCCGACGCCGATACACCGTTCCGCCGGGTTCAGCGAGACGTTGGGCCTGGATCTCCACGTCAAGTACGAGAATTTCCAGCCCATACGCTCGTTCAAGGTGCGGGGCGGACTGTATACCATGTCCCTGCTCGACGAGGCGCAGCGCGAACGGGGGGTCACCACGGCGTCCACCGGCAACCACGGCCAGGGCATTGCCTACGGCGGCGGCTTGCTGGGCGTTCCCGTCACGGTGGTCGTGCCCCACGGAACTCCGAAGGTCAAGAGCGATGCCATCCGCCGGCTTGGCGCCGATCTGGTCGTCCACGGTGAGACGATCGCCGACGGATTCAAGCGGGCGCGGGAGATTGCGGAAGATACCGGAAAGGTGTACATCGAGGACGGCGAGGATTTTGGCCTTATGGCGGGCGCGGGTACCATCGGCCTGGAGATCGTGGAGGACCTGCCGGACGTGGATGCGGTGGTGCTGCCCGTGGGCGGCGGCAACCTGATCGCGGGGGTAGGCACGGCCATCAAGGCCACCAATCCGGAAGTGCGCCTCATCGGCGTCCAGGCCTCCAACGCGCCATCGGTTTACCGATCCTGGCAGGAAGGCCGGACGGTGATCACGGCGACGTGTGACACCTTTGCCGGGGGGCTCGCGACGACCTATCCGGGCGGCCTGGCTTTCGACGTCCTGAAAGACCTGGTCGACGAGATGCACCTCGTTACCGAGGAAGAGATGAAGCGGGCGATCCCCGTCGTCCTCGAACACACCGGATTCATCGCGGAAGGCGCGGCCGCGGCGGTATTCGCCCTGTGCATGCGCGAGGCGGCGGCGTTGCGGGGACAACGCGTGGCTATCCTGTTCAGCGGCGGCAACCTGGGTATGGACGGGGTCAGGGAAATGATCCGGTACCTGAACGAAGAGGAGTGACAACTACATGAACGTCGCACAGGCGGTTGCCCACGTATTGAAGAAGGAAGGGGTCGAGTACCTCTTCGCTTATCCGGTCAATCCACTGATCGAAAGCGCCGCGGAGCTGGACATCCGCACGGTGATCGTACGTCAGGAACGGATCGGTCTCCACATGGCGGACGCGGTCAGCCGGTTGTCTTCCGGCCGCAAGATCGGCGTGTTCTGCATGCAGAGCGGACCTGGCACCGAAAACGCCTATGGCGGCGTTGCGCAGGCCTTCGGCGAATCGGTGCCCATCGTGGTGCTCCCCATGGGCTACCGGAGGAAGGTCGCCCAGTTACCGCCGAATTTCCATGCCTATCTCAACTTCCAGCACATCACCAAGTCCTGTGAATACCTTGTGCTACCCGAGACCGTATCGGAGGTGATGCGCCGGGCGTTCACCCGGGTCAGGAACGGGCGGCCGGGTCCGGCGCTGGTGGAGTTCCCGACCGACATTTTAGACGAGGAGGTGCCCGAACCATTTGATTACAGGGCCACTCCTTCCGTCCGTGTCGGGCCCGATCCGGACGCGGTGCGTGACGCCGCCGAGGCACTGGTCGCGGCGGAAAGGCCGGTCATCTACGCCGGCCAGGGGGTGCACTACGCCCGCGCCTGGCCCGAGCTCAAGCAACTGGCCGAGCTACTGGAAGCCCCGGTGACCACCAGCCTGGACGGCAAGAGCGCCTTCCCGGAAGACCATCCCCTGTCCCTGGGCAACGGGGGACGGTCGATGCCGGAGCCTGTTCATGTTTTCGTGCAGAACGCCGACGTGATCTTCGGTATCGGGTGCAGCTTCACCCGGACGAATTTCGGCCTGACCATGCCCGAGGGGAAGACCTATATCCACGCCACGCTGGATCCGGGCGACATCAACAAGGACGTGGAATCCGCCTATCCCATCGTAGGTGATGCCGCGCTGACCCTCAGGGCCCTTATCGAGGAGGTATCGGACAGGACAAAGAGCAAGCCGCGCGGCAGGCGCGACGGGATCGCGGCAGAAATCCGGACGATCCGGCGGCGCTGGATGAACGCCTGGATGCCGAAACTCCGGGACGCATCCACGCCGTTCTCCCCTTACCGGGTCATCAGCGACATGATCGAGACCGTCGACATCGAACGAACGATCATCACGCACGACGCGGGCAGCCCACGTGACCAACTGACCCCCTTCTGGCCGTCGACCACCCCTCTGAGCTACATCGGCTGGGGCAAGACCACCCAGCTAGGCTACGGCCTCGGCCTGGCCATGGGCGCGAAGCTGGCCCACCCGGACAGGCTCTGCATAAACGTGTGGGGCGACGCGGCCATCGGGTTCACGGGCATGGACTTCGAAACGGCCGTGCGCGAGCGCATCCCCATCCTCTCCGTCCTGTTCAACAACCACTCCATGGCCATCGAGATTCCCGTCATGCCCACATCGCAGGCAAAGTACGGCGCGACCGACATTTCGGGAAACTACGCCATGATGGCTGAGGCCTTCGGCGGCTACGGGGAGCGGGTAGAGTCTCCCGACGAGATCATCCCGGCGCTGAAGCGGGGTATAAGGAAAACGGAAGAAGGGGTACCGGCGCTGCTGGAGTTCATGACGAGTAAGGAAATCGACTTCTCATTCTTCTGATCAGTGCCGCTCCGTCATGTCCTCCCGCGCCGCTTTCCCTTTAAATCGATCTACCAGGAACGGGCCCATGGCCTCCGGCACCTCGCCGGTTGCGATGTGATCCGCGACCAGCCGGCCGGTTAATGGCGCCAGCAGAATGCCATTGCGGTAATGACCTGTGGCGAGGACGAGGTGCTCCAGACTCGAGGGACCGAGTATAGGCTTGCCGTCCTTCGACCTTGGGCGCAATCCCGCCCAGGTCTCCACCACAGGCGCGCCGGCCAGTCCGGGCGCCATGCGGAGCCCATGCTCCATCACGGCAGACAGGCCACCGGCCGTCACGCTGGCGTCGAAACCCGTCTTCTCCACCGTGGCGCCAAAAAGCACGCGTCCGTCACGGCGGGGAACAAGGTATTGCCCCAGTCCATTGATGACTCTTGTAACAGCGGGGAAACCGCTTCCGTCGACGCAAACCATCTGGCCGCGTACAGGTTCGACGGGCATTGGCAGGCCGGGAATCCAGTTCTGCAGACCGGACCACGCGCCCGCCGCAATGACGACCCGGTCCGCGCCGATTCGCCCGTCTGGCAGGATGACCCCGGTCACCCGGTTATTCCGCACAATCAGGTCTACGACCGGGTCCCCGATACGGAATTTACCGCCACGACCCTTGACCGCTGCAACCAGAGCCCGGACGAGTCGCCTGTTTTCCACCTGGTGCGTGCCTTCAAAGAACAGTCCGCACCTGGTTTCAGACGAGAGCATGGGTTCGAGCGTACGGACCTCTTCGCTGGTGAGCCGATCGACCGACAATCCCAGTTCCCGCTGGTGGTGGTACCTCTGCGCCAGTTCTTCCGATTCCTCCTCGTCGAAGGCGACCTGGAGCCCCCCTTCCGTTCGGTATTCGATGTCGATACCGGACTCGGCCAGCAACGCGGCGGATCAGTCCGCAAACATGTCGCGGCTTGCCATGCACAGATCGAGGTAGGGGCGATGAAACGGACGCGCGCCCTGCGGGGCCAGGACGCCGGCGGAAGCCCAGGAGGCCCCCATGCCGGGTTGGCGCGGATCCACGAGGATTGCGCGCATCCCGCGGCACAGCAATTCACGGGCGACGGACAGACCGATTACGCCCGCGCCAACGATAATCACGTCCGTTCTCATGATGAAGAACCCGGTATATATCTCAATTCAAATTAACATGTTGATTCTTATTTCGATCAACATTGACAACCTTATTTTTTACCATTTTAGATGACATCGCGAAGGCAACATCGCGGACCCAGTCGATCTACCAAATCGATCTACCAAGTCGATCTACTTATTCGATCTACGCGATCAACCTACTAAATCTGCTTACTGTATCTAACTACTCGATCGACCTAACCGATCTCCCCAGGCGCGACTGCACGGTGTTCCGCCATGGACAGGTAGGCGGCGTTGACCAGTTGAAGGGTCTTGAGGTTATCTCTCCCGTTGGTCTCGGGTAGCCGGTCCTGTTCGATGGAAGCCATCAGTTCACCCATCGGACCGATGAAGGAGTCGGGTATCCAACGTTCCTCGAATCGATGGTTAATGGTCTTGTTGGCATCGATCTTTCGGCTGGAATAGCTCAGCGTGTCCGGCCGACCGTGGGGATAGTCGTAAAGCAGGCCGAAAGTTCCCGCGGCGTACCCCTCCGTTCCGTCGATGCGCAGCGTCGCGAAGCATTCCTCCGTCCAGTTATTGTGATTGACGGACACCAGGGCGCGGAAGGTGTCCGAGTACTCGAACACGGTGATTGTGCGCGTTTCGCCGGTTGCCGTGTGTCCCGGATAGGACGCCCCGGACGACCACACGCGCTCGGGTTGACCGAAGAGGGAACGCATGCTGTCGAAATAATGTATACTGTGAAACATCAGGTCGAGACCCTCGGCCTCGAGGACCCAGGGCCAGGCCCGCCATTCGGTAAGGATGCTCACGTCGATCACGGCCGAAGCGGGATCGCCCAGCAGTCCACGGTTCAGCAGGTTCCTGGAGGCCCTTACGGCCTGGTCCCAACGCATCTGCTGGTTCACGGCCAGACTCACGCCGCTCGCCTCAGCCATCTCAACGATCTCAACGGCTTCGGCGTATACATTGGAAAGCGGTTTCTGGCACAGCAGATGCTTGCCGGCCGTTGCCGCTTTCCGGACGAGTTCCTTCTGGTGCCAGGGGGGAACGGCGATGTCCACGATATCTACTTTGGGGTCGTCGAGCAGCGATTCCACGGAAGGATACACCCTGGGGACCTCAAACTCCCGGGCGGTCCGGTTCGCCTTGTCGACGTCCTTGTCCGTCAAGCCGACCACGTTGAATCCCGCCTTGCGATAGGCGGGGAGGTGCGCCGCGTTTACGATCCCGCCCGCCCCGACTATGCCAATACCATAGTCCAGTTTTTTGCCCAGTTCGGGACGATAATCCAGATCCAGGTTCATCTTACGTACCTCCTTGATTCGGGTTCATCGGAAACGCAGTAATTATACGGTGGCGCGCCCGGGCCGGACAGGAAAAACACTTCGAATCATCTGGCCCTGGAGAGCCGACCGTTATATCATTCACAACCACGGACACAACCACCGATCCTGTTACATCACCAAGCCTTTTCACCGCTCAAGGTCCTTTCATGAACCTGGACAGGCACTTCATAACGAGCATCCTGTGCGGTAAGCCGTACCTGTCCGCGACCGTGATCCTGACGGCAGCCGCGGCGGGTATGACGCAGATGCCTCTCGTGGATGACCTCGGATTCGAGTTCGCCTTCCTGACCGCCTTCATCGCCACCTTCGTCGCGGGCCTAATGACCCTTCATCTCGTGAACGGTTGGCGATCGAGCCGCGTTCGGAACACCCGTCTTTCGGCGCTACTTTGCTTGCTCTTCGGCCTTTCCCTGTCGACGCTCCTGCTGCCGCTGGCCGTGATGTTCGTCAAAAGCTGGATCAGCGGTTTCTGCAACGTGCCCGAGGGTCTCGCGTTCTACTTGCTGCTTCCCGGCATAAGCGTCCTTTGGTCCACCGCCGTCGCGTTGATCTGCGCGCTCGCAACCATTCGGAAACTACACGCCACGCTTCTCTTTCTGGGCGCCATGTTCGTTTCGATCGGCATCAGCGTCTTTCGTCTGGCCACCCAACCGCCCGTTTTCACCTACAATCCGATCATCGGGTTTTTCCCAGGGCCTATTTACGATGAAGTGGTGGTCATCACCTCGACGCTGCTTGCGGCGCGGGCCCTCGTCTTCGTCAGTGTCCTTGCGATGATCGCCGGCCTGTGCGCCTGTTTCGACCCATCGGTCCGGAAGATCCGTCCCTCGCTGCTCATGAAGTTCCGCGACGGCGGGCCGGACAGCGGGCCGGGCGGCACCCAAGCTAGCGGGATGGACGGCGGACCGGACGGCAGCACAACCGGCGGACCGGACGGCAGCACAACCGGCGGACCGGACGGCAGCCAGGTTGGAGGGAACCCCGCGACCGGCATGGCCATGCGGGTACTGTTCCTCGCTTTGCTGGCCGTGCTGGCTGCAGCCTACGCCTACCGTGCGCCGCTGGGCATCGTGATCGACCGGGCTTACATCCAGCAGACCCTGGGGGGCCACAGGCAGACGGCCCACTTCAACATCTACTACGACCAGAATACCATTTCGAACTGGAACATCGATCTCATCGCACGGGAGCACGAGTATCAGCTCGACTGGGTCATGAGCTACCTGGACGTGCCGGCCCCGTCGACACGCATTGCGTCGTACATCTATGCCCACGCGGACCAGAAGAAAAGGCTCATGGGCGCCCGCCACACGTCCATGGAACGCCCGGGGTCGGATGAAATGCATCTCAACAACGCGGCGTTTCCCCATCCCGTGCTGAAACATGAACTGGTGCATGTCGTGTCCGCCGCTTTCGGGAACGCGCTCTATGGCGGAAGCTACTGGATCGGATTCCACGAAGGCCTGGCCGAGGCGGTGGACTGGCAGGACGCCCCCATGAACCCGCACGAGTGGAGCCGGGCCATGCGCGAGCTCGGCCTCGCGCCGCCCTTGGAGAACCTGCTGAGCATGACGGGATTCTGGACGGCCGCGTCCTCGCGCAGTTACACGCTCTGCGGTTCTTTCGTACGCTTCCTGATCGAACGCTATGGCCTGCCCGCGTTCAAGAAGGCCTTTCCCACCGGCGCCGTCGAAGAGGCCTACGGCAGGAAGCCGGCGGATCTGATCGCCGAATGGGAAGCATTCGTGGATGGTATTCAATTGCGGGAAGACCAGCTCCGGATCGCCCGCCAGCGGTTCATTCGTCCCGCCATCTTCAGGCGGCACTGTCCTCACGAGGTGGCCGCGCTGATCGACCGGGCCTGGCAGGCGTATAACGCGCAGCGATATTCGGATGCCGTGCGCGACTTTGACCGCGTGCTCGAACTGGAGCCCGAGAACCCTTCGGCCCTGCGAGGCTTGCTGTACGGAACCTACCGGCTTGCGGATTACGAACGGAGCGAGTCGGCCGCCCTGCTGATCGAACGTCCGGACCAGACCGTCGGGCTGCTGGCGGACGCCCACCTGGTCCGTGGCGATACGGCCTGGAAGACGGGAAGGCTCGACGATGCCCGGCGCAGTTATGGAGCGGTCGCGGTCCTGCACGCGTCGGAAGACATGTCGCGCGCTGCGTCCATCCGGATGGAGGTGCTCGACCGGGAACCGATCCGGGATACGATCATGGCCTACCTGACTGCCGCGAGCGGCCATTGGCGCCTGATCCTGTCCGTCCGGGACGCGGGCGATCTCGCGCCTGACTACGGAGCGGGCCACTACCTCATCGGACGCTGGCTGTTCCTATCCGGGTCCTACGAGCAGGCGTTGGCGTACCTGGCTAAGGCGGATGCGATCGGACTCCCGGGCGAACTCGTGCGACAGGAAAACCTGCGCCTGGAGGCCATGGCCCACTTCTACCTGGAGGATTACGAGAATTCGGCCGAGACCTTCGAACGCCTGGCGGCGCTGACCGGCTCGATCAGCGTGGCCAGGACATGGGAAGCCTGGATAGACCGTTGCCGGGGGTACCAGGAGACCGGATCGGTAGATTTCGACAGCTAGGCGCGGTACTTCCCGCGCTCTGAAGTTCTTGATGAAACGCTTGCGGCGAGATGGCGTGAGCTCCGAAAGATATGGCGCGCGGGTACGGGCAGGGGAGCGGCACGGCTGGTCCGCGGATAAGGCGCGGGGTCCGGAGAAGATATGGCGAACGAGTCACGTCAAGGCGGCGGTAACTACCACCCCGATATGGACTGGTTCAGGATCTCCTCGGCCATCTTTTCGATAGCGGTTTCGATCGCCGACTCGCGGTCGGTTTCCGTGTCAGTGTCGATCGCATAGTCGCCAAAGGTACGCAGCTGCCTTTCCTCCCAGATTACTTCCTTCTTGTCCACGGTTTCAAAACGTACGTCCACGACGATCCGGAGGCGGACCTCCCGGGCCAGCGTTCCCTCGGAGAACGCCACGGATTCCTCCTGTAAATCGGTGATTACCCCGATGATCGCCGCGTCCGCCTGCCGCAAGTCCACGATGCGGAATTCACCGTTGGTGAGAAACCGCTCGATAACGGTATCCGTCAGCATCTCCTGGATGCCGGTCTCCACGGTGGTGTTATCGAAAAGCGGAATGACGATGTTTCGAATGTCTCCGGCCCGCGATCCCTGCGAAGTGGAGTAATAGCACGCCGTAACCACCATGCAGGCGCAAAGAAAAGAGATCACGAAGGCGACAGGGCTTCGCTGTGGTTTCAGTTTCATCATGCCATGCTCCGCTCGTTCATCATCACGCCACGCTTCGCTCGTTCAGTTGTACGCGCGTTTCAGGGCGACGCCACGATAGTAGTGTTTCAGGATCTGGTCGTACTTGTACCCCTGTCCGGCCATTCCGATAGCGCCCATCTGGCACATGCCGATGCCATGGCCATACCCGCCGCCTTCCGCCACGATGATGTCTCTCCTGAACTTCAGATTGAACTTCGTGCTACGGAGCATCGGCTGGCCCCGGACAGGCCGCCGTAACGCGGAACGTATCCTGTCGCCGCGCAGTGTCGCCGTGCCGTGATTCGATTTGATCTCCAGCAATTGAACGCGCCCGCTCGGAGATCGTTGTTTTATATCGATGCCGCGAAGGGAAAACTCACCTGTCTTCCGCTGGTCCATTCCGGGCAAATTGGCAGCCAGGATGTTCTCCAGTGTCTCCTTCTTCCACTCCACGCGCCATTCATAGACCGGCGAATGCCTGCAAAAATCACCGCTTATGCCGTCCCTGTCCCGCACGGAGCGCAGGTAAGGAACGGGGCTGCCACCCCAGGCGTTCTCTATGGATTCGGTCGTGCCTCCGCAGGTAGAGGAGTAAAACGAGGAGACCGGCTTGCCCTCGTACGTAGCGATCATTCCGCGCGTTTCCGAAATCGCCTTGTCAGCGAGGGGCCATTCCACGCTATAGCCCCGGTACACCTGATCGATGACGGAGCCGTAAAAATCGAAACCCAGGCTTTTGCGTCTGCCCAGATTCGCCACAGTGTACGTCCGGGCCGCTACTGCCTGGGCCTTCAAGGCCTCGATGCGGTCTTCCTTCAAATTACCGATTTCGGGGGGTACGACCCCCCGCAGGTAATTCTCCAGGTCGAGGATATTCACTACCGTCAACTTGCCCTTACTGTTGGAAACCACCTCCATCGTTCCGCGGTACTCCCTTTCAGATACCTTGAGTCGCCCTTCCCGAGTGAGGGGGCTTACCTGGATCGGACCGGTATACAATCCCTGGGCATTGCCGTCCGGGGAGGAAACGTCAATCCACGCGCCTTTCGCCTGCATTTTCCACATATGACCGGATGATGTCGTACCGATCACCTCGCCGCTGGATTGGTCCACGACATTGAAGCCGCCTGTACCGGTTATGCTTGCCGTGTCCCTGTTCACAAGCAGACCGATTCTGACCATCGGAAGCTGGCCGGGTTTAAATGCCATGGAAGACGCGGAAGGATCCGAAGGTGTGGTACGAACGGATGGAAGCGGCCTGCCTGCACATCCGAAGGTCACCAGGAGCGATACACAAACCGCCCACCGCACCGCCCACCGCGCGGGTCGTCCGTGGACCGGCACGTTGTTGCCGGGAATTCCTCTTACAATGTTTCCCATCTTTACGACGCTGAAATGCATCAGAGATTATCCTCCCCTCTCTTCCTCGTCCGGGCAGTTCAACCAGGCAGGCATATTTTGCCCAGCACGGCCGGCCGGTCCGCTCCCGTCGCTCCAGGAAGACTACCGGGCCGGCCCCGGACCGTCTGGTCGGCGAGCACCGCAAAAGCCACGGCTTCCTTGGCGTCCGACGAGAGGCCATGGTCATCGGAAGTCGCCACCTCCACGGGAGACAGCGCCACGGCGAGCCGTTCGAGCATGAAACTGTTCCTGGCGCCGCCGCCGCTCACGATCATTTCGTCCAGCTGCGCGACGACGGGTTCGACGAACCGGTGGCAGGCATCCTCTATGGAACGAACGGTGATCTCCGTCGCGGTCGCAAGCAGATCCTCGCCTTTGAGCCCGGCCTTCCGACCCGCGCGAACCAGGGTTTCCGCACAGCGGTCTCCAAACAGTTCCCTGCCCGTGGACTTGGGAGGAGGCCGCTCGAAATAGGGCATGGACAGCACGTCCGCTACCAGGTTTTCGGCAGGCTTGCCCCGCCGCGCGCCCGCGCCGTCCTCATCCATGTCCCGTCCCAGTTCCATCCGGGCAACCGCGTCGATCAGCATACTGGCCGGCCCCGTATCGAAAGCCATCACGTCTTCGGGTTTCGGGTCCGCGGGCAGCACGGTGAGGTTAGCTATGCCGCCCAGGTTCAGAAGCCCACGGGACCTGCCGGATTGCTTGAAGAGCAGGTAGTCCACATAGGGCACGAGTGGGGCGCCCTGGCCGCCCCGGGCCACGTCCGCGGCGCGGAAGTCGCCAACCGTCACCACGCCGGTCCGCTGTGCGATCACCGATGGATCGCCGATCTGCAGCGTCGCCCCGGTTTCCACGCCGAATCTTGCTACCCGTCCGGGGCGATGGTGGACCGTCTGGCCATGGGATCCGATCAGATCGATCTCCGACATGGACAATCCGGCGGATCCCGCCGCGTTGATCGCCGCCCCGGCGAAGAGTTCCCCCAGTTCGAAATGAAGACGGCAGATTTCATCGATTCTTCCCGTCTCCGAATCGGAGACTTCCATCAACCGATCACGCAGACCGGATGGAAAAGGCGCCGTATCGAAGCCCAGCACGTCCAGGGAAAGCTCATCGTCCTTTCCGCGCAGGTTAATTACCGCGGCGTCGATCCCATCGGCGGACGTACCGGACATCAGTCCGATAATCCGGCGGTCCTGCGCTGTCTGGAATCCAGATAACACGGGAATTACCTTTTTTAGCAGTTCCGAAGGTAAAGAACGCCCGGCATCTTCAGCCGTGTGCCGTCCTACCGCATGCCAGACCGCTCAATTTGCTGCTGAATATGCTCTGCAACCCGTCAGTTGTCAAGACGGTTGGCTGGCCAGGAACGGCCTTCGGGCAACCCGCCGACAGGCGAAAAACCCGTTGCGAAATCGTGCCTGTATCGTATTATAGCCCTTAAACGACAATCCAATATGCAGCTGTTCTACTCGAGGTAGGAGTCTAAGCCAGCCTCTGCCACCAAGCAAAGCGAGGACACTCATGACACCTCTGACACGGTACAGGTGGATCGTTTATACGGCCGCCGCCGCTCTGATCACACAGTTTCAGGGACTTTCCATGGCCCAGAACCACGCGCCGAACCCGTACACTACCGTCGAGGGCATATGGGGTAAACTCGGTGGAGATCGGACATGGGGCGCCACGAGCGCGGTCTTTCCCGCCCAGGACGGCAGCGGCAACATCTGGGTGGCCGAGCGATGTGGGCAGAACCTCTGCGCCGGACGCGAAGACGTGGAGCCGATCCTGCTCTTCGACAGCGACGGCAACCTGCTTAAAAGCTTTGGCGCGGGCATGTTCGTCTGGCCCCACGGCATCTTCGTGGATACGGAGAACAACGTCTGGGTGACGGACGCCCGGGGCGGCGAGGGCATCGGGCACCAGATCCACAAGTTCAGCGAAGACGGCGAACTGCTCATGAGCCTTGGCGTAGCCGGCGTCGGAGGCGATGGGGAGACCATCTTCAACGCGCCTTCCGACGTCCTCGTAGCGCCCGACGGCAGCATCTTTGTGGCGGACGGCCATGGATCCGGCGGCAACAACCGCATCGTCAAGCTTGCGGCGGACGGCTCGTTCATCAAGGCCTGGGGCAAGACGGGTCAGGCTGCCGGCGAGTTCCGCGATCCCCACGCGCTGGCCATGGACTCCCAGGGCCGGCTGTACGTGGGCGACCGGGGCAATGCCCGTATCCAGATCTTCGACCAGGAGGGCGAATACATCGCTACCTGGACGCAGTTCGGACGGCCGAGCGGCCTCTTCATCACCGCCGACGACATGCTCTACAGCGCGGACTCCGAGTCGAACGCGACCTGGGGAGCCAACCCGGGCTGGCGACGGGGAATCCGCATCGGCAGCATCAAGGACGGCGGCTTCGTGTCGGCCTTCATACCCGATCCCGTAGTGGACGCCGATGACGCCGGAACGACCGGCGCGGAAGGCGTTGCCGTGGATGCCATGGGCAACGTGTACGGCGCGGAGGTCGGACCCCGCATGTTGAGGAAATACCTTATAACCGGGGAATAGGTCGAACTCGATCACTGAAGTTTTCGACGTTCTGTCCGACTGGACCAACGGTTTGTCCGACTGGACCATCGGCCTGTTTAACCAGACTGGTTCAAAATCAAAAAAGGCGTGGTACGTGGACCAATTCAGACCCCACGGACCGCGCCTTTTGCTGTTCCAGTCTGTCCGATTTCGTAGTTGCCCACCGGATGAACCTCATTTCACCCGGCCGTCATCCTTCTTACCCGGTCGTCATTCTACTTACCCGCGTCATGCTTCCTCGTACAGCGCTTCGCCGCGGCTCAGACGCAGCGCGATCTGCGCGGTCTGGTTGAGCGCCCGCTGCGTCGGGGCGTGGGCGGCGAGATACCGGGCCGTGGCAATCAGCACGTGGTCGGCCGCGGCGCTTCCCCGCAGTTCCTCGTACTGGCGGATGCCCGCCTCCAGCATCTGGAAGCTGTGGAACTCGGCATCCTCCCGCAACAGCGAGATCGCCAGCGTGCGGAACAGCCGGTCCACCGGGTGCCCGTCGGCCAGGTAACGATAGACCAGCCTGGCGGCCGGTTCCACCTGTTGCTGCGTATCCAGTTCGGTCAGAAACGCGTCGAGGATCTCATCGGTCTCGCCGGCCAGATCGGCCGTGGCCCTGTCACCGGGCAAACGCGCGGGCGGCACGTTGAGAAAGCGGTCCAGGTACACGGCCATGGCGCCGTGGAGGACGCCGCGGACCAGCTCCGGCGAACCCGTCCGCTTCAGGGCCTGGTGCAGGGCGTTCGCGTAGGTGAAGGTGTGCAGCACCGTGATCCAGTCGCCGAACTCGTTCTGCGTGTGGAACCGGGCGATGCGCAGCGCGGCGGCGTAGGTGACCGCCTGGCTGAGCTGCAGGGGCGTCATGCCCTCGCGAAGGCGGGCCAGCATGGTGTCCACCGTGGCCTGGGGATCGTCCCCGAGAATCACTTCTGCCAGTTCGACGGGACCTTCCCAGACGTGCCCGTTGGACGTCGAAGCCAGCGCGCCGGGCAACGCGGCATTGGCTTCGCGCAGCATGGCGGCCAGGTCAACGGGATGGCGCCAGGCGTTTCGCTCCTCGCTGCGCGCCGCCGCGCATAACTGGCCGACCACGCTGGGCAGCACTTCACCGGCGTGGTCCCAGCCGATGTGGTCCAGCAGTTCGGTTGACTTGTTGATGAAGTCCGCGACGTGGCCGCCGTCCAGGAACACGTGGTCCGTGGCGGCACTCATCATCATGTCGACCAGCTGCGCGGGTTCGCAGTCCATGGACACGGCGGTGAGAAGACACCGCGTGGCGCCTTCCGTGTCGCGCACCTCCACGAAGCGGCGGAACCAGCGCTTCAACTGCTCGAACGACAGATTTTCGGTATCCAGCGGTTGCAGGTCGAATCTCGGGGGCTGCCCGTTGCTGTCACGGGCGACGTGCGTCAGGCCCTGGTAAAGCGGGAGGATCTGCTCGTCTTTCGGCAGGTAGCCGCACAGGTTGGTCATGGCGGTCAGAATGGTCAGGCCGGGACCCCATCCGGATGACCGGTACCGAACCCCGTACCGTCCGCCGGTCTCGGCGATATCCTTGTAGGACACGCCCGATTTCAGCAGGGCGATCACCGCCTTGGCATTGACCAGCGAGATGTTCTGCTCAAGGCCTTCCCTGAGGCGGTTTCGCCAGTATTCCGCGTCGCCGGAACCGTCCCGGGAACCCGAAACCCACACGTCGCCGTTCCGCAGTTCCACCGCGTACACCGGCACGTCGTCCGCGAAGAGATCGAAGGTGCAACCGCTTTCGAGGTCGAAGTCGGCATGGTGCCAGTGGCATGTCAGAATACCGTCCTTGATCGTGCCGCGATGCAACGGAAAGCCCATGTGGGGACAGCGGTTGTCCACGGCGTGCACCTGCCCGTCGTCGTGGTGGAACACGGCGATCGGCCCGTCGTTGCCGCCGACGACGATGCTCCCCTTTTCCTTCAGTTCATCCACCGATGCGACCCGGATCGGGTCACGCAAGGCCGTCTTCGAGGTGCCGTTCATGATGATTCTCCTCAGGCTGCGATTCGATGATTGTACGCTGTATCTATATCAAAATATAGGTTCTACTATTCAATCTATGTATACAAACCAATTAGTCAATTATATTATTTATAAAATATATTTATTTATTATTGTTCCCATTATTAAATAACACTTTATAATACGAGGAGATTGCACCAACGTACGGGACAGTCGCTTCATTCGCGGAGCATGACCATGCCACAACGGGAAGGCACCACCCGCCGCCAGATCCTGGAGTTGCTCAAACGCCGGGGTGACATGACGGCCGGGCAACTCGCCGAAGAAATTGGGATCACTTCCATGGGCGTTCGTCAGCACCTGAGCGGTCTGGAACGCGATGACCTGGTCCAGACGCGGGTCGTGCGGCAGGACCGCGGCCGGCCGGCGCACTACTTCGGCCTGACGAATGAGGCGGAGCACCTGTTCCCGGCTCGATACGGCCAACTCGCGGTGGAACTGCTCGAACAGATTGCCGAAATCGACGGACCGGAGAAGGCCGACAGCCTCTTCGCGCTTCGTACGGAGCGTCTCGAGCAGGCCTACAAAGAAGAGATGGCCGGGCAACCCCTGGCGGATCGGGTGCGCGTCCTCGGCGAAATCCGGGACCGGGAGGGATACATGGCCGAATCCCATCCGGAAGGTGATGAGTACGTTCTGGTGGAACACCACTGCCCGATCTACGAAATTGCCCGCCGTTTCCCCCGGGTCTGCCAGCTCGAACAGGAATTATTCGAACGAACGCTGGATGCCGGAGTCCGCAGGGACGAACACAAGATACTCGGAGACGACCGGTGCCGGTATCTGGTTCGTAAGCGCGATTGACGGCGAGCGAACAGTACCTGGTCCAAAAATGAGATTGGCGGCCGGCGACCGGCCTCCCTGTATGCGGGGCGTTTTCCATGAGCAAACCGCGAATATGGTACCTGCCGACGCCGTCCCACACCGCTGGCGTCTTCAAGGATGAGACTTACCAGCGGTTACTGACGCGCTTTGACGTGGTGGTGAACGAAAACGACCGCGCGATGACTGCGGGCGAGGTGGAAGAAGGGATAGCCGGTTTCGACGGACTCGTCACCGGATGGGGCGTGATGCCGCTCAGCGGGACTGCCCTGGAACGGGCCGATCGATTGAAGATCATCGTGCACTCCGCCGGATCGGTCAAGTACCTGTTCACCTCCGAGATGGTCGCAGGATGCTTGGCGCCCAGGGGGATCCGCGTCGTCAGTGCACGGGGCGCCATCGCCCTGAACGTGGCGGAACACGCGGTCGGCGCGCTGATCATGATGAGCCGCCGGTGGACCCACGACGCGCTCAACATTCGGAATCGGGGCATGTGGCGGGACCCGGACAAGAACTGGTCGAACCAGTTTCTGCGGGGCTCCGTGGTGGGCATCGTCAGCGCCAGCATGGTGGGTCGGGAAGTGATCCGGCTCCTCCAGCCTTTCAACGTCCGTATCCTCGTCTTCGATCCCTACCTGGGCGATTGGGACGCCGGCCGCATGAACGTGGAACGGGTGGAGCTGAACACGCTGTTCGAGCAGTCGGACATGGTGACCATCCATGCGCCGTCCATCCCGGAGACGGAGCGCATGATCGGGGCGGAACAGCTTCGGCTCCTGCGCGACGACGCCGTCCTGGTCAATACCTCGCGGGGATCCGTCCTGGATCACGACGCGCTGTACGAGGAAGCAAAAACCGGGAGGATTCAGGTTCAGCTGGACGTGACCACGCCTGAACCCCTGCCTCCCGATCACAGACTGCGCTCCCTCCCCAACGTGGTCATCACGCCCCACAGCTCGGGAACCGGCGCATACGGCCACCTCGAGATCGGTGAAATAACGCTAAGCGCGCTGGAGCACTTTTTCTCGGGACGGGAACCGGTGCCGGGCGAGGTGGATCTGCAAAACTGGGCGCAGATTGCGTAGGGGTGTGATTCACGTCTGTCGTTGGGTAAAATGGTTCGACCTGGACCAGACCGGCGCGACGCAAAAGTCACCGCTCGTCGCTAGACCCGCCGCCGCGCCGCACCCACCGTATTCTCCATCAACATGGCCACGGTCATGGGACCGACGCCCCCGATGCGGGGCGTGATCCAGCCGGCCACTTCCGCCACGTCATCGTCCACATCGCTCAGAAGCTTCTTGCCCTTCCGGGTGATCCCCGCGGCTACGACGGCGGCGCCGGGTTTGACCATGCCTTTCTTGATCAGCCCGGGCGAACCCGCGGCGGCTACGATGATATCGGCTTCGCGCAGGTGGGCGGCCATGTCGGTCACGGCCGAATGCAGTACCGTGACCGCCGCGTTGCAGTTGGGTCTTTTCAAGGACAGAAGCAAAGCCAACGGGCGGCCGATAGTCAGTCCGCGGCCGACGATCGCCACGTTTTTCCCTTCGATCGGCACGCCGTAATGGACCAGTAAGGCGAGGATGCCGTTGGGCGTACAGGGCAGCGGTCCCGGCTTGCCGATCACCAGCCGGCCCAGGTTGATGGGATTGAGTCCGTCCGCATCCTTGTCCGGCGCCACGGAGAGCAGTGCCTCGTCCTCGTCGAGTCCATCCGGCAGCGGGATCTGCACGAGGATGGCGTCGACCTCCGGATCTTCGTTCAAGCGGCCGATATTCTGTAGCAGTTCCTCTTGCGAAGTGGATGCGGGCAGGTGGGTATGGATGCTGCGGATGCCGATCTCCTCGCACGCCCGGTGCTTCATGGAGATGTAGGTCGCGCTTGGCCCGTCGTCTCCGACCAGGATCGTCGCCAGACCCGGCGTGATCCCATGCTCGCGCATTTCGGCCGTTTCTTCCGCGAGTATTGCCTGCATTTCGTCGGCCAGCTTGCGGCCGCTCATAATGACCGGACCTTCGTCGGAATTCATTGAACTCCCCATTTACGATCTTTCATCTAACGCCTGGCTGGCTAAATGGGCTGACTCGACACGCAGATCGTAAATTCGCGCTGATCGCATCACCCCGGAAGTCACTCGATCCCCGCGGCCTTCTTCGCGATATCCATGCACCGCACCAGGTCGTAACCCCGGAATATGGTGATCTTCTGCGCCTCGAGCGAGCCCTCGGCGTGGATGGCCAACAATTCGTGGTATCCACCGAAATCCGAAGCCGTCAGATCGCGGATGAGATTGATGGCTTTCATCCGGTCCATGGTCGGCACGCCCTTGCGGCCACCCAGGTAGCGCTCCAGGTCGTCCTTCGTCTCGTCGTTGTGCCAGTCCGCTTCAGACGGACCCGTGACCAGCAGGGCGCCGGCGATGTCCTGCACGTCCCGCACGGCCTCGTGATAGTTGTTGGCGAAATGGTACTTGGCGATGTTGGTCGTGAGCGTGTCCGGCACCGCGATACCGTCCACCACCTTGCAGTCCATGGCGGCCGCCCGGGTCAGGGCACGGACCGTCTCCGTGTAGGATATGAGCCGCGTGGCCTTGTCGCGGATGTGACTCGCCTTCTCCACCCCGTTGTACACGGCAATCAGCGCAGCGGCGCCGATGAAGAGATCGAGGAGCGGCGGCTTGTAGGACACGGCCGTGAACCGGTGGAACTCCACGAAGGCGTTCGCCAGCACCCCGGCGAAATCCCACTCGCCGGCGAGGAATACGCGCTCGTTCGGGACGAACACGTCATCGAAAACGGTCAGGGTCTCGACCAGGTGGTGTTTCGAACTGACCGGGTGGTGATAGGTGCTCTCACCCGAGAACCCGAAGGGACTGGCGATGAGCCGGACGCCCGGCGTGTTGACGGGTACGGAAAACGCCACGGCATAGTCCTGGTCTTCCTCTGAAATCGCCCGCGTGGGCAGCACGATCACGTCGTCCACGTATGCGGTGCCCGTAGTATGGGCCTTTGCACCCCGGACCACGATGCCGTCCGGACGGCGCTCCACGATGCGTACGTAGTAGTCTGGATGGGTCTGCTGGGAGGGCAGGCGGCTGCGGTCTCCCTTGGCGTCCGTCTGCGCCACGGCCATGCTCAGGTCGCGGTCGCGGCATTCGGCGTGGTAGTTCTTCACGCGGTCAAGATAGTTGGTGCCATGCTTCTCGTCGATCTGCCGCGCGACGAGCCGCAGGGAAAACAGGGCGTCCGTGCCGATCTCCTTGATGAGCAGCACCACGCCGCTGCCCTCGCGGGTACTTGTCTCGATCATCTCCCGACGCTTCAACAGGTCTTCCGTATTGGCCGGCGGGATGAAGTAACGGCTGACGCGCTCGCCCGTCTCGGGACAAATTGCCGTAAACAGGTCCCTGTGGGCTTCGTCTTCGGCAAGTTGGTAGTCCAGGGCCGTGTGCTCGGCGCCTGCACGCAGTTCCGGGTGCTCCATTAGATCCGGCACTCGCTCGCCGCGAAAGTAGATCGTCCTGCCGTCCCGCAATCCTTCCAGGTATTCATCAGCCGTTCTCAGACCCATGTTTCTCTCCGAATGCTGGTTTACAATAATGACTTTTTGTCCGCGGCGACTGGTCCCTGTTCACACTTCCGGCGCGTTTCCACCGGCGATTCCACGATCAGGTCGCTGTTCATCCTCCATCGACCGTCAGCGCATCTAAGTGTTTCCACCGGCAATTCCACGATCAAGCCGCTGTTCATCCTCCATCGACCGTCAGCACTTCTATGCGTATCCAGCGGCGATTTCGAATCGCTACGTCGCCGTCCAACCCCCGTCGGCCGACAAAACGGCCCCCGTCGTCCAGGCGGCCTCGTCCGAAGCCAGGTGCAAAATCGCGCGGGCAATCTCGTCAGGCGTGCCGAATCGGCCCATGGGATGGCGTTTCTTCAACCGGTCGTACAGGGTGGCATGATCCCGCACGGATCTGTTCATGGGCGTGTGTACCCAGCCTGGGGCCACGGCATTAACGCGTATGCCGCGGTCGGCGTATTCGACTGCCAGGACACGCGTCAGCTGGTCGAGGCCCGCCTTGGAAGCGCCATAGGCCGCCGCGCCCCTCATGCCCGTCTGCGCGAGAACGGAGCTGACATTGACAATACTCCCGGAGCCCTGGGCGATCATGCCCGGCAGTACCGCCCGGATGAGGCGGAACGCACCGGAAAGATTGGTCCCGATGGTCTCGTCCCAGAGCTCGTCGCTGATCTCATCGGCCCTCGTCAACGTCGACGTGCCCGCGTTGTTCACCAGTACGTCGATACGTCCGAAAGCGGCCGTCGTTTCTTCGGCCATGCGGCGGCAATCTTCCGTTTTGGCCACATCCCCGGACACGGCCACTGCGCGTCCACCCGCGGCCTCTATGGCGGCAACAACTTCGCCCAGTGGCGCCTTACGGCGGCCCGTGATGCAGACCGCAGCGCCTTCATCCGCGAAGAGTCGAGCTGTTGCCTCGCCAATACCCGTGCCACCACCCGTGATAAGCGCGACACGATCTTTCATCCTCACGGCCGGCTCTCCTCGTGAAACTTCTCGACCGGCGCGTCACTGGCCAGTGCGCCTTCCATGAGCTCACCTCCAGTCAAGGCACCCTCTCCAAATATGACAGGAAATGTCTCTCCGGTTTTCACCGCATGCGTAGCGGCATCCATGTAAGCAATACTGAAGGCCCGCCGCGGCTTGCCTGTCGGGTTCCGCGCCGAGCGGTGCAGGAGCAGGTTGTTCAGGAGGATGGCCTCGCCCGCCTCTGCTTCCATGTGGATGCAATCTTCGTCCCTTGCGTACCTGGCCTGATCGGCTTCGGAAGGGAAGTGCATTTCGTTGATGACCCCGTGTTTATGGCTGCCCGGCACCACCTGCATGCAGCCGTTTTCGACCGTCGCCGCATCGAGGGCGGTCCAGATCGTCACCTCCGGATTCGAATCCAGCCCCCAACCGATGCCGACGTCCTGGTGCCAGGGTAGATGGGTGCCATGCTCAGCCGGTTTGTTCATGAACATGGCGCGGAAAATGGAGACGTTGGGACCGATGAGGGCCTCCGTGATCTCTCGAAACACAGGGTGCTGCATATACCCCAGGAATAGCGGATCCAGTTGCAGGTCGTCGATGCGCCGATACGCGAGTGTCCCTTCGCTTTCCTCGAAGGTCCTGGTCGGCAGTTTGCCGTATTCGCCCGTGGTCGTATCGCGCTGCATGGGCATGCCTTCGTACCGGACATTCCCCAGCATAATTTCATCAATGCGATCGCACATCGCCTGTAAATGGCCGCTTGAAGCCACCTGACCAAGGCGCAGGTAGCCGTCCTCGGCAAACCGTGCCACCTCCCTCATGCCGAACTGATGAATGGACATTGGCTCCTCCTTCTGCATCGTATCGATGGATCGTTACAGCACCCCGGCGAAGCGGAAGAAGTTTTCCAGGATCTTCCGTCCGTGGGGATAGACATCCACATAGTATTCCGGATGGAACTGCGTGCCGTAAAGGGGCCGCTCCCTGTGCCTTATCGCCTGGATCCGGCAGTTCTCATTCGACGCGATGAGGTCGAAATCCGGCGGCACGGTCTTCATCTCCGCATAGTGCGACTGCCGCACGACCACTGGATCGGGCAACTCATCGAACAGCGGATCCGGTTGCATCACGGTTACCGGGTGGAATCCCTCTTCGCAGAAATAGCCCAGGGCATCCGGATTGGGATCGAGCACGTCCGGTTCGCCCGGCAGCAGCGGCCGCATCATCTCATCCTCAAGCTGCGTCAGGTTGCGAAAGCCATTGTTGAACATGAACCCCATGAGCTGGTGGCTAGCGCACAGTCCCATGGTGGGCACGTCCGCCATCGCGTTCATCGTATCTTCGAAGTCATAGAATGCATCGGGCTTGAAGTGCTGGAAAAAGGTACCGCAACCGCTGAGCAAAATGGCCCGGGGATTCAAAGGCTTGACGATATCGGGCGTCATCTGCTCCTGGTGCAGCATCAGGCAGGGCTGCCCGGAAACGTCTTCGAGCCGCCGTTTCAACCAGAAATCCCGGCCGTCTTTATTATAGGATTCCGGAGTTCCTATGCGAATCCAGATGATCAATTGACCCTCACGCGGTCCTCGCGCTTTCAAGCCTTGCGGCCTTGTCAAAACGTGGTTTGAGGCTTATCGGATTGGTAATGCAGGATAAATAAACGAGGGGAAATGGCAAGGCATTTCACCGTTCCCGTGCATCGCCGGCGCAACCCTCCTGAACGCATTCCAGCGACCCGGCACTTTCCCCCGACCCCAGGAATATACCCTTGCTTTTCGCACCTTCCTATTTACTATGCATGGGATATCGTCCTACCAAACCACTATACAAGCAAGGATTACGCGATGATTGTCATGGCTACGAATAATGGCGACGTGGGCATCCGGCAGGCGGTGGCCGCGCTCAAGGAAGGAAAGACCGCGGTGGACGCCATCGAAATCGGCATCCGGGAGGTGGAGGTGCACCGGCCGGACCGAAGTGTGGGGCTCCACGGCTATCCCAATATCCTCGGCTATCCCCAGCTTGACGCGCTCATCATGGATGGACGCACCCGCGACGTGGGAGCCGTAGGCGCGGTGACGGGCTACGATCATCCGATCTCGATCGCCCGCTGCATTATGGAAAAACTGATCCACGTGTTTCTCGTAGCCGACGGCGCGGAGCGGTTCGCCAGCGAAATGGGCTTTGAAAAAAGCACCTACGTGGATCCCGAGATGCCCGAGATTTACGCGAAGCACGTGCGCGAGCAACTGGGGATCGACGATCCCGAGGAAATTCAGCATACAAAGGAGCTTTGGAAGCTCAGCCACCTGGCCGTCGATCCGCAGAAGGCCGGTGGAACGACCAACTTCATCGCGCAGGACGGCAAAGGCGACATATGCGTGGGCGTGAGCACGAGCGGCTGGGGATGGAAATACCCGGGTCGCCTGGGTGATTCGCCGGTTATCAGCGCGGGCGGTTTCGCGGACAATCGCTACGGCGCCGCAGCGTGCACGGGCACCGGCGAACTGGCTATCCGGACCGGCGCTGCGAGGAACGTGGTGACTTACATGAAGATGGGCATGTCCCTGGAGGAGGCCACGGCCGAGGGTCTGCGTGACATGAACGAGCTCGATTCCCAGCGCGTGGGCGGCGTGCAAATCATTTCCCTGGACGCCAGCGGCGCCCACATGGCGGGCACCACGTCCGACCGGAAGGGCAGCCACGTTTTCATGACGGCCGACATGGACGATCCAGAATTCGTCGACGGCATCTCGGTGCCGTACGAGAGTTCATAAAGAGAATCGAACGCGGCCAAACGGAGCATCCCAGATGAATCTTGAGAAAACCATCGCCCATCTCGACGAATACGGTTACGTCGTGCTCAGGAAGGCGTTGACCCCGGAAAAGGCTGATGCCTTGCGTGATCGGTCGGCCGAGTTGGTTGCGGCTGAAAAGGCCGATGGGGAACACGTCTACTTCGACGGGCAGGCGCAGCGGGTGTGGAACCTGGTCAACAAGGGCCGGATTTTCGAGGAGATGATCCAGCTGCCCCAGGTGCTTGCGCTCCACGAACACCTGCTCGGCGACGATTGTATTCTGAGTAGTTTTACCGTCAATCTCATCGGCCCGGGCTCCCCTGCAGGCGGCCTGCACGTAGACTTTCCGCTGGGACGATTTCCGCAGCCCGCGCCGCCCTTCGCCTTCTGCTCCAACACGATATTCGTGCTCGACGATTTCACGCCCGAGAACGGAGCCACGCAGATCGTCCCGGGCAGCTACAAGCGCGGCACCCCGCCCGAACCGGAAAAGGAATACGACGACGTCATCCAGCTCGATGCCCGCAAGGGCGACATCGTCATCATCCACGGCGCGACCTGGCACAGCAGCGGCGCCAATCGCACCGAGCAGGAACGGATGATCCTGCTGGGATTTTTCTGCCGCTCGTTCATGAAGCCGCAGCAGGATCAGTTCAGGCTGGCGAGCCCCGAGGTCGTCGAGCGGGCAACGCCGACCCTGAAACGATTGCTTGGATTCGAATCGCAGTCGGGATTGCGAAACTGAACGAAAGTGCGGAACTAAGCGTAAGAGCGGAACCGAGCGTAAGAGCGTAATCGATTCTGCTATCTGTTTGTCGTCTGATTCGCAACTCAATCATCCCCTTCATACCCGAGAGAAAGAGAACTCATGGCTGACACCCCTTCCCCGGACATCGTCCCCAAGACCTATACCTGTTACCGGGCCTGCGGCCCAATCGCGATCGACGGCAAGCTGAGCGATCCGTCCTGGATCCGGGCGCCCCGCACCGACCTCTTCGTCGACATAGAGGGGGACCTCAAGCCCATTCCGCGGTTCGGGACCCGCGCCTTGATGCTGTGGGACGATGAGTACTTCTACGTGGCGGCGGACATGGAGGAGCCGGACGTTTGGGGCACGCTGACCAAGCGTGATTCGGTCATCTGCAACGACAACGATTTCGAGGTCTTCATCGATCCCGACAGCGACACCAACCACTACATGGAATTCGAGATCAACCCCCTAAATGCCGCCTGGGACCTCTACCTGCCGAAACCCTACAGCAAGGGCGGACAGGCGGATCACGACTGGGATTTCGTGGGCGTACAACACGCCGTCCACATCGACGGTACCGTCAACTGTTCCCACGACGTGGACCGCGGCTGGTCCACGGAAATTGCCTTTCCCTGGACCAGCATGGCCGAATACGCCGGAGTCGACTGTCCACCGAAAGCCGGGGATTCCTGGCGGGTCAACTTCTCGCGAGTGGAATGGGAATACGAACGCTACAAGGACGGGTATCTTCGGAAAGAAGGCGTGCCCTGTGACAACTGGGTCTGGTCGCCGCAAGGCGTGATCAATATGCACGTCCCCGATATGTGGGGGCACGTCGTTTTCTCGGATACGGTGGTGGGCACGAGGGAGATGTGAGGAGAGGTAGTTTGTCGTGAACACCTATCGCCACACCCAATTCGGAACAGTCAATGTCGTCATCGTTATCGCCATCCTGCCGTTGGTCTTCCTGCCTGCATGGCTGGCCGGAGCGGCCCCCATCGCCGGGCTGATCCTGATCCTCCTCCTGGGGATCCTGATGCTTTTCTACAACCTCACCGTCACAATCGACGACACGCATTTGCGCATCCGCTTTGGGATTGGGCTGATCCGGAAGCGGTTCCCCCTCGACCAGATCGACTCATGCCGGCCGGTCAGAAACTCCTGGCTTTACGGATGGGGGATCCGGCTTACGCACCGAGGCTGGCTTTACAATGTGTCGGGACTGGAGGCGGTGGAACTGAAAATGAAGAGCGGCAAGACCTGTCGCATCGGGACGGACGAGCCCGCGGCACTGGCTGCCGCCCTCGAGGAGAGGTTGGACAACCTGAGACCTGCGTAGAAATGAGATCCTGACCAGGCGGATCCAGGTATCTTCAGATTTGTTTCTTCGGACCTAAATCTTTCGTCGATTTAAGAGTAAACCAGATATAAACTGGCCTACTGCTTTTCTCGCAACATGGCCTTGATTTCAGACACCTCGGATTCGATGTTTTTCAAGCTGACTTTGATTTCAGTAACAAGGGCGTTTGTTTCGGCCCAAAGTTCTGGTACCTTGCCGAATACATTTGCTTGTTGACCAACCTTTTTAGATAACCAGTTCATCGGCATCCTCTTTCATTTTCGAAATGTCTCAACGGGTGGCCGTGTTATTGAGTCCTTCTCATCCATCCGTCTTAAAACTCCTATTTCGTTACTATTACGTTTTCCGGCCCGAAGTAAAAACCTGAACTCACCTGATGAATCCGCGGATTTCTACCTGTGTCACTTCCGGTTCTCTGAATTCCCTTTTTTATAGGTTCACTCTATTATGCGTCCAAACCTGAGATCAGTAGCACGAAATCCACAGGTTTTAATATCTCTTTAGAATACAGTAGTTATAAAGTGCGATATCTTGCGTTTTATCTTATAGTTTCGATGATCTTTGAATCCAAAACTTAACCCCCCACTATCATACGCCTTCTCCTACCTCTTACACGCATAATCGAATGTCACTAATAGTGTGTCGGTAGAGAAACGCATGTAAGTTCAAATCTACCTAGATTCCTGCTCGTTACTTGCGATTTCAACAGCCACTAACGATCTTTTGACCAAAGGAAATATCAAGGCTTAAAAGTAGTTGTAACACGCAGCAAATAGCGATTGTATATTTGAGGAATCGGCTTTGTGTCTAAGGTTTCGAAGCAGGTGATGGATGAACCCGTTGAACACTGACAGTTCTTCTTGATCATGACATTACCAATTTTGATTTATTGGAAATGAAGGCCTCAATAAGATTTGCCACTAGTCCGATCTCTGAAGCCGGCTGTATCATAGTTAATAATCACCACGTCAAGTTCGTGTTGGTGCAGCGATGCAGCTGACTCTCACCCCTCATCAAGCCAAGTACTACGCCCACGATCTGACCCGTCGTGCAACCAGCGGAATGGATCGTCTGTCTATGGCGTTGTTTGACGCGGCTGTCGACCTGAACCCGCATCAGATCGAAGCATCGCTGTTCGCCTTGCAGTCGCCCCTCTCCAAAGGTGTCATCCTGGCCGACGAGGTTGGACTTGGGAAGACGATCGAAGCGGGAATCGTGCTTTGCCAATTCTGGGCAGAACGCAAGCGCCGTCTTCTGGTGATCTGTCCGGCTTCCATCCGTAAGCAATGGGCATTGGAAATGGAGGAGAAGTTTAATCTACCAGTGCAGGTGCTCGATGCGAAGGTCTATCGTGAAACCAAGCGAAGCGGTCAGACACCTCTTGGCGCTAATATGGTCATCGTTATGTCGCATCACTATGCGAACCATCTTCGCGAGGAACTCAAGGCAAATGCCTGGGATCTCGTCGTGATTGACGAAGCCCACAAACTACGCAATGCTTACCGTCCAAGTAACAAGGTCGGTCAGGGAATTCGATGGGCAACGGAAAATTGTCGCAAGTTGCTTCTTACTGCGACACCACTGCAGAACTCACTACTTGAGCTGTACGGCCTATCGACGCTCATAGACGAGCGTCTTTTTGGCGACGTAAACTCGTTCCGAACCCAGTACGCCGGTGCTGGTAGCAATCTGTCAACCCTGCGGCAGAGACTTTCTGCCTTTTGCAAGCGAACCCTCCGCAACGAAGTGCTGGAATACATACGGTACACCGAGCGGCGTCCAATTACACGTCCATTCAAGCCGACCGACGAAGAACACAGACTTTATGAGGCGGTCTCCGATTTTCTTCAACAGGAGGACAGTTACGCACTCCCCCAGAGACAAAGACATCTCACAGCCCTGATTCTGCGGAAGTTACTCGCCTCATCGTCTCAGGCAATCGCTGCAACGCTCGATACGTTGCGGGCACGTCTCGAGACGTTGCATGACGAGAAAACCAACAACGATACCGATTTTACGGAGCAACTGATTGAGATCGAAGAAATCGAGGACGATCTGCTCGACGAGATCCTCACGGAAAGTGAGGAAACTGACCAGCCCGAAACACAGCCGGTCACCATCGACCGGGTGAAGTTGCAGGAGGAGATTGGTGCCCTTCAGCGTTTAGCCAGTTGGGCGCGCTCCATCGGCATCGACTCCAAGAGTCAGGCATTGCTCAAGGCGCTGGAGATTGGGTTCGAGCAAATGGAGACGACGGGCGCCGCTCGCAAGGCATTGATTTTTACCGAGTCTCGTCGGACTCAGGAATACCTGAAAACCTTCCTTGAAACGCATGGCTATTGGGAACAGGTCGTGCTATACAATGGCACGAATGGAGGACCGGAGGCTACGGAGATTTACCAGCGCTGGGTCGCAGAGAATCGCGACTCCGGACGTGCCACCGGCTCGCGGGTCGTGAATGTACGTACTGCGCTTATCGAGTATTTTCGGGATCATGCGACTATTTTACTTGGGACTGAGGCAGCGGCGGAAGGTGTCAATCTTCAATTCTGCTCACTCGTCGTAAACTACGACCTGCCCTGGAACCCTCAGCGCATTGAGCAACGCATCGGTCGCTGCCATCGCTACGGTCAGAAACACGATGTGGTGGTAATAAACTTCCTCAACGAACGCAACGAGGCCGACCGCCGTGTTCTGGAACTCCTGACAGAGAAGTTCAGGCTTTTCAACGGAGTCTTTGGCGCTTCTGACGATGTACTTGGCAGCATTGAATCTGGTGTCGATTTCGAGAAACGCATCTTAGACATCTACCAGAAGTGTAGGACGACCGAAGAGATAGACGCCGCATTCCACACGCTACAAGCCGAGATGGACGAGCAGATTCAAACGCGTCTCGACGACACGCGCCGTACGCTTTTCGAGCATTTCGACGAGGACGTGCACCATCGGCTTCGTCTGCAGCTTGAGGATGCTAAGGCCCAGCTCGACCGCGTGGGCATGCGGTTCTGGTCGCTCACGCGCTTCATGCTCGAAAGGCAGGCACGGTTCGACGACGAAGCTTTGACCTTTGATTTAGACGACCCACCTTGTGCCGGTATACTCAGAGGGCGTTACCATTTGATCTCGAAGTCGCATCCCAAGTCTGGAAATAGTACCGATGAGGACTACGAAGAAGGCCAAGGTGTCTTCCTATATCGCCTGTCACACCCACTTGGTGAGCATGTCGTCGATGTTGCAAAAGCGCTTCCTACTCCGTCAGAACAGGTATTTTTCGACGTAACCAATCATCCGACGCGGCTTCACATTGTCGAAGCGCTACGCGGTAAAGCCGGTTATCTGCGGCTAACCCGTCTCACCATCGACTCCTATGAGCGGGAAGAATACCTGCTCTTCTCAGGATTCGATGAGACCGGGGTGTCTCTCGACCAAGAGACTATAGAGAAGTTATTCAATTGTGCAGGCCGTTTTGCACCTGAAGAGAATGGCGAAATCTCTATACCGACAACTGTGGCAAAACGTCTCGACGGTGACTCCAAGCGCCACACCCAGGCCACGGTCAGTCGCTCGCTGGAACAGAACAACACGCACTTCAACGAGGCCCGAGACAAGCTCGAACAGTGGGCTGATGACATGGTGCTCTCGGCGGAGAAGGCGCTCCAAGATACAAAGGAGCAGATCAGAGTTCTAAGGCGCCAGACTCGCCAGGCTAACACACTCGCCGAGCAGCACGAGATTCAGGAGAAGATCCAGAAGCTCGAGCGTCAGCAGCGCCGTCAGCGCCAAGAGATCTTTAAGGTCGAGGACGAGATTATCGAGAAACGCGACCGACTCATCGACTCCCTGGAACGCCGGCTGGCACAGCGAGTCGAAACGGAGACTCTTTTCACTATACGCTGGACGGTTGTATAGTGGCGGACACCATCAAAGAAAGGCACGGGGTTGAAATCAGATGAACCAAAAATACGAGAAGTTAAAAACCTTGCTTAAAGAGTTATTCCAGCTTGACCAGCCCGAACTGGACTTCGGCCTATACCGCGTGATGCACGCCAAGAGCGCCGAAACAACGCAGTTTTTGGAAAATGACCTGCTACCCCAGATTCGGACTGAGTTCGAACAATACAAGACTGCCGACAAGGAAGAATTAGAGAAGGAACTGGCAAAGGTGATCGAGGGCGTCGAAACAGCAGGATTGAACCCGGACGATTCGCCCACTGTCAAGGACCTGCGTGATAGGCTTAAGCACGATACGGTGGATCTCGACACTTTGGAAAGTGAGGTGTACGAACATTTGTTCGGCTTCTTTCGCCGTTATTACTCCGATACACTTAAAGTCTTTCATCGTCTCGAACACACCGTCAGAGACGATGCGCAAGCTATGGAACATGGAGAAGAGCGAGATGCGGAAACTGAACGTCCTGTTTCAGGAAGAAGACAGGGAAAGCTACGTTGAAGATATGCTGAATTAGCAGCTACAACCCGGCGCCGGCAAACATCGCGTATTATCCAACCAGCTTCAATTATCCTACTCGACAGCCTCGTCGCTATCTAAGATGTGTTCTTCAGATGCCATCTGTAACAGATCGGTGACAAGCCAGTATCTATCTGATTAAATTTGATTATCCAGCTTCAAGGTTTCTCCGTTTGACTTTGGTTGTCTTCCACTGGAAGGGATGGGGGGTTCACGTTGTAGGCTTCGATGAAGCGGCCTATCGCCTATTTCTGGGCCCGTATGGATTTGAATGACCCGCCTCTAAAGGCTCAATTTCAGAGGATGCTGAACCAGATTTCGATCCGAAATTACCACTGATAGAACTTTACTTACTTTGCAACTTGACGCTGGATGGGATCGAAAATAGGTTGTTCTTTTTGCTAATCTCCCGATCATGGTCGGATAACTTTGAATCTGCAGGAGAATCGTTGTGAAGCTAAAAAAAGTTCAAATCACCAAGTATAAATGCGTTGAGGATTCTACTCCTTGGAATGTCGATCAGGTCACCACGCTTGTTGGCAAAAATGAGGCCGGGAAATCTGCAATACTTGAGGCGTTATATAAGCTCAATCCTGTGGAAGACGACTCATCGGATTTTCATACGAATGACTATCCGCGCAGATATGCATTAACCGATGCGGGTAAGAAAGACTCAGAAACCGCAATTGTAATAACAACCGAGTGGTCACTGGATGAGCCGGATCTAGAACTTTTAAGAAGAGAATTACCCGAACTTAAACTAATTGACGATGCGAATGTCAAGATTACGAAAGGCTACCAAAATAAATGGTTCTGGAGTGTAGAAGCTGAAGAGGCTTCTACCGTCAACACCCTCGTTGAATCTTCTCACTTTAACGCTGCCGAGAGAGCATCTATTACAGGGAATCCCGAAACGATACAAACCTTATATGAGGCACTATCTAGGATTGACGGGCCGACCCAGAAGCATCAGGAACTTCAACAACGAATTCATGAGAAATATCCAAATAACTCGATTTATTCGGCAGTTGCAGCTGTATTGCGGCCCAATCTGCCAAAGTTCGTTTACTTCAAAGAATACGAGAGGCTACCAGGCAAGGTGTCGATCAATGAACTAGTACACCTGGAGCAAACCGACCAACTCACCTTTGAACTCAAAATCTTTCAGGCCCTGCTCAGTCTGGTCAACAGTAGTGCGCAGGAGATTGCGGAATCTGAAAGCTCAGAAGACCTTATTATGAGTCTTGAGGCAATTGGGAATCGTCTGTCCGACGAGATATTCGAATATTGGAGCCAGAACAAGCACCTCAAGGTCGATTTCCGATGCGATATGGGAAGACCCAATGATCCGCCACCATTCAATGATGGCTATGTTTTTAATACTCGTATCAGAAATGAACGTCATCGCGCATCGGTTAACTTCGATGAGAGAAGCACGGGTTTTATTTGGTTTTTCTCGTTCCTAATCTGGTTCTCGCAGATGAAAGCTAACTATGCCGACAAGCTGATTGTATTGCTTGATGAGCCCGGTCTGACACTTCACGGGACAGCACAACAAGACCTGCTCCGATATATACGTGAAAAACTCCGAAATGACTACCAAGTCATCTACACGACGCATTCCCCATTCATGCTCGACATCGAGAATATCTTTACCTTGCGTACTGTAGAGGATGTAGTAGTAGAACGAAATGTTAGCGGTGATAATGTCGAGGAAGAGGTTAGGGGCACAAAAGTCGGCGAGGAAATACTTAGTGGAGACCATGATACAATCCTACCGCTCCTAGGGAAACTCGGAATTGAAATCACGCAGACACTTTTTGTCGGACCATATGTGGTAGTCGTCGAAGGACCTTCCGAGTGGTCTTTTATGAATTGGTTCACTCGCAAACTGGTTAAAGATGGACGCATAGGGCTCGACATACGTTGGGCGATTGCTCCTGCCGAAGGTGCCCCCAAAGTGACAAGTTTCATAACCCTGTTTAAGGGACGTGGTCTGAAAATCGCTGCGTTGCTAGACTATCACGAAGGCCAAAAGACAATGGTTAAGAAGTTGGAGGATTCCAAACTTTTGGAAGACGGCCATCTTCTTAAAACGACCGATTTCGTAGAGCAGCAGGAGGCGGATATTGAGGATCTGATTGGTTGGGATCTTTATGCAGCGCTGGTGAATAGCGCGCTTTCAATCCCCGAGGCCAATAAACTACCATCCAGCAAACCGGACGATTGCGAAATGAGAATCGTCAAAGAGGTTGAGAAACGAGCCCGATTACTCCCGCCGGAGGTGCCTGAGTTCGATCACTTTTTGGCTGCAAAACACCTAAACCAACTTAGCCCTGAAGAAATCGCAACACTACCTGGACTTAACACAGCTCTGGACCGGTTTGAGGCGCTTTTCGAAGAACTGAACGGACTTATTTAGGTAAAACGGGAATTACCTTTGAAGATCTTTATTTACATTAGGGGGAGTAACTGGCGGGTTACATGGGGATGTTAAGGTAGGACCAGTTACTCAAACATGTTACTGGATCAAACGATGGAAAAAACTTAGATCCTGAAGATCTGTGTCCAACTCTTTAAATGCTGCGCATCTCCACTAAGAGTTGGTTGTTTCTGCCATTTCAGGTATGCATTCTTGAAAAACTCGGCGATTGTAACCAAATCCCAGTCACGAAACTTGTCGCGTTCACGAGCCCGATTCAACAAATAGTGAAACCTACATCTTTTGGCTGCAACAGGAGTCTGCGCCTTACGTCTCGATTCTTCTGTGGCGTAATGCAGATCACCAAATGACGAAAACCCATTAAGATCTTCACCGATAATTCTACGACAAATCACACAACCACACACCTTCTCGAAAAACTGTTCGGCTGTTACAACATCAACTCCGATCAAGGCTCGTTGGATCTGGGGAACGCTCAATCGACGACCGAGATCAGGTAGATAATACCGGACTGTAGGGGTCGATTGACCTATCACTGGTATCACATCTTTCTGCTCGCCATATCCTACTCCATGAGACGTACCACTCAAGCCAAATCGCGACATTGCAAGGCTGAACATACCTCCATGAAGGTTGTTTACCATAACTGTCTCGCTCAGTTCCTCGACAAAGTAACGAAATCTCATTAGTCGAGGCGTTAAGTCGGTATCTTCATAGAATCGACTGAACCATAACCATACTCCATCGACTCCACTCGTCTTAATCGATTCTGCTGCTTTTGAAAGAGATTCTTCGGAATCAAGGATTGAGACATCCGTACAAAGAATTGCATGTACCGGTTCTGTGGACTTTAGAGAAGCGGCAACACTTGCACAAGCCGTGAACAACGCGAGGCCCGCATCAAATCTCGACGGGTCGATATAGAAATATGGGGCGAACACTGCAGCGGGACCAGGAACTCGATTTGCGGCATCCACATACTCAGAATCCTTCTCGAACTCGTTTTTTATCCGACTCCGTTGGTACTGAACAACGGCCTCACATAGTTGGTCAATGTCTTCCGGCCTATCTATGAGATCTGTCGAGATTCCGTTATCGGTTTCTAGGGCACGCAGTACGACTCCTCCTAACGTTTCAGCGAGAACACGATATGATCGCTTGAATCTACGTTCTACCGAGTTTGTCTTCTTGTTTTTTTGATCAGATTTTATCCAATCCAGATCGAATCTCGACTCACTCGACCCGCGCTCGGTGTAAGAACCAAATGCATACGTCATAGGATCGATGTAGTATGGGATTTTGTGTCTCATTCCAGCATACTTAAAAACCATGCTTGACGTTGCTCCAGGAGCGGACTCCAACAGATTAGCTCCGACCATTAGGCCATCCCATAAAGAAATGGTCTTAAGAAAGTAATCCTTTTCCGCGTGGCTACCCAGCCGCAGTACAACATGTGGATTTACAATTGGCATAGTACTACTTCTGCATCATAGCAGTGAATATAGCTTTGTATTGTGAATTGACTACAGTTGACAGATTCGCTGGAAGTACTACTGAACACTTTTCATCCGAAATAGCTAAAAGCCCAATTCCATGTTCGCGGAGTACTTCAACCTTGACCCGTTGTACGGTTGATTCGGGGACAGCAATAAACACATAATCGGAACAGAGTTGGTACACAAGTGCCTGCTGTAGTGCCCGCTTCCAATCTCGTAGCTTCAGCTCTACAGCAACGCTACAGTCAGTTGATGGCGAGTACCCATACAGGTCAATTCTGTGATCGTAAAATGGTACTTCCTTTTTTTGTTTTCTATATACCGTGCAGAAATGCTCTTCTACTACTGGCAGAAGCATATATTCACGATCAGGTATCATAGTTCACCTTCAGGTCATAGATAACACCTTGTTTCACATGTAATAACACAAGGCAAATAAACACACCGATCACGACGATTGCAGATGGAAGTATGCTCAGTAGTAGCGACCAGGAAGGGACCATTGCTGTGTTGTCGATGATGTATTTTACTATGAGGGTTACAGCAAGGACAACAGACTCTAAAATAACAAGAATCAAAATAGACGTGGACAATAGGTGTGCCCATTTACGCCATGAACTGACTGTAGCAAGGAGGAGACTGAAGTCAACAAGAGCTCCGGAGGAATTCGTAACGAAATCACGAATGGCTTGGTAATACCCCTCCCCCTCCGTAACGTCGACAGGCTCTTCTATGTAATCGTCTCCTTCTGGTCTTAAGATTCCTGTTCGAATTCTGGTTGAGTCTCGGACAATCGGTCTAAGTTGTGCTCGCAGATCTGTTGTGATTTCGTCTTTTATGGCCTGCATCAGTCGGCGACATTCATGCGGCACCTTGTCAAACAATACCTTCCGATCTCCAAATTTGTAAAACGCAACCGCAGCCGCAACCCATATAGCTCCATGTATACTCAACGACAAATTCGCAAGTTCTGCAACTGTCATCTACGTGGTCCCCGACGTAGTATCTTGTCTTGGATTTCTGATTCCGTAGTCATTTCAGGATACTTAGTGTAAACATAGTAGAGCAGGTCATTCAGTGAATGCCGACCATATTTGGACTTTATACGACGGATCTTGTCTACCACAGGAGTGTATGTCGTCGATTCGAGCAGTTTATCCATATGTTTTCTTCCTAGGTCTGTTAGTATAAAACGACGTTCTTCAAAAGAGTCTGCTGTTGCTGGTCCGTCTATGTCATATCCATTGCTCGCAGACTCATTTTCAACACCCATCAAATGATCAAACGATAGTCGGTCGACCTCTGCAGCTTCAGGCTCCGAAGCCTCAGCTGTCACCTCACCTTCTATGTAACCTAGATTTTCCAAGAATTCCAAATCGTCATAAAGTTGCGGTGAATACGGTCCAGCCTTATACGCTTCAAACTCAAACCCATCAGGTAAATCAACGTATTCCTCTTTTTCTAACAAAAACATAAGTTTTTGCAATCGAGTGATACCACCTAGTCCACTTGGTTGTGCATCAACACCGACTAGCAAGAATAACAAACTTCGGCGACTTATGTCCTGCATACAATAGCCTCCTCAAATTGCATTTCAAATAACTAATCTTAGACGCATGTATTCGTCGAGATTTCCAAATACCTCATAGGATACCGTGACTACGTTATAGGAAAATATACTATGGTGTTAATCTTGGCTTTGTCGTTTTAACCGATATACCCTCAGTTACAGATCCATAGCACATATGTCGTAAGTGTATCAATTTGTATCGAATTAAACCCTAGAATCCGAATTGCTGATTCCCTCTCTCACCCCACTCCCACCTCGATTCCGATCGGACAGTGATCCGAACCCATGACGTCCGGCATGATCCATGCGTTGGAGACGGAAGGCATGAGGTCTTCGGTCACGTAGAAGTAGTCGATCCGCCAGCCCACGTTTCGCTTTCTCGCTCCGGACATGAGATGCCACCAGGTGTAGTTGTCCGGTCCCTCGTCGTATTGCCTGAAGGTATCTACGTACCCCTGTTCGACGATCTTGTCGATCCACGCGCGCTCCTTGGGGAGGAACCCGGATATTTTCACGTTGTCCTTGGGGCGGGCGAGGTCGATTTCCTTGTGGGCCGTGTTCACGTCGCCGCAGATGACGAGCTTCTTGCCGTCCGCACGGAGCGATTCCCAATGGACCAGGATGGCCGCGTAGAAATCCATCTTGTACTTCAGCCTTGTCGCATTCTGCTTGCCGTTCGGAAAATAGACGTTGAACAGCGTGAAATCGGGGTATTCCAGTACCAGGGTCCGGCCTTCGGAATCGAAACGGTCCTCGCCGAATCCCTTGTGCACGCTGATGGGCTCGTGGCGTGAGTAGACGCCGACTCCGCTGTATCCCTTCTTCTCCGCTTCAGACCAGTAACTTGTGTATCCGTCGACGTCCGTAATCTTGGCATCCAATTGCGATTCCTGGGACTTGGTCTCCTGGATACACAGGATATCGGGTGCCTCGCCCTGCAACCATTCTATGAATCCCTTCTTCGCCACCGCCCTGACCCCGTTCACATTCCAGCTCAACAGCTTCCATGAAGACATGAATTACACCTTTCCTGGTTGAATCGTAAGTTGGTATGATCCAGTGCTCGGTCACAACTGGTCGGTTTCATCGTCCTTCTGGTCTTCGTTCTCTTGACCATTCAACACCTGCCCATCCGCATCCTGACCGCCGGATTTCCGATCCTTCCGAATCACAAACTCGACATCCGAGATGCCGGTCTGCTCGATGCGGTCGCCTCTCGCACGGTGGCTGCGTATGGAGAATTCCTCCGCCTTGCGGTAATACCGGGTCTCGCGCTGGGTCTCGCTGTCCCTTGTGATCAACACGATCTCCGGATCGGCCTCCGCCGTGAAAGCCAGCAACTCCGAATCACCCGGCACGAGTTCGTAGAGCTGGTTGATCCGGCAGCGATCCATGGCGCAGCGCTTGATGCAGGCGAAGCCTTCGAGATCGCGATAGGCAACGGTGAAAACGCGCCCCGGTTCCTCCATGGCGCAGTACAGGATATCGAGGTCGACGTACATTTTGTCAAGGGTATTGTGGACGCCCGCGACGCCTCCTGAGCGCACGATCACGACCCGGTCGTAGAGGGAGACGTTGAAGAGTGGCTGGCCACTCTCGATGGTATAGCCCATGTACCCGGTTTCGGTGTCGTAACGGAGTACCAGGTCCCGGACCGCGGCGTCGCGTTCGTCGATGGGCGTGAAGGGTTTGACCTCCGATCGACGGGGATGTTCGTCGCGATAGCCGCGTATGAGTTGTTCCAGGAAATCGATCGCGAAGTCCGTCAGGTGATGCAGGTTGTGGAGCACGGTCTGGAGTTGGCCTTCGATCTCCCGCATCTCTGCCTCCGCCCGGTCGATGCCGTAACGGGTGATGCGATAAATCGGAATGTCCAGCAGCCGGTCCAGGTCCTCTTTCGTCAGGTTGTCGGCCGTAATCATGTCTTCCACGGCGGCCATGCGCCGCGTCGCGGTCATTTCGTGCCGTATCGCCGACATCAGCGACCTCACCAGGCGTCGATACTCCTCGGGACCATGGCCGATCGCGTCCAGGTTCCGGGCGATCATCTCGCGGCTCGGGCCGTAGTGTTCGAAGGCCAGGCTGCGGTACACGGTCGTCAGCAGACTACGGGCCGCGTCGCGGATCTCGGGCGGTGCGTCGGATAGTTCGTTCATGCCCCGGTCCACCGCGCGGGCCGTGGTCGAAACCGGGCTGTACTTCGCGATGGCCTCGCGCACGGCGGTGTATACGCCCTCGATGTCCTCGACGTTCTCGATATCCTTGTACACCCGGTTTTCGATGAAGACTTGTTCGAGCCTCCGGGCCCGGAGCCTGGCGCGCAGGTCCCTTTCCTCGATCTTCAGTTCCGCTTCCAGGATCTCCAGCAGCCGGTCCGTGCTGTGCCGGATCATGTCCGATACGGACATTACGCGGGGATGACCGTCGCTGATGACCAACAAGTTGGCGGCGATGGAGACCTCGCAGGACGTGAAGGCGTACAGGCCCCGCAGAATGTCTCCGGTTTCCGCGCCGGGGTCGGTCCGGATCTCGATCTCCACGTCGCCGGTGGTGTAGTCAGTCAATCCCTTTACGGCGATGCGCTTGGATCGGGCCGCCTCCTCGATCGATTTCATCAGGCTTTCGGTCGTTTCGCCGAAGGGCAGCGCGCGGACCATGACCACGCCATCGTCCCTGGGCTCCAGCCGCGCGCGGGTATACACGCGTCCATTACCGTCTTCATATTCGCTCACATCCATGAGCCCGCCGGTTGGGAAGTCGGGGTATAGATGGAAGGGCTCCCCCTTGAGGCAGGACACCTGGGCTTCCATGACCTCGATGGGGTTGTGGGGCAGAATCCGGGTGGACATGCCCACGGCGATGCCTTCGGCGCCGAGGATGAGCGCCACCGGGATCTTGGCCGGGAAGACCACCGGTTCGCGGGCGCGACCGTCGTAGGAATCCACGTACTCCGTGATCTCCGGGCTGAGCAGCACCTCCCGGGCGAGCGGCGTCAGCCGGCATTCGATGTAACGCGCCGCCGAGGCCTGCCCGCCCGTGAGCACCGACCCGAAATTGCCCTGCTTGTCGATGAACAGGTCCTTGTTGGCCAGCGACACCAGCGCGCCGAATATGGACTGGTCGCCGTGAGGATGGAACTGCATCGTCTGGCCGACGACGTTGGCCACCTTGTGGTACTTGCCGTCGTCAATCTCAAATAGGGTGTGGAGGATGCGGCGCTGAACGGGCTTCAGGCCGTCGTCGATTTCCGGAATCGCCCGATTCTTGACGACGTAGGTGGCGTATTCGAGGAAATAGCGGTCGTATAGGGTTTCTACATCAGCCAAGATCAGGCCCCTGTAGAGGTACGGACGCGTATCGAATTCCGATCGAATGCGAGCCGGAATCTGTACAAGCGCCAGCTGGAAATTGTACAGGCGCATACTGGAAACTGTACAGGTGCGGACCAGATACCGGTGGAATAAAACAATCGCTGTATTGAACTTATACGTTTAAGTGCCGAAATACAATACATTTGTAGTGTGACTCCCTTACACTCCAGGCTCGTTTTCTCAATGCCCGGCGGTTCCATTTGCTGCCGGCCGCACCCGGATTTTCTGGCGGTCGCATCGAGATGATACCATCAGCCGAATCCGGATTTTCCGGCGGTCGCATCGAGATGATACCATAAGCTGCAACCGGATTTTACGGTGGCCGCATCCAGTTATTGCCACCGGTTCCATTCACATGCATAATGGACGAGGATATACGTGGGATACACTCCACCTGACCGACAAATCTGTCAATCCAGCCAACCACCGGCCGCTGCGCACCGAGGAGCGAAATGTCCATGCCTTCACCCTGGGAACGAATCGAAGAAGGTATTCACCTGTTTCAAGATAGCTGCATCGTGTACGCCGTCGAGGGCACGGAAGGCGTCGTGCTCGTAAACGCAGGTACGGGCCTGGCCGCGGACCATCTCGACGAAATCGCACGGGGCAGGCCGGTAACGGTACTCCTCACCCATCATTTCCGGGACCACACGGACGGCGCTATTCGGCTCCATGAGAAGGGAGCGCGGATACTCGGTCCGTACTGGGACCAGGAGTACCTCGTCGATCCCGAACAGCACTTCAGGGAACGCCAGCAATGGAACTCCTACGACAACCGGTGGGACCGCTTCTCGCCCGTCCGGCCCGTGCCGGTCGACGCCTGGATGATGGATTATGAAACGCGCGATATCGCGGGGCGGTTGTGGGAGGTCGTACCCACACCGGGCATGACCAACGGGGCCAGTAGCTACATCGCCAACATTGGCGGCCGCCGCATCGGGTTCGTCGGCGAGGTGATCTGCGCGACCGGGAAGACGACCCGGCTGGCGCCGCTGCAGTACAACTACAACGACTACACGGGGGCGTGGAACCTGTACCACGCGGCCAATCGGCTGCTTGAGACGGGGGCGGACCGGCTGCTTCCGAGCCTGGGAGATCCGGTGGTTGATCCGGCCACCGCCATCACGGCCTTTAAGGCCAACCTCCGGCGTCTCGAGGAGATTTCGCCCGGGGTGGCCGGACCCCTGGAAGATCCGGACGAGGACGATATCGAAGAGGTGCTGCCCCACCTGTACCGGTCGAAATACGCCGGCGCGGAGACCCATTTCGTGTTGAGCGACACCGGCAAGGTCTTGTCCATCGACTACGGCTACAACTTGAAGACCGGTTTCCAGCCAGGAAAATCCCACGTATCCAATCGCCGCCCGATCCTGCACGGCATAAGCGGACTCAGGAAGCGCTTCGGGATCGATCGTATCGACGCGACACTCGTCTCCCATTTCCACGACGACCACGTCAACGGGATCCCCATGCTCCAGCGTATTTACGGGACGGAAGTCCTGGCGGGCGAACAGTTCAGCGACCTGCTTGTAAACCCGGTCAAGTACGATCGGCCCTGCCTCTGGCACGAGCCTATCAACGTGTCCCGCCACATCCCCAACGAAACGACGGTCCACTGGGAGAACATCCCCATCACGCTGTATCCCATGTCGGGCCATACGCGCTTCGCCACGATGATCTGCATGGAGATCGACGGTACCCGCGTGGTCCACACGGGCGACCAGGCCTTCTTCGACGCGGAGGGCGGGGTGGGCTACCAGCCCGGTGCGCGCATGTTCACCAACCACGTGTACAAGAATGGCCTCGACCTCGGTTGCTACAAAAGTTTCCTGGAGGACCTCAAACGGTTCGAGCCGGAACTGGTCATCACGGGTCACACCCGTCCGTACCGCACGTCTCCCGAATGGTACGCGGAGATTAACCGTGCCGCGGAAGCCTTCGACGACGTGCACCGCACGCTCATGCTGCTGGAGGACGACGAGGCCCATTTCGGCGCCGAGTCCCAGGGCGGCAAGCTGGCGCCATACCGCGCCCACGCGCCGGAGGGCGGCCCCGTCGAATTCAGCGGCTGGGTACTCAATCCGTTCCCGACGGAACAACCGGCCCGCATTCGCCTCGTGGGTCCCGAAGGCTGGCAGAGCGAGACGGTCACATTGTCCCTGGGCCCCCGGGAACAGAAGGATATACACCTCGTGCTGCACGTTCCTGAAGGCACCCGGTGCCGGCGGCAACCCGTGGCGCTGAACCTGACCGTGGGAGGCCGGCCCTTCGGACAGGTGGCGGAAACCCTGGTGACGGTGGGCATGCCAAAGTGGTGAAGTGGTCGTCGATGTTGCAAGCAGGGGTAAAGTAGCCGGCGATGTTGCGGGAAGGGGTGAATCAGCTGGCGATGTTGCAGGAAGGGGTGAAGTAGCCGGCGATGTTGCAGAAAGGGGCGAATCACCCAGTGATGTTGCCAGATTTCAATTCAGTCGATTGTACTTAAATGTTTGAACCTTAAGATCGAGTTAATCAATAGAAAGGGAATTTCCATGATCGGGCAGACCAGCCTGGGATCGTTGCCTTCGCTGCGATCCTATGAAAGTCACCGCATATCCAGCTGGAACCACTCCGGCGAAAATGCCGACAGCTGGCGGATCGATGCCGGTGAAAAACGCGTGATCGGCGAAATCAACGGTCCGGGCTGCATCAAGCACCTCTGGATGACGCTGGGTCTCCCGGCGGAGGACTATTGCCGCCGTATCGTGCTGCGCATGTACTGGGACGGATGCGCGGAACCGAGCGTTGAGTGTCCTATCGGTGATTTCTTCGGCCTGGGACATGGCATGCGGAAGGATTTCATCACCGCACCGCTGCAGATGAGCCCGCAGGACGGCAAGGGCTTCAACTCGTGGTGGCCCATGCCCTTCAGGGAGAAGGCCGTACTGGAGGTGGAGAACCAGGGCGACGAAGGATACAATCACTATTTCTACATCGACTACGAGACCTATCCCACGGTGGAAGCGGTGGCGGACCAGGCGTATTTCCACGTGCAATGGCGCCGGGAAGCCAATACGAGGGGTTGGGCCTACGAGGAAGGGCTGAAGCCGGCCGAGTACCGGAACGATCCGCGCTGGTACAATAAAAGCGACAGCGAAAACTACGTCATGTGCGACGTCGAAGGCAACGGGATCTACTGCGGCGCCCACCTGGACATCGACTGCTTCCAGCGCAACCCAAACGACTGGTACGGCGAGGGCGACGACATGATGTTCATCGACGGTAAAGCGTGGCCGCCTTCGCTCCACGGGACGGGCACGGAGGACTGGTACCACTGCGCCTACTGTCCGACGGACGAGTACAACGCGCCCTATCACGGCATCATTCTGTACAGCGGCACCGAGGCGTGGCGGTGGAAGGGCAAGAACACGGTCTATCGCTACCACATCGAGGATCCGATCCGGTTTCGCGAGAGCTTCCGCATTTCCATCGAACACGGACATGCAAACAAGCTGAGCAACGACTATTCCAGCACCGCCTATTACTACCTGTCCGAACCGCGGCGCGGCGGCCCGACCCTGTTGCCGGTCGAAGCGAGGCTGCCTCGACCGGACGAGTCGACCTACGGCGAGTGACCGACAGTTCGCGGCAGTTTGCGCGTCCGAATGTAGTGAAATACGGAGAATGTCCGGCGATCAGCACGGTAAGATTGAGGACCGCCAATACAATCCTACAAGGGAGGAATCATGATCGGCCAGACCAGCCTGGCGTCGCTGCCAACGCTTCGCACCTACGAAAGCCACCGGATTTCTAGCTGGGAAGAGAACGGGGCCAATACCGACGCCTGGCGGATCGAGGCCGGCGAGAAACGCGTCATCGGGCAGATCGACGGTCCGGGGTGCGTCAAGCATATCTGGATGACACTCGGTATTCCCGCGGAAGACTACTGCCGCCGTATCGTGCTGCGTATATACTGGGACGGGGCCGCGGAACCGAGCGTGGAATGTCCCATAGGCGATTTCTTCGGACTCGGCCACGGCATGCGTAAGGATTTCATCACCGCGCCGCTCCAGATGAGTCCGCAGGACGGAAAGGGTTTCAATGCGTGGTGGCCCATGCCTTTTAAGGAAAAAGCCGTTATAGAGATAGAAAACCAGGGCGACGAAGGCTACTTTCACTACTTCTACATCGACTATGAAACGTATCCCACCGTTGACGCGGTGGCCGATCAGGCGTATTTTCACGTGCAGTGGCGCAGGGAAGCCGATACGAAGGGATGGGCCTTCGAAGAAGGGCTCAAACCCGACGTATATCGCAACGACCCCCGCTGGCTGAATACGAGCGACAGCGAAAACTACGTCATCTGCGACGTAGAGGGCGACGGTATATACTGCGGAGCCCACCTGGACATCGACTGCTTTCAGCGCAACCCGAACGACTGGTACGGCGAAGGCGACGACATGATGTTCATCGACGGCGAGTCGTGGCCGCCCTCGTTGCACGGGACCGGCACCGAAGACTGGTATCACGGTGCGTATGGCCCGACGACGGAATTCCAAGCGCCCTATCACGGGATCATTCTCTACAGCGGAAATCCCGACTGGAGATTCAAAGGCAAGAACACCGTCTACCGGTATCATATCGAGGATCCGATCCGGTTTAAAAAGAGTTTCCGCATGTCCATCGAACACGGACACGCGAACAAGCTGAGTAACGATTACTCGAGCACGGCGTACTACTACCTCTCCGTGCCACGGCAAGCCGGTCCGGTTCTCTTGCCGGTCGAAGAACGCCTCCCGCGGCCGGACGAAGCGCAGTACGGTTGACGATAAGTAGTATGGCTGACGAAGCCCAGTACGGCTGATGATGAATAGTAGGGTTGACGAAGTGCTGAACGACTGTCGAAGCGCAGTACGGTTGACGATTAATTGGCAAAAGGCTGAAAGGCTGGCCGATCAACACGGCGAACGGCAACCAGTCCAATAACGGAGGACCCCATGCTACCCCAGGAGAAGGTTGAATTCTACCATGAGAATGGTTACCTGACCGTAGACAAAGTGCTTTCGAACGCCGAGGTCGCGGATCTGCAACGGGTGACCGACGAATTCGTTGAAAAATCCGCCGCCTTCAACGAACACACGGACTTGTACGATCTCGAGCCCAATCACACTCCGCACGATCCGAAGGTGCGCCGTTTGAAGAGCCCGATCGATCACCACGACGTATACATGCGCACCATCAAGCATGACGGGATCCTCGACATCGTGGCGCAGTTGGTCGGCGACGGTATTCGGACCAACGGCAACAAGCTGAACATGAAGTCCGCCGACTACGGCAGCCCGGTGGAGTGGCACCAGGATTGGGCCTTCTACCCTCATACCAACGACGACATCCTGGCCGTGGGCGTCTGCATCGACGAAATGAACGAGGCCAACGGCGCCCTGCTGGTCATACCCGGTTCGCACAAGGGTCCGACCTACGACCACCACCAGCACGGCCGGTTCTGCGGCGCAGTGACCGATCCTGACTTTACCCCGAAAAACGTCGTAGCCCTGGAAGTTCCGGCGGGCGGCATCTCGATCCACCACGTGCGGACCCTGCACGGTTCGGCGCCGAACTATTCCGGCGCGCCGCGGCGACTGCTCCTGTTTCAATACGCTGCCGCCGATGCCTGGCCATTGTCAGGCGCAGGCGACTGGGACGCCTTCAACGGGAACCTGCTCCGGGGTGAACCGACCAACGAGCCGCGCATGGCCGACCTGCCCGTCCGCATGCCCTTGCCCGGTGCCGAACGCGGGGGTTCCATATACGAGAACCAGTCGGTACTCGAGAACAAGACCTGGGCCCGGTGAACGACCTGGGCCCGGTAGAAACTGGGCATGGGGAACGCGGTCCGGTAAACAACCGGAGTCGTTAGTGTCTCGGCCCGGTAAAGGACGCTGAGCGGTGAACGACTCGGCCCAAAGTGACGCGAATCACACGGATCGAACCGATCGAACGGATCGAACGGGTCGAAACGACCAGACCGGCCACCATCATCCAATCCTGTTCTTCGACGGCGTATGCGGACTGTGCAACGGATTCGTAGATCTGTTGCTGAAGACAGACACCCGGGATCGGTTCAGATACGCGCCGTTACAGGGTGAGACCGCGCATCGCATGCTGGGGCCGCAGGACCATGCAGGCGGCCCCCATTCCTTCGTATACCTGGAAAACAACCGGATCCACGAGCAGTCAAACGCTGTTTTTTTCGCCCTGAGCCGACTGGGCGGAGCCTGGCGGCTGTTCGGTCTGCTTTACATCTTCCCTCGTCCACTTCGGGATTTCGTCTACCGCATCGTTGCGCGAAACCGGTACCGCTGGTTTGGCAGGCACGACGTGTGCCGCATACCCGCTCCGGAAGAGCGGGAACGTTTTCTGCCGTGACGAGTGGTATAGGTTTTTCAACCGAGAACAGCCGGCCTCGGTCGTCACGCACCAGGCCATCCTACAAATCTTTCCCACCATGACCGCAAGATTCACGTCCGATAACCATCCCTTCATAACGCCCGATCTGGTCAACGCGCTGTCGAGTAAACCGGCGGACGTCCATTCTTCGTACGGTCCGTCGCCACCTCAGTTCGGCGAACTGCGCCTGCCGAAGGGTGACGGTCCCCATCCTGTGGCGACCGTCCTGCACGGCGGATGCTGGCTGTCGCTTTATGCCGACCTGCACAACGCAGACGCACTAGCCGACGCACTGAGAGACGAGGGCATAGCGACCTGGAACGTCGAGTACCGATGCGTGGACCAGGACGGCGGTGGATGGCCAGGGACGTTTCTCGACGCAGGGCTGGCGACGGACCATCTTCGGACGCTTGCCGCCGACCACGACCTCGATCTGGACCGTATCATCTCCATCGGGCATTCAGCGGGCGGTCACCTGGCGCTGTGGACGGCCGCGCGCCACAGGTTGCCGCGAAACAGCCCGATCTGGAACGCCGATCCATTACCGCTCCGAGGTGCCGTGGTCCTGGCGGGTCCTGGGGATCTGAAACGCTTCACGCCCCATGCGGATGCGGAATGCCGGCAGGGTGTGGTGTCGGAACTGCTTGGCGGACCCGGCGTAACTCTGGAAGAGCTGGAAGAGCGGTTCCGGTGCGGATCACCGGCTGGATTGCTGCCTCTTGGCGTGAGGCAGGTCTTAATCAGCGCGGAACACGACTGGGTCGTACCGCCCGAGCTGGGAGAAGCTTACGTGGAGACCGCGCGGAATGCCGGAGACGATATCGAACACCAGGTCATTCCAGACGCCGGTCACCATGAGTTCATGGTTCCGGGTTCTGTGACCTGGCAGGCCGTCCGTGGGGCGGTACGGACATTGCTTGAAACCTGAGTAGGCGTGCCGCAAGACTGCGTGCCGCGAGACGGCGTGGCGCAAGACTGTGTACCGTAAGATGGACCTGCCGGTGGGCTGCTGGAGAAAACCTTGTGGGCACGGCTGAAGGAGTTGGAGGCTTCGGCCGAAAACGCCTATTCGCCCACGTCTTTAAGAACGACCTCTTACGAACGACCTTTACGAACGACCTCTTACGAACGACCTCTACGAATGTCTCTACGAACTACCTCAATGTACGACCCCTACGTATCCAGACTCAGCGTCCAGTTATTCCACTTGCTATCCGGAGATGCGCCCAGGGATCGGTAGAAGTACTCCGCAGCGGCGTTCCCAGTCATGACAGTCCAGATGATTTCAGCCGCATTCATCGACCGCGCATGCGCTGTAACTGACTCCACCAGGGCTCTTCCCACTCCCAGGCTTCGCGCAGCCTCGTCTACATACAGTTCTTTGAGCACGAGCTTGGGTCGCAGGGTGAAGGTCCATTGTATCGGGTAGGTCACCGCCATACCTACAAGATCATCGTCGTGTTCGGCAACAAACGCCGTGAATAAGCGCTCGTCGCCGAATCCGTGATCGAGTATACTCTCCCGCGTCACGGCGAAATCGTCGAAATAATCCTCAAAATGCGCCAGACCGATCATGAGTTCGAGCAGGCGATCGGTGTCTTCGGGAACAGCCAATCTAACGTGCATTTAGTAGAGTCCGTATTCTAAGTTTTGGAATATCCGGCGCTGCCGAATCATGTGCTCGCAGCCGCCAAGTCCACTCGATGATCAATTCGTAGACACATGCCCCTGATCGGCCAGCACGGCCCGTAGCGCATCCAGAAAAGCATCATTCTCTTCCGGCAGCCCGATGGTTACCCGCATGCCCCGTTCCAGCATGGGGTAACGGCTGACGTCACGAATGAGCACGCCCCGGTCGATCAGTCCGTGGAAGATTTCGGCGACTGGTCGTTCCGCCTCGAACAAAACGAAGTTGGCATGGGAGGGATAGGGTTGGATGCCTGGAAGGTTCCGCAGAGCCTGGAAGATCCGTTGTCTTTCAGATCGAATCATCGCGGCCCGTTCCTCTATCAGGTCGTCCCGACCGATCAGCTTGCGCGCGGTGATCAGGGAAATGACGTTTACATTGTACGGGAGTTTGACCTTCTCGAGTTCCCGTGTCAGCGCCGGATCGGCGACCAGGTATCCCAGGCGGAGTCCAGCGACACCGAGGGCTTTCGAAAACGTACGGGTAACGACGATGTTCGGATGATCTGGAATCAGTTCGACGCAGGATACACCGCCGAATTCGTAGTAGGCCTCGTCCACGACGACCAGGCCTTCGGTTTCCTCCGCGATCCGCGCCGTGTCCTCCGGCGAAATCATCGATCCGGTCGGGTTGTTCGGTGAACACAGCACGACCAGCTTGACGCCGGGCCGAGCGCTCTCCTCCACCAGGCCTTCGATATCGAAGGCAAGGTCTCTCTTAAGGAGTACCGTTCGAATGTCGGCACCCGCAATCCTGCCCATGAGTGCGTAGAGCGTAAAGGTCGGCGCTGGCAGAACGACCCGATCATCCGCTGCAATCGTTGCCTGGAAAACTGCCTGGATCAGTTCGTTCGAACCATTGCCGATAAGGACGTACTCGGGACCCAGCCCGTGCCGCTTGCCGATCGACTCCTTGACCTCGCCGGGAACGAATCCCGGATACCGGCCCCAGTTTGCGGCCAGGGCCTCGTCCACGATCTCCCGCTTGAGATCGTCGGGAACGTCAAAGGGGCATTCGTTCTGGTTGAGCTTGACCGGACAGTCGGGCTGGACCAGCGTGTAGCCGGACATGGCGCGAACCGCCGCCTTCACACTCCGGACAGCGGCGTTGCGTGGCTTTTCATCCATTGGAGCGGCCAACCCTTTAATAAATCACCTTGTTGAGCGGGTATTCCACCAGGCCATGAGCGCCGGCCCGTTTGAGCGCCGGAACCAACTGGCGAATCGTGTGTTCCTCGATCATCACTTCGATGGCGACCCACTCTTCATCGGCCAGGGGGGACACAGTGGGGTTCTGCAGGGCGGGCAACAGCGCCGTTACCGCGGCCAGGTCCGCTCGTCTGACGTTCATTTTAAGGCCGACCATTTCCTCGGCGAGCATGGCGCCCTTGAGCAGCAGGGCGATGTTTTCGATCTTGCGCCGCTTGTCCGGATCTTCCCAACTCTTCTTGTTCGCAATGAGCCTGTTAGTGGATATCAACAGCGTGTCGAGGACGCGTAGCTTGTTGGCTCTGATCGAACCGCCGGTCTCGGTGATTTCCACAATCGCATCCGCCAGTTCCGGGGCCTTGGCCTCCGTCGCGCCCCAGGAGAATTCCACTTTCGCGCTCACGCCGTGTTTTTTCAGGTAGCTCTCGGTGATATTGACGACTTCCGTGGCGACCCGCTTGCCTTCGAGGTCCTGGACACTACGTATATCCGAAGACTCCGGTACGGCCAGCACCCACCGCAGCGGCCGCCGGGTATGCTTGGCATAGACCAGTTCCGCCACCTCCACCACGTCCGCCCCGGTCTCCACGATCCAGTCCTTGCCCGTAAGACCCGCGTCGAAGACCTCATCCTCGACGTACCGGCCGATCTCCTGTGCCCGGATCAACATGATCTCCAGTTCTTCGTCGTCCACCCAGGGTGCGTAGGACCGGCTGCTGACCGTGCAATGAAACCCCGCCTTGCGCATGAGTTCAAAGGTGGATTCCTGCAGGCTTCCCTTAGGCAGCGCCAGTTTGATCAGCATCTTCTTATACTCCTCGTGACTCTTGTAGGGATCGAGGTCTTATGTCACCTTGGCGACTGTTTCAGTGCATGCTCGTTCTGATCTTAATCGATTCTCTAGCTCACTCGACTAATTACCTTCGAGTTACCCTCGAAGATCCTCCCATCAGATAAACCGCCTGAAAATAACACGACCTTTCTAAATTGTCCAATCCTATTGATAACCGCACCTCGAAGGCTTCGAAGAGCAAAGCAACACGGCGTCGAGTTTTGTATTTAATAATCGACTAAATGTGTGTCAGCACCAGTACACGCACCGCGCCAGGTAGACCCGATAAGGATATCCGTTTATATCCCTTTCCGTTTAACGTTATTCGTTATATATTGTAAAGTGATACGTTCTTTCGCAGATCGAGAAACCAAGAAGGTCTTCCATCGCCTCCGGTCCCACAAGTTGCCCGGTGACATTCAACAGACGGCAGTTCGAAAACTCCGAATGCTTCACAGATCAACATCGCTCACTGATCTTCGGGTGCCGCCGGCAAATCACCTTGAGAAACTTCGCGGCGACCATTCTGGGCTGTACAGCATTAGGATCAACGACCGCTGGCGAATTTGTTTTACGTGGAGAAACGGCGATGCCTACGATGTTGAAATCGTGGACTATCATTAGGAGAGCTAACCATGCGTAACGAGAAGCTGGCTCCTGTGCATCCCGGTGAGGTTTTGCTGGAAGAGTTTCTCAAGCCACTGAACCTGAGCCAGAACCGCCTTGCGCTTTCCATCGGCGTACCGCCACGACGCATCAACGAAATCGTCCTGGGAAAACGAGGTATAACCGCCGATACGGCCCTCAGGCTGGCTCGCTACTTCGGCATGTCGCCACAGTTCTGGATGGGCATTCAGATGGACTATGCGCTTGGCGTAGCCGAAGACGAACTCTCAGATCGTCTGACGACTGAGGTTCGGCCACATCCAGCAACTAAGCAGGCCGCATCCTCCTGAGTGCTATTGCTTGGGATGATTGATTTCGAGAACGGGAGCCATCCTTTATCTCGGTATCAAAGTGGGGAGATTACGTTAACAAAAGGCATATAGTGCTTGAATCTGGCACCATCGATGCGGGATGGTCATCCGCCCCGCCTCCACTCGGATTGAATCGAGGCGAACTGTATCTCTCACCCTACCGCACCGAATGGCCGGCACTGTTCGAATCAGAGAAGAAGTTCATCGCATTTGCAATTGGAGATCACGTTAAGGAAATCCAGCACGTCGGCAGCACGTCGATACCGGGCATGCCCGCCAAGCCCATACTGGACTTAGGGATCGCAGTTGACGAGTTTGAAAACGCGCGGACGTGCATCGATCCGCTTACGGATATCGGTTACTCATTTAGAGGAGAACACGGAATCCCCCGGAGACATTATTTCACCAAGGGCGATCCGACGACCCATCACATCCACATGGTGGAAGAATCCAGTGACGAATGGACGAAGTTGATCCGTTTCAGGGACCTCCTGAGGGCAGATCCCAAAATGGCCGAAGATTACAGTAACCTGAAACGCGATCTGTGGGAGAAACTTCCAGGCGACCGCAAAGCCTACCAGGCCGCCAAGGCTGCGTTTATAGGGAAGGCCTTACAGCGGACAGACAAGGCGAGTAATTGAAAACCACAGTCTGAGTTCACAGTAAACCTGCGTCTTCAAGCCGTGTCCGCAGGCCCGCAATTCCGTCCTCCACCAGTTTTGGCCTACCTTCCTCAACCCCATAGATTACCTCGTGACAGGAAACCATCCAGGTGTAGGACCGAAGCCTCCGCTCGAACTGTTCGTCCAACTCACACACATAACAGTCTCGAACCCTTTCAACGGCCTCCATGCCATAAGTGACATAGATACCGACGAAATCGATCGTCGGATCGCCGATGGTTGCGTCTTCGAAATCGATCAGTCCAGTCACAGTTGTCCCGTCATCATCCATCAGAATATGCTCGCAACCCAGGTCGCAGTGCACCAGGGCGACGTCTTTCGGGGAACGGCGAAGTTAACCCGTGAGGCGATGACGGGCAGTACCGCCTGCTCTTTTTGAAGGTTCTCAGCGACCACACTGTTCCTGGGAAAACGAAAGATCCAGCCGGGTTCGACAGCGGAGGACTCGACTTGCTCATCATGGTCATCCGGTTCGACTTCGAATGTCCAGTAAGACCAGCCTCCAGTGATGGGCTGGATTCGACCCTGGTTTATGCTGAGATTGACGAGCAGGTTTTCAACATCCCGGGTTGTCACAATTGGGTACTGCAATGATTGATTCTCCTCACAAATGATCAGAGACGTACCGGTAACTGTGTCAGTCGTGATTTTTATGGGCTGCGCAACAGACAGCCGCGGATCTCAAGCGATGAAGCGCCCATTTGCACCAACTAGAGTCTGTAATAGCCGGCATTGATTTGACGAGGATCGTCTTTAGTCCCTTCATCCTCTGCATCAGGATCTCCGTTATTAACTTCCTTCACCACGTTAACGTCAACTACGCCCTCATTCACTATCATCCTCGCTTCCACTGCGCCGTTCTGATCCGGGTTGCAGCTTATCACGCCCCAGTTGTAAACTCCCGCGAGATGATCGTGCAGGACCTGGGCCTCGACATCTTCTTCGATGGTAACGACGCCGGTATTGTACAATGTGGCGGTCCCTTCGAGAAAGTCGAATCGAGACTTCTGGAGCGTAACCGTGGTTTGCACGAACCACAGCGTCCCATCATAGAACACCACCCTGGTTTTCAGTGTGTCGCATTTTCTGGACAGGACTTCGCTCAGGTTATCCGGGCACAGGACCGTACCGATGCATATGAGACCGGCGAGGGCACTGTCCAGTGTATCCTGATCTACTTCCTCGTGTATGGTGACGTTTTCGATTGCGAAGATGCTCCTGTCCTTCCATGTCCGTATGTTCGTGGAGTTCAGAGACATCTCGTGTTCCACGATCTCAAAGCCCTCAGGAATCGCCCAGGTCAGCGGTGTGCCGGTCCTGGGATCGAACCTGGATGCCAGCGTGGACAGATTTTTCTCGCAGCAGAAGACTTTTCCTCTGACGTTGAGTGTCTTGATTTTCTGATCGATCAGTTTATCCGGCACGGCCTGCACGATCTGCAGATCACCCGTGATGACCATGTCCGAGTCGTTTGCCATCGAAGCAAGGTGGACTTCATCCAGCAGGAGGTCGCCGACTACCAGGCGGGCGGAAGACCGGTAAGATGAATGACTTCCCGGGTTTTCCGTCAACCTGTTCATGATCGCTCCGGCTACGTGTTCAGGATAGAGTATGCTCCCTGAATTGAGGATTCCGAACCACGAACTTTCCACGTCTTCAGCCTTGACATCGGGTTCCAGGATTATGCTGCCCGAGTTCATGATGAATAGCGGGGCTCCTTCGCCGGAGAGCGCTTCCCGGCCCATGACCTCCCTGGAATGAACGGTCATCAGTCTGACCTCTGTCGGTATTTCGATAACACTTCCCATATTGATGGTAAACATGGTCATCAGAGGCCTGGTCGCAGCGGATACCAGTACGTTCCCGGCGTTGATCTGCTTGATCCTCGATGCCGTCTGTTCCGTTGTTTCACGCATGTCCAGCGTACCGCAATTAATGCTGACCGAACGGGGGGTGCTATTTTCGAGATTCATGGTTTTTCTCCTGTCCTATGGTATGATTCCACAGTTGGGAACAAGAAATTGAGATCGTACGACTTATGCATCCTGATCCGTCACTGGTTTACTGGATACGTGTTTATGTGAGACGGGATATCCGCGTGCGCAGTTTTTTGATTGCGGCATGCAGCCTGAAGCGGACGGTCGCAGCCGGGACGCCCGTCCGTTCTGAGATTTCCCTACTCGTGAGCCCAAGAACGAAGCGCATATGAACGAGATCACGGTGTTTCTGCGGCACGTGCTTCATGATTTCCGGCATGGTGGCCATCACGTCGGAACGATCATACAGCCCGGATTCCCATCCTACGGTATTGCTCGACTCCTCCTGTACGAGTTGAAGCCACTTGTGGAGGAACACCGCTTCTCTCTGCCTTGCACGTGTCTTATCGACGAACAGGTTGCCCATGGTCCGATGCAACCAGGCACGCCTCTGGTGGGGCGAAAGGGATCCCAGCAGTCCAAGGTGCTTCATGGCACGAATGAACGTCTCCTGTAAGAGGTCGTTCGCGTGGTCATTGTCCCTGGTCAGATGACGGGCATGTGCCGAAAGCGATGATGCGTATGTCCCATATAGATCATCTACGGTCATGCCTTGATCCGATCATTGTTTTCCGGGATCTCGAATGAGCACCTGTTCATATGTAGGACGAATTAAGAAGGAGGGCTGTTTGAAAAAAGTCAGGACGCCAATACACAATGACATGTTGACATAGCATGGATACCGAGCTATCATGCTATAATGATAGGTTCGTTCCGCAGTAACGGTACTGAGGATATCTTTAATGGACGGGATACACGTGCGGCGCGCTCCACATGCCCGTCCTCACTGTGGTCCGTTGCCGTACGAAAACTCGAGCAGTTAGATTCGGTCGATAGACTACGCGACCTGAATAGCCCACCAGGCAATCGTCTCCAGGTCCTGCGGGGTGCGCGTTCAGGTCAATACAGCATTCGAATTAACATCCAATACCGCGTTTGCTTCGTTTGGTCGGATGCTGGTCCTCGAGATGTCGAAATCATCGACTATCACTAAACTGAGTTGCGAGGTGTCCCCTATGGTACTTGTTCCTACAGATCGTATTCCAACAAACCCGGGTGAGATGCTGCTGGAGGAGTTCCTGATTCCGATGAAGTTGACACAGCGCGAGTTGGCTGAAGCCCTTCACGTACCATACCAGCGCGTGAACGAATTGGTTAACGGCCGACGAGGAATTACACCAAGCACGGCGCTGCGGCTGGGTAAATACTTTGATGTAACGCCCTCGTTCTGGCTTAACCTTCAACTCCGTTGGGATCTTTATCATGCCATGCGGTCAGAGGCCCGGGATTTGGAAGCGATCGAGCCTCGTGACATTGGCGTCGAAGTATAAACGACAGACGGGAAGTGGCGCATATGATTCGCTTGTCGGCGACGAAGGAATTGTAGTCTCCTCGTCCACGAACACCTACTCAATCGGCATATTGAGAACTCTGGCGATCTTCAATGCCAAGGACAGGTGACTTGAACATCTCCGCAATTTCCTTCGATGTGGACGCGACGCTGATCGACACGGATCGGGTCATCAGGCGATCGATGCAGTCCGTTCGTGATGAGTTGATTCTGTGTGTACCTGGCGGGCGGGCTCAGGACCTTTCGGTAGAGCGGATGTGGTATATCCGTGACCAGGTGGAAAAGGGATTTACGGGTAACCTGAGAGACTATGACGAAATACGGAAAAGGTCTTTCATCAAGATGCTTGATCATGTCGGACACACCGGGCCTGATATCTCGACGCGTCTCAATGAAGTATACCTGAAACACCGTTACGAAGACATCGACCCATACGAGGATGTGGTGCCCACGCTCGATACCCTTGCCCCGCATTTCAAACTGGGTCTGCTTTCAAACGGTAACAACTACCCGGAGTACTTCGGACTCGATGGACGTTTCGAGTTCGCCGTCTACGCCCAGGACATCGGTGTAGAAAAGCCGGATCCGAGGACTTTTCAGATCGCGGCGTATAGGGCGGGCTGTGAGCTGGACCAATTGTTACACGTGGGAGATGACCTGGAAAGTGATGTAGAAGGCGCGCAGGCTGTCGGAGTACGCGCGGTATGGCTGCACAGGGAGGGGAAACCAAACGACTCTGGAATTAAGCCGGACTATGAAATCGCATTACTAACCGAACTGCCTGCGTTACTGGGGATAGACTGAATGACTGCACCCTCACTGAATGACTGCTCTTGGTATGATCTACTCCAATCGCCGAAACCCCAGCCGCTCTCCGGCGAATCCCTCGCGCCAGACACTGGTACACGCCTCCACCATCTCATCCAGGTTTTCCGTGACTTCACCGAAACGATTACCCGGAACCAGTCCCATGTTGGGTGACAGGATCAAATTGTCCCGTCCGTAGAAGATCGCGAGATCGACCAGGCCCGTGCTGTAGGCAACCTCGCGCATCGATGGAACGTTAACAGCGCCCGGCGGAAAGTAGAAGTAGAGCAGATCGCCGGTGATCGGTGTAATCGTTGGATTTTCCATACCGGGCTCGCTCGGGGCGAAGGGTGGGACGAGAGCAAATACTTCGTTGCTCGCGTATTTGGCATGAAAGGCATCGCCCTCCTGCGGCAGTGCGTTCCACACCGCCTCGCACGTCTTCGGTGCAAGGTCGTCCAGCATCCGCGCGACACATCTCACGCCGCGTTTTTTCAAGGTCACTTCAATAAACCGATCCATGTTGAACTCCTTGATTCTCAGTCAGTTCCAAGTCAGAAAACGAGCCGGTTGTGAAATACCCCGAGGTTCACCACGCGTATAACGGTCCGGCCGAATCCGGCGGCAATCGCGTCAGGCAACAATCATCAATAGTCGTCCCAAACCAGACTGCGGTGTCAGTCGATCCGCAAGGCGCAAGGCTTCCCACATGGTCACCTGGTTCGCCGTCAGCACCGTTTTCCCGACTGCAGCCTCGAGTTCGGGAAGGATACCAGCGGTATGCAACGCGGTGTCGGGGATGAGCAGCGCCTCCGCGTCCGGATGATCGTTAGCGCACATAAAACGCAGCACCTTGTCGCGTTCGATCAGCGCGACCTCGTCACCCGACCAGGCACCGAGGCACCCCATGTTTACTACTTCGATGCCACCCGTTTCCAAAAAAACGCGGAAGGCGTTGGACAGGGCCTCGGGGTAGGTCGAGGCAACGGCAACCCGCTTCAGTCGGAGCGCCCTTCCGGCGCTGAGGAACGCCAGTGATGTACTCGAAGCCGGTACGCCAAGCGCATCCTCCAGTTCCTGCGCCTGGCGCCTCGCTCCCTCCAAGCCAAAGGCAAAACTCCCGCTCGTGCATGCCCACAGACATACGTCGACGTTATGCGGACACAATTCCTTCGCTCCTGACAACAGGTACTCCCGACTGCCGGTGACCCGGCTCTCGTCTATACGATGCAGGTTCGGACTGTCGGTATGAACCACCTGGACCTCGACCGCAGGCTTCAGTGCGGCCGCTAGGCGTGGGTAGTCGTCCTCCGCGGAATGAAGGGGGTAGAGGATACCGATTTTCAGCTTGTTATTCATCCGTCTCGGTACCTCGCGTGAACCAGTACGCTTACGCTCTCCGCTCGAAACACTGCGGTTCGTCGCATTAGCCGCTACGGTTCGTCACTCAAATAGTCATAAACAATCCGGGCATATCCCTCGGCGTAGCTACTCTCCATGTGGTAGGCATCGCCGTATTCCAGCGGCGTAAGCGGTGTGAGGTCGCATCGCGGGGAGGCGCCGAGGTCGATCGTACCCCGCCCCTTCGCAACCGAGTGGACTTCAACGTCCTGGGCTGTTTCGCTGCAATCGATCAGCTGTTTGAGCGCCGGACCCGGACCGTCCGCCCGGGGAATGATCTTCAACCGCCAGGCTGGGGTAAGAGAAGGCATCGCGTCGCCCGGGACATCCTTTTCCATGCTGGTGTTGATACGCAACACCGGCTCACCGCCATATGTGGTCTCCGTCACCATGCACCGATCAGATTGCGCCACCTTCAACCCCGCGTACACCTTCGGCGTCCCGTAAATCTCCCTGCCCGCGGCGATGCCGGCGGGGCCGTTATGAAAAACATGGGAACAGTAGAACCCGGTCTGATACCTGAAGTGGCACTTCATCACGATAAAGGATTCCTGGAAGGGGCCGTAATTTTCGCAAATCGGTATATCCAATCCAGAGGCCACGCACAGTCCATCCTCCGCTGCTACTAAAGGCTCTGGAAGAAAGTCCTGAACCGCAGTAGGCTTGGCGTGGAAGAACACGAATTGAAACCGCACATTTCGATATACCGCCGGCAGTGTTGGATAAAATGGGTTGTCAGGTGGGATATTCCAGCCTTCGTCGTGTTTGAGTCCCATAATTAGATCTCTTGATTCCGGGGCCGGTGATGGTACCGGGGCTGTGGCCGGTGATCTCTTGATTCCGAGGCCGGTGATGTACGCCATAGACCACTGAGGCCATAGAGGGCCACGATCAAGCCGCGTCGCTAACCAATTCCTGCCCGTCTGCTTTGTGTTTCATGATTTAAATCGGACCATGCATCTTGTCATTAACTTAAATGCCTCTCATATTAGGTAAAGGCTGGAATCACCATCGTTCATATCGTGGATCCCAAACAGGAGATGCGAAAAAGGTTCCCTGACCGCAGCGACCAACCATGGCCAATTCAACGCCCAACATCATCTACATCCTCGCGGACGACATGGGATACGGCGACATGGGGTGCAACAACTCCGATTCGAAGATCCCGACGCCCAACCTGGACCTGCTCGCCGAGGAAGGCATGCGGTTCACCGACGCCCACGCCCCGTCGAGCGTGTGCACACCGAGCCGCTACGCCCTGCTGACCGGCCGCTACGCCTGGCGCACGCCCCTGAAGAACAGCGTCCTTTGGCCCTACGATCCGCCCCTGATCGAGCCCGGCCGGCTCACCGCGGCGGAGATGCTTCGCGGGCAGGGTTACCGTACCGCCTGTATCGGAAAGTGGCATCTGGGCTGGGAGTGGACCACCCTGGACGGGAAGCCGGCCCACGAAGGCACGGCAGTGGGCAGACTGGATCGGGAACTGCGGGAGGAACGGGAACGTCAGGTCGATTTCGGCAAACCCATGCGCGGAGGGCCGGTCGATTGCGGTTTCGATACGTACTTCGGCGTGGACGTTCCGAATTTCCCGCCCTACACCTGGTTTGAGCAAGACCGCCTCGCCGGGGAGCCGACCGTACCCAAGCCCGAAGACATGTTCGGGTGGCCCGGAATCATGAAATCCGGCTGGACGCTCGAGGAAATGATCCCGGCATTCGTTCGCCGCGTGGTCAACTACATCCAATCATCCGGTCCCGATCCTTTCTTCCTCTACTTCCCGCTCACTTCGCCTCACACGCCCATCGTGCCCAATACGCCGTTTAAAGGCCGAAGCGGCTCTGGACTTTACGGCGATTTCGTGTGCGAAGTGGACTGGGTCGTGGGCCAGGTCATGGCGGCGCTGGAACGCAAGGGTATTGCCGACGACACCCTGCTGATCTTCACGAGCGACAATGGGCCGGAGTGCGCCCCCGCCGCGGATGGCGGAAGCTACGAACACGCACGGATCCACAGCCACTACAGCATGGGGGATCTGCGCGGCGTCAAGCGCGATACCTGGGAAGGCGGGCACCGCGTCCCCTTCCTCGCCCGGTGGCCGGACGCGACACCCGCCGGCGCAGTCTGTGACCAGCTTACCATCCTGGGAGATTTCATGGCGACCTGCGCCGAACTGACCGGCGTCGATCTGCAGGAGGACGAAGGCGAAGACAGCGTAAGCATGCTTCCACTGCTTCAGGGGGAAACCGGCGCACCGGTGCGGGACTTCGCCATACACCACAGTTGCCACGGGAAATTCGCCATACGAAAAGGAAGTTGGGTCTTTCTCGATTCCCCGAATGGGGATGACAACCGCGAACCCGACTGGTTCAAGGAAGACCGGGGCTACACCGCCCACGACTTTCCCGGCGAACTCTACAACCTCGACGACGACATATCGGAGCGGGTAAATCGGTACGGCGACCACCCGGATCTCGTCCGGGAGATGTCGCAGATGCTGGAACGGGTGAAGTCGGAAGACATCTCGGAGAGGCCGTCGCCCGTGGTGGGTTAGGTGGGCACGGTAGGGGAAAACACTTTATATTCCTGGATTTCGCGTGTCGCACCGACAGTACTGATGTAGAGTCAACGACGAAGCACAGGATTTCGTATGGCTGACACCGGAAGACGCCCTGACGCTTCCGATCAACCGTTATACGGTCCGCGCCACCGAAACCCTGATGACCAGGCGGAGATCGAACGGAAAATGATACACTGTGTGCTCTTTGATCTGGATGGTACGCTGATCGATACCTGGAACCTCTACGTCCGGACCATGGAGCGTACCCTCAAAGAGATCTGTTCCGAGGAAATCCCTGCAGACCAGCTTGCGACACTGCGACTAAACTCCGAACCGCGGCTGCTGGGCTATTTCGTTCCACCGGACGAGGTGGGTAGCGCTCATCAGCGGTTTCTGGCTAATTACCATACTCTCCATGAAGCCTGTTTCGGGGGCGTCTACCCGGGTGTTCTGACGCTGTTGACATCCCTCCAAAATCGCGGTATCAGGACGGGGATCGTCACCGGTAAAAGCCGGGGTGCCTGGGAGATCACCCGACAGCACGTCCGGTTGGGTGAATTCGATACCCTGGTCTGTGATGAAGATGTGTCCACGCCCAAACCGGACTGTGAGGGATTGGTCAAAGCAATGAAAAACTTGGGCGTTTCACCTTCTGAGTCGATCTACGTAGGTGATTCGAAGGATGACCTGGAGGCCGCGACGACCGCGGGCGGCGGATTTCTGGCTGCAAGATGGTCGAAGACCGAAGCGGAAATCAGCTCCTTCGACAAGGCCGCCGCCGAAATCGGTCCATACACTGCGGTCGACTATCCCGGTGAGATCGATCAGTTTTTGGACGATTTACAATAGACTCCATGCCGAAGGGGGACATGTCGGGTTACAACTACCATTTCGATCCGCCGCCGAGGCGGACGGCATGATCGCCAGGACTGGGGAGGACCCATGCCGGACTATAACTACCATTTCCATCGCGATGATCTCAAGGCGGCCCTTGCGTGCCTGGATGAATACGGATTCTGCGTCATCCGGCAACTGATCGACCGGGAAATGGTCGCCGCGCTGAAGGAATCCATTGATCGGCAGCTGGACCCGGAAGGCGACCTGGCGCCGGCTTCCAACCGATATCACATGGCCTTCGCCGAAGACAGCGAGCCCGTCTGGGACCTGGTCGAGAACCCGGATTACAAGCGTTTCATTCACACCGTGCACGGCACAGCCGACCTTTGCCTGCATCGCTCCGCGGCCATACTGCGCACGCCGGGTGAGGGAATGGGCCGCTGGCACCAGGACCACCGGGGGCACATCGCCAGGCCGCAGCACGCCAACGACGTGCTGAACCGGTTCCCCATCCCCAGCGGCGCGTGGTTCTACCTCAATGGAAGCCATCCCGATCGCAGCGGCATCGCGGTCATCGAGAAATCCAACCGTCTGGAATGGGAAGGGCCCGATGGTTACATCATGGGACCGAATCGCAGCGGTATATACCCGGAGGGTGGTACCCTCGACACCCCCTACGACGGCATGGCCGTGCCGGGTTGCATCCCGGTCCTGGCCGATCCCGGCGACCTGATCTGCTTCGCCGCGCTCACCTGGCACGCCAACATGGCCACTCGCGAACGGCGATACTCCTGCGGAATCGGTTTCCGGCCCAGGACCTGGCGCATCGATGCGCCGTGGCCGCTGCCCGATTCGGCCTTGGCCCTGGCTGAACGACTCCCCGATCACCTCAAGCATTTTACCGAAGGTTACACGGGGTATGACGGGGAGTGGAGGGCGGAGTGAGGTGGCCAGAATACACAAACCCAGAGATACCGATATTTCTTTCCTAATAGGTGAAACGACCTGGATAAGACTGGGCGATTGGAATCATATATTCTCGCACACCAGGCCTAGTCAACGATGCGACCGGAGCCGGCATACCATCGTAGCCGATGCGGTAGCCATGTTAAATTCGAGGTTATGGTTACAATTCTGACATATAGAAATAGGAATTGTATTGTTGTTTGGAATCAGAGCGTAAAATGGTTACAATTATTGGAGATCCGTTGGCCATCACGTTTGCCGATCCTTATCACTCAGAGCGTGAGAAGCGGTTTCTCACGTTCGGCCAGTCAACGAGTAATCGGTTCCTGGTTGTATCGCATACCCAACGCGATGGTAAGACGAGGATAATACACGATCGAAGAATGACGCGTAGAGAAAGGAATATCTATGAAAAAGGCTGATACGGACGAATTTCGTCCTGAGTATTGCCGTGAAGATCTGGGTAAGGGTGTCAGAGGTAAGAACCTTGAGTCCTTCCGATCGGGAACAAACCTGGTACTGCTAGATTCCGACGTAGCAAAGGCATTTCCTACCGACGAGTCCGTAAACGAAGCTCTTCGTTCAATAATGGACCATTCGAAAATTTAGGCCGTCTCGATATGATGTGCTAATACCTCTTTCTGGTTGCGCTGTTCTTCTCCTCAACAACCCGCTTTCCTCTAACAGAACCTCGGTATTCGTCCTCCTGGGCTAGACCAGTACCGATTCTCCGGTCATAGACGCAGAATCCACAGGTTCTTTCAGCGTGCGGTTCTAGTTGTTGCAAATCTTGTTCAACGCGATAACTCGCGACTCGTGTTTAGGATACTGAAGGAACGAAAAGCGCAACGGACTCTTAAGTAATGAAAATCGCCATTTTGACTGATGTCCACGGAAACTTTCCGGCGCTTAAAGCAACTCTACGAGCCATCAGCCGAGAAGATTGCGATGCAATTTACCATACCGGAGACTGCATCGGAATTGGTCCGTATCCCGCGGAATGCCTGGATCTGATCCTGAATACGCCACGTTTGGTCCCTGTCATGGGCAATCATGACGCCTGGTTCGCCTATGGCCTTCCCGATCCTCAACCCTCCTGGATGAGTGACGGCGAGGTGATACATCAGCAATGGGTTCATTCCTGCCTCGATTCCTCGCTGCGAACCGTAGTCGGCGAATGGCCGTACCTGATACAGGAAGTATTCGAAGACATCCGCGTGTCGTTCCTCCACTACGGCCTCAATGAATCAGGACGGAACTTTGCGAAGTTCCACCAGAAGCCCGAACCTGCCGATCTGGATGAAATGTACGGTAGTCTGAATTCGAATTTGGTGTTTTACGGTCACCACCATTCAAATTCAGACATGGTGAGTAAAGCCAGGTACGTAAACCCGGGATCGCTGGGTTGCCATACTGAGCCAGTGGCACGGTTTGCAGTGCTTGTATGTCGAGAGAAGCGATATGAACTGGAAGTCCGTCACATTTCATATGATGACAGCGCTCTATTTCGTGAATTCGAAAGACGCAATGTTCCCGAGCGAAAATTTATTGTTCGCGCATTCTTCGGTGGTCGATATCCAGCGGTGTGTTGACCCTATGAAAGTCAATGATCTTCCAAATCCCGTACGGTCTCGCCTGCGGGGATTTGACACCGACGGCCAAAACCTCCGAACCGAGTCCTGTTCGAACGTATATCTCTACACGCACAGGTTGGGGCGGAGGCCAGACCTTATCCTGAAGACGAGAGACGTCCGGGTAAGGCCCCAGGAACCGGACCTGCTGGCGGAAACCGTGGCCCTGACCTGGTTGCGGGAGAAACTCCCCGTGCCTGAATGCCGGTGTCTTCACGTAGAAGGCGATACGCAGTACCTGCTCATGACGCTTATGGAAGGCGTCACGGGTATTCATCCGGAAGCACTCCAAGATCCGGAGCAACTCATTCGAGAATTCGCGGAAGGCCTGCAGACAGTTCACGCGCTGGATACCGCGTCCTGTCCCCTGGATTGGCGCATGTCGCGATTCATCCCCTGGGCGGAAGGGTTGATCGAAAGCGGCGCGTTGGACGAGGACATCCCTGAAGGAAAGACCCGAACCTTTCTTTTTGAAAAGCTATCTGATATAAAGGAGGCCGTACCAGGGGAGGAAGATCTCGTCTTTACCCACGGCGACTACTGCCTGCCCAACGTCATGTTCAAGGAAAGCAGGCTGAGTGGTTACATCGACCTGGGCTACGCCGGAGTCGGCGACCGGTACCTGGATCTCGTGGCAGCCCGCGGAACGATCCGCCGAAACCTGGGCGAAGAATGGATTGTTCCGTTCTTCCAGGCATATGGTCTCGAGGAACCGGACCCGGAAAAACTGCAAGCGTATCAAAAAGTACATGATTGGGGATTCTGGTAGCTGATCCCTGGGGAAGGCCGTTGGCATAGAAAGGTGAAGGTCCGCCCATGAATATCCCCCACGTCCAGGTCGAGGACCTCCTTCGCGAGGCAGCCGCCCAGATCGTCATGCCGCTGTGGAGGAATCTGGGTCAGGATGATGTCACAGAGAAAAGTGAGGGCGATCTGGCCACGACCGCGGATACGCGGTGCGAGGCGTACCTGGCGTCTCATCTGACTGGGTTGATCGATGGCTCGCTGGTCCTCGGAGAAGAAAGCGTCCATGACGATCCGAACCTCTTGTCCGCTTTGGACTCGAACGCTCCCGTCTGGGTAATCGATCCCCTGGATGGTACCCGGTACTTCGCGGCAGGCCAGCCTCAGTTTGCCATCATGGTCTGCCTCATTCAATCAGGCATGACCATCGGAGCGTGGATTCTCAAGCCCCTGGATGGCATCCTGACGAGCGCGGAGAGGGGGTGCGGGGCGTATGATGGAAGTAAGCGCCTGTCCGTGGATTCTTCTCGCCTTCCCATGGAACACACTCGGGGCGTGGCGATGACGTGGTACCTCCCGGACTCCCTGAAGCCCACCGCCGATGCCGCGTCAGACACCTTCCTGTTCATCGAACGCACCCGGTGCGCCGGTTACAATTATCCTTCGTTCGCGAAGAGCGAACTGCATTTCCTGTTCTTCTATCGCACCCTGGTCTGGGATCACGCACCGGGGGTGTTGATCGCACAGGAGGCAGGTGGACTGGTTCGCCGCCTGGATGGAACGGAGTATTTGCCGGTGGATGACCGCAAGGGACTGCTGTGCGCTACGAACAGGGATATGTGGTCGTCCATTCAGAGGAAGTTGGTGCCGTCTATACCGGTTGTTGGATAGGTTCCGTCAATGAATCCCTCAGTCATCAGTCGAAACCCGTCATCGCCGACATCCTTTGCGCGGGGAAGTGTCTGCTATCGGGAGTTAGGAATCGGTGCGAGAACTGAATATTACCTACACAACCGACACATCGAATTGGGAGGACTGGCAACGGGACTACAGGCTGGGGCTGATACTGATCGTGCCGTTGCCGATGGTATCTACTCTGATCGATTCACTGCGAACTGAGTATGATCCTCGTTCGGCGGCTATCTGTCAATCTCATATCCGTGTCCGATCCCCTACACCCGTCAGGACACGATCATGCTCAAATAGAGTCAGTAGTCAATGGAGTCAACTCACTCACGTAGGCCATACCCTATCGGCTATCGATCTGAATTGAGAGACTCCCATTTGGCCCCGTTCATTGCGAGCAATTGAGCCCGGAGCGGTAAGCCGATCAATAACATCTTGCCGCCCCGCCTCCCAGATCTCGTAAACCTCATAATCTCCGCGCATCAAAACCAGCATGACCCTGTCGAATTCCTTCGAAATATCGATCGTCGAAACTCGATCATGAGGTCTCAGGCCATCGGGTCTCCAGCGGCTCTTGATCTGAATTAACCTATATGTGCCATCAAGGCGAATAGCGTCGTAACCGTCGGCACGGGCCTTACCTAATTCCAACCTCATTTTTTCTGCCGCCTCGAATTCTCCAATCTCGCCAGTCACGCCCAAGGGCTTTCCGGTGAGTTGATAATATTCAACTGCCAACGCCCGCACATCGGCCAAGATGTCCTTCTCTGTTCTTATCAATTCCCTTCTCTCCAAGGTGACATGGTTGATTGCCCTGATACGACTCATACGATTATCGCCTATTGAACGGAAGCCGCCGGTAGTCCGATCAACAGCAAAGGGCAAGGATTCCCCACGCCCCGATTAATTCGCTCCTGCAATTTATCCCAATGAGTGGTTGCGCTCCCAAACTTATCCTGCGCAAACTGCCGCGCCCAATCTGCAATGAAGCCCTGAGGGGATCAACAGATCCCCTTCATACTGCTCGACCGCGTGCCCGATCCAACTTGCTGTGCGTCCTAGCGCAAATAGACCGTCGCGCCCACTTCAGACAGAGAAACTCCGACCAAAGTTAAAATTGGAAGAATCCACTGATAAGACTATATTCCCATGTAACCAAGTAAGTTCCTACAGTCAGGTCAAGGTCGATAAATGGACATACAGAACATCATTCGAGCTATAGAATCTCTTGAATATTACATCACAGATCATGCTGATGAAGAATCTCAAGCCGATAGATTGACATATGAAGATGTATTCCGTTCGGAGTGGTGAAATTATCGAATACTATCCAACGGACCACCCCTATCCGAGTTGTCTGATATATGGTTCCAATGCAGAAGGCGCACCTGTACATAGTGTCTGGGCGTATAGCGAAGAGAATCAAGGGGCAGTTCTGGTCACAGTTTACCGCCCTGACCCGACACGTTGGCTGAACTGGCGTGAAAGGAGATAGGATCTATGAAACCATTAGACAAATGTCCGGTATGTGGTGGTGAACTGGTGGAAAAAGAGGTCGAGAAGGTTCTGCGAGGCGGAAATCATACTGCAGTCCTGCCGGTTAAAGCCGAAGTTTGTCTGCATTGTGGTGAACGCCTCTATACACCAGAGGTTGTAAGTCGTTTTGAGGAAATCAGAACAAATCTGGAACGGGGAGAAATCGGCGATTTTCGTCCTGTTGGGCGTGCCTTTCAGGTATCACCTTAGATTGGGTAAGCGCCAAGCGCCGGCATATGCCGGCGCATATAACCACGGACAGTCATAACTCCCGACTCGCCGGCCGTACCCCAACGTATTTCGCCCTGGGCCGGATCAACTGGTCCCTTTCATACTGTTCGATCGCGTGGCCTATCCAACCGGCTGTGCGTCCCAGCGCGAACAGGGCCATGCCGCTCCCCTCGGGCATGTTCAGCACGCGCACCAGGGCCGTCAACGCCACGTCGATGTTGTACCGGTCCGATATGAGCCGGTGGGTCGTATCGATGATTTCCCGCGCGAGATGCAGGTCCTTCGATCCCGGGAACCGGTCCTCCAGCATATCCAGCAACAGTCTCGCTCTCGGGTCCACGTCCCGGTACACGGCGTGCCCGAAACCTGGAATGCCTTCGCCCCGCCGCAACCGGCCGACGACGGTCCGTTCTACGTCACCGGTGGCCTCCGCCTCTTTGAACAGCAGTTCGACGCGCTCGTTGGCCGCGCCATGCTTGTAGCCACGAAATGCGGCCAGCCCCGCGCATACCGCGCTGTAAGGTGTCGCGCCGGCCGAAGCCGCGCAACGAGCCGTGAACGTCGATACATTCAACTCGTGGTCCGCGAACAATACCAGGGTCGTATTGATCAGCTCCACGGCGCCTTCGACGTCCGCCGCCCAGGCTCTGCGTATCGCCCTGGCGATCCCGCCAACCGGATCTTCTCCCGTGACCGCCCCCGTCATGAACCATAGAATGCGCATTCCCGTCGCGGCTACCGCCGCCGGTCTCAGGTCCAGCGCGGCCGGGTCTTCCGCCTCAGCCAGGGGCAGCAGGGCTTGAAACCGTTCTACGGGCCTGAGCGATTGAAAATGCGCCTGGGTTTCCCGGCAATTCTCGAACGCATTGGCGAGTATCGGGAAGGAGAACTTCGGATCTCCCGTCCAGATCAGGGCCGCGACGCGCTCGAACGATTCAGTCGCGGCCAGTCCCAACGTGTCACGCCCCCGGTAGAACAGCCTTTCATCGGTAATCATGGTAATAGCCGATTCCAGCACCGGGTCCCCGGAATGCAGGGCGCGCCTGGCCGCCCATCCCGGATTCCGGCGGGCTTTCTTCCTCGCTTTCAACCGCTCGATGTCCTCGCTGCGGTACATCCGCCTCCTCTTGCCTTTGCCACTGGCCTCGGACCGGATCAGTCCACGGCTTACGTAGGAATAGAGCGTGGACTGACTGACATTCAACGCTCCGGCCGCCTCGCTGGATGTCATGTAACGCCTGTACTGCATATGCATTTCTCCTCGTTCTGAATCACGGATTCACCGGTATAAATCCAGCTCCAGTTCAACTCAGAATATTGATTTATTAATCAATATTGACGATATGTCAATCCTTGTTTTGATTTACATGCACAGAATTGGATTATCCAGGTGAAAAAGTTCGAGCGGAACCGTGTGATCACGACAAACGACCTGGACAGCAGCGGGAGACACCTAATGCATCACATCGCTGTATTGCCCGGAGACGGGATCGGTCCCGAAATCACCCGCGAGGCCGTCAAGGTACTGAGAGCCGCAGGGGAGAAACATCAGCTGGATCTGGTCTTCTCCCACCATCTGGTCGGGGGCGTTCTGCTCGACGCGCAAGGCGTGGCTCTGTCCGATGAGCTCGTGGAAACCTGCAGGCGCAGCGACGCGGTCCTGTTCGGCGCGGTAGGCGGCCCCAAATGGGATCACCTGGACATGCCCAACCGGGCCGATCAAGCGCTGATTCGTTTACGGCTGGAACTGTCCGCGTACGCGAACCTTCGGCAATTCAAGTTGTATGCGGGGCTGGAAGACGCGTCCGCTGTTAAAGCCGATCTCATAACCAGGGGCGTTGATTTCATCATACTGCGCGAACTTTCCAGCGGAGCGTACTACGGACGGCCGAAGTTCCGGGAAGACACGCCCGGGGGCAGAAGAGCCGTCGACACCATCGAGTATTACGATTTCCAGGTCGAACGGCTGGCGCGTTACGGCTTCGAACTGGCGAGACACAGGCGTTGCAAACTGACCTCGATGTCAAAGTGGAACGCCCTTGAAACATCCAGGCTCTGGCGCGACGTGGTCGAGGAAGTGGCCCGGGAATATCCCGATGTCGACGCGCGGCATGAGATCGTCGACGCGGGCGCCATGAACCTGATTCGCAGGCCCGCTGAATACGACGTTATCGTCATGCCCAACATGTTCGGCGATATACTGGGTGATGAAGCGGCGGTCCTGGCCGGCTCTATCGGGATGGTGCCGTCCGCGGAGATATCCCTGGATAGCACGTCGTTGTATGAGCCCATACACGGGAGCGCCAATGATATTGAAGGCAAGAACATCGCAAATCCGATCGGAACGATCCTGAGCGCCGCGATGCTTTTGAAATACAGCCTGAACTGTCCGGACGGAGCCGACGATATCGATCGCGCTGTCGGCAAGGTGATCAAAGGGGGATACAGGACAGCCGACATATGGACATCCACAGACCAACAGAAGGTATCTACCACGGAAATTGGCGACCTGGTGGCTGAAATGTTGCAGGAATGATCGTTATCAGGATCATTATCAGGATTGCACGTTTTCCCATTGGGAGCTTATCATGTCTTACTCACCCGGACTCAAGGACATCGTAGCGGCGGAAACCCGGCTGAGCCACGTCGATGGAGAAGCCGGCGAACTGGTCATCGCGGGATTCCCGCTCGAAGAGATCGCGGAACAGGCGACCCATGAAGAGATGGTTCACCTGCTTTGGCACGGGAACCTGCCTGACGCGGCCGCCCTGGATCGATTCGCAGGTGAACTGTCCGCGTGCCGCCCGCTGTCCGGCGCTGTACTCGATTCGCTCGGGTCCGTCGCTGCGGAACGCCGCCCTGTCATCGACGCCGTCCGCATGTGTGTCGCTTCCCTTGCTTCCACGGACGACGCGGCGGATGCCCGGTCCCTGGTGGCCGGTCTGCCGACCATCGTGGCAGCTTACTGGCGCCTCCTTCACGGAAACAAACCAGTAGATCCCGATTCCGGTCTCGGCCACGCGGCAAACCTCCTGTACATGCTGCAGGGCGAGATGCCGGACGACTTCCAGGTTCGTGCGCTCACGACCTATCTGAACACGGTGATTGACCACGGGATGAACGCCTCCACGTTCACGGCGCGCGTCATCGTCTCCACGCGATCCGACTTCGTATCGGCCGTTGCAGGCGCCATCGGCGCGCTCAAGGGACCCTTGCACGGCGGCGCCCCGGGACCGGTTATTTCCATGCTCGAAGCGATCGGCGACGCCGGCAACGCCGAATGCTGGCTTCGCGAAAAACTCGAAGCAGGCGAACGGCTCATGGGATTCGGTCACGCGGTCTACCGCGTTCGCGACCCGCGGGCCGACGTCCTTTCGCGCGCCGCAAAGACTTTTTTCGATCAGGGCGAGGACCTCTACGCGCTGGCCCTGCACGTCGAAGAAACCGCTATCAGGCTCCTCGAAGAATACAGGCCGGGCCGACGCCTGCAGACCAACGTGGAGTTCTATACTGCCCTGCTCCTCCGGGGGTTGGGCCTCCACCCGGACCTGTTCACCCCCATGTTCGCCACGGGACGTGTCGCAGGTTGGGTTGCTCACTGCATGGAGCAACGGGCCGTCGACCGCATCTATCGGCCCGTGTCCCGGTATGTGGGCAGTAAAGCGAAGCGCTGGACGCCTGTCGAAAATCGATGAGCGGCAGCGCATTTCCGCAGGCAGCGTATTGCCACATGTAGCGTATTTCCACGGGAAATCATCGACTTAACGCTGGCATAACGCGTCCGAATACCGCATAGTACCATCTTGAGACATCGACATGATTTCGGAATGATCTTCAGAGTCATACTGGGAAAGGAACAGCCCATGGCGATGGTCGACATGAAGCAGATTCACGCGCTGGAAGACACGACGGATCTGCTGGCGCGCCCTCACAAACTCCGACAACGCGCCGCGGAGCAAGGTTGCCTTTTCTTTCGCGGGCTTCTCGATCCGGCGCGCATCCTGAAGGTCAGGCGGCAGATTCTCGAAGTGTGCCGGAAACATGGCTGGCTCGCGGACAATTCGGACTTGATTGACGGCATCGCGAATCCCGGAATCAGGGTGGGAGAAAGCGGTATCCCAAGCTGGCAGGCCTTTTACGATGACATACAGCGGATCCGTGATTTTCACGCACTCGCGCTCGACCCGGCGATGGTCGGAATGTTGGAAGCGCTGTTCGGAGAACCGGTACTGGCCCACAGCAGGAATATCTGCAGGCTCGTGTTTCCGGATATGAATACCCATTCGACCCCGCCCCACCAGGACAACTACTTTATCGGCGGATCGGACGAGACGTGGACGGCCTGGATTCCCCTGGGCGATTGTCCCGAGGAACTCGGCGGACTCGCCGTCAACCGGGGATCCCATCGCAGGGGCATGCTGGAGACGACCGAAGGCGTCGGACCCGGCGGGCGGCAGGTGTCCGTCGAAGACGATTCCGCCTGGGTCGGCGGCGACTATGAATGTGGCGACGTGATCATTCTCCACAGCTTGACGATCCACCAGGGCCGGGACAACGTGACATCTGACCGCCTCAGGATCTCGACCGACTACCGTTACCAGCCAAGAAGCCACCCGGTCCGGGAGGATTCACTCCAGCCTCACATGAACTGGTTGACGTGGGAAGAGATCTACGAACAATGGGATAGGGACGATCCGGTGAAGTACTACTGGAAGGCTTGGAACCTGGACGTGGTCGAGCGTGAGCCGCAATAGGCGAAGAAAGCGCCTCAGGCGTGACCAGCCTGACCGCTCCTGATAGCGAAATCGCGCGAGCCTCGCTGACCCGCAATGTGAACATGCCCAATAACTTCTCCAAAGTCGTCAACCACCTGGTGCGATTGTTCCTCCCTAAACCGATGGCGACACCGGTAGATATGTCGGGGCGCCATGTGATCGTGACCGGGGCTTCTCCGGGTTCGCTCGGGTACGAAACCGCGCGGATCCTTGCGGGCTGGGGTGCAACGGTCGTGACGACCTGCGTGCGCAATGTTCCCCTGATGGAAGCGACGTTAAAAGACGACCTGCGAAAGCGCGGCGCCGGCGAGGACAACATCACGGCGCACAAACTGGATCTCAGCGATCCGGACAGCGTCAACGGCTTCGCCGCGTGGGTTCGCGACAAACACCAGGGCAAACTCCACGTGCTGGTCAACAACGCGGGCATTCACAGGAAGACCTTCGCACCACGCAAGCAGCAACCGCTAGCCGAAGACAGCTTCGAAATCCACTGGCGGACCAATTACCTCGGCGCCTTTCACCTGACATGGACGCTGCTTCCACTTCTGCAACGGTCCGGAATCGAAAGCGGCGACGCGCGGGTCGTCAACGTGTCCTCCGGCCTGCACGACCGGGTCGGCAACGAGGACCTTTTCGATGAGGAGCCGCACCACGGTGAGCCGCGTTACCACTCCTGGGATGCCTACGGAAAATCGAAACTGGCGATGATCCACATGGCATTTGAAATCGAAAGACAATTTGCTGAATCACACAACCTGCACGCGGTGGCCGTGCATCCGGGCGTCGTGATGACCAACCTGACCTTGCCGCAGGCTTTTCGGGGCCGGTTGGGCAGGGGATTGCATCGCATCAGTACCGCGCTGACCTCGCTCGTCCTGCTGTCTCCGACTTCCGGGGCGCAGACCATCGTGATGTGCGCGAGCCAGCAGCCGATCCAGGGTGGAAGGTACTTCGAGCGCTGCGCCGTCAGTGAGCCTTCCGAGGCCAGCCAGGACGAGGCCGTGGCAAAACGCCTTTGGGACCAGTCGGATCGGTGGGTCGGGACGCTCGCACAGTCCGTGGGAGATGCCCGTTGACGATTCATGAAGTCCGTACCGGTCCCATCATGATCAGCTTGACTGCCAGGATTCACAAACCGCACGGCATTCGCGGCTCCCGCGACTCGCACGGCACCCACGGCACGCAGAGTAAAACCGCAATCAATCCACAAGGACATGCAATTTGGACAGCGAACTACTGAAACGGGGATTCGCACCCCGGCCGCTGACGGACGCGCAACGCAGCGCGCTGGACACCGATGGCTTCATCGTTCTGGAGGAGGTCATCTCGCCAGACTGGCTCTCCGAACTGCGCGATGCATTTGATGCGATCTATGACTGCGAGGGCGACAAAGCCGGTGAGGAGGTCGCCCAGATGGAAGGCGTGCGCCGGCTTGCCGATCTGGTCAACAAGGGATCGGTATTCGATGCGGTTTACCTGCATCCCGAGCTTTTGACGGCAGTCTTCCATGTCCTGCAAAGACCGTTTAAACTTCACTCGCTCAACGGACACGACCCGCTTCCCGGCAACGGGTTACAGGCGCTGCACGCCGATTGGGGCCAACCTGCCGAGCCCGGCGGACCGTATCATGTCGTCAACTCCATGTGGATGCTCGACGATTTCACCCGCGCCAACGGTGCGTCACGCTGCGTGCCGGGCAGCCACCGAAAACCCGGCAGGATCGGCGACCTCGTAACGGACCGCCTGGCGGACCACCCCGACCAGGTACACCTGACGGGCCGCGCAGGTTCGGTTGCCGTATTCAACGGAAGCCTGTGGCACAGCTCCTATGTCAACCTCGGCGGCGCTCCTCGCCGGACCCTGCACTGCGCTTTCATAGCTCGTGAACACCCGCAACAGACCAATCAGCGCGAGTATTTACGGCCCGCGACCGCCCAACGGCTATCGCCGCTGGCACGCTACATCCTGGACGTCCCCCGGTAGATTGTCCGACCGTCTACCCAAACAACTCCTGCACCATTCCCCGCGCTCGCTCGATCACGGTTTCGAGACAACCGGGGGCAAGCTTTGCCCAGTAGGTGACATCCTCGTTGGCCTCGTGTCCACCGCGGGCATACGCCTCCCTCGTCGGCAGGTAACCGACATAGTGGGTCGTAAGATGCGCCGGAAACAGATAGGAAGCCGGCGAGTTTACTTTGAGCGCCAGTTGCCCTTCCACAAAAGGTTCCCCGGGGAGGCCTACAATACAGAGGTCACCGATGCGAAAGGCCTGTATTGTAGTGCACCCCAAAATGGGACAAGTAGTTAAGCTACAGTTTTAATGCGTGTCATCATCTGCTCGAACTCGGCCGGTGGATAGTAGTCCAAGGTCGAGTGCAAGCCCTTGCGATTGTGGAGCTTACCGATGAAGTAGCCGGTACGAGGTCGGGCTTCATCATTCGAAGGCGCGACGCTGCAGGGCATTCACGTTAGCCTCGCCCATGAGACGCAGGACGCGTTTGTGGTTCACCCGGTATCCCATACGCTGTAGAGCGCGGGTCATGGGACGATAACCACCGTAGGAGGGCCAGGAAAGTGAGAGCCTGTGGATCTGGTCCCGCAGTTCAAGGTCCGGGTCCGTACGGTCACGGCGGCCGCGGTCGTAACTGGATCGACCGCTAGAGAGCGTTCTGCACAGCCGCTTGACCATAACGCGACCGTTGGTCTTGTGCGTCTGGGCAACCAGGGAGACCATGCCCTTTCTCCATTGCGTCGGGCTGAGCGTGGGATCACCTCTAGCCGACTCAATACTATTTTAACAGGTCGTTCTCCATGGTCAGTTTATCGACTTTACGCTCAAGGGCCGCGACCCTAGCCCCGTCACTTAATGCCTTGCCACATACTTGAGCGGATTGTTCGCGGCATAAGCGTACGGACTGATCCCCGGATACTCGCCCTGCATGGGATCGGGCCGCAGGAACCTGCCGACGCCGTAAGCATACGACCTTGCGAGCATGTAGTCAAGGCCGGACTCCGAGTCCCGCTCGTGGCCGGTGAACCTGAAGTGCGTTGAACCCGTACCGCTCGAGGCCATGACCTTGCCGTAGGGCCAGTAGTCGTAGGCGGCGATGACTGTGCCGCTGTCGTCCACGAGCGCCCTGGTGCTTCCGAGGTGATCGGCCAGGTAGTAGCTTGCGCTACTTCCTGCTATCCGCCCGTTTGCGTTATAGGAAAAGCGCGTATTGGGGCTCGCGCCGAACACGGAATTCAGGCGGTTGGGGTTGAACGTCGTGTTGTAGCTGTAGTATGTGGCGTTGCCGTTGGTGGTCATCCGGGTTATGTTGCCGTTACGGTCGTATTCGTAGGACTGCCTCCTTGTGCCGTCCAGGCTGAAGGCTGTGATCCGGTGCAGGTTGTCGCAGGTGTAGGCGGCCAGCGTCTTGCCCTGCGCGTCCCATACGCGATTTTTCGGCCATCGCAAGGAACAGGGTTAGGATGGTATGTAACTCCCATAGTGTACATCGGCAACGATCCACGGTCGTTGTCGAACCGGTACACTCGAAAAATGACGTCAGCCATTTAAGTGTCTGATCTGCGGTTGCGCTGCTGCCTGCGAATGCTATATTGCCTCGTCGACAAAGTAAACGCACCCGAACCAAACGCACCTGAAGAAAATGCAACCGAACCAAATGCACGTATCGGACACAGGACACGTTAGGATATGCTGAACATGACAAAGGTTGGTTTGATTGTTACGGCAGTGGCGCGCTGTTGTATGGCCGCGGGCGTAATTTACTTCGCGAGCGCAATTCATTCCCCGACGACCTCCGACGCCCAGGTTACCGATCACCGGCTCACCATTCTCCACACCAACGATCTACGGGGCGGTATCTACTCCGAGGACGGTTTCGACGATGGGGACCAGGCAGGGAACCGGGGTCCCGAAAATGCGGCGGAACAGGGCGGCCTTGTCGCGCTCGCGTCGATGATCCGTGCCCATGACGGTGCCGGCGGAGACTCGATCCTGGTGCTGGACGGCGGGAACGCCATGGGGGCGACGCCCGCCTGCGACGTGGACGGCTGCCGTACGCTGTTTCAACTTATGAACATGGCGGGGTACGATGCCATGGCGTTGGGCGGCCACGAGTTTACTTACGGCCTCGACACCCTCGCATCCCGTGCGGACCAGGCGGATTTCCGCATGCTGGGCGCCAATCTGGGACTTGGCGACACCGTCCATGGGGCCATCACACCATTCCTCCTGACCGAAAGGAGCGGACTGCGGATCGCCGTCATGGGACTCGTTTCCTCCCGAATGGCGGACGAACTTTCATCGGTGGACCCTGCGGGGTTGGAAATCCACGATCCGCGGGAGACGCTCGAATCACTCCTGGCCGGGCCCGCGGGCCTCGCGGAAGTGCGAATCGCGCTCGTCAACATGAACATGGACGAAGCGAGGGACCTCGCGCTGGCCTTTCCCCAGGTACAGCTGTTCATCGCGGGAGGCACGGCTGCCGGTCCCGAACCGCGCCTTGCGGAGCATGTGGTCCGCTTCGTCGACGGCCGATACCTGGTTACCACGCCGGGACGAGGGACCCATCTTGGCAGGCTGGAAATCACCTTCCGCCGTGAAGGCGGCAAGACGGCTGTTTCCAATCTGAATCCCGTACTGGTACCTGCCGGTTCGTCTCTGATTCCAGATATCGCGACTGCGATGGGTTCAACTGATCCATCCGGTGCCGCGAATTCTGTTCCTGCGCCCGCGCCTGATTCAGCGGATACATCAGATCCCGCGGTACCGGATATCATGCCCGCGCCGTTGGATCCCACAGTTCCAAATCCTGCGTCCGTGCCATTGGACCCCGCGGTATCGGCTGTCGCCGCCGAGCACAGGGAAACCGTGCGCAGAATCTATGACGTCCGCATTGGCAGAACCCGGGTACCCATCGAGGATACCGGATCCTGGATCGCCGACCTGGCGCGCACGAAACTGGCGGCCGACGTCGCGGTGATCGATCGGCACGCGCTTCGGCCGTTACGATTGGACGGGGAAGTCCGCCTGCGTTCGGTTACCCGCCTGGTTCGCGACAACGATCTGCTCGTCCGCGTTACCATGTCGGGACGGCAGTTGCGTGCATGGGCCGGTAGGCTCCCGCGGGAACACGAAGTGGTCTTTGCGGGGTACGATGGGAAATCCGGCGCGGTCGACGGGCGGCCGCTGAATCGGGACAGGACGTACGTGGTGGCAGTCCCGCTGGTCCTGGTGGATCAGGACCTGACCCGGCAGGCCAGGGATTCTCGCATATCGAACGATCCCGGTGCACGCATCGGGCTGAGGGAAATGGTGGCAGCCCACGTGCGGATTCACGGTACCGTGGACCGCTGGCAGGGAATCCGGCGGGAGCCGCGCAGTGCAACGGAGGGCAGCACGCGGTTTAACGGCTCCTTGTCGCAGACTACGCTGGAAGGGCCCGTCGACCAGTACAGCCGCGATCCGTTCCTGAGCGGCGAGGAAGCCCTGGCCTGGATCGTCAACGTAGAACACAATTCAACCCGGTACACCCCGGCGGGTACGTTTTCGGCCCTGTTGAGGACAGGCTACGGCAGGTTGAACAACAACGGGAGCCAACGGGAGGCCCTGGACCGGATCGACGGCGAACTGCTCTATTCACTGCCGCATTCGCAACTGTCCCAGTTCCTCGGGTTCGACGTCAACACGGTGTGGACGGGTGACGAAGGTCGAAAACACCCCGTCGTGATTCGGTTCAAGGGAGGTCTGCAGTCGGCGCTCGGTTCCCGGGCGATCGTTCGTGTCGGCCTGGCCCTGGAGAGAGACCGGATCACCGCGATGAATGTCGTGGGCATTGAGGTGGCGCCCGAGTACCGGACGACACTTCTTCCAGGCAATACGCTATCGTCACAGGCCCGCGTTTTCTGGGGAACCGGTCAGCACCAGACCATGTCTGTACAGCACTTCAACCACCTGCGTTTCCGCCTGCTGGACGATCTTGCCGCCACGCTCGACGCGAACATCTTCCTCCACCGGGACAGCGACATCGACCGGCCGGCCGTCAAGTTCGAACTGCAGGTCGGCCTCGGATACGACTGGCGTTACTACAGGTGACCGCGGAAGCGCCTGAGCTTGCTGGTCCGTTTGCCGAAACAGGGCCACTTCGGCGCACTCACATCTTCCGCGCCACGTGCCGGTCTTCGGATTCACCTTTCACGAACCTTTCCAGGTTGAGATCTTCGGGCAGATAATGCCATGCCGTGCTATAGCGCGTGCGGTTGCTGTGGTTATCATAGGCGCCGTGCAGGAGATTCGCGGAAAACAGCACAACGGTACCCGCGGGAATGACAACGTCCAGGGCCAGCGATTCATCGACCGTTTCCGTCCAACTGCCATGCCTGTTTAGATCCTTGCTGTGCTCGACAATCTCGCCCATCCGATGGCTGCCGGGCACCACCCGCAAACAGCCGTTCTCCACGTCCGAATCTTCCAGGTAAATCCCGCAGCTGACAATGCGATCCGTTTCGGTTCCAAAATAGAAATTGTCCTGGTGCCAGCGTGTTGACGTGCCGCCATCGGGCAACTTAGGGAAAAACTTGGTACCGAAAACATCGATGTTTTCACCAATCAACACAGCAACACGGTCTACAATCGCAGGTTCACGCACCAGTTCCAACACCCGGTCGTCAACCACGCAAACCCCCTGGACTTTGTGCAGCAGACCCGCCCGGGGTTCACCGCGCCCGTCCAGCTCAAGCCCCCAGTGTGGCACATGCCCGGACAATTTGCTTCCCTCGGCGACCAGTTCATCGAACACCTGCTTATAATAGGCCAGTCGCTCACCTTGTATAAGGGCTTCAAAAACGAGATAGCCCTGTTCTCGGTACTGCCGCACCTGTTCGTCAGTCAACATGAGCACCTCTACAATCTCGTGACATTTTGTGCGACCTTCGCCAGCTGCGCTCCGGCAATCGGCAACAGGCGGCGGGACCATTCGTATGGAGTACGTTCAAGCACTCCAGCCAGGGGTGATGCGCCGCGGTGTTATTCAGCTTGCGTTTCCTCTAGCGTCTCCAGCCAGCGATAGCCATATTCCGGAACAGTTGGTGATCCGGTCATACCATCGGGAAACATGCTGAACTTCTCGACGCGCAGGCGATAGTTGTAATCGTGCCTGGGGCTGAAGCCCACGATCTCGCCGCGATAGGGATCGCCGTTGAAGACCTTGCAGAAACCGGGATGGCCGTCGCCGCACTCGATCCTGCCCCAATCGATGGTAATCTCCTCTTCCGTGCCCTCCGCCCTGGTTTTCGAGACAACCTCACTCAGGACGTATTGGCCATCGCCATACCTGCTGGCCTCAAGGACATAGTAATAGCCGGCCACGTATTCGAAACCGTTGATGAGGCCGTCGTATGGTGCGCCATCCACCACTATGCAGAAATCGTCACTGCGGGCGCATACCACCCGTGCCGGACCTACCGCCAGGGTTACCGGGGTGGTAGGCGCCGGGGTCTTATCCAGCTGCTCCAGCAGGCGGTAGGCATACAGGCCGGCGTCCTGCGGCGGCTCTCTCCCGCCCCAGGGATCGTACTTTCCGATACGCAGGCGATAGTGATAGCCTGCTTCGTATTCGAATCCTTCGATCGCATCGTAGAACAAACTTCCGTCCACCACCATGCATGTCCGCAGGCCCACGCCGTAGCACTTGGCCAGGGTAGGGCCAACGGCAACGACCCGTGTCTCGATGTACTCCTGCCCGGCCGGCCCGTCTGGCCCGGGCCCTACCGGATCCGTGGAATCGTCACAGCCGGAGAATACCAGGATAACCAGGAGCGAGAGAACGAAACTCAGGCGGCGATGGGATAAAGTAAGTAAGTTTGGCATGCCGGCACACCTCGGATGGGATAGCGGGAACAGTACATTATCTTACGAAAACTCTCACTGAAGTACCAAGACCATTTGGGGGAGGGGTAGTTACCTGTACGGGTGCAATTACCCTAGAATCCTCTTGCCTGGACAAGGGTAAGATCGGTATTTTTCCTAACCGAATGGATGTAAGCGCGGCATGCGACGAATCTCAATGACCGTACCATACCCAGAACACATTAACGGAGGAACGAAATGACTACCAACCAGACCTGGTGGCCGGATCAGCTGGACCTGAAGCCGCTGCGTCAGAATGCGCCGCAGTCCGATCCGATGGACGACGAATTCGACTACGCCGAGGCGGTGAAGGACCTGGACGTCGAAGCGTTGAAGAAGGACATCGAAGAGGTGATGACCACCTCGCAGGACTGGTGGCCCGCGGACTACGGCCACTACGGACCCCTTTTCATCCGCATGACCTGGCACGCCGCAGGCACGTACCGCATCAGCGACGGACGGGGCGGTGGCGGTTCCGGCCACCAACGCTTTGCGCCGCTGAACAGCTGGCCCGACAACGGGAACCTGGACAAGGCCCGCCGTCTGCTCTGGCCGGTCAAGAAGAAGTACGGCAGAAATCTTTCCTGGGCCGACCTGCTCATCTTCACCGGCAACTGTGCCCTTGAATCCATGGGGTTCAAGACCTACGGTTTCGCCTTTGGACGTCCGGACGTCTGGGAGGCCGACGAGACCGACTGGGGTTCGGAGACGACATGGCTCGACGACGAGCGCCACAGTAAGGACGGCGAGCTTCAGTGTCCGCTCGGTGCCGATCACATGGGCCTGATCTACGTGAACCCGGAAGGACCGAACGGCAATCCCGACCCGGCCCTGGCGGCGAAGTACATCCGCCAGACGTTCAAGAACATGGCAATGAACGACGAAGAAACCGTCGCACTGATCGCCGGCGGGCACACCTTCGGCAAGGCCCACGGCGCCGGCCCCGAGGACCACGTCGGTTCCGAGCCGGAGGGCGCGGACATCGAGGAGCAGGGCCTCGGCTGGAAGAGCAGTCATGGTTGCGGCAAGGCCGGCGATACGATCACCAGCGGGCTGGAGGGCGCCTGGACCAGCAACCCGGTGAAGTGGGACAACGAATTCGTCGAGAATCTCTACAAGCACGAGTGGGAGCTGACCAAGAGTCCCGCGGGCAAATCACAGTATACGCCGAAGAATGCCGCCGAGGTGGCCAACGTGCCGGACGCGCACTGTCCGGTTACGAAGCACGCCCCGATGATGCTCACCACGGACCTGTCGCTGAAAGTGGACCCGGACTACGCGGCGGTCACGAAGCGCTTCCTCGAAAGTCCCGCGGACCTCGAAGACGCATTCGCCAGGGCATGGTTCAAGCTGCTCCACCGCGACATGGGCCCCCGCAGCCGGTACGTCGGCCCCCTGGTTCCGGAAGAGGCGCTGCTGTGGCAGGATCCGGTACCCGCCGTGGATCACGAATTGGTCAATGATCAGGATATCGCCGCCCTGAAGGCGAAGGTCCTCGCCTCCGGCCTGTCCGTTTCCCAACTGGTCTCTACTGCCTGGGCGTCGGCTTCAACATACCGCGGCACCGACAAGCGAGGCGGAGCGAATGGAGCGCGCATCCGTCTCGCGCCGCAAAAGGACTGGGCGGTCAATGACCCAGCCGCACTCGGCGAGGTGCTGTCGGAACTCGAGCGGATCCAGACGGATTTCAACAGCTCGCAAGCAGGCGGCAAGAGAGTCTCCCTGGCCGACCTGATCGTGCTGGCCGGATGCACCGGTGTCGAACAGGCAGCAAAGGACGGCGGTCACGACGTGCAGGTTTCCTTCGCACCGGGTCGCACCGACGCGTCGGACGAGTGGACCGATGCGGAGTCCTTCGCCGTGCTCGAGCCCACCGCGGACGGGTTCCGCAATTACCTCAAGGCAGGGCAGGACGGCAAGCCGGAAGAACTGCTGGTGGAGCGGTCGTACATGCTGACGCTCACGGCGCCCGAGATGACGGCGTTGGTTGGCGGCATGCGCGCCTTGAACGCGAACACCGGGCAGTCCCGGCACGGCGTGCTCACCGACCGTCCGGGGACGCTGACCAACGACTACTTCGTGAACCTGCTCGACATGGATACCGAGTGGCGCGCCGCGTCAGACTCGGGAGACGTGTACGAGGGCCGCGACAGTAAGTCCGGTGATGTGAAGTGGACCGCCACCCGGGTGGACCTCGCCTTCGGTTCCAACTCCGAGCTTCGCGCCTACGCGGAAGTATTTGGTAGCGACGACGCGCAGGGGACTTTCGTCAACGACTTCGTAAGCGCGTGGACCAAGGTGATGAACCTCGATCGGTTCGACCTGTCGTAGTCTCCGAAGAGTACTAGCAGGGCGGCATCGAGCAACCATGCGAGGCGTCGCATCAGGGCCACCAGGGCCTCAGAGGTTTGAAGTCCGGGTGGCCCTTTTCATTTCGGGCGCCGGGTAGCTGGCAACCAGTAGTGGGAGACGACTGGCGGGCGACATCTGCCAGCGCCGACTGTCAACCGTTGGTAGCGAAGCGCGAAGAGCACCCACGGAGCGGTGCCAGCAGGCATTGTTGCGGCTTTATTGAAAGCGAAGGCTTTGTGCTTGTTCCCATTCGGCGTCCCGGTTTATTTTACCTCTTCATCCTGTAGAACAAGACGTGCGCCGAAACTGAGCGCGTCCGACCTGATACCGGAGCGTGTTCGACCTGATACGGAATGCGTCTGACCAAATACGGTGCGCGTCTGACTTGGAGAGAACCCCATGCTGATCGTCGATTCTCACCTCGATATCGCCTTCAACGCCCTCGAATGGGACCGGGACCTGTTCCAGCCAATCGCCAGGATCCGTGAAGCCGAGGCCGGCATGGGGCAGAAGGGACGCGGACTGGGCGTGGTAAATTTCGAGGAACTGCGGCGCGGCGGGATCGGACTCATATTCGTCACGGTGAATTGCCGGATCGCTTCGATGGGAAAGCGTTTTGGCGGAGTGCGCACCCAGGACATCGCCTATGCCAAGTGCATGGGAGAACTGGCCTATTATCGCCTGATGGAATCCAAGGGCGTCTTTCGGCAGGTGCGTAACCGAACCGAACTCGACGCCCACCTGGCCGAATGGGACAACGATCCCCAGGCAACCCCGCTGGGGTTTGTCCTCAGCATGGAAGGGGCGGACGGCATCGTTTCACCCGAGCAGGTGTCCGAGTGGTGGGATGAGGGACTGAGAGTAGTCAGCCTTTGCCACTACGGGGTCAGTTCCTACGCCCACGGCACCCAGGCGCCCGGCGGCCTGACTGTCAGGGGCCGCCCCATGCTCGAAGCCCTGGAGGCAGCGGGGATGATCCTCGACGTGAGCCACCTGGCCGAGCAGGCTTTCTGGGAAGCGATGGACGTCTTCAACGGCCCCGTACTGGCCACCCACAACTGTTGCCGGGCGCTGTGCGACCACGATCGGCAGCTCGACGATCGACAGATCAAGGCCCTGGCCGAGCGCGGAGGCGTCATCGGCACGGCCATGGACGTCTGGATGATCTCCCCCCTGTGGGACCCGGTCGCGATGGACAACACGGCCATCACCTTTGAAACCGTGGTGGACCATATCGACCATGTCTGCCAGCTGACCGGAAGCTCGCGCCACGCCGCCATCGGGACCGACCTGGACGGCGGCTACGGCAAGGAGCAAGGCCCCGCCGATATGGAGACCATCGCCGACCTGCGGAAGATCCCGGCCATACTTGAACGGCGCGGTTACTCGCAAACAGACATCTCCGACATCATGCACGGCAACTGGGTACGGACGTTGCGCGCGGCGTGGCGTTGATCTACGTGTCGTTGACCTAGACGATCATCCGATCTGTTCGACTTTGATTCCTCGGTTGCAATCTGAAGAAGGTATCCGGAGGCCGGTAAATGCCAGAAACACCCGTGTTCCGACGACACACGATCTACGAAGGAACCCCCGCCGAACGCATGTCGTGCATCGTGGGCGACCTCGACAACGATGGCGTTCCCGAGTTCATCATCCCCACCCGCAATCCGGATGAACTCGTCTGGTTCGGAAGAACGGACCAGGGCGAATGGGAACCGCACCTGATGGACGATACATTTCCAAGCATCAGCGTCGGCGCCGCCCTGGTCGATCTGACCGGCAACGGCAAGCTCGATCTGATTTCCGGTACCAGTGACCGCGGCAACTTCATCTACTGGTGGGAATGCCCCGACGATCCCACCCAGCGGTGGACGCGGCGCGTGGTCTTTGAACTTCCCCACAACCGGATCCACGACCTGATCCTGGCGGACATCGACGGGGACGGGCGGAATGAGCTATACGTCTGGAACCCGGACGCGGAATTGATTCTTACGGTCCCGGTGCCTGACGATCCATACGCGACCCCCTGGCCCGGCGTCCGCAAGATAGAAACCGGCGTAAACGAACAGGCGCTCGACGTTGCCGACGTAGACGGGGACGGCCGGCTCGAGCTCATCGCCGGCACTTCCTGGTTCCGCCTCTTGCCGAACGGCGAATGGGAACGGCATGTTTTCGCCGAAGGGTACGGCGGCGTGCGGGTTGGAGCGGCCGACTTCGACGGGGACGGCCGTGTCGAGATTGCACTTTGCGAGGTGGCCCTCGACATTGGCCAGACCTACGGCCGACTCGCGCTCTTCAGACCGGGGGCGGACGTCGAGAAACCATGGGAAGCCGAAATCCTGCACGACCGGCTGCTCGATGCGCATACGCTCCAGGTGGCGGACTTCGACGGCGACGGACGGCCCGACATCTACGTGGGTGAGATGGGCCGGGGTGACTGGACCCTGCCGCATCCACCGCAACAAATACTCTTTCTGAGCCGCGGGGACCGGATGGAGCAGCACGTCATCGACACGGGGATCGGCACGCACGAAGCCCAGGTCATCGAACTGGACGGGAAGGTCGGCATCATCAGCAAGCCCTACCGGTGGCTCCAGGACACCGCGCCCAGACCGCAGTTGGTGGACAACCTCTACCTGTACCTGCCGGAATAGTGTCGCGATAGGCTCCAATCTTTCGACTCCTGAAGAACACGCATCTTGCATCCTGTGGCAATGACATGACCAGCATACGACACGACAGGCCATCCTGGGCGGGCAGGGTTCCGCGCCACAAGATTGCCGAGTTGTACAAGAAGGACGTGCTCGGTATTTGTGACGAGGACCTGATCGACGAAGTGGGTATCGGCCTGCTGGTGAGAATCAGGGAGATCTTCCGGGCGAGGGAAGCGAACAGTGGTCTTGCAAGATGTCCGTATTGCAGACGTGGGATCGCGCACGACTTCGACCCGGCATTCCTGATTCGTTGTGAATCCTGCAACTGGGAATTGGCGTGGTCGGAATACCAGAAGTCGTTTCAGGGCAAGCACCTCATTGCTTCCGGCATGACCGCCTTCATGAAGGAATACCTGGAGGACTACCAGGTTGCGAAATCGCCTCAGCAAAAAATGATCCTGATCGACACGCTGATTCATAGATACCACTGGGAACTCGAAGGCGGGTTGACCGGACCGGGCGCCCGTGATCTGATCGGAGGGAAACCCCAGGATGTGATCGATTTCCTGAACGAACTGAGCTACGGGACAAAAAGCAATCCAGAGAGCCTGTCTACCCGTCAGGAATGGCTGGACAAAGTACGGACAAGCCGAGCGCAGCATGCGGAAGCGATCTCGGAGCGACAGCGAAAGGCGGAGGACAAGAGACGAAAGGCGGAGGAGAAAACGAGGCGGGGTTTATTGAAGAAGCAAGCGCGCAAGGCAGGGCTTGCTGGTCAGGATCAGGAAGGAACGATCCATGACTGAGAGCGCCCTCGACTGCGTTTTCTGTCGCATAATCCTGGGCAAACTGGATTCCGCGACCATTTACGAGGATGAATATACCCTCGCGTTCCTGAATCTTCGCCAGAGTAACGAAGGGCACGTCCTGGTGGTCCCACGGAACCATGTCGAACAGATCTACGACCTTGACGAGGATACGGCCTGCGCGCTCGCCGGTACGGTCTGCAAAGTCGCTGGAGCTGTCCGTCGTGTCTACGCACCGGAAGGACTGTCTATCTGGCAATCCAATGGTCCGGCGGCGTTTCAGGAAGTACCGCATGTTCACTGGCATGTCTTCCCGCGTTATATTGACGATGGACATCTCGTGGTCTATCCCAGGATATCGCTGACCGGTGCACGTCTGGTAAAGTCGGTGGACTCTCTAAAGACGATTGCAGGGCCCTTGATAGAAGCGCTTGATGAAGACGTCGACGACTCCTCGTAAAGGACTGTACATGAAGGTCATCGAAATAGAGGTACACGAGATCACCCTCGAATACGAGGATTGGATCGCGTACCAGCTGAATCACTTCTACGGTCCGGCGAAACGGACGGTCTACGTCGCCCACACCGACGACGGGCTCATCGGCCTGGGCGAAGGGCACGATACGGAGCCGGAAGAAGTGATCGACCAGTACGTGGGCACGAACCCCTTCGAATGGATTGGAGACGAAACCTCCCTCGCGCTGGGCACGGCGATGTACGACCTGATGGGCAAGGCAGCAGGCGTACCGGTGTACAAGCTTTTCGGACAGAAGGTCCGCTCCTGGGTGCCGGTGGGAAGCTGGACCGTATCTACGCACCCGGACCGCATGGCCGAAGCGGTGCGTGAATACGCAGCTCAGGGTTACACCTGGATGAAATACCACCTTTCGCCCTTCGAGAACGTCATCGACCAGACCGAGGCGATGCAGGAGGTGGCGCCTGAAGGTTTCAGGATCCACTACGACTTCACCATGCACGGCACCGACGACCACATGCCCGAACTCCTGGACGCACTGGAGCAATTCCCGGTAGCCGGATGCTTCGAGGATCCGCTGCCTCCGGGCGATATGCAGGGTTACATCGAATTGCGAAAGCGGTCCCGGTTGCCCGTCGTGCTGCATCATTTTCCCACGAATGCGACGTACGAAGTGTTCATGAAGCCCGCCGACGCGTACATGCTGGGACATCAGCTGATCGGCGAGTCGGTGCGGAGGGCCGGTCTGTTCGCCGCGGACAACAGCCCCTTCATGCTGCAGAACGTGGGTGGGAACATCACCCGGGCCATGACCTCCCACATGATGGCGGCCTTCCCCTCGGCGAACTTCCACTTCGTCAGCACGACGGAGACCTGGAAGAATGATGTGGTCGAGGAACGGTTGGAACCTGTCAACGGTTTCGTGCGCGTGCCTGAAGCGCCGGGGCTGGGCGTCACGCTGGATCGAGATGAGCTGGAGCGGCTGAAGCACCTCAAAGTGCCTCGCCAGGAGAAATGGATCATCAGGTCGCGATTCGAGAACGGCGCACGCATGTACAACATCGCCGATCCGCAGGATTCCATTTTCATGGTACGGCCCGACCGGCGGCGCGGGATGGTGCCCATGCGGTACGACGCGCTGATCGCCACCGACTACTGGGACGACGACGGCACGGAGGCATACCGGGAGATGTTCGCCCGGATCGAACGGGAAGGCGTCGTGCTCGAGAAATGATGAAATACCTCGCGCGGTGATGGGAAGGCCGCACACCGGAAACGCCAGTCGGGTCCACTTTACGACATTCCGCACGCAGAAAATGCCAGTCGGGTCGACTTTACGACATTCCGCACGCAGGAAACGCCAGTCGGGTCGACCTGAGATTCTACTGTACAATTGTACAATATATAGTTGGCCGCGACGTTGATTGACTGATACAACCCAAAGTGAGATGGCCACTCGGCCACCGAGGTAGCCATGCAGAAACCGAAACTGATCCACTACAACGACGCCCGGCACTACAGTATTTACCGCTATGATCCGCCGATGAGCCTGCATCAGTGGCGTCAGCCCGTGGACGAGATCCTGGGGACCGACGTGGATACCCTGGTCTATGGCCTGGGATCGGGCGAGACCTTTCTGCACGGTACGCAGGCGGGGCTGAAGTGGGGCGAGGACGTCGAAAAGCACAACATGAGCATGATGTGGTGGACTGCGACGGAGAATTTGAATCTGGCCCTCGAAGCGGGGATCGATCCGCTCGCCGTGGCGGTAGAACGGGCGCACGAAAAAGGAAAGCGCATCCTGGGAAGCCTGCGGATGACCGAGCCCACTTCACCAGACGACGACAATCCCTACATGCTGGGCCGCCTCAAGCGCGAACATCCGGAAGTCATGATCGGCGGGAACCATCCCGACTACCCCCGAGCTGCTGGATGCGCGGACTACACCCACGAGAGCGTGCGCGCGGAGCGGCTCGACGTCATCGAGGAGGTATGCGGCCGGTACGGTATGGATGGGCTGGAATTCGATCCGTACGTGGGCGTATTCTTTAATCCCTCCGAAGCCCGGGATAAAACGCCCGTGCTGACGGAGTTCGTCAGGGAAGTGCGAAGGCTGCTCGATCGTATCGGCGATGCCCGCGGTGAATCGCTGAGCCTGGCCGTGCGAGCGCGTAGTACCGAGGAGGCGAATCTCGCGTTGGGCATGGACGTGCGCGGGTGGCTGGACGAGGGTCTGCTGGATATCGCCATCCCGTGGACCGAAAGCTTCCTCTTCGACCAGGAGATGCCTATTGGTTGGCTGGTCGAAGCGGCGGCCGGCTCGGAGACGCCGGTCTACCCCATGCTCGGACGAACGCCGTACGACGACCGCCACCACCTGCCGACGATTGAGATGTACCGGGCCGCGGCTGCCAACTACCGTGTCATGGGGGCGGACGGGTTGTATCTCCTGGACCTGCCCTGGCCGCACACGGAACGCGAATACCAGATCTTCCGCGAGATGAGCGATCCGGACATCCATCTCAGGAAGAAGAAGCATTACTTTCCTGCGCAAAGGGAACCGAACGCCGAGCCACACTCTCCGGAGCGGAATCTCCCTATGGATCTGGAGGAAGGAGCGCCCGTCCAGGTGCCGTTCCTGATTGGCGACGATTTGGACGCCGCGCGGAACGACGATGAACTCAGAGCGGCCAGACTGGGTGTGCGGATCCTGCGCTGCTGCCCCGAGGACCTGTTCATCTTCCGGTTCAACGATGCGGTGATCGGACCAGCGGAGATCACCCACATCTATGGCGGTGTGGTGTCATACACAGCCCACAGGTCCGGTCTCCCTGAACGCATCGACACCCACTACTGGTTCGACTTCTATCTTCCCATCGAACTGGTCCGGGAGGGCCAGAACGAATTGGAAGTGGTCCTCGAACAACGCCACACACCTTTAGGCAAGAATCGCGAACTGCAACAGGTCGAGTTGATCGTGGAATACAGGGAACCTGTGCAGCCGGTCGGCGGGCAGATGTGATCAGTCGTCCTGGCGGGCAGATGTGATTGCTCGCTAGACGATGCATTCCAGTCAGGAAACAACAGAACAGCAGAAAACCACAGAACGTTGCCGTGAAAATCCCATGAAGCTTTGCACAGTACAACCCCACATGCCGCATTCGATTGCCGACGGTGTGAGAGAGATCACCAGGTGGATCGCAAAGGCGGCCAAATCTGGGGCCGATATAGCCGTTTTTCCTGAAATGATGCTGACTGGTTACGACCATCAACTACATGATCTGTTTAAGGATACCCGTTGGCATAGGCAGGTCGATGAAGCGCTGTCTGAACTAAGTGACGTGGTCGACGCATCTGGAACCAGCGCGTTCGTAGGAATGCCATATCCTTATGGCGGTGGTCATCTCAACGCGCTTGTACTGCTTCAACCGGAAAGCGACGCTGTTCTCGCAGGTGCCAGGTCCCATCTGCCCGTGGGGGATAGAAACCGATGGGGATTCGTAGAACCTGAAGACCGCGTTCCCACGGACTTCCATGGCATTTCATTCGGATCGATGTTCTGCGCCGAAGCGCATCATCTCGACTACACACAGGGAAAGGGTCTGGAGAAAAGCGATGTAATACTCTGGCCCGGCGTTGTCGGGAGCGATCATAACGAAAAGAGAAAGATCACCAGAGATTGGAACGATGAGCTAGCGAGAAAAATCGCCAGTTTCTACAATGTCCCAGTGCTCCAATCCAACTATCTTACTTATGCCACTGACATTTCCACCCAGTCAGCACTGGAAAGTAACCGAATACTGGGTGGCTCCATTGCCTGCGATGCATCTGGACGGGTTCTCGATCAAGCCTCTCGGACAGACGAAGAAATACGGTGGTTCGAGTTGAGTCGTGTAAACCGTACTGTCAAAGTAACCGCATTGGATACGACGCATTTGGCCGAATGTTCTGGTGAGGCTCGTTCAATTGAATAGTGCTTCCGATTTCGACGAAATGTGGGACTACAACGATCCGGAGAATACCGAGAAGGTCTTCAGGAAGCTCATGCCTGAAGCCCTGAACTCAACAGACCCCGAATACCACACCCAACTTCTCACTCAAATTGCGCGCACCCACAGTCTTCGACGGAAATTCCACGAAGCTCACAGCATCCTCGATGATGCCGAGGCGCTGCTCAGCGACGAGACCCCGGTCGCACGTGTCCGATACCTCCTCGAGCGCGGCCGTACTTACAATTCGGCGGGCGAAATTGAAGCCGCCCGTCCGCTCTTCGAGGAAGCCTGGGATCTGGCGCGAGGGATCGGTGAGGACTACCACGCCGTGGACGCGGCGCACATGCTTGGGATCTGCGAGGCGGGCGATAAAGCACTGCGGTGGAACGAAATTGCGATGGATGCGGCGGAAGCTTCCCACGATTCCCGCGCGAAGGAATGGCTTGGGGCACTCTACAACAACACGGGTTGGACTTACCACGATGCGGGGGAGTACCAACGTGCGCTGGAACGCTTCGAAAAAGGGTTGGCGTGGCGCATCGAACGGAACGATCCCGTGACAACACGGATCGCAAAATGGTCCGTTGCCAGGGCATTGCGCTCACTGGGACGCACTTCCGATGCCCTGGACATACATCGGTCTCTGCTCGCGGAGCACGAATCGGCAGGCACGAAGGACGGCTACGTTTACGAAGAACTCGCAGAGTGCCTTCTGATCCTTGGAAAGGCAGAAGAGTCGCGGCCTTTCTTCAACCTCGCGTACCATGAACTGTCTAAGGACGCCTGGCTGAAGGAAAATGAAGCGGATCGTCTCGACCGGCTCCAGCGGTTTGGTAAACTGTAGTAAGCGTTAGTAAGCTCGAGTCAGCGTTGGTCTGCGCCGCCCATTTATCGGGGTTTCAGCAGCAGGGATGGTGTTTTTTAAGCATCCGTTTGTGCATCCGATAGTGTATAAAACGTAACTAAAAACCAACCATTTACCATCACCCCACCTAAGGCGCGTATGTTCCAGAATTTCCTCGTCGTGGCCATACGCAATCTCCTCAGGCACCCCGCCTACTCGTTCATCAACATCGCCGGCCTCGCCATCGGCTTGACCGCGTGCATCCTGATCCTGTTGTACGTCCAGGACGAGCTCAGCTACGATCGTCATCACGAGAAAGCCGATCGCATTTACCGGATCGTCGACGATATTGAAAGCGGCGGGCAGACCATAGAGACTGCGGGTACGCCCCCTGGATGGGCTGCCGCGCTGAAGCGGGACTACCCGGAAGTCGAGCAGTTCGTCCGCATGAGGGGCACTATGTCCGCCTGGCTGATTACCCATGGTGAATCCCGGTTTTACGAAAAGAAAGTCATCTGGGCGGAGCCAGCCCTGTTCGAGTTGTTTTCTATCCCTCTGGTTTCAGGCAATCCCCGGACCGCACTGAGAGATCCAAAATCGATGGTGGTTTCGGAGGAAATGGCGTTCAAGTACTTCGGCGAGGAAGAAGCATTGGGAAAGATCATCAACGTGGATCAAAGCTGGGACTTCGTCGTGACCGGCGTCATGCGGAACATGCCCGCCAATTCCCACATGCGTGCGGACATGTTCGCTTCCTTCAGAGAAGCCAGAGCCATGGGTCTGGATCAGGACTGGGAAAACCATGACAACAACTATACCTATCTTCTGTTGCGTGAAGGCGCCTCCCCCGAAGCACTCGAAGCGCGGTTGCCGTCCTTCCTGGAACGCTACGCTGGGGACATGTACAGCGAAGCGGGCGTCACCCTGAACCCATCGCTGCAATCTCTTGTAGATATCCATCTGCGTTCGCACCGGGAGAGCGAACTAGAGCCCAATGGAGATATCCGTTACGTGGCGCTCTTCATGATCATCGCGTTCCTGATTCCGCTGATCGCGTGCATCAACTTCGTCAACATGGCTACGGCACGGGCGGCCATGCGCGCCAGGGAAGTAGGCGTACGCAAGGTGATGGGCGCAGATCGACCCCAGTTGATCAGGCAATTCCTGGGAGAAGCAGTCTTGATCGCTGCATTCGCCATGATCTTGGCGGTGGTCCTGGTACATCTCGCGCTGCCTTCTGTCAATGCGCTCGCGGGGAAGCAACTGGCGTTCCCCCTGTCGAATGGCTTTGTATTGGCCGTATTGGCCGGTGGCACATTGGCCACAGGATTAGCCGCTGGCTGCTATCCGGCGTTCTATCTGTCGCGTTTCCTGCCTACCGAAGTTTTGAAGGGCAGCCCAATATCGGGAACACAAGGAATGGGGTTGCGCAAAGTGCTGGTCGTGGTTCAGTTCGCCATGTCCATATTCCTGCTCGTCAGCACGGCTATCATCTTCGACCAACTCGAGTACATCCAGACCAAACGCCTCGGATTCGATAAGGAACAGGTAATGGTCGTGCCCATAACGGGATTCCTGCAGCGGCAGAATACGCCCGTACTGAAAGAACGATTGTCCCAGTTGCCGGGCGTTATGAGCATGGCGACGTCAACCGCCGTACCGGGCATGCGGGTGTTACCGATTATGCCGGTCCGCCCGGAGGGGATGCAGCCCGAGGATCACCTGATGATGGCCACACTGCAGGTGGACGATCATTTCCTGGATGTCATGGAGATCGGATTGGTGACCGGGCGGAACTTTTCAACAGACTGGGGGACGGATTCGACCACGGGGTTCCTGCTGAACGAGACTGCCGTGCGGTACCTGGGGTGGGGAGCGCCTGCCGACGCGATTGGCAAGCGGTTCGAGTGGATCCCATTCGGCGGGAAGAAAGGGGACGTAATCGGTGTGGTAGAGGATTTTCACCTGCGTACGATTCACGAGGAGATCGAACCGGTCGTTATTCTAACGAGTTCGTACCAAGAATATGTCCTTATCCGTATCGTACCCGACGGGATCCCCGAGACCGTTTCGCGCATTGAGAAAGTATGGCGGGACGTCGATCCCAGATACCCGCTTGAATACACGTTCCTGGAAGAGGATTTCGACCGTTTGTACCGTGCCGACCGCCAGCTTGGCGAGGTCTTCGCGTCCTTTGCGTTTCTCGCGGTCTTCGTGGCCTGCCTGGGCCTCCTGGGGCTGTCTTCGTTCTCGATACAGCAGCGTACGAAAGAGATCGGCATTCGCAAGGTACTAGGCTCGACGGTTTCAGGAATCGTGGTATTGCTGTCCAGGGATTTCATGAAGTACGTCCTGCTGGCCAACGTAATCGCCTGGCCGCTGGCGTACTACGCCATGACGATTTGGCTGCAAAACTACGCCTATTCATCGGAGATCAGGTTGGCGTGGTTTGTATCGGGCGGCGTCACCGCGCTGGTCATCGCCTGGCTGACGATCGGAGCTCACGCGATGGCCGCGTCGCGAAGGAACCCCGCGATTGCCCTGAGGCAAGGGTGACGGAGCGGTTGCAGCCATTGGTTCGCATGGTAATCTATGGATGCTCGTTGGCTGTGCAAATCGGTAAAGAATAAGTGCTACGGAGTGGGGTATAAACTGCCAATTGCCAGGTACAGAATGGCTCAGGTAGTAGAACGGGATTCAGTTAATGGAACAGCCATGTTGACCGCCCGTCAGAGATCCGAATTCGATGAGTATGGCTGGCTGCGTATTCCAGGCGCGGTACCGAACGAAGGCGTCAAGCAGGTGCTGGATCGCATCTGGGACGACCTGGAGCAAAGGTGCGGGATCCCGCGCGATGATCCTGAGACCTGGCCGGAAGCGAGACCCAAGGGGTTCAATACGTTAATGCGGTCCGGAGCCTTCGAACCCACGTGCAACCAGACCGTGCAGGATGCGATTGACGATCTCCTGGGACCTGGCCAATGGGAGAAACCATCCCCCTGGGGAGCACTCCTCCTTACCTTTCCTTCTAGCGAGCCGTGGGTTCTGCCCAATCATTCATGGCACATGGACCTGCTCAAAGCCGGGCATGACGGGGCCGAAACAACCCCGGGCGTACAGGTCTTCGCGATGCTGGAACCGCTGACCGCACAGGGCGGTGCAACGGTTGGCCTTGCCGGGTCCCATCGGCTTGTCCGCCACCTTGCTCGGCAACCGGAGCTAATCGGTGAGGGCCGGTCTAAAGATATCAGTAAAGCAGTCAGGAGAGCGGCGCCAAATCTACGAGATCTGTGGTCCCGCGACCCTGGCGGTGACCGCGAGGAGCGTTACCTTATGAAACCAGTCGATGTTTTCGGCATCCCGGTGCAGGCCGTCGAATTCACAGGCGATCCAGGCGACGTGATCTTCATGCACCCGTGGATTTTGCATACGGCTTCTGCCAACTGCGGGAAGCGACCTCGCATCGTGATTACAGAACGCAATTACAGAATCGAAAGAGAAGAGGCATAGGTGTTCCAGAATTACCTCAGTGTGGCCTTACGCAACCTCCGCAGGCATCCCGCTTACTCGCTCATCAACATCGCAGGGCTTGCAATCGGCATGGCCACCTGCATCCTGATCCTCCTGTACATCCAGGATGAGCTCAGCTACGACCGGTATCATCCTCATGCCGATCGCGTATACCGGATCGTCGACGATATAGAAAGCGGAGGGCAGATCGTTCAGACCGCCGGGACTCCCACCGGCTGGGGACCTGCCCTGAAGCGCGACTTCCCCGAAATCGAGCTCCTCGTCCGCATGAGAGGCACTGAATCCGCGTGGCTGGTCAATCTCGGAAACACGATCTACTATGAACGCAAGGTCATCTGGGCGGAATCCGACCTGTTCAAGATGTTCCACATTCCATTGGCCGCGGGCGACCCGGGCACCGCGCTGACCGAGCCGTACTCAATGGTGATTTCGGAAGATCTGGCATTCAAGTACTTCGGCGCCGAAGATCCCATCGGTAAAGCCGTCAACCTCGACAATCGCTGGGACTTCTTGGTGACGGGCGTCATGAAGAACATCCCGACCAACTCCCATTTACGGCCAGACATGTTAGTGTCGTATTCCACGATGAATGTGATCCAGTCCTGGGACCTGGGCGACTGGGAGTATCACCGGAACCTGTACACCTACATTCGGCTCCGTGAGAACGTATCCCCCAGTGAATTCGAAGCGAAACTGCCGGACTTCCTGGAGCGTCACGCTGGAGGCCAGTACCGGGAGGCAGGCATCAGCCTGCGGCCATCGCTCCAGCCCCTCGTGGACATCCACCTCTATTCGAACCGGGAGAGCGAGCACGAACCCAACGGCGATTTCCGGTACGTGGTCCTCTTCGTAGCCATTGCGTTCCTGATCCTGATTATCGCAGGCATAAATTTCATCAACCTGGCTACGGCCCGTTCCGAAATGCGCGCCAGGGAAGTAGGCGTGAGAAAAGTGCTGGGGGCGAATCGGATCCGGCTGATCCGGCAGTTCCTGGGAGAGTCGGTCCTCATGGCGGGCCTCGCCGCAGTCGTGGCGGTCATACTGGTTCGACTCGTCCTGCCCGCCGTCAACGAAATCGCCGGAAAACAGCTCGCGCTGCCGCTTGGCGACTGGATGGTGCTGGCCGCACTGGCCCTCGGTACGGTCCTGATCGGTCTAGCCGCCGGCAGCTATCCCGCAGTGTACCTGTCAGGATTTCTTCCCGCCGTAGTAATGAAAGGCAACCCGGAGACAGGAAAGAAAGGCCTGGGTATGCGACAGGTACTGGTCGTGGTACAGTTTTCCATGTCCATTTTCCTGCTGGTCAGCACGGCTATCATCTACGATCAACTCGAGTACATCCAGACCAAGCGGCTGGGATTCGACAAGGAACACGTAATGGTCGTCCCCATAACGGGATCACCACAGCAGGTAAACACTCCCGTGCTGAAGCAGCGCCTGTCGGGATTGCCCGGTGTGGAGGGGATAGCAACGACCACCGGCGTACCGGGCATGCGGGTGCTTCCGATCCTGGAGGTGCGGCCGGAAGGAATGTCTCCTGAGGACCACCTGATGATGGCCACGCTGCATGTGGACGAACACTTCCTGGATGTCATGGATATTGACGTCGTCGCCGGCCGGAACTTTTCGCCTGACTGGGGCACGGATACGACCAGCGGGTACCTTTTAAACGAGACCGCTGTGCGGTACCTGGGATGGGGAACACCCGAAGATGCGATCGGCAGGCAATTCGAGCGTCTTTCATTTGAAAGGGCGCCAGGCCGCGTAATCGGCGTGGTACGGGATTTTCACCTGCGGACTATACACGAAGAGATCGAACCCGCCGTGATCATGACCAGCACCTATCACGTGTACGTCCTCATTCGAATCGCGCCTGAAGGAATTTCTGACACCATTGCAGGCATCGAGGAAGTATGGAATGATGTGGATTCCCGGTACCCGCTCGACTATACGTTCCTGGACCAGGATTTCGATGCGCTGTACCGGACCGACCGGCAGCTTGGCGAGATCTTCGCGGTCTTCGCGTTTCTCGCGATCTTCGTGGCCTGCCTGGGTCTCCTGGGCCTAGCCTCGTTCTCGATCCAGCAACGCACCCGGGAGATCGGTATCCGCAAAGTAGTCGGTTCATCGGTTTCCGGCATCGTGGTCCTGCTTTCGAAGGACTTCATGAAGTATGTCCTATGGGCGAACCTGATCGCCTGGCCGCTGGCCTACTACGTCATGAACAACTGGTTGCAAAACTACGCCTATTCCGCGGAAATCCGGTTCGAGTGGTTTCTGGCCGGTGGCATGCTCGCACTGGCCATCGCCTGGCTTACGATCGGGGCGCATGCCCTTGCGGCGTCGCGTAGGAATCCGGTCAACGCTTTGAGGCAGGGGTGATTTAAAGGTTGAAGGTTTAAACGGCTGGAGATCGATTCGCAATTGTCCGATTACCAGAACGCTAAACTGATTATCCTATCCATCCTGGAAATTTCAAAGGACGCGATCCACATTCATATAGGATTGATCGTGTTTTTTGCAGCGGTGGTCCTGTGGAGAAAAGGCTCGATCGATGTTCGGTGTCTGATCCCGGTCGTAGTTGTCGCATCCTTGATGGAAATGCTCGATCTAAGAGATCTCTATATCCAATCTGGTTCTTTACACATCGCTGCCCTTACAGCAAGTGTACACGATTTAATCAATACATTATTCTGGCCGGTGGCCATCGTAGCACTTGCCTGGATGGGCAAACTGAATGATCAGCGTACAGGCAGGAAACGCTTTGGAGCATAGTGTGGATTGGGTACGTGATTTCTATTCCAGGCAACACACCGCGCTTGCTCATGCGTAGTTCGTCTCAAAAAGGGCACGCAATCCAGTCATTGAGCATGTAGTGCATCCGCTCAGTATCCAAAGTAAGTCCTTCCCACCACGATTCCCCCCAATCAAAGGCGCAAATGGTTTTCCATTACCTCAGAATCGCCCTACGTAACATGATCCGGCAGCCTGGCTACGCCGGCATCAACATCCTCGGACTGGCGATCGGCATCACCTGCTGTATGCTGATTTTGCTGTATATCCGGAACGAACTGAGCTACGACCGTTTCCATGATCATGCCGATCGGATCTACCGTGTAGTAAACGGCAATTCCGCCCGCACGCCACCCGCAGTGGGACCGGCGTTCAAAGAACTGTTCCCGGAGGTAGAGGAATATGCCCGGATGCGGGGCACAGCCAATATCTGGATGATGGCCTATGGGGACAATGCCTTCTTTGAAAGCGATGTCTTCAGGGCAAGCAGAGGCGTTTTCAAGGTCTTTTCTTTTCCGCTTGTACGGGGAAATCCACAAACCGCACTGGACGACTATGCGCATCCGGAACAAACTGTCGTCATCAGCGAAACTATGGCGACTAAACTCTTCGGTGATGAAAATCCCATGGGCAAGCTGATCCGCGCGGACGATGAGGAAGACCTTCGTGTGACCGGTGTGATGAAAGCTGTGCCGTCCAATTCCCACTTCGCCGTCGATTATCTGGTTTGTGAGCGTCTCGATGTTGGAAATCTCGGCGAGCGTTACGCAACGAACTGGTTTGCTGCGGTGCATTTCACCTACGTTCTGCTGTCAGAGGGAACAGACCCCAGTGAATTGGAGAATAAAATCGCAAGATGGGCAGATACCTTTGAACCGCTGATGCGGCTCAAGGCGCGAGGCCTTCCCTTCACTCCCCGGCTCCAGCCCATGACCGACATCCATCTGCGGTCGCGCCTGGAAGAGGATATGGCAAGCAATAGCGATATCAGCTACATTTACATCTTTTCGGTCGTAGCGTTTTTTGTCGTTCTGATCGCCTGTATCAACTTCATGAATCTGGCCACGGCACGGTCCATCATCCGGGCTAGAGAAGTGGCCATTCGGAAAACAACAGGCGCTTCGCGGACCGAGTTGATCATACAATACATGGGCGAGTCCATGATGTCGGCCGGGTTGGCCTTTGTAGTAGCCATGGCCCTCTTTATCGCCATCCTGCCCTGGTTCAATACGCTGGTGGGAAAGGCGTTTCAGATCAGTTACTTTGACAGTCCTGAGATGTTGCTCTGGATGATGGGCATAACGTTGTTTGTGGGACTGTTGTCCGGCAGTTATCCTGCGCTGTTTATATCCAGGATTCATCCGGCAGGGATTTTCAGGGGTGAATTGACAAGCGGAACCACGGGTTCCACACTGCGCAAGAGCCTTGTGGTGGCGCAGTTCACGCTATCGATTCTGCTGATTATCAGTACGGCTATTGTGTATCAACAGCTGGATCACATGCAAAGTAAACAACTGGGATTCGATAAGGACCAGGTCGTGGTAATCCCACTTATCGGAGGTGTGGAGCGGGATTTCAATGCCTTCAAGGCCCGGCTTTCCCAGAGTCCACATATTCAGCGTGTTACTCGATCTGTACTGATGCCGGGACGTATGGCCAGTTCCGTTCAAATGCCCGCCTTTGCAACACGTCTGGCAGATCAGCCTGAAGAGAAAATGGTCAGGATTCCCGCCCTGTTTGTTTCTGCCGATTTCGAAGAAACCCTTGGTCTCAGATTGCTTTCCGGACGTCCATTTTCCAGCGAACTGAACGATGATTCGAACAACGCGGTGATCCTTAACCGGGCCACGGTTGAACGATTGGGCCTGACCACACCGGAGGAAGTCACAGGACTTCATATACGTTACATAGGGAGCCATCCAATCAGGATCATAGGCGTCGTAGAGGATTTCCATATGCAGAGCGTTCATAGTGCGGCAGGGCCGGTACAGCTGAGGTTCATGAACCGCGGTGGCGGCGGCCAGGCGGCGATACGATTACAGGCGCAGAATATACCGGAGGGAATTACGGCGGTTGAAGAAACATGGACTTCGATATTCCCCGACTACCCATTAACGTATTCGTTTCTGGATGAAGATTTCGAGCGATTGTACTTGTCGGAACGACGCACCGGCAATCTGCTGGGGGTATTCAGCTTTCTGGCCGTCTTCATTGCGTGTCTGGGCCTGTTCGGCCTTGCTGCGTTCACCACCCGTCAGCGAACCAAAGAGGTCGGTATTCACAAAGTAATGGGGGCTTCGGTGACTCGTATCGTCTTTATGCTTTCAAAGGATTTTCTCAAGCTGGTGACGATTGCCGTGCCGGTCGCCTGGGTCCTTGCCTACTGGGTCATGAGCAACTGGCTGCAGAACTTCGCGTATAGGATCGATATCAGCCCTGGGTGGTTTTTGATCGCCGCTTTCCTGGCACTGGCCATCGCCCTGGCTACAGTCAGTTTCAAGGCGGTAACGACTGCGTTGACGAACCCGGTGGAGAGCCTGCGGTCAGAATAGGGAAGGTAGTCTGACAAGGCGGCCTGATAGATGAACATTACTTTTCTCGGAACCGCGGCCGCGCCATCGATGCCGATCCCTTTCTGCGTCTGTGAGGTCTGTTCGGAAGCGAGAAGGATTGGCGGGAAAAACCTCCGGCGTAGATCGTCGCTGGTCATCAACGATGATCTACTCGTGGATATCGGTCCGGACATCGCAGCCGCGTCGTTCCAACACCAAATCTCTCTCTCCGGCATCGGCATATGCCTTCAAACGCACCCACACGCGGATCATCTGGATATCGGATTTATCCTCTCAAGGCATGCTGAATACGGGACGGAAGTCTCCGGCGACCTGTTGCTTGCTGGCTCAGATGAAACACTGCGCACGATCGATGAGTTTGTGAGTCAACAAAGTGCGTACGGGAGCATTTTCGATTCGGAAACACAGTCTGCGTTGAAGTTGAATCTTCTATCCCTTACGCCTTTTGAAGCATACAGTATAGATGGATACCACATTACCGGATATCCTGCCAGTCACGGCAACGACCAGGGGTTTCTACTATATTCAATTGTGCAGGGAGACCACGCCGTGTTCTATGGCACCGACACGTCGGTACTGTCCGAAGAGGTCTGGGAACACCTTCAGCAGGAACGCACCATGTTTGACGTGGTCATACTCGATCACACCTACGGAATCGGTTTTGAATCCAGGCCGGCGGACCATCTGGCGTCGAAGGATGTTGCCGCCCACGCGGATCGATTCCGCGAATGCGGATTGCTCAAGGACAACGGCTTGGTGTACGCGACTCACCTGTCTCATGAAGGAATCCTGGAGCACGACGAGTTGGAAGAATGTGCCAGGAATCGAGGTTATCGGGTGGCATATGACGGGTTAAGGCTGCAGTTGAATGGATAGCAAGCCAGCCTGTGAGAAACGCTTGTTTTGGATTCCCAGATTATCGATTTTCCAGGAGTAACAAACAATGTCCTCAGAATCTGATAAACAGCGCGTATACCACGGTGCGTATGGATTGTGTCGAGACCCATCAGGCCGCTTACTTCTGGTTCGTGTGACGAGCGGTTTGGCGGATGCCGGACTATGGACCTTGCCTGGCGGTGGTATCGAATGGGGAGAGCACCCGGAAGGCGCATTACTTCGGGAATTGGAGGAAGAGACCGGCGTTGTAGATATTGAAAGGTATCGGTTGGCTGCTGTTTATTCCCAGGTGTATGATAATCCGGCATATCGGGCGGACGACTCGGTACATCACATTGGATTGGTCTACGATGTTACGCTCGTAGAGTTCAGCCTCAGGGCCGAAAAAGACGGTTCGACAGACCGCTGCGAATGGTTTACCGAAAGTCAAGCTCGACTATTGCCGCTTGGACAACTGGGAGAATTCGGAGTCGAACTAGCTTGGCCTAAAACATAGAGACTTGTATCTGTCCATGAATAAGAGTAGTCCTTTAAACCTTCCATTGAGTGGTCATCGAAGACGAATGCGATTGAGAGGTCCGGGTTGACAGAAAACCTTACACGTCCTGTCGCGCTCGTTACCGGAGTGAGCCGCAAAATCGGCATTGGCACAGCGATCTCGCTGGCCCTGGCTAAAACCGGCTGGGATGTGGCGACTACCTACTGGCGACCGTATGATTATATCATGCCCTGGAGAAGCGCTGACAGCGAAGCCGATGCAGTCAACGATCAGATCCGTGGCTTCTCCGCACGGACGGTTTCCATTGAAGCCGACCTTTCAGACACCGCGTCACCGAAGCGTATTTTTGATCGTGTCGAAAGTTCTCTTGGATCAGTAACCGCTCTGGTTATGGCTCATTGTCATTCGGTAGACAGCAGTATTAAGTCCACCACAATCGAGAGTTTCGATTTGCATTTTAAGGTTAACGCTCGAGCTACATGGCTGCTGATCCGGGAGTTCGGGAGACGTTACCGGAATGAATTTGGGCGGGGTCGTGTTATCTCGATAACCAGCAATCATACTGCGCACAACTTGCCATACGGGGCCAGTAAAGGAGCCATGGATCGAATCGTCCTCGCGGCCGCGCAGGAATTCAGGGACCTGGGAGTCACGGCAAATGTTATCAATCCGGGTGGAACAGACACGGGATGGATGTCGGATGATCTGAGAGAGCAGATACGCCAAGAGACACCACTCGGTCGAATCGGCTTGCCTGCAGACTGTGCCCGTCTTGTCAGTTTCCTCTGTTCTGAAGAGGGTGGATGGATCAACTGCCAGTTGATATACAGCAATGGCGGTGTTCGGTAAGAGTTATGGCGGTGTCCGATACGGACAAGGTCGTTGAAACCGGTGACGAAAAGGGTGAACGCATATTGCGGATACCCCCGCACAAAGACTTAAAGGGAGTAATAAGTAATGACCGCCGAATCCGATAATCAGCATGTTCACATCGGTGCTTATGCGTTGTGCCGTGACCCTTCGAACCGCCTTCTCCTGGTTCGTGCGACGAGTGGCCTTGAGGATGGAGGCCTATGGACGATGCCTGGCGGCGGTATTGATTGGGGCGAGCATCCCGATGCCGCATTGCTCCGCGAGTTGGAGGAGGAGACGGGGCTGGTAGACATCGAAGCGTACCGCGTGGCCGCTGTGTATTCACATGCTTACGAACATCGAACGGACTGGCAGGACGACCCGGTACACCACATCGGTATCGTCTACAAGGTAGTTCTCGCGGCGTACGACCTGAGACCTGAAAAAGAAGGATCGACAGATCACTGTGAGTGGCTTACTGAAAGCCAGGCTCGGGAATCGCCTCTTGGTCCGCTCGGTGAATTTGGCGTCGAACTGGCTTGGCCAAAAACATGATACGCTCACAGAACTAGAATGGCGTGAAACAGACAGGTGCGCTAATGACACGAGCTCCGATTAAAGAAACCATCGCATTCGAAGACTTCGAAAAACTCGACATTCGGGCAGGGACGATCACTTCGGTCCAGGAAGTGGCCAATTCGAACAAGCTCATGAAGCTGGTTGTCGACTTCGGTGATCACACCCGTTCAATTCTGCCGGAATAAAGAGGGAACGTGCAAACCCTAGGGAAATCGAAGGTAAGCAAGCACTCTTTGTGCTGAACCTGGCCGATAGGAAAATGGTTGGAGAGATTTCGCAGGGAATGCTATTTGATATCGGTTACGCGGACGGACTTACCCCGTGCCTCCTGGTACCCGAAATGCCTGTGCCAGATGGCGCGCGGGCTGGATGAAAAGTGCCTTCTTGGGATGGTAGGTAGTAAAGAATGAAGTTAGGGTTGTGCCAGTCTGGTCTGGCACCAAGGACGGGCATCATGAATCAACCATTCGACGAGGCGATAGAGGCCATTATAACCGGGGACGCGGCCAACCTGACGAAGCTGTTGGTGGCACATCCCGATCTCATCAAGGCCCGGGCCCGGTCCGATCACAAGGCGACCCTGCTGCACTATGTGGCTGCTAATGGCGTCGAGGACGAGCTGCAAAAATCGCCGGAGAACGCCGCGGAAATCGCCCGGATACTGCTCGAGGCCGGGGCGGAGGTCGACGCCCTCGCCGAAACCTATGGCGGGGGGACGAATCAGACGACGCTATGCCTGCTTGTTTCTAGTATCCATCCGGCGGCAGCGGGAGTGCAGCCGGCGCTGGTGCAAGTTCTTTGTGATGCTGGCGCGGCTGTTAACGGAGTCGCTGATGACGGGGCGCCACTGGGAACCGCGTTGCTGTTCAGCTACAGGAAGTCGGTCGACATGCTAGCGCGGTGCGGGGCGCGCATCGATAACCTGTTGTTCGCCGCCGGCGTGGGCGACCTCGCGAATGTGAAGTCCTTTCTCCACACCGACGGACGGCTAAGACCCGAGGGGATGTACCATGGGTCCCATCTCCCGTCCCCTGCCGATGCGAAGTCACAAGTCGACCTGGCATTCGGCCTGGCCTGCTATCATTTGAGGATCGAAGTGATCCGGTTCCTCCTTGAAATGGGCGTGGATGTCAATGCTCGATCGGACATTTTCGGTAGCTCGCAAACCGGTCTATACTGGGCAACCCACGGTTTCCATACGGAGGAAGAGGAGCGTCCTGTCGTTGCGTTTCTGCAGTCACATGGTGCTACCTCGTAACTCGGTGGAGTGCTATATCGCAACACGGCGAAACGCTGTATTGTAACTCGGCAAAATGCTATAAATGGACTTGTCGGCACGCTATATTGTAGTGTGGCTGAGCTGATCGACATGAACGAAGCAATTCAGCTTGAATGGAGGCTGTATGACATCCGAAACCGTTACCGGCCAGCGTCAGCGTGAGCATGCGCGCTTCGGGGCCGCGACCCGGCAGGAATCCGATGGCCCGCTGCCACAGCCCTTTCCCCGGGTCATCGGTCCGCGGGCCATGGAGTACCTGGCCGAAGTCGTCGATTCCGGACTAACCTGCGACATGGTGGGCCGGTTCGAGCGCGCCTTTGCCGATGCCAACGGAGTCGCCCACTGCATCGCAACGCCGGGCTGTACGCCGGCCCTGGCTGTGCTTGCCGCCGCTTTCGACTTCGAGCCGGGAGACGAGATCATTGTCAGCTCGGTCAGCGACTTCGGTACCGTGCAGGGCCTGATCAGCACTGGTTACATTCCCGTGTTCGCCGATTCCGCTCCGGGTACGATCAACATCAGCGCCGAAACGATCGAGTCTTGTATTTCCGATCGCACGCGAGCGATCCTTGTGGTGCACCTGAGCGGACTGATTTGCGACATGGACGCCATCAATGAAGTCGCCGCACGCCACGGCCTGGTGGTCTACGAGGACGCCTGCCAGGCAGTATTCGGCCGCTACAAGGGCCGCTTGGCCGGTACCCTGGCGACGGCTGGAGGCTTTTCCTTCGATGCCGAGAAGACCATGGGGTCCGATGTGGGCGGCTGCATCCTCACCAACGACGACGCGTTGGCGGAACGGGCGCGTTTCGTTGGCCATGCCCGTGCTGGAGAAATGGTCGAGCACTTCGGACGGGTACACTCGGCCAACGGCTTCGCCCATCGCATGACCCAGTCTACCTCGGCGATCAGCCTGGCGCAGCTGGAGATCATCCAGCCACAGGTGGAGAAGCGCGATCGCATGATCCGCCTGCTGAGCTCCCTACTTGACGAGATCCCGGGCGTGTCGGCGTTGCCTATTCCGCCGGAGACCGAGGTGTATTCCTGCTGGATGGCGGGATTCACCATCGACCCGGAACAGTTCCTATGCGACGTGGAAGAGTTCGGCGACCAGGTAGCGGCCGGAGGCATCCCCGGAGCCAGCCCGATGCGCTACTATTTGCTGCCCGTAGCCCTTCCATTCCTTAACGAAGCAGCCGAGCAGCAGCGCTTCCCCTACTCGCAACCTCCGGCGTCACGCACCTACCGCTACGATGCCGCCTCCTGTCCAAACGCCCACGGGATACTTGAGCGTTTCATCCGCTGGAGTTCGTTCTGCGACAAGTACGAGCCCCACCACTGCGAGCAGGCGGCCTCGATCGTAAGGCGCGTAGCCGACGAGAACCGCAGATGACCAAGTACAGTGAAGAACATTCGGTGGAGAAAGCGCTACAACTGTCCTCCCGCTACTACAGGGCCTTGCCGACCGATCGACCGGGATACGAGGAAGTTTCTCTTTCGCTGCCAGTGAAAAAGATGGCCCTGGTAGGCATGCATTGCTGGAATATCGGCTGCCCGGACGGCCCGCCCGTGGACACCGATTTCTGCGTCGGCATGGGCTGGCCCCAGGCAACCCGGGAGGCCGCCCGAATCATGACCGAGGTCATCCGGCCGGCTATGGATCTTGCCCGATCGATCGACATGCCCGTCTGCCACGTAGAGACAGACTGGATGGACCAGCAGTATCCCGATGTCGCGTCGAGGCGCTCCGGCGATACGGCAACTATACATCCCAGGCAGCGCGAGATGCTCGAACGGGCTCACGGCAAAGACTACATGGAGCGTTCCCCACTGGCGCAGATGCGGCGGGCCGAAATCGTTTCACCAGTCGGAGGCGAGCCCCTCATGTTCTACTCCGATGTGCTGGACGAGTACCTGCGCGAACGCGGCGTGGATACACTCATCTACATGGGGTTTGCGGCCGATATGTGCCTGCTCGGTGCCGAGGGAGGCGCCCGTCCCATGCTGGCTCGCGGCTATCGCTGCATCGTGATGCGCGACGCGACCGTCGGCGTTGAGTCGCCGGACACCTTCCCACAGCGGTTGGCGACCAACTATGGTCTCCACATCTTCGAGTGGACCCTGGGATATGGCTGCACCTTCGCGCAGTTCAAGCAGGCCGTCAAACAGATGAATGGCGTGTAGCGCCGAGCTGAAAGGCCGAAACATCGAGGTGAAATGTGAGCGGTGATGAGTTGAACAGCAACGAACCGACAGGCGAAATGGCAAGAGGCGATCACCCATGAGTCTGAGCATATGCCCATGGAAGTACGGCAAGCGCTGGGTTTACTCGATCACCTACGACGAGGCCCTCGCTGACCTGCATCGCTTCGCCATCCCAATGCACGAGGAATACAGAATACCTGGTCACGTCGAAGTCGTCGTCGGCCAGTTAGGCGAGATCCGTAACATCGGCAACTCCAGTTTCAACGGTTTCCGCCATATGAACGCTGGTGAGTTGCGCGACTTGCTCGCCCGAGGCTGGGGTGTGGGAAACCACTCATGGAGCCACGAGATCATCACGCCGGAGACGGTGGACCGGGAGATCGGCCACGCCAAACAAGTCCTCGAGGAAGCCATCGGCGAGGCGATAATACTTTACTGTTCGCCCGGCGACAATACCAACATGGCGGACCATGTCCTCGAGGCCTGCCGACGCTACGGCTACCTGGGCGCCATGAGCCTGACGGATGCACTCAACCTGCCTGGGGACGAGTTGTTCTGGATCAACCGCACAGCCCTGCACGATCACTACTACCCGCCCTTCTACAGCGCCTATGACCCGTACCGGAACATCCGCCAGGCCCAGGAATCCCAGGGCTGGATCATCGATTACTGCCACTGCCCGTTGGAGACGGCCGTCCATCCCAACAAGGACTGTTCCGAAGCTCAGCTAAGGCAACGCTTGGAGACGGTCCTTTCTGAGGGTGGCGATGACGTCTGGTGCGCAGTGCCCGAGGAGGCGCTCAGCTATCACCTGATGCGGCGACACGCCAGGATCGAGATAGTGGGCCGGGGTAATGGTAAAGTGAGTGATGATAATGACGAAATTGAAAGTGGCGCGTCTGGAGATGACGACGACAATGCACAACGCTATCGCATCGCCCTACCTGAATTGCCCGAACAGGTACCCTACCGAAGCCTGACGCTGGAAGTCGGCGTGCCGGCCGCCTGGTGTCGCGACCCCCGTGTGACGGTGGATGGGCAGGAACAATCGGCGGAAGTACTGCGGCCGGGTGTGCTTCGGTTGACTACGCTCGTGAAGGACGGGACCGAAGTCGAGGTTCGGGAATCTCCACATCCTTGACCCTTTAATCCCCAATCCGCAGTTTGGCTCCATGCAACGGAACCCGATCCGAATGGGTCGTATGCATATCTGGCGTTCACACTTGAAATCGACCGATATGGGAGAGGTAGATGTCGCGTACGTCACTGGGTAAAATCTCACCGTTTTGGATCGTGGGCGAATTGGCGCCTTCGGTCGCTTTTTACAAAAAACTGGGATTCGAAGTCCGCCACCAGTCACCAGACGATGACCCGTTCTTTGCAATCGTCGGTCGAGACGACACGCAGATTCTCCTTAAAGAAATCACCGAAGATATCAATCCGCAGCCGAACAGTACACGTCACCCCTGGGCACGCTGGGACGCGTTTGTCAGCGTTGAGAATCCCGATGCACTGGCGGCGGAGTTTGCCGAGGCGAACATAAGGTTTGCCAGAGAGCTCGAGGATACCGAGGATGGATTGAGAGGTTTTGAGTTGCGTGACAACGATGGATACATCCTTTTCTTTGGTCGGCCGCGGTAATTTGCCATGACCAACACTGAAACTGGTTTTTCAATACGGCTATTAGTACTTTCACAAATTCCACTTCCCTAGACGAGGATACCAATGGCAATAATGAGGATTCTCTGCCTATCGACCGTGATGTGCTGCCTGCTGTGGAACGTCCAACCCTGCGATGCCCAGCCCGCTGAGCGACAGGTCGAACAAAGTTTGTTGCTTGAGAACGGAGAGCTAACCGAGATGAAATACTTGAAATACCTCCCGCCTTCATATGACAGTAACGAAGAGGAATGGCCGCTGCTTTTGTTCCTTCACGGCGCGGGTGAACGTGGAGACGACCTGGAAATGGTTAAAGTACACGGTCCGCCGAAAATGATCGCCCAGGGGAGGGATTTCCCTTACGTCGTCATTTCGCCGCAATGCCCGGAGGATGTCTGGTGGTCCATAGAAACGCTGCATGTGCTGGTAAACGAAGTCGTCGAGACCCATCGCATCGATAGGTCCAGAATCTACGTAACCGGCCTGAGCATGGGAGGATACGGATCGTGGGGCCTGGCGTACACCTATCCGGACCTGTTCGCCGCAGCCGCACCCATTTGCGGGGGAGGTGATGTGGAAAAAGCGCCATTGATGAAGGGAATACCGACCTGGGTCTTCCACGGCGCGAAAGATGAGATCGTGCCACTGGCTCGATCCCAGGAGATGGTTGATGCGCTCGAGGAAGCTGGGGGAAATGTCCGGTTTACAGTGTATCCGGAAGCGGGCCACGTAGGGGCCTGGGTAAATGCGTACGACGATCCTGAGTTCTGGGAGTGGTTGTCAGCGCAGCAGAAGGATTGAGGATTCAAAATCACATTCAGGGCTTGACCTACCCCCTTACTTCTGCTCCCAAGTACCAAAGCCCTCCTGCAGGTTGAAATAAACCCCTCAAATGAAATCTAATTGAAAATTATTGTTAACGAATTAGGTTAATAAGTTTATATTACCGTGTATGCAGATAACGTTCGCGAACAGGGAACTGGAGAAACTGTGCCAAAGGGCGAATTATGCGATCCGGAAACTCGGTGACATTGGAGCCAGGAAACTTCAGTCTCGACTCGCGGATCTTGAAGCCGCACACGATGTGACCGAACTAGTTGCGGGTTCACCTCATCCCTTAAAAAGAGGACGGGAAGGTGATTTCTCGCTTAGGCTGCAAGGAGCTCAGAGATTGGTGTTCCGGCCGGCACACAATCCGCTTCCAAGGCTTGAGGATCGGGGGATCGATTGGCAAAACGTGACAGCGGTCCTAATCGTTGAGATCGGCGACTATCACGATAACTGAACACACGGAGGGATTACGATGGGTAAAATAAGGGAAGATTCCTTAAAGCGAGACTGGATCTCGCCGCCCGGCCACACCATTGCGGATCTGCTCGAAGAGCGCAATTGGACGCAAGCCCAGTTGGCAGACCGGCTTGGTGTGTCGCGCAAGCATGTGAATGAACTGATTACCGGAAAGGCTACGATCTCGGATGCAAACGCCATCAAGTTGGCACGAGTTCTGGGTAGTACAGTCGGTTTCTGGTTGAATCGCGAGGCTGGTTACCGGGCGGCTCTTGCCGACAAGCAAGCTATCGAGCAACTACGTGATGTCGTGAGTTGGTTGGACGAGCTGCCCGTTTCGCATATGCGCAAGGCGGGATGGATTGGGACTTATCGCGATAAAGCACAAACCGTGTCCGAATGTTTGCGGTTTTTCGGTGTGGGGTCGGTCGATACTTGGCGAAGCTGGTCGGAAGGACTGGGACAAACGGCCTATCGTATGTCTGATAGTGCTAACAAGGCCTTTGGTTCAATCGCAACCTGGCTGCGATTCGGAGAAATCCAGGCGTCCACCCTGGAATGCGAGGACTATTCAAAGGATGTCTTCAAAACAAATCTGGCATCACTTCGCGCGCTTACGCTCGAACCGGACCCTGATGTCTTTGTACCACGCATGACAAAAATATGTTCCGATGCCGGTATAGCAGTGGTATTTGAACCCACACCCAGGGGATGTCCCGCCAGTGGTGCGACGCGCTGGCTAGCTCCTAACAAAGCGCTGTTGATGTTGAGCTTACGATACAAGACCAATGATCATCTCTGGTTCACGTTCTTTCACGAGGCAGCCCATATCCTGTTGCACCGAAAGAAACTGATGTTCCTGGAGTTAAACCAAAACGGAAACGGGGAGGAAGAGGCAGAGGCGAATCAGTTTGCTGCAGACCTGTTGATTCCGTCACAGGATCTCGACCTGCTCAGAACTCTCGCTAATAACAAAACAGAGATCAGCCAATTTGCCAGAAAGTTAGGAATTCCACCGGGTGTTGTCGTCGGACGGATGCAGTATGAAGGAATCATACCCCACGGGCGACTGAACGATCTAAAGGTTAAATACACCTGGGCGTGAGTAGTTCCGCTATCGAGAGATCCTCAGATTGGACGCAGTATCGAACCACGTCCCCGCGATACCTCAAAGCTATACTCCTGATCACCCGCGCTCAACCTGAACCCACCATCCTCACAGATAACCCGACCCTTCGCCGACCTGTCGCAGAAGGCAAGGACCATGACTTCGTCGTCCGTACCGGCTAACAGCCTCGTTGAGGCCTCGGTCGCATCTGGAAGGAAGCTGACCAGGCTACCGGCAGCAAGCCCTGAGGGCGCATAGGGCACCTCCTCCGTCCGCCACTGAAGCCCTTTTTTTCCAAACACTGAAATAACCTCCACCAGACTTGATCCCGCGCCTAACCGGACGCGGTCTCCCTCCAAACCGAGCAGTTCCACGGGGTTCAGCTTGTAGGATAACTCGCCGCTGCCAGTCTCCGGTCCCAATCCATCAGACGGATCCACGAGGAGCTGGCGTCGGCCCGGGCAGTGAAGGTCGATCAGGGACAGATCGCAGTCTGCCGAGACCCCCGGCGTCTGTATCGAACCGCCGAAGGCCAGGGCGGTATTGGGTCTGACGTAGAACGTGCGCGGTTCCTTCCGCGAAGCGAGGCCCTGCGTGTCCAGTCCTATCTCGCCGAAGACCGCCGGATCGTCCAGGCGACTTGACTTGCCATCAAGGCCAATCTCCATCCACGGTTTGGCGCCGCGCCGGTTGAAGCCGCTCCAGACGATTTGCACGTCGTGCCAGGCTCCTTCTTCTACAGTACCCGGCGCTTGTACGGAAACCAGATTATTGTTCTGGCTCTGCACGTTGAATTGCAGTTTGCCGTCATTATCAGCAACCAGGGCGAATGTGTTGACTCCAGTCCCAAGATGCCCGCCGACCCCGTTCCCGGCGTTGAACAACACCCTGGGGCTGCTCGCGCGTCCCCGCAACCGGAAACGAAGACGCAAGTGTCCTTCGTTGGCGTTAAACCAGGGTTTGGCGTCGTATTGCAGGGCGTCGCCGCCACTTACCCGAATTAGCGGACTAACGTCCTTTATTACCCTAACGCCGCGTGGGCGACGCCGCAGGGCTACGAGCAGGATCCGATCGTCCCCGCGTGATATCCAGTATTCGTGCTCGGTTCGCCGGGAGGAGACGCGCAGCCGCTGCCAGTGCTTCGTGCGCACCAGGCCACCCGGCAAGGCGAAGGTCTCGTTCTGGCCGCCCACGCAGGGAAGGCTGCCGCAAGTGACCGGCTGGGCCTCGAAGGCACTTATGGTACGCAGCAGTGGACTGCCTGCCCACTGAATGTGCAGGCTCATGAAGTTGGCGGCCAGGCCGCCGGCGTATCCGCTGACGCACAGGATGGCTGCTTCGGGATCGTGACCGCTGCGCATCACGGTGAACCGGCCCGTGTACATATCGAAACGACCCGACAGCGAAGTCACTCGCCGTGGCCGGTTCGATTGGAAAGCTGGATCGTAATAGCAGTAGGCGTACGGTCCGTAGGAAATCATGCACTCCGCGGTCGAACCCTTGACGCCCATTCCGAATCGATACAGCCGACCCAGGCGCGGATCGGAAAGGGCGACATCGCACAGCCTACCGTCTCCGGCCTCCTGGGCCAGCCTCAGGAGCACCGGCGAACAATTATCCAGCTGACCGCCTAGTACAACGTTGGAATTGATGGGATAGTACAGCTCGTCGGGGATTTCCCGAGGCGCCGTCCAGTGGGCGCGGAACCACGCAAGCGGACGACGAAACCGGTCAGGAACCTCGCTCATCAGGTCGATACCGGTAACATTGCGCAGCGCATCGGCGAAATGCAGGAGCCACAGGTTTTCAAAACCCCAGAAGGTGGGTCCGTCTACGGGCTCGCCACCGGGACCGCAGCCGTGGGGCAGGACGCCGATCCGGAAGCGATCGATAACCGCCTGCACCCATGCTTCCGCGCGGGGATGCTCACCCAGCAGATGAACCGCGGCTACCCCGAAGTGCCCATAGTCGACGACGGTGTGGTGCCCGCCTGCCTTGAAGTGCCGTCGTTCGTCCACATACAACCACCAGCGATCCATCAACTCCACGAGACTGTCACGGACCTGACGCTTTTCGGCATCGGGCAATGCTTCGTCCATCAGGTCGAGCGCAAGCGCGAAAGCGTGCATGTAGCGGTTGGCAGTGTAGAAGTGCTCCTCCACGTGATCGCCGTGGTCCCAGCCCGCCGCGGCCCGCAGCCAGGCGCGGGCCCGTCCAAGCCAGCGCGGGTCGTCCGTGAGTCGCCAGGCGAAGGCGTAATTTTCGATCAGGGCCGTGGCCTGCATGGCGGTGTAAAAGGTAAGGTAGAGTTGGTGATTTGGGTGGGGGCTGTGCATTCGGCGCGGGACCCGTCGCCAAGGCCGTTGGCCTGCATACAACGCACAGTCGTCCAGAAGTCTGGAGAGAATACGCCGGCGAACCGGATCAGCCGGTGGCTTGAACTCGAAACCAGGATCGTCGACCGGCCTGAACAACCGGGGTCTTTCGTGGCGGATTACCGAAACACGAGAATGATCCGGCGCGTTGGATTCTATGTCGGTCATCAGTAGAGATCACGCTCCAGGGGATAGACTTCGTGTACCTGCATTCGAGTTTGTAACATGCATTGTGTAACCGTCTACGGCGTGTATCTTGCTTACTATGTACTGCAAACTCCATGACTGTGCAACACCAGAGTAAATACACGGCCGGAACCCTGTCTGCCCGACGTACAATGTTCCAAAACTACCTCACCATAGCCATCCGTAACCTCCTCAGGTATCCCGCCTACACGCTCATCAACATCGTGGGGCTCGCGATCGGCCTGGCGGCCTGCATGCTGATCCTGCGCTACGTATGGGACGAGTTGAGCTACGATCGGTATCATCCCCATGCCGACCGGGTGTACCGGGTCGTAGATGACATAGAAAGCGCCGGACAGACGGTCCGTACCGCAGGATCGCCATCGGGATGGGGGCCCGTCCTGAAGCGTGATTTCCCCGAAATCGAGCTGTTCGCCCGGGTGAGAGGCACGACATCCGCCTGGTTTTTCATGCATGAAGAGAAGCGTTTCTACGAGAAAAAGGTCATCTGGGCCGATGCGGCCCTGCTGGACCTGTTTGCCATCCCCTTTGTCGCCGGCGATCCCGGAACCGCGCTGACCGAACCCTATTCGATCGTAATCTCGGAAGAAATGGCCTTCAAGTATTTCGGCAACGAGGAGCCCATGGGGAGAGTTCTCAGGGGGGACAATCTCTGGGACTTTACGGTGACCGGCGTCATGCGGAACATCCCCGCTAACACGAATCTGCGCCCGGATATGATCATATCCCTTTTGACACGGAACGCCATTAATCCGAACAGCCTCGATGAATGGGAAATGCACGAGAATCACTATACCTACATCAGGTTGCACGAAAATGCCTCTTCGGATGACCTGGAAGCGCAACTGCCTGCTTTTGTGGAACGAAATAAAACAGGCAGGTTCCGCGAATCGAGCAAAGTGTTGAGACCGTCTCTGCAGCCCCTGGTGGACATTCACCTCCATTCGCACAGGGACAGCGAGCTCGAGCCCAACGGAGACATCCGCTACGTGGCGCTCTTCATGATTATCGCCTTCCTGATTCCTATCATCGCGTGCATCAACTTCGTCAACCTGGCCACGGCGCGGTCGGCCATGCGTGCCAGGGAAGTGGGCGTGCGCAAAGTGATGGGCGCCAACCGGTCCCAGTTACTTGGTCAGTTCCTTAGAGAAGCCTTCTTCATGGCGGGTCTTGCCATGATCGCGGCATTAGCGCTTGCGCATCTCGCGCTGCCCGGCGTAAACGTGCTGGCCGGAAAGCAACTGGACTTTGCCCTGTCGAGCGGTTGGGTACTGGGGACACTCGCCGCGGGCACTATCGTGATCGCTTTGGCGGCCGGCAGTTATCCCGCGGTCTACCTGTCGGGGTTTCTACCCACCGAAGTACTGAAAGGAAGTCTGAAATCCGGAACACATGGCCTGGGACTGCGGCAGGTCCTGGTGGTGATCCAATTCGTCATGTCCATCTTTCTGCTGGTCAGTACCGCTGTCATCTACGACCAGCTTGAGCACATCCAACACATGAGACTCGGTTTCAACAAAGAGCACTTGTTGGTCGTAAAAGTTACGGGACGTGAGCAACGGGAAAGCGCGCCTGTACTTAAACAGCGCCTGACACAGTTGCCCGGCGTGGTCGGAATGGCGACTACCGATGGGGTCCCAGGCGTGAAAGCACCGCGGATCATGGCCGTCCGTTCCAGTGAGATGAGTCCCGAGGACAACTTGATAGTGTCCGTGCTGACATCGGACGATCAGTTTCTGGGCGTCATGGAAATCGACGTCGTGGCCGGCCGGAACTTTCCGCTCGATTGGAGCATGGACTCGACCATGGTCCTCCTGTTGAACGAGACCGCGGCGCGCAAACTGGGTTGGGAGGCGCCTCCCGACGCGATAGGAATGCCTGTCGAATGGATCGAGTATGGTGGACTGCAGGGACGCGTTCTGGGAGTCATGGAGGATTTCCACCTGCAATCGATTCGCGAGGAAATCGAACCGATTGTTTTAATGTACAATCCCAACTACTTCACCGACATTGTGATCCGAATCAAACCAGGGGACGTACAGGATACCATCACACGGATCCAGGAAGTGTGGCGGGAAGTCGAACCCCTGTATCCTCTGGCATACACGTTTCTCGACGAGGATTTCGACAGCCTCTACCGTGCCGAACGCCAACTGGGTACGGTATTCGCGGTCTTCGCCTTTCTCGCGATCTTCGTGGCGTGCCTGGGCCTGCTTGGACTGGCTTCCTTCTCCATCCAGCAGCGGACCAGGGAGATTGGAATCCGCAAGATACTCGGCGCTACCGTTTCGGACATCGTCCTGTTGCTCTCCAAGGATTTCATGAAGTATGTACTGCTGGCCAATGTGATCGCCTGGCCCCTGGCATACCTTGCCATGGCGCAATGGCTGCAGAACTATGCCTATGCGTCGGAAATCAACTTCGTCTGGTTTGCGGCCGGTGGTCTAGTTGCACTGGCCATCGCATGGCTTACGATCGGGGCGCACGCATTGGCCGCCGCGGGCAGAAACCCGGTTAACGCACTAAGGCAGGGGTGATTTCGCGGAAATTACACGACGTTCCGAGACTGGGTATCCGAGGCGTTCCAGCAAGTCTCGATCACATTAAAATCGGGTCGGGACAGGACAACGTAGGAAGGGAGTCCCAACTGTTTCCACATCGCGAATGGGTCCTGGCGAGTAATGCGGCTCACATATAGGCTCAGAACGGTCCCATGGGTAATGAGCGCCAGGTCTTCTTGCGGAAATCGTTCTAACAGTCCGTCGACGGACTTTGAGAATCTTCTGTACGCTGTATCCGCGGTCTCCTCGCCAAAAACCAGCTCCGCAGGTTGAGCGTAGAAACGGCTGATCGACTGCTCAAAGCACTCCTTCTCCAGGATACCGACATTCCTGCGCTCATGTTCCTGCAATCCCTCGATCACTTCTACCGGAACATTCAGTCTGTGCGCTGAGATTCTGGCTGTTTCAATGGCTTTAGGTTCGTTGCTACTGAATATCATATCCAGATTATACGGTCCCAGTTTCTCAGCCAAGATCCGGGAGCGGACTTGACCTTCTTCAGACAAACGCCATTCCCTGGAAGGAACCGCAGGATCGACCACAGGCAACGAATGCCTCACCAGAACCAGTACCGGCATCCTATCTGTACCTCCTTCTAAACTACGGCGTATTCACCGTAAAGTGCTTGATCATTCTGATGATCTTCATAGCCGACTTCTGTCAACAGTGGCACAGAGCGGACCAAATGGACCGATGCCATAAGTATAACGGCAGCACGCGTCCGTTACCAACCATTCCCTGCCGAACCGCCTACTCCCTGATTCCACACGCCTCGTCCGTCAGCACGTCGTAGTGATGTATGTACTTGACGCCGTCGATCACGAGCCGATCGGTTTGTGGTAGATCCTCCTCCCACGTCATTTCGACTCCCTGCAAATGGGGTGGCTTCTCCCGCTTGCCCCAGTGGTTGCCGTTGTAGCGCCGGAACAGCAGCGTGCGGCCGGCGCGGGTGACGTACGCCATGACCAACACCGCTCGCTCGGACGTGTCTTCGTCGATATCGAAAACCCGCATGCATTCGAATGTCCGATCGCCGATGCGTACCGTGTAGAGGCCCTTTGAAAACACCTGCGGCGCATCTGGTTGCTTAATGAACGTTCCGTCCGGATGTTCCGTCAGGTAATCCCGGTCTTCGACCAGTCGGGGCGTCATGCCAAAATCCCATCCAAAGTCCTCGTCAAGGCAGGTCAGGAGTTCCCTGGTCCCATCGGATTTCATGCTCTCGACGGCCAGCCAATGCACCTCTGTCTCTTCCAGGCGGCCCCAGACCCGGGTATGGCGATCCCTCGACTCCGGATCATGGTTGAGCGGCAGGAGACCGTCCCTGTCCTGACGGCGTTGTTCCTCCATCTCGATCTCTACACAGGGTCTTCCGTGTATGATGGCGTGCCGCGTTGCAACCATGTCCTTGACCTCGGTTAACTTCCACGCCGAACCATCCCGCGTAGGCTCGTAATCCGCCCATCGGACCTGGTCACCGATTTCGGGGACAATGAACCACCATGACAACTCCCGAAGATCGATGGAAAATGGAGTTGCCGTACTTCTCTCGATGGATATTTCGGGCCGGTAAATGGGAAAGGGTACAGTCGTGGTTTCAGTTCTTTCGGTACGCATGGCAGTTTTCCTCCTGTTCGCAGGAACACCCAGTTCGATTCGAACCATGTCCCGGCCGTGAGACAGCCGCCGTTTGATGGTTCCCGGTGGGCAGCGATGACGGGCCGCAATTTCCGCTATGCTCAATCCATCCAGGTAGAACGACCTCATGGCGGCTTGTTCCTTATCGGGCACGTGATCGAAGGCTTCGACCACGTCCTTCGCTGCCCGCCTTTGACGGGCCGTCGGCACACCGAACCGATTAATCATCGTCGCGAGTTCCTCGGAATCGACGAAGCGCTCTCGCCGTTGTGTAGAGCGCATGAAGTCGGCGCAGCGGTTGCGCGCAACCTGGTACAGCCAGGCGCGCACGTTTCTCGGTGATCGAACACGCAACCCCAACCAGGCATGAACGAGCGTCTCCTGCAGCACGTCCTCTACCGCCTCCACAGACCCGATACGATCCCGGATCAATACGGCCAGAGATCGCTCGTAGCGCCGGATCAGGGCCACGAAGGCCCGTTCGTCGCCGGTCCGGATCTGTTGAACAAGTACCTGGTCACTGAGGAACCCCATTAGATCGTTCTCCCTTCATCTAACAGGGCGATGTTGGCGGGGGAAAGGTTCACGGAGTTTGGAAAAGGTGACTACGTGGAGTATTGGAATGAAGCCATGAGGTGCGGTCAGTTTGGCTTCTTCTGATTGAGGTGGAATAGGCTTCGTATCAGCTTACCCCAGGATGAAAGACCAGCGAACTCACCCAGATCCTGCTACAGGCCAATCAGCACCAGCCCCTGGTCCGATAACATGCCAATGCATGTGTGGCGTAACTCCTGGCGCCGCCGTATTGGCACGCACATAGAATCCCCTGCCATCCAGCAGACCGGTGGACTTTGCAGTCTGCTGGACAGCACGCACCATGGAAGAGAGCAGATCCCCATCCAGGGCGGCCTCATCCATAAGCCCAGCAACGTGGGTTTTAGGTACCACTACCACATGGACCTGGGCTACGGGTCGTGGGTGGCGGAACGCCAATACCAGATTGTCCTCATAAACCCGTTTCACGTCGAGCTTTCCTGAGAGTACATCCTCGCAATACCAATCTCGTCGCGTCATATACTTTCCACTTTCCCGAACCCAAGGTGCAGACACTTGGATCGCCTTAATCATAATCATTAGATGTAACACTGATTAGATGTTAATTTACATTAAAACCAGGAATCCCGTTTAAGGTTTTAGATAGCAATCTTCCAGACTAGCCATATTGGATTCAACACCATGCGGAACAAACAGGAATTGATTCGAATCGAACCCCTTGAGACGAAACATCATTGCGGGATCCTCGAAATCGTAGAGCGTCTCCCCGAGTGGTTTGACGAAACCGCACGAACAAAGTCTGTCCCCACCGACTTGCGGCATCAGCTCGGTTGTGTAGCCGTCTCAAATCATAGAGTGGTCGGATTTGTCACCCTATACGTTACAGAGGGTCGGTTACATATCGGCTGGCTAGGGGTCGATAAACCATTTCAAAGGCAGGGTATTGGCGGTCGGCTTCTGGATGCCGCCGAAACGATGGCTCGGGAACTACAAATTGACGAACTCGCAACGTATACGCTGGGAGACAGCGTCGCGTACCTACCCTACGAGGTGACGCGGAGTTTCTACTTGAAGCACGGATTCAAGGTTTACAAGCGATCCAGGACAGACAACCCCGGATGCCCTGAAGAGATCTGGATCTCGAAGCCCGTCAAACCATGAAATGTATCCACCAAAGGTTTCACTGGTAGAAACGAAAAGACGAAACTCGGCAATTCGGAAGCCTGCGTCTCACTAAGAATGTAATTGAACAGGTGTTTTTCCGGAGTTCAGCGTGGACCGTGACGGAAACCTCGCTCATCGGCGTAAGCGCACACATCCTTACCGTCGCGAAAGCGCCCTGACACGCACCGGAGCATGTGAAGTGTTCCGCGCTTACTTCAAGCGACCCAAAAATACAGAGGACATCACGTGCGAATCTCGGCAATTTCATTCGATGGCGACATGACCCTGTGGGACTTTCAGAAGGTCATGCGCCATTCCTTAAAGAAAGCCCTGGCAGAACTGCGCAGGCTGGTTCCGACACGACGCGCCGAGGAGCTCTCGGTGGAAGAAATGATTGCGATTCGCGGTGAGGTCGAAAAAGAAGTGAAAGGCGAAATCTGGAACCACGAGGAAATCAGGCTGCTTTCGTTTAAGCGGACGCTCGAGTGCATTGGCCATCCGGATCGTGAAATCGCTGCCTATCTCAATAAGGTATACCTGAAACACCGTTTCGAAGACATCGAATTGTATCCCGACGTCATCCCTACTTTCGATGAACTGGCGCCTCATTACAAGCTGGGTCTGCTGTCAAACGGAAACAGTTATCCGGAACGCTGTGGGTTGGAGGCACGTTTTGCCTTTGTCATCTTCTCGCAGGATGTGCAAATTAGGAAACCAGACCGGAGAATCTTCGAGATCGCCGCGCAGCAGGCCGACTGTGCGTTGGACGAGCTGTTGCACGTGGGGGATTCTCTGAAGAACGACGTCGCGGGGGCGAATGCAGCAGGCGCACGATCGGTCTGGTTGAATCGCGACAGTCAGGCAAGTCACTCCGGGTTCGCGGCGGAATTTGAAATCGCTACATTGGCCGACCTTCCAGCAGTTCTGGAAAATGACTGATTTGGGGCAGATTGTTCAAATCACGCTTGGAAGTACAGATATGCACAAATGGGTATCGGAAAGGAGCTTCATATGATCATCCACAAACTGGTCGCAGTCACTTGCATGATCGGTCTGGGAATGTACGGCTGTTCCTCTTCAGAGATTCCTGAGGACCCGCCGGTCCAGACCGAGCAGGTCGCATGGGGATACGGTGACGAGAACGGACCGGACGTCTGGGGCCAGTTAAGCCCGGATTTCGCCTTATGTGCCGAGGGATCGCTGCAATCTCCGATCGACCTTGCGAATGCCACGTCGTCGGAACTTCCCGAAATCGTCTTCAACTATAGTCCGTCGGCGGTGAATATCCACCATAACGGCCACACGATTGAAGTGGCGCCCACCGGGGATAACTCGATTGAGATCGATGGTGTACGTTACGCGCTTCTGCAGTTCCATTTCCACGCTCCGAGTGAACACTCGGTGGACGGCCGGTTATTCGACATGGAAATGCACCTCGTGCACCGGAACGAAGAAGGCACCCTGGCAGTTATCGGAGTTCTGATCGAGCAGGGCGCCGACAACGCGGCGTTCGGTCCCCTGTGGACGAATATGCCGGACACGCCCGGCGTAACGAACAGCATAGAGAACGCCACCGTTGATGCCGGCGACTTGCTGCCGGGCGACAGGCAGACCTATCGTTATGACGGCTCTTTGACTACGCCGCCGTGTTCAGAAGGTGTCAAATGGAATGTGCTGACAACGCCCATTGAACTGTCCGAATCGCAGATCGCCGCATTCAAAGCCGTTGTCCATGACAACAATCGGCCGGTACAGCCGCTGAATGAGCGTGAACTTCTTTCGGATGGTGCAGGAGAAGGTTAGGCCAGCAAGAATATCAGTCGAGGGGGAGAAACACTTTCTGTGGTTTGGAACGGGCCGAGGAAAACGGCTGTTGTCGTCGGCCCGCTTCTCCTTCAGCGTACCTTCTCAGCCCCGCCCCGTTGCAGCGCGGTCTCGAAAATCAGCCCCGACCAGCCACCGGAATCCCGTACCGCTGCAACGTGGTCATGAGCGTTGGGCGACCGAGGCGGATCCGGCCGTCGTTCAGCAGGTAGGAGAAGAGATAGCCCGTGCCGAGCATGAGGATCCCGATGAGGAAACAGTACATGACCGCGCGATCGGGATAGACGTCTTTCAAGTACCCCACGTAAAGCGGACCGAAAATCCCCGCGGCGGCCCACGCGGTCAGCACCGCGCCGTAGATGGTGGACATCTTCTTCGTGCCGAACACGTCGAGGACGAAGGAAGGCATGGTGGCGAAACCGCCGCCGAAGCAGAGCAGCACGTAGCAGACCAGCGCGGAGAAGATCCACGGGTTGGTCTCGGTCATGAGTATGCCAAAGACTACCATCTGGCTGCCGAGCAGCACCCTGAAGACCGTAACCCTTCCGAACCGGTCGGACAGCAGTCCCCAGAACAGCCGCCCCAGTCCGTTGCAGATCGAGCTGACTGCGATGAGGGTAGCCCCGTACTCGGCCAGCATGGTGGGTTCGATTGAATCATCCGCCAGGCCCCAGATCTCCTGCAGGATCTCCGACTGGAAGCTGACCACAGAGATTCCGGCCGCAATGTTGAAGAAAAAGACGATCCACATGAAAACGAACTGCGTCGTACCCAGGTAGGCGCGGGCGTACTTCGGTTCGTCGGCCTCGTCGGGATCGGTCGCGGTGGTCGACGGACCCGTGGTATCCGGCGGTGGGTCGGTCAGCGCCAGGCTGCAGGGGACGAGAATCAGGGCGAAGATGATGCCGAGCCAGAAGAATACTTCTGGCAATGCGCCCGCGGTCTGGACGATGAGGAAGGGCGCCAGGCCCTTGCTAAGCAGGAACGCCCCCACGCCGAATCCCATGACTACGATCCCGGTGGCCAGGCCCTTGCGGTCCGGAAACCACTTGGCCACGGTGGCGACCGGCGTGACGTACCCCAGCCCGATGCCCGCGCCGCCAATCACTCCGTATCCGAGATAGAACAACGGGATACTGTTCATCTCAAGCGCCAGGCCCGAGACCAGGTAACCGCTCGCAAACATGAAGCTGCCGATAAGGGCGAGTTTGCGCGGTCCCATCTTCGGCAGCATGTTGCCGGCCCAGGCGGCCGATACGCCGAGGGTAAAGATGGCAATGCTGAAGGCCCAGGCCGTCTCGGTGTGGGTCCAGCCGATCTGGCGCACCAGTATCGTCTGGAAGAAACTCCAGGCGTATACCGTGCCAAAGCAGATCTGAAGCGCCGTGCAGAAGAGCGCGATGGCACTTCGTGGAATGCGCATCGCTTGTCCTCCTACCGTGCCTTCTCCGGCGGCGCGCCTTGCGCACCGGAATCGGGTGATCTACCGGAAACGTGCTGAAAAAGACGTGCGAGGTCGCCCACTTCATCATCGCGGCCGAGGAGATCGTCCGCCGTGGCTTCCGTTTCCTTGTTGCCCGCAATATTGACGGCGTAGGCGAGCAGCTCCGCGAGGGGTTTTGCTGCGAGATTGACGAGCCAGATCGAAGCAAGGACGCCCACGACGAGGAAAATGCATATGAGGATGACCTGCTGCCCGATGGCGCGCTGGATCTTGAGGGCGACCTCATCCTGGTCCATGCCGACGTGCACCGTACCCGCCACGCCCGCCAGGATGGGGCTGCCGACCTCCAGGAAATCACCCAGGCCCGGGATGCTTCGCTCCACGGGTTCGAGATTCGCATGATCGCTCGCGAGGATCTGTTCGGGTATGCCGGGCACGAAGGTATGGGCGAGATACTCGCCATTCTCGCTGGTGATGTAGATGTACCGAATGCCCTGAATCTCGACGAACTGATCGATCATCGATTGCAGCGTCGCCAGGTTCCGGTTGAGCAGGATGTCGACGCTGGCGTCCGCGACGCTCTTGGCGATGTTCTGGCTGTTAGCCTCGTATTCCGCGGTCAGTTGTGTATCTACGGTATATATACACAAGCCCGACGTGGAGAGAACGATGACGCCGAAGAGTAGAAAGATCCCGAAACGGGTGCGCTGGAACAGCTTCTGTATTTTCATGTCAGGAAAGCCAGCTTTGCCAGTCGTCCAGGGTAACGAACCGGCCCTCTTCGACGACGGTATAGTAGACGGTTTGCAACCCCTGCCGGCGGTCCGGACCGAAGGAGACCCGCTCGCCGATCCCGAGATCATAGTTTTCGACCGAAAATACCGCATCCTCCAACCCGTCCCTGTCTGGATTTCCTCCCAGGCGCCGCAGAATTTCGGTCATCAGCTTGGCGTCGAGAAAGCCCTCGAGACTGACGAAACTCTGCGGAAACGGGCTGTATGTCTCCTTGACGAGTTCCTCGGGAACTGCGGGATCATAGCGTTCCATCAGTTCGCGATATTCCCGTACGGCGGGAATCGACGTGTCCTCGTAGCTCGGGACCACCTGGGAGTTGACGAGATAGCGTGAGTAGGTCTCCACGTCCTCCTCCAGATCGCTGAGCAATTGGAGCATGTTCTCGCTTCCCACGAATGAAAGGTTGGCGATGGGAACCCGCAGGTCGCGGTCGACGGCGTCGCGTGCGAAGGCCGCGCAGGCCGCGTACGACCCGATGCAGATGACGGCGTCCGGAGAATTCGCCTTTAGGATTTCCACCTGTTCCCGCATGCTGCCCGTGAATCGCTGGCCCCTGCGGTAGGTCGCTTCGCCCGCGAGTCGTTCGCCGTGCCTGTCGAGGGCCGCCCGGACCCCGGCCCAGCCGCTTCTGCCGTAGGCATCTGCCTGGTAGAATACGCCGATTTTCCTTTTGCCCGCGTCGAGGAAATTGTTCACGAGTCCGGCTGTCTCCTGCCGGTAGGAAGCCCGGAGGTTGAAGGCGAAATCACCATACGGCGGTTCCCGCTGGGGCTGGGCGCCGGTGAAGGGGAAGAACAGGTAGACCTGCTCGTCCTGGAACTTCTTCAGGAGAGGAAGCACGCGCGTAACGGTCGGCGTGCCCACGTACCCGAAGAGCAGGAACACGTTGTCCTCGAGCATGAGATTCATGGTGTTCCGTACACAGGGATCCGGCTGGTACCCGTCGTCGTATAGCTTCAGGGTGATCTTGCGACCCGCTACACCTCCGTTGTCGTTGATGTAGTTGAAATACGCCATCGCCCCGCGGTACAACTCGCTTCCAAGCCCCCTGGAAGGACCCGAAAAGGCAGCCGACATGCCCAGGACGATTTCATCATCCGTGGCGCCTTCGAAGCCGGTTTCGATTTCCTGTGCTGAGACCATGTTCGCTCCTCCCAGTACGGTATCGGCGCCCTTCCAGCCCGCGCAGGAAACCGCCAACAATCCCGCGAGGCCTCGGCGCAGCATGGTCCTCCGCGTTAACAACGGCAAAGGAGACTCGGGTTTTTTCCCTGATTGACCGCTACCGTCACGCACATTCATACGTTTCCTCGTCATCTCATGAGCCGCAAATAGTCTGCCGACCGTAATCTACGGCTGTCTGTCAGCCACGACCTGGCTGAAATGTTGACTAAACCGGAAACCGCTGAATAAATGTCTGATATTCGAAATGTATTGATATGGGTGGTACAGTGAAGCCGTCGCATTGATTCAAAATGATAAAAGAGCCCCTGGCATGTTGCAAGGTATTTTTATGACCTTGCTCAAGATCCCGCGGGACCTTGAGCCACTTCAAAACCGGAAAAGGATACGCTGAATCTCCTATGAAATCCAACCGGCGAAATCAGTCCTCCGCAGGGCCGTATCCGCTGTAAGGTTCCGGAAGACCCTTGCTCGCCACATCTTCCATCACATCGCAGAAGTAATCCAGCTCGGGCAACGTAGTGTACAGATTCGACGAGATACGGACCCACCGCCGGCTGGAGTCCGTCCTGTCGTAACGGCCCCGGGACGTCTGAATCTGATGTTCATCCCATAGATAATCTCGCATCCCGGTCGGATCGACCCCATCAATCCCGACCCCGGCAATACAGCAACTCATTTCAGGGGCCGTCGGCGTGTATACTTGAATCCTCGGATGCGCCCGAAGCCGTTCCGCCCAGTGGTTCTTCAGATACCGGAGCCGTTCTTCCTTGCGTTTCGATCCGATGGCGTTGTGGAAGGCGAGGGCTTCGCCGATGGCAAGGAACGGCGCATGGGACAAGGTTCCGACGGATTCGTACTTCCGCATGCTTGTTCTGGGGTTGTAACGGCGGCTCCTGGCCGGACCGTACAGCGGCTCAACCTTCTCAACGTGATCGCGTTTCATGTACAGCATCCCGGTCCCTTTCGGCGCGCTGAGCCACTTGTGCAGACTCGTACCGTAATAATCGCAACCCAGTTCCGAGACCTTGAAGTCCAGTTGGCCGACCGCATGGGCTCCGTCCACGACGACTTCGATACCGTGCCGATGCGCCAGTTCGCTGATGCGCCGGACCGGGAAAACCTGGCCGGTGGTGTACGTAACGTGGGATATAAGGATCACGCGGGTTTTCGGGGAAATGCCGCCTTCGACGGCCTTTACCAGTTCATCCATAGACCCGACGGGAAAGGGCGCCGGCACTTCGACCAGTTTGATCCCGTCCTCCTTCTCCCGGTTCCGCAGGACACTCACCATGGAAGGATAATCATGCGTCGTGGTGAGCACTTCGTCGCCCGGGTTCAGGGGAATGCCGTACAGGACCGTCTTGAGCGCCTCGGTCGTATTGCGTACGAGGGCGATTTCATCGGGACTGCTCCCGAAGAGGCGCGCCAGGGACCTCTTCACGGTACCTGCCTGGTCTCTGGCCTTTTGAACGTACAGGCCGTACGGACCTTGTTCCTGTTCCCATATGTACCTGACAACCGCTTCGGTGACGACGCGGGGCGAGGGGCAGGTATAGCCGTTGTCCAGGTTGATCAGGCTTCGGTTCACGGTAAAGGCCTGCTTGACTTCGCGCCAGAGCCCTTCATCTCGGGCGGCCTGCTGCGGCGTTAGATCCGAGATTTCGCTTACCGCCGCCTCGACTCCCCGGAAGGAAGCGGGACCGAGGAACGTTGCCAGCCCTGCGGTCATGCCGGCGGTTTTCAGGAAGTGACGCCGTTCCATGGCATTCGGGCGTTCCACGGGACGGTCGTTTTCTTCGGGACGGTCGTTTTCTTCGTTTTGCGATCTCATCGTGCATCTCCTTTTGCGGATCGTTTCTGCCACCCCGGTCATCCTATGAGGTATTCAGCGGTATTAGTGCTACTGACTCAATGAAAAGCGTCCTTGACTCGCCTCCTACTGTTTTTAAACTGATGACAACGGGCCCGCTCGACACATAGAAGAACCGGGAAACCCGTTTCCCCTTACCTTTTTACACCGTGACCCCATAGGAACTTGCGAAAAACATGGCTTTCGGCGCAGAATCCCGTCAGGACAACGGTACGCCGATCTCCTTGACGACGAATCGGTGTGATCTGCCCGCCAAGATAACCATTATTTGAGAGAACCATCCTATGGATCCACGCCTGCGGCAGAGCATGAACACGTATTACGATGAACGGGCGGCCGAGTTCGACGAGATCTACACGCTGGGCAAGCCGCCCGGCACGGTAACGGATCCGGAGCTATACAAGGAAGAGGCCCGGTCGCTGGGTAAACTCGTTGGAGACCACTGTCGCGGCAGCATCCTCGATATTCCTTGCGGTACGGGCTACTGGCTTCAGTTCTACGCCCCAAATAGTTCGGCGATTACGCTCGTGGACCAGTCGGAGAACATGCTGCAGGAGGGAAGGGAAAAAGCGCGCAAGCATGGCGTCGAGCCAATCACCACGTTCATGGAGGCCGATGCCCTTGAAGTGCCGTTGGAAGACCGGTCATTCGATACCGTCCTGGTAGGCTTCTTCCTCAGTCATGTTACGGACAGCCAGATCGACCTGTTTTTCCATAATGTGCGAAACATAATGAAGCCGGATGGTCGCATGCTCATCCTGGACTCCAACTGGACCCGCTACCGTGGATCGCGGCCCAAGGAAGGGACCACGTTGCGTACGCTCAATGACGGACGTAAATTCGAGATCTACAAACGGTACTTCGAAGCGGCCGATTTCGACCGGATGCCGCAGACCTGCGGAATGGATTTCACCGTGCGGCACGACGGCAAGCTTTACCTCGGAGTCACGGGAACGCTGCGTGATTGAATCAGATTTTGCGAATCACGGGACGATATCCAGTACCCGACGAATTGCCCTGAGGCTGCTTCATGTATGAGATCGTGCAACATGTTTACGCGCAAGAACTCCTCGCGCTCTCCGGACCCTGCCTGGAATTACGCGAGAACGAGAACAACCTGCCTCTGGGCCTGGTGCATACGCTGGCCAGGGATCCCCGGTACTTCGGCGACGATCCACCGCTGCTCCTGAGCATGCTGGAAAACGGCAACCCCGTCGGCGTAGCGGTCAGGACGCCACCGCGTAAAATTGTCCTGAGCAGAATCGATGCTGAAATCGAAGCGGCCGTGAACCAGCTCGTCAAACACCTGCGCTGCAATCAAATGATGGTTCCCGGTGTCGTCGGACCGGAACGGGAATCACAATATTTCACGGACTGCTGGTCGAAAGCTATCCCCGGACTTGCCGCAACGATTTCCACTCGGTTGCGGGTATTCGAGGCGCGCAGCGTTGTCGACGTGCCCCTTGCGCCGGGCCGCATGCGCCTCGCCGGGATGGAAGATCTTCCCATAATGTCGGAGTGGATCGAGGGGTTCGCCCGGGAAACGGTAGGAGAAGAATCCGATCCCGTCAAGGCGATGGACAAAGCGAGGAAGTACATTGGAGAAAGGAATCTGTACATCTGGGACCATGGGGGACCGGTATCTATTGCCAGGGAATCCCGGCCCATGAAGCACGGTACGTCGATCTCGCTGGTGTACACGCCACCGGAACGCCGCGGTCGGGGCTACGCGACTTCGTGCGTTTACTGGCTGACGAAGAAACTGCTTGCGGGACGGCACCAGTTCTGTAGCCTGTTTACCGATCTGGCGAATCCGACCTCCAACCACATCTATCCGAAGGTCGGTTACGTACCCTTAGGCGATACTTTGGAATTCGATTTTGATCACGCGGCAGGACATGCCGAACGCTGACCCTGTGCCTGCATAGCGCCATTTCGCACCAAAAAACCGAGCGTCAACCGCACGGCGAAGATCACTGAGTTCATAGGAGTATTGGTTATGGGATATAAACTGAATGAGCAGCAACTCGCCTTTTTTGACACGTTCGGATACCTGGGGTTTCCAGGTCTGCTTGATGATCGTATCGAGGAGATCATCAACGACTTCGAGGAGGTCTGGGCAAGTCGCGGGGGCGGCCATCACGGGCGGCCCCATGACGGCAAGGAGCGCTCCTGTATTGTGCCGTTCATTGATCAGCACGAACGGCTTTCCAGCCTGCTGGACGACGACCGGATCAGGGGAATTGCGACCAGTCTGTTGGGCGACGATTTCAACTATATGGGCAGCGATGGGAATTACTACGCTGGAGATACGAGGTGGCACTCCGATGGATGGCACCCGGAAACACTGCATATAAAGATCGCCTTTTACCTGGACCAATTAACACGGGACACCGGCTGTCTGCGGGTCATTCCCGGCAGCCACAAGCGGGATGACGTCTATGCGGACGCGTTGCAGCAGCATGTCGGAGAGAGTTCGTCCTTGTGGGATACGGATCCGCAGGATGTGCCTGCGGTGGCGCTGGAAACCACACCAGGCGACATCGTCTGCTTTAACCACAACACCAAGCATGCCGCGTTTGGCGGCAGTACGCGCCGGCGCATGTTTACCATGAACCTGTGTCAGCGCTATCCCGAGCATCGCCTCCAGGAACTGCGCGATTACATCAGCGGCGGTGCCCGTTTCTGGTTGGACGAAGCATACGGTGAGGCGATGATCCGCACCGCTTCACCGGATCGCAAGCGCCACCTGGAGCAGGTCATGGCCAACGACGATCACTTGCCGGAGTTGAGCCGCCAGGCCAGGGAACGCATGAGCGAGCCGTCAAGGGGCTGATCTCGCAGATCGTTCGTCGACTAACCAGTTCGAATGAACGGCCAGTATACCTGGCGGACACTGGGTATTCGATGCGCGCACGCCTCAGTTCAGGTCATCTTCCATTTCGTGTCGGGAATATCGCCGTGCTGGACGCGCCGCTCCAGTATGGGCGTCTGGCGCAACTCCCGGATCAGTTCGATCAGGCCGTTGATGGCGGCCTCCAGGAACTTTTCTCCCTTCTCTTTCGTCGCTTTGGTGGCATCCCCCATGACCCCGCTGGGCGATATCGAACTCCAGTAGGGCACCATGCGGGCGTCGGACCCCTCGGGATGCCCGCCGGCCAGGAGATCGGTCTTGAAACTGTTGGGCAGCGGACTCCTGTTGTCCACGGCCTTGTCCATTTCGACCAGGGCGGGCTTGAGGGCGAGGTATAGAGACGTCTCGTATTCCCCGCCATGAGACGTGCCGCCATAATCCGAGTCGCGTAGCTTACCGCCCATCTCCCTTGCCTGCCTCAGTCCCCAGTGGTTGGCGCTGGCGCACAGGATCTTTCCTTCGAAATCGATGACGGTAAGGCGGGCGGCCAGATCGAGGGGCGAGGTGTTGCTACCGTGGCCGTTGATGATCAGGATGCGCTTGAAGCCGTGATAGGCCAGGCTGCTGCACACGTCCCGGACGTAGTTGATGAAGGTGTCCCACCGGATGGTGATCGTCCCGTGGAAATCCATGTGATGGGGACTGTATCCGTGGGTCACAGCCGGGGCGAGCACGACCTCATCCGGTATACGGGCCGCGGCCCGCCGGCAGATCTCCATCGCCAGGACCACGTCCACATCCACAGGCAGATGGGGACCATGGTCCTCGTAGGTCGCTGCCGGCAGGAGTGCGACCCGGTCCTGGGCGGCCGCGTCCCTTATCTCGTTCCAGATCATCTCCGCGTAGTCATACTTGACCGACGCCATCAAGGCCTCCTTTTCACTGGTGCTTTCGCCTCTACGGGTTCAGGTTATACTTCAGTTACGCTTGCTTGTACACGATTCCCATCTCAGATCAACTCCATGTATTTCAGCGACCTGCGGTATAGATCCAACGTTTCGTCGTATTCGGCGTGACGACCCTCGGCGACGATCTGTTTTCCTGCGACCGAGACGGATTTCACCGCCCGCGGCGTGGCGCCGAAGAGGATGGCGTCAGGAGCGTGATCCGGATCCATGGCGGCGATGGATGGGTCGTCGGAATCCAGGTGGACATGATCATCCCGCCATAATTCATCCAGACCGCAGGCCGCGTATCCCAGTCTCGTAGCCGCGTCAAGCAGCACCGGCGCCTCAGCCGCGGCCTGCCGCTTCTCCAGTCGGGACCGCTCGTCCAGTTCCACGGCCCGGACTTCTTCGAAGGCATTCTCGCAGGCGTGGCTGTCCACTCCGACGCAGAGCCGCGCGCCGGCCCGGAGGAGTTTGGACGTGGGCGGGAGCCCGTCGCCGAGATCTCTTTCCGTGGTACGGCAGATGCACACCAGGCACCTGTTGTCTCCCAGCGCTTCGATTTCACCTTCATCAAGATGCGTAGCGTGCACGGCCACGAACCGCGGGGACAAGACACCTTCATTGGTAAGTAGCGCGACGGGCGTGGTCCCGTATTCAGACCTGCATGCTGCAAGCTCAACACGCTGTTCGCAGACGTGCATGTGAAATGGTAGTTCATGTTCTTCGGCGTAGGCCGACAGAATGCGGATATCGGGGAGGGGCACGGCCCGAATGCTGTGGGCGGCCACGGCCACGGAGACGTCGGGATCATCTGCGTAGCGCGATCTCAGCACGTCGAGACCCCTTAACACGTCATCGATCGACGGGTCGATGAACCGTTTCTGCGCCTGTACCGCGGACCGCCGGTAACCTGCTCTCAGGTAGGCGGTACGGATCAGGCAGATACGCAGGCCGACGTCCCTGGCAGCACGTACGACTGTCTCCGCCAGTTCGGTGCGGTCTGCATAGGGGCGGCCTCCAGGTCCGTGGTGCACGTAATGGAACTCACCGACGGTCGTAACCCCGGACATCGCAAGTTCGGTATAGGCGAACCGCGAGATCGCGTACAGGTCGTCCGGACGAAGCCGTTCGACCAGACGATACATCTCGTCCCGCCAGCCCCAGAACGTCTCCGCGCGGGTCGCGCGGCGCTGAGTCCGCCCACGAAGCGCACGCTGGAAGGCGTGGGAATGGGCCGTAGCCAGGCCGGGCATGACCCATTGGCCTTCTTCGTGTCGAACGGAAGGCAGGTTATTCCCGGAATTCATGGGTTCAACACCTGCCCGTTCTTGATCACGGTATGCACCGGGTTTCCGCCGAAGAAATAGGGTATGTGGCGGTAATCGGCCTCGTTCAGGAGCAGGATATCGGCCCGCTTGCCGACTTCTATGGAACCCGTCCGGTCCCCCTGGCCGATGGCGAAAGCCGCGTTGATGGTGGATGCGTTCAGTGCCTCAGCGGGAGTGAATCGCTGGTACCTGCAAGCGATGGCCATGACCGCCGGCATGGATGGACAGGGCGCAGATCCGGGATTGAGGTCGGTGGCGAGGGCTACGACAGCGTCGGCTTCCATCATTGCCCGCCCGTCGGCGTAATCCGCCATACTGAGGTTGAAGTTCACAGCCGGTAGCAGGACGGCGATCGAGTCCGAACGGGCCAGCGATTCGATCGCCTCCCGGCCCGTCACGTCGAGATGGTCCACCGATGCGGCGCCGAGTTCCACGGCCATGGCAACGCCGCCGAAATCGTTGAACTGGTCCACGTGCATCTTCGCTTTCAAACCGGCATTTAGCCCGGCCTCCAGCACGCGCCGGGACTGCGACAGATCGAACGCGTGGTCTTCACAGAACACGTCGACGTGCAGGGGAACGCCCTGTGCCGCGAAGCGCGAGGACTGGTACCAGGCCGCCGCATCCGGCAGGATCTCGTCAATCACGCACCGTGTATACGCTTCGGAATCCCCCTCGAACTCCGGTGGCATCGCGTGAGCGCCCAAAAACGTGGGCACGATGTCGCAGGGATGGTCCCGGTCTAGCTGTTCGATGACCCGCAGCATCTTCAGTTCGTCGGCAGCGCTCAGACCGTAGCCGGTCTTGATCTCCACGGTCGTTGTGCCCAGTGCGAGCATTTCGTCGAGTCGTGCGGCGGCCGATGACACGAGTTCATCCACGGCTGCGGCCCGCGTTTGCCTTACAGTACTGACAATCCCCCCGCCTGCAGCCATGATCTCCAGGTAGGAAACCCCCTTGATCCGCATCTCGAATTCCGCGGCGCGGGCTCCGCCGAAGACCGTGTGGGTATGGGCGTCCACAAAGCCGGGACAGAGGGATCTCCCACGGCAATCTATGGTTTGCTTGCCCGTGTATCTGCCATCCAGGTCCTCGGCCGGTCCGACCGCCGCGATCACCCCGGCCTCTACCGCCACCGACCCGTGCTCGATCGCGTGCACCGAGACCATGTCCGAACCGCGCCGAGGCATCCCGGGCGAGCATGGCGCGCAGGTCACGACCTGGTCCGCGTTGTGGAGGTACAGATCGACGGGTTTCATGTGCCGGTTCGATGAAAGATGGGTGGTCTTGTCGGTCTCGGAAGTTTCATTGCGGCGCCGACGTTAAAATGTTAAAAGAAAGGGACCCGAAGCTCGTTGACCAACTTGCGGTACGTCTCAGTCCAGTGTGGGACCCGGAATCTCCAACTTCTCCCCGACCGCACCGACCACGTCCCCCCGTGCGACCAGACCACGCATGATTTCGATCAGCGGCGCAAGCGGTACGTCACGGTCCAGGAAGGGCACGTGCCGGCGGATCATTCGGTACGCCGCGCCGGTCCCCCGCCCCATTCCATCTGGCGTGACGCCCGGTTCCCTGCACCTGAAATCGATAGCCTGGGCCGCGTCAATCAGTTCAATGGCAACGATAGTCTCCACGTTTTTCAGGACCTGTAACGTATGATGGACCGAAGCCGCGCCCATGCTCACGTGATCTTCCGTATTCGCGCCGCTCGGGATCGAGTCCGCGCTGGCCGGGTGGGCCAGCACCTTGTTCTCCGACGCAAGGGCCGCCGCCGTGTACTGGGTGAGCATCAGCCCGCTCTCCAGTCCGCCATGGTCCGTGAGGAACATGGGCAGGATGCCGCCGTTGGAGTCGGCGTCTACGAGCCGGGCCGTACGCCGCTCGCTCATGTTGCCCATATCCACGATCGACAGCTTCATGCTGTCCATCGCCACGGCGATGGGTTCGCCGTGGAAGTTGCCCGCGCTGATGATCTCCGTGTCTTCGGGATCATCCCCGGCGAAGACCAGGGGATTGTCGTTCGCGGAGTTCAGCTCGATGTTGATCATCCAGCGGGCGTAATCGATCGTGTCCCGGACCGCTCCGTGCACCTGGGGGACGCAGCGCAACGTGTAGGGATCCTGTACGTTGCCGGGATCGTCGGAACGGAGCAAACGGCTGCCTTGCAGCATGTCCCTCAGGAAGGCCGCGCAGGCGACCTGTCTGGGATGGGGACGTATGGCGTGCACGCGGGCGTCGTACGCACGGTCGGTGCCGATCAGCGCTTCCACGGTCATGGCGGCCGCGATGTCGGCCGTAAGCGCGAGATTGGTGGCCCGGTGTACCAGCAGGGCGCCGAGTCCCGCCATGAGGGTTGTGCCGTTGGTGAGGGCCAACCCCTCCTTCGCCCCCAGGATAACCGGTTCAAGCCCCGCCTCCCGGAGGGCCGTTGCGCCGTCGAGCCGACGGGACCGGTACATGGCCTCGCCTTCCCCGATCAGCACCAGGGACATGTGCGCCAGGGTCGCCAGGTCTCCACTTGCGCCAAGGGAACCCCGGCCGGGGATGCAGGGGTGCACGCCCTCGTTGAGCATGTCCACCATCAGCTGGACGACTTCGGGCCGGATGCCCGAATAGCCCATGGCGAGCGTATTGGCCCGGACGATCAGCATGGCGCGTACGGTCTCCTCGTCCAGTTCGGGCCCTGCACCGGCCGCGTGGCTTCTTATCAGATTGAGCTGCAATTCGGCGACCTGTTCGGAAGAGATCAGCTTGTCCTTGAACCGGCCGAAACCGGTGGTGATCCCGTAGGCGATCCGGCCCTCCGAGACCAATCGATCCACCACTTCCCGGGAGCGTTTCATGCCGGGGAGGGCATCGGGGTGTATTGCGACGGGGCGGCCCTTCGAGACGGCGACCACCTCGTCGATGGTGAGATTGTAACCCGTGAGAGGCAGGACATCCTGGGAACGATCCATATCCAACCGATTCCTTCCGGGTTCAGTCCATCATGGGGATCTTCACGCCACGGGCTTTCGCAACTGCTTCGGCCTCTTTGTAACCGGCGTCGACGTGCCGGGCCACGCCCATGCCCGGATCGTTGGTGAGCACACGCTCCAGGCGCGCGGCCGCCTCCGGTGTGCCGTCGGCGACGATGACCTGTCCGGCGTGCAGGCTGTATCCGATGCCCACGCCACCGCCGTGATGGTAACTAACCCAGGTGGCTCCGCTGGCCGTATTGATGAGCGCGTTCAGCACGGGCCAGTCCGCGATGGCGTCCGACCCGTCTTTCATGGCCTCGGTTTCGCGGTTCGGGCTGGCGACGGACCCGCTGTCCAGGTGATCCCGGCCGATGACGATGGGCGCGCTGATCTCGCCCGAGGCCACCAGTTCGTTGAGTTTGAGCCCGGCCCTGGCCCGCTCCCCGTAACCCAGCCAGCAGATTCGGGCCGGCAACCCCTGGAATTCCACGTGCCGACGGGCCATCGTGATCCAGCGAAACAGGTGGTCGTCCTCGGAAAACAGTTCGAGGACGGCCTGGTCCGTCCGGTAGATATCCTCGGGATCCCCCGAGAGGGCGACCCAGCGAAAGGGCCCCCTGCCTTCGCAGAACAGGGGCCGGATGTAGGCCGGCACGAAACCGGGATAGTCGAAGGCCTCCTTCAGCCCGTTGTCGAATGCGCGCTGCCGGAGGTTGTTGCCGTAGTCGAAAACCACGGCCCCCCGCTTCTGCCATTCGAGCAGGGTCCGTACGTGCACGGTCATGGATGCGATCGAGCGTTCCTGGTATGCGTCCGGATCGCGGTCGCGCAAAAAGGCCGCATCGTCAGGCGACAGACCTGCGGGTATATAACCGTATAGTGGATCGTGGGCCGCGGTCTGATCGGTAACTACGTCGGGCGCCAATCCCCGGTCCAGCAGTTCGGGAAGTACCTCCGCGGCGTTACCGATCAGGGCGATCGACCGGGCTTCACCCGCGCTGAGTGCCTCGTTCACCCAGGTCAGCGCCAGGTCGAGGTTCTCCGCCACGGTATCCACCTGGCGCAGTTCGAGGCGCCGCCGCGCCCGCCGGGGATCCACCTCCACCAGCAGGCCCACGCCGCCGTTCATGGTGATGGCCAGCGCCTGGGCACCACCCATCTCTCCCAGGCCGGCCGTGACTACGAGTTTTCCCGCCAGGCTGCCCCATCCGTGCTTGCGGGCCAGCGCGCCGAAGGTCTCGTAGGTGCCCTGCAGGATGCCCTGCGTTCCGATGTATATCCAGCTTCCGGCCGTCATCTGGCCGTACATGATCAGGCCTTCGCGCTCCCAGGTATCGAAGTGCTCCTGTGTGGCCCAGGCCGGCACCATGTTGGCGTTTGCGATCAGGACGCGTGGCGCATCGGCATGGGTGCGAAAAACCGCCACGGGTTTGCCCGACTGCACCATGAGGGTTTCTTCCGGTTCCAGGTCGCGCAGGGCGCGGAGTATGGCGTCGAAGGCTTCCCGGTTCCGGGCGGCCTTTCCCCTGCCGCCATATACGACAAGGTTGTCCGGATCGAAAGCGACCTGGGGGTCCAGGTTGTTCTGAATCATGCGGTAGGCCGCTTCGATGAGCCAGTTCTTACAACTCAGCTTCGTCCCCGTGGGGGCTTTAACGTTTCGTTTCAAACCGGAACTTACGCGTTCCTTTCGCGGTTTTTCCACTCTTCGTAGATGAAATCGGGGCTGGTGATCATGTCGAAATGAGACCGCTCCCAGGTCCTGATTTCCCCCGCCTTTCTCAGCGTGTCTGCCGCGATGTCGAGGGGAATCTTCACTACGCCGTCGACGTCGGCGAGCAACAGGTCGCCGGTCTGAACCAGCAACTGGCCGGCGACGAGGGGGCGGCCGACGGCCCGCACGTTGAAGGGACCGTGGCCCGAGACCGTGCCGAGGCCCCATATGGGCAGTCCCGCCGCCCGGATTCCCTCGAGATCGCGAACGCAGCCTTCGACCACGGCGCCCACCACGCCGAGCTTTCTGTGGATGTGTGCCATGCCGTCGCCAAAAAGGGCCGCCCGCTTCGGGCGGGTATCGACGTCCTTCATCACCGCGATCGTGGGACCCGGTGTCTCGTTGAGCACGTCGTAGTAGTCTGACCAGTTCATGTTGGCCGGGGTGGGGTCCAGCGGCGTGACCTCGGAAGTCACGGCATACCCGACCACGGCGCCGAATTCGGGCGTCAGGTACTGAATCTCCGGTCCGGTGTAATCGTCATTGGAAACGCCCTGTACTTTTTCCACGGCGTTGTATACCGTGGCCGAGTCGAATTCGGCCAGTCCGGTCAATACGGCGTCGTCCACGCGGGTCATTCAGATAACTCCTTTTAATTGAAGAAAGAGCGGATATTCGACGTATATAAACCGTCGCTGAGGGGAAGGTGAATCGAGCGCTGTGCCTCGTAGGCTATAATCGATACGGGATGATCAAAAATCAAGGGAATTACGGTACTTGCACCGCGTAATCTACGGCCACCCTTCTCAGCAATTTGCCCTGGTCCTCTCACCAAGTCGAAGGAATCAATCGTTCGACGTAAATGCGTTGACACAGGCACGTACTTGTGTCATTTTCTCTTGGCAAAGCCAACTTCAATGGCGTGTCAGAACAAGAACCGTATTCAGGAGGTTTTTATGCTTCGCATTACCCGTTTATTCAGTGTACTGGCGCTTTCCGCGGCTTTCGTGGCCATGGGCAGCGGCGTCGCCGACGCTCAGACGACCATGCCTTCGGGCGAAAGCAGTGCGGACATGGGCCGTGGCATGGCGGAAGTATCGTTGATGGGCGGCAAGGTGTCCATCGACTACGGCCGTCCGGAAATGAAGGGCAGGGATATGCTGGCCATGGCGCCTGATGGATTCATCTGGCGCTTCGGCAGCAACAAATCCACCACCTTCACGACGGAAGCCGATCTCATGTTCGGCGACCAATCGTTGGCCAAGGGTTCCTACAGCGCGTGGATCAAGCACGTGGAAGGCGATACCTGGTCGCTCATCTTCAACAGCGAAGTGGGGATCTGGGGCGCGCCCGGGGCAAGCCGGGAGAACGACGTGCTGGAAGTACCGCTGACCTACAGCACGGGCGACGAATCGGTGGAGCGCTTCACCGTGGAACTCATGGACTCGGACGGGGAGGGCAAACTGTCCGCCTCGTGGGGAACGCACCGCCTGATGGGCAGTTTCTCCGCCAAGTAGATTCCGCGGCAATCGCACGATGAAATCATCGAAGGGACAGGGGTGTGCTACTCCTGTCCCTTTTCTTTACCAGTTTTCAGGATTCAAGCCGACGCGGATACCCGCTTCCTCTATCTGCCGCCAGGTGGTGTCGTCGATGCTGATCCCCTCCCGGCGCCGCTCCTCCGCCAGTCTGAACTCCGGTTCACCCGGAATGAGAATCTCTTCGAATCCCGGCGCGGTCCGGCTGGATTTCACGTGCCGGATCAGTCCCTCGACCTCCTGGTAGTACCAGTCCAGATCCGAAAAGAACGAAATATCGTAGACGGTGAAGAGCACGCCGTTGCTTTCCACGATCTGTTCGCCCTGCGCGCAACCCTGTCCGCTCAGCGCACCGCCGAGGACCTCCACCATTAAACCCAGGCTGTATCCCTTGTGGGCGACGATTCCGCCCATGGGCAGGATGGCGCCGTTGGGAGGCGGTCCCTTGATGACCGTGGGGTCCGTGGTGGAGTTGCCTTCGTGGTCGATCAACCATCCTTCCGGAACCCGCACCCCCTTGTTCGCGGCGACCCGGACCTTCCCCTCGGCGACGACGGAGGTAGTCAGGTCCACCATGATGGGATCGGCGTCTCGACGGGGTGCCGAAAAGGCGATGGGGTTGGTGCTGATTCGTCCGTCGATACCGCCAAAGGGCGGAATCTGGCGTCCGAACCGGCCCGCGTTGACGAAGGCCAGCCCGATCAGACCTTCCCGGGCCGCCATGAGTGGATAGGCGCCTACGCGGCCCACGTGACTGGTACGCCGGAGCGTAACCGTGGCCGTGCCGTGCTTACGTGCTTTCTTCATGGCGAGCCGCATGGCGACGGTGCCGCCAACCTGGCCGAGGGCGCCGCCGTTGTCCACCAGGGCCGTGCAGGGACTTTCCCTCACGATGCCCACGTCGGCCCGGGCCTTGAATCGTCCCTCGTCCATAATGGCCTTGACGTACTCCGGTATCCGAATGGCGCCGTGGGAATCATGACCGAAGAGATTCGAGTCCACGAGGTGATCCACGACGCTGCGGGCATCGTCCGCGGTACAGCCGGCCGCTTCCAGCACCTCGCAACCGATGCGATGGAGTTTATCGGGGGAAATTACGGGCATTGTCTTCCTTTCCAGGTCTTACGTGTATACCGATTCTTCAACCGCGCGTTCTGCAATCCGCGGGCGAATGAAACCGGTCGGGTCAGGTTCTGAATTTCTCCAGTTTCTTCTGTAATCCCGGCCGTTCGAGCACAGCCTTGTTCACCACGTAGGGCGGCTCTTCGCCCCTGGAGACGGCCAGGGCCGCCTGGACGCAGTCGTGTCCGATATCACGAAACAGTTCATGGGTCCAGCACGACGCGTGGGGCGCCAGGATGACGTTCGGGAGCGTGAGCAGCTCATCTTCGGGATCGGGCGGCTCCCGTTCGAAGACATCGATGGCCGCGCCCTTGATCCAACCCTCCCGCAGGGCCCGGGTCAGCGCTTCCTGGTCGACGATCGCGCCACGGGCCGTGTTGACAAGGAAGGCGTCCTCCCTCATGAGGCGCAGCTCCCGCGCGCCGATCAGGCGCCGGGTGTGTTCGTTCAACGGGCAGTGGATGGTCACGAACGTGCTGCGCCGCAACAGGGTCTCGCGGTCCACCAGCACAACGCCCAGTCGCGCGGCCTCTTCCGCGGACACCGCCGGATCGGTGACGAGGATTTCGGACGGCTCGAAGGGCGCCAGCTTGCGCACCACCTCGCGGCCGATCATGCCCATGCCGATCAGGCCGACCACGCGGCCGCGGATCTCGCATCCCATGTGATCGAACCGGACATCCCAGTCGTCATTCCTTACGATGGCGTCCTTGATCGTCACCCGGTGGCAGAGGCCGAGCATCAGGGCCATCGTGGCGCTGGCCACGGGCTTTCGGGTGGCCTCAGGAGTGATGGTAATCATGACGTCCGCGTCCGTGGCGGCATCGAGGTCGATCATGTCGTAACCCACCCCGGTCCGCGCGACGAGCGCCAGGCGTTCGACGCCCGCGAAGCTTTCACGCGTGTAGGCCTGTCCCATGGATACGACCACGTCGAAGTCTGAAAGCTGATCCGGGGTGACGGGACTCCGGTCCTCGGCAAGGTACGCGTGAGAGACTCCGGCCTCGTCCAGCAGGTCGACGCCGAAATCGTCGAACACGACCCCGCCGTCTGGACCCAGCAGGTCTGCGACCAGGGCTACGCGGAATTCATCGGACATATAACGTGTTCCAGGTTGGCTATGTGTGTCAGAACAGGATCTGGGACGTGGACTTGGCGATCAATACCAGGGAGACGGCCGCCATGCCGATCAGTCCAAGACCGCACCCGTACCCGGCCAGGATCACCGGCGCGTAGGCGCGCCATCGTTTCTCTCCGTAGCGCCGTCCGAAATAGAACCTTCCGAGCATGGCGCCGATGAAGGTGGGCAGCGTGTAGTGGATCCACGCGCCCGTACCCAGTCCGGCCACCAGGCCGTAGAAAAGCAACGGCGGCGCCTTGAGCAGGCTCAGCACCCCGTACAGCGCGACCGTGAACCCCATTCCCGCGCCGATATACTCCCAGCGGATCAGTTGCCCGATCACGTCTGAGCCGCCCGGCAGGGTAGACTTGATCCAGATCGTCTCCATCGTGGCCTGCAGCGGCCACATCTTTTCGACGAAGGGATAGGCCGCGGACGGTATGGGCGCCAGTTTCCAGATCAGGGCGTAGAACACGAAACTGAATACGATAAGCAGTATCAGGCTCAATATATAGAGTTTGACCAGGCTTGGAAATCGCGTTCGGGTGAGTTCCAGCTGCCGGAAAGTCGCCACGACGCCGCTGTGATCGAAGAGGGGAACCGGGGCGAACCAGATCGCCACCCCCTTGTAGCCCGACAGGTAGAAGGACCCCTCTCTGGCGTAGGGGAAGGATGACCCGTAGGGCGAGCCCGTCAAACCGATCATGCGGGCGCCGATGTAGGAGAAAAAAGGCGTCCACAGAAACCCGAACACCACCGAGATCCACACGGGAAACGCCGGTTCCAGGTAGTAGACCAGGGCAATAAAGCACAGGGTCGAAACCGCCCACAGCGCGATGGGGATGGGCAGCCTGAAATCACCCCTTTCCGGCGGCGGTTTGCGGGGGCCCTGCCCGCCGGACGCCCCATCCGGGTCTCTCCTCAACGCGCGGGCGAAGGCGACCAGGCCGATCAGGCCGATGACCAGCGAAGTGCCGATGGAGGAAAAACTCAGCCAGAAGTCGATGGTGTTGTTGATGGAGGTGGGGATGGTACTCATCCCCGGCGTCCAACTGTGCAAAAGGCCGAAGTGGTACAGGAGCGGATTGGCGATGAATGTGATGACGAAGGAACTGATGAAGGTGCCGACCACGATCCAGAAGGGCAGGACGAATCCCACCAGGAGGGTGGCCATGTCCGTTCCGATGCCGATGGGCGAAGCGGGCAGCACGTCCCGGAACCGCGGCGTGAAGTCCGCGAAGGGAATGGGGAAGACCTCCACGCCCTTGGTCAGCACCACGCCGGACACGGTGGGCACGACGACGTACAATATGCCCCAGCCCAGTCCGATCATGGCGCCGACAGTGAACATGCGCCATCGCCAGGTCTCCTCCCCCGCCGACGATTCGGCCAGGGCGGTAGCGCCGGCCGCCTGCACGGGCGCCAGGGGGAAGGGCAGGCGTTCGGTGTCTGCCGTAATCCGGAAGAGCACGTATCCCAGGGAGAGGGCGTTGACCAGGCCGAGGATGGACACGAGGACGGCCAGGAGAATGGGCTCCAGCCACTCCATGGAGAAGAGGGTCCGGGTGATCAGCGAATCGGAACCCCGGGGCGGGGAGACCCACTGCGGAAGAAGCTGGGCGAGGCCGTCCGCCTGGGGAGACTGGATCAGGTACTGGAACCAGATCATCTTGGCGAAGGGCGCGCCGTGGACCGACGACCCGGCCGCCATGCCGCTGGCGCCCAGTCCCGTGGCCGCAAGTCCGGCGGCGAGCCAGTAGAGGATGATGGCTTCTTGGGGCTTGAGCTTTATAAACAGGCGCTTGCCGATCTCGATGAACATGATGATGGTGACCCATTCCGCGGCGCCCGCGAAACTCTTGCCCGTCACCAGTTCCAGGTAGATCGTGCCGGGGAGCATGACCAGTCCCACGAAGAAGGCGGCCCAGATGATGCGGCTGCTGAACCCGTCCTCGTAGGGCAGGCTGTCCGGAACGATCTGCCACCGGTCATCCTGTCCGGCGGCAGTCGCTTCCCGATCCCGCTGTTCGTGCTGTTCACGCCTGGTGTCGTCGCTCATGGATTACACTCGGTCCCGGTGCTTCCCTATTCGCTCTTCCATCATTCACTCCCTGTTCACGGCTTTTTCTGCGCCATTCGCACCCGTTCTCCCGCCTACTCCGCCCTGATGTAGTTGCCCGCCTTGTCCCAGTCCGGCCGCGTCAGGCCGTTCAGGTCCCATACCACCTTGCCGGCGCGCACGGTCAGCAGGCATCGCAGCCGCCGGTCGCCGCGCATGCGGGCGAGGCCCGAATCGACGAATCCGAATTCCCCGTATTCCAGTTCCAGCACGGCGACGTCCGCCTCCGCGCCGATGCTCAGGGTACCCAGTTCCGGCCGCCGTATGGCCCGGGCGGGATTGCGCGTGGAGCGCATGACCACGTCCTCCAGGGTCATCCCCATGTTCAGGCATTTCGACATGGTCGTGGTCATGCTCGCGTTAGGCAGCAGGGCGCTGTACTTGTGGAAATCCGTGCTGACCGTATCCGGCAGGAAGCCCTGCTCGATAGCCGGCACGGCGATGCGGAACCAGAAGCTGCCCCCGCCGTGGCCCAGGTCGAACAGGATACCCTTGTCCCGCGCCTCCCGGACGTAGTCGTTCACCCTGCCGCGCTGGTCCAGCAGGGGGATGTGCTGTGCGTACAGGTGGGTGTGTATGTCACCCGGACTCAGTTTCTTCAGCAGCAGGTCCCGGTAGCTGCGGTTCGGCTTCGGCGCGAAATCGATCATGGCGATGGCGCCGCTCCGCCGGGCCGCCTCGACGGCGCCGTCGACCGCCTCCCACCCCGGTCCGTTGAAATGGGCGGTCTTGGACCCCACGACGTGTTCCGGGTACCTGCTGATCATGTCCGCGCAGGGCACGGGGTCCATCTCCGACACGTCCTGTTCCACGGCGCCTTCCATGCCGGCGCCCACGATGTTGATCAGGGCCAGCACCCGGGTAATGGACTCGGCGATGACCGTGTCCTTGAAGTCTTCGAATTTCTTCCATCCGGCCCCCCCGGTATCGAGCACCGTAGTCACGCCGTTGGGGAGCACATGGGCATCGGGGAACACCCATCCCCGGTAGCCGCCGTAAGCGTGCATGTGGATGTCGATCAGGCCGGGCGTAACGTAATGGCCGTGGACGCGGGCGACCTGTCTGCCGTGCTCCGCCGGGATATCGTGTTCAACCGCCGCGATCAGTCCGTCTTTGACTGCGACGTCCCGGCTATCGTTGATGCCGTTTTCGGGATCGATGACCTGTCCGCCCTTGATAATGAGATCGTACATCGCTGCTCCTTCAGGTCAAATGCGTCGCTTCCGCGGGCGCTCGTTCCTCGACTCTCCGGTACTGGTCCTTGATGGACTCGGATAGGGTACGCCACACGAGAAAACGTTTCCGCAACACGGTGAAGAACCGGCGGTTGATCGTCTGCCACTGAGCAAGGTCCCCGCTGCGCCGGCGGATTGCGATCATGATTCTGTACAGGCTTTCACCCGGTACAGGCTCCAGTTCCAGTGCCACGTCCTGGCTGATGGCGAGATCGTAGGGGGCGAGCCATACCGTCGCCGATACACGGTAACCTTCCAGATTCCGGTCCGGCACCACGTCATGCGCCGTTCCCTCCGCGACGAAATCCTCCGCCGAGCTGTCCTCGTGAGTCTGGAAAATGTGTGCCAGGTATCCCGCCAGCGGATAGGCCTCCGGGAGGGTGACGGTGAAGGGGAACTCGAACCGCCAGTCGTCGCCGTCGGGCGTTGGAGGCGCCCAGCGCCGGGTCACGTCCTCCACGGTCATGTCCGCGGCCTTTTTCGCCGGGTAGAGGGTGGACAGGAATACGACGACCATGACGACCACCGTCGCGTATACGGTCGACAACGAGGAATAGTTGAGCGACAGGCCGCCCAGCAGGTCCCACTGCGACAGGCCCATGGTGATGATCTGGCCGGTGAGGTACCCGAACACGGCGCCGAGGGTGGCGAACACGGCCGCTTCGGCGATGAACAGCGCGGCGACGTGGTTCGGCGCCAGGCCCACGGCGCTGTATACGCCAATCTCCCGGAACCGTTCGAACACGGCGCCCATCATGGTGTTCAGAACCAGGAACGCCGCGATGAGCACCGGGATGATCAGGTTGGCCAGGCCCGAGACCGAAGTGGCGCCAAGGGAGCTGTAGACCTTCACCTGGTCTTCTGTTCCGACGAACACGGCCAGGAGGACCCGTGACATGAAGGCCTCCACGGAATCGCGGAGTTGATCGCCATCCGCGAACCCCGTGATCGCCACGGATCGCGTGGATCCGTTCAGGTCGAGGGTCTGCCGGTAGGGCAGGACCAGCACGTTGCGGGATGGCAGGTGTTCGGAGGCCTGGATCGTAGACATGAATACCTCCACGTCCATTTCGGTCAACGAACGGGTCATGGAAAAACTGGCGGGCATGATGCTTTCGTCGTCCATGTCCCGGTAGGCGTCCAGGCCATCGGATTCGAGCAGTCCGATCACGGTATAGCGGCCGCCAAGGATCTCCACTTCCGCCGTACCCACGTCCTCGGGCCCCACGTCCAGTCTTTCGGCCAATTCCGTGGGCAGCAGACACACCGCCCTTTCGCCGGGGCCGAACCATCGTCCGCCCGGTACCAGGTAGCGGTCCAGCCCGGAAATGGCCGGTTCATCGGCGTGGAGTCCGAGCAGGGACTGTACCGTGGTGGAGGTTCCCCGGCCCGGCGCCCGCAGGTCTATGTAGGGGCTGGTGAGATCCTCGGGCTCGTACCACGACCTGGGCACGACCTCGGCCTGCGCTTCGAAGGCGTTTTCCACGTAGGGCAGGAAAGAAGAGGGCAGCGAGTGCCACGACAGGTTGCGCATGAGGACGCCGTCGTACGGGGGGGCGTTCTCGCGGTCCAGCGTATAGAACTGGATACCGGTCCTGAAGGAGGTGAAGGAAAGCACGGTAAAGGTCAGCAGGGTCAGCGTCACCGCCGTCAGGGCCGTGCGCAGTTTCCGCTTGCGCAGGTTCGATATCCCCAGCGATATGGCCACCGCCGTGGCGCTCAGCCGGCCGATGTCCGTCTCGTGAAGTCCGGCCGCCGACCGGGTCAGGTTCTTCATCTCCGTGTCGAACCGGGTGACGATCATGGTAATGATGATCAGCGCCATGGCCAGGATGAGGAAGGCAAGGAAAACCATGTAGGGCGTCAGGCTGAGTTGAAAGGCGGGATGCACGTTCTGCAGCAACAAAAAGACCGCCGCGAAGATCACGCCCACCGCGAGCAGCCGCTTGCGTATGTCCGGGAACCCGAAGAACAGCCGTTCGAGGAAGAAACAGAAGGGTACCAGCAGCATGAAGTAGAACACGATACCGTCCACCGTGTCGTCGGCCGCGTATCGTACATCGGGATAGGCGCGGGCCTCGTAGCCCCACGCTTCCCTCGAACGGGCCACGAAGGCATCGTAGCGGCGGTCTTCCAGGGCTTCCCGCGCCGCCCGAAGCGCCTGCGTGCTTTCTTCATGCAACTCGGCGGCCCGGGCGTTCGTCACGCCGTGGTCCTCCAATTTCATCAGCCGCGCCCTGTTGAGCGACCACAGGTCCAGTGCGCTCTGGTAGAAGGGATAGAGGATCGGCCCCTCGTCCGGCGTGAAGCCCTGGCCCTGGGCCAGGGTCATGACGTCGTCGGAGATGCTTTCCGGCGGATCGTCGAGCCACGACACCGGGGTATTGGTCAGGAGGTATTTGACGCCCCGGGGACCCGCGCTCATGAACATCTTGACCTGGTCCTCGGGCCTTGCGAAGACCACCGCGGCGTTGGTCATCCAGTTGCCGAAGAAACTCTGGTCTTCCACGAAGGCCGCCCCGTACTTTCGCAGCGGGCTGTTGTCCCGCCCGAGCACGGTCAGGTTGTCGAGGGCGACGAAGATGCCGGGATCGACGATATCGAAGAGGTTGATCTCCTCGCAGGGAAAGAGGACCTGTATGGTATTGTTCACCTTGGACGAATTCGGCACCGCGAGAGGGAAGGTGGCGTCGCCCTCCTCCCCCAGGTCCGGTGCGTACACGACCCTGCCTGTGTCGTCCAGGCCATAGCTGCGAACCTCGGTCGGGCCCTTGGGTTCGCGAACCATGGAAAAACGGAAGTAACCCAGCGAGTCCGCGTGGGTGACCATGAACCCCCGCACGCCGCTGTGGCTCTGGTAGCCCGGCTCGTAGACGACCAGGGCATCGGAAACCGGGGTGTTGGGCTTGAAGAAATCCACGGTGCGGTCGAACTCGAGGACCCGGCCCTCGATGTCGCGGCCGTCGTCTTTCAGGCGAATGGACTCGTCCACGTCGAAGGCCTCGGGGTCCGACAGCATGGCCGGCAGCAGGGTGCCGATGGTCCTGATCTGACGGACCAGGTTGGGGAAATCGACGTGCTCGACCCGGTCTACAGGCGTATCGATCAGCAGCCTGTTGTCGTTCACCGTGGAGAAGGTCATGCCATGCAGCCCCGCGAGCGTGACCATCTCGTGATCGAAGGCGGGGCCCGCGGGCATGTAGCTTTCCTGGGACCTGAGCGAAGGCGTCAGCGTATTGAGGTAGGCCGTCCGACTGTCTTCCCTATCGTACACGCCGGCCTTGCGTGCGTAATTCATGTACCGGTCCGCGTAGGGTTCATACAGTATGTCCAGATTCGAGGCGAAGAAGATGTAATCGCCGTAGCTGAACAGCCCGACCTGGTCCATCCGGCTGGTCAGGTCCAGGCCCAGGAACAGCGTGAAGGGGATCCGGTCCGCCTCGGGTATGCGTTCCAGGAAAAAATCGTCCGTCCGATTGTGGCGGTCCAGGAAGTCGTTTACGCCCTGCATGCCGTGGAAATGAGCGGACGTGGCCAGAAACAGCACGGTGTATCCGGGTGGATGGGCGCGGAACACGTTCAGCAGTTCCAGCATCGCCGCGATGCCGCCCGCGCTCTCGGCGCCCGGGGCCTGTCCGGGCACGACCGACATGGCGTCATAGAACGCCGACAACACGACGACGCGGTCCTTCCACTTTTCTGTCCCGTCGCCGCCGGGAATCGGTTCGTCCCGACCCTGAATCCATCCCATGACGTTCCAGGTTTCGGCCCGTTCCCACGACATGCGACCCCGGATCGTCACGTCGATGTTGCCGGGCCCTTCGGATCGGGCGGCCCGCAGCACCTTCGCCGCGTGGGGATCGGGAATCCAGAAACGCGGGACGTCTGCGGGCACGTCCAGGATCTTGCGCTGGGCTTGGTTGTTGGTCACCGCGCCCGGACCGCTGTCGTAGAACAGGATGGCCTGCGCGCCCAGCATCCGCGCGTTGAGATACTGGTCTCGCCCGTCGAAATCGACCAAGACGATGCTTCCCTCGATCTCTTTCCCGTTGAAGGCCTGGAATTCGCCCCGGCGTCCATAGTGGAGTGGGCCCCTGATGCCGTCGGGAAAGGAATTCAGCCGGACCAGGTTGGGCCAGAACTGGTACACCGGGATTTCGGTTTCCACGGAATCGTGCAGGGTAAGCGTGAACCCGTGGTCGACCGGTGAGGAAACGGTGAAGGTGTCTATGGTTACTTCGGACAGCCCCCCGGCATGAAAGGCGTCGACCACGTACTCCATGGCCGCGCGGTTCCCCGGGTAGCCGACGACGCGCGACGGATGTGCGCTCATCGACCGGACGTGGGCCTCGACGCCCTCCACGGTCACGATTTCGGAGACTTCGTCCCAGGTCACCGGAGCTTCTTCGAGGGGCCTGGGAGTCACGTCATCGGGAAGCGAGACGAACCTCAGGATCACGTGCTCCGTGACCCAGCCCGGACCGGCCACGGCCACGGCGAGGAAGAGCAGAACGCCCACGACAAGAAAGAAAGTTCCGAAAATCCGAGAATACACGTCAGTCTATCCCGTAGATATGATGCCCCGCGTGGGGGAACCATACGTAATCAACGAACATGGAGATGACCACGCCGGTAGCCACGCCGAAGATAAGGCCCAGGAAGAAGGGCTGTCCCTTTCGGTACAACTCGATACCGCCGACCCACATCATGATGCTCTTGATGACCCAGCAGACGAACATGGACGACACGATGGCGCGGGCGGGCCACGAGTAGGAAAGGAAGAAACCGAGGGGATGCAGCGGCCAACCGGGCAGCCGGGCCCTCAGGGTCATGAGCAGGAACATGAGCGAGCCGCCCACCATGAAGAACATGAGACGGGCCGTGTCCGGTCCGAAGGGATCCCGCATCTTGGTGAGCGTTTCGTTGTAGGGGATGGTCGATCCGATCCTTCCGAACCACCATCCGTTGGTGAACTGCCGCGTGCCCTGGTCGAACCCCAGGTAGATCGCCCAGATCAGCGCGATCACCACGCCGATCACCGCGGCGGACAGGACTGTCCAGCCCAGTCCACGGTGCCAGCGCGCGCCGATCTCTGAAAGCTTGGCCACCTGCATGAAGGCGGGCATGAAGGTCGACTTGATCTCGCTGACGGGTCCATAGGTCTGGGCCATGGCCGTCATGGTGGACATGGACAGGTTGGCCGACCCGACCGAGTAGAATACGAGCACCTGGGCAATCATGGGCGAACGCACGTAGGGCAGCCCGGCTTCGGCTATGATGCGGGAGACGCCGATATAGATGACGAAGACGCCCGCGAGGAGGAACACGGCAATGGGCACGCTCATGCCCAGTTGATTCAGCCACACGATCCCGTAGACGAACCCGCCGAGAAAGCCGAAAACGGCGACCCGGTAGGGCAGCATCTCGTCGGAGTCGTCCAGGTCCGATCTGCGGCCGAACGCATGGGAGAACACCGCGCGGATGTGAAACCTGGCCCGCCACAGCCCCCAGCCTACGAACACGATGAAGGCGCCCATGTTCTGCCAGTCCAGCATGGGGTGGATCGACGTGTAGTTGTCCCTGCCCGGGATGTCGTACCCGATCCGTTGTGCGATGCCTACCTGGATGATCCCGATCATGTAGAACACCCAGAACCCGGCCAGCACGTCCAGATTGACGAAGTAGGAAATGCCGAGGATGGCTGGTCGGAAGTTGATCTCCAGCGGCGGGAATCCTTCGCCGAAGACGATGGGCGGCGCCGACCCGAAATAGGGAAACTGGGGCACGACCGGTGTGAAGTACCCGATAATGTTGTACATCATCACGCAGAAAGGGATGGAAAAGCCGATCCAGAAACGTTTCTCGGTCAGAAAATCCGGGATGCGTCCCGACGATTCCATGCCTCGCGTGAAGGCGAGGGGGATCTGCATCATGGGGAATACCAGTTTCTCGTGTTCGACCCACTGTCTTCTGAGGATCACCACGAGACACAGCCCCATGAAGATGAGCGGGACGATGAAGGTCAGCCACCAGAACAGGGGAATGCCCCACACGCTCCAGGGTATGGACTCGCCGGGCGGTATACCGTCGACGAACCAGGTCAGGGCATTGCCCTGGTTGGTGACGTTCGCCCAGGGTTTCAAATAGGGATAGAAGTACTCGGCCCACTGGTTCTCGGGCGTCGCCAGGAGATTCGGCGCCATGAGCGTGGAAATGAACGGGGCGCCCATGCCGTTGGTCGACAGCCCGGAAGCCGACATGCCCATGGCCAGGGGAATGACGAACTCGTGAGGCGTCAGGGCCCAGTCTTTCTTCCACCGGGACAGAATCACGTTGAACAGGATGAGATACGCAAAGGCCAGGAATAGCGCACCGATGTGAAGATGGTCCGCGCCGAGTTGAGACGAGGCCATGGTGTACTGAAAATAGGGGACGATCAGGGAAATCAGGACGACGCTCGTCAGGCCCAGGAGAATGGATCTCGGCGTAATGATCCGGGTCGCGGTCGTCGGGCCGGCGGAAGAGGATACACTTTGCTGGGCTGAGGCCATGGAAAGGGCCGGAATGTGATACTTGCGGTGACTGAAATACGGTAATGAATCTAGTCTGCGGGTCCAGAATATGTAAAATGGCAGACGGGATAAGTCAAAGAAAAACAAAGTTCTTCGAGGTCCTGAGCCACCATCGGCGAGACCTTTTTCGTTGTTGACACGATTCCGGTTTGCGGGGATATTTCCATACCTTGATGTACCCGTTTCATACGAGGGATTTACAGTGAAGGCCGAATCGAGAGCCGCCATAGACCGCTTGCTGAACAGGTACATCGCCTTCATCTGCCGCCATCCGGCGAAGCTCCTCCTGGGCGCGCTGCTGACCGCTTTGCTCTCCGCGCATTTCGCATCCAGGCTTCAGCTCAAAACCGACTTCGTGGAACTGCTCCCGGAAGGCTACCGGAGCGTCGACGACATTCACCGGATCACGGAGCGCGTCGGCGGCATCGGCAACCTGACCGTCGTCATTGAAACGGAAGACCTGGCTTCGGCACAGCGGTTCGCCGACGACCTTGCCGGCAGGATCCATTCCGATCTTCCCGAGGGGTATATCCGGTATATCGAGTACCGGGTGGACGAGGAGAAGCGCTTCTACGAAGACCACAAATACCTGTATGCGGACCTGGAGGACCTGGAGGAGATCCAGAGCCGCCTGAGCCGACAGATCCTGAAGACGAAACTGGAGCAGAACCCCCTCTTCGTTTCCGAGGAAGACCTCGGGCTGGAAACGGAAGACGAACCGTTTACCTTGAGCGACCTGGAAGAGAAGTACGAAAAGAAAGCGGGGGAGAAGCTGGACCAGTGGGTCGACGGCTATTTCACGGGACACGACGAGCAGGGGCAGTTTCTCGTCATGGTCCTGAAACCCTTCGGTTCGTCGACCGGCGTTTCCTTTTCGCGGGACCTGTGCGAACGGGTACTCGCCATCGCGGAAGGGCTCGACCCCCCGTCATACCACCCTTCGCTGAAAGTGGGCCTCACCGGCAAGTACCGCCTGATCCTGGACCAGTACTCTTCCGTCCAGCGGGAGATCTTCTCGTCCGCCGCCTTCACGCTGACCCTGGTGGCCCTGGTCATCTTCCTCTACTTCCGCACCATCGTCCCGGTCATCAACATCACGCTGGTCGTGGTCGTCGGCATACTCTGGACGTTCTGCCTGACCTATTTCCGCATCGGTTACCTCAACATGCAGACCGCCTTCCTGGGCGCCATCATCATTGGGAACGGCATCAACTACGGCCTGATCCTCATGGCCAGGTACAAGGAAGAAAGGCTGCAGGGCGCGGACGCCCTTGAAGGCGTGCAGATCGCCTTTCGGAATACGATTACCGCGACGGTCACAAGCGCGGCGTCCACGGGTCTCGCTTACGGCACGCTCATGATCACTGATTTCCGCGGTTTCAATCACTTCGGGTTCATCGGCGGCCTGGGCATGCTGCTGTGCTGGTTTTCCACCTTTTCTATCATGCCGGCGCTGCTGATGCTGTGGGACCGCACCCGTTTCGGGCGGAAGACCTGGACGCGGAAGGTCTCGCGGGGCGGGTCGCTGACCCATCTCGCCAACCTGGTGCAGAAGGCGCCGCAGGCCGTGGTGGGCACGAGTATCTCCCTGGTCGTGCTGGGTACCGCCCTCCTGGTGTGGTGGCTTCCGAATTCCTTCGAATACGACTTCTCGAAACTGCGAAACGAACCGCGGGGCGATACTTACGAGCGAACCCTAAACCACCGCGTAAACGCCCTGTTCGGTATATCGCAGTCTCCCGCGGTCATCCTCGCGGACCGCCTGGACCAGGTCCCGGGCATCCGGCGCGCCGTGCTGGACAAGAAAGAAGCGGAGAAAGAGGGTCCCAAGCCGACCATCGACCGGGTGCGGACCATCTTCGACCTGCTGCCGGAGGACCAGGAAGACAAGATCGACGTGCTCTGGGACATCGAGTACATGCTGGACGCCAATCCGCCCGACGAACTTGGCATCCCGCCCGACCAGCTCGAAAGGATCAACGCGTTCCGAGAGAACCTGAGCCTGGATGAAATCACCATTGACGACCTGCCCCAGGCGCTCACGCGGCCCTTCGAGGAGCGGGACGGGACAGTGGGCAGGCTCGTCTACGTCTACCCGAGGTCGGACGCCGGACTCTGGAACGGCAGGAACCTGATCCGGTTCGCGGAAGCCGTCCGTTCCAACCGCCTGCCTGACGATGAAGTCATCTATTCCTCCGGTGAGGCCGTGGTATTCGCCGACATGCTGAAGGCCGTGGACCGCGACGGCCCCATTGCCACGGTCGCCTGCTTCGTGGGCGTTATCGCGCTCCTCTTGCTGGCCTTCCGCAGCGTCCACGCGTCGGTCGTGATTCTGACTTCCCTGCTGGGCGGCATGCTGGTCATGGGCGGCGTCATCGCCGTCTTCGACATCAAGGTGAATTTCTTCAACTTCATCGTCATACCCACTACGCTGGGGATCGGCGTGGACTACAGCGTGAACCTGTATCAACGCTACCGCCTTGACGGACACGGTTCCATACGTAATATGGTACAGCATACAGGCGCGGCCCTGGTCATGTGCTCGTCCACGACGCTGATCGGGTATACCTCACTCATGCTCACGTCCAACCGGGGCCTTCATTCCTTCGGCATCATGGCCAACGTGGGAGAGATCGCCACGCTGGCGACGGCCCTGGTCGCGCTGCCCGCCTATCTGCTCATCATGGAAAAGCGGATGGGGAACAAAGCGCCTGGAACGCTTAGGCCGGTTCACACCGCTTGAGACCGACTTCTAAAGCTCTGCCGTTCGGAAATGAGTCGAACAAGGCCGGTTACATGAACCTTCATGCAGTGGATTACCGCCAGGTGTTGCCGGATCACCTGCTGCATACCTTTCTCGATGATTTCGAGTCTCTGCGGCACTTCTATACTTACGATCCCCGCGACCCGGACGTCTGGCCGCGCGCGATCGATGCAGTAAGATCCCGGTCGAATCCCCCGCCGAGGAAGGCCGTAGCCCGGACGCTCGAGGCGCAGAACGGCCGCTACGGGGCGGACGAAAGCGTCCTCGAAAACGCCCGTGCCCTTGGCGGCGATGATACCTTCGTGATCTCCACGGGACAGCAGACCGGACTCTTCACCGGACCGCTTTATACGATTTACAAGGCCATCACGGCCGTCAAGCTGGCGAAACGTGTGTCGGAAGAAACCGGCGTGCGGGCCGTGCCGATTTTCTGGATGGCCGCCGACGATCACGACTACGCCGAGATCAACCATGTCCACGTCTGCCAGGCGGACGGGGACGCCTGGCGATTTGAACTGAGTCCCGACGGCCCCAATGACCGCCGTTCCGCGAGCGACCGCCTGCTTGGACCCGAAATCGCGGCGCTGCTCGAGCAGTTCGCCGATGCCCTGCCCGATTCGGAATACAGCTCCTCCGCCATCGGCGCACTTCGGCAGCACTGTACCGCAGGGACTTCGCTTTCCGATTCCTTCGCCCGGCTCATGACACTGCTATTCCAGGGAAAGGGCCTGGTTCTCGTAGACCCCACCGACCCGGCGCTGAAACCCCTTATGAGCTCCGTGTTCGAACAGGAAATCCGCGATCCGATCGCGTCTACGCGCTCGGTCCTGGCAGCTTCTGAAAAACTGTCCGACGCCGGGTTCGATCCCCAGGTCTCCCGTCTCCCCGAGGCGGTAAACCTGTTTCTCTACCAGGACGGACAGCGGAACGCCCTGAACTATGGGAACGGACGGTTCAGCAACCGGGACGGCAGCCTGTCCTTTTCGGACCGGGACCTGCTGCGCGTGCTCGAGGATGCGCCCGAGCGATTCACCCACAACGTCATCACCCGTCCCCTGGTGCAGGACAGCCTGTTTCCGACGCTGACCTATATCGGCGGCCCGGCGGAAATCGCCTACTACGGCCAGCTTGGCGGCGTCTACCGCCAGTTCGGTCTGCCCTTCCCCGTGGTCTATCCCCGCGCTTCTCACACGCTGATGGGCGCCAGGACCGCTCGGATCCTGGAGAAGCACGGCCTCACGATCTCCCATTTCGTCCAGGGGATCGAGTCCGTGGTCGACCGGAAGCTGCGGAACGACATGCCGGTACATATCACCGAGGGGCTTCGGGCCGCCCGGGGCGACGTGGAAGCCCACTACCGGAACCTGAAGGGATACGTGACGGTGCTTGACCCGGGATTGAGCCGGATCGTGGACGCTTCGGAAAGAAAGACCAACTTCGCCCTGGGCAAGCTGGAGGAAAAGACTCTCCGGGCCATGAAGAAAGCGGACGGAGTCATGCGCGGCCAGATCATGCGGGCGGACCGCATGATCTATCCCAACGGGCAACTCCAGGAACGGGTGGCCAACATCTGGCAGTATGTCGCGCTCTACGGATTCGATGTCATGAAGACACTCTTCGAAGCCACGGACGAAACGGACTTCAGACACAGGATAACCCCGCTATGAAACTCGACGTCCTGGCCGTATCCCCGCATCCGGACGACGTGGAGTTGCACTGCGGCGGCCTGATGGTCCGTTTCGCCGACCTGGGATACGCCACCGGTATTGTCGATATGTGCCTGGGCGAGAAGGGCACCCGTGGCACGGGCGACGACCGGAGACGGGAAGCGGCGGCAGCGGCGAAGGTGCTCGGGCTGTCCGATAGGCTGAATCTCGAACTGCCGGATTCCCGCATCGGGGCCTGCGAGTCGCACCGCGACGCCCTCGTCGACGCCATACGCCGGTTCCAACCGGACTTGCTTCTCGTTCCCCACGAAGTCGCCCGCCATCCCGATCACGGGGCGACCGCCCGGTTGGCCAGGGACGCGGCCTTCCTGGCGGGCCTGGAGAAAATCGAAACAGACCACCCGGCCTTCCGGCCCCGGCAACTGGTCTTCTACCTGACGCACCACCGATATCAAGAACCCAGGCCTTCCTTCATCGTCGACATATCCTCCGCGTTCAACCGGAAGATCGAAGCCGTGAAGGCCCACCGGTCGCAGTTCCATGACCCGGACTCCGGCGAGCCGGAAACCTACATCAGCCGCCCGGAGTTCCTCGATGAAGTGGAGGCCCAGAGCCGTTACTACGGCACGCTGATCGGTGCGCGGTACGGTGAGCCCTTCGTCGTCCGCGAATACCTTTCGATCGACGATCCCCTGGCACACTTCACGGGTGGAGGCAGAATCCCATGAACATCGGTATCACTTGCTATCCCACCTACGGAGGAAGCGGCGCCATCGCCGCCGAACTGGGACAGGCGCTGGCGCGTAAAGGACATAAGGTCCATTTCGTGAGCTATTCGATTCCATTCCGCCTGCAGGAATACAGCCAGAACATCTACTTTCACAACGTCGAGGTCATGCCCTACCCGTTGTTCAAATATCCGCCCTATACCCTGGCGCTTGCGGCGAAAATGGCCGACGTGGCGTTGGAAGCGGAACTGGACATCCTGCACGTGCACTACGCCGTTCCCCACGCCACCTGCGCCTTCCTGGCGCGGCACATGCTGCGGGACCGGGACATCAAGGTCATCACGACCCTGCACGGAACCGATATCACCCTCGTGGGCAGCGACAAGTCCTTCTACCGGATCACCCGGTTCAGCATCGAGGAAAGCCAGGGGGTCACGGCGGTCTCCGAGTCCCTCAAGCGAGATACGCAGTCGCTCTTCGAGATCGACACGGATATCCGCGTAATTCCAAATTTCGTCGATGTCAACCGGTTCCGCCGGGGCGACGGTCACTGCGACATCAGCAATTTCGTCGACGAGGAAGAAAAAGTCATCGTCCACGTCTCGAATTTCCGGCCCGTCAAGCGCATCGGGGATATCATCCGCATGTACGCGGAGGTGCGGACCAAGGTCAAGTGCAAGCTGCTGCTGGTAGGGGAGGGACCGGAACGGATACCGATGCAGGAACTTGCCCGCGACCTGGGACTGCAGGACGGCGTGGTTTTTCTCGGCGAGCAGGAGGGGGTCGACCGGATCCTGTCCTGTTCCGACCTGTACCTGCTGCCCAGCGAGCAGGAGAGTTTCGGTCTGTCGGCCCTGGAGGCCATGAGCTGCGGCGTACCGGTCATCGGCGCCAATGCGGGCGGACTGCCGGAACTGGTGCGCCACGGGGAGACGGGATTCATCACCGAGGTGGGCGACATCGATCAGATGGCCCGTCACGCCACGGAACTGCTGGCCAATGACGACTACAGACAGACCATTGGGCGGCAGGCGCGGCAGCGGGTACTGGACAACTTCGCGGAAGAGGCCGTCGTCCCACAGTATGAGGCTTATTACGAGGAGGTATTGCGCGGATAGCCATCCGCGGCGGAATCCAGTCGGGCACTCCGGACCGTGCAGTAGCCAGCGGACCCGACCGGACCCGACCGGATCGTACAAGATCCAGTGGGGCACTCCGGACCGTGCAGCATCCACGGCTGCCGGTCAGGAACCCTCAGGCTTCCCCGCCAGCGACGCGTAACTCACCCCTTCGCCGCTGTCGTGACTCACCGGCAGGCCCACTTCCTCCCATCCCGGATTGACCACCTGGCCGAAGGGCGTCATCTCCCCGCTGAACCCGCATCGCATGTTCACGACCGTCTGGTATCCCATCGATTGCAGCAACTGGGCGGCATGGTCGGACCGCTGGCCGGTCCGGCAGCCCAGCACGAGCTTGGCATCCTCCGGATAGTTCGCTTTAACCACCTGGACGAAATCGGGATTGGGCGTCATCTGCCCGGACTGCTCGTCCGCGTGCAGAAGCGGGATGTTCACCGCCGGCGCGGGGTGTCCCTGGTCGAACTCGGGAACGGACCGGACATCGATGTACACGTAGCCCTCGGATTCGACCAGTCTGGCCGCCTCGTCGGGCATGACCTGATCCACGCTCATATAAAGCTCCTTTTCTTTTCGTTACCATGTTTCCACGATGTGGCCGGAGTTCGGAAACCAGATCACATCGACGCAGTAGGAAAGCGCCACGCCCAGTACGTAACCCACCAACATGCCGATGAAGAAGGGCTGCGCCTCGCGATAGAGCCTCGTGCCTCCCAGTTTCAGGATGATGGCCTTGACGAGCCAGACGAGGAAGATCGACGTGGCGATCATCCCGATTCCCCAGGTCTTGGCAACAGCCCAGCCGATGGGATGCAGCGGCCACCAGTGGAAATTATGGTGGGCCAGGATCAGCAGCCAGGCGATGAAGGCGCCGACCCCAAGGCCCAGGTACTCCCCGCCGGTCAACTGGGTCTGGTTATTGATCCATGTCGTCAACGTGTTGTAACCCGCTTTCGCGTTTCCGAAAGCGTCCCTGAACCCATCCGCGCCCGTGGTTTCGTAACCCAGGAAGACAGTATAGACCACGGAAATGATGGCGGCCATGACCAGCGCCGAGACAATGACGGGGAAGATGCCGCGCCGGGCGCCGCCAATCTCGTCGCCCATCTTGTTGACGTGGGCCATGGCGCACATGCCCAGTGTACGCCAGTTCCGTGAGAATGTCTGCGACAGGGTCAGGATGGTGAGATCCGCGCGGTGCAGGTTCGCCGATCCGAAGGAGAACACCGTGAAGTCATGGGCGTTGTATGGCAGGTCGAGATTGATCAGACCCGCTTCCGCCACCACGCGAGTAACTCCGAGAAAAAGGAGCATGCAGGTGGCCAGCAGCGTGGCCGCGGCGGCGACGGACATGCCCATGCTGATCAGGAAGAAGAACATGTACGCGATGCCGATCACCACGCCGCACATGGCGGTCCTGTAGGAAAAAAACTCGCCCGAATCGTCGATGTCGTTACCCCGGCCGATCGCCTTTCTCACCACGTCGTAGAGGTGGCGCCGGGCCATCCAGAGCCCGAACAGGGTGAACATGAAAAACCCGCCCAGGTGCTGGGCCGTGACGATCTCGGTCGTCTTCGGTATGCCGAATCGACTCATGATGCCGATCTGGATCGTGGCCAGCAGGAAGAACACCCAGATGCTGAACAGAATGTTGAGATTCGTAAAGAATCCTATGCTGATGAAGGCGAAATTTATCTTGAACTGGATCGGCGGGAAGGATTCGGCCAGGGTGATCGGTATGCGGTAATCACCGCCCAGTCTGATGGGCGGCACGGCGTCCCAGTACGAGACGATGTTCCAGAGAATGATGAAGAGCGGGATGGAGAATCCGTACCAGAATACCCTGGACCGGGCGATCCGGGGCAGTACGGAGCCGCTCTGGTCATCTTCGATGAGCAACAGGGGCACGCGGGCCAGCGGGAAGGTCAGGCGTTCCCGCTCGATCCACTGTTTCCGCAGGATCACCATGAGCGACGCGCTGGCGAAGAAGAGGGCCAGGAAGAAGGTGCCCCACCAGCTCATGGGGATGACCCAGTCCCGCCAGGGTATGACGCCGGTGGAGGGCAGCCCCTCGTAGAACCAGTGCACCGCCCGCCGTTCATCGGGGATGACCAGCCAGGTCGGCAGGTATTCGAAAAACAACTCAACATACCTGTTTTCGGAGTTGGCATAGTAGTGCGGAATGGATGGAACGGCGACCCAGTAGGTGGTAAAAGCCCATCCGGGAATGGCCGAGGCCGTAAACACGATGAAAAAGATGATAATCAGTTCAGGAGCCGTGAAGATCCGTGAAGGCGCGAACCGCTTCAACAGGCCGTTTACGACGAAGACGACCAGCATGAAGGGGAAGAGCGCCGCCATGGGCATGTGGGTAATGGACAGGTAAGAGGAATGGGCCTCGAAGGCGGAATGCACGACCCACCACGCCATGGCCGCGGACAGGAAGAGTCCGAGCCCCACGGCACGAAGGGTCATGCCCGAAGCGAGGCCACCGGTTCTGCCGGGAGAACCTGCATCGGGAGGATAGGAATCCGGCCTGCCTGCAGACGGGGGAGTCCGCTCTTTAACACTCATGGGAAAGTACTTCTGAAGGGATTGAAACTACCGGTATTTCAGGATGTTCCGCGGTATCCCGGGATGCACTCAATGTATTTTCCGAACGGGGTTACATCAAGGACTAAAACGGCTGGCGGAGGGCGGCTGTTTCCCTTGACACTGGCCCTTGCGCGCCGTACAATGCCCGAGGTTTTAAGCCCCTTGGTTTGCCGTTCAAAGGAAGGTCGCCATGCAATATCTACTCACCGGCGGATATGGCTGCATCGGTTCGTGGATCGTGAAGAACCTGATCGACGATGGGCACGATGTGGCGATCTACGACCTGGTGGAACATACCGCCCGCATGGCGCTGATCATGGACGAGGAAGAGATCGACCGGGTCCGGTTCATCGAGGGCGACATCGCAGACGGAACCCACTTCACGCGGGTGGTAGGTGAAACAGGCGCGTCCCGCATCATCCACCTGGCCGGACTGCAGGTGCCCGTGTGCAAGGCCGATCCCATCAAGGGCGCTACGGTCAACGTAATCGGCACCCTGAACGTCTTCGAAGCGGCCAGAACCCACGACGACATCGTCCGGCGTATCGCCTATGCGAGTTCCGCGGCCGTCTACGGAATGGAAGACGACTACGACTCCGGACCGGTCGGGAACGACGCGGTGCTGAGGCCGGTCACCCACTACGGCGTATTCAAGCAGTGCAACGAAGCCAACGCGCGGGTGTACTTTCTCGATCACGGCATTTCAAGCATCGGCCTGCGGCCGTGGACGGTGTACGGACCGGGCCGGGACTTCGGATTGACCTCAGATCCCACCAAGGCGGTCAAGGCGGCCCTGCTGAACCGGCCGTACGTGATCGGATACGGCGGGCGGAACAACATGCAGTACGTGAACGACACCGCCCGGACGTTCATCCGCTGCGCCGAGGCGGCCACCGAAGGCGCCGGGGCCTACAGCATACGTGGCGACGTCGTGACCATCGACGAGGTGATCGCGTCCATCGAGCGCGTCGTTCCCGATTCGAAGGGACTCATTTCCCACATGGACATGAACCTTCCCATCGCGCCGGACCTCGATGACCGCGCCATCCAGGCAGACGTGGGCGAGATCCCCTACACGCCGCTGGACGACGGGATCAGGGAGACCTGGGAGGTGTTCAGTCGACACCAGGAGGCCGGTACGCTGAGCACGGACGACCTGTAGGGCCGGTTATTCCGTGCCCTGCCCTGTTGCGATCACAAAACAATGGGCCGCCAATCCCCGGTAAATCGGATCCTGATCAAGAGAATCCAGGTCCGTCGAACCATAACGAATAACATCAGGGCGAGTAGGTCATGACGCTGAAACGGCAGATTCAACGCATGCAGCTCGATGGCTGGTGCGTCCTGGACAACATCATTCCCGGGGACCGGCTGGACGAAGTGCGCGGCCGGGTCATCGCTTCGACGAACCGCCACCGGAATCCCGACGCACCCGCAAACATCGGCCACGTGAGCGGTTTCCTGAAATACGACCAGTCGCTGGCGCCCTGGCTCGCGGACCGGCGGCTCCTCGGCCTGGTCGAAGCGCTGCTCGGACACCATTTCCGCATCTCCTTCACCACGGCCACCATCAACGAGCCGGGGAACGACCGTGGCGGATGGCACGCGGACTGGCCCTTCAACCAGCGGAACGCCGGGCATGTGCCCGCGCCGTATCCGGACGTGGTCATGCACCTCACGACCATCTGGATGCTTTCCTCTTTCACCGGCGATAACGGCGGCACCCTCATCGTCCCGGGCAGTCATCGAGACTCCAACAACCCGACCGGCGGCAACGGTGTGCCGCCCGAAGCACCCCATTCGACCGAATTGAACGTAACCGGCGAGGCGGGAAGCGTCCTCGTCATGGACAGCCGTTTGTGGCATGCTACGGCCGCGAACACCTCGAAGGATCCCCGCGTGGCCGTTGTCGTCCGCTACGCGCCCTGGTGGCTGAACCTGAACGTGCTTAAGCCCGGCTCGGCAGACCGCAGGATCCTGGTGGACGAGACCGGCGGAACGGAGAACCTGGTTCCCGCCCTTCCCCGCAACGTGTATGACAGCCTGCCCAGTGAACTTAAGCCCCTCGTGCGTCACTGGGTGGAGTAGGCGGCATTCCTTATACATTAAAGTCCTCTGATCTATTTCTATGGCATGTTCAAGGCCGCAGTCCGTCTTCGTAACGGTGTTGACCTGAGCCAGATCCGCTAAGGTTGAGTATACCTGCCTGGAAGATTTCAAGGTCCTGGAACCACACTACGTGATACCACGAAACATTTTTCCCGTCGCGACGGTCCAATGTGTTAGTTATTGTTGATAACTTTTCCGATTCTGAATACTGCGATTGGAGGAGGTTATGAGCCGGACTGGATTTGTCGGTTTTATGTGCGTGTTTAGGGCTTACAAGCGCGTGCAACATGCAGGAGATCGGATTCGAGCGAGACGAGCGAGAGATCGAATTTGAGCGCGACGGGCAAGACTATATCGATAGCACCAGGCAGAAATACGAGGTGAACTCCGGTGGGACACTGACGGTCGATGCCAAATTGGCGTCAATTCGCATCAGAAGCTCGATCAATGATGAAGTAGATGTCCTGGTGAGAAAGCGATTTCGGGCAACCGATGCTGACCAGGTTCGAAAAGCCTTCAGTAATATCGAAGTCGAAATCAAACAGACGTATAACGGGGTACGAATCGAAGTCGATTGGATCAGGTATCCCACGTACACGAAATGGTTCTGGCAGGACGACTGGCCGGATCGGGCCTATGTCGAAATCAATGTTATGGTGCCTGAGGAATACAACCTCGACCTCGTTACCATAAGCGGTGATATCCAGACGGGGAATATCGCAGGAAATGTGACGGCTAAGACCCTTACCGGGGATATTTCTACCGGTCCCACCAGAGGTAACTTGCGCATAAAATCGAACAGCGGGAATATCGAGACCAGTCGCGTGGTAGGCAGCGTGCACACCACTACACTGACAGGTAACATCGAAATCGGCCCTGTGGATGGTGAATTGACAGTCAGTTCGAACACTGGCAGAATAAAAACAGGTACCGCAGAGGAGGATCTGCACGCCAAGACCCTTACAGGTAACATCGAAACCGGCCCCGTGGATGGTGATGCGACGGTCGGTTCAAACTCTGGAGATATCAAAACCAGTTATGTGCGGGGAAAGCTGAAAACCACGACGCTCAGCGGTAACATCACAAACAGGAACCATACTCGGTAACAGTACGGTTTAGGAGTGTCGAAGTTATGCTTGCATCCCTACACTACGATTCCAATACTACAAGGAAAGAGGTGATGAGATCCCTGGGGATGATGGCACTGGTCTGCGCCTTGCTATCCGCCGTGGAAACGCGCAGCGCACAGGAGACGACGTTTATGCATGACGGCGCTGGTTATGTCGAACAGACGCATCACAGTTACCCTGTAAATCCCGGGGGTACGCTGACGACGGACAACGGGTTCGCATCGACTGAAATCGTCAGCTGGGCGAAGAACGAAGTGTATGTGACGGTTGAAAAACGGACGGAAGTTACCGCTGAAGACCGGGCGCGCAGGGCCTTCGAAGACATAGAAGTCAAATTGGAAAATAGAGACCATGATGTACGCATTAGAGTGGATGGCCCGGATTCGCACCGGCGGAACAGGATATCCGTCAAAATAACCGTGCAGGTCCCCGAGTCTTACAATCTCGATCTCGAATCCTCCGGGGGTGACATCCGAATCGAAGACCACAAGGGAGACATCCGTGCCAGATCGTCAGGCGGCGACGTGGTCATGGGAAATATCCGGGAGGCGGCCGTCGATGTCCGCACGTCAGGGGGAGATATCCGGTTGGAAAGCGGCGACGAAGACACCAGGTTGAAAACGTCCGGCGGAGATATCCATATCGAAAACGCCAATGGCAGTACGGAAGTGCGTTCGTCAGGTGGAGACATTACGATCGAATACGCCAATGGCGAGGTGGACGTCAAGACGTCCGGCGGGGACATTCAGATCGAAAACTCGAAGGGAGTTTTGACGGCGACGTCCTCCGGTGGCGATATCCAGATTGAAAACGCAACGGCAGGGTTGTCGATAGAGACATCGGGGGGCGATATCCAGATTGAAAACGCCATGGATGGTGTGAATGCCGAGAGCAGTGGTGGCGACATCGACGTAGAAAACGCGCGAGGAGCCGTAACGGTAGCGTCCAGAGGCGGGGACATCCATATCGAGAACGCGAAGAACGGCGTGACGGCTAGAACCTCGGGCGGCGACATAAACGTCAGCCTTACCGGCACCGATTCCTCTATTGATCGCACCAGTCATTTGAAATCGACCGGCGGCGAAGTAACGATATATCTCCCGGAAGACCTGGGCGCAACCATCGATGCCGAGGTAAAAATCAGTACTTCAGGTTTCTGGAGACAGGGCGATTATCGTGTCCATTCGGACTTCGACCTTTCCGGTAACAATGCCGAAAGTCACGATCGGACACGGGCAAGGGTATCCGGACGTGCCGGCTTCGCCAAGGTTGCCGGCGACATAAACGGCGGTGGCGACCTGATCAGGATCGAAACCACGAACAGCGACATCAAAATCCGGAAACATTGACGGCGGGCAGCGTTGTGGATGCGCTTCCGGTAAAAGTGTTTTAAGATATAATGGGTGAGGGAATCTATGAGACCGGCGGGATTGCTTTCGTTTGTTTTCGCGTGCGTATTGGCCATGGGATGCAGCGGTGCACAGGAGGTTACTTCCATGTTGGATGGACGTGGGCATGTAGAGAAAATCGAGGAGAAATTCGCTGTTGAACCGGGCGGTACACTGACCATCGATGCGGACATGGGATCCATCGACGTCGAGCCCTGGTCCGAAAACGAAGTGGATATCCTCGTTGAGAAAAGCATCCGGGCTAACAACGAAACGCGAGCCCGTCAGGAACTCGAAGAGGTGGAAGTTCAGATTTCGCAGCGCGGCAATGAAGTACGCGTCGAAGTCGACAGGCCAGGATGGTTCAGGAAAAACCGGGTTTCCGTAAAAATGACCGTGCACGTGCCCGGAACCTACAATCTGGATTTAAAGACCGCCGGAGGAGACATCGATGTAGCCGATTTGCATGGCAACGTAAAGGCCGGGACCGCCGGAGGTGATATTGACATCGGCACCATATCGGAAGGTGACGTCAGGGCCAGCACCGCCGGGGGAGATATCAAGGTGCGAGGCGGCGGCAGGGAAACAGCATTGTCGACGACGGGCGGCAACGTCATCGTCGATCGCGCGGAGGGGGACGTGTCGGCCCGGACGACAGGGGGTAACATCGAGATCGGCGATACCGGCGGAGATATCGACACGAAAACGACGGGTGGGAATATAGAAATCGGAAGCGTCCAGGGCAGCGTTACCGCGAAGACGACGGGTGGAAATATAGAAATCGGTCCGACCCTCGGCAATGTCGATGTGAAGACGGTTGGCGGCAACATCGAAATTGAAGACATGCAGGGTACGGTGAACACCAGTGCGTTGGGTGGTCGGGTTACGGTCGGCTCCCGGTAAAGCCGTGTATCGCGGTAAACATCGTTTTGCGCGGTAAATTCGATCCCATGGAATACAGGCAGAATCAATGAATAACAAACTACGGTTCGTGGCCACCTTTTGTGCATTCGTCGTCCCGTTCATCGCGGCGCCCGCGCCGTGTGACGCGCAGGAAACAACCTTTATGCGCATTGAAGACGGGTTCGTAGAGCGCATCGAGCAGAATTACGAGGTCATTCCGGATGGTTCGCTGACGTTGGATGCCGAAGTCGGATCGGTCCGGGTGGATAGCTGGACGAACGACGGGATGGAAATTCGCATTGAGAAGAGGGTGAGAGCGAGGCTTGAAGAACGGGCTCGAACCGCTTTCGATGAAATAGAAGTAATCCTTTCGCAGCGGGATAACAATGTTCGCATCGAAGTCGTCGATGTAAGACCGTCTTCCTTCTTTCGCGAACGCGCATCCGTGGAAATAGCGGTACGAGTACCCGAATTCTGCACCCTGGATCTCAGGACCGTAGACGGAAGTATCGAAATTGAAAACACGAAAGGGCCGGTGACGGCAAACGCCGTGAACGGCGATATCGAAATCGGTCCGGCAGACAGTAAGATTACTGCCGGCACGACGGACGGCAACATCGAGATTGCCGATGTGAAAGGGTCCATTACGGCCAGCGCCATGGACGGAGACATCGAAATCAACGGCACCATCGGCCAGGTCGCGGCCCGTACGATCGACGGCGACATCGAAATCCGCAACACGCAAGGCAACGTGGAAGCAAATGCTGTGGACGGCAGCGTCGAAATCGCGCGTACGACAGGCGACGTCTTTGCCAGAACAACCGACGGCGATATCGAGGTACGCAACACACAGGGCGCAGTGGATGTCAAAACCGTTGATGGCCGAATCGAAACGATGACCACGGAGAGCAACGTGGACGCTAGCACGCTCGAAGGTGACATTGGGCTCTTCGATGCGCGGGGTTACGTGAGTGCGCAGGCCGCTCGCGGCAGCATCGAAGTGGGCGTCGCCCGCACGAGGCGTGGTTCAGGTTCCAACAATACGGGTAAGCCATCGCTGCCGACGTACGCTGAATCGCCGGATACGGTTCCGCCGGATGCCGATTCGCCGGACTCGGGTCAGGACCAGGAGACCCTACTTGAACTGGAAACCTCCGAAGGAGACGTCACCATTTATCTCCCAAGTGCACTGGCGGCCTCTATCGAGGCGGAGGGATCGTCGGGTGGACTCCTGTTGAGCCGCTTATGGCGTGACGAAGTCGGCCACATATATTCGGATTTCGGCCTGAACCAGAGCGAGTGGGGCGTGTTTTTCTACATACAAAGCGAAGCCAGCGGCGAGATCAACGGCGGAGGGGACCGAATCCGTCTCAGAACAAACAGTGGGAACATCTACATCAAGGAAAAGAACCGATGAACGACCGGCATCAACAGGTCATCGATCAGGCCGCGCCCAGATACCCCGCGAGTTGAGCGGGCATGATGTTCCCGCCGCTGAGCAGAACCACGACCTTTTTACCTTCCAGCGAAACGATGCCGTTCAACAGCGCTGCGACGCCCACGGCGCCTCCCGGTTCAACCACGAGCTTGGTTGCCCCGATGAGGTACTTCACCGCGTCGATCGCCTGCGCGTCGGAAACCAGGACCATTTCGTCCACGTAGGCCATTACGTGTTCGAAGGTAAGGTTGCCGGGGCGGGGCGCCACGAGCGAGTCGCACACCGTGTTCGGTTCAGGCCTCTCGCAGATCTCTTTCTTCAGAAAAGACTGATAAACCGCTTGTGACCCTTCAGGTTGCACCCCGATCACTTTCACCGAGGGGTTCAGCGTCTTCACGGCCGTGGCGACACCGCCGACAAGGCCACCGCTGCTCACGGGTACGATGACCGCGTCCAGATCCTGTGCCTGCGCCATGATCTCGGCGCCGATGCTGCCGTGGCCCCGGACGACGTTTTCGTCCTCCCACGTGTTGATCGCGGTGATTCCCCGTTCCCTGCCCAGCCGGTCCAGCGTGTCCCACCGGGCCTGGTTGTGGTTCTCGCACAGTACCACTTCGCCCCCGTAATCCCTGGTGCGCCGGATCTTGTACGGCGAGGTTTTCTCCATCATCACTATGGCGGTCGGTATCCCGAGCAAAGTTCCCATGAAGGCGAAGGCCGTGGCGAAGTTGCCGGAGGACGAAATGGCGGCGCCTTTTTCCTTCTGTATATCTGATAGGCGGTTCAGGATGGTAAATGCTGCTCGCGTCTTATACGATCCGGTCACCTGCAGGTTCTCCGCCTTGAACCAGACGTCCGCGCCCGATTGATCGGAGACCGATAGAGACCGGAGGAGGGGCGTGTATACGATCTCCGGTGGTAATTCCCGCCGTGCCTGTTCGATTTCTTCCAACGTGACCAGCATGGTTCCTCCGGTTCGCTCAACGTCTCAGGTTGTGTCCGGGTCCGGTATAACCCCCTGCAGACATTTCGACCGACTGTTCCGCTTCCCGACAATCTGTTTAGCCATCTTGCGGCGTCAAGCGATTTTAACCTGCAACAAGGCGCAGGACATCCGGCGCAAGGGTACAGGACATCCGGCGCAAGGTAGCCAGAGTAAACGCGGGAAGGTCTGTCTGGACATCCCGGTCATGAACGCCTATATTGCGCCCTTCGTTGTCACCTGGCGCTTCAGTTGAAGAAACAGGGGCGCTGATTGTAGAATATAAGATGGAAGTTGTTGTTTGTATCTGGGGAACCCAACTCGTTGCTCGACACTGGAGGATTGAATGTTATTTCGCCTGACCGCCCGAATATCCGGCGGCCTGCTATGTGTTTTTGCCGGTCTCCTTTTGAGTCATGCCATTGCGTCAGCTCAATCTTCAGACGATCAGGCTACGCTGAACAAAGGCATGGCGGAAACCGTGGCGGCTATATCGGAAGAAACCGAACGGACCTCCGACCCGCGGCCTTTCAGCGTTCCCCTTCCCGTATCTAAAACACCGTTCGACTACCGTAACCTCGACCCCGCGGACTACATGCTCAAGGCCTCGCCGGTTGTTTCTGCAATCGAGGTGGACGGACACCTGGATGAAGCCGAATGGCAACAGGCTGAAGTTGCCGGCGATTTCTACCAGCTTGAACCCGTCGAAGGCGCCCCGGCAACCTTCCCCACCGAAGTCCGGGTGCTGTACGACGACAAGAACCTGTACGTGGGATTCGTCTGCTTCGACCCCAATCCGGAGAATATCATGGCCCCGGATATGCAGAGGGACACCCGGATGAGTTTCTCCAACGACATGGTTACGGTCGTTATCGCATCCCTCGACCACTACCGCGAAGCCTTCGAATTCCAGACCAATCCCAACGGCGCCCGGTCCGATTCCTTCGTCAGCGCCGAAGGTAACAATTCGGACCGTGACTGGAACGGGTTATGGAATGCGGCCAGCCAGGTGTACGATTACGGTTGGTCGGCCGAATACGTGATCCCCTTCCACACGCTGCGGTTTCCCAAGCGCCAGAACCAGACCTGGGGCATAAACTTCGGACGCCGTATCCAGCGAAGCAGGGAGGAATCCTACTGGGTTCCCCTGAGCCTCAGGGATGGCGACCAGGCCCTTTACCGTTTCGGCAAGGGCGGCCGACTGACGGCCCTGAACAATATAACGCCGGGCGGACGGATCCAGGCGACCCCGTTTACCGTACTTGGCGCCCAGTCCTCCCGGATTACCGAATCCGCCCCGACACCCGCTCGCCCGATCGCCGCGACGGACCTCGACAACGGTATGCAGCGGAGTCTGGGTGGCGACCTTAAGGTCAGTGTCACATCGGGTCTTACGTTAAATGCGACCGTCAATCCCGATTTTGCCCAGGTGGAAGCGGACGACGAGGTCGTGAACCTTTCCCGCTTCGAATTCCAGTTTACCGAAAAGCGCCCCTTCTTCCTGGAGCGCAGCGATATCTTCACCTTGAACCAGCGGCCGCAACGACGCGGACCGCAACGTGGCGGCGGCGACCTGACGCCCCAGCTGTTCTTCAGCCGGCGCGTCGGACGACAGTTGCCGGACGGGCAGTCCGTCCCCATCGACCTCGGCATGCGCCTGACGGGAAAAGTCGGGCATACGACCATCGGGTTCCTGAACGTTCAAACCCGGGAGACCCAATACGACGATGACGGGGAACAGAAGATGGAACCGCTGACCAACTGGCAGGCCCTGCGTGTAATACGGGACTTCGGGTCACGGTCGAGCGTCGGCATGATGGCTACCTTCAAGGAACCGAATCCCCGGTTCGATGACCGGGTCGGGATGGCCATACCCCGTTACGCCGAGACCGACTTTAACCGCGTTCTGGGTTTCGACCTGAATCTGGCCTCTCGGGGGACGAATCACCGGGGACAGATTACCTTCGCTAAAAGCTGGACCGATACGCTGAGCACCAGCAGCCAGGACTGGACCTTTCGGATTACCGAGCGGTGGCAGAACCGTTGGCTGATGTACGGAATGTCCTACCTCGACATCGGCGAGGACTTCATCGCCCAGTCCGGTCTGGTCCGGGACGAAGGCCTGCAGCGGCTGGGAGGCGGATTAACGGCCAATACCTTTCTCCGCCGGTTTGGTATTCGGCGGATCAACGGAGGGTTCCGAAGCAACTACGTGACCCGCAAGAACACGGGTTTCTCCGATGCCGATTCCTGGTCATTCCAGCCCAATGTATTCCTGGAACTGGAACGGGGAATGTGGATCTCCGCGTCATATAACATGAATTTTGATACGCTCAGCGAAACAACGCGCATAGCCGGCGTACATTTCACCGAAGGATCCTATTCCTTCAACCAGGGCAGTCTCTTCCTCTTTACCGACAGTGGCCGGAAGCTCTCCTATCGGGGCAGCGTCCGGTACGGCCAGTTCTACGGCGCCGACCTCCTCAGCCTGTCGAGTGAACTGTCCATCAAGCCGAATCCCCGTTTCGCGCTGGAACCGGGCATTACCCGCAGCCGGGTCGACCGGGGCAATCGCCTGGGGCTGGAGGACGACGAATACGATCATCGCACGCAACTCATACCGAGTGTCCGGTTGAGTTATGCCTTCACGCCGAACCTGTCGTTCTCCTCCTTCGTCCAGTTGAACGCGGACCGGCAGCGGGAGATCGACGATTTCCACATGAATACGGTAACGATGAACCTCCTCCTCGCCTACCGGTCGCCCTTCGGCCACTCGTTCTTCCTGGCTTTCAACCAGTTCCGCGATGACGACCTCGATACCGACGGTACCTTCGGCGTCTACGAACGAACGCCCCTGCGCCTGAGGGACCAGCAGATCGTCGCCAAGGTATCGTACCTGCTGAACCTGTAGCCTGTTTCGTCCGTGCGGGGACAGGCATTACTCCCGGATTGCTTGCGTTCATAGCCGGGAACTATAACAAGTCCCTGCTCGTTTAAATCGGGCAGGGCACTGTATTCTTGCCGTTACATACCGCTTTCCGCACGGCGAACAACCGGCGAAAGACACAGGTAAGATCGCAAGACGAAGGCGATTTGTGGTCAGATATCTATAGTCCGAAAAGAGAGAACGTTTTCTCACTTCAGTTATTCCCTGGATACTTGATTATGAACCTGCAAAAACTAATAGCCGTGCCGTTAGCAATGACGATCTGCCTGGTCCTCGTCTCGGCTGCCGAGGTATCGGCTCAGGATCGGAGGACTTCGGGCTGGTATGTTTCCGGCGGACTGGGCGGCAACCTGGTATACGGCCTCGACCAGGCGGGTTCGAACACGGAATCCACGTGCTATCCGACCAGCGCCTGCTTCGATTTGGTTCTACGGGAGATTCCCGGTTACCGGTGGCGTTACGGTCCGTCCGTCGACCGGGGTATCGGTTTCGAAGCTGCCGTCGGGCGAGTGTTCGACCGTACCCGCATCGAGGTCTCATTCGCGCATAGGAGAAACAACGTCGATCAGGGACCGCCGCTTGAGATAACCTATCTGGATGGCACCACCGCGGGAGCCAGTACCTTTCTTGGACTGGGGCTGGCGCAGGCCGTCAGCAGACAATTCATGGAGGATCAGGTTACACGAACGGTTTCATTGAACGCCTACTACGATCTGCCCATCGGCCCACAACGGATCACGCCCTACGTGGGGGTGGGTACTGGTGTCGCCTTCGTCGAACTGACCAGGATCTTCTTTTCGATAGAATACACCGACCCTTCAGGCGAAGGCACGCACTACGATCCGCCCCTGTCGTTCTACAACAGCAAGCAGGATACGAGGCTGTCGGATACAGTCTTCGCGGGGCACGTGTACGCGGGAGCCGACTACAGTCTGGGCGACCGTACCGCCATCGGCCTGAAGATGGCCTACTCCCGGGTGGACGACGTCGAACACACCGGGACCTACGAGTATCATCCTTATTTCGAGACGGACCCTTCCTTCACGAATAAAAACACGTTCAGCGCTATGAACCAGTGGTCCGTGACGGTGAACGTCCGTTTCCTGTTTGGGAACTGACGCGGGATCGGCAGCCAGCGTCAAAATCGATTAAACCGAGCAGCATTCCGCCGAACGAACGTGTACGCGTTCCGCCGACGCTCGCTGAACCGAAATAGATACATGATCCTCGAAACGCTCAAAGCGGCACTGCAAAAATCGGATAGACGAAAACTCGCGTTGGTGGGCATCCCCGACGACGCCAATTCTACTTTCCTCCGTGGCGCGGCCGAAGCGCCACCGAAGATCCGTGCGCAACTATTCTCCGATGCCTTCAACATGTGGACTGAGACGGGCGTCGATCTCGGCGAGAATGTTTTTTTCGACGCGGGCGACCTGGACCTGGGCGAGGTCTCCGATGCCTGGGCCGCGATCCAGCACGCCGTCGAAGCGGTGCTCGATCATGGGCTCACGCCCATCTGCCTCGGCGGTGACCACGCCATAACCTGGCCGATCGTGAAGGGGTTCCGGCGCAAGTACGACACGCTCAGCATCCTCCACTTCGACGCACACCCTGATCTCTACGACAATTTCGGGGACAACCCCCGCTCGCACGCGTCTCCATTCGCTCGGATTATGGAAAATCACCTGGCTGACCGGCTCGTCCAGGTGGGTATCCGCACGGCAAATGGCCACCAGCAGGAGCAGGCCAGACGGTTTGGGGTCGAGATGATCGAGATGAGGGAGTTGACCGGGGATCTAAGTCTGGCATTCGACTCGCCCGTCTACGTATCGGTGGACGTCGATGGTCTGGATCCGGCGTACGCGCCAGGCGTCTCTCATCCCGAACCCGGTGGCCTTTCCCCGCGGCAGGTGATCGACACGATTCAGCGTTTGAACGGCAGAATCGTCGGGGCGGATATCGTCGAAGTCAATCCCCGGAGGGATTTCCACGATCTGACGGCGGTCGTCGCGGCGAAGATCGTGAAGGAAGTCGCCGCAAAAATGCTGGTACATGCATAGTCGTGCATTTGAAACAGACCATGCATGCACAAACAAAAAACACGTCCAGCGCCACGAACCACCTGTCCGTGACACTGAACGTGCGTTACTGCGGGTAATTGACGCGGGACGGCGTTACCCCGGACGGTTCAATTCAGCCCGTACGCCTGCCCAACCCCCCCCTATCCCGTCGAATCCACGAAAACGCTGTGCGCGCTGCGGTCCTTGCCCGCGTCCTGCGTGTGCTGGTACGACCGATGCTCGGAAGGTTTGCCGAGTGAGGTGAGGTCAAGCATCTTCTCCGCGGTTCTCGTCGCCACGTAGGGCCGCCGGATGTCGGTCGGATTGGCCTGGATGTGCTGCTTCCAGGCGCCCAGGTCCGTCTTCGCCTGGATCAACCCCTTGATCATGCCCATGTCGTTCAGCATGGCCACGTCGTCCGCGGGTCCGAGGATGACTGCTCCGGTGATCGTGGAGCCGTCCCAGATCAGCTTGCGGTAAACCGGCCGGTTGGCGTTAATCACCTCGGTTACGTCGCCGTCCCCCGACCAGTTGCCGAAGCTCGCGCATTGGAGCCCGCACACGTCGAGGATGTTGATCAGCAGGCTGCCGCCGTATTCCACGTCCTGTCCGGCCATGTTGGCCCCGGCGATCCGGCCGTGGTCGACCGCGGTGGGCTGGATGGCGTGCACTGCCTGTTCGCCCGTGGACAGGTCCGGCCCCTCGGCCACGTCGCCGGCGGCGTACACGTTTGCCGCGCTGGACTGGCACCGATTGTTGACCAGGACGCCCTGGTTGGTCTCGATGCCCGAGCCTTCGAGAAAGCCGATGTTCGCCCTGATCCCGGTGGCCACGATGACCACGTCCGCCCGGGTGGACGACCCGTCGGAGAGCTGCAGGGTCTTGACGCCGTCGTGTCCGTGATCGATTCCCTGCACGCTCACGCCAGTGTGGACTTCGACGCCCTGGGACTCGAGCCACGAGTTCACGAGGGACGCGCCCTGGGCGTCCAGCATGCGGGGCAGCACCTGCCCTTCGAGCTCGATCACCTTCAGGCGGGCGCCGCGTTTGTGCATCGCGTTGAGAATGATGAAACCGATGAACCCGGCCCCGATGAAAGCCACCTCGGCATCGCTACCGAGGGCGCTCACGGTCTTTTCCGCGTCCGCGACGGTCCAGAGATTGTGGACCCCGTCGCCGTCCGCGCCGGGAATGTTCAACTGCTGGGCGGACGACCCGGTGGCGATCAGCAGGTTGTCGAAGGGTACCATGGAGCCGTCGCTTAGCGAGACCATGTTCGCGTAGGGATTCACCTCGGTAACACTGACTCCGAAGCGGGTCTTCACCCCCAGCCTGCCGAAATAGTCGTCGTCTCCGGTATTTACCTGTTCGACCGGGATATTCCCTGAGATGTAGTAGGGCAGGGCCATGCGGGAATAGGCCGGCTCATCGGAGATCAGGGTAATGGACGCGTCCGCGTCGTAACCGCGTATCGTTTCGATAGCGTTCATCCCGCCCGGTCCGCCGCCTATAATCACGTGTTCTGTAGCCATAATCCGCTCCTTCAGAGAAAGTACCGAAAATCGAAGTACAGGTCATCCGTGGTTTGGGTTCCGTTACGCGAGTCCCAGTTCCATCAGTTTCTCCGCGGTGGGCCGTCCGTCCACCGACCAGCCCCGTGCCGCGTAGTAGTCCGGCAGCATGGCGTCGAGATCGACGGTCACTCCCGCGGAAGGTCCTTCCTTGTGGGCTTCCTCCATCAGTCGTTTGGGCAGCGTGTCATCGGCCGCGGTGAGGCCCGCCCTGAGATTCCACAGCCGCTCGATATTCCAGATGCGCTCGCCGATATGCACGAAGTCGTCCATGGTATAGTCTACGCCGGTGGCTGCGGACAACACGGGGATCAGGTCTTCCAGCGGCGCGCCCGCGGTGGTGAACATGCAGATGCCCGTGGCGTCGTGGGCCGTGGTCCGGTTCTGCTCCTCGGCCACCCAGACCGACTTGCCGTCGGTACCGTGGGGATCGTGCTCACCGGTGGTCTCGATACCGGGCGTCCAGGCCCTCAGGTGACAGGCGCCTCGGTTGCAGGTGGCATAGGCCACGCCCATGCCCTGGAATCCCCGGGGGTCGTAAGCGGGGAATTCCTGTCCCTTGACGCCCATGAAATACTCCGGATGCTCGAATTTCTCGGTCATCCGCTTAGACCCTTCGGCCAGTTCGTCGCCGAAACCCTCCCGGAATCCCGTGGCTTCCGTCATGGCGACCAGGGCCTTGCCGTCGCCGAACCGGAGCGCCATGCCCGTCTGCTTATCGTTCAGCAGGCCCCGCTCGTACATTTCCATGGCCGCGGCCAGCGTGGCGCCCATGGAGATGGGATCCATACCGAGATCGTTGCACAGGTAGTTCGCCATGACGATGGCGTCCATGTCATCCACGCCGCAGTCCGCCCCGAGCGACCAGAGGTTCTCGTATTCGGGTCCTTCCCCGGCAACCTTCCAGTTGCGGGGATGCATGTTGACCATGTACTGATCGGCGTTGGGGGAAACCTGGGTCACGCGGCCGCAGGCGATGTTGCAGGCAAAGCATGCCTTGTTGGCGACCAGCCAGTTATCCTTGATGCTCTCCCCGTTGATCGCCTCGGTGCCCTCGAACTGTCCGGCCGTGAAATTGCGCGTCGGCAGGCCGCCGAAGGCGTTTACGAGGTCGACAGTAGGCGCTGTGCCTAATTCCGTAAGGCCTTGCCGTCCAGGGCTTTCGGCCAGGTGTTCGTGATAAGGCCAGATGGCGGACATGTAGTCCCGGGGCCGGGCAATCCGGACTCCCTGGTTGCCCCGGACGGCAATCGCCTTGAGATTCTTGGACCCCATGACGGCGCCGACGCCGGAACGGCCCGCAGCACGGTGCTTGTCGTTGACGATGCACGCGAACCGCACCAGGTTCTCGCCCGCAGGTCCGATGCCGGCCACCCGGAGTTCCGGCATGCCGGTCTCGTCGCGGATGGCGTCCTCGGTTTCCGAGACCACCTTGCCCCACACATTGGAGGCGTCGCGGATCTCGACGCGGTCATCATCGACAAGGAGGTAGCACGGACGGTCCGACCGGCCTTCCACGATCACCATGTCGTAGCCGGCGAACTTGAGTTCCGGACCCCAGTGGCCGCCTGAATTGGACGTCGTGATGGCGCCCGTCAGCGGTCCCTTGGTCACCACCATGTACCTGGATCCGCAGGAGGCGTTGGTACCCGTCAGCGGCCCGGTGGCCATGATCAGCTTGTTGTCCGGTCCGAGGGCGTCGACCGAGGGGTCCATCTCCTCGTAGAGGTACCGCGCGGCCAGTCCTCGGCCGCCGATGTATTCCTCGGCCCAGTCCAGCCTCAGAGGCTCTTTGGTCGCCTTTCCCCGCGATAGATCCACCCGCAGGATATGGCCGGCCCACCCGTGTGTCATGAAGAAGGCTCCGTTTCTCGGCGCTAGCCGGGTGATGCAGGGCCGCGCCCTTTGGATCACCCTTCCGGCTCATGCCGGATGAAGCGCTAGGTCAATCCCAGCGACGACAGCTTCTCCTGGGTGGGTTCGCCTTCCGCGTTCCAGCCGCGGAGTTCGTAGTATTCCGGCAGCATCTCGCCGAGCCGGTTTACTTCGCCCTTGGTCGGACCATCGGGGATCGGGTCTTCGAGCAGCCGCTTAGGCAGCGTGTCGTCCTTGCCCGAGAAGCCCGCGCGCTGGTTCCACATGCGTTCGATATTCCAGACGCGTTCTCCGACTTCCAGCAGTTCGGGTACGGTGTAGGAAATCCCGGTCACCGCCTCGAGCTGGGGCTGTATTTCGTCCAGGCCCACGCCGAAGGTCAGGAACAGGCAGAGTCCAGACGCGTCCACGGTACAGGTGGCGTCCTGGAAGATCTTCGTGATCTCCGCTTTGCCTTCCGTCACGGCCGGATCCATCTTCTCCGGAATCCCCAGAATCTCGGGGGCGACCGTGTAGCTCTTCAAATGGCAGGCCCCTCGGTTCGAGGTCGCGTAACCCAGCCCCATACCCTGGATCGCGCGGGCGTCATAGGCCGGGAATTCCTGGCCGCGCACGCCCATGAAGTACTCCGGATGTTTGAACTTGGCGGTCATGCGCTTCGATCCTTCAGCCAGTTCGTCGCCGAAGCCTTCGCGATAGGCCGCCTTCTCCGTCATGGCGACCAGCGCCTCGCTATTGCCGAAGTTGAGCGGCATGCCGGCCTGCTCATCGCTGACCGCGCCGTTCTCGTACAGCTCCATGGCCGCAGCGAGCGTCGCGCCGAAGGAGATCGGGTCCATGCCCAGTTCGTTGCACATGGCATTGGCCTTGATGAGCGCATCCAGGTCGTCGATGCCGCAATCGGCACCCATGGCCCAGGCGTTCTCGTACTCCGGTCCCTCGACCGCGATCTTCCAGTTGTGCGGCCGTGTGGTCACAGTGAACTTGTCCTGCGCCTCGCCCGGAAGCTGCGACACCCTTCCGCAGGCTATCGTACAGCCGAAACACGCCTTGTTGGCCACCAGCCGCGTATCGGCGAGGGTCTCCCCGCTGATGTTGTCCGCGCCTTCGAGCTGAGATACCTGGTGGTTGTTGGTCGGCAGTGCGCCGCTTTCATTGATGATATTGACCAGCACCGCGGTGCCGTATGCGGCCAGACCCTCACCCGTTACCGGATGCTCGACCAGCTTGCTCTTCATCTCCCACATGGCCGACATGAATTTCTGCGGGTCGGCGATAGGTACGCCCCCGGTACCGCGTACGGCAATGGCTTTGAGGTTCTTGGAACCCATGACCGCGCCGACGCCGGATCGTCCGGCGGCCCGGTGCCGGTCATTGACGATGGCGGCGAAACGCACGAGGTTTTCGCCAGCCGGACCAATGCAGGTAACGACCGTGTCGTGCTGTCCCGACTCTTCCCGGACGATGTCGTCCGTCTCCCATACCGTCTTGCCCCACAGGTGTTCCGCCGAGCAGATCCGGACGTCGTCGTCACAAATGGATATGTAGGACGGAACCGGCGCCCGGCCTTCCACGATCAGCATGTCGTAGCCGGCAAACTTCAGTTCCGGTCCCCAGTGGCCGCCGGAGTTGGAGGTGGTAATAGCGTTCGTCAACGCCCCCTTGGTGATCACCATGTAACGGGAACTCGTCGATGCGTTCGTGCCGGTCATGGGACCGGTCGCGAAGATCATCTTGTTGTCCGGGCCCAGCGCTTCCGCCGCCGGGTCCATCTCTTCATAGAGGTATTTGGCCCCGAGACCGCGCCCGCCAACAAAAGATGTGGCCCAATCCATGTTGAGGGGCTCCTTGGAGATCCGACCGGTGGTCAGATCGACGCGCAGAATCGTGCCTGTCCATCCGCCGTTGCTCATGCCGCGTTCCCTCCCTCGATGGATTGCAGATAGGAAGCATTGACCTTTTCGGCCCAGCCACCCAGCCAGTCGGCCGATTCGCTCTCGGTGTACTCGATCGCGCCGGTGGGACAGGCGACCGCGCAGGCGGGATTGCCGTCGCACAGATCGCACTTGAAGGCCTTCTGCGTATCGGGATTGTAGAACACCGTGCCGAAGGGACAGGCAATGGTGCAAAGTCCGCATCCCACGCAGTTTGCATCGGCCACGACCTTGGCGCCGGTATCCGCGTCGACACTGATGGCGTTAACGGGGCAGGCCGTCATGCACCAGGCTTCATCGCACTGGAAACAGGTGTACGGCGCGTAACTGGCCTGCTCATCGAAAATGTTCACGCGAATCAGCGACCGGGATGGTTGAAACATGCCGGTCTGCACCCAGGAACATGCCAGTTCGCACTGCATGCACCCGGTGCATTTTTCGGGTATAATGCGTAGAGATTTAGCCATACCGACTCCCTTCTGTAACGATGAGCTGGGTTTGGAGGCGTTTCTTTCTGCAGTCCAAAAAACGATAACGAGAGCCTCTTAGACGGGCCTCAATTACGGGGTCTTAAGCCCGTCATCACGAGACGACTGCGATGTGATTCTTAAGGTGGTATCCTTAGAGACTACAGGGGTTACCATTCAGTATAATGACACTGAAAAGGATTGGCAACAGCAAAACTTGCGGCCCTTCGATTTATCCGCGAAGTCCGGCCGGAATCGATCAGGCTCCGGGCAACCTGTATGGCACGCTCTTATTTACCGCTTCGTCGATCGTTTCCGGCGATAGAAGGACCGTAGTGGAGACTTCGAGCGCGCCTGCCGCGGCCACGTTCAGGGCGATCGCGGTCGCGGTCGCTTCGTCGGGAACCTCGGCGATTAGAATAAGATCGTCGTCGCCCATGGCGTAGTAGAATCCTTCCAGCGCACCGCCCATCCCCTCGATCGTCTGTGCAAGCGCCGCGCGCCTGCCGGTTCCGCCTTCCTTAAGAAGACCCTGCAGGCCGGATTGCGTGTACTTGGTACGGAACATGTATTTCGCCATGACACCTACCTCCCACGGTAGCAGTTACTTGGATCCGTGTTGCGCATCCACCGGACGCGGATAACGGTTTATAGCACCATTGCATGTACATTTAACAAGGCATGGTCGCGCGCCAACTGTCAAGCGGATTTTTAGTCCCGCGGGCAGGCTGAAAAACCCGGATTGCACGGGTGCTCATACGTGGTCGTCTTCTTACGCGCTTCCCTTGCGGCAACGATGCGTCCCAACCTATATTGATCATACCGGATATTGGTCATATCGGCAAAATGATGATTCCCTGTAAACCCCGAGTATACACACAGGACAGGCACCTCCCAGACCAGGCCGGCAACTATGTCCGCCAAGGATCCCGCCCAAACTAACCGCATGCACGACGCCAATCGTCTTCACTGGGACAAGTCCGCCGGTTACTGGACCGAAATGCGCGAGCGGGACGGACTGTGGCGCCGCTGTCCGCTGGAACCCGAACTGGGATTCGCGGGCGGCGCCTTCGAGTTGATCGGATCCTTCGCCGGCGACCTGGAAGGAAAGGAAGTATGCGTCGTCGGCAGCGGGGACAATCATGCCGTCTTCGCCCTGGCGGGCATGAAGGCCCATGTCACTTCCATCGACATCTCGGAAAGGCAACTGGAAACAGCTTCCGAACGCGCGAAGCGCCTGGGCCTGGCGATCGACTTCGTCCAGGCAGACGTGATGGACCTTAAGCCACTTTGTGACAGGAAATTCGACCTGGTCTGCTCGACCAACGGTTTCTTCGTCTGGATCGCGGATCTCCGTGCGGTATTCGAGGAGATCTTTCGCATCCTGAAACCGGGCGGACACTACGTTTTCTATGATGTGCATCCCTTCCAGAGACCCTGGAAAGACGGGAATCGGTCGGTCGAAGTGGACAAACCTTACTGGCAAACCGGACCGTTACGAGACGAGAAAGAGGGCACCTTCGAATTCAACTGGACGCTCGGCGACCTGATGAATCCGTTGGCGGATACGGGATTCGTCCTGGGGCGTATCCTGGAACGTCCCGCCGAGAATTCGAGTTCCTGGGAAGGATCTTCCTACACGCCCGGGAAGAACGACGGGTTGCTCGACTGGAAGAAGAACCCCAGGGCCGCCCTGCCGGTCTGGCTTTCGGCGGCTTTGCAGCGACCGGGATAACGCCTGGAGGTCCATCAATACAGCATGGCTATTTTAGATTCACAATCCTTGGATTCGCTATCCCCGGTTCGGCCATGGCGTGACGGGGTCGCAAACTACCGCGGCGAACCCGTTGGCCGCAGGATCCACGTCACCGGAAACAGTTGTTCCGGGAAATCCACCCTGGCGAAACAGCTGGCGGCGGCGCTTGGAATCCCCCGGGTAGAGTTGGACGCCCTCAACTGGCAGCACGGATGGGTCAGCCTGGCCGATACGAAGAAGATTCGCTGATCTGGTGGATTGTTACGCAGCAGCGCAGGAAGCGGGAGCGCATGCAGGCCCTGATGGGCGATCCGGCCTGGAGCCATATCACGTTCATCCGGCTCGGGTCCGCGGCCGAGATCGACGCGTTCGGGAGGGAACTGGAGTTTTCAGGCTGAAGTAGAAATAATATATTAGGCTAATTCAAAATTAATTCTTTATTTAGCCTAATTTGATGCCTAGATTGCGTATTATGATTAAAAGAGACCTTGCCGAAGAATTGAAAAGAGCAGCTCGACGGTTCCCTTCGATCACGCTCACCGGACCTCGGCAAAGCGGCAAGACCACACTTTGTCGAACGCTATTTCCCGGTCTTCCCTACGCGACCCTCGAAGCGACGGACGTACGCTCTTTTGCCAGGGATGATCCTCGGGGGTTCCTGTCTCAGTTCGCCGGAGGCGCGATCATCGACGAGGTACAGCGCGTCCCAGACTTGCTTTCTTATCTGCAGGGTATAATCGACCAGGAACCGGCCCCCGGCCAGTGGATACTGACTGGTTCGCAAAACCTGTCTTTGCTCGAATCGGTCAACCAATCGCTGGCCGGAAGGACCGCCATCTACCATCTGCTTCCCTTGAGCCGAGGTGAGATTCTACGTTTCGATCGTTATCCTGTCCGTCTCGAAGAGACGCTGTTCGCCGGGACGTACCCCCGGGTTTTTGATCGTGGACTGGAACCGGCTGATTGGTTCAGATCCTATGTAGCCACGTACATCGATCGTGACGTGCGCTCCATTAACAACGTAGGGGACCTTACGACGTTCCAACGATTCGTAGAGCTCTGCGCAGGGAGAACGGCACAACTTGTCAACTATTCGTCACTGGCCAACGACTGCGGCATATCTCAACCGACAGCCAAGGCGTGGCTCAGCATACTCGAGACCAGTTTTGTCGTTTTCCGCCTTCCGGCATTTCACTCGAATCTGCGAAAGCGACTTGTGAAGATGCCCAAACTGCACTTTTACGATACGGGTCTCGTCTGCTGGCTGCTCGGCATACGCTCGCCCGATCAACTGCGAAGCCATCCGCTTCGAGGTTCCGTCTTCGAAACCTGGGTTGTCTCGGAAATTACGAAACATCGGCTCAACCGCGGCGAATCACCGAGGCTGAGTTTCTATCGCGACCGCAACGGTGCCGAAGTCGATCTTATTATCGAACACCCTTTTCATCGAACACTCGTCGAAGCAAAGTCGGGCGAAACGGCATCCGCGAATCTTTTCGCCGGAGCGCAGAGGGTCCAGAAACATATCGCCGGGCCAGCCCACCCGGATTCCATAGCCGTGGTATACGGCGGCGACCAGTTCCAACATCGCACGCCTGGATCGCTGGTACCCTGGAGCGGGCTTCACGAATCGGATATCTGGAAAACGGAGTCCTGAATGCATCGCGCCGGTCTGCCGGTTACCAAACCGGTGCTGTACCACATCATACACCTGGCGATCTGTATCGCCACAGTGGTATCCGTACCTGCCGTCTCCGCCCAGGAGGATACCGAGGATAACGCCATGTTCTGGTCGACGACTCTGAAGATGATCCGTGCGAAGTTCCCCGGTGTCGCCCAGCTTTCTACCGACACCCTGCAGGCCTGGTTGGACAAGTCGACCCGGCCGGAAGATGCGACCCAGGCGAAACGCCCCTTACTTCTAGATGTGCGTGAAAAGGAAGAATACGCGGTCAGCCACCTGGAAGGCGCCCTGCTCGCCACCTCCGAAAAAGAAGCGCTGCAGGCGCTGGATGGCGTACCCCCGGACCAGCCCGTAGTGCTCTACTGTTCCGTGGGCTACCGGTCGTCGGCGATGGCCGGTTTCCTGCAGAAGAGGGGCTACGAAAAAGTCTACAACCTGGAAGGATCGATTTTCGCCTGGGCCAACGAGGGACGGGCCGTCTATCGGGGCGGCGCGCGCGTCGATGAAGTCCATCCCTACGACCGGGTCTGGGGGAAGTTGCTGAAGAAAGCGCTTCGGGCGAGGTGAGACGAGGCTATAGGATGTTGGCCGTAGCGTTGCCCCCTTTCGCCTGGTCCACGGTCCAGAGATCCTCGATCCGGTGCAGAACGCTATGCCAGTGCTAAACGCTATAGCACAAATCTCTTTGTGCGGATCAGGTGGAGAGGGTCATTCTGTCGCGATGCCAATCTTGTCTACGATTTTCTTCGCCAAATCCCGAAAATCGCACCGCGCGTCGTTTGCTGCTGTGGCATGACTGCCGATGGCACCGTCGGCCGTCATAAGTTGAAAGATGGGCTTGCGGGCTTCCTGCGCCATCGGCACAAGGCTTCTGTAGTGCTTTACAGTTGCTAGCGCGTGTTTCGAATCCACCTTAGGCGTGGCAGGATACGGTCCCTCTTCGTCGCCGAGAAGATTCCGGGCGTATTCCTCCGGCATTCGATTGACCCACTTGTCGTACGCCCGGACAGGGCGATTCAAACGAACGCTGTGCTGCTGTACGACGTAGCCAACGGGTTGCATGTCACCGAGGGGCAAGTCGAATTCAGGATGCTGCCAGTGGTTTCTACGTTGCAGCCACTCTTCTCTCCATCGACTCAGCGTCGGACCAAGATTACGAAGACCCTGCAGGGAAAACAGATCGGCACCGAGCGGGACGATGATGTGATCGGTAGCAATCAACGCGGATCGATTGATTGCGCCAAGATTCGGACCGACGTCGGCCAGGATCAACGAAGCATTCATCATCTTGGCGCCGTATTGCATGGCCGTCCAGAGTGCAGTCAATATGCGGAAGGGACGGTAGAGTTCGGAAGAACCCAGGGCATTCGGCCATTCTGCCGACAGCGTATCCTCGAATCCGGCCAACGCCAGATCACCTGGCAACAGGCATAACTCGGAATGCAGCGTGGAAGAGACCGAGGTGAGCGTCGGGGGTTCGATATCGCCCACCTTGGTCAATGGCCGAACGCACTGTAGGATGGTCTTCGCGGACTCCTCGTTCTCATTATCCCACAGACTTTCCAATCGATCTTCGTCCAGAAATGCCGAAGTGAGGTTTGCCTGGGGATCAAGGTCGCAAGCCAGAACCCTGTAACCCATGTCGGAAAGCATCCACGACAGATGATAGACGAGCGAGGTTTTGCCGACCCCGCCCTTGTTGTTGAAGAAGGTCAAAACGGGAACGGCCATTGTCATAATCCCCGTCGTTTCACTGTTACCCGCACGTGATAGTCCGTTGCTTCGAATTCAGGTGCCGGGTATCCAGCCTTGTCCAGTTGTCTCCTGGCTGTGGGTATGCCAACTCCGAAGCGCTGGACGAATCCAAGCGTCTTCATTGCGTCCGCGAGATTCGGATTGCGATAATCGACCAGACCGGGTTCTCCGAACTTCTCTGCCGTGACAACCCCGAATGGTCCGCCGGGGCTGAGTATCTCTATGCGATCATCGAACCAGTAAACGTGAATGGGAGCGTTGGTTGACTCGTAGGTTCTGTGCATAACTGCATTGCGTGTGAACTGATGCAATGCTTCCAACGGGTACAACTCCGTTTTTTGTTCGGTGTAGCCTGTAAGCAAATCGACGGCAGTCCGATTATGGGCTGCCAACTTCTCAGTCAGCCGCCGAAGAACCTCCGGTATGCTGCCGCGTATTTCCTCCGCGTCCACAATATCATCACTGTGATCGGAGCCGTGTATGCGTAAGAACTGTACGTAGGCTCCGGGCAGGAAATCCTGCGGATTCTTGCCGATTACGAGTATGCCCAACACGGTCGAGCTAGGATCGTCGGCCGCGGCGATCATCTTCGTTGCAGCCAGCTGTTGTTGCAGCGTGCGGTCGTTCGCCGAAAGCACCTCGTCCGAGAATGCCGAGATCAGGTACTCGTTTTCGAATTGGGTCAGATTGAGGTCGGCCTGGCCGGCAATTGGAATGGGCTGGATATCAAAAGGAAGATCCCCAAACCGTCGACGTTCATTGAGTATCTGCTCATCTTGAGCCGTGGCGATTCCTCTCCGGGGACCCGTGCGGATATGTATGGCGCCCCTGAAACGGACAGGCGGCGAATTGGACGGTTGAATGGCAATCAACGCTATATCCTTGCCATTCAGCGTACGCTTCTCGACTGACATCGAGGGCGGAGGAACGATATTGCCGTCCGTCTTCATATCCGCCAATTGCCGAAGCAAATCGTCCGTGACCTCTGAACCGATGATTGTCTTGTCGTCACTTACCCCGACGAAGACGAATCCGGGTTTTTCTCGTCCAGGCAGATCGTTGGCAAAGGCGCAGATGGCTTCACGGATTCTGGCCGGCGCGTCTCCGGCCAATGCTTCCTTGAATTCGACGCAATCCGATTCGCCGGCGGCAATGATCCGCAGCAGTTCATTATCGGGGAACACAGTCAAACGGTTGTCCCTATTAGTCAGATTGTGGTGTTGCAATCCGAAACCAGACCGGCAACATTCAGCAGACCGTTTTTGATATCCCTATCGAGTCCACACCCAATAGCACGGCGTTTACATTGAGAAGAAGGCGGTATGGGGTTCCGGTGTCAAGGCTATGCGATTGGTGGATTGTCATCGAAACCGGGATCGAAGCGGTGAACTGTGCCCTTGACCGGGGCACGGAATTCAGCTTCCTTCTGATCAGCAGGAAACCACCCGAGTCTTCTATGGCAGCAACATGCTCGATTGGCCTTTATTACCGAATTCAAACGTCCTGCCGCATTCGAACCGAGAGGGTAATCCATTGCGTAACCCGCTGTACGAGGCAATCTGATGCGTCTTTCCTGGAACGAGGTCCGTACTCGTGCCGCCGCTTTCTCCGAAGAGTGGCATGACGCGTCCTACGAGAAGGGTGAGACGCAGTCCTTCTATAACGAATTCTTCCAGATTTTTAGCGTTCGACGAAGGAACGTAGCCCGTTACGAAGAGCATGTAACGAAGCTGAACGACAGCCAGGGCTTCATCGACTTGTTCTGGCCGGGCGTGTTAATAGTCGAACAGAAGAGCGCCGGACGCGACCTCGATAGTGCATACGAGCAGGCCGGTGACTATTTCGACGCTCTTCCCGAGCATGAAAAACCTCGATACATCCTGATCAGCGACTTTCAGCATTTCGAGCTGCGCGATCTGGACGAATCCCAATCCGATTCTTTCGAACTCAAGGACCTTCCTGCCCACGTGGAGTCTTTTGGCTTCATTATGGGCGTGCAGCGTAAGACCTTTCGGGACCAGGATCCAGTCAACATCGCGGCGGCCGAACTCGTCGGAAAACTTCACGATGCTCTTAATTCAGTCGGATACCAAGGGGAAAACCTCGAACGGTTTCTTGTGAGAATCGTTTTTTGTCTTTTCGCTGACGACACCGGTGTCTTCGACACGCGCGATATATTCAGTGACTTCATCGAGACACGTACGAGCGAGGACGGCTCCAACCTGGGGGCGTTGCTGACCGAACTGTTCCAGGTGCTCGATACGCCGGAGAGCGAGCGTATTTCGACGCGGGACGAAGACCTCTTGCGGTTTCCCTACATCAACGGCGAGTTATTTGACGGACCGTTGCACATACCCGCCTTCGACGCGTCCATGAGACGCCTGTTACTGGAGGCCTGCAACTTCGACTGGTCGAAAATCTCTCCAGCGATCTTTGGCGCGCTGTTCCAATCGGTCATGGATCCTGTTGAACGCAGAGCCGCAGGGGCGCACTACACTACCGAGCAGAACATCCTCAAGGTAATCGAACCGCTGTTCATGGATGACCTCCGCGCGGAGTTCGAAAGGCTGAAGGTCCGCAAGGACAGCCGGCGCGTCAGCGAACTTCGAAGGTTTCAAAGGAAGCTGATGGAATTGCGGTTTTTTGACCCCGCCTGCGGTTGCGGAAATTTCCTCATCATAGCCTACAGGGAATTGCGCCGGCTCGAGATGGACGTGATCCGGGAGATCCGGACAGCGACCGGCGCCACCGAGCAGGAAATGCTGGACGTGGAGTGGGCTTCGCTTGTCAACGTGGATCAGTTCTACGGTATTGAATTGGGTGAGTTCTCTGCCCGCATAGCCGAGACGGCATTATGGATGATGGATCACATCATGAACAACCGGCTCAGCCTGGAGTTCGGTCAGACCTATACCCGCATCCCGTTGAACACTTCTCCTCACATCATTGCGGACGACGCACTGGAAACTGACTGGGCGGCATTGTTACCACCGGAAGATTGTTCGTATGTGTTCGGCAATCCTCCATTCGTAGGGGCTAAATTTCAATCAGCCGAACAGCGGGAACAGGTAAGACGGATCGCTTCGCTCGGTAGTTCTGGCGGCACACTCGACTATGTGACCGCATGGTTTATCAAAGCGGGCGAATACGTGCAGACGAGTGATGCACGAATTGGCTTCGTGTCAACCAATTCGATCACGCAGGGCGAGTTGGTGGCGCAGCTCTGGCCGATCCTCTTCGAACGCTGCGAACTGGAAATAGACTTCGCGCACCGCACCTTCGCCTGGGGATCTGATGTTCGCGGAAAAGCCAATGTACACGTCGTGATTATAGGGCTAGATCGGCGCGAAGCCGTTCGACCCGAAAAGCGGCTGTTCAGCTATCCGGATATTAACGGCGATCCCGAAGAAACCCGGTACGCGGTACTTTCGCCCTACCTTTTCGACGCAGGTGGGTTGGCGAACCCTCATCTGACGGTAAGGGAGGAGAGCAGGCCGATAAATGGGATGGTTCAATTGCTCACAGGCTCACAACCGATTGACGGTGGACAATACATCTTTGAAGCAGCGGAGCGGGATGAGTTTATGGTCGCCGAACCGAAAGCGACCCCTTATTTGCGCCCCTATATCGGCGCTCGCGAGTACCTGCAAGGCGGAGAGCGATGGATTCTGTCGCTGCACGACGTGCCGCCGCAGACGATCGCGAGTATGCCGCGGGTACGCGAACGAGTGACCGCCGTTCGAATGTTCCGTCAAAAGAGTAAACGCAAGTCGACTCTAAAGCTGGCGGAGATTCCAACGCTCTGGCAGGTGAACGTCATTCCCACCGCGCCGTTTCTGGTCGTACCCGAAGTCAGTTCTGAACGAAGGGAATATGTGCCGATAGGGTGGCTGGAACCGCCAGTCATCCCCAGTAATCTTGTCCGTATTCTGGAAAACGCCACCCTATCCGATTTTGCCATCCTCACGTCTGCCATGCACATGGCCTGGCTTCGTCACGTGAGTGGCCGACTCAAGAGTGACTATCGCTATTCCATCGGTCTCGTGTACAACACGTTCCCAATACCCCATGAGGATTCGAACTTACAAAGCCTGAACCCGCTGGCACAAGCCGTGCTTGATGCCCGTGCCGCCTATCCGGAGGCAACCCTTGCCGACCTGTACGATCCGGACCTGATGCCGCCCGATCTGTGCAAGGCACACCAGGCTCTCGACCGTGCCGTGGACCGACTCTATCGCCCAAAGAGATTTGTCTCAGAACGAGAGCGGGTAGAGCATCTGTTTGTGCTTTATGAGAGGATGTGTTCGCCGCTCGATTTGAGGAACCGTTGATCAGATAAGTTGTTCGGGAGGGTGAGGTGGGCCGGGGAATAGCTTTCTGATTGGCGAGTCTGTAGGGCAGTTCAGAGGTTCCCCTCGGAATTGACAAAGTCCACAGCCATCTAAACCCGCTTCTTCCGCCCCACAAGGACCAGGTTCGCCGGCATTTTCTCCAGCGGCGCGCCGCCTTCCCAGTCCTGGTTTCCGTCACCGTACTCCTTCACGGCCAGGAGTTCGCATCCTCCGTCAAGCACGGCGCAGATCATGTCCGAAACCGTCCAGTGAAATTCGTAACTGGGGAGCGGGCTGGACGTTCCTTGGCATCCTTGCGTACCGGGCGGCCCCGTACCTCCGGGCAGATCCTCGGCCCGGCCATAGGTAAAAGGACCCTGGTCGAAGTAATGGAATTCCTGCTTCAGCGGTCCGGCCGCGAGTTTCCATAGCCTGCGGAACGGATGGTACTCGTTGACCAGGAAGAGCCCGCCGGGTTTGAGAATCCGGCAGCCCTCGCCGTAGTAGCGCCGAAGGTCGGACACCCAGACAGCAACGTGGCCTCCCGTGTAAACGATGTCGAAATGATCGTCCGGCAGTTCGTGCAGATCAGTCACGTCAGCCCGGAGAAACCGGATCGAGAGACCAAGCTCACCCGCTCTTCCGGCGGCGATATCCAGCTGGGTCTGCGCGATATCCACGGAGGTGATTCGCGCCCCGGCACCGGCCAGGGCAAAGGCCGCCAGGTTGTCTCCGCTGCCGAGTACGCAGACAGATCGGCCGGACACGTCGCCGAGGTATTTCAGCTCAACGTCATCCAGCACGAGATGGATGTTGTCCGGGATGCTCCGCCAGTCCACCCTGGCGTCGATCTCCGCCTGCCATCCGTCGGAAACGGCGTCCCAGCCCCTGCGATTCGCCTCGTGCATGGGATGCTTGCTCATTTTCTAAAAACCTCCTAGCGACATCAACCTGCTCAGGGCACGCCCTCTCAGGGCCCTCCCGGCTCACGCACGCCGTCTCAGAGCCCGCTCGAGTCAGGGTCCGCCTGGCTTGGCCCAGGTCCGCCCGGTTCAGGCACGCAGCCTCAGGTCCGCGCGGCTCAGACTCTTCTGGCCATCCACACTTGTTCATGTCCATGCCGGAACGGTCCGCGTCGGAAGTCGCCGTATAGTGCCTCGACTTCGTAGCCACATACTTCGAGGAGGTACTGCATTTCGAAACGATGCACGTAGCGCAGGTGTAGCGGGGTGGCAGTCTTCGAAAGTACACGGCCCTCGTCGTCCACTTCCTCGAAGAACCGGTGTTCCTCCAGCGTCTGTTCCAACGGATCGTACCGGCGCGTATCTGATACCATGACGCGGCGTCCCGTTTCAGGATGCACGATCGATTCCAGGTAATTGATGGTGCCGGATGGTCTCGACATGTACGCCGCGATGATCTCGATGCTCGGATCGAAGATGTTGAATACCAGGCACCCTTGCTCCGTCAGGTGTTCGCGGATGCGGGTCAAGGCCCGCCGCTGGTCGTCGGAGGTCATCATGTGAAGAAACGCGCGGTACGGTATGATGGCCAGCGGGAAACGCCGTTCCAGGCTGAATGTCCGCATATCTCCTTCGACGATCTGAATGCGCCGCTGCGTATCGTCCGGCAGCACGGCGATCTTGCGACGCGCCACGTCCAGCATCGCCGGCGCCCGATCCAGTCCGACGATGGACGTACCCGACTCGGCGATCGGGATCGTGATCCGGCCGGTTCCGCAACCGATTTCCAGCACGGTGCCGTCCGCCCTGGCGGCTTCTTCCACGTAGAATGCCTCGTCGCCTTCGAGTCCCGTCGAGTAGCTGTCGTATATCCCGGCGTCCGTCCTGTCGTATTCTGACACGTCCTATCCTCCCCGGAAAACTCGCTTTATCTTCTCCTATGCACAAATATGCGCGACGTCAATGTTACAGCACACCATGTTGGATGCAGGATTCCCGCGATCCACTTGAAGCGTATCAAACTCGTTATACCATATTATATCGGTTGATTTCGGTATTGTCCCAACTTTACTTCAGGTGATGTTTGCCCAACAGGTCACAATAGTCACGCCGCGACCAAGGATCATTTATGCAAGACCGATTACGCATCGTAATACCCGGCGACGATCCGCCCCAGATGCAGGGATCGCCCCACCTGGAACGCCTTGAGGCCTACGGAGAAGTCGTCCTGTACACCAATCGTCCCGAGACTTCCGAAGAGAAGATCGAGCGGGTCAAAGGCGCCGGGGTGATGATCAATTCCCGGGGACTCGTCAAATGGCCCGGGGAGGTCCTGCGGTCGCTGCCCGATCTCCGCATGATCGCGACCTGTTCGATCGGCGTCGACAGTTTCGATCTTGTAGCGGCGCGGGAATGCGGCATCGCCATATCCAACCAGCCGGGACGGACGGCGCCGGTCGTGGCGGAACATACCTTCGGCCTGATGTTCGCCCTCGCGAAGAGAGCGGCATACTTCACGGGCGCCATGAAAGCCGGCCAGTGGCCGCGGCTGGACGCCTACTACCTAAAGGGGAAGACGCTCGGGGTCATCGGAACGGGTCCAATCGGATCGGAGATGGCGAAGCTGGCGGGCAGCGTGGGGATGGACGTGATCGCCTGGACGTACAACCCGTCGGACGAAAGGGCCAGGGAGATCGGGGCGGCCTACGTGGAACTCGACGAACTGCTGAGCAGGTCGGACGTGGTGTCGCTCCATGTCAGGCTGACGGAGGACAGCAGGCACATGATCGACAGTGAATCGCTGGGAAGCATGAAACCGGGCGCGCTGCTGATCAACTGCGGCCGGGGCGGTCTGGTGGATACGGACGCGCTGGTGGAAGCGCTGATCTCGGGGCACCTGGGCGGCGCAGCCCTGGATGTATATGAAACGGAACCGATCCCCGCGGATCATCCCCTGCTCGGCATGGAGCAGGTCGTGCTCACCCCGCACTGCGCGGACATGACGCCCGAAGGGGTCGAGCTGCTCAACGAAGGCGCGGTGGACAACGTCATCGCATTTCTCGAAGGCCGTCCCCGGAACCTGGTGGTCTGAGTGGTCTGAGTGATCTGAGCAATCCGCGGTACGCAATGGTCCGAATACCGGTACCGGTCACTCCGGCGCCCGGTGCCGCAACTCCCGGCCCTTGTCCGGGGTGGGATCCTCGACCATACCATACATCCGCCGGCCCTCGTGGTCCTCGGGAAGATACTCCGTGATCGGCAGTCCCTCCGGTGTCACGAACAGCAGGCAGTGACAGTACTTCCATATCTTCATCTCGTCGCACGCGCAGACCCATTCGCGGCTGCGTTCCAGTTCGGCCTTCTTGTCGGGATAGAAATTGCACGGGCACAGGGGCCGGCCCAGTTCGTCCACGTGGGCGGCGAGCCCCTTGACCACGGAATCCTTCACTTCCGCGTTCGGATGGGGCGAGGTGCCGGTTTTCTCCCAGTACTTCTCGCAGTATTTCTCCATGCGCCGCATGCTTTTCTCGGAAGGTTGCTGTTCGTTCATGTACCGCTCCTTGTATGGGTAACGCGTCCAGGCACTCCTGCAGATCGTCGGCCCTTTCAATCTGAATATAATCTATTCCTACCTGCCCTTCATGTCAATCGGTCAGTGCCAGGATCCGGGGAATGACAGCCCCCTGAAAAACCGCCCCGGGATTGCGAAACCGCAGAACGATTTGCGGTCCGGGAAGCCGACGAGTCGTCGCAAATCCCCGCCGACAGACTCGTCGTTAAAAACCAGATTTTTTGTGGATTTGTATTGACTTTGTTTGCGACGCGGCATATCGTGTACAACTGTTTGTCGAATACCCGTTCATTTGTCGAGAAACGTAACAGAAAGAGATAGAACGAGTTCTTATGCCGCAGATTTTCTCCCCCGCCGCGAATACGTGGCTCAAGGCGAGTATAGTTGGCGGGGCGTTGCTTCTGGCAACCACATTAGGTGTGATCTTATACCTCGGTTCGACTTCCTATGTTACCCGGCAGCATCAGGTTAGACCCCAGCCCGTTCCCTTCAGCCATCGGCACCACGTCAATCAACTCGGCATCGACTGCCGGTATTGCCACACGTCGGTCGAAACGAGCGCTTTCGCCGGCCTGCCGCCGACCAAGACGTGCATGAGCTGCCACTCGCAGGTCTGGACCGATGCGCCCATGCTCGAACCGGTGCGTACGAGCTACGCCACCGGGGAATCCCTGGAATGGACCCGGGTGCACGACCTGCCGGACTACGTGTATTTCGATCATAGTATTCATATAAACAAGGGTATCGGATGCGAGTCCTGTCACGGCGCCGTCAACGAGATGGCCCTGATGTGGCAGGAAGAGTCGCTGCAGATGATGTGGTGTCTCGAGTGCCACCGCAACACCGATGCCTTCATTCGGGAACGGGCGGACGTCTACAAGTTCGAATCCCAGCCCGATTACTCGGCGCCGGCCGACCAGATGGCACTCGGCGCGCAACTGACCCGGGGCTACCGGGTCAACAAGGAACAGTTGGAAGACTGTTCCATCTGCCATAGATAGCAGGGGCGAGGCCACGGTAACGGACCATGAATAACACTTCGGAACGGCAGATCACGGAAAAGGAAGCAATGAACGCGGGGAAGAACGGCGCGCCCGAATACTGGCGCAGCATGGATCAACTGGCCGACACGGAAGAGTTCCAGTCGTTTATGAAGAAGGAATTCCCCCAGCACGTGGAAGAGGTCAAGGCCAATCCCGTCAGCCGCAGGAAATTCCTGAAGCTGATGGGAGCATCGATCGCCCTCGCCGGCGCCACCGCCTGTACCCGCCAGCCTTCCGAGAAGATCATACCTTACGTGCTGCCCCCGGAAGAAGTCGTTCCGGGCAAGCCCCTGTATTACGCTTCGGCCTACGTCCATGACGGCGTGGCGAACGGCATCCTGGCGGAAAGCCACATGGGCCGGCCCACCAAAGTGGAGGGCAACCCGGAACATCCGGCCAGCCTGGGGTCGACGGACGTATTCGCCCAGGCATCCATCCTGACGATGTACGATCCGGACCGTTCCCAGTCGGTGATGGGGCGGGGTCGGATCACGACCTATGACGCCTACCTGAACGAACTCAACGAAACCCTGTCCAACCAGGTCGAGACCCAGGGCGGCGGTATTCGCATTTTGACCGGCACCGTCACCTCACCGACCCTGCACGGGCAGCTGGAGGGATTGCTTGCCCGGTACCCAGGCGCCCGGTGGCACCAGTACGACCCGGTTACCCTGGACAACGCCCGGGAAGGTTCGCGCCTGGCCTTCGGTGACGTACTTTCCCGCCGCTTACACGTCGAGAAGGCGGACGTTATCCTTTCCCTGGACGGCGATTTCATGTCGCACGGCCCCGGCGCCGTGCGGTATTCACGGGACTTCGCCTCCCGCCGGGACGGGAACGACCCCGACAACATGAACCGGCTGTACGTAATCGAAAGCACCCCGTCGCTGACCGGGTCCCAGGCCGACCATCTCCTCAACCGGCGCGCGGGCGATATCGAAGGACTTGCCCGGATGATCGCCGCGGGGCTGGGCGTATCCGTATCGACCGCCGCGGAAGTTGACGGGGACGCGCAACCCTGGGTCTCCGCCGTGGTGGACGATCTCCGCGCGCATGCCAGCGCCTGTCTCGTGGTCACTGGTGAACACCAGTCGCCCGCCGTGCACGCCCTCGTCCATGCGATGAACGACGCGCTCGGCAATACCGGCAACACAGTCACTTATACCGAATCCATCGAAGCGTCGCCCGTCAACCAGACCGAATCGATCACAGCACTGGTCGACGACATGAGCAGGGGTGAGGTAGACCTCCTGGTCGTAATCGGTACCAATCCGGTCTACGCGACGCCGGCGGACCTCGATTTCGCGGCGGCCATGGAAAACGTCGGGATGCGCGTGCACGCTGGTCTCTATCACGACGAGACGGCGGATCTGTGCCACTGGCACCTTCCGATGGCCCACGGCCTCGAAGCCTGGAGCGACGCCCGGTCCTACGACGGCACAATCACCGTGGTCCAGCCGCTCATAGCGCCCCTGTACCGCGGCAAGAGCGCCCACGAAATCGTGGCGGCGCTGGACGGCAACGCCATGAAGAAGGGCTACGACATCGTCCGCGAGCACTGGCAGACGCAGGCATATAACGGTTCGCAGGCCTTCGAGACCTTCTGGCAGACCGCGGTGCACGACGGGTTCATCGCCGGTTCCGCCCTGGCGCCGATGGCCGGATCGGTGGGCGACATTTCCTCGGCCCTGGGTGAACCATCCGGACCGGAAAACGGCACGGAAGTGATATTCAAGGCAGACCCGACCGTATGGGACGGGTTCTACGCCAACAACGGCTGGCTGCAGGAACTGCCCAAACCGCTGACCAAGCTGACCTGGGACAACGCCGCGGTGATGGGCCCGTCCATGGCGAAACGGCTCGGTGTCGAAAATACCGACGTGGTCGAACTGGCGTACCGGGAACGCACGGTGAACGCCCCCGTTTGGATCCTGCCCGGCCACCCGGACGACGCCGTCACGGTGCATCTGGGCTACGGTCGCAGCCGCGCGGGCCAGCTGGGCACGAACACGGGATTCGACGCCTATTCCATCAGGCCTTCCTCCAGCCCGAATTTCGGCGGTGGGCTGCAGGTGACCCGAACCGGGGACACCTTCGACATCTACAGCACGCAGGACCATCACGCCATGGAGCTCGAGGGCCTGGGCAGCATGTCCCGCGACCGCAACCTGATCCGCGTCAGCGATATCGAGACCTTCAAGGACGACCCTCACGTGATCCAGGAGATGTGGGAGGAACCCGATCCCGAACGCGATCTCTATCCCGACGATCACGCCTACGACGGACCCAACGCCTGGGGCATGGTCATCGACCTGAACAAGTGCAACGGCTGCAACACGTGCACCATTGCCTGCCAGTCGGAGAACAACATCTCGGTCGTGGGCAAGGAAGAAGTGGCCAACGGCCGCGAGATGCACTGGATCCGGATCGACCGCTACTACCGGGGCGATCTCGATGCGCCGGAGACCTACCACCAGCCCGTGCCGTGCATGCAGTGCGAGAACGCGCCGTGCGAACTGGTCTGCCCGGTCGGCGCGACGGTACACAGCAAGGAAGGCCTGAACGACATGGTCTACAACCGCTGCGTAGGAACGCGGTACTGTTCCAACAACTGTCCGTACAAGGTCCGGCGGTTCAACTTCTACCTGTATGCCGATTTCGAAACACCGAGCCTGCAGCTGGGACGCAACCCGGACGTAACGGTGCGCAGCCGCGGAGTCATGGAGAAATGTACCTATTGCGTCCAGCGCATCAACGTGGCGAGGATTGAATCGAAGAAGGAAGACCGCGATATCGCCGACGGCGAGATCCTGACGGCCTGCCAGCAGGCCTGCCCGTCTCAGGCGATCTCCTTCGGCAACACGAAGGACGAAAACAGCGAGGTGTCCAGGTTGAAAGCCAGCCCGTTGAACTACGGGATGCTGACGGACCTGCTCACCAAGCCGCGCACGACGTACCTCGGACGGATTCGAAATCCCAATCCGGTCCTCGAGGCGTAAGGCCGGACGCGGGTTAAAAGAAGGCACGGCTGCAGACACCGTGAATGAGGAGTGGCTCCTTGTCGCAACAGGGTGTTGACATAGAAAAAGCCAAAACGTACACCGGCGACGGTTTCGTGGCGCCCGAGTACAACAATACCACCGTCACGGAGAAGATCTCCAACATCGTTCTCCGGTCGCATACGCCATTGGGATGGTTCCTGGCCGTGGCGGTCCTGCTGCCGGTCGTCGGCGTGCTGGGCATCTCCATTACCTGGCTGGTGCTGATCGGGACCGGGATCTGGGGGCTGAACGTGCCGGTCGGCTGGGGATTCGCCATCATCAACTTCGTCTGGTGGATCGGGATCGGCCACGCCGGGACGCTCATCTCCGCCATTTTGCACCTGATGAGGCAGGACTGGCGTAACTCGATCAACCGGTTCGCGGAAGCCATGACGATCTTCGCCGTGATGTGCGCCGGCATGTTCCCGCTGCTTCACGTGGGGCGTCCGTGGCTGGCCTACTGGCTGCTACCGCTGCCCAACACCATGTCGCTGTGGCCCCAGTGGCGTTCGCCGCTGGTCTGGGACGTCTTCGCCGTATCCACCTACTTCACCGTTTCCCTGATCTTCTGGTACATGGGCATGATCCCCGATCTCGGCACACTGCGGGACCGGGCGAAGCACCCCATTACAGCGCGGATCTTCGGCGTTCTGTCCATGGGCTGGCGCGGCGCGTCCTCCCACTGGGCGAGGTACGAGAAGGCCTACCTGATCCTGGCCGGCCTGTCCACGCCCCTGGTCCTGTCCGTGCACTCCATCGTTTCGCTGGACTTCGCCGTCTCGCTGATCCCCGGCTGGCATACCACCGTGTTCCCGCCCTACTTCGTGGCCGGCGCCATCTACGCTGGATTCGCCATGGTGCTGACGCTGACGATCCCGGTGCGCAAGTGGTTCAAGCTGGAAGGACTCATCACGACGCGGCACCTGGAGAACATGGGCAAGGTGACCCTGGCGACCGGTTTCATCGTCGTGTATGGATACGCCATGGAAATGTTTATCTCGTGGTACAGCGCGAGTCCCTACGAAGGTTTCATGATGTGGAACCGTATGTCGGGGCAGTACGCGCCGGTATACTGGGCGCTGATCTTCTGCAACGCCGTCAGCATCCAGATACTCTGGTGGAAGCGGGCCCGGCGCAGCCCGGTCGTGCTGTTCATCGTCTCCCTGATCGTCGGCGTCGGCATGTGGCTCGAACGGTTCGTCATCGTCGTGACCAGCCTGGCCAACGACTTCATGCCTTCGTCGTGGGACTACTACGCCGGAACGATCTGGGACTGGAGCCTGTACATCGGCACCATCGGTTTCTTCCTGTTCATGATGTGCCTGTTCATCCGGTTCCTGCCCATGATCCCCATGTCCGAGATGAAGATGGTCATTCCGAAACACCGGAAGAAGGACGCCTGATATGAATCACGGACCCGCACAACCTGAATTGCGCGGCCTCATAGCCGAATTCGAGAACGAGGCGGCCATCGTGGAAGCCACGCAGAAGACCGTGGACGCGGGGTATCATCATATAGAGACATACACGCCCTACCCGCTCGACGAGCTGCTTGACATCCAGCATCTCCACAAGAACAAGGTGGCGCTGGTGATCCTGATCGGCGGGTTGACGGGCTGTGCCGTAGGCTTCTTCATGCAGTATTTCGCCTCCGTGATCCATTATCCGATCAACGTGGGCGGCCGGCCCTTCAACAGCTGGCCGGCTTTCATTCCGGTCATGTTCGAGTGTACGGTCCTGTTCGCTTCCTTTGCCGCGCTGGTCGGAATGATGGTCATGAACAAGTTGCCGCGGCCGAATCATCCGCTTTTCGATATCGAGCGATTCCGGTACGCGACCCAGGACCGGTTCTTCCTGTGCATCGAAGCCGAAGACCCATACTTCGAGAAGGACGCGACACGTCAGTTTCTCGAAGAGATGAATCCGCACGAGGTGAACGAAGTTGAAGCGTAACCCCATGGCCCTCTTATACGCCGGTATCCTGTGCGTCCTTTGCCTTGCCGCCACGGCGGCCTGCCGGCAGGACATGCACGATCAGCCGCGCGCCGAACCCTTCGAGGAGAGCGACTTCTTCGGTGACCGACGCTCGGTGCGTCCCGCGGTGGCCGGAACCATTCCCCGGGGCCACTTGCGGCTGGACGAACATTTCTACACGGGCAAAATCGACGGCGCGCTGGCCACGGATTTCCCGGCTCCGGTGACGATCGAAATGCTGAAGCGGGGGCAGGAACGATACGATATCTTCTGTGCGCCGTGCCACAGCAAGACCGGGGACGGCCTCGGCATGATCGTGCTGCGGGGCATGAAACAGCCGGAGTCCTTCCACAGCCAGCGGCTTCTCGATGTGGAGGTGGGCCATTACTTCGACGTGGTAACCAACGGTTTCGGCAACATGTACAGTTACGAGGATCGCATCGACCCGGCTGACCGGTGGGCTATCGCCGCCTATGTCCGTGCGCTGCAGATGAGTCAGGGCGCCAACCTGTCCGAACTACCGGAATCGGATCAGCAACGCATCCGGCAAATCGTGGAAGTGGAAGAATGACCGCAATCTCCAGTAATCTTCTGGCGCAGATCAACGGTGTACAGACCCGTGCGTTGACGGCCGGCGTCCTGCTGCTTCTGGGCGGGCTGCTCTACGCCTTCGCCATGGGCGAGATGTCCGGTTTCTACCAGGCCTACCTGGTGGGCTACATGATCTGTGTGGGCATCACCCTGGTATGCATGGCCTTCATCATGCTGCACCACCTCATCGGCGGCCGCTGGGGATTCGTCATCCAGCGACTGCTCGAAGCCGCCATGAGCACGCTGCCCGTGCTGCTCGTCCTCTTCATCCCCATCGTGCTGGGCATGCACGACCTGTATCACTGGACGCACGCGGAAGTGGTAGCCGTCGATCCAATCCTGCAGCACAAGGAATCCTATCTCAACGTGCCCTTCTTCCTGGCGCGGACCATATTCTATTTTGCCATCTGGATCACCGCCGCCTTTCTGCTGATCAGATGGTCCAGGTCCCAGGACACGTCGGGGGACCCGAGACTGACGGACAAGATGCGGAACGTCTGCGGACCCGGCGTCGTGGTGTTCGCCCTCACGATGACCTTCGCGTCCTTCGACTGGATCATGTCCACCGACCCGCACTGGTTCTCGACGCTCTACGGGGTCATGATGATCGTGAACAGCGGAGGCGCCGCCCTTTCGTTCATCGTTATCATGATGACCTGGCTCAGGAAACACGAACCCCTGTCGGAACTCGCCGACGCGGACCGGTTCCACGACTGGGGCAAGCTGCTGCTGGCCTTCACGCTCCTCTGGTTCTACATGATGCTGTCCCAGTTCCTCATCATCTGGGCGGCAAACCTGCCGGAAGAAAACCCCTGGTACGTGCACCGCGTCAATGGCGGCTGGGAAGTCGTTTCCGTCGTCCTGGTACTCTGCCGGTTCGTGATTGCTTTCTTCCTGCTCCTGTCCATACCGCGGAAGCGGGACCCGCGCCGACTGGTGCGCGTAGCCTGGTTCATCCTGATCATGCACCTGGTCGACATCTTCTGGCACGTGGCGCCCAACTTCCGTCTGGATGGATTCGAAGCCAGCTTGATGGACGTGATCGTTCCGGTCGGGCTGTTTGGCATCTGGTTTTACTTTGTGCTCAATAGGCTGAAGAGCAATCCGTTGATTCCGCAGAAGGATCCGCGATTCGAAGAGATCGTGGCATCGGTCTCGAAGGCAAAGGTACAAGGATAACATGAATCTCGGTAAGAACTATCACATCGTCGACGAGGCGTCGATTGAACGGGGCCACGAAGTATTCGAAACCAACGTGCCCCTGGTCATCAAGTTCGGCATCGGCCTGACTGCGCTCGCCATCATTTCCATGGTCTTGATGTGGTTGATGTTTGTGGTGATCGAAGATTACAACGCGACGACCTTCGACACGCCTTCACCTATGCTCGAAGAGAACGCCATTCCGCCCGAACCGCGGCTGCAGGTCATCCCCGAAGAGGACCTGATCGTCCTCCAGGAGGCGGAAAACAAGAAACTGAATACCTACGGGTGGGTGATCCGGACCGCGGAAATCGTCCAGATCCCGATCGACCGGGCCATGCACCTGATCGCGACCGATGACCGGTACACACTGCCCTCGAAAGCGGGAACCGGGGAAGGACAGTAGGACTGTGATCACAAATCGATTCAAATACGCCGCCTCCGCCGCATACACCGCGTTTGCTGCGATCCTGGTTTCGGCCCTGCTGGCGATGCCCTCGGGGAGCCATGGACAGGAAGGCGAAAGCGGCCCTGCGATTATGAAGGACATCGGTTCCGGACCCGGCCTGGACGCGAGCGCTACGCCCGAGATCCTGAAGCACGTCGGCATTGAACAGAAGATCGGGGCCTCGCTGCCGCTGGACCTGGAATTCCATGATGAAACGGGAACGCCGGTCGAGCTGGGCAGCTACTTCGGGGAGAAGCCCGTCATCCTCACGTTGGTCTACTACGACTGTCCCATGCTGTGTACGGAAGTCCTCAACGGGCTCAACCGGAGCCTGGCCCCGCTGAATTACAGTATAGGCGAGGAATTCAAGGTCGTGACCGTCAGCTTCGACCCGAGGGAAACCCCGCAGCTCGCATCGCAGAAGAAGGCGGTTTACACGCAGCGGTACGGACGGCCCGGCACTAAAGCAGGCTGGCATTTCCTGACAGGTGACGCATCGGCCATCGACGCGCTGACTGAGACCGTCGGCTTCAACTACGTCTACGATGAAACAGAAGGGCAGTTCGTGCATGGCAGCGCCATCATGATCGTCAGTCCCCGGGGCACGGTTTCCCATTACTTCTTCGGGATCGAGTATCCTTCGGAGGACGTCCGGCTGGCTCTCGTCGAGTCATCGGAAAACAAGCTGGGCACCGTGTTCGACCAGGTGATGCTGTACTGTTTCAACTACGATCCGGAACAGGGAAAGTACGGGGTCGCCATCATGAATTCGATGCGCGTCGCCGGGCTGATCACGCTGCTGGCCATGGGTTCCTTCATGGTCGTCATGTTCAAGCGTGACAGACGCAGAAAGCGGGCGAGGCGCGAAAGCGGGAAAGACGCGTAACGGACGAAAGAGGCCCGGTCAGACCGGGCCGGAACGGCGTACCTGCCATGTGCCATGGCGGAAAAGATCCGACATAACCGTAAAGTGAGCGTATGAACAACCAATTCCAACTCCATCCCGAGATTGCATCTACCTTTGCCTTCGACGTCGATCTGCTGTATTTTTTCGTAGTGGCCATAAGCATATTCTTCATGGCCCTGATCTGTGTCCTGATCTTCGTCTTCGCCATGAAGTACCGGCGCCGCACCGAGGACCAGCAGGCGGAAACCCAGACGCACGGCCACCTCGGGCTCGAAATAACGTGGTCCGCCATACCGCTCGTCCTCATGCTGATCATGTTCGCCTGGGGCGTCTGGCTCTTCTTCAGGGTGTACCAGATCCCGGACGGCGCCATGGAGTATTACGTGGTCGGCAAACAGTGGATGTGGCATGTGCAGCATCCCACGGGGCAGCGGGAAATCAACGAAATGCACGTGCCGATCAACACGCCGGTGAAGCTGACCATGGCGTCCGAGGACGTCATACACAGTTTCTTCATCCCGGCGTTCCGTGTAAAGAACGACGTGATTCCCGGGCGGTACACCTCGCTGACCTTCGAGGCGACGAAGCCGGGCAAGTACCACCTGTTCTGCGCGGAGTACTGCGGTACCGAACACTCGCAAATGATCGGAAGCGTTTACGCCATGGAACCGGAAGACTACCAGAACTGGCTGGGCGGCGGCGTGGCCGACGAGACGCCCGAGGAGGCCGGGGCCCGGCTCTTCTCGCAGCTCAACTGCGATACGTGCCACAGCGACCAGGCCGCGTCCCGGGGGCCGTCCCTGAACGGGAAATTCGGCACGGAGGAAGTCCTCGCCAGCGGAGAACGCATCCTGATCGACGAAGCCTATATCCGGGAGTCCATCGTGAACCCCCGGATCCGGCTGGTAGCCGGCTATCCGTCGATCATGCCGACCTACCAGGGTCAGATCACGGAGACCAATATCTTCAATCTGATTTCCTACATTAAGACACTGCCGAGTACGGAGGGCGCCCAATGAGCACGATAGCGCAACAGGGGGCTGCCGAACACCGGATGCCCCGCGACCACTTTCTGAACGCGGCCTATTCGATCAAGTCCTGGCTGCTGACGATGGACCACAAGCGCGTCGGGCTGCTTTACCTGTTCTCGATCACCTTCTTTTTCCTGATCGGGGGCACATTCGCGAGCCTTATCCGCCTCGAACTGGCAACGCCGGAAGCGGATCTCATGGAAGCGGACCAGTACAACGTGGCCTTTTCCATGCACGGCATCGTCATGATCTTCTTCTTCCTGATCCCGTCTATACCCGCCGTGTTCGGGAATTTCATCATGCCCCTCATGATCGGGGCCAAGGACGTGGCCTTCCCGAAACTGAACCTGATGAGCTGGTATCTCTTCATCTTCGGCGGGACGTTCGGCGTGCTGACTACCCTGCTCGGCGGGGTGGACACGGGCTGGACCTTCTACACGCCCTTCAGCAGCACCTACTCTAACAGCAACGTGATCCTGGCGGGCATGGCCGCGTTTATCGCCGGTTTCTCCTCCATCCTGACCGGGCTGAACTTCATGGTGACCATCCACAAGATGCGTGCGCCCGGCATAACCTGGTTCAAGATGCCGCTCTTCGTCTGGGGCATGTACGCCACCAGCCTGATCATGGTCCTGGGCACCCCGGTCATCGCTATCACGCTGGCTCTGATGATGGTCGAACGCGGGCTTCACATCGGCATATTCGATCCCGCCCTCGGGGGTGATCCGGTCCTGTTCCAGCACCTGTTCTGGTTCTATTCCCATCCCGCCGTGTACATCATGATCCTGCCCGGTATGGGCGTCATCTCCGAGGTCATCGCGGCCTTCAGCCGCAAACGGATCTTCGGGTACGAATTCATCGCCATGTCCAGCGTGTCGATCGCGGTCCTGGGATTCTTCGTCTGGGGGCACCACCTCTTCGTGAGCGGCCAATCGATCTACGCCGGCATGGTCTTTTCCTTCATCACCATGCTCGTGGCGGTGCCGTCGGCGATCAAGGTGTTCAACTGGATGGCGACCATCTACAGGGGATCGGTGTCCTACGACGCCCCCATGCTCTACGCCCTGGGTTTCATCGGACTCTTCTCCGTGGGTGGACTGACGGGCGTGTTCCTGGCCATCATGGGGCTGGACATCCACATGCACGACACCTATTTCGTGGTGGCTCATTTCCACTACGTCATGGTGGGTGGTGCGGTAACGGCCTTCATGGCGGCGCTCCACTTCTGGTGGCCCAAGATCTCCGGGCGGATGTACCCGGAGGCATGGTCGCGTCTGGCCGCCTTCCTGATCTTCGCCGGGTTCAACCTGACTTTCTTCCCGCAGTTCATCGTCGGCTACCTCGGGATGCCGCGGCGCTATCACGTCTACCCGGAAGAGTGGCAGCTATTGAATATCATGTCCTCCGCCGGCGCCACCATCCTGGCGGTGGCCTTCATCGTCCCGGCCATCTACCTGGCCTGGTCGCTGAAAAACGGAAAGATCGCCGGTCCCAACCCCTGGCGGGCAACGGGCCTGGAATGGATTCTCTCGTCTCCTCCGCCCGAACACAACTTCCCGACCACGCCGATTGTGGAGGAGGAGCCGTACGATTACGGCGAGGTGATCGACAACCCGGTGCACGAGGAAGAAAAAGAACGCGAACACGCTTAGCCTGCGGGCATACGCATAGCCTGCGGGCGCGCCAGATGCGCGCAGTCATCCTGTGAAGGAGCAAGATCGTGTCAGTCAGTACGGAAGCGGCCGCACACGGCCACGATGTACACGAAGGCCATCCTCAATACATGCGTCACCAGTTCGACGACATGGATCAGCAGAACGATGCCGCGAGCCTGGGGATGTGGCTGTTCCTGTTGACGGAGGTCATGTTCTTCGGCGGATTCTTCCTGGGGTATTCGATCTATCGCAGCGAGTACTACGATTCTTTCGTCATCGGCAGCCAGAACCTGGACGTCTTTCTCGGCGGCCTGAACACCGTCGCCCTGATCACCAGCAGCGTCACCATGGCCTTCGCCGTCCGCGCAGCCCAACTCGGCAAGAAGAACCACATCATCGCCTTCCTGGTGATGACCCTCGTACTCGGTCTCGTGTTCATGGTGAACAAGTACATCGAGTACTCCCACAAGCTGCACGACGGCCTGATCCCAGGTTACAATTTCCTGTGGACCGGCGCGGGTGACGGGCAGACCATACAGCTGTTCTACGGGTTCTACTTCTGCATGACCGGGACCCACGGCCTGCACGTTCTCATCGGGCTCGCCCTTATCGTCTGGCTGCTGGTCCGCGTCTGCCAGAACAAGTTTACCACCGAATACTACGCACCGATCGAGAATTTCGGCCTGTACTGGCACTTTGTCGATCTGGTCTGGATCTTCCTGTTCCCGCTGCTGTACCTCATCGGCGGATTGGTCGTATAGGAAACATGCAATGACGGAACACGCTCAACACAGCCCGCACACTGAAAGCGGCCACGGGGAACACCACGGACCCCATATTGCAACCGTGGCCAACTATCTGACCATCTTCGCGGTATTGCTGTTCCTCACGGCAGTGACCGTGTGGATCGCCACCGTGGACCTGGGCCTCTTCAACACGGTCGTGGCCATGGGCATCGCCTCCGTCAAGGCCATCCTGGTCATCCTGTACTTCATGCATCTGAAGTTCAGCCCCGGCCAGACCAAGCTCGCCGCGGCAGCCGCCATCTTCTGGCTGCTGATCCTCCTCATCATTACCTTCTTCGATTACATCGGACGCACCTGGCAGGACAATCCGCCCGGTTGGTAGGGGCGGCATCAGGACGCCGGCATCAGGAACCGTTCCAATGCCTAAACCACCGGATGACCATGCCATCCTGCGAGAACACTTCGCCTGGACGTACGGTTTTCTCGCGATGGTACATGCCGCGGTTGAAGAAGGTGCGACCGGCTACAAGCGCGTACACTACATAATCAGAGGTCGATTCCGGCATGGTTATATGTCTGGAAAGATAAAGATGCGGCCTCTATATGATGATGAAAAAACGAAGATGAACGCAAGTACATGCTGCTACTGCGGTCGAGAAACCAAACTTACATTGGACCATTTGATCCCTAAACTCAAGGGCGGATCTGACGCCGCGGATAACATCACCTACGCCTGTCGTAGTTGCAACTCCTCCAAGGGATCTAGGGACATGGTACTTTGGTCCGTTTCGAAAAACATGTTCCCTGCTGTTCTGGTCTTTCGACGGTACCTGAAGTTGGCAGCGCGTTGGTGTGAAGAAAATGACCTGATGAATACACCCTATATCGACGTACCGGATGACATGCTGCCTTTTGACAAACGATCTCTCAGAGTCGAATGGCCGCCACTCTCGATGCACCGGTTGTGGCCCGAGCCAGAAGACAGAGGACAGAGGAATAAATGAAATGTGGAAAAGCCACAAGGCGGGACCGTTTCGAGCGGCCAGACACAGGGAGGTGTCACCATGAGGGGAGCGAAGAAAAAGCATTACGACGCCCGCCTGTCGCTGAACTACACGGCGGTGGTCCGGAATGAACTGGTGGCGGTCGCGGAGCGGTACGGGCTGCCGTTCGCCCAGGTAGTCCGCGAATCCCTGGCGGCTGGCGTCAATCAAATCCGTTTCGGAGCGGCTGCGGTCGCAGGCCCGCCGGGCGAACAGGACGGAGGCGGGGAAATGAAGACGATCCAGTGTCTATCAATTTTGATTGTCCTGGTCGTGATCGCCGGCGGTTGTAAGGGCGAACCGGGGCCGGTGGGACCGGTGCCATTAGCCCGTGAAAGCAACGTGTCCATCCACCCGTCCAGTCCTGCGGATTCTCTTGTCGTCTCATTCGAGGGTACGCGCATCCGGATCACTAATACCAGCGGTGGCAACAGGATAGCGGCCAACAAGTTGATCGTATTCCATGCGGACTGGAATATACACGCCTGGGACGTTTCGGATTCCGTCCCCGTCTCCGAGGACATAACCACGCAGGCGTGGGACGATTACATCGGTGATCATATCAGGATCAGGTTGCACTGTCGGGATTCCGACGAATACATGCAAATGGGCATTGGATTTGAAAATCCCATACGATGGAACCTGTTTGCCCTCGAAGCCCCTGATAAGGTTATCGCTGCTGGGACGAGCCATCCTAATTCAGCCCCGAAATCGCTGCGAGATTGCGAGGCCCCGTTTCTGTCCATAGTCGATGTACCCCGTAGATTCTGGACGCGCGCCCCAGGATCGGGAAGGGATGCGCCCGTGGATTTTGAAAGAAATACCGGGGGGAAATGGAAGATTGAAGACGGGACGATTGCCCTCAATGACGTGGAATTTTTTACCGCCCCCCGCCTGTCAATCACCTATCATCCCGTTGTGTCGGACAGTTCCCAGATAGAGCGCGAAACATTATGGGTTCAGACGATTGTGGATGATCGCCAAGGGTTCGTGGAGCATATCGACAGGGCGTTGCCCGTTGATGCGGTAGACGTAGGGCTTGCGCGGTATCCTCCCCGCCCTGCCGTATTCAAGGTAGGCGAGGCCGTGTACGCCCCTGGAGCATCGAGATCAGGACTTACTGGCCTGTTCGCGGCACTGGAGGCCTTGTCTGTGCTTCTTCAGGATGTTGGGCCTACAGGTTCAGGAGACGCCGTTGTAACGATCCATATAGGCATGTCACGGTTGGGTGGTGGTGGTGGTGCGGCTGGCGGCAACGTAGGTGGCGGGTGGCCCGGTTGGGCCGTCTTTGGATATAGTGATCCAGCGAATGCTATACATCGCGGTTCTTTTTATGAATCTTCAACGCTGATTCATGAACTTGGTCACACACTGGGGCTTAGGCATACCCCTACTTTTCACAACCCCGACATACTTTACCCAGCGCGGGACTACCCCCTGCCAAGCGGTCTCATCGATCGGGACGGGTACCTTGTCCGTGATATTGTTAATCAGGAAATACACGTATGGGATGCCGGGTTCACGTATGATTTTATGTCCTATGAGGGGGCAACCTGGGTGTCCAACCACAACTGGAACAAGATGGTGGACCGCCTCGAGAATTTTACCCCGCCGTCTGTCTCCGCCCGTGTTATCGCTGGCGGGGATCAAATGTGGATATGCAATGGGCAACATTGAAATTGATCCGCCCGCTTTCGGTCCTGTTTCGGTCCTGTTTTGGATCACGCCGCCAGCCGACTGGAGAGACGCCTATGAATCCCCGCCGCATCCTGGCACAACTGGACCCGGACCGCGCACCGGCCAACCTGCGCAACGCTGTCCGCGCCGCGGAAGCAAGGGGGCAGCCCGTGAACCCTAAAAACGATCCCTTGCCGATTCTAACCGGGGGGCCGACTTGAGGGGGCCGGGTTTTTCTACCGTGTGCTCCTCCCCATTTCAATTTTTCGCGCGGATTTTTGCATCCGTTACCACTTGACAGATCGGGAGACCTGGAAAGGGTCCATCGGGGAGACGTGGAGACGGACCCGTGAACGACCGGACGGACGGATTCGACCGCCCGACGCCCGAGCAATGGCGGGCCGCCTGCCCGTCCCTGGCCCCTCAAGGCCGCGAGATGGTGAGACCCTGCCCGCATTGCGGGGGGCGCGACCGCTTCCACGTGCGGGCGGACGGCGTTTTCGACTGCCGGGGCTGCCACGACTTCAAGGCAATCCTGGAGGAGGCGGGGTTCATCCTGGACCGTCAAGACGGGTTCGACCGGTCCGGCAGGGCCTCAGGCACCTGTGGGATCAATCGGACCAACTGGTCCACAGGATGAAACTGGACAGACCGGCGCCCAGGGCCCGGCAGGCGAACCTCTGAACTGAGCGGACGTGATCCAAGAAGGGGTTTTGGCGGAAGCCGTGTATGCTATCGGCTATCAAGTGCTTGGTTTCAATTTCGTGGTCGAATCCGGCTTCAGTGCACACTTTAGTGATGTGATCTGGACAAATGCACATGTTGTGAGAGGGCTTATCATTGGTCTCAACAGCGCTAAAAACCTCGACCCTGTGCCATTTGCCGTGAAAACAGGTACCGGTTTGGTGGATCGGATTTGTACGCCTTGAACAGCTAATTTGAACACCCGGAATATGATGGCACCGTGGCGTCTCCGGATGTAGCAGTTTTAATCGTTTCGCTGATTTTGGCCAAGTTCCTTCCTTTTTGCCCCGGAACAAGACGCATAATCTACGGGTTGGACAACCAATAGGCACTATTGGATTTCCTGGTGAGGTTGCCGGTCCTTTTACATCATTCCCCATAGCCACCTTCAAGGACGGTACTATCAGTGCTTTGCGGCCCTATGGAACAGATCGTCCCTCTGCCGACAACAGCCTCGGGGTACAGAATAACCTAGATCTGTCAGGCGGCACAAGTGGAAGCCTCATCTTCGATCATGAAGGGTTTATCATCGCTGTAAACAACACTGGTACAGAACGACTTGTTTTCGATCAACGCACCGGTCGGCCACAACGCATTCCATCGGGCAATATCGGATTCGGAATTCGTGTAGATGACGTTTGGCGTCTTGTGGACTTGGGAGAAAGCGGGACATCAGCCAGAACTGCAGTTAGCGGCAGGAGGATATCGATGTGTAGTCTCCCTTCTTGCGACTACCCACATGCGACCTACCGCCCCTTCCCCGTAAACTGGAACGGAGAGACTGTTTTACCATAGCACTTCAGCAGTATCGTAGAAGTTCCGAACCCCGCAGGCGTCTAACGGATCTAACGGATTTTCATTACAAGTACCAGTCGCCAGCGGGGTTTTCTATTGGAAGCGGTCGGTAACCGACCGCCATACTGCTCAAGGTTTTCATCTTCTGCCGGCGAAATTTCAAACAAAAAAGATACGATAAAATCCTATCAAAACAGACTATACCTAAAAGTCGTTAATTCTGCTGTGCGGAATTCGCATCATGGTTTGTACCCGATCGTGTATGCCATAAACCGATCATCTTTACAAGGCAGGAAAGGGGGCGGTTTCAGTGGATGGAATCCCCGGATGTAAACACGGAATAACGAGTTCTGCCTTCTATTGTCGTTCTTGCGGATGATGCGCTATCGATAAGTAAGAACGTCAAGGATGTCCAGGTACGCCTTGGCCGAGTGGAGACGGACGTCAAGGAGGTCAAAAAGGATGTCAACCGACGGTTTGACGAGTTAGCATCGGACGTTATGAATATCAAAGGAAACGCTTCGAAAATTGAGCGGTCATCGTTTCACGGCAGAGTCGACATCGAAAAGCACTGAAAGGTGAGTAATATGGGAGAAATAGTCGCTGACATCGAGTTGGAGAACACGGTAGACCACGAATTGGCCAAGACGGGTCATATCGAAGAGGGCGACGTCCGGCGGGCCACCGTCAGAGCCATAGCGGATACGGGCGCCATGATGTTGACGCTCCCGGACAACGTGGTGGATCAGCTCGGTATCGGCGTCATACGCAAGGCATCCTTCGTCCTGGCCAACGGAGAGCGAAGCGAGATGCCGATAGCCGGCCCCCTCTCCGTCCGTATCGGGGACCGCTGGATGTACACCAGTTGCGTCGTCGCGCCGGCGGGCGCCGACGCGCTGATCGGGCAAATCGTCATGGAGGAACTGGATCTCATCCCCGATCCAGCGCGCCAGACGATTGGGCCCCGGCCCGAGTCTCCCGATATGCCGGAGTTGAGACTGTGACCAGCGCGGTCCTGGCCGGAAGCCCATTGATTCGATAGCCGGTCCTCACCCCAGCCCGGGGTGGCGCCGATAGCCGACCCCTGACGGCGCCCACCACCTCAGCCGGAAACGCTGATCATGTTCCGCGTTTCCGGCGCTATTCGGGCTGTCCGACCTCGCTTCTCGACAGCCGATAGGTCGCGTACATCAACCCGGACAGCAGGACCAGCACCAGGCCGGTACCGACGAGCAATGCGTATTCGTCCACGAGCAAGAGCAGATACAGGACCGTGTAGAGCGTCGCGAGCACGACGGACACGTATGCCGTGCCCCGGCCGGACCTGGAAGCGGCAGCGACGTATATCCCGTTCATCGACGTGATAAGCGTGGCCGCGATCAGGTAGCCCCACCCGAAGCCGATGTGCTCGGCCAGTGACAGGAGCGCGAGAAAGAACACGACCAGGCCAATGCCCACCACACCGAATTGCACGATGTGAAAGCGGATGCCGGTAATCAGTTCGATGCATACCACGCTGATCATGGTGAAGACGATAAACAGGATTCCGTATTGCAGGCTGCGGGTCGCGGAACGATAGATGTCATCGGCTTTGAACACGCTGAAACCGACCCCTTCCCGGTATTCCGATGGAGCGGTCGCGTTCGGTCGGCCCGGCTCCGTCAAGGATTCGGCGCGGGTCGTGAAAGGCAGCATTTCCGCGGCGCCGCGACCATACGCGTCCAGAACGCGTGAATAACCTCTGGCGAGCCTTCCCGTGGTCCACGCGGCCGTGAAGCCGCTGTCGTCCACGGTGTGTTCATCCGGCAGTATGCGTCCGTCGAAGCTTGGATGGGGCCACGTCGACGTCATCGTGATACGCGTCTCGTCTCCCACGGGTTCAATGCCGAACCGCTCGGTTCCACGAAACGTGAGAGAGAGTTGAAACGTACGGTCCCACGCCATTCCGGCAAGACGCACGGGAGCCTGCACCCCTTCGCCTATCGTGTCGAAACCGGTACCGGACTCCAGATCGACCGGGATGTCGCCGAGTCTCAACGATCCCTGCTGTATGCCCCGGGTGTCCGACACACCCACTAGAACCGTCATACGGTCCAGGATGATTTCACCGTACTGGTTCTGCAATTCCGGAACGTCGAGATCGGGGAACTCGCCGGTGGCGTCCAGAGACGCGGTGAAGACCGGTACGTCGAAGATCCCCCTGGAACGAATTTCGTACGTACTGTTAAGTTCCGCGCTCAGTTTGTCGGGCATGACGAAGATATGCGGTTCGCCTTCGAGGTAGGCCTCTCTGTCGTCGTCCGGGGGAGGGTTGTAGGGTATAGCCAGGATCGGTCCGACGATGGTCTGCGGCCCCGACCATGAATGACTGACGTTCCTGAGCGCCTCGTCCCGGTAACCGCTGCGGTCCATCACCACGACATTGAGCAATGCCCACGGGATCATCAGGCCAACGATCAGGATGATCGCGATCAGGAATCGAATGGTTGTCGACGAGGTGTTGATTTGCATCGTAGTGCATTTCCTTCCATAGCGGCGACGTTCCTGCAATGACAATGGCGTCTGTATCAGTGGATTAGACGAAGGAATCGGGAGATCGTTCCGTCAATCCGGTCCTGATGCCGGGCCGGATGTTCGATTCGTCGCGGGTGACCCGTGTGGCTGGATTTAAGGGCAGGCTAGATGTATCGTACCCAACTGCTGGGCCGGCGGGCTTTGAAACGGCGGAACCAGAGGCACACGGGATAGAGCAGGACAAGCACGCCCAAGGCGGCCAGGTAGGCGGCGACCAGGCCGTAGCCCCCGAACATGTCGGTGACCCCTGCAACAGTCGTAACGATTGCGACAATTATCATAATGTGCATGTGTATCAGGTAAAAGAAAAAGGCGGTCTGGCCGAATACAAGTAAGGGATTTCTGGCTCTTGCCGGACCTTTCATCGTCCGCTGGAACCTGAAGAAACCCCAGAGGATCAGGGCCATCAGGCCCAACTCCAGCATCGCGAACGTCAGACTGGGCGGGTACTTGTTGACATGTAGCCACTGCACCAGCGAATAGTCCTCGCGTAGCAGCAGCATGTTCCCATATCCATTCCAAGCGCGCAAAATTACAAATAGTCCCAACGCAACCATGCCTGAAATGACCAGCAGACGTTCGGTCGGCGTCCAAGATCGGTCAGTGGCCATCGGCGCCGCAACGGCTGCGCTCTGCAGCAGATGGCGGCCCAACAGCCAGCCCAGGATCATAATTCCCAGCCAGGGTACGAAGGGATACGTTACCACCACAACCAAGGGACCGATCTCGGCCAGTTGGCCGGGATGCAATAACAGATAGCAAGCAATCATCAAACCCTGGTTGCTGTACTTGTTGAACATCTCATTCAGTGCAACAAACCCTGCTCCCCCGCTCGTATCCGGAAGATTTGCCACCTCGCGAATCATGTCGGACGTAACGCCGCCCAGATGCATGATTCCCCAGAACAGGACCTCGTACAAAAACAGGATCGCCAGTGCCATAATTAGCAGCGTGCGGGTGGACAAGCGCCGCAAGGGGATCATGCAGATCAGCCCCATGCCGATGGCGAATAGTACCTGGAGATTAAACGGGGACCACCACAGCAGTTCAAAAGCCAGGATGACGAGCGCTCGTTTGAAAAGGTGCCGGTCCAGGTCGCGATTACGAGCACCCACAAGACGGCGCCGCTCGAAACTCAGCGCCAGTGCGGTTCCGGCCAGAAAGACGAACGTTGGCGCGCACAGGTGAGAAATCCAGCGAGTGAAGAACTGGCCAACCGGAAGTTCCGATCCCACCTGGTACATATACCACGAATCATCAGAAAGCCGGCCCCCGTTGAAGATGACGCTGGCGTGATCGATGGCCATCAGGACCATGACGAGGCCGCGCATCCAGTCGATGGCCGCCAGTCGGTTCGCGTCCGGGGAAAGCGGCATACTGGAATCACCGGTATGGTTGACACTAGCCGACATCCGATTTTTCCCAATAGTCAGATTTTAAACGCTTCGATTACAACAGGGACATGTAGGTTTTCAGTTCGTAGTCGGTGACCTGCGACCGGTAGCGTTCCCACTCTTCCTGCTTGTTCTCGATCAGCTTGTCGAAGACCTCTTTGCCAAGACATTCCACCAGCAGCTCGCTTCCTTCCGCCAGTTTGATCGCCTCGTTCAGGTCCTTGGGCAGGGACTTGATGCCCAGCTTCCGCCGTTCTTCGTGGGACATGCTGTACAGGTTGGCTTCCGCGGGCGGACCGAGTTCGTATCCGTTTTCGATGCCCGCAAGGCCCGCCGAAAGGATGACGGCGAAGGCCAGGTAGGGGTTGCAGGAAGGATCGGGAGCGCGGTACTCCACGCGCATGGCTTCGTGTTTCGCGGGGTTGTAGGTGGGCAGCCGGATCATGTCCGCACGGTTGTGCAGCGCCCAGGAGACGAAGAGGGGAGCTTCGTAGCCCGCGATCAGGCGCTTGTACGAGTTCACCCACTGGTTCGTGACCAGCATGGTCTCGGGGGCGTGGCGCATCAGCCCGGCGATGAAAGCCCGACCCGTGTCCGACAGGTGGTGTTCTTTGTCTTCGTCGAAAAAGGCGTTCGTATCGCCGCGGAACAGCGAAAGGTGTATATGCATCCCGCTCCCGTTGTGGCCGGCGTGGGGTTTGGGCATGAAGGTGGCGTACACGTTGTGCCGGAGGGCCACTTCCTTCACCACGAGGCGGTAGGTCATGGTGTAGTCCGCCATGGTCATGGCGTCGGTGTATCGCAGGGAGATCTCGCTCTGGCTGGGGCCGCCCTCATGGTGGCTGAACTCGACGCCGATGCCGACCTCCTCCAGGGCCATCACGGTGTCGCGTCGCAGGTCGGTCGCCCAGTCCAGGGGGGTCAGGTCGAAGTAGCCGCCCCGGTCGAGAGGCTGGGGCGGACCTTCGCTGGACTTGAGGTAGTAGTATTCCAGTTCCGGCTGGACGTAGAAGGTAAACCCGTGCTCCGCCGCGCGCTGGAGGCTTCTTTTCAGGATCTGGCGCGGATCGCCTTCGTAGGGCCCGGCGCCATCCGGATCCAGGATATCGCAGAACATGCTGCCTACGGCGCTCTTCCTCGCATCCGGGCGCCAGGGCAGGACCTGGAACGTGCTGGGATCCGGCATGGCTATCATGTCCTGCTCGCTGTGCCGGATGAATCCCTCGATAGACGAACCGTCGAAGACCTCGCCGTCCTTCAAAGCGTCTTCCAGTTCCTCCACCGTGATGGAGAAACTCTTCAGAAAACCCAGTATATCCGTAAACCACAACTGGATGATCTTAACGTTGTGTTCCTGGGCCGTATGGAGTACGTAGTCCTTCGCCGCATCCGATGTGTCGCTCATGCCTCACCTGTCAGAGTTTCCAGACTGGCTACTTGGACGGCTTTACCTTTCTCTTTCTCTTCATCTGGCGGATCGCGGCCTTGCGCCTCTGTTCCTTGCGAAACCGCTGTCTTCGTAGTTCCTTCTGGCGTTCACGCATATCCACTCCCGGGTGCATGTCCCGGCTCTTACGGCCCGGACGGTATAATAGGCTCCCGACGATCCTGATCACGGGGATCCTCGCGGAGACTCTACGGCAGTTTTTTTGATCAGATTGTCATTGATTGCAGCTTCAAGGACGATTATACAATCTAAACCGGACCAACAGTCCGGGCAATCAGTTTCTCGCTCGCTTAATACACCATGAATCCTTCTTCCGATCGGAGCCTTTCGTGAGCCAGGTACGTCTTCTATCCAGGTCGGATATGGCTTCCGTCCTCGCCATGCCGGAGGTGATCGAGGCCGTGGAAGAAGGATTTCGCTCCGTCGGCGAGAAAGATCACGTCCCCGTCCGCCTGCCCGTCCGGGTGGCGGACCGGCCCGCGGTCGCGCTCTTCATGCCGGCCTACCTCCATGGTGCGCATACGCTGGGCGCCAAGGTCGTTTCGGCGTTTCACGACAATCCATCCCGGGGCCTTCCCATGATCACGGGGTTTTACGTCCTGTGCGACGCGGAGACCGGCCGGCTCATCGCCCTCATGGACGCCACTTTCCTCACCGGTATTCGGACGGCGGCTGCGTCCGCGGTGGCTACGAAGTACCTGGCCCGGGAGGATGCGAAGGTACTGGGCATAATCGGGACGGGTGTGCAGGGCCGGTTCCACGTGGACGCGATCGCGGCGGTCCGCCCCATTGAACGGGTCGTCGCGTACAACAGGACGGCCGAGCGGGGACGTGCGTTCGTAGAAGACCTTCAATCCCGGGGGATATCCTGCAGGCTGGCGGACACCGCCGCCGAATGCGCGGCCGAAGCGGACGTGCTGGCGGTTTGCACTTCCGTCAAGAAACCTCTCTTCGACGGCGAACTGGTTCGTCCCGGTACGCACGTGAACGCCGTGGGTGTCTTCACCGCAGACTCGCAGGAACTGGACGTCACGTTGATACAGCGGGCCCGCGTCTTCGTAGATACGTACGAAGGCGCGTTCGAGGAAGCGGGCGACATCCTCGTCCCATTGCGCGCGGGCGATATCGATCGGGATCACATCCTCGCGGAATTGACCGAACTGGTTACCGGCCGGAAGACCGGGCGGACGAACCGTGAAGAGATCACGGTGTTCAAGTCCGTGGGATACGCCATGGAGGACGCAGTCACCGCAAAGCTGGCCTATGAGCGGGCATCGGCCGCCGGGACCGGGTCCGTCTTCGACCTGGAAGCATGAAGCGCGTTCTGATCATCCGGTCCGGCGCGGTCGGCGACCTGATCCTTACCCTGCCCGTGCTCTCCGCGTTGAAGAAGCGCTACGAAGGCCTGTCCATCGACATGATGGGCGACCCGGTCCGTCTGGCCCTTCTTCACCATTGCGGGTACGTGGACAACGTGCTGCCGATCGACAGCCGGGAATTCACTCCTTTGTTCGCTGCGGGCGGCGCGTTCGCTACGGACACCGGTCCCGCGCCGCAGATGCTTCAGGCCTACGACGGGATCATATCCTACCTTCCTGATGTCGATGGCGTATTCGAGGACAACCTTCGGAAATTCGCGGGCGGTCCGGTGCTGACAGGACGGTCCCGGCCCGTGGACGGACGCAGAATCCACATGACCCATGTGCTGATGGACGCCCTGGAACCCCTGGGTGTGGACGCCATCGCCGATCCGCCCGAGATCGATCCTCCCTTGGGCGCGGCAGCGGAGGATGTCTCAAACCTGGCTTCGGACAGTACGTTCATCGTCATCCATCCCGGCAGCGGCGGACCGGCGAAATGCTGGCCGGCAGAACGGTTCGCGGTGCTGATCGAGTGCCTGGTCGGCAGGGGCTGCATGCCAGTCGTCACTTTCGGTCCCGCCGACGACGCGGTACGCCGCCATATTCTCCCGCGCATTTCGAATCGCGACGTGACTGTCGTGGAGAACTGCCCGCTCGTCGACATGGCCGTCCTCTATGCCCGATGCCGGGCGATGATTGGCAACGATTCAGGTATGACCCACCTGGCCGCGGCGACGGGCACGCCGGTCATCGCCTTGTTCGGACCGACCGATCCGGCTGTCTGGGGTCCCAGGGGGAATGCGGTCCGGATGTTGTGGGGAGGCGGGGAAATCGAGCATGATGTAGGCGGGTTGACCTGGAAGGAGCCCTTTCGCCCACGCAGCATTGCAGATATCGACGTGGGATCACCCATCCGATTGCTGACGCAGCTGGGTGTAATGGCCGGCAGCGCAATCAAAAATAGTTTCAAGAGATACAGGTAGTGCCACGTATATACATTGCAAACACCGACGAGGATGCCACTTGACACGACTACTACGGTGTGCTAAGTTCACCGACATGCGACTGGATAGATTGGCACTGTTGCGAACAGGCGCGGCAATCGCGCTCGCCCTTTTCGTACTCTCGACGACGCCACACGACCACGACGACACCGAGTGCGTCGAAGGTACCTGCGTGCCCTGCCACGTCCAGGGCCTCCCGCTGATCGATTCCACCGACCGTTCCGGCGTGCACGGTATCCCCGATGCACCGGTACGCCGTATCTCCTGCGAAAACACGCTGGATCACCCCCGCAATGTGGAGATCCACGGCAAGGACTCCCGGGCGCCACCCGCCTGAATCCCCCTCCAATCCCATATCTTCTGGTTCAATCGCTGATGCGCTTCGCCGTTACCGGTCCGCTGATGACCGCCTGGTGTATTGGCGATCTGATCCCCTGTTTCACGATCCGCAGGTGCGCCGCCGGCGCGCTTACGATCGCGCACATCTCATTGCCCGGAGGGTGAGTACATGGAAACCGGTCCGGAATCCCGGATGAAAAATGAAAACGAAGTAACTACTGTAGATACACCTGTAAAGCAGTCCCCGGTTGCCGATGGGCCATCGACACCGGTGCTGGAAGCCCGGGCACTGTCCAAGCGTTTCGGCGAGCTGGAGGCTGTTGCCGACCTGGACCTACGCGTGGGGCCATCGGAAACCTACTGTCTCCTTGGCCCGAACGGCGCCGGCAAGACGACTACAATCCATCTCTTTCTGGGATTTCTGTCACCGACTTCCGGAAGCGTGCACGTGATGGGTCTGGACGTCGCAGACGAGCCGTTGAGGTCCAAACGGCACCTGGCCTATGTTCCCGAACAGGTAATGCTCTACCGCAACTTGAGCGGCCTGGAAAACCTGGCCTATTTCGCGGCGCTCGGCGGGAAGGAGTCCCTGTCGCCCGATCGACTCACCGGAATCCTCGTCGGGGCGGGCCTGCAGAAGGAGGCGATCCATTCCCGCGTCTCCGAATACTCCAAGGGTATGAGGCAGAAAGTCGGCATCGCGATCGCCATCGCCAAGGAGGCCGACGCCCTGCTCCTCGACGAACCGACCTCGGGCCTCGATCCCAAGGCGTCGAATGAATTCTCCGAATTGCTCGAACGGCTCAAGGAACGGAACGTCGCGGTGCTGATGGCGACCCACGACCTGTTCCGCGCAAAGGAGTCCGGCACGCGGATCGGTATCATGCGGTATGGACATCTCGTCGCGGAGATGACGACCGATGAAATCGGCCACGTGGATCTCGAACGCATCTACCTGGATCACATGCACGATTAGGAGCCAACCATGATCAGGCACATAGTCCGCAAGGAGTTTAAGGACGTGGTGCGGGATGGACGCTTCAGGTGGTGCGCCGCGCTGGTCGGCGCGCTGCTGCTGGTCTCGCTGGGAACCGGCTGGGTCCAGGCGCGCAATGCGCAGAGGGAACTGGCCGCCGCACAGGCCACCGCCCGTGATCACTGGGAATCGCAGGGCGAGAAGAACCCCCACTCCGCGGCACACTACGGCATCTATGCCTTCAAGCCACGCCTGGCACTGTCCTTTGTCGACGAGGGCGTGGATCCCTATACCGGGACGTCGGTACTGCTGGAGGCCCACAGGCAGAACGATTTCCTGTTGCGCCCGGCGCAGGACGCGACACCGGCGCAACGCATCGGCGCTTTGACCGCGGCGCAGGTCCTTCAGCACCTGGTGCCGCTGCTCATCATCCTGTTGACCTTCGGCGCCCTCGCCGGCGAGCGGGAACGCGGTACGCTGCGGCAATTGCTGGCTACGGGTATCGGACGCCTCGAACTCGCCATGGGCAAAGCCCTCGGCATTGCCGCAGCACTGGCGCTGCTCCTGGTGCCCGCGGCTATCGTCGGGGCGGCCGCCATCGTCGTGGGAAGCCCCGGACCGGCGGCATCTCCATTAGTCCGAGGCGCCGTGCTTACCGGCGTCTACCTGGCTTATTTCGCGACGTTCATCGGGTTGTCTCTCGCCGTCTCGGCAAAGGCGCCATCCGCACGGGCCGCGCTGGTCGTTCTGCTGGCGGTCTGGGTAGTGAACGGACTCGTGGCGCCGCGCGTCGCGGTGGATCTGTCGAAGTGGCTATACCCGACGCCCTCCGCGGTGGAGTTCGCCAACAACATGGGCCAGGAGATGTCCGATGGCGTGGACGGCATCCAGCGTCCCGACAGGGCCGCGACGACACAGGAGCTACTTGATCAGTACAAACTGGAAAACGCCGAGGACCTCCCGATAAACGCCATCGGTGTGTTTCTTCAGAAAAGCGAGGAGTTCGGCAACCAGATCTTCGACCGCAATTACGGTTCCCTCTGGAACACCTTCGAGCGCCAGGGGTACGTACACGAGGCGCTTGCGGTGACGGCACCCCTGCTGGCGGTCCGGACGATTTCCATGGGTCTGGCCGGAACCGACGTGGAACAGCACCGGCACTTCGCCGTGGCCGCGGAGGAATACCGCCGGGCGTTGGTGCGGCGCTTGAACGGTGAGTTGACCGAGAATTCGCGCACCGGTGAAGTTTACCTTTCTTCTGCCGATCTCTGGTCTCAGATGCCGCCCTTCCGGTACGACGCCCCGACGGTGGGATGGGTACTCAGTAACCGGGTCCTGTCGCTTCTTGTGCTTGGATTATGGCTGGCGGCCGCGTTCGTGGTCGCTACGGTCGCCGTTCGCCGCGCGGAGGTGACCTGACCATGCCGACCACGACTACGAAGACCATCCTGGTAAACGAGTGGCGATTACTCGCCGCTGATCGAACCCTGAGGATCGTACTGCCGCTTTTTGTCGTCCTATTCGCCTACGCACTGGCCAACGGCATGGCCTGGGTCAGTTTCCAGGAACGCACGGTTCAGGTCGTGCGTGACGGGAGTGTCGAACGGGCCGAAGCGTTGAAGCGCGAGCTGATCGACATAGAAAACGGCAGCCAACCGTCCTCTCCGTTCCGCGATCCCCGCGCAGCCAACGTGATGGGTGGAGCACGGGGGGCCAGGTCCGTCACACTGGGACCCGGTTCCCTGACCGCCCTTGCGGTGGGACAAAGCGATCTTCTGCCGTACTACTACGATGTCAGCATCAACACCAACGAATCCACTTTCCTTCAGAACGGCGAGGTGGAGAACCCCCTCAACCTCATGGTCGGGCGATTCGACCTGGCCTTTGTGGCGATCTATCTGCTTCCCCTGCTCGTACTGGCCCTGAGTTTCAACGTGCTGTCCGGAGAGCGCGAGCAAGGCACCCTGGCGCTGACGCTTTCCCAACCCGTATCGGCGCGTCGCATCGTGGCAACGAAACTAGGATTCCGGGCGATGCTGGTCATGGCCGTGACCATCGGGTTTTCACTGATCGGTATACTGATCGCCGGGAGCCTCGGATCGCCCGAACCCACCGGCAGGGCGCTGCTGTGGTGTGCGGCGCTTACCGTATACGCGCTGTTCTGGTTCTCCCTTACCGCATGGGTGAACAGCCTGGGAAGGTCATCTCCATGGAACGCCACGGTGCTGGTGGGCGCCTGGCTCGTGCTGGTAGTTGTGCTGCCGGCCGCCATCAACATCGCGGCCGGTCTCTTTCACCCACTGCCCTCGCGGGTGGAAATGATTACTGCCCAGCGCGAAGCCTCGAACGATGCGGTAAGCCGTCGCAGCGAACTGCTGGCCCGCTACCTCGAGGATCATCCGGAACTCGCCGGCGGCGCGTCGGCGGATGAATCCAACAGGGCCGCCCTCGCCTGGGCCGCGACGGAGGCGGTGAATCAGCGCTTGGAGGCAGTGTCGGCGCAACACCAGGTCCGGCGCGAAGCGCAACGAGAACTGGTCCGCCGTTACCGGTTCGTTTCCCCCGCGCTGCTGTTACAGGGAGTACTTATCGACGTGGCGGGAACAGGTGATGCGCGGTTCGCCCGGTTTCAGTCCCAGGTGCGCGAATTCGCCGATCAGTGGCGCTCTTTCTTCGTGCCGGCGATTTTGTCCGGAGAGAAGATGTCGGCGGAGGTGCTTCCCCGGTTACCGGAATTCCAGTTCGTAGACGAGTCATTGGGCGACGTAGGCCGGCGTACGGCTATACCGCTTTCGACGCTGACCGTACTGGTCGGGCTGGTGGGCGCAGGCGCCTGGGTCGGCCTTGGGAGGGTGCGTGGCGCCGGATGAGCCAGTTACGAAAGTATGCCCGGATATTAGGAGTATAATTGCTACATCACATCAGTCGAGGAACCGTTGACAACGCCGGTGCATTCCTATCGCTGGCATGTGCGGTCCATTGCGTGGCCATGCCGCTGGTGGTGACGATGCTGCCGCTGGTGGGACTCGGGTTCCTGGCCGGCGAACCCGCCGAATACGCGTTTATCGGCGCCGTCCTGCTGGCAGCCGGCAGCGTGGTTTCGGGCGTCAGGCACCACAGGAAATGGAGGGCGTTTCCCACCCTCGTATTGGCCGTGGGGATTATCGTTACGGGATTCATGGCGGCGGAAGGGAGCTTCGAAGTGATCCTCCATGTAACCGGAGGCGTCCTGCTCGCGACGACCCATCTCCTGAACCGGTATCTTTGCAGGACCTGTCCCGCGGCGGGGTGCGGACAGACATCTGGTACGTCGTCGCATCGGCACGACCTGCCGTCTGCGGCGAACTGTACCGCCGTCTGACTTTACCTTGGTAAAGAGTCTGCGAATTGCACTTGCACGGCCACTACAGTCCATCGTAACCACGCAATAATCTGCAGATCCAAGCTTCTCAAGGGGAAATAGCTTTGGGATTCCTTAAATCGACCTGCTCGACTAATGTATCGAAGAATTCATCGAAAGGCTGTGATGTCCGTATTATCGATGGCCCCGCACTGAAGTCCATTTCCACCAACAAATAGTCTTCCACAGTTCCAGTAGTCCAGGATGGAGGTCGTCGGCCAGACAGGGATTTGACGCGTTTTCGAAAGAGATCGCACCATGTAGACTCGTGCTTAGGAGAGTAGCTGTCCTCGGCAACGTTGAAAATCATGATATAACCGATTACGATCTCCGGCGAATAGAGTTGAACATTTGTGACTTCGCCAATCATATCGTCAATCCGATTGGGTACAGTTCCACCGAGGTTCTTCAGGAGTGACTTCAGTGAGACACCAAGCCGATACTTGCCGTCATAGCACCACGCTACATCCCATTTTTTCTCACGACCTCCACCTGGTATCGTGGCTTCTTTCTCGACGCACTTCAGCCCGCGCCGATTGATCTCTTGCACGCAGAAATCCGCTAACACTTCCAGTCGTGCGGTCGAAGTTGCCCTTTCTTCCGCGACAGCGATGCGGTACAGATCGTCGACAGCCGCCTGAGCAGTTATCAAACACTAACCTCCTTCCCAAATACACGTAGTTCCCTTTCGGCTTCGATTTTACCAGTTCGTATTTCAACCTTTCGAAGCAGGCTGGTAGTCTTAGAGACAAACCGATCTACTGCTTTCCCGTAGTAGACTGGGTCGATTTCGATGCCGATACTGTTACGGCCGCATTTGGCAGCGGCGATCTGCGTCGAAGCTGTCCCGGTAAAGGGATCAAGTACCGTGTCCCCTACAAAGCTGAACATTCTGACTAAACGATCGGCCAAGGCGACAGGAAAAGGGGCGGGATGGTCTCGGGTCGATGCACCAGCAATATCTGTCCAGATCTGACGGAAGTATGATTTAAAGTTCTCCTCGGATAACAGGCTCAGCGTCCTCGCAGCAATGCTCGGTTTTCTATAACCACCGGGCTTTCGCTGCATCAAGATGAACTCAATGTCGTTCTTAATCACGGCATTGGGTTCGTATGGTTTGCCTAGAAAACCACCTGTCCCTCGCTCCACTTCATGTGCTACATTTGCGATTTTGTGCCAGATAATAGGAGCAAGATTGTCGAATCCGATTTTTCTGCACCTTTCCTGAATGGAAGCGTGCAATGGAACTACAGTATGTCGGCCATCGTTCTTTCGACGTGAAAGACAGACGTCACCCACTACGCAAATGAGCCGTCCCCCAGGTACAAGCGCGCGATGGCATATGCTCCATACTTCATCAAGCTGTTCCAGGAACTCATCGTAGTGTGTTATCCAGCCCAACTGACCTTCAGTACGCCGGTATTCTTTAAGCGTCCAATACGGTGGCGACGTGAGCACGAGGTGGGCCGAATCATCGAGCAATACTGAGCGGCGTGCGTCTCCGAGTAAGAGTTGATGGCGGGTTGGTATTTGTTCCACTGCGGCCGAAATTACTGACATGCCGGATGGATCTTTCGCGATCCGAGGTAGGTCGCGCGAGGGATCCTCAAGATGCTTGAACTGTTCAGGCACGAAGGAGGCGAGTGACATGTCGAAGTTCTCTTGGATTGTATAAAACGGGCTTACTTGACAACGACTGTAACATCCTGTGTTATTTAGTAGGAAATTACCTTTTTTATCTAGATGACACAAACAAATCAGGTATTCGGTTTACAATTAGTACTGATCTATTTTCCGAAATGACCAGACGGCTTCGCCATTCTCCCGAATGGTAAGCCGACACGCGGGACCAAAGGTATGGGTCGTGGTTACGGAAACCGGCCGCGTTTCCATGATAAAGGCGCTGATGCCTCCGATGCGGTCGATTCCGCCGCCCACTCCAATTTGCCCTGATCCATCGCGGTCTTCGTCTGGAAGAATACGTTCCACCACAATTTCGAGATCGGGACCGCGGAACTTCTTCCGTTCAGGGGAAGCAGTTGGCTCGTCCCCGGTTTCGTCGTTCTTCCCAAGACCCCGGTCGCCGGTCTTCGCTTTCTTGGATCCATCCCAGCTCACACTCGCCTCGTGTCCAGCCTCTTCCCGAGTGTACCCGAATATCCCGAGTTCCGCTTCGAGCAGGTCGGCCTCGTCGGGCGGCAGGCTCACGGTCACCGAGGTGATATCCCGGAATAGCCGATTGGCAAGATTGTCGCCGATGGCCGACCGGTACCTGGCCAGGAACCTGTTTCGGGCGATGCCGGCCGTTCCTGTGTCCATCTTGCCAGGGGGAAGGTCCGTCTTACCAGAGGGGAGGTCCGCCTTGCCAAGAGAAAGGCCCGTTTTGCCGGGGGGAAGATCGGGCGCCCAGTGGTCCAGGAAACCGGGATCGTATTCCATCACCCAGGAAATCAACCGTGCATCGTCCGCGCGCGGAACCTCGACGGACCAGAACCACGGGATGTCCTGGTCCCTGTACCTTCTGTTTCGTCTGTATCGCCTCACTTCGACTTCCGTAGCCTGTTTCAGCCGGCGCGCTAACTCTTCCGACCCGCCTTCCGACTCAATGCCGAATGCCAGGCCGTCGCGGGGTGCCCAGGACGTCTTCTCCGGATTCATGAACTCGAAATAGGTCTGGCGGCCGTAGTAGTAGCGGCCGGTCCACGACATGCCCGTGGCCTGATCGTGGGTCGTACGTTCTTCCGAACAGGCGAAGTGTTCGTTCAAGAATTCGGACGCGGACAGGGCGCGGTAGGTGTCCCGGTCGACGAATACGAGCAGGTGGTTCAGGTAGACGGAATGCATGGCTCAGACCGGGTACTGGGGATCGTCGGCCGCCGAGAGGTCGCCAGGACGGTTCAGCACGCCCCCGGGATCCGGAGGCACGACCTCGTGATCGACCAGGGGATCGCCCGTTGAAGTCATCCATCGGTCGAGCCGGGCGCGCAGGTCACGCAAGGTATCGGCCGCTTCGGGACGGTCGGCCAGATTGTTGGTCTCCGACGGGTCGAACAGGGTGTCGTAGAGCCGTTCGCACGGCACGGGTCTTTCACGCCAGCCCGAATCGATCAGGGTCGACTTCGTGATCGATGCATCGCAGTTGGTCATGACGGGCAGGTCGCGGCCGCCGTACCGCCGGATGTACTTCCAGCGGCGGGTCCGCACGGCCCGCTGGGGCTCATAGGCCGCGTGGAAATTCACCTCGGCGAAGACTTCATCGCGCATCTCTTCGGCTTCGCCCTGTACCAGGGGATCGAATGAAACGCCCTGCATCCAGTCCGGACGGTCGATCCCGGCCAGATCGCACACGGTGGGGAAAACGTCGATGTGGCTCACCATGCCATCGATGACCTTGCCTCCGCCGTATCCCGCGGGACCGCGCAGCATGAGCATGACGCCCATGCCGTGGTCGGTGAGGTGGCACTTCATCATGGGGAAGGCGATGCCGTGATCGGTGGTGCAGATGACCAGGGTGTTGTCCCGCCACCCGTTCCGGTCTATCGCCGCGAGTACGCGTCCCATCTTCTGGTCGAGCGTCCGTGCGGCGTCGATGAAGAGGCCCATGTCGCGGCGAAAATCGTCGGAATCCGGAAAAAGCCCCGGCGGGCGCACGAAACGGGGATCTGTCGGCGCTTCCCCCTCGGGCTGCGGCGCGAAGCCCGGTCCCCTGCGGTGGGTTTCGCCGAATCCCACGTCGAGGAAGAAGGGTCGGTCATGGGATTCCGCCAGGAAAGATGCGGCAAGTTCCTCGGCAGGCGCCTTTTCGTCGCCGGCCTCGTGCGGCATGACGCGGGACCACCCGGCTTCGTCCAGGTCTTTGACGACGTGCTGGAATCCGGCCATCACCGTGTCGTACCCCGCCTTTCGCAGCGTGTGCATGATAAGCCGTTCCGGATGATGGATCGACCAGCCCCTGTTGACTAGGCCGTACATGCCGCAACTGTGCGCCCACTGACCGGTAAGCAGGGCCCCGCGGCTCGGTGAGCAGGTCGGGTTCGCACAGAAGGCCGACCTGAACACAACGCCCGTCTCCGCCAGATTCTGCAGGGCGGGTGTCGGGATGGCATGGCCGTAGGGTTGGATATACCGGCCGGTGTCGTGAGAATGGAGGTAAACGATATTCATCGATGGGCGCTCCGCAAAGCCTCGTTTCCTACATGCGCCTCGGTACTTCGATACCGAGCAGGTCCAGCACCCGTTCCAGTACGCGCAGCGTGACCTCCGAAACGGCAAGCCACGAGGCGCGGCGTTGGGCGTCTTCCTCGTTCAGCATGTGGTGGATATGGTAGAATCGGTTGTAGGCCGTGGCCAGTTGAAAGGCATATTCGCACAGGTGGTTCGGCGCGCGGGTCTCGAAGGCCAGAGCGATCGTCCCGGGCAGCTCGGACAACTTGAGGTCCAGGTCGCGTTCCGATTCGCTCAAGGGGGCCAGGATCCTGCCCGGCTGGAGACCGCGCTCGGCGGCCCGCCGCAGGACCGACTTGATCCGCACGGCCGCGTAGAGGATGTAGGGACCCGTGCGGCCCTCGAAGGACGAGAACCGTTCCAGGTCGAATACGTAATCCTTCATGCGGTGGTTCATCAGGTCGGCGTATTTCAGTGCGGCTACGCCCACGATGCGGGATATGTCTTCCTTCTCGTCCTCGTCGTACTCCCTGACCGATTCGATGGCTTCAACCCGCGCCCGCGCGTGGTCGGTCACCAGCATGATCAGGTCCTTCAGTTTCATGATCCCGCCCTCGCGGGTCTTGAAGGGCTTGCCGTCCTTTCCGTTCATCGTCCCGAAGCCGTCGTGCTCCAGGCGCGTCGATTCCGGCGCTACGCCCGTCTTGTAGGAAGCCTTGAAGACCTGCTTGAAATGCTGCTGCTGCCGGTTATCGACCACGTATAGAATGAGGTCCGGCCTGAACTGCTCCACACGCTGATCGATGGTCGCCAGGTCGGTCGTGCCGTAGAGGACCGCGCCATCGGTTTTTTCCAACATCAGCGGCGGGATCTCTTCCCGGTCGCTTGGGTCGCCGACTTCCACGACCAGGGCCCCCCGGCTTTCCCGGGCGTACCCTTCCTGCTTGAGACGCGCGATCAGGCCGAGAACGCGGTCCTGAGTATCGCTCTCTCCGAGCCACAGGTCGAAGCGGATATTCAGTTGCTCGTAACTCTGCCGGAGATCATCGACTGACACATCCCGGAAGTGCTGCCACAATGCGCGGTAACCCGATCGACCGGACTGGAGGTCCACGGTGGCCTGACGTGCCCTTTCGGCGAATTCCAGATCCGTTTTCTGCCGTTCGGCGGCTTTCGGGTAGATCTCTTCCAGGTCGACGATATTCACCGGGGGATCACCGGGATAGGGCCCGGTACAGGCGTCGTCGAAATACGGAAGGTCCGGCCGTCTTTCTTCCAGCGCGGCGATGATGAGGCCCATCTGCAGTCCCCAGTCTCCCAGGTGCACGTCCCCGATCACCTCGTGGCCCACGAAACGGCAGATCCGAACGATGCTCTCGCCGATGATCGCGGCGCGGAGGTGACCCACGTGCAGCGGCTTGGCCACATTGGGGCCCCCGTAATCGACCATGATCCGCAAGGGACACGCTACCGCTTCGCATCCAAACCGATCGTCATCATGCACCTCCTGGACGTGACGCGCGATGTATTCGTCGGTCAGTACGATATTGATGAACCCCGGTCCGGCCAGACTCAGATCCCGGACGACCTCGGACGCCCTGATCGTACCGACCACGTTTTGCGCGATCTCGCGCGGGTTGGTCCGGTACCGTTTGGCCGCCGCGAGCGCCCCGTTGCACTGGAACTGGCACAGGTCCGGCCGGTCGGAAACCCGGACTTCGCCGTAGCTTCGCTCATAGCCTGCCGATTCGAAGGCGGCCGCGAAGACGACCGTAAGTTTGTCCGCCAGTGATCCCACGGTTTTCCCTTCAGGATGGATTGCCGTAGATGGTGACCACCAATTGCCGGGCGCCGCCGCGGTTCCGGTGTTCGCAGAGATAAATGCCCTGCCAGATGCCCAGATTCAGCCGGCCGCCGGTGATCGGTATGGACACGCTGCTTCCCATCATCGAAGCCTTGATATGCGCCGGCATGTCGTCCGATCCCTCCTCGTCATGCCGATAATAGGGCTGGTCCTCTGGAACGAGGACGTTCATGTGGCGCTCGAAATCGCCCCGGACGTCCGGCGCCGCGTTCTCGTTGATGGTCAGGGAAGCGGAGGTGTGGCAGATGAAGACATGGGCGATGCCGACCTCGATCCCGGCCAGTTCGCGAACCTGGCTGGTGATTTCATCCGTGACCAGGTGGAAGCCCCGTGGCCTGGCAGAAAGCGTGATCTGTTTCTGAATCCACTGCATCAGAGTACGTAACGCTTCAGGAAGCGCTCCACGTCATCGTAGAAGGCGACGATCGTCTCCACCTTGCGCCAGCCATGCCCCTCCCCTTCGTACAACCGGTAGATGTGGGGCACCTTGTTCTTTTGGAGGACTTCGACGATCGATTCGGCCTGGTCCGGCGGAACCACCTTGTCCTCGCTGCCCTGGAATATGGCGACCGGGTCGCGGATCCCGTCCGCGTGGAAGAGTGGCGACCAGGCCTGGTACCGGTCGCTGTGCTCGGGGAGCGTCCCGACCATCAGGTCCAGGTATTTCGCCTCGAATTTGTGGGTGTCCGTGGCCAGGCCGAAGAGATTGGTCACGCCGTACAGGCACAGGCCGGCACGGAAAACACCGGGATGATGGGCAAGCACGTTCAGCACGGTAAACCCGCCCGCGCTGCCGCCCTTGATGACCATGCGCTCCGGATCGGCGAGTTCCCGTTCCACGAGGGCGTGCGCGCCGCTGACGGCATCCTCCGTATCGTACTCCCCCCAGTGTTCGCGCAGCGCGGTCATGTATGAACGGCCATATCCCGTGCTGCCTCGGTAGTTTACGTATAGGCAGGCATAACCGCGGTTGGTGAAGAAGGGGATCTCGGCAGCGTAGTCGGCCCTGGACTGGCCCGTCGGCCCCCCGTGAATGCTGACGACAACCGGCGGTTTGCCCGAACCGGTGAACCGGCTGCTGGCGGGCGGATAGTAGAGTCCGTGCACCTCGCCGCCCCCCGGATTCGTCCAGGTAATGGATTCGGGAATGGACAGGTCCGTTGCGGGGATCATCTCCGACTGGCTGCGGCGATGCACGGTATGATCGTTTTCATCCAGGGTCACCACGCGCTCGGGGACGGCGGACGACGAGGCGATACACGCCAGGGCATTCCGCGCAGGCGAAACGGAGAGCTGCATCATCCAGGTGTACCCGGGGGTCTCAAGTTGCGTTCTTCGGCCTGAGGCCAGGGAGACCTTCCACAACGACGCGAATCCCCGTTCATGGCTGCGGCAGTACAGGGTATCGCTGTCCGGTCCCCAGCCGTAAACGCGTACGCCCTGCACCCAGGCAGGATCGGCCAGGGAGGTTCCTTCCACAGGCACCCTCCGTACCCCCGATACCAAGTCCAGCACGACCAGGCTGTCCCATTCTCCTTCCGTTATGATGTAGGACAAATACCTACCATCCGGGGAATAGGCGGGTTGAAAGACCGGCGTATCCGGGTCTCCCGCGATCAGGCGCTCGTCTGCCAGGTTTCGACGGTCGGTATCGAGCCGGGCGGTCTTCAGTCTCGTCCCGTCCCAGGGCATCTGCGGCTGGTCCCATTCGATCCACGCGATCCGTTCGCTGTCCGGGTGCCAGGCAGGCTGCATGTAGAAATCTGCGCCGCGGACCAGGTTTACCGGCCAGCCGCTACCCTTGCTGTCGACCAGGGCGACGACGTCGACGGATTCGCAGGTATGGACGTAGATTACCCACTTCCCATCCCGCGACACGGCCGGAGAAGCGGCCGCGCCGAAAGCGGGCGTAATCGAAGCGGCCGGACCCGGGGAGAGGGACTGGCGGTACAGCCTGCCGTCCTTTTCGGCGAAAACGACGAAATCGTCCGCCACGGTGAAATCACCGCCCCCGTAACCGACGCCGCCCCGGACCGGATGCCCGTCCGTCAGGTCGTAAGGCGCCTCGCTGCCCTTCCGGCAAACGAGCACGCCGGTATCCGATCGCTGTTCCATCCAGACCAGGCCGGAGCCGTCACCGATCCACTGCACATCGTAGAGCGGCGTTCTGGCCCCCATGGTCTTTGCCGTGATGGCGCTCTTCCAGTAACCGTATGCGACGGGAATTCGATTCATTGCGAATCCGGATTCAACCTGTTCGTATTTATCAGCCGGGACCGTGTTTAGCGCTTGTCATGACCGTCTTCAAATTCTTTCTTGAATATACCGGCGAGCGGTACGAAAGCAACCGTTTATGCGCCGTCCATTCGTCCCGTTTTATTATCGAATTACTCCATTCCGTTCCCAACCCGCGGGTCCACCCATGCGCCTGTCCGAATACCTTTTTCAAACGCACCGCGAGCCTCCGGGCGAAGCGGAACTGGTCAGCCATCAACTCCTGCTGCGCGCTGGTCTCGTCCGGCAGGTGGCATCCGGCATCTTTGCCTACCTCCCCCTCGGCCAACGGGTCAAACACCGTATCGAGCGCATCGTCCGTGAAGAGATGGACGCCATTGGCGGGCAGGAGGTGACGCTCCCCGTGGTGCAACCCGCGGAACTGTGGCGCGAAAGCGGACGCTGGGACCGGATCGGCAGCGAAATGGCGCGGCTGAAGGACCGGAACGGCCGTGACCTTTGCCTCGCCATGACGCACGAGGAACTGGTTACGTCGCTGGTCCGCGACGTGATTCGAAGCTACCGGCAGTTGCCGTGCCTGCTGTACCAGGTTCAGACGAAGTTCAGGGACGAACCCCGTCCACGGGGCGGACTGATCCGCGTGCGGGAGTTCACGATGAAGGACGGGTACTCGTTTCACGTGGACGCCGAAGATCTGGACCGGTGGTACGAGAAGGCATACCAGGCTTACACCAACATATTTCAGCGTTGCGGCCTCGACGCGGTGGCCGTGCGAAGCGACCCGGGCATGATGGGCGGATCGGACGCCCACGAGTTTATCGAATTGTCGCCGTCGGGCGAAGACACGATCCTTTCCTGTGCATCCTGCGGATATCGGGCCAACAGGCAGGTGGACCGGTTCGGGAAAGACGATCCTGCTCCTGAAGAGCAACTGCCTCTCGAGGAGATCCACACGCCAGGCACCGCCACGATCGATGACCTTGCCGGTTTCCTGGATGTCCCGAAGACGAAGACCGCAAAGGCGTTGTTCATGGTCGCAACCGTTACAGACGAAAAGGAAACGGCGGTGGACCGGTTCGTGTTCGCCGTGCTCAGGGGCGATATGGAACTCAGCGAGACCAAACTGGCCAACGTCGTCGGCGCACTTCAACTCCGGACGGCCACGCCGGAGGAGATCCGTGCCGCGGGCGCCGAACCCGGTTTCGGCTCGCCCCTCGGCATCGATCGATCCCGATCACTCCTGGTCGTCGACGACCTGATCCCGTCCTCCTTCAACCTGGTCGCGGGCGCCAACCGGATAGACTATCACGTGGCCAATGTGAATTACGGCAGGGACTACGAGGCCGATCTGGTCACGGATATCGCCGCGGCCGGTGACGGAAACCCCTGTCCGGCCTGCGGCGGCGCCCTCCGGGCCGACCAGGGCATCGAAGTCGGAAACATTTTCAAGCTGGGAGACAAGTACAGCAAGGCCATGGACGCGGGCTACCTGGACCGGGAGAATGTCTCCCGGCCGATCGTCATGGGCTGTTACGGCATCGGCATCGACCGGCTCATGGCTTCGATCGTGGAGCGTCACCACGACGAAAACGGAATCTGCTGGCCCGCGAGCGTAGCGCCCTTCCAGGTCATCCTCGTCGATCTGTCCGGCGGCGACCCGCACATTTCGGAAGTTGCGGCGGCCGTTTACGACGACCTGGTCGCGGCGGGGCTGGAAGTGCTTTACGACGATCGGGACGACCGCGCCGGAGTGAAGTTCAACGATGCCGACCTGATGGGGATCCCGGTCAGGCTGACCGTGGGAGGGCGAGGCGTGAAGAAGGGCGTGGTGGAGCTCAAGGTACGGCGGACGGGTCAGATGAAAGACGTGCCGCTGGGGGGCGGACTGGCGGAAGAAGTGACAGAAACGCTGGCGTCCTGCACGTAACGCGCCGGGTCATGTACCCTGTTTTCGTCAAACAATGCGTACGCCGGCCTCTGCAGCGATACGCCGGACGTTGGCGACCGCCGTCGGGATCTTGTCCTCGGGCAGGTGTTCGATCAGCATGTAGCCGTCGGGATGGAGCGCTTCCCAGCGCCGCACGGCCGTGACGAGGTCGAGTTCGCCGGCGCCGGGGACTTCTTCGTTCATGTGGATGACGAAGCCGGGTTCCACGCTGATGTCCTTGATATGGGCAACGGTGGAGATCGGCCCCATGACGTCGAAGATGCGGTTCAGGCGTTCCGTGCTGTCGTACACCTGTGCCAGGGACTGGAAGTGGTTCACGAAGTCCATGACCACGCGTATGCGGTCGGAACCGACGGCGTCGACCACCTGCCTGTTGATTTCCGGGGACCCCATGATCGTGAGCGCGTGGGTCTCGACCACGACGTTCATCCCCTCCTCCTCCGCCTTGTCCGCGACACGGGACAGGGTATCGATCAGGACCTCCAGGCGCCCGGGTTCGTGGTTCTCGGGCGCGGGGTCGTAGGAACCTCCGGGGTTCAGGCTGCCGGTCCGGATGAGCACGTTGTGCGCCCGGAGCGCGCTGCCCACTTCCAGGCCGCGGTGGATGGTCCGAACGACCCGGTCCCGGATCGACGCTTCCGGATCGAACAGGCACTCGCGATACCCGATGCCGACCTGGGCCAGTTCCAGGCCCAGGTCACGGTAGAGACCGTTAACCCGGTTGCAGTCCGATGTCGTCAACTCGTTCAGGATCTCGCCGGGACCGTGATAGCAGACGGAAGTAACCTCCAGGTCCAGGGCTTTTTTCAATACCTCTTCCGTTACGGCCCGGGGATCTCCCGGTACGTAGCCCACGACACCCAGACGCATGCGATATTCCTTTCTATACCCGTTTGAAGTCGTTCAGTCCCCGATGACCACCAGCACGGTGTTTTTGTCTACCGTATCCCCTTCGCCGACCCGGATCTCTTTGACCGTTCCACTCGCGTGGGCGCGCAATTCGTTTTCCATCTTCATGGCTTCGATGACGACCACGCCCTGGCCGCTCTCCACCGTATCACCCACGGCAGCGGCTATCGACACGATGCGGCCGGGCATGGGCGCCTTGATCTGTTCCCCACCTGCACGGCGCCGGGACTTGACCTGACCGCGCAACCGGGCCAGTTCTTCGTCTTCCACGGCGACCGTGGACGACACCCCATTGACCGTGACCTCCCGTTGCTCGCCCTGGGTCGCCGCGACCGCCGTATATGACCTTCCATCGATAAGCAGGGAGTACAACTGGTCCCCGTGAATCGAGGCCATGTCGATTTCCAGCTGCCTGCCGTCGATACTTAGCGCGACCCGGCCATCCCCGTCGTCCAGGCTGACCGAATAGGTGGTTCCATGAATCGTGACGAGATAGCTCAAGGCGCACCCTTTCGCCGTCTCTCGCACCATACGGTATGCGGCGGGAAGGCCGTCATCGTTCCCTTCTCATGGCGTCTCGGCGTCCGGTCAGTTTCCACGGACTCTCCCCGGTCCCGCCGGTTCCGTCCCCGCCGGCTCCGGTCGGCATCGCCCTTTTCGCCTCCCGGTGTTTCATGATCGCGGCGAAAGCCGCTGCGATATGACGTTCGTCGGCCCCTGCATCCTCGTCCGGTCCCATGGTCTCTACGAAGGAAGTCGTATAATCGCCGGAAGTGAATCGGGGGTCCGCAAGGGCCCGGAGGTGAAACGGAATGGTCGTTTTGATACCGCCGATATCGTACTCACCCAGGGCTCTTTTCATGCGGGCGATGGCCTCTTCCCGCTTTTCGGCCCACACAATCAGCTTGGCAATCATGGGATCGTAGTAGATCGGCACCTCGTAACCTGCGCAGAATCCGCTGTCCAGCCGGACCCCGGGTCCCCCGGGCTCGCCCAGGCGCGTAACCACGCCGACCGAGGGCATGAACTGCGCGTTGGGGTCCTCGGCGGAGATGCGGCATTCCAGGGCCGCGCCGAGCAGCCTCACGTCTTCCTGCTTGAAAGGAAGGGGCATGCCGGCGGCGATTTCAATCTGCCGCCTGACCAGGTCCTGTCCGGTCCGCAGTTCCGTGACCGGGTGCTCGACCTGTAGGCGGGTGTTCATCTCGAGAAAATAGAACCGCCGGTGCCGGTCCACGATGAACTCCACGGTCCCGGCGTTGGTATACCCTACGGCCTCGGCGGCCCTGACCGCCGCCTCGCCCATGGCGTTTCTCATCGCATCGTCGAGTACGCAGGAAGGGGACTCCTCTATAAGTTTCTGATGCCGGCGCTGTATCGAACATTCCCGTTCGCCGAGATGCACCACGTGACCGTGCTGGTCGGCGAGCACCTGGAACTCCACGTGACGGGGCTCCACCACGTATTTCTCCAGGTAGACCGTGGCATCGCCGAAGGCGGACCGGGCCTCGGAGCGCGCGGTACGCAGGGCGGCTGCCAGGTCGTCCGGAGCATCCACGACGCGCATGCCCTTGCCGCCGCCGCCCATGGCCGCCTTGACGAGGACCGGGTAGCCGATGGTTTCCGCCACGCCGAGGGCGTCCCCGTCGTTTTCGATCCCTTCTTCGGTTCCCGGTACGACCGGCACGCCGGCCCGGCTCATGGTCTTCCGTGCCGCGGTCTTGCTTCCCATGGTCCGCATGGCCTCGCCGGAAGGGCCGATAAACGTTATGCCCGCCTCGGAGCAGCGATCGGAGAATTCCCCGTTTTCGGAAAGAAACCCGTATCCCGGATGTACCGCGTCGGCCCCGGCCTTTTCGGCCGTTTCGATGATTCGGTCCATGCGGAGGTAACTGTCCGAGGACGGTGCGTCGCCGATGCAATATGCCTCGTCGGCTAACTGGACATGGAGAGCCGTACGGTCCGCTTCCGAGAACACGGCCGTCGATTCTATGCCCATCTCCCGACAGGTGCGGATCACCCGTACGGCGATCTCACCGCGATTGGCAATCAGGATTTTCCGAAACATGTATCCTCTTACAGTGGAATGTTCCCGTGTTTCTTGGGTGGATTCGTATCTCGCTTGTTCTTCAGCATCTCCAGCGCGGAAATGATGCGGGGACGGGTCTCCTGGGGCTGGATCACTTCGTCGATGTATCCTATTTTCGCCGCGATGTATGGATTGTCGAACTTCTCTCTGAATTCGGCGGTCAGCGATGCCCGCAGGGCGTCGGGATCATCCGCCTCGGCGAGCTCCCTTCGGTAAAGCACGTTCACCGAGGCTTCCGGACCCATGACGGCGAACTGTCCGGATGGCCATGCGTAGTTGATGTCGGCGCGTATATGCTTGCTGTTCATCACGCAGTAGGCCCCGCCGTACGCCTTGCGCGTGACCACGGTGAGCCGCGGCACCGTGCTCTCGCAAAACGCGTAGAGCAGTTTTGCGCCTTCCTTTATGATGCCGCCGTGTTCCTGGCCGACGCCGGGGAGAAACCCGGGCACGTCTTCGAAAACGACCAGCGGTATATTGAAGGCGTCACAAAAGCGCACGAACCGCGCGCCTTTGACCGACGCGTCGATGTCCAGCACCCCTGCGAGGGAAGCGGGCTGATTGGCGACGATGCCGGCGGTCCGGCCATTGAACCTGGCAAACCCCACGACGATATTGTCGGCGAATGCTCCATGCACTTCGAAGAAATCGCCGTGGTCCACCACCCGGTGGATCACGTCCTTGATGTCGTAGGGTTTGTTGGCGTCATCGGGTACGATCCCGGCGAGTTCCTCGTCCATGCGGTCCGGGTCGTCCGCAGGGCTCAGGCGAAGCGGGTCCTCCATGTTGTTCGAGGGCAGGTACGCCATGAGCTCCTTCACCATGGTCAGGCACGCGGGTTCGTCGGGCGCGGAAAAGTGGGCGACGCCCGTCACGGAATTGTGAACTTGCGCACCGCCCAACTCGTCGAACGTCACCTCTTCGTGGGTCACCGCGCGGATGACGTCCGGACCGGTGATGAACATGTAACTGGTATCTTCCACCATGAAGACGAAGTCGGTCATCGCCGGCGAATAGACCGCGCCGCCCGCACAGGGACCCATGATCACCGAAATCTGCGGGATCACGCCGGAAGCCTGCACGTTGCGCAGGAAGATGTCGGCATAGCCCGCGAGGCTGACCACCCCTTCCTGGATTCGCGCGCCGCCGGAATCCTTCAGACTGATCACCGGCGCCCCGTTCTTCATCGCCAGGTCCATGAGCTTGCAGATCTTCTCCCCGTAGGCCTGGCCCAGCGAACCGCCGAACACCGTGAAGTCTTCCGACACGACGTAGACGCTAAGTCCGTCGATCGTACCGTAGCCGGTGATCACGCCGTCGCCCAGGATTTCCTTGCCCTCCATGCCGAAATCTCGGCAGTCGTGGGTCACGAAGGCGCCGATCTCCTCGAAACTGCCTTCGTCCAGGAGAAAGGCCACCCGTTCCCTGGCGGTCCATTTCCCCGCCTCGTGCTGCCGGGCGATGCGCTTCTGGCCGCCGCCTTCGGACGCCTTTTTCCGTAGCGCGTCCAGATGTTTCATTTTTTCAGACATGGACATGGGAAGTGCTTCTCCTGCCTGGACCTACCTCTGCGAGGGATAAACACTCCCCCGACGGACTTCGTTATCGGCACATCATTCGGCGCTTCATTCGGCACGCTGACCAGATGTTGCCTGTCTGGGCCAACGACCGCCCCGACTAACCTCGGTCAAACCACCTCAAAATCCAGTGCGTCCAGGCCGGCTCGAAGCCGGTCTTCCCCTTCCCCGGTCAGCCGGGCAGTTGGCGGGCGCGGCGGCCCGACAGGTATCCCGCGCCATTCGAGCATCTTCTTGATTCCGGCCAGGACACCCACCGAGATCAGCAGCGCGATGACCCGGTTGGCCTGCACCTGCAGTGCCATGGCCTCCTGGATGCGTCCGCTTCGAAAAGCGTCATACATGCGCAGGAACATCCGGGGCATGACGTTGTACGTGGAACCGATGGCCCCGTCGCTGCCCATCACGAATCCCGCCACGCACATCTCGTCCGGCCCCGTGATGGCGTTCAGTCCACCCCCGGACAGATCGACGAGTTGCTGGAAGACGAAGAAATTCGGGTCCGTGAACTTGATCCCCGCGAAGTTGGGCACCGCGTCCATGGCCTCCAGAAACTGCGCGGGCGTTACCTGCCCGTCAACGTCGCGCGCCAGCCAGTAGACATAGAATGGGACCGTGGACGCCGCACCGATGGCGGCGTAGTGCCGCACGGCCGCCGACAGGTCGTTAGGCTGATCCGCGGGCGCGACCGATGCTACCGCGTCCGCGCCCAGCGAGTCCGCTTCAGCCGCGAGGACAACGGCTTCCTCCGTCGTCGTACCGCCCACGTGAAAAACAACCGGGACCTGGCCCCCGACGTCGCGGGTCACGGTCTCGCACATCCGCCGCCGTTCCGCGACCGACATCTGCCGGCCCTCGCCCGTGCCGCCGGTGATGAAGAAGCCGTCGCTGCCTGCGTCCACCAGGTGGCGTACGAGGGGCGCCACCCGATCGATCGAAAGGACGAGCCCGTCATCGAATGGGGTGCAAAGGGCCGGCCAGATGCCTTGGACCAGTTTGGACATGGGGATTTCCTTCGAAATGACGGGAGTTTTGGATCAATACGAAGCTTCCCGCACCGAACCTGACTACTTCGTTACATCCGCCATTACATCCACCGGATAACGATTCAACGGGATGCCGGAAGATAACGTGGGTTGGCTTTAGCGTCAAGGTTTCCTGATGAAGAGAAGCGCCTCATTTCTAGATCCAAATCACGTAAGTCTCCATCCCGTCCGGTTTCGAAAACGATCAGACAGGTGGATCCACGAAACTTGTGGGAAGGATCTGACTTCAGCGCCCTACGAACATGTGTCTATGCGGAAGGAAAACCGGTACTGAACTTTAGAAAGATCGTTCGGATGACGCCCGGAGGGAGGTGCTTACTGCTTCGGAGAAATAGCCAATTGCACTCGAAAGCGCGGCACTATCGAGTTCTGGTGGCGTCTGTTGCTTAAAATGTCTTGAATCTGCCACCAAGGTGTTTCTGAGGATAAGGACACCGATTGGCAAGATTCATCCAAGACCATTTTTAGCTGTAGCTTGAACACGTGGCACACGCGGTGCTACCATTTGATTGATTTTGACGAGTGGACATGGTTGGGCATTTTGTAACTCACACCTTCATCGTCGTACACCGAAATCTGGAGAAGCTGAGAGAAATTGTCCGACCTGATGGACTGTTGGCTCGTCATAAGTCGGTTCAGACGCTGTTTCATTCGATACATCCACAGGGTACCGAACGTGGAGATCTTTGGAAACTCGAACTGGTCGGCGAGTTGGTCACCTATGAGCGCTCGTGAAAGCCGATAGGCCAGTTCTCTCAGGTTTTTCTGCTCTTCCGGGTCGGTAATATCCGCAACGGTCGGAATGGCCTGTATCAACATATTCGCCACGCCTATGGATTCGGCGTCCGCCGGTGGCTCGCACATATAGCCGATCTTATACATCTTTACCGCTTCTTCGGTGGAGGTGTATAGTATAGTCTCAGGTATCCCCATCAGATAGCCGGTATAGCGCCAAACCTTGATCACACTCTCCTGTTCTTCCTCGTTGAGGTTCGCACCCACCAACAAGGAGTAATCCACCAGGCGCTTGGAAAAGACGGAGATGGCGAATCCCAGGTGCGCAGCGCTGACCGGCATGCCCCATGCCTCGTGATTCCATTCGTCGGAATGATTCAGAAGATTCCTTATCCGGGTATGGACGAAGCGTATGCGCGTGGACAGTTTCCAACCCTCGCCATTTCGGTGCAGGCCACCCGGGAAAAAGATATCCATCATGTGGCGGTTGTTCTGCTGGAGCCGCCTCTTGGTCGATGCCACCCGCCCGGTAATACTGAAGGACTTGGCGATCATCGTCGAAAATCCTTCCACCAGTACGCCCGTAACGAACGCGACGAGCATGAGGTTTACATTCGCGTGGAAGGCGCGAATCCCGGACGAAAGTCTTCGAAGTCAAGCCAGGGGGGGGGTCTTCAAGATTGTCAAAGAAATCGCGCAGGATCTGCGGCGCTTCACGCAGTACCTCGTCTCGCCGTTCTATGCCGGCCCCGACGTAACGGTGCAGTTCATCCGGAGGCAACGACGAGAGTTCGTCCATGATCGGATCGAGCTCAGGATCGCCTATCATGGTGTGCCTGACGTAGTTGTCAGCTAATGCCTCGTCTTGGAGACGGGCTGTTTTATGCCCGTCGACGTAAGCCGAAGGTATAGTCATTGTTGTCATATCTCACCACGATTGTCATAAAAACACACGTGAACAACTGTGACTTCCATATTTCATTATGTTTCTTCTAAGCAATAACCGGTGACAAAACTCTGTCAACCTATTTCGCGAGATATATTCTTTTCTGAGGCAGTTTCCTACCCACGCCTAGAAGTGGTAATTCAGGCTGAATTGGACGAAGCCGTCCCGGCGTAAGTCATAGTAGAGATCAGACTCGTCAATGTTTGATATCGCGATCGCCTCCAGGTTCGCGGACCACGTGTCCGACAGGCGGCGAGCCAATTCCAGTCCGTATATGCGCTGGCTTCGATCCAGATCATGCAGCACGCTTGCCGTCATCTCCGTGCCCTGGACGTCGTTCAACATGAACCGCAGGGCGGCAAAGAGGTCGTTTTCGTAGAAATTGGTCGCTCGGCGGCCTCGCCCGTCACGAGCCCATTCGACGAAAAGGGCAAGGCCGGCGTCCGAATCCAACAGGGAAAAAAACGAGTACTCGCCGCCGATGACAAAGGCGTTAAAATCCTCTTCCCTGCTCAGCAGGTTTCGCGCGCCGGTCCTGCGAATCGCCTCAAGCTTAAGGAGCAAGGAACCGGTGGTCCACTGCGCGTCCACGCCGAACTGGCGGATCCGTTCATACGTCGGATACAGTGCAGGCGGACCAGGCGGACCAGGCGGACCAGGCGGACCAGGCGGACCGCCGCAATCCAGGCAAAGACCCAGGGTCGGATCGCGGGCCGTGCCGTCGAAGACACTGACGCCGAAGTCCATCAGGCCAAGGGTATGACTGTATCGCGCGGCGAAATCCGGGTGCCATTTGCCGGACGATCCTTCGTATTCCACCCGCTCATCGTCGACGATGAGCGAAGCGCGCAACCGTCCACTACTCCCCGGGAACGTGCGTGCCCGATGATAGGTCATTCCCAGCAATTCAAGCACGCCCCAGTTCGAAGACCAGGTTACGTAGGCCATCGGTTGCCCCATCCGGGTTTTTTCGTCGGGATGTTCGACCAGGTCGATCTGGTTGACGATATCCACCAGATGGCGGGATTCCACGACACCCCAGAAAACGCGGTCTATTCCCAACCGCAGTTCCCATTCCCCATTTCCGAGTGTACCGGTTAGCAGGATGTAGGCCTCCCGCAGATCGAAATGGGTTCGCCGGGCATCGGCGCTGTCGTACCGGAAGTAGGGCGTAATGGAAAGTACCCGGCCCGCTTCGTCCTCGAGATAAAGGTTGGGAATCGCAACGAAGCCGCTCGCGTGGGAACCCTGGTCCGGGAAGAGAGCCGACTGTGGGAACCACCTGCTCTCCGCGCTCAGCCGCCCCGTAAAATCGATTTCGGCGATTGCGGCCTGGGCACACAAGGATACCGTGTATACCGAAACTCCGATCAAACAGACACCGAAACACAGCAGGCGAAGCGTGATCCGCGACGGCATCACCGCACCCGCCTCAGCCCGGTCCGGGTAAAGTCTCGTTCATCGATGTCGGTCCGGAACTGGTAATCCGTCCATACCAGGTCGGTACTCTTTCCCGTCAGGTGGTTTACCATGACCATCTTTCCGGCTCGCCAGTAGCTTTCCAGGTATTGCTGGTATTCGCCCAGTGTAAGCGTCTTGAGATGAGCGTCTTTGCGGTCGAAGTACTCCACCTTCCAGACACGGAGTTCTTCCTTGTCGCGCCAGACCACCTGGCGGCGGTAGACCGATCCCTTTTCCACCGGCACGCGTTCGGTCACCACGCAGTCCAGACCGTCGCCGCAGGGCTCGTCACGTAGATACCTGTAGGTGAACTTTTCCACTTCCTGGACGGTCATGTCCTCGTAGGTGAACTCGCTACCCATGAAGGAACCCGAACGATTGGACGAACTGATGCGCTTGACGCGCTTCAGGGCCGGCAGGTAGAGCCACTGATCGTCCGGCCGGTCCTTGTGGCCGTGTATGAGTAGCGCAGTGCCCCGGGCGTCACGCGGCTGGTCGAAGACGAAGAGACTCATGTTGCCGTCGTTTTCCGCCTCGAGCACCTTTACGCGCACCTCGCGGAGGCTTTCCTGGCCTTTCTTGTTGCGCAGAACCATGCTCATGCCGGCCGCGAAATTTCCGAAACCTTCGTCCTGCTTCCGGGCGTCGCGGGCGATCTGCAGCCCTTTTTCTTCCTCCTGGTCGGCGGCCGATGCCTCCTGTAGCGGCATCCCCGGTAAAACGAACATCGCCAGGAGGGTGAATCGAGCGGCGCGCAGTCCGCGCACCGGCCGCAATAGTTTATCAAATATCATGGTTTTCTCCTGTCGAGCGCCATAAGCAGCGGAGGGAGCAGCAGGAAGTCGGCAATGATCGCAAAGGAGATGGTGATGGTGACCAGCAGCCCGAGGGCCCACGACACCTGGAAACCGGAACCCGCGAAGGCCAGGAAGCCCGCGGAAAGGACCAGTGTCGTGGTCCACAACGCCTTTCCCACCGACCGGAAGGTAACGCGCACCGCTTCTTCCGCCGAAAGACCTTCCTCCTTGCGCGCCCTGAGGTACCTGCTGAGAAAGTGGATCGTATCGTCCACGACGATGCCGAATGCGACGACGATGACCACCGATGAGGCGATACCCACTTCGCCGACCAGGTGTCCCCAGAGCCCAAAGCTCATGGCCGCCGGTACGAAATTGGGCAGCAGACTGATGAGACCGAATCGGATACTCTTGAAGACCAGGACCAGGATGAGCGATATGAACGCCATGGCGACCACCGTTCCGCGCAGCATCGATTCGATATTGCGCTGGGAGATATGGGCAAACACCACGTTGAGTCCGGTGGCTTCGGTGGCAAGGGCCGGGGCGTTTTCGCGTAGCCAGGCCTCCCCCCGACTGGCCAGGTCCTGCAGATCCTGGCTTGACCGGCCGCGAATCACGACCGTCATGCGCGTTGCCGACCTGGAGACATCGATCCGGTCGTTCAGGTCGCTGCCGAAGGGCAGAGACAATTCGTAGAGCAGCAGGTACTGCGAAGCTAGATCCTGGGCATCGGGAATACGGAAGAAGGCCGGATCGTCTCCGTGCATGTTCTTGTTCAGCCGCTTCATGATGTCCGAGAAGGCCTGCACGTGCCCCACTTCAGGCTGACTCCTGTTCCATTCCGCGAAAGCCTCCACCTGCCGAAGGTAATCCGGATCGGTGATCCCGTTCTCTTCCTCCGCGGCCAGCGTATACTCGAAGGACAGCAATCCGGTCAGGTTGTTCATGACGAAATCCGTATCCCGCCGGAACTCGTAGCGTTCATCGAAGTAATCCGGCCAACTGTCGGTCAGTTGGTTCCTGGGCACGCCGGTGATCAGGACGACCGTAAACAGCCCGACGGACCAGAGCAGCGGTTTGCGCCGCGAAACGACGAAATCGCCGAGGCGATCGAAGAAGACCGGTTGCCGGAAACCAGCGGCACGGGCCCGCAGCGGAAGGACCGAAAGCAGCGCGGGCAGGAGCGTCATGGCGTAGAAGAAAGTAATGATCACCCCGAAGGCCACGAAGTTGCCGAGAATGTGAAACGGCGGCGAATCCGAGAAGTTCAGGCTGAGAAACCCGATCACGGTGGTGATCGAGGCCAGGAACACCGGGTAGGCATTCGTTTTTATGGATTCCGCGACCGCCTCGTTCCGGTCCGCTCCGTCTCTAATCCCCGAAAGGGCGTGGGTGATGATGTGTACCGCCTGGGCGACGGAAATCGCCATGACGATAATGGGTACCCCTGAATTCACCGGACTGAAAACCGTATGGAACCAACCGGCGAACCCCATGGTCGTCGAGATCACGAAACCTATCATGACGACGATGATGCCTGTTCCCAGAATGGATCTCAGGAGTAAGGTCGAGGTGATCACGATGAGGACGAAAACGATGGGCAGCAGGGTTTCAAGGTCGTCTTGGGTGGCATCGGCGAAGGCCCGGTTCATGACCACGTCGCCCGTAAGGTAGAAATCCACGTCGGGGGTGTCTACCCGTGCATCCTCCAGCATGATGTCCAGGTAATCGGTGAGCTCCTTGACGGCCTGGTCCGGATCATCGCCCATTACGAAGTTGATCGCCAACCCGGCCACCCGTCCGTCAGGAGAAACGAGCCGCCCCACCACTTCCTGGGAACCCAGCGCGATCGACTCGATTCGAACCAGGTCGGTATCGCTCAGCGACGCGGCGTCCTCGACGAGCGGCCCGACGATGAGATCGTCTTCCATCGCCTCGCTGTGGAAGTAATTCGTGAGGGAATTTACCCGGGTGGAATATGGAGCGAGCCAGGCGGCTTCGGTAAGTGCTTCGACGACACCCAGCGCATCGCGGGTAAAGACGGAACCGGTCCGGGGCGCGATGGCGACCAGGGCGGTATTGGAGGCAGCGTAGGTGTCTTCCAGCGCGTCGAAGGCGGCGAGTTGCGGATTGTCCTCGCCGAACATGACGCGATGTTCGTTGGAGACGGTTATGAAACGGCCGCCGGCCGCCATGGCGAGCATGAATGCCAGCGAGCATACAATCACCAACCATCGGTGACGGAGTACCACGACGGTGTAACGGTCGAGATTCAAAAACGCGACCCCTCTGTTTTAATCGTCCTTCGCAAATGTGATTTATTTCATTCTAACGTAATAAAATCCACTGTATTGTCAAGATTTCAGATTTATATCGAGTTTTTTCTCACTTTCCCGACTAATACATCATGGCGTTTGTAACGCCTTTATTTTCGCCAATCATTGCACACGTGTACATTCAGTATTTAATTGGAAACGCATCTCGGGTCGATATTAACCAGCTAAACGGCTGATCTGAATATACGACTGGCCAGAGCGAACGGTATGGTGGGTTTTCACCATGCACAACACTGGTCCAGGATGCACCGTATATAAACTCGTAACCGGTCCGCCCCGACAAGGCGCCACGGGGCCGTCACCGGTTTGCACTGCGAAGATAAAGCAGCGCCGGGGTTCCGGCCTGCTCTTCGATGCATACAGGCGTGTACCATCTACCGCCTCAAGAAGTACAGATTGAACGCTGTTTTATCCGCGTAGTCCGTGGATGGAACAACGTTCGATTCCATTATCCCGTCAAGTCGAGTCAATCATCGGCCATCGTATCCTGGAACTGGCGGAGCGGCAACCAGGTTGTCCATTCGCAGGTTCAGGATAGCGGAGTTCTGTTCCCCGGAGATCCCGGGAGTACGTCCGTGCCGGATACACCAGACGTGCCTGATCGGCCCTGTGCGTTCAGGCGCATTCAGTGGAAAGGCAGCTACTTTGAAACCATGAACACGCAATCAAAAAGCCCAGGAGACGTCAATCTGATACACGCCTGCCTTGAGGGTCGATCAGATGCGCAGAGTCAACTCTACAATCTTTACTTCACACAGGACAAGCCTGTTCACTTCTGGGTATACCAGAAAGCATACTGGATTCCAGCAGGTGAAAAGGAAGACGCAATAAGTAATTATGGGCTTGACATCGTATCCCGTATGCGGTATATTGAGGGTAGATAAGGACAACAACCCTTTACCGGTACGGAGATACATCATGAATCTGCTCGAAGTTACCCGCCGCTTCCCCGATCAGCAAGCCTGCATTGACCACCTGGAAAGCATCCGGTTTGCCAAAGGCGCGTACTGCCCGCATTGCGGCAGCACCGAAAACGTGAAGCGCAAGAAGGAACGCGGACGCGTCGGGCGCTGGAATTGCCATGACTGCAAATCGTCGTTTAACGTGCTGGCCGGGACTGTCATGGAAAAGACGCAGATACCGTTGCAAAAGTGGTTTGTCGCGATCGTGCTGGTCGTGAACGCCAAGAAGTCGCTGTCCAGTTACCAGTTGTCCCGCGACCTCGAACTGAATCAGAAATCGGCATGGTACATGCAGCAGCGTATCCGGGCCGCTATGGCGAACGATCAGGCCCCGATGCTGGCCGGAGTAGTGGTAGCCGATGAAACCTACGTGGGCGGCAAGCCGCGCAAACGTAACAAGCGCGAAGACGACAAGCCCAGCAAGCGCGGGCACGGTACCGACAAGACGCCGGTGATCGGTGCGGTTGAGCGCGACGGCAACGTGATCGCCCAGGTCGCACAGGATCTGACCGGCAAGGGTATCCTGAACTTCATCCGCCATGCGGTCGATACGGACGAAAGCGTATTGATTACGGACGAATACAAGGCGTACAACGCGGTCCGCGAGTACATGCCGCATGCGGTAGTGAACCACCAGCGGGCGTACAGTGAGAACGGCGTACACACGAACACGATAGAGGGGTTCTGGTCGCTGCTCAAGCGGGCGTGGTACGGTAGCCACAAGTACACGCTCAAGTTTAAGCCGCTGTTCGTCGCCGAGGCCGCGTGGAAGTACAACCACCGTACCGACGCCCGCCCGTGGGATGCGTTCATGGGCGCGCTGTTCGCCTAACCCGTATCCGACCACTTTCTACTATATGATGTTGTTCGGGATGCTAAGACGGTCAATATAGAGGTTGACTTATCCCGGCAATTTCCATAGGTTATGGTCTGGAAGTGGAACGCCCCGACTTGTGAGAGCCGAGGCGTTTAGAATCGACCTTGCAGGGTCGAGGGCTACTTGAGGACATCCCTAATATAACCCCGCTTCCCCTCATAATCAAGAAAAAAACGTCGGCCCTGCTACAAACGTAAAGGAGACCATCGTGTCTTACTTTACCAGGGCACCGACGCGCAGGGTGCGTCCGGTCCGGCCAGTTCGACCGGTCAGACCGACGTTTCCTCCCGCGCGCCCAGTCCCCTTACCGCTGCGACGGGTTAAACTGTTATAAGCCCGACCCGTCACACATTAACTCGCTCTGCTGCCGTTGTACGCGGCGGCAGAGCATAACCGCCACCAAAGGAGGTGATGGCGTGGCAAAGGGTAAATCAGGTCGCACATCGTGTCCAGCGAAAAAGCCGGTTAGCGTCAAGCCGCACTGCCGCAAACGGCCCAGGAAATAGGCTGGTCATGACGTTCAGAGCACACCCCGGTGGGTCATACCGGTCTGCCGGGGTGTTTTACATCCGTGAGTGTGTTCGCTCAACTAAGGGGTAAACACGAGTTTAACCACACCGGCGAGTGTGGCGGCCAAGAGGATGGTAATAACTCCGAGAAACCATTTCGTATTTGTAAGCGTAGTTTCTATCGCTTTCAACCGGTCTCTAATACTGCCTTCGCTATAGAAAACCTCGTCCATCAACCGGTCTACATCCCGTTTTATAGAAACAGAATCAAGACGGGCGTTTTTGTCCAGCCTGTCTGCATCATTTTCTTGCATTTTGAGAAATCCATTGGATGAATGACGTAGGCGCATAACCAGCGATATTGGCCGGTTCCATATCGAACACAATATGTCGAGTAGTTTCGCCGGTTTTCTCTGTGATCATGTTAGACAACTGTGACGGCGTGCCCTCAAAAAGAACGAAATTGTATCGCTTCATCAATGCGGCATTAACTTCATCCAGATCGTAGACCACGACACCGTCAATATCATCAAGTGCAGATTTTAACTTGCCTATAGCCTCATCATCTAACGGAACGATACCGAAAAGTCCCATGCTCTCTTTACTCCCTATCTCAGATGTTCCGCAATGGCCCCTGTGATCGCCTCTACGGATTCTTCCCTATCTGGTAACAATATCGCGAATTCTCGCCCTGGATGCAAGGTGTCCCACCGCGATCTACGCTGGGCCCTCCGCCCCCTGCCCGGACTGTGAATACCGAAACCATCGACCACGACATTCCACAGCGGTTGATACTGGGCAATAAGAACCTGCTCGGTCAGTTCGATCCATACAGGTGCAAACAGAAGCCACCGGCAACAGAAATCGCCGGGGTGCAGGTTCTCGGTCTGGTCTATTGAATTCGCGTGTTCGCGTAGTCTGGAAAAAAGCACCGGAGTATCAGTCTGCCGGGCGGCCTTCCCGCCCTGCCGTTTCCCTGGCGGGTCTGCCTTGCCCACGTAGATGGGCGCCCCTTCGGGTATATCCTGATACGCCGGGAAGCTGCCATTGTAATGGATCGTGTACACGCCAGCGCCGGGAAACTGATCTGGAGGCGGCAACGCTTCGCAGGGGTACTCCAGGAGCGCTCGGACGGCGTTGCGGCCCAGTTCGTCCACGCTGAGTGGATTGTAGGCCCGTGTCATCGCTCGCAGCTCGTCCCGTTCCGGCAAACGATCCAGAAGCAGTGTCGTTTGCGTGCATGATGGCGGTCTGCCACTTCGTGGAGACCATCGGGCCGGTACGGACCTTTACGATCAGGTCGCAGACCGTAAACCCGGCTTCGTCCGCCATGCGCATGAAGTCGCAGTGCGGCCACTGTGAGCGGTGGCAATTAACCATGTCGGTGATCTTGGCCAGGAGCAGGCCCTTCGGCTTCAGGACCCGCCGTGCTTGTTCGAGGAACGGGGGATACAGGTATGACAGGGACCAGCCGTGTTCCTTGCCACAGGCCACAGTCGCGCCGAAATCCTCATCAAAGCGCTTGCTGCTCTTATCGCGACCCTGGGGACCGACGTGCGGCGGATCGTAGACCACAACGCCGTATTCGTCATCGGGAACGCCCGGCATTTCGCGGTTGTCCGCTACGATATCGGGGCAGTACTTCGGGTCTATGTCCATCGACACGACGCGGCGGGCAGACCCGCTCCAGAAACGGCCGTGGTTGTACGTCGCGTCCAGGATCGGATCCGGTTCTATCGACGGGTAGAAACTCAACATGCTTTCGATGAGTTCACCGTCTCCGCCTTCCCATACGCTGCTGATGGGGGTATATTGCGGCGGTGCGGACGTTTCCAGGACTGTTGGGTTTGTTTGCGGATGTGACTCGGTCAGGTTCACATGCCGGCCTCCGGATGGATGTGGTCAGCACAATATACAGTGCGCGTAACGTAACACAACAAAAATCACACGGATCGACTGCTGGACGGACAAGATAACCCAGGCCGACGCTGGGCGCAAGCCCGTAATTACTTATTGCGAAAGTTAATGCAGAAGAAAACAACTTTCTTAGGAATAAGTGAACCCAACTTTCTGTACTGCACCCTTGACCGGGACAGTGAGTTAAGCTTCCTTCTAATCGAGGAGGCACCCCATGTCCCTGAAACGTCGTCAGTTCACCCGCGAGTTCAAGCTCCAGGTTCTTCAGGAAGCCGATTCGGGCAAATCAATCAGTCAGTTGGCCCGGGAACATCAGGTCCATCCTACGCTGATTCACAGGTGGCGCCAACAGCTTCGCCGTCAGGGTGATCGCGCCTTCCCAGGTAACGGCAAGGCGGTAAGTGACGAGGCCCGGATCGCTGCCCTTGAGCGTAAAGTCGGTCAACTGACCATGGAGAACGACCTGTTAAAAAAAGTCTTGAGTCGGCTAGAGGAGATCCCACGCTCAGCGCGAAGCAATGGAGAAAGGTCATGATCTCCCTGGTCGCTCAGTCAAAGGCGTCCACCGACCGCGCCGTGGTCAAGCGGCTGTGCAGAACGCTCTCTATCGGTCGATCCAGCTACTACCGCACTCCGACCGGGGCGTGCAGTATGCCTCGAAAACCTATGTAGACACGCTCAAGAACGCCGGCATAGAAATCAGCATGAGCCGGCGCGGCAACCCCTATGACAACGCCAGAGCAGAGCGCTTCATCAGGACGCTCAAATACGAGGAGGTCTATCTCTACGAGTACGAATCTCTCGAAGAAGCCCGATCCCGCATCGGCTACTTCATCGACAAACGCATGCAATCGCAAGCGCTTGCACTCGGCCCTGGACTACAGACCGCCGGCCGAGTTCGAGCAGAGGATGTCACGTGTTAAAACTGTAGCTTAACTACTTGTCCCATTTGGGGGTGCACTACAACTTTATGGCTTACGATATCGAGATTTTGTAGGTGATTGAGATTTAAATCTTAAACTTTGCCCAGTAAACCATCGTATTATCCATAAGCTTCTTGGAATGTCGATACGCAGTAGCTAGATGATATTACACACGCATTCTTGACCGGTTGGTAAACAACGGATGTTTCCACACTACAAACCGTAATTAAATCCAATGAAATTTTAACATCAGTGTGGGCAAATTCCTTACAACCTCGCACATTTCATTAGTCCTTACATTGTTTTAAAGTAATGAAGTGAGGTGTTTTGTAGTGAATCTGGACCCCACGGAGAGCGATTACCGATTTCATAAGCAAATTCTCAAGGTCAGAGGCAGCGAAATGAGTATCTCAGCCATTCAATGGGGGAAATGTGATATTCTTACGTTTAAGAATAAGCCTAGGTCACGATCTAGATGATTACAAAGAATGGAACTGCCAATGAACGAGAAAACGAATGAATTCAGTGAGTTGAGCTTAGTATCTGAAGAAGAGATTCGCAAACTTGATGATCGCAGCTTCGACAAAACAGTGAGAGGTAAATCCGAGACGTTTGTATCATGCCTTATTCGCAAAAAGGATGTACAATTAAAACCTGAAGAACGTACTCGCCAACTATGGTTGACGCGGCTGATTGACCAATACGGCTATCCCGTCGAACGAATCAAAGTTGAATATCCGATCACCTTTGGCCGTGATAGTTCCAAACGGGCTGATATTGTTGTATTCGACGCCGACCGACCAACGGTGCCTTACATCATTATCGAGGTGAAGCAGGAGAAGTTACGTGATGGGAAAGAGCAACTCCGATCATATGCCCATGCCACCGGAGCACCGTTAGCTGTGTGGAGCAATGGTATTCTAACCGAAGTCTGGCATCGGAAGAATCCCAACTACTTCGTTCCTATACACCACCTGCCCCATGCTAATCAGACAATTGAGGCCATAGTAAATCAGCCTTGGGGCATCGAAACCCTTATAGAAAAAGAAAAAGAACGTGAACGCGAAGGATCCAAGGCCCGATCACTGCGAGATTTGATTGTCGAAATGGAGAACGAGGTTCTAGCGAACGCGGGTGTGGATGTGTTTGAAGAGGTGTTTAAGCTGGTCTTTACTAAACTCTACGACGAGATGTTTCACCATCGTGGTAGGCACCCGTTCCTACGTTTTCGGAACAGCAATACAGCAGCACAACTCAAGAAAGCAATACAAGATCTGTTCGACGACGCTAAGAAGCAGTGGCCTGGAGTGTTCTTGGACGACGAACGCATTCGACTATCACCTGATCACTTGCAGGTCTGCATTGGCTCGCTCGAAGAATGGAAGCTATTCAACTCCAATCTCGACGTGATTGACGATGCATTCGAATACCTCGTAAATAAGTCTTCAAAGGGTGAAAAAGGCCAATACTTCACACCCCGTTGGGTGATCGACATGTGTGTAAAGATGCTTAACCCGCAAGAGAATGAGACGGTGATCGACACTGCTTGCGGATCGTCGGGCTTCACAGTCCATACTATGTTCCATGTCTGGCGTAAAATCATCATCGACATTGGTTTACAAGAAAGTCACCTGTTCACGATGGACGCTAAACCTCCCCGGTGCGAAGACTATGTGCGTGACAAATTGTTTGCCATCGACTTCGATGAAAAGAGCGTTCGAGTCTCACGCTGCCTTAATCTGATTGCTGGTGATGGAGAAACCAATATTCTGCATCTGAATACACTCGACTGGTCCAAGTGGGATGAGACCGTAAAACAGGATGATTGGTCTGACACCTATGGCGAAGGCTGGCAGCGATTACGCAAGCATCGAGCAAGAATCAAACAATCTGATTACAGGCAGTTCAAGTTCGACATCCTCATGGCTAATCCACCATTTGCAGGCAATATCAAGCAGTCCGATATGTTGTCGCACTATGACCTTGCCCACAAAAAGTCGGGCAAGTTGGAACGGGCCGTAGGCCGTGATCTTTTATTCATTGAGCGCAATCTTGACTTCCTGAAACCAGGTGGTCGCATGGCTATTGTACTTCCGCAGGGTCGGTTCAACAATTCATCAGACCAACGATTGCGGGCATTTATCATGGATCGCTGTCGTATACTTGCCGTGGTGGGACTGCACCCAAATACATTCAAACCGCACACGGGAACAAAGACTAGCGTATTGTTTGTACAGAAATGGAATGACGACCCCGCTGTCGGATCGTACTGCCCCAAGGTGGACGACTACAACATATTCTTCGCCACACAGCAGACTGAAAGCGTTAACAGTAGTGGTGAGAAAGTTTACCTACGTAGTTGCGATGGAAGCCTGATGCGAGACACTCACGGGCATTTCATCGTTGCCCATGACCTGTTTAATCATGAAGACTTAACCCGTAATGGAATTGCGGAAGCTTTTTGGGAGTTTGCAGCTGGAGAGGGTCTAAGTTTTTTTCAACCCGCCCCTTCGACAGTGACCGCCTGAGCGGACTGTTGGAGGGGCTAGAAGCCTCCATACTAACTCTTTCGATGGCAATGAAAGGTAATCGGGACTTGCGAATTGACAGTCCCTATTTCTCACAAGCTGCCATTGCAGTAGATGAGATGGTTTCCCAAAAAACTCCGCATGAAATAAAGGATGTTTCTTCTGACGTTCGAAGTTTCGGAGCCTATGCACTCACTAACGAGTTTGACTATCAGGACGAAGGTATTCCGTACCTTAGGGGAACGAACTTTGCTGGCGATTTTGTAGACTTCGCTGAAGTGCTTCGTATATCACCAGAAGCACACAAACTTCTGTACAAGTCGGAGGTTGTGCCTGGAATGGTGTTGTTGTCTATGTCGGGGAGCGTAGGCAGTGTCACAGTTGCACTTGATAGCTGGAATTATCCAATTAACTCGAATCAAGATATAGCCAAAATTACCCCAAGTAGCATAGATCCATTTTATCTGGCTGCGTTTCTATCATGTACATTCGGAAGAACACAGATAAACAGGCTACCAGTCGGGAGTGTTCAACAGCACGTTTTTCTTTGGATGATCGAGCGTATCAAAGTTCCACGTTTCAGTTTCAGTTTTGAATCGGCAGTCGCTCGTATCATGCAAAAGGCTTATGAATCCCATGAATTGGTATCACAGTATTTCATAGAAGCGGAGAACACGCTGCTTGGAGCTCTTGGGCTCGCAAATTGGACGCCTCCAGAACCGCTTAGCTACACCGCTCGATCTAATGATGTTATTGCTGCTGGACGGATGGATGCGCAGTTTTTTTCATCAAAATACGATGAGTTCCTTAATGACTTGCCAGCAAGCGGAGTTGAAGTAAGATCTATTCGAGACATCCGTGCATACAACGCACGCGGACTTCAACCTGAATATGTTGCTGGGGGCGACGTATTCGTTGTCAATAGCCGTCATATCCTTGAAGCTAGAGTTGACTACGATAATCTAGAAAGGACAACCACAAAATGGCTCAATATAAACGAGCGAGCACGATTGAAATCCGGCGATATCCTTACCTATACCACAGGAGCAAAGATAGGGCGAACGGCACATTTCGACCTAGAAAGCCCGGCAGTCGCTAGTAATCATGTGAACATACTACGATTAAGAGAGGGTAATCCTGTGTATGTCGCATTTGTTATGAATTCACTTGTAGGAAGGCTTCAAACGGAACGTCATATGTCAGGTACTGCTCAGCCAGAGTTATACCCAGGTGATATTGACAAGTTCAAGATTCCGTTCATTCCCGATGAAATCCAGTCTTTGATATCAAACAGCCTTCGTAGAAGTGAAGAATCGAAGTCTCAAGCTCGTTACTTTGTGGAAGTTGCGAGGAACGCCGTCGAGATTGCTATTAAAGGGGAAGAATCTAACGCGATGGAATCTCTTCACCAAGTCAAAGGGATAGACTGATGGTTCTTCCTCCTCATGCCGCCGATTGGATGAAGCGAGCCGAAATTGACTATATTGGTCCATTCGTAAAGGCATGGGCAGCATTCAATGGATGGTACCGACACGCTTCAGGCGAGATTCATGAACGCGCGATGCTAGAATACATAAAATGCAAACCTAATGCTGTGCGACGTGGCATACTGCCATTACTTGACAATGATAATCTGACAATGTTAGCACTAACCCTCAGGCAGGCAATCTATGATCTTCACCAAAGCCTAGACGCTATTCACCTTGAGGTGGCACACAAAGGTGTCAATGAGCGGATCTCCCTCCGTGCAGTTTGCATCCGCCCCAAGCATCTGCAACTTGAACAGATGGAACGGAACGGACAGGAGTTCAAAGCAGAAAGGATTCAAGGAGGCGCAATTAAGATTACTGTCACATCACTTAGGAATTCGCAGGTTAAATTCGAACATATACAAACCCAGTATGATCCCAGTGAGGTCTACACACTTCGTAGCTTCGAGAATCTGTCAGAACGCCAACGTACAACACTTCGACAATTCTATGACGACTGCAATCCGCGTCCGATGTGCGACCTAGTTCACGGTGGCGGACCAGAATTGACCATAGCGACAATACAGTTCCAATGTAGTGCGGAGGACCTACTATCTGGACTAATTGAAACAATTTACTCAATGCGAAACGCACTTCTTCACGGTGAAGTGGAACCTGACATACAAATCTTGGCTTGCTATGAACCAGCTTACCGTATCGTTATGAAGTTCCTAGATTGCATCTGATGAATGTGCTAAAGCGTACTACTCAAGGATAATTCATTGGGAAATATAAGGGGCTTATATACTTTAAGGAGCCTCTGATCAACCCGGATGTCCGGCCAAGAGGTATGATATGCGTCAGTTCAGAGGACGATCATGTTGAAGATGGTGTTGTTTTGGGTACTTGTGAGGGTGTTTTCGCCCCTGAATGGGTCCCGGACCGGCCTGTCTGCCCTCGTCCGCCCGTATTGGACGGACTGCTCCCTAAGTGAGCGCCAGTTCCCGCCGGGCCAGATGGAAGTTGGCCAGGGCGAACAGGGTGAAGAGATGGGCCGTGTTCTTGGCAAGACCCCGGTACCTGACCTTGCGATAGCCCCACAGGTTCTTGATGATGCCAAAGGGATGTTCGACCCTTGCTCGTACGCGATTGCTCTTTCGGTTGAACGACCGGTCCGCACAGTTGAGGCGCCTGCCCCTGTTGGCCTTGCGATGCACCCGCCATACGACGCCTTCTTCTTCGGCCCTTTGCTTTCGCGCCTGGTCCGCATAGGCACGGTCGCCGTAGATCGCCTTCTCATTGCCATGCAGACAGGCCTCCATCGCCTTGGCGTCGTGCACCGAGGCGGGTGTGGCCACCACGCTGTGCACCCGTCCCTTCGGATCGCTGCCCACGTGGGCCTTCATGCCGAAGTGCCAGGTGTTGCCCTTCTTTGTGCTGGCCATCTCGGGGTCCCTTTTCCCTTCCTTGTTCTTCGTCGACGAAGGCGCATGGATGATCGTCGCGTCCACGATCGTGCCTTCGCTCACCATCATGCCCCGATCCGACAGATAGCGCTTTGTCCGGTCGAACAACGCTTCGGTCAGTCCATGGGCTTCCAGGAGATGGCGGAACTTGCAGATCGTCGTCTCGTCGGGCACGCCGTTCAGGTCCACGCCCGCGAAGCGGCGCATCGATTCCACGTCGTAGAGACTGTCTTCCATGGCCGGATCCGAAAGGCCGTACCACTGCTGCATGAAGTAGATCCTGAGCATCACCGGAGCACCGATCGGGCGCCTGCCGCCGCCCGCCTTCGGATAGTGCGCCAGGATGGGCGCGAGCAACAGGTCCCAGGGAAGCACCGCATCCATCTCACCCAGAAAGCGTTCCTTGCGCGTTTTCTTCTTCTTCTGATCGTAGGCCATATCGGAAAAACTCGATTGTTTCATGGACGCGTACCCCGCTTGATCCTAAAGGTGAAAGGGCGCTGCCAACGTACGACGGATACCGAGTTCATATTACCTTGTTCATGAAATCAATGCCAGGGACTTGATCAGAGATTCCTTTAGTATCCGGAATGGCAAGGCGGGAACACCAATGGTACTCTGTTCGATCGGCGGAATAGTTTACAAACAAGTAATAACGGCGGGGGGCACCCGGGCCGGATTCGAACCGGCGACCTGCCCCTTCGCAAAAGGGTTGCTCTAACCACTGAGCTACCGAGTTACGCCCCCCGCCAATGCGGTTTTTCGATGTTAAGACGCGGTGTTCATAGGCATTCCCCCTTAGAGCCAATCGAACGCAAGAAATGTAAATGAAAAAGCCCGGAGCGTCAATGGCTCCGGGCTTGCTAAAATGGAGGGCGATATGTTGCCGAATAAGGCTACCGATGTTGAATATTCAAATCTGGTTGATATACCTGGATCAGATGTGCCTCAAGTTGCTCCCGCGCAGTCTCGTCCTGCTCAACCCGAGCATGGACATGGGTGGCCCCCAGCCGCACAGCCCCCGGTCAACTTTTGTGAGTGGTTAGCCGTTCGGCAAAGGATGATGTCTGACCCACATAGAAGGGATGCCATACAGACCTTCCTTGCGGGTCTGTCTCCAACCCAGCAAAAACGTATAGACCTCCAATTGCGCTCCAATTTTGAGAAATCCCATAGTAGACAGTAAATTCGTACCCATCCCATTGTACAGTATCCGCCATTAATACGTCCTCTTTATCAACTACGATGAATTGTCAGCATTGGCGAATTTCTCGAGGTCTTTCTTTATCTTACGATATGCGTCATTGTATTTAAACGATTGACCGGTTCTCGATTCATAGTCGTGCTCTACCAAAACGTTCATGTAAGTACAAATTGTGTCGATTAATGCCTGGTCTTCTTTATGGTGCTTATGAACCAAATACAAGACAAGCGTATACAACGCCGCAACATCAGCTTTTAGTACAGGAGTATTATTGTGGACCCTCAATTTGCTGACGCGCTAAATGAAATGGCACGTGAAGCGTATATATGGGAACAGGTGGACCGATTTCTGTGGCCTGTAGTCGTGGTTTTCTGCGCGATACTGATAGCTTGGGCGATACGGTCAAAGAGAAAACATTGAATGGACGATATTTCAAACTGATACACTACCTAAGATACGGCCTTGCGCTAAACTGAAATTGTGGACGATTTACCTTCAACTTGCCTCCAATCTGGGTTTCAAGGTGAAGAAAACAGAAAAAGGCATTGACTTTTTTTCTTGTTTTGTATAAAGCAATCAACGTATTATAGGGCATGCCCCCACATGAAGGCATATTGTATCTACCCCGTTGTCACAAGCTGCGGGGTTTTTCTGTCTCCGTCGAGACAGCCTGTTAATACGGGTATTGAAGGGACCACAGTCCACTTGGGGGCAATACGGAGGTCGCTATGTCGTCTGCTAAAATAACTGTTACGGTCGTCGTAGAGCCGGACGAAGACAGATACCATGCTTATTGCCCTGCACTTCCTGGCCTTCATATAGATTCTGAAAGTGAAGAAAAGGCCTTTGAGGAAGTCGAGGATGCAATTATATGGTATCTGGATTCCATGAAAGAACATGGAGAACTAACGTCCAGGCCAGGACTGATTGTAACTACAGATGCCAAGACAGTTGTGCGGGAAAGGGACTTTGACTATGCAGGTCTCAGTTGAAGCATTTCAGCAAATCCGAACAATTACAAGGCCAGAGCTAATTCGAGCATTGAAAAGGGATGGGTGGACACAGGTCAGCAGATCAGGAGCAAGAATCCCATTCATAAAACAGATGCCAAATGGCGAAACAAGGCGCGTTGTCATTCATTATCATCCCAAGACACCTTTCCCGATTGGTACTCTTAAAGACTTGATTAGGGATATAGGTTGGTCCGATGTAGATTTGATTGATTTGAAGTTAATCAAGTAATTGGCTAGGCTCGTTATTTCCCCTTGCCCTAACGGCCATAATAACCCCTTACATTAAATGGAGTTATGGCCGTTTTTGTATTTAAGCCGAACGGGGGAACGATATGGTTAGCCAGCACGGCCGAAATCCTGCAAAAATGCCGCCCGAAGAATTGGGTAAAGTCCTAGACAATCTCAACAAAAAGGCGCATGAGGCTGAGGAAGAAGCCGAGGGCTTCGAGGCTAATGCTGCTGCACTACGGTGCGATGCCAAGAAATACAGAAGGCAGGCCGAAGAAATCTTGCGGGAGAAATGCCCAAAACTGGACCTCACAGTGAAAGAAGACGGCTAGTTCGAATCAAGGCCGTTGGATACTAAGGTATGTATTTACCAAATATAAGGAATAGTAGACAAACGGCCATAACCTGATGCCAGTGCGTTATGGCCGATTAAGTAAGGGGAGCAGAAATTACTATTCGTCGCTTGTATTACTGGAATCTTCGTTGGAACCTTGATTGCCTTGTTGGCTATCTTGATTTGTATCTTCGTCTCCGTCATCCAAGATGTTAAATGGTGTTTCAAGGCCCTTTATGTAGGCCTGGTCTTGACCCCTAGATTCACTATCATCACCATTATCGATTCGTTCTACACGGTTTTTCTCTGACATATGGTTCTCACTTAGATTTGAAATTGAAAAAAAGATAATCAATGACAAGCCAAAAATAAAGGTGATGCCGCTTGTAAAACGAAGCACTTTTACTGTACCATCATAATTTAACCTCTTCCCTCCTTTGTCTTTGGATTCTTGTTGCTTATCCGTCCTATTTTTTCTCTTTACCATTCTTGCCCTTATATCCTCAAATTTTGTGTTCATAGATTTTATGCTGAACAGATACGATACAAGCACAAGGACGATTGTTACTAGGAAAAACACCCAAGAGATTTTTAGTGCAAGTTCATAAGGTGCGGGAAAACTTTTAATGAAAGTCTTTACGAATGTAATCGAAAGGACGATTGATCCCGCTGACAAGGTCAACAAATGTCTGTCTAAAGCCTCTATCGACCGAGCCTTAAAATCATCTAACTTATCTATATATCTTAGTTCGTTTTCTGTATAATCGGCCATAGTACTTGTAAGATAACCTGAGCGATTTTAGTTGTCAATCCTGTGCACTTTCCGCATACGATTACACTTGACGAAATTTACGTAAACATATTTAATATTTACAGTTAGGGATGACTTATACAGACCACACAGGGGAATTAAGTGAAAAGGGCAGTCAATCTAGTGGATCGGAGAATGGTTCCGAAAAGGTATTAAAATCCTCGTATTGATGGAGCTGTTTCCGGATAACGAAACTGCGGCCTTGTGTTTTATCCAGGCGAGAAGATAAGGGTGGAGGACCGTGGGTTGATGAAATCCGTCCTACTCTTGCGATTTCACTGGACGGTCGGAAAACAGGCTTTCTGGTTTACTTCGAGGAAAAACAGCCCTGTGTTACGGAAAGCAATATGGTTGAGATCAAACTGGGACTGATACCACTGAGTCGAGCGAAATAGATTTCCTAACAGTGACCAGCGACATCTAAAGCTGGTACGTCCTGGCATTGGGGTATTGACAATCAAGTGATCACAAGTACGTTAATTTGGTGCGGTCGCTGAATATATCAGGAACGGACCACAAGAATCGTGGACAGCCGTAAACACTTCATGAACGCATGTTCGGTTTCGTCCAAATTGAAGATCGTTCCTACGTATCGACGATGACGGGGTTGACCATATGGATATGGCTTATCCGAGGAGAAAGACCCGGGAAGTCCGCGTAGGAAACATCACGATCGGCGGCCGGCATCCCATTGTCGTGCAGTCGATGATCACGGAGAACACGCGGGACGTCGCAGCGTGTGTGGAAGCGATCATCCGATTGCATGAACTGGGATGTGAAATCGTACGTGTGACCACACCTACGCTTGCGGACGCCCACAGCCTGCGGGAAATCAAGCATACCCTCGTTCTGAATGGTGTGGACGTGCCCCTGGTAGCGGATGTTCATCACCAGGGAACCCGAATAGCCGAGGAAGTCGCCAGGTCTGTAGACAAGGTACGTATCAACCCCGGCCTGTTCGTATTCCAGCGTCTGGCAGATTCCATCGAATACTCACCCGAGGAATTCGAAGCCGCGAGACAAAAGGTGGCCGAAGATCTGGCCCCCGTAATCAAGGTCTGCCGGGAGCGGGACATTGCCATGCGCATCGGCGTGAACCACGGATCCCTGTCGGACCGCATGACCGTGACATACGGAGACACGCCAGAAGGCATGGTGGAATCCGCACTGGAGTTCATTCGGATTTGCGAGGCGCACGACTACAGAAACCTGGTCGTTTCGCTTAAAGCGTCCCGTGTGCCCGTCATGATTCAGGCCAACCGCCTCATGGCCGGCCGTATGGACGAAGAGGGGATGGACTATCCGCTGCACCTGGGTGTCACGGAGGCCGGTGACGGCGAGTATGCCCGGGTCAAGTCGACCTCCGGAATAGGCACCCTGCTGGCTGAAGGCCTCGGCGACACCATCCGGGTATCGCTCGCCGAGGATCCCGCCAACGAAATCCCGGTCTGTTACGATATACTCCAGTCTCTGGGCTTGCGACGTACCAAGGTGGAGTTTATCGCATGTCCTTCCTGCGGGCGAACCAAATTCAACCTGGAAAACGTGCTTGCGGAGGTCAAGGCGGCCACCGACCATCTCGCGGGTCTCGACATCGCCGTAATGGGATGCATCGTCAACGGACCCGGAGAGATGGCCGATGCCGATTACGGTTATGTCGGACGCGCCAACGGGATTATCTCCCTCTACCGCGGGCGTGACTGCGTCAAGATGAGTGTTCCGCAGGAACGGGGTGTCGAGGAACTGGTCGACCTGATCAAGTCGGATGGCCGCTGGGTAGATCCTTGACCGATGGCAGGTCTCGATTCAGCATTTCCATAACATCCTTCACCTCGAAAACGAAACCGAACGCCAGGGCGACGCGCCACAGCGCAAGTTCCTTAGCCGCTTCCGTCGCCGCCGTTTCCCGGTTTTCCACGGCGGTCACCGCCTGGCGAATCGTGGAACAGATTACCCCGTAACGCCGCATGTCCAGCATGCCTCCCGGCGACATGAGCAGGCACCAGTTGATGGCAAATCCCATGTAGATCAGGTGGTTGATGCCGTGGGCGCGGCAAAGGGCTGCCAACTGGTGGCCGTTCTCAGCGACACCCTCGTCCGGTTCCGGCCGTGCCTGGGGAGCGGAATCGATACGGTCGAATCCGCGCTTGATGTCGGCGGTGTTCCCGGCACCTGGGAAAACCCGTTCGACCCGGAACCTGTTCAGTTCCTCGTAAACGGGATCGCGGTCGACAGACTCCACCGGATCCGGTTCCGGGCCCGCCAGTTCGACGGCAGCCCTGTATCCCGGGTGATTCTCGTGATACCGGCCGCCGCCCGCGACGTGGAACAACTTCATGCCATTCGACCGGATTGCCTGGAGCAGCGGGGGAAACACCTCCCGGCAGATCTGCTCCGCCCTGGGGAAGTACTCGACGGCGCGGTACCATCCCGTGTATTCCTCCGGGCTTCCCGTATCCCACGCGTGCATGACGACAAACGCCGTGTGGTCGGTGTCGATCTTTATTTCCGACCGCTGCCAGCCCCCGTAACCCTTACCCGGCGTTTCAAGTGCATAATCCGCATCGAATTGCTGATAGTACCCGGCGGGTATATTGATTATTGCCATGGCTCAACTCCGCTGCCGCGTCAAAGTTTTCGCGACGGTCATGGGATGCGATGACTCCGGCGGCGTGGCTGTGCCCGCCGTAATACTGGACAGATCGACTGGAGTGTGTATCGAGACTGATTTGGGTTGACCAAAATGCCGCGGCGACTTAACTTGTTGGTTTCACGGCGCGCCAGTCCCCGTGTCGTTCCCTTCCCAAGCCAGTTTCAGGAGGTTGTACTGCATGCCCGACACGTTGACCGTCATAGACAACCGGACCGGCAAGGAATACGAGATTCCCATCATGTACGGGACCTATCCCAGGTACGGCGCGGCGATCCCCACCACGGACTTTCGACAGATCAAGGTGTCCGAAGACGACTTCGGTCTGCTGGGGTACGATCCGGCGTTCACCAACACCGCCTCCTGCCGGAGCAGCATAACCCACATCGATGGGGAAAAGGGCATACTGCGCTACCGGGGCTATCCCATCGAGGACCTGGCCGTAAAAAGTTCCTTTCTCGAAGTCGCCTTCCTGATCGTTCACGGCATGCTGCCGACCCGGGCCGAGCTCGAAGAATGGTCACACGACATCACCCATCACGCGATTGTCCATGAGAACATCAAGAAATTCATGGACGGATTCCGGTACGACGCCCATCCCATGGGGATCCTGATCAGTACGGTTGCCGCGCTGTCCACCTTCTATCCGGAAGCCAAGCAGATACGCGACGTGGCCATACGAAACGAACAGATCCACCGGCTTATCGCCAAGATTCCGACTATCGCGGCCTTTGCTTACCGGCACAGTCAGGGCTTTCCCTACACCTATCCGGACAATGGCCTGGGTTACTGCGGCAACTTTCTGTCCATGATGTACAAGATGACGGAACAATATTCACCCGACCCCGTGCTGGAAAAAGCGCTGGACGTGGTTTTCATCCTGCACGTAGACCACGAACAGAACTGCAGTGCCAACGCGATGCGCAGCGTGGGCAGTTCGCTGCCCGATCCCTACGTTTCCGTGGCCGCCGCGGCGGCCGGGCTGTACGGCCCCCTGCACGGTGGCGCCAATGAGCAGGTGCTGCATATGCTGCAGGAAATCGGTCATATCAGCCGGGTACCCTCATACATAAAAAAGGTCAAGCAGGGGGATATCCGGCTCATGGGCTTCGGCCACAGGGTGTACAAGAACTACGATCCGCGCGCAAGGATTCTCAAGGAAATGACCCACCGGGTGCTGGGTGTCACCGGCAAGAATACGCTGCTGGACGTTGCCGTGGAACTGGAGCGGATCGCCCTTGAAGACGATTATTTCGTCAATCGCAAACTCTATCCCAATGTGGACTTCTATTCGGGTCTCATCTATCAGGCCATGGGATTCCCGCTCGAAATGTTCCCAGTGCTGTTCGCCATACCCCGCACCGTGGGCTGGCTGGCGCAATGGGCGGAGATGCTGGACGATACGGACCAGAAAATCGCGCGCCCCCGCCAGATCTACACCGGTGACGATGTCTGTGAATACGTACCGATAGAGGACCGGTTGCAAGCGGGTTGAACGAACGTCAGCCGCTGTTGAACAAACGTCAACCGCGCGGTACCCACCTGTAGGCTTCCCTGCTGTTGCCCCCCATGATTTTGTCCAGGACTTCCGACCCCTTCGATTCGAAGCAGGCTATGGCCAGAGACTGTACCTTCCGGTAGGCAGCGTATCTCCAGGATACCGGCCAATTGCTGGCATACAGCAGCCTGTCCTCTCCAAATGCGTGCCAGAGCACATCCAGGACCGGTCTGTAATAGGCCGGATCCTCCGGCGGAGGCGTATCCTGCGCCAGCTCCACCATGCCCGATATCTTGCAGAAAACGTTGGGATGGGCCGCGGCAGACTTTATGCCGGATGCCCATTCGTCATCCGGGCGACCGCCGGTCACCGGTACGTGGGCGAGGTGGTTCAGCACAATCCTGAGTCCCGGAAACCGTGCGGCGCAGGCAGCCACGCCAGGCAGCCACTCCTTGCCCACGAGCAGGTCCAGCGTGAGGTCGTGGGCGGCGAGTTGCTCCAACGCCCTGAGGTACACCGGGTCGTCCACCGGCGCCTTTCCCAGCCGGATGCCGTAGAACAGATCATGGCTCGCAAACCGGTCCAGGTCCGATTCGAAACCGGGGGCCGGAGGTTCAAGGTGTCCCACCAGGCCCAGCAGGAAGGTATCGTCCTCGGCCAGGTCCAGGATCCACCGGTTGTCCTCCACCCAGGCACTGGCTTCCACCACGACCGTGCCCGTGACGCCTTCGGACAGCGCTTCCCTTTTGAAATCATCCGGCATGATACGCCGGTAGAGAAACTCGTCACCGCGGTCCGGCCACGGCACGCCCTGCGGCCGGGAGGGGTCGTAGAAGTGGGTATGGGTATCGACGATCAAGTTGCGTTCCTTTCTGAAACCTTCTGGCAACTCTCGAAGAAATCCGCATTGGACGCAGAAAAGCCAAACTGCTGCTCGATCTCCCGGACCGCAATTTCCGTCACGAAGAGTTCGTCCAGCGTATCGGGGAACTCGACACCCGCCGTACAGTCGCGCAGGAATACGATGTTGTATCCGTAACGAGCCATGGACCGGATGCCGTAGTCCCTGCCCAGGACGCACCAGTTGGTGGCAAAACCCGCATAGACCAGGTGAAGCACGTTCCGTTCGGCCAGCACCTCGTGTAGCTCGGCGCCGCTGGCGATCACCACGTCTCCGTCGCGGACCTCCACGGCCGGCGAAATGGTCAGGCCGTCGCTGATGGGGTCCCAGTGAATGCCTATCCCAGGCGGTTGGCTTCTGGGCCCGAGATAGGCACGGTACTCGCCTTCCCTGCCTCGGAACGCCGGGGGCGGCCAGTCCGCGCCGCCGCCCGGCGGAACGGGCGGCGGCGGATTGCGGGATGACTGGGAAAACTGTCGCGCCACTTCGGGCGAGGGGGCGTGAATCACGGTCAGCCCCGCATCCCGGCTCGATTCGATGGCCGGCACGATCGCCTCCCGGGTGACCCGTGCGGCCCGTTCGATCCAGCTGTCGATGAAATGCGTGTTCCACAGGTCCACCAGGACAAGCGCCGTCCGGTCGACGGGCAGTTCCATCCCGATTTCCCTGCGAATGAAGTTTTCTTCCCTGCAGGGCACACCGGCTGGAGTGCTGTCCTGGAAGTATCTCACTTTCAGATCGAGTATTGCCGGGCTATCTGCCATTTTTTCCTGCCTTCGCCTTTGGCTGTGACTGCTCAGGGGGCGCCGCCGTCTTCTGCGACGACGCTTGCGCCGCATTCTGCTCACCGTTCCGCATGCGACGAACGATTTCGTCCACGTCATAGACACATCCGCCCCACGCGCCGCCACCGGCCTGTTGCAGGATGGCCCAGAGACGTGTGTCGTCGGGCAGTTTCGGATCGACGGCGAGATCGGGCCGCGGCGGGCGATCGGCGAGCAGACGGGTACCTTCCTCGACGCCGAAAGTGCGGTCATCGCTGCCGACCAGGTTGATGGAGCCGGTCAGGTTGTTCCGGTCTATGACGACTTCGACGAGATCGCCGTCGACCACCTTGCCGATAGGACCGCCCGCCAGGGCCTCGGGACCGACGTGGCCGATACATGCGCCCGTCGAGATTCCGGAGAATCGGGCATCGGTCACCACGGAGACGTGCTTGCCGAAGGACAGGTGCCGCAACGCTGCGGTTATCTGGTAGGTTTCCTCCATCCCGGCACCCATGGGTCCGCGGCAGATCAGGATCATCACGTCACCGGGCTTGATCCCGTCCTCGCCCCGGCTTTTGATGGCGGCAATAGCGTCCCGTTCCCGCGTGAATACCCTCGCCGGTCCCGTTTTCCGGTACACGCCATCCGGATCGACGACGTCCGGATCGATCGCCGTACTCTTGATGACCGACCCTTCCGGCGCCAGGTTGCCCCGGGGGAACGTGACCGTGCTGGTCAGTTTCCGGTTCCTCGCCCGTTCGGGAGACATGATGACGTCATCCGGATCGATCCCGTCCACCTTCTTCAACCGCTCGCGGACCAGCTGCCGTCTTTCGGACGTTTGCCACCAGTCCAGGACCTGCCCCAGGGTCGCACCCGTCGCGGTGAGCGCCTCTTCGTTCAACAGATCCGCCTCCCGCAGGTGCAGCATCACCTCCGGCACGCCGCCGGCGAGGAAGGCGATCACCGTGGGATACCCCGTGGGGCCATTCGGCAGCACGTCCACCAGCCGGGGTGTCCGGCGGTTGATCCTGGTCCAGTCTTCCACCGAGGGGCGCCGCAGGCCAGCTGCGTGGGCGACCGCCGGGATGTGCAGCAGCAGGTTGGTCGAACCCCCGAAGGCGGCATGGACCGTCATGGCATTCTCAAGCGCTGCTTCGGTCAAAATCCGCTGCACGTTCTGCCCCTCGGCGTCGAGCCGTATCAGCGCTCGTGCGGACCGCCGAGCCATGTCGGTCCAGATCGGCTGGCCCGAAGGCGCCAGCGCGCTGTGAGGCAACGAGAGTCCGAAGGCCTCTCCGACCACCTGCGAGGTCGCCGCCGTGCCCAGGAACTGGCAACCGCCGCCCGGCGACGCACAGGTGCGGCAACCCATATCCGCCGCATATTCCAGGGAGATCTCACCGTGGGCGTACCTCGCGCCGATCGACTGGATCTTGCCGGCGTCCTCGCCCTCTTCCGCCGGCAGCGTAACGCCGCCCGGCACCAGCACGCACGGCAGGTCATGGGACGCCGCCAGTGCGATCATCATGGCGGGCAGTCCCTTGTCGCACGTGGCCACGCCGATTACGCCGCGTCGCGTCGGCAACGACCGGATCAACCGCCGGAAGATTATCGCCGCGTCGTTGCGGTAGGGGAGACTGTCCATCATGCCAGGCGTGCCCTGCGTGCGGCCGTCGCAGGGATCGGTGCAGTAGCCGCCGAAGGGGATGCCGCCCAGCGCGGTCAACTCCTCGGCAGCCGCCTGCATGAGCAGGCCTACCTCCCAGTGGCCGGTGTGGTAACCCAGCGCCACCGGGCTTCCATCGGAGGCCCGAACTCCCCCCTGGGTGCTGAGGATCAGGTATTGCCTGCGGTTCAACTCGCGGGGATTCCACCCCATGCCCACGTTCTGGGACAGCGCGAACAGGTCGCCGCTGGGGCTTTCCCGCAGCATGTCGTCGGTGAGCGGCAAGCTGCCCTCCGGACCGGGCGCACTGGATCGGATGTCGTAGATGCCCGGATCGGAATGACCGACGACGGCCTCGAAGGACAGCAGGGATGGGGGTTTCATGAATGCGCTTTTCCGTTTCCGATACGTCCGACGTTGTCCAGCAGCGCCTTCATATAGCCCAGCGCGTACGCCCGGGAAGTTTGATGAAGGCCATCTGGATCAAGAACCAACCGCGGCACGTGATCGTCGATCATCGGACAGTCCACACCGGCCTCCTCGTAGGCCAGGAGGGACTCCATGGGGTCCACGTGGCCCTGGTCGATGAACGTTTCGGAGAACGCAGGGACGGGATTCGAGACGAATCGGAAATGGACGTAGTTAATCTTACCGCGCTTCCCGAAGTACCGTATGGCGTCGAGCGCGTCGCCCGGCATTTCCGAAACTGTACCCTGGCAGAAACCAAGGCCGTTGTATTCACCGGGTACGATGTCGACAAGCCGTTTCAGCGCTTCGTGGCTGCGGAAGACGCGGGCGATTCCGCCGATCGGCGAAACAGGCGGGTCATCGGGATGCAGGCTCATGCGCACCCCGGCTTTTTCGGCCACCGGTATGACTGCCTTCAGAAAGTAGGTTATGTTGTTCCACATGTCCTCGTCGGATAGCTCCAGGTCATGGGGTATAGGCGGGTACCAGTAATCCTGCCTCGCACCTTTAACCTGCTCATAGTCGAAACTGGTGACGATCGCACCGCCTCTGCTTCGAGTCGATTTGGAAGTGCGAAGTCCATAATTTCCGCCTACGTTGCGCAGGCTGAAGAAGTAACCGAGAACGGGAATCCCCACCGCGCCCATGTTTTCCACCGTCCTGCACCAGTTCTCGATCTGCTCGTCACGGCCCGGCAGTCCGAGCTTGATGTTGTCGCACCACTCGGGGGGCACGCCTTCGAGCACCGACCAGGTCAACCCTGCATCTTCAATGCGCGATTTCTGAAGCGTCAAATCATGGAAATCGTAGTATCCCTTTGCGAGGTCGCAGTCCGGTACCCCGTTCACCACGTCCGTCACCCCCAGTTGCCGGGCGAAATCGAGGTGTTCGGGGTCCATCCTGCCGTTGACCGCAAGCTTCATGGCTGGATCTCCACGATCGGCTGTTTTCGTACCTTTCAACGGCCGGTACGGTCCGGTGTTTACCTTGACAGGACCGCACGCGAACCGTATTATTACCCGGTGTTTACGGGGTGTAGCGCAGTCCGGTCAGCGCACCTGCTTTGGGAGCAGGGGGTCGGGGGTTCAAATCCCCCCACCCCGATTACCACTTCCCGCGCGCCACGCTTATTTCATGCCTTATCCTACGGTTCGCGGCTTCGGATTTCCACGTATCTTTCCAGCCTGGCTACCTCGCCGTCGTCCACGTACTTCCCGATTTCACGACGGAACTGCTCCATGTCGGTATAGGGACGGTACTCCTTGAATTCGTGGAGCATCCGGTCGCCCACGCCCGGTACCGCCAGTATCTCCTCGTCGGTGGCCGTATTGAGATCGATGGGAACGAATACGTACTGCTCCATTCGGGCGACCTCGGCGTCGTCCACGTACTTGCCCATTTCCCGACGCCACTGTTCGATGGCGAGATAGGGCCGGTATTCCTTGAACTCGTGAAGCATCCGGTCACCCACGCCGGGCACCAGGAGTATCTCCTCGTCCACGGCCGTGTTCAGATCAATCGGGATAAACATCTGCGCATAGAGCGCCGCGGACTCATCGCTGCCCATGTGCTGCGTGACCAGCGCATCCAGTTCGATCATGTCCGAAAAGGGTCGGGCTTCCACCACCATGTCCGCAAGCTCCGCGGTCATTCCCGGCAACATGGCCAGTTCGTCGCTTCCGGCGAGGTTGGGATTCAGGACCGTCAGTACTGATTCGGCCGTAGACTCGACGTCGGCGGGATCCGCCTGATCCGCCGTTTCGGAACCGCCGCATCCGCCGATCCCTACCGCGAAAAGGCAGGCAAGAAAGGAAGTCAGCAGAACGGCCTGGGATTGCTTGAATGTGATCATGATTTCTCCATGGTTTTGATGGGTACACGATTTGAATCCAGAACCGGATGCCGAAGGCAGGCCACCAGGCCCAGCAGGCCGATCAACGTCATGGTGCCAGGCGCAAGAGACGGATAGGCGCCTCCCAGCGCTTCCCACACCAGTTCAAGTCCTTCCCGCGATGGATACATTTCCAGTTCGAATTCCATATTGCCCTGGTAGTGCAGCCACTGGCCCGTGAATCCGGAAAGGATAAATAGCACCATCATGGCCTGGTACGCCCGTACGGCCGCGAAACCGGGCGAGCGTATGAGCCAGATCGAAACCGGCAAAGCGGCCGCGAGGAGCACAATCGGGGCCCATTGCCAGTTGTCCTCCATGTGATCCAGGAGTATGAGTTCGAGACCAACGCCCACGATGCCGCCAGTCAGGACGATGAGTACGAGGCGCCGAAGCGTCGAGTCATGGTCTCGCGGTAATCCGTGAGACGGTTTTTCCATGGCTTGGACCTCGCGTACGTCGGGAAATCAGAAGAGCGTATTCCTCACCAGGGGTGTCAGGATATCCGGGGTGTCGTTGGCCACGCGGTTTACCATGTCGTTGACAGGACGGATTTCGTACGGACCTTCGTAGGGCGGCCCGATGATTTCCTGCAGTGTTTCCTGGGGTGTGCCGGGATCGAGCCAATCGGTGAAGTCGTCCGGATCGACTACCGCGGGCTGGCGATCGTGGATATCCGTAAGCCCGGGCGAAGCTTCGGTCGTTATTATGGTGAACGATTCGATATGCTGGCCGTCCCGACCCCATTGCTCCCACAGCGCGGCGAAGGAAACCGGCGCACCGCTTTCAAGCGCCAGGAAGTAAGGCTGCTTGCCGCCTCCGGTCCGCTTCCATTCGAACCATCCATTCGACGGGATGAGGCATCGCCGAGCCCGTAATGCCGATCGAAAGGCCGGCTTCTCATGGACGGTCTCGGCCCGGGCATTGATGAGGCGCGCGCCGATCTTGACGTCTTTGGCCCAGAACGGCACCAGGCCCCAGCGAAGCACGGCCATGGTCCTGATTCCGTTTTCGCCCAGGCGGCAGAGCGCAAAATCCTGGGTCGGCGCACCGTTGTAACGGGGTTGCGGATCCAGTCGCGGCGTCGAAACGGGCAAGGTATACAGCGTGTAGATCTGCTGCCAGGTCAGGTTCTGGGAAAGGCGGCCGCACATGGGTTCAGTCGTCCTCCCGGCGTGATTTCAGCCCGGTTCGGAGGGTAAGGCGTCTTAATCGAACGGAATGCTTGACCATATTGCTCCGATATACTTCATTACGCTACCAATGCAAAACGCTACCAATGCAAGCCAGATCCTGGGAACGGAGAAGGTGCCTGCTATCGTCGTGGTTCGGGAATCGTTGATTCGAGTGGCATTCAACCGTCAATCGATCCCGGTGGTAATCGCCCGATGGTTATCGTTCGTTGACGCGCGCCCGTTTCCTTACCTATTAGGCGAAGATAGGGATATTCGCACGCGAAGCAAGGCCAAACACGCTGAGAAAAGAGGGGTTTTTGAACTACAACCTGGACACTTTCCGCGGTGACCTGTTCGGTGGGATAACCGCGGCGGTAGTGGGCCTGCCGGTTGCGCTCGCGTTCGGTGTCGCTTCGGGCATGGGCGCGGCGGCCGGTCTGTACGGTGCGATCGGCGTCGGTTTGTTCGCCGCGCTGTTCGGGGGGACCCGATCCCAGATTTCCGGCCCCACGGCACCCATGGCCGTGGCCATGGCGGTCATCATAACGGAACACGCCAGTACAATGAGCGAAGCCCTGATCGTGGTCATGATGGGCGGGTTTCTGCAGATCCTGCTTGGCGTGTTGAGGATCGGTCGTTACGTCGCCTACACCCCCCACGTGGTGATCTCGGGATTCATGTCAGGTATCGGCCTGATCGTCATGCTGATCCAGGCCCTGCCCTTCATCGGGGCGCCCGCCGCTCCGGGTGGCGTCGTCGGTACCGTTCAAGTGCTTTCAGATGCCATAGGGGACATCAACTATAGCGCTTTCGTGATCGCCTTCATCACCCTGGCCGTCGGGATTCTCTGGCCGAAAAGGCTGTCGAAAGTCGTACCCGGCACCCTGGTGGCCCTCATCGCCGGTACGCTACTGAGCGTGCTCTGGTTCACCGAAGTACCCGTAATCGGGATCATACCCGCCGGCCTGCCTGAAATCATCCTCGTGCCGCCCACGTCCGACTTCCTGCTGCATGCCATTGAACCCGCGCTCATCCTCGCCCTGCTTGGTTCCGTGGACAGCCTGCTCACTTCCCTGATCGCCGACTCGCTCACGGGGACGCGCCACCGCGCGGACCAGGAACTGGTGGGGCAGGGCATCGGCAACATGGTGGCCGGATTGATCGGTGGACTCCCCGGAGCCGGTGCTACCATGGGCACAGTAACGAATATCAGGGCCGGCGGTACTACCCGTTTGTCCGGCGCTATCCGCGCGGTCATACTGCTGGTGCTCCTCATGGGGCTGGGCTGGATCGTCGAGCCGATCCCCCACGCCGTGCTGGCGGGCATATTGATGAAGGTTGGCTGGGACATCGTCGACTGGCGGATGCTTACGCGAATCCACCGTCTCCGCCGGGAACATCTCATCATCCTGTTGATCACCCTGAGCTTGACCGTATTCGTCGACCTGGTCACCGCGGTGGCGATCGGACTGATCGTCGCGGGCATGGCCCACGCCAGGAAGCTGGAAAACCTGGAACTGGACAGCGTGGTCTCCCTACCGCTGCTGGACCGCCAGTTTTTCACACTGGAAGAAGACACCTCCAGTATAGACGAATTCTCGGCGCGCGTAGGACTGGTTGCGCTCAGGGGGAGTTTCACCGTTGCTTCGTCCAAGAAACTGGTGGGTGTGATCAGTGAGGATATCAAGGAACATGACGTCGTCATCTTCGATTTCTCCGGAGCCACCTACATCGACGACAGCGCGGCCATGGTCGTCGAACAACTGATGGACGTCGCCACGAGCGAAGACACCGAGTTCGTCGTCATGTCGCTCTCGGGGTCCGTCGAGGATACCCTATCCACCCTCGGTATCATCCAGCGCGTACCGGAAGCACACATCGTGGAAACGCTGGATGAAGCGCGCGTGGTAGCGAGGGAGATGCTCGGGATGTGAGCCCCGTACTTGGGATGTGAGCCCCGTGAATGTAAGGGGTAAGGCGAAGGCACATGATCGCACGAAGGAGACCAGGCCTCCCTACACCCCCGCCATCATCCGCATGACCGCGCCCTGGTCCGCATCCTCGCGGGTCAGTTCACCGGCCACGCGACCAGCGCGCAGCACCATGATCCGCGTCGAAAGGTTGAGCACCTCGGGCAATTCGCTCGACACGAGCACGATGGCCGTGCCCTCATGAGCCAACTGGTCGATCAGGGCATGTATTTCCGACTTGGCGCCCACGTCCACGCCCCGGGTGGGTTCGTCGATCAGGAGCACGGGGCATCGCGCCGCCAGCCACTTGGCGAGGACAACCTTCTGCTGATTGCCACCGGACAGGCCCGCCGTGTTATACCGGACATCGTCCGGCCGCACCGATAGCCGCTTTACGTATTCGTCAGCCAGATCTTCCTCCCCTTTGCCTCGTATCCATCCGAAATTGGAACGGTGCGCCAGCGTGGGCAGACCGATGTTCTGGTCCACGCGAAGGGTAAGGACGAGGCCGAATCGCTTCCGGTCTTCGGGCACAAGCCCGATTCCGTTTCGCATCGCGTCGATGGGATGCCGGATTCTCACCGGCCGGCCGGCGACACGTAACTGCCCTGTAACTTTGGGATCCAGCCCGAAAACGGCCTGCAGCACTTCGGTCCGCCCGGCGCCGACCAGGCCGGCCAGGGCGAGTACTTCTCCGGATCGCACCGAGAATGAGACGTTCTCAAACTTTCCGGGGCTCGTAAGTCTGTCCACGGTCAGCATCTCGCCGCCGGATTCGGTGTCGACGTGGGATGGGAAGTAGGCCTCGTAGGTGCGGCCGATCATGAGATTGATCAGCGTGGCCCGGTCGAGCTCGGCGACCGGGCGGGTAGCCACGTGCCGTCCATCGCGCAGCACGGTCACGACGTCGCACAGGCGGAAGATCTCGTCCAGGTCGTGGGAGATGTAGATCGACGTCACGCCTTTCGACTTGAGATGACGGATGTTCTCCCGCAGCCGTTTCGCTTCCACGTGCGACAGGCTGCTGGTCGGCTCGTCGAATACGATCACGCGGGCACCGCTGCCCAGGGCCGCGGCAATCTGCACCAGTTGCTGCTGGGCGACGGGCAGGTCGCCGATGGACGTCCCCACGTCCATGTCGGCGTCAACTGCCTCCAACATGCGACGGGCCCGTTCTTCCATCGACCGGTCGGAGACGAACCCGCCCCTGGCCGGCAGTGTGCCCAGGCAGAGGTTCTCGGCGACAGACAGGTTCTCGCAGAAAACGAGTTCCTGGTGGACCATGCCGATACCCATGTCAAGGGCATCCCGCGGTTCGATCATCTGTACGGAACGACCGTCGATTCGGATTTGTCCGCCGTCGAGATCGTAGATGCCGGTCAGGATCCGCCCCAGCGTACTCTTACCGGCGCCGTTTTCGCCGACCACGGCGTGGCAGGTACCCGCTTCGATGCCGAAGGTAACGTCGTCGAGCGCCGTCACGCCCGGAAACCGCTTGGTGATCCGATCGAATTCGATATAGGGGTGCGCGGGATTGCGGTCCATGGTGTTACCGGAGATCAGTCGCTCGAAACCTGCGAACCTCGTTCGGCCGACCTGGTCATTCGTCCGAAGAAACTGGGGGATTCTCATCCTGAAGGTATCGCTCGGGAACGTCCGTGAATCCCCATCCCTTGAGCATCCCGGCCCATTCGCCGAGGTTCTCTTGTGATACGTGGACCAGTTCGAGGGGATTGATGACGGGTACGTCCCGCTTAAGGTGGATCTTCTCGACGATCAGGCGGACGGATTCGTATCCCCACAGGTAGGTGGGCTGTCCCCAGAGCACGGGTACGATGCCCTGTTCGATATAGGTAAGCTGGGGCGGTAGCGCGTCGACGGAGATGATCTTCATGCGGTCGGGATCCAGGTCGGTCAGCAGGGATTGAGTAAAAAGCGCCCACCCGCCGACCATGGCCCACCCCTCGATATCCGGGTAGGCGTTGTTGACCCGCACCACTTCGGCGGCGGCATCCTGGGGGGTCTCGATGTGGTAGAAAGTCCCCACGATCGAGATCTCCGGATACTCCGCGGCCTTCTGCAGGACCCCTTCGACGCGCTTACGCAGATTCGGGGCGTTCTGGTTGCCTGCGAGGATGGCCACGCGTCCCTTCCCGTCCATCGCCTTGGCCAGTTCTCCCATAATCAAGCCGCCGGTCTTGATGTCGTCCACACCGAAGAAGGCGAACCGCCTGGATTCAGGCGCGTCGCTGTCGAAAGTCATCACCGGCACGCCCCGGTCCACCGCGTCGTTAATGGCCCCCGTGACCTTGGCTGCGTCCGAACAGGAGATCAGGACCACGTCCGCGCCTTCGTTCACGGCCTGCGCGATCCGCTGCGCCTGGACCTGCCCGTCCTCCGTCGGCGGCGTGCGCCAGTCGATCACGATGTCGATGCCGTGCTCGGCCGACAGCTCGGTGGCCGCGGCCTCCGCCCCGGTTCTGGACGAGAGAAACACGGGATTGGTCGTGCTCTTGGCGATCATGGAGATCACGAGCCGGTTTTCGTCGACAGGCGCGGTGCCCCCGCAACCCGTTCCGAATACAAGCATGCTCACGGCCGGCAGAAGCAGGATCCGCAAACTCTTCTTCAGGATTTCCATCTGGCTAAGTCCTTTCTTTACTGGTCTGACTCGACGTGGGTCTAACTCGCCTCCACCAGCCTGCGCGCGGTGAGACGCCGGTTCACCTGGTCGAGTACGACGGCGACGATGATCGCGCATCCGATCACGACCCACTCGTAGTTCTGGTCCAGGTGCAGGGTGCGGATGGACTGACGGATCAGGACGATCAGCATGGCGCCGAGCATGGCGTTGACCGCGCTGCCCCGGCCGCCGCGAAGACTCGCGCCTCCGACGACCGCCGATGCGATGACGTATAGTTCATATCCGGTGGCGTCGGCACAGGAGGCCGAACCGTAGTAACTGCTGCCCACCAGCGCGGCGATGCTCGCTGTAAGCCCCGATACCACGTATACGCCTACCAGGATTCGGTCGATCCTGAGGCCGGCATACCGGCTGGCATCCAGGTTGCCGCCCACGGCGAATATGTGGCGCCCCATGACCGTACGGGACAGATACACGGCGCCCGCGGCGGTGATGATGAGCATGATGATCATGGGCATTGGGTAAAGCGCGTCGGAACCGAAGGACAGCTTGATCGCATCGGTCAGCGCCTGCGGCACGAGGATGCTCTCCGCCTCGCTGATCACGAAGGCTATGCCACGGAATACCCACATCGTACCAAGCGTTACGATAAAGGGATGCACGCGGAGTCCGACCACCATGACCCCGTTCAACAGGCCGCACAAGAGGCCGAGACACAGACAGACCAGGACGGCCAGCATGACCACGGATAAGGGACTGTCCGGCGCCATGGACCGCAATACCATGGCGGTCAATACACCGGACAGCGCGTAAATCGAGCCGACCGATAGATCGATCCCTCCCGAGATAATCACCATGGTCGCTCCGACCGCCATGATCACGAAGAAACTGCCGTCGGTCGCCGTCTGCATCAGGGTCCGGGAATTCAGGAAGTTATTGACGAGTTCACCCGTCGAACGGTCCACGTGGTATCCTGCGAAAACGGAGAGTACCGCACCGAGCAGCAGGATGACGAGGATCAACCCTGTTTGCTGTGAACCGAGCAGGATACGAAGCATGAATGGGTCGGTGTTCCAGGCGTTCGCCAGGTTTCTTGATGTGAATCGGATGTCCTGGAATGGTACGGCAGCCCCGGATTAAATCAAGGAAAACGTGCAGTTGGGCAAGCACGCCGGACGGGTCGTCAGACATGCTGGAATCCGGTCGATCGGCCGCAGGAAGCGTCGCCAAAGAAAAACCCCGACATGCTTCTGCGGACATGCCGGGGTCAGTGGTTATACGGTCAGATTGCGCGGTACCGCCGCGTCAGGATGCCTTCTTGTCCTCCCGTTCCTCATCCTCGCGCCGCAGCTCTTCTTCCCGGTCCGCTATGCTCTCCTGGGACGCCTTGACTCGTTCCAGAATGCCATTCACCTCCGTATCTCCCGACACGTCGGTGATTCCTTCCTCGACCACCATCTGGTGTACACGGCCGCCAAGTTCGGTCAACTGGTTGCGGATATCGGCGCGGGCCGACTGGATCTCAAGCTTGATCCGGCCTCTCCGCGTGAGGTCTTCCGCCATGTCCAGCGCGCCGGACAGACTTTTGCGCACGGTTTCGAACGGACCGTCCAATTCCGACTTGATCGTTTGCCAGAGGTTCATGATGCAACTCCTTTTCCTGGTTCCTTCGTGGGTCTTTGAACCGCGGTTCGGCGGACGAAAGGTCTTTACAGGATTAGACGTTCGTTTTGTCGTCCGGGTTTCAGTATACCGCAAGCGAGAAACCGCGTCAACGATAGAGCGCGTAGGCGACTATGTTGATTCCCATTCGAAAGGCGGTCTCCCGTTTCGCCGGCGGATCGTTGTGGGTCTTTTCGTCGGCCCAGCCGTCACTGACATTGCTTTCGTACGTGTAATACACTACCAGCCGTCCGTCGTGGAAGAGGCCGAATCCTCGGGGCGGTTTGCCATCGTGTTCGTGATGTTTGGGCGGACCGGCCGGGAAGTCGTAGATGATGTGATAGATCGGATGGTCGAAAGGCAACTCGACGAAATCCTGGTCGGGAAAGACGCGCTTCATTTCCCGGCGAAATGTCCTGTCCATGCCGTAATCGTCATCGGCATAGAGAAACCCGCCGCGCGTCAAGTACTTACGCAGGTTACGGATTTCCGGCTCGCTCCACTTCACTTCTCCGTGACCGGTCATGAACAGGAAGGGTGAAGAGAACAACAGATCATCTGTCAGGGTTACGACACGCTGATCCAGATTCGTCTCTATGCCAGCGCGCAGTTGCAGTTCACGGGCCAGGTTGGGAATCGCCTCGGGATCGTTGTACCAGTCGCCCCCGCCGTCGTACTTCATCCGCGCAATGGTCAGCCTGCCGTTTTCGCTCTCGACTGCGCGCCCGTAAGAAGCCGTCCACCCGGAGGCGAGGCCGCACAGCAGGAGCGCGGTCACGCTTCTGAGGAAGGAGTTCATCGCGGGAGGCTCCGGATCACCTGCGGCCGCCGGGCCTGGCGGGCCGGGCTCTGCCGCCCGTGCGAGGTCCGGAGGCACGCACGCGCTGTCCGCCGCCGGCAAGGGCCATCAGATAGACCAGGCCGATCGCGACTAAACCCAGGATAACCGTTCCGATCACGCTGAAACCAATCGTCGCCAGCATACCGTCTCCTTACAGTTGATGATGCGCCCAAGGGACACAGCCCTCGATCAAGAACCCCGAGGTCTGCTTCACCCGTCGACTCCCGCGGGCCGCCCGCTGTCTTTCAAGCTCCAGTCCAGCAGACGCTTCATGTCCGTGAACCTTGTTCGGCTGGTCGGTCCGCCAAGTATGACGGCGTAAATGTCATCTCCCGAGTCGCCACGTGCACGCATGACGAGACAGTATCCGGCCCGGCGGATATAACCTGTCTTGCTGCCCATGCTCTCCCACTCACTTTCAAACACCCTGTCGCGCACCAGCCGATTGGTGGTCCGTATAGTATGCGTCCGCCTGTTCGTACCAAACCTGTGCTCCCTTGCAAACAGGACTTCCGCCAGTAATTCATCCTGTAGCGCGGTCCATAGAAGGGCTACGCAGTCCACCGCCGTGGAAACATTACCTGCGTCCAGCCCGGTAGGTTCGGTAAATCGGGAGTTTGCCAGACCAAGTGATGCCGCGGTTGCGTTCATGCGGTCCGCGAATGCATCGATGGTAAGGCCCGATGCGCGTGCCAGTGCGCGCGCCGCCGCGTTATCCGAAGCGACCAGGGTTGCGTAAAGCAGGTCCTTCGCCGAAACCTGTTCCCCGTACCTGAGCCTTGTCCAGTTTGCCCGGTATACGTCCTGTCGTGTAATCCTGACCCGCTTTTCCAGATCCGGATCCATCCGCATGTAGGTCACCGCGGTCATCAGTTTCGTGATACTCGCGATCGGGAACGGCGACGTGGCATTCTTCTGATAGATCACCTCGCCCTTCTGGATATCTATGACAAGCGCGGCCCGGGAGCGTACGCGAATTCCGCGGTCGCGCGCCGTTGATCTGGCGGTCTGCGCTTCAGCCATTCCGGGAGCCGCTTCCGGGGCAGACGGAACGGGGGGATATACGTCATCGTTGCGGACTTCAGCCCCGTTCGATACGGCCTCCGGTTCTGATCCGAAGACCGGTACCGGGTTCACGGAAACTGAAACGGCGAGAAGCACCAGAGCGCACGAAGCCCACGCCGTCCTGTAACAGGTCGAAACGGCATTGTCCATAGGCTGGGATTATAGGAAGGGAGATATACCTAAGTCAAGGTGATTCAAGCCGGAAATCCAGACTGGCCTGCAGGGAAGGTACATCCCCGTCCAGGCCATCTTCATCCTTCGAGACCGACTGGCCATCTCCGACGGGCTGTAGATCGATATGGACCCTGACCTGGCGGTCCTCGATACTGAACGAGGAATAGGACAGGTCCTGCGGGAGGATTTTCAACCGGCAGTCAAAGACCCGGTTTTCGGTAATTTCGGAGAGTTCAATCCTGGGCGAAGTCACTACCCGCTCGATCTGGTCTATTTCCATTTCCCGTCCGGTTATGGGCACCGAGGGCGGCTCAACGGTGACCCGCACGATTTCCAGGCCCTCCGGCAATTTACCCGCCAGTTCGTGATCAATCATGATCCGTCTGTTCACGATTCGATCGGACCTGATGGTGAGGCTTCTCGGATCGATCGAGGTGGCCTCGACCCCGATAGGCAATTCCACATTTGCATCCGTGAGCGGCATGGTGTGGGTCCCGGGTTCAATATCGTCCAGATCGACCATGACGCGTACCTGGTCCGACGTCAGGGTTGATATACTGCCCTGTGGGCCCCGAACCCTTACGTTCACCTCGCCGGTCGAATAGCTGATCAACTCGATGTTGGTCGGGATGTTCTGAAATTCCAACGCGGCTGTTATGGCTATTTCGGAGCGTTGCTGGCCGCCGATCAGGGTGAACCACAACAGGCAGGAAACCCCGATCGAGGCCAATTTGGCGGTGAGGCTGCTGCGATTGAGCCGGAATCCCGACCGGAGCGCGAAGATCTTCGCCATGGCCTCCCTCAGCGACGGCCTGCTCCGTGGAATCTCGATCGGCAGCAACGATTTCTCCAGCGTCTGCCAGAGTTTTTCGCGGTCGGCCACGGCGGTGATATCACCGTTGGACGCGACGGAAACCTCGCCGCTCTCTTCGGACACCACCACGCAGAACGTATCGCCGAGCTCGGAAACCCCCAGTGCCGCCCGGTGCCGCGTGCCGTACCGGGGCGGGAGATGGTCCCTGGTCGATAGCGGCAGGTAGGTGCCGGCTTCGACCACGCGGTCCTTCTTCACGATAATCGCGCCATCGTGTATGGGCGAGGCGGGATGAAAGATGCTGACGATCAGTTCCTGGCTTACGAGACTGTCGAGTTTGATGCCGTGCTGCACGGCGCCGGTGACCCCGGTCGCCCTGGGGAAGACCAGCAGGCCGCCGATGCGCTTCTCCGACAGTTCGAAACAGGCCTCGGTGATCTCCTTCAGAATGCGACGGGAGACCGGGTTGTTTTTGAATCTGAAGATTACCAGGGGACTCACTCTCTCCAGCAGTTGCCTGATCTCAGGCTGGAAGACCACGATGATCAGCAGGAGAGTAACACCGAGGAGGTACTGCAGAATCTGGGTGGTAAGAAGGAGTCCGCTCCAGTTCGCGATACTGTAGAGGATACCCAGACCGCCGAGACCGATAAGGATATGATAGGCCCGCGTGCCCTTCAGCCACATGTAAAGACTGTAGATCAACGCCGCTATGATGAATATATCCAGCAGGTTGATTAGATCAAACATCGGTGTGGATTCCTCGGGCGTAGATTATGTTTTGCCATACTGAGGTTGACAGGATATCACGCATATAAAGATAAGTGAATATGGGACGCTTGCCAATAACAACGATTCCCGGTCAGGATCGCCGTCAAACAGCCTGCCCGCTCCGGGATGGGGGCGCTGAGCGTTCGTCGCGGGATGCGGATGCCGCCCGGTCGTCGCGGGATGGGGGCGCCGTACGTTCGCTCCGGGATGGGGGCGCTATCCGGTCGCCGGTCCGCAGCGTAGGCAGGGTCAGCACGTTGCTGAAGGCCGTTCCGCCCGAAACGACGAATTCCAGGGCTTCCTCCACGGGCAGATCCACGGGTATCACGTCCCGCCGCGGCACGATCACGACGCGGCCCGCGGCGGGATTGGGTGTGTTGGGCACGAAGACGCTGACCATATTCTCGCGATCGTCCTCACTCGGGATCTCCCCGGCTATGAAAGCGATCATCCACGCCCCGCGGCGCGGGTACTCGACCAACACCGTCTTCCATGTGCGGGTCTCACCCACCTTCGCGAAGGAGTCCAGCAGTTTCTTTACCGGGTGGTAGACTCTTCGTGCGACGGGCAGCCGCATCATCTGGTCCTCGAACCAGGAAATCAACCTGCTGCCCAGTACGTTTGACGCTACGAAGCCGGCCAGGTAGATCACGACCAGCATGAGCAGGATGCCCAGTCCCGGTATGCGGGTATCCAGGTCCAGCAGTCCCCGGATGACCGGCTCGGCGAAGGAGTCCAGCCAGGTCAACAGCCAACTCAGTATGGCGACCGTGGCGGCGAGCGGGATCAGCACGAGCAATCCCGACACCATCGTTCGCTTCACGTTCTGACGGATACGCGCTATCGCCGAGGGGCGCTTCGAATTGGAATCGAGATGGAAGGTGGACATGGGCCCATTACTCGAGAAATCGACAAACCCGGGAAGACGGTACCGGCCACTTGGCCGCGTGGCGTTCCATCGATCCGGCCAGCCGGATTCGGCTACCCTATTGGACGCTGTATCTGCTCCGATGGTTCTATACCTTGAACAGTTGGCCCATCCTCTTGCCAAGTACTTTACCTGTAAATAGCAAACTGCATGCCAACAGGATCATACCCAGCATGCCCATGGCGCTCGCCATGTAGGGACCGTCGGTAATGCGGCCCATCAGGCTGTATATCGCCTTGGTGATGGGATAATACGGTTCCTTGATGGCCAGGATCAGACTGTCGCTCACTTCGAGCATGGCAAAGGAAAAAGAGAGAATAGCGCCTGCCGCGATATTGGCCAGAACAAGCGGCATGGTGATCTTCCAGAGCGTTCTCATGGGGCCGGCGCCCATGTTCATGGAGGCCTCTTCCAGGGTGACGCTCATCTGCTGGAATCCGGCGTAGGCCGCCCGGACCATATACGGAAGGCGGCGCACGGCGTAGGCGATGATCAACAGGGGAACGGGGGAAATGCGGACGTCCAGTACGGTTCCCGAAAAACCGGAAATGTAGCCGAACGCGAGTACCAGGCCCGGCAGCGCCAGGGGCAACATGGCCACGGCGTCCAGCGTGTCCCGGAACGGAAAGCGGCGCCGGGTAAGCAGGTAGGCGATAGCGACGCCGAGGACGATATCGATGGCGGTGCTCATCACACTCAGCCACAGGCTGTTCCGGATGGAGAGCAGCGTCAGGTCGTGCTCGAAGATCTGACCGTAATAGGCGGTGGTATAATCGGAGGGAAGCACGGTCATGAACCAGCGCTCGGTCACGGAAGTGAGCACCACGCTGAGGTGGGGGATCAGCGCGATACCCGTGATGGAGAGCAGCATGCCCCATATCAGGACGGTCTCGAAAGAGGTCGCGCGTTTCGAGGCCGACGTCACGTGGCCGCGGGCGACCATTTCGTAGTGGCGGCCGCCGAAGAACTTCTTGGACAGGTAGAACAGGGCGAGGGTGACCAGGACGACGAAAACGACCAGGGCGTATCCCATCGGATTTGCATGGACGTCGGTGGACATGTTGAAGATCTGGACCGCCACCACCTCGCGAAATTCGAAGATCAGAGGCGTGCCCAAGTCCGTAAAAGCCCAGATGAACACGATGATCGCGCCGGCGAAGTATCCAGGCAGCATGAGGGGAAACGTGATGGTGCGAAACAGCCGGAAGCCGCCGGCGCCCACGTTGCGGGCCGACTCCTCCAGGCTCGGGTCCACGTTGGCCAGCCCGGCGGCGATGTTCAGGTACATGATGGGGTAGAGGTGCAGCGCTTCGAGGATCACCACGCCCCAGAATCCGCCGCCTCCGAACCAGTCGATGGGTGCGTCGATCAAGCCCGATTCTAGCAGGAACAGGTTGATCGAGCCGAAACGGGCGAACATCTGTTTCATCCCGATGGCGCCCACGAAAGGGGGCATGATCATGGGCACCAGCGCGAGTCCGCCCAGAAATCCCCTCCCAATGAAATCGTACCTGACCAGCGCGACGGCCATGGGCAGGCTGATGATCGTCGTCAGCGCGGTGGTCACGATGCCCAGTTCAAAACTGTTTAGCAGGGCGCGTTGCTGGACCGGGCTCTGCAACATCAGCCCGAAAAACTCCATGGAGAACTGTTCGTCCATATAGAAGGCGTTCATCAGGACGTGGAGGATCGGATAGAACAGGAAGAGGCCGAAGAACAGGACGAGGACGCCCAGCATGGCGATGACGCCGGGAGTGAGGTCCGAGAGATCGAATCGGGTACGGTTCATACGCATATGCTCCGCGGCACCGCTATCCCGGTTTCCCGAGCACGACGACCCGGGATGGATCGCATGACAATCGGATCGGCGCACCGGGACCGGCAAGTCGCTGGCCGGGACGATGGTCAACCAGTTTCACCAGTGTGCCGTCGTCCAGCTGGACCGAATACTGCTCGTGGTCTCCGAGATAGACGGTCTGCCGGACGACGCCGGACAGCACGTTTTCTTCCTCGCCGCCGGCGGCGTCCGGTCTCGAAACACGGATGGCTTCGGGCCGGACGGAGCAGACCACTTCGTCTCCAGGCGACAGGTCCTCGGCGGGTTCGATCGTCGAATGGAGTATGCCGACCGGGGTCTCAACCGCCAGTGGAATGTCCAACCGCGTCAACCTTCCGGCCACGAAATTCGTCTCCCCAATGAAATCCGCCACGAACGCATTCGCGGGCCGGTCGTAGATCGAACGCGGTTCACCGGTCTGGGCGACGGCCCCCGAATCCATCACGGCCACACGGTCCGCCATGGAGAGGGCTTCCTTCTGATCGTGGGTCACGTAGATCATCGTCGTGGCGGTCTCATCGTGAATGCGCCGGATCTCATCGCGCATTTCCAGGCGAAGCCGGGCGTCCAGGTTGGACAGCGGCTCGTCCAGCAGCACCACGTCGGGGCGGATCACGAGGGCACGGGCAAGCGCCACGCGCTGCTGCTGGCCGCCGGACAGCTGGTTCGGCGACCGCTCCCCGTAACGTTCCATCCGCACCATCCTCAGCGCTTCGGCGACGCGGTCGTTTTGTGCGAAAGGCGGCACCTTGCGCAGGACGAGTCCGTAGGCCACGTTCTCCCAGACGGTCATGTGCGGCCAGAGCGCGTAATTCTGAAACACCATGCCCGTGTTCCTCCGGTGGGGCGGCCTGCGCGTCACCTCCTGACCGTCGAACAGGATGCTGCCCGCATCGGGCGCATAGAACCCGGCGATCAGTCTCAGGAGGGTCGTCTTGCCGCAGCCGGATGGGCCCAGAAGAAAGAACAGTTCACCACGTGTGATCTCCAGAGACACCTCGTCAACCGCCGTCACGTCACCGAATTTCCGGGTGATTCCCTGCAGTGTAAGACTGACCATAATTGGTTTCTCAAGATATGAAATTACGTTCAGGGTATGAAAAAACACGCATCCGTCCGCGCTGATACGACACGCCGTACGGGACCGTTCGAAGGCGGGGTCATGATCCTCAACGGCTTCTCCGCTTCAACCTCCACAGGTATAATACCATTCCCGCAAGCACCAGCCCGCTGCTGGAAAAAAGCAAATACCTGGCGCCAACAGATCCGGACCCGCCCGAGGCGTACTTCTCGTCCGCCAGCCGGCTCCACGAGAGCAGGGTCCGGTTTCTGAATCCCTGGTCCCGCCAGCGTCCGCCCAGGACAAGGGATTCCTCCTCCGTGATGGGCACGGCCCCTAAGGAAGGGCGCAGACGCGCCACGTCTCCCGTCTCGATGGCGCGACGCCACGTTCGTTGCAAGGCAGCGTGCGCGTCGATGACGAATACGCCGATCATGTCGTCGACGATATGACGCCTCGCGGCGCCTTTCTCGGCATCGTACACGAAGGAAGACTTCCAGGTAAAAGGATTGAACGTGACCGAAGTATGCGCCGGATCGATGCGCTGGTACAGGTGGGGCAGAACCGTGAACCGGTTCAACTGGAACTTCTCCGGCCCGCCCGGCGTGCCGGGTTTCTGCATCCACAGGCGCTGGCCTGACTCGGACAGGACGTAGCGAAGGAACGACTGTGCCACAGACAGGTTGGGCGCGCCTTTCAGGATGGATATACCATCCGGATTCAGGATCGTGAGATTGTCCGGCATGGTGTATCCGATCATTTCAGGGCCCACGGCGTTGATCTGTGCCCAGGCATAGAAATCAATGGCCATCCCGTAGGCCACTTCGCCGGAAGTCACGTCCTTGGGCACCTGGCTTCCCGAATTCGCGAATCCCCTGGCGTTTGCGCCCAGCGCGGTGATGATCTGCCAGCCCCTTTCCCAGCCGTATACCTGCAAGATGATCTCGAAGGGCACGTGCGCGCTGCCGCTTTTCCTGGGATCTGCTCCGCCGACCCAAGAGAAGAGTCGGGGATCGGCCAGGTCTTCCCAGGTCTCCGGCAGAGGCAAATCCACGAGTTCCGCCACCCGCTTGTTATACACGATTCCGAATCCGGCCATTGTCGCGCCGTACCACCGGTACCCCGCGTCGTATATCGGGTAACCGCCTGCCTCGGCAGGCAGCCTCGAGAGCAGGGCATCGGGCATCCTGTACGAAGCAAGCAGGTCGAGGCGGGCCAGTTCCACGAACGGATCGCTGCCCCCGCCGAACATCATGTCGATGCCGATGCCACCCGGTTTTCCGGTAAATTCCGACTTGACGAATCGGATGATCTCGGAAGTCCCCCCTACGTCCATCCACTCGATCTCGACCCCGCGGCCGGTGTCCTCCCGGTAATAAGCGTCGAAACCCAGGGTGAATTCGTAGCGGATGCCTTCCCAGTGCGGCGAGACGATGACCAGGCGGTCCTGCGCCGAACTGGCGGCCGGGCCGCCGGCATGGCAGAAGACGCATGCGAAGAGGAAACACCGTATGACGTGATGAACGAATGGCCGACGGTTCAACGATACCTCGAGAGTTGAAAACCCTTACCGCTTTCTCGCCGTCAGGATCAGCACTACGGCGACCAGCAACGAAACTGCCAGACCGATGCCCACAACCACCGGTTTGATCGTGTTATTCACCAGGGGGTCGTCGATCCCCAGCAGGACAGACAGAACGAGCACGGGGAGCAGCATGGCGACCAGGAAGGTCAGCCGCCTCGCGGACGCGTCGATTCTCCTGAGGGCTTTCGTCTGGACCGCCGTGGCCCCGTCGTTCAGCATCTCCCAGGAACGTGTGAGCGCATCGGCCATGTTCCTGAAACGGTAGTACGCGTCCTGGAGCTGGACGATCGATTCCGACTGCAGGGAGAGTTTCTCGCCGCCGTAAAGCGAATGAACGATTTCGCACTGCGGTTTGACGAGATGGATCATGTCGATGAGGCGGCGCTGCGTGTCGTATATCCATCGGGCTTCCACGTCCTGGTCCGGCGCGATCGTCTCCGCGGTGAGTTCGGATATCAGCGGGTCCTGGCAATCCGCTATCGTCTGCATGATCAGGGCGACCGCGAGATCCGTAGACCGCATCAACTGGGCATCCTGCTGGACCCGGTCCTTGACTTCCTTCACAAGGGCCAAAGGAGTGGAGTGAATGGTAATCAGGTAGTCGGGCGCCAGGAAGAGACCCAACTTGACCGGTGGCGCGTCCAGACTCTCCTGCACGTGCAGGACGATGAACAGGTGTCCCGGAAACACCGCCGAATAAGGACGGGTCGAAACCTCCCGGCAAGCCTTCACCGACAGGGGATGGGCGCCGAACTCCTTGAAGTCGCTCAGGAACGCCGCGTCTTCGTCCGTGATCTGCTCGAGGTCCAGCCAGAACAAGCCCTTGGATTCTTCCAGGGTTTCCTGGAGATGGGAGAGAGACACATCATCGTAGCGGATGACGTTATTCTGTTCTACGATAAGCAAATCCCGCATGAAATCCCTCAATTTCCTTTGTTTTTCTTTTCCCAGTAGAAGTAGAAGGGAAAGCCGGCGGCGACGATGGCCAGACCGATAAATGTATTGTAGATGAACTCCACGTTGGTAAGCAGTGACACCAGGTATACGGTGATCACGGCGAGAAACAGCAGGGGCGTAACCGGGTATCCCCAGGCCCTGTAGGGCCGTTTCGCATCGGGGCGGGTGAACCGCAACACGATGACCGAGGTGATGGCTATTATCGAAAAGGCGTAGTTCGTGAAGGAACCGTAGGCGATGATCTGCTCGTAACTCGGCGTCAGGGCGATCACGGCCGACAGAACACCCTGGGTAAGGATGGAGACGGCGGGCGTGCGGAACCTGGGGTGCACCCGGCTCAGTCCCTCGAAGAACAGGCCGTCCCGGCTGAGGGCGTAAAAGAGACGCGGCGCCACGAGAATCTGAACGTTGACTCCGCCGAAGGTGGAACACATGACGCCCACCGAGATAAAAAGGGCGCCCCAGTCGCCCAGCAGAACCTTCATCACGTCGGCCGCGATCCAGGGCGATGTCTGGACCTGCTCGAAGGGCAGGACGAGCATGTAGACGAAGTTGGCCGCCATGTAGATCAGGATCACGAACACGATTCCGGCGATGATCGACAGGGGGATATTGCGGCTCGGGTTACGCATTTCTCCCGCGACGTAACTCGAAAACGTCCACCCCTCGTAGGCGAATAGACCGGTAACCATGGCCGCGCCGAAAGCGCCCAGCGCGAATCCCCCCACGGCTTCCCCTCCGCCTCCGAACAACGGCGAGAAGTGGGCCATCGAACCCTTTTCGGCCATGACCAGGCCCAGCAGAATCAGCCCCCCGAGCGCACCGACCTTGATGAAGGTGAACAGGTTGGTGACCCGACCGCCCCAGCGTACGCCGATCACGTTGATGGCCGTCAGCACCAGGACGCACGCGCACGCGATAAGCGCGCGGGCGCCGGCGCTCAATACGATCCCCGGGACGGCCCCGTCCGCCGTGACTACGTTGACCACACTGGCGAGGTAGGCTGCAAACACGTTGGCGACGGCGGCGATGGACACCGGCCAGACGATCCAGAAAGAGGACCAGCCGAAGATGAAGGTGAGCCATCGCCTGCGGTAGGCTTCGCGGATGTAGACGTACTGTCCCCCGGTCCGGGGGAGCATGGCGCCCATTTCCGCGATACAGAGTCCGCCGCAGAGCGCGAGGATGCCACAGACCAGCCAGACGAGGAGGCTCATGCCCGGCGATCCCACGTTGGAGGCGATGGCGCTCGGCGCCTGGAAGATGCCGGAACCGATCACTCCGCCCACGATGATGGTTGTGGCTTCGAGCGGTCCCAGCCCGCGAACCAGTCCTTCGTCCCCGGCATCGGATATGGGAGAAGCGGCAGTTTTTGCTTGCGGTTCAGCCAAGACTCACCTCGACGGAAATGCCTGTAAATTCAAGCAGAAACATGAGTAATATAACGGCATACACAGGTCAACAACAATCACATTTGAACCGACTGGGAATCCGAGTTAAGGCCTTGACAGGATACAGTCCGGGTTCTATATTGGGTTGTTCGAATCGAGGCGGCGTAGCTCAGTTGGTCAGAGCATCGGAATCATAATCCGAGTGTCCGGGGTTCGAATCCCTGCGCCGCTATTTTCATGGCCTTTCTACATTCGGAAGGCCATTTTCATTATGATACCATTTTGATTTCCCATGCCTGCATCCATCGTACATAAAGTCGAGGCGGCGATCCGTCGCCACGGGATGATCAAGACGGGTGACCGCGTGATCGCCGCGGTTTCCGGCGGTGCGGACTCGGTAGTCCTTCTTCATGCCCTGCACGGCCTGAGCGGCAGATTGGGCATGAAACTGGAGGCGGCTCACCTCGACCATGGTCTCCGTGGTGAGGAAGGACGGGCAGACGCCGCTTTCGTCGTGGACTACGCGGCAGCCCTTGGTTTTCCCTGCGTCGCGGAACGGGCGGACGTCGCCGCCTACTGCCGAAAGACGGGCTGTTCCATCGAGGAGGGGGCGCGCAAGGCAAGGTACGGATTTCTGCGTAGGGTACTTCTGGAAAAGGACGCGGATTCCGTGGCGACAGGACATACGGCGGACGATCAGGCCGAGACGGTGCTGATGCGCCTTCTCCGCGGCAGCGGCAGCTCGGGTCTTTCCGCCATCAGACCGGTCAGGGACGGCTGGATCATCCGGCCGATGCTGGATGTCACCTCCGACGAGATCACCGACTATGCACGGACCCACGGGTTGTCCTTCCGCGTCGACCACACCAACGCCGACCAGGATATCCTCCGCAATCGTATCCGGCACCACCTGGTGCCCATGCTGCGTAGGGAATACAATCCCAGGATCGTGCAGGGCCTCGGACGGCTTGCCGACACGATACGTTGCGAGGCGGAGTATCTCGACGCAAGGGCGTCGACCTTCCTCGCCGATCATGCGCGCGTCGCGGACGGGAACATCCTTCGCCTGGACCTTCATGCCTGGCCGAACGCGGCGCCCGCCGTACAGCGAGTTCTGATCCGGCACCTGGTCAGGGCGGTGGGTGGCAGCGAGGAGCGTCTGAATTTCGACCGGGTGGAAAAAACCCGCGCGTGGATCGGCCGGGGCGCAATCGGCCGGATCCATGAACTGCCCGGCGGGATCCGCATGGAATGCCGGAGGTCCGAACTGGTAGCCTGCCTGGGTTCCTTTGTGCCGTTCCGGCAGGACTTCGAAGTTCCCGGCCGAGTGGAAGTTCCGGCATCGAACCTGTCGATCCGCATCGAGGAAGGGTCGGCAACGGACGCGCCGGCCGCGACCCCGAAGCGGGCGGTGTTCGACGCCGAGGTCGTGCCGCGGCAATGGACCGTGCGTTCGCGCGAACCGGGAGACCGCATGTCGCCCTACGGCCTGGCGGGACACAAGTCGCTGAAGAAGCTTTTCAACGAATGGGATGTGCCCAGGCTGCTGCGCAACCGCGTCCCGGTGGTTACCGGAGGCGAACGCGTGTTGTGGGTAGCCGGTCACCGGCAGAGCAACGAGGGTATGGTTACCGGGAATACCCGCCGCGTGATGGTCGCCGAACTGATGGCGAATAACCCGGGCTGAAGGCGGAAGACTCAGGCCGGCGATCAAAGAGTCGATGACGGACGCGTTGAATTGATGGCGAAGTGGCCGCACCGATTTGTGGGCCAGACTGGAATCCAATATGAAGATCCTGCTCACCGAAGAACAGATCGCGGAGAAAGTAAGAAGCCTCGGGGCGCAGCTGTCGGGCGACTACAGGGGGAAAAACCCTTTGCTCATCGGCTGTCTCAAGGGTTGCGTGGTCTTCCTTGCCGACCTGATGAGGCAAATCACGGTACCTCACTCCATCGACTTCGTCCGCACTTCATCCTACGGAAAGGGGCGGGTTTCCACGGGTACCGTACGGTCCGAAATGTCCGATGTGAATGTCCGCGGAAGACACGCTGTGATCGTAGAGGACATCGTTGACACGGGGCTGACGCTGGGCTATCTTACAGACGCGTTGACCAGGCAGGAACCCTTGTCCCTGAAGGTATGCGCCTTGCTGGTCAAACCGGAGGCTTACCTGGCGCCCGTGACGATAGATTACAAGGGGTTCGACATACCGGACGATTTCGTCGTAGGGTACGGTCTCGACTGGGGGGAAAGATACCGGGACCTGCCGCACGTCGCCGTGGTCGATGAACAGGATGCATGAGCGTGGGGACATGCGTGGTGTAAACCGCCTTGCATATTCTCACGCTTATTTCTTGGTTTCCGAAATGGAGCCGGTTTACCGGCACCCGGACCTGGCGGATGAAACCGCTCGATACGGTCAAGCACACAAAACGGACAGGATCGAATGACGAAGACCAGACAGCGAAACGACAAGCAGCGGATCCGGCGGCCCGCCGGACCCCGCCAGGGCCGCGGCAACCGGCAGCACGCGTCGCGCCGGACCCGGACGATCGTCATGTGGGTGCTCCTGGCCCTGCTGTCGGTGGTGCTGGTTCAGTTCTTCAGCCGGAATCGTTCCGACGGGGTGGAAATCGGATACTCCACGTTCCGGAACCACCTGGCCAATGGAAACGTCCTGAGCGTGACGATGCTCGAAAAGACCATCGTCGGCGAATTCAAAAACGGAGTCAGTACCCCGGTCGCCGGCAACCGGGAATCCCTCGAGACGCAGTTCAAAGTCGAGATTCCCTTCGAAGACCCCGACCTGGTCGACGAACTGGTGCGACAGAACGTAACGATTACCGCCCGTCCGAAGTCGGCTCCGTGGTACACCCACCTGTTGACCTGGCTGCCGCTGTTCCTCATACTCGGCCTGTGGATCCTCATTTTCCGCCGGATGCAAGGCGGGCAGAAGGGGTTCTTTTCCATGGGCAAGAGCCAGGCCAGGCTCACCGGCGAGCGGGAGGGCGTAAAGTTCAGCGAAGTGGCCGGCGTCGAAGAGGCGAAGCGCGACCTCCGGGAAGTCGTGGAATTCCTCAAGCATCCCGACAAGTTCAGGCGGTTCGGCGCACGCCTGCCGAAAGGCGTACTCCTGCTGGGACCGCCGGGTACGGGAAAGACCCTCATGGCACGCGCGGTCGCCGGTGAAGCGGGCGTACCGTTCTTCACCATGAGCGGCGCCGATTTCATGGAGATGTTCGTCGGAGTCGGCGCCTCCCGGGTACGGGATCTGTTCAAGCAGGCCAAGGAAAACGCCCCGTGCATCATCTTCATCGACGAACTTGACGCCGTGGGCCGTCACCGCGGCGCGGGCCTGGGTGGAGGCCACGACGAACGGGAGCAGACCCTGAACCAGATGCTCGTGGAAATGGATGGTTTCGAACCCAACAGCGGAGTGGTTCTGATCGCCGCCACGAACCGGCCCGACGTGCTGGACCCGGCGCTGCTCCGGCCCGGACGGTTCGACCGGCACGTCACCGTGGGCCGCCCGGACGTCAATGGGCGCGGGCAGATCCTGGACATCAAGGCCAGGGACAAGCCCCTGGCGGATTGCGTCGATCTGAAGACCATGGCCAGGCTTACGCCCGGCATGTCGGGCGCGGACCTGGAAAACATCGTAAACGAGGCGGCCCTGCTCGCCGCGAGGGAAGATCACAAGCAGATCACCATGAAGGATCTCGAAAGTGCCAGGGACCGTATCGTCATGGGTTCGGAACACCAGTTGATCATGTCGGAGGAAGAACGCAGAACCGTCGCGTACCACGAAAGCGGCCACGCCGTGACCGCCGCACTGATCCCGGAGGTCGACTCTCCGCACAGCGTCACCATCATTCCTCGTGGACAAGCGCTGGGGATTACCTACTCCATTCCCGAGGAAGACCAGTACCTGTATTCGGAAGCATGGTGCCGGGGACAGATCGCCTGCCTGCTGGCCGGACAGGTCGCCGAGCACATCGGGGTCGGCGACACGTTCAACGGGGCCGGAGACGACTTAAAGCGCGCCACGGAACTGGCGCGCCACATGGTCTGCGGCTGGGGGATGGGCGAGCTGGGACCCCTGGCCCTTGGAAACCCGGAAGGGGAGGTGTTCCTGGGCCGGGAGCTCACACGGAAACGGGATTACAGCAACAGGACGGCCGTGAAGGTCGATGAGGAAATAAGGAAAATCATGGATGCCTGCCGGCAGCGCGCGGAAGCCATCCTTTCGAAGCGGGAGGACGCCCTGCACCGGATGGCCGAGGCCCTCCTCGAGCATGAAACGCTGGACCGGGACCAGATGGAAAGGGTGATCGAAGGGCAACCGCTGGATTCGACCGTGAAGCGTGAAGTCATACCACGGCACAACGCCGGGGATGAAACCGTAACAAAAGAGGAGACACAGACCGACGAGGCCGAAACGCCAGCTCACGCGCCGTTCAAAGATCCTCCTCTGGCCGCCCCGGGAGTCTGACCGTGCCTGACGAACTGGTCGTCGAACGCGACGGGTTCAAGTGGGATTGCTCGAAACGCACGCGGATCATGGGGGTCCTGAACGTGACGCCGGATTCCTTCTATGACGGCGGCCGCTACTGGGACCCGTATACTGCGGTGCGCCACGGCCAGCAATTGGCCGAGGATGGCGCGGACATCATCGACGTCGGCGGCGAATCCACGCGGCCGGGCGCGGAGCCGGTCGAGCTGGAGGAGGAACTGCGTAGGGTCATCCCCGTCATCGAACGGCTGAAGGACCGGACCGGGCAGCCCGTGTCCATCGATACCCGGAAAGCCGAAGTAGCCCGCAGGGCCATCTGCGCCGGGGCCCGGATGGTAAACGACGTCAGCGGGATGACGGCCGATCCGAAAATGGTCGAGACGATTGCCTCCGCCGGGGTACCCGTAGTGATTATGCACACGGCCGGTAACCCTGCGGACATGCAGCGGGATCCGGGCTACCGGGATACCGTCGGCGAAATCGTCGATTGGCTGGCCGCTCGCATAGAACACGCCGTGGCGCACGGCATCCCGAGATCAAGGATCATTATCGATCCGGGCATTGGTTTCGGCAAACGGCTCAGCGACAATCTGCTCCTGATCCAGTCCCTGGCGTCCTTTCAAAAACTGAATTGTCCCATTCTGGTCGGTCCTTCGAGGAAGTCCTTCATCGGCCGTGTACTCGACGCGGAGAAAATCGACCGGTTGGAGGGTACGGCGGCCGCGGTCGCGCTGAGCGTAGCCAACGGCGCCAGTATCATCCGGGTCCACGACGTCGTGGAAATGCGACGGGTGGTCCGCATGACCGACGCGATCTGCAGGGCGCGACAGGAATAAGGCGCTCCCCAAAACAGGAATCCATCTAACCACCATGATCATGAATATCGTTATCCTGGGTTCCGGAGGCGCCATTCCAACCCTGAAGCGAAACCTGCCCTCAGTCGCCGTACAGTGCGACGGGCGCTTGTTCCTTTTCGACTGCGGCGAGGGTACCCAGACACAGATGGTCCGTGCAAAGCTGCCTCTGAGCAAGATCGAGCGGATCTATATTTCCCACCTGCACGGCGACCATGTCATGGGACTGCCCGGCCTGTTGATGACGATGGGCCAGATACCTCGGGAACGGGCGCTCTACATCGATGGACCGCCGGGCATCTCTGACTTCGTGGAAGGCAACCGGCGCTTCCTGGGCTACCAGTGCCCCTTTCCCGTGATCGTCACGGAGAGCAAGGGCGGAACGGTATCTGAGGACGACACCCTTTACGTCGACGCCGTGCCCGCGGATCACAGTTGCTTTACACTGGCCTTCGCCTTGCAGGAAAAGGAGCGCCCCGGCCAGTTTCGGGTCGAGGAAGCGAGGCGACTGGGCGTCCCCCCCGGACCGTTCTATGGACGGCTGCAAGCGGGCGAAACCGTTAAACTGGGGGATGGACGGCTAATCGAGCCCGGACAGGTACTGGGTCCCACCCGGCGGGGACGGAAGATCGTGTATGCCACGGATACCCGGCCGTGCGACCAAGTGGTCTCGCTGGCCCTCGAGGCGGACGTGCTGATCCACGACGGCATGTTCAGCGACGACCTGCGGGCGCAGGCCCGCCAGAAGCACCACTCGACAGTTGTGCAGGCGGCCCGTATCGCCCGGCGCGCAAAGGTCGGCACCCTGGTGCTGACCCATATCAGTTCCCGCTACATGCAGGACGGACCGTTGGCCGCCGAGGCGCGCAAGATCTTCCCCGCCACGCGGGTCGCGCGGGATCTCATGGAATTCAACGTGCCCATGTACAAGTAATGCCGGCCACAAGAAATGCCAGCCACAAGAAATGCCGCCTGTCACGCTTCGGCCCGTTACCGGGGAACATTACCGCCGGGTTTATGCGGGACGGGTCTATACCGCGGGTCAGTCCGCGGCTTCCCGCGGGACGGCTTCCCAGGCCGCCAGTCCCCCGACCAGGTCCATCACGTCCGTGAAACCGTAAAGCTTCAGGATGCTGGCCGCCATGGCGGAACGATAGCCGCCGGCGCACTGGACGACCACCGTGGTGTCGGTGGGGATCTCGACCAGGCGTTCTTCGAGGTGATTCAGGGGCACGTGCAGACTGCCCGGGATGGACTTGTCCTCGCGCTCCTGCCCGGACCGGATATCGATCACCACGGGCGGGCGTTCCATTTCCAGCCTGTCTCTCAGCGCCGCCGCGGTAATGCGTTCGGTACGGCTCAACAGGTCGGGACGTTCCTCCAGTGCGTGCATGCCTCCCTCGAGATATCCCGCGATGTGGTCGAATCCGATGCGGCCCAGCCGCAGGGCGGATTCCTCCTCGGCGCCTGTTTCCGTGATCAGGACGATCGGTTTGTCCCGCCTGAGCAGGGTACCCGCCCAGCTGGCGTACTGTCCCCCGAGCCCGATGTTGATGCTGCCCTCCAGGTGCGCGCCCTCGTAATCCGCGGCGTCGCGCGTGTCGAGCACCTGCGCGCCGTCTCCCGCCTTGCGCAGCATATCGTCCAGCGAAAGGGGATTCAGGTTCCTTTTCAGCAGATGGTCCAGCGTATCGTGTTCCTGCGCGTTGAACGCGGCGTCGTAAGTGAAGTACGACGGCGCTTCCGGCTGGTCTGTCGTGATCAGGCGGGTAAAGGTATCCCGGTCCATCGGCTGCAGGGCGTAGTTGTATTTCTTCTGATCGCCCATGGTGGAAACCGTGTCCGTACTCAGGTTCTTCCCGCACAGCGAACCGGCGCCGTGGGCGGGATAGACGAGCGTATCGTCGACGGTAGCCGGAAGCAGCTTCCCGTGGAGGGATTCGTAGAGCAGGTTGGCGAGATCGGAAGCCTTCCATCCGAGCGCGGCTCTCAGATCCGGACGGCCGACGTCGCCGATGAACAGAGTGTCCCCGGTCAGCACGGCGTACGGCGCGGTCTCCCTGTCGGGATCGAAGACCAGCATGCAGACGGATTCGGGAGAGTGTCCGGGCGTTTCCAGGAATTCGAGCCGGACCGTGCCGAGGTTCATGCTTTCGCCGTCCCGCATGGCCTCGAAGGCGTAGTCCGCCTCGGCCCGCGCGCCCAGGTGGATCTCGGCGCCTGTACGGTCCCTGAGCTCGAGGTGGCCAGCTGCGAAGTCCGCGTGGAAGTGGGTCAGGAAGACATGGGCGATTGTCATGTTCCGGGCTTCGGCCTCATCGATATACTGGCCGATGTCGCGCTGGGGATCCACGACCGCCGCGACGCCCGATGGTTCGTCCCCCAGGAAATAGGACGCGTGGGCCAGGCATCCCAGGTAGTATTGCTTGAGTATCATGACCGCCTCCTTAAACCTCTCCCCGCCGCGGTTCGCCGTATGCCCTCGCTCCGTTGCCTCCGCACGCGTCCTACCACCCGGGAATGGCCGATTCCGGTTCGTCCCCTGCGATGTACATCGTGATGGAAGAACTCATCACCTGGTCACCCCGCCACGTTCTGAATCCCGACGCGTTCGGCTCCAGCGCCGAGCCTTTCAGGTAGGGTTTCCATACCTGCGCACGCTGCCTGTGCCACAGAAACACGCCGGCCACGTCCTCCACCAGGAGCCGTTCCGCTTCCCTGTACAGGGCAATGCGACGATCCGGGTCCCTGACTTCGGCGTCAGCTGCGGTCATCAGGCCATCGAAGGCGGCGTTGTTCCAGTTGTGCCGGCCGTTGGACCGCCAGAGCCCGAGGAGGTTGCTCGGATCCACAAAGTCGAACTCGTAGGGCACCAGGCCGAAGGTTAACGTATGGTTGTTCAGGCCGTCCATGAAGACCTTGTTCTCCACGTTGCGCACTTCGACCTCCATATTGAGGTTGCGATTCAGCATCGCCTGCAGTCCCTCGGCCGCATCTCGGTGCATGGCAATCTCGTTGCGAAGCCACATGTCCAGTTCAGGTAACCCGCGTCCATCCGGATAACCGGCCTCCGCGAGCAGTTCCCGGGCGCGCGCCGGGTCGTACCCCTGGTCCTCCGCGTACATCCCGTCCGAATAGGCCGGAAATCCCGGGGGCAGCATGGCATAGCCGGGTATGGCAAAGCCCCTGAGCGCGGAATCGCAGATCGCGGCCCGATCGATGGCGAGACTGATGGCCAGGCGTACTCTCCGGTCATTGAACGGTGGTTTCGTGACGTCGAAGAACAGATAGTGGGTCCAGAAATTGGGCCAGGTATGCACCTGGTCGCTCAGGTTGTCATCGGAAAGCAACCGGGCGAGCTCCGCCTGGTTCTCCACGTCGGTAAGGTCGATTTCGCCGGCCTCGTACGCCGGCAGCCGCGGGGGCGGCGTAGTCAGGTTGAACATCCTGTAGACCAGTCTTTCCAAGTAGGGTTTGTCGGCCCCGCGGTACATGGGATTGGCCTCGTAGATCATCCGTTCGCCCTTAGTCCATTCCGCCATGACGAAAGGTCCCGAGGAAATGCAGGTCTCGGGTCGGGTGGACCAGGTGTCACCGTGCTTCCTGACCGCGTGCTCGGGGGAAACCCAGGAATAGGTCAGCAGCAGGGGCATGTGGGGCGTGGGTTCCTCGGTGGCGACATGCAGCGTGAGGTCGTCAGACGCCCATACGCCGAGCGAGTCCACGGGCACTGTCCGGGCGACGACGGCCTGCCAGTTCCGGATCGGCTGGTAGTACCACCCGAAGTCGTAGGCGTTTTGCGGATCGGCGCCACGGCGGAGGGAAAAGACGTAGTCGTTAGCCGTCAGCGGACGACCGTCGCTCCATTGCTGTCCCGGCCGCAGATGGAAGGTCCACACCAGTCCGTCATCGGACATCTCCCACCGTTCCGCGGCGCCGCCCCGCAACACGAAATTCCGGTTCGTGCGCGTCAACGGCTCGGCGATGATGTATTTTCCTTCCGCACCCTTGTAAACCGTGCGGAACCACTCGTTGTAGGGCCGGGATTCGGAGAATTTGTACAGGACCTGCTGACCGGGAGGCAGGGCGTCAGCGGGCAACGGCACCCCGATGGAATTGACGTAACGCGGTCCGTTGTCGGGGAGGAGGGGATCGATCAGGCCGTAGGCCGACCAGATAATCCCCGCGACGAGGAAGAAGCAAATCGAAGGCCGTAGAATCGATATGCCGGTATGTTTTCGCATGATGCACCTGCCATGGATCGGGATTCCCTACTCGTTCATTCTCGGGTCGAGGGCGTCGCGGAGGCCGTCGCCGATGAGCGAAAAACCGAGCATGACCAGGGCGATCATGAAAACCGGGAAGAGGGCGAGATGCCAGTAGTAGATCACGTTGGGCAGGTGGCTGCTGACCATCTGTCCCCAACTCGGTGTGGGCGGATTGATGCCCAGGCCGAGGAAACTCAGTCCCGCCTCGGCGAAGATGGCCTGGGGTATGCCCATGGCCAGGCCGACGATGATGGGGCTGAGGGCGTTCGGCAGCATGTGGCGCACTATGGTGTGCACGTTGGAAGCGCCCATGGAGCGGGCGGCCCTGACGAAGTCGGACGCCCTTAGCGACAGGAACTGCGCGCGGACCAGGCGGCATACGCCTACCCAGCCGGTCACGCCGATGGCGAAAAGCACGTTGCTCAAGCCGCTTCCCAGCCAGGCCATGATCAGGATGGCGAACAGCAGGCTGGGAAAGACCGACATGACGTCCACCAGGCGCATGACGATGAAATCGGCTTTGCCCCCCTTGAACCCGGCGATGGCCCCGAGCGGCACCCCGATCAGCAGGGAGATCATCTGCGCGACGAATCCCACGATGAGCGAGATCCGGGCGCCGTACACGATCCTGCTGAAGTAATCCCGGCCGATGCTGTCCGTACCCATGGGGTGGGTCCAGGACGGGAATTGCCACGCCGCGTCGAAATTGGCCTCGGAATAATGGTACGGCGAGACCCACGGTGCGAAGATGGCCATGAACGAGATGACGATGATGATGACCGCCGCCACGACGGACAGCTTGTTCTTCATGTAGCGTCGCAGGGCGTCGCGCCAAAGACCGCCTGTGGATTGAGTAACTTCCGTCATAGTGCTGGTTTTCCGATTGCTAGTCTTCCGTTTTCTCCGTGGAGCGCCTTGCAGCGAGACGCTCGATGAGCAGTACGATCGCGCATCCGGTGATGCCCAGGGCCACGGCCAGCAGGACTTCTTCCGATACCGAAGCGGGAAGGACGTTCTGCTGTATGAGGGGTTTCATCGCGCCCTGGCGGTCCGTGAACGTCTCCACCGTCTCCTTCCACGGCCAGATCTTCCGCAATGAACCGGCCATGAGGCCGATAAGGGCCGCAACGGTCAAATCATGGTAGCGGCGCAACAGCCATCTGAGCACCCGCGCGAAAAAGATCAGTCCCAGGATACCCCCGCACCCGAATATGATGATGGGCAGGAAATCCCGCTCGACCACGGCATGAAGCATGTACTCGTACTTCCCCAGAATGACCAGGATGAACGAACCGGAGATGCCGGGCAGGATCATCGCGCAGATCGCGATGGTCCCGCTCAGGAACACGAACCATGCGGCCGTGGGGGTTTCGACGGGGACGGCGCCCACCAGTACGAAGGCGGCGGCCGCCGCCAGCAGCACCGCGAGCGCTTCCGTCGCGGTCCACGTGGTCACCTTCCTGCGAACGGTGAAGATCGAAGCGAGCACCAGTCCGAAGAAAAACGCCCACACGTAGACGGGATGATGGGCGAGTGCCCATGCGAAAAACCGGGCCAGGCTGAATATGGCTACCATGATACCGGTGACGAGAGCGATCACGAACCGGTATGGGAATCTGTCGAGGGCCTCCGTGAATCGAAAGGAAACAAGCGAACGAAGGAACCTCGCGTTGACCGCGTGCACGGCGTCGAGCAGTTCTTCGTACACCCCCAGGATGAAGGCCATCGTACCCCCGGACACTCCGGGGACGACGTCGGCGACGCCCATGCAGAATCCTCGGGCGGTGATGCCCAGGTATTCCTTGAACGTCCGTCGCGAACGCGATGAACCTTTTTCCATCACTTGCTCCCGCGTGTGTAGCGGACCCTGGGATCCACGAGGGCATATAGGATGTCCGTAATCAGATAGACGATACCGATCAGCACCGCGACAAGCAGCGTCAGCGCCATGATCATGGGATAGTCCCGTTCGAAGATGCTGGTGACGAAGAACTGTCCGAGGCCCGGTATGCGGAAAATGCCTTCGACGAACAGCGACCCGGTCATTACGCCGGGCAGCATCGGACCCATGATGGTCAGCAGCGGGATCAGAGAGTTCTTCAGCACGTGTATAAACAGGACGCTACGCTCTTTAAGGCCCTTGGCGCGCGCCGTGCGCACGTAATCCATCCGCAGGTTCTCGAGCACGCTCGAACGGGTATAACGGGCGATGATGGCCATGGGACCCAGGGCATAGACGATTACAGGCATGATCCAGGTCTCGGGTCCGCCCCATCCGCCCGTGGGCAGGATCCTCCAGATGGTCGCGAAGATGACGATGAACAATATGGAAATGGCGAAACTGGGCACAGTGATCCCAAGCGTCGCGAGCATAGTGGTCCCATAGTCCATCCAGGTGTTCTGTCGTATCGCGGAAAGGATGCCCAGGAGGATGCCGAAGGAGAAGGCCACGGCGAGGCCCATGCCGCCCAGTTGCATGCTGATGGGCCAGGTCCGCGCGATCAGGTCCGTCACCGTCTCGCCCGGACTTTGAAAGGGGATGCCGAAATCGAATTGCAACGCGTTCCACATGTACCGCCCGTACTGCTCGTACAGGGGCCGGTCCAGGCCGTACTTGCGCAGTATATTCGCCTTGGCCTCGGCCGACAGAGGCATCTTCTCCTCGTCGAACGGGCCGCCCGGAACCGCATGCATCAGACTGAAGGTGATGATCGTGACCAGAAACAGCACGCCGATCAAGCCCGCGATGCGGTATATGATGTATCGTATCATAGGATCAGGTTTTCTAGTGCGCCGCGGCGGTGATTGCGGGGCGACTCCGCCGGTTCGTGAAACGGGCGGGGTTACCGGCGGTCCAGCTTCAATAGTGCAAGCGGACGCGACGGGGTGTCAAGGGTTATTTGCCGGGTCCGGACCGCGCCCCGACGCCGATCCGGCCAGGGAATCCACATGCCCTGGCGGGGTGCCAAAGGGTCCGGGTACCACCCACGATTCCGCGGTCATCTACCCTTGACACCCTCCGGGGCGTTTCACACATTAACCGACGAAATTCCACTTTACGGAATGGCGTGTACAAGGAGGACGCAAGCGTGCGGATAGAAAAGGTTTCCGCGCTGGTTCTGCGGTTGCCGGTAGTAACGGAGTCCTGTGACGGAACGCAGGATACCTGCCTGGTCAAAATCGAAACGGACGCGGGCATTACGGGTTGGGGTGAAGTCGATTCGTGTCCCACCGTGGTAAAGGCCGTCATCGACGCACCGCTGTCGCACCAGATCTGCAATGGCCTGGCCAACGCGCTGGCCGGCGCGGATCCCCTGGACGTCGACGCGTGCACGGCACGGATGATGGAATCGGCCAATTACTACGGCCGGGTCGGGGTGGGCCGGCACGCCATGGCAGGGGTCAACCTGGCGCTCTGGGACATCGCGGGCAAGGCCGGCGGACGGCCCGTCTACGAACTCCTGGGCGGCGCGCACAGGCTGAAGTTCCGGGCCTATGCTTCCGTCCTGTTTGGAGACACGCCTGCAGCGACCCGGACCATCGGACGGAGGTTCGCCGACCAGGGATTCACGGCGGTCAAGTTCGGCTGGGGACCCATGGGCCAAGACGAAACGCAGGACGTGGCACTGGTGCGGGAGGCGCGACGGGGCACGGGTGACGAGGTGGACGTACTCATCGACGCGGGGCAGGTCTGGGATTCGGAGACCGCGCTGATCCGGTCCCGGCAGTTTGCCGAATATCGGCCTTTCTGGATCGAAGAACCGCTGCACCCCGACGACATCGACGGGTATGCCTCACTGACCTCGGAGAGTCCGGTTCCCATCGCCACCGGAGAAGCGGAGTCCCGTCTCAAAGACTTCGAACGCCTGGTCACCGAGGGCGGGCTAGACTGGATACAACCGGACCCGGGCCGCTGCGGCATTTCGACCATGGCCGAGGCCGGCCGGACCGCCCACCGGCACGGCCGCAAGGTCGTCAATCACAGTTACAAGAGCGGAATCACCATGGCGGCGTCGCTCCATGCCCTGGCCTCGCTGCCCAACGCGTCCGTCTTCGAATTCTGCATGTCCGATTCACCGCTTCGGCATGAACTGACGCATGAACGTTTTACAATTGATGACGACGGTTTCGTGGCGGTCCCGGACGGACCCGGGCTCGGCGTCACGGTAAACGAGGAAACCATAGACCAGTATCGCGTCGCGTAGCATCCGCGCTCGCAGGCTCTGGTTCTTTACTTGCTGTTACTTTTAAAGGAGTTGCAAAGATGGCCGCCCCTTCACCAGTCATGCACGCCGCACTCAACCGGATAAACATAGACGAGATCAAGGAACAGATCGGTCCACCGCCCGCGTCCTGCGCGGTCGTTGCAGCAGACCACGTGACGGCGGCGTTCATCTGGCAGGAATCGGGCACGATCAACGACAACCACTGCCACGATTACGACGAATGGTGGCTCGTACTGGAAGGCGAGATCGACTGGGTGATCGAAGGCCGGGATGAGCCGGTCCATGCAAAAGCGGGAGATTTCATCTATGTGCCCGCCCTGACCTTCCATCACATATTCCCGGTGGGCGGCAAGCCTTCGATCCGCCTGGGTGTCGCCCTGACGGGACACGGCCACCTCCACGAACGGCCGGAACGCAAGGTAAAGGTCACGTTGGAGTAGCGCCACAACGGAGTGAATGAATGTCTACGAGAAATGAAAACCTCGCATCCATGAAGGAAGGCGGTGTGGTCGCGGTGCTCAGGGCAAGCAGTCCCGACGCGCTGGTCCACGTCGCCCAGGCTATCGGGAGGGGCGGTGTCGGGGCCGTCGAGATCACCATGACGACGCCCGGCGCCCTGGGCGTCATCGAAGAATGCGCGAGCAGGCTCGGGAGCGAACTACTCCTTGGCGCGGGTTCCGTGCTTGACCCGGAGACGGCCCGCGCCGCCATACTGGCCGGCGCCGAATACATCGTGACGCCGACGATGAATCCGGACGTCATCACCCTCTGCCGCCGGTACGACAAGGTCGTCATCCCGGGCGCGTTGACGCCGACGGAAATCCTGACGGCCTGGGAATGCGGCGCGGACATCGTGAAGGTCTTCCCCGCCACCGTGGTCGGACCTCGGTATTTCAAGGACGTGAAAGCGCCGCTTCCCCAGGTCGATCTCATGCCGACGGGTGGGGTAAACCTGGACAACGCCGGCGAATTCATCCGGGCCGGGGCCTGCGCCATCGCCGTGGGCAGCAACCTGGTCGACAAGGCCGCCGTGGCCGCGGGCGAATGGCATGTGCTCACCGACACCGCCCGGGATTACGTGGATGCGGTCCGGAAAGCGCGTCAGGAAGGTGGTGGATGATTCGGAAGGCCGTGGTTCCTGTTGCGGGCCTGGGTAAGCGGATGCTGCCCCTCACACGTTCGGTCCCCAAGGAAATGCTGCCCCTGGGCCGAAAACCGGCGATACACCGCGTGGTCGATGAACTGGCGGCGGCGGGAATCGAACAAATCCTGTTCGTAACGTCCAGCCGCAAAACGGCGATCGAAGAGTACTTCGTGTCCGGCGGCCGGGAGGATGGGCCGCCCAGGAAACGAAACGGCCAGGGGATCGAAGAAGGGGATGGGCCGCCCGGGAAACGACGCGGTCAGGACGAGTCGGATCAAGCCGGGCCGCCCCCGCTCGACTACGGTTTCGCCCGACAGGATGTCCCGGCCGGAAACGGCGACGCCGTGCGGCTGAGCAAGTCTTTTGCAGGATCGGACCCCTTCGTCGTGGCCTGGGGCGACGCCGTCATCCGGTCGGCGACGGAAGGCAGCATCGTGCGGCGCATGATGGAAACCCACGCGAGAGCGCACGCCGCGTGCACCATTGCGGTGGAGTATGTACCCGAGGACAAGGTGTCGAGATACGGCATTGTAAAGCCCAGGTACGAATCCGACACGGCCTTCCCCATCGACGATATCGTGGAGAAGCCGGCGGCGGAAACCGCGCCCAGCCGCTACGCCGTATCGGCCCGGTACATATGCGGCGCCGGCATCTTTCCCGCGCTGGAGGAGACGCCCCGGGGAAGGAACGGCGAGTTGTGGCTCGCCGACGCCATCCGCAGCTTGCTCCGCGAGGGCGGTCCGGTCTGGTGCGTGCCCCTGGGCCCTGACAGCAGGCGCTATGACATCGGCACGCCCCTGACCTACTGGGAAGCCTTTGCCGATTACGCCCTGGAGGACGAGGCGGACGGAACCTCCTTTCGTGAACTCCTGCGAGGGCGGTTGAAGGATACATGACCAGCGTGTGGCAATGTGACAACGACCATCGGGCGTGCGTTTCAGCGCACATACGGGTGAGTGGCGCATTGGGCGTGCGTTTCGGCACGTATACCTGCTCAACAACGCGCATCGGGCGTGCGTTTCAACGCGTATTTGGGTGAATAGCGCGCACGCATCGGAGTCCAATTGAACAGCACCGTAACCGCATCCGCGCCCGGTCGGGTCGGCATCGTGGGCAATCCGACCGACATGTACGGCGGCAGCGTGATCTCGTGCTCGACGAAGGAAAGGGCACGGATCGATATACAGCCGGCGGACCACTTGATACTGGATGCCGGCGCCGAACAGCGGGTCATCTCCTCGCCGGACGACCTGGTCACAAGGGAAGACATCTTCGATATCGCCCGGGTCGCACTTTCCGGATCCGAATCAACGGACCTGCGCGTCAGGATCTCCTGGACGACCGATATTCCTTTCCGGGCCGGCCTGTCGGGGTCTACCGCGCTGCTCGTCTCCATGGTAGCCGGCCTGCTCGCCTTCCGCGGCACCCGCCTCAGTCCCTACCACCAGGCGGAACTCGTCCGCAGAATCGAGTACCGGAACCTGACTTTCTGCGGGTACCAGGACGCCTACATGTGCACCTTCGGAGGGTTGCATTACATGGATTTCAGGGGAAAGGAATTCCACCTGGAATACGGAACCGATCCTTTCGCCACGATGGAACCGATCGAAATGCCCGCGGCCCTGCCGGCCGTCGTGGTCATCACGGGAGGGCAGCGCGTCTCCGGAGGCGTGCATACGCCCTTGCGGGAACGCTGGCTCGCCGGGGAAACCGAAGTGGTCGAAGCATACAAGGCCATCGCCGGCCTGGCCCGGGACGGCAAGAAAGCGATGCTTGAAGACCGGCTCGACAAGCTGGGAAAGCTGATGAACGAAAATCAGGCGCTGACGCAATCCCTCGGGGGATCCAATCCGGAGGACGACAGGTTCATCGAACTCGCCCGGCAGGCAGGCGCGTCCGGCGCCAAGCTCGCGGGCAGCAGTGGCGCCATCGTCGTGCTTCACGAGTCACCCGGAGATCTGGCCAAAGTAATGATGGACGCCGGTGCCGTGGGCATGCTGGAACCCGCACCGGGACCGGGGCTTCGGATCGAACAGGAAGAACAATGAGTAGGAACTTTGATGATCTTAAGGGAGACGCGGTGAACATCACGCTCGACTACGACAGGTCCGGTCTTGAAGTGCGTGTCCCGGACGAGAACCTCGTGGCGGTCCTGAACATGCGGCAGACGCCGCCGCTGGACGACCCCTCGGCCGCGACACGAGATGCACTTCGCCAGCCCGTGGCCGGCCCACCGCTCGAGGAGATCGCCCGGGGACGCCGGAACGCCTGCGTGGTTGTCTCCGACATCACCCGGCCCGTGCCCCACGATATCATCCTGCCGCCGCTACTGGAGTGCCTGGAACGGAGTGGATTGGCGCCGGAGAATATCACCATCCTGGTCGCCACCGGACTGCACGCTCCGATGGACGACGAGCAGCTTCGCGAGACCCTGACCGACGACGTGATCGAGCGCTATCCCATCGTTAACCACATCGCACGCAACGGAAACGAACAGGCCGATCTGGGGACCACGAGCACCGGTATCCCCATCCACGTGGACCGCAGGTATGTCGAAAGCGACCTCAAGGTGCTGACCGGGTTGATCGAGCCGCACTTCATGGCCGGGTATTCGGGCGGACGCAAGCTCGTCGCGCCCGGACTCGTGGGCGTGGAAACGATCGAGCACCTCCACGGACCCGGGATCCTGGAACACCCCCGCGCCACGACGGGCGTCCTCGACGGCAACCCGCTTCACGAAGCCTCGCTTGAAATCGCCCGGAAGGCAGGGGTCGATTTCATCCTCAACGTCGCCATGGACGAGGACCGCCGCGTCACCGGGGTGTTTGCCGGCGAACTCGACCGTGCGCACCGGTTCGGGGTCGGCCATGTGAACGGCATGGTGGTGGCCACCGTCGAGGAACCGGTGGACATCGTCGTGACCTCGGCGGCGGGCTATCCCTTGGACACCACCTTCTACCAGGCCGTGAAGGGCATGGTCGGGGTACTGGACATCCTGAAGGAGGGCGGATCCATCGTCATCGCCGCCGGATGCGCCGACGGGATCGGCAGCGAGGAGTTCGAAGGGCTGCTTCGCAAGACGACGGACATCGACGCCTTCATTGATTGGATCCAGCAACCGGGCGTATTCACCATCGACCAGTGGGAGATCGAGGAACTGGTCAAGGCGCTAAAGAAGGGCCGGGTATATCTTTACACGGATGGATTGAGTGACGAGGACGTACGGGCATGCCTGGTCGAGCCGGTCCCTTCCGTCGAGGCGGGCATCGCACGCGCTTTGGATCGCCACGGCCCCAGCGCAACCATTGCCCTAGTCCCGAGGGGTCCCTACGTCATTCCCCGGGTTCTTCCCGGTCAGGACGCTGCGGGGTAGCGCGCTCCGGGGACGGCAGGCCGTCGTTCGGATTCTCCGCCATTCGGATTCTCCGCCAGTCTGATCCGCCGCCACGGCGGCGGACTGCAGGAAGTTCAGTCACCTTCGCTTAAGATCAAGCTTCCCATGACCTCCAACAAGTACGTCCACCATACGCCCCGCATACACCCATCCGCCTTCGTGGCGGAAAGCGCCGATCTGATCGGTGCGGTCCACATCGGCAAGGACGCAAGCGTCTGGTACCAGGTGGTGATCCGGGCGGATGACGAACCCGTGACCATCGGCGGCGGGACCAACGTACAGGACGGTAGCGTTCTCCACATCGACACGGGCATGCCCACCGTACTTGGAGAGGGCGTCACCGTGGGGCACCGGGCGATTGTCCACGGCGCGGTAGTGGAAGATCACGTATTGGTCTCCATGGGCGCCGTGATCCTCAGCGGTGCGCACATTGGGAGGCACAGCATTGTCGGCGCCGGTGCACTAGTGCTCGAAAACATGGAAGTGCCTCCGGGTTCCCTTGTCGTGGGCGTTCCCGGACGCGTGGTTCGGTCCGTAACGGACGAGCAGATCGAGCGTATACACCGCACCGCGGAGGGGTACGTGAAGCGGCGTAGAATCTACCTCGAACGGCGCGCTCACGGTTCCTTTTGACCTCCTGATTTTGGACGCTCCGGCTACCGTGTCAGGCTTCAAAATTCGCTTGACTTTCGCGGTCTCGACCTGTAGTTTTCGGTGCTCTGTTATGCAGGTCATGAGCGCCTGTAGCTCAATTGGATAGAGCACCTGACTACGGATCAGGAGGTTGGGGGTTCGACTCCCTCCGGGCGTATTTTTCGCGGGGCGCGGCAGCATGAGAAGCAACGACGGAGAACACGAAGGATGGCTTCGGCTGGCGCTTGAAGAAGCCAGGTCGGCCGGCGCTGCCGGCGATGTGCCTGTCGGAGCCGTGATCGTACATGACGGCGTGATAATCGGACGGGGTCAGAATCGCGTGGAACGTCTGCGCGATCCCACCGCCCATGCCGAAATACTCGCGATCCGCGAGGCCTGCGCCGTACTGGGACACGAACGATTGGCCGGTGCCGCACTCTACGTTACGCTGGAACCCTGCGCCATGTGCGCGGGTGCGATCGTGCTGGCCCGCTTGCAGAGCCTGGTGTACGGTGCCGCCGATCCCAAGACCGGAGCCTGTGGTTCACTGCGCGATATCGTGCGGGACACCCGGTTGAATCACCAGGTGGAAGTTGCGGGAGGTGTTCTGGCGGAGACCTGTTCAGGCCTGTTGAAGAACTTCTTCAGATCGAAACGCAGAGTGGGAGATACGGCTGTCGAACCGAGGTTGCCGGAGAGGTGCGAGAGTGGTTGAATCGGACGGTCTCGAAAACCGTTGTGCCTCCGGGCACCGTGGGTTCGAATCCCACCCTCTCCGTTTTACAGCCCGTCGGACGGGATGTCTAAGGAAGACTACCGGCTGAGGTGTTAGCCTCAGACATAAACCTGGGAGAGGTGCGAGAGCGGTCGAATCGGCACGCCTGGAGAGCGTGTGTTCACCATGTGGACCGTGGGTTCGAATCCCACCCTCTCCGTTGAAATCCGGGAAACCGGAATCGGAACGAAGGGGTGGTGGCACGCATGGCCTGCAAGGAGTGGTGGCACGCATGGCCTGCATGGTCCCGCTCGGACATTTGTCTACGGATCGTTCCACGAAATTCGGGGCAGTAGCTCAGTTGGGAGAGCGCCAGAATCGCAATCTGGAGGTCGGCGGTTCGATTCCGCTCTGCTCCACTCGAGACGACACGGCCGGCGTAACCATCAGACAACCGTTCGTGTCGTCCCGTAATACAGGCTTGGTTCGAATACGGTCGTGCTAGACGGGGAGTTAGCGGTGCCCTGTAACCCGCAATCCGCTACAGCGGGGTCGAATTCCCATCCCAAGGATCGCACTTGCGTCGCCGGTATGCGTTACAGCCGGTATTGAAAGTCAGGTCCTGCGCAACGTGACAACGCCCAACTCCGTCAGGACCGGAAGGTAGCAGCGGTAAGCGACTGAATCGTGTGCCGCGGGAGCGCCTGGCCGGAGCCGGCGGTACGGATGCCCCGATACGAGGAGATTCGAGGGTGGGTGCACGACCGCTTAACTGTTTCCTCTTCATTCCGCCTGCCTTTTGTCCCGATTAACCCAGGCATGGAGGTTTGGGCATTGGCCTACGAAGTCACGGCCCGAAAGTGGCGTCCCCAGGCATTCGACGGCGTAATCGGCCAGGACCACGTCACCACCACGCTGAAAAACGCCATACAGGCCGGCCAGATCGCCCATGCCTACCTGTTCGCCGGACCACGCGGCGTGGGCAAGACGACCACGGCCCGCATCCTGGCCAAGGCCCTGAACTGCGTCGATGGCCCCACCGTGACGCCCTGCAACGCCTGCACTTTCTGCCATGAAATCTCGGAAGGACGCAGCGTCGACGTGCTGGAAATCGACGGCGCTTCCAACAACCGGGTCGAGCAGGTGCGCTCGCACCTGCTCGAGAGCGTCAAGTACACGCCCAGCCAGGGCAAGCACAAGATCTACATCATCGACGAAGTGCACATGCTCACCAAGGAGGCCTTCAACGCGTTGCTGAAGACGCTGGAAGAGCCGCCGGCCCACGTTTACTTCATCTTCGCTACGACCGATCCCCGGAAAGTGCTCCCCACCGTGCTTTCCCGGTGCCAGCGATTCGACTTCCGGCGCATATCGGGGCCCACCATCGTGGAACACCTGGCCATGATCAGCGAGAAGAGCGGGTACGACGTGCAGCGCGAGGCCCTTGCCCTGATCGCGCGGAGGGTGGACGGCAGCATGCGGGACGCCGAGAGCCTGCTGGACCAGGTCGTCGCCTTCGGCGGCTCCGGGTTGACCGCCAGCGAGGCGGCTGAGGTTCTGGGCATCGTGGATCAGGACGTCTATTTCGAATTGCTGGACACCGTGGCGGACCAGGACGTCCCGAAGGGGCTGGACCTTGTCGACCGGATCTTCCGCCAGGGCCACGACCTCGAAGAGATCATCCTGGGGATCCTGGAACACCTGCGCAACCTGCTTGTAGTCAAAGCGGCGCCAGAGGTGGAAGCGCTTATCGGCGATGCCGCGCTGGAGCTCGACCGCTACCGGGTACAGGTCGAACGATTCGATACTGAGGACCTGCTCAGGCTATCGCAACTGGCCACGCAAATGGAAGAGGCCGTCAAGCAAAGCGCGCTGCCCAGGGTGCAGCTCGAGACGGGCATCGTCCGCATGATACGCATGTCGCGATCCGTGAATTTGACTGACATTATGACCCGGTTGTCCGAAATGGCCCGGCGCGTGGGATCCCAGGAGGATGACGTCGATGCGACTGAAGTAGCGTCTCCCGAAGGAACGAGCCCGCCCGCCATATCGCGGGATTCGTCCCCGGAAGATGAGCCGGTGGCGTCGCAGGAAGCCACTGATTCAGCGGCTTCGGCCAGCGAGACGGCCACTACCTTGTCCTCCCCGTCTGCCGCGGCCCCGTCCTCCCCGTCTGCCGCGGCCCCGCCTTCCCCGTCTTCCGAAGCCCCGTCCGTCCGGACTGCGGATCCACCACGGGACGCAGCGCCGTCAACGTCTGTTCAGGAGGTTCCCGACCCGGCTGCATCCGCGGGATCATCGACGTCCACCACGATTGCACCAAAACTGGATCTGCGGACGGTCCGAAACCGTTGGTCCGCGGTCGTGGAAGAGGTCACCAGGCAGCGAAGCGTCCTGGGGGGCCAGCTGAAGGAAGCCGAGCTTACGGGTTGGTCACCGGCAGGTGATGCCGGATCGGGAGGGCCCGCCACCATTACGCTCAGGTTCGCGCCCGAACAGAACTTTCTTAAGCAACGGGCTGAAAAACGGGAAAACGCGGCGCTGATACAGTCGGTATGCTCCGATACCCTGGGAGTACGGGTACGGATCATTTGCGAGATCGGCGAAAGCGACGCGGCGAAGGATACCGCGCCGGAAACGGTTGACGGGACGGGAACGGACGAATCCGCGCCGGGAACGAACAACATTCCGGGTACTAACGCCCAGACGGGAACGAACGTCGGGACGGGAACGAACGTCGAGAATAACACGGCGGATGACGCCGGACCGGTTATGGGCCCGCATTCCGGCACGGGTGAAGATCCTGCCGGGGTACATCGGGAAACCCCGGCGACAGGCAAAACCGCCAGGCAGGCGGCAGATGACCGCGCTGGCGCCGTGAAAGATCCGGCCGTCATGAAGATCGTCCAGGCTTTCGACGGCCAGATCGTAAAGGACTGAAATCGGATCACGGCGGCCGCGCGTCGGCCGAGTACGAACTGGACGCGCGTCGGTCGAGTTCGAACTGGAAAGGAAAGGATGAGGATATGGCAAAAGGCATGTCGGGCATGATGAAGCGCGTTCAGAGAATGCAGAAGAAGATGATGCAGCTTCAGGAAGAAATCGCCGGGCGCCGGGTCGAAGGCACGGCAGGCGGTGGCATGGTTACCGCGGTGGTGGACGGCAAGCTGAACGTCGTTGAGCTCAGGATTGACCCGGCCGTGGTGGACTCCGAGGACGTGGGGATGCTTGAGGATCTCGTACTGGCTGCCATTAGCCAGGGTCAGCAGAAGGCGCAGGAAATGATGGATCAGGAGATGGGCCAGATCACCGGCGGACTCAACTTACCCGGCCTGGGCCAGTAGCGCTCCGTCACGCGGCGTACCGCTGAATCCGGCACAACGCATCAGGGATTTAAAACATGGCGCGCAAGTACAGTTCCGAGGCCCTGGCCATCCTGGTGGATGAACTGAGCCGCCTGCCCAACATCGGCAGGGTGACGGCCCAGCGGCTGGCCTTCCATATTCTGAAGGGACCGGCCGAACGCGCCTTCTCGCTGTCCGACGCCATTCGGGCGGTAAAGGAAAAAGTCCGGTACTGCGACGTGTGCTGGAACATCACCGAGTCCGAGACCTGCGAGATCTGTCACGACGCCCGGCGTAAACCAGAGACCATCTGCGTCGTGGAAGAACCACGGGACGTGATCACGCTCGAAAGCACGGGTGAGTACCGCGGCCTGTACCACGTGCTCCACGGCGCGCTTTCGCCTCTCGACAACATCACCCCGGATGACATACGCGCCCGGGAGCTCATGCAGCGTATGAGCGAATCGGTGGAAGAGGTAATCATCGCGACCAATCCCAATATCGAGGGAGAGGCCACCGCGCTCTACCTGAGCCGTCTGATCAAGCCGCTGGGCGTACGGGTTACCCGCCTCGCCCGCGGTCTTCCCATGGGAGGCGATCTGGAATACGCCGACGAAGTGACCCTGGCCCGCGCCCTGGAAGGCCGTACAGAGTTGTAACACGGAACAGTATCGCGATCGCCGGGCCAATCCGGCGATCCTCATGCCGCCATGAATCTGCCAAACAAACTGACCATATTCCGGATCATCCTGAGTCCCATCTTCATGGTCTTCTTCCTGGTGGATACATTGTATACGCGGTATATCGCCCTGGTGATCTTCATGATCGCTTCGCTGACGGACCTGTACGACGGCTACCTGGCGCGCAAGACCGGCGTGATCACCAGTTTCGGCAAGTTCATGGACCCCCTGGCGGACAAGATCCTCACGTCCACCGCCCTGATCTGCTTCGCGTCCCTCGGATACATCTACACCTGGATGGTCCTGGTCATCATCGGGAGAGACTTCATCGTGACCGGCCTGCGATGCATCGCGGCGTACCGGGGGCAGCTCATCCTGCCGACCCAGGTCGCCAAGTGGAAGACCGCTTCGCAGATGGTGGTCATCGTGATCATCCTGCTCTACATCAACGTCCAGACGACCATGGTCGCCTTCGGCCAGTGGAACGGGGAGTTCGACGATATCGCCTGGTGGGTCCTCAACGGCATGGTCTTCGTCTCCATGTCGCTCACGGTCAGTTCCGGCCTCGATTACGTCGTCAAGAACCGGTCGATCTTCACCAGTCTGCTGAGGTAGGAATGGGCGCATTGATCATCCTGCTGTCGACCGGATGTTACGCCGGCTACACGCCGCGCGCGCCCGGCACGGCGGGGAGCGTGCTGGGAGTCGGACTGGTCTGGGTGCTGGCCGGACCGCTCGGGCTGACCCTCCCGTACTACCTGCTGGCCACCGCGGTCCTGTTCGTCCTCGGCGTCTGGGTATCGAGCCACGCGGAACCCCGGTTCGGCCACGACGGACCCGAGATCGTAATCGACGAAATCGTGGGCGTCCTGATCGTCTTCGCCGGCATGCCGCTCGATCTTTGGACGGTGGTTGCGGGCTTCGTCCTGTTTCGTGTCCTGGACATATGGAAACCATTCCCCTGCGACCGGATGCAGCGCCTCCCCGGCGGACTGGGGGTCATGATGGACGACGCCGCGGCCGCGGTCTACGCCCATCTCCTGTTATTGCTCACTGGATGGCTCGTTATATGAAATCCGCCGCGATCATCACGATCGGCGACGAACTGCTCTACGGTTCCGTGGTCGACACCAACGCCGCCTACATCGGCCAGCGCCTGACGGAAACCGGTATCGAACCGGTCTTCTCCATAACCGTGGGCGACGAGGCTTCCCGCATCGGCGGGGCCCTGGAAGTCGCGTGCCGGCAGGCGGACGCCGTGCTCGTAACGGGCGGCCTGGGGCCGACCCACGACGACGTGACCAAGACCGTCGTCGCCGAAGCGATCGGTCAGGACCTGGTGTTTCATCCCGATATACTCGAAACCGTGGAACGCATGTTCACCCGGCGGGGCATGGCCATGCCGGAATCGAACCGCATCCAGGCCTACATGCCGAGGCACGCCGAGGTGCTCGACAATCCCGTCGGCACGGCACCCGGCTTCCTGGCGCACCATCATGGGACCGCCGTTTTCGTCATGCCGGGCGTTCCCCGCGAGATGAAGCAGATGCTGAACGAACAGGTGCTGCCGCGGCTGAGGGACAGAAGCGCGGGCAGGGTCATCCTGCACCGATGGATCCGAACGACCGGAATCGGCGAATCGAGCCTTACCCATATCATCGGCGATGTCATCGATGAGGCAAAAGACGTAAAGATAGCTTCCCTGCCCCAGGAGACCGGCGTCAACCTCCGTCTCACGGCCGAGGGCCGCACCGGGGACGAAGCCAGGCGGCGTATCGAAGCCGTCGAAACCCGGATGGTCGCCCGGGCCGGCGAACACATATACGGCGTGGACGACGATACGCTCGAGGAAGTGGTGGGACGCCTGCTGAGGGACGCGGGCGCGACGGTGGCGGTCGCCGAGTCCTGTACCGGCGGCCTCGTGGCATCCCGCATGACCGACGTGCCGGGCAGTTCCGATTACCTGAAGGAAGGGGTCGTGTCCTATAGCAACGCCGCGAAAATGGCACGCCTGGAGGTGCCCGTCGGGACGATCGACCGGCACGGCGCGGTCAGTGCGGAAACGGCGGCCGCCATGGCCCAAGGTATGCGGCAAACCAGCGGCGCCACTTACGGCCTGTCCACGACCGGCGTAGCGGGGCCCGGCGGCGGAACCCCCGAGAAGCCTGTGGGACTGGTCTACCTGGGACTCGCCTCTGCGGACGGCGTCGAGACGCGTAAACTCTTGCTGGGTCCGGACCGGCATGTCAACAAGACGCGGGCCGCCCTGGCCGCCCTGAATCTGCTGCGGCAGGCGCTGACCCCCGCGGCCGGTACAAATAGGCTTCCGGGGAACTGATTGCCCGGCCGCGCCGTAGAAAGGCTACCGATGCGCACGTTCATCGCCGTGGAAGTTCCGGTTGCAGTCAGAGACCGCATTGCGGAACTTGAAAATCGACTGAAAGGGACGGGGACCGATATCAAGTGGGTCGAACCGGGGAACATCCACATTACGCTGAAGTTCCTGGGCAACATCGAGACGGACCAGCCGGCGGTGATCCGGAACGGACTGTGTACGGCGCTGGATGACATCGCCTCGTTCGACTTGAAACTGGGGCGCGTAGGCGCATTTCCGGACCTGAACCGCCCCCGCGTCTTCTGGGTTTCCGTCGATGAAGGCCGGGAGGAACTGACCGCGATGCAGCAGTGCATCGAGACCGAATTACACGCCTGCGGCTTCGTTCGGGAGGAAAGGCCCTTTTCGCCGCACCTGACCATCGGAAGGGTTCGGTCGCCAAAGGGTCTGGCCAAACTCACCGAAAGGGTCCAGGCGACGACCTTCGAGACCGAACCGTTTACGGTGTCTCGAGTGGCGGTCGTGAAGAGCGACCTGAAACCGAACGGACCGGTCTACACGGTCATCGATCACGTAGAACTGGGATGAATATGCCGACCGTTACGGACATCAGCGCCAGGGGCAGCGGCGGCCGACGGGAACGCAAGGTCACGATCGACGGCGAACGCACCTTGACGATTACGGAAGAGACCTTCCTCCGGTTCGGACTTTTCGACGGGCTGGCGATGGACCCGGAACGGCTGCAAGAGATGGAACTGGCCGATGGCGTCGCCCGCGCCATGACGGAAGCCCACCGGCTCATCGACCATCGGATGCGGACCCGCCGCGAACTGGCGGTTAAACTCAGATCCCGGGGCCGGCCGGAAGACGTCATCAAGGAGGTGCTGGACCGGCTCGAGAACGTGGGACTCATCGACGATGGGCGTTTTGCCCGGCTGTGGATCGACGAACGGCTTCGGAAAAGACCGGTCGGACTATCCCTGCTGCGCCGCGAGTTACGTCATAAGGGGATCGACGCCGAGATCGTCGAAGCCGTCCTGGAGGAAAGTGCATCCGGCGAAGGGGAAACCAGCCGGGCCTACGAGGCGCTGCGTCGCCAGGCCAATCGCTACGCCCGACTGGACCGCGACGCGGCCCACCGCCGCATGGTCGCATTCCTGGGAAGGCGGGGGTTCGGGCAGGCCGTGATCTACAGCGTAGTCCACCGCGTACTGGACGAAATAGACGAAATAGAGGAATCCGAAATTTGACCGGAACCGAACTGCGCAAATCGTTTACGGGTTTTTTCGCCGACCGTGACCACACCGTCGTCCCGAGCGCCAGCGTGGTACCCTGGGACGATCCTACCCTGCTGTTCACCAACGCGGGGATGAACCAGTTCAAGGACGTATTCCTGGGACAGAGCACCCGCGACTACGTGCGTGCGGTGGATTTCCAGAAATGCATCCGGGCCGGCGGCAAGCACAACGACCTCGAGGACGTGGGCAGGTCGCCCATCCATCAGACCTTCTTCGAAATGCTCGGAAACTGGTCCTTCGGCGACTACTACAAGGAAGAGGCCATCGTCTGGGCCTGGGAACTGCTGACCGAAGAATGGAAACTGTCCCCCGACCTGCTCTGGGCGACCGTGTTCCGGGAGGACGACGAATCCGAGCAACTCTGGAAGCGACACACCGGCGTGGCGGCCGACCGGATCCTGAGATTCGACGAGAAGGACAACTTCTGGGAGATGGGCGAGACCGGTCCGTGCGGGCCCAACTCCGAAATCCACTATGACCGCGGACCGGAACGCTGTGATTTGAAAGGCGATCCGGACCACGTCTGCGAGGTTAACGGGGACTGCAAGCGGTTCGTGGAGATCTGGAACCTGGTCTTCATACAGTATGACCGGGGAACCGACGGCGTGCTGTCGCCTCTGCCCGCCCGCCACGTTGACACCGGAATGGGATTCGAGCGCATGCTCAGCATATTCCAGGACGTGGATACGAATTACGAGACCGACGTGTTCCAGCCGCTCATGAACCACATCGGAGCATTGTCGGAGCGGCCCAGCATGGAAGAGGATACGGCCATGGCCTACCGCGTGCTCGCCGATCACATCCGGGCGCTGACTTTCGCCATTGCCGACGGCGTCCTGCCCTCCAACGAAGGCCGTGGCTACGTGCTGCGCCGGATCCTGCGCCGTGCGTCGCGGTATGGCCGCACGCTGGGGCTTTCCAGGCCCTTCCTGTATCGACTTGTGCCTACGCTGACGGAACAGATGGGCGAGGCCTACCCGGAACTCCCGGCCGGCCGTGAGAAAGTGGAAGCGGTGGTCCAGTCCGAGGAAGTGGCCTTCGGGCGCACATTGGACCACGGAATCGAACTCTTCGAGGACATGGCGGAGCGGGCGGATGCCGAAGGACGCAGCGAGATCCGGGGCGACGAGGCCTTCAAACTGTACGATACCTACGGCTTTCCCCTGGACCTGACGCAGTTAATGGCCGACGAAAAGGGCCTGACCGTGGACCTGGCCGGTTTCGAGACGGAAATGGAGGAGCAGCGGGCAAGGTCCAGGACCGGAGGAAAGACCGTAGAAATCGCAGGGAAGATTACAAGTGGCGAATCAACAACCGGCGGCAATCTCGCGGCCGAACACCCGACGGAATTCGTCGGAGATGAGATGCTCACCGTCGACACGACCAGGGTGGAGGCGTATGAGCACGGTTCCGTCGTCCTGACCAGCACCCCGTTCTACGGCGAATCGGGCGGACAGGTGGGCGACACCGGCTGGTTGGAGACGGGGACGGGCGATCGGATCGCCGTGCGGGACACCACGCGGGACGGCGACACAATCATCCACCACTGCGATCCTGACAACGCCGCCCGTCTCGAACCCGGCATGGACGTCGCCGCGCACGTCGACGCCGTACGCAGGCAGGCCATCATGCGGAACCACACGGCCACCCACTTGCTGCACGCCGTGCTGCGGGAGACCCTGGGCGCCCATGTGGAACAGCGAGGCTCCGTGGTCGCGCCCGACCGCCTGAGATTCGACTTCGCCCATTTCAAACCGGTAGACCCCGACGAACTGAACGCCATCGAACGCAGGGTCAACGAGTTGATCTGGGAAAACATCGGCGTCGAACCGTTCGAAACCGATCTGGAAGACGCCAGAAGCCAAGGCGCCATGGCGCTATTCACGGAGAAGTACGAGGACAGGGTACGCGTGGTGCGCATCGGAGACGCGAGCCTTGAACTGTGCGGCGGTACGCACCTCGACGCCACGGGAGAGATCGGGTTGTTCCGGCTGGTCCGTGAATCGGGCATCTCCGCCGGCGTGCGACGGGTGGAGGCTCTGACTGGCGCCGGCGCCTACGAATCCATGAAGCGAGACGAAGGACTCGTCGCGGGAGCCGCGGAGGCCCTCAAGAGCGAGCCGGTGGACCTGGTGAAAAGAGCCGGCGACCTGAATGCGCGGGTCCGTGAACTGGAACGGCACATCAGGGAAATGGGCCGTTCCGAGGCGCAGAACTGGGCCGATGGCCTGGTCGACGGGGCCGTTGACGTGGACGGCGTCTCCGTGGCCGCCGGTCGCGTGGAATGCCCGGACATCGACACCCTCCGCGCCATGGGAGACACGTTGCGCGTGCGCCTTTCCGGCTCCGCGGTGGGCGTACTCTTCGCAAGCTTCGAGGACCGGCCCGTCTGCATCGTCGTGGTGACAGACGGTGCGATCTCCGGGCGCGGCCTGCACGCGGGCAGACTGGCGCGGGACGTGGCCGCCTTCATCGGCGGCGGCGGCGGCGGAAAAGCGCACATGGCGCAGGCCGGCGGAAAAGACGCGTCCCGGATCGACAAAGCCGTCACCCGTGCCGCCGGGGTCGTTGAGAACCACCTGCGGACCGCCGGGCAATGATCGGCTCGAATACATGCGCATTCTCATAACCGGCGCACGTGGACAACTGGGTACGGACCTGCAGCGTTCGCTGACGGATCACGAGTTGATACCGTGCACACGCGGCGAGCTCGATGTCACGGAAAAACACCGTGTGTACGCCCTGCTGAAGAACCACCGGCCCGATGCGGTGATTAACGCCGCGGCGTACCACAGGGTCGACGAGTGCGAGTCCCATCCCGATAGTACATTTGCCGTCAATGCCTTCGGTCCCTGGCACCTGGCCATGGCATGCCGCATGTACGCGGCGAAACTGGTGCACATCAGCACGAATTTCGTCTTCGACGGCACGGCGGACCGGCCGTACCGGGAAGATGACCTGCCCCTGCCGCTGAACGTATACGGCACGGCCAAGCTGTCCGGCGAGCATTTGGTGCGGTCGACCTGGGACCGTCATTTCATCATCAGGACCACCGGCCTGTTCGGCCGCACCGGCGGTGGTGGGAAGGGGTACAATTTCGTCGAGGTTATGATCCGGGCGGGCATGGAAAGACGGGAAGTGGTCGTGGTAAGCGACCAGGTGATGTCGCCCACGGGGACGGCGGACCTGGCCCGGGCACTCGGGGAACTCGTCACAACCGATGCCTACGGCACGTACCACCTCACCAGCGGCGGCGCGTGCTCCTACTTCGACTTCGCGCGGACCATCTTTCAGAAAACGGGAATAGAAACGGCAGTGAAACCCACGTCCACCGAATCGTACGGCGCGCCGGCCGGCCGTCCCCTGTATACCGTACTGGACAACGGCCGGATCCGGTCCCTGGGCATCGCGGAGATGCCCCCGTGGGAAGACGCCCTGGACGGCTACCTGGCGCGGCGGGCCGGTCAGGGCGAAGAAACGATCGGCAGGATCTCATGATCATCACCCAGACCCCCCTGCGCATCAGCTTCGCAGGCGGGCTGACGGATTTCGCCGATTTCTACGAACGGGAAGACGGCCTGGTCGTCAGCGCAGCCATCGACAAATACATCTTCGTCATCATCAATGAACGATTCGACGACCGGATATACATCAACTATTCGAAAAGGGAGGCCGTCGATCATCCCGACGAGATCGAGCACGACCTGATCCGGGAGGCTCTGCGGCTTACCGGCGTGAGCCGGGGCGTGGAAATCACGACGCTGACGGACATTCCCGCCGAAGGATCGGGCCTGGGGTCCTCGAGCAGTATTACCGTGGGCCTTTTGAACGCCCTGTATACCTATTGCGGCAATCCGCAGCCCACGGAGAAACTGGCGCGGGACGCCTGCGAGATCGAAATCGACCGGTGCGGACAGCCTATCGGGAAGCAGGACCAGTACATCGCCGCCTACGGCGGGCTGCGCGGTTTCACTTTCCGGCCCGTTGGCGTGGAAGTGGAACACCTCGGCCTCGCCAACGGCCATGCGGAATGGTTGAACGACAGTCTGATGCTGTTCTACACCAACAAGACGCGCAGGGCGGAAACCATCCTGCGCGAGCAGAAAGCGAATATGTCCGACAAATTCACCCTCGTTAAAGAAATCAAGTCCGTGGCGCAAGGTGTGCGTACAGCCCTGACGGCTGGTCGGATCGACGGCATGGGCGAGCTGCTGGACCGGGGCTGGAAGTGGAAGTACAGGATGTCCGGCCTGGTGAGCAACGCCGAGATCGACTCCATGTACCGTCGGGCCAGGGACGCCGGCGCCACCGGGGGCAAGGTATGCGGTGCGGGCGGCGGTGGTTTCCTGCTCCTGTTTTGTCCGGCATCCACCCGGTCCAGGGTACGCGAAGCGCTGTCCGATTACAGGGAACTGCCCTTCAACCTGGAGCGGGACGGCACCAAGGTGATCTTCAACATGCGGAGGCAGGTATCAAAATGATCCGCGAGCACCACGACTGGACACGGGAGGTCCGATGATCCGCGAATACCTCGACTGGACACGGGAGGTCCTGGATCGGATCGATCCCGGCGAAGTGCAGGAACTCATCGATCTCCTGATGGATGCGCGGAAGAAAAGGCGGGGCATCTTCGTCTTAGGGAACGGCGGCAGCGCGGCCACGGCCTCGCATTTCGCCGTGGACCTGGGCAAGGGCACGCTGCGCGGTACGGAAGATCAACCCCGGTTCCGGGTCAACAGCCTTACCGACAACCTCCCCTACGTCACCGCATGGGCAAACGACTTCGACTACGACCTGGTCTTCGAACAGCAACTACGCAACCTGGGCGCCCCGGGCGACGTGGTCATCGGCATCAGCGCGTCGGGGAACAGTCCCAACGTGGTCCGCGCCCTGGAGTTCGCCCGTACCGCCGGGATGGATACGGTCGCGATGACGGGGTTCTCCGGCGGCACGCTCATGGAAATCGCCGATCATTCGGTCCATGTCCCCGTGGACGACTACGGCATGGCGGAGAATATGCACATGATCATCGTCCACATCATCGTCACGCAGACCACGTCCCGCGTAGCGAACGGCGAATGACCCTACATTCCTTTGCCAAGATCAATCTCAGTATACACCTGCTCGGGAAGCGGCCCGACGGCTACCACGAGATCGTCACGCTGATGGAGACCGTAAACCTGGCCGATGACCTGGAAATAACCGGGCAGGAGGCGGGAACGACAATCACGTGCTCCGACCCGGCCGTGCCGACGGACGAGCGCAACCTGGCGCACAGGGCGGCCGTTCTCGTGCGGGACCGGTACGGACTCGGCGACCGGGGCGTGCGCATCCATATCGAGAAGCGCATCCCGGTGGCGGCGGGACTCGCCGGCGGGAGCGGCAACGCGGCCGCGACGCTGCACGGACTCAACGCGCTCTGGTCGCTGGGATTGCGGAAGGAAGACCTGATGAACCTCGCCGGGGAGCTGGGATCCGATGTGCCCTTCTGTCTCTACGGCGGCGTGGCAGTAGCGACCGGCCGGGGAGAAAGGGTCGTCTGGCTGGATGCGGCCGGATCACGCAGCTACGTCCTGGTCTGCCCACCCCTCGCGGTCACCAGCGGATGGGCCTACAGCAGGTGGAAATTGGAATTGACAAAAGACGGGTCCTGTATTAACTTAGTCTCTTCTGTCATGCAGGCCGGGGACGCAGGCAGACTGGCGTCCTGCCTGCATAACGACCTGGAACCGGCGGTCCGGGCGGCCTATCCCGAAATCGACAGGGCGAAGGGCCTGCTGGCGGACGCCGGACTGGAAGGCGTGCTGATGTCCGGCAGCGGTCCGGCGGTCTTCGGACTGGCGCCCGACCGGACGGCGGCGGAACGGATAGCAAGCGATCTGCGGGGACGGGTTGAACCGTCCTGGCGGGTCTTCGCGGTTTCCTCGTCACCCCGCCGGGATGCCGCGGTTTAAACGAGGATCCGGAAGGAGGACGGAGCATGGCGGTCGGTTTGAAGATTCTGAATGGGAATTCAAACGCACCGCTTGCTAACGACATCTGTGATTATCTCGGCGTATCCCTGGGCAAAGCCGCCGTTTCGCGTTTCAGCGACGAGGAGATCCGGATACACATCAACGAGGACATCCGCGGGACGGACGTGTTCGTGGTCCAATCGACCAATTCTCCGGCGGAGAACCTCCTCGAGTTGCTGCTGCTGCTCGACGCGGCCAAACGGGCTTCGGCCCGCAGGGCCACCGCGGTGATCCCCTATTACGGCTATGCCCGGCAGGACCGCAAGGCGGGTCCCCGGGTGCCCATTTCGGCCAAGGTCGTCGCGAACCTGATCGCCGCGGCCGGGGCGGACCGCGTGCTGACCATGGACCTGCACGCGCCTCAGATCCAGGGATTCTTCGATATCCCCCTGGATCATCTGTATTCCGCACCCGTGTTTACGGGCCGGCTCAGGGAACTGGGGACTTCGGATGAACTCGTAATCGCGTCACCGGACGCGGGAGGCATGGCCATGGCCCGGTCCTACGGCAGGCGGCTGAACTGCCCCCTGGCCCTGGTGGACAAGCGGCGGCCGAGACCCAACGTGTCCGAGGTCGTCAACGTGATCGGCGAAGTTGAAGGGAAAAACGTAATCATCCGCGACGACATGATCGACACCGGGGGAAGCCTGACCGGAGCGGCCGAGGCCTTGAAGAAGAATGGAGCCGAAACGATATACGCGGCGTGCACCCACGCGTTGCTCTCCGGAAACGCCGTGCAGAAGGTGGAGGATTCCGTACTGGACAGCCTGATCGTCTCGGACTCGATTCGACTGAGCGAGGACAAGCAGAGCGGCAAGCTGGAACAACTTTCCGTCGCGTCCCTGTTCGGCGAGGCAATCAAGCGCATACACGAAGAAAAATCCGTCAGTTCGCTCTTCGAATCGTCGGATCAGACCTGAGACAGGTCATCCGTCCGGTGCCGCTGGAACGGAATAAACCACCGGCGACGGACTGCAACAGAACACCGGTATCGCACAGGAGAAGGAAATGAACCAGGTATCGCTAAAGGCCCGTCAACGTACGGTCACCGGTAAGCAGGTCACCAAGCTGCTTCGGCGGGACGGTGGTCTGCCCGCCGTGGTTTACGGCAGCGGGGAATCCCCGACTGCGCTGACCCTCGACTACCACGAATTCGAGGGATTTCTCAGGAAGACCAGGGGTGAAAGCGTCGTCATCAACCTGGAAATCGAAGGCATGGATGACAAAAAGGCCCTGTTGCGGGATATACAGCGGGACTACCTGAGAAACCAGTTGCTCCATGCTGATTTCCAGCAGATCAGGATGAGCGACCAGATCACCACGGAGGTCTCGCTCGTGATGATGGGCGAACCTGTCGGCGTTACGAGAGACGGCGGGGTACTGGACCAGTCCCTTCGGGTGATTGAGATCAGCTGTGTCGCTTCCGAGATTCCCGAACATCTGGAAGTGGACATAGGCAACCTGGGCATGGGCGAGACGATCCATGTCAGCGATCTTACCTTCGAGAACGTCGAAATCGTAACCGATGGTGAAGTCGCCGTGGTGTCCGTGCTCACGCCGATGGCCGAGGAGCCGGAAGAAGAAGAAGCCGATCTGGAGCAGGAAGAACCGGAAATCATTGGCCGGGGCCAGGAAGACGGCGAGGACGAGGACGAAGACGAGGACGAAGCATAAGGCAGCCCGGTTATGTGTCAGCATGGCGATTCCGGATCCTTGCGGCCTGAAGGTCCGTCCATGCATGCCTTCATCGGCCTCGGCAATCCGGGCGTACGGTACGCGGGCACACGCCATAACGTCGGGTTCGACGTGATCGACACCTGGCTTCGGCGTCTCGACCTTGAACTCGCTCCGGTAAGCGATCGGTTTCACGGTACCGTCGCGACGATCGCCGGATTTCCCGTGGCGCTGGTCAAGCCGCTGACCTTCATGAACCGCAGCGGGCACGCGGTCCGGGAGGCGGTGGGACATTACGAACTCGGCGTCGATCGCATCGTGGTCGTCTGCGACGACGTCAACCTGCCTTTCGGCACGCTTCGTCTCAGGGCGAAGGGCAGCCATGGCGGCCACCGGGGCCTGGAATCCATCATCGAAGCGCTTGGAACGGAAGCATTCGCCCGTCAGCGCATCGGAATCGACGTTCCCCGGGATGCCGATACGCTCATCGACTACGTGCTGGAGGCGTTTTCTGAAGAAGAAGCAACCGATCTGCCCATCGTCCTCGACCGGGCCTGCGACCAGCTCGAGCTGTTCGTCCGCAACGGCTGGGGCGAGGCCGCGAGCAGGTATAACGGTCCTTCGTTCGAGGACTGAAGGCAATCCGGACAAGCCAACCCGCATACAACCAAGGAGAATGCACGTGCGGTCCTATGAAACAGTAGTGATTATCGATTCCAAGCTTGAAGAAGCGCCGCTCGATGAGGAGATCACCACCATCGAGGGCCTTATTTCGTCAAATCAGGGGGAAGTCGTCCACACGGAACGCTGGGGTAACAGGAAACTCAGTTACGAGATCAACGATACCCACCAGGGATTCTACACGTTGATCCGTTACGACGGCGAACCGGAGCTGGTAGACGTACTGGACCGGTCGTTCAAGTTGAATAATCGCGTACTCCGACACATGACGAAACGGGTCAGGAAACATCCAGCCCATGTATACGAAAAGGCGGAACAGATCGAAAAGGCGGAACAGACCGAAAAGGACAAGGGAGCGGAGTCATGAACAAAAACAAGATAACCAGGGCGAGAAAACAGAAGCGCATTCCGGGCCGTATCAAGAACATCGATTATAAGGACCCGAAGCAACTCCGGCGCTTCGTCACCGAACGGGGCAAGATCGTGCCCAGTCGGATTTCCGGCGCCAGCGCGTTGTGCCAGCGCCGCCTGGCCAAGGCCGTCAAGCGGGCACGGCACATCGGCCTGCTCCCCTTCATCGAAGAGACCTACAAGTAGCCGAGGAGTCGGACGTGAAGCTCATATTGACCGAGTCTGTGCATAACCTGGGAAACATCGGTGAAATAGTCGACGTTTCCAATGGGTACGGCAGAAACTACCTGATGCTGACGAAGAAGGCCATCCCGGCAACTCCCGGAAACATGAGGATGCTCCAGGGCAAAATGAAGCAGCAGCTGGCCCTGGAAGCCAAGACCATCGAACAGACTTCCGAACTTGCCAAGATCCTGGAAGAGGTCTCTCTCACCGCCGTCGTGCAGGTCGGTGAAGAGGACCGCATGTTCGGTTCCGTCACCCAGCAGCACATCGCCGATCTGCTGAAGGATAAAGGATACGAAATCGACCGGCGCAAGATCCGTATCGACGAGCCCATCAAGGCGCTGGGCATATATACCATACCCATTACGCTGCACGCCCGGGTAGAGGCCAACGTGAAGCTCTGGGTGGTCAAGGAGTAGAGCTCCTGCAGCGTCAAATTGGCCTTGACTTGGAGCACCCGTTTTCATATATTGCCCGTTCGTGAAGGCGGAGGAGAAATGGCGAGAAGATCGCAGTCAGAGCCCGGTTCAACCCGGTCGTCCGGACGGCGTCGCGCCACGGGTTCCCAGACGTATGTTCCACCGTTCCGGGGTTCCCATTATCGTCTCCTCGCCGTGGTTCTCGGCGTCATACTACTGGGTTTCGTCGCGTTAGCCTACGAATCGATCACCCTGGCGCCCTTGCTGATGGTTTCCGGTTATTGCGTGGGCATACCCGTAATCCTGATTTGGAGGGGGAAATTTCCTTGAGCGGGTTCGGCCAACGACCGGGGATCGCGTCGACCGTAGCGTGAATTCACGTACGGGCGATTAGCTCAGTTGGTTCAGAGCGCATGCCTTACAAGCATGAGGTCACTGGTTCGAATCCAGTATCGCCCATGCAACACATTCGGGGGCGTAGTTCAATCTGGTTAGAGCACTGCCCTGTCACGGCAGAAGTTGCGGGTTCGAGTCCCGTCGTCCCCGTTTATCTCGATCGATAGCCCGTCGAACATGCATGGTTCCGGCGGGCTATCTTGATTATGCCGGAGTGGTGGAATTGGTAGACGCGAGGGACTCAAAATCCCTTGACCGCAAGGTCGTGTCGGTTCGAGTCCGACCTCCGGCATCACGATCCGTCGCCGGACGGGTCCAACCGGGCACGGTAGCATCCCGAATGCGGTACGACCGCCGGGTTTCCACGCGGATTCCGCCTTTCAGCAGGCCCGGCACGCCTTCAGCGCCATTTCATGCCCCTCAACAGGAAAGCAGGATTACGCCATGTTTGATCCGGTCCAGGTCACCAGGGAACTGATCGCATTCAATTCGATCAGCGCCAACAGCAACGCGGCCGTTTCCGATTACCTGCACGAGCAACTCGGCCGGGCGGGTTTCACGGTCGAGCGTATCACCTACCAGGACGCCGGCGGCGTGGAGAAGGTCAATCTCGTCGGACGCAAGGGCGAGGGGAAGGGCGGACTGGCGCTGCTGGGGCATTCCGACACCGTCCCGGTGGATGGCTGGGAGACGGATCCCTTCGCGGCGGAGATCAGGGACAACCGGATATACGGCCGCGGAAGTTGCGACATGAAAGGTGCGCTGGCCACCATGCTCGCGGCCGGGGCGTCCTTCGAGCCGTCGGACCTTTCCGCACCGGTATATCTCGTGTTCACGGCCGACGAGGAAGTCGGATGCTGGGGCGCGGCGGAAGTCAGCGAACGGTCCGAACTCCTGTCGGATAACGGCCTGCGCTACGGGATCATCTGCGAACCCACACGCATGGAAGTGGTGCGCGCGCACAAGGGCGCTATTTTCATCCGGGGGGAGACCAAAGGCCGGGCGGCCCACAGCAGCACCGGCAGAGGCGTCAACGCACATCTCGCCATGATCCCTTTCCTCTCGGAGATGAAGGCCATCCACGACGAGCTGCGTTCGGATCCCGTCCACCTGAACGACGAATTCGATCCGCCCTTCTCCGACTGGAACATCGGGATCAACGACGGCGGAATCGCCCTGAACATGACGGCGCCCGGCAGCGTATGCACCGTCTACTACCGGCCCATGCCCGGACAGGACCAGGAAGCCATCCTGGATCGCACGCGGCGGGCGGCCGAAAAAAACGGCGTGGAACTGACGATCCAGAAGATAGGGGATCCCTTCAGCACCGACCCGGATTCGGACCTGGTCAAGACGGCCCTGCGGATCACGGGTACGGACCAGGCCCATACGGTACCCTACGGCACCGACGGCCTGGTCTTCGGCAGGAAGATGGAACTGATCCTGCTGGGGCCGGGGGACATCCGCCAGGCCCACACGGTGGACGAGTGGATGGACCTGGACCAGTTCGACCTGGCGATCGAAGCGTACAAGGCCATGATCCGCGCGTTCTGCGTGTGATGGGTTTTAATCGTTAATTACGAAATGGTTGGCATGGCATCATGAAGACGACGCTCAACATCCAGGACGAATTGCTGGCGCGCGCAAAGCAACACGCGCGGAGGACTGGACGGACGCTACGCGCCGTGGTCGAAGAAGGTCTGTGTCAGGTGCTCTCCTCCAAATCCCCCCGTGATCGCTATGTTTTGCTCGACCACAGTGTGGGTGAAGCTGGAGGGAGAGACCCCCTGAAGGCTTACTCCTGGAAGGACCTCCGGGAGGTTTGTTACGGAAAGCCAGACCCCCGTAATCGCTGATCCAAGGAGGACACTGAATTGCAGATCGGCCTCGTCGGCCTGCCCGGTTCCGGGAAGACCACGTTGTTCAACGCGCTGGTGCGAGCCAACGCCGAAACCGGGGCGTTCACGGGCAAAAACAAGGCCAACCGGGGGACGATAAAGGTTCCAGATCAACGGGTTACCCGACTTTCGAGCCTCTTCAACCCCCTCAAGACCACCTTCGCAACCGTGGAATACCTCGACATCGGCGGTATCACCGCGGGATCCGGAAAACAAGAGGAGCAGCAAGGCGACGGAGGATTAAGCGACCTGCGCAACATGGACGTGCTGGTGCATGTCCTCCGCGGGTTTCCGGACCTTTCCGATACGCCCGTTACCCCCGGCGAGGATTTTGAAACGGTGGAGCTCGAACTCGCCATCGCCGATCTCGAGATCATCGAGCACCGGCTGGGGCGCCTATCCAAGGAAGCCCGGTCCACCAAGAGACCGGAACTGGTGCGTGAATGGCAGTTGCTTGAACAGTGCAAGGAAGAAATCGAAAAGGGAGGGGTCATCCGGAACCTCGAATTCGTTCCGGAAGATGAAAAAAGGCTGAGAGGCTACCGTTTTCTGTCCCAGAAACCCGTTCTGCTGGTGCTGAATATCCCCGAAGATCACCTGGGCCGGGAGGCGCAGGACGTGGAAGCACTTCGCAATTACACCGACTGCAAGGACGTTCTGGCCCTCTCCGCCAGGGTCGAAATGGAGATCGCCCAGCTCGATGAAGAGGATGCCGGCGCCTTCCTGGAAGACCTGGGCATCGGCGAATCCGCCCTGGATCGGATGATTATCGCCTCGTACGGGTTGCTGAACCTGATCTCTTTTTTCACGGTGGGTGAAGACGAGGTAAAGGCCTGGACCGTCACAAGAGGCGTCACGGCGCCCAAAGCGGCCGGGGCGATCCACTCCGACCTTGAACGGGGGTTCATCCGGGCCGAGACGCTGGAATGGCGGACGCTGATCGATCTCGGCGGATTGCAGGCCGCGAAAGAGCAGGGTGCGTTGCGCGTGGAAGGCAAGCAATACGTCGTCCAGGACGGCGATGTGATTAACGTGAGATTCAGTATTTGATCGTGCCGGAATCATGCGTTGAAAATTTCGCTTGTCAACCTGCAAGCCAGGTCGATATCATAGATTACCCGTTCTGCCCGGGACGACCGGGACTTACTCCATCACCTGAAAATGGATCGAGGATAATGAAAATCCGAACCCGCTTCATGACCGCACTGATCCTGGCCGGGGCCCTGGGGTGGGCTTCGCAGGCAGGCGCCCAGGTCGGCGCCAGCGCCAGTTTCGATCCGGAGCCGCTCACCCTCGTAGATTTCAAGAAGGCGTTCAACGGCGATACGGGCAAGGTTCGCCTCGTCCTGATGTTCTCTCCTACGTGAGGCCACTGCATAAGCGGCGCCGGGGCGGTGCAGCAGAACATACTGAAACAGTATTCTTCCGACGACCTTCGGGTCTACGTGGTCTGGCAGCGGATACTTTCTGGAGATTCGGTCAATACGGCACGGACCGCGGCGGGAGAAGTGTTCAACGACAAACGCGTCACACAGATGTGGGACCCCGCCCACGCGTTGGGGTTCTGGTACAAGCAGTCGGGGGACCTGGAACACAAAGATCCCGTCGTATGGGACGCCTATTTCCTCTACGGCGCGGGTTCCGAATGGAAGGACGCGCCTACCGGTCTGATCGACGCCGGTACCACGGTGTGGAACCTGAGAGAACAGCTTTTGAAATCGGTGGGATCGACGGTGGGGTCGGGAGACTGATCATCCTTCCAGGCTGAGGAGAAAGGGTTCCTCGAATGCCTGGACCAGCCACTGCATGAAGCGGGCGCCGTCCGCGCCGTCTATGAGCCGGTGATCATAAGAGATCATCAACGGCAGCATGAGGCGGGGCTGGAACGCGCCGTCGATGTAAACCTGTTCCATGCGGCTGCGGGCGAGGCCGAGGATGGCCACGTCCGGCGCATTCACGATCGGTGCGAAGAAGGTTCCGCCGAACCCGCCCAGGTTCGAGATCGTGAAAGTACTTCCCTGCATGTCGTCCGGCGAAAACTTCCTGTCCCGTGCCCGGGCGGCGATTTCGGCCAACTCGATGGAAAGCTCGATCATGTTCTTTCGGTCGACGTCCCGTATAACCGGCACGACCAGGCCGCGGTCCGTGTCGACCGCCACGCCCACGTGGTAGTATTTCTTGTAGATGATTACGTGGCTGGCCATGTCGACGCTGGCATTGAACCGTGGGAACCGCTTAAGCGCCGCGGCCACGATCTTCAGGGCGATGGCCGTCATGGTCAGTTTGCCGCCTGCGGCTTCGGCCGCGGGGCCGAACTGTTTGCGCAGGGCTTCCATATCGGTGACATCGGCCTTGTCGCCGTAGGTGACGTGGGGGATATTCGTCCACGCGGCGGACAGGTGCTCCGCGGCGGCCCGGCGCAGGTTGCTCATCGGCTCGGTTTCCACCGGGCCCCATTTGGAGAAGTCCGGCAGAGGCGCCGAAGGAGCAGGACCGGAAGTCGCCCCCCGGCCGGCGCTCAATTGCCTGGAATGAGACTTGACGTCTTCGACGGATATTCGGCCGGCGGGACCGGTCCCCGGTACCTGGCCGACGTCTAGCCCGATCTCCCGGGCAAAGCGGCGTACGGAAGGCGCCGCTGGTACGGGCGCGCCTGAAGAGACGGCCGGAGCGGGCGGTATGGTCGGCGATGTCGGTGTCGGTGTCCGCGGCGCGGGTTCCTCTGCGGGTCCAGCTTTCGCGGCAGGTGGCGCGCCGGTCTTCGGCGGCGCCTGTGTGGTTGAATCCGCCGCTCCGTCAGCGTCCGCCTTGCCATCGCCCACGGGCGAGGCAGGCTCACCGGCGACCGTCTCCGGGGCCTCGGCAGCGGGCGCATCGGCGACCGTTTCCGGGTCCTCGGCAACAGGAGCTTCGGCCTCCGCCTGTCCGTCCGTTTCCGTTCCGGCAGCGGTCTCGCTCCCCGCATCTTCGTACATGAGCACCGGAGCGCCGACGTCGGCCGTTGCGCCGTTTTCCACGAGGATTTCCGTGACCACGCCGCTGAATCCCGATGGCACCTCGAGATTGGCCTTGTCGGTCTCGATCTCCAGGACGGGCTGGTTTTCTTCGACTCTATCCCCCACCTCGACCAGGATGCCGACTACGGTCCCGGCGTCTATGTTCTCGCCGAGGGCTGGAAGATTGAAAGGCGTCGCCATGGGTCTTGCTTCTCCAAAGTTACAGCATGAGCGGGTTCGGCTTGTCGGCGTCGATTTCCAGGTCGGCCATTGCCTGTTTCAACTCTGACGCAGGCAACTTTCCGTCGCGCATCAGTCCATAGAGCGCCGATAGCGTGATGTAACGGGCATCCACCTCGAAGAAATCCCGCAGGGCCCCACGGCTGTCGCTGCGACCGAAGCCGTCGGCCCCGAGCGTGATCAGATGGCCCGGGAACCAGGCGGACACGGTGTCCGGAAGCGCCTTCACGTAGTCGCAGGCCGCCACGTAGGGACCGGGCACATTGGCCACGCAGGAGGTCACGTAGGGTACGCGCGGCGTTTCCTCGGGATGCATGATATTCCATCGCTCCACGTCCACCGCTTCGTTGTGCAGGGCCTTGTAACTGGTGATGCTCCAGACGTCCGCGGCCACGCCGTACTGTTCTTCCAGGATTCGGCCGGCCTTTAATACCTCGTTCAGAATGGCGCCGCTGCCGAAGAGCTGGACGCGCAGGTCGCCGTCCTGCTTCTCCGATTTGCGGAACAGGTACATCCCCTTCAGGATGCCCTCTCGGGTGGCTTCGGGGTCACCGGGCATGGGCGGCATGGCGTAGTTCTCGTTGTGCACGGTCAGGTAGTAGAACACGTCATCCTGTTCTTCGTACATGCGCCGGATGCCTTCTTCGATGATCACCGCCAGTTCATACCCGTAGGCCGGATCGTAGGCCAGCAGGTTCGGCACCGGATAGGCCAGCAGGTGGCTATTGCCGTCCTGGTGCTGGAGCCCCTCGCCCGCCAGCGTGGTGCGGCCCGACGTGGCGCCGACGAGGAAACCCTTGCAGCGCATGTCGCCCGCGGACCAGACCAGGTCGCCGACGCGCTGCAGCCCGAACATGGAATAGTAGATGAAGAAGGGGATGGTGTTGATGTCGTAGGTGGCATAGGCGGTTCCGGCGGCGATGAAGGACGACATGGCGCCGGCTTCCGATATGCCCTCTTCCAGCAACTGGCCGTCCTTCGACTCGCGGTAGTACAGGAGCGTTTCGCTGTCCACCGGGTCGTAGAGCTGTCCCACCGGGGAGTAGATACCGGACTGTCGGAACAGGGCCTCCATGCCGAAGGTCCTCGCCTCGTCGGGCACGATGGGCACGATGAGGTTGCCGATCTCCTTGTCCCGCATCAGGTCCGACAGGATATTGACGAAGGCCATGGTCGTCGACACCTGCCGGTCGGTCCCCTCGTAGTACTTGCTGTACTTGTCCTGTTTCGGCACGCGCAGCGGCGTGAAGGTCGTTCTCCGTGACGGTACGTAGCCGCCGAGTTCCCTGCGCCGTTCGTGCAGGTAACGTATCTCCTCGCTGTCCTCGGGCGGCTTGTAGAAGGGTACTTCGGCCACGTCTTCGTCGGAAATCGGGATCCGGAAACGGTCCCGGAAGGCCAGCAGGTCGCTGTCTTCCATCTTCTTGATCTGGTGCGTGGCATTGGCGCCCTGCCCGCTGTCGCCCAGTCCATAACCCTTGATCGTCTTCATCAGGATGACCGTCGGCGCGCCTTCGGTTTCCACGGCCGCCTTGTAGGCATGGTAGACTTTGAGCGGATCGTGGCCCCCTCGCCGCAGGTGCTGCAGCTGGGAATCGGAGAGATGCTCCACCATTTTCTTGAGATCGGGATGGACGCCGAAGAACTTGTTCCGGATATACTCGCCCGATGCCATGCTGTACTTCTGGTACTGGCCGTCCACCGTCTCGTGCATGCGGTTCACGAGGAGTCCGTCGCCGTCCTTCTCCAGAAGGGGATCCCAGTCGCTGCCCCAGATGCACTTGATCACGTTCCATCCCGCGCCGCGGAAGATGGCTTCCAGTTCCTGGATGATCTTGTGATTGCCCCGGACCGGACCGTCGAGCCGCTGCAGGTTGCAGTTGATGACGAATACCAGGTTGTCGAGCTGTTCCAGGACCGGCACGGTGATCGCGCCGAGGGACTCGGGTTCGTCCATCTCCCCGTCGCCCATCATGACCCAGACCTTGGAATCGCTCGGTTTCTTGATCCCCCGGTTCTCCAGGTATTTCATGAAACGGGCCTGGTAGATGCCGGTGATGGCGCCGAGGCCCATGGATACCGTGGGGAATTCCCAGAAGTCCGGCATCAGCCAGGGATGGGGATAAGAGGACAGGCCGGGCGAGTTCACCTCGTGGCGGAAGTTCTTGAGCTGATCTTCGGAGATGCGGCCTTCCAGGTAGGCCCGCGCGTAGATACCGGGCGCGGCGTGGCCCTGGACGAAGAGCAGGTCGCCCTCGTGGCTCCCGTTACGGTTGCGGAAGAAGTGGTTGAATCCCACCTCGTAGAGCGTCGCCGAGGAAGCGAAGGTGGAGATGTGGCCGCCGATGGAACCATCGGCCCGGTTGGCCCGGACCACCATGGCGAGCGCGTTCCAGCGCACGATGTTTTTGATGCGCCGTTCCAGATCGCGGTCGCCGGGATAGGGGTCCTGCAGTTCGACGGGGATCGTGTTTACATAGGGCGTATTGGCGGAGAAAGGAAGGCGCACGCCCGATTCGGCGGCACGGGACTCCAGCGCCGCGAGAATGCGGCGAGTCCGCTCCGGGTCGCCCTGCGAAATGACGTACTCGATCGATTCGAGCCACTCGTGGAGTTCCAGCGATGCTACATCGGGTTCCACGTCCGTTGTCATCAAACTTCCCTTGGGTGTATCACGAGTCGGGTTTTCGCCCTTTATCCATTCGAAAACAACGACTCAAAATAGGTGCGTGGCACCCCTTCTGTCAATCATTATATTCATACTGTGTATGCGCCCGGGATACCCCTGGAAACGCGCGCCGGCAAATTGAAAAAACCGTTATCAGCACGGGAGGACGGCATGAGATCCGATGGTCGCCAGGCATGGCACGGCATATTCACCATACCGCAGACGCCCTTTACCGACGATGGCGTGCTGGATGAAGACGGGCTGCGCAGGCAGATCGATTTCTGCGTGGATACAGGCGCCCACGGTATCGTTTATCCCGTCATGGTGAGCGAGTTCTGGCTGCTCTCGGACGACGAGCGGAAACGGGTCGTGGACGTGGCGGTGGAACAGGTGGACGGGCGCATACCGATGATCGCGGGCGTGGCCGGGGTCAGTACCGAGGTCGCGGTGATGTTCAGCCGGCACGCCCGGCAGGCCGGCGCCGACGGCGCCATCGCCCTGCCCCCCTATGTGCTCAAGCCGGGCCTGGACGGACTGGTCGACTACTACCGGCAGGTCGCGGATGCCATGGGGAAACCCGTTTTAATCCAGAACTTCGACCCGCCCCTCGGCTCCAGCCTCTCGCCGGGGTTCATCCGGGAGTTGCTGCTGGATATCCCGCACGTGAAGTACATCAAGGAGGAGATGATGCCCTGCGGACATTCGGTGACGGCGCTGCTGGAGACCTGCGGGGATGAGCTGCACGGGGTGTTCACCGGGTTCGGCGGACGCTGGTTCATCGATGAACTCAACCGCGGCGTGAGCGGGACGATGCCGGCCTGCGAGTTCACCGACGTACTGGTCCGCCTGTACGAGCGCTTCCGGGCGGGCGACGTGGAAGGAGCGCGGGAGATCCATACCCGGCTGCTGCCCCTCATCAACATTGAAAGCCTGCACGGGGTGATTTTCTGCAAGGAGATCCTGAAGCGTCGCGGCCTGATCGCGTCTACGTACACGCGGGCCCCGGGGAAGCTAGATCGGCACGATCTCACCGAGATCGACCGCCTCATCCGGGACGTAGAGCCATTGTATACACGCTAATTTGTATATACGCTAATCGGTCCTTCGCCCGTGCCGCCTACGTCCATTCGTGCAACGCATGCCCCTGACCCGGGAACCAGATCCAGTCCACGAGGAACCCTAGAAAAACCCCCGCACTGTACCCCACGAGGACGCCCCAGGCAAAGGGCTGGGCCCGGCGGTAGGCGGTCACCCCGCCGATACGCAGCAAGAGCATTTTGATCAGCCAGGCCATGAACAGCGAGAACATGAGCAGGCGGGTCACGTCGGCGAAGGCCACGGTGAAACCCACCGGCGCCAGGGGCCAGCCGGGAAACCGGTGGGACAGGGCCGTCATGACCAGCATGATGACGCCGCCAAGGGCCATGAACAGGAACTCGGGCGGCTTCAACTGGTCGGCGTTCCGGATCCACCGCACGATGTCGTCGTAGTAGGTCTCGTTGATGCCGCCGAAGGCGTCGCGCTCGCCGAAGTTGTAGGCGCCGACGGTCGTATTCCCGATGTAGATCGTGTACAGGACGGACGTCAGCATGCTGATCACGAAGGTGACGATCATGAGGACGAGGATTCCCCGCTTGTCCTGCCGCAGGTCGGACATCGCCTTGTCGGACTGGGCAATGGTGCCGATTCCCATACCGCGCCAGTTCCGGGCATAGGCCGACCCCAGGCCGAGGGTGGTCAGGCTCTGTGGTTCGATGTTCCCGGACCCCAGGGTCAGAATGGTGAAATGATGGGCGTTGACCGGCAGATCCAGGAAGGCCAGGCCCGTCTGGGCGATGATCCGCGCCGTGCCCAGGTAGAGCACGAAGAGAAACAGCAGGAACACGGGCAGCACCTGCCAGGAAAGCCCCGAACCCACGAGCCAGGCGATCAGATATACCACGCTGCCCGCCAGTCCGAGCACGGCCACGCGATAGGACATCAACTCCGTCGACGGCTGCCCGCCGCCGCGCAGGGCCTGCCGGAAGACGTCGGCGATCTGCTCCCGGGCCGTCCACAGATGCCAGAACACGAAGACGATGAACCCACCGAAGAACTGGGCCTTTACCACGGCGTTCGCTCCTACCGGACTGCCTGAGTACTGGAGTCCGATACTGTCGAGCACGCCGCCCTCCAGTACGCCGCAAAGGGCGAAGAACCACAGACTGAAGGTGATCTCGATGGGGGCGAGGAAGGCGAAGCAAAGGGCATAGATGTTGATGCTGATCCTGATGGCGTCGATGCCCTCCAGCGCGGTGAAGTTGGTATGATAGAGCGCACCGATGGGTATCGGAGGGATCAAACCCCAGAACGCGGTAATGTTCCATATCATCAGGGCCAGCGTCGCGCCGAAACCCACCTGGAACATGCGGTCGTACACGAAGCCCGGGAAGGTCCGCTCGGTCCGCTCGTCGTGGCGAATCAGGTCGACGGCCATGCGCACCAGCGGAAAGGCCAGCCGCTCGTGGGCCACCCACGTCCTCCGCATGATGGTGGACATGCAGGCGCCCATGAAGAAGAGCACCACGAAGAAGGTCAGCCACCAGAAGAGGGGCGGGAGCCAGGGACCCCAGATGACGTCGCCGGCGCCTTCCGGGATCCCTTCGTAGAACCACACCAGCGTGTTGCCCTGGCCGCTGACCAGCAGCCAGTCCGGCAGATAGTCGAAGAACGTGGCCGCCCACTGGTTCTCGGGGCGGGCGAAATAGTAAGGCGTGGCAATGACGCCCATGAGATAGGCGACCATGACCTTGCCCGGCACCAGGGACGAGACGAACATCATGACGAATACCAGGGCCATTTCGCTTCCGTTCAGCACCCAGGACGGCCTCCAGGTGCGCAGCGCGGGGTTTACGATGAGTAGAAGGAAGAAGAAGGGGATCAGGACCGCGATGGGCAGATGGGACATCGTCATGCGGGAGGACTGCACGAGGAAGGAGCCGAAGGGGACCCATATGTTGATCAGGACGGCCAGTGCGAGGCCCAGGACTATGGCGCGGCGGGATATGCCGGCTGATCGAAGTATGCTGGCTCGCGGGAGGTTTGTGTGGGACAAGTGAGAGATTCCTTGAAAGTCGTATCTTTAATAAGGAATCAATTTGCGACTGTGATTCCCCAAGTCCGCAGTCTACAATTGTTACGCCAGGTGGGCAGGGACCATACGAACCCCGGCAGTTCGTTGCGGAAATTCACAGTTTGAAGTTAGACTACTTTCGGTTCCTCGCTGTTCGTAGTGGGTAAGTTGCATGAAGTCAGATTCTGGATTCAAGAACATCTTCGCCTCTTCGGTCTCTCTGTGTATCGTGTGGGTTATTGGCAGGAAGCGTCAAAGGCCCACCGTCCCCGGAGAGGAGCATGGCATGAGAGACCTGGAGTTGTTTCAGATGGCCCTGGGCTTGACCGCCCCCTGGTACGTAGCGCGCACTGCGTTCGATGCCGATGAAAAGCGTCTGGACATCTATCTGGATTTTCACAGGGGCGGTCGGTTCGCCTGTCCCGAATGCGGCACGTCCGACTGCCCGGCATACGACAGCGAAGAACGGACCTGGCGCCATCTGAATTTCTTCGAACACGTAAGCTATCTGCACGCCAGAACGCCCCGGATCGACTGCGCCCGGTGCGGGGTCAGGGCTGTTTCCGTGCCCTGGGGCAGGCGGGAGAGCGGCTTCACGTTGCTGTTCGAGGCGTTCATCATGACCCTTTCCAGCCAGATGCCCGTCATGGCGATAGCCCGGTTGGTGAAGGAATACGATACGCGATTGTGGCGCATCGTCCATCATTACGTGGAAAAGGCCAAAAGCGAACAGGACCACGCCGAAGTCGAAGAGGTCGGCATCGACGAGACCGCCAGCAGGAAGGGCCATCGCTATATCACGACCTTCGTAGACCTTGCCCGCGCCCGGGTGCTCTTTGCCACGCCGGGCAAGGACGCTGCTACGCTTGGCGCCTTCTGCGAAGACCTCGAAGCCCATGGAGCAAGTCCCGCACAGATCGCCGAGGTCTGCTGCGACATGTCGCCCGCTTTCATCGCTGGCGTCGGGAAAGCCTTCCCGGAGGCCGCGATCACCTTCGACCGGTTCCACGTGATGAAGATTGTCAACGACGCCGTAGACCAGGTAAGGCGAGCCGAACAGAAGACCCGTCCGGAACTGAAGCACAGCCGCTATCTGTGGCTGAAGAACCCGCAGCGCCAAACCGCCAGGCAAAGGGAGCGCTTCAAAGACTTGCAGATGAAAAGGCAGCATCTCAAGACCTCCCGGGCCTACCAGATCAAGCGCAACTTCCAGGAACTCTACCACCAGCCCCCGGCCCTTGCCGAAGCGTTCCTGAAGAAGTGGTACTTCTGGGCAACCCACAGCCGCCTGCCGGCCGTGATCGACGCGGCGCGCACGATCAAACGACACTGGAACGGTATCCTGCGCTGGTGTGAGACCGGCATCTCGAACGGCGTGCTGGAAGGGATCAACAGCCTCATACTGGCCGCCAAGACCCGGGCCAGAGGGTATCGTTCCGACAGAAACCTCATCGCCATGGTTTATCTCATTGCCGGCAAGCTTGATATGCGGTTACCCACTTGATGCAGCGAAGAGCCCTACTTTCTTTGTGAGAACTGCCGTTCTACCCCCGTTACCCGCATACGGAACTCCAGCATTTGCCGACTAACACCGAATTCGTTGCATGTCACTTCCTTAGAGCAGCGTTTTTTCCGTATTGACACTAGGGCATCTCTGGGCAGAAGTAGGGCGCCGGCCAGCCAATTTGCTTCGTCTTCAGCTTCCTTGTTATACCCGCGCAATGCCAGGTTTTCCTGCCCAGCAAAAAAAAGCGTGCTTGATTCATGTCCCAGCAGCAGATGCGCTAATTCGTGCATCACATCGCTCGAATAACGCCCTCCGTGATGGTTCGGATTCACGATAATCGCATCCTTGCCAGCCGCCGATACAGTTATTGCGGACCAAGACTCCGGATCGTTATGCAGTAGTTGCTCGGTGTCATCAGGCGACAGTCCGAGTTCCGCAACCTGCAGAACATACACGCCTAGAAAAGATGCGAGTTGTTCAGCTGGCAGAGGAGCAATCAAGGTAATGCCCAGTTCGGTGCGCATGGAGCGTGACATTTCCTCGCAGCGTGCCTTAAAACCCCTCTCCATCCGTTTCACTAACCTCCCCAGGTAAATCGTGCAGGATCAACTGCGCCTTCAGTATGGCATTAGCCAAGGCGCTCGCCGTCTGAGGGTCAATCTCCCGGTGGGCCTTCAAGTGAGCGACAGCTACATGAGTAGGTCTTGCCTCCGTTTGTCGGGACTTCAAATCCAGCAGAATGGCCGGATCTAGATTGAGCCAACGGCATAACTTGCTGAAGGTCTGCAGATCGGGCATTTTGCCCGACTCGATGCGAGAAAGCGTTGGAGCACTGGTCCCGATTTCGCTCGCCACTGTTCGAAGTCCTCGAGTACCTCGCTTTTCACGGATAATGGTTCCCAAGTTCTGTAGCGTGACCTTTGCCAAAACAGCCTCCTGTTTCAATAATGAAACGTTTTCTTGACAATGGAACTCAGGTTCAGTATTTTACGTGTAGTCATTGTCGACCTATCAGTCCAGAGATATAGGAGAATTGATGAATGATAATCAAACTCAGTGCCAGGGTCAATCTCGGTTTCCCAAACTTTCAGTACGTTTTAAATGAGAAGATATGAATAACCCAACGAGCAAAGTGGACGATTTCAGCATTCTTGCTGTCGATGGAGGCGGGGCTAGGGGAGTTTACGCCGCTCAAATACTTGCACGAGTGGAGGATACTCTTGGGACGAAGATCAGGGATTGCTTTGACCTGCTCGCTGGGACCAGCACAGGATCTATCATCACCGGAGCTGCAGCGGTAGGAATGGAGTTGACCCGGTTTAGTGGACATGTAACTTCTTGTGTATGAAAGGAGAGTCACATGCCCAGATCCCATGCCCCCTATCCAGCGGCCTTCCGCCAGCAGATGGTCGATCTCGTTCGCTCTGGTCGCAGCCCCGAAGCGCTGGCCAAGGAGTTCGAGCCCACCGCCCAGGCCATCCGCAACTGGGTCAAGCAGGACGACCTGGACCAAGGCAGGCGTGAAGACGGCCTGAGAACCGAAGAACGGGCCGAACTGCGTCGTCTGCGTCGTGAGAACAGACAGCTCAGGATGGATCGGGAGATCCTGGCAAAAGCCGCGGCCTGGTTCGCCCGGGAGACCGAGACCCCACCCGGGTCTTCTCGTTCATAAAGGCAAGCCAGGCCTCCTATCCCATTCGCCGGATGTGCGGTCTGCTGGATGTCTCCCCCAGCGGTTACTACGTCTGGCTCAGGCGATCCGTCTCCAGGAGAGCCAGAGAGGATGCTATGCTGCTTAGCCGGGTCCGCTCGATCCATCAGCGTTCCTACGGTACCTACGGCGCGCCGCGCATCCATGCCGAACTTTGCGAGTCCGGTATCCGCGTGGGACTCAAACGCGTGGCTCGCCTGATGCGCATGGCCTCCATCAGCGGGGTATCACGCCGTAGCGCCGTGTGCACTACCCGCCGGTCCGATCAGGGCAGGAAGGCGCCGGACCTGGTCAATCGGGACTTCAGCGCGCCAGTCAGGGACAGGTTGTGGGTAGCCGATATCACCTACGTGCCGACCCATGCGGGCTTCCTCTACCTCTCGGTGGTCATAGACGCCTTCAGTCGCCGCGTGGTCGGCTGGTCCATGGCCAACCATCTGCGAAGCGAACTGGTCGAAGACGCCCTGGACATGGCCCTTGGCCAGCGCAGACCCGATGGCGTGATCCACCACAGCGACCAGGGGTCACAGTACACCTCGGTGGCCTTCGGCAAAAGATGCAGACAGGCGGGCGTCAGACCTTCCATGGGTTCGGTCGGGGACTGCTACGACAACGCCCTGTGCGAGCGCTTCTTCGCCAGCCTGGAATGCGAACTGATCGATCGCAGGTCTTTTGCCACAAAGGCCGAAGCCAGACTTGCCCTGTTCCAATACATCGAGGGCTTCTATAACACCCACAGACGCCACTCATCCCTCGGATACCTCTCACCTGTAAACTTCGAAAGGAGACTCAAGAAAACTGCCTGAATCCCAAACAGTAAACCGTCCACAAAAACGGGGTAACTTCAATTGACTGGTTGGGGAGCAGCCAAGTTGGTGTCATACACTCTGGGGCTTCAGTCCCAAGCTTCGACTAACATGGCGAAGCTGATCTTGAATGACAGATACTTGCGACTGGATCCGGAAATTGACGCTTGGAAGTTGGACGACACTGAACACCTAGCAAATTTGAAGGCTCTTGCCGAGAGGGAATTCACGTACCAATCTGAAACAATCTTGAAGCACATAAGGAGAGACACATAATGAAGCTGGTAGAAGACTTCAACGAGTTCCTGTCCAATCACGTGAATATCAATCAATCCCGGTTGGACGATTTGAATGACCACGTAGCGGCGGTAACGACGTATTTGAGCCGATGTTTAGATTCCTTCGAGAAGGTCGAACGCCAGGGATCCTATGCCTTGAGGACTATTATTAAGCCGTTAGAAAACCGGGAATACGACGCCGACGTCCTGCTTTTTATGGAGTACCATACGGGCAAGAAACCAGCCGATTACATCAACGACGTTTACAAATGCCTCCTGCAGCATGGGATTTACAGGGACATGGTGCACAGAAAGACTCGGTGCGTAATGGTCGACTATGCCGGAGACTTCCACTTAGATATTGTTCCTTGCATTGATGTCAACGGACAACGCTATATCTGCAACAACAAAACTAATCAGTTCGAAGTTACGGACGGAACCGGCTATAGGGACTGGTTCAACGAGAAGACAAGGATCACCAATGGTCATCTCAAGCGGGTCACTAGGTTACTGAAGTATATGAGGGACCACAAGGGCAACTTCACAGCCCCGTCGATTCTTCTTACTACACTCATCGGGATGTCCGTGCAGGACAACGAGGGCAACGGAAATTTCATGACCGTCCCAGACACCTTGAAAACAGTCTGCAACCGAATCGGCGCATTTTTGGAGGCCAATCATTCCATGCCGGAGATTCGCAATCCGGTACTGCCCTATGAGACCTTCACTCGTCATTGGAGCCAGAATAAGTACCAAAACTTCAGGGAAAAGTTCAGGATTTACACCGAACAGGTAAACGACGCATTCGAAGAGGTGGATCTTTTGAAAAGCATACAGAAGTGGCAGAAATTGTTTGGTGAAGACTTCGGTAAGTCCAGGACCTCGAACACGGCAGCGTCCTCCAAACCAGCAATGACCGCAACGGTCGTAACACCGAGGAAGCCTTATTCTAGATGAACCTACGAGACACCGACTTAGAATGGATGGCTTCAAACTTCCCCGAGTTGGTTTACCAGTCGGCTGACCGGTGTATAGTAGGCCGTCTTCACTTCTGCGCCGCATTTGACCGGGACACTGGCCAACTGAAGCTGGGGGATACCAAGACCCATAGGGCAATCGGCACGTTCCTCTGCGATACGTTCGAGGTCCGTTATGACCTGGATTGCAGCCAACGAAACGGATGGCCCAAGGTCTATGAGGTCGGCGGACGGCGCTACAATATTGCGAACCAGAACCGTTGCGGTATGATTGACCTGCATTTCTTTGGTGACGGAGCTTGCTGCATGGGTCTTAAACACGCGGTTGAAAGGAACCTGACCCTGAAACGGTTTACAAACGAACTGGTGATACCTTTCTTCTACCGATTGACTTACACTGACAGTTATGGATTGACCGCAGCCAGGAATGACTTATGGGGGGAATATCCCCAATGGAGACGCAGGCATACGCGAGTACATAGAAGAGTTGCGGAATATAGCAAACAAAGAACCCAATAGGAACGAACCTTGCCCATGTGGAAGTGGTTTGAAATACAAGCGTTGTCATCTGGACGAGGTAGAGGAATTAACACAAGGTACGTTGAAGTAACAAGGTATCAACAACCGGCGAAAGTGGAGTTGATCCGTTTATGCGGACTTGTTGTAAACTCCTCTTGTGTCGAAAGGAGAATCACATGCACAGATTCCAGACACCTATCCGGCGGCCTTTCGCCATCAGATGTTCGACCTCGTTCGCGTCGGTCGCAGCCCCGAAGCCCTGTCCAAACAGTTCGAGCCAATCGCGCTAGCCATATGAAACTGAGTCAAATAGGACGACTTGGACAAGGGCAGGCCTGAAGACTGCCTGACCACCGAAGAACGGGCTGAACTGCGTCAACTGCGCCGTTAGTATAAAGCTCAAGATGGAGCCGGATAATCTGGCAATAGCCGCGGCCTAGTTTGCCTAGGAGACCGAGACGTTGCCTGAATCCTCTCGCTAATATCGCGAGGTATCAGACCTCTTCTTCCGTTCGCCAACTGTGCAGAATACTGTAAGTCTCCCTTAGCTGCTACTATGTCTGGCATAGGCATATACGATCCGTTACCAATAGGGCCAGAGACCACGCACGACCTGGTCCGGCGGAGAAGTCACGGCAAGGGAGCGTGTCACACCCTGAGTAGCCGACATCACCTACGTGCAAACCAATGCTGGCTTCCTTTATCCCTCCGTGGTGACAGGCACCTTCAGTCGCTACGTGGTCGCTTGGTCCGCAGGCCAACCACGCTAAAAAGCGGTCTGGTCTCAGATGCTTTAGGTATTTCGCTTTGTCAGCGCAGATCTGACGAGATGATCTACCACAGCAACCAGAGATCACGGTACGCCTCGGTGGCCTTTGGCAAACGGTCAATACGGTATTCGAGCGGCAAGCGACCTCTGTCGGTGACTGCTAAGCTACCGAACCGTGCAAGAGCTTCCTCATCAGCCTGGAATACGGACTGCTTTATCGAAGGCATATTTCCACGAAGGCCTAGGCTTGACTATCCCCGTTCTAATACATCGAAGGCTTCGACAATACACGGAAATGCCCCCCTTCTCTCGGATACCTTTCACCAATTAACTACAACAGGAGTCAAAGAGAGCAGCCTGAATTAGAGACCGTCAACAAAGCAAAGCGGTTAATGTTAGTCATCGGCGAGGGAAATTTAAATGCTATGATTTCTCTTGTATTTGGTCAGTTATAATCATAGTATCCTTGTTGGTGATTCTAACGTTCGGGAGGAGCAAAATGCATGCTGAACAGCCACTCAGAGTCGCTACGGTACGTGATCTGGTTGCAAAGTGGGTCGAATCACGTTCAGTCGTGGTGGATTTAGGATTGCCGGAATGGGATGACCGCTTAAATCGATGGCGTGTCCCATTGGTCTCGGAACAAAATGGATCCGAACCCATTGGTGAGGTGCAGGTCAGTTCTAGTGGGGATATAGCGGGCAGTACCGATCTTGATCTGTGCTTGCAGAGAGAGCGTCTTTCTACATCAACAAAGCCCAAGACACATTCGAGTTACAAAGGCATATCGTTCACGCCGGTTCCTTCTAAGGTTATATTGGGCGACTCTCGTACAGTCTTGGTTGATTTTCCGCCAAACACCGCTCAGTTGGTCTTTACTTCACCTCCTTACTTCAACGCAAAACCAGAATCGCACGAAAGCTTAAACTACGAACACTACCTAGACTTTCTCAGGGATGTCTTTAAAAAATGCCACGCCATCTTATCTGAAGGCAGGTTTCTTGTCGTTAACACCAGTCCCGTACTTATGAGAAGAACCTCACGGGCGTCTTCAAGCAAAAGACTACCCATTCCCTATGACCTCCATCCGATTTTACGAGATATCGGCTTTGATTTTATCGATGACATTATTTGGGAGAAACCTGAAGGGGCAGGTTGGAATCTGGGGAGAGGTCGTAGATTCGCGGCAGATAGACAACCTCTTCAATATAAAGCGGTCAGTGTTACAGAAAATGTCATGGTCTACAGAAAGAAGACAGACAAGCTGATTGACTGGAACATAAGAAACCATCCTTTTCCAAAGGCAGTAAAGGCATCAAAGATTAAAGATGGATATGAACGTACTAATGTCTGGAAATTGCATCCCGCATCTCATAAACTACATCCTGCCGTGTTTCCGGACGCGCTGGCAGAACGAGTTATACGATATTATTCGTTCGAGGGAGACTTGGTGCTGGATCCTTTTGCGGGTACAGGCACAACAGGGCGCGTTGCCGGAGGATTAGGTCGCCGTTTTCTGATGATCGAAAATTCGTCCAAGTATTTTGAAATCCAAGCCAGTGATTCCACCCTGATGCAATTTAAACCAGACTTATATGATTTTCAATATGACGGTGTGGCGCCTGAATGAACAACAGACTCCCAACCGATCAAATCCAGGTACTCGACCCATTTTCGCCAGAAGGAATACGGGAAGCGGTCGCAAGGATTCTTGAGGGTCATAACTATCGGCTGTTTTTTGAGGATGTTACCAAGCGTCGTCTGATTGCCGCATATCGAGAGTTGTCCAAGTTCAAGTTGGAAGATCAGACTGACGATGAAAAATGGAAGGAAGCGATAATTGAAGAGATTACACGCGGAGATGACAAAAACCTGAAATACTGGTTATTAGGGTTGACAAAGAAAACCGCTCAAAATCTGGGTGTGAAAAAAGCGGAGTATCCATCTCTATTCGACAGAATGATTCATGAAATCCAGTCTCAGAGCGAGAACTTGGGTATAAGAGACAGTGCTTTGCTTATCTGGGCTGGAGCCGCTACTCTGACAGTGCGCGGGTCACAGAAGGCGAAAGTAGGAAAACTTCTGGAAAAAGGTATCGTCAGAGCAGCCTTGACCATAGTCGGACTAAGTGAATCCAACGGGGATTTTGTTCTAAACATAATGCCTGATCAAGAAGTGGACCGAGAAACTGATGCGGAGGTAAGGACCAGACGAGGTACCGTTCGAATTGACGTTGGGATGATTGGGGAAGGGAATCCCGAAGTCATTGATGACAAGATATCCCGAGTTGGCCGAAACGGTGTTGTTCTTTTCGATAAACTTTCTCCGAATAGCAACGCTTGGGCAAATGGAGAAAGGCAGAATGTCAAGATGATTCAAATGCGCAATTCAAATCCAGTTGAAGAACTTCGATCACATCTGGGCACGCTTGGAGTCGGAGTGGTGCCAGATGAAATACCCATAAATGATATAGCTGATAAGGTCTTGGCAATAGATCCCAGTCAATTCGATTTTAGTTAATTAATCGATAAATATGTCCGAAAGCGGAGTTAGACGCGCATGTGGTCAAAGGTAAAAACAGGGATCGGCATCACCATCGCGCTGCTGATGTTGTCCTCGGTCACCATATTCCATCCCAAGGATATTACCGAGAACATCCTGATGAAGCTGATCTCCCTGCCCGAACCCCAGGAGATTCAGCCCTTCCTTGGCCACGACCGTCCCCTCGAGGAGGCCCTCCGGGCGGTCAGCGCGGATTCGATCTCAAACACGGTAAAAACCCTCTCTTCCTATACTTCCCGCGTCGTGGGCTACGCCGGCGCCGATTCGGCCTACGAGTACCTGAAGGCCGAGTTTGAAGAGATCGGACTGGAGGACATCCGCACGGAGACGTTCCCGGTCACGGTGCCTATGGACAAGGGCTCGAAACTGACGGTGCTGGAGACGGGCGAGGAAATCCCGCTTCATGCCCTCTGGCCGAATCTCGTGCGCACGCCGACCACCCCCAGGGAAGGCCTGACCGGTCCGATCGTCTACGGCGGCAGGGGGGAATTCGGCGAATTCAACGGGTACGACATGCAAGGCAGCGTCGTACTCATGGATTTCGATTCGCAGGACCGGTTCATCAATGCCCGGATGCTGGGCGCCAGCGCCATCGTATTCTTCGACAACGGACGGGTGACGCGGAGCGAAGCAGAACTCAAATTCATGGGGCTTCCGCTGAACGTGCCCCGCTACTGGGTAGACAAGGCGCACGTACCCGGCCTGCTGGAACTTGCCGAATCCGGAACGAACCAGGTGAATGTCCAGGCCCGGATGGAATGGGAGGTCGTGGAAGGAAAGAACATCTTCGGCTGGATACCCGGTCTGGACGAGGAAATGCCGAACGCCCGGGACGAGACCCGCACGAAATGGAAGGACTACACGATCGTCATCGAGTCCTTCTATGACGCCATGTCGGTGGTCCCGGGTCTGGCGCCCGGCGCGGAAAGCGCCACCGGCGTCGCCGCGCTGCTTGAGGTCGCCAGGGCGATGAAGCGGTACAATCCCAAGTATTCGGTGGTCATCCTGGCCACGTCCGCTCATTTCATGGGACTGGAAGGGACGCACAACTGGTTGTACCGGCACGGCAGGGCGAGCAGTTACTTCATGTCGAGAATCCCCGATGAAGACAAGATCGATTTCGACATTTTCTTCGGCATCGATCTCTCAAGCCACGATTCCCGCGTCGGCAGTTTCGCCTTCGGCACCTTCGACAACGCGGCCTGGGCGACCAACCACTACATCAAGAACATCTTCGCGCCTTATTCGAGGAAATTCGCGGGCTACATCCAGGAGGCATTCGGGACCGGGGCCGACTCGGTCAGGTACGTCAACGCCATCGTGCCGCCGCAGCGAACCTGGAAGGACTTCATGCCGGTCAAGCTGGGGCTGGACAGCGAGGCCGTCACGTACTTCGGCAAGAAGGGCATGTCCTTCGTCACACCGAACGGGACCCGTGGCCTGGTGGACACGCCCCATGACCGATTCGAGTCGGTCAACATCGACAATGTCACCGAGCAGGCGAGATCCCTCGCGGTCATGCTCGCCCGGGCCTCCACCGACGGCGAACTCTTCGAGGAGACCAAGCTCAAGATCCAGGATACGGCCCATGACATGGCGGGCACCGTCTATGAATTCGACCGGGACGTCAATTTCTTCGTCCCCAAGAAACCCATCCCCGGCGCGCTGGTCACCTATTACAAGAGCCTGACCAATACGGGCGTGCGGGGCATCCTGATCAACAAGGCCGATTCCCTGGGCCGTTTCAACTTCCGTCCGCTGAAACAACAGAAGGGCCCGATCAGGCTTCGGTCGTACGCCCTGGACGACGAGGGCGAGATCATCTACGCGCCGGACCTGGGCCAGGAGGGCGACAAGACCTTCCCCCTGAACGCGGCGAGCGGCGCAAACGAGAACACCACCCTCCAGATCGTGTTCCGCGCCAAGGCCCTTGACGTTTACGAGATCATAGACTCCCGGTACCTGACCGCGCTGGACCAGTTGACCGTCCTGGCGCAGAACGACGCCGAGCCCCAGTGGTACGGCCACAGTTACATTGAAAAACAGAGCGGCACGGAGGGCCGTACCGTGCCCGCGGCCGTCGTCTTCGCCAAGCCGGGCCAGCACGTCAAGCTGCTCATGAGCACAAGCCTCTTCGGCGTCAAGTACCTGTTGACCAACGCGCCGGATTCCTTCCTGAAGGACCCCGTCGAGCCGGGCGAAGTGACCCTGGAACTCCTGGAAGAGGCCCAGGGCCAGGGCTACCCGATCGACCAGGGGCTGATCGTAAATCCGTCCTACCAGGGCACGCGGGACATGTGGGTCGTGGACGACGTCCGGCTCAAGCAACTCGCGCGCTTCGGCGTGGAGAACCAGCGCATCGAGCAACTGCACGAACAGGCGCGCGTTACCCTCCTGGAGGCGGAGGAGCACCTCGCGAACAGGGAGTACGACGCCTTCATCTCCAAGTCGCGTGAGGCCTGGGGCCTCGAAGCGCGGGGTTACCCGGAAGTCAAGTCCACGGCGGACGACACGGTCAAGGGCGTGATCTTCTATTTCATCCTGCTCATCCCCTTTTCCTTCTTCATGGAACGCCTGGTCTTCGGTTTTCCGACGATCAACAAGCGGATCTTCGGTTTCTCCGTCTTCTTCATCGCGGTTTTTCTCGTGCTGCAGCTGGTGCATCCCGCCTTCAAGCTCAGCACGTCGCCCTACGTCATCTTCCTCGCCTTCGTCATCTTCGCGCTGGGGACGACCGTGCTCATCATCGTCCTGTCGAAGTTCAACCAGGAAGTACAGAAGATCAAGCGCGCGCAGACCGGCATGCACGAAGCCGACATCGGCCGGTTGAGCGCTACGGCCGTGGCCCTGTCGCTGGGTGTTTCCAACCTGCGCAAGCGAAAAGTCCGCACGGCCCTCACGGCGGCCACCATCACGCTGCTCACTTTTACCGTGCTGTCCTTCACGTCCATCACGACGTCGCTGAGATACTACAAGCTGGAACGGTACAACGAACCGACCTATGAAGGGACGCTGGTCCGGGACCGCAACTGGAAAGGGCTGCAGCCCTCCGTATACGATTATCTGAAGAGCACTTTCGAAGACAAGGCCACGCTGATACCCCGCGCCTGGTACATGTCCCAGGTCAAGGGTGAGAAGGGCTTCTTCTCCTTCTCGTCGCCCAGTTCGTCCCACGAAAGCTACGTGAACAGCATCCTGGGACTGACGCCGGACGAGCCAAGGGCTACCGGGCTCGATGATTACCTCCTTGGGGGAAGATGGTTCCTGCCCGGCGAACGGAACGCCGTCATACTGCCCGACGACGTGGCCGGGGTGGTGGGCATCGCGCCGGAAGAAGCAGGTTCCGCCTACGTCGACATGTTCGGCATGCGGCTGCAGGTCGTCGGCGTGATCGATTCCCGCCGGTTCAACCAGCTCAAGGACCTGGACGACGAAAAGCTCACGCCCGTCGACCTGGTCCAGGAGAAAGGCAAGATCGCGCAGCGCATCGGCGAGGACCCCCGCCTGCAGGCCGAATCCCCGCCTGAAGCCTTCATACACCTCGAATCCAATAACGTCATGATCCTGCCGTACGAGACGGTCATGGAACTCGATGGAAAGACCTATTCGGTCGCCATCACGGACTTCCTGGACGAGAGCGGGCAGCCGAACCCCGATTTCGACCGCGATATCGAGGACTTCCTCTCGCGGGTCGCCATGACCATGTTCGTCGGCAAGGACGGTACCGTAAACGTCTACAGTTCCATCGGTTCCACCTCCATCGGCGGCATCGGCAACTTCCTCATCCCCATCCTCGTCGCCGCCATGATCGTGCTGAACACCATGATGGGCGCGGTGCACGAACGCTTCCGGGAGATCGGCGTCTACAGCTCGGTCGGACTGGCGCCGAGCCATATCGCGGCGCTGTTCCTGGCGGAGTCCTCCGTCTTTGCCACGGTCGGCGCCGTACTGGGCTACCTGGGAGGACAGACCATCACCCTCGTGCTGGCGAATTACGACATACTTGCGGGCCTTTCGCTGAACTATTCCTCCCTGTCGGCCGTCTGGTCGGTCGTCGTGGTCATGGCCACGGTGTTCCTGTCGACGGCCTACCCGGCCAAGAGGGCGGCGGACATGGCCGTGCCTGACGTGGGCCGGGAATGGAAATTCCCCGAGCCCGATGGAGACGACTGGAGCTTCGATTTCCCCTTCACCATCGGCAGCGTCGAAGCGCTTGGCATGTACGCCTATCTCACGCGGGTCTTCGAATCCTACGAGGAGGGTTCTCTGGGCGCATTCGTCACGGAGAACGTCAAGCTGAGCGCCGTGGAAGGCCCATCGGACCAACCCATGTACCACATCTCGATGATGACCTGGCTCGCGCCCTACGACCTGGGTATCAGCCAGAAGGTTTCTCTCAGCGCCGCGCCGGCGGAAAATGAAAAAGATCTCTACGCCGTGTGGGTGGACATCCACCGCGAGAGCGGCGACGTGGCGTCCTGGCAGCGCATCAACCGGCGCTTCCTGAGCGTGCTGCGCAAACGCTTCCTGGTCTGGCGCACCCTCCCCCAGGATCTCAAGAACGAATACGCGGCAACCGGAAGGGAAGCGACCAAAAAGACGCAAGAAGCGGAACTGCCCGTATGAAGTTCGCCTTCTGCAACGAGATGTTCCGGGACGTGCCCCTCCGGCAGATCTTCCGCACCGCCGCGGAAATCGGCTACGACGGCGTGGAGATCGCCCCGTTTACGGTGGCCCCTTCCGTGAACCAGGTCGGTCCGGACACACGGAAGGCGATCCGCGACGACGCAGCGGAATTCGGACTGGAGATCACGGGGCTCCACTGGCTCCTGCTCAGTCCGGAAGGCCTCTATCTGAACCACCCCGACGACGGCATCCGGTACTGCACCCGGCTGTATCTCTGCGACCTGATCAAATTCTGCGGTGACATCGGGGGCCGGGTCATGGTGGCCGGGTCGCCGAAGCAGCGCGACGTGCTGCCGGACCAGACCTACGAGGCGACCTGGGAACGGACCCGCCAGGCATACGTGGAATGCCTGGCCGCGGCGGAGGAACACGGGGTGACCATCTGCCTCGAGCCCCTGGACAGCGCCCAGACCAATTTCGTCAACACCCCCGCCGAAGCCGCCCGGATGGTCCGGGAGATCGATCATCCGAATTTCCGCATGATCATCGACGTGCGGGCGACCCTCTGTCAGGGTCTGGACGCAGCCGCGGCCATACACGAGCATAAGGACGATATGGCCTACGTCCACTTCAACGACGCCAGCGGCAACGGCCCGGGTTTCGGAGAAACCGATTTCGCGCCCATACTTCAGGCGCTTCGAGACACCGGATACGTAGGGTACGGTTCGGTTGAGGTGTTCGACTATTCCTACGGCGCGGAGCACATCGCCAGGAAGAGCCTTGAGACGCTGAAGACGGCCTGGGCGGCGACGGACGCGGCGGGTGCGCGCGCGGCCGGGCCGGAACAGGACACGGCGGAAGAGGGGGCGGTCCGTTGAAACAACAGGTCCTCGACAAGGAAGGCATCGACCGGGCGGTGTCCCGTATCGCCCGCCAGATCCTGGAACGCAACAAGGGCGCGTCCGGCATCGCCATCGTCGGCATCCAGCGACGGGGCGACTGGATAGCGCGGCGGCTGGCCGACGCCATACGCGAGGCGGAAGACACGGCCGTTCCGGTCGGCGTGCTGGACATAAACCTGTACCGGGACGACCTCCAGGTCCGCGCGGACTATCCCGTCGTCCGTACCACGGACATCCCTTTCGACATCGAAGGGCGCACCGTCATCCTGGTCGACGACGTCCTCTACACCGGCCGAACAATCCGGGCGGCGCTGGACGAACTGAAGGATTTCGGCAGGGCACGGCGCATCGAGCTCGCCGTCCTGATCGACCGGGAGGGCAGGGAACTTCCCATCCAGGCGGATTATGTGGGCGAGAACATCGAAGTCGGCCCCGGCAGGACCGTGGTCGTGCACGTCCATGAGCTGGACCGGGACGACAACGTCGCGGTGGAGGAGGCGGTGTGATGGGCGAAGATCATCTCTACGCGCTGCGCCACCGGCACCTGATCGGCCTCGAGGACTACTCCCGCGAGGAAATCCGCCTTATCCTGGATACGGCGGACTCCTTCAAGGAAGTGATCCGGCGGCCCATACGCAAGGTCCCCGCCCTGCGGGGGAAGAACGTCGTCAACCTCTTCTTCGAATCGAGCACCCGCACGCGGTTGTCCTTCGAACTGGCCGAGAAGCAGCTCTCCGCGGACACGCTGAATTTCGCTTCCACCGGCAGCAGCGTGTCCAAGGGAGAATCCCTGGGCGACACGGCGCGGAACATAGAGGCCATGCAGGTGGACTGCGTGGTGGTGCGTCATGCCGCGGCGGGCGCGCCCCTTTTCCTCTCGCAGTGCCTGTCGAACGCGGTCGTCATCAACGCGGGCGACGGCGCCCACGAACATCCCACGCAGGGTCTGCTGGACCTCTTGACCATGCGGGACGCGCTAGGCGGCCTGGAAGGCCTGAAGGTCGTGCTCGTCGGCGACATCGCCCACAGCCGGGTGGCGCGATCCAATATATGGGGACTCCGGAAAATGGGGGCCCGCGTCGTCGTCTGCGGTCCGCCCACGCTGATTCCCGTCGACATCGAAGACATGGGCGTGGAGGTATGTTTCCGGGTCGAGGACGCCCTCCGCGGCGCCGACGTGGTCTACGCCCTGCGGATACAGCTTGAAAGACAGCATGAAGCCTTCTTCCCGTCGCTCCGCGAATACACGCGGCTGTTCGGCATCGACCCCGAACGGCTGGAACGCGCGAAGCCCGGCGCCGTCGTCATGCATCCCGGACCCATCAACCGCGGCGTGGAACTAGACAGCCGGGTGGCGGACAGCGGCAGGTCGGTTATTCTGGACCAGGTGACCAACGGGGTCGCCGTTCGCATGGCGGTCCTCTATCTCCTCAACGGCGGAGGCGAGCGCGATGCGGCCTGACGGACCGGATACATCCGGAAGCGCGGGGATCACGGAGATCCGCAACGGACGCATCATCGATCCCGCTTCCGGCCGTGACGAACAGGGCGATCTCTGGATCCGCGAGGGCAGGATCGTCGATCGGCCCGCGGACGGCGATGCGAAGGGCGCCACCGTCATCGACGCGACCGGCCAACTCGTCCTCCCCGGCCTGGTCGATATGCACGTCCACCTCTGCGAACCCGGATACGAATACAGGGAAAACCTCGAAAGCGGCGCGCTCGCCGCCGTCGCGGGCGGCATCACCGGCGTGGCGTGTATGCCGGATACCGATCCGGTCGTCGACGACGCCCCCACCGTGAGATTCGTTCGGGCCCGGGCAACCGGAGCGGCGGCGAAGGTCTATCCCATTGCCGCGCTCACGGCCGGGAGAGCGGGAGAACGCCTGACCGAAATAAGCGAACTTGCCGAGGCCGGCGCCGTGGCGCTGTCCGATGCGGACCGGTCCATCCGGAATCCAGCCATCCTGCGGCGCGCCTTCGAATACGGCCGGATGTTCGACCTGCCCATCATCGTACACTGCGAAGACCCGTCGCTCTCCGCTGGCGGCGTCATGAACGAAGGAAGCCACGCAACCCGGCTGGGCCTGAAGGGCATACCCTCCATCGCGGAAGAAACCGTCGTGGCAAGGGACCTGATGCTGGCGGAGTGGACGGGCGGGCGGATCCACATCACCCAGGCCAGCACGCCCGTGACGGCCGGTCTCATACGAGCGGCCAAGCAGCGGGGCGTCAACGTGACCGCCGATGTCAGTCCTCACCACTTGGCGCTGACCGATGAAGCGCTGTCCACGTTCGATACCCGGCTGAAAACCAACCCACCCCTCAGGAGCAAGGCGGACGTCGAAGCGCTCCGGGAGGGCCTGGCGGACGGAACCATCGACGCCATCGCATCGGATCACACGCCGCGGTCCGTGGACGAAAAGGACACGGAGTTCCAGGAAGCGCTGTCAGGCGCCACGGGGCTTGAAACCATGCTGTCCGTAGTGTTTACCGAGATGGTCGGACCCGGCCTGCTGACCCTGAACGACGCGGTGAGGGCCATGTCCACGTCCCCCGCGGGCATACTGGGGATTGAAGGCGGCAGCCTGTCTTCCGGCGCTCCGGCCGACCTCACCCTCTTCGACCCGGATGGAACCTGGAACGTGGACTCCGCGTCCTTTAAATCAAGATCCGCCAATACGCCTTTCGCCGGCCGCGAACTGAAAGGAAGCGTAACGGTAACCATCGTCGGCGGCCAGGTAAGATACCGGCGCGATGACCCCGAATCATCTTGACTGTGAGGCATAAATTACGTAAATTGAAACGACTTTATTGTTTAAATTCACCGGAATCGCTCATTAAGATGCGTACCCATGGCAGGCCTCGAAGATGGGCAGTCGACGTACCTGTCGAAAGGAGTCTCTAATGATGTTCAGGAAAGTTGGCATCTGCGTTTTGTTTGCCCTCGGGTTCGCCATGCTGGTACCCGTCGTGGCCGACGCGCAGAAAATCGAACTTCGTTCCGCGAAAATCTACATCCGCGAAACACCGCCCCAGTGGGACAAGGCCCTGGCGCTGCTCGAGACGGCGTTGGAGAAGGACCCGGGCAACAACGACGCCCATTATCTCCTCGGGCTCATTCATTACTACCGGGGAAATTTCGATCTGATGTTCCAGAATTGGGAAGCTGTTACTTATGACGATCTGGACAAGAAAGACAAAACCCAGTACCGGGACACCCTGACCTCGATGATCCGCAGGAACTACGAGGTGGCCAGGCAAAACTATGAACAAGGTGTATTCGCGGAAGCGGCCGTTTTCTACAGTCGTTCCGTCAACGCGACCTCGATGCTGCAGGACATGTTGCGATCTACCGGCAAGAAGGATGATGCACAGACCGCCGACGAGTTGGAGACCGCCAAGCAGCAGGGCTACCTTTACTGGGGTTACGCCGCCCTGGCCGCGGAAGATTATGAAAATGCCGGGATGGCCCTGGAGAAACTTCTCGAAACGGACCCGAACAAGTTCGAAGCCTGGGACGGCCTGGTCCGCGTATACTTCAACAGCCAAGACTGGGACAAGGCGATCACGGCCACCGATAAGGTCATCGGTATGTCGGAAGAAGTGGATCTGAACACCTTCCTCATCATGCGCAACGCCTATTTCGAAAAAGCCGACACGGCCGGTGTGATCTCCTCGTACGAGCGGGCGATCGCAGCGTTTCCGGAAGAAAAGTCGCTGTACCGGGACGTCAGTTCGATCCATGTCACCCAGAACAACCTGGGTATGGCGATCGAAGTGCTGGAAAAGGGACACACTGCCCTTCCCGAGGATGTCGATTTGCTGAGGTACCTGGGTACTCACTACTACAACAAGGCGTTGTCCGACCGGGATGCCGGAAATGCTGAAGTCGCCCTGGCGGCGTTTCAAGGCTCCGTGGACAGCATGAACAAGCTATTGGCGCTGCAGCCGAATAACATCGAAGCCTACGATGTACTCGGCGATGCCTATATCGGACTGGCCAGCATCGAAACCGACGAGGCCAAAAAAATGGAGCTGTTTACCCAGGGAGAAGCATACCAGAAGAAGAAACTGGAATTGATCACTTCGGGAGACGGCATGTAGATCCCGGGGATGGTCCCCGGCGGTCGAACAAGCGGCAAAAGCAACTGGTTCTGGAGAGGATTCCGGGGGTTCCCGGAATCCTCTTTTGTTTCGACCAATTTGATTGACACCCCTTTGGCTACCTCCTATACTACCGTTGCCTTTGACCCAAGTCCTTCTATCGATCAGTCCGATCGATCCGGGACAACGTGATTCAGGCTCATGAGACGGTTCCCGGGCACGGGACCGCACGTTTGCATACCGGTTCCCGCGTACCGCGATTCACGTTTCTGGACCTTCATGCCATTCGCCTTGTCAAATTGGGTGCCGACCATGCGATTTTATTTTCCGATATGTAAGCCGTGCCACTTTGCGGCGATCGTTCTCTGCCTTGTGTTCGGCCTGTTTGCCGGTGGCTGCGGTCCATTTTCATCGGCGAAAAATGTACCCGCCGCGACGCCGGAGGCTCAACCCGAAGCGTCGGAGACCGATGATGAAACACCGGAAACCGGGCTGTCCGGTGATCCGGCCGGGCCGGCCGGGCCGGCCGCCGAGACCTCGACGCCCGCTCCTGTTGCGGAACCCACCGAGGGATACAGGGTCCAGCTCTATTCGTTTACGAACCGCGAGGCGGCCGAAGCCGCGTTAGAGCGGGTAAAGCGAACGCTGGAGGCGTGGTCGTACGGCGTTTACCTGCAAGAAGAAACCGGAAGCTTCAAGGTCCGCGTGGGTGACTTCGTGGAGAAGGAAGATGCCGACCTCTTGCGCGACTGGTTCAGAGACAAGGGCTTTGTCGATGCCTGGACAGCCAGTACGCTGGTTCAGGCGCCCTGACGAATAAACCCGATCAGCATACGTTCCGAATTTCAAAGGGAATACCTCCGCTCCGAAGGGAACACCTCCACATGTCCGCGTGTCATGATTCCTACGCCCCCCTGGATCCCGGCCGGCGCGTCCTCATGGGCCCCGGTCCGAGCGACATGCATCCGAGGGTCTACCAGGCCATGGGCGCTCCGCTTACGGGACACCTGGACCCCTATTTCATCGGGGTCATGGACGATATCAAGGCGCTGCTTCGTTACGTGTTCCAGACCCGGAACGACATGGCGCTCGCGATCTCGGCCACCGGTTCGGCCGGCATGGAGACCTGTATCTGCAATCTCGTCGAACCGGGAGACGAAGTGCTCATCTGCGTGGGCGGCGTCTTCGGAGACCGTATGGGCCAGATGGTCGAGCGCCACGGAGGCCGGCTGATTCGACTCGAAAGCGAACCGGGTCAGCCGTTTACGCCGGAACAGCTACGGCAGGCGCTGGCGGGCTGCCAGCCAAAACTCGTGGGCCTGATACACGCGGAAACGTCCACGGGCGTGCTGCAGCCCCTCGAGGAGATCATCGGCGTCATCCACGAGCACGACGCTCTCGTCCTGGTCGACACCGTGGCGTCCCTGGGCGGAACGCCGGTCAAGGTCGACGAATGGGGCATCGACGTCTGCTATACCGGCAGCCAGAAATGCCTGAGCGCCCCGCCGGGTCTGGCGCCACTTACTTTCAATGACCGCGCGCTGGAGGCGATTGCCTCGCGCAAGACACCGGTAAACAACTGGTACCTGGACCTTTCTCTGATCAACGCGTACTGGGACGGCGACCGGGTCTATCACCATACCGCACCCGTGAGCCTGTTCTACGCGTTGCGGGAAGCCCTCGTCCTCATCCACGAGGAGGGACTGGAGGACGGCCATCGGCGGCATGCGCTGAATTACGAGGCGTTCCGGGCCGGAATCGACGCCATGGGCCTCGCGTTCTTCGTCGACCCACCCCACCGCGCCCCGACCATCAACCCCGTCCTGGCCCCGGAGGGCATCGACGAAGCAGGAGTTCGGCGCCGCCTGCTCGAAGAATACGGACTCGAACTCGGTGGCGGCCTCGGCGCATTGAAGGGCAAGGCCTGGCGGATGGGGCTCATGGGACAATCTTCCCAGCGGGACCATGTCATGCTTTGCCTGGGCGCCCTCGAACAGGCCCTGCTGGCGGAAGGCCACGAAGCCGCGGGCAGCGGTGTGGCGGCGGCGAGCGCCGTTTACGCCGCGTAGGCTTAGATTGACCGTTTGACATCCATTTATCATTACCTGACATCCTGGTAGCTGCCGGAGGAGCAAATGTATTTCGTAGAAGAAGAAAACATGTCCACAAAATCGATCGCCCCGGGCGTAAGTATCGCCGTGGCGGGGGGCGACAAGGCCCAGATGTCCTTCGTCACGCTCTCACCTGGATCGCAGGTACCCATGCACGATCATCCCCACGAACAACTGGGCGTCGTGCTGGAAGGTGAATTCGTCATGGTCATCGGCGAAGAAAGCCGGACCATCAGATCGGGCGACAAATACGTGATTCCCGGCGGGGTCCGGCATGGCGTGACCGAGGTCATGGTCAAGTCCGTCGCCCTGGACATATTCAGTCCGCCCCGGGAGGATTACGCTTAAGCGAACATTGCCGCTGTTCGCGTCGCTCCGGTCCGTTCGCGTCGCGGTCAGGTTTCCGTACGATCCAGTGGCACCGATGACGTACCAACCGGACCCATTCGAACCGGCACAGTCGCAGGCCAACCAGTCAGGAGTCTTCCATGTCCGATGCACTACCCCATGACCGGCCCGTACAGCTATGGAAAATGACCCGCAGGCAGTTCCGCGAGGGAATACACGACGGCAACCTCAGGGGAGCGATAATCCCCACGGGCAGCACCGAACAGCACAACGAACACCTGGAGATGTCCCACGACACCGCCAGCGCCGTACACGTGTCCGAACGGGCGGCGCAGATGCTCTACCCGGAAGTCGTGGTCACCACGCCGCTGGCCATCGGCGTGTCTGAGCACTGGATGGACCACAAGGGCACGCTGACGACCCGGCCCGAGATCTTCACGGAACTCCTCTATGACGTGGCCGACAGCATGAAAAGAGGCGGGATCAACCATATCCTGGCGGTCAACGGACACGCCGGGAACGCCGGTCCCGTCATAAACGTGCTGGAGGATATCCAGTCCCGCCTCGGGGTCGATTTCGCATTCTGCAGCTATTGGGAAGCCTACACGCCGGAAATCGTCGAGAGGTACATGGAATCGAAGAATTGTCCCGGGCACGCCAGCGAGTTCGAGACGTCCTTCGCCTACTCGGCTTTCCCCAGGCACGTCCACTGGGAAGGCGTCGATTACGATTCGGCCAGGCTGTCTATTTCCCAGGCCGACCGGGCCGCACAGGACCGCGAGTTCCACCACGAAGCCAAACTCGCCGACGCCGTGAAGGGACAGGGCATGATCGACGTGGCGGTCGACTGGGTCGCGGTCAGGATGAAGGCGATGATCGAGGGCGCCTGATCCGTGTCTGACGAAACCCAACCCATCATCGCGTTTGAGCATGTAAGCAAGTGGTTCGGGACTTTCCAGGTCCTGCGGGACGTCGATCTGCGCATCGGTGACGGTGAGTGCATCGTCATCTGCGGACCGTCCGGCTCGGGCAAGTCCACGCTGATTCGCTGCATGAACCGCCTTGAAACCCACGACCAGGGCGTGGTTCGCGTAGAAAGCGTTGCGCTGGGACCGGGCGAGCGGCTTCCCCGCGAACTGCGCGGCAAAATCGGCATGGTCTTCCAGAGTTTCAACCTGTTCCCGCACATGACGGTCCTGCGCAACCTGGCCCTCGCCCCCATGCGCAACCTCGGGATGGATAAGAAAAGGGCAGAAGAAACCGCCCTGGCCTATCTCGAGCGCGTGCACATCGGGGAACAGGCCGAAAAGTACCCCGACCAGCTCTCCGGCGGCCAGCAACAGCGTGTGGCGATCGCCCGCGCACTGTGCATGAAGCCCGATATCCTGCTCTTCGATGAACCCACGTCCTCTCTCGACCCGGAAATGATCCGCGAGGTCCTGGACGTGATCTACGAACTCACCGACGACGGCATCACCATGGTCTGCGTGACCCACGAAATGGGTTTCGCCCGCAAGGTATCCGACCGGGTCATCTTCATGGACCACGGCGAGATCATCGAGAGTGCCGCGCCGGACGAGTTCTTCGACGCGCCCCGGGAAGAAAGAACCCGGGCCTTCCTCAACCAGATCCTCCATTACGAGGCTTCGGCGTGATCAGCCCATTAAGCGGGCCATGGGTCAAGCGTGCCCTGTCGAACTGGATACAGCCGGCGGCCATGGCCGGCATCCTCGTCTTCGCGGTCATGCGAGGCGCGGAGAACATCAACTACCGGTGGCAATGGTACCGCGTGGACGACTTTCTGTTCACGTCCGAGCACGGCGCCTGGTCCGCCGGACCCCTGGTCCAGGGCCTGTTCGTCACCCTTGAAATATCGGTCCTGAGCCTTTTCCTGACCCTTGTAATCGGACTCGCGGCCGCGCTCCTGCGCCTGTCGTCTTCGGTGATCGGGCGCGGTCTCGCCCGCGGGTACCTGGAGCTTATCCGCAACACCCCCCTGCTTATCCAGCTCTACGTGATGTATTTCGTCCTCGGGCCCATTCTCGGGTGGGGACAGATCACGACGGCGATCGCTTGTCTCGCCGCGTTCCAGGGCGCATACACTTCGGAGATCTTCCGGGCCGGCCTGCGCGCCATCTCAAGGGGGCAGGTCGAGGCGGGCGACAGCCTGGGACTGTCTCGCCTTGACAACTACCGGTACGTCATCCTGCCGCAGGTGCTCCGCCACATGCTGCCGCCGCTCACCAACGAGGCCGTTTCCCTCGTAAAGAACTCCTCGATCGTCAGCGTCATCGCCATCTTCGACCTGACTACGCAGGGCCGGAACCTCATCGCGGACACCTTTCTGACTTTCGAGATCTGGCTGACCGTGGCCGCGATCTACCTGGTGGTGACCCTGGCGCTTTCGACCGCGGCGGCCATGGCCGAACGGCGAAGAGCGGGCGCCTGATGGCGACGACCGGTCACATAATGGGCCGATTCAGACCCACCCGGCTCGACGGGATCCTGCTGGCCGTGCTGATCGCGGCGGCCGCCTGGCTGTGGTACCGCTCGGCCATCGGCGTGGCGTACCACTGGGACTGGGCCCAGGCGCTGTCGACCGTCTTCGCGTCCGGCGAGTCCGGGGACACACCCTTCTTTCTGACGGGGATCTACGCGACCCTGCGACTCAGCGCCTGGGGGGCGGTGCTGGCCACCATCATGGGGGTGTTGATCGGCGTGGGGAGATACTCGGGGGTGCGCGCTCTGCGCGTGTTCTGCGGGACCTACATCCAGATACTCCGCAACATCCCGCCGCTGGTGTTCATCTTCATCTTCTACTTCTTCATCAGCAGCCAGTTGATGCCCCTGCTGGGCCTGGACGCCCTGTTCAACCGGCCCGCCGAGGATGCGTCGGGATGGCAACGCTTCCTCTTCGGTCCCCCGGCACTCTGGGAGAACCTGATCTCCGGCGTGCTGTGCATCTCCTTCATCAGCGCCGCGTACATCGCGGAAGTCGTCCGCGCCGGTCTCGCCGCCATTCCCCGGGGTCAGTGGGAAGCCGGGGAAAGCCTAGGCATTCCGGTACTGGACCGCTATCGATTCGTCATCTTTCCCCAGGCGCTGGCGCGCATCGCGCCGCCGCTCACGGGCCAGTACATCTCCCTGGTGAAGGACTCTTCCATCGTCTCGCTGATCTCCGTCCAGGAATTGACCTTCGTCGGATCGGAGATTGCCAATTCGAGCGGACTGCTCTTCGAGGTCTGGCTGTTGGTGGCCTTCGTGTATTTTCTGCTCTGCCTGTCCCTGTCCATCCTGCTCAGGCAGGTGGAACGGCGCATGACCCGGCACTTCCACCAGTTTGCCTAGGACTGACCTAGCGGCGGCGGTTCTCCGTTTCGACCCCGCCGCGCAACGGATCGAAGACCTTTTTCACGGTCTCGAACTGATCCTCGACCGCAGAAGGCCTGCCCAGCAACCGGTCGCTGACCATGCGCGCCGCCACCGTGGCGTAGGCATTGCCCCGTCCCGTGAAACCGGCGACGATGTAAACGCCCGGCGTTTCCGTCTCGCCCACAAAGGGGCTGCTGTCGTAGGAGAAACCCATGACGCCGCCCCAGCGGTGGGAGCGCCCGAGCGCGGCAAGGTAAGGGAAGGTGCTGTTGAATGCCCGGTCGTTCGACCGCTGTACCGCCCGGGTGGGTCTTTCCTTGTAACCCCTGTAAGTCCCGATCTGCCGGCCCCTGCGCCTCAGGAAATGAAATCCCCGTTCGGCGCGGATATGGTGATTCCGCCCACCGCCGAAGAGCAGCCGGCCGCCTTCTCCAGGTCCGTCGTGCAACTGGCGCCAGAATTCCCACCCGTCGTTGGCGTAGAAGACGCCATTGAACAGCCGTTCCTCAACGGGTTCCGTCGTGAAGACCTGTCCCCGTTGAGGAATGATGCGTCGTTCGTACCGGGCATCGAGCTGGGGGGTGTAGGCGTTCATGCCCAGCAGCACGTGCTGCGTCCTGATCCTTCCACCCGGTGTGTGGACTACGAGGCCGCCGGGTGATGAAACGCCCGAGCCGGCCTTTGAAACCGTGGAGACGCCGCGTCCACCCGCGTCTCCGCGTCCAATCCCGCCGGCCCCACGCCGCTCGATTGAGGCGACTGGCGTATTCTCGAAGAACAGGACGCCCAGTTGTTTAGCGGCGCTGGCGAGGCCGCGCACGTACTTGACCGGGTGGAGTTCGCCGTCGAACTTGTTCCACAGGGCGCCGGCGAGCAGGGGACTGCGCTTTAGGTCGTATAGCCTGCCCTCATCCAGGTACGCCACGTCGAAACCATCTTCCTGGAGAAGGTTGTACGATCGGACGATCCGTTCCAGGGGATCCGCGTGAGAACCGCGGTCCGGCCGCTTCATCGCCACCACGTAGCTGCCGTGCCGGTAGTAGTCGCACTGTATTTCGTACTTCTCCATGAGACCGGCCATCAGATCATGATTCTCGAGGGCGATCCGCCACGCCTCCCCGGCCATCCTCCTGCCGTCCGCTCCGTACAGATCCGTCAATTCTTCCACGGCCTCGACGTAGTATTCATGGGTACCGGCCAGCATGAATCCCCCGTTTCGGCCCGTGGCGCCCGAGGCGACCTCGCGGCGCTCGAGCACGGCCACGCGCACACCGCCCTCGGCCAGAAACAGGGCGCCGGTCACCCCCGTCACGCCACCGCCGATAACGACGACGTCCACATCGAGTTCGCCCGACAGGGGGTCCGTGGACGTATAGGGCATGTCCAGCCAGTAGGAGTCACGGATCATGGGGTGGTTAACCAAATCTTGGATATCGCTTTCATAAAATGCCGTGGTGGACTCAATCTGCTGGTAGTTTACGAGATTTCGGACTGATTTCCGACTGTTACAGGATAAGGCGTAGTATTCCTCTGCGTCAAGGGCACGACATCGAATGGACCGACTATGCGAGGTCGGATAGTTTATAGTTGTCATAATCTATTGTATTCCACAAAGGTATTCCACTAAGTTCAGGTACATATCTGGTTTTACCAATGCCGAGGAAGTTAAGAGAACTCATCAAGGACCTGGAGAGAGCAGGATTCATCAACAGGGGCGGTAAAGTCAGTCACAGGAACTACGAACATCCGAGAGGAATGCGCGTTGTTATTTCAGGCAGTCCCGGCGATGACGCCAAGCCCTATCAAGAAGATGAAATATCAAGGAAAATCGAGGAGTCGCTCAAATGACCAGGCGCGTGAAGTACATCAAGATTGTCGAGTGGTCGGATGAAGACGGATGCTTCATTGGCTACTGTCCGAACATCATCGGGCCGTGTTGTCACGGCGATGATGAGATCGAAGTATACCGGGAGCTTTGCCAGATCGTCGATGAATGGCTGGAGATTGCTCAGAAAGAAAAAAGGGAACTGCCACCTCCGACGACTGGCCGGCATCTCGCCGAGTTGTTGACGACCGTCTGAACCCGGTCATGTCAAAGAGTTTGCAGGACGTTCAACAACCATGGTTTGACAGCGAGGTTGTTTGGGGTCAGGTGCGATGAGCGTACTTGATTCTCCCGGCGGAATAGATGGCCGCGATGAGGAGTAAAACCGTTGGTTCGTAGACCATGGATGGACGTGACAATCAAGGCCGCGCTGATTGGCGCCGCAGTTCTGGTATATCTGGACCTGAAGACCGAGATCAGATCTGTGCGGGTCGACCTGGGAAACAGGATTGACAGAGTGGAAACCAGAATTGAAACCAAGGTGGACAGGTTGGAAACCAAGATGGACAGGTTGGAAACCAAAATCGACGAAGTACGGGGATATCTCAGGTTCGATATGACCGAGCCAAACGAAAATCCGCCTCCCACGGACGTGAAGCAATAGCCTTCCTCAATCGGAGAAACCGGGAATCGCGAAAGGCTCGTCGACCCCGTCTCACACCTCCAGGACCGCGGCCAGGGTCTCCCCTTCGTGCACGCGGTTGTAGGTCCGCAGGACCAGCACGTGACCGGACTGTGTACACGCGATCTCCTCCCGCCGGTCACCCAGCAGGTCGGTGACCACGCCGAAAACGTCTCCCGGCTCGACGCTGTCCATCAACTCGACCCAGGGCTCGAAGAACCCTGAAAACGGCGACGGGTAGTTTAATTGGATATGGCCGGCCCCTTCCCGGTCGTCTTCCACCGTGTGCCGGATCCTCGACGGCGGCTGGTCACGCTCGATCATGCCCAGCACGCCCATGACGTTAAGGCAACCTTCATAGTACTGTTCAACCCCCTCAGGATCGCAGTCCCCGGCGCCCAACCATTCCGAGTAGATCGCAGGGATGCGCGCGTCGCGTGCTATAGACAGCGTGCGGCCGTCGTGGCCAGCGTACGTACCCCAGACGATCGGCATGTTGAAGGCCCGTGCCATCTCGCGCTGGATGTTCAGGACCCCGGTATCGGGATGCAGCATGTACCCCACCGTCGGATAGAACCTGGATATGAGCCCACCGCTGTGCAAATCGATCAGGTAGTCGGCCTCTCGGATCATCGCGCTCACCGCGTGGGCCACCCGCTCGGTGATGGTGCCGTCCTCCCGGCCCGGGCAGGTGCGGGCCAGGTCGAGGCCGTCCTCGGCGGTCCGCTGACCTCGCCAGTACGCCGCCTCGTTGACGACGGGTACCAGGGTGACGCTGCCTTGCAGATCATCGGGGTCCAGGGCTTCTTTCAGGCGCCGGATGGCCCACATGGACTCGAACTCGTCCCCGTGGACGCCTCCGAGTATGAGCAATTCCGGGCCGGGCGCCTTTCCTTTGATTGTAATGGACTTCAGCTTGACGGGGCCTGACATCTCGACGGGGCCTGACATGATGTTCTCCTTGATTTATATTCCCGGATATCCGGATTTCGTATCTACAGCATCTTTCCAGAAGCGGTCTGTTTCAAAAACGGTGAAGATCCGAACACAACGAAATGCGCATTGGGTGAAAACGCGCCCGTAGCTGCGCGCAGGAATATACCGGCTCAAGCGGGGCGGATCAAGCGATGTACAACGGCCTTACCAGGCAGGAGAGGTCATGATCTCGATACCCCTCGAGTTCTCCCATGATACCTCACGGAACCCGAAGCGCTGGCCCGTGACCCGGGGCGTCCCCATACCCAAAGGCACGCTCCGGGACGTCGATGGACTTGGTGTCTCGAGTCCAGGCAGCGCCCGAGTTCCCGCCCAGTTCCGGGTGCTCGGCCGATGGCCGGACGGATCGGTGAAGTGGATGCTTGTGGATTTCCAGGCAGATGCCGTCCCATCGGGCAGGGCGGTATACACCCTGACGGACGAAATGGCCGAGGTTACGGGCAACCTTCCAGCGCCTCCGCCTCCTGCCAGGACCGTTCGAATAGAAGAAACTGATAGGGACCTTCAGGTGGACACGGGCGCGTTGCGTTTCAGGATAGGCCGCCATCAATACGGACTCTTCCATTCTGTGTCACTCGGCTACGCCCCGGATGAAACGCCCACCCTGGCGCATTCGGCTCCTGTCCAGGGCGGCGATGCCTGGGCACGGTTCAGCGAGGGTGCTTCCGACGGAAAACTGAAACGCCGGCTGTACGGTCCGGGCGGCCTTTGCAGGGCATCCCTGGCCGGTGACTCCTACGATGTGACAGTCGAGGAACAGGGCCCATTGCGCACTGTCATCCGGATGGAGAGCGCCCTGGAAGCCGACATCCCCATGCACCATTACGCCGGGTACAGGCCGGTACGTTGCATCACGCGGATCCACGCCTACGCCGGCCACGCCTTCGTACGGATTCTGCAGACCCACGTCTTCACCTGCAATCCGCGGGAAGTGGAAATCGAAGACCTGGCCTTGAATGTTCCAACCAATTGCTCTGGATCCCGCCTCCGCTACTCCTTCGGACTGAACGGGGTCGAGGCGGGAACGCTCGATTCGGATGAACTGCTGAAAATCGCCCAGAATAAAGACGACGTGTTGCAGGTATTCCGCGGTCGACCGGGATGTGAAACCGTGATCGCAAAGGACCAAACCTGCGAAGGTTGGGCGACGCTCGGAGACGGGATATCTGGAGTAGGCGTCGCCTGCCGGAACATGGCCGAGGAACATCCCCGGGCCATCGAAGCCACCGGTGACGGCCGTGTTACCTTGTACGCGCGCCACGATCCGGATGGCGGCCGCCTTTCCCTGGCACGGTACGCTGAAGAGGTCTCATGGCACGAGGGAGAAGGGGTGTACGCCGACGGTACAGGCATAGCGAAGACCTCCGAGTTCTTCGTGCACTACTTCGAGGAAGCGCAACGGGACAAGGGGGAGAATACGCAGCGGGACGAGGCGATTGAAATGCTCCGATGCGCATTGTCGCAGCCTCACGTATCGGTTCCACCGGCCTGGATGGCCCAATGCGAGGTCGCGGGTGGTTTCGCGGTGCCGATTTACCCGGAAGCAGACGATCCAGGCGACCAAGGGGACCCTGAACCGTATAATGATGCGGACCCTGAAGTTGGTGATCAAGCAGACCCGAAAGTGGATCAGAGACAGGAAGTGACGGCCAATCCGGAGATTCTGCGAGTGGCGGACCGCATGCTGACGGGCTTTGCCGACTGGCTCGCACGGAACATCCAGGTCGGGCGCTGGTACGGGTACCTGGACTACGGGGACGTGCGCGCAACCTGGGATGAAGAGGAAGACGACTGGAAGGACCGGGGCCGCTGGGGTTGGTGCAACAGCGAATGGGACCCCCGCCACGCGATCTGGATACAGTACCTGCGCACCGGCGACCCGCGCTACTTCAGCCTGGGCGAAGCCATGGCCCGCCACTCCATGGATGTAGACACGTGCCACTGGCATCCCTTCAGGCCCTACATGGTTGGTGGCTGCTACCGCCATGGGGTCGGCCATTTCAGCGACGAGCCCTGCGCTTCGCATACCTTCATCGACAACTGGGTGGACCGCTACCATCTGACCGGCGACGGCAGGACCCTGGAAGTCCTGCGCGAAGCGGGCGCGTTCTTCCTGCGGTACAGGTGGACCGAGGAACCATCCTTCAGTTTCAGCCTGCGGTCCATCGCCAATGTATTGCGCGGACTGCTTTACGTATATGAAGCCACCGGCGAGGAACGATTTCTGCGACGGGCGGAGGAAGTGTATACCGTCGTCGCCCGGGGCCAGAACGAGGACGGCAGCTGGCACAAGCGCTTCCAGATCGCGACCCCGGACCGGCTACCGAAACAGCTTCCCTACGGCATGGCGACGGAAGGCACTACGCTGGCGGTGGAAATGGGTACGGCCGCGCCCTTCACCGACGACGAGTTCAGGGGCCTTGGCGGCCCGCTCGACCGGTTGATCCGCGACCTTCCGTACGAGGAGCAGAAGGGGTACCAAACCCACTACCTGATGATCGGACTGGAATTGATGCTCCACCTGACCGGCCGGAGGGACGTTGCCGAAACCTATCTGCGGGGCGTGAACTGGTTCTGCGGCTTTCCGGACACTTTCGCGTCGGATCGCCCATTCGAGGAACACTACGGCGGCATCCTCTGCCGGCACCTGGGCTACGCGTACTGCCTGACCGGTGACGACCGCTACCTGGAGACCGGCATGAAAATCCTGAAGTTGCTCATCGACGCCCAGGACTGGAGCGACGACCCACGGAAGCGCGGATCCATTGGCATGAACCCCACCTCCCTGAGCCTGCTGTTCTTCGGGGTGCCGAGTTTTCTGGCGGTGCTGCGGACGCGGGCCGAATCGCGGTAGTGTTGGCCGACGCTCCATTGGTGGCTTGACCGTCCGGGATTCCTGCGTCGCCTACGTTCCGTTTGACGATTCAAGGGAATCGCCCGCGAGGACCTGCAAGTCGTTGACGGGATGAACCCCGGAAAGGACTGAGAGCAATGATCGGGAACTACCTGAAAACAGCCCTGAGAAACATTCTCCGGAGCAAAGGGCACAGCGTCATCAACGTATTCGGCCTGTCCGTAGCCATGGCCTTGTGCATCCTGATCTTCCTGCTCGTTCGACAGGAATTGAGTTACGATGACTTCCATGAAAAGGGAGCCAACGTCTTTCGTGTCTCGAAAACGGCCTTCATGGGAGAGTATCGGACGATTGGGATGACGCCAGTTCCCCTTGCTCCGGCGCTGGACGACGCGTATGCGGGAATTGTCCGAACCGTTCGATATGCCAATACCGGGCCGGTTCTGGTGAGTTCTGGTGACGTGACCGTCCGCGAAAATACAGTCTTCTATGCCGACCCCGGGTTCTTCGAAATACTAACCTTTCAGCCCGTTTCTGGCTTTCTCAAGGGTGCCCTCGAAAGCAGATCCCGGGTAATTCTAAATGAGAAAATCGCAGAGAAGTACTTCGGAGACGCCGACCCCGTTGGGAGATGGCTGACCATGGACGACCGGAAACACCAGGTGGCCGGCGTGGTTCGCGTTCCCGCCAATACCATCTTTCAGTTCGACTTTCTGATTTCGATGAAGATCCTGGAAGAGGCTGGCGACAGCAGGAATCAGAGCTGGGCGTGGGATGTTACGGCTACATTTGTAGAATTGACCAGCCCAGAAGTCGCCGGGACCTTGGAGCCCCAGTTTCCGGACTTCGTTGAAAAGCACTTCATCAGGTTTCGCGGGACAGATACCAGCGTAATGCGACTTCAGCCGTTAACCGACATCTATCTGGATTCTTCGATATTGTTCGACCTCTTTCCCAAGAGCGACGTTGTCGTTTCGTATGTGCTGGGAACGCTGGGCGTATTCCTTCTGTTCATCGCGTGTATCAATTTCATCAACGTGACCCTGGGCAGATCGGCTCTTCGCGGAAAGGAAGTCGGCGTGCGTAAGACGCTGGGCGGTTCCCGTGCTCAACTTATCTGCCAGTTCTGGGGGGAGGCGTTGCTGGTGGGCGTGGCCGCGCTGATACTAGGTTTGTCGTTAGCCCATCTGCTGCTTCCCGGATTCAACAGCCTGTTCGCCAAAGACCTCCGTATCGATTACTTTTCGAAGACGGGTCGACGCTCCTCGCGCTTATCGGTCTTACGGGTCTGGTCGTCCTCATATCCGGAAGCTATCCCGCGCTCTACATGTCCCGCCTCAACCCCATCTCCATCCTTGCGCATCATGTAAAGGCCGGAGCCTTGACGATCTTAAGCAAAGTGCTCATTACCATGCAGTTCACGCTTTCGATCTTCCTGATGATCTGCCTGTTTACCATACTTCGTCAGCTTCAATACTTCGCCGACCAAGATCTCGGCTTCGACGCGACCAATGTGCTTGTTGTAAGCATGCCCGACGCCGGGATGCTCGGGCCCATAAGAGAGGCGCTGGACGACTACCCCCAGATCACCCATATCTCGGCGGCTTCGAGCTCGTTCGGACCGATGAGGGGGTTGGGGCAGATTGGTCATACCGACAGGTCGGGCAAGCAATTCTCAGCCTACGAATACCTCGTGGATTATGACTATCTGCCCACGGTGGGCATAGCGTTGGCGGAAGGACGCGACTTTTCACGAGCACACGCCACCGATGAGACTGAAGGCGTGATCGTCAATGAAGTGCTGGTAAGAGAATGGAGTGGGCAGAGCCGATCGGAGAGGCGATTCCAATTGGCAATGCCCGCGTGATCGGCGTGACGGAAGATTACCATTATCGGTCGTTGCAATACGACATAGAGCCGGTGGTCCTGCGTCTTGCTCCCGACAGAATCCGGTTTCTCCTGATCAGAACAAGACCGGAGGCATTGCCGCAGACCCTGTCGACCGTCAAATCGGTCTGGGAGCAAATCTCCGGGGAGTTGCCCTTTGAGTACTACTACCTGGAAGATGATATCGGCCGGTTCTATCAAAGAGAACGGTTGCTGGGAGACGTGGCGCTATACATCTCCATCATCACGCTGTTAGTCGCCCTGTTGGGCGTTTACAGCCTGAGCCTGTTGAACATCAACAGGAGAACGAAGGAAATCGGCATTCGAAGGGTGCTGGGCGCCTTGACCTTCAACACGACGGTCCTGATCGGCAGGCAGTTCGCGCTGTCTCTGGCGATCGCGATCTTGCTGGCTTGCCCGCCCGCCTATCTGTTGCTGAGATTCTGGCTCGGGATGTACGAGTTCGATGCCGCGCTGGGCGTTGGCGAGTTCATATTAGCTGGTTTGGCGGCCCTGGTACTCGTGCAGGGCACGGTGGCCTTCCAGGTATTGAGGAATCATTCGAATCCCCTGGTGGAGTCGTTGATGTACGAATGACGCCAAAACCAGTTGCGTCGGTCCTTATGCAGGTTCGGGCGAACACGCATCCCTCCGGAGATCACCGGTTTCGCATGGCCGCCTTTCTCTTGACACCCTCCTTTCAATACTGCTTCTTCATTTGACTTCCGATAAGACGCCCCCCGTCTTTCGATTCACCATATTCTGTCTGAGATCGAATCAGCATCCATATCCGGGCATACTCCTGTTGAACACGCTCATCCATCGATACGCCATCGTTGGTACGCTTGCCATGCTGCTATGCATGCAATTGGGACTGGTGGTGTGGACGCTGGTCCAGTTTACGCAAATCGAACACTGGCCACCCGGCATTCGATTCTTCGGAAGCGAGATGATACAAACGCCGGGGTTGACGAAGAGCGCCGTTAGCAATCTCCAGGAAGGCACGTGGTTTCATCTCGTTCGGATTCGCCAGGACGAAGGCATTATCGCAGTGCAGATCGAGAATGGAAGTCCAGCCGACCTGGCCGGACTACAGCCGGACGACCGGATCATATCCGTCAATGGAATCGATCTGCGGTCACGCCCCGAAGCCTATTTTCGGGCGCGCTTGCAGAGTCAGCCCGGAGATCGTCTCGAACTCGCTTGGCTTCGCGAAGACCGGATACATACCGGTATCCTGACACTTGAGGAGAGCCGGGAGGTACCTTATACCTTACAGGTCGAACAGCAGGAAATCGTGATGAGCGTCGGAGCGATGACCTGGTTCCAGAGAGGACCCTTCCTGATCTTCCCCTTCGTGCTGTTAGGCTTCGGAACGTGGATGGGATTCCGCAGTCCGCGCAATACCGTCGCCTATCGATGCGCGTTGCTCTTTCTCGTTTCGGCGCTCTCCTCGTCGCCCGCCTTTCATCCCATGATAGCGGGATGGCCGGACTGGGTGCTATCGCTCAGTATCATCTTTGTCGTAATGGCATCATTCCTGGAAACCATCCTCATTTTTCAGGTTCTGTCTGTCTTTCCGGGTTCGACGGACCTTGGATCATGGCTGCGCAGAAGAGCATGGTTCATCCTGGCGCCTGTCTTCGCATGGACTGTCTGCAGTTTGATCTACTTTCTGAGTCTCACTCATGGCTGGAACAATGAGGTTGCGCAGTTCGTCGTCCGCATTGTCGAGCCCGTTCCCGTACCCGCGTTGCCTCTCCTCGTCGTCATCTTAGCAGGATGCCTGCTGATTGCCCAAGTTTCCGTGGCGCGTCGGCAACAGCGCATGCGTCTGCAGATCATCGAGGCCGGATTCTTCCTGGCTCTCATCCTCGCGCCCTTGTGGACGATCGCGCAACCCGGTACGCTCCTGGCGTCATGGGGTCTGGTCCCGGCAGCCGGTCCGACGTTGCCCGTGATCGTGTGGATGCTTGACCGCATCGTCCACGTTGGTTTGCAGTGCGCTTTGCCCCTCTCCTTTGCCTATGCGATCCTGGCCCATCGCGTCTTCGGTTTGCGGTTCGTCTTCGGAAGGAGCCTGAGGTATCTGGCCACCACGCCAGGAACGTACCTGGTCCTGGGTTTCGGGATGTTCATCGTACTCTACGAAACGATTGTCATCTGGCCAATCGGGCTGAATGAGTCCAATCTCCTGCCGGCAGGCATTGCCGCCGTACTCATCCTGATTCTCATCGTGGGATGGATGTGGGTGAAGGCCCCGATCGTCCGGTACATGGATCGACACCTGTTTCCGAATGATTACCAGAACCGACAACGTTTGTTCAGATTCGGGCGTCAGCTAACCTATTTCCAGGACCGGGATATCCTCCTGGAAAGAACCGGAAAGGAGTTGCTCGAATGTCTGGATCTGTCCTTTGCGGCGATCTATATCCATGAGGGAACCCGCGAGACACCGCCGGCTTCCTGGTACGGGGTACGGGACGTCCCCGGACAGGACCGGACGAGAGATGCGTCATTTTTCACCAGGCATGCCAGGCGTCTCGCATGTCTGCCGTAAACCAATTCCCCCGAACGCCCGTTAGTCGAGTACAGAGACATCCAGGCCGATGAAAACCTGCGGGACTTCGGATTCGAACTGATCGTAACGCTTCGCAGCGGGTCCGACAGGCAGGGTATCATCGCACTCGGCGCCAAGCTGACGGAAGAGCCGTTCAGCAGCGACGAGAAAGAACGGGTGCTGGTCCTGGCCGCGGAGATGGAACTGGCCCTGGAGAACATAGCGATGGGAACATCTCTGAAAATGCAGACCCGGAGATACAAGATGCTCGCCCATCGCCTGATCGACATACAGGAATCGGAGAGACTGCGGCTTGCCCGGGACCTCCATGACGATACGGGACAGGCCCTGACCGTGCTGAAAGCAAGCCTGGAACTGGCCCGCAAAGATCTGTCCGTGATCACCAATGGCACGAAGGTACGGCTAGATGACGCCGTAGCGTTGACAGAAGAGACCCTGGGGAAACTGCGGACGATCGCCCGGGACCTTCGCCCGCCCACCCTCGATGCCATCGGGTTGAACGCGACGCTGGACCGGTTCTGCCAGGACTTTGCCCAGCGGACCGGAATATCAGTCCAATACGAGGGCGTGGAATCCACCAGGCAGTCGCCCACGATCAATATCTGCCTGTACCGCATCCTTCAGGAAGCCCTTGCGAACTGCGCGAAACATGCGCGGGCCAGTCTTATCGGGGTCGAACTGACGCACGACGAACGTGGTATACGACTATCGGTCACCGACGATGGGCAGGGGTTCGACCTGGCTGCCACGCTCGGCAATCAGGATGTTGCCGGAATCGGACTGATCGACATGCAGGAGCGTCTCGAGTCTCTTCGCGGGCGCCTGGATATCCGTACCCGGCCAGGCGCCGGGGTCCGGCTGGACGCTTCGATTCCGTGGGAGAGCGCATGATCCGCATCGTCATCGCCGATGATCACCATCTGATTCGTCAGAGCATCGTGTCGTTACTCGACCAGATCGAAGACATCGAAGTCGTCGGCGAAGCCGCGGATGGTCATGAAACCCTGAAACTGACCCGGCAGAAGAGGCCCGACATAGTTCTGGTTGACATCGCCATGCCTCTGCTGAACGGTATAGAGACCACGCGACGAATCCGGGAGATGACCGCCTATACCTGTGTCATCATCCTGTCCATGTATTCGGATGAGGACCTGGTGCGCCAGGCATTCAGGAACGGAGCGAAGGGATATCTCCTCAAGAGTTCCTTCGTCGAAGAACTCCTGATCGCCATACGGTCCGCCAGCAAGGGTGAAATCTACATTTCGCCATCCATTGCCCAACCTGTGTTATCGGAGTATCTTCATAGTGAGCCGACAACGGAGGCCATGATCAGTCGGGAACGGCTGTCACCCCGCGAAAGGGAGATTCTGCAGCTGATCGTAGAGGGCCATACCAATAAGGATGTCGCACAAATCCTGAGCGTGAGCGTAAAGACCGTCGAGAGACACCGCGCCAGTCTGATGAAGAAGCTCGAAGTCCGTTGCCTGCCCGATCTCATCCGCATAGCCCTGAAACATCGGTTCGTCTTCCCGGACGCATAGTTCCTGTGTAGGGAACTCCCCAACTGGGTCCCCGCCTGATGCCTGTTCTGTCTGCTGAAACTTGCCCTCCCTGCTATCGAAAGATATTTTGGTTTTTTCGTCAGAATTAGGGTAACACCCTATAGGCTATCTTCTGTTTTTACGTTAATTTAAAAATAAAGTACGGAGGATCTCGTACCTTTTCCGTCTTTCAGACAGGATCGGGTTCATCAATATGATACGAGTGACTATAGTGGATGATCATCACCTGGTCCGAAAGGGTCTGTTGCAGCTGCTCGAAAGAGAACTCGATATACGGGTGGTTGCCGAAGCGGCAGATGGGCAGGACGCTATAGATGCCGTGGGCCGGCATCGTCCGGACGTCGTCGTGATGGACGTTGAGATGCCAGGTATCAATGGAATCGAAGCGACAGGCCGGATTCGTACGGCATATTCCGGGACTCAGGTGGTCATGCTGTCGATGCATTCTGATCCGGTCCTGATACGACAGGCCTTTGACCAAGGTGCCAAGGGCTACGTACTCAAGAACTCAATGGGTGTGGAATTGGTCAAAGCCATCCGCACCGTTTGCAGGGGCGTCACCTACCATTCCCGGTCCATCGAACAATCCGAATTCTCGGTTGAACAACAACCTCGTAGTACCACCCTCCAGCTTACTATTCGCGAACGCGAGGTCTTGCGACTGATCGCAACTGGAAACACCAACCAGCAGATTGCCGAAACTTTACGAATCAGCAGAAAGACCGTTGAGATCCATCGAAGCAATCTGATGGCCAAACTGGGTACGCACAGCCTTTCCGATCTGATCCGCACGGCGATCAGACTGGGCCTGGTTGAGCTGTAAGGATCACCCTCTTTCTGATCTGGGCTGTCTTTCCTTTCCGACGACAATTATCAAAATAACGAATTATCTGGATTTTTAAGGGTAGAATTCGTGCAAAGTTAGGGAAACACCCTATTTGCAATCTATCCTCTCTTCCTATCTTCAGTAGACATGTCAGCATTCTGAACGCAGTCTGCGGCTGTTTGATTCACTGTATTGTTGTGTAACCCAATCCCAAGAAGGAGCTATGATGTCTCATTGGACCTGCCCTCTACCGCAAATGTCCGAACACCGAGAACTCAAAGAGGCCTTCGAACACAGGATCTATCCGTCAACGCTTACAGGCTGGGGACGCTATTTCATGGGGGTAGGTGCCCTGGAAGAAATAGACGACCTGGAAGCGTGCCTTTCCGGGAATACCACGGCGTTTCGATCTTCGCTGAACACTGCCGGAGAAAACTTTCGGATCGCTAAGGAACACCTCCAACATGCTCTCGATCTCTGCACTGAACTCCGTGCGTTGCTGCCGGAACCGGTCCGCAAGATGTTATCGCCAAACATCAAGGTGTTCTACGAAATGACTACCCTTCTCGAAGAAGCTGAAATGGCTATCAGAGATGGAGGAATTCCAACGCTGGAATGCTTGCACAGAGTATCGGAACTGATCCGGGAAGACATGGTGTTTGGAGAACGTATGGCCAGGGTCAATCGCGGTACGGAAGGACATTTCCCGTATCCTGAGGATGAGTTGGCGGAGGTGCTGGAAACGTTGCAGGATTCGACGGTTTAGGAATTAACCAGTGACTCTACGAAGCGGTCCATCATGATCGACATATCTCGATTTATCAAACACAGTATCGGACGAGTGCTGGTAAAACTCGATGTCGATGAACTGATACCCCACTCCCTGAAACGGTCTTCTCAGCTTTTTCTGGGAACCGGGATATCGGGGGCGGCAATCATCCACTTAGGCACAGTCTGCGGAATCTTGCTATACGGTCGGGTGGACTTCGAGCCCACTGGGGAAATTGAACTGCAGCTGTATCCGTCGCACCTGATTGAAATCATGGACTCGAGCAGATTGGTCACGTCGGAGCGGGGCGGCCTCCGCCCCGGCCGATTGGAGCCGCCGGAAGATCCCGGGGATGATGTCATTAGCAAGGTGGTGCCGGTTCCCGTGGTCGTGGGAATCCCCGAACCGATCGACGACGGCCTTATCGCCGAGGAACACGAGATCGCTTCCCAGAAAGAGATGGAATCCGCCGTGGCTGTATCCCTGAATACTGAAACCGAGTCCGGTGAAGAGGCAGGCATGGGAGGAACCGGTTTCACAGGGGGCGCCGAGGGAGAAAGCGGAAATGGCGGTCCTGGCGGCCTGGGTGACGGTGAGGACGGAACTTGGCGCTACGATACGCCGCCCATACCGCGGCGAATCAACATGAGCATCTTCCGGAAGGAGATTCCCAGGAAGCTTCGACACGTGAAGGTCAGCATCGTGCGGTTTCAACTGATGATCAATGAAACAGGTGAGGTGGTCGACGCAAGCATGATCGAATCGTCGGGTCACGACGAGATCGATAAGCTCCTCCTCGCCAAGATCTACGCTGCAAGGTACCATCCCGCCACCGTGGCGGGCAGGGCGGTCAAAGCCTGGATCGTCGTGGGTTATGGCTACAGGATCTTTAAGTAGTGAACTGTGGTGTGTTCCCCAAAACGGCGACTGGTAAACATTACTGCACGCTGTTTTTAATGTCGATCTGCATTGTTTCATCACTGCTAAATCGGAGAGAGGGTACATGAGCATCTCGATATTTAAAGCACGTCATCTTGTGTCGACCGTTGTTGTATTACTTCTTGTTCTCAACGGCGCACTTTTGTGGCAGGATCGTCAAAAGAGCAAAAGATTGGTAGACCTGCAATTCCTGTTGCAAGTCGCACAGGTTGAAAATCGTGTATTTAAGTCAGAAAAAGTATTTGGCAATACCTTCGTCCCTCACTTCAACGCAGTCGACCTTCAGGATGAAGAGACCGATATACCGTACATGGGTTCGCAAGATCTCGTCGTGTTGTTTTTTGAGCCCAATGACTGTATAGCTTGTCTCCAGGCTATGAGTTCCTTCAAATCGACGATTTCGAGCAAAGTACATGTTATTGGAGTTGCTCGTGCTAGTACGGTTACCGAGATAGCCCCGATTGTACAACAATATGGATATGAATTCCCGGTGTACATCACAAAAGATTCATCTTTCGAATTGACCACTTCTCCCTATGCCGTGTTGATAGATAAACAAAAGAATATCATGTATTTATCAGATATTAACCCTAGTGTTTCTTCGGTAGATTACCACATCCAATCAATAAACCAAATTGCAGAAAGGAGGGAAAACGCAGTTGTCCAGTAGATAGTATTGAGTGAGTCTTCAGTTAACACATTTGTTTCATTACTTTGGAGGAACCACACGATGAAACTGATCCGTAAACTCGGTCTGTTAGGTGTAGTGTTCGGAATGTTGTTCGTCGCCCTCAATTTCGCTGCTATACAAAGCTGGGATGTGCCACTGATAGGAGTACAACAGGCCAATGCCGGAACTATAGGATGTTATCAAAGTGCATGTTGTGGCATTGGGACCGGATGTGATACGACCTGCAAATATATCCCCAATTCGTCAGGCTATTCTATAGGCTGCTTCACTTGCCCCTCTGGATGTTAACATTAAGTAACCGGACGGGGCCTTTGCGTTGGCCTTAATCCTGTACTGCTGAAATTATGAAAAGAAGAGGCCTTGCATTGACCTATCACTGTTTGTGGCTGGCACATATGCTGTTAATTCGAGATCGAAGAACGAAACGGCTTTGTGCCAGCCTTTTAAAATCAGGGACTGAAATCCAAGATCAAAATTGAACGGGCGGATCCACCCTATTCAATTCAGGAAACCAGTAATGTTACGTACCTTGCTCTTCATAAATCTAATCTTATATACTTCAATTACACATCCCGTTGTCGGCGAAACAAACCCAGAAAAACGGCCCTCCGGCAATCTCCCCGACTCTCTTACTTACGAGGTTTTTTCTGCACTGATTCGGGAGATGTCGGAACCGGATGGCGAGTTTCACAGTAACAACTTCACATCTAATGAATCCTCCTACTTGCATGCCATTGACATCTTGCACGGACTAAAGATTTCGGGTGGTGTCTATATTGGCGTGGGTCCTGAGCAGAATCTGACCTATATCGCTGAAATCAAACCTGATATGGCCTTTATCGTGGATATCCGTCGTCAAAACATGTTACTGCATCTTGTCTATAAGGCGTTGTTTGAACTTTCAGATACGCGGGTCAGTTTCTTATCCAGGTTACTGAGCAAACCTTTGGTTGACGAACTTCCTTTTTTTGAGCGAATGTTCAATACAGAACCGACTTGGGCGCATGCCAATACACAGCCGTCACTCGAGGAGATGATCAAGTACTTCGACAGTGTAACATCGGAACGAGCGTTGTACGAGCAGAACCTTCTGAAAGTGAAGGCGTTGGTAAAAACATATGGAATATCGTCTCCTGATGACTTGGAAGTTGTCGAGTTCATCTTCCATACATTCTTCAAGCGGCAACTTGATGTTAAATACGATCTGATTACACCAGTAAGCGAAACCACTCGCTCCTATCCAACGCTTCGCGACTTGTTGCTGTCTGTTACAATAGAAGGTGAAATGGCCGGATTCCTTGCAGAAGAAGACTCTTTTACTTATCTCAAAGAAATGCATAATCGAAATCTTATCGTTCCTGTCGTAGGTAGTTTCAGCGGTAACAATGCCCTCAGAAGTATTGCTCAATATACCAAATCGAATCATGCACTAATATCGGCGTTTTACACATCGAATGTCGAAATGTATCTATCTTTGTCTTATCCGCTTGATGTTGATTGGGAAAATCGAGATGGATATGACTACTTGAGATTTGTCGATAACGTCACTCTCTTGCCGATAGATGAATCGAGCGTCTTCATAAGGGCTTACCATAACGATCATTTCCATGAAATGATGTCGCATCCAAACCGAATTAACGATCACGTGTTCACAACGATAGTACAGCCTATATCACACCTTCTGCACGATGAATCGTGGCGATTACTGCGAGGTTATGATCGATACATTCGTATAGTCACGAATGGCGTTCTAGAATAACACCAATTCGATTCTCAACTCCAGATAGGGAGATATACACAGTGAGAATATACGTACTTTTTCTTATATTCACCTTATTCGTTTTTGCGTGCGATAATGACTCGATGGATTCATCACCATCGGTGGATTCTAGGAAAACCAACCAACACATTGCCGATATTCGATGGGATACTCCGCCCAGAGTAGTCCATTCGCCGAATCTTAAAATCGACCCTGACATCAGTTATGAAGATAACGTTCTCGTAATGTTGGATATCTCGACGGAGGGTACCGTAGATACTGCATGGGTGGCTCAATCCAATAACTATCCGGTTCTGGATAGTTTGGCACTGGAGTATGTGCGTAGGCTGGTATTTGCTCCTGCCCAGAAGGATGGCAAAGCCATTTCAGTGCAGGTAAGTTGGCCAATGATGTTCAGGATTCCGAAAGATGATCTGAAATAGTTCCTAGACTATCACAGTAGCCCAAATCATCCCTCTCTATGGAGGAGCATAGCATGGCACGAATATACTTGGCATTTGTCGCGACACTGTGCGTAACGATGACGCTGGTATGGCCTTCGGTCATACGCTCGGAGACTCAGGTCGTCATCCCAGAAACACTGCTTAGCGTTAGTGCCAGCGGAGCCTCACCAACTCTCCTCGAAGAAGGCAAGGCGCATTACAATCAGGGTCGATTCGAAGAAGCCCTGGTTGATTTCAAGCGGGTGGTTGAGCAGGACGGGAAATCTGCACCCGCCCGTTATTGGCTCGGTATGACCTGGTTTGCCCTCGGAAATAGCGACGAAGCGTTAAAAGCATTCAGGCGAGTTGTACAATTGGACAAGCTATGGGCACCCGGTCACGTAGGCATGGGCATGGTTTACATGAGTCTGCCAAACAGGCGGCTCGATGCTCGGAGGGCATATCGTAAGGCCGTCGAGGCGGATCCGGAGAACGCGGACATTCGGTACAACCTGGGTATGACCTACATGGACCAGGAGCGTTCCGGCCGGTTGATAGGTAGCGACCACGACGGCAGGAAGTACTTCCTTAAGACTGTAGAACTGAATCCCTCACATCCAGACGCCGACTTTCAACTCGGCCGATGCTATGACAGTCCTGACGAACCGGAGACTGACAAGGCGATCTCGGCTTACATCAGACAATACCGCGTCAATCCGGATCACAGCGAGGCGTTGCTGCGTTTCGCCAACGCGAGCCATCGCTCCGAACGATACGATCTGGGCGTGGAGGAACTCAGAGCACTCGTCCGGGACTTGGGAGATGACACTCCGGACAGGATCCGCGCCATGCTTTCCCAGTTCGAGGTGCTGGCACTCGGATCAGACCAGCAGTACGATCGACTGCAAGAAGCACTGGAGTCCTATATCTCACAGTTGGACGCCGATGAACAGGAAGTGTACAGGGATCTGAATCATGTTGCCCCGCCGGACGAACTGAAAGCCTGGGAAGCTGCATCCGGACCTGAACGAGACGTGCTCTGGCAGGCCTTTTGGAATGAACGGGACTCCAACCCGGCCACGATCGAAAACGAACGGCTGGTGGAGCATTACAGACGTGTCATGCATGCCCGAATCCATTTTTCGGAGAAGCGCTATCCCTACGACCGCCGTGGTGAGATTTACGTGAGATTCGGTCCGCCGGATGACCGGCGTCGTTACATGGTCAGGGCGAACCAGGACCCGTATGAGTCGTTCCTGTCTTCCGATGACCCGGCGGTAGACGCGATCCGGGAGCAGAACCTTCAATTCGGCTACCAGTTGCAGGTCAATCGTGGCGAAGTGTCTAAAATCCTGGATAGCGACAAGGGAAAACGAAGAGGTTTCGGGACAGAAACCATGACGGATGAATTTGTAGGAGGGCTATCCGGGGATACTGCGCAAAAGAGCACGGCCCAGGCCTTGGCGGAACTGGCCGTCAAGCAGAGAAGAGAGATAGGGTCTTCATATATGGCGGAAAGCTGGGTGTATGTGCCTCATAGTCTGGAACTGTTCTTCGTCGATCAGATGGGAGGAGGCCGGTACGATTATCCGCTTGAGACCCTCACAGTTGACGAAAGCACCGATTCGACAGTACTTCCTAATATGGCAGGTAGTCAGGATATGCACCACCCCCGTCGCCTTGCCGCCGAGTTGATCGCCCGTAGTCCCGCGGACTACCTCCATGACTTCGGTGGGGAACCCCTCGTTTATGCCTTCGACGCGGTTTCCTTCCGTGGCGAGGCCGGATCGACCGAGGTGGATTTGTCTTACAGCATACCCGTCTGGCAGTTCGGTGACATCACCGACGAAAAGGGCGACCGGACCTGGCTCGACAACCAGGTTACCCTGCGCGACTCGGTACAGACGCCCGCTTTCTCCCGTAAGTTCCGGTTCGGACCCGTTGCGCGGCCCGAACGGCAACCGGCTAATCAGGAAATCCGGGGTGCCGCCTACACGCTGGCAGCGAATGTAACGGCGCCGGCAGGGACGTTCACGGTTGCTGTGGAGATGCGCGACGAAGCCACGCAGCGCATTGGCGTTTACAAGAAACCGGTATCCATCTCCGACTACCGCGGCAGCGATTTGCTCATCAGCGATCTCAAGCTATCCACCGGTATCACGCCGTCATCAGGTCCGGGTCCTTTCGTCCGTAAGTGTCTGAACGTCGTACCCAATCCCGGACGCCTTTACGCTCGGGGGCAACTGGTGTACGTGTATTACGAGGTGTACAACCTGTATGTGGACGAAACAGGACGCACTACGTACGAGACGCTCTATGAAATCACGCCCCTGGGCATGCCCCCGCTGCGGAACCGCCGGGCGAGAAGGCCGGACGACATGCAGACGGTGATGTCCTTCTTCGAAGGCAAGGGGAGTTCAGTGGAGGAGGCTGAATACACCGCCCTGGACACCACGGATCTCGAAGCCGGGGAGTACGTGCTGACCGTGACGCTGACGGACCGGCACGCTGATCAGCGCATGTCCAAGTCGGTCAACTTCATGGTGGTGGAGCCGTAGGGGGTACCAGATCATGTTCACTCACCACTACAGAATAGCCGTTCGGACACTCCTCAATCACAAATCCCATACGATCATCAACGTCACCGGCTTGTCCATCGGTATGGCCGCGTGCGTGCTGACAATGTTGTACATAAAGGACGAATTGACCTACGATACGCACCACAAATACGCTCAGCAGGTCTACCGGTTAATCAACGGAAACAACACGCGTATGCCCGGCGCGGCGGCCTCCGCGCTGAAACAGAACTTTCCGGAAGTAGCAAGCGCTGTTCGCATGCGGGCGACCCGGGCCATATGGCTCATACGGTTCGGTGACCGCGAGTTCTACGAAGACCGGGTCTACTGGACCGAGTCTTCGCTGTTCGACGTTTTCACCATCCCTCTGCTCAAGGGGGATCCCGCCACCGCGTTGGAGGGGCAGTCCAAAGCGGTCATCTCGGAATCGATGGCCAGGAAGTACTTCGGTGACGTGGACCCCATGGGCGAGGTGATGCGCCTGGACAACACCTACAGTTTTGTTATAACGGGCATCATGGAGGATTTCCCGAGCCATACGCATTTCACCTCGGACATGTTCCTGTCTTTCGGCACGGAACTGGATTTTATGGACAACTGGTGGAGTACGAATTACTACACGTATCTGCGTTTGAACGACCAGAGTCTCGCCCCTGAACTGACATCCAAGTTCCAAACTTATTTCGACACACAGGTCAGGCCCGCGAACCAACAAAGCATCCAGGATTACCGGTTTTCCCTGCAGCCGCTGACCTCGATTCACCTGCGCTCCAATCTCCTCAACGAACTCGAATCGAACAGCAGCGTGGCACACCTCTATACCCTCATGGCGGGGGCCGTATTCCTGCTGCTGATCGCCTGCATCAATTTCATCAATCTGTCCATGGTCCAGTCGACCGACCGGGCCAAGGAAGTGGGCCTCATGAAAGTGTTCGGCGCGAACCGTTCACGTATTGTCGTGCAGTATCTGAGCGGGTCTGTAATGATCTCGGGCCTGGTGCTCGTCCTGGCCGTTCTACTGGCCCGGCTTTCGCTTCCGGCTTTCAACGCCGTGACCGGGAAGACGCTGAACATCAGCTTTGCGCATCACTTCGACGTCTGGATTGGCCTGATTGCGGTCTCGGTGCTGGTAGGCGCATTGTCGGGGTGCTTTCCGGCCACGGTACTGTCCGGGTTCCGGCCGATGGACGCACTCAGCCGCCGGTTGAGCCAGGCGATCGATTATCCGTTCGTGAAACGTATTCTTATCACGGCCCAGTTCGCCCTGTCCGTCATCCTGATCACCGGCACGGGGGTGGTCTACAGCCAGTTGCGGTTCATGATGAACGAACCTCCTGGTTTCGAAAAGTCCGACGTGGTGGTTGCCCCACTTATCTCGGGATTCTTCATGCAGGCCGATGCATCGAGTTCTTCTGAAGGCCCGCAACAGGTTAGAATGAGATCTTCCGAGGGATTCCAGAATGAACTGCTGCAATCGCCGCATATCGTGGGTGTATCCCTGTCGGATTATGTACCCGGGCTCGCGCCGGGGAGGGGCATGATCGGGGAAACCATGGTGCGCCGGGGGGACGGTAGCGATATCCCCGCATCCTCGTCCGTCCGCATAGTGAACGTCGAACACGACTTCTTCAAGACCCTGGACATGAACCTGATGCTGGGTACGAATCTGAAACCAAGAGATATGAGGATGTTCAATCCGTTCGCCGTTCTCGAGGTCGTCCTGAATGAAACGGCCGTCCGGCATCTGGGATGGCCTTCCGTCGAAGAGGCCCTGGACAAGCCAATTGAACTGGTCTACCCACAGTTTGTAAGCCGCGGCAGGGTCGTCGGCGTGGTCCAGGACACCCACTTTCGTTCCCTCTACCAATCCGTTGAACCCATGGTGTTTTTAAGCAGTTCCTTTGGCGAGCACATGAGCGTTCGGTTGCAGCCGGAAAGCACGGCCTCCGCGCTTCAAGACCTCAATAAAGTCTGGCGATCCCATTACCCGGAGATCCCGCTCGTCTATTCCTTTCTGGAGGACGACATAGACCGGCTGTATCTGCCCGAAGAACGGCTTGGCATGCTCTTCGGAATATGCGCGTCGCTTGCCATTGTTCTGACATTCCTGGGGCTGTTCAATCTGATCTCCCTTACGATGCACCAGCGCACGAAGGAAATCGGCGTTCGCAAGATACTGGGTGCGACGAGGCCTCAACTCGTTCAACTTCTGTCGAAAGAGTTCGTGATCATGGCCATCGCAGGGAGCGTCATCGCCTGGCCGATCGCCTACCTCGTCATGGACAGTTGGCTGCGGGATTTCGCCTATCGCACCGCACCCAGCCCGGCGCTCTTCTTCCTGGTGGGCCTGGCCGTTCTTGCCGTTGCGGCCTCCACGGTAGGCCTGCACGTCCTCAAAGCGGCGCGGTCGAATCCCGTAGAAGCATTGAGGTATGAGTAGCGAATTCGACGTTCTTCAGACGCTCAGACGGGTAATTTACCTATGGCCCAGAAATTGAAACGGAATCGAACGGCGGCGGCATTAATCTTCGGAGCTGGCGCCGTAGTCGTGGCCGTGAATCTCATCTACCTCATGGGATCAGCCGGAACCGATGTAATGGGATCCGCCCCGTCGCTCTATGGGACGCCAGTTGAGGAAGCGGGCGCGCCAGAACTCTTTCCGCCGCTCGATAAACTGACCGTTTCTGAGTTTGTCTCGATTACTTTCCCCATAGCCGAATCCCGGAAGCACGAGGACTTTCGGGGCTATGACCGCTACGTGATCTTCGGCGGGCAGGACGATCCTGTAGGGTATGTTTATGAAATTCAGGAGGATCTCCGCTGTCCCGTGTGCAAGAACGTTCGATTGCTCGTCGCCCTCGAAGCCGCAGGCGAGATCAAAGAGATACAGGCGCTCGAACCGCTTGAACTCTCCGGTGACCCAATGCCGGTCGAGGATGAGACCGGATTCTTCCGGCAATTCACGTCGGATCGCGACGAGGCGCCCCACGAGCCGTCCTACGTGCTCGGTGAGAATGTCGATGGAATCACCGGCGCTACGAAAAGTTCGATCCACATAGTGGACGCGCTCAACAGACTGCTGTTTACCCATCGAGGTTAGGCTCCGCGGAGTTTGAGGCCTTTACGGCCCTTTTCAGGCTCCACGACTCCTCGTAATCCTTGATAACATAATGATATGAATCGACGTGCTTTCATCAAATCACTGGGATTTTCCTCGGCCGTGCTGCTTGTGCCATACAACATAGGCGCATGGCCATCCGCCGACCTTCGGCTCGTTCGCCGGCATCAATTTCACATGGGGACGACGATAGAACTGATTCTGGCCGAAGATGAATACCGTCGTGAGACGGTGATCCGGTCCTTTGACGCTCTATCGGAAATCGACCATCTGCTCAGCGTTCATCAAAGCACCAGCGAACTTTCCCGGGTCAACCGCAATCCCGGACACTGGCACGAGGTGTCTCCCCACTTCAGCCGGGTCGCGTCAGCTGCTACCAGAGTTGGCGAGATGACGGACGGGGCATTCGACGTGACCATATTGCCCGTTATGCGTCACTGGGGATTCTACGACGCGAGTTCGTCCGGTCAATACAAGAACCAGTCTCGCCGTTCGCTTCAACGTATACTCGAACGGGTCGATTTCCGTCAGTTGCAGGTGAGGGGACGTGAAGCGCGCGTCGCATCGTCCGGATATAACGCAGACTTCGGCGGGATAGCCAAGGGATACGGTGTGGATCGGGCGGTTCGAGCATTGACGGATTACCGAGTCCGCAATGGCCTGGTTTCTGCCGGAGGAGACATATTTGCTTTGGGACGACCCGCGCCAAATCGCCTTTGGCGTATTGGGATCCGTTCACCATACCGCCCGGATGCACTATGCGCCATGGTCGAACTCGAAGACGAGGCCGTTGCGACCGCCGGGGGCTATGAGAACTATAAATTGCACCAGGGTCGTCGCATTGCGCACATTCTCAATCCACGGCTGGGGGTTTCATCGGACCTCGTGCACAGTGCCACGATAATCGCTCCCGATGCCATGACGGCGGACGCCCTGGCGACTTCGACGTACGTCATGGGAGTCGAGAATTCAATGCGGTTACTGGATGATTTGCCTCACGTGGAAGGGATCTGGATAGACCGACGCGGGCATCTGACTTGCACGCGTGGCATCCGGAATCGGATCGAAGTGACGGGCCTGTAGACGATATAGACGCCGGCCGGCGCCGGGCTACGGTCTGATGCCATATCCGTAGACGACCATGGATTCTGAGCGGGACAACCGGTATTCCACCGATAGACCGGAAACGTCGCAATCTGGAGGATCAGGGTCGATGACTCAACAAATGTTAAAAAAGACTGTGATCAGTCTATGCGCGCTGGTGTCGCTTTTCCTCATCCTGAGTCACACGGCATGTGAAGGAAAGGACGATGTGGACCGGGACGACGAAACTGTGAAGGAAACGACGATGCCCAACCTGGAACAGGATAGTACAGGACAACCAGACACTTTCCGTTCCATGGACGAGAGCTCAGAAGGGGAGATACCTTTGATGCCATTGACCGTATCGCTTCCACCCGAGTTCATCAACGAAGGAGAAGTATTGCTTCGAGTCCATTCGAACGCAACTGGTGTCGTGGATACGGCGTGGATTATTCGATCTTCCGGTTACCCGGAAGTGGATAGTCTTGGGTTGGGTTTATTCTTGGGAGAAAAGCCGCTCGGGATATCGGGCATGGATGGAGAACCTGTAAACGTGCTGTTGGAATACAGGTCGGCCGGTTTCTTTGAGCGGTTTATCCAGGATTTTGGCGTGAATTTGCCGGATAGTACGGATTGAACGTCTTCGCTACAGTATTGAGAGCGTTGATCCTGGAGCACCGCCTTCCACGAATCGCCTTCGCCCTCACTCGAACACTTCCGGTTTGCTGCGTAGCTCCTGCTCGAGGCTGACCTGATCTCGCACCAGGAATACTACAAGGCCAGGGACAACCTCGACTACCTGACGCGCAAGCGGGCCGTCACGATGGAGACGCTGCACCAGGACTCGCTTTTCCCGTGAAGCAGAGCATTTACAAGCCTTCACAACGTCGGGACGAAACAAAGCACATTGTACGCAAGTCGAATGACTAAAGAGCGGCTGTATATCGATAAACCGCAAAGGGGGCGTATGATGATAGCGGCCAGCAACCTGCAAAAGCTCTACGCGACCGAAGAGGTGGAGACCACGGCACTCAACGACGTGACCATGACCGTGTACGAAGGCGAGTTCGTGGCGGTCATGGGGCCGTCGGGCTGCGGCAAGTCCACCTTGCTAAACATCCTCGGCCTACTCGACAACCCCACGGGCGGGGAATACCACTTCCTGGACCAGGAAGTGGCCGGCCACTCCGAGCGGCAAAGGGCCAATCTGCGCAAGAACAACATCGGCTTCGTCTTCCAGAGCTTCAACCTGATCGACGAACTCACCGAACATTGAACTGCCCCTGATCTACCTAGGCGCTTCCAAGGCGGAGCGCAAGCAGCGGGTGGAAGCGGCCATGGAACACATGCAGATTCCCCACCGCCGGAACCACTTCCCGCAGCAGCTTTCCGGCGGCCAGCAGCAGCGCGTGGCCGTGGCGCGGGCGGTCATCGACAATCCACGCTTGATCCTGGCCGACGAGCCCACGGGCAACCTGGACTCGGCCAACGGCGCGGCGGGAAGCGCATCCCAACAGCGAATCGCACAGGACCAGCGAACCACCTGAACACAGCCAGGGCGCGTCCGGTAATGCGACAGGATGACGGAATCTGTTCGCCTTACCGGCTAACCCTCGATTTCGACAGTCTTCCCGTCACCCGCCGACATTGACAGCATCGGATCGAACACCGCCTCGCCCGAGTCTCCCAGCCGCAGCCGCGATAGCGCAAGCGCGCCGTGCAGGACGCTCAACTCGGCCTGCAGTCCTTCACCGTTACGCGACACCACACACACGCCCCACGCATAGCCGGTCGACCAGAAGTATCTGCCCGGGTGGTCGGTCAAGGTCATGGTCTTCGTGACGGCCGAGTAGTTAAAACCGGTCAACGCAAGGTGTGCGGCCCAGGCGGCCATCGCCCGGGCGTAATGATGGCCGCACTCGGCCTCGTCGAAGGGATTACGCCGTCGTCCGTCGTACCGGTCGCGGATGTCCTGGATGCACGAAATACCCTCGTCGGCCATGCCCTCGTAGATCATGCCGATGGCGGCGGTGTATTCGAAACCGGTCATGACTTCGGTGAAGTACGAGAAGGGATTTTCGGGCCGATCCTTCGGGTAGGACGCCATGAGCAGGGCCGATTCGTCGCCGAGGACGTAGGAGCGCATGACGTTCGTGTGCGCGTGGAAGTCATCAAGCCGGTTGTACTTCAGGATGCTCTGCAGCGAACTACGGACTTTACCGGAATCCGCGAGGTATCCCAGGCCACAGACATGTGCCATGTACTGGCCGACGAGCTGGTCCACCAGGCAGCCTGAACCGAGTTGGTAATCCGGATTCCCCAGATCCTTCGGCCCCATCCCCACCGTCAGGCCTTCCGCTACGTCCTCCGCCCGCTCGGGCGCCCGGATCTCGTGTTCGTAGTACTCCCCGTTGAACAGGTTCGCGTCGGTCCAGGCGCGACCGCGCTCGTACAGGTCCCGGCATTCCCGCGCGAATTCGTCGTCCCCCAGATAACGGGCCATCTCCTCCGCGGCCCGCAAGGCGCCCAGGTACCAGAACTCCATCTGGGGATTGGGACCGAAGTACTCGACGTCCATGGTATTGTGCTGGCAGCCTTCCATGACGCCGTCGCAGTCGGCGTCCCATCCGCCGGGTATCCAGCAGAACGCCAGCGCCTTCTTGACCCCCGGCCAGAGCGTCCGAAGCTGCCCGTCGTCGCCCGACAACTGCCAGTCCCGGTATATCTTCATGACGCAACCCATCTGGCCGTCGGCCGCCGCGCGACTGAAGTTGCGGGCCCGGGCCAGCGGCAGCCAGACGCGGAAGCTCATCAGGCCGTTCTCGTCGGTGGCGTGGGCAAATTCCACCTCGCGCATGGTCTGCGCCAGGTCGCCGAAGAGGAAGGCCGTGGACTGTTCGTAGTTCCATACGTGGGTGCAGGAACCCAGGCAGCACCCCGCCTCGTCGTGGCATCCCTCCCAGCCGTAGAAGCGGCCGTCGGGCGTGCGGAAGCAGGTTTGGCTCCGCAGCGTGCTCAGGTTGAACAGGGCCGCTTCCTTGACCACTTCCGGCAGGTCCGATCCGCAGAACGCCTCGACGAACCGGAGCGTGTCCACTTCCAGGCTTTCCAGGTCCGGGACGACCTGCTCCACCACGTCCCAGGCATCCTCGAACCGCGTCGTATAGTAGTTCCCTATCCGGTCTCCCGTGTCGCTGCAGTCGCTTCCGTCGTCGCAGCAGTTGTCGCCACCCGCGCAGCAGTCACTGTTGCCCTCGCAGCAGTCGCTACCTTCGTCGCAGCAGTCTCCGCCGCTGTCGCCCCCGTCCTCGCAACAGCTCTCATCGTCTCCGAAATCGTCCGTACCCCCGTCACAACAGGCGTTTTCTTCGGTGGTCTCCGTATCGCCTCCGACTGTCAGGTCCTCCTTCGTCGCCGGTGTCCACGTGTACCGGTTGGGGAAATGCCAGGCCAGCACGAAGGTCACGCTTGCTGTTTCTCCCGGCGACAGGTCGACCCCGGCCGACAGGGAGGCCATGGGACGGTCGTTGTTGCCGGCGTCCCGGTCCGAGAGGGTGCCGTCCGCGCTGAAATCATCCCAGAAGTCGAGCTGCGGGGTGCCCCAGCCGTCGTCGCGCCAGGCGGTACGGTAGCTGACCGACTCCGCCGTGGTCGCGAGCGCCATCGTGCCCCACTGGGCGGCCTCACGATCCACGCCCTTCGATGACATGAACAGTCCACGATACCCATCGCCCGCGCGGTAGCGGTTGCGGTTCCCGGCGCAGCTTCCGTCCGTGCCGTCCATGCCGATGAAATTGGGTATCGACCCGCAGACTGCCGCCGAAACAGGAACATCGGTCCGGTTGGTCAGCACGTACCGGAACACAGCCACGGGCAGACCGCTGTGGTCGGCGTCGCAAGGAATGAGCGGATTGAAGGCCTCCAGCCGCACGTCGACCGGTACCTCGTCGTCGGACAGGTGGACCCGGCCGAAGGGGTAGGCCGCGTCGAAGGCGCACCGGGCGAATCGCGGCAAGCCGTGGTTGGCGGCGGGACTTCCGCTGGCGCCCTCGTATTCGAAGTATTCCAGGGGCCCTTCGAGCAGCCGGGTCACGGCATCGCCGCCCTCGGGACGGGCGTACAGCGTGAAGGACGGGGGACACCGGACGTCCCTGCCGGGTATGAACCCCTTGGCCGGCCGGTTCATCAGTTCCCAGTCCCGCAGATCGCCCCGTCCGCCCAGGGAGACAGTACCCGTGCCGATCCCGCCGAGCGGCAGGGCGATTCGCGCGAGATGATCCTGGTCGTAATGATGTAGAACGGGCCACGTCATGGGTATTCGTCCCTTCTGAATCACGGTTGAAGCTGAATAGCGTTTCGAGTTCGCACTGGCTGATTGATCGGAGTTTCGTGCGGGATCCGGTCTCGCTCCGGACCTACCTGCCCGTGGAATCGCCGCTCGCCTGCCCCGAACCCAGCCGCTGTCGTTGCCGGTAATCCCGGAGCGCCGCCATCACCTTCGGAGAGAGCACCAGGGCCGAGATCATGGTGGGGATGGCCATCAGGGCGAACGTGCCGTCTATCAGGCTGATAGCGGCATCCAGCGAAGAGACCGAAGCGAGGATGACGCATCCCACGTAGAAGTAGTTGTACAGAAATTGGTACCTGGCCCCGATCAGGAATCCGAGGCACTTGGTGCCGTAGTAGGAATAGGTGAAAATCGTACTCGCGCTGAAGAAGACCACGCAGATGATCAGCATGTACGAACCGAAGCCCGGCATGGCGGATTCGAAGGCGTTTGACGTCAGCGTCACGCCGTTGTCCGTAGTCGTCTGCCATACCCCGGTCATGAGGATCACCAGCGCCGTGCAGGTACAGACGATCATCGTATCGATGACGGGCTCCAGCATGGCCACCATGCCCTCCCGCGCCGGTTCCTTTGTCTTCGTCGCGCCATGTACGAGGGACTCGGTTCCGATGCCCGCCTCGTTCGAGAATGCGGCCCGGCGCACGCCGGTGATGATGACCGCGCCCACGGCGCCGCCCGCCGCGGCTTCCCCCGTGAAGGCGTCGGTGATAATCAGCATCAGGTACCGCGGGACGTCTCCCAGGTTGAGCACGATGATCCAGAGTGCGCAGATCATGTACAGGATCACCATGGCGGGAACGACGCGCGAAGCGACATCGGCGATCCGGGTGATGCCGCCGAATATGACGGTTCCCAGGATCAGCACCAGCACGATGCCGGCCGTGAGATCGAACCAGAAATGATCTTCGCCGACCACGCCCATGGGTACGAAAATCACGTCGCGGATGATCTGCACCAGTTGGTTGACCTGGAACAGCGGCAGGCATCCGATCACGCCTACGACGGCGAAGAAAACGGCGAGGGGCTTCCAATGCCGGCCCAGTCCTTCCCGGACGACGTACATGGGTCCGCCCTGCGTCTTCCCGGCGCTGTCCTGTCCCCGGTACATGATCGCCAGGGAACAGGTGAAGAACTTGGTCGCAATGCCGACGAGGGCGCTGACCCACATCCAGAACATGGCGCCGGGCCCGCCGACCGTGATGGCGACGGCCACGCCGGAGATGTTGCCCATGCCGAGGGTGGCCGCGAGGGCGCTGACCAGGGCCTGAAAATGGGTGATATCGCCGGTTTCGTTCGGGTCGTCGTATTTCCCGCGGATGATCTCGATCGAGTGCTTGAAGTACCTGAACGGCATGAAGCGGGAGTACAGGAGAAGGAACAGACCGCCGCCAATGAGCAGGTACAGCAGGTACGTCCAGGCAGTATCTGCGAACAGGACGATACCGCGTTCCACTAAATCCATGAATCGCCTCCTCCGTGGCGCGCCGCGATGTTTTACGGCTGTCTGTCGAACCTATTTCCTAGTGAAAACCAGGGTGCCGCTCTCAAGCCGGGAAACGTCCGGCACGTTGGCGGCGACCAGTATCTCGTTGCGGGGTACCAGGAACACGGTATCGTCCTTGCGCACGGCTTGGGAGCCGGCGCTGTTCAACGCGACGGGCGCGTTGTAACGGACGAGCACCCTCGTTCCCGGCGGAATGCGGGACCATCGGCGGACCTGTCTGCCATGTTTTACCGTGCCCTTTGGAAAGATGTAGTAGGTGTCGGACCGCCTGTAGGCGGGACCGGCAATGTCGAAGGCCGTAGTTCCCCGTACGATGACGGGCACGGTGGCCGTGACCGCCTGGACGTCTTCGGTGCGATCGCGGTTGAGATAGACCTTCGTTCCGACCGGGATCCGGTCCCAGTTCCTGATCTCGTTCCCGCGCATTACCGTCCCCTTTGGAAAACGGTACACCGTCGTTGCGGCGTTATATTCGCTCCGGGCGATGCGCCAGGCCGAGTTGTTCTTCGTAATGACGTGTTCGGACAGTTGGGCGACCGCCAGGTCGTACTTCCCGCGGTCGACGAGGCGGACCCTGGCTATATCGATATCGGGATCCGGTATGAGCCGTCCCGCCCGCACGTCCGGGTCGTACAGAATGCTGTTGCGCGGATCCTTCGAGGTCAGGCCGGCCCTCGCCCGGCTGAAGTTGAACACCCCGGGATCTTTCTTGCGTCCGCGGTGGGGCCGTTTTACCCACCTGTTCGGCCTGCCGTAGGCGACGCGGTAGTGTTCCAGCACGTGATGATCGGGTATTTTGTACACCCGCTGCATCACTTCGATCAGCCACTTGAGGGACTCGTACTGGGCCGCGGTAAAGGGGTCGTTGTGGTATCCCACCAGTTCGATGCCGATGGAATGGCTGCTGATGTCCCTCAGCCCGTTCCACATGCTCAGTCCCGCGTGGTGCGAACGGTACTTCTTGTCCAGGATTCGATAGATGGTCCCGTTCCGGGCGACGAGGTAGTTGGAGTGCCCTCTTCGGGAGAGCGTCCTCAATGCGCTTCTCAGGCCCGATTCCGTGCTGTGCAGAACGATGAAACGGGTTGATTTGCGGAGGCGTTTCTTGAAGGACCGGGGCAGGTGTTTCTGATAGTCTACAATCCTGGGGGTCGCCTGGTCTGCCTCGAGGACTTCAGGTTCCAGGGAAACCGGCCAGAGCAGGGCCAGGCAGATGAGCCAGACCGGTGCATGGACCAGCGCGTGGTATCTGTACTTGTTTGGGATCAGGACCATCGTGTGAGTATGTTAATGCACATACTTTAATTTTTGTACTGCTTTTTACAATACCACTACTCAGGCGAAGCAACCCGTCGACTGGGCAAGGCCGTTACCAGTTCGTGAAGGATCCATCCTCGCGCTGCAGCGTGTGGCCCCGGGTCGGGCGGTACGGAAGACGTTTCGCCGCATCTTCGTCGAATTCCAGCCCCAGCCCCGGACGGCCGGGCGGAAGCAGATATCCTTCCTTCCATACGACCTGGACGGGAAAAATCTCCGGGAGCATGCCCGGCAGAATAGGCAATTCCTGCACGGCGAAGTTCGATGACGCGAGGCTCAGGTGCAGGCAGGCCGCCGTGGACACGGGCCCGAGCGGATTGTGCGGCGCCAGGTCGATGTAGTGGGTCTCGCACCAGCCCGCGACCTTCCTCGCCTCGGTCAGCCCGCCCACGAGGCATAGGTCTACCCGGGCGTAGTTGATCAGGTCTTCCTCGATCAGTTCCCGGAATTCCCACTTGCTGGTGAAGTGCTCGCCGACGCCGAGCGGCACGGCAACGTGCTGTCTGAGCATCCGGTACGACGACTTGTTCTCGGAACGCAGGGGGTCTTCAATAAAATAGGGCCGGAAGGATTCGACGGCACGGCAGAAGGCGATCGCCTCGGGCGGATCGAGACGGGTATGCACGTCGCAGATCAATTCGACGTCGTCGCCCAGGGCTTCCCTTAACGCCTGGAACTGCGCGATGCCCTTGCGCACCGCCCTTGTGGGCTCCAGCATATTGCCCTCGTGGGGCAGCCCCCAGCGGATGAACTTCCATCCGTCTTCCACCCTGCCCTGCGCCTGGCCGACCAGTTCCTCGGAAGGGCCGTCGCCGCCGCAATGCGTATAGCAGACTACCTTGTCCCGGCACCTGCCGCCGAGCAACTCGTATACGGGAACGCCGAGCGCTTTACCGTGGATATCCCAGAGGGCGATGTCGATGGCGCTGACCGCGGCGGACAGGGCGTGGGCGCCGGGGAAAAAACCGCCGCGGAACATTACCTGCCACAGGTGTTCCCTGCGGGTCGGATCCTGGCCGACGAGCCGGTCCCGGAGGGCGAGGACGATCTCCCGGACGGCCAACTCGCACCAGGTCAGGCCGCTTTCACCGATCCCGTAGATACCTTCGTCCGTCTCCACCTTGACGAAGAGATAGTTTCGGTTACCACCCCAGACCGGGAAGACTTTGATGTCGGAAATGCGCATCTGTATCGCAGGCTCCCGCGCTGTGCCGGAAGCCTGCTGGTTATTCCTTTCCGGGAACCTGCTCCCTGTGCCTTGCCGAAGCCTACTTCTCGGGCTCGAAGTCCAGGGAAGCGGAATTCATGCAGTACCGGAGTCCCGTGGGTCTCGGGCCGTCGGTAAATACGTGGCCCAGATGGGAATCGCATCGCTTGCACAACACCTCGGTGCGGATCATGCCGAAACTGCTATCCGTTTTCTCTTCGATGTTCTCTTCGGCAACCGGCTCGTAAAAACTGGGCCAGCCCGTGCCCGAATTGAACTTGGTCCTGGACGAGAAGAGCGGCGTTCCGCAACCGATACACTTGTAGATACCGTCTTCGTAGTGCCTGTCGTATTTACCCGAAAAGGCCCGTTCCGTGCCATTCTCCCGGGCAATGGCGTACTGCTGGTCGGTGAGTCGCTCTTTCCATTCTTCTTTGGTCCTGACTACTTTTTCCACCGTAACAGCTCCTTTCTTCGTTCCGTCGGAAGCGACCTCGACGATGGTCACTTTCTCTGCGGCGCCGGACTTGCCCTGTGCCGCAGCTTCGTCCTGTTTCGCCATGCCCGAATCGCACGCGGCTATGAAGGCAAACGCGACTACGGTTACAATCATTCTGTACATGACACCACCTCCCGGTCAATGAAGGTACATCGGCAGGCCGGGGCTAGTCGCGACCGGCAGGAACCGGCCGGAACGGGCCGACGCTAGCAGAGCCGGCGTTATCCGGTACCCGTCTCCTGCATGAGCGCCGCCTCGGTCGTGGAAATTCCGGGGACTGGGAACCCTTTGCAAAGTTCCCTGACTTCGTCTTGGATAGACGAAAGTGCTTCGTCGTTTCCGTGGTTCTCGATCGCCCTGTCGATCCACCCGGCGATCATCTTCATTTCGGGTTCCATCATACCCCGCGTCGTGGCCGCCGGAGTACCGATACGGATCCCGCTCGGGCTGAAGGGCGATCTCGTATCGTAGGGTACCGTGTTCTTGTTCACGGTCAGCCCGGCCTTGTCGAGGGCGGTTTCGGCGTCTTTTCCGATGATGCCCTTGCTGGTCAGATCCACCAGCACGAGATGGTTGTCGGTCCCGCCGGAAACGAGATTGAAACCGTGCCCGATCAGCGATTCGGCCAGGGTCTTCGCGTTGGTCACGATCTGGCGGGCGTAGTCCTTGAACTCCGGCTGCATGGCCTCCTTAAAGGTCAGCGCTTTGGCGGCCGTGATGTGATCGTGGGGGCCGCCCTGCAGTCCAGGGAACACGGCCCGGTCGATATCTTTCGCGTATTTCTTGTGGCACATGATGATCGCGCTGCGCGGACCGCGCAGTGTCTTGTGCGTCGTTGACGTAACCACGTCGGTGAATGGCAATGGGCTGGGATGGACGCCGCCCACGATGAGACCCGATATATGGGAAATATCCGCCATGGGAACGGCCCCGGCCTCGTCGGCGATGGATTTGAAGGCCTCGAAGTCGAACTGCCGGGGATAGGCCGTGGCGCCCGAGATGATCAGCTTCGGACGGTGTTCGAGGGCCAGGTCGCGGACCTCGTCCATGTCGATGCGGCCCGAATCCTTACGAACCCCGTAGGAAACCACGTTATAGGACTTGCCGGAGTAGTTGACGCGCAGCCCGTGGGTCAGGTGGCCGCCCTGGTCGAGCTTCATGCCCATGATCGTGTCGCCGTAGTCCAGCAGACCGAACATGACCGCGGTATTGGCCGGACTGCCCGAATAGCACTGGACGTTTACGTGCTCGGCGCCGAAGAGTTCCTTCGCCCGCCTGCGGGCAAGGTTCTCGATCTTGTCGATGTATTGCTGGCCGCCATAGTACCGCTTGCCCGGATACCCCTCCGAGTACTTGTTGGTCAGCACGGAGCCCATGGCTTCCAGGATGGCCGGCGAAACATAGTTCTCCGACGGGATGAGTTCGATCCCTTCCCGCTGCCTTTCCCGCTCGGCGATCAACAGGCCGTACAGTTCTTCGTCTCGTTGCCTTACGGCGGAAAACTCCTGCATGATAGACTCCATGCCCCGCGTCTGGGTGAACAGACCAGGATCCACGTCTGCTTGAACCGGTGTGGTCCCCGTGCCCGCGTGAACCGGCGAGGATCCACGCAACCGATCCGTGACTGTCCAGGGTCTCTTCCCGTAAGACCCGAGCTGTGTTTCGCCAACATGCCACGGCCTGCCAAAAACCCCGCAGCTTACGGATTCATGGTAAGGAAACCGAAAGAGACTCGCAAGTAAAAAGGAACGGGATTGCCTTGGTCCGGCGCAGTTGACAAGGTGCGTTTCCTCAGTGTATACAGTTGCAATCCGAACACTATTTCTGCAGCATGCCCGCGGCGCTGACGACGAAGGCCGAGAGGAGCACCACCGTGGAGACGACCCCCAGAACGAGCATGGCGGGCCGGGTTCGGTAAGCAGGGGGCAGTTTGAAATTCAGGTAGACCGCCGCGAAGCAGACCAGGGCCACGCCCATGTTGGTCGCCAGGAGGGCAACGATCTGTGTGATCAGATCGAAGGTGATGTCGCTCCAGATCGCCACGGAGGAAGAGATGAAGAACCAGATCACGATGAAAGCCTGCAGCCTGCGGTAGGAATAAGACGCGAAACGCGGCCGGACGGCCGTGAGGAACTCGTGGGCAAACCGGGTCAGGGCTTCCGGTATGGTGGCCAGCGTGCCCCAGAGGGCCGCGAGAATGGCCACGTAATACACCGGGATGAGGGCCGCGTGGATCTGCGCCCAGATGGAAGACTGTCTCGTAAGCAGGTCCCACGCGTTTCCGGGAAGGACCGTCTGCCGCGGATAGAGTACGACCGCCCCGGCGATCATGAATGCGGCCGTGACGATGAAGAGCACGAGCGCCCCCATGGATACGTCCCACTTGAGGGGTGAGAGCAGTACGCGCATGCGCTTCACCTGGGATGGATCCTCCCTGAGGTAGTTGATCTTCAGCGTGCCGTCGATCCGGCTGCCGAGCCGTTCCATTTCCGGGTTTCCGGTCAGGCCCCAGCCCCGGTGGGCCACCCAGCCGGAATAGGCCAGGTAAGTACTCAGCGTGCCCCCCACGTAGCCGAAAACCGTGACCAGGTTCAGGAAGTAATCGTTCCGCGCGGCCGACGGCGCCCAGTCGGGGGCCGCGGGCAGGTTCCCGATGGACAGCGTTCCGAAAAGGATGGCGCTGATATTCGGCCAGACGATGATCGTGGCCACGATGGTACCGGACACCAGGATGCCGCAGATGATGATCTGCTGCTTTTCGAGGATGTCGTAGGAGGTGAGCAGACTAAGCCCGATGGCCAGACCCAGGAACACCGTGGTAACCAGGTTCTCCCAGAACGTATCCGTCGGGCCTACTGGCAGCGAATCCGTGAAAATATGGACGACGAGATTCCCGCAGGGCTTGGCGACTGCCGTCAGGGCGATGCTCAGGGCAAGCAGTTCGATGGTCAACAGCGTCAGGATGAACCAGCCCCTGGGACCGGGCAACTTCGCCAGCATGCGGCCGAAGGGCTGGCCGCTCACCGCCGTAAACCGACCCAGCAGGTACGTCACCGCAACGCCCTTGACGAGCACGCTCAGCAGGATCAGCCAGAGCAGGCCGTATTCGGCCCAGGCGCCTACGCCGGTGACCAGAATGGTCTCCCCCGCGCCTACCGCCATGGACGCCACCAGCGCGGCGGGCCCGAAGAAGCCCAGCATATGCTTGAACTTCTTCCAGGACCACGGTTCCGTGTAGACGCCGGAGGGCTCGGGAATGGACAGGATTTCGGAGGATCCGGCCGATGCTTCGTCTTTGTTCATGGAATTGAAATGATAAGATCACAAAGCCGTTACATCAAGTGTTTATACTGGCGATGGACTTTCCGGTCGGGCAAAACGCGCAACAGGTTCATATGACTGCCATGCGGGATCGGCATTTCCCGCACATTCCGGTTTATAAATCCCTGTTTCAACAGGATTACTCGTTGTATAATCACCCCATAACCACCCCGTACTGAGACTCGGATAGCCCCATGTCAATCCGCGTGTTTTAAGATCCTTATCCGGCTGAAGAAAGGAAGCCAATTGATGGACACCCGTATTAAATCGAAATCTGATGGAGCTGACCGGTCCTCAACCAGGTCCGGTGACCGGGAAGCCCTGACCCGTAGATCCTTTCTCAAGCAGGCGGCTTTCGTGGCTGCGGCGATGGCCGCCCCCTTTCCCGTGCTGGCGGATTCCTACGCGCCGCAGGCCAGGAACGGCGCAGCGGCCGGCGTGCGTCCGGTCCGCGTCTCCGGACGCGTACTGTCCGGCAGGGTGGGTCTGGGCGGCGTCGCGGTAACAGACGGACTGACCGTGACCGCCACCGACTCGGAAGGTCGTTTCGAGCTCGTGTCCAACACGATTCAGTCCTTCGTATCGATCGCCACGCCCGACGGCTACGCGTTGGAGCAGAATCCAAGCGGCATTGCCTCTTTCTACCGGCCGATCATGCCGGACGACTCGGGGGAGATGGCTGTCCGCTTCGATCTCGCGGAACTGGACGGATCGGACGAACGCCACGGATTCATCGTACTCGCAGACCCGCAGACCCAGGATGCCTACGAGATGGGACTCTTCCACGCGGAGACGGTGCCGGACGTCAAGGAGACCTCCGCCGCGCTGACCGGTCGCCGGCTGTTCGGCGTGGGCTGCGGAGACATCATGTTCGACGATCTGACCCTGTACCCCGAGTACGAGCGGGGCGTGCTCCGCATGGGCATGCCCTTCTTCCAGGTCGTCGGCAACCATGACCTGGACTTCGGTCCGACCGACGACGGATCCGTCCGCACGTTCTGCCGTCACTTCGGCCCCAACTACTATGCCTTCGACCGCGGAGAGATCCACTATATCGTACTGGACAACGTATTCTGGCACGGAGACGGATACATCGGGTACGTGACCGACGACCAACTCAACTGGATAACCCAGGACCTCGCCCTGGTCGAGCCCGGCAGGACCGTGGTGGTCTTCAATCATATTCCCCAGTATACCACCCGTCATATCAGAACCGGGGTCGACGGCCCGTCCATTTCGTCCACGACCGTGAACCGCGAGCGTATGTACCGCCTCCTGGAACCCTACAAGGGCCACGTGTTCTCCGGCCACGTGCACGAACACGAGCATATCTTCGAGGGCGGGGTGCACGAGATCGTTCAGGGCACGGTCTGCGGCGCCTGGTGGAGCGGCCCCATCTGCTGGGACGGGACGCCCAACGGATATGGCGTCTACGAGGTCGACGGATCGGATATCCGCTGGCGGTACAAGTCCACGGGCTTGCCCGAAGACCACCAGATGCGGGTCTACCTCCGAGGCAGCGATCCCGGAGCGCCGGACGAAATCGTTGCCAATGTCTGGGACTGGGATCCCGAATGGCGCGTTGTCTGGTACGAAGACGGCATGCGGAGAGGCGCCATGGCCAGGCGCCCCGGCACCGATCCGCTGGCGGAATCCCTGCACAGAGGAGCCGACCTGCCCGAACGCCGGCCCTGGGTGGAACCGGTTATAACGAATCACCTGTTCTACGCCCCGGTTTCGGCCCAGGCCCGGAAAGTGGTGGTCGAAGCGACGGACCGCTTCGGCCGGACGTATGCATCCGAACTGGTTTGAGGCCGGTCCGAGACCGACGCCGCGGCGTCCGAAACATAGGCTGAAAGCGCGTCCGGAACATGCGATGAAAACGAAGAGTGGATCATGAATAGTCAACAATTCCCGGCAGGACGACACCGCCGGATAAAAGGGAGAACAACATGGCGAGCGACGGCCTGATAAGCCCCTTCGATATCGATGACGAGGGGTACTTCTGGCTCAAGGGCAATCTGCATTCCCACACGACCAACTCCGACGGAAAGCCGTCACCCCAGGAACGGCTGGACGGGTACGTAAACCAGGGATACGATTTTCTGTGTATTTCCGACCACTACACCATCACCCGTATCGGCACGGTCAACGCGCCGGACGATTTCGTCCTGGTGCAGGGGGCGGAAATCCATCCTGAGAACCCTTTTGGCGGCCAGACCCACCACTTCCTGGCCTACAACATCGACGAAGACATGGATTCGAAGCGCATGCCGCCACAGCACGTGATAAACGAGGTGCGGCGGCAGGGCGGCTCGATCTGGCTCGCCCATCCCCACTGGAGTTCGGTCAACATCCTCCGGGATACCCTGCCCCTTCACGGCCTGGCAGGCATCGAAGTCTTCAACACCACTTGCCGGTGTGCCGGACGCGGCGAATCCTCCGTACATTGGGACGACTGGATGGAACTCCTGGGCCGTCCGATTCCAGCGCTCTCCAACGACGACTCCCACGCCCTCGAGTCGGAAAACCGGGACACCTACGGGGGCTGGAACATGGTGAAGGTCAAAGAACGCACGGCGAAGGCGATCATCGATGCGCTGGAAAGAGGCTGTGCCTACGTCAGTTCCGGACCCGAGATCCGGGACATCCAGTTGCGCCGCGTCGACGATACCGGTGACGGGAACCAGGTCGTGGAAGCGAGGATCCGGTGTTCAGAAGCGCAGAGCATTCTCGCCGTGTTCGATTCCCATGGTACGGAGTTCCGGGACCGGACAGGCCATGGCAAGACCTTCGAAGAGGCCACGTTTACGCTGCGGTCCAGTGCGCGGTGGGTAAGATTCGAGATCATCGCGCCGGACGGCACGAAGGCCTGGTCGAATCCGATGGATATGACGAAAGTCGGCCGGTGATATTGAGGGCCGGCACGGTGGGCGTTCAGGTCACGGAGACTGCCGTCCCGCGTGTCAGAGGGCGTCTGCGGTCGGCCGATGGCCAATCCGAAGCTACGGAAGGTCCTGCCGAAGCATGACTTCGGCGAGAACGACCGCCGAAGTCGACGCGTTGTCGTTGTAGTAGGTTACGAAACGCTTCGTCTCATGGGCGTCGTAGGGGGCGAGGTTCTGCGCCCATCGGAAGCCGATGGTCTGGAACATCAGCCGTGCACTGACTACGATTCCCTGCACACCCGGCCGCGCGGCGACGCGGTATTGGATCCTGTCGCTTCCGGCTTGGAAATCCCCATCCTCCCGCGCGTTTCCGTGCACCATGATGGCTGCATCGGCGTTCGTCTTGTCGAACCCCTCGGGCAGTAGGCGGTTGTCCTTGGCATAGGTGACAGCCGACAGCAGGCCCGTGGTAACCCTGCCCGACCCGTCCGCTATAATCGGTTCATAAATCTGCACCTGGCCAGGGTCGTCGATCACCTGGTAATGCGGCTCGAAGGCGCCGGCGTCGGCGTCGTTGTCGTTACCCTCGATGCTCCCGTCGGGATGCATGGCACCGGATTCAAACACCACGTTCCGGCCGTCATCGCGAACCACTAGATGGATCCAGGCCCTTCGCGATGGATAGGCCGTCGGCAGCTTGTGGCCCGCCAGGTTCGTTACCTCGAGATCGATAACGAATTGGTCCTCCGCGCGGGAGACTGCCAGCACCTCCAGCCGGGCTGTTGCGGTCTCCAGGTGTTCCCGCGTAGCCTCGGCGGCGCGCTGAAGATCGCTTGACGGCGCGGTGACCAGAAGCTCGTCCCTATACCTGTCCAGCAGGCGCAGCATAAATTCGTTGCCGCCGCGAAAGACATGGCGCGAGACATTCTCCCGATACTCCCCGAGCACCGAGGAGATGGGGGCCGATGAGGTCTCCGGCATGTGACAGGACTGGCAGCTTTCGGTCGCCGCGAAGGAGCTGTGCCGCCATTCCAGGTAGGGCGTCTGCTCCGGGAAACGGGCGGTCTCCCGCCCTTCCGCGTCCAAACTTGTCGTGAACAGGGTGTGGCAGGTCGCGCACAGTTCCGATTCCTGCAGATGAGCGGATGAATCCGGTGTGAAACCGGTGGCGGACTGCATGATCCGGCGCCGCCCGTCGTCCACGTCAAAGGGGCCGAAGATCTGAGGGTCGGGGCCAGCGCCCGAACGGATCACGAAGTTCCCATCGAAACTCGATTCCTCGCCGAAATTGTCGGGCCGGATCTGATGGCAGGTGGTGCAGGACACCCCGTCGAGGGCCAACATGGCGCGCTCGTCGCCCTGCCGCGCGGCTTCCAGGTGTGCGAACACTTCTCCCAGTCCGCCGTTTTCCTTCGCCAGCACACGCGCCATGGGCATATGGCAGGTCGAGCAGGTATCTTCGATCTCTGCCCGGGCGTACGGATGGTCGGTCACTTCCCGGCGTACGGATGCCTGCCAGTAGGGATCCCGCGCCGAATGCGCCATGACGGACCCGCGCCACACGTGCCCGATGGAGACGTCCGTTCCGTCCAGCCCGGTTATATTGCTGTGACAGGCGATGCACTGGTCCGATGTGACGAACGTGCTTTGATCCCCGGACTGCGCCTCGACCGATGCGCACGCGAGCCAGGCGAAGGCAAGCGGCGCCAGCGTGAGGCACGTCAGCAACTGCCCCGTGTAGTTACCAGCCATCGCGGAAACCTCCGTCGAACCAGTCCCACAACAGGTACATGACGATCTGCGGTTTTCGGCTCAACTTCCTGGCGACCGGAACCCGCACCCCCACGTTGAGCAGAATGTGCTGGCGCGTGTTGAGCGAGACCTGCAGTTGAGGCACGAGGTCCGCCGCGATACCGGAACCGAAATCCAGTCCGCGCCAGGCCAGCACTTCGACCATGGGACTCCAGGCCCGGCCGAACTCACCTTCGGTGAAGGTCCTGCCGATCAGCGCCCTTATGGCTACTTCATCCTCCGCGGAGCCGCTCACGGCGAATTCACCCAGTGCCTGGGCCTGGAAAAAGGCGTCTCCGGGCATAAGCTGTACGATGGCCAGGTAAGGCTCCAGTTTCGTGGAGCCCGTACCGAAGCCGTTTTCTTCGTCGCCGGATGGCAAGATGACTTCGCCGCCTATGCTGAAGGCATGACCACGCCCCAAGTCGTGGTACAGGGCATACTTGTAGCCAAGCGCCAGGTCTCCGAAGCCCAGGTTGGTCCCGTCGTCCCGCTCAGTATCGCGCCTGCCGAACGGGACCTTCACTTCGATCATGCCGCGGGGGCCGAACCGCTTCTCGTATACCGGCTCGATGATCACGGCCTTGCTGTCGTCCGTGTCGAGCGTCAGGTTGAATACCGTCTCGTCTTCGGGAAAGGCCTTCTCGGTAAACAGGGGCTTTGGAACGTTGAATTCGCCGCGGGGCCAGTTCTTGTTCGTGCAGAAGGTGCGGACATGGCCGAGGATAGCGTAGATTTCCTCGTCCGTGAGGGCGTCCCCGAATGCGGGCATCATTTGGTCGAAGGCCCGCACCGGTCCCCCTTCATGGATCACGGCGTGCCAGTCGGGGTCGGGTTCGCGGGAAGCGAATTCGCAGTCCGTGAAGTCCGGAAGTTCCAGTGCAAACCCGCGCTCTTCGAGCGGACGTCCTCTTCCGTCCGATCCGTGACAGGCCGCGCAGGCCTGTTCATAGAGCTTTGTGCCGTCGAGGAGCTTTGCCTCGACGAGCTTTGCCCCGTCAATCTGGTCGGCGACGGTGGAACGCGCCAGAAACAGAACGTAAAGCAGAACCGCAAAGCATTTGAAATGAAATCGCATATCCACGCCAAATCCCGCGCCATCGGGGGCCGCACTGGCCTGACTGGCCGCACTGGCCGGAATACGCCTGGCACGCTACGAATCGGACGGACGGAAGGGTTTTCCGCGCTACCGTCGACGCATAGAGTGTAACTGTGTGTTATATTAGACGGTTTGGGGAGGGATTTCCTGCGATTCGAATTCAGACCACCCGTTCGATTCGGACGCGTTTCACCCCTTCTCGGCGTATGCGGTAGCACACTGCGATGAAATCACTGGCGTCGCCAACCATCCGGGCAAAGAGATTCACCGCGACGGGGCCGTCAGGCATATTCGGCCGCCCGTCCCTGCCGTAGAACCAGCACAGTTCGGTGATCCCGTCCAGCCATCCGTGCATGCGTCCTGGCTCCAGTCGGAAGTAGCAGATGTCACCGGGCAACGTGCGGCTCGTCAGGTTCTCGGGCGGGATGACGATGTCCTCGGACAGGAAGTAGGCGATCTCGCTGCCCGAGTACACGGCGTGGATGCCCTCTTCCTCCAGGGGCAACGCGTCCCAGACAGCCTGGCAGGTCTGTGGCGCCTCATCTTCGAGCAACTCGGCATCCACCGAAACGCCTTGTTCGACATAGGTCAAACGGATCCTACGGGCCATGGCTTACTTTCAGAATCGCTTGCGTGATCTTGATATAGCCCAATCAAAGTTGAACTACAACTTCATGAATATACCGATGTCCCAGGCAGGAGCGTCCAGCAGATTGCGCGCCCCCGTGTACTTCGTGACGCCTGCGGTGATTCCCGCGTTGGACGTGACGTAGAAGTTGATTTCGGGACCGAAGGACACGTATTGCTGGCTGTTCAGGGTCCATTCATCTCCCGTGCCGAGGGCTTTCACGCCGCGAAGCCACGCGGATACCCCGATGCGCTCGTCAATCATGAAACCCGCTTCCAGGGCATAACGCAACTCGTCTGAAAAGTCGCTCTCCCGATTGTTGAAGCCTATTTCGCCTTTAAGATATCCCGGCGTCGGCCAGAGGGAATGGCCGACTTGGAGCGAGAACAACTGGTTGAATTCACCGTCGCCGGTGAACAGGCCGACTTCCTGTTCGGAAAAGGAATCTCCCAGTGGCAATCCGGCTATGACCTGAAGGCTCACGACCGTGGCCCGGTTGGTGAGCAATCCGATCCTGGCTCCGAGCTCCCAGTCCCCTGTACCCGACTTGGTATCGCCCCCAGGTCCATCTTCACTGATGCGCTGGAAGAAGGGCATGTGACCTACAAATGTCAAACGGTCTACAAGGCCGAATTCACCATAAAGGCTGGTTGTATAACGGCTCTGGTCCGTTATGTCTATCTTGTCTCCTGACGGCTGGAAATACGCATCGCTCTTGATCACCTGCTCGTTCAGCTTGAAATACCCCTTGCCCCTGGGATGCGTCCATCCACCGGCGAAGACCGAGCATGTCTGAAAGATGAATCCCGCGAGCAAGGCGCCGGCAAAGATGAGTCTGGACATGGCACACTCCCCTTAAAGGATGCCGAACAGCAACATCATCAAGGACGTTCGAGCTTCATCTGAACAGTCGGTTGAACGGTCCGGACCGGTTTTCGAGATTGATCCGATCGAGCCGGTCCCCGGATTAGCTACAGTTTCAGAAACAGTCCGAATTCCCAGGCAGGAGCGTCCAACACGTTATACCCTCGGGTAAACCTCGTCATACTGGCGGTGAACCCGGCATTTGGCGTAACGTATAAGTGGACCTCAGGGCCAAAGGACAGGTACTGAGAGTCGTTGCGTGGTTCCAAATCACCGAGTGCGTCAACACCACGAAGCCATACTGAAATACCCACACGTTCGGCGATAGTATATCCCGCCTCTAGACTATATCGTATTTCGTCAGCGTAATCATCTTCAGGATTATCGTCACCTCTACGGTTGTTGAATCCAACTTCACCTTTTAAGTACGCTGGTAATGGGTAAAGTGAGTGCCCTACCTGCAGCGAGATATGCTGATTGAATTCGCTGTCTCCGGTCCAAAGAAACTTATCTTTTTCCGCTTCTCCCAGAGGCAATCCTGCCATAGCCTGTAAACTGATCACCGTTGCCCTATTTGTGAGTAGTCCAATTCTTATCCCTATGTCCCAGTCACCTACGCCGGTCAATGTATCGTCACCGTCTAAGTTGAGGTGCTTATAAACCGGCATGTAGCCAACGATCGTTAACCGGTCAATTAAACCGAATTCACCGTACAAACTTGTAGTGTAACGGTTAACGGTGACCGGGATCTCCCACTTGTCTCCGTTCGGGCGAAATACGGAATTGGCATTTACGATCTGCTCACTAAGTTTAAAATACCCCTTCCCTTTTGGCTGAGTCCATCCACCCGAATGTGCGATGGAAGTATGGCAGAAAATCACAGCAACGAGTAAACAGGAGAAGGCAAACCTTTTCATATTGTTACTCCTTTACAGTTACCGACTAGTTACTCAGAGAATTCGAGGAGATCCGCAGGTCGAACCTCCTGCAATAGAGAATGACATAGTCGTAGGAGTCTATATCCTTGCCCGATGGTGGTGTAAAGGTATTCGTAAAATTTCCATCTGGAACTTTACCGAAACTGAGGGCAGTGCTGGGCAAAGTTTCCGACGTGGCCCAGTCAATGTTCGCATTCTCTGAAAGAGCCAACCACGTATCAGGCGCGGTGCTATTAAGACCGGTTATTGTCAGTTTGAGTTGCCCGCCAGCAACTTCACTTAAGACTACACTCCCAGCAGCAGAGTAACCGCCCGAAATCGTAGCAGTCCGGCTTCTCAACATCGGCGGCGTAGGCTCGGTCACCGTCAAAGTCGCCGTACCGGACTTGCCGTCCACCGATGCCGTAATCATCGTCTCACCTGCCTCCTTTGCCGTGGCCAGACCCGACGTGCTGATGGTCGCGACCGTGGTGTTGCTGCTCGACCACGTAAAGGTCTTCCCTGTTATCTCCGTGTTGTCCGACTCGTACGCGGTAGCAGAGAACTGCTGCGTCTCTCCCTCCTCGATCGAGGGGGACGATGGTGAAACGGCGACCCGGTCCACTACGGGCGGAGGAGGAGGTGGCTCGGTCACCGTCAAAGTCGCCGTACCGGACTTGCCGTCCACCGATGCCGTAATCATCGTCTCACCTGCCTCCTTTGCCGTGGCCAGACCCGACGTGCTGATGGTCGCGACCGTGGTGTTGCTGCTCGACCACGTAAAGGTCTTCCCTGTTATCTCCGTGTTGTCCGACTCGTACGCGGTAGCAGAGAACTGCTGCGTCTCTCCCTCCTCGATCGAGGGGGACGATGGTGAAACGGCGACCCGGTCCACTACGGGCGGAGGAGGAGGTGGCTCGGTCACCGTCAAAGTCGCCGTACCGGACTTGCCGTCCACCGATGCCGTAATCATCGTCTCACCTGCCTCCTTTGCCGTGGCCAGACCCGACGTGCTGATGGTCGCGACCGTGGTGTTGCTGCTCGACCACGTAAAGGTCTTCCCTGTTATCTCCGTGTTGTCCGACTCGTACGCGGTAGCAGAGAACTGCTGCGTCTCTCCCTCCTCGATCGAGGGGGACGATGGTGAAACGGCGACCCGGTCCACTACGGGCGGAGGAGGAGGTGGCTCGGTCACCGTCAAAGTCGCCGTACCGGACTTGCCGTCCACCGATGCCGTAATCATCGTCTCACCTGCCTCCTTTGCCGTGGCCAGACCCGACGTGCTGATGGTCGCGACCGTGGTGTTGCTGCTCGACCACGTAAAGGTCTTCCCTGTTATCTCCGTGTTGTCCGACTCGTACGCGGTAGCAGAGAACTGCTGCGTCTCTCCCTCCTCGATCGAGGGGGACGATGGTGAAACGGCGACCCGGTCCACTACGGGCGGAGGAGGAGGTGGCTCGGTCACCGTCAAAGTCGCCGTACCGGACTTGCCGTCCACCGATGCCGTAATCATCGTCTCACCTGCCTCCTTTGCCGTGGCCAGACCCGACGTGCTGATGGTCGCGACCGTGGTGTTGCTGCTCGACCACGTAAAGGTCTTCCCTGTTATCTCCGTGTTGTCCGACTCGTACGCGGTAGCAGAGAACTGCTGCGTCTCTCCCTCCTCGATCGAGGGGGACGATGGTGAAACGGCGACCCGGTCCACTACGGGCGGAGGAGGAGGTGGCTCGGTCACCGTCAAAGTCGCCGTACCGGACTTGCCGTCCACCGATGCCGTAATCATCGTCTCACCTGCCTCCTTTGCCGTGGCCAGACCCGACGTGCTGATGGTCGCGACCGTGGTGTTGCTGCTCGACCACGTAAAGGTCTTCCCTGTTATCTCCGTGTTGTCCGACTCGTACGCGGTAGCAGAGAACTGCTGCGTCTCTCCCTCCTCGATCGAGGGGGACGATGGTGAAACGGCGACCCGGTCCACTACGGGCGGAGGAGGAGGTGGTGGTGGTGGCGGTGGTGGCGGATCAGGTTCAGGCGGTTCATTCACCGTCAACCTCGCCGTACCGGATACATCGTCAACCGTTGCAGTTATCGTGGTGGATCCACCACCCACGCCAGTAGCGAGACCCATTGCGTCTATGGTTGCCACAGTTATACTATTGGTTTCCCATGTAAAAACCTTGCCCATTACCTCCATGTTGTCCGCGTCATAGGCTGTCGCGGTAAACTGCTGCATCTCACCTACTTCGATCGATGCAGTCATTGGCTCCACACTTACTCGATCTACATCCGGTGGCGGTTCGGCAACCGTGACGCTGATCGGATCGGAAGTGATTTCATCCGCCATGGCGGTGATATCTGCCATGCCCTTTGCCACAGCTGTAATCAGCCCTGTTGAATCAACCGTCGCTACCTCGTTGTCGTCGCTCGACCACTCGAAGGTCACACCACCGATCATGATCCCCTCCGAAGTCCAAGCGACAGCCATGAGTTGGTGGGTATCTCCTATCTCAAGCATTACCGGCATTTCGTCCATGATCGTAACAGTGGCGATTGCCGGTGCTGATTCCTCGACGGTGACCGTAGCGGGCATGCTCGTCACGCCATTCCCGGTGGCCGTTATCATCGCCGTCCCCGAGCCTATTGCCGTTACCAGTCCGGTTTCATCCACCGTGGCGACGTCCGTATCATCGCTCATCCAGGTGAAATCCACGTCATCGACCACCATACCTTCGACAGTCGTGGCAACCGCCGTGAACTGAAACATGCCTCGAACCACTATCGTCATTGCAGTCGGACTCACCGTCACCGTCGATACCACCGGTTCGGGAGGCGGCGGTTCGGCCACGGTTAGCGTCGCCGTACCGGATACACTGTCCGCAGTAGCCTTGATCATCGTTTCGCCCGCGCCGACACCGGTCGCCAGACCGTCCGAATCGACCGTCGCCACCATTTCGTCCGAACTCGACCACGTAAACTCCACGTCCGGAATTTCCGTTCCGTCCGACGTCGACGCCTTCGCCGCAAACTGCTTCGTACCGCCCACCTCTATAGTCTCTTCAGGCGGGCTCACCGTTACGCCGGCTACCACCGGTTCGGGAGGGGGCGGTTCAGTCACATTAATCGTCACCGGCGCACTCGATATGCTGTTACCTGTCGCCCGGACAGTTGCAGTGCCGGCGGCAACGGCCGTGGCAACCCCGTTGTTGTTGATGGTAACCACGGCGGTGTTGCTGCTGGACCATGTAAAGTTGACGCCGCTTATCACGGTGCCGTCGGAAGCCTTGGCGGTCGCGGTGAATCGTTGGGTCTTTGCGACTTCCAGCGTTGCCGCGTTCGGGCTGACCTCGACTACGGAGACTGTCGGTGCAGGGGGAGGTGTAGGAGTAGGTGTTGTCGGCTCGGTCGGTCTGGTCGGGGAGGAGTCCCCACCGCCGCACCCGACATACAGAAATGCGCTTGAAACCGCTATCGTGATGAGACCGGTAGCAATCGACCTGAATGACATACGTCCTCCCGATTTAACGATGGGCGAATCGCGAATTGTAGTTCCACATTTGGCAACCAAATACTCGGATAGTTTACAAATGAGTCATTCCACTTGAACCCTGTGATTTTCACTTTCCATTCCCGTTCCAGCGTCCCCTGCCGTTCCGTTTCCTGCCATTCATTTCCACCTGTTTCCATCCGCTTTCACCGCTGTGCACCGGAGCGCCGGCCAGTCGGACGCGCTTCGCGTCGATCGACTCCCGCAGCGTCTTCAGCAACTCGTCCGAGGGCCTGACGCGGAAATCGCTCCCCGCCCTGACGCCGATCTCGCTGTGATCGGCCGTGGACACTTCGAGCACCACGTCGCAATTCCCCGGGTAGGTCTCCAGCACGTGCTTGATCGATGCGAGGTTTTCATCCGCTACCTGTTCTTGCTCCATGGTCACCACGACGGACCGGGCCAGCCGGTCCCGTGCGTCCGTCATTGAAATGATCTCGGAAGCGATGATCTTGTTGTCCTCTTCTTTCTTCGATATGTGTCCGTGCACAAGGACCAGAGAGTCGATCGTCACCAATTCGCGATGCAGGGCGTAGGGTTCCGAGAAGACGAGCACCTCGCCCGAACCGGAAAAGTCTTCGAGCGTTACGAAGGCCATGGTCTTGCCGTTTCGATCCACGATGGGCTTGATTTCGGTCACGATACCGCCGACCACGACGGTGTCCTTCCGGCCGTTTGCGTGGTCGAGACGCCGCATTTCCGCCGTCGTAAAGGCCCGAATGTCTTCCTCGTACTCCTTCAGTGGATGCCCCGTCACATAAAAGCCGAGCAGTTCCTTCTCGAGGCCCAGTTCCTGGCTTGCCGGCCACCGGGGGACGATCGGCAACACCGGCTTGTGTACTTCCAGATTCGCGCCCGCTCCCATCCCGTCGATGTCGAAAAGGGAGGTCTGTCCCTTCTCCCTGTCGTTCTGACGGGTCTGCGCCCCTTCAATGACCGTGTCGAGTACTTCCATGAACTGTGCCCGGTGCCCCTCGAGGCTGTCGCAGGCGCCGGCCTGGATCAGGCTTTCCAGCACCCGCTTGTTCACCAATCGCAGATCGATGTGCTCGCAAAGTCCGTACACGTCTTCGAAGCGTCCATGTTCCTTTCTCGACTCGACGATGGATTCCACCGCGGCCTGGCCCACGTTCTTGATCGCACAAAGCCCGAACCGGATGGATTCTCCTTCCACGACGAAGGTCTTGTCGCTTCTGTTGACGTCGGGCGGCAGCACGTCGATGCCCATTTTCCTGCATTCATTGATCAACACGACGATTTCTTCGATGTTGGACATCGTGTTGGACAGCAGCGCGGCCATGAACTGCACCGGGTAATGCACCTTCAGGTATGCTTCCTGGAAGGCGAGGACGGCATAGCCCGCCGAGTGGCTCTTGTTGAACGCGTAACCGCCGAAGTATTCGATCAGTCCGAACACTTCCTCCGCGATACCCTGCTCGATGCCGTTCTCAACCGCGCCGTCTACGAAATTCCGCCGTTCTTCGGCCATGACTTCAGGCTGTTTCTTGGACATGGCCTTCCGCAGGAAATCGGCCCGGCCCAGGGTGTAGCCCGCCATGTCGCGGGCGATCTGCATCGCCTGCTCCTGGTAGACGATGAGCCCGTAGGTCTCCTTAAGCGCCGTCTCCATCACGACGTGGTGATACGTAACCTGCTTGCGACCGTGTTTCCGGTCGATGTAGTCGTCCACGACGCCGCCGTTCAGAGGTCCCGGCCTGCAAAGTGCGTTCATGGCGATCAGGTCGTCGACGCCGTCCGGCCGCAGGCGACGCAGGAATTCGTGCAGCCAGCCGCTATGGAACTGGAATATGCCGGTCGTCTCTCCCCGCCGGAACAGATCGAGGGTCTTCGGATCATCCAGGGGGATTTCATCCAGTTCGATTTCGTCGCCCGTCGTGTCTTTGATCATCGCGAGGGCGTCCTGGATGACCGACAGGTTCTGCAGTCCCAGGAAGTCCATCTTCGGCAGCCCGATGTCCTCCATGAGCTCGCCGGGATACTGGGTAACGACCGTATCCTTGTTACTGGGCTTGTACAGCGGCACATAGTCGGTCAGTTCGCCCGGCGTGATCACGACGCCGGCCGCGTGGACGGAGGCGTGGCGCGCGAGGCCTTCGAGGGTCTTCGCGTACTGGATCAACTGGCCGTCCGTACCGCCGCCGTCGGCCATCTGGCGAAGTTCCGGGACCTGGTCTATGGCCCGGTCGAGGGTGATCTTCAATTCGGCCGGTACCAGTTTGGCCACGCGATCCACGTCGCCGTAGGACATGCCGAGGACGCGTCCCACGTCGCGGATCGCCGCCTTCGCTCCCATGGTGCCGAAGGTGATGATCTGGGCTACGCTGTTCTTTCCGTATTTCTCCACCACGTAGTTGATGACCTTGTCCCGTTCACGGTCCGCAAGATCTATATCGATATCGGGCATGCTGACGCGCTCGGGATTCAGGAAGCGTTCGAAAAGCAGGCCATAGCTGATGGGGTCGATATTCGTGATGCCCAGCACGTAGGCGACCATGCATCCGAGACCCGATCCCCTCGTCATGAGCGGGATACCCTGCTCCGCGGCGAAACGGGCGATATCTTCGACGATGAGGAAGTAGCTCGGATAGCCCATCTGGTTGATGACCCCGAGTTCGTATTCGAGGCGGGAGGTCAACTCGGGGGTGACGGCGTCGTAACGCGCCTTCATCCCGTCGAAAGACAGTTTGCGCAGGTAGGCGTCCGCGCTGTCATAGCCCTCCGGCAACGGGAAGTGGGGAAACTTGAAATTGCCCATTTCCATTTCGAATTCAATGGACTCGGCGATGGATACGGTGTTTGCCAGGGCGCCGGAAACATGGCCGAACAACTGGTCCATCTCGTCCGCGTTCTTGAAGTAGAGCGAATCCGTGGCAAACCTGAGCCGTTTGGGGTCGTTCAGCTCCTTCCCGGTCTGGATGCAGACCAGCACGTCCTGGGCGGGCGCGTCGTCCCGTCTGAGATAGTGGGCGTCGTTGGTCGCGACAATGGGGAGGTCGAACTCCCGGGAGAAATCGATCATCGCGTTGTTGATGGGCTTGTCGAAATCCAGTCCGTGATCCTGAATCTCCAGGTAGAAGTTGGAACCGAAGATCTCCTTGAGCTGCCGGCACTTCGTCCGTGCCTGGTCTATCTGGCCGTCCACCACCAGGTTGGCGAGCGGCCCCTTGGCGCAGGCGGACAGGGCAACCAGCCCCTCGCTGTGCTTTTCCAGCAATCCCATGTCCACGCGCGGCTTGTAGTAGAAACCCTCGAGATATCCCGCGGAGGTGAGCTTCATCAGGTTCCGGTAACCGGTCGCGTTCTGCGCGAGCACGACGAAGTGGGTCGTCTGGTCGGCGCGCTCGCCGCCCCGTACCGGACGTTTTTCCTTCCGGCTGCCCGGCGCCAGGTACAACTCGCAGCCGATGATCGGCGTCAGTCCCGCGGCCGTGACCGTCTTGTAGAATTCCACGGCGCCGAACATGTTCCCATGATCGGTCATGGCAATGGCGGGCATGCCAAAGGCTTTGGCGGTTTCGGCGAGATCCTCGATTCGGCTGGCGCCGTCGAGCAGGCTGTAGTGGGTATGGTTGTGCAGATGCACGAACGAGGACACAGGGTCGTCCTTAGGACAGTTTCAATGGGCTGCCCTTCATGACAGGGCGGGACGCTGGCGCTGCGGAAAAGACCGGCGATGTGATGCGGAACTGAATATACAAGGTAACATTGCAAAAATAGGTTGATAAGTGCCATTGGCGCAAGGTATTTTACGTTTTTTTCAGTCGGCTGCGATCACGGTCCTAACGACGTGGAAAGAGACCGGTACAACCGGCTGTTCGACCCGCGTATTGGGATTTGGAAAATCGCCATGAACCGGATCATCGTACTCGATAAACTGGCCCGGGAAGGGCTCGACCGGCTCGAGCGGGCGGAAGGCGTAACGCACGACGTGCGCACCGGCCTCGGCACTGAAGACCTGCGAGAGGCCCTGCTGGAATACGACGGCGCCATCTGCAGGAGCGAGGCGAAGATCACGGCAGAGGTCCTGAGAGGCAACCGGCGACTCCGCGGCGTCGTCCGCGCGGGTGTTGGGACGGACAACATCGACCGGGAGGCGGCGACCCGCCAGGGTATCGTGGTCATGAACACCCCGGCCGGGAACACGCTCAGCACGGCGGAACACACTTTTACTCTCATCGCGGCCCTGTCGCGCAACATCGCGCCGGCGAACCGGAGTCTCATGGAAGGACGGTGGGATCGCGGCGCGTTCACGGGAGTCCAGCTCGCCGGAAAGACCCTGGGCATCATCGGGATGGGACGCATCGGCAGGGAAGTCGCCGCGCGGGCGCAGGCCTTCGCCATGCGCGTCGTCGGTTTCGATCCCTTCCTTTCGCCCGAACAGGCCGCCAAGCTGGGTGTGGAATACGTAAACGACCTGCGCGACCTGCTGCCGGAGGTAGATTACCTGACCGTGCATACCCCCCTCACGCCGGAGACGCATCACCTGGTGAGCAACGAAGAAGTCGACCTGCTCAAACCCGGTGCGCGGCTGGTCAACTGCGCCCGAGGGGGCATTTACGACGAGGAAGCGCTGATCAGGGGACTTGAGTCCGGGCAACTGGCCGGCGTGGCGCTGGACGTCTACGAGGAAGAACCCTGCGTGGACAGTCCGCTGTTCAACATGCCGGGCGTGCTGTGTACGCCACATCTCGGCGCCAGCACGGAAGAGGCGCAGGCCGGCGTCGCCGTGGAAGCCGTCGACCTGCTGGTCAGTTTTCTGGTCACGGGCGAAGTCCGCCATGCGGTGAACGCCGTCGCCATCGATTCGAACACCCTCCAGACGCTGGGCGGATATCTCGACGTGGCCTACCGGCTGGGCATCCTGCTTACCCAGTGGCACAGCGGAGGACCACGCGCGTGCCGGCTAACCTACCGGGGCAAGGTGGTCGATGAAAACACGCGCCTGCTCACCTCCGCCTTCTGCGCGGGACTGCTCGAACACGCGCTGGACGAAGAAGTCAACATCATCAACGGTGAGATGCTGCTCCGCGAACGCGGGATCCACCTGTCGGAAGAGACGCGGAGCGCGGGTGGTTTTTTTACCTCGGCCATCAGCGCGGAGATAGACTGCGCCGACGAGACCTACCGGGCCGACGGTACGGTTTTCGGCAACAACATGCCCCGGTTGATCCGCCTGGGCGAACACCGCATGGAGGCGTACCTGGACGGCAACCTCCTGGTGTTCAGCCACAACGACGTGCCCGGCATCATCGGCGCCATAGGGGATACTTTCGGCCGGTACAGGGTCAATATCGCCCAGATGGCCGTCGGAAGGCTGGGGGATACGCCCGGCGGCAAGGCGGTGGGCGTATTGAACCTGGACGACGTCCCGCCCCAGGCATCCATCGACGAGATCCTGCGGCATCCGGCTATCAACAACGCGCGGTTCATCCGGCTGCCTGCGCACGGGGAACTGCCTCCGTGGATGCCCGGATGAGCCATTAAACCAGAGGAACCGAACTCGGCACGGCAACCGACTCGGCCGACAGCACGGCCGACGACTCGGCAACCGGATCGGTCGAAAGTACGGTCGGCGGCGCGGTCCGCAGCACGGTCGGCGGAACGTTTGAAGATAAACGGCGGTTTAAGGGAATACAGAGTCTATTCGGTTTGACATGGATGGCGCGTACCAGGAAGGCGCGTACCTAACGGACCGTCGCACCTTTGAGAATTGCCGGCGGCGACCGAATCACGTACTGAACAGACGACAATCAACGGTCACGTATCGGAGCTTGCACTCATGACCAAACTCAGCGTCAACGTCAACAAGGTGGCCCTGTTACGGAACACGCGCGTGCACGGCATACCCAGCGTGACAGGCGCGGCGCGGACCGCCATCGAGGCCGGGGCCTACGGCATCACCGTCCACCCGCGGCCCGACCAGCGGCACATCACGCCCGGCGACGTGGACGACCTGGCCGAAATGCTGACAGATTACCCTGAGATCGAGTACAATATCGAGGGCAATCCCTTCCACCAGGTCATGGACATCGTCCGCAAGGTCCGGCCCACTCAGGCGACCCTGGTTCCCGACGATCCGGACGCCTTCACATCGGATCAAGGCTGGGACGTGACGGCCAATGCCGAAAGACTTAAACCGATCATCGCGGAACTGAAGGACCTCGGCTGCCGGGTCAGCCTGTTCATGGACGCGGATCTCGAACAGATCGAGCGCGTTCCGGATATCGGCGCAGACCGGATCGAGCTGTACACCGAACCTTATGCCGTGGCCTTTGCTGAAGGACCGGAACAGATGCGACCCGTACTGTCGTCCTTCGCCAGGGCAGCGGAACGCGCCCACGAGATCGGCCTGGGCGTCAACGCCGGTCACGATCTCAACCTCGACAACCTGGCGGTGTTCTGCGGCACGGTCCCGAACGTACTCGAAGTCTCCATCGGCCACGCGCTGGTCGCCGACGCGCTGGATATGGGGTTGAAGAACGCCGTGGGGGCCTATCTGGGCGAACTTGAGAAAGCGGAGACGATTTCCACCGGTTCTTAAACACTTGAGTGATTCGAGTAACTTGAGTACTTGAGTAGTTTGAGTAATAAGGTATTATGGAGTTTATTCTGAATGAGGAAGTTTGTACCGAACAAGATGTTTATACTAAACGAGTTCATCTGATTCACAAACACGATACCCCCTGGAGGTTGTTTACATGATAGTCCGATTGACGCGGTACGCCTCACTGGTGATCGCGATTCTTGCGTTGTCCGGCCCTGCGCAGGCCCAGGACCTGGCCGCCTTCGAGAAGAACGTCACGGAATTTACACTCGACAACGGACTGACTTTCATCGTTGTGGAGAACCATGACGCCCCCGTCCTCTCCGTCCTTACCTACGCGGACGTCGGCTCCGTGGACGAGGTCAAGGGCATTACCGGCCTGGCCCATGTCTTCGAGCACATGGCCTTCAAGGGCACGACGACCATCGGTGCCATGGACCTGGAAGCCGAATACGCGGCCATGAAGAAAGTGGATGAGATATTCGACGATCTCCGTCGCGAGCGGCACAAGGGCCACCAGGCCGACTCCGAGCGCCTGGCTAGCCTCGAGCAGAATTTTGAGGACGCCAAGAAGACAGCCCGTGAACTCGCCGAATCCAGCGCTATGGACGAAGCCATCGACAGGACGGGCGGCACCGGCCTGAACGCGACCACCAGCCGGGATGCCACCAGGTATTTCTACAGCCTCCCTTCCAACAAGCTCGAGCTATTCTTCGCGTTGGAATCCAGCCGCTTCCTCGACCCGGTGCTCCGTGAGTTCTTCATCGAACGGGACGTGGTCATGGAAGAACGGCGGATGAGCGAAAGCAGTCCGACCGGACGCCTGGTGGAGGAGATGCTGAGTACCGCCTACAAGGCCCATCCCTATGGCGAGCCGACCCTGGGCCACATGTCGGACCTGGAATCCATGACCCGGGCGGAGGCGATGGATTTCTTCAGACGGTACTACGGCGCCGACAACCTGACGATCATCATCTCGGGCGACGCGGACCCCGCGCACGTCAAGGAACTGGCCCACGAGTATTTCGATCGCCTTCCGGCCGGACCGCCAATAGAACCGGTTGAAACGGTTGAACCCCCGCAATTGGCGGAGCGCCGAGTGATCATGGAGGACAAGTCGCAACCGGTGATATTGATGGGTTATCACAAGGTCGACATAAACCACGAAGACGACGTGGTGTTCAACGTGTTGTCGGATATCCTGGGAAGCGGCCGGACCAGCCGCCTGTACACGTCACTCGTCAAGGATCAGAAAATCGCGGTCAACGCGTCTTCCTTTACGGACTTCCCCGGCAGCAAGTACCCCAACATGATGGTGTTTTTTGCCTTTCCCAGCAAGGATCATACCGCTGCAGACACCGAGAAAGCCATCGAGGAAGAAATTGAACGCATCCGAAACGAGGAAGTGACCGAAGAGGAACTTTCCAGGGCAAAGGTGCGAGCCCGGGTAAACCTGATCCGCCAACTCGACTCAAATATGGGACTTGCGCTTCAAATGGCCTATTTTCATGTGCTTACGGGTGATTGGCGGAACCTCTTCCACAGTATAGACCAGATCAATGAAGTGACCGCCGAGGATATCAAGCGCGTTGCCGGCCAGTACCTGGTACCCAAGAACCGGACGGTGGCTTCAATCGTTACCATGGAAGATGAATCTACGGAATAGACGACTGGAAACGCGGACGGCTCGATTGTCCCTGGCACTGAACACAGGAGTTGAACCCATGCGCAGTACCCGTCTGAAAATCACTACACTTGGTCTGGCTTTGGCAGGAATGGTCCTCTCAGCCGTGCCGGCCGCGGCCCAGAAGGACTACCGGGAGCTGGAATTCCCGCCGCTCAACGACATAATAACGCCGACGCCAACCAGGGTCGTCCTGGATAACGGGATCATCCTGTACCTGGTGGAAGACCGCCGGTTGCCGATGATCAACCTGAGCGCGCGCATCGGCGTGGGCGCCGTCAACGAACCGGCGGACAAGACCGGCCTGGCAGGAATCACCGGCGCGGTAATGCGCACGGGTGGATCCACGACCATGTCGGGCGACGAGATCGACGAGACGCTGGAAGGATTGGGCGCATCCGTAGAGACGAGGATCGGATCGGTTTCCGGGTCCGCTTTCATGTCGGTCCTGAAGGACAACGTAGACACCGTACTGCCCATTCTCGCGGACGTGCTCATGAATCCCGCCTTTCCGGAAGACAAGATCGAACTGGAGAAGGTCACCGCGCGGTCATCGATTTCGCGACGAAACGATGATCCGACCGACATGGGCTTCCGGGAATTCCGCAAGCAGATCTACGGGGCGGAGAGTGTATACGCGCGGCACACCGAATACGCCACGATCGATGCCATTACCCGGGATGACCTCGTGGCCTTTCACCAGGCCTGGCTGCATCCGGACAATACCATGCTCGGCGTGTGGGGTGATTTCGACACGGACGAGATGGTCAAGAAGATATCCGATGTCTTCGGAGGTTGGGAAAAGGCCGGGTTCAAGCGGCCCGAGCTGCCCGGCGTCGACTATACCTTCGACAGTTCGGTCAACTACATCAAGAAAGACGATATCAACCAGAGCACGGTCGTCATTGGCCACATTGGCGGGCTGATGGATAATCCCGATTACTTCGCCCTGCGGGTCATGAACGATATCCTGAGCGGCGGATTTTCCGGCCGGCTCTTTCGCAACGTGCGGTCGGAGCAGGGCCTGGCCTACGCGGTCTTTGGTATCTACAGCGCCAACTACACGTACCCCGGCATCTTCTACGTGGCCTGCATGACCAAATCGGAAACCACGGTGCAGGCGGCCCGATCCCTGCTGCACGAAGTGGAACGGATGAAGACGGATGAGATCACGGAAGAAGAACTGAATCTGGCGAAGGACAGTTTCCTGAATTCCTTCGTTTTCAATTTCGATACCCGGCGCGAAATCATTAACCGGCAGATGACCTACGAGTACTACGGTTATCCCCAGGATTTCCTCGAAAAAACCAAGACCGAGGTGGAGAAGGTCACGGTCGAGGACGTGCAGCGGGTGGCGCGCAAGTACCTGCAGCCGGACAAGGTGCGTATTGTCGTAGTCGGGAATGACGAGGACTTCGACGAGCCGCTTACGGTACTGGGCGAAGTGAACGAGATCGACGTGACCATCGCCGTGCCTGCCATAGAAGCGCCGGAAGCCACCGAGGACGACATGGCCAGGGGCAGGGCGCTGCTCGAACGCTCCGTGGAAGCCCTCGGGGGAAGCGAAGCCTTCGCAGCGGTCACGGGTATCCGCGAAACGGGTTCCCTAAACATGATCACGCCCCAGGGCGAGATGGCGATGGACGTGGAAACGCTGGTTTCGTTCCCGGGTAACATCCGGTCGGTACTTCAGACGCCCATGGGCGAGATGCAGCAGTTGAAGATCGGCGGCCAGGCGTGGATGGTCAGTCCTATGGGCACGCGCCAGTTGCCGCCCCCGATGCTGAAAGAAATGGATGCTACCATGTGGCGGAGCCTCGTGTACCTCTACGGTCAAATAGACGCTGAAGGGCTTACCGTCCAGCACACCGGACAGGAAACGTTTGATGGTGTCGTCACGGAGGCGCTGCTCATCACACCTCCGGGGCTCGACCCGTTCAGGCTGTACCTGGATGCCGAGACCATGCTGCCGGTCAAAACCGCCGCTCAGTCGATGACGCAGAGTGGTCCGGCCGAAACGGAGACGATTTACGGCGATTACCGCGAAGTCGCCGGTTTAAAACTGCCCTTCGAGAAAACGAGAACGCGAAACGGGCAGCCGGACGGCGGTAGTGTGACCGAGACCATCGAGATCAACCCGGAGATTCCGCAGGACGCTTTCGAAGCGCCGGAAGAGTAGGCTGGTGTGTGCGCCGCGGCAGTACGAATGAACCGCCAATGGAATAGAAATGGCTGCGCGCAGTCTCGGCAATGGAACCGGATGACTTGACCAGGCGTCCGTACAGAACGGCGCTGTCGAGGAATCCGGCGTAAGTACGGTACGGCGCTTTCGAGAAAACTGGCGTCGGTATGGTACGGCACTGTCGAGGAATCTGTAGGGGCGACGCACTCCGGGCGTATAGATGCACCTGAAAGGACTATCGGATGTCCGCTGACATCAAGCACCTGATCGACTGGAAGTACTGGGACGACGGCGAGGTCGTGGAGATCCTCGACCTGGCCCGGCGCGTCAAGCACTACCGCTGGGAGTACCAGGGCCATATGCAGGGCAATACGCTGGTCATGATCTTCCAGAAGACTTCCACGCGTACCCGGGTGTCCTTCGAGGCGGGCATGACGGAAATGGGCGGGCACGCCATCAACCTGGACTGGATGGCGACCAACTTCACCCTGAGCAAGGTCCGCTTCGAGACCCGGTACCTGGGCCGCAACGCGGCGATCATCATGGCCAGGCTGAAGGACAACAGGGACCTGATGGAGATGGAAAAGGCATCCACGGTGCCGGTCATCAACGGGTGCTGCAACCTGTACCACCCCTGCCAGGCGCTGGCGGACGTGCTTACCATCGCGGAAGACCGCCCCGAGGGCGTAGAAGGCGCGCGGCTGACCTACATCGGCGTGTACAACAACGTGGTGAACTCGCTGGTCTCTATCGCGGCGCCGCTGGGCGTGCACCTTACGCTGGTCTGTCCGATCCGGGAGCCGGCAAGTGTGGATGAGGAAAGCCGTCAGAAGCTATTGAAACGGGGATTGCTCACGGAGACGCTGGACGCCGAGGCGGCCGTCGGGGAGGCCGATTACGTCTACACGGACACCTGGCTCGACATGGAACTGTACAACGATCCCGCCTACGCGGCTGAGAAGGAGAAACGGAGTGGGATCATGATGCCCTACCAGATCAACCGTTCCCTGCTCGGTGACAGCCGCGCGAAGATCATGCACGACATGCCCATCCACCCCGGCTACGAGATCGCCGAGGACATGGTCGAGCACGAGCGATCGATCATCTACGACCAGGCGGAGCACCGGCTGGACGCCCAGAAGGCCATCATGTTGAGGCTTCGGAACCGGTTGTAGCTTCTTGTAGCTTCATCCGAGTTCCGAGCGCTACGCAAACCAATTCCCGGTGAGCTTCCAAATCACCGGCTCACCGAACCTCGCCGCAACGCCCATTCGGCGCTTAAATCCCAGGCATCGCCAACACCACCAGTTCAGCCCTTTCCGACGCCCCTCCGATCGGCACGGCGATGTACTGTTTTCCACCCGTCATGTAGGTCATGGGATTGCCCGTCGCGTTTCCCGGCAGCGGTATTTCCGCGACAAGTTCTCCGTTATCCGGATCGAAGGCCCTCAGGAACGCTTCGGCGCTCTCCGAATCGTAGGTCATGGCGTTGCCGCGGTCCGACACCTTCCGGTCCAGCACGATCCCCATCTGCGCGGCGAACAGCAACGATTCCGTCAGCAGCGGGAAGGTCCGGCGGTCCCACCCCAGGGGCGGCAGGTCCAGGCCTTCGAGGGCGGGATGATTGCGGGGGCCGCTTCCCACGGGGCTCATCCACACGTGCTCGCCCGTGTTCAGGTCGATGGCTGTGATGCGTCCGTAGGGCGGCTTGATCACCGGCAGGCCGTCCATGATGGTGGGACCGTAGGCGAACCGGCCGGTGTACGTGTACGGCGCGTCCTCCTGTTCCGACTGATTCACCGTCATGATGGTCGGCAGGCTATAGGAAGGCACGTACAGCATGCCCGTTTCCGGGTTCACGGCCGCGCCCGACCAGCTCGCGCCGCCCACCAGTCCGGGCACGGCAATCATGCCTTTCTCGGTCGGCGGCGTGAAAAGCGGACCGTAGTCGTACTCGGCAATCGCGTCCATGGCCGCCTGGCGCAGCTCGGGCGTGAAATCGACGAGATCGTCTTCCGTCAGGCCCTGGCGCTCGAAGGCCGCCGGCTTCGTGGGAAAGGGCTGCGTGGGCGAGGCGGATTCGCCGAGTACCGTGGAAGCCGGAGTTTCCCGCTCCTCGATCGGCCAGGCCGGCTCTCCCGTCGCCCGGTCGAATACGTAGGTGAAACCCTGTTTCGTGACCTGGACGACCGCCTGGATCTCGCGGCCGTCCACCGTGAGGTCCACCAGGTTCGGCGCGGCGGGCAGGTCATAGTCCCAGATGCCGTGATGCACCATTTGGAAATGCCAGACCCGTTCGCCCGTCTCGGCGTTCAGACAGACCAGGCTTTCGGCGAAGAGATTGTCGCCCAGCCTGTGGCCGCCGTAGAAGTCGTTGGTAGGTGTGCTGACCGGCAGATAGACGTATCCCAGCGCTTCATCCGCGCTCATCCAGGTCCATACGTTCGTGCTGCCCGTGGTCTTCCAGGACTCGTCCAGCCAGGTCTCGTTTCCGAACTCGCCTTCCTGGGGTATGGTCTGGAACACCCACTTCTGTTCCCCGGTACGCACGTCGAACCCGCGCACATCGCCCGGCGGCATGGCCGCGTCCGGCATCCGGAAAACGGCAAAGGAGTCGAGCACTGTCGCCCCGACCACGACCACCCCACGGACGATCACCGGCGGGCTGGAAACGGCGTAGAGGCTGCGGTCGATGGGACGGCGCAAGCCCTTCGTCAGGTCCACGCGCCCGTTCTCGCCGAAGTCCGCAATCGGCATACCCGTGCCGGCATCCAGCGCGATGAGATAGGCGTCGCCCGTGGCATAGAGGATTCTCCGGTCGTCACCCTCCTCCCAGTAGGCCACGCCGCGATGGACGAACCCGACATTGGCGGGCGTCCCGTCCTCCCACGTCCGGGGATCGTATGACCAGATCGTCTCCCCCGTGGCCGCGTCGATGGCCGCCACCTGGCTCAAGGCCGTACTCGTGTACAGCACGCCGTCGACCATGAGGGGCGTTGCCTCGTTGACGAATACGCGCAGGGTGGAATCCGCTTCCAGGATGGCGTTGTCGATGGAATCCCAGCGCCACGCGACCTCGAGATCGGCCACGTTATTACGGTCGATCTGACCCAGGGGCGCATACTTGGTGCTCGCGAGGTCGCCGGCATATGCGCGCCATTCCGCCTGGGAGGCGTCGGAGGCGTCACCTGTCTGCGTGGCGTCGTCAGCGCAGGATACCATCATGCCAAGGCAAAGAATCGGAAGCATCAACCCCGTCATGGCAGCGAGCGGACTTAATTTACGCATGTTCGTTTCTCCCGAGTGTGCAGGTGTATAAGGAATTTATGGTGTGATGGCATTTTATCGCATGACGAAGTCTATATTGTATGACATGCTATTGTACAATTGTACAACTGACCAGTCTGTAAGCTATGCGGCTCATCCTATTTGCTCAGCGGCTCATCGAATCAATTATGCGGTTCATCTTACCCGCCATTCGACTCACCATATCCGCTACGCGGCTCATCTTACCCGCCATGCGGCGCATCATATCAGCCATGCGGCGCATCGAGCGCGCAACCCGTCAAATATACCCCGTAGACCCATCCGGACGGACGTAACACGTGCGCTGCCAGTGTACGACCTCATTGTCCTTCACGGCTTCCTCGTCTACGTCGACACCGAGTCCGGGTGTATCGCGTAACGGCAGGTAGCCGTCTTCGGGCAGGTAGGGGTCGATGATGCACTGCTCCCATTCCGTGCCCACGGGCAGGATGTATTCGAGGATCTTGAAATTGGGGGTGGCCGCCGCGAAGTGCAGGTTGACGGCCGTGGCCAGGGGTCCCATGGGATTGTGCGGGGCGATCGTGACGTAATGTGCCTCGGCTATGGCCGCTATCTTGCGCATCTCCAGCAGTCCGCCGCAGACGCAGACGTCCGGCTGTATAATATCGGCGCCCTGCGCCGCCATGAGCTCGAGGAACTCGAAGCGGGTGTATAGCGACTCGCCCGTGGCCAGCGGGACCTGCATCTGCGAGCGCAGGCGAGACCACGCGGGCAGATGCTCGGGCCGAAGCGGCTCTTCATAGAAATAGGGATCATAGGGCGCCAGGGCGTTGGCGAGTTGCAGGGCTCGTACCGGCTCGAATATCCGGGCGTGGGGGTCGAAGGCGATCTCCCATTCGCCGGGCGTATTGTCCCGAACATCCTCGAAGAACTCCGCAGCCGCGCTACAGACCCGGCCCCAGCGCTCGGTCTCGATGTCCACCTGGTACGGGCTCGTCTTGAACGCCGTGAACCCCCACGCTTCATTCAGCGCATGGGCGCGCTCAACGAAGCCGTCCGCATTGCCTCCGACGCCGTGATACACCCGCACGCGGTCCCTGACCGTCCCGCCCAGGAGCATGTACACCGGCAACCCCGCCGCCTTGCCGCTGATGTCCCACAGGGCGTGATCCACGGCGGACATGACCGCCAGGCCCGTACCGCCGGGCGGAAAGCGAAACTGCTGGAACAGCTTCAGCATAATGTATTCTATGCGACGGGGATCTTCTCCTTTTATCATCTCGAAGATGTAATCGGCGATCGGCTCCACGGATCTGTCCGGTCCGACCGAATAAGCCTCTCCCCAACCATACAATCCTTCGTCCGTCTCAACCTTCACCAGGCCCCGGGACCGGTTTCCGAAGGTGCCGGCGTATGTTTTAATGGCGGTAATTTTCATTAGTGTAGGCCCCATCGCATACGGGGATTGATATCTACATCCGTAGTACGATTCCAGTTGAGTTAAGGTGTCGAATTAGGTCAGATGGGTCTCTGCAAGATAGACGGGTGTATACGGGCTGTCAAGGAACGGCCGGCGGTTCAGAAACAAGCGGTCCCAGGCTTGCCGGTTTCCATGAGTTGCTGTTCTTCGGTGTGGTTGACTTGCACATTCCAATGCGTATTTTGATTTGATGGGCTACGCGGTTGAACTGTTTTACGATGACGAGGCTGAACAGGCTGTTCGCGAAATCTGGGACGGCCTCGGAGCGGCCCTCGGGAAACCATCCCTTTCGGAATTGGGCGCCCGGCCACATGTTTCGCTCGCAGTTTACAACGACGATCTCGATACGGCCGGTTTCTTGGAACGATTGCGCGAATTCGCGCAGTCCATCGACCCTTTTGATTTCTGTTTAAAGAGCTTAAGTGCCTTTACCCGAAAGGAAGGTGTGGTGTTCCTTGCGCCCGTGGTTACCCGGCACCTTCTGACTGTACACGAGCGATTTCACGAGGCGTTTGCGCAGAACAAGGATTCACTCGTGGCACACTACCAGCCCGGCAACTGGATACCGCACTGTACGGTCGCAATCGATCTGGTGCCTGCCGAAATTCAGAAGGCTGTCGGGTACAATCGCGAAGCATGCAAGCCTATATCGGGACGGTTCCAGGAGATTGGTCTCATCGAATTCCGTCCCGTAAAGGAACTGTTTACCTGCAGGCTCGGTTAGCTTTACTATGGACCGCGGTCACCGTTTGTACATTCGTATATGGTCACCAGAAACAATTCGTACATCGTAATCAGCCACCTGACTCCGCCAGTATATCGCATACGCAAGGACATCCATGGCCAGTCTGATCGTTGAAGGCGGGAAGCCGCTTTCCGGAACAGTCGTTCCATCCGGCAACAAGAACGCCGTGCTGCCCATTCTCTGCGCCACGCTGTTGACCGATGAGACGGTGACGATCCGGAACGTGCCGGACATCACCGACGTCCAGAAAATCGTCACGTTCCTCGAGGCCCTGGGGTCCCGGATCGACTGGGACAGAGACTCCGGTTCGCTTCAGATCAATAACGCCGGCTTTCACGACGACACCGGTGAAGTAGCCCTGCCGGAAGGCATGCGCTCGGCCCTGTTGCTGCTTCCCGGCCTGTTGCACCGTACACGCTCCATCCGGTTTTCTAATGTCAAGGGGTGCGCCCTCGGCGTGCGGGAGATCGATCCGCACGTGGAGGTACTGCGTTCCCTGGGGGGGCGCATCGTATCGGAAGATCCCATCGAATTCGAGTTGAACGGACGTTTTAAGGGTGACCGGATCTGGCAGGATTACGTATCGGTGACCGGGACCGAGAACTTCATCATGGCCGCGGTCCTTGGCGAGGGCAGGTCGACCCTGGTCAATGCCGCGTGCGAACCCAACGTGCAGGACCTGTGCCATTTCCTAAACACCATAGGGGCGCGGATCGAAGGCATCGGAGCGAACGTCCTGCACATACAGGGCGTGGACCTCCTGGGAGGCGGGTCGGTGGAGATCACGCCCGATCACCACGAGATCACGACGTTCCTGGCGGTTGGCGCCATGACGGGCGGCGAAGTTCGGGTCGAGCGGGCCATACCCCACCATTTCGATCTGATCAACCGCTGCTTCAGGAAACTCGGCGTAACCATCGAATACGAGGGTGATACGGCGCTGGTGCGGGGTAGCCAACCTCACCGAATCGAGGATCCCTTCACGTCCAATATCCTGGCCAAGATCGAGGCCGCACCCTGGCCCTACCTGCCCGCCGATCTCCTGCCCCTGATGATCCCCCTGGCCATCCGGGCCGAAGGGTCGATCATGTTCTGGAACAAGGTGTACGAAGGCGCCTTCTTCTGGATTTCGGAGCTGGTCAAGTTCGGCGCCCACGCGGTCATCAACGACCCCCACCGCATCATCGTCTTCGGCGGCCGTCCGCTTCAGCCGGCCACGGTGGAAGCACCGTACATCATCCGGGCGGCCGTGGCCCTTTACATGACCGCAGCCAGCATACCGGGTACCAGCGTCATCAATGGCGCCGAGTCCATCCTTCGGGCCCATCCCAATTTCGTGGAGAATCTGCGTGCCCTGGGCGCGGAGGTGTCGTGGGACGGGTTGGAGGGAGAATGATGAGTAGATTTAAACGATAATAACAGCGAAGATTTTTGGTAATTCAAAAGCCGATCGAAATCTATAGGGGCCAGGAGAAGGCGGAGAGGATCCGCGCTCCGGCCTAGCCGATAACCCTTATCGGAATCAGGGGTTTCGAGGGGTCGACTCCGAAGTCCAACCTTACTTCCTGGCCTCCACGGGAGAAGGACATCCTGCCCGTTCCCAACGGAGCGTCCACCCCCGGGGCCTCGTAAAGCGGGTATGCGTCGTAGTCGATGGCCGTACCGTCCACCCGGTGCACCCCATCGTAGTACATCTCCAGCTTATTCCCAGTCATTGTTTCAACGGCGACACGGTCGCTTCCCGGCCATCCTGACAGGTCCGGCTGCAGGACGGCCCGGCGTGTGCAGAACGCCTCGAACGAGTCCTCTTCGCCAGCTTCCCGGGCTTCCAGGATCAATCCACCGTGGACGTCCGGAATCCGCAACAGCCAGCCGTCGATCTGGTCGGGATTCGCCGCCAGGTGGCGCATGGACCCTTCCTCCCGGATCTCAGTCCACTCGTAGGGGCCGATAGGATAGAGGGCGACATACGCGCCGTTACCTGTATCACCCATGATCCACCCCTCCCGCTCCACCCAGGCGATCGTTCGAGGCAGGAACAGGTTGATGAACGGCGCCTCGTCGTCCGTCGGGATCTTGTACAGCACGATCACGGTGCCCTCGTGCTGCATAATTCGCTCGTAAGGCGACGCGCCGAACAGCCGATCGGGCCACTGCAGGTAAGGCTTGTCGGATCCGATCTGGCGCCGGATCTGCTGCGGATAGCCCACGAGAAACGCGCTGAAGCGTTCCGGGCTGCGATAGGGGTGGTTGCAGCAGATCTTGGCCTGCTGGTTCTCTCCCCGCCACGTCAGGTCCCAGGAAATGAGGTCGATGGGACCGGACCCCGGACCCGGCAGGCCCAATTGCGAGGATCCTAACGCGTAGGAAGGGCTCATGTAGGTGTATTTCCGAACCGGTTGTGCTTCGTGTTCCACGCGGCGGTATATCGTCCTCGGCGCCTTGGTCTTCTTCACGACGTGCGGCCTGGATCGGTCTACGGCCATTTCCGCGAACAGAGCCGGGGGCCGGTAAGCGGCCGTCGCCGGCGGGATGCAGAAACCGTGGACGTGATGCTTTGGTTCGAATTCCTCGTCACCGAAGTAAAGATACTGCAGCGCGGAGATCGCACCGGATTTACGCCACGTGTTTTCCCGGTATCCTTCGCGGCAGTGTCCGCCCGCCCAAGCGCCATAGTAGTACTCAAGCGCCATGTCCGCCACGTAAAGGGAAAGTACCTGCTCGACCTGGTGGCGCAGGTGAGGATCGGCCGCGTGATCGGCGAGCGTGACCATCGGGACCATGTGCTCCACGTGGTACTGGGGAGAATCGTATTCGTGATGGCCGTTGACGGCCGTGCGATCGATCATGCCCAGGATCCAACGCGTGGCCTCGGCCCGGTTGGCTTCAGCGGAAAGGCCGTTCCACATGCATTGCGCGTCCGGCCAGCGTTCCGCCGCCAGCAGGTTGCCCACGTAGAACATGAGCCAGTGGTTCTCCGTGTTGCCGCGCTCGAGCACGCCGTCCATCATGAAATCCCGGATGATTTCCAGGGCTTGTTCCGGGAGCCGATCCGGCCACCGGGCGATGAGCGCGCCGCAGGGATATACGTGGAACGGTCCGCCGGCCGGGCGGCCGCCCCATCCGTCGGTCTGATCCGAAAGGGACCGCCGGACGATTTCGACGACTTCGGCGTCATCCATGCCGGTCGCCAGGTGGGCGTTCACGTCCCAGAGTCCTCCACCGCCCGCCCTGGCCCGGTGCCGAACAACCTGGTCCGCCCGTGCGCTGACCTGCTGATTGTATGCTTCCTGGTCCATGTTCAGTCCGTTTCCGGTGGTAGAACGGCGCGAACGTTTGCGAAACCCGGGACATGCTGCCACGCGTTGCCCCCGTCTTCCGTGTACCACAGTCCGCCCGGCGTGGCGCCGGCCAGCCAAGTCGATGTTGAAACCGGATGGCATCGCACGGCCGCACACAAGTGCCGGGGTCCGGTGCGAACCCAGTGTCCCGAGCCATCCCCGACGGCCACGCCGTGTTCCGTGGCGGCAAGAATATCGTCGCCGGCCAGCGTTAATTCGAAAACCGCGCCTCCGTCCGGCGTATGGCCCACCGAGTCCCAACGCGCCCCGTCTTCGCTACGCCAGATGCCCCGGTCGTCGGTGCCCGCCCAGAACTGTCCATGTATGAATGCCAGTGCGCGAACGGCGGTGCCCGACAGACTGGTCCGCCGCCATGTCGCGCCCGAATCGTCCGCGATCAGGACGCCGCCTTCGGTACCGACTAGCCAGGAAAATGCATTCCCGGGGCGCACCAGGATGGCGTTGGTAAACCGTTCATTGACGCGGAGGCTGTCCGAATGGTGGGTCCAGCGGACAGCGCCAGCGTCGTCGTAGCGACCCGTGGCGATTCCGTAGGGGGATCCGGCGACCACTCCGGGAGAACCCGCGATCGGCGCGATGGCCATGACTTCAGTGACCGTTTCGTCGTGCAGTTGCTTCCAGCGGTCTACCCGGTCAGACTGGCCGGCCTGGTCGGTCTGGTCAGCTTCGTCCGCTTGGTCAGATTGGATCGCCTGGTTAGTTGGGTCCGGCTGGCCCGATGAGCCCGACTCACCCGCCTGCTTGTTCCCGATCGACCGCTCCCAGAGCCCACTGCCCCAACTCGCGCCCGCCACCAGGCGGTCCGGTTCGCGAATCAGGCTCGAAATGCCGTATTCCTGTGCGCCGATGCGCGTCCAGGATCCACCGATCGTGCCGTGGTATACGCCTTTGGAACCTATGAGCCAGTGATCGTGGGGGATCATGCGCAGTTTAGACTCCGAATCAAGATGGTTACCGATTTTACTAACCCTTTGAATTTACTCAAAACAACCAAGGGCCAATACCTGAAAAACAACGTTGGGATTCAAATACATTGCCGACTCCTACAGCTCCAATTTGAAATCTGGGTTAGCCATGTTCTTCCTGAATTCAGCAAAGTCACTTAATGGGTTTTCCTGGATTATACCTAAAATACCAGTCAGTGCAGTCTGTAATTGGATTTCATTCCCTGAATCTACAGATCTATGGAGTAAGTTGTAAAACTGCTCTAGTGAGGTCTTTCGTTCTGCAAAACGATGTTCAAAGTAAGTAAGGAACACGTCTTTCTCGTTATTTAACATCAAGATGAGGACATCACGCTTGGACCAGATTTCCTCTCTTTTTGTCTGTTCTACTTGGCGTGTTTTGTAGTATGCAATCGCTTCCTTTAGTACCGTCAATGCGTCGGCACTACTTATCGTGTTGGCCAGTTTCATGGATTTACGTACGTTTGCCATTATGTTACCACTCCTGCTAAATCGATTTCGAAGGTGTGTCTTTGGGGTTGTCTGTTGAACTTACCCCACTACAGGCGATGGCTACAGATCAGATACCTTGTCCAGCGATTCGTCGTTCTCCTCTACGACCGGAGTATCGAGAAGCTCGCCCAAGGTCTGTGCAGCGACCGCAACCTTGTATGCATCTTCATCGATTGCAGGATCTCCCACCTCAATAAGTCTTGTAAGAGATTTCTCAGTTTCCTCAATAGATTCCCGCAGTTCACAAATACGATACCGATAGATTTTGATCACTTCAATCTGCTGCTTGATCTGAACTCTCGCCACTTTCATTTCAGCTTTTTCACCTTCTACCTCCGTCTCAAATCTGGCTGCGTTGGACATCTTGATAAGACCCGTCACAAGAGCAGCAGGACCGACAAACAGGCTACCTAATGTAATAACGCCAATCGCCATTCCTCCACCACCAACGGCCATAGAACCGCCGCCTAACCATGCTAGTGTGGCTTTTTGTGCGGCTGCACCGCTCAAAGTGCTGATAGCTGTGCCAGTAGAGGCTGAACCAAATGCACCCACTGCACCATAAACACTTATCGCGGTGCTTACACCTGCCGTGACACCTTTGGAAGCATCGCTGATAACTGTAGATTCGTTCCCATCCGGACCTTCCCACCTTGCCAGGAACTCAGGTGATATACCAATTTTCTGATATATGTTCCGATCTCTGACTCTAGCCTTTTGTAGAAACTCGGCCGCAAGTTTCAACGTAGGGATTGATTCCAATCGACAACTGCCGAGGTGCTCCAGATTCTCATTGACTTCCATTAACCGCTTCTTGTATAGCTCCAAGTCAGATTCGTATCTTTGGCGGTGACGAGAGTAGATGTTTCCTGCTGTCTTCTTTCTACCTCTGCTATCCAACCAAGTGCCAATACCGGTAACCCCAGCAACGACTGCACCGATAAGCAAGAGCGGAACTGGCATTCAATGCTCTCCTTAATCGTATTTGAAAAAGACAGGATACTCCGGTAGATTTACTAAAGTGCGCTTCTTGCATAATAGCGCCAGTTTTGTAAATCGCCATGAAGTGATAATAGTTATAATTCCTGCGACGGTTCGTCAAGCAAGCGTTTACCATCATCCAGACAGTTCCTGATAAATATGCAAGTAGGCAATTTAAGAAACCAGACATGACGAAAACCGAAGAACGGATCGACTGGCTGCTTCGGATGCCGGACCTGCCCCGAAGGCCCCTGGTCCAATTGCCTACGCCGATTCACAAGCTCGCCAGTTTCGGCGCCCACCTCGGAGGGCCGGATCTCTGGATCAAGCGCGATGACCTGACCGGATTGGCCGGTGGCGGCAACAAGTCCCGCAAGCTGGAATTCCTGGTGGGCGACGCCCTGCGGTCCGGTGCAGACACGCTGGTCACGGTCGGAGCGATCCAGTCGAACCACACCCGTCAAACCGCGGCGGCAGCGGCCAGAAGCGGACTGAAATGCGCGCTGCTTCACTGTGCCTGGACCCGGGACGCAGGACCTGGATACAGGGAGACCGGGAATATCCTGCTCAGCAATATCCTGGGCGCCGAACTCTATCTCGACGAACGCGAACGTCCCATCGAGGACAAAGGCCCCCTCGAGGAATTGGCCGAACATCTGCGCCGTCAGGGACGCAAGCCTTACCTGATCCCAGGAGGCGCTTCCGACCATCCCCTGGGGAGCATGGGCTATCTGGCCTGCGCAGCGGAGATTGTGACGCAGACGCGCGATCTTGGGGTTCATTTCGACTACGTGATACACTGTACGGGCAGCAGTAGTACACAGGCCGGACTGGTCGCCGGTTTCGCCGCGCTGGGAACCGGTACGCGTGTGATTAGCGTATCTGACGACGACGAGGTGGAAATCAAGAAGGCGCGGGTGCTCAGGTTGGCAAATGCCGCGCTGGAAACCCTGGCATTACCAGAGCGCGTCGCCCCTGACGACGTCGAGATCGTCGCGGCCACGACCGATCCCTACGGCGTCGCATCCGAAGAGGTATATGAAGGGATCCGCCTCCTGGCGCGCAGCGAGGGCATTATGGCCGATCCCGTCTACGAGGGAAAGGCGGTCCGCGGACTGCTCAATCTTGCGGACCAGGGACGTTTCGAACCGGAAAGCCGCGTATTGCTGATGCACCTGGGAGGCGCCCCGGCAGTCCATGCCTACGCGAGCCAGTTCCCTCCTGTCGAATTCAAACGGTTCGAAGCCTGAGGGGATTGGGCCTGATCATCCCTGATTAACCCTGAACAATCCTGATCGATCCTGATCGCCCCCATCCTTGACCCTCATCACCGGCTCCCCTATACTCTCCTACCATGTACCGGTCCCTATTCTGGTTCCTTCTCCCCCTCGTCATTACCGAACTGATATATGAACTGGGCATTCAGGTTATCAACGGCGGTATCGCCCGCGTGCCCAGGCCCACCGAAACCCTCGCCGCGTACGGAATTGCCTGGGGGCTGACGTCATTCCTGACCGGCACCGTCTCCCAGACTAGGCAGATGTCCATGGTCCTCGTCCGAGACCGAGCGACCTTCCACACGGTCTTCCGGTGCGTCGCCGGGTTCGGCGGCGCGCACTTTCTCATCCTTGTGAGTCTGGCGTTCACACCGGTGGGACTATGGGTGATCGACGAACTTCACGCCGTGGACCCGATCCTCGGCGGCACGGTGCGGAGGGCGCTCGGATACCTGCTGCCCATTCCGCTGATCGTAGGGATTACGAGGTTTCTTTCGGGGCTGTTGCTGCGGGCAAGAAGGACGGACATCGTCAGTTACGCCATGATGGCAGGAATCAGTATGAGCGTGCTGTCTGTTTTCTTGTTCCTGCCTACACCGGCCGTTCAAACCGACCCCATTCTCCTGCCGGTTGTCGCGACCTACTTCGGCGTCCTGACGGAACTTGCCGTGATTATCTACGGCTACCGGCGATTCGTGCGGAGATCGCTGCACAGGGGCGACAGGGACGGGGCAGCTGAAGGAGAGCAAGCGGCGGGACAGGATGCCGGCGGCGAGACGGTCACGCGGAAACCGCTTCCCCTGACCGCGGCCTATGTACTGCGATTCTACTGGCCCCTGGCTATAACAATCGGCATTCAGGCCCTGAGCCGTCCGATCATCAACCTCTTCGTGGCCCGGGGCACGGACGGGACGGAGTCGCTGGCCGTGCTCACCATCGTGTACGCCCTCGCACACCTTCCCTACGGATGGCTGAACGAACTCAAGAACCTGCCCCCGGCCTTTCAGCGGCAGGACCCCGATGGGCGGATCATTCGCCGGTTCACGGCCGTGTGCGGGATGATTTCCTTTGGCACCATGGCCTTGATGTTCTGGACCCCGGTGCGGTTTTTTCTCCTGGAAACCTTAATCGGCGTGGATCATGACTTTGCCGTGCGCTGTACCGTGCCGCTGATCATCTTTTCGTTCTTTCCCCTCGCCGTCACGGTCCGGTCCTACCTGCACGGCATCGCCTTGCGGGACCACCGGACGAGTGCCATCGCACCCAGCGGACCCGCCCGGGCGGGCGCCATCGTCATCGTCGTGAACGTACTCGCCCTATTCGACCTGCACGGGGCGATCCGCGGCGTGGCCGCTCTTTACAGTGGGTTTGTAACAGAAACCATCGTGGTGCGCTGGCGGATGGGGAAAACACGCAGCTAACTCGTGGCCTCTCTCCACCCCTTCGTGATGTCCAGGAAGGCGTCGATATCCTGCTCGTTGTTGAACATGGCGGGACCGACGCGGATCTGGGCATCGTTTTCCCGGAAGGACAACCGGACCCCCGCGCCTTCGAGTTGCTTCTCGATGATCTCTCGGTCGTTGCCGTGGTTGAAGGACACGATGGCCGACTGGTTGCCGGGCGGCGTGAATACCTCGAACCCCTGCTCAGTCAGTCCACTATGGAGACGGTGCGCCAGCGTGACCGTGTGCTGCTCGATCCGGTCAGTACCCACGTTCAGGATGTAATCGAGCGAACCGGAAAGCTGGTAGATCGCCGCGAAGGCGGGGGTCGCATACCCGAACTTACGGGCGTCGTTGTAGATCGTGTACCGATTGTCCGGTAGCCTTTCGTCCACCATTCTCCACCCCAGCCGATCGGGTTTCACCACGTCCATCACGGATTCCCGCACGTAGAAGGGCGCCACGCCGAAGCCGCCGAGTAGCCACTTGTACGAACCCGTGGTGAGGAAATCGACCCCGGTCGGCCCGATGTCGAGATCGATCATGCCCACGCCCTGTACGGCGTCCGCATACAGGTAGGCGCCATGGGCATGGGCCAGGTCCGCCAGCGCCTTCAAATCCTGGCGGTAGCCGTTCCGGTTGGAAATCCACGCCACGGAGATCAGCTTCGTCCTGTCATCCACCATCTCGGCAAAGGCCTCCGGTGAAGTCACTCCGTCCACGTTCCGTACGATGCGCGTCTCGATGCCTAGGGTCTCGGCCAACTGGCTGTACATCACCAGCGACGTCATGTAATGGAGATCGTCGATCACCACGTTGTCCCCGGCCTTCAGGTCCAGGGAGTTGACCACGATGTTCTCGCCCTCGCTGGTGGACGAGACCAGGCCGATCTCCCCGATCTGGGCGCGGATCAGGCGGGAAAACTTCTCCCGCACGGCTTCTTCTTCCTCGAGCATCGCGCCAAGTAATATGGGATCCTGTGACTTTGCCGCCAGAAACTCGATGGTCTTGTCCACCGCGGGCTGGGGCGATGGACCGATGTAAGGGGTGTTCAGATACAGGGACTCGCTGGCGACCGGGAAATCCGCGCGCACGCCCAGTGGATCGTCGCCTGTCGGGACCTGCGCCGTGGCGTCCGTGGTGGATTGGTTTGTTTCGCCGCTGCACGCAGAACCCGCGATACCAGCGAGAGCCGCCGCGGACGCAATGCCCATGAACTCCCGTCTCGATACGGACATGAGTTACTCCTTGTTGCGTTTTTACCTTTAAAATGATGATTTTGTGCTGGGAATGGTGTACCAAGACGGTATGGGATCCAACGCATGACGTCAAGAAAGAACGGATTCGGGCGAAACTCCGTGATATTCGTCCAGGCGCTGGCTTACGAAGGCAACTTAGCACAGCCGCGAAGTGAGGCCTTATCGCCATCGGCCACCTTGACACGGTAAGCGTTTATAGGTTACCTTTATGCTAAAACGGCATCCTGATCCGATACTACTCCGTAGTGAGAAATGGAATCTTGATTGAATCTGCCTACCTACGACGAGCTCGCAAGGGATACAAAGCAGTTGGAGGTTCTGGAGTGGCCTCTTGACAGTTCCCTTTGCGTGGTCGGACCTCCGGGCTCCGGTAAGACCGTGTTGGCTGTAAGACGCGCAGAGATGTCGGCCCAAGCGTCAGGCAGACCTACGGTGCTGGTTACCTACAATCGTATGCTTAGGCGGCTGATGGAGTTACTAAACGAAGGCGGCGTGAATCCGGTGACCATGCATGCCTATATTGGCGATGATTATCGCTGTCGTATCGGCAAATACCCGCCAACGACGCACGACGAGTTCAGTTTCGATTGGCATGCTATCCTTACCAGGTTTCGTCATCAGGATATCGAACCCTATATGTCGCATATTGTCGTGGACGAAGGGCAGGATCTCCCGCCGGGTTTTCATGCGTATCTTTACCGACACTGCGCGAACGTACTCACTTTATTCGCAGACGAAGACCAGGCACTGTCAGATCGACACACGACATTGGATCAGATCAAGAAATGCACAGATATGGAATACGCCGTGATCCTTAGTCGGAACCATAGAAACCGACCGGAAGTCGCACGACTGGCAGAACACTTCCACAGCGGTCGACTGCCGGCGGCTTCGGTCATTCGCGAACCATCAGGTGAACTGCCTCATCTGGAAAGGACGAAGGGCATCAGCCACACGGCATCAATGGTGGCAAACTGGCTGATGGTCCGTGGAGGTTCGGTGGGCGTGATCGTCAACCAGAACGACACGGGAGAGCAAATATACCGACAGCTTAAGCAGCGCCTTTCCGCGTCCCGAGTCGATATCTACCTGCACGAGCAGAAAAACGACGCCGATACGAACGTTTTGGAAGACGGCGTGACGGTGATAAACAAGCAATCTGTCAAGGGGCAGGAATTCGACTGGGTCTTTATACTGGAAACGGAGAGGTTTATTCCCTGTTCCAACGACGCTGAACTCCGTGCAATGTACATGATGTGTTCTCGGGCCCGCGAGAATCTCACGCTTGTATATGGACCCGCTGAACTTCCCGAAGTGGCTCTCCGATCGCTGCCGGGTCCAACGATCTTGGAAACTAGCAATTGAGTATCGATTCAGTTGTGCACAGGCTTTCATTCGAGGAAAGACCTTGACTAACGACGATTCTGATTTTCAGTCTGAACTCGATTTCCCCAAAGACAACAAAGATCCAGCGGTTTCTGGTGCCTCCGAAGCAGCCGATGGTGCTTCGACGGGTGATCTTGCCGCGGCAGATGACACCGGAGAGGAAGATGACGACTCGGGGACCGCAGCAGCCCAACCCTCCAACGTATGCGGATCCGGTGGACGCGAAGTCTCGACCGCAGAAGCAGTTGTCACCTATAAGGCAGAACAGGTCGCGGCGTCCTGGTACGGATTAGCCGTGCCTCACAGACGTCTGATGGATGCTCTACAGAATGGCTGGCTACCACCCCCATCCGATGCAATCGGACATATGCTCGGGGCCGATGTTCTCGTCAGGGAAACCGGTAAACTGGAAAAACATACGATCCTTGTTCGACTGTACTTTGATGTAAGAAAGCTACCTAACATGCGCTCGCACGTATTTCGAGACGGGGCCTGGGTCTCCGCGTCGCCGACCGAAACAGGTTTCGAGGAGGAAGTGTGGTTCTGGCCGGGGATGCTACACACTTCCGCTATCACTAAGTTGTCCGTATCGACGACCGAGGAACGCATTCGCCTTAATGGTATTGTCGACCAATTGTCTAACGTAGCACTTCCCGTTGACGTTCAGATCGCGCAGGTGGATGAGGTAATAAAGGATCCGCTGCCGCCACCATTGCCGCCGACCGACCAACAATCGCTGATCGAGATACCGGACGGGATGGATGCGATCCATGGCGCTATGGCCATGGCGGTATGGTCGGTACCGCGTATCGATCCTTGGCTGGATGTGCTCGTGGCGAGCCTGTCCGACGACCGAGAACGATTGGCCGAATCGGCGACACGCGTATCGGCTCCATGGTGGCGTGAACCTCCTTGGACGCACGGCCAATGGCTCGGAAACCAGATCAGAGAATTAGTACCGGAACCTGTGCTGGATGATCAGGTTGCGCTCTGGCGTGCGGCTATTGATGTGTTGGGCGACGTTGCGAAAGGTTCCTGCAGGCATCCTCGGGACTTAGCCAAACTCATTGCGGATACTGCATGCGATGCTGTACCCGATCGAACCCAGGAAATCTCTGATTGGCTAGTCGATATGCACAAAGTCCTGCGGGCGGAAACCACGATTCAACCCGACCAGTGGAGTGACTTTCCAGTTGGATTGGCGATCCAACTCGTGCTGACGCGTTTGGAACCCATTAAATTCAAGACTTGGCTGCGGGAACTGCCGACTCTGCCACCCCGGGTCTGGTGGTCGGCAGCCACTCTATGCGGGTGGGGCAATGGCTATAAACGGCTGGACACGTGCTTTCGCGGCGAACCTGCACTCCAAGAAACACTTTCCATCCACGCTCTTCGTAAGAGTTCGCCCGGCCAGCAGGGGCTTGCGTGGTTGTCTAAGGAAGGCAAACCCGAATGGCGAAAAACCGGGGATGGGTTCGATTTACTTTGGGGTAAGATCCCAATTGCCCGCAAATCGGGAACTGCACGTAGTAGATGGTATGCTGCGAATTTCTCCGACGAGCGCATCAGACAGGCAGCGTTCCGTGTTGCGTCGGATCTGGGCTGGTCCTGCGGGCACCATCGGGTTCGGTTGCCGTCCGAAAGCTGCGTTATCGTTAAAGGCACCTATGTCATGGAAGTAGGCGGGGATAAGCATGCGACTGAGATACGAGGCGAAATGGACATTCAACTGCCATCTCCTGCCGCAGTAGAGGATGTGCTGGATGAAGACGCCTTTCGCGAACATATCGCAAAGGAGATTGGTAAACTACCGGAACCTCCGGCCCCGCTCCCGAATACTCCCGAAAAACCTGCCAAGGCCGCAAAGGTATATTCGGAGGACGGAACTACGGTCCCTGGCCTCAAATACGTACCTGGTTTTCTGAACGAAACCGAGGAGGTCGAAATAACCAGAATGATCGACGCAGATCAGACGAAGTGGAGCAAAGTACTAAAGCGGCGCGTGCAGCACTATGGCTGGCGATACGACTATAAAGCCGGTCAAATCGACCGGCGGGCGCACATCGGTCCATTGCCGGATTGGGCAACAAAAATCGCACGGCGACTTGTAGATCAGGGTCTGGTCCCCGAGGAGCCGGACCAGTTGATCGTAAACGAATATCAGGGTAAACAGAGCATAGCCAAGCACGTAGACAGCATGGCGAGTTTTAACGATCATATCGCCATGGTCAGCCTGCTGGAGTCTTGGGAAATGGTGTTTAGGAAAGGACAGGAGAGGCGGCCGATCCGGCTGGAAAGAGGTAGCGCAGCCGTCATGTCGGGCCCGTCCCGAACCCAGTGGACCCATGAGATACCCGCAAGGCAAAACGAGCCGGGGCCGTTGATGCCAGATGGCAAGAGGGAAAAAGTGCCACGTGTACGCCGACTGTCCCTTACTTTTCGTAGAGTAGCAAGAGACTCTTAGCAAGTTTATAAAATACTCTTACGGACCGCCGTAATTACGGGAATTCGGGCCGATAACGACGACCTTGACCCAGTGATTGGCGTCGGTGCAAATCAGAGATGAACATTTGGACGCGAGAAACAGTTTAGCGGTCACGTTGCCTCCATGGCTCGAATCACTGCGATCAAGAGAAATACTCGAAAAGGTCAGGAGTGATCCCCGTTCTACGGCGGGCAAGTTCCTTGGTGTCAGCAGATCAATCGCTCTTGACACGGTAATCGGTAGAGGGCAGGCGGATTTCGACAGTTCTTGGGAGCATCTTACCCCAAACGATCGCGTACTCCTGTACGCCTACTTCAACCAGAGAGGGCACTTGGAAGAACTTGTCGAGGCATTTCGGCAGCTATTCCCCGATGGTTCCCCTCCCAATAATCCCATAATCGTCGATCTGGGGTGCGGGCCTTGCACCGGCGGGCTTGCGTTCGCGGGCATGTGCAAGGAAATCAGACAGTTCGATTATATTGGCGTGGATCAGTCAGAAGCCATGCGTGACTTGGGCGAAGGGCTTGCGTCCGCCGCTCCGCAATTGGGACGATCCCAGCGCCAATGGGCAAGCACGTTGCCCGCAGTCGCTTGGAATGATGCCCCGAGCTGGAGACCGGTCGTGGTTATCGTATCATACCTGCTTGCGAGTCCTACACTGGATACCGCAGATCGGCTCATCCGGAACCTTGACAGACTACTGACGAAAATCGGCCGCGGGCGGGCGACGGTGATTTATACGAACTCGAGCAACATTACACCTAACCGCCGGTTTCCTGAGTTCCGAGACACGCTTTTCTACCATGGTTTTTCGCTATTTGCCGATGATACAGGAACAATTCCGGTTGAAAGATTGGGTGAGACGGTACCACGCAATCTGCGATATGCCCTGTTCGATCGACCGGAGAGACGCATATTGGAACTCTAAGAACGAGATGGACCATTAGGTTGATTTGTCTCTGAACACTTCAACAAGCTTTTAATACCAGGAGGAGTTTGGATGTCCCTACCAATTCCACGCATTTTACGTCCATTTCAACAACCCGCGTCGCATGCAGCGCAGAATTGCAGCTTTTCGTCTGCCATACTATTTCTCATCCTGATAACCGTCTCTTTCGGAAACGCCCCACTCCAGGCCCAGGAGGTAGACCCGCCCTTCGGCAATCCGGAGTTCATTGCACCCGATGCCCGCTTGGAAATGGTGTTCGACGGGGGACTCGCCTTGACGGAGAGTCCGGCCGAGGGTCCAGACGGGATGATCTATTTCAGCGACATCACCTTCACCACGGCGGCTGGAGCAGATGGCATAGAGGCCGGCCACATCTGGCGCTACGACCCGAAAACGGGTGAGACCACGATCTTCCGGTCACCTAGCGGGATGTCCAACGGACTCAAGTTCGACGCCCAGGACAGATTGATTGCCGCGGAAGGGGCCGATCAGGGTGGACGACGCGTGACCCGAACCGACATGACCACAGGCAAGGCCTATATCATCGCCCACGAGTACGAGGGCCGGCCGTTCAACGCTCCGAACGACATCGCCATCGACGAGAAGGGTCGGGTCTACTTCAGCGACCCTAAATACATCGGCGGCGAATCGGTGGAACAGCCCGTGATGGCCGTGTACCGCATCGATACGGATGGTTCGATCCACCGGATCATCACCGATGCGGGCAAGCCGAACGGCGTGGTCGTCTCGCCCGACCAGAAGACCCTCTACGTGGTGAGCAACGACAATGGATCCATCGACCTGGGCAAGATCACACTGGACATCCCCGTGCACAAGGGGCGCATGGCCCTGCTGGCCTACGACCTGCACGAGGATGGATCCGCCACGTTCCGGAGCGTGCTGGTGGATTACCTTCCTGAAGACGGTCCCGACGGGCTGGTCGTCGACGTCGAGGGGAACCTGTACGTGTCCGAGCGCGACGTGACCCGGCCGGGCATCGCCATCCGCGCGCCGGACGGCACGGAAAAGGCCTTCATTCCCACCGGCGTGCTGCCCACCAACGTGGGCTTTGGACGGGGCGAGAACGACCGGGTCCTGTACATCACCGCCGGGACCGCGCTCTACCGGATCCCCGTGATGAAGGCCGGGTATCATCTGCCGCGGGAATAGGGCGTCCGGGCAGCTTTTACATAACACAGCCTGGCCGATCCGGCGTTCATCCGACCTGTCTCTGGTCCGGCACCTTACCCCCCGAAATACCCCATGTCCTTTCTAGACTGGACCATCGTTTTTCTCGTCAACGGCGGCATCGTCGTATACGGTCTGCTGGCCTTCCGCGAGAAAGGCGAGAGCTTCGACTGGTACCTGGCGGCCAAGTCCATGCCGTGGTGGGCCATCGGCCTGTCCGCCTTCGGCACGGCCGTGGACAGCGGCGACTACGTGGCGATCGCCGGCGGATCGTACCAGTTCGGCCTGTCCCAGCTCTCGCAGTGGTGGCTCGGGATCGCCATCGGCTGGTTCGTGCTCGCCTTCTTCGTCATCCTGCCCATGTACCGGTCGGGCGTCTTCACCAACGCCGAGTGGCTCGAGTTCCGTTTCGGTCCGTCCGTCCGCGTCATGGCCGTGCTCATCAACATCCAGTCACGCACCAACGTCCTCGCCAACATCTTCTTCTCCATGTACCTGGTCCTCAGCGTCCTTGCCGGGTTCTCGTCGACCGCCAGCTGGTTCGTCGTGGTGGCCGTGGCGACGTCCGCGACGCTCTATGTCGTCCGCGGCGGCCTGCAGGCCGGAGTGTTCACCGACGCGGTCCAGAGCGTGGCCATGATCATCGGATCCTTCGTGCTGTGGATCGTGGTCTGGGTCCGGGGAGGAGGCTGGTCGGGTCTCAACGAACGCCTGGCCGCCGTGGATCCCGCGCTGCCGGACACGCTCCTCCACGTGGGCGGATACGCACCGCCGGGCGTTCCCGCGGTCGTGGTCATTCTCAGTTTCATCGTCGTGCTGACCATGTACGCCGTCATCAACCAGTACGAGGCGATCCGGTTCCTGGGCGCGCGGTCGGAGTGGGATTTCAAGATGGCCGCCGTGGTGGCCAGCACCGCCACGGCCATATGCCTCTGGTTCAACGTCACCATGGGCCCCATGGCCCGGGCGGACTTCCCCGGACTCGAAACCATCGACCAGGCCTATCCTTTGATGATCCAGGCCTACCTGCCCCACGGGCTGATCGGCATCGTAGTCGCCGGGCTGATCGCTGGTGGGTACTCCACCTTCGACTCCATCGGCATCGGGATCTCCAGCCTCTTCGTCCGCGACATCTACGCCCGATTCATCGTGAAACGTGCCTCGGACGCCCACTACACGCGCGTGGGACGCATCACGGCCCCCTTCATCATGGCCCTGGGATTCGCCTACGTGCCTTTCATCCAGGAGGGCATGCTGGCCTTCTACCTCCGGCTGGCGGGCGCCATCGCCGTGCCGCTCATGACCGTCATTCTCATGGGCGTCTTCACCCGGGTGCACCGGCAGACCGGCATCGTGGGCCTGTTCGTAGGGCTCCTATACGGTGTATCGGCGATCCTGGGCGAGAGCCTGGACTGGGGACTGCCCGTGTGGTATACCAATACGTGGTGGACCTACCTGTGGAACATCGTGTTCCCGGCGAGCGGCATGCTCATTGCGTCAGCGCTGATCACCCTGCGGCGAGGCCGGCTGGCGAACGATGAACTCGAAGGACTCGTTTACGCCCGGCAGAACGACATCTCCTCGGTGCGGAACCGCATGGCCCACCGGCTCAAAGCGCTCGAGGGAACGTGGCTGCAGAAGACCCTGGCAGAGAACCCCGTTCGCGGAGCCTATCCCTTCAAACTGCCTCCTGGCGGCCTGCCGTTGTCTCGAAGGCCCGGTGTGCTGGCCTTGGGCTATCTGGCCATCGCGTCGGGGTTGCTTTTCGGGGTGCTGTGGTAAGAAAGAACCAGTATATCTTGATTTCCTGAAGGGTGTTTTCAGTCCTGAGACTGGTTTCCAGTATCGAGTTTCCCGGCTATCCTCCTGGGACCTCCCTGACCGTGAAACATCCGGTTACCTCAGCGGGTCTTAATATCGACGTAACCACAACTACTGAGACAACAACACCACGTAACGGCTCTCGACATGTTCCAAAACTATCTCACCGTCGCACTGAGAAACCTGCTCAGCCACAAGGGCTATTCGGCCATCAACGTCCTGGGCCTTGCCATCGGCATGACGAGTTGCGTCCTTATCCTGCTCTATGTGCAGGACGAGCTCAGTTTCGATCAGTATCACGAGAAAAAAGACCGGATCTATCGTATCGCGGAATCCGCTACGATAACGGGCAGGTCAATCGAAGCGGCCGTCACACCCCCGTCCTGGGCGCCGGTCCTGGCGCGAGACTATCCGGAGATCGAGCACTTCACCCGGATCAAGCCGCCGGGCTCCCGCTGGCTCATACGGTATGAGGAGAATCGATTCTACGAGCGGTACTTCATATTCGCAGATTCGTCGGTGTTCGACATCTTCACTATCCCCCTCGTACAAGGCAATGCCAGCACAGCTCTGACCGAACCGCATACCGTGGTGCTGTCCGAATCCATGGCCGACAAGTATTTCGGAGAGGAGAACCCGATCGGAAAGGTAATCACGGGGGACGACCTCTACGAATTTACCGTAACCGGCATCATGCGGGACATGCCGCGAAACTCCCATTTCCACTTCGATTTCCTGGCCTCCTTCGCCACCCTACCGCCGAACAATCTCTACTACAGTGATCCGGACAATATCCAGGCCGGCGGATTCAACCACGATCTATATACGTATCTACTCCTTCGGGAAGGTACCACGCGCGAGGAAATGGAATCCAGGTTCCGGCCATTCCTGGATACGTACCTCGGCGAAACGCTCAAGTCCGCTGGCATTGAAGCCAACCCCTACCTGCAACCCCTTGCGGATATATACCTTCATTCCAACCTGGAAGCCGAGATCAGGGCCAACAGCGACATTCGCTATATCTATATCTTCACGGCTCTGGCCGTCTTCATACTTGTAGTCGCCTGCGTGAATTTCATGAACCTGTCCACCGCCCGGTCCGCCCGCAGGGCGCAGGAAGTCGGGATCCGGAAGGTTTTGGGCGCTCAGCGGCTGCAGTTGATCAGACAGTTCATCGGCGAATCGGTACTGCTCGCGCTACTCGCACTGATCATCGCGCTCGTACTGACGCACCTGCTGCTTCCGCAATTCAACCTGCTGTCCGGCAAGTCACTGGAATTGGACTACTGGTCAAACTGGCTGGTGCCTGCCCTGGCAATCATCGTGCTTTTCGTCGGTTTCGCCGCCGGTGGATATCCCGCGTTCCTGCTCTCTTCATTCAGGCCGGTGGCCGTGCTGACCGGCGCCTCCCATTCTGTACTCAGGAAAATGCTCATCACCTTCCAGTTCAGCATCTCTATCCTCATGATGGTGGGCACGGCCGTAGTCTTCAGTCAGCTGGAATACATGAAGAATAAAAGGCTGGGATTCGAAAGCGAGCACCTGGCGGTCGTCCGCATGCCCGATGAAGCTGCGGTCAATGGGTACGGTGTCTACAAGACCGCGGTGCTGCAGTATCCTGAGATCCTGCAGGTGAGTACTTCGAGCAGCGTACCCGGCGCCCAGGTCAGTCTGAACCTGTTGACACCCGAAGGGATGCCGCCCGACCAGAGCCCGGTTTTCCAGACGATCTGGGGGGACTTCGATTTCGTGGAAACCATGGAAATCGAGCTTGCTGCCGGACGCACGTTCGACACCGCCTTCGCTACCGATTCATCAGCCTGCCTGATCAACGAGACGGCCGTCCGCGTGCTGGGCTGGGAAGACCCGATCGACAAGACCCTTCGATTCGCGGGTTCGCAGGAAACCGCCCCGTCCCACAGGGTGATCGGCGTCATGAGGGATTTCCATCAAAACTCGCTGCGCCAACCCATAGAACCGCTCATGATCCTGTTCAATGCACCCGGGCCGTACATGGTCATTCGGTTAAGGGGGGAGGACCTGCGACGGGGATTGGAGATTCTGCAGGATCAGTGGAGGCAGACGTATCCGAACCATCCCGCCATGGAGATCTCGTTTCTTGGCGCGAACCTCGAGCAGTTGTATACCGCCGAACAACGGCTGGGGAACGTCTTCATCGCCGGTGCCGCGCTTTCCATGCTGATCGCCTGCCTGGGACTCCTGGGCCTTTCATCCTATATGGCCGAACAGCGGACCCGGGAGATCGGGATACGAAAGGTCCTCGGCGCCACGATATCGAACGTGATGCTGTTGTTGTCCGCAGACTTTACGAAACTGGTCCTGCTTGCCTTCGTGATCGGCGCACCGGTGGGCTACTACGTCATGCAGGCATGGCTGGCGGACTTCCCGTATCGCATCGAACCGAGTCTCGGAGTTTTCATATCGGCAGGTCTTGCCGCCCTGATCATCGCCTGGCTGACGGTGGGATACCAGGCGTTCAAAGCGGCGACGGCCAACCCGGTCGATGCGGTGAAGGCGGAGTGAGGCCGCGCCTTCCGATCTAACTGCTTACCATCACCTTCTTCAAGGCCGAGATAAAGGCCTCGTTCTCCTCCGGAAGCCCGGCGGTGACGCGGATCCAGCCATCGATATTCCAGCGCGCCTTCGCGTTGCCCACCCGGACGTTGTGATCTTCCCGGAGCCGGCGGACGAGTTCATCCACGTCGGTTTTCATATTCATCATCACGAAACTCGACTCGCTGGGCGCGTATTCAATGCCCATTTCGTCCAGCTGCTCGTAGAAGTACTTTTTCCCATCGATGGCCAGGTCGCGCGAACGCTTCATGTGGGTCTCGTCGTCGAGGGCCGCTGACGCGGCGTGCGTTGAGAGCAGGGTGAGCGTATTGCCCCGGTGGCTGTTCATCCGATCGATCATCGCGGGGTTGGCGACCGCGTAGCCCACCCGCATGCCGGCCATGCCGAACACCTTGGAGAAAGTACGGGTCACGATCACGTTCGGGTGGTCCGCGATCAGCGATGCCGCGCCTTCACGGTCTTCCGCCTTTTCCGCGAACTCGATATATGCCTCGTCGATGAGTACCAGGACACGCTCGGGTATAGACGCGACGAAGGGCTTCAACTGGGACAGGGGGGTCAATTGGCCCGTAGGATTACCCGGGGTGGTCACGACAACCACGGCGGTCCGGTCCGTTACGGCGTTGCTGAGACCGTCGAGATCGGGCTTCATGCCTTCCAGGAGCGGTACCCGAACCGATTCGGCGTTCTGCATGTTGGCGAGTCTCGTCAGAAAACCGAAACCGGGCAGGCTTTCAACGACCTCCTGTCCCTCGCGGATGAAGGCGTGACCGATGGCAAAAAGCAGGTCGGACGACCCGGCCCCCACGGCGATCCAGGAATCTTTGACCGGCGCGAAGGGGCTGTCCGTCCACTCCACGACGGGAACACCGTGCCGGCGAGCGAGTTTTCCCAGGAGGTCCGGATTCTGGCCATACCGGTTGATGCTGGTAACCAGTGACAGCACCGCTTCCACTGCCCTGGGGGACGGACCCAACGCGTTCTCGTTGGCGTCGATGCGCACCAGTCCCGGGGGCACGCCCCAGCCACGGACAGAAGGTCCGCCCACCATCTGTGCTACGGCTTCAAAGCTGCCCACCGACAGTGCACCGGCGCCAACCAGGGCTCCCCTTAAAAACCCGCGTCTCGACAGGCCGGACCCTCCCGTTGAATGATCGTTACTGGTATCATTCATTTTCATGCTCCTTGATAGCGTTATCGGAATGTTCGATAGGTAGATTATGGATCGGCAACCCATATGATACAGGCCCGTTGCACGGACAGGCAAGGCCTAATGCGTTGACCTTGACGCTCATGGGAACCACCCGTAGTTTACAGTGAAGGTGAGCGCAAAGTCCGCGATGGTCAAGCGCCGCCGGGACATCCACGCCGCAAACGCGGATACGCCCTGCCCGGAAACGACAAGGTGTCGCGGTTCCTGGCATGCATGAGCGACTGTGGCGCAGCGACGCGAGGCAACCCACGAAGTACTATCTCCTGAAGGAGACCGCAATCTTCAGCAAGTCCCCTCTTGAAACAACAGAAACCCACCACCTGCTGGACCGGCTCCTGGCCGAGCGCATACTCATCATCGACGGGGCAATGGGCTCGGTCCTGCAGGGCCATGCCCTTGAAGAAACCGATTTCCGCGGTGAAGCGTTCAAAGACCACCCGGTTCCTCTCCGCGGCGACCTCGACCTGCTTTCGATTACCCAACCACAACTCATCGAACAGGTCCACCGGCAGTACCTGGACGCCGGCGCGGACATCATCGAGACGAACACCTTCAACGCCACGGCCATCTCGCAGGCCGACTACGGCCTTCAGGAACATGTTTACGACATCAACGTGGCAGCGGCAAAGATCGCTAAACGGGCCGCCGGCGCCGCCATGGCGGCAGATCCGGAACGCCCCCGCTTCGTAGCCGGCGCACTGGGGCCCACCACCCGGTCGGCCTCCGTAGCCTCCGACGTCAGCGACCCGGCCTTCCGGTCCATCACCTTCGACGGCCTCGCTGACGCCTACGGCGAACAGGCCCGCGGACTCCTCGACGGCGGGGTGGACCTGCTCCTGATAGAGACCCAGATCGACACGCTCAACCTGAAAGCCGCGCTGTTCGCAATCAACGGCCTCTTCGACGAAGGGATGCGCCGCGTACCGCTCATGGCTTCGTTCTGCATCGTCGACGCCAGCGGCCGCACACTCTCGGGCCAGACCGTGGAGGCCAGCTGGACGTCCATTCGTCACGGCGAACTCTATAGCGTGGGGATCAACTGCGCCCTGGGCGCAACGGAACTGCGGCCCTACATCGAAGAGCTGTCGGCCATCGCGGACCTTCCCGTCACCTGCTATCCGAACGCGGGCCTGCCGAATGAGATGGGCGGCTACGACGATACACCCGAGCACATGGCCGAGATTCTGGGTGATTTCGCCGAACAGGGCTGGCTCAACATGGTCGGCGGATGTTGCGGCACCACCCCTGATCACATCGCCGCGATCTCGGAAGCCGTCAGGCAGCGAGGGAAACTGCGTGTTGCCCACCCAGGCGAACCCCTGTCACGGTACAGCGGACTGGAGACCTTCACCGTGCGACCCGACGGCAACTTCACCATGATAGGCGAGCGGACGAACGTGACGGGTTCGCGCAAGTTCGCGCGACTCATACGGCAGGAGAAGTACGAAGAAGCACTCGGTGTGGCCCGTCAGCAGATCGAGGGCGGGGCGAACATCATCGACGTAAACATGGACGAGGGCCTCCTCGACAGCGAACAGGTGATGACCACGTTCCTGAACATGGTCGCGTCGGAACCCGACATCGCCGCCACGCCCGTAATGGTGGACAGTTCGAGCTGGCCGGTCATCGAGGCGGGGCTCAAATGCGTGCAGGGCAAGGGGATCGCCAATTCCATCAGCCTGAAGGAAGGCGAAGAGGTGTTCAAGAATCAGGCACGGCTGGCGAGGCGTTACGGCGCCGCCGTGGTGGTGATGGCCTTCGACGAGGAGGGCCAGGCCACGGACCCGGACCACAAGTTGGAGATCCTGAGCCGATCCTACCGGATCCTCACCGAAGAGATCGGCATGGACCCGACGGATATCATCTTCGATCCGAACATCCTCACCGTGGCGACGGGTATCGAGGAACATGACACCTACGCCGTCAACTTCATCGAGGCCGTCCGGCGGCTCAAAGCGCTACACCCTCTGGCCAAGGTCAGCGGAGGCGTGAGCAACATCTCCTTCTCCTTCCGCGGCAACGACCACATCCGGGAGGTGATGCACGCCGCCTTCCTGTATCACGCCATCCAGGCGGGCCTGGACATGGGTATCGTCAACGCGGGGCAACTGGCGATCTACGAGGACATCGATCCGGAATCGCTCGTCATGGTCGAGGACGTCCTCCTCAACCGGCGGCCCGACGCCACCGAGCGGCTGCTGGAGTTTGCCGAATCGAGAAAAGGAACCGCCACCGAACGAGCGCGGAAGGACGAAAACTGGCGCGCGGGCAGCCTGGAGGAACGCGTTTCCCACGCCCTGGTCAACGGTATCGCCGACCACGTCGAGGAGGACATGGAGGAGGCGCTGCAACGGTACGACCGGCCGCTCCACATCATCGAGGGACCCCTCATGGCCGGCATGTCCATCGTGGGAGATCTCTTCGGTGAGGGTAAGATGTTCCTGCCGCAGGTCGTGAAAAGCGCGCGGGTCATGAAGAAAGCCGTGGCCCTCCTGATACCGCACATGGAGGCAGAACACGGGGACGGCGGCGAGCGGCAGTACCAGGGGACCATACTCCTGGCCACGGTAAAGGGCGACGTGCACGACATCGGGAAGAACATCGTGGGCGTGGTACTGGGGTGTAATAACTACCGCATCATCGACCTGGGCGTCATGGTCCCGGCGGAGAAGATCATCGGCACGGCCGTGGAAGAAGGCGTCGACCTCATTGGTTTGAGCGGGCTGATCACCCCGTCGCTACACGAGATGATCCACGTGGCCCGCGAGGTCGAGCGCAACGGCTTCGAACTGCCCCTGCTCATCGGCGGCGCCACGACGAGCCGGCGGCACACGGCGATCAAGATCGAGCCCGCCTATCACGGACCTACCGTGCATGTGACGGACGCGTCGAGAGCCGTGGAAGTCGTAGGCAACCTGATCAGCGACGATTTGAGACCCGATTACGCGCGGCGCGTTCGAGACGATTACCGGCGTGTACGCGACACCTACGAAAACAGGACGCCGCGCACGCCCCTGGTGCCGTTCGCCGAAGCGAGCGAGCGGCGGCCCGCCCTCGTATGGTCGGAAGATACCATCGCCGTTCCCGAATTCACCGGCGTGCGGGTCGATGACGACTTCCCCCTGGACGAACTCGTTCCCTTTATTGACTGGACACCCCTATTCGGCGCATGGGAGTTGCGGGGACGTTATCCGGCCATCCTGGAGGACGATACGGTCGGCGAAGAGGCGCGGAAGTTGTTTGATGACGCGCGAGAACTGCTGGAGGGAATCGTGGACGGCCGTCTGCTCAGGGCCCGGGCCGTTTGGGGATTCTTCCCCGCTCACGCCTACGGCAACGATATCATCGTTCACGGCGACTCTGGCCGCGACGAAGCGCTCACCACATTTCACATGCTGCGCCAGCAGCGTCCCCGGTCGGCTGACGGACCGTGCCTCGCCCTTTCCGATTTCGTGGGCCCCGAAGGCACGGAAGACTACATTGGCGCCTTCGCGGTTACGGCCGGAATCGGTCTCGACGAAGTAGTCAGGCGGTATGAGGCCGATCACGACGACTACCGTGCCATTATGGTCAAGGCGCTCGCAGACCGGCTGGCCGAAGCTTTTGCCGAGCAAACCCATCAAAGGGCGCGTCGCGCCTGGGGATATGGACGGGACGAGAAGCTGGACGGCGAAGACCTGATCCGGGAAAAGTATCGGGGCATCCGGCCCGCGCCCGGTTACCCGGCCTGTCCCGATCACACCGAAAAGCGGCGTCTCTTCGACCTGCTCCGGGCCGAAGAACGGATCGGGGTCGAACTCACGGAAAGCTACGCCATGGACCCGCCGCCATCCGTAGCCGGTCTCTACTTCGGACATCCCGATGCGCGGTATTTCAATGTGGGTAAAATCGGACGGGACCAGGTGGAAGACTACGCCCGCCGCAAGCGGATGACCGTCGAATCCGTGGAAAGATGGCTGGCGCCCAACCTGGATTATGAGCCTGTGGATAGTCCTGCGAGATACTAAGGAGCATAAACACGAGGCAAACCGTCTGCGTGTTTACTATCCCACCGTAAACAGCAACTTTTTCCCAATCGCCTTGGCGTATTTCCCAAGAGTAGACAAGCGGATGTCTTCCGCATGGTTCTCGATTCTGGAAATGGCAGACTTCCTGGTCTTCAACTTGCGCGCAACTTCTTCCTGGGTAAGACCGGCATCCTCTCTCGCCTGTCGAAGAAGTACACCGATCTTGAACTCCTGGTATCCCTCATCGTATTTCTCGGCAAATTCTGCATCCTTGACCCTGCGATATGCCACGTACTCACTCAAGTCGCTCATCGGCTATTCCTCATGAAATAATCCTGCCTTCTCTTCTCGGCAAGTCGGATGTCCGATCTCGGTGTTTTCCGGGTCTTCTTTGCGAAAGCATGATCTACGATTACGAGATTCGAGCCGTCGAAAAAGGAAAGAAGACGGAAGGTGTCACGTGCAATGTCCACGCGGATTTCCCAGATATCATTTGAATCGACCAGTTTCCGAAAATAACCACGAGGAACGGAATTTAATTCTTCGATAAGTCTTAAGACCCACGTGACCTTGGTTGCCTGTTTTGGATTGAGAGAATCAAGAAAGTCAATCACAGGACACTGACCGGATTCAGTACGGTAAAAACTGACTGTTCTCATACCCGAAGTTAACAAATATGTGAACCATGCACAACAGATTTATAGCCCTGAATTAATCACCCGCCAGACTACCTGCTTAACACCGCCGTGCCCCAGGTGCTGGGATCGACGTGGACCCGCAGGTCGCGCCCGGCGCTCCACCACTGGGCTGGATATTCCGAATTATTGAGGAAATAGGTGAAGCCCAGCCGGGGGAACTCTTCCGGGTCGTATCCGCTGAGGGTTTCGGTCGGAAGGCAGACCTCGATGGTGTAACCGCGGTCCGTGATCAGGGACGCGATGGGCAGCGCTTCCGGTTCCGGCATGTTCCATTTCTCGCGGGCGCGGTCTACCTGCGTGGGCTTGACCACGGGCCGGTCCCCGTTGTCGCCGCCTCCGGTGGGAAGACAGTTGAACTGGTGGCAGTACCGCCCGGCTCGCCTTGCGGTCTTCACGTCCCGCGTATCCAGCCAGATCTGGAAACTGTCTCCGGTCCAGTGCCGACCGTAGTAGGAACGGACCGGCTTTCGCTTGCGCACGTCCACGGCGAAGTACAGACCCTCCTCGTTCCAGGCCATATAGACGTCCGCGGCCGTCGGCCGGTTCTCCAGGAAACCCAGGTCGGGCACCAGGTATCCGGTATCCCAGTCATCCAGGACGCCGTTGATCCGGGGCGCCTGCTCGCGGTACCGGCACTGGAAGGCGTAGGCGAAATAGACTCGGTTGGGTATATCCAGCGGCATGGGCGGTCGTCACATGTTCGCGTGTTCGGTTGACGGGCAGACAACTATCCGCGGTCCGGTCCGCGCCTTCGATACGGGTAGACAACTATCCGGGGTTGTAGGCCGCGCCTTCGAGATCGAGCAGAAACGCCTTGATGTGCGGCCGGCCGCCGTAGCCTCCCAGGCGTCCGTCGCTGGCGATCACGCGGTGGCAAGGAACCAGGATGCCGATGTCATTTTGGCTGTTGGCCTGGCCTACCGCCCGCGCGGCCCGGGGCCTGCGCACCTGTTCCGCCACCCACTTGTAGGAACGCGACTGCCCGTATGGAATGGCCTGTTGCGCCCGCCAGACCTGCCGGGTAAACGGCGTGCCCCGCAGGAAATCGAGCGGAACGTCGAAACGCTTCAGTCCCCCCGCGAAATACCGGGTTATCTGATCTTCGACCGATGATAGCAGTTTGTCATCCGGGACGAAATCCAGATTCGCCTCGAAACGATTCAGCATGTCGGTCTCGAAGACCTCGGCCGTGACGCCATGGGTGACACGGCACACGCCCGTCTCGCTGGCCGCCGCGTACATGGGACCGAGCGGCGTGGGAAACACCGTGTATTTCAATTCGAGTTTCAACGGGTCTGGGCTATCCTACATCGGGTCTGGACTATCCTACGATGTCGCGGTCCCGCAGGCCACGGGCCAGCGCCTGCGCGATGAATTCGCTGCCTTCGATGGTGGGATGCCAGGTATCGGCGAAATACCGTTCGCGTTCACCGTCCATTCCGGCAAAGGCGGCGTTGAGATCGATGAGGTCCGTGTCCTCTTCCATGGCCAGCCGGCGGATCGAGGCATCGTAGATATCGTAGAGTTGCCTGAGGCGGCCGAGGTCGCCCGGGGCCACGAAAGACGGATACCGCATCTTTTCAACGCTTTGCAGGGACATCTCTTCGCCGTCGCCGGAGATGAGCGTAGGCAGGGTCGTCAGGACGACGCGGACGCGGTCGTTCTTCGCCGTCTGGATGAGGCGGCGCATGTTGTATTCGTAATTCTCGGGCAGGAAGTCCTCGAGGTCGAAAGAGCCGATGGGCGGCGGCGTTTTCAGTTCCAGGATCTCCTTGGCCTGATCCAGCAGCCTCAGGCCGGTATCGCCGCCGTTGCCGTAATGCCAGTAAGACTGGGTTTTCCTGCGCATATCGGGATAATGCTTCGGATTCCCCAGCCACATGTCGTTCCAGCCGATGTAGACAATCAGGATGTCCGGTTCGAAGGCCAGAAGCCGGGGAAGGCGCAACTGGGCGTTAATGGATGCGTGGTCGTCGACGCCCGCGTTGATTACCTGGTGATCGCGCTCAAGCTCCATGCCCTCCAACTGCCGTTCGAGCTGATAGGGATAGGGTGAATCGTCCCCCGGCGCGCCGAATGTACAGGAATCGCCGAGACACATGATGCGGACCGCGTCGGGGTCCTTCCGCCTTGGAAAGTCCGTTCCCCGGAACCCGTAGTCGTTGATCCGGATACCCGCCACGCTGTATCCTGGCATCAGTTCCCAGCCGCTCCGGTTGTGAAACACGATGTAGGGATGGGCGCCGTCGTATTCCTCGTGGAACCAACGGTCCCGGTTGTACGCGTGATCCTGGCGGCGAAGATAAAACTCCGCACCCACGAGCGCGCCCATGGCGGCACCGGCCATGGCGGCAAAGGCATAACGCTTCATTCCGTTTCTCCAGCTGTCATACTACAGATTCCGACCCTTCCGTCCGGACCGTTTTCGAGCGTCAGGCAGGCAGGTGCGCCGAATGCCGGGCACAACACCATCCGGAATCGCACCTCCTATCGTATTCCCCTTGAAAATAGAACAAAAGAGGCCGGAATCGCAAGAAAAAACGCCAGCAATACTTCCTTTGACGACATCATGCCCTTTCGTTGTATATCTATACTATACAGCCCATATGAAAGGTCTTGACGACGCCCGAACCGGCTTCCATATTCATAGGGTGGTTCCCGACCTGTTGACCACTGTATACCGGACTTGCCGGTTCCGAACTTCGTAAAAACTCACCTGCCGGATCCTGTCGGAAAGACTTCGTCAGTGCTGGATGGCATTTAATTACGTAGAAGAGGAGGTCCTATGGCTGATCGACACGATGAAGCCAGGCCCGATGAATCGTCCCAATCTAAAAAGAAATCGGGGACCCGGTTCACGCGGCGCGGTTTTCTCAAGGGTGCGGGCGCCGGTGCGGTGACGGCGGCCGTGGCGCCGGCCATCCTGGTTTCAGAGGCCGGGAAGGCAGCGGCCCAGGAAGCCGAGGGGGTTATGTCGGCGACCGTTACGCTTGACGTGAACGGCCAGTCGCACAACGTCGAAGTGGAAGCGCGCACGACCCTGGCGGACGCGCTGCGGGACAGGCTGGAGATCACCGGCCCCAAGGTGGTCTGCGACCGGGGAGAGTGCGGGGCCTGTACGGTAGCGATGGACGGCAAGCTCGTCTTCAGCTGCATGACGCTGGCCATGGACGCACAGGGACGGAAGATCGAAACGGTTGAAGGCCTGGCCGACGGCGACAATCTGCATCCCCTGCAGGAAGCGTTTATCGAGAAGGACGCCCTGATGTGCGGATTCTGCACGCCGGGGTTCCTGATGTCTTCCAAAGCGCTGCTGGACGCCAATGGCGACCCGACGCCGGAAGAAGTCCGGGAGGGACTGTCCGGGAACATCTGTCGCTGCGGTACTTATCCCCACGTGTTCGAGGCCGTGACGAGCGCCGCCGAAAAGATGCGGAAGGGAGGGTGAGTCTATGCAGCAGAAGATGAAGAAGGTCAAGATCACCATCCAGGAAGACGGTGAACCTAAAGAAATAGAAATTGAAGTTCCCGATACCGGTGAAGGCGGCTGGGGCGACGTATCGAAGAACAGGTACGTCAGCAAGTCCCACACCCGCGTGGACGCGGTCGACAAGGTCACCGGACGCGCCAAGTACACGGCCGACATCAAGTTGCCCGGCCTGCTCTACGGGCGCATCCTCCGGTCGGCACATCCCCGCGCCCGGATCAACCGCATCGACGCCACCCGGGCGATGGCGCTGGACGGCGTGAAGGCGGTGGTGCTGCCCGGAGACGATCCCGCCGTATTCTCGCGGGAGTGCCGGTTCGCAGGGCAGGAAATAGCGGCCGTGGCGGCGACGACGCCGGAGGTCGCGGAAGACGCGCTCCACGCCATCGACGTGGATTACGAGGTGCTGCCCTTCGTCGTGGACGAAGACGCGGCGCGGGACCCGGCCGCGGCCCAGGTGCACGGCGACCGGGGCAACGAGGGCGAGCCCCGGGTCGGTGAACAGGGTGACATCGCCGCGGGATTCGCACAGGCCGACGTGACGCTCGAGGCATCCTACCGGTGCCAGGTGCAGTCCCACATCGCGCTGGAGACCCACGGCACCGTGTGTCAGTGGGAAGGCGACAAGCTGACGGTCTGGGCCTCCACGCAGGGCGTATTCAGCGTACGCGGGGAACTGGCCGGCCATTTCGGAATCCCGGAAACGAACGTGCGCGTGATTACCGAATTCATGGGCGGGGGGTTCGGCGCCAAGTTCGGCGCCCGCAAAGAGGGCGTGATCTGCGCGCTGATCGCCAAAAAGGCCGGGGCGCCCGTGAAGCTGATGCTGACGCGCAAGGAAGAGCACCTGGCCACGGGAAACCGGCCCTCCGCCGTGCAGCACGTCAAGCTGGGGGCGACGCAGGACGGCAAGCTGGTCGCCTACGAGCGTTCCAACTATGGTACCCCGGGGGTGGCCGGCAGCGCCAATATCCCGGGTGCGCCGTACCTGTACGAGATCCCCAACTACCGTATCGAACAGACGAGCGTGTTTACCAACGCCGGGCCGATGGCCGCCCAGCGCGCGCCCGGACACCCCCAGGCGGCCTTCGCCATGGAGTCCATGATGGATGAAATGGCCGAGGCGCTGGGATTGGACCCCGTGGACATCCGGCAGATGAACGATCCGGATGAGGCGCGGCGAAACATGGTGGCCATGGGGGCGGAGCACATCGGATGGAAGACCCGCCGAAGCACACAACCCAATTCCGGAACCGGCCGGATCAAGACCGGCATGGGCGTGGGATCGTGCCGGTGGGGCGGTGGCGGCGGAAGGACCCAGGCCGAGTGTACCATCAATCCGGATGGAAGCGTCGAGGTGAAGTGCGGCACGCAGGATATCGGTACCGGTACGCTCACCCTGGTGCACATGATCGCGGCGGAAGAGTTCGGGCTGCAAACGGACGACATCACCGTCGGCATCGGCGACACGAACTACCCCTTCTCGGGCGGGAGCGGCGGAAGCACCACGGCCGCGTCGGTCTCCCCCGCCATCAAGGGTACGACGATGCTGGCGAAGCTCGAACTGTTCAAGAAGATCGCGCCCAGGTTTGGCGTGGAACCTGGTGAACTCGTGGCCTCGGACGGCAACGTGTACGTGGCCAGCGATCCATCCAAGAGCATGACGTGGCAGCAGGCGACGGCCCAACTCGGAGACGAGCCCATCTTCTTCCATGGCCAGTGGCTGCCCGGATACTCGGACAGCGGCGTGCCCGGCGTGCACTTCGTGGAAGTCAGCGTCGACACCGAGACCGGCCTGGTGAAGGTCGACCGGGTCGTGGCCGTCCACAACAGCGGACTGATCCTCAATCCCCTGACCTGGGCGAGCCAGGTAAACGGCGGCGTCCTGATGGGAATCGGATACGGGATGTACGAGAACCGCATCATGGATCCCGCGACGGGCTACATGGTCAACGCCAACCTGGAAGACTATAGGCTCATGGGCTCCACGGACATACCCGAAATCGAGATTCTCAGGTACGACGAACCGGAACGAGGCGTCATCGGCATCGGCGAGCCCGCGACGATCCCGACCCCCGGCGCCATCGCAAACGCTATCTACAACGCCTGCGGCGCCCGGATACGGGAGATGCCGTTCACCCCCGACAAAGTGCTCAGCGCGCTGGCCGCAGTGCAGGAGGGCTGATCCATGCAGAACTTTTCCTACGTCAATGCGACGTCGATCGAGCAGGTGCCTTCCCTTCTGGGCCGTAGTTGGGACGACGCGGTGGTCATGGCGGGCGGAACGGATCTGCTCGGAGAGATGAAGGACTTCGCGGCCGTTCCCAGACGCGTGGTCAACCTCAAGTCCATCGAAGGACTGGACTACATCCGGCAGGACGACGCCGCGCTGAGTATCGGCGCGCTGACCACGCTTTCAGATGTATTGGACAACGGTTCCGTTTCGGCGGATTATCCGGTACTCCACCAGGCGGTTTCCGTCATTGCCTCGCCCCAGATCCGCAACATGGCCACGCTCGCCGGGAACATCCTGCAGCGTCCCCGTTGCTGGTACTACCGCAGTGAAGATTTTCCGTGCCTGAAGAAGGGCGGGGCCCGGTGCTACGCGGTGGGCGGCGTCAATACCTACCACGCGATCTTCGGTTCCGGACCGAGCTACATCGTCCATCCATCCGACGCGGCACCGGCGCTGATGGCACTCGGCGCCACGGTGAAGATCCATGGCCCCCGTGGCGGGAACGAAGTCGTCCTGGACGATTTCTTCACGCTACCCGAAATGAACATCCGAAGGGAGAACATCCTCCGTCCCAACGAGATCGTGACCGAATTGACGATACCGAAGCCGGAAGCGAACACCAAGGGGATGTATCTCAAGGTGCGTGAGCGGGAATCCATCGATTTCGCCCTCGTGAGCCTGGCCGCCCAGATGACCGTGGTAAACGGAACCTGCGAGCGGGCAAGCCTCGTGTTCGGCGGCGTGGCGCCCGTGCCCTGGCGCGCCATCGAGGCCGAGCGTTACCTCCAGGGCCGCAGGATCACGGAAGCTCGTGCGGAGAGCGCCGCCGAGGCGGCGGTGGAAGACGCCAAACCCATGCCGCACAACGGATACAAGGTGGAGATCGCGAAGAACCTGGTCAGGCAGGCCGTAATGGCCCTGGCAGCGTAAGCAACCCGGCACAGCAAGCAAGGAGTATATCATGGCACAACCCGTATGCCGGTACCTGAGAACGAAATCGTTCTATACCGCGGAAAAGAACGAGAATACCCTTACAGAGGAAAAGCCGGGACGCTCCTTCTGGTGCGTCCGGTCCGTATCGGGCATCGGTCCCGATGACAAGGTCGTGGGTCCCACAGAATGCGACGCGCATCGCGCCTGTTACGAAACCGTCGACGTGAGCTTCGTATAACAGGTTGGGAGACCCCGCGCATTGAATGACTTTGTCTACCACGAGCTCCTGCCCGTGGGCGAGGACAATACCCCGTACCGCCACCTGACCGGTGATTACGTTTCGACCGGTACTTTCGAGGGCCGGGAGATTCTCAAGGTCGATACGGCCGGACTGTCCCTGCTCGCGGACCAGGCCATCCGGGACAGCGCCCACCTGCTCCGGCCCGAACACCTCGCCCAGCTGCGCAAGATCCTCGACGACCCGGAAGCGTCCGACAACGATCGCTTCGTCGCCATGGAGATGCTGAAGAACGCCAACATCTCCGCCGGCGGCATCCTGCCCATGTGCCAGGACACCGGCACGATCATCGTCATGGGCAAGAAGGGCAATCGCGTCTGGACCGAGGGCGACGACGAGGCCGCCATCGCGCAGGGAACCATGAACGCCTTCCTGAACACCAACCTGCGGTACAGCCAGCAGGCCCCCCTGGACATGTTCACCGAGTCGAACACGCGGACCAATCTGCCCGCGCAGATCGAACTCTACGCGGACCGGGGCGATGAATACAAGCTGATGTTCATGACCAAGGGCGGAGGTTCGGCGAACAAGAGCCTCCTCTTCCAGGAGACCAGGGCGCTGCTGAACGAGGAACGGTTTCTCGAATTCGTCGACGAGAAACTGCGCATACTCGGCACGGCGGCCTGCCCTCCGTACCACCTGGCCATCGTGGTCGGCGGCACCTCCGCGGAATATACGCTGAAGGTGGCCAAGCTGGCGAGTGCGCGCTTCCTGGACACGTTGCCGACCGAGGGCAACGAGCACGGCCAGGCCTTCCGCGACCTCGAGATGGAAGAGAAAGTGCTCCGGATGAGCCAGGAAATCGGGATCGGCGCCCAGTTCGGCGGCAAGTACTTCTGCCACGACGTGCGGGTGGTCCGCATGCCGCGCCATGGCGCCTCGTGTCCGGTGGGCGTTGCCGTTTCCTGCGCCGCGGACCGCCAGGTCCTGTCGAAGATCACGCGCGACGGCATTTTCCTGGAACAGCTAGAAACCGAGCCGTCGAAGTACCTGCCGGAGATCGCCGACGAATCCCTCGGCGGCGAAGTGGTGGAAATCGATCTGAACCGGACCATGTCCGAGATCCGTGCCACGCTCAGCAGCTATCCCGTCGCCACGCGCCTTTCCCTGACAGGTCCCATGATCGTCGCCCGGGACATCGCTCACGCCAAACTCAAGGAGCGGCTCGACCGAGGCGAGGAGTTGCCGCAATACTTCAAGGACCTGTGCGTCTACTATGCCGGACCGGCCAAGACGCCGGAAGGGTACGCCTCCGGTTCCTTCGGCCCCACGACGGCGGGACGCATGGACACCTACGTGGACCAGTTCCAGGCGGCCGGCGGCAGCATGGTCATGCTCGCCAAGGGCAACCGATCCGTCCAGGTCACCAACGCCTGCAAGAAGCACGGCGGATTTTATCTAGGGTCCATCGGAGGTCCGGCCGCACGGCTGGCGAAGGACTCAATCCGGGAAGTATCGGTGGTGGAGTACCCGGAACTGGGCATGGAGGCCATCTGGCGCATTCAGGTGGAGCGCTTCCCCGCCTTCATCGTCGTGGACGACAAGGGCAACGACTTCTTCTCGGGATTCATGCGCGGGAACTGAGTTCAGGAACCCGCCAGTTCCAGTTCCAGGTGGGTTTCGGGCATCAGGCCGTCCACCAGGGCAAGGGGTTGCCAGGTCCACGTGGCCTGCCATCGGTGGCCGCGCTGATCGATCACCTGTCTCCGAACCAGACCGATTCGCCACACATCCCCGATGGTCGGCGGGACACTTTGCCCATCAGCCAGCAATTTCAATCCATCCCAGGGCAAGGCCAGTTCCACGGTCCAGCCCCGGTCGACCCGGTCTCGCCTTCCCGGATCGCCGTCCACTTTCACACCGGCCTGCAAGCCGGGAAACTTCCAGTCCGAGAAAGCCCACCGCATGGCGCGGATGTCGGTCCTCGTATGGCCGCCCAGCACCTCGGGCCGGTGGACTGCCAGATCGAATTCCGGGGCGTCGAAGCGGGCATCGTCCCGGTAGGCTTCCTTCCAGATGTAGAACATCTCCGAAGTCGCGCCCAGCGGATTCACCGCCAGGTCGTAGTACGCGCCGGGGCCGGTGACCAACACGCCCACGTGGCTGTCCTGGCGGACCTCGTGGGAGGCCTCTTCCTGGACAGCCTGTATATCGCGGTCCTCCAGCCAGAATCCGATGTAGAGGCCGTGGTCGTCCCAGGCAATGGCCGCCGTTGTATCGAACAGGGCCCGGGCGCCGGTGTGATCGCTGAACAGCGTGGAACGCTCCGCCGCGTTCCACGTTTCCTCGCCAAGGTTGCCGTCCACGGCGAGGTTCTCCCGGGTTCTGGGGCATGCATATCGCATGGTCTTCGTTGCCGCGGTCGAGCGCATCTTACTGCCCATCATGCCCTCCTTCCACGCTGCCTGCTTCCTCGCCCACTACCTTTTCGGTGAAATGAATCACGCTGAATCGATCGGGGATGTGCGAGTCGTATATCCCGTGGCTGTTCCAGGCCCACCCCGGACAGGTCTTGTAGCCTCCTTCGTCGATCCACTGGAACCGCGAGAAATCCATGCGCCAGGTATCTCCTTCCCGGGCCGGCAGCGAGCGGCCGTCCGCCAGGTGATGCAAGCCCTGCCAGGGGAAGGCGATCTCGGCCGTCCACCCGCGGTCCCTGTCGCTCGGATCGTTGATGGTACCGTCCACGTGCACCGCCCACTTCATACCCGGCATGTCCCATTCTCGAAAGACCCAGCGGCGCCCGCGCGGATGGGCGTGACCCGTCTTCGTGCCGCCGAGGGAATCCACCAGGTCGGTGCCCTGCAGGTCGAATTCGGGAATCGTGCCGTATCCGGCTTCCGCGTAGGCGTCCTGCCATACGTAGAACCTTTCCATGATCGTCCCAAGGGGGTTCAGTTCGAATTCGTAGTAGGTGTCTTTCCCGGCGATGAATACCTCCACGTCATTCTCCTCGCAGATCATGGAATCGCGCTCCGTGTACGTCGCCTGCACGTCGGGATCCTCCACCCAGAAACCCACGTACAGGTAGTCGTCGTCCCAGAGTACCGCAGCGCGCGTATCGAACAGCGCCGGACGGCCCGGTTCTTCCAGGTCCTCGAACCGCGGCGATCGGGTCGCCTCCTGCCAGGACGCCTCATCGAGACGGCCATCCACCACGATGGGACCGTTGGTCCGGCAGGCGGTGTAGTGCTTCAATCCTTCTTCCGAATATCCCCAGTTGCTGGTCATGCGCTTGTTCTCCATACTGGTCTTTCGTCTATGCCGTTCAGTAGTTTCTTCTTCTTGGTCCACGTTCCATAGACCCGGACCGGGGTCAGTCCTTAACGGAAATTCGGAAACAAACCCATGGCCAGGAATGTAACGGCCGCCTACTCCTTCCACGGAACTTCCAGCCCGAATTTCGCCGCGACCTCGATGAGTTTATTCCGGGTGCCGACAGGCAGGGGGATGCCGTGCTCGATGCGCTCCAGGCGAACGCGTTCCTCCGGCTCGCCGGGTACGTAGAGTTCGTCGACCCCTTCGACGCGCGGCAGGCCTTTCATGGCCGAGACCAGATCATCGATTTGCGTGCGGTACACATCCGGATCGGTGAACGCCGCAATATCGATGGCGCCGATGAAACCGTTCTGCACGCCGGGCCGGACGCCGGGTCCGGAGATGGCGGCCGTCAACAGCGGATTCCTGACCATCAGGCTTGACAGACACTCGAAGATGAGGGCCAGTCCGTATCCCTTGTAACCGGCGGCCGGTTGCAGGAACCGGGCCTGGCGGGGATCCTTCGTCGGATGGCCGTCTCCGTCGAGCGCCCACGTGTCGGGAATGGACTCGCCCCGGTCCATCGCCACGTCCAGCTTTCCGAAAGCGGCCACGCTCGTGGCCATGTCCAGGGATATGGTGCGGCCATCATTTCCCGGTACGGCGATGGCGATCGGGCTGTTGTGCACGCCCGGTGCCCGCGCGCCAGGCGGCGCCATGTTAGGGGGATTGCATACGGAAGCAATGCCAGCCATGTTTTCCCGGGCGGCCATCTGCGCGTAGTAAGCCATGGCGCCCTGGTGGGTCGTGTTACGGATAAGCACCCAACCGATGCCTGCCCTGCGCGCCTTTTCGATGGCCTGCTTCATGGCGTAGGTCGTAACCACCGGCCCGAAGGCGCGGTCAGCCTCGATGAGCAACGTGGCGGGCGTCTCCCTTTCGATCCGGATGTCCGGCCGGGGATTGTAGTGTCCGGCTTCCACTGAATGGACATATCCGTTGACCCGCTGGACGCCGTGAGAGTCCACCCCCCGCAGGTTGGCCCAGACCAGCACTTCCGCTTCTACGGCCGCATCCCCGGGCGGCAGGCCGGCCTGCTCGAAGACCGCCGCCGTAAACTCCTGCAATTCCTTCCAATCTACGCGGATGTCCGCCATACGCCGTCCTTTCCGATTACGTACCAAAATATCGTTCCGTCCGATGTGTTTCATGCCGCCGGACGCCGTCGCAAGCAACATGAAGCGCCGTAAGACTGCCGTAAGATAGATGGTCGGATCATGCCACGCCAGGGGTTACTTCCCGGTCGGGGATCCGGCTGGACAGAATCCGGAACGACGTCGGATGAGGCGTGGGTAACCGAGGCGATCCGCGCACGATCTTTACCGTTGACAAAGCACGCGCGGACCGAAAGAGACCGGGGCGATCCGCGCACGATCTTCATCGTTGACAAAGCACGGGACGATCGGTAAAGTTCCCATGCACTCGGAGCGCAGTGGCAGTCGTTCGATACGGAGCGCAGTGGCAGTCGTTTGATTCGGCATAACTATGATCCTGATTCTGATACTTCGGATATACCTGGCCCTCATCATCATCCGCGCGTTGATGTCCTGGTTCAACCCGGATCCGGAAGCTCCGCTGGTTCGCCTGCTGACCTGGCTCACGGAGCCGGTCCTGGCGCCTTTCCGGCGGATCATTCCACCCATCGCCGTGCCGAAAACCAACGTACGTATAGACCTGGGCCCGGTCTTCGTGCTGCTGATCGGCGGCTGGCTGCTGACCAAGCTGCGTTACTGACCGCGCTGCGCTACTGACCGTGCTCGTCCGTTCGCCGTCGCGGAGGAAAACCACACATGATCGTCGTAGGACTCGAGACTTCTTCCACCAACGCCGGGATCGCCGTGATCCGGGGCAGCCAGGTGTTGGCCGAGACGTCGCTGGAGGTGGGCGCCGTTCACGCCGAGAAGCTGCCGGGTATCCTGGAACGCACCATGGGCGACCTGGGCCTGCAGTGGACGGAAGTGGAAGGATTCGCGATCTCGATAGGACCGGGGTCCTATACCGGGCTGCGGGTCGGATTAAGCCTGGTCAAGGGCCTCGCCTACGTGACGAAGAACCCGGTCGCCGCCGTGCCCACGCTCGATGCCATCGCCTTCCAGGTGCCCTGCTGCAGATATCCCGTCCACGTGTTGGCGGATGCCCGCAGGGGCCGGGTCTACGAAGCCCGGTACGACACGGCTGGCGGATGGCCGAAGCAGATCACCGATTTCAGGTCAAGCCTGCTCGAAGACGTGCTGGAAACCATCGAGGACAAAGTGTTGCTCGTTGGAAGCGGCGTCGACGAGCACCGTACGCGCATCGTCTCCACACTCGGTGAACGGGCCTGTTTCCCACCCCTCGGCACGGGACGATTGATGGCCTCTTCGACCGCGTTTCTCGGCCTGAACCGTCTCAAAAGGGGCGAGCAAGCCGACCTGAACGGGCTCGAACCCCTGTATCTGCGAAAGACGGACTTCGCCACGCAGCCGCCATCCCGGCTTGATCAGACTCCGCCCGCCGATGCTTCCCCTGGTCCGCCTGGTTCGCCCGCCGATGCTTCCCCTGGTCCGCCTGATCCGCCTCACTCTGCCGGCCGCACCGAAACTGCGTCCGACTGACCCATGGTCGAGACCACTCCCATAACCATACGGGAAATGGACCGAGGGCATGTTCCCCAGGTCCTGGAAATCGAACGGGCTTCGTATCCGGCGCCCTGGTCCGAATCCGCTTTCATCAATGAAATGACGTCGGGGGCTTCCGTCGCCATAGTCGCTCTCGACGGGGAGTCCGTGGCAGGTTTCGCGGTAGGGTGGACCGTAGCCGACCAGGTGCACATCGCCAACATCGCCGTGGCGGCCTGCCATCGTCGCCGGGGCGTTGGAACCGGGATGATGGTCTGGCTTCTGGAGGAGGCCGTACGGAGGGGGTGCGTTTCCTCCAGCCTGGAAGTACGCGAGTCGAACCAGGCGGCCCGCTCGATGTACAGGCAACTGGGATATCGTTCGGTTGCCGTGAGAAAGACCTACTATTCGAATCCTCGAGAAGACGCCATCGTCATGGTGAAGGATCTGGAAGAATAAGGTTTCTTCGGCACTGCCGAGGTGCTGCCGGGGCGCTATAAGGGCGCGGCTGAGGCGCTACAGGGGTGCTACCGAGGGAGTTACCGAAGCGCTACAGGGTCCTACCGAAAAGTATTGACGCCACCCGTCACCAGTTTCTCGAGCACGATAGACGCGGTCCGTCCGATCTGTTCCGTGGAAACGCGGTCTCGGAAGACGCGGTGGCCGCCTTCGGCGATATTGCGCAGCAGTTCGCGGTCTCCATGCAGCCGGCGGATGGCGCCGGCGAGCGCTTCCGGATCTCCGCGCCTGCACAGCAGAGCGCTTTCCCCGTCGGTCAATAGCTCCCGGATGGCCGGGGAGTCCGCCGTGATGACCGCTTTGCCGGCCGAGAGCGCCACAAACACTTTGCCCGGTATCACGCGGGCCGCTTTGCCTGACGTACCGAATATCCCCAGGCATACGCCCCATCCCTGCAGGAACCGATGGACTCGCTCGTAGGGTATCCAATCGGTGAAGCGTACGTTTTCAAGGTTCAGTCTCCGCGCGGTCTCGTGGATTTCGTCCGTCAGTTGACCCGTCCCGACGAAATGGAAGACGATATTCGGCACGTCCTTCAGGCGATTCGCCGCTTCCATTATGAACGGCAAGCCGTGAAGCGGGATGAACTTGCCGACGAACAGGACCCGGAACGGCGTATCCCCGGAGCGATCCGGTCCGCTCAGCCCTTCGGGCGCAACCGGTCCGCTCAGTCCCTCCGATACAACTGATCCGCTCATACCCTCCAGCGCATTCGGTTCCAGTGCGCCGACGAAAACACGCGAGAACCGTTTTCTCGGCAGCTTGAATGTATCCACGAAGTAGTCGATGTGGGCGTCCGTATCAAGAAGCACGAGGTCTGCCTTTGCGCAGGTCTGCCGGTCCAGCCAGCGCAGGAAACGGCTCGTGGGCGTGCCTTCCGCTATGGATCGGCGGTCGTCGACCAGGGTGTCGTAAAGAGAGACCAGCGGACTGAATACGAGGGGCCGGCGCGGAAACCGGGTGAGCAGCCAGGCCAGCGGCATATCGAAATGGCCGATGTATCCGACCAGCATGACGTCGTAGCGGCCGACCGTGAAGAGGTACTTGAGCAACAGGCGGAGGTAGGCGAGCTTCAGTTCGATGGCACGCAAGACAAGCGAGAACGGGGCCAGGTACCTGCCGGTCTTGTCGCGTTCCTTCTCCCATAGGGGCACGTGGCACTCCAGCACCCGCCAGCCGGCTTGCCTAAGGCCATCGACGAGCGTTCGGTTACGCGGATAATCGCGTTCGTAGGTGCCAAAGAAGCAGATGCGACCGAGTTGGGCCCGTGCCATGGTATCATTCCAGCCGTTCCCGGACGGCGTAGTCTTCCGTGCGCCGGGCCTGGTGGGCAATCATTTCCGCGATCAGCCCCATGGACACCAGTTGGATACCGAGGACCATGAGGAGTACGGAGAACAGCAACAGGGGACGGGTCCCGATGCCGACTCCACTCAACCAGAGCCAGGACAGGTAGAGCGCGATAGCGAATCCGGCGCCGAAGGACAGCAGGCCGAATGAACCGAAGAGATGCAGGGGACGCCGGGTGTAATTGGAAACGAAATACACAGTCAGCAAGTCGAAGAACCCGTGGGTGAACCGCCCCAGTCCGAACTTGCTGTGCCCGTGCTTCCTCGGGTGATGCAGTACCTGCGTTTCCGTCACGCGGAAACCGGCCCAGTGCGCCAGCACCGGCAGATAACGGTGGAGTTCTCCATAGACGGGAATGGTTTCCACGACTTCCCGTTTGTAGGCTTTCAGTCCGCAGTTGAAATCGTGCAATCGCAGGCCGCTGACGATGCCCGTTACCCAGTTGAACAGCTTCGAGGGGATTCGCTTGGACAAGGGATCCTTCCGGGTTTTCTTCCAGCCGGAGACCAGGTCGAAGCCCTCGTTCAGCAGGTCGACCATGCCGGGCGCTTCCGCGGGATCGTCCTGCAGGTCGGCGTCCATCGTCACGACGACATCGCCGCGGCTCGCTTCGAAGCCGACGGCCAGCGCCGCGGACTTCCCATAATTGCGGCGGAACCGGATAGCCCGGACCCGATCGTCATGCTCCCTGAGCCCGCGTATCGTCCCGAAGGACTCATCACGGCTGCCGTCGTCGATATAGAGGACCTCGAAGGACTTTCCCGACGGCTCGAGGGCCGCGGTGATGCGTTCGTGGAGTTCAGGCAGGCTCTCCGCTTCGTTGAACAGGGGGACGACGACGGATATATCCATCTTCTCCTCCCTGTCATCCGTTTTGTCCGGTTCATCACGTGGCATCAGCGCTTTCCCCTATTGTACGCTGGATAACCCGCAGCGTCTGCCGGGCGGTGTTTTCCCAAGTGTAACGCCTGCTCCTCTCCAGGGCGTTCCCGGCGAGCCGTTCACGCTCTTCCCGGTCGCGCAGCAGGCCGATCAACGCGCGTGCCATGGCCTTCCGGTCACCGAGGGGGACCAGCACGCCCGTTTCACCGTCGACTACGGCGTCGCGGAGTCCGGGCACCCGGGTAGCCACGACCGGCACACCGCAGGCATTGGCCTCGATCACGGTAATGCCCCATCCTTCCTTGCTCGAGGGATAGGCCGCTACTTCGGCGCGGGTCAGCAGGCGCACTTTTTCTTCCTCGGCAACGTACCCCGTGAAATGCACCGCCTCACCCAGGCCCATGGATCGGGCCAGTGATTCGAGCGCGCGCCGCCTGTCGCCCGTGCCCACGATCATCAGTTGCGCATCGGGGATCTCTTCGCGAACGATCGCCATCGCCTGGATCAGGTGGTCCACGTTCTTGTACTTCTTCAGACGGCCGAGGTAAATGATCAGCCCGCCATCCTTGCCGTCCGATGCGGCCGGCGCATCGATGATCCCGGCGGCGAGCCCGTTGTGTACGACGCTGATCCGGTCCGTCGAGACCCCCATCCGGACGAGTTCGTCCCGGGTGCTTTCGGATACCACTTCGAAGAGACAACGCCGGTATACCCGTGGAATCAACCGTTCCATGAAGTACAGGCAGGTCGCGAGCACCGGGTTGATTTCCCGGTAGAACGTGGTCCCAAAAAGATGGTGCAGCAGGACCATCACCGGGGGGCCGTTCAGAAACCAGGGCAGCAAGACGGGTATCTTGTTGATGTCTTCGATTACGACGTCGAAGGACCGGTGGGACAGGCGCCTGCGATAGTGCCACGGGACGGTCAGGTTGAACGTCCATTTCCCGCCGAGCCGGATGACCTCGATCCCGTCTATTTGCTCGGATTCCGCGGCGCCGGGGAACCCGCAACAGAGCAGGGTGACCTGGTGTCCCCATTCCGCAATCCGTGAGAAAGTCTCGTGCAGGTGCACTTCGGCGCCGCCCGCTTCCGGGTTGCGGATATCCCGCCAGTTAATGACCAGAATGCGCATTTGCCTGAACCGGCGAAAATCTCGCAGGAAGCCGATGGTTCCGGGCGCCGAACCTTTAGCGCGCCTGGGGAACGCCCACGTCGCTGGAAGCCGAATCGCCTGCGTCGCCGGGCTCCTGACCGCCTGCGTCGCCGGGCTCGCCGAGATCCTCGATCATCGCCTGTACGACCGAATCTCCCGGTGCGATCCGCCGCCACCTTTCGAGGGTCTCCAGCATGCGGCCTGTATCCTGCTGCAGGTAGTAGAGGTTCACCAGTTGTTCGTATCCCGCGGTGAATTCGGGAAATGCCGCCACGCCTCGCTCGAGCAAGGCTGTAGCCTCATCGATCAGGCCCTGGGTTCTCATGGCCTGTGCCAGCGCCGTATACCCGTCGAAGGTCTTGTATGCGCCGGCCAGTTCGAAAGCATGGGGTTCGACATCCGCAAACACGCCCTTGTCGGCGTAAAACTGGATGAGCATCAGTCGTTCCAGCACCCCATTGCTGATGTCGTACTCCAGGTACTTCTCGATAGCGGCGAGGGCCTGGTCGATTTCACCCCTTCTCCAGCGATTGAGCGCCAGTTGATGGAATGATACGGTATAATTCCGCAGGAGGGTGCGGATCTGCCTGTCCTTGTATACCTCCGGGTCCGCAATGCCGCGATATCGGTAGACGTTCCATAGATTGTGCTCGGTCCTGTCGAGGTCCATGAGTTCCGGGGTGGGGTCTCGGACGACCTGCCATACCATGCCTTCCAGCTGCAGGTATTCGTCCAGGCCCACGTCGTTCTCCGGCGAAACGGTTACGGCGAAATAGACGGGCCTGGCCCAGTTGTTCTGTTCCAGGATGTGCAAAATCATCAGATCCTGCACCCTCAGGTATCCGATGTCCTCCCCAAGCGTACCGGCCCTCGGCACGGTCCACGTCAACCCGGCGATCTCGACCTCCCTGTCGTCCCAGCCCTGGACGGTCAAGGACTCGATGGTCTCGTCGGGCAGCGTGATCGGCACCCGGGGCTCCTGGTATTTCAACTGCTTGATGTACCAGTCGGTGTTGAGCAGGCTGAGATTGATCACCCGCACATCCTTGCGTATGCCCTCCACTTCCTGCAGGAACCAGAGCGTAAAGGTGTCGTTGTCGCCGTTGGTGAAGATGAGACCGTTTTCGTCGCACGACTGCAGTATGTTGTACGCGTAGTCGTATGGGATATAGTTGCCCTCGCGCGAGTGGGACTCGTAATGATAGGTGAAAGGCACGAGTGGAAGGGCGATCGACAGCATGGCGATTCCCGCGGTGCCTTTTTCCACGGGCAACCGTAAGCGTTCCAGCCACATCGCAATCTGGCCCAGCAGCGACCGGACACCGATTCCCATCAGTATCGCGGTATAGACGAAGGCCGGCGTATAGAAATAATCCCGGATGCGCACTTCGCGCTGTATGTCCCGGCTGCCGTCCGAGAAATTCATGTACAGGATGAGTCCGATACTGCAGGTGAGCAGCATCCCACCCAGGAACAGGATGCTTCGCCGGTCACGCTCCGCCTGGGTGAGGATTCCCAGAGCGACCAGCAGGACGGGGAGGAGCCAGTAGGGAAAGCCGGGATCGTTGAACTGCCGGGAAAAGAAACGCCAGAACCCCATGTTTTCGCCATTGCCGAACTGGGACGACCAGCTTCCTTTGCGATTGAACATCGATTCGAGCATGCTTTCCTGTCCGTATTGCTTCCGCTCCAGGAAACCCTCGAAATTCTTCCAGTTCGACGGGTCATTCTCGTTGATGACCGGCTGTTGTGCCGCCCGGACCGGCACGTAGAAGTTCACGGAGTATCCCAGCACGGCCATGCAGAGCACGATGAGCCAGAAAGGCCACTTGTATCGGCCCGGATCATTGGCCGTCGCGGAGACCAGCGCGAGGGCCAGGCTCACCAGCGCCACGCTGAACATGACCGTTCCCCAGGTGGCCTCGAATCCGCCGATAACAAGCAGCGGAAGTCCGTTGAATGAGCCTATTTCATCCAATCCGAAAAACATCACGGCGACGGACAGGACGAATGCAAGCGACGGGTAGCTCCAGGGCAGCCGTCCCCTGAAAAGAACCAGACCGGCGGCGGCGAGGGGGACCGCGAGGAAAAACACGTCGATGGAGGCCACGACACTGAACAGGATAAGGCCCATGACCGCGCCCAGCAGGATCAGTTTCCTGTTCGATCGGATCACCCTGTCCGTATAGATCACGCTCAGAAAAGCGGCGGGCAGGACGAGCATGGTGAACATGTGCACCGCGATGCCGAGAAAAACCAGGTAAGCGACCAGGAAGAGATACCGCTCGCTGCCGTCCTGCTCGTGGTTTTCGATCCAGTGCAGGATCAGCCAGGTGCACACCATCATGAACAACATGGAGAGCGCATAGACCTCGGCTTCGACCGCGTTGAACCAGAAGGTATCGGAGAAGGCAAGCAGGAGCGCGCCGGTCAGTGCGCTGCAGCAAACGACCAGGCTTTCAGAGAAGGTCAGGCCATTCCGTTCCCGGTTGAGGGTAACCGCCTTTACGATGACCAGGTAAACGGCTGCCACCGTCAGCGCGCTGAAAAGGCACGAAGAGAAATTCACCAGCCAGGCGATGCCCAAGCCCAGGTCGGGCAGCAAGGTGAACAGGCGTCCGATCAGGATGTAGAGCGGGGATCCGGGGGGATGGGGTATGCCCAGGGTATAGGATGCCGCGATGAATTCGCCTCCGTCCCAGAAGGGCACGGTGGGCGCGATGGTCTTGGTGTACACGGCCAGCGACACGATGAAGGCGGCCGCCATGCCGATCATGGACACAACGCGATATGCAGACATGTTCAGCTATTCCCCTTGAGGTCTTTTATACATCGGGCCGTCACGATGTCGGGACGATACGCTGTTGGCAGGCGAAGGATCCGGGATTCACCGGCCGTATTCGAGCCGGTCGGCGAGCATTTCCGGCAGGCCGGCGTCTCGTATCTTCCGCTGCGCGGTTTCAAGGTCGTAGACAACGCGCTTTATCTCGGCCCTTTTCTCCGCGGTGTCGTATATGCAGTAAGCCGCGCGCGGATCCCCGTCCCGCGGCTGGCCGACACTGCCCACGTTCACGATGTATCTGCATTCCGAATCCATCCCGACCTCCGCCGCCGCGGTCTGCCGGCTTCGGTCCGCCGTTGTCCGCTTTTCGAATATCCCCGGCGTGTGCGTATGACCTACTACGCAAAGCGCAATATCGCCGGGCATCGCATCGAATGCTTCATCCGCCAGCCAATGCGAAGTCAGGTATATCCAGTCCTCCGGGTTGGCCGGACTCGCGTGGACGGCCAGAAGATCGTCCTTCCGCCACGTGTAGGGCAATGCGCCCAGGTAGCGCCGGCCGGCAGGCGTAAGCTGCCGCCGCGTCCACAATGCCGCCTCCGCGGCGTAGCGATTGAAAGTGGCGATATCCTGTCTGCCGATCGCGGCATGATCGTGATTGCCGGCGATCACGTCCGACGTCAGCCCGATAATGCGGTCAAGACACTCGTTTGGATTGGCTCCGTACCCGACCACGTCGCCCAGACAGAGATACCGGTCGATGCGTTCATCGGCAAGGGCTTCGAGTACGGCATCCAGCGCTTCCAGGTTCCCATGTATGTCGGACAGCATGCCGTATCGCACTGTTCGGATTCATTCCCTGTGTATGCGCGGGTATACCGAATGGGGCAGGATCAGGTATGGTCCGTCTCCGCCAGATGTTTCGCGGCCACGGCGTCCAGGACGCCATTTACGAACCCGCCGGACTGTTCCGTGCTGTACTTCTTGGCCAGTTCGATCGCTTCGTTGATGGAAACCGCCGTCGGTATATCGAGAAAGGCGATGAGTTCGCAGGCGCCCAGCCGGAGGATGCAGTCGTCGATGCGGGCCACGCGGTCCCGGTCCCAGTGCCGCACCACCGAGTTGATGTGACTGTTCACAGTCTCTTCATGCTGGCGGAGCCGATCGATCAGCGTTTCGGCGAAACACCGGGTGTTACGTGACGCCAGGGACCACCCGGGCAGCCTTGGAAGGGCCTTGCCGGGGTCGTCTCCGGTCTGTTCGGCGAGGTAAAGCGTCTGAAGCGCCAGTTCACGGCCCAGGCGACGCTCCCCCGCGCGTGCATTCACTCCGGATCCCTCGTTTCGTCCTGCCCGTTCGGTCCGTCCTGCTCGTTTGGCCCGGCCTGGCCGCCTAGCCTGCGCATCAAGTCCGCCATTTCCAGGGCGGCCAGGGCGGCGTCCCAACCCCTGTTGCCGGCCTTCGTACCCGCGCGTTCGATGGCCTGTTCGAGGTTTTCCGTGGTCAGCACGCCGAAGATCACCGGCACCCCGGTATCTCTGGCGGCGTCGGCAATGCCCTTCGCCGCTTCCCCGGCCACGTAATCGAAATGGGGGGTCGCTCCGCGGATGACGCATCCCAGGCAGATCACGGCGTCATAGATACCGCTTGCCGCCATCTTCCGGGCCGCCAGCGGGATCTCGAAGGCGCCGGGCACCCAGACCACGTCGATCCGGTCTTCATCCACTCCATGGCGGCGCAGCCCATCCAGCGCGCCCTTCAGCAGAGACTCGCTGATAAACCCGTTGAAGCGGCCGGCCACGATACCGTACCGGTCGCCGCCGCCGTTGACCAAGCTGCCTTCGATGGTTTTCGTCACGAACTCGCTCCCTGGCGAATCATAACAGGCTGTCGAAACTGACGTCGTCCGGCGGCTCGTCGAGATCCAACAGGTGGCCGAGTTTGCCGCGCTTGGTCTTGAGATAACCCACGTTGTACCGGTTCGGCGACGTCTGCAGCGGGACGCGTTCGGTCACTTCGAGACCGTACCCCTCGATCCCGATCCGCTTCGACGGATTGTTGGTCATGATCCGGATCGTGGTCAAGCCCAGGTCCGCCAGGATCTGGGAGCCGATACCGTAATCGCGGGCGTCCACGGGAAGCCCCAGCGCCTGGTTCGCTTCCACCGTATCATGGCCCTGGTCCTGCAGAGCGTAGGCCCTGAGCTTGTTGGCCAGTCCGATGCCCCGTCCTTCCTGGCGCATGTACAGCAACACGCCGCTCCCCTCGTCGCTGATGCGCTTGAGCGCCTGCTGCAACTGGTCGCCACAGTCGCATCGCATGGACCCGAATACATCTCCCGTGAGACATTGTGAGTGCACGCGGACGAGCACGTTCCGCTCGCCGCCCACGTTGCCCTTGACCAGGGCGACGTGGTGGTCGCCGGTCAGGTCGTCTTCGTACAGGTGGGAGTCGAATTCCCCGTACCTGCTGGGGATGGTCGTCGTGACCACCCGCTTGACGAGTTTCTCGCTGGCCCGGCGATACTCGATAAGGTCCTTGATGGTGATGATCTTCAGGTCATGGTCTTTCGCGATCTCCACCAACCGGGGCAGACGGGCCATGGACCCGTCGTCATCCATGATCTCGCAGAGCACGCCGGCCGGATAGAGATCGGCCAGCTTCACCAGGTCGACGGTGGCCTCCGTGTGTCCGGCTCGCCGCAACACGCCGCCGTCGAAGGCCTGCAGCGGAAAGATGTGGCCCGGCCGCGCCAGGTCCTCGGGCCTGCTGCCCGGACGGACGAACACCTGTACCGTCTCGGAGCGGTCCGCCGCCGAGATACCCGAGGTGGTGCCGTTGACGGCGTCGACCGAAACGGCAAAGCGCGTGCCCAGCAGGGCCGTGTTGACCTCTTCGCCGACCATGGCGGGCACCTTCAGCTCTTCCAGGCGTTCGCGCGTGGTCGGAAGGCAGATCAGCCCACGGCCGTACCGGGCCATGAAGTTAATGGCCGCCGGAGTCGTTCTTTCGGCGGCCATGATAAAATCGCCTTCATTTTCGCGGTCTTCGTCGTCAATGACTATCAGTATGCGCCCGGCCTTGATCTCTTCGATGGCTTCCGGGATGGTACTAAAGGGGGACGGCATGGAGTTCAATCGTGTTTTCGGTTACCCGGACAGCTTGCGTCCCGGTCTGTATTCGAGCCGCCGCCAGGCTTTACCGACCTACATTTTTTCTCTCAACCAGGCTTCGGTGATGGGTGAAGCATCCTGGTCACCGCCGGGATGAGCATTCCGGCCGGTATGCATAAGGGACGCGACGTAACGGCCGATCATGTCCACTTCTATGTTGATCTCGTCACCAATCTGCCTGCTTCCGAACGTTGTAATCAATGCGGTATGAGGTATGATCGATACGGCTGCCAAATTACCCGCCAGACCGGCGATTGTCAAGCTAATTCCATCCAGCGCGATGGACCCTTTCTCGATGACGAAGGGCGTCAGATCGTCCGGGATTGCCACCTCGTACCACAGGCTGTTGCCCTGTTCTTCCCGCGCCGCGATGCGCCCTACGCCGTCCACGTGTCCCTGCACCAGGTGGCCGTCTATCCTGTCCGATAGGCGCATCGGCCGCTCCAGGTTCACCCTGTGCCCGACCTGCAGATTCCCGAAGGTCGTCCGGGAAACCGTCTCGGGTACGATTTCCACGGAAAACGCCTCGTCGCCGTAACCCACAATAGTCAGGCAGACTCCGTTGACTGCGACGCTGGCGCCCTGCGCCAGGTCCGGCGCCATGGACGGCGCCTCCACCGTCAGTTTCAGACCGTCCCGGCCGCCGTCGAGGCCCTGGATCAGACCCGTGGTTTCAACGATTCCCGTGAACATGGATGCTACTCCTCGTATCCTGCGCTACGCCCGGTGACAGGCAGGCCTAAGCCCGCGACATGCCGGCGCGCTCATGATCTCTTCACCGGTACGCTGCCGTTCCCGTGACCCCTTCAGCCGTAAACCGGCGTTCCCGTGATGAGGAAATCGCCGCCCAACCTTTCCACCTGCGGATCGTTTAAGTCGATCGCCTTCGAGAGATCGTCCAGTTGCAGGCCGGCGATCGAGGGGATCCCCGCGCCCAGGATGCGCGGCGCGACGAAACAGGCGATCCGGTCTACGGCCTTTTCCCGAAGGAATGAAGCGGCCACGCGGCTTCCGCCTTCCACCAGGAGGGTCACGATCCCTGACCTGCCAAGTGCCGATTTGAGCGGATCCACCGGGACGGATCCGTCCCCGCCTTCCAATACGAGCACTTCGGCGCCCGCTCCTTTCAGCCCGTCGATCCGATCTGCGGGCGCCGTTTCCGTAACGCACACGGTCGCCGGCGCATCGCCATTCAATATACGCGCGTCCAGCGGAGTCCGTGCTCGGCTGTCGAGCACGATGCGACGGGGCTGTCGGCCGTCCACGTGCCGGACCGTGAGCCGCGGGTCGTCCGCCAGCACGGTGTCGATGCCCACGAGCACGGCATCCGCCCGGCTGCGCATCAGGTGTACCCGTTTTCTGGCGGCGTCCCCGGTGATCCACTGCGATTGGCCGTCCCGCGTGGCGATGCGGCCGTCCAGCGTCTGGGCCAGTTTGAGCAGCACGAAAGGCTGGCCGGTTGTCCGGTGGTGGACATAGGCCGCGTTCAGTTCCCGTGCTTCCGCCTCCAGGAGGCCCGTCTCCACTGCGATACCCGCGGCGCGCAACCTTTCGATCCCCTTGCCGGAAACGCGCCGGTCCGGATCGGTCATGGCGAGGTGGACGCGGACGATGCCCGACGCGATGATCGCCTCCGTGCACGGAGGCGTACTGCCCTGGTGGCAGCAGGGTTCCAGGGTAACGTACAACTCGGCCCCTCGACCGCGGTCGCCGGCTTCGCGCAGGGCCTGGGGCTCCGCGTGCTGTCCTCCGTATTCCCCGTAGTATCCCCGGCCCACAACGATGCCGTCGCGGACGACCAAAGATCCCACCATGGGATTGGGACTGGTGCGGCCAATTCCCTGCTCCGCCAGGTCCAGCGCCTGGCGCATGAATAACGCGCCTTTTTCCGATTTCGTCATGGCGTAAGCTAGGGAATCTGCGAAGAAGGTGTCAAGGCCTTTTGCCCTTGACAACAGGGGGTCCGCCCCCTAGTTTGCGCCAGATTGTATGGGGCGTAACGAACACCGCAGGCGCGTACCGAACCGCCGAAAGGAGACCGGGCATGGCCACCCTGCCGGAGGCCGAATTCATCTGGTTCAATGGAAAACTCGTACCGTGGCAAGACGCGAAGATCCACGTGCTTTCCCACGTGGTCCATTACGGTTCGAGTTTCTTCGAGGGCATGCGCTGCTACGAGACGAAGCGGGGCCCCGCGGTGTTCCGGCTGGACGAACATGTGGACAGGCTGTTCGACTCCTGCAAGATCTACCGGGTTGAAATCCCCTATTCCCGGGACGAAATCCGGGACGCCGTCCTCGAGACCATCCGGTCCAACAAGCTGGGTTCCTGTTACGTCCGCCCCGTGGTGTACCGCGGGTACGGACTGCTCAGCGTGGACCCCCTGGGCTGCCCTGTGGAAGTCGCCATCGGGACGTGGAACTGGGGCGCCTATCTTGGCGCCGACGTCCTGGAGAACGGCGTGGACGTATGTATCTCATCCTGGAGCCGTCCCGCGCCGAACACCCATCCCGCCCTGTCCAAGGCCGGGGGTAACTACCTGAACTCCCAGCTGATCCGCATGGAGGCCATCGAGAACGGGTACAGCGAAGGCATTGCCCTGAACACCAACGGCCTGATCAGTGAAGGCAGCGGCGAGAACATCTTCGTCGTGAAAGACGGCCGGGTCATCACGAACAGCCTGGCGGCCTCGGTACTGGGCGGCATCACACGTAACTCCGTCATGACGCTCGCACAGGACGCCGGGTTCGAGACCGTCGAACAGGATATCCCCCGGGAGATGCTTTACATCGCCGACGAAGTGTTCTTCGTGGGCAGCGCCGTGGAAGTGACGCCGGTCCGGTCCATTGACCGCATAGACGTCGGCGACGGTTCCCGCGGTCCGGTCACGAAGGAGATCCAGGACCGGTTCTTCGCGGTTACCACCGGCGAGGACGAGGATACCCACGGCTGGCTGACGCACGTGTGACCTTCGACTACCCCACCCACACCGGGTGATCCGCGCCAAGGTGTTCGTATCCATCCGTCAGCATGCGCGGGTTGCTTCCGTCGGCATTGACCAGCCAGATGCCACTCGGTGAACCCACCTCGGCACGGCAGAAGGCAAACAGGGCGCCATCCGGCGACCACGCCGATCGGAAATTCCAGACGCGGGATTCGTAGGGAATGAACTCCGATTCCGTGCCCGTGAAGGGATTGAGCAGGCAGATGGCGGTGCCGCCGCGGGCATCTTCCGGGCAGTAGTCCCGGTTGAAGTGGTCGGTGTCCGGCCGTTGCGCCTGGTACGGCCATGCCGTAAGCGAACCGGGCTCGGCTCTTGTGTAAGTTACTAGTTTTCCATCCGGGGTCCACTGGGCGATGTTGGATCCGCCGCCCCGGGAGTCCGGATTTCCATAGGACGTGGCGAACCACTGGCGCTGTCCCGTCGTGACCTTCCGGTGCGTCGCGCCGTCGGGGCCGTCCGGACTGCCCAGACAAAGATCGGCCCAGTCGTGTCCCGGATCATCGGGATAGTGGCAGTCCTGGTAGATAAGCCACTCGCCGTCCGGCGACCACATGGGCCCGAAGTACAGGTGGCCCGGCGCCGACGCGACTTCCACCCGGTTGCCCCCGTCCAGATCCGATACGAAAATGCAGTAGTTGTCCCGCCCGTCCAACATGGTCGCATGGTACGCGAACTTGCGGCCGTCCGGACTGATCTGGACGCAGTAGACGAACCCTTCCTCCGCGCCCGTGATCTCCCGCGGGTCGGAACCATCAACGTCCATCGTCCAGATACGCTGTTTCCCGTCGACGATGGGGTTCATCACCAGACGATCCTCGCCCGGCAGGATATGGGTGCAGCCCATGAACGGCGCGGGCCGGTTCCTGAGGGCGATCTCCTCCAGCAGGCGGTCTTCTTCCAGTTCGTATATCCAGAGATGGACCCGCACGTTGCCTTCCCAGGCCTTGCCGGGTTCATAGCTGGACACGATAATCCTGCGCTGGTCGTCGAACTGGGGCCCCCAACTCCAACTGGCCATTACCGGGACATCCAGGCTGGGATACCAAACCCGCGTGCCGGTCGTGGGCGCGGCGCCTACCACACCGGCCGTACCCACAGCGCCTACCACACCGGCCGTGCCCGCGGCGTCATCCAAGTCGATCACGCCCAGCCGTCCGTGGCTGTTGAAAAGCATCCGGCGACGCGTGTCGTTCATTGGGAACTCTTCCTTAGAATCAAAATCTGTCCAAGTACCGCGCCTGTTATGCATTGAACATTCGAGCGGAAACAGGCGCGGATGCTCCGCCGTTCATGACTCAGGCGCTAAGGCGTCGTCCATTGGATCCCGGCGTGGAGACCGACGTCGGGGGTGTTCTGGTACTGGCTGAGGTTCTCGGTCAGGCCCAAGTCGAGCGACAGGGACTCCGACAGCGCGTACCGTACGCCGGCGGTCGCCTCGATGGCCGTGCGGTTCAAGGGACCGAGCTTGCTGCTCGGAAAGGGACCGATGTTGACCAGCGTCTGGACCAGCGCGGCCAGCCGGCCCGTGGTCCGGTATTCGAAAGCCAGCAAGAGCGTCGAGATGGAACGCAGGGGGAATCCCTCGCCCAGGGTAGGCTTCCCCAGCCTGCTATGGGCCAGGTTGGCATGAAAGATCATGTCCTGCTCCGGCCGCCAGGTCGCGAACAACGACGCCTGGATATCCAACCCCCCGCTGCCGGTCAACGTCTCCAGGTTGCCCGTGGGCAGCTTCACGGCGCCGGCAAGGGACAGGGTGAATTCCCCGCCGTCACGGTTTAACGGCGTCTTCATCCGCAACACGAGGTCACCCGGCCGGAAATCGGCGGACTCCACGCTCCTTATCCAGAAACAGCGGTCCCGTACGACGAATACGCCATAATCGTTCCTGGGCGTCCACTCCCTGCCCCCGTTGGACAGGTTGAACATGCGGTGGAAACCCTCCACCGCGCCGTCCAGAAAGCCGCCGCCGTGCTTGAGGAACGGCATGGTCGCGCCAATCTGGACTCGCGAAGCGATCCGCCAGTCCAGGTCCACCGACACGCGCAGGGTTTCCGAATCGACGAACAGCCTGTATTCGTTTGCAGGTGCGGCCCGGTAATAGTCATCGGCGATCAGGGTATCGCCCACGGGAAGGGTGCTTGCGTAGGTATTGGCGTAGTCGAACCGAACGGCCCAACGGACCGACCGCCGCGGCAGCAGGTCTCCTGCATCGGGACGGAGTCCGAGGAACAACATTCTTACCGGGAACTGGTCCCGCTGCATGAAGGGACCGGTGGCAGGGGACTGGGAGAATACGGGAAAGGCGATGGTCAACAGGCTGCAGGCAACCGCCCGGCGCAGCAAGCGAGCCGCGCTTGGAAAGCAAGCTGCCCTTGGAAAGCGAGCCGCGCTCGGAAAGCGCTTTTCAACCCGGATACGGTGTAATGTGTATCCCGTCATTCCACGCTCCAGTCCAAGTCACGCCCCGGGATCTCAACCCAGGTAGGCCAGCGTCTGGCCCGCGATCACCTGGACGCCCGGGTTGATGGAGACATGGGTCACGGTACCTGCGACGTCGGCGGTGACCTGCATTTCCATTTTCATGGCTTCCAGGACCACGATAACGTCCCCTTCCTCAACGGTCTGCCCGGGAGCGACCGCAACCTTGAGCACTTTGCCGGGGATCGGCGCGATGACCGGCGTGGTCCCGGCCCGCTCCGCCGCTTCCGACGCGGCCTCGGAGGTATCGGGTTGCAGGTCGACTTCATAGGCCTTGCCGTTCACGATCGCCGTTTTGCCCTCGATGCGCAGCGCGTAACTTCTGCCGTTGACGGTCACCTGGTATCCACGGGGACCGTCCGTTCCGGGTTGCGCGACCTCCTGCGGTTCCTCCTGGTCCTGCGCGGCCTTCTTGCGGACGCCAATGAACCCCTCGCCTTTCAGGAAGGCCACCCCCCGGTCACCGCACGCCGCGACGATGAAGATGTTCTCCTCCGTATCCTCGATCCCGGCTTCCTTCAGCACGCTTCGCGCCGCTTCGACACCCTTCTTCGGATCGTTGTCGTTCAGTTCCAGCACAGGCCGCCGGTTGGGCGGCAGGCCGAGCTGCTCCGAGGCGATGTTCACGACCACCGGGTCCGGGGGCACGGGCGTCTTGCCGAAATAGCCCAGTACCATGCGTCCGTAGTCTTCGGCGATCTTCTTCCAGGGACCCATCATCACGTTGTTGAAAGCCTGCTGGAAGTAGAACTGGGAAACCGGGGTGACCGACGTGCCGTACCCGCCCTTCTCCACGACTTCGCTCATGGCCTTGATGATGGCGGGATAACGGTCCATGATGCCATTGTCCCGGAGCATCTGCGTGTTGGCGGTCAGGGCGCCGCCCGGCATGGGGCTCCAGGGGAGCAGGGGTTCGACGGCCACGGCCTCGGGGGGCAGGAAATAGTCTTCCATGCACTCCTTCAGGACCTCCGCCGCTTCCCGCACGCCGTCCGGATCGATGTCCAGGTCGTAGTTCGTGCCGCGCAGCGCGTGCCACATGACGAGGATGTCCGGCTGTGAGGTGCCGCCCGAAACCGGTGCGAAAGCGAGGTCGATGGCATCGGCGCCGGCTTCGAGCGCCGCCTGGTACGCCGCGACGGCGATGCCGGACGTGTCGTGGGTATGATAATGGATCCAGGTCCCCTCGGGCAGCAGCTTCCGGGCGGCCTTCACGGATTCGTAGGCCTTGGAAGGCACGGCCGTGCCCGAAGCGTCCTTGAAACACACCGAGTCGAAGGGAATGCCGGCGTCGAGAATCTTCCTGAAGGTCTCCGTGTAGAACGCCGCGTCGTGAGCGCCCGAACATCCCGGCGGGAGTTCCATGACGGTGACGCACACCTGGTGCTTGAGGCCGGCCTCCGTGATGCACCGTCCGCTGTGCACGAGGTTCTCCACGTCGTTCAGGGCGTCGAAGTTCCGGATGGTCGTCATGCCGTGTTTTTTGAACAGTTCGGCGTGCAGCCGGATGATGTCGCTGGGCTGCGAATCCAGTCCGACCACGTTCACACCCCGGGACAGGGTCTGCAGGTTGGCATCGGGACCCACGGCCTCCCGGATGGCGTCCATCCGTTCGAATGCGTCTTCGTTGCAATAGAAATAGGGCGACTGGAACAGGGCGCCGCCGCCGGCTTCGAAGTAATCGATCCCCGCGTTACGCGCCGCTTCCACGGCGGGCATGAAGTCCCTGGTAAATACGCGCGCGCCGTAAACGGACTGGAATCCGTCCCGGAACGTGGTGCACATGAAATTGACTTTCTTTTTCACTTTAGTTCCTTACGGTTTGGGGGAATTGATGCTTTCTCAGATCCTGAGCCACCTCTATCTACATAATATCTACATTGTGTCTACGTGCCCATGATACCGGTTTTTGTTGCTTCGACGTGCCCATGATACCGGTTTTTGTGCCGCGCTTACACGCCTATCAGCACCGACCATAGAATGCCTGCGGCGATCGCAGAGCCGAGAACGCCCGCCACGTTGGGCGCCATGGCGTGAAACAACAGGAAATTCCGCGGGTCTTCGCGGTGCGCTTCCACCTGGGCCACCCTTGCCGCCATGGGCACGGCGGAAACGCCCGCGGCGCCGATCAGCGGGTTGATCTTGTCTTTGACAAACAGGTTCATGAACTTGGCGAAGAGCACGCCGCCGCTCGTCGCGATGCAGAAGGAGACCACGCCCAAGGCGAAAATGAAGAGCGATTCCAACGAGAGAAAGGCCTCCGCCTGCGTGCTCGCGCCGACCGAGAAGCCCAGCAGGATGGTGACGATGTCGATCATCGACGTGCGGGCCGTGTTGGCCAGCCGTTCCGTCACGCCGCATTCCTTGAGCAGGTTGCCGAAGAAGAGCATGCCCACCAGGACCACCGAGTCCGGCGCGATCATCGCGGCGATGATAAAGGCGACGATGGGGAAGATGATCTTCTCCCGCTGCGAGACCGTCCGGGGCGACGCCATGCGGATGAGCCGTTCCTGCCGCGTGGTAAAAAGCCGCATGATGGGCGGCTGGATGATGGGAACCAGGGCCATGTAGGAATACGATGCGATGGCGATCATGGACAGCAGATGGGGCGCCAGTTTCGAAGACAGGAAAATGGCCGTGGGACCATCCGCTCCGCCAATGATCGCGATGGCGCCCGATTCAGCCGGAGTGAAACCGATGGCCATGGCGCCCAGCAGGGTCAGGAAAATGCCGATCTGGGCGGCGGCGCCCAGGAGGACGAGCCGCGGGTTGGACAACATGGCCGAGAAATCGGTCATGGCCCCGATGCCCAGGAAGATCAGGGGCGGAAAGATGCCTTCCCTGACGCCGAAATAGATGTAGTAAAGTACGCTTCCTTCGTCGTATACCCCGTGGCCGTCCCCTTCCATCATCGGGATGTTGCCCAGCATGATTCCGAAACCGATGGGCACCAGGAGCAGCGGTTCGTACCGGCGGACGATCGCGAGCACGATCATGACCATGCCGATCAGGATCATCACGCCGTGTCCCCACGTCGCCGAGGCCAGGCCGGAAGCCGACAGAAAGTCATACAGTATCGTCATTTAATCCGCCCGCATGGCCTGATTACCGGTTATTGTTTTTTTCGTCGAGCGCGAATCCGACCGCCGCGGCCACGGCTTCGTCGTCATGCGGGGATTCCGAATCGGTGGGGTTGTGCGGCCCTTCAGGGAGAACACCCCCGATTGAGGCCATGACTTTCGGCAGCATGGCAATGCAGAAGCTGATCGTGGCGAGGGCCAGGAACACGATGAACATGCCGGTGAAGGCGATTTCGAGGCCCTGGCCGTCCACGATGCGTTGCCAGCCGATATACAGGGGAGTGGACATTAGCCCTTTGACAGAATCCGTGGTGACATTAGATATTATCGATTGGATCAAATAAAGGGCGGAACGCGCTCCGGGCAAGGGATTTATGGGGTGACTGCCGCCGCGTTAAAAGGTGGTTTCCCGTAGCCCCTTCAAAGTCAGACACCCAGGAATCCGGTATGAGCACCGACACCAGGAACGTCACGTACGCACTGGCCCCGGACCGAGTATGGGACGGCGTTTCGGACGAGACGCGGGACGGGGTGGCCGTCGTGGTGAAAGACCGCCACATCGACGCGGTCCTGCCGGTTGCGGAAGTCCCTGCCGACATGGAGACCGCAATCCTGCCGGACTGCACGCTCCTGCCCGGCCTGATGGACGCCCACGTCCACTACAGTTCCGTCATGGGGCCGGCGTTCCTGGCTGCGGGGGTAACCACGATCCGCGACGTGGGCAACGACCTGGCGTGGATCCTGGGCGAGCGCGAACGCCACGCCAAGGACCTTTCGGCCGGTCCCGCCATCCTGTGCTGCGGCCATCTGCTCGACGGACCGCGGGTCTACTGGCCCCAGATGGGCCGTGCCCACGCAAAACCCGGGGAGATCGCCGACTCGGTCCGCCGGCACGCGGAAGCCGGGGTGGACCAGATCAAGCTGTACGCCGGCGTGGAACCGCAATGGCTGAAGGCTGCTGTTGACGCCGCCCATGAATCGGGTAAATTCGTGGTGGCTCATCTGCAGACGACTACCGCGGAGGATGCCGTACGGCTCGGGCTGGATGAATTCGAGCACTTGGCCGGCTGCGGCGTAGCCTGGCGCGCGGCCTCCGAAATGGAAGACGATCTCATGATCGATCTGCTCCTGGAGCGTGACGTGATCATCGACCCTACCCTGGTGGTCTGGGATCGGCTCGGCCGCATCCTGGACCGGCCGTTCCACCACGACGCCCGGAAGTCCTGGGTCCACCCCCGCCACCTGGATATATGGCAACGGTACCTCAGCCGTTTCGGACCGCCGGAGCAACGGTGGAGATACCAGGGCGCCATGACGCATCTGAAGCGGTTCCTGCGCAGGGCGCATCAACGGGGCGTGACCGTCGCGCTGGGCACAGATACGCCCTTTCCCCATCTCGTCCCGGGGATGAGCGTGCACGACGAACTTGCCATGTACACGGACGCCGGCATCCCGGCCGTGGACGCACTCCGCTCGGCCACTGCCATAAACGCCCGGGTGCTGGGCATAGACGAACGGACGGGTACGATCCGGCCGGGCCTGCGGGCCGATCTCGTCGCGGTACGGGGGAATCCCCTCGAACGGATCGAAGATATCGAAAACGTACACTGCACCGTGCGAGAAGGACGGCGTTTCGAACCCTCCGGACTGATGGAGGTCCATAGGTCGACCTTCGACAGGGAACCCGACGGCGCGGTCACGCGGGATCTACTGGATTACGTCGACGGCAAACTGTTGAATCGGCCGGCCTCATGAAACGCATAGTCAAGGATCTCCTTTTTTGCCTGATGATATCCGCCTTCACGGCGGCTATCCCCGCGGCAGGCGCAAGTACGCTGCTTGCGATGACCGGGATCATCGAGGACGACAGTGCGCTGATCTGGATTTTCGTGGTCCTCGCGGTACCTGTTTTCGTTTTTACCTACATGCGCGTTGCAAGGAATTCGCGCGGCTGAGCGCGATTGAGCGCGACTAAGCTAACCCGGAACGGACACCGCACGGCCCGGCGCGACTGAGCAAACTGGATCGAACCCCGCGCAGCTGAGCGCGATTGAGCAAGCTGGAAACGGATCCAGCGCGGCCGGACGAGGCAGAACAAGAAGGCAACGGACACCGTACGACCGGACGCTTCTGATCGCGGCCGGACGCGACGGTGGCGATTGAAACGGATCAGCCCTCAACCCCAGGGAGGACGGCAACATGACTCAAAAAACGCAAGCGGCGACGCTGGGCGGAGGTTGCTTCTGGTGTCTCGAAGCGATCTATCAGCAGGTCAAGGGCGTCACGGGCGTGGTGTCCGGCTATGCCGGGGGAAGCGTTGACAACCCGGATTACAAGTCCGTTTGCACCGGTGCTACGGGTCATGCCGAGGTCGTTCGGATCACCTTCGATCCGGCCGCTATCAACTACGCGGATCTCCTGTATATCTTCTGGCGCATTCATGACCCGACCACACGCGACCGCCAGGGCGGGGACGTCGGTACGCAATACCGTTCGATCATCCTGTACCACGACGATGAGCAGAAACGCACGGCCGAATATTCGAAGACGGAGGCCGACGCGTCGGACCTGTGGAGCGCGGCGATCGTCACCGAGATCGAACCGCTCACGGCGTTCTACGAAGCCGAAGCGTACCACCACGACTATTATCGCAACAATCCACGGCAACCCTACTGTTTCATGGTCATCGACCCGAAAGTGGACAAGTTCAAAAAGTCCTTCCAGCACATGATTTCTTGATCGCAGCAGTGCGATTCGCAGAACCGTGGTACGCGGAGGAGTGATCCGCCGTCCGCGATCTACTGTCTTGAGATCCGCGGAAGTGTGACGCGCAGTCGCGCGGTCCGCAGTTGAAGGAGTACCGATCCTTGCGTGTGGGCATCCTCTCGCTGATCCACGAATCCAATACTTTCAGCAATACGCCGACGACCCTGGACCTGTTCCGGCGGGACGGGATTCTCATGGGCGAAGCCGTCGCCGACCATTTCAGGGGCGGATTCCACGAGATCAGCGGATTCCTGGAGGGCCTGGACGACGCGCGTATCGACGCAGTACCGCTCTTCTACGCATCCACGCCCCCTTCCGGCCGGATTACGCGGGACACCTGCCACGCGCTGATCGAGATGATGTTCGAGCAACTCGCGGGCGCGGGGCCGCTCGACGGGCTGCTCGTCGCTCCCCACGGCGCCAATGCCGGCGAGGGAGCGGACTACCACGACCTGGACGGCTACTGGCTTACGCGGCTGCGCAGGGAAATCGGACCGAACCTTCCGGTCATCTGCACCATCGATCCCCACGCCAATCTCTCAAGCCGCATGATTTCGGCTTGCAACGCCACCATCGCCTACCGCACCAACCCGCACCTGGACCAGAAGCAGCGGGGTCTGGAGGCTGCGTCGCTCATGGCCCGGACCCTCTCGGGTGAATTGCGTCCCGTGCAGGCGGCATCCTTCGCGGCCGTGGCCATCGGCATCGAGCGCCAGGACACGTCCTCGCCGCCCTGCCTGCCCCTCTACGAACAGGCAGATGCGTGGCTGAGGGAGGAGAGCGTCCTTTCCAACAGCATCGTCCTCGGGTTTCCCTATGCGGACGTGCCGGAAATGGGCTCGGCTATTATCGCCGTGACCGACGGCGATGCCGGCCTGGCCCAACACATCGCCGACGACCTCGCCGGATACCTGGTCGCGCACCGCGACGAATTCGTCGGCGAGTTCGTTTCCATCTCCGATGCGGTCGATGCCGCGCTGGGCAACGAGGGACCCGTGTGCCTCCTCGACATGGGCGACAACGTAGGCGGCGGCTCGGCCGCGGACGGCACGCTCATCGCACATGAATTGCTGGGCCGCGGCGACGTGCGGACCTTCCTCTGCCTGTACGACCCCGGGTCCGTCGAACAGGCCGTATCCGCGGGCGTCGGAGAACGGATTACACTGGAAATGGGGGGCAAGACGGACGACCGGCACGGTCCGCCCATCCGGGCCGAGGTGCGGGTGCATGGCATCCACGAGGGACGCTTCACCGAATCCGCCGTGCGCCACGGCGGCAGGACGGCGTTCGACATGGGACGGACGGCGGTCGTGCGCACGGACAGCGGGCTGACGGTCAGCCTGACGACGCTGCGGACGGTCCCGGTGAGCCTCGGCATGATGACCAGCATCGGCCTGGACCCGGCTGATTTCCAGGTGCTCATTGCCAAAGGCGTACACGCGCCCACGGCGGCCTACGCCCCGGTGAGCAAGCGCCAGATCCGGGTGGACACGCCCGGCGCCACGACGGCGGACATGCGGCGGTTCGAGTACCGGTACCGGCGGCGGCCGCTCTATCCTTTCGAAGACTGAACAGGCAGCGAACGGAAGACTGAACAGGCAAGGCACTGGCGTACGCTCGGGCCGGATCCACCAGGTTCTCGCATGATCGCTCGCTTAACCGGCTTTCGCACGGATGCTCGAAGAGTCCGTATGCCTTGACAGTAAACCTCCCGGTGATTATGGTTTTCCGGAATGCGCAGTAACCCTGAAGCTCAGGTGGCTGCCTATCCTGATTTCGGCAATCGAATACGTGCAGGGACGAACAAGAGACATTCAGCGACGTACAAGGAGAGACCGGATGGATGATCTGAACGTAAAACTGGATCAACTGGAACGGGATGGTTTCGTGTTAATCAAAGGCGCCCTGTCACCGGTAGAAACCGAGGAAGTACGTTCGCGGATCTTTCACGCCAGGGAACAGGGGTGGGAAGAAGGCCTGAACGCGGTGGGCAACATGTGGTTCGACACCCTGTTGGACCGGGAACCCGGGGTCTTCGGTCCGCTCGTTGGCCATCCGAGCGTAGCGCCGCTGCTCTACGCCATGATGGGCAAGCAATGCCAGCTCCGCAGTTTCCGGGCTCACATCAATCCCGGCGCCTATACCCAGGAATGGCACATGGACTTCTACGGTTACTGGAACGAGAAGCGGGAAACGGAAAAACGAAGGCTGGCCGTGCAGCCCAGCAGCGTGAACACGACCTTCTACTTCCAGGACAACGTCGCGGGCCAGGGACATCTGAGGTTCGTCAAGAACGGCCACCTATCCGAGCCGCCTTACCTGTATCCCCGGATCGAGCATGAAGCATTCGAAAAGTGGTGCTACGCGCAGGAACACGTCGTGCTGCACCCCATGGCGGGCGACGCCGTCGTCTTTCTTAGCCACATCCCCCACCAGGGCGCCAAGGAAGATGACGACATGGAACGGTGCAACGTGGTCTGCCATTTCCAGACCTGCCCGATGTACGAAGGCGTATGGTACGTCTCCAGTCCCCGTCCCTTCAAGGGGTCCTTCCCCTTTCACGAGACGGTGCCTGCGGGGATGGACTAGCCCTGCGATACACCCGTTGCGAACGGCCGGTTGTTCACTGTATCCCGATGTTTCCAACCTTCGCGACGAAATCCGTTGACACGACAAAAACCGTCCTTTAAAATACGATCCTGTGTTGTTAAGTTAAATTAATGCATAGGGATAGCGTACATTAGCTATCGTCGGTCCGGTTTCCGGGAGGAGGCCTTCATGACCACCACCAAGAAGGAACTGGTGGAACAGATCAGCAAGCGCCTGGGGCTCAAGAAAGAACAGGTGTTCCCTGTTGTCGACCAGACGTTCGCGGCCATGCGGGATTCACTGATCCAGGGCGATCGCATCGAAATCAGGGGATTCGGTGTTTTCGAAGTCAAGGACACGAAGGCCCGCACTTCTGCGCGCAATCCCCGCACGAGTGATATCGTTTACGTCCCGGCCGGAAAAAAGACCCGTTTTAAACCCGGAAAACTGTTGAAAGAAGCCCTTCGGGTCCCTCTTGATGACTGAAACCAAGGCGGGCCGCATAACCCCCGCCGCCCTCTCGAAACTCATCGCATTCGTCCGTCCGCATCTGTTACGATGGATGATGTGCCTGTGTCCTTTCCTGGCCGCCGTGCAGGACACGGCCGCACAGCAGGACACGGCCGCACAGCAGGACACGGCCGCACAGCAGGACACGGCTACCGTACAGGATTCGACCGCCTTGCAGGACACGACCGTCGAATCGGCCCTGCAGCAGATCCCCGCGATATCGCTGGAAGAAGCCGTAACCTACTTCGAATCCGGCCAGAACGACCGGGCACGCGAGGCCTTCCTGCGTATTCTCGATGACCGGCCTGAAGAGCCGGTAGTCCTCTACCATATGGGACGCCTGGAGACGGACCGGGAGGCGGCCGAACAGTATTTCCTGAAGGTCCTGTTGCACGAACCGGAACACGCGCTGGCGGACGACGCGCTGCTGGAGGTCTCCCGCATCCAGTACGCCCTGGGCCGACACGACGAGGCGGTGAACGCCTGCAACCGGCTCCTCGTGGCTTATCCGGATTCGGACCTGGAGATCGAAACGCGCTTTCTGCTGGGACGGGCGCTCCTCGACGGGCGAAGGCCGGAACTGTCGCGCCTGGTCTTCCACCAACTGCTCGCTTCGGTGCCCGACTCGACGCTCGTTCGTTCGGCGCGGCTGGCCATTGCGGACAGCTACCAGGTGCAGGGGGATTTGATCGAAGCCGCCCGCCAGTACCTGAGGTTCGAGATCGATTTTCCGGGTGTAGAAGGGCTGGAGACGGTCCTGTGGCAGGCGGGGCAATGCCTTGAAAACGCGGGACGTACCGTCGAGGCCGGATACGTGTACCAGCGACTGATCAAGCGGTATCCCGACTCGGCGGAAGCGAAGCGCGCCCGCGTGGAAAGGCCCGTGCCGGAATAGCGGCGCGTCCGACGTGGTCCGAGCCGACTGGCGCTACCGGGCCGACTAGAAGTACACGGCGCGGTCCGGCGCGTCCGGCGCTACCTGGCCGGCTTGAAGTACACGGAATGGTCCGGCGCGATCATGATGCGCTTTACCTTTTCCGGCATTGCATACTCGAAGGTCTGACGCTTTTTCGTATTCCAGATTTCACGGGTTATCCGCTCCCCGTTTTCCAGTTCGAATACAAGGGGCACGATCGCCCTGAAAACCCGCCCGTCCTGTTCCTGTAGAAGCTGCCCGCGTACCGTATACACCTTTCCAGCCGCCGCGCTGCACTCGCCACTAGCCGCCGCGCTGCCCGCCGCCACGCTGCCTGCCGCCGCGCTGCCGGTGTGATATACCCGGTAGACCGGATAGCCTGTGTCCCGGATCCACTGGTCGAAGAACCAGTCCATCTCCCGGCCCGTAACCTCCTCGACTTCGGTCTCGAAGTCCTCCGTCGTAACGAGCTTCCCTGCCTTTTCCCGGCTGAAACGGGAGAGCACGCTCATGAAATGGCCATCCCCGATGGTGCGCCGCAGCATGTGGAGTACCATGGCGCCTTTCTCATAGACGATGGCCTGGTAATGTTCCCCGAGCCGGCTACCCAGGTCGATCGCGCCGTGCCGGTCCGCAAAGAGCGCCTGGTCCGTGTGCCGCTTCAGCATCTCGCGAAACGCTTCTGCGCCGGCCTCGCGTTCAATGTACATGTCGGCCGCGTAGGTCGCCACGGCCTCCGACAACCATGCGTCGCGGTACGTCCTGGGGATCACGGACCCGCCCCACCACTGGTGGGCCAGTTCATGGGCCAGGAATCCGCGGAAGATGTACTGCACTTCCGTGTACATGTGGGCGTGCAGGTTCGCGCCCAGGCTGAAGGCGTCCAGGTAGTACAGGCCCCACAGCATGAGCATCGACGGCAGCGCCCGGCCGAATGCATAGTCGTCCGGCATCTGGACGACGTCGAGCTTTCCGTAGGGATAGGGCCCGAAGATCCCGCCGAAGAAGTCCAGCGCGGGGCCGATGTGGTTGAGGATCCGTGCCGTGTTCGAATTGGCCCTGCGCCGGTCTTTGTCCACGCTGAGCATCACGTCGACTCCCCCCACGGATACCGTGCGGGTACGGCTTTCAGAGAACGTCATGCCCAGTGACGATACGGGACGCTTCCGCTGCCAGCGTGTGACGCGCGTATCTTCCTTCACGTGACTGGCCACACTGGCGCCGGTCGTCGCCACGGTCAGCTTTTCGGGGTAGCGCAGTTCCAGGTCGAAAGTGTACAGATCCTCGTTGGAGTGCACGGGCAGCCACTGCTGGTTGTTTAACAGGCCGAAGAAGTCGTCGCGGCCGTCCCGAAAAACGTCACCATCGTACCAGAAGGTCAGCGTGGTGGTACTGTCCTTCTGAAGCGGCCGGCGGAACGGCACGGTGATATAGGTTCCCTGCCTCGTGAATAGCGCGCCATCGCCAATGGCATCGTCCACGCGAAAGGCTTCGAATTCCGGGTTCAGGCTGAAAGTCGCCGCCGTGAGGGGGTCCGCCCTGGCCGTGATTTCCAGGGTCGTCTTCATACGCACCCGCCTGCCGTCATCCTCCATCGACCCAGCGATATCGTAGTGGTCCAGGGATAGCAGCGGACCAGGGGTCATCCCGTTCTTCTTCGCGCGTTCAACCGGTTCCTGCGCGAAACGGCACCAGACCACGGGGGGACTGATTACCGGGTTCCTGGGAAAACCGCTCTTCTGTACCAGGCTGACCGACTCCGCTTCATAGGGGCTGTACGTGTAGACGAGCCACCGGTCCGAGTCCGCGAGGTCGATTTCGGCCTGCAGGAAGTAAGGATGGGTGTGGGCGAGAGAGAAGCGTTTCCGGGCGGGTCTCATGTCCATGAAGTAGTCCTGGTCTACGCGTCTCAGCAAAGCCCGGGCGCGGTCGAATGCCCGTCCGCCCTTGACGCGCGACAGCGCGACGCCTTCCACCAGGTTCTCGTAACCTTCGGGCGACAGGACCAGCACCATCCGGTCGAACCGGGCCGTGTACACTTCGGCGTCCGTGCGGGCGTACCGGTTCATCTGCTGGCGCTCGACACGGTCCGGCGGCGTGAAGGTGAATCGGCCCGTTCCCACGAGGACCGCGCGCCCGACCCGGTCGCTGGAATATCCGGGCATGAGCAGGCCGTCTTCCATGTGCATTACGCCGGCGGGTCGCTCGATCGTCAGGCGGTCGAAGGCGTAGACTTCGTCCTCGCGCAGCGCGAACCGGTAGCCGAGGCGGGCCGTCAGCAAGGGTTCGAACCGTTCGGCCTTCCAGTCTGCCCCATGCGGCGCGAAATGTACTTTCCACAGTTCCGACGAAAGCCGTTCTTTTCCTTCCATGAAAACACTGAGGTGGATTTCGGGACGGGCAAGGAGACTATCCACCGCGTACCGTTCCCTCAGCCGGATCCTGGTGCCCGCGTGCCGTTCAGAAAGAGAAGGCGCGTCTTCTGCGAGGATCTCTTCCAGCCGGACCTCGTCGATTTCACGGCCGTTAATCAGCCGGTACAGACGGGAAAGGGCGTTTTCGATGGATGCGCCCGGGATGATTGGCTGGTCGATTGCACGGTCTTCAGTCGTCGGGCCTTCGTTGACGGACCGGCCGATTGCGCGTTCGTCTATCGTGGGGGCTTCGTTCGCGGTGCCTGCCGACTGCGGGGCCGCAGGGCCACGGACCGAGCTCGCCGGGCCTTCGACAGCCTGCGGAGGCGCCGGTTCGGCGCTGGGGCCGTCGTACGCGTCATAGACAACGAGAGAGAGAATGAAAATCGGAAGGGTGAGCAACAACCTGGATATCGGACGTGGCGGGGTGGCGATCATGTCCGTTTCCTCACGGGGAATGCATGATCCCTAGTCCATCGATTCCCGCAGGTCGATCAGGCTGGACCTGATCCACTGTATGATTTCAGGTTCGGATGCGGTTTCGCCCGGAGACTCTTTCGCCGCGCCGCTGTGAACCCGGTCCCCCCCACGCCCAGCTTTCGCCGCGCGGCGGTCCGACGAAGATTCCTGGAGCTTCTTCCTTGCACCGGCGATCGTGTATCCTTCGTCCCGGGTGAGACGCTTGATCGTGCGGATGAGCTCGATGTCCTTTTCTCGGTACATCCGCTTGCCGGCGCGGGTCCGCTTGATGCGAAGCTGGCTGAATTGATCTTCCCAGAATCGGAGTACCGACGGCTCAAGGTCGAGCAGGGTCGATACTTCGCTGCTGGAGTAATACAGCTTGTTCATTGTTTTCCTTCCCGCCCGCGGACGATCACCCGAATAGGCGACCCCTCGAATTCGAAGGTCTCGCGAAGCCGGTTCGACAGGTAACGCTTGTACGAATCCGGAACGCCTTCGTCGTGGTTCAGGAAAAACACGAAAGTGGGCGGAGATGCCTGTGCCTGTGTACAGTATAGAATCCGGGTCGACCGGCCGTTTCGCGCAGCCGGGGGCGGATAATAGGCTGAGATGCTTTCCACGACCCGGTTCAATTCACCGGTTGAGACCCGGAGCGAGCACATTTCGTGTACGTGCCGCGTCTTCTGCATGATCTGCGTCACGCCCCGGCGGGTCTCGGCCGACACGAACAGGATCGGGGCGTAGTCGGCAAAACGGAGGTACTCCCTGGCCGAACGGATAAAGGCTTCGGACGATTGCTCGGTCCGGTCCACCAGGTCCCACTTGTTGAAGGCGATGACCAGCCCCTTACCGGCTTCTTCCACCTGGGATACGATCCGCTGTTCCTGTGCGGACAGGCCATCGACCGCGTCCACCAGGAGCACCGCCACGTCGCAGCGTCCTATACTCCGCATCGACCGCGTGAAACTGTAGAACTCGACATCGCTGGAAATCCGGGCGCGGCGCCTGAGGCCGGCGGTATCGATCAGGCTGTATTTCACGCCCTGCCGGGTGATCCGCGTGTCCACCGAGTCCCTCGTCGTGCCGGGAACGTCCGAGACGATCACGGTGTCCCTTCCCACGATGGCATTGACCAGGGACGATTTTCCCACGTTGGGCTTGCCCACGATCGCCACCTTGATCGCGCCGTCTTCCTCCTCGGCGACGGGTACGGGTTCGGGCATCCGTTCCGCCAGCAGGTCCATCAGGTCGCCCGTATTGCGTCCCTTCAGCGCGGAAATCATCACGGGGTCGCCCAGGCCCAGGGCGCCGAACTCGTAGGCATGGTTCTCCTGCGCGCCGCTGTCCACCTTGTTGGCGACGACGATGACCTGCTTGCCGGCCCGGCGGACGACTTCGGCCGCCTTCTGGTCCAGGGGCATTACGCCGGTGCGGACGTCCGTGACCAGCAGGATCACGTCGGCTTCGCTGACGGCCAGCCGGGCCTGCTGTTCGATGGCTGCCTCCATGGGTTCGTCGGATTCAGGTACCAGGCCACCCGTGTCCACCACCGTGAACTTCTTACCGAACCAGTCGGCCTCGGCGTAATGCCGGTCCCGCGTAATGCCCGGGGCGTCGTGCACTATCGCGTCCCGGCGTCCGATCATCCGGTTGAACAACACCGATTTGCCCACGTTGGGACGTCCTATGATGGCGATGACAGATGACATGGTTGTTTTATTGTACCTTAGAGATCATGGGTTCGGTGCGATCCGGAGACAGTTTACAGTCCCGGCAGATCCATCACGTTTTCCGGGAAGAGTTCCACCGGCGCGCCGACACGCTCGCTCAGGCCGGACAAGGTCATGTTATCCAGCAGCAGGCCATCGTCGTTCAGCACGTTCTGCGGCAAATACACCCGGTCGCCCACTTCCCTGTCCTTCAACGCGCGAAGGATATCCTGGCCGGTCAGCAATCCCGACACGGTGATCCCCGATCCGAAGAAAGTGTTTTCCGCCACGACCAGTTTCGCATCCACGTTTTCCACCCGGTTCAGCGGTTCTGCGAGAGAAGCCCTGACCACGCCCTGGGCCAGTTCGGCCGTGACGAGTGTCGTTCGTACCGTCCCGGCCGCCCGGCCGGGCAGCAGCCTCGTCTGCTCCGCCATGCGGGTCTCGAACTGCGAGACCATGCCGACGCCGTTTTCCACGACGGGACAGTCTTCGTAGAAGGACGGCGGTGGCAGCGGCGTGGACGACATCAGGTACCATTCGTCGGAAAGGTACACGAGCGGATGTCCAAGCCGCTCACGGAGTTCTTCCTGCCAGACGCCGACCGTGTCGATCATGCGTCTTGCGTAATCCACGGTGACCGGTTCGAGGTGGTAGAGTCCCTGCCGATGTTCGGAAAGACCGACCGGTACGATGGATATCGATTCCATGGCCGGATAAAGTTCGGCGAGGTCGTCCACCGTTTTCCTCAGCGCCGCGCCGTCGTTGAGACCGGGACAGAGCACGATCTGCGTTTCGACCAGGATGCCGCTTTCGGTCAGCCGCCGGAGGATGGGCATGATGTCCTTCGCCTTCGGCGAGCCCAGCAGCATCCGGCGAAGCTCCGGGTCCGTGGCGTGGACCGACACGTAGACCGGGCTCAACCGCTGCACGATGATACGTTCGAGGTATGCGTCGGAAGCGAAGGCCAGCGTCACGTAGTTGCCGTACAGGAAGGTGAGCCGCACGTCCTCGTCCTGGAAGTATACGGCCTTGCGCATGCCCTTCGGATTCTGGTGGATGAAACAGAACACGCACTTGTTCGCACAGGCCTGGTAGGGCGGCTCGTGCAGGTCCAGTCCGAGGTCTTCATCCGGATCCTTCTCCACGTCGATCAGGATCCTGCTCCCATTCGCCTGGAGGATGTCCAGTTCCAGCACGTCTTCGCTGGACCAGAACCTGTAGTCGAGCGAATCCCTGACCCGGGCCCGGTTAATCCGGATCAACCGGTCGCCAGGGACCAGTCCGACATGCTCCGCGATGCTTCCCGAACGTACCTGTTCTATCCGCATATCACATAACACCATGAAATTTCAGTGACAACATAGCGTCATCACAAGCATTCGTTTAGGTATCTCCATTAACAAATTGCGACTCTTGACAATATAGAGAATCGAACCCATCCTGTCAAGGGGATTGGCGTGCCGCAAGACCCGCGGACGGGGGGTACCGGCGGCCGGAATCCGGGGGCACTGGAACGCGGACTTTTCGCTTGCCCGCAGCGCCGCCGCAGGGCTATATTGATTATGTTGGCCCGCCGAACGGTATTGCGGATGTAAGCGTATGAATTTACGGCCTTTACAGGCCATCGCGCGGCACGACATCGACCGGTGGAACGGCTCCGCGCCTGTTTACGGAAGTTCGCACGTGTATACCGTGTTATATGAAGTTCGCGCATGTTGTACGAATCAGAGATTGCCGGGGAACAAGCCATGACAGCCAGAACCATGTACCAGAAGGTCTGGGACCAGCACGTCGTCAAGGAGATGCCCGATGGGCTTACCGTCCTGTACATCGACGCCCACCTGGTCCACGAAGTGACCTCTCCGCAGGCTTTCGAGGGGCTGCGGACCGCGGGCCGCAAGCTGAGGCGGCCCGGCCTGACCTACGCCACGATGGACCACAACGTGCCCACCACCGACCGATCCCTTCCCATGACCGACGAGATCGCTCGGCTGCAGGTGGACATGCTGTCCCGGAATTGCGAGGAGTTCGGCGTGCCTCTGTACGATCTCGACTCGCCGCGCAACGGGATCGTCCACGTGATCGGACCGGAGTTGGGTATCACGCAGCCCGGAAAGACCATGGTCTGCGGCGACAGCCACACGTCCACCCACGGGGCCTTCGGTGCGCTGGCTTTCGGCATCGGCACGAGCGAGGTCGAGCACGTGATGGCTACGCAGTGCCTGCTGCAGAAGCGTTCCAGAACCTTCGAAATCCGTGTCGACGGCGTATTGAGCGAAGGGGTCACCGCCAAGGACATCATCCTGAACATCATCCGCCGCACCGGTACCGCGGGGGGTACAGGCGCGGTCATCGAGTACACGGGCAGCACGATCCGCGGCCTTTCCATGGACGAACGGATGACGATCTGCAACATGTCCATCGAACTGGGCGCCAGGGCTGGCCTCATCGCGCCGGACGACACGACCTTCGAGTACCTGGCGGGGCGGGAATTCGTCCCCGAAGGCGCGGCGTTCGACCGGGCCGTGGAGGGATGGCGGAAAGTGGCCACCGACGATGAAGCCGAATACAACGAGCGGCTCGCACTGAATGCGGACGACATCGTACCCCAGGTGTCGTGGGGTACGAACCCCGGCATGGTGACGGACGTGACCGGCGTCGTGCCGGATCCAGGCGGGATGGACAGCGAGAACGACCGGCGCGCGGCGGAAAAGGCCCTGTCCTACATGGCGCTGGAACCCAACACCTCCATCACCGATATCGAGATCGACCGCGTCTTCATCGGCAGCTGCACCAATTCCCGGCTGAGCGACCTGCAAGCGGCGGCGGACGTCATCAAGGGCCGCCGCGTATCGCCGCGGGTGACCGCCCTGGTGGTGCCCGGCTCGCACGCGGTCAAGCGGCAGGCCGAAGTCGAGGGATTGGACCGGGTATTCAAGGAAGCCGGTTTCGAGTGGCGCGAGGCCGGTTGCAGCATGTGCCTGGGTATGAACCCGGACATATTGCAGCCCGGCGAACGGTGCGCCAGCACCTCCAATCGCAATTTCGAAGGCCGGCAGGGACGGAACGGACGGACCCACCTGGTCAGCCCGGCCATGGCCGCGGCGGCGGCCGTAGCGGGACATTTCGTCGACGTGAGAAACTGGTAGGCAGTAGGCACACCCGAAACGGAGTATGGCATGCCGGAACCCTTTACCACGCACACCGGCCTGGTCGCCCCACTGGACCGGATCAACGTGGATACGGACCAGATCATCCCCAAGCAGTTCCTGAAACGCATCGAGCGCACCGGCTTCGGCCAGTTCCTCTTCTACGACTGGCGGTTCACGGGCGACGGTTCGCCCGATTCCGGTTTCGTGCTCAACGAAGACCGCTACCGGGATGCCTCGATTCTGGTCACCGGGGACAACTTCGGCTGCGGGAGTTCCCGCGAGCACGCCCCGTGGGCACTGCAGGACTATGGTTTCCGCGTAATCATCGCGCCGTCCTTCGCGGACATCTTCTACAACAACTGCTTCAAGAACGGTCTGCTTCCCGTCGTGCTGGCTGCCGATACCGTGCGGCGCATGCTCGAAGACGCCGCGGAACAGCACATATATACCGTCTCGGTGGACCTCGAAGAACAGGTCGTCTTCGAACCCCGCGGCGCGACGCATCGGTTCGAGGTCGATCCCTTCCGCAAGAACTTTATCCTGAATGGTCTGGACGAAATCGGCTGGACCCTGCAGTACGAGGATGATATAGCGGCGTATGAACGTACCCAGCGTACCGGTTGACCAGCTGCTCGCGCTGTCCCAGGCCAGCGACGAAATGTTGCGCAGCGTGTTTCACCGGGACCGCCACGCCACGTTACGCACGGTGACCCGGTGCGTTCACGACCTGCTGGATGCCGAGTACTGCGGCATCTTCCTGGCGCCGGACGACGCGCCGCACGAACTCGAACTGACGGCGCAGTACTCGGACCTGTCCGGTCACGACGATCCGGCGCCGGTCCGCCTGCGGATACACAGCGACACCCGGGGCGGCATGACCGGCCATATCGCCGAGCAGGGAGACGTCGTGCGCCTGCGCGGCACGCAGATCACCGAAAGTCCCTTCTATACCTCGGAAGTGCGCGAATACCTCGCCAGCAAGAAGCTGCGATCCCTCCTCGCCATTCCGCTCAAGGATCCCAAGGACCTGGTCCTGGGACTCGTCAAGGTGGAAAACAAGAAGCGGCCCGACGGTCCATCCTCGGAGTCCGGCTTCGACGAAGCCGACGAATCCATCGCTCGCATCCTGGCCAATACCATCTCGCTCGTCCTGGAGCATCTGAGGACGGATTCCATCAACCGGAGCCTCGTGCAGGCGATTCACTCGATCCGGGACCGCGGGTCCATGCTCGAAGAGATCCTGCGCTGCAGCCGTGCGCTCGTCCACGCCGACCGAAGCGATCTCGCCCTCTGGAACGACGCGCTCGGCGACCTGGTCGTGGGCGCCCAGTTGGGGGAGCGCACGATGACCATGAGCCGGCCGGTCCCGGGACCCAGCATCGTGCGCCGGCTTTGGAACGATCCCGGCCTGCGCGAGGTCTGCGTTCCCGACGTTTCGGCAGACCCGTACTACCATGCGATCGACGGCAGAACCCGCAGCCAGGCGTTGGTCAAGCTTCGGTTCGAGGACCGGGACATCGGCGTACTGAGCGTGGAATCCTTCAACGAAGACGCCTTCGACGAGCACGACCTGGAGATGCTCCAGTGGCTGGGCCACTACGCGGCCATCGCCTACCAGGTCGTCGGCAGGGAAGTCCAGTTCCGCGGGATCGTCGAGCGCCTTGTCGAACAGTCGCCGCCCCGCGACGAACTGCTCAACCGGATCCTCGTCAGCATCCGGTCGATCTACGGGTTCACCGACTGCGTAATCTACACCGTGGACAACGCGGAGCAGATGCTCCAGTGCCGTTCGTTCATCGGTTGCGAGGGATTCGACGAAGACCCCTCGGTGCTGAGTTACCGGTTCGACGAAAACACTCTTGCGAGCAAGGTTTACCGCGATCGCAAGGGATACCTGTGCGTCGATCCCCAGACGGATCCCTACATCAGCCGGCACGCTCTCCACCGGTTCAAATTCACGACGCCCATACTCGCCATCCCCCTGATTTACAACGAGAAAGTCGTGGGCACGTGCACCCTCTGGAGCCAGTCCGGGAAGGTGACGCCCGGTGAGCATCACCTGGTCGAGATGGAACCCTTTGCCCGGCTGGCGGCCGCGAACATCGCCCTGGCGGAGACCGAGCGGCACCGAAGCACCGTACTGGAATCGATCCAGGAAATCCTCACGCTCATGCAGACCGAGATGTCGCGGGACAAGAACCTGCGTCTCATCCTCCAGGGCGTACAGGCCGCGGGATTCGACAGGGTACGCATCTACGAGACGGACGAGACCCGGGAGAAACTAGTCGGGATCGACTCCGTCGGCATGGCCGATCCCGAAGCCTTCATCGGTTATTCCATGACCATCAGGGACAATCCCTACGTCGACCACGTGGCGAAGCAGTCCCTGACCCGGCCCACCGCCTGCTGGTTCGACCCGGCCGACCCCGCCTTCTGGGGGACGGACCCGGCCGCCGCCAGCCTGGGCAAGGACGACGATCTGCCCTGGCTGGACGTTCCCCTGGTCATCGCGGGCAGATTCTACGGCATGATCGGCGCGGACAACATGCACACCCGCCGCGAAATCACCAGCGATCACCTGGATTTCATGAACGTCGTGGGCGCCCTGACCGCGCAGGTCATCGCCAACTCGCAGACCGTCGACCTCTTGCGCGACCGCACCCGCGCCGAGGCGCGGAGCGAACTGGCCCAGCGGACGCTCCACGCCTTGAAGACGCCCGCCATGGCCACGCAGATCTTCCTTCGGCATCTCGGCGAGACGGTCGTCGACACGCCGTCGAACAACGGCCGGGCGGGAGAGCTCATGGACAAGATCCGCGGACAGGTCGACCGCATCGCCGCGATCGCGGAGGACATGCAGCGGCTGACCAAGCTGACTTTCACACCGAAACGAAGGGTGAACATTAACGAGGTGGTGCGCCGCACCGTCCTGGACGGCCTGATCAGCGACGACTGCCGCGCGGAGTTCGACTTTGCGGAACCATCGCCCGTCGTCGAGGTAAACGTGGAGGAAATCGACCAGGTCATCACCGAACTGACCGGCAACGCGTGGAAGGTCATGGGGTACCGGGGAAATATCCAGGTATCCACCCGGACGGGTTCCTCCGCCGACTATCCCCGTTTGTTGCACGGGAAGGAAGGACGGTACGTGCTGATCGACGTGCGCGATTCGGGCCCCGGGATCCCGGAGTCCATGCTCAAGGAACTCTTCGAACCCGGCGTGTCGACCACCGGCGGTTCCGGACTCGGGCTGTATGCCATACGGACCATCGCCGAGGAGCACCAGGGCGAGGTCTGGCTCGAGGATACCGGTCCGCACGGCGCCACCTTTACCTTCGCCCTGCCCCTTGCGGGCTGAACGACTTTCCGGACACTGACAGACTGAATGACGGGCATGCCATGGCCAAACCCCTCGTACTGCTCCTCGACGACGATCCAGCCATGATCGATGCCGTTTCCCTCGATCTGGAACCGGCCTTCGACGTCATCTGCGCCAATGGCGTGGATGAATGCGTGGAGCGGATCGGCAGCGCCCGCGGCGCCGTCGACGTGGCGGTGATCGACATGTGGATCGAAACGGACCGGGAAGGCGGAATCGAAGCGATCCGGCGCATCCGGGCCCTGGAGTCTCCGCCCGAATGCGTCGTGCTGACCGCCTACGGCACCCAGCCAAACATCGTGAAGTGCATGGAGGCGGGGGCCTTCAGTTACGTGGAGAAATCGGGCCGGGTCGCCGACGATACGACCGGGCTGCTGATCACGGCCATCAACCGGGCGTTGGAAACGCGCCACCTGAAACAGCTCGAGGCGGCCCAGGAACAGATCAAGGCGGATGAGCGTCTCAAGCAGGACATCCAGCGCGCCTACGAGATCCAGCGTTCCATGTTGCCCCAGGAGGACTTGGCGCACGCCGGTATGCGGTTCACCGGTTACTGCCGGCCGGCCGAGAACGTGGGGGGCGACTATTACGACTACTTCGCGCTGCCGGACGGGCGGGTCGGCCTGCTGATCGGCGACGTGACCGGGCACGGGTTCAACGCGAGCCTGATCATGGCCATGGCGCGCAGCTGCCGGTCCACGCAGACCCGGGTCGACCCCGATGTCCCGCCGGTCATGGACGCCCTCAACCGGATCGTGCAGACTACCGGTTCCGACTGGCTCTTCATGACGGTCTGCTACCTGCTGATTGATCTGGACGCGCGCCGGTACGCCTACGCCAACGCCGGCCATCACTACCCGCTTCACTACCACGCGGACACCCGCACGGCTGAACCCCTGGAATCCACCTGCCCCCTGCTGGGGATTGACGCCAACACGACATTCAATGCCGTGGAACGGTCCTGGAACCCGGGCGACACGCTGGTCCTCTTTTCGGACGGGATCGTCGAGGCGGAAAACGCCACGGAAGAGATCTTCGGAGAAGACCGCCTCCGCGCGCTCGTGGAAACCCATGGACACGAACCGCCGGCGGACCTGAAGCAGCGTATAATCGACGCCGTCGAGACGTTCAGCCAGGGCGTTCCGTTCATGGACGACGTGACGCTCGTGGTGGCGAGACTCTAGGGCGGTATTACGGGACGAAAGTTTTCGATCGAAACACCAGATGCCATGCCCGTGGTGCGTTGCGAGCGAAACCAAGGCGTTGCGCTGAGTTGAGGACACTGTCTTGAAAATTGTCGAAGAACCCCTGACAAGGCTGACCGAGCACGGCCAGGTGCCCATCGCCTTCGTGGTGAAATCCCGTTTCCGGACCGATCCGGTGGACGGCGGCCTGGGTGGCATCGCGCTGGTGGAAGAACCGGTGGATCCGCCCTACGTCAAGGACTACGATCAGACTACCGAGGAAGGACCCGCCGGATGGCTCGGGCGGTGGCGCGAGCGGTGGGACACTTCGGCGTGGGGGATGCTTGCGGCCTATGACGGTTCTCGACGGGTGGGCGGGGCGGTACTTGCCCGGCGCACGGCCAGAGTGAACATGCTGGAGGGGCGGGACGACCTGACGGTGCTTTGGGACCTGCGCGTCCACCCGGACTATCGCGGGACCGGCGTCGGGCGAGCTTTGTTCGAAGCCACCGTGGAATGGGCGCGCCGACACGGTTGCGTCGAGTTGAAGATCGAAACCCAGAATAACAACGTTCCCGCGTGCAGGTTCTATGCCCGCCAGGGGTGCCGCCTGGGTGCCATCATCTCCAACGCCTACGAGGAGTTCCCGGACGAGATTCAGCTGATATGGCGCCTGCCGCTCTGACGGGGATTTGCGCCTTGCGTCCCGGTTGCGGCGGCTTATAATGAGGAGTATCCGATAGTAGGGGAAGCTCCCGCGAAATTGAATGAAGCGTATCCGGCAGCACGGAAAGTAGCGCGGCACCTCGCATCGAGGTCGCCGGGACATCATGGGCACCGGCCCGCCAAGAGCATCGACCTGACAAGAGCGCCTACTGTAAAGAGCGCAGGCCCGCTGAGGGCACCGGCTCACCTCGGGGTAGATTGACGTAGAGCTGTACAATTGTACAACTGAAAAGTCGGACCACAACCTGGACAGGCAGCCTCGGACCGCTCCATGCACCCCACGCCCCTGACCGAATCGCAGCGACGTTCTTTTGAAGAGGACGGTTACCTCATCGTCCCGGGCGCGCTGGATCCCGCCCAGATCGAAGCGTTGACGGAAACCGGAAACCGGCTTATGGAAGGGTTCGAATATCCGGGTTTCTACGCCCATCACCGTCCCGGTCTCGTGCAGGAGAAGCCCTTTCTGGATCTCGTAACGAACGACCGCACGGTTCCGTTGATCGTGGCCCTGCTCGGTTTCAATATCCACATCACGAACACGGCACTCATCCACAAGCACCCGGAGGCTTTCGGGGATACCGATCAAGTAAACTGGCACCGCGACGTGGGCGTTTCACTGGACGTGGGTCACGTGAAGCTGCCGCTGGTCGGCCTGAAGATCGGCTATTGCCTGACGGATTTCCCCGGTCCGGACACGGGCTCGACCCTGTTCGTCAAGGGCAGCAACAACATGAAGTCCGCGCTGGCGATACGCAAGGGGCAGATCCATCCAGACGAATACGTGCAGCCGGTCCTCCGGGCCGGCGACGCCTTTCTCTTCGAAAACCGTACCTACCACGCGGCCGGTCTGAATTTCACGAAACAGATCGCCAAGCTGGTCATCTACGGCTATCACTACCGGTGGATCAAGCCGGACCACTACATGCGGTTCTACAACGGCGCGCCGCAACCCGATGCCAGCCTGCTCGAGGGAACCGACGATGTGGGCCGCCAGTTACTGGGTGCGACGGTGGACTCCGAGGGCCGCGAAGCACCCGACGGCATCGACTGGCCCATCCGGGAATGGGCCGATCAGCACGGACTCGACGTAGCGCAGTACACGCATACCGTAGAAGCCTGATCGACTTGCTCGACACTGACCGGACTGTTTCGAGAAGGTCCGCCGCAACCCCAGTCAGCGCAGGTTCTCATGTACCTGAAACACATGCTTCCCCATCAACTGCGCGAGGCGGTGGAACGGGGCGACCCACTGCTGGTCCCCGCCGGATGCGTCGAGACCCACGGACCGCACATGGCCATCGGCCACGATACGATCATCGTGGAAGAGATCTGCGACCGGGTGGGCAGACGCGTTGAAGCCGTCATCTCGCCGCCCTTCGACTTCGGCCCCACCGGCTACGCACTGGGCGGCCCCGAGGACGGCACCATCGATCCCGACTACGATTCCTTCGGGGCGTACGTCAAGTCGATCCTGCGGAACTTCCTGGAGATGGGATTCCGTCGTGTATACGTGATGATCATGCACCAGGGCATGGAGGCGCCGCTGGCGCTCGCCTTCAAGAAGGCCGCAGCGGAACTGTCCTTCGAAATGGTCCTGGCCGAAGGCAAGCCGCGGGGATGGTGGGCGGACGCCGCGCTGTCCAGGGCGTCGCAACAATTCGGCCGGATCCGGGTACATCCAATGATCCTGCCTGCAGCGTCTCCACCGGCTGGAGGCGACCACGAAACGTCATTCCTGCTGGCCACGCGCCCCGAACTGGTGGACCAAGAGCAGCTGGACGAAAACGCGCCGTGGTACTGCCGGCAGGATGAAGAACGGAACAGCTGGACAGCCAACGCTGAACACGGGGCGTCGATGGTCGAAGCGGTCGTCGATGCCTGGGTCGAGTTATTACAGAATTGATTTCTTTTGGCAGCGCTGAACGGTAGCGCCTGAACCTGGAAAGGAGCAAAGCATGCGGTCCATTTTCGTCGGTATAGAATACGCCGGCAAATCCACCCTCATCAATCTGCTGGACGCCTATTACCAAAAACGGAGACGCCGGACGCACCTGGATGATCATTTCACCATCCCGGACGCTTCACTGAGTCCAGTATCCAGGGCCCAGTACGTCCACTACCCCGACGACGTGAAAGAACGCATGCAGCGGATGCAACTGCACTACCACGTGGAGGTGATCCGCAACTACCCCCACACGCTGATCGCCGGCTGGCACATCGAGGAAGCCGTCTACTGCGACGTGTACGGCAACGTGGCAGGGAATTCCTATTACCCCAACTACATCTACCACAATCAGCGGCATTACGAGGTGATGGTGATGGAAGCCCGGCTGCCTGACGTCGTGCTGATCCATCTCACGGCTGACGACGAGGCGATCCGGGAACGCATGCGCACCGATCCCCACGAGTACCAGGTCATCGACGAGAAGGATATACCGGATCTGAAGAAGCGCTTCGAGGACGAAGTCGACCGGTCGCTCCTGACGCGCAACGGCCACCTCATCACGCTGGATACGACCAAAAAGTCACCGGAGGAATCGCTGGACGAACTGCTGCTCAAGACGGATCCGCTGGTGACCGACGGGGAACTGGCCATGCGGGCCATGCCGGTGCCCGAGGGAGATTACGAGGTACGGTACGAGAAGGGTGTGCGGAAGATGGGTTAAATGGACGGTGGTAAACACCTATTCAAGACTAAATTGAGTCTGGATACTAGATTGCCGACTCGTTTCTCGACTGTATTATAATAGCAGCGGCCATCGATCAGATCGGCTTTCTCAATACATGTTGTCAGTAAGGACTTCGGTTCTAACTGGACCATCATATGGACAATCTGGCTTTGATAGTAGACTCGGTATCTACCATATGCCTCGTAGTCTTGGCAATCGTCACTCTGTCATGGAAGTTCTCACAAAGAAATCAGGGCGAGTTGCAGGAGGTACGTGATTCCATTAATGAAATCAAAAACGTACTGTTTGACATCAATGGCAGACTGGGACGAGTTGAAGGGCAGTTGGCTTCTGGCTTAGGTAGCAGCGAGGAGAAAATCAACGGTGACAAGTAGATTGTCTGTAGAAGCCAAAACGCTGGTTCTGAAGGCCTTGCAAACCGAAGATGGGCTGATTTTGACCGGGCAGACTTTCGGAGGTTGGTTCATTCAGACCGGTAACTGGAATACCGGGTTTGTGAAAGGACACGATGCGGCCAGATGGAAAGACGCACTGGAAACGTTGTATTTAAACCAGTTTATCAAACTTACCGGCGTCCACCTGTATGAACTCACATCCAATGGCCGGCAGTTGAGCGATTCGCTCAGTGCCGAAGATTAGCATCTACCCTAAAAAAGCCCCGGGCAAAAGTCCGGGGCTTTTCCATTCTGGTTGGTGATTCAGGGCTATATCCAATTTAACCAATACAATCCGATTGATCTAGCTTGTCGGGTTTCTAAGCCGCCATTTCCTTGCCCTGAGCATCCCTTATGCACTCCGCGAGAATGGGTATGCCATCACGAATATCCTCAATAGTGGGAAAACCGAAGGCGATGCGCAGGAACGGAATGTCCTCGCCCAAGGCGCTGAATCCCTGTCCCGGCGTGTAGTAGACGCCGCGTCTCGCCGCCAGTTGGTGGGCCTTGCGCGTGTCCGTCGCCGATGGAATCCGTACCCACACGAACATGCCGCCGGGAGGATCCGTCCACCAGACCTCATCGCCCAACGCGCCGAAGTGGGCCTCCAGCGATTCGACGACCGCGTCCTTACGTGCCTTCATGACGCGGTTCACTTCTGCAATGTGGTCCCAGAGATGTTCGCCGAAGTATTCGGCAACGATCATGCTCGCCAGGGCGTTTGTTCCCCCATCCATCTTGTTGGCCATGATCCGCTGCTGCAGCGCCTCCGGGGCCATGAAATAGCCCTGCCGGACGCCTGGCCCGAGTATCTTGGAGAAAGAACCGACGTAAACGACCCGTTCGTCTTCGTCCAGATGATACAGGTTCGGCGGCACCGGATCGGACTGGAACACGATATCCCCGTAGCAGTGGTCGTCCACGACCGGCGTATCAAACTCGCGAGCCAGTTCGAGCAGGCGTTCCCGCCGTTCCAGCGGCATGATAGAACCCGTTGGATTGTGATGGGTGGGGATGGTGTAGATGAACTTCGGCGGCGTTCCCGCGTCGACGAGCCGCTTCAACACCGTCTCCAGTTCATCCGTGACCAGTCCCTGTTCGTCGAGCGGCGCAGGCACGATGCGCACCTGCCGGCTGCGAAACACACTCAGCGAGCCGCCGTAAGAAAAGGATTCCGTGACGATCGTGTCTTCGGGTGATGCAAAGGCGTCCGTGATCAACTGCAGCGCCTGCATCGAACCGGAGGTCAAGACGATCTCTTCCAGTGGGACCGCCCGTCCAGCGCCGCGCTCGAATCGCTGAGAAGCGATGGCTCTCAACGGTTCGTATCCCCTGCCGTCCGGGTAGTTTACCAGTTCCGCACCGCGTGTGGCAATAACCTTTGCCGCGGCCTCGGCCAGCGCATCTGACGGGAAGGACAGGGGGTCGGGCCGTCCGGCGCCGAGATTGATCTCACGCATCGATTTGCTCCTGTAGGCGGCAAGTTACGACCATTTTTTTGGATTCCTCGGAATGGGTGTTCTGGAAAGTGAACCAAGGAATGTAGAGCGGCCTTCCCGCGCCTGTCAACCGCTTATGCACGGACGCGGGGCGTCTTCAACCGTATTCGAGGCGCATTCAGCCGGATAAGTGGGCGCCGTTGACAGGATGCATGACCCTTTCTACATTGGTCCTACCGGTACCAGCAACTGAATCTCTCCATCATATCGCCCATGATCTCACGCCGATTCATCCCCCTGCTCGCCACAATTGTTACGTGCGCGTCGTTCCAGACCGTTGCGCCCGTCACCCATGCGCAGGACCAGCCACCGGGTCAGCCACAATCCAAGCGCCCGATTCGCGTCGAAGTCCCGCTTTTCGAGGGCGGCCAGGGGCTGGAGTTCTTCCTTGAGTGCGCCCGGACCTATGAACAGGAGCATGAGGGCGTAGTGATCGACCTCTACGGCGATCCCCGCATACACGACAAGGTGCGGGTGCGCATCCTGGAACGCTCCTTCCCCGAGGTCACCAATGCCCGCCTGAACTACTGGGCGCTCATCCGCAACGGCGACCTGCTGCCCCTGGACGAGTTTCTCGACCAGCCCAACTGGGAGGGGGACCGCACCTGGCGCGAATCTTTCCTGCCCGGTACCCTGACCCAGTACACGCACGAGGGTAAGACCTATGGCGTTCCCCTGATGGCGTCGGCCTACGCGGTGTGGTACAACAAGAACCTCTTCGAAGAATACGGCTGGAAACCGGCGACTACCTGGGAAGCGTTCTTTGCGCTTTGCGAAGAGATCAAGGCCGCCGGCATGTGGCCGCTCGCTTTCCAGGGCCGTTACCCGGGCTACGTGCAGGCCGTGATCGACCACGCATACTACCACCTCGCCGGACCTGAAAGGTACTTCGACCAGAAGAACCTGGTACCCGGCAGTTTCGACAATCCCGAATTCGTCGAGTCCCTGTCCCTTGCGCAGCGGATCGCGCTCAACTACTTCCAGCCGGGCGCCATGGGCATGAGCCACACCGAATCGCAGCTCGAATTCTTCCTGGGCCACACGGCCATGATCTTTTGCGGGTCGTGGCTCAAGAGCGAGATGCTGGGCAAAATACCTGACGGTTTCCGCCTGGGGTCCTTCAACCTGCCGGTAGCGCCCACTGGCAAGGCGGATCCCTCGGCCGTGTACGGCGGGTCCGGGTACTATTTCGTCATGAAGGACAGCGACAACCCGCTGGCCGGCGTCGAGTTCCTGCGATTCATGACCTCCCGGCGCATGGCCGGCCGATTCGCCCGGATGCGCGACATCCCCGTGTCCGTGGCCGGCGTATCCGAAGAGAACCTGTCGGAAGACATGGCCGACCTGGCGGCCATACTGAAGGACGCGGCCGTCACCTACGGCACGCCGCCCGGGGAAGGCTATCCGGCCATGACGCAGTACTGGACCGACGCGCGCTTCCGCGTCATTACCGGACAGACCACGCCCGCCGAGGCCGCGGCGGAACTGGAAGCCAGCGCGGCCGTGGTCCTGCGCCAGACCGTATCCCCGGACGAGATCAATATCCGGCACGTGTGGAAGCCCGCCCTGCTGATCGGCCTCATGGCCCTGGCGGTGGTCTACTGGTCGGCCACGACCTACAGGCGCTACCGGGAACGCAGACGCGCCGGGATCAGCACCACGGAGGGCCGTCCCTTTCTGCGACGGACCGACCGAATCATCCTCATTGCACCCGCCCTCGTGCTGTACACGGTGTTCGTGATCATCCCGAGCGCGAAATCGTTCCTCTGGAGCCTGAACGAGTGGGACGGGCTGACCGAGATGCGGTTCACGGGCCTGCTCAACTTCGGCCGCCTGCTCTTCGAAAGCGACGGATTCTGGATCGCGCTGAACAACAACCTGTTCATCATGTTCGTCATCCCGCTGTTCGTCATCCCGATTTCTCTCTTCCTGGCCGTATGCATCAGCCGGGAGATTCCGGGGTCGCGTTTCTTTCGCATCGCCTTCTTCTTCCCGAACATCCTCGGTGCCGTCGCGGCGACGCTCCTCTGGATGCACCTTTACAATCCCCAGGGCGGTCCGATCAATACCGCGCTGGTGGGAATCGGGGTGATCCTGTCCGCGGCCGGCTTCGAATCCGCGGGAAGCTGGCTGCAGGCCATGGAAGGGTTCGCCTGGCTGTCGCAATCCAACCTGTACTGGGCGCTGATCCCCATGTCCATCTGGGGCGCGTGCGGTTTCAACATGATCCTCTTCCTGGCCGCCATGGAGAGCATTCCCCAGAGTCTCTACGAGGCGGCGGATATCGACGGCGCATCGTCGTGGCGGCAGTTCTGGACTATCACCCTGCCCCTGATCTGGGAGGTGTTGTCCATCTCCATCGTGTTCATGGTCATCGGGGGAATGAAGGTCTTCGAGTCCATATGGCTTTTGACCAACCAGTCGCCGACCACGCAGATGCACGTCATCGGCACGCTCATGGTGCAGGACATGTTTACCGAGTTCAAGATCGGCGAAGCCACCGCCATCGCGGTGCTGCTGTTCATCATGGTCTTCTTCGGTACGGCCGCCACATTGAGACTCATGCGGAGGGAAACGGTGGAATTCTGATGATTCGGGCGAGAACGAAGCAGCGAACGACCGTGAGGTTCTGATGGCGGGGACAAAAGAAATGAAACAGGCTGGAGATAACGACCGGACGGGCGAAACGAGTCCGAAGGGAAAAAAGCGCCGGACAGCGGCCCGGAATCTTGTTATTTACCCGATCCTGCTCGGTTACCTGGTCATCGTGGTCTACCCCATGGCCTGGCTGCTTTACACGTCGCTCAAGACGGACCGGGAGATCTTCCTGGCGCCCTTCACGCTGCCGGACTGGGCGGACCTGCAATGGATCAACTTTTCGCGGGCATGGACGGTGGGGCAATTCGGAGACTATTTCCTGAACAGCGTGGTGCTGACGGTCCTGACCGTGATCCTGTCCCTGCTCTTCGCGGCCATGGCGGCCTATGCCCTCTCGCGGTTCCGCTTCTTCGGCGCACGGCCGTTGTTCTTCTTCTTCCTGGCCGGCCTGATGGTGCCGTTGCAACTGGCCATCGTACCGCTATTCTTCCAGATGAAGGACCTGATGCTGCTCAACTCCCGGCTGGGGCTGCTGATTGTCTACATCGCCTTCGGTATGCCCTTCGCCATCTTCATCCTGGCGGGGTTCTTCAAATCGCTGCCGTCGGGCCTTCATGAATCGGCACTGATGGATGGAGCCGGCGAACTGCGTGCCTTCTGGCACATCATGCTGCCGCTGGCCAAGCCTGCCCTGGTCACCGTGGGCATCTTTGCCTTCCTCGGCACCTGGAACGAATTCTTCATGGCCTTCATGTTCCTGTCGGGCGAAAACGCCGAAAGCCTGCGCACCCTTCCGCTGGGCTTAGCCAACATAACCATCGTGAGCCAGTACCGCAGCGACTGGGGCATGGCCTTCGCCGGCCTGGTCCTCATGATGCTGCCCACCATGGTGGTCTATGCCCTGCTACAGCGGCAGGTGACCCGGGGGATCACGGTGGGAGCGCTTAAGGGGTGACGCTCAAAGTTCTGGTATATGGCTGAACGAGGTATGGGCCGAACGAGGTATATGGCTGAACGAGGTATGGGGCTGTGCGTGCACGAGATAAATACGGGCGTCCTCGAGATGATTGGATCCATCAATGCGTCTGAGGACCAGGCAGTTTTGAGTCGGCAGATGACCATACCGTTAGTCGCCTTTAGATTCTATAACGTCAGCCCAACAGAGACACGATAGGGAAACCTGAGAGCAAATTTCAGGGACGGGCAGATCATGCTAAACGATACACAGCCTACAGAGCAGATCATGCCAAACGATACACAGCCTACAGATACGACCTGGTACTGCATTCGTCGGAATGGCATTGCAAAAAACGAAGGCTGGATTGGCAATGTCACGCTGGATGACTTGCCGAATCAGGTGGGCGTAGAACCAGGTGATTCGATTGAAGTTTGTATAGCCAGGGATTTTCAAACTGTGCCGACCGACCGTATATCCAGCTTCTTCTACAACCGGGTCCGCGGCATTGTCGGCCTGGAGATGGCCTACGGTGATGAGACCTTGCGAATCGCGCCTACTCGAATGATCGCCGCGAATCTCGGGTTTGCCCGGGCCATGGAGAGATTCCGTCAACAATTAAACATAAGCGTTGAAGAATTCGCCGCCGACGGCAGGCTGCGAGTCTTTTCCGCCAGACAGGTCCTGATGCCGGATGGTGGGATAGGCGACAGGACCGAACTGTATCGTGGATCAACACTCGTGACCGAGGTCCCCTCGGATGGCAGGGACCGAGCTGAGGTCCTGGCCTGTGGGATCGGTCGGTGGATGCTTCGAAACATGTCCGAGGATGGCGCGTTGCCCTACAAGTACTGGCCCAGTCGGGGTAAAGAATCTCCGGCCGATAACGCCATCCGCCGGTTTCTTGCATCCCTGGCTCTTGAACGTCTCGGTGGATATTACGATGACAAAGAGATGCGTGAGGTGGCCCGGCGCAACTTGGGCTTCAATCTTAAGCGGTATTTCAGGGACATCGGCAGGGGAAGAGGCGCCATTGTGGAACCAACGGGAGCGAAGCTTGGCGCGGCGGCGCTGGCCGCTTTGTGTATACTGGAGAGCCCGGCATTCAGTGATTTCAAGACCGAGTACGACATGCTGACAGCAGGTGTGAACTCACTTGCGGATAAGGATATGGGATTTCGTACATTCTTCTTTCCACCCGAACGCGATGGCGAGAACTGGAATTTCTATTCCGGGGAAGCACTACTGTTCTGGGCCGAGGCCATGCGCCATGGCGCGCCGGGCGCCCCGACGCTGGAACGCTGCGCCGAGACCTTTGAAAAGTGCCGGGATCGGCATATACAGGCACGGAACCCCGCCTTCGTTCCGTGGCATATACAGGCCTGCGCATCCCTGTTCGAACAAACACGGCGGCGTGAGTTCGTCGATTTTGTGTTTGAGATCAGCGATTGGCTACTGCCAATGCAGCAGTGGGACGGGATGTTGCCGGACCTTCGCGGTCGGTTCTACAATCCAAAACGACCGGATTTTGGACCTCCACACGCGGCTTCCACCGGAGCCTACCTCGAAGGTCTTGCGGACGCCTCGATGTTGGCGCAAATGGTAGGAGACGGTCCCCGCTCTAATGCATACCAACGAGTCGTAAACCGTGGGCTGCGTTCTCTACGTCAACTGCAGTTCCGCGACGCATGCGACACTTTCTATATTTCAAAGAAACACCGTGTCATGGGCGCGATCCGTACGGAAGCTTACGACAATTCAGTACGCGTCGACTCCGCAGCGCACGCTCTGATCGCCGTGGTAAAACTGCTGAAATCGGGACGTATTCATTCGGTCAGCGTGTAGACGAAGAACCCGCGTCCTGATTCCGGCAGCACGTCGAAAATCAAGTGCACCCGCGGTTCGTTTGTCGGGTTTCTCGCTTCGTGCAGCGCCTTGTTGTCGAACACCCACAGCTCGCCTTCCCGCATCACGATAGTTTCACCCTCTGCGGTCAACGGACTCCCCTCCGGGCTCCTCAGCACAAGGTGGTACCGATCACGTATTCGGTAGTAAGCGCCGGCGTCGGTATGAGGTCGAACCCACCCCTGAGGTTGCAAGGATACCAGTGTAGCGCGTCCAAGTTCGCCCCGCTGAAGCGTAGCGATTTCTTCACAGAACGCCAGCGTTCGGGGGAATCTCTTAGCAGTAGCGGTAGTGCGACTGCCATGGACGTCGTTGGCGTTTTTCGCTCCTGGAGGCAGTGGTTTTTTTGCGGTACGCAGAAAGATATTCTGGGTGTCGCGTTGACAACGAACCTTGCGCTGCCGGCTGGTATCGGCGAACCACAGATCTGGTACTGCAGCCAATTCCAGCATTAACGGTTCAATATCGATGTCCGTCGCGATCCGGGTGAAACGCTTTCCTGCCGGTGACGCATCGTTTGATTCTTTACCGGAAATCACATCGATCTTTTGTAACACAAACGACCACCCTTACCGCCGAATACCAATGAGAATGATCATCAATATCACGGTATTCAACTCAAGTAGTTTCCATGGGGGGAGTCAGCTCAACAGGTCTAAAATTACACGCTCGGTTACACATCCAGCCATGAATCAGTTATCATCATCGTCATCGTCGTCGCCGTCATCGTCATCGTCGCCGTCACCGTCCCCATCGCCATCACCATCGCCGTCACCATCTCCGTCACCATCGCCATCTCCGTCACCATCGCCGTCGCCATCGCCGTCACCGTCTCCGTCACCATCGCCATCACCATCCCCGTCACCATCGCCGTCCCCATCGCCGTCACCATCGCCACTGGGCGGTGGACTTAACACTTCGTCGCCATCGCCGTCCCCATCGCCATCGCCGTCCCCGTCGCCGTCACCATCACCGTCTCCGTCGCCATCACCGTCCCCATCTCCATCGCCGCTACCACCCGGACCCTGGGAACTCCCCACCTGATTCGCACTCGCGGCGAATCCAGACCCTGATCCCATGGGGTTCAGATCGTTGTCGCCTCTGCAACCCAGGATCATGAGCAACGAAGCGACAGTCAGTTGCAGTCTTCGCAACCATTGCATTATATTTCGGCAAAATGCCATGGCACGCTACCTATTTGCCGGTTTGGAAATATAGAACAGGAGTGGTATTTGATTGCCAATCGGAGCGCACACCATCATGAGGATTCCTACCTTTGCCGTGACAGGATGTAGGGAACGTCACGGCAGACACAGATTGTAGGTAATGTTATGTATACTAATTATAACTGGATTCCAGTTTGGATGTCAAATATTTAGACTTCAAGAAGATCACAAGACCTTTACATGACACAGTAAACCGTCCACTTTAGCCTGTTCGATTCCTATCACAGCAACTATGAATACGGCACCGAGGCGACGGCGACAGTCCTGGCCTTGCATACACCGGTGTATTTAAGAGGTACTACGGCTTGCCGATCCATTCCGGATCCGGCGTGATGCTCGTCTCCGGCGGCGGCCCCGTATCGGTCCATTCTTCCTCGTTCTCCAGCAGGAATCCAGGTTCGACCGACATGTCGTGATCGCAGATGATCTGGCAGGACAACCTTACTTCGCCGACCAGTCCTTTCTCGGAAAGCACCGCGTGCTCGGCCGCGGTCATCGTGTCCGGCTCGCCTTCGGAGAAAGATACCCGGCAGGTAGTACACTTGGCATTTCCGCCGCAGCGATGACCGATATTCACCCCGGTGCCCTCGATCGCCAGCACCAGACGCTGCCCGGAATCGACCTCGTTCTCCACTCCGTTGACGGTAAGTTTCGGCATGATACCATGTTCCTTTCGGGTGTATGTTTCCGTGATGTGAGTGATCTACTGACGGTTCATGAAGAAAGCGATATTCGATCAGTCCCCGGGAACGAATCCCAGCCGGTCCCGCGTATGTTCCAGGTCCACCCAGCGATGCGGTCCGTCGGTTACAGCGTAGCACACCTCGTAGACCGGATTCTCCGTGGCCTGCAGGGCCAGTTCGATGATCCGCGTGATGTCCGCCTGGCTGCACCAGACCGATCGCAGGAAGGGTTCGGTTGCCTCGTTCTCCTTGTTGACCCATCCGATACGAAGGCAGACGACGGAAAAATCGTGGGCATCATGGTAGGTGCGGCAGATCCCCTCGCCCCAGATCTTGCTGGCGGAATAGGGTTCCGTGGGCCGCGGCGGATCAGTGACCCTGACGATGGGCATGGGATCGGGCAGCCCGTCGAGGCGTCCCTTCAGGAGCGACACGTACGGTTCGTCGAATTGACCGTATCCCCAGCTCGCCATGACGGAACTCGCGTAGATCAATCGCCTGATGCCCTGTTCCCGGCAGACCTCCAGCACGTTGTAGGTACCCCGGATGTTGGCGTCCAGAATGGTCTCGAAGGACGCGCCCGGATCGGGGACGGCGCCGAGATGGACCACGGCGTCCATGCCCTCGAGCGCCCTGGATACGGCATCGCGATCGGTCAGATCGGCCAGTGAGAATCGATCTTCCGGGATGCGCAGGAGATCCTCGTCGTCGATGCGGTCCGACGACACGGTCCGGCGGCCGCTGCCGTAGACTTCGTATTCGCCATTGCCGTTCAGATGGCGGTAGGTCAGGTTGCCGATCAGCCCGTACGCTCCTGTTACGTGGACCTTCAAGGGTGTTCCTTCGCTCATCGAATCCTCCAGTTTAACATCGGCAGATTTGTCGTACTACATCTCCAACTTACGATTACGCAAAAGTCGAATCATGCCTGATTTAGATGTCTCGCTCTTCAGTCTGTGAATTTCGGTAATGGCCCGGCTCAGGCCTCGTCCATGAAAGGATAGCGCCAGTCCGTCGGCGGGACCATGGTTTCCTTGATTGTCCGGGCGCTCATCCACCGCAGCAGGTTTAATGGACTGCCCGCCTTGTCGTTCGTTCCGGACGCCCGAGCCCCACCGAAGGGCTGTTGTCCGACAACGGCCCCGGTGGGCTTGTCGTTGACGTAGAAATTGCCGGCCGCGTTGCGGAGCGCGTCCGATATGCGGACGATGGCTTCGCGGTCCTGCGCGAAGACGGAGCCGGTCAGGGCGTAGGGCGAGGTGCCGTCGCAGAGCGACAGGGTCTCGTCCAGCCGGTCATCCTCGTATACGTATATGGTCAACACGGGCCCGAAGATCTCTTCTTCCATGGTCCTGAACCGCGGGTTCGTCGTGACTATGGTCGTCGGTTCGACGAACCAGCCGCGCTCGCGGTCGCAGCCGCCGCCGGTGATGATCTCGGCGTCATCCGCCGACCGGGCGTAGTCGATGTAACCGGCGATATTGTCGAAGGACGCCTCATCGATCACGGCCGCCATGAAGTTGGTGAAATCCTCGGGACCGCCCATCCTGATCTGCGCGACTTCCGACGTGAACCGCTCCCTGAAAGCCGGCCACAGGGAACGGGGTATGTACATCCGGGAGGCCGCGGAACACTTCTGTCCCTGGTATTCGAAGGCGCCGCGTACCGCCGCCGCGACGAGGGCTTCCACGTCCGCCGAGGCGTGGACGAAGATGAAGTCCTTTCCGCCCGTCTCGCCCACGATACGGGGGTAGTGCTTCATGCGCTCGAGGTTGCCCGCCACGGTACGGTACATCTGCTGAAAGGTCTCTGTCGAGCCGGTGAAATGGATCCCCGCCAGGTCCGGGCTGTTCAGCACCGGATCGCCCACTTCGGCCCCGGATCCCGGGATGAAGTTGATCACTCCGGAGGGGAGCCCGGCTTCCTGTAGCAACTGCATCACGTACCAGGCCGAGTAGACGGCCGAGGATGCCGGTTTCCAGAGGACCGTACAGCCGGTCAGCGCCGGCGCCGTGGGCAGGTTGCCGCCGATGGCCGTGAAATTGAACGGGGTTACGGCGAAGACAAACCCCTCGAGGGCCCGGTACTCCAGTCGGTTCCACACCCCGACGGAGGATGCCGGCTGGTCGCTCATGAGCTGCGCCAGGTAGCTGACGTTAAACCGCCAGAAATCGATCAGTTCGCAGGCGGAGTCGATCTCGGCCTGGTAGATCGTCTTAGATTGGCCCAGTATGGTGGCGGCGTTGACCGTCTGGCGCCAGGGGCCGGCAAGCAGGTCGGCCGCTTTCATGATCACCGACGCCCGCTGTTCCCAGGGCATATCCGCCCAAGCCGAACGGGCTTCCAGGGCCACGTCGATCGCCATGCGAACCTCGGCCTCGCCCGCTTTGTGATAGACGCCGAGATTGAGCGTGTGATCATGAGGCGCTCGCAGCGGAGCTGTGTTGCCCGTCTTCACTTCCCGTCCGCCAATGATCAGCGGAACCTCGACAGGCGTGGATTTCAGCTCGCTGAGCTTCGCCTTGACGGCGGCTCGTTCGACCGATCCGGGCGCGTAGTCCAGTACCGGTTCGTTGTAGGGCTGAGGCGGGTTGAAGCGTGCGTTGGCCATGATCCATATGTACCCGCCGCATGGCCGATGTGTCAACTGTTTTGTAGGCTTTCCATGCGGGTGGAGGATTGGCGAATTAAAGGCCGCTGGACGGATGAAGGTAGGCGAATAATCGGCCGTTGGACGGATGGTCAGACGGGCGGACAGACACTGCCGGACGGGCCATTTTAGCCTTGCCAGATCCTGCGGAGAAATGAGATATTGAGGGCATAGGCCGAAGGCGCAAATCATATGAGCAGGATCAACCAGGTTCGCGGCAGCCCGAAACTGAAGCCGCCCGGACCGGAGGTACGGTCATGAGCACCGAACAGGATGACCAGGAACACGGTATCAAGGCGGTAAACCAGGAATTCACGCATTACGACCAGGTGAAGAAGGAACAGACCTACAACCTGGCCGAGGGCGCGGCGAAGGAGGAATTCGACGAGGAAACGCAGATCAGGACCTGCGACATGAGCCTGTTCTACCACGGCGGCCCGGAGGGCAAGGCACAGTTCGCCCGGGATATCGGCGAAGCCATGGAGGGCATCGGTTTCGTGATCCTCGAGAACCACGAGATACCGGCCAGCCTGTACGTCGAGGCAGAGCGCAAAGTAGCCGAGTTCTTCACGTCCACGCCTATAGCGGATAAGATGAGATACGAGGCCCAGCGGCACGGGTCGGTCAACCAGGGCTACTTCCCCATCAAGCAGACCAGCCGGATGCATCCCGATCTCGTCGAGGGCTGGGTATTCTGCCGGCGAGCCTTCAACCTGGGCGAGAACCCGGACTATCGTGAAACGGACTACTGGCCCGCGGCCGGATACGAACCCTTCTTCCGGCAGGTCATCCAAAGCCACGAAGGACTGATCCTGCCCCTCATGCAGAGCATCCTGGCCTATCTCGGCTGTGACTCGACAATGTACGACGGAAAACTCACCCGAACGAACTTCGGCTTCCGGCTCAACTACTACCCGCCCATCACCCGGGAGGACGACGAGTCCGGCGCCGGTCGCATGCTGGGCCACGAAGACGTGGACCTGTTCACCATCCTGCCCTCCCACGGGGTGGATGGCCTGCAGGTGCTCAACCGCGAGAACATGAAGTGGATCCGCCTCAATCCGCCCGAGGGCAGCATCATCATCAACACCGGCGACTACATGCAGCGGATCACCAACGACCGCCTTCCCTCCACCACGCACCGCGTCAGCAAGCCTATCGACACCAGTCTCTACGAATCGGCCCGCATCAGCATTCCCATGGCCGTATACGTCTGGGAAGAAGAGATGCTCGAGGTGCTGCCCAACACAGGCGAGCCTAAGTACGAACCCATCTCCGCCGTCCAGTTCCACACCCGGACCACGAGCAAGTACTACGGCGACGATTACGCCGTTGATGATGACTGAGGACGGAGCGATATTACGTCTGACGGCCACCCAGCGGCCCGCGAATGACCACCCGTGGTAGACGACGACAGGCGGGATCCAGAAAGGCTATGCATGACTCCCCACGAAAGATACCTCTTCGACCTGCAGGGCTTCATCGAGGTCCCGGACGCCATTGACGTCGGGCAACTCGCCGAATTGAACGGCATACTGGACGAGAAGATCGACGGGGCCATGGCGCCCGGCGCCACCACCCACCGATTCGGTTTCACGCTGCTCGACTGGGGACCCGCGTACCGGGCATTGATAGACAACCCGCGGATAGATCCTTACCTGGAAAAGCTGATCGGTCCAAAGTACCGGCTGGACCACGACTACGCCGATATCATCCGCAAAGGCGACGGTCCCATCGGCACGACCCTCCACGGCGGCGCCATTCCCTTCGACCCTCTCTACTCCTACACCTGCACCAACGAAGAGATCCGTTGCGGCCTGACCGTGGTGGCCTACTACCTGAAGGACGTCAATCCAGGCGACGGCGGATTCGGCTGCGTACCCGGCAGCCACAAGAGCAACTTCCGGTTCCCGGACGAGTGGCGCAACCTCAAGACCGACCAGCCCTTCATCCGAGCCGTAACCGGCAAGGCCGGCACCGCCGTGATCTTTACCGAAGCGCTGACCCACGGGACCATGCCCTGGCGCGGCGACGAGCGCCGCACCCTCTTCTACAAGTACTCGCCCAATTCGATATCCTGGTACGCGGAATACTACGACGCCGACCGGTACGAGGGTCTGACGGAACGGCAGCAGAAGATCCTTGAAGCGCCGAACGCGCGGTACGGGCAGCGGTTTAAGCGTGGGGTGGTGGTGTAGGTGGGTTTTTCGGATAGACCAGCTAATATCTCGACAATAGGAATACCTTACGAGTAAACCAACCGATCTTTCGGCAACATGAATGTGGCATTAGAGATTTCTGAATCAAGAGGTTACCGATGGACGTCAAGGAAACCGTAAGGACAGCCATGGATAATGTTGCCGACATGTACTCGGAAGAGGGTATTTCACAGATAGGATTAGAAGAGGTAGAGTACGATGAACTGAACGCTCAAATGAAAAACAACCGAGTGAGTTGATTTCCGAATTGCGTCATCAACGAGGAACGCTCTCAGTTTCCATTACTCTTTTCATACACGTTTTCAACAATAGCTAAGACGTTGTAATCCTTTTCGGGTTCAGTTTAAAACACGAATCTACGAGCACTGAGCGTAGTGTACTTATATAGGGATTGAAACAATGGATCGGGCGTTTCGCAATTACTCTTGGACATTACTGAAATGTTTTTGACCTCGTTTTAAGACTGATAAACTATCCGCTAATCAAATTTGTATGTGATTCCCCATTCAATTTCCTACTATCTACTTGCTAGACATGATACCGGTGTAGAATAAGTAACTGACAAAGGAGTCATCGTGGCGATCGCAACAACGCCTGTGGCAGACAGACACGAAACGATATCGCCAACTTCGGCGCAGGCCGATATCGAATCGGCATCAGTGAGTGCCCGGAGGCTTGCATCGTCGGTGAAACCTGAAAACCGACTTGATTTTGCCCGCACGATGGTTTACGGCGTTGTCTGCGCATATTGGGAAGGGCTACAGTCAAGGTCAGGCTGGAGCCTGCCGCTACGGAAACCGCCCTTCGATTGCCAAGTCACGCCTGTACTTCCGGAAGTCAGCGCACTGGCGCAAATTATCGGAACGGCCGCAAACTTGCTTCCGCCAACGCACGCCAGCTACCAGATAGGCATGGTTTACACCGCAATGATGCCGGACAGGTTACGGGCTGAACTAGGAGCGTATTACACGCCGCCCGCGCTATGCGAGCGATTGCTGGAGATGGCAACGGAGGCTGGTGTCGATTGGCGTTCGGCCCGGATTCTCGATCCTGCGTGTGGAGGGGGCGCATTCCTGTCTCCGGTGGCGCATCGAATAATGGAAAACCTGGATGGCCGCAGTGCCGAGACCGTGCTGAATAACATACAGCAACGTCTGCATGGATTCGAACTTGACCCCTTTGCGGCGTGGCTTTCAATGGTATTTCTCGATGCGACCCTCGGTGAAATGTACTTAGAGACAAGAACCCGGCTTCGTTCCATCGTGCGGGTGCAAGACACGATGGAACGGACTCCGTCGGGCGAAGGGTTCGATCTTGTCGTTGGAAACCCGCCGTACGGAAGAATCTCATTGTCAACAGATCTGCGTAACAGGTTCCGCCGCAGCCTGTTTGGCCATGCAAACTTGTATGGCGTGTTTACCGATCTGGCGTTGCGCTTCGCGAGCCCCGGAGGGGTGATCGCATTCGTGACCCCCACGAGCTTTCTTGCCGGCGAGTATTTCAAGAATCTACGCGACCTGCTTGGACGGGAAGCTCCGCCTGTGAGCATCGACTTTGTTGGCGAACGCAAGGGGGTTTTTACTGATGTGTTGCAGGAAACCTTGTTGGCAACCTATAGGCGTGGCGGCAACCCATATGTGGGCGAAGTGCATTTCATTACGCCTGGACCGGATGGCTCGATTACAACAAAGACCGCAGGATCCTTCGGTCTGCCTGAAGAACCGGCCCACCCATGGGTTATGCCGCGTTCTGAAGATCAATGCCTGCTGGTGCGGCAGGCCGAGCGACTGCGGTATCGACTGGCCGACTACGGCTATACGGTGAGCACCGGACCCCTGGTTTGGAACAGACACAAAGAGAGCTTGAGAGGAGGACCCGGAAAGGGGCGATATCCGTTGATCTGGGCAGAATCGGTGCGCCCATACGGTGAGTTTGAATTCAGGGCAGTTAAGCGGAATCACAAACCGTATTTCGAACCAAAGCCAAACGAGTGCTGGGTAGTCACCGATTCGCCGTGCGTGCTGTCCCAAAGGACCACGTCGAAGGAGCAAAATCGGCGTTTGAAAGTGGCAGAGTTACCCATGTCCTTCGTCGAGAAACACGGTGGTGTGGTTGTCGAGAACCATTTGAACATAATCAAGCCGCTCGATGGCGAGCCGAAGGTGACACCTACGGCGTTGTCTGCTTTGTTGAACAGCGAAGTGGTAGACAGACTGTTCCGTTGCATAAACGGCAGCGTCGCGGTATCCGCCTATGAACTGAAATCGTTGCCCCTCCCATCTCCGGAAGACATGAAAGCAATTGAGCAAATGGTGAATCGTCGCGCGAAACGTAAAACGGTGGAACGGGCGGTAGAACGTCTGTACAGCGTCGGAGTGACATGATGGTATTGCCTGCTTTGACACCCGTATCCGATATCCATGAACGGCTGCAGGTCATCTTTCCATCCGGAACGGCTAACCGGAACTACGTGACACGCGAGATCGCTGCCAAGACGGTATTCGTCATGATGTATAGCGGCGCGATAGAAGGATCGGACCACTGGATACGACCGGACCAGGTGACTCGGATGACCGATGTACAGGCAGCGTCTACGAGCGACGCCGACCGCGAAGCGTGGCGGGAAGAGTCTCTGCGGCCCGCGGCTGGATCTATAGAGGGACGGTGGTACGCTGTTAATACACGCGAGCCGATCCGCGACGAGACGTTGCGCGAGGGGTTGGTGCGGACCGGTGCCGTGGTGGAGCGGGAAAGGATTCCAACGACCTCGCCGAGGCCGCGCTATGCGCTTACTCGGGATTTCGTGGCTTTGCTTGATCCTGGTTTGTACGGCAATGCCCTTGAAACTGCAGTTACGGCCTGGCAGAAATCGAATCTATCGACGGGTGCGCTGGCACGCATTGAGATCATGAGACAGGGTGCAGTCAGTAGCGAAGGTAGAGTTCTCGTTACGTTGCCAAGTGGCGAAACCCGGCAAATGCAACCGGGCCCGAGTTCAGTGATTTCAAAAGCCGTTATTGAGGAATTCGCACCGAGATTCCTTGGAGTGCCTGGGGCGATCTGGTTAAGCGAAAGTCGCAACCAGGTCGTGGCGCGGGATGATGAATTGGCACAGGCGATCGGCCTGACTATCGACCCGCAACGCAATCTGCCCGATCTGATCCTCGTCGACCTTGGTCCGGTTGAACCAGTGCTCGTGTTTGTGGAGGTAGTGGCAACATCCGGACCCGTTAGTGCGTCGCGCCAAGTGGCGTTGTGGAGGATCGCTGAAGAAGCCGGGTTCAACGAAAAACAGGTAGTATTCGTGACAGCCTTCGAGGACCGTGACACTGCCACGTTCAAAAGCTCGGTGAGCCAGTTGGCCTGGCGGTCTTTCGCGTGGTTCATGTCCGAGCCGGATCACATCATATTCCTGTATCAAGGCGCCCAGAACGGACAGGTGAAGTTGACGAATCTGAATGCCATTTAAAGTCATCGCTGAACAATCTCCGAACAGCGCTTTCTGTTGGTGGAATTGGAATCGTATAACAGTTCTGGTATTTCTTATCAATTTGAAGTTGCGCCCGGAATGTGTTCACAAGGAGTACATATGACACTTCTGAAGGCAATAGAAGAAGTCCTGAACACGGTTCGAAAACCACTACATGTCTCCGAGATATACACCGAAATCGTCAATCGGGACCTATGGAGTACTTCCGGAAAAACCCCCGAAGCGACAATCAGCGCACAACTCAGTTCAGATCTCAAGAAACATGGTGACGCATCCCGGTTCGTCAGGGTTTCACCTCAGACCTTTGCCATGCACGATTGCACTTGGAATGACGACGAGAAAACAAAAACCAATGCACTACAAAGACATTACATCAAAAGCACTAGAAAACGGTTGGCTGGTTACCAAGGGGAAGACCCCCGAGTTAACCATGAACGCCCAAGTGAACACTGAGATAAAACGACGGCGGAACCGAGGTGACGCTCCTCGATTTGTCCAGCACGGGCGTGGTTACATCGGCCTGAGCAAATGGCAAGCGCGAGGTTTGGCGTTCCAGATCGAGCAGTACAATCAAGAAGTGCGAAAGACGTTACGAGACCGTCTGCTGGCTATAAAACCTAAAGAGTTTGAAAAGCTGATTTCGCGATTGCTGGCCGAGATGGGCTTCGTCGAAGTGGAGGTCGGGAGTTTTCATGCCGACGGCGGAATCGATGTTCGGGGTGAACTTACGGTAGGAGATGTTGTTCGTTTGAAACTAGCTGTTCAGGTCAAACGATGGAAGCGCAACGTGCAAGCCCCAGTTGTTAGAGACGTAAGAGGTAGCCTGGGTGCCCACGAACAAGGACTGATAATTACGACCAGCGATTTCGGGAAAGGAGCGAAAGAAGAAGCTGCCCAAGCCGACAAGAGCCCTATTGCGCTCATGAATGGAGAGCAACTCGTCCAACTTATGATGGAATACGGTATCGGTGTCCACCGCTCGACACCCAATCTGCTCGAGATTGATGAGGAATCGCTGGCGTGGAACAAAGAATAATGGAGCGAAGGCCATGAACTCAATACCGGAAGAATCCTCTAATCGTCCTTGCTGGTTTGTAGGTGCAAGTTACAATAGGTCCGAAGACCAAACCGAACGGTTCCTCCAGGAAGGAATTTGGGAAAACGACTTCGACGTCGATCATCCAGCCGTCGAAATGACCAAGTCAATGAAAACAGGAGACCGTATTGCGATAAAGGCAACCTACGTTCGTAGAAAGGCGTTGCCGTTTGAAAATAACGGACGGCCCGTGTCAGTTATGGCAATCAAAGCCATTGGTATAGTTGTAGAAAATGCTGGCGATGGTCATACTGTCAGGGTCGACTGGACACGAGTCGATCCCATACGTGAATGGTATTTAAACACCTATATACGTACAGTTTGGAAGGTGACGCCAGGAAGCGACTGGTACGCCGATGCCTTGATAGGGTTTGCATTCGAGAACAAAAAACAGGACATCGATCGGTTCTTGAAGATTGACTACTGGGGAAAGAGATACATAGACGATTCACCCGGGAAACAACGATACGCCTGGACTAGTTTCTATGAGTCTTTCGCGGATCAGTTACTCACATTTAAAGATAAGCGTGCCGATCTAATCGATAGGATACATGCCGTCGCTACCAAAGAAAACTCAATGTACTTAGTGCAAGATCTATTTTCTGATGGTACGTCCGGACCACTTAATGACATTTGCCCGTTTACGACCATGGCTATGTTCAACAGGGGAATAACGGATTCTAACAGGTATTTGGTAGCTTCAGAATTGGCTAACCAACTAGGCGTGTCTGAGTCGGTACCGGATAAATTCGAAGGCATCCCAGTAGTAGACAATCGCAGCTCCTGGTTTTTCAACTACGAAAAAGACAGGAAGTCAGACGCTATTGATGTTCTCTGGAACGTTTTCTTCTGTGCCATGTCCTTTTCCGACTCCGTTTCGGAGAATCCCGACACGCGATCTGCTTTCATCTCCGCCTATGAATCCGCTATAAAACTACCTAATGTTGGTTGGAAACTATCATTTGGTCTGTATTGGATTCGGCCTTGGTCTTTTCCTTCCCTCGACACTCTGGCTCGGGATTTCATAGAAAAAGAACTTGATACTGTAATTGGCCTTAACGGCCCAAAGAACCGATGCAACGCAGATGACTATCTAAACGTCCGAGATGCTTTAGATGCCAAGTTCAAGGAAGAGGGCTGCCCTGTAAATTCTTTTCCGCAACTCGCCTATGAGGTCTGGATGAACAAGGTGGGCCCCACTACATATACGTTAAACAACATTGTAAAGGAAGGTTGCTTCATCGAAAGAAGCAAACTCGAGTCGATACTCGACAGTCTTCGTACTGAAAAAAACCTCATTCTTCAGGGTCCGCCTGGTACAGGGAAGACATGGCTTGCCAGAAAGTTAGCCTTCGCCTTGATCGGTCAGCGAGATGAAAGCAAGGTACGCATGGTACAATTCCATCCCAATCTTTCATACGAAGATTTCGTGCGTGGGTGGCGACCGGCAGGAGATGGTAGACTCACACTAGTTGATGGACCTTTCATTGGCATTAGGGATGCGGCAGAAAAAGATCCCAATTCTCCGTATGTCCTGGTTATCGAAGAGATCAATAGGGGAAACCCCGCGCAGATTTTCGGTGAAATGCTGACTTTGTTGGAGGCCGACAAACGAACGCCTGACGAGGCGTTGGAATTGGTTTATCCGAGGACATCGAACGAGCGTTTTTTTATTCCTAACAATCTATTTGTAATCGGAACAATGAATATCGCCGACCGGTCACTGGCACTCGTAGACCTGGCGCTGCGCCGGCGGTTTGCCTTTATCGATCTTGAACCCACCCTTGGCGAGCCCTGGCGAGACTGGGTCCATTCGAAAAACGGAATTCCAAAAGAAACGCTCGTCGAGATTGAGAATCGTATTGTAGACCTTAACCAAACGATTTCCAAGGACACTAGTCTCGGACCGCAGTTTCGCTTGGGACACAGCTACGTTACACCTAAATTCGCAAACCCGATTGACGATGGTAAGATGTGGTACCGGAAGGTTGTCGGTACGAAGATCGGACCGCTGCTCGACGAATACTGGTTTGAAGACTTGGAGTCATCAAAGAAGGCAATACAAAAGCTACTGGAAGGGTTTTGAGGGTGAACAGGGCGGTTGAGAGCGCTGTTTCTGAGACGACCGAGAACGTCGGCCATATCGGTCGTATCCCCGTTCGAAATCTGTGGCTGCTCATGCTATACGCCTCCGATCTTTTCAGGCAACTTGATGTATCCGAAGACCGTTCCTTCGAAGATAATCCAGATAACCTACCCGATCTGGTTGCCGAGATCCTCGCCCATGAAGTCGAGCGTCGATTAAGGCGGAATCTGAGTTACGGTTACCGGTACCGTCACGAAGTGCTCGGACGGGTTCGCGGACGTATCGACCTTCTCCAAACCGAGGCTCATCAATTACTTCAACGGGGCATGGTTGCCTGTCGATTCGACGAACTGACGATCGACACACCCAGGAACAGGTACGTTCGATCCGCCCTCGAAATGATATCTAGATTCGTTCGAAGGAATGACCTGGCTCACCGGTGCCGATCTCTCGTTGGTAGCCTGAGGCGCCAGGGCGTCGTTGGCGAGCGGCCGGGGCGCGAGGAGACTTCAGTCGAACGTTACGGTAGACACGATGCCGTTGACCGAAAGATGGTGGACGCTGCTCGACTCGCTTTCGAAATGGCCATTCCGACTGAGCAGACCGGTTCCAGACACCTTCCGTTACCCGATCGCGAGATCAACTGGATACGCAGGCTCTATGAGAAAGGCGTTGCAGGATTCTATGATGTGGTACTTTCCAGAAGGGGATGGAAGGTGTATACGGGAACGATTCTCAGATGGTCCACGAAAGACAGTAGTCCGCGAATAGACCAGATACTCCCCACCATGCGTACCGATATCGTGTTGGACCACATGGATGACAATCACCGTATCGTTATCGACACGAAATTCAACTCGGTATTGTCGAAAGGTTGGTATCGGAATGAAGGGATTCGAAGCGGTTACATGTACCAGATCTACGCCTACCTGAGATCTCAGGAAGAGAGTGGCAATCCGCTTGATTTACATGCAGAGGGCATTTTTCTTCATCCGTCGGTTGGCGAGAAGTTCAACGAGTGGGTAGAGATTCAGGGACATAGAATCCGGTTTACCACCGTGGATCTCAGTGCGGATGCGAAGACCATTCGATCTCAGTTGTTGGATGCGGTGGGACTTTAAACAGGCATTGCGCCCTTCATGTTTGTTAAACCTGCCCATTTCCCGCATCCGATTGGTGCCATCGGTAGCTTCGGGTATCTCAGGAATAGACTCACCCCACCTTCCTGAAGACCTCAAAACGACGGTCCAACCGGTCCTGGTCCGGATGGTCACGGGTGCGTGAAGGCAGGTGCAGCCCCGATCCGTCCAGTTGCTTGAGGGCCTGGAGCAGGGGACCGTCATCCTGATCCAGCAGGCGGTCGGATACGTGCAGCCGGTAGTCGGGGTCAATACCGATCAGGTGGGCGTCAAAGGCCGCGTGATGGATCTTGGACAGGGCCAGGCCGTTCGGAACGACGGGTTGCCCGAGGGCTTCGTCACCATCCGCGATGATGTGGGCGGCATCCAGTAACTGTGTTTCTGGCAGGCCGGTAATGGCACAGCGGCGTCCGTAAGCGTAAAGTACCGCTTCGCGGAACGTGGCTTGATGGAGTCGTTCCTTGACCATGCGCAAGGCATACCGCCGCTCTGCCGCGTTAATCGGAGCTTCCATCTCGGCCTGGTAGGGGTTCCCAAAGGCAAGCGTGGACTTAAGCGCGAATCCATCCCAATTGGAGATGAAGGTGGGAATGATCGCCTGGTACCGGCCGGGAGACACGCCGAGAAAGTAGATCACGGGAATCTGTTTCTCACAGGCAACCTTAAGCCACTGGTTGTCAGCTGCTTCCGGGTCCTGTCCCATGAAGGCGTAGTCCACGGTATCGTTGCCCGCGAAAATCTGGCTGTGGACCTGCCTTTGGTCGTCGTACCAGACTCGGCCACCCGATCTGGGGTACACGGTCCTGATCGAGAGTAGGTAACGCATCCGGCGCGGCTTGAATATGCCCCGCTGCGGATTGACCAGGGGGATCCTTTCGCCTTCGAATACGAACCCCGGCGCCAGTTCGTCCCTCGTAAGGTGGCCGTGGGTGTCACTCAGCCGCCGCACGTGATCGAAAGCGGCCATCCGTATACTCGAATCTTGGTCGTCGACGTTCATTTCGGTCCTTTACCCCCGGTAAATCCTCGCATTGTGCCAGGATAGTACTTCGGTGGACGGCTGGTCCACAGCATTCCTGGGAACGACAATCTGATTCCCGTGCAAAGCGTAGTAATCGCGCCCGTTCTCGAACTCCTCCCGGACCTGTCCGCTGACCTCGAAGTGCAGATCCGGGGTCACCGTTACATATCCGGAATCGAACAGCCCGTGGATGTCGCGCCTCAGCAGCATTCCGTTCCTGGCTTCGTGGATGCCCCCTTCGCTGTAGGACCGTATGTGCGCGGCGTCGAGGGCAGGCAGCGTCCGTTCGCGGGTAACTGCGCAACGGCGGTCGTAAAGGTCGGTTACCAGGGCCCTGAAAGCACCTTGGCCGAGACGCGGCTTTACCAGTTGTGGCTTGCCAAAAAGAGTTTGCCCGGCCTGGAGGTCTTCGGAATCACGGAACGAAGTTCAGGATCGCCCCAGAGGATGTTTGCAGGGTCTATCTCAAAAAATCCCGCTTTGTTGCATCAAGTATATAATTCCCTTAAAATAAAAGACGGCTACCATGGCAGGTCAAGTGCCGCCTGCGTAATGGAGATTTTTGACGTTTGGAACACCGAGCGAGTGCTTCCAGATTGCCTTGACCAAATGTACCGTTTAGTTTACTGAACGTTGGCACAATTGAACTTAGAAGTTACCATGGAATTCGAGCGAGGTTGTGAATGGACCGATACATATATTATGTTGCGAAGTTGTATTCATATATCGGAAATAGTACATAGGGGATTTGTGTGGTGAACAGTAACTCAAAAGACAAAAATGAACGGCGACCGCGTAAACGAAGCGCCAAACATGACAACTCGGTTGAAGGAAACCAACCGCGAGCCAACCTGGCAGAAGCGATACGCACCCGTTTTGCTCCATTGGGTGACGTTGAACTGGAGCTGCCACCACGCGAACCCATGCGCGAACCGCCCGATTTCGAGTAATGAGAACGCATTAACGCTTACCGGGACCTGTGGCTTGCGAAATCGCATATAGTTCGACAGCATTGACTTTACCGGTAAATCAGTATCTTCGCATCCACATCCCCAACCTCACAAAGGACACCCCATGCCCCCGATCGACATCGGTTCACGCCGCGAACTGTTCGTCGACCGATACCTCGTCGACACCCTAACAGACGCCCACCAACACCTCCACGACCCCGTTCTGAAGGAGACGGTATTCCGCGTAGAGGAACCCCTGGAGAACGCCTGTACGGGTTGCTACAACCTGGTTCAGGCCGACGGTAAGATCCTGGTGTATTACCGCGGCTATCATCCCACGGGCAAACACGAGGATCTGCCCGAGGGTTGGGCGGAAACCCAGACGACAAACCTGCTGGTCAGCGATGACGGCATACACTTCGAACGGCCGAGCCTGGGGATGGTGGAAGCGGAGGGCTCGAAGCAGAACAACATCCTCGTCCGGGGCCGCGAGGCACACAACTTCTGCGTCTTCCTGGACGGCAATCCGGAAACCGCGCCCGATCAGCGTTTCAAGGCCGTCGGTGGGGAAGGCAGGGACAGTCTCTTCGGTTTCACTTCATCCGACGGATTGACCTGGAAACCGGTGCAGGACGGTCCCCTCGCTATCACGGGCGCCTTCGACTCGGTGAACGTGCCCCTGTGGGATAGCTACGCGGGTTGCTACCGCCTATTCAGCCGGTATTTCGAGCAGACGGGGAACGACGGCGTCGGGGTCCGCGCCATTCAGAGCTGCACCTCGGAGGATTTCATCCACTGGACCACGCCCGAACACCACGTGTACGGCGAAGGCGTCCCGTTCGAGCACTTCTACACCAACGCCACCACGCCATGTCCGGGCGCGGAACACATCCTGCTGTCCTTTCCCATGCGTTTCGTGCCGGAACGGACGAAGGACATCGAGGGCATGGATTACCCCGGGGGCGGGGTGTCCGACGCGGTGTTCATGTCGAGCCGGGACGGCGTCCATTGGGACCGGAGCTTCATGGACGCCTGGCTGCGCCCGGGCCTGGAAAAGCGCAACTGGACGCACCGCAACCAAACGCCGGCCGCGGGGATCGTTCCGACGGCTCCGGACGAATGGTCGATGTACGTTGCCGAGCATTACGGCTGGGACACCAACGGCGTGCGGCGGGTGACCGTCCGCCCCCACGGTTTCGCTTCCGTCCGGGCAGGATACCACGGGGGCGAGCTGCTCACGAAACCTGTGACCTTCACCGGATCGACGCTGTTTATCAACTACTCGGCGTCCGCCGTGGGCGCCGTGTCCGTCGAGATCCAGGATTCGGAAGGAAGGGCCGTCGAAGGTTTCGCCGCGGAGGACATGGATCCCCTGTTCGGCGACGACCTGGACGCCCCGATTACGTGGAAGGGCTCCGACGGTCTGAATGGCCTGAACCGGCTGAACGGGGTACCCGTCCGCCTGCGGTTCATCCTGAAGGACGCCGATCTCTTCTCGATCCGTTTCGGAGAATCCTGAGAAGAATCCTGAGAAGATCAGACCCCGGAATTATCCCATCGACGTTCCGTGTTAAAAGGATAGCTTTGATGAGGATTGAGAAACGGGGCCCAGCGACTTCCGGCTCTCCTATGCAGCCTTCGGCCTTAATTTCCGGTAAATCACCGGAGTCAGGGAAATGGTGATCAGCAGGGCAAAGGCGATGCCCAGGTTGGTCAGCGCCGAAGACCTTAGCGCGTCGCGCGCCACGTCGTCGAGTTCGGCGCCGGCCATGTAGACCTGCATCAGCGACGCCGCGGTGTATGCGTAGATGAAAGTGGAAGGCGTGATGCCGATCATCGTCCCCAGTACGTAGTGTATCTTGCGGATTCCGGAAAGCCCGGCGGCAAAGTTGAGTAGATTGAATGGGATCAATGGGATCAGCCGAAGCTGGAGCATGCGCAGGAAACCCTGGTTCCGCAGCTGGCGGTCGATCCGGTCGATCGGACCCCTGATATAGCGGGAGATGAAATCGCGGCCCAGGTACCGGGCCAGGTCGAAGGCCAGGTTGGCGCCTATGTTCGCGCCGACCAGCACGTAAAGCGTGCCCCACATAGCGCCGAAAGTGAACCCGGCGACAAAGGTCATGACCACCATCGGCGCGCCCACCGTCGTGAGGATCGCGTACAGGGCGATAAATACCAGGGGTGCCCACCAGTAGCCCGCGATGGAATCGAAGAATCCCTCCATCGCATTGGGCTGGAGATACGCTCCCAGGGGGGTGAAGCTGTATACCAGAAAGCCGGAAAAGGCGATCGCCAGCAGGATGGCCAGTTTGACGAGCGAACGCTTCCGGCTCGTTCCCTCGCCGGGGCCTACCTGCCGCATGGCGTGTTCGATTTCTTCATGGATCCATTCCGTTCGGAGCGTTGGCAGTCAGCTCGGACCATTTGCACTCGGCCCGGTGTGTCGGCAGTCAGCGCTTTAACTATGATCGACCGCTTTACTCCGCGCGCTGCTCGTTGATGCCCCAGTCATAATGCAGGTAGTCGACGTCCACGTCTTTCCGCTTCAGCAACGCACGCGCCGCATCATCCGGCACGTAGGGCGCGATGTACGCCAGGACTTCCTGCTGGTTCTTCCCGAAGTCGTCCTCGTACCAGTCCATGATCGGCGACAGCCAGACGGTGTTATCCTCCGGGTCGGCTCGGAACTTACCGGGATCGGCGAAAAAGACAAGGGTATTTGCCCTCAGCTGCCGGTCCATGTCGTCCGCGGTGAACGCTTCGGTCATGAGTGGCGGGCACCCAATGGAGGCGCACACGAGGGCGAAGTGGACCAGGGGCTCGTCCATCTTGCGCAGGATATTGTGCTCGATGTCATCCAGCGAGTATTCCCTGCCCTGGATGTCGATCTTGTAATCCTTCCAGATGCTGTACCCCAACAGGCTGACGTGATTCTTGATGCTGCTCGTGGGATAGAAGTGCAGCATCCCGCGGATCGTCAACGCGTTGTAGGTATTGATCCAGAAGGCGAAGACCTCGTTGCGGTCCTTCAGCCCACCCGGATCCACGCCCTTGATCATCTCCAGGTAGCCGTCCAGCGTACCCACGTCGCGGGCCTTCCAGGTCCGGTAGTCGATCATACCCCGGTCATCGACGTACTTCTTCAACAATCCGTCGTACACGGAATGGTCCACTGTGCCGCCTCCCTGCGCTCCGGCGGTTCCGGTATACATGATTGCCGTCAGCGCAACGGTCATCAAGGTAATCCATTGTCTTATTCGCATCGTTCGCGCCCCCTATTTCCCTTGCCCGAGATGGGATTTCCTGCTATCTTTCATTCACTTCCGCAGACGTTCCACGGACCGGTTACATCCTTCCCAGGCGGTATGAAACTTATGGAAACGAAATCCCGCGTCAGCATCGTCTACGTCCTCGCCGCGCTCCTGATCCTGGCCGGATTGATCTCGGCAATCGTAGGCGAAATGAGATCGCCCGAAGTGGCCGTCATATTCGATGCGGATGGCTCAATCTCTTCTAACCCCTACTCGGTCGATCTGGAATTCGCCTTGACGGACGCCGACGAGAACGAATTTACCATCGCCCAGTTCGAGGGCCAGGTCCGGGTCGTCAACTTCTGGGCCACCTGGTGCCCCCCATGCCGCGACGAAATTCCCGACTTCCAGGCGTTCCATGAGGAGTATGAAGAAAAGGGCGTCAAGGTCATCGGCATCGCCCTCGACGAGCAAGGTGCGGAAATCGTACAGCCATTCGTCGAGGAGATGAACATGACCTACCTTTCCCTCATCGACACCACGCAGAAGGCCGCCAGGGAGTTCGGCGGGATCTACGGTATTCCGACCACCTTCATCATCGACCGGGACGGAATGGTCCAGAAGAAACACGTAGGCTACATGTCCTACGACAACCTGGAATCCGCCGTGCTGCCGCTGCTGGCGAACTAGGTCACATACGGCCGCTGCTCCTCCGGCCGTTTCCCGTACTCGATCCGATGCTTTGCCGTGCGCGCCGAATTCACCTCCCGGTGCCGTGCAGTCTCCCGAGCGTCTCCGCCAGATTACGTCCCAGTCCCTCCACCGCTGCCTGGCGCTTCGCGTCTTTCAAACAGCCGTCATCCGTAAACGCTCCGTGCGCGCCCGGAACCGCCACCTGGTCCGGCAGGATCATCACGTGGATGTTGCTCAAAATCGATCGCACGTGCACGAGTCCGCGCAGACCGCCCAGCGCACCCGGAGAAGCGCTCATCAACGCGGCCGTCTTGTTTCGGAAGACCGCCAGCCTCTCCTCGCCCTGCGCGGGCCTGGATGCCCAGTCGATCGTGTTCTTGAGGAGCGGCGTGATCGAACTGTTGTATTCCGGCGCGGCGATCAGCAGTCCCTGGCTGGACATCATCAACGCCTTGAAGCGGACCGCGTTCTCCGGTATTCCATCCCGTTCTTCCAGGTCGCCGTCATACAATGGCATGGGATAGTCGCGCAAGTCGACCAGGTCGACCTCGGCTCCGGCTCCCTCTGCGCCACGCGCCGCGATACCGACCAGTTTCCTGTTGAAAGAACCGGTCCGCGCACTGCCGGCAAATGCAAGAATCCTGGGTACATAGCTCATGTGGATTTCGCTTTCTCCAACTGTTTATACAGTTTTATAAATAGTAGTCCTGAACTATTTCAGCATCATTACTAAACCACGCCGGAATCGCCCAGCGGCACGACCTTCAGCCCACTGTCCCGCACGACCTCCAATCCATAGTCCCGCCGCACGAACCGGGCCCGCGTTGGCACCTCCCCGCGACACGACCATCAGCCCGCGTTGGCACCGCCCCTCGGCGGGTACCGCCGCACGACCTTCATCACTATCAAAAGTCGTGATACAAACCCCGAAAGTCAAGGGCGGATTAAACACTGGATGCGCCGGTCCTATCGGCTGCTTCACCTCTTCCGGCAAGGACTTCCAGCCGGTTGAACGACGGAGAAACACCTTGACTCACAGGGCTTGTATTGCTATGGTTCCAACATCGTAAACGCAACGTCCTCACAGGGCTTTCCGACGCGCTGCCGCGATGGGTTCAGCGCGGTATTCCGAGACGGAATCCCGGTTACTCCGAACCGGCCGGAAACCGGCCAACCTATTCCCCCCATGCCCCGATCCAAAGGAACGCTGACGCCCGCCATGGCGCAATACGCCCGGATGAAGGATCAGCACAAGGATGCGATTCTCTTCTTCCGCATGGGGGATTTCTACGAGACCTTCGAAGACGACGCCAAACTGGTCTCGCGCGTCCTGGGCATCACGCTGACCGCCCGCAACTCGGGCACCGGCGGCGGGGAGAAGACGCCGCTGGCCGGCGTGCCCTATCACGCCGTGGAAAAATACATCGCCGAACTCGTGGGTTCGGGATACAAGGTGGCGGTCTGCGAGCAGGTCGAAGATCCAAAAAAGGCCCGCGGCGTGGTCAAGCGGGACGTGGTTGAGGTCGTCACGCCGGGGACGACGATGTTGGCGCAGACCCTCGATCCCGGCGAGAACAACTATATGGTCGCCCTCGCATTCGACGAGGCATTGTACGGCCTGGCCTTTCTCGATCTGTCCACCGGCGAGTTCCGGGCGGCGGAATTGAACGAGGAAAACCTGCTCAGCGAGCTCAATCGCCTCGATCCCGCCGAGGCGATCGTGTCCTACGATCGTGCGGAGCAGGCAGCGGCCCTGCTCGAATCCCGGTTCCCCGACATGGCGATCAGCCGCCTGGAGGAGTGGGCGTTTTCATACGATCACGCGCGCCAGGTCCTGCTCGATCATTTCGAGGTGTTGACGCTCAAGGGATTCGGCTGCGACGAAATGGCCGGCGGCGTCTCCGCGGCGGGCGGCATGCTGGTCTATCTCCGGGAGACCCAGAAGAACCGGCTGGCCCACCTGAAGACCATGGCCCGCTACGACGTCGCGGACTCCATGTTGATGGACACGGAGACCCGGCGCAACCTGGAGCTGATCACCTCGTTGCGGGACGGAGGCCGCGAAGGTACGCTCCTTTCCGTGATGGACCGGACCTACACGCCCATGGGCGCCCGGTACATGCGCCAGGCGATCACCCGGCCGCTGGTTTCGGTCGAAGCCGTCCTCGCCCGCCAGGGGGCGGTGGGCGAACTCCATGCGGATCACGGCACGCGGGATGCGTTCGCGGACCTGCTCAGATCCATGGGGGACCTGGAGCGCCTGGCGGCCAGGGTCGGGTCCGAACGGGCGAATGCCCGCGACCTGATCGCGTTGAAGACCGCCCTGCACGTGATCCCGGTCATCAGGGAAACGCTCAAAAACCTGAAAGCCGGACTGTCCGCCGGCCTCCGGGACGGACTGCGGGAACTAAAACCCCTGGCGGAGAAACTGGATCGGGCGCTGGTTGACGATCCGCCCCTCTCGCTTACGGAAGGCGGGCTCATCCGGGCGGGATACAACGAGGAGCTCGACGACCTGCGCACAATCAGTTCGGGCGGAAAACGCTGGATTGCCGAACTGCAGCAGAAGGAACGGGAGCGCACGGGGATCCAGTCCCTCAAGGTCGACTACAACCGCGTCTTCGGCTACTACATCGAGGTCACCAAACCGAACCTGAACCGGCTGGAAGGCGAGTACATCCGCAAGCAGACCATGCGCAACGCGGAGCGGTTCATCACCCCGGAGCTCAAGGAATACGAGGAGAAGATCCTGGGCGCCGAGGAGAAGATCGGGGAGCTGGAATATGCCCTTTTCCTCGAACTTCGGGAGGAGGTGGCCGCGAGCCTGGGCGAGATCCAGGGCAATGGCCGATCGATCGCGCAACTGGACTTCCTGACCGCGCTGGCCGAACTGGCCGTCCGCAACGACTACGTGGCCCCGGAGATCGAAGACGGATTCGTCCTGGATATCGACGACGGACGGCACCCGGTGGTGGAACAACTGCTGCAGGGCGAAGCCTTCGTCCCCAACGATACGCAACTCGACACCCGGACGAAGCAGATCGCCCTCATTACCGGGCCGAACATGGCCGGCAAGAGCACCTATCTCCGCCAGGTGGGCCTGATCGTGCTCATGGCCCAGGTCGGTTCCTTCGTCCCGGCGCGGTCCGCGCGGATCGGCATCGTGGACCGCATCTTCACGCGCGTCGGCGCCTCCGACAACCTGGCCCGGGGCGAAAGCACCTTTCTCGTCGAGATGAACGAGACCGCCAACATTCTCAACAACGCCACGCCGCGAAGCCTCGTCCTCCTCGACGAGATCGGCCGGGGTACGAGCACCTTCGACGGGTTGAGCATCGCCTGGGCGGTCACGGAGTTCCTCCACAACACGCCGGAACGGGCGGCCAAGACCCTCTTCGCCACGCATTACCACGAACTGATCGAACTGGCGTCGAGTCTCGACCGGATCGCCAACTACAACGTGGCCATCCGGGAGCAGGACGACCAGATTGTTTTCCTGCGGAAGGTGATGCCCGGCGGGAGCGACCGCAGTTACGGGATCCAGGTGGCGCGCATGGCGGGGCTGCCGCGCAGCGTGGTCGAGCGGGCCCGGGTCATCCTGGCCAACCTGGAGGGCGAGGACCTTGCTCCGGGCGGCCAGGGCGGCCAGGGCGACGTAGAGGGCGAGGCGGGCACACCGCGCCACGGAATGCCCAGGGCGGAAAGCGCCGAGTACCAGCTCAGCCTGTTCCTGCCTGCGGACCATCCGGTCGTCGAGGACATCAAGGAACTCGACCTGGACGTGATGACGCCGGTCGAAGCCATGAACGCCCTGTACCGGCTACAGCAGAAAGCCACGGATCCCGACAGCGAGTAGCACGCTTCGGAGAGAGGAGCCGTGCGCATCGCTTTCTCCGCCATGCTAGTCAACCTGAATCCTAAGGTAGGTGGCCGTGTCCGGCATTCCTGCCGCTATGCTCGTCAACCCCGAATCCTAAGGTAGGTGGTCGTGTCCATCATCTCTTCCGCCATGCTGGTCAACGCCGGCGGCGACATCCTCGTCAATCTCCGCGACGACGATCCCCGAATCATCTTCCCGAATCAGTGGAGCCTCATCGGGGGCCACGTGGAAGCGGGAGAATCGCCCGAAGAAGGCCTGGTCAGAGAGGTTCGGGAGGAGATCGGCTACCGGCTGACCGAGTACCACGCCCTGGCGACCTTCTTCGACGGGGAAGACGTGCGGCACCTCTATTTCTCCCCGATCGACGTCCCAATAGAGGATCTCGTCCTGGGCGAAGGCCAGGCCATCCGGTTCATCGATCCCAGGCGGGCGCTCGCCGAACTCGACCTGTGCGTCACCGGCCGGCGGTGCATCGAAGTCTACGTGCGCCACCTCGAATTCCAGGCGTACGTCCGCACGCGAAGCTGAGGGCGGGCCCGGCAATCTGCCGAACGACTTTCCCCTACGCCTTTTTCAACCCCCATGACCTGACCATGTAGTAGATGACCGGGATGACCACGAGCGTCAGTACCGTAGAAGTCACCATGCCACCCACCATGGGTGCGGCGATGCGCTGCATGACCTCAGAGCCCGTGCCGGTCCCCCACATGATGGGCGTCAGTCCGGCCATGGTGGCAGCGACCGTCATCATCTTGGGGCGCACCCGCTCCACAGCCCCGTGCATGACCACCTCGTAGAGATCTCCGCGTGTGTTCAGGGCGTTTCGATCCACGCGTTCCTGGTAGGCCTGTTTCAGATAGAGCAGCATGACGACCCCCGTTTCCGCCGCCACCCCGGCCAGCGCGATGAAACCGACGCCAACCGCGATGCTGAAATCGTAGTCCAGCAGGTACATCAGCCACACGCCGCCCACGAGCGCGAAGGGCAGCGAAAGCATGACGATCATGCTGTCCGCCACGTTGCGGAAGTTCATGTAGAGCAGCAGGAGAATGATGGCCAGAGTGACGGGCACGACGATCTGCAGACGGCGCTGCGCCCGCTCCATGTACTCGTACTGCCCGCTCCAGACCATGCTGTATCCCACGGGCAGGGAAACCCGTTCCGCGATGTGCCGCCGGGCGGTTTCCACGTAGGCGCCGATGTCCGTGTCCTTCAGATCCACGTACACCCAGGCCGTGGGCCGGGCGTTCTCCGACTTGATGCCGGCGGGTCCCTTACGGAACCGGATTTCGGCCACCTGGCTGATGGGAATCTGAGCCCCCGAAGGCGTCGGGATCAGGATGCGCCTGAGGTCCGATATGTCGTCGCGCAACTCCCGGGCATAGCGGATGTTCACCGGGTAGCGCTCCAGTCCCTCGACCGTGTGGGTCACCTCCACGCCCCCCACCGCCGACATGATGACATCCTGCACGTCGCCCACGGTCATCCCGTAGCGTGCCGCCTCGACGCGGTCGATCTCGAAGTCGAGGTAATTCCCGCCCATGGTCTTCTCCGGAAAGACGCTGAGCGTGCCCGGCAGCTCATTGAGTTCCACCGCCACCTGCCCGGCCAGGTCCGACAGTACGGCCAAGTCGTTTCCCATCAGCTTGACGCCGACCGGGGTGCGTATGCCCGTGGACAGCATGTCGATCCGGGTGCGGATGGGCATGGTCCAGGCGTTGGTCAGACCCGGAAACTGGATGGCGTCGTTGAGGGCCTCCACGAGTCCTTCGCGGGTCATGCCCGGACGCCATTCCTCCTCGGGCCTGAGCATGATGGTGGTCTCGATCATGGACAGCGGCGCCGGGTCGGTCGCCGTGTCGGCCCGGCCCACCTTGCCGAAGACCCGTTCCACTTCCGGGAAGGAACTTATGATCCGGTCGGTCTGCTGCAGGAGCTGGCGGGCCTTGGTAATCGATATGCCGGGATCCGTGGTGGGCATGTAGAGCAGGTCGCCCTCGTAGAGCGGCGGCATGAACTCGGATCCGATCCGCTGCAGCGGATACCACGTGGCTGAGAGGACGACCACCGCGACGGTGATGGTCAGCCACCTCAGGCGGATCGCCGACCGGATTACGGGCCGGTACAGGAACACGAGCAGCCGGCTGAGCGGATTCCTGCGTTCCGGGAGCAGGCGGCCCCGGACCAGGTACCCCGTCAATACCGGCACGAACGTAATCGCCAGCAGGGCGGCCGCGGCCATGGTGTACGTCTTCGTGAAGGCCAGCGGCTTGAAGAGCCGGCCCTCCTGGGCCTGCAGGGCGAAGATGGGGGCGAAGGACAGCGTGATGATCAGCAGGGAGTAGAAGAGGGACGGTCCCACTTCCTTCGTGGCGTCGAGGACGATCTGCCAGTGGTCCTTCTTCCCGCGGTCCCGCTCCATGTGCTTGTGCGTATTCTCGATCATGACGATGGCGGCGTCCACCAGCGTGCCGATGGCGATGGCGATCCCGCCGAGGGACATGATATTGGCGTTGATCCCCTGCCAGGACATGACCAGAAAGGCGGCGAGCACGCTGATCGGAAGGGTGAGGATGACCACCAGGGCCGATCGGAAGTGGATCAGGAAGATGATGCAGACCAGGGCGACGATGAGGCTTTCTTCCAGCAGTTTGTTGCTCAGGTTGTCGATGGCCCGTTCGATCAGGTTCGACCGGTCGTAGGCCGCGATGATCTCCACGCCCTCCGGAAGACCCGACTTGAGCGACTCCAGCTTCGCCTCCACGTCCCGGATGACCTCCATGGCGTTCTCGCCGTACCGCATGACGATGATGCCGCCAACGATCTCCCCCTCGCCGTTCCATTCCGCCAGCCCGCGCCGCAGTTCCGGTCCGGTCGTGACCCGTGCGACCTGGCGCAGCAGGACGGGGGTGCCATAGTCGTCGACGCCCAGGGTGACGTTCTCCAGGTCCTCGACGGACCGGATATACCCCAGTCCGCGGACCATGTATTCCGTTTCCGCCATTTCGACGACCCGACCGCCCACGTCGTTGTTGCTCCGCTGGATCGCCGTCCTGATCCGGTTGAGCGGAATGCCGTAGATCAGCAGCTTGTTGGGGTCGACCTCCACCTGGTACTGCTTGACGAACCCGCCGATGCTGGCGACCTCGGAAACGCCGTGGACGGACGTCAGTTCGTAACGCAGGAACCAGTCCTGGATGCTCCGCAGTTCCGCCAGGTTGTGCCGGTCGCTTCGGAGCACGTACTCGTAGACCCAGCCCACGCCCGTGGCGTCCGGTCCCAGGCTCGGATTCACGCCCGGCGGCAATCGGTCGGTCACGTAGCTCAGGTACTCCAGGACGCGGCTGCGGGCCCAGTAGATGTCCGTGCCGTCCTCGAAGATGATGTACACGAAACTGAGCCCGAAGAAACTGTAACCCCGAACCGTCTGTGCATGGGGCACAGCGAGCATGGCGGTCGTCAGCGGGTAGGTCACCTGGTCCTCCACCACCTGGGGCGCCTGCCCGGGATACTCGGTCAGAACGATCACCTGCACGTCCGAGAGGTCCGGGATGGCATCCAGGGGGATCTCCACCAGCGCCACGGTTCCCCCCGCGATCAACAGCAAGGTGACCAGGATCACCAGGAACCGGTTCTTGACGGAGTATTCTATAATGCGTTGTAACATGATGAACCCCTTTAAGTTCCGGACGGTCCAGGCGGACCGGTCAATGCGTCATCCGATGGTCGAGCATTTTCTGGATCGCCTCCTGGAGCCGGCTTTCCGAATCGATCAGGAACTGGGCGGAGGTCACGACCCGTTCGCCCGCGCTGACGCCGCGCACCGCCTCCACGTAGCCCCCCCGACCTTCCATGCCGAGGGTGACCTCGCGGGGCTCGAACTTCCCGCCATCAAGGGCGACGAAGATCACGTTGCGCTCGCCGCTATGGATGACCGCGCTGCCCGGGATAACCAGCACGGGCCGCTCGCTGCGCGCGGAAAGGCGGATATTGGCGTACATCTGGGGTTTCAGTTCGAGATCCCGGTTGGGAAATACCAGCCGGATCTTGATGTCCCGCGACGCGCGGTCCAGGTAGGGATAGATGTAGTCGATTGTGCCGCGATATATCTTCCCCGGATTGTAGGGCAGTTCCATCTCGGCCGTCAGCCCTGGGTTCAACCACGGCGCGTCCCCGTCGTATACGTGGGCGAAGGCCCAGATGCTCGAAAGATCGGCCATGCGGTACATGTCCATGCCTGGCGTGACCCGCATGCCCAGTTCGGCCATCCGCTCCACGACGATGCCCTTTGAAGGCGCATAGATGGTCAGGGTCCGGGCGATCGTACCCCTTTCCTCCAGTTCCTGGATCTGCGCCTCGGTCACGTCCCAGTAGAGCAGGCGGCGCCGCGAGGCATCCAGCAGCGACTCCGCGCCTTTCGTGATAGTCTCGAACGTGCTGTTTTCCAGGTTTTTAACGTTCTGGAACGCCAGGAGGTATTCTTCCTGCGCCGCGACGAGTTCCGGCGAGTAGATGTCCAGCATCGGATCGCCCGCGGCGACCGGCTGACCCGTCTCGTTCACGTAGAGCTTTTCGATCCACCCGGGATACTTGACGTTGATCCGGGAATACATTTCCTCGTTGTAGTCGAGGTGGCCGACGGTCCGTATGGATCGGGTCAGCGGCCGTTCCTGGACGTCCGCGGTCTGGACGCCGATGTTCTGAATCGTGACCGGATCGATCACGATGGAAGCACCGGGGGAGGGAGCCGCGTCCTCGGCCTGTTCCTCCATGGCCTGTTCGGCCACGGACTGCTCTTCCGCTTCGGCCGTGTTTTTCACCGGCGTAAGGTTCATCCCGCAGATCGGACACTGGCCCGGTTCTTCCGTGATCACGTTCGGGTGCATACCGCAAGTCCACAACTGGACCTGCGCCGAGTCCGCGGCCTGTTCCTCCGCTTCGGCCGTGTTTTTCACCGGTGTCAGGTTCATCCCGCAGATCGGACACTGGCCCGGTTCCCCTGTGATCACGTTCGGGTGCATGCCGCACGTCCACAACTGGACCTGCGCCGATTCGCCGCTGTCGGACATGCTCGTCGATTCAGGGTCGCCGCATCCGGTCAACAGCGCCAGGGGCGCCAGCGGCGCGGCGGCCAGCAGCATGGCGGCCAGCAGCCGGAACGCACGCACGCGTAGTCTCTTGACGATAGTCATGATTTGCCTCCTGTGTCTACGGGAGCGATCCCCCGGCGGCCCGTTCCAGCTGGCTGAGATACTTTCGGTAGTTGGCCGTTTCCGCCACGTACCCGAGCCGGGTACGCAGCACCATGCGTTCCGCGTCGAGCAGGTCGAGGAAGTCCATCTGCCCCGACTGGAAAGCGGCCAGTGTCGCCAGCACGCTGTTTTCCGCCTGGATGATGAGGCCTTGCTCATAGACGTCGAGGGCCCGTCCGGAATGACGCAGGCGTCCGTATGCCTCCGCGACCTCCGCCGCGACGGTGTCCCGGATGCTCCGCCGGGCATATCGGCTTTCTTCCACGCGTGCCATGGCCTCCTGCACGCCGGCCCGCGTGCGTTTCCTGAACAGGGGCAGATTCACGCTCAACATGACGCCGAAGGCGTCTTTCCCGGCGTCGGATGCCGGGTTCCCCTCGCGCTTCGGAACGGTGGCATAAGAAGCCTGCACCGTGAAATCAGGCCGGTTGCCGAGGCGGGCGAGCCGCAGGCCCAGTTCGTTTCGCCGGATCCGTGCGTCGACGGCCTCCAGTTCCTGTCGGACCTCCAGCGCTTGCTCAACCACCAGGGACTCGGGCTGTGCGTATCTCGTGGTGTCAATGGCCGCAACCCGGTCTACCGGCGTATCGGGCGGACGGCTCAGCGCGCCGTTGAGGCGGGCAACGAGGACGCTCCGTTCGCCTTCCAGCGTAATGCGCTGCTTCAGGATCTCCGAAGCTTCCACGTGTGATTTGAGTACGTCGGCCTGGGAACCGCTCCCGGTGGCGTACTTCTCCTCCGCGGCGCCGGTGAAGGTCTCCAGCAGGACGAGATAGTCTTCAAGGATGCGCAGGGACCGGTCTACCCGGAAGAGGTCGTAGTAGACGGACTTCACTTCGTAGGCGATATCGCGCGCAATCGATTGGATGCCGGCCGTTTCGACCGCCGTTTCTTCACCGGACATGTCGCCGCGCAGGCTCAGTTTGCCCGGGTAGGGGATCTGCTGACCGAAGGCCAGCACGTTCCTCTGCGGTCCGACGCGCGTTTCCGGAGAGGATAGCCAGCGCGTGTACATGAATACCGGATCCGAGTAGGAAGTGACCTGCGGCCGCCGTTGCGTGGCTGCGGCCCGGCGATGACGCGCCGCCTGCAGGGCGGGGTTGCGGTCCAGGGCCTCGGCGACCAGCGCCTCGAGTCGCGGCGTCTGCGCCCGGGCCGGCAGAACGGCGAAAACGAGGGCGAAAGACATGATCAGAAAACCCGCGTATCGTGAAAAAACGGACATGGCCTGTTCCTCGGGTTGATATGAATTGATTGTTACAGTTGAATACGGCCTGGAGAGCGGAGGGGGCGGTCCCTTGCGGGATGGCGCTCCGCAACTTCGGCGCGCAACATCGTTAGGCGCTCCGCATCGTCGGCCCGCAGCATCGTTAGGAGTGCCGCATCGTCCCGGGACGCGCAGGCTGCCGGACGGACGAAAACCTGCAAGTCCGGATACACGATGGCCTCTACGCGTCGCGTGTTACGCTCACGGCCCGTTGGTGCGCTTTGATATCAGGCTGGGTATTAGATGAGATACGTGCAGAAGAGTGCGCGCAATGGGGGTGGAAACCGGGTGGTGTCCGTTTCCGGAGAAATTCGTGAGACATGGACCGGCGGTTCAACCAGGTGTAACCCCCGCAGCGGCGTCGATAGGACCAGCTGATCGGGTTGAACGGAAGCGGTTGGAAGCAGCGCACCCGCCCCGGATTGCCGGTATGGCGCCGGATCGGCGCTACAGCAGGACATGGCCAGCGTGCCCGTGGCGCATGTTTCCGTGGTGTGGCCCGTGGCGCATGTTTCCGGAGTCTCGGCGGTCGAGCAACAAGCGTGCGCGCTCCCGGACGAAGATGCGCCCGGCGACGAAGACTTTGCCATCATGCACACGCCGTCCGCTGCCGTGGCCGCCAGGGACGGAGACGACAAGGAGAGAAAAAGGATGAGAACGGTGAATCGCCTGATCATGACCGGATCTCCGGGGAATCAACCTGGCTCGATACCTAACAATCTACCCGCATACCGGGAAAAACACAATCGAATTCGAGACACCCGGGACGCCCGCCGGGTCGGACCGCACTCCGCCCTGGCCTACCAGTCCGTATCGGGTCCGCGCTTTTTCCCCCGCCTTCGCTGGCGCCTGACGAGCTTTACTACTTCCTTCACCGAGAGGTTCGTCTTGACCGTTGGTATATCCAGCGGAGACGCTGGAGGCAGTTCGGGGACGACGGCATATCTCCTGCCATCCTTCCTGCGTATGATTACTTTTCCGGTCGATTCCGCTTCGTCGAGCAAACTCGACAGATGCTGCCTCGCTTCGGTATAGGTATAGACGTCCATGGCGCAGTCACTCCCCCTGAACTTCCAGACGCACAACGTCAATGCCAAGCGACTCCGCGGCACGGACCAACGACCGGTCCAGGGTCAGCAGAGGCGCATTGTACCTGATGGCGGTCTCCAGAAAAAAAGCGTCGGCCGCCACTCCCTTCAATCGAGACGCGATCGAAAGGACCTGGACCATATCCACGTCCACGTAACGTAGCGGGATGTTGCCCAGGATCTCCATTCCGCTGCGCGCCTCCTCGGCGTCGATCCCTTTCTGGCGGATCATGACGGAGAAAGCATGGCAGATCTCCCATCGAACGAAATCCGGCGCGATGAGGACGTGACCCGAAGCCGCTTCGGCCAGGGCACCGCGTTCCAGACCCTGCATTACGGATGCAATAATCGCCGATGTATCGATGACCATATTCACGCTGATACCTCCCTTCTAATATTGTACAATTGTACATCATTATGTCAACGAAAATAACGAACCCCCGTATTTACAGGCCTTTAGCGGATGCCGCCGACATGGCGGCATTGACTGCCTGAGATCACCGCAGACGCAATTCATGGTACGTGCGCCGGCCGGTTCAAAGGAGATGACGCAAGACGTTCGCGCAATTACCCTCTTTCAACGGCCATTGTTCACACACCGGTCACACTTATTTCGTTATATTTGGATGGAATGGGCGTTTTTCAGGTTCCTGCCCATTGCCTGCGTATCCGGTGACTTCATGCGGGCTTGGATCCGGCGATTGTAACAGCAGTACGTTAATCACTTTTACGGGGATAGCGATCATGAACGGCGCATCAAGTGAAGGAAGCAGGAGAAAGTTGACGGACAGGTTCGTTTGTGCGTTGCAACACCTGGACCGGGTGATGCACAACGGACGTCTTGACGAACTGAAGAAACTCGACCTGAACGCCCACCAGGCGGATACCCTGATGTTGCTGTATCATCACGGGCCCACCCGGATGGGTACCCTGGCGAATTACCTGGGAAGTAAACTGCCGCACATGTCCCTCATCGTAGATCACCTGGTCAACAAGGGTTACATTCAACGGAGTTCGGACCCAAAGGACCGGAGAGTGGTAATCTGCGAATTCACTGCAAATGGCAGGAAGGCGGCGCAACGGATCATACACCATGCGAGGATTCGTGCGAGCGAGGTGGCCGAAAAGTGGGACTTCGAACAGTTCGAATCCATGGTCGAGTCGCTGGAATCGTTATGGGATGCAGACTCGGGAATTCCCGGATCAGCCGATTCGGGTCAGCGCCAATCCGGAGGCAGGTTCTTGGAAGAGATGTAATCCCCGATATGGCAGACAAGTTCAACGCCGGGTGACGACGCAGCCGGCGATCCGGCCGTTGCCATGGCGCAAGAAACCGGATCTGTGTGACCGGCGTCAGTTGGAGCTTGCTCCGGCAATAGATAGTCTGCCAGGACATCGAGGACGATTGCGCGACCCACCCTTACCCCTGGCCCACCCGGGGAGCACAGACCCTACCATATCCATGGTCATCCGACACTACTCGGCTGGCCGTCCCTTTCCGCCGCCGTGCCGGCCGGCCGCTTTCGCCCAGTCAGCCGCCATCCCTTTCGCCCCAATCGGCAGTCGTAATCATCTTTTCGGGTGACCTTCTCCCACTGCTCTGGTGATCGCGGCCGCTTTCGCAGCAGTCGGATCGCGGAACGGCACGCCTGCGGCAATAATGTTTAATTTGACAAATGTTAATTTACTGGATAGTTTCTATAAAGTTTTGTTTGAACTTTGTATTGGAACTTCGGTTTTACTCCAGGGCATTCCCCGCCCCGGAGCATTCAACGTGAATTTTTTACACATGTAAAACCGGTTCGATTCAAGGGACTTCAACAAGCGGTTTCCGGACAGGTCCGAGTGTCCCGGGGCATTGTCAAAAACACGGAATCGTGGGGTCCCTCGGAAAGCGTGTCGGTCCAACCACTCTCATGGTTCTGGGTGAATGAACGTGGAGAACGAATTCAGGCAGGACATCTCGAACCGCTACTTGAAGTCGGTGGAAGAAATCAACCGGATCATGTATAGCGGCCGTCTGCATGAGTGGCAGGGGATGGATCTATCAATTTCCCAGTTCAATACCCTGGTCATGCTGAAGCAGATGGGACCGATGCGCATGGGTATGATCTCCTACTATCTGAAGAACACGCTTGCCGCCACCACATCGATCGTAGACCGTCTGGAGAACAAGGACCTGGTGATTCGGACCAAGGACCCCGAAGACAGAAGAGTGGTCATCTGCGAATTGACGGAACACGGGCAGAAAGTAACGGAGCGATTCTGGCGAGTCGCCCGGGAGGCGGCCTTGAGGGTAGCCAGCAATTGGGACCTGAAGCAGTTTGAATCAGTGGTCGAGGCGTTGGAACTGGTCTTGCAGACCCATAAGGAGATCGTTCAGTCCGGCACATCTACAAAGCCTGCCGAATAGCCCGCGCATCAATCTACTAAGCCTGCCGAATAGCCGGTACCATCAAGATGAACAGGAATGGGCCAGCATGAAGTGCCGCGCAGCGCCGATGATGCCGGCGTCGTCGCCGAGTTTGGCTGGCACGACCCGCAGTATGCCGGCCGACCACTTGTAGGCCCGCCGCGCCACCTCGGCGCCGATGGGATCGAAGATCAGATCGCCCGCTTTCATCACGCCGCCTCCGATAACGATCAACTCGGGATTCAGCAGGTTGGTGAGGCTGGAAACGGCCGTACCGAGCAGTGTGGCGGACCGGTGCATCACTTCCCGCGCCGTATCGTCGCCCTGGCCGGCGGCCTCGGCGACCATGGCCGCATCGATACGGTCCAGGTTGCCACCGCTCCTTTCCCTCAATACGCTCTCCCGGCCACCGTGCAGCAGTTCCCGCGCCTGTTCGGCGATGGCCGTCGCCGACGCATAGGCTTCCAGGCATCCCGGCGCACCGCAGCCACACATCCTGCCGTTCTCCACGACGGTCATATGGCCGATCTCGCCGCCCGCGCCGTTTGAGCCGCGCCAGACTTCGTTGTTCATAATGATCGCGCCGCCCACGCCCGTCCCGAGGGTGATGCATACGACGTTGGCCTTGCCGGCGGCGCCTCCGACCCAGTGCTCCCCGATGGCCGCCGCGTTGGCGTCGTTCTCGATCGTCACCGGCAGTCCCAGGCGTTCACGGAGGATCGACTGGAGCGGAAGATCCACCCATTCCGGCACGTTCGGCGCGTATACCACGATCCCGGAATCCTTCGGGATCAGCCCGGGCGTACCCACGCCCACGCCGGCCACGCGGCCCCTTCCGCAGGAATCCATGGTCATCTCGACGCAGGTCACCAGCCGGTCGATCACCTCGCCGGCGGTGCGGCTGCCCGATATGGATTGCCAGACCCTGTGGGATATGCGGCCGCCGTCGTCCACTACGGCGCTGTTGACATTGGTCCCCCCCAGGTCAACGCCTATGACCAGGTCTCGCTTCATGCCCATTCCCTGCTTCCGGCCAGGTCAACGCCTATGACCAGGTCTCGCTTCATGCCTGTTCCCTGCTTCCGGCCAGGTCAACGCCCGACATCGGCTCCGGACCGGGTATGCCCATCATGGACAGCACGGTCGGCGCCACGTCCGCCAGCCGGCCGCCGTCGCGAAGCTGCGTGTTTCTCCCGGAATCGTCGACAAGGATGAGCGGCACGGGGTTCGTAGTGTGTGCGGTATGGGGCGTGGAGGTGACGGGATCCGCCATCATCTCCGCGTTGCCGTGGTCCGCTGTGACGATCGCCCCGCCGGCGGCGGACCCGACCGCGTCCATCACCTCTCCCAGGCACCGGTCGACCGTCTCCACGGCCGCGACCGCCGCGGGGAGCGAGCCCGTATGGCCCACCATGTCCGGATTGGCGAAATTCACCAGCACGAAATCGTAGTCTCCGCCGCGAAGGGCGCCGGCCACGCGGGCTGCGACCTCGGGCGCGCTCATTTCGGGCTTCTCGTCGTAGGTGGCGACGTCCCGCGGCGAGGGGACCATTAACCGGTCCTCGCCGTCGAAAGGCCGCTCGTCGCCTCCGTTGAAGAAATAGGTGACGTGGGGGTATTTCTCTGTCTCCGCCACGCGCAGTTGTCGCCGTCCGGCACGGCTGATCGTTTCCCCCAGTATACAGGTCATGGGCTCAGGTGGACGGAAGGCACAAGGCACATCGAAACGCGCATCGTAGGGCGTCATGGTGGCGACGCGAACGTCCGGCACGGTCCCGCGGCAGAATCCGTCGAAGTCCTCCTCGATAAAGGCCCGGACGATCTGGCGTCCTCGGTCCGCCCGGTAATTGAAAACGATCACCGCGTCGCCATCCGCCATGGTCCCGGCGGGCCCGTCCTGCGTCGCCCCGATCACGGTGGGCGATACGAATTCGTCCGTTTCGCCCCGGTCGTACGCCGCCTGGATCGCCTCCGCCGCGGAACCGGCCCGGTTCCCCTTTCCCGCGGTGAAGAGATCGTAGGCTCTGTGCACCCTATCCCACCGGTTGTCCCGGTCCATGGCGTAGTAACGTCCGGTCACGGTGGCGATACGGCCCGTACCGAGCCGTTCGATGGTCTCCTGCAGCGTCCGCAGATAGGCCGGCGCGCTACGGGGCGCCGTATCGCGGCCGTCCACGACAGCGTGCACCAGGACGCGGTCTCCCGTGAACCCCTGGCGGGCGGCCAGTTCCAGTAGCGACAGGTAGTGTTTTTCGGCGCTGTGGACCAGTCCGTTCGACGTGAGTCCCAGCAGGTGCAGCCTGCCGTCCGTTTCACGGAGCCGTTCCAGGATTTCGGCAAAGGCCGCGTTCTCGAAGAACCTGCCGTCGTCGATGGCCTCGTTGATCCGGGTGACTTCCTGCCGCACCACCCGCCCGGCGCCCAGGTTGAGGTGGCCGACTTCCGAGTTGCCCATGATCCCGGGCGGAAGACCCACGTCTACACCCGATGCACTCAGCATGGTGTGAGGATACCGTTGCCACAGCCTGTCGAAGTTCGGCGTCTCTGCCAGTAAAACGGCGTTGGCGTCGCCGCGGGGGGCGATGCCCCAGCCGTCCAGGATGACAAGCGCGACGGGAGTATTCATTTGGAAGTACGTACTCCGGACGTATCGATTCGGGTACCCTTTACCCTTCTGCAGAAAGGCCAATTATGAAGAAAACGCGGAAGTCACTCCGCGTTTTCTGATGTGTCGATCGATATTCCGTAGATCAATTTGTGTTATTCTTCGGGGATCCGCAGGCCGATTAGGAACTGCGCATTGCCCCGCTGTATCCTGAACCGGATGGCCTGGCCGGGTTCGAATTCGCGGACGATGCCTAGGAATTCCTGTACGCTGGACACCGGTTCGCCGTTCACCTCGCGGATCAGGTCGCCCCGTTGCAGTCTCTTGTCCTCGGCCACGCTGCCCGCGCGAACCTGTGCGATCACCACGCCCGAACCCGCCTCGTAGAAACGGGTCCACTCCCGCGTCACATCCATGACGTCGATGCCGAGGTTGGCCGCGGGGCTCCTTCTGGGTTCTCTCGTCGACGCGACGCGGGTCGGATCTCCATCGGGCAACTCGCCCAGTTCCAGCGCGATCGTCACCGGCGATCCTTCCCGGACGACCTCGAGCGCTATTTCCGTCCCCGGAGCGATATCCGCGATCCGTTTCCGCAGGTCGTCCACGTCGTCCACGTCTTCCCCGTTGACCGCGACGATGACATCTTCCACCTGGAGATCGGAATCGATCGCCGGTCCGTCATCCACGATGTTGCTTATGAGCGCTCCCGCCTTGCTGTCCAAGCCCAAGGATTCGGCCACGTCCGTATCGAGATTCTCGATCAGCACGCCCAGGTACCCGCGGGTCACGCGTCCGTCCTCGACCAGCCGGGTCATGATGTCCCGGGCCATATTGGCCGGAACCGCGAAGCCGACGCCCTGGTAACTGCCGGTCCGGGTGGAAATGGCGGTGTTGATGCCCATGAGGTTCCCTTCCAGGTCGACCAGCGCGCCACCGCTGTTCCCCGGATTGATGGCGGCGTCCGTCTGGATGAAGTTCTCATATGAGTTCGGTTCCAGAACGCGTCCCCGGCCCTTGGCGCTGACGATGCCCGCCGTGACGGTATGGTTCAGTCCGAAGGGATTGCCCACGGCCAGCACCCACTCGCCGACCCTCAGCTTGTCCGAATCGCCAAAGGCCAGCACGGGAAGGTTATCGAAATCGACCTTGATGACGGCAAGATCTGTGCGGGGATCCAGTCCGATGATCTCCGCCTCCGTCTCCCGTTCGTCCGACAATTGAACGGTCAGTTTCTCCGCGTTTTCCACCACGTGGTTGTTCGTCACGATGTAGCCGTCTTTCGACACGATCACCCCGGATCCCAGCCCCTGGAACGGCCGGGGCCGTTGATTCCCCGGCGGTCCGCCGCCAAAAAATTCTTCGAAGGGGTTCCTGAACCGCTGCTGCGTCTGCGTGACCGCGCGTTTGCTCGTTATGAGTACAACGGAAGGCTTTACCCGCTCCGCGATGGCGGCGAAGGTCTCGCTGAATTCCTGCATCGACCGCTGGTCCGCGGCGACGACCGGTGTTATCGATCTGTTTTCGGCCGTTTCGACGATGGAGGCGTCCCAGTTGGAAATGAACAGGCCGCCGAGTACCATGCCCGTGATGAGCAGCGCCGCGCCGGCGAAGCCTCCTATCTTCCTTTTCTCCGTCATGCTCGATCTCCCTTTCTATGCTGTTTTTATCCTGCCAGTTACAACTATGCATAATACCGGGCGCGCGTCCCGGCGTCAAACGATTACGGTCTATCTGCTTCCTGTCCTTTTCGCCCTTCCCATCCGGTTTCGCCACGCGTCCGTCCGCCGGCCTCACCCGCGCTTCGATCAATGCCGCCTCAGTTCAGATTCGCGTCCCGGGTCGAAACGGTCACGCCGCCCTGCTGCAGGCTTTCCACCAACATGCCATCGCTTTCCGGGGTGTCGACCGGTTCATCCATGAGCGCCAGTTCCAGGACCTGGTCAATATGGTCGACCAGGCAGAACCCGAGCTTCTCCTTTACGGCCGCGGGAACGTCGTCCAGGTCTTTTTCGTTCCGGCGGGGCAGGATGATGGTGGTGATACCGGCCCGCATCGCGCCGAGGACCTTCTCCTTGACACCGCCGACCGGCATGACCTTCCCGCGCAGGGTGACCTCGCCGGTCATGGCCAGGTCGTTTCGTACCGGACGGCCCGTGAGCAGGGAGGTCAGCACCGTCACGAGCGCCACGCCGGCGGACGGACCGTCCTTGGGAATGGCGCCCACGGGCAGATGGATGTGTATGTCGTGCCTGCCGAAGAACGCCGGGTCGATCTGCCATTCCTCGGCGTGCGACCTGACGTAGGTCATTGCGGCCCGGGCGGATTCCTTCATCACGTCGCCCAACTGGCCCGTAAGCGTCAGTCCCTTTCTGCCGGGCATCTTGCTGGCTTCGACAAACATGATCTCGCCGCCGGCAGGGGTCCAGGCCAGCCCGATCGCCACGCCGGGGTCCCCGGTGCGTTCCGCGGTCTCCGAAAAGAACTCGGGCGGCCCCAGGTACCGGTGCAGGTCACCTTCGGAAATCGGGAAGGGCGGAGCCTGCCCTTCGGCGACCGAGCGGGCCGATTTGCGGGCGATTGTGCGGATCTTCCGCTCCAGGTTGCGCAGGCCCGCCTCCCGGGTGTAGTCGGAGATGATCCGGCCGATCGCCCGGTCGTCAAAACGCACGCCATCGGCGGACAACCCGTGCTTCTCCAGTTCTCTGGGAACGAGGTAGCGCCGCGCGATTTGGACCTTCTCCTCTTCCGTGTACCCCGACAGCTCGATGACCTCCATGCGGTCGCGCAGCGGCTCCGGTATGCCGGCCAGCATATTGGCCGTGGTCACGAACATGACGTTGGACAGGTCGAAGGGCAGATCGATGAAGTGATCGGTAAAAGTGTCGTTCTGCTCCGGGTCGAGCACTTCGAGCAGCGCCGAGGAGGGGTCTCCCCGGAAATCCCGGCCGAGTTTGTCGATCTCGTCCAGCATGAAAACCGGGTTGTTGGTGCCCGCTTTACGGATGCTCTGGATGATACGGCCCGGCAACGCGCCGATGTAGGTCCTGCGGTGTCCCCGGATCTCCGCTTCGTCATGCACGCCTCCCAGCGAAATGCGCACGAACCGGCGGCCCAGGGCGCGGGCGATCGACCTGCCAAGCGAGGTCTTGCCCACCCCCGGCGGTCCAACGAAACACAGGATGGAACCCTTCAGGTCCGGCTTCAGGCTCCGTACGGCCAGGTGTTCAAGGACGCGGTCCTTGATCTTTTCGAGGCCGTAGTGGTCTTCGTCCAGGATCTCCCGGGCCCGCTCGATGTCCAGCTGATCATCCGATGAAACGGACCAGGGCAGTTCCGACAGCCACTCGAGATAGGTCCGCAGTGTCGAATACTCCGGAGAGATGGACGGAATGCGCTCCAGCCTTTTGAGTTCGCGCTCCGCTTCCGCCCGGGCCTCGCCAGGCAGGCCGGCTTCCTCGATCTTCTCGCGCAGGTCGGACAGGTCCTCGCCCTGCCCTTCGCCGTCTTCTCCGAGCTCCCGTTGTATGGCCTTCATCTGCTCGCGGAGATAGTACTCGCGCTGTGCCTTGCCCATCTTGTCCTCGACCTGCGACTGGATGCGGCTGCCCGTCTCCGCCACTTCGATCTCCCGGGTTATCAGGAAGGTCAGCGCCTTCAGCCGTTCCTTGACATCGCTCAATTCCAGCGTGGCCTGCTGGTCTTCGAGGGAGATCTTCAGATTGAAGGCGATGAAATCGGCCATTTTTGATGGCTGGTCCTCCAGGTTGAGCAGGGGGATGCGCAGCTCTTCGGACATGGTCGGGACCAGTTCGATCAGCCGCTGGAACTGCTCCGCCAGGTTGTGGGCCAGGGCCTTGCCCTCCATGGACTCATGTTTCTGCTCAGCCTGGAGTTCCACCCGGACGCGCATGATCGGCTCGGTTTCGAGCACGTCCAGTACACGTGCGCGAGCCACTCCGTGGACGACCGCATGAAGGCTGTCCTCCGGCAGCTTCATCATCTTGTAAATCCGAACCAGCGTACCGAATTTGTAGAGATCTTCGGGCGACGGCTGGTCCGTGTCCGGGTTCCGTTGCGCCAGGATCATGACCATCTTGTCCTGTTGAAGCGCCTCGTCCAGCGCCTTGACAGATCCCGTTCGGTCGGCCACCAGCGCGGCCGCCATATGGGGATACACGACCAGGTTGCGCACCGGCAGCACGGCGATGGACTCGATCACCGAGTTTTCCTGCAGGTTCATCGCCACTTCCTGGAGCGCCTTGATTTCAGTCATGTCTTACCTCGCTTTCCCTGCCCTTGTGCCGCGTCCTCGGGCGTCCTCAAGAGGTGGCGGTCGCGAGACTCGGATGGCCCTCGAGCGTCAGTGAACGTCGCCGGGCCTGTTTCCATTCGCATGGCCATGGGACGCGCCTCGCGGCTGCTTGATTCATTATACGCACCAACCGGCCAATACGCTTCATTTGGCCTGGATTTCTACCGCACTACAGCAACATAAGATGCAAACTTCATGCCACGATGATTCCGTGTCGACGACTTGATGATTCCGTGCCTCCTGCACGATGCTTCTGGGCCGACGGTATGGTAATTCCGCGCCACACCAGGATTCTATTGGCGTATATGTGCCATTTTGGCATATTCAGGTCGCATAAACTGCCAATTTGGCATGTGGCTTGCTACAGTGTCTCACGCTATTTGGTCGGCAACTTCATCCCTCCGCTCGAATCCGTGTATGCCACGGCTTTCGCATAGCCATTCCGGACCGCGCTGGGCCGGTGTTCTTCTTCCATCGAAACTGGTTGACAATTAGACGGTTCCGGTTACCATGTCGAGAAAAGATCGATCTACGTGTCTGTACTTAAAAAGAGCGGTCTGTTCAGCCTGTTCCGGGTTATTAGCAAGCAGGATTTTCGACGTGAACAGCCGCGGAATCTCCCTGTCTCCATACGAGGAATACTCATGAAACGTCCTTTCATTCGGATCTTGACGACCACGCTGTCATGTTTTCTTATCGCGGGATTGGCCATGGCGGGTTGCGGCGGCGAAGGCGGCGGAAGCCAGGACCATGCCGAAAAACCGGCCGAAAGCGAGGCGCCCGACCCGAACACCGAGGCGCGCCAGGAGTACATGAGAGAGATCGCGCAGCTCTGCGAAGGGATCGCCTTGGCGATTGAGGAAGGATCCGTGGGGACGATCGGCGCCGACGTGTCGAATCTCAAGGGGGTCATGGAGGAAGTGTCTACGATGCCGCCGCGGTACGATTCTTCGAGATTCGGGTTCTACGCCTCCGACTTCCAGATTCGCGCCGAGACGCTCATCGCCGCCGCGGAGACCGGTTCGGCCATAGAGGCCGACTCCGCAATGCAAGCCCTCGCGATCACCTGCGGCGTTTGCCATTACAACTGCAAGTTCCCGGCCGATCCGTAATTCCTGGTAAGTTCCCGGCCGACCTTTAAATATCCGGCAAGTTTTCGGCCGATCCGTAATCCCCGCCAAGGAGGAACCATGGTACGTCAATTCACCGCGGCGCTCGCCTGCGCCGCGCTCATAGCCGCGGCGTGCGGTGAGTCCGAAGGGCCCGCGCCGTCCGAAGAGGAGCCCGCAACCGTGAACCCGATGAATGAATACGGCATGACGGCCAGCAACGTATTCCTGTACTACGCCGACGTGGAAGCGGCGACGGAATTCTACACCCGGACCCTGGGCTTCGCCGTGGCGGCCGATTACGGGTTCGCCAAGATCCTCCGCGTCGCCCCGAGTTCCTTCATCACTCTCGTCGACGAAGAGATGGGCATGCACAGCGCCAGCGATCCCAAGACGGTGGCCATCGCCCTCATCACGGATCAGCTGGATGAGTGGTGGGATTACATGAAGGATCAGGAAGTCGAGATGCGGTCCTCCTCCTACAACCCGGTCGAGGGACGGCCCCATCACGGATTCGTGGCCATCGACCCGGAGGGTTACCTCCTGGAGTTCGAGCGGTTCAACGAACACGCCGAGAACGAGATGCTGGTCCCGGTGCTGAACGAGACCGAGACGATCTATCCCGCCGAAGGGGCGTCCAATGTGCCTCCGGGACTGGGTTTCAAGGCGACGGTGGTGTGGTTCTATTACAAGGACATGCCCGCGATCCAGGCCTTCTACGAAGAGGTCATGGGCTTCGACCTGATCGTGGACCAGGGGTGGACCAAGATCTACCGCATCTCGCCATCGGGCTACATGGGCCTCGTGGACGAGCAGCGCGGCATGCACAACTTCACGGAGAAGAAGGCCGTCACCATGTCCTTCTGGACGGACCGCATCGACGACTGGTACGCCTACGTCAGCGGCCACGGCGAATTTGAAATGCGCTCCGAGAAGGTCGAGGAAACGGACCGGTACCGCGCCTTCGTCGCCTACGATCCGGAAGGCTACTTCCTTGAATGGAACGTTTTCAAGGACGCGCCGGACAACGAGACGCTCCACAGAATGCTGCGGGGCGAGGAGTAAGTTGAGGAGTAGCCTAAGGGGCCCGAGGTAATTCACGGGCGAGGATCAGAAGGCGAAGCGTAGAAGGAAGAAATATGCCGACCATCAGGCCCTACGATCCGGAACGCGATCGCGACGCGATCATCCGGGTCTGGCGCGAAGTACATTGGATCACCAGCGACGTGCAGGCCAAGTGGGCGCCGCTGTTCATGGAGAAAACCCGGACCGACGTAGCGGAGGTGAACGGCGAAGCGGAGTGCCAGGCTTCATCGACCAACGGCACGTTCCGCTACCAGGACGAAAACCTGGCCATGTCCGCCATCGTGGGCGTGACGACCAGCCGCGTCGCCCGCAAGCAACGTCTCGCCCAGCGGGTTACGGCGCACCGTATCGCCGAAGACGCCGCCCGGGGGGCGGAGATCTGCATGCTGACCATGTTCGAACAGGGATTCTACGATCTGATGGGGTTCGGCACGGGTCCCTACGGACACAGGGTGCGGTTCGATCCCGCCGATCTCACGGTCGACCGGCCCTTCCGGGTGCCCAGGCGCCTTACCGCCGACGACTGGAAAATGATCCATTCCGCCATGGTAAACCGCAGGTTGACCCACGGTGGCTGCAGGCTGTATCCCGCGGAGTTGCTGCAGGTCGAACTGAATCACTCGGAGAAATCCTTCGTGCTGGGATACTGCGATGGTCCCGGCGGCGAACTGACCCACTTCTTATGGGCGAGCGACCATGAAGAGCACGGCCCCTGCTATGTCTACATGATGGCCTACCAGGATCATGACCAGTTCATGGAACTGCTCGCGCTCATGAAATCTCTCGGAGACCAGATTCGCCTCTTCCAGATCGTCGAACCCCCCGACGTGCAACTCCAGGACCTGATCAGGCAGCCCTTCCGGGCCAGGATCGTATCCGAAAAAGGTCCCTTCAACACACTGATTCGGGGTGATGGGTACTGGCAGGCCCGGATCTGCGACCTGGAAGCCTGCATGGCCAAGACCCGCCTGCTCGGTCCGGCGACGCGGTTCAATCTCTCCCTGAGCGATCCAATCGAGAAGTACCTGGACGCCGGCGCGCCCTGGCGAGGTCTTAGCGGGGAGTACGTGGTCACGCTGGGTCCCGAGTCCCAGGCTGAACCCGGCGCCGACCCCGCGCTACCCACGCTGGCCGCCTCCGTCGGCGCCTTCACCCGACTGTGGCTCGGCGTCCGACCCGCCACCGGCCTGGCCGTCACCGACGACCTGTCCGGTCCCCCCGAACTGCTGTCCGCGCTGGACCGCGCCCTGCGCCTGCCCGTGCCGGGGATGTGTGGGTGGGAGTTCTAGGAGTACATGATTCTTGCTGTACGTGATATAATAGATCCCCTGGTACGTGTTTCTTTGTTCCATATCTCATTTCCTTGTTTTAAGTAGCCCGATTTTACTTCAATCCTTCCAAAAATACATCATACAAAAGGCAGTCTCCCGTGATTTTGCGAATATCAAAAAAACGCCAGGTCACCTTGCCAGTCCAGTTTCTGGATGCCATGGGCGTTAAGCCCGGCGATAGAATCGAGATCGTCGAAGGACACGAGGGTTTCGTAATAAAGCCAAGGCGAATTGACTATTCGCACCTTGGTACTTTAAGAGACAAGATTAAGCGAGGACGAGGTACATTCGATATCCAATCCTTCCGGGAACAGCGATTTGCCACAGATATTCGATAACATAGAACAGTCCCTTCTGCCGGCCCTTGCCCAAACCATGGAGTTGTCTGATCGTGCAGACTTCTGCGTGGGATACCTAAACTTGCGAGGCTGGAGATCCATCGACAGATACGTGGAGAGGTGGAGCGGCGGTGAAGGTCACTGCTGCCGCTTGCTGGTCGGTATGCACCAACTTCCTCACGATGAGTTTCGCACAGCGAGGAGCCTGGTCGAGAGGCAATCGGCTTTGGACAACAGTAAGGTTCTTCAACTAAAGCAACAACTCGCTGAAGAGTTCAAAGATCAATTGGCAACGGGGGTACCAAGCAACGAGGATGAGAAGGGATTAAGAAGACTTGCGAAACAGATAAAGGCAAAGAAAGTCGTCGTCAAACTGTTCCTCAAGCACACGTTGCACGCAAAACTCTACCTCTTGTTTCGTCCGGATCCCATAAACCCGACCGTTGGCTACCTGGGGAGCAGCAACCTCACTCTTTCCGGACTCTCAAAACAGGGTGAACTGAATATTGACGTACTGGATCAAGATGCCTGCAATAAGCTGGCCGATTGGTTCGAAGCGCGCTGGAATGATCGCTGGTGCATCGATATATCCAATGAACTTGTTGAGATCATAGAAGAAAGCTGGGTGAGGGAAGATCTATTACCACCCTACCACATCTACCTCAAGATGGCGTATCACCTTTCGCAGGAAGCCAGGGCAGGTCTTGCCGAATTCCGTATTCCCAGTGATTTCGGCAACAAGCTGCTTGAGTTTCAGACGGCAGCTGTCAAAATCGCAGCGCATCACCTGAATAAGCGTGGCGGAGTTATCATCGGGGACGTTGTCGGGTTGGGCAAAACGCTCATGGCCACAGCGCTGGCGCGGATTTTCGAGGACGATCAAAACCTTGAAACGTTGATTATTTGTCCCAAGAACCTGGTAGCCATGTGGGAGGATTACAAGGAACAGTTTCGAATGCGCGCCAGGGTATTATCGATCAGTCGTGCAATAAACGAACTACCCGGGATGCGCCGGTATCGTGTGGTAATCATCGATGAAAGTCACAATCTCAGGAACCGTGAAGGTAGACGGTACAGGGCCATTCGGGAATACATCAGTGAAAACGAAAGCAAGTGTATCCTGCTGTCGGCAACCCCGTACAACAAGACGTACGTCGATCTGTCCAACCAGCTTCGACTCTTTGTTCCAGAACAAGAAGATCTCGGGATTGCCCCGGAACGCATGCTTCGCGAAATCGGCGAAACGGAATTCATACGCCGTCATCAAGCACCCGCCCGATCGCTGGCAGCTTTTGAACAGTCCAATTATACGGACGATTGGCGCGAATTGATGCGGCTGTACCTCGTCCGGCGGACACGTAGCTTCATTCAAAACAATTATGCTGCCACAGACGAAGAAGATGGCCGGAGATACCTTACATTCGAGGATGGGAGTCGGTCCTATTTCCCCACGCGAATACCCAGGACGGTCCAGTTCGAGATAGACGACCAGTACGCCCAGTTATTCTCGGAAGATGTGGTCGATGCCATCAACAGCCTGGAACTTCCTCGCTATGGTCTCGGGAACTTCATCGCGGAGGTGCCGTCCGAAGCACCTACGCAGGAAGAACAGAAGATCATCGAGGATCTGTCCCGCGCTGGCAAGAGACTCATGGGTTTCTGCCGGACAAACCTGTTCAAACGCCTTGAAAGCAGTGGACATGCCTTCATGCTGTCGGTTGAACGTCATGTTTTGCGCAACTATGTGTTTCTTCACGCAATCGAACAAGGACTGCCATTACCCATCGGGACAACGGATACCGGGATCCTGGACACACAATCTTACGACGAAGATTCGGACTCGACGACTGGGAGCATTTTCGATCTGGACGAAGAAGATGAAACAGAGGATCGAAACAGCGAGAGTGGGCTTAGAATAGAAGAAGATTTTCGAGCCAGGGCAGCAAAGGTTTATGAGCTCTACGCCGGCCGCTTCAAGAATCGATTTCGGTGGTTGCCGTCACAATTGTTCGTCGCTGAGCTTAATAAAGTCCTTACATCTGACACGAAAACACTGACTAGTCTCATTGAAAGATCCGGGCCGTGGCAACCGACGCAGGATGCAAAACTGGATTCGCTGGAGGAGGTCCTGAAGGAGAAACACCCCAATCAGAAGGTCGTTGTTTTTTCACAATTTGCCGATACCGTGCAATACCTGGATAACCAGTTGAAGATCCGCGGTGTATCGGAAACTGCACCGGTAACCGGCGATTCGGTAGATCCGACCGCACTGGCGTGGCGCTTCAGCCCCGATTGTAACGAGAAAAAACAGTATGCTACCGACCACGGTGAGATTCGAGTCCTCGTCTCCACCGACGTACTCAGCGAGGGACAGAACCTGCAGGACTGTGCCATCGTGGTGAACTATGATCTACCATGGGCGATCATTCGGTTGATTCAGCGGGCAGGCCGAGTAGACCGCATAGGTCAAAAGGCGACCGAAATCCTATGTTATTCGTTTCTGCCTGTAGATGGTGTTGAACGATTGATAAAGCTCAGAGCACGGGTGCGGACGCGTCTCAAGGAAAACGCCGAAGTCGTAGGAACAGATGAAGCATTCTTCGAGGATGAGGATACGAAGACTGTGGTCGACCTATATAATGAAAAGTCCGGTATACTCGATGATGACGATGAATCGGACGTCGATCTTTCCTCGTATGCGTATCAGATTTGGTACAACGCGACGGATACAGATTCATCGCTCAAGAAAACCATCGAGGATCTTCCCTCAGTCGTGCATTCATCGAAAGCCTACAGTGAACGCCCGAATCGACCGGATGGTGTGCTCGTTTATATGCGGACTGGTCAAGGGAACGACGCTCTGACATGGGTAGGCAGAAACGGCAAGAGTATCACGGAAAGCCAGTTCGAAGTACTTAGAGCCGCCGAATGCGATCCGGATTCGCCGGCGATGGCTCGTCACAATACGCACCACGAACTCGTAGCGCAGGCCGCGAAACATGTTCGAAGGTCGGAGAAACGAGTTGGCGGGCAGTTGGGCCGACCGTCAGGCGCAAGATTCCGGACCTACGAAAGGCTTAAGAATTACGCTGACAGTATACAGGGGACTTTGTTCGAGTCAGACGCTTTGCACAGAGCGATCGACGAAATTTACCGATTCCCCTTGCGGCAGACGGCAGTGGATACGTTGAACAGGCAACTACGTAGCGGAGTTTCAGACGAAACACTGGTCGAACTGGTAACTGCGCTCAGGGAAGAAGACCGACTCTGTATCGTGCAGGAAGATGACGAAGTACTCGAGCCAAAGATCATCTGCTCGATGGGGTTGATACAGAGATCTGGATGATCGGCACCAACGTCCTGGCCAGCTGAGACTGCTTCGAATTGTTTGACTTCACTTTCTTACCTTATTTAGATTTCTTGCAAGCGATGAGGACGATACTTGAAGACTACCCGCTATTTCGATGAACAGGTGCGTCGTAAGCGTCCCTACATCGAATTGACGTGGTGCATTGAAACCGTCGCCGCGCCGCTTCACCGTGAGGAACAACCGAACGGTCGCATACGCTTCTGGGGTAAGGTCATCCAACCCGGTCAAAGCCGACCCCGGTACCTACGTGTAGTGACGCTGGCAGATGGGGAGACTATCCACGACGCGTTTTTTGATCGACGATTTCGCGAGGAGGATTATCCATGAAACTTCACTACTATCCGGAGACCGACAGCCTATACGTCGAGTTCAAGGCTGGCGGCAGCACGGAGACGCTTGAAGTCACGGACGGCCTGAACGTCGATCTGGATGCCGGTGGAGAAGTGGTCGGATTCGATATCGATCACGCCTCCCGACGTCTGGATCTGTCCACGCTAGAAACCGAGGCACTTCCCATCCACGCGATTAAAGCGACCTGATCCCGTCGTCGTTGTATGCGCCAAAGCGTCGACCATGCCGATTACTCTGAGTCGGACAATGTTGTAGAAGTAGTGATGTACAGTCTCTCGAAATCCCCTTCCAAACTCGGTTCTCCTGTACACTTTGCTATACGTCTCTAAAGACGAACCGGCCTGATCACTCTAAACTGTGGTGCTTAAGGCCAGGCGTTACGAACATGGCGCCCCGAACATCCAAAACTTGCCGAGGATATGCTAAATGCCGACTGATCTCGACCGAGGGAGTGTCAGGAAACGTCTCGAGGATTTCGATCTACAGCCGCTTTTCATTGAAGACCTGGGCTGGGATCACGGCGGAGAGAACCTCGAGGTCAATGTAGCCGAGAAATCGTTTCGCCTTGAAGCCATAGCACATAAACGCGGAATGGTAGCGTATCAACAAGTCGCACCAGCAGATGGCGACTTCCCCGACTATCCCACTCGTCAGAAGATCGAGAAGCAGGTTACCAAAGCAGTACGCGAACATATCATCGTCTACACACCTCACGACGAATCCACGCAACACTGGCAATGGGTGAAGCGCGAGCCCGGTCAACCGGAACGCTCCCGGTCACATCTCTACAATCGCGAGCAGTCAGGCGAATCCCTGATCCAGAAACTGGAGCACCTGGCTGTTAGTATTGAAGAGGAAGAGGATCTGTCCATTGTCGATGTATCAGGACGTGTTCGTGCCGCTTTTGATGTGGAGAGAGTAACTAAAAGATTCTACGACCGTTTCAAGACCGAACATCACGCCTTTCTGTCCTTTATCGATGGTATCCAGGAAATGGGAGATCGCGAGTGGTACGCCTCGATCATGCTGAACCGTATGATGTTCATCTACTTTATACAGAAGCGCGGGTTCCTCGACGGCGACATAGACTATCTCCGAAACAGATTACGCACGGTACAAGAGGCAGAAGGGTACGGGAAATTCCACGGTTTTTATCGCCTGTTTCTCATGCGCCTCTTCCATGAAGGCCTTGGCCAACCCGAGTCTGATCGGTCATCGGAACTTACGGCGTTGATCGGCAACGTCCCGTATCTCAATGGCGGCCTCTTCGATGTACATGACCTGGAACGAGACAATCCACAGATTGAGATCCCCGATGAAGCGTTCAAAGGCATATTCGATTTCTTCGACGCCTATCAGTGGCACCTTGACGACCGGCCCCTGCATAATGACAACGAGATAAACCCCGATGTGCTCGGATACATCTTCGAGAAGTACATCAACCAAAAACAGATGGGTGCTTACTATACCAAGGAGGACATCACCGGGTACATCAGCCGAAACACCATCGTTCCCTTTCTCTTCGATGAAGCAAAGAAGCACTGCCCCGATCGCTTTCAAACCAGGGGGCGGCGTCTGGCGATTGCTACAAGACGATCCTGATAGGTATTTGTACAAAGCCGTACGTCACGGGATTAGCTATGACGTGCACAAAGGCGTTGCGCTGGATGTAAAACTGGAATTGCCAACGAAAATAGCCGCCGGCCAAAAATGCGTAACCAAACGAGAGACCTGGAACGAGGCTGCCCCGGCCGAGTATGCCCTTCCCACCGAGACCTGGCGCGAGCATGTCGCCAGACGAGAACGTTACGAAGAAGTATATGCCAAACTTTCAAGTGGTGAAGTCACTTCGATCAACGACCTCATCACCTACAACCTGGACATCGAGCAATTTGCCCAGGACGTGATCAGTTCGAGCGAAGGACCAGAGTTAGTCCGTGCGTTCTGGAAGGCCGTCGCCAGTGTCTCAATACTTGATCCGACCTGCGGATCCGGGGCCTTTCTGTTTGCGGCACTCAACATCCTGGAACCTATATACTTCGCATGTCTGGAAGCAATGCAACAGTTCCTCGACGACCAGAAAGTCTCAAAACGAAAACATCACCCGGAAAGTATGAACGATTTTCGCGAGATACTGGACCAAGTTGACAGCCATGAGAACGAAACTTACTTCATCCTCAAGTCCATCATCGTCGAAAATCTGTACGGCGTGGACATCATGGAGGAAGCGGTAGAGATATGTAAATTGCGGCTCTTTCTGAAACTCGTCGCCCAACTGGAAACCTACGAGCAGATCGAACCGTTACCCGACATCGACTTTAACGTACGTGCGGGTAATACGCTTGTCGGTTTTACGTCACTGGATGAGGTTAAGAGGGCACTCGGCGACCACCTGTTTAAACTGTCGGAGCTTTCCAAGATCGAAGCACGAGCCTGCGTCGCTGACGAAGCGTTTCAACGATTCCAGAGCATGCAGACCCAGCACGATATAGATGCGACCGAACTTGCATCTACGAAATCGGTGCTGCGGGAGCGATTAGATGAACTTCGGAGTGAATTGGACGGGTATCTTGCGAATGAGTACAATGTGGAAACAGCAAACTTGGAGGGGTACAAACAGTGGCAGAAAAGCCATCGACCGTTCCATTGGTTTGTCGAGTTTTACGGGGTCATGAGGAGAGGCGGGTTTGACGTCGTGATTGGGAATCCGCCTTATGTTTCTCTCAAGAAAATCGACTACTCATTTCCCATACAATACAAATCCATAAAATGCGGTGATTTGTTTACATTGTGTTGCGAACGATCAGCCAATCTTAACAGTTGTTACGGAAGTCTCGCAATGATAATACCTTTGAGTGGGTATTCTATGGATGCGATGAGCAGCCTTAGGAATTACCTTTTAGATTCCTATTCCGAAAACCACCTGAGTTATTTTTCAGCATCTGATCAGCCGAGTTCATTGTTTACGGGTGTTAGACACCGCCTAATGATTTTTGTAAACCGTCGATCAGATCATAAACTCGTATCGACAACACGATTTATCAAGTGGTTCAGCTTGGAAAGAGCTTTTCTATTTACCTCTATACTGAAGAGCCATTCCATTGACGGTGATCTGCCAGCCCATTCTAAACTTTCCGGCCACCTAGAAGCATCTGTTTTAAGGAAAATGATCAAAAAACCAACTCTTGGACTTTGGCGTCGAAAGCGTGGTTCTGAAGATACAGCGGTTTATTACCACAATGCGCCTGTTCACTGGGGTAAAGTATTCGACTTCATACCTTACTATCAAGTTGGAGATCGTGCACCGAATATCTCTTCGCACATCAAATGTCTGTTCTACAGTACAAAGGAAACATCAAAAATCGCCTTATGCTTTCTCAACAGTAGTCTTTTTTATTGGTGGAATTGGCATTTTACTAACTGCCGAGACTTGTCAATACGCGATGTTGATCGCTCAAGGATCAACTTGTCGGGCTTTGATCAATATACAATTGACCGATTAAACGAACTATCGGTTACATTAATGAAAGACTTTAAGAGGAATTCCAGAATTTACAAAAGAGTTTCCAAGGGTATCCAGACACAGTTTGACTCTTTCTATCCAGCACTATCAAAATCCATAATTGACGAAATCGATCGAGTGTTAGCCAAGCACTACGGTTTTACCGAAGAGGAATTGGACTTCATCATCAACTACGATATCAAGTATCGCATGGGACGTTAATGCTAACAGAAAAACATTAAGATGAGGGCCACCTTCCTTTACCTTATCCTTCCAGCGTTTCTGTAATCTCCTCTATAAACGTGAACCCATTATGAGACACGCTCCTGCAAATCTGTACATCGATACGCAAGTGTTTGTCAGAAGTAACCTGAGACTGGACACGCCACATTTCAAGAGCCTCAAGCAGACCTTTGTGAAAGGAGGTTTGCGACTACTGGTTCCTGAAATGATGGAGCGGGAACTTATGCGAAAATACAGTGATAGAGCGAAAGAAGTAGCGCACGTATTTGAAAAAGCCGTTAGCACGCATCCGGTTAGTTCCCTTGAATTGGGGGATCTCCCTTCAAGAGAAGATATGGAGGAGCAATGCCGTACCAGACTTCATCAACAATGGGAAGTGTTCAAGGAACACTTTATTGTTGTAACACTGCCGCTCGTGGGGAGCTTAGAAGAAGTTGTAGATTGGTACATTGCAGTCGAACTGCCATTTGCTTCGGGAGGTAAACGAAAGGAATTTCCCGATGCATTTATTCTGAGTGCTTTGGATCTATACCATCATCAGCACAGTGCGAGCATAGCCGTCGTGACAGATGATCAAGGTTTTGGTGAGGCATGCGGTTCAAGGCCATATATCAACCATTACCCCAGTATGGATCAGTATATCAAAGCATTCGAACCGGAATTCACGTCTGACACCATTGAAATTGAACCCGTAGACCTGACAAAGCCCATAGTCACCGAGGATCTATCCGCCCTTAAGGAGATTCTAGATAGGGGTAGTTCCGTTACATCAGTTGAAATTGACCGGGTGATGATGCTGCTGAGAACTCACGGTACAAATTACACCTACTTCTTTTCGAACTGTAGCGATCCATTTTGGTTAGATCGTCTCAAAAACGACTACTTTCATAATCCTCCCAATAAGATAGTCCTTCCTGACGATACAATTCAATATCCGTCTTGGCCTGAGCTTTTTTATCTCAAAAAGATATGTCAATACGTACCAAATGATGTCATAGAAATCGTTTTGCAACTTCCGGAAGTCGATAACCCAAGAATCTATGATTATATTCTGGAAATCGCACTGTCACTTGATGGTGGCCAGTCCATCAGGCTCATGCCCATGATTTTAGAATTCACTAGCCAGAGTCACTATTTAATACCACACAGATTCGTCGAACTAATAGCCCTTTGGACGACCGAGGATCAGACGCAAGCTGCCCTGGATCTTGCAGATATACTTATTCAGTTTCATCCCGATCCCCAAGCTGAGGAAAAGCACCAACGGAAAGCAGAGGACAGTCAGGAAGATATTGCAGCGTCAATGGATTCGCTGCTTGAACCCGCCCCTCGATTTGATGATTGGAACTATCAACAAATCATGGACCAAGGGATTCATCCGCTGGCCTTGAAAGAACCTTACAAGGTCACCCGTTTGCTGATAGATGCGACAGCGAATATGATTCGCCTTGGAAGGCATAAGGACGAACTTGAAGGAGGTTTAAGCCATGATTCGTCGGAAATTTGGTGCCCGAAACTTGAAGAGCAACGCCGAGATAACGCAGAATCCAAAGAAACACTCGTAAACACATTGACGTATGCATGTAAGGAAGTCTTTGCCCAGTTAACCGTAGAAACAATCGCGTCCTTAGATCGTGTTCTAAGAAACCAACGTTGGCAAGTATTCGAGCGGCTCCGTCAACACCTTTACGCTTTACATCCGAATGACCAGACAAAGCCTTGGATTCGGGAATTGATCCTTGTCTACAGTGATTATGCGGAAGGTTCAAGATATCCCTATGAATTTCAAAGGATGATCAGGATGGCCTGCGAGCATTTCGGTGCCGCCTTACTCACGGAAGACGAACGAACCCGAATTTTCGATTTGATTCTTAACGGTCCTGAACGGGCAGCATATCGTGAATGGTTTGGCGATCAGTTTAATGAAACGGATTTCGAACAGTGGAAACGCGAATACCATCGATTGCAACTTAGGCCGTTTGCTTCAGTACTCTTTGGGGATTACGCTCGTTACTACGAAACACTCGCCAGTGATGACGTTGCGGACGATGTTACGGATGATACCTATACGTCCGTTCGAGTATCGACAGGCGGTTTTTTTACCTATCGAAGTCCAAAAAACCCCGACGATCTATCCACACTCTCAGACGAGGAAATACTCGATTACATCAACGAATGGCAGGATGAACACTCGGACCAAGATAACTGGTTGATCAAGGTAAACATCCCGGCCTTGGCCGGTTCATTTCAGTCCGTATTCACTGAGTCGATAATCACAGATGACAATAGGCTCTCATTCTGGATAGAGCAAAACCGTGATCGGATAAAGCGACCAATCTATGTTGAATACATGATACGGGCCATGAAAGAGCGAGTGGAAGCGGGAAATTTCAGTCAACTCGGTCAATGGTTTGGATTCAGCCACTGGGTGCTATCGCATCTTGATGAAGACCGTGAATCGCCGGTTCGCTACAGCGATAGCTTGCGGGAAGATTTAAGTTGGCGTTCTTCCAGACGCGCCGTCGGAGACTTTGTCGAAATCTGTCTGAAAGAGGAAGTCAACATACCTATTTCAGCCAGGGAGGAGATTGCCAGATTGCTCGAAACTCTCTGCACTCAGTTCGACTATAATCTCGATCGTGATCAATCCGTGTTACGAAACCCTGACGACCCGCTCACATACGCTATAAACACGACAAGAGGTCGTGCTTTGGAAAACCTGGTCAATTTCGGCCTTTGGGTACGCAGGTATCACGCCGAGGCCGAAGTCTGTGAGATCACTTCTATTCTCGAACAACGATTTAACCACGACACGTTATGCCCTCTGACAATGCCGGAATTAGCTCTACTTGGTAGGTACTTTCCACATTTTTTCAATCTCTTCAAGCCGTGGGCTGAAGATCACAAACCTGTCTTCTTTCCTCGGGACAACATGCCTCTCTGGCTTGCGGGTTTTGGAGGTCTACTCATTTGGAATAACCCCTACATGCCGATCTTCGAGATCATTCGAGATGACTACGAGTTCGCTCTGGACCATATGGATGAACTGAAAAAACAGAATCATCCCGGACGAGAGGTAATCGATGTTCTAGGTGAACATTTGTTTGTTTTCTATGTACGGGGGGTGTTTACGATTTCGGGATGTGGTAGCCTATTGGATCGTTTCTACCAACGGTTGAACGGCGAACGAGAACGGTGGGCTACTTTGTTCGACTACGTGGGTCGCCAATTGCATAGAACAGGCAAGCGGCAACTTGACGAAACGCTGCAGCAGAAGATATCCACCTTCTTCGAATGGCGACTGAAAATTGGGGCACCGAAGGAACTCCGCGAGTTCACTTTCTGGTTGGAGGCCGAATGCCTGGAAGTCGATTGGAGATTGGACGCCTATACAAGGATTCTAGGAATTCCCAACGTTCTGGATTCGAAATTTGGTGAACCCCAACATGTTTCTCTTCATACGAGGGCGCTACGTAAGATGATCCCAGAATTCACTGCGAAAGTTGTAGAGTGTTTCGCCAAGTTGATCCAATCCATGCCGAAAGAGGGCCTGATCTACATCCCGTCTGACGATGCTAAGGCTATTCTGAAATCTGGTTTTAACCATGAAGACGAAAACGTACGCAGAACTGTCGAACGCGTGCGGGAGGACCTGCTCCAGGGAGGGCAACTTGAATTCTTGGATTTGGATGATTGAATGTTGGCTAAATTGTGGTTAGAATTTGTTCGCAATGATAGGTGGAAACTGCAATCAGAACCTGCCCGGTAGTTGTGCGCCAATACTCAAAGAGTTTGGTAAGCTCAGAGTAATGTACGACTTAACTGAAGGACGATGATACGGGGTCAACCCTACTTTGGGTTTGCAGCTCACTGTAGGAATCGCGAGCGTGTCAATGGAGCGCGAGACGATGAAAAACGAGTTCACCGCGATTATCGAAAGGGACGAAGAAATATACATTGCTTTTTGTCCCGAAATACCGGAAGCGAATGGCCAAGGCGCGACCAAGGATGAGGTCCGCGAGAGCTTGGCAGAGGCCATTGCCCTTGTATTGGAAGATCGCCGGGAAGAGGAACTTCACTGAGCAGCCACTGGAGATATCTCTAACCGTCTGGCGCGTAAGATATGCCGAAATCTCTCAGTTCCTGATATACTGAAACCATGACTAAACATCACATGATTTGGCCAACTATTGTTTGCAGAATTACTTGATATCCGGAAGTACCCTCCCGTCTGAAACAGCACTCCTCAAAGACAATCTGAGTCAGCGTTACGACCTCAAGATGACGTTTATCATCGAACAACTCAGCGCATGAAGCACGGTGGCGCCTGGCTGACCGCCGGTGGATGAACGATGCGCTTGACCAAGCCACCTGCTCCGTCTTCCTGCCACTGGATCTGTATGCCCTTCAGGTCGCGCTGGGCGCCAGCCTGGGCGTCGCCGAAAGGATAGACACCGAACGGTCCCAGGACGGTCAGTTTGGAGGTCGCAAACAGAAAGTTGCGTATTGACGCGCGGTCGATTCCCCCTGTGGGTGTAGCGGCCCGGTTGATTCCCTCCGTGAGCAGCTCCACGGCGCCGAAACCTGCGGCGGCATGGTAGTCCGGCATCCTGTTGTAGGCCGCTTCGTAGCGTCGTACGAACATCTCGTTCGTGGCGATGTACCCCTCCGTGCGGATCGTTGGATCCCAGGCCGCGTTGCTGATGACGCAGCGCCCGACCGCGCCTACCTCGTTGATGAAGGTTTCCCCGCTCGCCAGGAGAAGGGACGTCAGGAGCGGTCTGTATTCCACGGCGGCCACGGCCCGCGCGAACGCGATCGCGTCTTCCGAGTATCCTCCGCCGATGAACAAATCGGCGCCCGCATCCCGCGCCATGGCCGCCAGCGCCTCGTGGTCCGCGCTGCCCAACGCGTAGGCCTGCTCCATAACGAGGTCGAGCCCCTTGGTCCGGGCCGCGTCGCGTATGCCCTGGGCCACCGCCGCGGGAAAGGCCGTATCCTCCCACACCAAGGCCACGGTGCGAGCACCGGACTGCGCAGCCAGTTCCACCGAACCTTCAAGATAAGTCGGGGCCGGATTCGTCACCTGCACGCTCCACTGCCATCCCCGGTTCGCCCAGATCGCGGGAGCCGCCGCCGCCGGGGCGACGAGGGGGATGCCGGCTGCTTCCGTCACGCCGATCACGGGTTCTGTGATCCCGCTGCTGTAGGGGCCCAGAAAGGCGGTGATCGAATCCGAGGCAATCATTTCCTGGTAAAGGCGGACGCTCGCATCCGCGTCGCCCCCATCGTCGCGTATCACCAACTGCACCTTCCGCCCGCCGATGCCGCCCTTCTCGTTCAGCATTTCGACGGCGAGCCGATAGCCGCGGCTGACCGCCTCCCCGGGCGTGCTGAGGCGGCCGGTCTCCGCCACGGCCGCCCCTAGCGTGATGGGTTTCGGTGCCGGCATCGGTTCCAGCCCCACTGGATCTTCGTTGCCGCACGCGACCATTGCCAGCGCCATTGCCAGCGCGCCAAGCCATTTTTGTCTCATGATAACACCTCATTGATCAGAATCGACCCGTCACAACTTCGGATCCGGATCCCCGGTATTCTCGCCGCCTTCCTGTATCAGCAGGTAATTCATCGTCGATGCGGCCTGTCGAAACTTCATCGCCTCCTGGTACGCCGGATCGTTGTACCACGCCTCGGCCTGTGCCTTGCTGGGAAATTCCAGAATCACCATCCGCCCGTCGTAATCCCTGCCCTCGACACAGGCGATCTCCTCGCCCCGCGTCAGGAACTTCCCCCCGTACTTCTTGACGATGGGAGGCGTCCGGTCGGTGTATTTACGGTAGGTGTCAGGGTCGTGGACGGACATCATGGAGATGACATAAGCGGGCATTTAAGGTGCTCTCCTGTCTGGTTGGCGGGACCTGTTATGGATTTCACTTCCGGGTAGTACGGCAAGAGGCATCTTGCCTTCCCAAAACACATTCTGAGACATAAAGGATGCTCTGGACGCGAAAGCATGGGGCGGCGTCATGACGTCAATCGACCTCATCCGGATGTTCCCCTGCTGCAACCCGCTCCGCCCGGTGGGTCCTTCCGTCCTGGAGAAAGAGGAAGTGGTCCACGTTTCCCCTTTCGTCCCGGACGAAGGTGATCCGGGCGTCCTCTTCTTCCAGGTAGAAGTCCCCTGACGATTCGAGCACCAGTTCGCTTCGGGGCTGGCCGGGCGGCTGGCCGTAGAGTTTTCCGTCGCTGTAGGTGATGTCCACAGTAAACTCGGAGGAGAACGCATAGGTTCCGGTGCAGGCCTCGTAGGCGTCCTCGCTCAGGCGCACGGTCTTCATCGGGGGCGGCGCCAGGGGATTCCGGGCGCTCAGCAGGTGGAAGCCGATGTCCTCGACGTTGGCCGAGCTGTTGGACAGGACCACGACGCCCTTTCGCCACGCCTTGAGGAAGGCGGCGAAGGCGTAGAACCCGTTGGTCCGGCCGGTGAGCCAGTGGATTTCGCGGCCTTGTGCGTCCTGGCGCACCTTCCAGCCCAGCGCGGTCCGGACGCCCTCCACGTCGGTCGGTTTCCTGGCCACGATGAGGCTGTCGAAGGACGCGTGGTAGCGGGTCGAATCGTCTTCGGTGAAGTCCTCCGGCAGCGCGTAGATGATATTCATGTTGGCCGACACCAGCGTCATCATGTCGTGGAGATTGGACTTGAGCCCCGTGCCGCCCACGAGGGTCGTATCGGACCAGGCGGGCACGGGCCGACGGGCGTCGTCGTGTCCGGTCGCCAGATACGTCCGCATGGACTGAGACGGCGCGTTGGCCGTGTTGGCCAGCTTGATGGGATCGCCAAGCATCTCCCGGACCAGGTCGTCGTATGATTCGCCAGTGGCCCGCTCGAGTACGTGTCCCAGGAGTCCCATGCCGAGATCGGAATAGGCATAACGGTTTTCCGGATCGAAGGAATCGTCTCCTACCGGATCTTCTCTCTCCGAAACGTTATAACCGAACCCGGACCCAAGCCCTTCGCGCTGCGCGTCCGCGTACCCGGCGAGGAATTCATACATCAGTTCCACCGAATACCCCTTCAACGGATCGGCCGGGTCGGCCGAAACCAGGTTGTCCGGCAGACGGGGCAGTCCCGAGGTGTGGGTGGCGAGGTGCTCTATCAGGATGGGGCGACCGGCGGGCGTCGCCGGCACGGTCACCGTATCCGGGAGATACGCGGACACCCGGTCGGTCAGGTTCAGATCGCCCCGCTGGACCAGGAGAGAGAGCATGGCCGTCGTATACAGGCTGCTCAACTGGCCGATCTCGAAGACCGTCATGGCGCTCGCGCGCCGTATCGTGCCGCGGTTAAACGTGCCGTGGGCGTAGACGTACCGATTGATGCCGCGGATGATCCCGGCGACGATGCCCACCGTCTGGCCGTATTCATCGACGCGCTCGCGAAGCACGCGCTGTACAGGGTCCTCTTCGGCGGCCTCTTCCGCACCGGAGCTTCCCGCGCTGCCGGGCGTATTGCTCCTCGCGCCCTGCGCGAAGGCCGAGTCCTGCGCGTATGCGAAGTTCTGCGCATTGGCCGTGCCCTGCGCATAGGCCGAGTTCTGCGCGCGCGCCGGTGTGGACACGGCGAGCGCATACAGGATGCCGAAACTACACAACCACACGAGAAAACGGCCCGTGAATGACCGCATGAGCCTGATCCTCTCCCAGTGCGCCGAACCCACTAAACTGACCCTCCCAGTGCGCTCAGGACGCAGGTACCAGCACTTCGTTGACGCTGTCCATCCGGACGGGTTCCGCGTAGTGATACACGTTGACGCCCTCGGCGACCGGCGTGGGCACCCGGACGATGAACTCCACCCAGTCCGGTGTATTAAACGCGGCGAAGGCCAGTTCGATCCCTTCCATCATGTCTTCCGGGTCGCGGGACAGGTCCGGCAGCAGCACCGGACCCGTATCCGGTTGGTAGATCCAGTCCCGCTCGTTGGCATTGATCGTCTTGACCGGGTATTCGAGCACCGCGGCGTACCGGTCGTTCTCGATGGTCGTCCGGGCGTTCAGGGGGACGTTGCCGAGGACGGCCTCGACGATGGCCCGCGGCGTCTCCAGGACGCGGCCGTCCACGCGGGACAGATCGACCCGGACGTCATCGAAGGTCTCCTCGATGGCGACAATCTGCCGTTCGGGCTGCTCCCCCAGGGAGGGCGGGTAGAGCGTGGCGCCCCGATCCGCCACCTCGTAGGTCTTGATGGCCATGAAGGTGTCCGACGAGAAGATCGGCTTGAAGTCCGCGCTGGGGATGTGCCAGATGTCCCGCTCCACCCCGACCTGTTCGGTCTTGCAACTTACCCCCAGGACGTATTCTTCCCGGAACCCGCCGTCCTTCCCGGTCACGGTCAGGGTGGCCTCTATGGGAATGCGGGCGTTGTTCAGGGAATAGGGCACCTTCCGGGTCACGGTCTTCGGCGGTTTCTTCTCGGAATCCACGCGAAAGGTAAAGTAGGAACGCGCGAAATCGATGGTCTGCATGGGCACTCCTGCAAGGTTTTGCAACAACCGGCTATGGACTACTTGATCCAGATGCAGCTTAAAAAGGTTTTTCAACAACTGATTATGGACTACTTGTGATTATGTCACTTCTGTTCCAGACGCAGATTAAAATGGGTCCTTGAAACGGTTATTCATACCTCAATGCATGCACAGGGTCGGACAGCGTGGTCTTCAACGTATGATACATCACAGTCAGCAGAGCGATCATCGTGACGAAAGCTCCTACGAGACCGAAGATGCCGAGATTGACCACGGCGTGATACGCAAACTCCTGAATCCACGTTATCATCATCGTGTACGCTATTGGCCAGGCTATGGCGTTTGCGATGAGTGACAAAATGACCACCTCGCGGCATTGCAGGGTTAACAGACTCAGAAAAGTCGCTCCCAGTGCCTTGCGTATGCCCACTTCCCTGATGCGTTTTCTTGTCGTGTATGAAACAAGGCCGGTCAGGCCCAGGCAAGCGATAAGAACCGCTATCAGCGAAAAACTGCCGAGTATCGTAATCAGTCTGTTCTCTTCGTTATAGAACTGTGCGGTGTCTTCATCCAGGAAGTAGTAGGCAAATGCGAAGTCCGGATTGATGTCCCGCCATGTCTCCTCGATGAATGCCAGGGTTTCCTCGTAATTCTCCGAACCGAGTTTTATGGACACATTCCAGAATTCATCCGATGCGAGCATGGCGAGCGGTTCGATTTCCGACCTTAAACTATTGTAATGAAAGTCATTTACTACCCCGATTACCGTTTTGAAGGATTCAGCGGCTTCCCCGGACGCTGACATGCCGCGAGGCGCAATCCACCTTATCCTCTCTCCGACGGCTCCTTCAGCAGAATCCCAGCCGGCTTTCGCGGCCGCGCGCTCGTTGAGTATGATTGAACGCCTGTCTTCCGCCGCCAGGGAACTCGAGAAAAAACGTCCCGCTTTCATGGTCATGCCAAGCGTACGGAGGTAGTCGGCGTCGACCCAAAAGGTCCTTACCTGGATTTGCCCTCCGTCGTCTGTGGATATCGGCCGTATGGTCGTTTGCAGCGGCGGTCTTCCCGGGGGCATGTCGGACCCGGAAACACTGAGTACGCTATGGTGTTCAAGCAGTCTTTCTTTCAGTGCCGCGAATGTGTTTACGACTGGAGTGAATGTGAGCGGTATGACGACTATCCGTTGGTTGTCATAGCCCAGGTCCTTGTCCCGGATGTAATCTATTTGCTGATACACGATGCAGGTAGCGATTATCAGAACGGTTGATATGGTGAATTGAAACACGACCAGCGTTTGACGCAGCGACGCCTTTTTTACCCCTCTGCCTATCCCGCTTTTAAGTACGTCAATCGGTTTGTAAGATGAGAGCAGGAGGGCGGGGTAAATGCCGGAGACAAGCCCAACCATCAGCGAAGTGCCGAGTAACGCCGGTACCAACACGGAGATATCATAATCGATCTGGTCTGCTGACGCCGTCATCATACTGCTGAACAAGGGAAGCAGGAACTCGATCATTCCCCATGCGACAGGCAAGGCGATGATGGCGATAAACACAGACTCTCCGATATGCTGTGCCATCAGTTGGCCTCGTTGCGCTCCCAGCGTTTTACGCAGTCCTGTTTCACCTGCGCGGCCGCTCGAGTACGCGGTAGCGAGATTGATGAAGTTCACACAGGCGATCATCAGGATCAGTACCGCGACGGCGCCATACAGGAAAACAGTTGAAATACTGCCGTTTGGTTCCAACTCACCCATGCGATTGGAGTAAAGATGAATGGATGTCAGGGGTTGCAGAGAGAGGTCAAAGGTAATGTGCTCATTTTCAAACCGGGGATTCACGTGCCGGGAAACAAACTCGGGAAACTTGGAGGTCAATTCACCGGGTAAGGAAACCGGTGTGAGCAACAAGTAGACATGGCTGCGGTTCCAAAGATCCCAGGTGTACCGCTCATCCGGCCTAAAACTGACCGATGATTCACGTTGATGAGCGAGAAAATCATAATTCAAATGCGAGTTTGGCGGCAGATCGCGCATTACGCCCACGATTCGGTAATCCCACGTATCTTCGGCGCGAATCGTTTTTCCTATGGGATCGACACCCTTAAAGTACTTCAGGGCCATAGATTCGGACAAAACCACCGTAAATGCGTCTTTCAGCGCGGTTTCGGGGTTTCCTTGAACGAATTCGACCGAAAAGACATCAAAAAACGTGGAGTCCGTGTGATAGAACCCCTTTTCATAGAATCGATTTTCGCCGTGGGCTATCATGTAGGAAGAACCCGGTTTCAAAACGGTCACCGACGCTTGGATTTCCGGGAACTCGTCTTTCAGGAGCCTGACCAGAGGGGTCAGGGCAGCTGCGGTTTCCGTGGTGCTGTTCGGACTGTGTATGTCCATTGCCACGCGGTATATCCTGTCGGAATTCACATTGAACCGATCGAAACTCGACTCGAACCGGATGTAGAGCAAAATCATTACGAAACATGTTACGCCAATTGTAAGACCCACTACATTTATGGATACATAAGCCTTATTGTTCCACAGGTGGCGAACGGTAGTTCTTAAAATGTTACAGATCAACGACGCAGGCAGAAACCCGGTAGCGGCCATGGCAGATCTCCAGCAGCTTAAAACGGGATTTCATACAGGAATGCAGAAGCTACCCCACCCTTACCCGAATAATATAGTGTTCCCTCGACATTTCGGTATGATATTACAGGCCAAAGGCGCCATCCAGGAGAACCATGTCAAGCGAACTGACCAGGACTTACCGCCCGTTCTCGGACTCCCGCCCCTACACCCGCTGGTGGTGGTTCTACGATGACATCAGGACGTCGGACATCCGGACGCAGTTGCATTGGGTGCGGGACCAGGGATTCGGGGGCGTGGAGATCGCCTTCATGTATCCGCAGCCAGGGGCCGGGGAAGGGCCCCGGTGGCTGAGCGAGGCGTGGACCGGCCTGGTCGCCTTCGCCAAGGAAGAGGCGGACCGTCTCGGGATCGGTTGCGACTTCACCTTCAGCACGTCCTGGCCCTTCGGTGGGTCGATCGTGCCCGAGGAGGACGCGGGACAGGTATTCGGCGGGCCGGCGACCCAGCGTCTCGAGAAGTCGTGGGAGCTGTCTTATTACGGCCGCGGCCGGATCCTGAACCACCTGGACGCGGGCGCGTTCACTCGTTACGCCGAGCAGGTAGGCGGCGCACTGAAACCCGCCCTGCGCGGCACGACCTCGGGACTGTTCTCCGATTCGTGGGAGGTTTTCCCTGAGGGCCTCTGGAGCGCCCACCTGGACCCCGTCTTCCGGGATCGCTTCGGATACGACCTGGATCCGTTCAAGGGGTATATCGACCGGCATCCCGACGTGCGGTACGATTACCGGAAGATCCTGTCGGAAGCGGCGATCGAGGGCTTCTTCAGGCCCTACGCCGAGACCTGCCGCCGCCTTGGCACCGTGAGCCGCGTGCAGTGCCACGGAGCGCCGGCTGACCTGCTGGCCACATTCGCGCTCGTGGACGTCCCGGAATCCGAAGCCCTGCTGTTTGAGACCTTTTTCTCGGCCATACCGGGTTCGGCGGCGGCCCTGGGCTCGCGGCCCGTGGTGACCTGCGAGACCTTCACCTGTATCTACGGCTACGCGCCATGGCCCGCGCCGTCGCCCCATCACGGCGAGGAGAAGGTGGAGGACATGAAGCTCATGGCGGACGCGGTGTTCGCCAACGGCGTCAACCACATCGTCTGGCACGGCATGCCCTATAACGCGCCGGGCGGGAACAACACCTTCTACGCGACCACGCACGTCGGTCCGGACAGCGGGTTCGCCGGCCGGCTTCCGGCCTTCAACGCCTACATGACCGAGGCCGCCGATTTCGTCAAGCAGGGCAGAACGTATACGGACGTGGCGGTGTACCTCCCGCTGGAAGACCACTGGATGCGCCACATGCTGCCCGAGGAGCGGCGCGGACCGGCCGCGAACTATTACTGGGAACTGCAGACCGTTCAGCGGCCCGGCACGCTGCTCGGGTACCATCCGCTCTGGATCTCGACGCCTTTTCTGGAGAAGGCGGTGGTGGAGGACGGCCGCGTTCGGTACGGCGAGGCGGTCTTTTCCGTATTGTACGTGGACGTGGAATGGCTGGACGGCGAAGCCCTGGCGGCCCTGCTGCGGCTTGCCCGGGAAGGCGCGCATATCGTTATTCCGCGCCGGCCTGCCGCGCCCGGCCACCGTCCGCCAATGGATTACGAGGATCGCCTGGGAGAACTGATAAGCCAACCCGCGGTTACCACTGATCCGGGTGCGGCGCTGCGGCATCCTCCCCTCGTGAGTGGCCGGGACGCGCCCGAATTCTGGTGCCGGGAGGTCGACGGCGACTACCACGTCTTCTTCGCCCATCCCGATACGAAGCGCATCCGGTACCCCATGGCCTACGAAGGCTGGCGTTCCACCGGTCTGGTCGAACGAGAGGTGGTCCTCCACGTCAACGGCCGGGAACGGGTGGTGCGCCTGGCCTTCGAACCCGAAGATTCCATGCTGGTCCGGGTATCGGCCTCGTGCGCGGTAGATGTGGAACCGGGGCGAATTGATGAGTGAAGCAGCGCATAGATTCATTGCCACATAGGCGCATTGAGGCGTCGCATCAGCACACTGCCGCATAGAAGCATCGAAAACCAACCACGGAGACTCAACACCCATGCATGACCCACGATACGGCGACCTGGCGAAGGTACTCACCGGACATTCTACGAAGATACAACCTGGAGACCGGGTGCTCGTCGAGGCCTTCGACGTGCCCGACGAGATGGTAATTTCGCTCATCCGGACGATCCGGGCGGCGGGCGGCGTGCCGCTGGCCTCCATCAAGCACCAGCGCGTCATGCGGGAACTGGTTCATGCCGGGGACGAGGCCGCCATGGAAGCCGCCGGCGCTTATGAATCCCATCGCATGGAGCGGGTGCAGGCCTACATGGCCCTGCGCGGCAGCCGAAACGTGATGGAGATGTCGGACGTGCCGGGCGAGGCCATGCGGCTTTACGAGCAACGCTGGCTCAAGCCCGTGCACTTCGATATCCGCGTGCCGAAGACCCGGTGGGTGGTGCTGCGCTGGCCGACCCCGTCCATGGCGCAGCTGGCCGGCACGAGCACCGAGGCCTTCGAGGACTTCTTCTTCGACGTGTGCACCCTGGATTACGGGAAGATGGAACGCGCCCTCGCGCCGCTGAAGGAACGGATGGACCGAACGGACCGCGTGCGCCTCACGGGCCCTGGCACCGATCTGACCTTTAGCATCCGGGGCATCCCCACCGTGGGATGCTCGGGCGACCGCAACATTCCCGACGGCGAGTGCTTTACCGCACCCGTGCGCGATTCGGTCAACGGCGTCATCCGGTTCAACACGCCGACGCTTTATCACGGCGTGACGTTTACGGACGTGCAGTTGAGATTCGAAGACGGCAAGATCACCAAGGCGAGCGGCAACCGGGCGGAGAAGCTCAGCGAGATCTTCGACACAGACGAGGGGGCGCGCTACATCGGCGAATTCGCCATCGGTTTCAATCCCTACATCACCGCGCCCATGCTGGACATCCTCTTCGACGAGAAGATCGCCGGTTCCTTCCACTTCACGCCCGGACAGGCCTACGAGGAAGCGGACAACGGCAACCGGTCCGCCGTGCACTGGGACATGGTCATGATCCAGACGCCGGAATACGGCGGCGGGACCATCGAGTTCGACGGGGAAGTGATCAGGAAAGACGGGATATTCGTCGTTCCGGAACTCGAGGGCCTGAACCCGGAATGGTTGAAGTGAAACAGGCGCGCATACGGCGACGCGGGGAAGATCGACCAAAGACCTACCGTTCCATGACCAGGAAGTTGGCGGATTTGGAAACGGTACTTCCCGCGTGCAGGTCGGTAAGCCTGACAGTAAGTATATACTCACCCGCCGGCAGACCCGAGGTGGCCAATGAAGTATACTCACGGTCCTCGGCCGAAGACCCTTCTCCCGCGAAGGCCATCATTGCCGTCTGCATGTCCCTTTGCCTGCGGGCCGACCAGCCATGCCTTTCAGTACTCTCCAGAGGGCTGATCTCGTAGTGGACTTCGTACGCTGTTCTCTTCTCCCTGTCCAGGCTGAGATTGTATATCTCGCAGTAAACGTAAACGGGGTTTCCCCGAATGTAGAGCCGTCCCGGATTGGGCGTTATGTTCAATCCCTTGCGCACAAAGGGACCCTGTACACCTGACGGCGCGACAATGGTGGCCAGCTTGAGATCGCTGATGAGTAGCTCTTCGCCGCTATAGTCGGACAGCGTGACTGGCTTTCGGTACACCCCGATCCGCCTCGTCGTCTCGTCTTGCACCTGGACCGCCAGCGTGAAGCGTCCCGCCGGCGCCACGACGCTCGCGGGCAACGAATACACCGGGACTTTCACGTGGCTTTCGGCCATCGTCCGCTGCGGCCGGTCGAAGGGGCCGAAACCGAACTCGTGGGTGAACTGCGGGCTCATGGTCGAATCACGCAGGGTGACCAAGTGCGCGAGCCGAGTGCTGTTCCCCTTACCGTCCGAGACATCGCCAAACTGCCAAACGGGTATGCTGTACGAAAGGTCCAACTCCGTCGCACCATGGTCCGCCCTGAAGGTTACAGCGTCGAAAGCGTACTCGAGCGGCTCTCCGCCGAAGTCGTGCAGGTATTCCTCCGGGGCTTCGGCGATCAGTTCCCTGGCGAGCTGCCGGGGACTGAACCGTTCCTGCCGGGCCATCTCCCGCTGGTTGGTAAGCAGGTTGCCCCGCGGGTAATCGAATCGGCCCCCGCCGAACTGGTCGACGAAGAACAGTTCCAGGCCATACCGGACGTATACCCAGCTCTCGGTAGTGTATCCCGCACCCATTTCCTTTCTCTCCCTCTGCAGGGCAAAGTCCGCGGATGATGCAACGATTCCGTCGGCCAGCGTCCCGCCAAGGGAGTCCAGTTCTGCTACAGATACCCCCTCGGGCGGGACGATTGTCAAATTGCCCCGGTCGACACGCAATTGATAACCGAACCGGTTATTCTGCTCTCGGACCGCGTCCACTGCCGCGTCATCGGAAATCGTAGCACTTTGATAGGCATTCCGATCTGCGATATAGACGTCGCCACGGCGGTTTTCCGGTTCACCGTAACGGACGTACATCTCGCCGCGACGGTCATAGGGGTGCTGCCCCTGTGAAAAATGGTATCGGGCATACATTACGCGACGGTAATGCGCTACGAGGCGTTCGTTGGTCACGGTGGCGGGATTCGAATCCCTGGCATTCCAGAAGGCATGCCAGCGCGCATCGCGTTCGTGTCCGCCGGTTTCCTTCCAGGACGCCAGCTCGTCAGGAGGTGCTACGTGCGCCAGATCCCGGTAAACGCGCTGTTCGTCAGGGCCAAGAAGGGAAATGTACGTTTCAAAAATCCCATGCAGCACATCCGGTCGTGATTTCGAGTCTTCGGAAAGCGTGCTGAATTGCGTAAGCAGGGTCCGGACGATAGCTGAACCCGAATCTTCAAGGTCTTCTCCGGCATGTTCCAGTAACTCAACGGCCAGACCATACCTTTCGGAAAGAAGGGCCAGATAGACGAAACGACTGAGTGCCTCGTAATGGTCGGGATTGACCCTGAACTGCGAAATATATGCCGCCATCGCCTTGTCGAATTCAGGCGACTCGGGCCGTTCGTAACAGCGGCCGATCTGAAAATACGCATCGGGATGGGAAGGATCCAATACCGCCGCTTTGAGGAAATAGTTCCGGCCGTCCCGGCCGCCGCCCAGAATCCGGTCGGTCTTTCGCGGATTCATATGGGCGATTCCGATATGGTACTGGATTTCCGGGTCGTCAGGCGCCAGCCTGGCCGCCATGCGCAAGGCGTGACGCGCGTCCAGTCTTCGGTATTTCAACTGAATGTAGGACTTGCCCAGCCCCACGTAGCCTAACGCCAACTTCTCGTCCAGTTCGACTGAACGCTTGAACGAACTTACCGCCTTCCGGTATTCTTCCAACCCGTATTGAGCCATGCCGAGCCAGTAGTGGGCGGGCGCCGAACCCCCGTCAGCCTCGACGGCCTGATTAAAGTACGGCAATGCTTCCGCGAACTTTTCCTGGTCGAATAGCGCCCGGCCCGCTTCCAGGGTAGAGCTATGGGGTTTTTCGGGAATAAGATTCGCAGACGTGGGCAGGGCCTGGACAGGACGCAGTGGACCACAAATCACCAGGGCCGTTACAAGAAGAACGCCGTATCCAGACATGATTGTACCTTATAATGGGCGTGCATCTGCCATGGGTGAGGAATGCAAACGCGATTTTCCGGTATGTCGGAAACGTAACAAACGGCGCGGCGGCGGTCAATCAGAAACCGCCTACTCGCTACGCAGGGCGTCCGCGGGATTGAGTATGGCGCTTCGGAAGGTATGGACGCTCACGGTAAGCAGGGCCGTCGCCATGACGACCAGTCCCGCCACGACGAAGGGGACGGCATCGATTTCTGCGCGATAGGCGAAGCCCGCCAGCCACTCGTTCATGAGCCACCAGGCCGCCGGCCAGGCGAGGACGTTGCCGAACACCACGAGGATGACGAACTGCCTCGACAGCAGGCCCGCTATATCGGATACCGCGGCGCCCATCACCTTGCGTATGCCGACCTCCCGCGTGCGGCGCGCGGCATCCAGCGACACGAGTCCGTAGACGCCGAGGCAGGCGATCAGCAGGGCGAACACCGCCGAGTAGCTGAAGATACGCGCCAGATTGCGCTCGTCCTGGTAGAACCTGCCGATGTCGTCTTCCAGGAAGGCATATTCGAAGGGCGCTTCGGGCACGGTTTCTCTCCACGCGTCCCCGAGCAACGAAAGGGTGGCGGGCAGTTCCCGGTCGCTGACGCGGACCAGGATGAAATTGACCTGGTTCGTGATCTCGCCCATGGCGTACGGAGCAAGCGTGAGAATGGCCGGTTCGATCTCCTGGTGCTTGGACTGGAAGTTGTAGTCTCCGACTACGCCGACGACCGTGTAGCCATGAGGCAGTTTGCGGCCCACGGGATCTTCCCACTCCATCTTTCGTGCAGCGGCCTCGTTGATCAGGCACGATCCGGCTTCATCGTTTCCGAACTCCCGGGAAAAATCGCGTCCGGAGACCAGCCTCAGCTGGAGTGTGCTCACATAGTCGTAATCCACGGTGAACATGTATGCTTCGAGTTGGTTCCCGTCCCGGTCGGTATACGATGATTGGCCGAGACCTCGTCCCTGTCCGATAGTGTTGGATGTGCCGGACACCTGGAGGACTTCCTCGTACGACGCAATCCTGTTGCGAAAGACCTCGTAGTAGGCTGAACCGGATTCGATTTCGATGACGACGACGTTTTCGGCGTTGAATCCCAGGTCCCCGGTCCGGACAAAGTCCATTTGCCGGGTCATGACGAGGATGGAAATGACGAGCAAGGCGGACAATCCGAACTGCACGACCATGAGGCCCCGGATGAACAGGTTGGGGCCTCCGGTCCGAACTTGCCGCCGGAAGATGGCTACGGGATTGAAACGGGAGAGCACCAGGGAAGGATAGCTGCCGGATACCAGGGCGACCAGGCCGGTCAGCGCCAGCATCACGGCGATCGTGGCGCCGCTGGAAAGGTAATCGAGGATCAGCGTCCTCCCCGCCAGCATGTTGAACACGGGCAGGAACAAGTGGGCCAGTACCACGCCGAGGACCAGGCTGAATCCGCACAGGACCGCAGTTTCACCCATGTGCTGCCCCACCACCTGGACTTGCCGCGCTCCGAAGACCTTCCGCAGTCCTACCTCCTTGGCGCGCGAAGACGAACGGCAGACGGCCAGGTTCATGAAGTTGACACAGGCGATGAAGAGGACGAGCAGCGCCGTGCAGATCAGGATATAGGACAGGTTGGGGTCGCTCGTGGGTCCCAGTCCGAAACGCACTTCCTGGTCCAGGTACATCTCGGTTATGGGCTGCAGGATCAGTTGCGGCGACATGTACGAAGGGTAGTGTGTCTTGACGAATTCCGGCAGTTGGCCTTCGAGCGATCCAGCATGTTCCGGATCCACAAGTTCGATAAAAGTGTACGTGGACGAGTAATTCCACTGTCCGATGGCATTCGAAATCCAGGGATCTATTTCGGGCATTTTACCGAACGGTATGAGCAGATCGAATCGGATACTGGAATTAGCCGGGGCGTCCTCCGTAACGCCGGCGACGGTCAGCGGAACGCCCTGAACCATGAGCGGCCTGCCCAGAAGAGACTCCCCGCCGAAGTACTTCTCCGCGGCAGATTTACTAACGACCACGGAATTTACCTCGCTCAGGACCGTCCCGGGATGGCCTTCGATCACCGTGAACGAAAACATCTCGATGAAGGACGCGTCACAGAACAGTGCGTCCTCCTGCCGGTACTGGTCTTCACCGATACGGATTTCCAGTTCTCTATCCAGAATCCGAACGGTCCGGGACACGCCGGGGTACTGCTGTTTCAGGGCGGAGGCGAGCGGAAGGGCCGTTCTCGCGGTGGTGAACGGATTTTCGTTGGAACCGACTCCGGCGGCGACAACCCGGTACAACCGGTCCGCTTTCTCGTGAAACGTATCGAAGGTCCACTCCTGGCGCACGAAGAGAAAGACGAGCAGGCTGCAGGCGATGCCGGTGGACAGGCCCAGCGTGTTGATGAAGAAGTAGCCCTTGTTGCCGAAGAGATGCCGAAGCGCGATGACGAGGTGGTTCTTCAGCATGATCGTTTTGCCTCCTGTCGCTTACGCATGCAAGCCGGAAAACGCACCTGGGGAAAGACGATCCTGCAATGGCAAAGGGGATCTACGGTTTCGACCCGTCGATCCCCTTAAAGGTTGCATGTTGGTAACTATTGCGATTGAGAAATTACGATGTGCATTCCCGACTGTCAGGGAACGACAAACGTATTTTCACTGGCGCGGAAATCCCTTTCGCCATCAAGCGTCACGTCGCCGACCATTCTGTACTCACCGGCGATTTCCGGATCGTAAGCGCAAGCGTCGAATTCCACTCTTGTGTCCTCGATGTCTTCCCATGTACTGCCCATATCGTCGCTCCACTGCCATACGGAGTAATGGACCGTAATGGAGAATCCCGCAATATCGATGTTGTTCAGTCCATTGGGTCCTAGCAGGCTGACTAGAGGATCGGCACTGGCACAGCCAGTCAGAGTCAATGTACCTAAAACTGGTACGCCCTCGAATACCACCCTACCGGGAAAAACCTTCACGCCGACCCACGGGACGTAGACTATCTCGTCGACTGGCTCGTCGACCTCATCGCCACCTTCCCCGCCTTCGCCTTCACTCGGGACCATGACCGTGATGCTCACCATGGCCGACACGTCGCCGGACGCGGCCGTAACTTCGGTCATGCCGTTGCCCACCGCTTCAACCAACCCATCCTCGTCCACGGTGACCACGTTTTCGTCACCGCTCATCCACGTGACGGCCGGTTCGGCAATGGCATTTTCGTTCGCGTCGCTGACGGAAACCATGAGTTGCAGGGTCTGTCCGATCTCGATCAGCGTGGTGGCATCGGGTGCGACCTCGATGCTGAGGCCGGCCGGAACCTGGGCGACGGTGATCGACGCAGTCCCCATGGCGTCTCCGGCCTGGGCCGTGATCTCCGCCATGCCGTTGTCCACCGCGGTCACAAGCCCGTTCCCGTCCACGGTCGCCACGGCATCGTCGCCGCTCGACCAGGTCACGGTCACGTCCTCCATCGCGTTTTCACGCTGGTCCAGCACGACGGCCGCAAGTTCCACGGTGTCGCCGATCGCTTCGAACGTGTGCGCGCCGGGCTCGATCGTTATGCTCGTCGGCACGGACTCGGATACCGTGATGGACGCACTGGCGGACAGACTGCCGGATGTGGCCGTGATCTCAGCCATACCGTTGCTCACCGCCGTTACAAGGCCCGCCCCGCTCACGGTCGCCACGGCATCGTCGCCGCTCGACCAGGTAATGGACTGGCCGGACATGATGTTGTTCCGCTGATCCCGTACCGTAGCCGTCAACTGTACCGTTTCCCCGATCGCCTCCAGCGTATGGGACGTCGGCGAGATCGTGATCCGGGTCGGTACCGGCTCGGCCACCGTGATGTTCGCGGTGCCCGACGCATTGCCGGACTGCGCCCTTATCTGCGCGGTACCGTTGCTCACGGCCGTCACCAGACCATTGCCGCTGACGGTCGCCACTGCGGTATTGCTGCTCGACCAGGTCACCGTCTGGCCGGTCATCGTATTGTTGTTCTGGTCTCTCACCGTGGCCATCAGTTGCACGCTCGCGCCGATCGTCGCGAGCGTGTGCGAAGACGGCGTGACAGAAATGCTCGTCGCAACGGGCGCAGGCGGTGGAGTTGGAGTCGGTGTAGACGGCGTGGGACTCGTCGGACCGCTATCCCCACCGCCGCACCCCACCAGAAAAACCAGGTACACGGATGCCGTGATCTTGGCGAACGCGCGACTGTATGGGCGTAACACTTTGGACTCCTTTCAGCTAATTATTGAAAAGCGGTTCGTTGTCATCTACCGCTATTGATCTCGATAAACAGATTATCTGACTTCATGCACTCAGGCCCTTCATACTCTCCCGGGCCGCTTCAATGGTCCGGTCGATGTCGCCTTCGGTGTGGGCCAGAGACACAAAACCGGTTTCAAGGCGCGAAGGCGCCAGGTACACGCCCCGGTCCAGCATGTTCCAGAAGTACCGCCCGTACGTATCCGCGTCCGACGTGGAAGCGGCATCGAAATCGTCGACGGTCTGATCGGTGAAGAAGGTACACATCATGGACCCTACCCGGGTCAGGTAGGCTGGAACGCCCGCCTCTGCCGCTGCGGCGCTAAGGCCGTCGGCGAGCCGGGAGGCCAGGTTTTCGAGCCGTTCGTAGACTCCGGGTTCCTGAAGCTGCCGCACTGTTTCATATCCCGCGGTCATGGCCAGCGGGTTACCCGAAAGCGTGCCGGCCTGGTAAACCGCGCCCACGGGCGCCACGGTCTCCATGATTTCCCTGCGCCCGCCATAGGCGCCGACGGGGAGACCCCCGCCGATGATCTTGCCCAGGCAGGTCATGTCGGCCGAGATGCCGAATCGTTCCTGCGCGCCGCCGAAAGCGATCCTGAATCCCGTGATGATCTCGTCGAAGATCAGGATGATCCCTCTTTTTTCCGTCTCTTCCCGGATGGTTTCGAGAAAGCCTTCGGACGGCGGGATCATGCCCATGTTGCCGGCGACCGGCTCTACGATCACGCAGGCAATGTCGCCGCCCCGCTCCGACAGGGTGCGCCGGACGGCCTCGATGTCGTTGTAGGGCAGGTTGATGGTCATCTTCGCCAGGTCCGCGGGCACGCCGGGGCTGTCGGGGATGCCGAACGTTGCGGCGCCGGAACCGGCCTGGATGAGAAAGCTGTCTCCGTGGCCGTGGTATCCAGCCTCGAACTTGACCGCCAGGTCCCGTCCCGTGTATCCGCGGGCCACGCGCAGGGCGCTCATGGTCGCTTCCGTGCCGGAGTTGACCATGCGTATCAGGTCGATGGACGGGAAGGCGGTCCTGACCAGTTCCGCCAGCCTGATCTCGGCCTCCGTGGGCGTACCGAAACTCGTACCCCGCTCACAGGCCTTCTTCAGGGCCTCGACCACGGCTGGATGGCCGTGGCCCAGGATCAGCGGTCCCCAGGATCCCAGGTAATCGATGTACTCGTTGCCGTCCACGTCGTAGACCTTGGAACCCGCGCCCCGGTCCATGAAGACGGGGCGCCCTCCGACCCGCCCGAAGTTGCGTACGGGGCTGTTCACCCCGCCGGGCATGGATCGCTGGGCCTGGTCGAAGAGGGTACTGGATCGAGAACGGTTCATACGCTCTATTCCATGGAAGTTTATTATAACGAATTATAACGAATCATGACGCGTTTTGTGCTATGTGAGACATTGTGACGTGCTCGCGGGCCGACTTTCGCCGCGTGCGGACAAACGTACTTCATAGCACGGGTTCTTCAGAGCCTTCGGGCGACATCCATCGCGAAATAAGTGAGGATCATGTCGGCGCCGGCGCGCTTTATGGCGGTCAGCGACTCCATAACGATCCTTTCTTCGTCGATCCAGCCCTTCTGCCCAGCCGCCTTGATCATGGCGTATTCCCCGCTCACGTTGTAGGCGGCCACCGGCACTTCAAAGGCCGATTTCACCCGTTGAATCACGTCGAGATAGGCCAGGGCCGGCTTGACCATGACGATATCGGCGCCTTCCTCAAGGTCCAGTTCAACTTCCCGCAGGGCTTCGGTGGCGTTCGCCGGGTCCATCTGGTAGGAACGGCGGTCGCCGAACTGCGGGACCGAGTCCGCGGCGTCGCGAAAGGGCCCGTAATACGCCGATGCGTACTTGGCGGAATAGGCCAGGATCGGGACATGCTGGAGGTGCTCGCCGTCCAGGCCCTCCCGGATCGCACGCACGCGGCCGTCCATCATGTCCGAAGGCGCAACCATGTCCGCGCCGGCGCGGGCCTGCGAGAGCGCGGTACGAACGAGCAGGCGAAGCGTGGCGTCGTTCTCCACGTCGCCGTCCCGGATCACGCCGCAGTGCCCGTGATCGGTGTATTCGCAGAGGCACACGTCGCCGATGACGGTGAGTTCCGGCACTGCTTGCTTGATCGCGCCAATGGCCCGTTGCACGATCCCGTCGTCCGCATAGGCGCTGGAACCATAAGCGTCCTTGCTCTCCGGGATGCCGAAGAGCATGACAGCCGGGATACCCAGATCCTGAACTTCACGGCAGGCCTCCACGGCCTGGTCCACCGACTGCCGGTCCACGCCTGGCATCGAATCTACCGGGGAACGTACGCCTTCGCCCGGGCAGATGAACATGGGATAGACCAGGTCGTCCACGGAGAGCCGGGTCTCGCCTATCATGGCGCGCAGGCTTCCGGTCCGCCGCAGGCGCCGCAGCCGATGTACGGGAAATGCCATGAGTTACCCTGCCCGCCGCCGGGACATCAGTACCCCCCGCAGTTGGCGCAACCGCCGCTGTCGAATCCGTTCAAGGCACTGCAGCGTTCACACTGGAACAGGAGATGCCCGGCGTCTATGGACCGTGACGCCATCAAATTCAGCGCCGTCGCCCGGAGTTTCGAGGGCACGATGATCCTCGCCGACTCGTCCGAACATGGACCGGTAAGCAGGCCGGAGTCCTGCTTGGTCGAGAACACCCGGCTGTCCACGCCCTGCTGCGCGAGGAAACGCTGGTAGCTCCGCGCTTCACGGTCTTCAGCCCGATAGAGGATTTCCTCCTTCGGAAACTCTTCTACCAATCCATGTCTTTCACAGAAATACCGGCCATGACGGCGTATCCCGCAGTCCTCGCACACGTGCCGTCCGCAGACGACGCACAGGCCGTGCGCAGGTCCGGCCGGATGGTTCATGCATCGAAGATCGTCGATGAATACTGTTCCGCAGACCGGGCAGGACCCCAGGTCGCCCGGGATCTCCTCCTTGCACTCATCGCAAACCCACGTCGACACCTCATTCAGGGCGTTAACCAGGGTGGACGCGCAGATAGGGCATTTTTCCTCGCCGCGGGCGTATTCACATTCGCATTCCGGGCAGAAAGGCATAGAAGTCCGTTCATATCAACAGGATGGTGCCATGCCGGGCGCGGTGAAGCCACTGGCCCGATGCCGGAAAGTATACGAACCCGATGCCGAATGGTTTACTGGTCCAAAGTCGGCCGCGCGTCGTATTTCACACGGAAATGTCTCTTGTTCACGGGCCCGACAAATATACACCGGGCCGTAAAGTCATGGCAATCGTTATTCCGTGTGCTGCGTTCCAGCGGCCAGCCGGTCGCGCACGATCGCGGCCACGAGCGCTGGGACGGTAGCCTGTGCGGGCACGATATCCACGGACAGGCCCGCCTCCGCGGCGGTTTCCGCCGTGGCGGGACCGATGCAGGCGATGCGGACGCTCCCGGCCAGCCGTTTCAGGCGATCTGGCCCCGCGGCCTTCGTAAACGCCAACACGGCCGACGAACTCGCGAATACGGCCAGATGGATCTTCCGGTCTTCCAGCATGGACGCGATGCCGTCCGGCAACCTCTCTTCCATGACCGTTCGATAGACCGTTATCCTCGTCACGGACGCGCCGGCGCCGGTAAGTCCCTCCACGACAGCGGGTCCCGCGATATCCGCCGCCGGAAAGAGGATCCGCGCATCCCGAAGGTTACGGTTTCCGGCCAGGGTTTCCACCAGGTTTTCGGCCCGGAATACATCGGGTTGACAGTCCGCTTCGATCCCGCATTTTCGTAGCGCGCCGGCCGTGGCCCGGCCTACCGCGGCGACGCGAACGCCGCCCAGGGCCCTGGCGTCCAGGCCCTGTTCGATTAATCGCGAGAAAAACGCCTTCACGGCGTTGCCGCTGGTGAATACGACGTAATCAAATCCGGAAAGATCGGACAGCATGGAATCGGCTTCCGACCAGTCATCGGGCGCTTCGATCCGTATCAGCGGGGCTTCGACCGGCTCCGCGCCCTGCAGGACGAGCGATTCCGACAGTTCGCCGGCCTGGTCCCTGGCGCGCGTGACCAGCACCCGGACCCCGAAAAGCGGTTTCGATTCGAACCAATCGAGCTGCGAACGCAGCGACACGACTTCGCCCGCGACGATCAGTACGGGCGGGGTGAAGGAAGCCGGCCGGGCCCTGGATACGATATCGTCCAGAGTGCCGACGAGGGTCCTTTGCTTCGGCGTCGTCCCCCACTGGATCAGCGCGATGGGCGTGTCCTTCGGCCGCCCGTGTTCGATCAACCGTTCCACGATGAAGGGCAGGTTCCGCGCACCCATGTAGAAGATCAGCGTGCCGATCCGTTTGGCGAAAGCCTCCCAGTCTAGATCCGTCCGGGACTTGTCCGGCGATTCGTGGCCGGTGACCACGGTCATCGTCGAGGTGATCTCACGATGGGTCACCGGTATGCCGGCGTAGGCCGGGACCGCGACGGCCGCCGTGACGCCGGGAACGACCTCGAATGGGATTCCGTGGCGTTGCAGGTGCAGTCCTTCCTCGCCACCCCGGCCGAACACGAATGGGTCGCCGCCCTTCAACCTGACCACGGTCTTCCCGGCCTCGCTGTGACGCACCAGCAGGCCGTTGATCTCCTCCTGCCGCCCGGGACGCCAGGGAACGCGGATGCGCTCGGCCTGTGAAGGCGCCTCCGCCACCAGCCGGTCATCGGCGAGGAAGTCGGCAACGACGACGTCGGCCCTGCGCACACACTCCAGGCCCTTCACGGTAATCAGTCCGGGGTCGCCGGGGCCCGCGCCCACCAGGTAAACGATTCCGGCGGACCGCGGGGTGGATACGCGCTTGCTCGGGGTTTCGCCGTTCATTGGGATTCCGTGGTCCGCCTGGTCGGTCTGGTCGGCTTGGACTGCCTGGACTGCGTGTTAAGCTCGGCCTGGTCGGCCTGCTCGGCTTGGTCGGCCTGGTCGGCCTGCGCCATCACTGCTTCGGCCAGCCGGCGGCCCAGTTCCGGTCCTTCTTCCGGAAGTCCCCGCAGGCCGTGGCGCGCGATCCAGCTGCCGTCATCGGCGGCCAGCACGGCGTCCAGCTCCAGGTAATCGTCCCGGATTCTCCCCCAGGCGCCGACCGGGGTATGGCAACCGCCGCCTATACGATAGAGAAAAGACCGCTCCGCCATCACCGCTTGCCTGGCTGGGAGGTCCTCGATTCGCCGTGCCGCTTCCACAGTGGAGTGATCATCCTTACGGGTTTCAATCGCGAGCGCCGCCTGGCCGACGGCCGGCATGCAGACCTCCGGCGGCAATATCTCGGATATGCGGTCATTCCAGCCCAGTCGTTGCAATCCCGCCACGGCCAGTACGATGGCGTCCGGACCGTCCGGTTCTTCCAGTTTCTTCAACCTGGTGTCTATATTCCCTCGAATGCCCGAAAAGCGCAGATCCGGGCGGTAATGTTGAAGCTGCGACCGTCGCCTCGGACTCCCCGTGGCGACCAGGGCGCTCGATGGGAGTTCGTCGAGACAGGCGCCGTCGCGGCTGATCAGGGCGTCCCGCACGTCCACGCGCTCCGGCACCGCGGCGATCGCCAATCCATCGGGAAGGGACGTGGGCAGGTCCTTGAGACTGTGAACGGCCATGTCGATCTCTCCCGAGACCAGGGCCCGTTCCAGTTCCTTGACGAAGACGCCCTCGCCGCCGAAGGTGTCCAGGGAGGCGCTCCTGTCCGCATCGCCCTTCGTCTTGAGGACGCGCACCTGCACGGAAAGGCCGCCCTTGGCCGCTTCCAGGGCCCTGGCCATCGAATGGGCCTGGACGAGGGCCAGCCTGCTGCCGCGGGTGCCTATGATCAGTGAAGAAGCCATGGAATGGGATCGACGTTCCGGACGCCTGGACTCGCCGCGCTATTCGTTTCCGGCGCCGTTCTTTTCGTTCCCGTGTTCGTCGAGTCCGAAGAGGTGTCGCAGGCTGTAGAGGTGGTAGTCCTTGTGCTCCGGATCGGTAGTGTTTCTGAGCTGGACCGTCGGTTGATGCAGCAGTTTGTTTACGATGGCGCGGGTCATCTTGTCCACGGTCTCGCGGTCCTCTTCGGAAAGATGACCGAGTTGCGCGAAGGCGCGGCCGACTTCCTGGTGCCGGACGTCGTCCGCGAAGTGGCGGAGTTGGGCAATGGTGGGCGTGATGGAGAGATTCTGGTACCATGCGAGTAGCCGTTCTACCTCCGTCTCGACGATCTCCTCCACCTTCTGCGCTTCCACCTTACGCGCCTCTGCGTTGTCGTCCACCACCGATTGCAGGTCGTCCATGTCGTAAAGGATCACATTATAGAGATCACGCACGCGGGGGTCGATATCCCGTGGCGCGGCGATGTCGATCAGGAAAATGGGCCGGTTATGACGATCGTGCATGATGTCGATCATCCGGTCCCTTCCCAGCACCGGTTCGGTGGCGCCGGTGGAACTGATGACGATATCGACGTCGGAGATCATTTGCAGTCCGTCGTGCAGGGAAACGGCGATCCCGTCGAAGCGGTGGGCCAGGTCGGCAGCCCGGTCGTAGGTTCTGTTGGCGACGATGAGCCGCTTCACGCCCTGGTCGACGAGGTACTCCGCGGTGCGTTCGCCGGTCTCTCCCGCCCCGATCAACATGGCCGTATGCTGCCGCAGATCCTTGAAGATCTTCCGCGCGAGTTCGACCGCCACGGAACTGACGGAAACCGAGCCCGACCCGATCTCCGTCGTCTCCCGCACCTGCTTGCCCACGGCTAGCGCTTTTTCGAACAACCGGTTGAGGACCAGTCCCGTGGTCTTCGTGTTCAGGGACTGCATATAGGCTTCCCTGACCTGGCCGAGGATCTGCTGTTCCCCTACGACCATCGAGTCCAGGCTGGAGACGACCCGGAACAGGTGCCGGATGACCGCCTCGTCCCTCCGGTGATAGAGGTACGGAGACAGTACGCCTTCGTCCACGCCGTGGATCTCGTGGAACCACGCTTCGATCGGACCGGGATCGGTATGCTCTTCATCGGTGGTCGCGTACATTTCGCTGCGGTTGCACGTGGAAAGCAGTACCGCTTCCAAAATGCCGGTCGAAGTCTTCACGAAGGAAAGGGCCTTATCCTGGAGCGACTTCGTCAGCACCGCCTGGTCGCGTACATCCACAGGCGCGGTATGGTGACTCAGTCCGACGAGTGTAAGATGCATGACTCCACCCTGTCGCGTGCTTCTTCCGCGCGTCCGGCGCGTATGAGATCGAGGAGGTCGGAATCTACCAGGGACGTCCACAACCTCGCGCGTGTTTCGATTTCATCGGGGTGTCTGTCCTTCATCCGGGGACGGAACTCTCCCAGCAGGTCGAGCAGGACGGCGTACTCGGCCCCGAATGCCTCATCCAGCTGCCCACGGATCTTCTTCGCCAGCGCGGGGCTCTTGCCCCCTGTGGATATGGCGATGCACAGGTCGCCCTGCCGAACGATGGATGGCACGATGTACCTGCACAGTGCGGGCACGTCCACCACGTTGACCATGATGCCTTCCGTCTCGGCGTCCACGTAGACCTGCTCGTTGACTTCCGCGGAGTCGGTCGCGGAGATGACCAGCCTGAAATTCCGGACGTCGCCGGGTTCGTACCGCTTCGCGAACCAGCGCAATTCGCCCTGCTCCGCCCGGTCACACAGTTCCTCCGTCAAATCAGGGCTGATCACGGTTACAACCCCTCCACATTCGAGCAGCGATCCAGCCTTCTCAGCCGCGATCGCGCCGCCGCCCACCACCAGGCACGGCTGTCCTTCGATGTCAACGAAAGCGGGGTAGTATTTCTTCATGGCCTTACTTCCATCTTCACCGGATCGGTCACCGGCATCTCTCGCCGGCATCAGGCTCCGGATCAGTCGAATATATGCAGGTTGGTCCACAGTCCGGCGCCGAGATAGGCCAGCAGCACGGACGCGAACCCGGCCATGGAAATGATGGCCGCCCTTTCGCCCTGCCAGCCCGCGGTATAGCGCGTAATCAGCTGCGAAGTGTAGATAACCCAGGTCAGCATCACGCACAGTACTTTCGGATCAAGCAGCCAGGGCATAATCGAATCCCACGCGGCCGTCGCCCACCAGATCCCCGTTGCGATACCCGCGGACAGGAATACCCAGCCGATGAGCGTTGCCTTCAGGTTCATCTCGTCCAGCATGCCCAGCGCGGGCAGCCGCGAAAACACCAGGCCCACGCGCCGGTGGTGGATGTAGTACATCTGCATGACGTACAGCAGCCCGGTGATGAACGTGAAGGAAAACGCCGCGTATGCCAGGAAGCTCGCCGTTACGTGGAAATTAAACCATGGGCTCTGGAGGAGGGGCGGCAACGGATCGACCGGGCTCATGAACGCCGTGGAGGCCGTCTGCGCCGCCAGGATCAGGGGCAGGACGAACACCCCCAGCGACCGGTCGTGGAAACGGCGCTCCAGGAACAGGTAGACCACGGCGATGAGCCATGCGAAGAAGCTCATCGATTCGTGCAGGCCGACGAATGGCGCGTGGCTGGATTCGACGGCGCGGGCGATCAGAAAGGCGCTGTGGCAGGCCAGTGCCAGCACCAGGCACAGGCTGGCGTAGAACCCGGACCTGGGCTGCTTCGTCCAGAAATGGCGGAAGTAGATCACCGTGGCGACCGCGTAACCCGCCAGAATCAATCCATGCAGAATATAGATGCCCAAGGATGCAACCTCGACGTGATACCGCCTCAACAATTCAGACCGGACAAGATACCGTAAAATACCGTCTTATCATGTATTTATCAAGTCGAAAGGGGTGCGGGCCGCGCCTGCCTGGGTCGCACGCGCCCGGATCGCCTCTCCAGGGTCGCCTAGTCCACGTTTCTCACTTGTGCCAGTATATCCATGCCCACGCTTCGGCCCCACGCCTCCATGACCCGCGCGAACAGCGGGCCGGGCTTGCCGTCGCCGATGGGCGTGTTGTTGATGCGCGTACAGGGCGCGAGACAATACGGCGTACTCGTCAGCCACGCCTCGTCGGCATTGACGGCGTCGTAGGGCTGGAGATCCTTCTCGACCCAGTCCAGCCCCAGGCCGGGCGCCAGTTCCCGCAGCGTGACCAGACTTACGCCTTCGAGGATGTTCCGGCTGGTAGGCGTATAGATCGTATCGTTTTCCACCACGACGAAGTTGGCCCCCGAGCACTCGGTGAGGTTGCCGTCCAGGTCGAGCAGCAGCGAGGTGGCGGCTGGATCGACGGACTGCGTCTGCCTGTCGGCCAGCCAGTAGTGCAGGCGCGAGCGGTTTTTCGTCTTGGGATCGACGCACTGGGGCGGCACGTGGCGGATGGAGGGCGTGACCACGTGGACGCCCTGATCGAAGAAGGGGCGCCAGACGGAGAAGGGCAGCGGAAAGGAGTGGATGCACAAGGTAGGCGAAAGGCGCACCGGCTTACCGGCGCTGCCCGCGTAGATCTGGTTTTCCCCCGGGGTTACGAAGTGGACGACGCCCAGGTCCTGCTCCGGTCCGATCAGCCCGCAGTTGGTCTCGATCAGGCTTTGCGTGCGTTCGACCAGGCCATCGTGGTCCGTATCCAGCTCGAAACCGGCGTATTTGCACGACCGTAGAAGCCGCCGCACATGCTCTTCCAGACGGAACGGCGCATGCCCGAAAGTCCGGGTCATTTCGGTCACGGTGGCCCCCAGGACAATCCCCAGGTCATAAATGTTCAGATGGGCCTCGGAAGCGGGGACGAATCCATCGTTGAGATAGACGACCGGTTCATTCATAACGCGTTATTCTCCTGTGTATGAAACCGTAACTAGCGGGTCTTCAGGGCGACGGGGCCACACCGGATGGCGCCTTTCATCCGCCGCGCTCCGCATTCACGTCGCAATCGAAATACAAACTACACCCTCGACCGTGACAATTAAACCGCGAATGCAAAAACCCCGGTTCACGGTCGCGCGGGCAGCCGTAACAGGCCGTGCGCGGGCAGGCCGAAACCTGGTATCGAAACGGGTATTATCGGGCATGTCCCAACTGTTCCCGTCGTGCGGTCAACAGTCTTTTCTCTTTTGTTAGATCATAGTATTACGTATAAAGAACTTCCAGTCCTATCTTGAGTCATCGTACACCCCTGGCTGTCAAGCGTCGGTTTCTCATGGCACCCACTGAACACATGGAAAGCACGGACAGCGCCGGATCGCATCGCGCAGGCTTCGTCGCCCTGGTCGGGAAGCCGAACGTGGGCAAGTCCACCCTGATGAACGCGTTCCTTCAGCACCGGCTTTCCATCGTCACCCCCAGGCCCCAGACCACCCGTCAACGGGTGCTGGGCATTCTGACGAAGGATACCTGCCAGGTCCTGATCCTGGATACGCCCGGGTTGCTCGAACCCGGCTACCGGCTCCAGGAATACATGCTGCAGTCCGCGATCCATACGCTGCGCGACTCGGATGCGGCCGTGGCCATCGTCGACGCCACCCGTTTCGAACGCGATCTCGACGACCGCGTCTTAGGGTTCCTCGAGCATAGCCGCGGACCGGTGATCCTGGCCATAAACAAGATCGACCGGGCATCCAGAACTTCCCTGCTTCCCATGATCGACCGGGCCGCAGGCCGTTTCCCCTTTGCCGAGATCGTGCCCGTGTCCGCCCTCAAGGGAGACGGTCTCGACCCCCTGCTCTCCGCCGTCATCCGCCTGCTCCCACCCGGGCCGGCACTGTATCCCGCCGACATGCTCACCGATCAGCCGGAGCGGTTCTTCGTGGGTGAAATCATCCGGGAGCACCTGTTCCTGGCCCTGCACGAGGAACTGCCCTACACATCGGCCGTGATCGTGGAGGACTTCACGGACCGGCCCAACGGCACGGCCTTCATACAGGCGGGTATCATTATCGAGCGGACATCCCAGAAGGGCATCATCATCGGCAGGAACGGCCGCATGCTGAAGCGCATCGGCACGTCAGCGAGGAAGGCGATCGTCGAATTCCTCGACCGTCCCGTCTATCTCGAGCTGCGGGTCAAGGTCAGGCCGTCCTGGCGTAAGAAAGAACAGGATCTGAAACGTCTGGGCTACACCACGAGGTGAGCGTCGCCGAGGTGAGCACCGCCGCAGGGACCTTAAACCGGTCCCCGCAGCGCTGTGCCAAGTCTCTTGCCGGCGAGCCCAGTGTACCGTTCCAGGTCCTCCCACAACGCCTCCGGCGGCCGGAGTTCGTTCCAGGACCGGACCGCCTGACGGTCGTGTCCTTCGATCAGGGACAGGAGCCGAACGCACCACTGCACGGGCAGGATGGCCTGGTATACGGCCATCTTCTCGAAAGCGTGGGGATCGGCGCTGTTTTCACAGTAAACCGCGATCGACTCTTCCCGCAAACCCGACGCCAGCGCCGCGCTCTCCGGATGCCAGAAAAAACCGGCGATCTCGTAAAACGGGTCCATGATCCCCGCGTGTTCCCAATCAACCAGCCCGACGCCGTCCCGTTCCGCTTTGATCACGTTGGCCAGCCGTAAATCTCCATGACACAGGCGGGGCGGAGCATCCGCCCATAACGCGGGCTGCAGGTCCGTCATGGCCAGGCACCGCCTCAGGTCGAGCAACCTGTCCACGGCCCGGCAGAAAGGCGGATCGTTCATGGCGGGCGACACGGACATGGCGCGCATAGTCTCGTCCATATACGCGAGGCAGTCAGCGGGGCGGGACGGCCCCGCCGGCGGGGCCAGTAACGGATCGCCGGAATCCCCATGACCATGCACCGCGACCACGATCCCGAAGAGCAGGGCCAAATCCTCTCTGGTCATGCTTGCCGGTTCTACCGCCGACCCCGGCAGTTTATCGTAGATCAGCACGGGGGCGTTCAACCCGGCAGCCATGGGATCCGCTAAAACAGCATTCGGCACTTCTTCCAGGCTGGAAAACCTGGTCAACGCCGCGAACTCCCGTTCGAGGCGCCGCGCACGATCGCCCGGATATACCTTGAGAAGGTAGATACCGGCGGATGTATCTACTTCGTATATACGGTTGTTGAATCCGCCCGTCAGAGACCGGACACGGCGTGGGCCCATGGCGAACCCGTGCCCGTCCTCGGCCAGCCGCCGGAGGTAGCGCGATACGGCCGCCAAGCCCGCGGATTCACCTTCACGGAGCGGCGGTGTTCCCTGATCGTGCCTGGATTCAGTCATCATCGAGCAGTACATAGGTCGATACATGACCGGCTGTTCCCTCCTGGCCTTTTCCGATTGCCCGCGGGTCTGCCCGTTCGTATCTTCAATACTCGGAACCCATCATCCGGCGCACCCCGAACACAGGTTTCCAAATGTCCCATTCCACGTCTGGCTCATCCCTTATACCGGTGTGATGCGAGATGAAACCCCTTTGCCGGCTCCGGTTTGCCGCAAAGAGCCTGTCCCGGTACCTGTCGCTCCTGTCGCTCAGACAGGGCGCCGCGTCGATCTCCGTCCTGCTGCTGACGACCCTGGGTTGCGGAAGCGCCTTCCAGAACATCAACGTCCTCAGCGAGTCGGATGAAATAGCGCTCGGCCGCGAGTTTTCGAGAGAAATCGAAAGAGAGATCAAACTGTTCACGGACCCGGAGGTGGTCCGCTACGTCGACGAACTGGGGCAGACCCTCGTCCGGCATTCCAAACGGTCCAATATACAATACTACATAAAAGTCGTGGATACGGATGAAGTCAACGCCTTTGCCCTTCCCGGCGGCTTTCTCTACGTCAATCGGGGCCTCATCTCCATATCGGACACCGAATCAGAACTGGCGGGGGTGATCGCCCACGAAATCGGGCACGTGGTGGGGCGTCACGGCGCCAAGGCCCTTACACGGCAACTCGGACTGGAGATCGTGCTGGGCATGATATCGGGAAGGAACCCCACCGGCGTCCAGCGCGTCGCGACACAGCTGGCGGGAATCGGCGGCATCCTCTCCATGTTGCACTACTCGCGGGAGGCGGAACGGGAAGCGGACGCCCTCGCGGTCGAGAACCTCCGGGATGCCGGCTACGATTCCGATGGCATCGCGGCGTTCTTCGAGAAGCTCCTGGAAATCAACGACCGAGAACCCGGCGCACTGGCCCTGCTGTTCTCGACCCATCCGCCGAGCAGGGAACGCATCGATCAAACCCGGAAGCAGATCGCCGGAATGCCGGTCCTGGACGGACTGATTACCGATTCGGAACGGTTTCATCAGATCAAGAACCAGCTGCCGCCGCTTAAGAAGAACCCGCTGGGCAATGAAGTACCAATTGGACAATAAGGAATAAGCGCAACCACTCCGCCCGCACCGATCAGCGCATGCCACCATCAAACCTCGAAAACAGCCCTGGTCTCCTCCTGCGTGGGGGGACCGTCGTGGACCCGTCGCAGGACCTGAACCGGGTATGCGATGTCTCCATTCGCGGCGGTTCGATTTCGGCCGTAGGCGACGGCCTGCCGGTGGAGGGCCGCCGCATCGTCGACGTATCCGGCCGCTACGTCTTTCCCGGACTGGTCGACCTGCACGCCCACATCTGCTGGGGATTCACCGACATCGGCCTGGTGCCGGACGACGTCTGTCCCTCCACCGGGGTAACCGCTATCGTGGACGCCGGAAGCTCGAGCTGGCCCAGCCAGGAGGCCTTCCGCCGCAACGTGGCGGAACCGTCCAGGACCCGGGTTTTCGGCTTCTCCAACATCTCGAGCGTGGGCATCCCGACGGCGGGCACCCCCGAACTGGCCAGCCTGCGGTTCGTGGACGTGGACCGTTCCGTGACCGCCGTAGCCGGTAACCGGGACCTGATGACCGGAATCAAGGTGAGACAGGGCCGGCACCTGGTGGGCGACAACGGCGTCGAACCGACGCGCCTGGCGGTAGAGGCGGCCGAACAGCTCGGTGTCCCGGTCATGGTCCACGTGGGCAATACGCCCTGCCCGCTCGGCGGTATCATGGACCTGCTCCGGCCGGGCGACATCATCACGCACGCCTATCACGGCCATCCCCACGGCATTCTGGACGACCACGGGGCCGTTTGGGAGGACGTCATCGAGGGACGGTCCCGGGGCATCCTGATGGACGTGGGACACGGCGCCGGCAGTTTCAGCTTCGATGTGGCCAAAGCGGCCTTCGAGCGGGGGTTCTTCCCGGACGCCATCAGCACGGACCTGTACACCGTAAACGTCAACGGGCCGGTTTTCGACTTGCCGACTACCATGTCCAAGATGCTTAACCTGGGCATGCCCCTCACGGACATCGTGGAGAGTACGACCTCCATACCGGCCGCGGCGATCGGACGCACCGGACTCGGCACGCTCCGGCCGGGCGCGGCGGCCGACGTGGCGGTCTTCGAACTGGAGGAGGGCAATTTCGACTTCACCGATTCGCACGGGGAACGCCGGACATGGCCGCGGCGCCTGGCCTGTGAAATGACCCTGCTCGACGGGGAGATCGTTTTTGACCGGGAACGATCCGCACGTCCGTCATTGGACGTCAACAACAGGGAAAACGCGTAATGAAAACCAGATACTGGGTGGGCGGATGTCTATCCGCGATCATTCTACTCGCCATAATCGCAGGCGCAACCTACTATTTTCTCATTCAGGCGAGCGATGAACTGGTCGAGACTTACACGAGCCCGGAGCCCCGCGATTTCTCCCGCACAGAGTCCCGCGCAGAGACGAGCCGGGAAGAAGCGCTGACGGTAATCGAACGGTTCAGGGAATTCATTATTGCCCTTGAGACGGGCGAAGAAACCGGGAGCTTTTCGATGTCAGCGGACGATATCAATGCCCTCCTCGAGCAAGAGGATCTGTTCAAGGAAATCCACGGGATGGCGCGGGTGGGCATCCAGGATGACAAGCTTCAGGCCGAGATCAGCGTGCCCCTCGGCATGTTCAACGATCGATTCGAAGGCAAGTTTCTGAACGGAAACGGCGAACTCTCCATCGAGATGAAGGACGACCGGCTGGAGGTCACCATCGACCGGCTGGAGGTCGGCGGCAGAGACATTCCTGAAGAATTCATGAATGAAATCCGGAAAAACAACCTGGTGGAAACCCTGTACCGGGAGCCGTCTCTGGATCGATTTCTACAGATGGTGAAGGACGTGAAGATCGAAGACGGACGGCTCGTTATCCAACCCAGGTAGGATCCGGACCCTCGCGTCGGGGAAACTACGCCATGCCCATCCTCCTTGCCATCGCCCTGCACGCGGAAGCGCGGCCCGTAATCGAGCGATTCCGATTGAAGCAGGACGCATCCTTCGACCTGCCCGTTTTCCGGCGGGACGAGGTCTGGCTTACCGTAACGGGCACGGGACACATGAAGTCCGCCATCGCGACCACCTGCCTGGTCACCCGGATTGAAAGAGATGAGCGAACGGTCATCTTCAACCTCGGCGTCGCCGGCCATACGCAGAAGGCGGGGGAGGGACCCGTCAAGGTCGGGGACCGGTTCCTCGCGAACAAGATCACGGAGCAAAGCACCGGCCGATCCTTCTATCCCGACCTGCTGGCGAGGACGCCCCTGGCGGAATCCGCGGTCACGACCGTGGAACGTCCCCTGGACCGAACGGACGCCGACGCCGTCGAACCGGGCCTGGCCGACATGGAAGCGGCCGGATTCTTCCAGGCGGCGGCGACCTTCCTCCCGCCCCACCGGATCGGCTGCGTCAAGGTCGTTTCCGACCACCTGGAAACGCGGCGCTTCGACAAGGACTGGACAAGTGAACTGATCGCGGGATCCCTGGACGATTTCGAAGCGGCGATCGCGGCTTACAGGACGATCTCCGACGGGGACCCGGACGTGTTGACCGACGCGGACGCGCGCGTCGTGGAAGACATCCGCGACCGGCTGCGACTGACGGCCAGCCGGCACCGGATGCTGTCCGACCTGTTGCGGTCTTACAAACTACACACCGGCTCGGACCTGCCTGACCTCACACGGTTTTCCCAAGTCTCCGTCAAGACGAAACAGGAAGGCGATGCAGAATTTGAACGACTACGCGGCATCCTCTCGGTGGAATAACTTCTCCCACCTCTATATCGAGCGCGGCGCAGACGAATACCCGCTCAGCCGGCGCATCCGGGATCGTTTTTCGAAAGCCCGCGTGGTGGAGATCGACGACTACAAGACGGTCTTCGCCCGGCCGCGTCAGCAGTTCCAGACTCAGAAGGAGGCCATGAAACTGATCCTGGCCGTGAAGAAGGACCGGTTCCTGTACGAAGGGTCGGGGAACAGCCAGAACTTCAACCTCGAGAATTTCTACTACAACACGCTCATATTCAATTGCGTGTACAACTGCGACTACTGCTACCTGCAGGGCATGTATCCTTCGGCGAATATCGTGGTTTTCGTGAACCTGGAGGACTACTTTAAGGCGACGCGCAGCGGCATACGCGGGAGGTCGAACCCCTCGCAGCCGTTTTACCTGTGCATCTCGTACGACACAGACCTGCTCGCTTTCGAGTCGGTCGTGCCCTATTGCCGCGCCTGGATAGAACTCGCCCGCGAGGAGCCGGACCTGCTCGTTGAAATCCGTACCAAGAGCGCCGCGTACCGCGCCATCGGGGACCTGCCGCCTTCAGAACGCGTCGTCCTGGCGTGGACCCTGTCCCCAGAACCGGTCGTCGCACGCTTCGAACACGGGACGGCGCCGCTCAAACAGAGGCTAGACGCCGCCCGGTCGGCTATAGACGATGGCTGGCCGGTCCGTCTCTGCTTCGACCCGGTCCTCGCCGTTTCGTCCTGGGAGGCCGTTTACGGAGACCTGATCGAGAAAGTCTTCCGAAGGATCGATCCGGCCGCCGTGCGCGACGTGACCGTGGGCGTCTTCCGTTTGTCGAAGAACCATTTTCAGCGCATGAGACGTTTGCGGCGGGATACGCCGCTTCTGTACGACGAATATGTGCAGGAGGGCACGACCGTGACCTACACGGCCGAACGGCGGGAGGAGATGACCGCCTTCATGCGGCGGCGCCTGGGAAACCACTTCGAAGAGGAGCGGATCGTCACATGGACGTAGCACTGGTCACCGGCGCTTCTTCCGGAATCGGCCTGGCCATCGCCGCGCGCCTGGTCGAGTCGGGCTTCGACGTATACGGGTATGCCCGCGACCACGGGAAGAACTCCTACCGCCACGCCCGGTTCAAACCGGTCGATTGCGACGTCACTGATACCCGGATACTGCTGGAACGTACCGAGGAGCTGCTCAAGGAGACCGGGGGACTGAAGGTCCTGGTCAACAACGCCGGCGTGGGGTTCTTCGGTCCTCATGCCACCATGGCGCCCGGGCGGATAGAAACCATGGTGCGGACCAACCTGATCGCGCCCATGGTCCTGACCCGCGCGGCCCTGCGGCACCTGGAGGCCTCGCGGGGGTATGTCGTCAACATCGCTTCTACCGCCGCGTTGAATCCCGGTCCCTTCGGCGCGGCCTACGGCGCCACGAAGGCCGGCCTCCACCAGTTCGGGCAGGCGCTCTTCAGCGAGGTGCGGAAGAGCGGCGTCCGGGTGGTGACCCTGTACCCGGACATGACCCGGACGCCGTTTTACGACGGGGCCGACTTCAAACCCGGCGAGGAACCCGGCGCGCACATCACGCCCGAGTGCGTGGCCGACGCCGTCGCGCAGGCCGTGGACCAGCGGGAGGGGACGGTGATCACGCAGATCGTCATCAGGCCGCAGCGGACGCAGGTCGTCCGCAAGGGCCATCCGCGGTGGGAGAAGGAATAAGCGTCCGTCGGCTCGCGAAGTAGAATGGGCCGGCGCGTGAATCCGCGGCAGGAGAAGGAATAAACGCCCGTTGGCCCGTGCAATGGAATGGACCGACGCGTGAATCCGCGCGAACGAAACTGCACGAACGAAATCCCCTGGCCCGGTGTTTTGGCACATGAACGAATTGCCCATTCGGTAGCTCATTTGCGAAAGGAACATGCATGCCCTACATATCCTCCCTCCACGTCTATCCCATCAAGTCCTGTGCCGGACACGAAATAAAGCGGGCGGAGCTTGACGCACGGGGGATCCGGAACGACCGGTCGTGGATCGTCATCGGCAGTGGCGGCAGCATGCTCACCCAGCGCGATACGCCCGCCCTGGCGCTCGTTCGGCCTGCCCTGGAAAACGGCGGGCTGGTCCTTTCGGCGCCGGGAATGGAGGACCTGCCGGTACCGCGTACCGAGGAGGGTCATGTCCGGAACGTGGAAGTATGGGGAGATGCCTGTGACGGGATCGACCAAGGCGACGAAGTGGCGGACTGGTTCAGCTCGTACCTGGAAACTGCCAGCCGCCTGCTGTATTTCAAACCGGGCTTCGTGCGTCCCGTAGACCCGGATTACGCGGCCCGACCCGGCGACCAGGTGGGTTTCGCGGACGGCTTTCCGCTGTTGATGATCTCCGAAGCCTCCCTGGCGGACCTGAATGCGCGGCTCGCATCGCCAGTCCGCATGAACCGCTTCAGGCCCAATGTCGTCGTGGCTGACTGTCCCCCCTACGCGGAGGACACGTGGAAGCACGTTCGCGCCGGGGACCTGGATCTCGACCTGGTAAAACCCTGCGGCCGGTGCGCCACGACCCTGGTGGAGCAGGAGAGCGGGACGGCGGGCCAGGAACCGCTGCGCACGCTGTCGACCTACCGCAAGCTCGGCCGGCCGGTCCCGTCGTTCGGCCAGAACGCCGTGCACCGGTCACCCGGCGTGTTGGAAGCGGGCATGGCCATTCAGATTCTCGACATGCGGCAGACCGCATAACGATCAAGGAGGAGGACCCGTTGAGTCAGCGTGTAATCGCCATGCCGGGCGGCCGTTGCGATCTGGGCTTCGCACGGATCGATATCACCCCGCCCGAAGGGATATACCACCGCAGTTGGGGCGCGGCGAAGCATGACGCGTCCACGGGCGTGCACCGGGAACTGACCGCTTCCGCACTGGTATTCGCGGACCCCGGTTCGGGAGTGGAACACGCCCTCGTCGTCCTCGAACTGGGCTGGCTGCAGGCCGTCGACCTGCAGCGTCTTTCGGACACCGTATCTTCCGGGTCGGGCCTGCCCGCCGACCGCGTCGTCATTACCTTCTCCCATACCCACGCCGCGGGCAACTACGATCCGGATCGACTGGAGCACGAGGGCGGCGCGCTGATACCGGGATACCTGGACGAACTCGGCAAGGGACTGGCCGGCCTCGTGGAAGAGGCCAGGGCCGCCGTGCAGCCAGTCGACCTGGCCTTCGGGCTCGGACGTTGCGACCTGGCGTTCAACCGTGACTACTGGGACGCGGAAAACCGGCTGTATGCCTGCGGGACCAACCCGGAAAGAGCCGCCGACGACACGGTCGTGGTCACGCGCGCCAGCGACCGGGAAGGCGGGTTGGTCGTCACCCTCGTCAACTATGGCTGCCATCCCACGACCCTGGCCTGGGACAATACGCTGATCAGTCCCGACTACCCCGGCGCCATGCGGGAGGCCGTGGAACGGGAAACCGGCGCGCCCTGCGTTTTCCTGCTGGGCGCAAGCGGCGATCTCGGTCCGCGGTACGGGTTCGTGGGCGAAACGGCGGCGGCGGACCGGAACGGCCTTCAACTGGGCTATGCCGCGCTTTCGGCCATGGAGTCCCTGCTGCCTGACGGCACCGAAATGCGCTACGACGGCACCGTGATATCGGGCGCCACCATAGGAGTCTGGCGACACAGCCCCATGGATGCCGGGCGCGCGCGGCGTCTCGAAGCCTTCGACTCCGCCGTGATGACGCTGAACCTGCCCCTGCTGGACCTGCCTACGCGGGTGGAACTGGACCGGCAGTTCGCCGAATGGACGTCCCGCGAAGAAACCGCCAGGCGGGACGGGCGAAACCGGGAAGCCGCCGACTGTCGCGCTCGCATTGAACGGGTTCGGCGGACCATGCGGCGCGCCGAAAGCATTCCGTCGGACAGGAAGTCCGCCCCCTACGGCGTTACGCTCTGGCGCATCGGCGAAAGCGTCCTCGTACTGGTCAGCGGCGAACCCTACAGCGTGCTCCAGCGCGAACTCAGGGCGCGCTTCCCGGCTACCGCTATCGTCGTGGTCGTCCTGTGCAACAGGGGAACGGGCGGATACCTGCTGCCCGCGGACGACTATGGCAAGGGCCTCTACCAGGAAGAGGCGGCCTCGATCGGTCCGGGCGGACTCGAAGCGGCGACCGACGCGATTGCGCGGCAGCTTGCAGCCTGGGGCCTGAAGTAGCCGGGAGCCCGGCCCCCTAGGATGTCGACGGCCAGGACGGGGTACGACCAATCATAACCTGGAACAGGATACAGATCAGACAGGAGCGGCAACATGGCAGCAGGCGACACGGCAGCAGGTGGCATGGCTGCAGGCAATAGGGCAACAGGCAACATTCGCATCGGACTCATCGGGCTCGGAACGGTTTGCGAATACGTGCATTTCCCGGGGTTCTCCCGCATTCCGGGCGTGGAAATCACCGGACTGTGCGAGGTGGACGGGGATCTGCTGGCCCGCAGGCAGGCACAGTGGGGCGTCGCGGATGGTTTCACGGACGTGGACCGGTTCCTGGCCACCGTCAAACCGGACGCCGTGGCCGTCGCCGTGCCGAACGTGTTCCACCGCGATATCGTGCTCAAATCCGTCGAGGCGGGTTGTCACGTGCTCTGTGAAAAACCCATCGGCATGACCGTAGCTGAGACCGTCGATATGTACGAATCCGCCCGAAACGCCGGCGTTCGCCACATGACCGCCTTTACCTACCGGTTCGTACCGGGCATGCGCTACCTGAAGCACCTGGTCGACGATGGGCAACTCGGCGAGATACGCCACGCGCGCTTCCAGCGCCTCCAGGACTGGGGTGAACATTCCGTGGGATGGCGCCAGTACAGGCACATGGCCGCCACGGGGGAACTCGGGGACATGGGTATACACCGCATCGACTTTGCCGAGAACCTGCTCGGTCCGATCAAGTCGGTGTGCGCGTCGCTGAAACAGGTCGTTCCACGGGACCGGACGGAGGACGGAAGGGCCTGCGAACCGCAGGACGTGGAGGACTGGGTCGCCTGGATCGCCGAGTTCGAATCGGGGACCACGGGCGTATTCGAGATGGGCAAACTGACCAAGGGCCACGGGCCCGGGGGTGATCACGACCTCTGCGAGTTGAACGGGACCATCGGATCCGCAGCCTACCGGCTTCACACGCCCTGTGCCATCCTGGCCGGTCCCCGCCGCGCCAGATACCGGAGACGCCGTGTGCCTGCGGACTTCCTCTCCCTGCCCGGTTCCCCCCGCGATCCGAAAGAAGGCGATCCTGCGCAGGTTTTTCGCTTCGACCAGGCCTGGGAGTTCGTCTGTGCCATCCGCGAGGAACGGGACTGCGTACCTTCCTTCTACCACGGCATGCGCGCGCAGGTCGTGGCGGAGGCTATCCTCGAGGCGGCAGAATCCCGGAGGTGGGTGGACGTGCCGGCTTAAGCCGGAATCGGGTGGACGTGCCGGCTTGAACCGGAATCGGGTAGACGTGACGGCTTGAACCAAAGGTGGGTGAGCGTGACGGCATGAGCCAGTAGTGGGTCGGTCCGCCTGCCGGACAGGCAGAAGTCCCGCACCACCGAATTTTCATTTCATCGTCATGGTTTCGTCATACTTGGCCCTTATCTTACGACCGTTCTGACGATGGGACGCTTAGTCCCGGCCACAAGCCGGGCATTGTGACCACAGATATCGCAGGGTGCCCTTGACAGGTGGGAACCCGATTGTTCTAACGGGTCAAATTTTGGGGGAGAAGCCGTGAAAGCTCTGAGCTACCTATTCATCGCAACGCTACTGGTTTTACCGGTCCAGCGGTCCCAGGCCGGCGTCGGGCAGGCCGGCGGACTGTTCCTGCAGATCGCGCCCGACGCGCGGTCCACGGCCATGGGCGAGACCGGCGTCGCCCACGCCCGTGGCGCACAGGTCCCGGCGTGGAATCCCGGCGGACTGGGATACCTCGAGTATAGCGGGCTTTCGGGAACTTATTTCAAGTGGCTGCCTTACCTGGCGGACGATCTCTACTACCTGCATTTCTCCTACGTACGCCCTGTCGAAGGCATAGGCACCTTCGGCGTCAGCGTTCCCTATCTTTCATTGGGAGAACAGGAAAGAGTCAACGCGGCAGGGGACAGCCAGGGTACGTTCAGCAGTTCGGACATGGCGGTGTCCCTTTCTTACGGAACCCTTGTCAATGATCGCCTGGGTATCGGTTCCAATCTGAAGCTCATTCGCAGCGCCTTGTCAGATGAGGACAATGGGGTGGGGACGAGTTTCGCCCTGGATATCGGAGTGACTGCCCGCGTCCTGCCACGATTCACCGTGGCCGGCGTCGTGCAGAACCTGGGAACGGATATCAATTATGCTGATCCGGACCACGGAGATCCGCTGTTCAGGAACCTCAAGATAGGGGCCGCGGTCATGGCGCTGGAGGACGAGTCGAACAGCCTGTTGATTGCCGTCGACCTGAACCGAATGCTACTGGAGGACAGCGGAAACGTCCTGAACCTCGGGCTGGAATACTGGTACCAGGATCTGATCGCGCTGCGCACGGGGTACGTGCACGACCCGGAAGGCGATGTGAAAACGCCCACCTTCGGCGGCGGACTGCAGTGGAAGATGTACCGTCTCGACTTCAGCTACACCACGAGTTCGACGCTTCAGGACATTACCAAGTTCACCATCTCGGCCAGATTCTGAGCAGGCCGGACTAAGCTTGCCGGCAATGGGCTATCCGTGAGGACACGCCGGATTGCGGACACGCGTATTACCGGGAAAGGGCCTGCGTTTCGATGAGCCTGATCTGGAAGAGCCGGGGCCACCACTTGCCGGTGACGAAAAGCCGGTCGCCCGCGGCATCGAAGGCGATGCCGTTTAGCACGTCCACCGTGCCGCCCCGCAGATCCTGCCCATTGGCTTCGAGCAATCCCTCCAGGTCGATCCACCCGGTCACCCCGCCGGTTTCGGGATCGATGCGGGCGATGCGGTCCTCCTGCCAGATATTAGCGTAGATTTCGCCCTTCACGTATTCCAGTTCGTTCAGAAATCGCACCGGGCCATCCTCGTCCCGCACGACCACCCTTCCGGTCTCCTCGAAGGTCACCTTGTCGCGGAAATACAGGATGGACGACCCGTCGCTCATGATGAACCGCGCGCCGTCGTACGTTATGCCCCATCCCTCTCCGGGATAGGACACGCTCCGCAACAACTTGAAGCTCTCCATGTCGTAGATGAAACCGACGCCCGACTTCCAGGTGAGTTGTATGATCTTGTCGTCGTAAAGAGCGAGACCCTCTCCGAAGATCGTCGCGGAAAGCCGGCGGATTTGTTCCACTTCGCCGGTCTGCAGCGCCACCCGGCGCAGGGAGGATCGGCCGTAATTCCCAGTGCTCTCGTACAGCGTATCGCCCACAATCGCCAGCCCCTGTGTGAAGGCGCCGGTATCGTGGGGGAACGAACGGACCACCTCGTAGGCATAGGTCTTTGCCGCGGCCGCCGTGGTCCCGTTTCCGTCCGGCGTATCGGTGGTGGAATCGGTGCTCGAATTGGTCGGTTCGGAACAGGCGGCGATACCGAACAGGCCCGCCAGGCAGATCCAAACGGCGCAGGTATTCCGGATCATGGGACCCTTTCCTGCAACTTTCGATACATGATGTGGGCATCGACCAGGCCGTGCTCGGGATGACTGAACGCGGCCGGTATGGTGCCGGCTATCGTAAACCCCAGGTCCCGCCAGAGCGCCACGGCCCGGTGGTTTGTGCTTACGACCATGTTGAACTGCATGGCCAGGAATCCCTCCCGGCGCGCTTCGTCGAGGGCGTGCGCTCCCATCGCCCGTCCCACGCCGCGGCCCTGGAAGCCCGGATCGACCATGAACCCCGCGTTCGCCACGTGGGCGCCCTGTCCGGGCTGGTTCGGCCGGAGATAGTAGGTGCCCGCCACCTCACCGCCTTCCAGCGCGACGTAAGTCCGGTTCGGCGGCGCCATCCACAGCGCGCGCGCTTCCTCCCTGCCCGTGTCGGGCGGATAGGGATAGGTGTCCGCCCGCCGGACGACCCGGTGGAAGATCTGCCAGATGGATTCGAAGTCGTCTTCGCCCGCTCGGCGGATCCGGATCATCCCGCCCCTCTATCCAGTAACATGGATTCGATCGTCTCCCGTTTCCGCGCCCGGGCGATGTCCAGCGCCGTGGCGCCTTCCAAGTCCCTGATCGACGGGTCCGCACCCTGGTCGAACAGATACTGGACGAAGTCTTTACCCGCGCCGCGGACCGCGGCCCAGTGGAGCGCGGTCCGCCCGCGGTGATCGTCGGCGCAGTTCACGCTGGCGCCGCGGTCAATCAGGAACCGGGCCATTTTGTACGAACCGTACTGCACCAGTTCGCTCAAGGTGTCGTCCACCGCGGGGTGCCGGATGTCCGCTCCGGCCGCCAGCAGCATTTCCACGGAATCGTAATCCACGTTCCATAGCGCGTTGATCAGGCCGGGATCGGGTTTCGCCCCGGCGTCCAGCAACGCCTGCATCATGGCCGGGTTACCGATGGCGGAGGTCAATGCGGGAGGAGGCCGGTTGACTTGGGCGCCCCGTTCAAGGAGCAGCCTGACAATCGCCTCCAGGCGTGCCGCCGTTTCCGCATCATCCCGGCCCGCCTTGGAAGCCGTACCGTAGTTCAGGGGACGCCACCGGTTCTCGTCCACCGCGTCGACAAGCCCCGCGTCCCCGTCGAGTAGCGTCCTGACACGATCCGCCTCGCCCAGCGCCACGCTGGTGAAAATATCCCATTCCTCGATGTGCTCCCGGATCACCGGCAGGAACCGGATCTCCCCGCCCACGGCGGCGAGACAGGGCGCCGTCATGCGGCCGTGCCCGCCGCGAAGGTCAATGCGCGCGCCATGCTCGATCAGGACGCGGACGGTATCCACGTGGTGCGGACCCTTGGGAATCGTCTTCTTGTGTTCCAGCACCCGGTGCAGGGGACGGTGCCGGTGGTTGTTCTTGCTCAGCACGTTGGGATCGGCACCATGTTCCAGCAGGAACCGCACGATCTCCTTGCTCCCCACGAAGGCGGCGGTCATGATGGGCTGCCAGTGCGCAGCGGCATCGGGGTCTTCCTTCAACAGGGCTTTCACCGCGTCAAAATCGCTGGACCAGGCGGCCTGGGTCAGTTGTTTCTCAACGGCCATGCGTATTCTACTCCATTCTACTCAGCACCTGACAGCCACTTCTCCTCAGTACCGTTCGGTACTATTCCTCAGTACCGTACGGCCACCTTGATTACCTCGTCGGGCGCGTGGCGCATCTTGCCGTACGCTTCGGGCAATTCGTCCGGCGTCACGACGGGATCGGGCAGGCCGTGAGGATGGAGCGTGCCCGCCCGGAAGAGGCGTACCAGGGTTTCGAGTATCCGGTCTTCCTCCCAGAACAGGCCGCGCTGCGGTCGGCTGCAGGCCCGCGCCGAGACGATATCGATCTGGTTGAAATGGAACTCCTCGCCCAGGTACAGGCCCTTCGCGTCTCCCAGGTAGAAAGCCAGGGGAACGACTTTGCCCGCGTACCGGGTCGCACGGATGGCCTGGTTGAGGGCGTGGTAGCTTCCGCTGGCCTCAATGGTGACGTCCGCGCCGTGTTCGAGCCACCTGCGCGACGCCATGCCGAAATCGCCGACCTCGCCCGGATCGACCGCCAGGGTAGCCCCGTGCCGCCGGGCCAGTGCCCGCCGCCGCGCGATCGGGTCGACCGCCACCACGTCGACCGCGCCGGACAGCCGCGCCAGTTGGACCGTGAAGAGCCCGATGGCGCCCATGCCGAATACGATGACCCGCTCGCCGACCCGCACCTGTCCGTCCCGCACGGCCGCCAGGGCGAAATTGGCGGGATCCATGCAGCAAGCCGCCTCCTCGGTCAACCCCGGGAGCAGCGGCTTGAAATGACGGCCCTGGTGGACCGTCCTGAATCCCCCGTAGCCATATACCCGGTCTCCTTCCTTCAGGCCTTCGACATCCTTGCCGGCGGCCATGATCGTACCCACCGTTGTATTGCCCACGGGCTTCCAGGTCGTCGGGTCGTAAGGGTTCTGGCGTGACCGGTCGAAGACCCTGCCGTCCTGGTCCATGGGTACGTTCGAGTATATGGACTCACCCGTGATCTCGCCCTTTTCCGTACCGTGTTTCGCCGCGGAGAACTCGCTGCGGACACGGACTTCATCGGGACCGAGTTCGCCCAGCGTATAGGGTTCCCAGCGGGGTTTAAAGGCGTTGTTGCAAACCAGTTGCAGCAGATCGATGCCATCCACGGCGGCCATTCCGTCCTCCATTATCGGTTCTTACGTCGATGCCCAACTGCCCTTCGATGTTGCCGTGATGCCAGGCTGCCCTCCGATGCTGCTGTGATTCCAGGACTGTTTCATCAGGTCCATATCGACTTCATACGGTACGCGTTGAGCGACAGGACCCGGCTGCCGACGCCCTGTGAGCGGAAGGACACGCCCGTACTGTCCGGCCGGTCGGGATAGACCCGCAGCGCGACGCACTGACGGCCGTTGGCGAATACCTCCACTACACTTCGGTCGACGAATACCCGCAGTTTCAGTGTCTCGTCCTCCTCCAGGGCCAACGGCGCCGTCTCTGGCGCACGGGACAATACGTCGGGTGCAGTAGACGCGTAGGAGGTGTCCACGGAAAGCAGGCTCTTGCCCCGGAACCCGCGCTCCCGGTAGAAGGCGATGCGTGTGAATTCCTCCCGGTCCGGTGACCTCATCACGTTCATCTCCACCATGGGCGACGAACCCGGGTCGATCTCCACCTCGAACTCCATGGTGTTGCCGCCCTCCAGCACCGGGAGCACGACCTCCTGGTTGGCCGGAAGGGCTATGGCGCCGAAACGCCTCGGCGTCTCGCGCAGCGACTTCAGGGCCTCGACCGGTTCCTGGTAAAGGTCGTCGCCGTCCGCAGTCATGCGCCGGGGCAGGGACATGATCTGGTTCCATCCCTTGGTCGGCTTGCCGTGGTTCATGTTGAAGATCACGGCGAGACCGCCCTTCCCGTCCGGTGTGGCCGAAGGGGCGTGGAGTCCGGAAGGTTTGAACGCGCCGAAATTGAATTTGGCGCCGTAGGTCACCACGAACTTGTCCCGTTCCGTGTCGTAATCCCCGAGCAGGTACTGGGGGCCGCTCATGTGGCTGAAGATAAGCAGGATGTGCCGGTCGCCGATGGGCCAGAAGTAGGGACAGGCGCCGTCGTCTCCCACCAGGGTGTAGTCGTCGTCCTCGACGAAGGGATGCAGGTAGGTCCAGCGGGCCAGATCCTCGGAACGGAACAGGTAATTCGCGCGCCTCGGCTTGCCGGCCGGACCTTCGGGCTTCGTGCCCCCCGAGAGCGAATAGTAGACACCGTCCTTCTTCCAGATGCACGGATCGAAAACGTTGTACGGCGCGGGCGGACCGTCCTTTGGCGGCATGGGGATGACGGGGCCGCCGGTGACCTTCACCCAGTTGAGGAGCAGGGGATCGCTGGATAGGGCGACCATGTTCCCCGCGACCGTGCCGTGGTACATGGCAATCACGCGGTCTTCCTCGACCAGTGCGGCGCCCGAGTAACAGCAACGCTCCGGGTTGGGATATATGCAATAAGGCAGATCGCGCCAGCGGACGAGATCGTCCGAAATGGCATGTCCCCAGTGCTGGCGCGTGTCCTCGGGCGGATAGGCCTGGTAGAACAGGTGCCATCGTCCCTGCCAGAAGCACAGTCCGTTGGGGTCGTTGAGCATCGCCTCGGGATTCACGTAATGGTACTGCGGCCGGTGGGGATCTCCTTCGTAACTTTTACGGGACGCGTGGAGCCGCCGCAGGAGCGGGTTGGACTCCAGCGCGGCCTCCTGCGCCTCGACGGAATCCTCGGGGAATGTATAGTAAGGGACGAGGGACGTATAGTCTTCCATGGTGTGCTCCATGATTGGAATCAGTGGCGCCTGGTGGTCTCGGATGCCTCTCCCGGTTCCGGTTGCCTCGGCGGGGTCCGAGGTTGTCTCGGCCGGACCCGAGGTTGTCTCGACCGGGCCTGAGGTTGTCTCGGCCCGTCCGGGTCCTGTTTCGTCATTGTGCGGACACCTCGGAAACCCAGGAATCGACCAGAAACCGGGCGATGGAATCCCGTCGGGGCAAGGCGTATGCCACCGATTCGTCGCCCCATTCGCCGAAGGCCCGTACTTCCTCCGCGGTGAACCAGCGGGCATCCACGAGTTCATCGGGGTTCACCGCGATACCTGTGGTCTCGGCCCGCGCGCGGAAACCCAGCATCAGCGACGACGGGAAAGGCCAGGGCTGCGACGCCTGGTAGTATGCTGAGCGCACACGAACGCCGACCTCTTCGAGCACTTCCCTAGCCACCGTTTCCTCCAGGCTTTCACCCGGCTCCGCGTAGCCTGAAAGAGTGGAATACACGTTTGGCGACGGACGGTGGTGGTTGCCCAGAAGGCACCTGGGCGGGCCCCCGTCGTCCGGGCGGAACTCCACCAGCGTTATCACCGCGGGGTCGATACGGGGAAACAGGGTCCCCCCACAGCCCTGCCGCGTACACCGGCGCCGGTGACCTCCGTCCCGGCTTTCGGTGTGGTGTCCGCAGCGGCCGCAGTGCCGGTTCTGGCGGTGCCAGTAAAGCATGCCCCGCGCGTACGCCATCAGCGCCGCGCCGCGCGTCTCGATAGACGGTCCGGCGCGCCACAGGTCCTGGAACGTCCCCCGGCTTCCGGCCGCTGCCGTAGCGTCCCCTTCGTCGGCGTCGGACAGGTCCGCCGCGAAAACGGCCCGTCCGTCCTCCATGCCCAGGAACACGGTTTCGCAACTCGCTGCCAGCACGTCCGCGGCGGCAGGATGCACGCAGATGACGGCGGATGGGCGGGTCGGCGCTTCCCCGTCGCCGATCAGGTTAAGATCGCGCCAGACGGGTATGACGCGGGTATCCTCCCGGTTCAGCCGCGCTGTCAGCCAGTCCGCATCGCTCCGCCGGTCCGCCGGCCGCGCCAGCGGGACGTCCGCGAATTTCAGTACCGGATTCGTCATGAGGCGCTCGCTCCGAGTCCGTGGCATTTATTGAGTTTTCGTCGTGCGGGCGGACCCGGCCTCTGCCACGGCGCAACCGCCCGGTATCACCCTACAACACCGTTTCCAGCGTGTTGACGAAGGCCTGGTTCTCATCCCGCGTGCCAACGGTCACGCGCAAATACCCCTTCAGCCCCCACCACATGGCGTCGCCGATCCAGACCTTCCGCTCCTGGAGCGCGTTGAACACGCGCTCGGATTCGTCCCCAAGCTGGAACAGGACGAAACAGGAATCACTGGGCGTATGCGGGATACCCAGCCGGCCGAAGGCCTTGCCCAGGTAAGCCTTGCCCTCCTCCACCGTCCTGCGGCTCCGCTCGTAATGGGCGTGGTCGTCCAGCGCGGCGATGGCGGCATACAGACCCAGGTTGCCCGGGGGACCGCCCAGGTTGTAGAGCGACAGTTTTCTTCTCAACCGGGGCGACAGCACGGCGTATCCGACGCGCAGTCCAGCGAGGCCGTACACCTTGGAGAACGTCCGGGAGACGATGACGTTATCCTGCTCGAGGGCCAGGTACGTGGCGTCGCGGTAGTCCGGGTCGGTCGTGTAATCGATATACGCTTCGTCTATGAACACCGTAACGCGTTCGGGCACGGACCGTACGAAATCCGCCAGCGCGTCATGGTCCACCACCGTGCTGGTCGGGTTGTTGGGATTCGTCACGATCATGATCGTCGTGTTGTCGTTGATCCGCTCGGTCATGGCTTTCAGGTTGTGCCTGAGGTCCCGGGTCAGGCGTACGTTATTGACCTTGATGTCGGCCCCTTCTTCTTCCTTGAGCCGTCTCCAGACGTCCGCGGTGTCGAAGTAGGCGGGCTGGGCCTGAATCAGCTCCGCCTTGTCCCGGACCGTCGCCAGGCCCACGGCGTGCAGAATCATGCTGGAACCCGCACTGAGGATGACCCGACGGTTTTTCGTGACCTCTTCCCAGTTGTCCCACGTCGTCTCGGTTACCGGCAAGCCGTGTTTCCGCTCGAGGGCGTTGGTCAGGACTTCCGACGGGTCCGGCATGGAACTCCAGTGGTAGCGGTTCACGCCGAACATGCGCGCTGCGACGGCTTCGACGGCCCTGGGCGACGGTCCCAGGGGGTTTTCGTTGGAAGACAGGTTCACGTAGCCCGGCTCGATGCCGAATCCCTGTATGTCTTCCGGTTTCTTGCCCGAAAGCAGCGCCTGCGCCATGACCAGGGGATCGGCGGCCAAGGCCCCCAGGCCCCCCAGCAGCGATCCCGCAATGAATCCCCGCCGCGACAGGTTGGATTCTGGTTTCATTATATCCCGCTCCATGGTTGGTTTATCGTTGGATTCCCTATCTCCCTATCTTCTTAACCACTTCCCGGATGCTGTCCCGGAGCAGATCCAACATGAGGTCGGTCTCTTCCCGGCTGATGACGAGGGGCGGCGCCAGGGCGATCCAGCCAGGGTCGAAACGGGTCAGCAACCCCTTCTCCAGCGCGGTCTGCCCTACCTGCACGCCGAACTTCACCGAAGGATCGAAAGGCACGTCAGTCTCGGAATCCTCGACGAATTCAATCCCGGCCAGCAGGCCGCAACCCCGGATATCGCCCACGATCCCCAGTTCCCGGAGGTCCTCCAGGCGCTCGCGGAGGTATGCCCCCTCCTCTCTCGCACGTGTACAGAGATCCCGTTCCTGGATCTCCGCCAGGTTCGCCAGGCCGGCCGCAGCAGCCAGCGGGTTTCCGCCGAAGGTGTGGCCGTGAGAGAACTCGACCTCGTCTTCTTCCCGGCCGAGAAAGGCGGCGGCGATGGAATCCCGGAAGGCAATCCCGGCCAGGGGCACGTATCCGCTGGACATGCCCTTGCCCATGCACAGGATGTCGGGCGTCGCATTGAAGGTCTGGGCCGCGAACATGTTGCCCGTGCGGCCGAAACCGGTGATAATCTCATCGTAGATCAGGAGAATCTCGTGCCGGGTGCATATGTCCCTGAGCGTTGAGAGGTAGCCCGGCGGCGGCATGATGATGCCCCCGGTGTTCCCCACGGGTTCCAGGATGAGCGCCGCGATGGTCTCGGCTCCTTCCAGCTCGACCAGGTCCTCCACCGTACGCGCGCAGAAGATCTCGCAATCCGGGAAAGTCTTTTCGTAGGGACATCGGAAACAGGTAGGGGGGTGGACGTGCAGGAAACCGTGCAGCGTGGGTTCGAACATGGTCTTGCGCCGGCGTGTGCCCGTGGCCGACAGGGCCCCCATGGTCGCGCCGTGGTACCCGTGAAAACGGGAGATCACCTTGAACTTGCCCGGGTTGCCGGTCTGCCGATGGTACTGCCGCGCCAGCTTCATGGCTGACTCGGTGGCCTCCGAGCCGCCGGATAGCAACTTGATCGTGTTCAGGTCCTCCGGCGTGACTTCCGAGAGCCGCCGGACAAGCTCGATGGCCGGGGGGCTGGTGGCGTGGAGCGGAGGAGCGAAGGCCATGGTGTCCAGCTGCGCCTTGATCGCCTCGATGATCCGCCGGTTGCCGTGGCCAGCGTTTACGGTGAAGATGCCCGATATGCCGTCCAGGACCCGCCGCCCGTTTATATCCTCGTACCAGACCCCGTCCGCCTTCCGAATGACGAGGGGATCTTCGATGAAAGTCTCCATCTGGCGCAGGTCAAGGACCAGCCGCCGGAGGGATTCGGGCGCTGTGAGCAGTTGGGAATCCATGGCGTTTCTCTTTAAATCGGGCAGACCGGGGAACGCTGGCAAAGGACGATCGGGGGAGACCGCCCGGCATATGGCCGACGAACGGAACAGCCGGTCAATGACGACGTCCGCTCCGGATTATGGCCGTCGACTAGTACAGCCGGTCGATGACGACGTCCGCTCCGGAATCTCCGATGACCACCCGCGGGATGACCCCTTCCATGTCGCCGGCCTGCGGTACGCCGGCGTTTCCGTCCAGGTCGATGCGCGCGACAATGGTGACTTCACCGGTGAAAGAAGGGCCCTGGACCGCCTGGTCCGCACCCGTCAGCGTGTACGGCATGGGAAACCGCAGGCTTCTGAATCGCTTGACGGCAAGGGGCGGGCCGTTCTCGCCCCGTCTCGCCATGACGTACATGGTCTCCGAGCCTCTGAGCCGTGAGAAAAGACCCGGCGTGATGTCGATGGTCCCCGAAACGCTTTCTCCGCTTACCGGGACTGCGGTGGGTTGTCCTTCCTCGAAGCTTCGGCCGGCTACCCGGCTGCCATCCATCGGCTGTTGCCGTTCCACGAAGGACCTGCCGGACGCCATTCCGCCGTCTTCGGGCAAGGGACGCAGGTTCTGATCGCATCCGCACCAGATCAGCAGGCCCAGCAATATCGATTCAAGATGGAATTTGCGCATATTCAAATGGGATTCGACCGCCGGGAATACTCCGTTTTGCGGGTGTTTTTCATCGTCCGAATACTCCGGATAGTCTAGGCGAACCACCGGTTGTTGTCAACCTCTATGTACCTGTTCGCGGTAGAATAAAATGCTTGACTTGACCCGTTGTGCAAATCTAACATGGAACTTCGTCGGCGGCTCCGTTCTCGGGGGTCGGCCGGCACGATAGTTCAGGCAAGCGAAGCACGAATGCACCACTCCTTTGCCGTGCCTGCCGCGGGTGGTATGGTCTCGCCAGATTCCACCTTCTCTTTGCGATAAACCGGGTATTATACTCAACGGTTCCCAGGAACCAGGACGGAACAGTCATGCCGCAGGGTACGATAACCAGGCTGAACCACACCAGGGGATACGGATTCATCAACACGCCGGAGAACGAGGACCTGTTTTTTCATCGATCCAATATAATGGATGCGCAGTTTTCTCTATTGCAGGTCGGCGACCAGGTGACCTATACGGTTCAGTTCACTTCCCGCGGTCCCCGGGCCGACCAGGTCCAGGTCGAGAGTCCGTCCGTGAAGCTCCAGGTCAACCTGGCCGTGAAGGACCTGCGTGTGTCCGCGGCATTCTACACCGAGACCTTCGATTTCAAGGAACTTTCTAACAATCCCGGCTATATCCTCCTTAAACGGAACGATCTGATAATCGGATTGAAGACGGACGAACTGCTCTGGCATCCGGACCCTGGTGATCAGCCCGATGCGGCGCTCGTTCGGGGCGTGGGGGTCGAACTGGTCCTGGAAATCTCGGATATCGGCCAGTTTCACGCAAGGATGCAACAGGCCGGCGTGACCATACACGAACCGTTGAAAGAACAGCCGTGGGGCGCCACGGACTTCCGCATGCTGGATCCGGATGGGTACTACTGGCGGATCACGTCTCCCCGCGACCGCGATGTCGTCCACGCCGAGGAAGAACCGACGGAAGGTGAACCCGCGTGAGTCTACTGGGAATCGATATCGGTGGATCGGGTATTAAAGGCGCGCCGGTCTGTCTGGAATCCGGGAAACTCGAGACGGAACGGTTCAGGATCGCGACCCCCAAACCGGCCACCCCCGGTAAAATCATCAAGACCGCGGCGGAAATCGTCCGGCACTTCGACCTCGAGGGCCCCGTGGGTTTCGGCTTTCCCGCAGTGATCAAGAACGGCACGGTAAGGACCGCGGCGAACATCGACTCGTCCTGGATCGGCGTGAATGCCGCCGAACGCATGGCGGAGGCAACGGGCCGTCCGGTCGTTTTCGTGAACGACGCCGATGCGGCGGGTATAGCGGAGATGCATTACGGCTCGGGCAGGGGCAGGGACGGCGTGGTGGTCATCGCGACCCTCGGAACCGGCATCGGCACCTCCCTGTTTGTCGACGGCAAGCTCGTGCCCAGCACGGAATTCGGCCACATCGAGATGAAAGGACGCGTGGCGGAGAAATACGCCGCCGACAGTGTGCGGAAGGAGAAGGGGCTGGGCTGGCGGGAATGGGGCGGGCGCGTGAACGAGTACCTTTGCAAACTGAACGAGCTGATCCGTCCGGACCTGATCATCGTGGGTGGCGGTGCCAGCAACAAGTACGAAAAGTTTTCCCCGTGCTTCACCGTGGATACCGAGGTCGTACCCGCCCGGCTGAGAAACCAGGCCGGAATCATCGGGGCGGCCCTGGCCGCGCAGACCGCCGCGTGACCCGCGAGAACGACGAAAGCGCCGTACATGTCCATTCTCACCAAGTCGAAACTGTTTCCCCTGCTGCCCGACTGCGTCCGCGGACGCGTGACCGAGAACCACCGGCTTTCCCCGTCCCGCCGCCTGAAGAGCAGGAAACAGGCCGGAGAGTTCATCCTGGAACGGTGTTTCGTTTCGGTATACTCCGGCACCGAACTTCCCAGCATCCAGGAAGCCATTGACGGCAGTGCCGACCTTTCCGGTCAAGGGGACCGGATAAGCACGGGACAAGGCATCGCCAGTATCTGGATGGACGACCTGACAGAAGCCGTGCCCTGCCTTGTCGGCACGTTCGTGAAGCGAAAACCCACGCTGGTCGCCCGGAAGCACTGGGCGGCGCTGCTGGCCATGGAACGGGAGGGTTTCCAGGGCGCCCGGGACAGCAACCGGATATCCCCGGCGGCATACCACCTGGCCGACTGCATCGAGCGAGACGGCCCGGCCACGGGTCAAACCCTTTGCGATCGACTCGCCGAATCCCTCCGCATGGACAGGCGGACATTCCGCAGGGCTTTGCTGGAGCTCGAGAAACTGTGGTTGATCGTTCCCGGACGGATCGAAAGGAGCATGCACGACGCGGCTTCGTGCGTATGGGAGTTGACGAAGCGATGGGTGCCCGCCGAAACGGCGAGGGAAGCCGTGTCCATGACCCGCCGTCACGCCATGTGCAGCCTCCTCCTGGGTGCCGTGGATTCCGCGGGGGCCGTCGACGAGAAGGCGGTCTACCGCTGGTTCGGCTGGCCCCGGTCCATGATGGGCGTCCTCTTGCAGGAAGCCCTGTCGGCGGAAGCGTGCTATCGGGTAGACGGCCCCAATCCCGTGATCATTTCGAGCGACCTGGCCGAAATCTGGCCGGAAGCCTAGCACGGCCGATCCGACCGGCCGCGGTACTTCCGTCCGAGCTGCGGGGGAACGCCCGTCCGACCAGCCGCGCATCCCCACGGCCAACCTGTGAGCCGAAGCCCATCCGTAAGGAACCCGTCCCGATATGCGCTTATACCACGATGACGACCAGGCCCGGCTCTGGCTGGGCGACGCGCGCAGGATGGACCCGATCCCCGACGGGTGCGCCAGCCTGGTGCTGACCTGTCCGCCCTGGTGGGACGGCGGTGACTACGGCCACCCGGACCAGATCGGCTTCGGCCAGACCTATGCTGGATTTCTGACCTCCCTTTCCGAGGTCTGGGCGCATTGCCGACGGTGCCTGATGCCCGGCAGGGCGATGATCGTCTGGATCGCCGATCTGCTCTGGCGGGAAGAACCGGTCGCCCTGGTGGCGGACGCGCACCGCGGTCTCCAGGAGGCGGGATTTCTGTATGAGGCGACCTGGTACTGGTTTGACCCGCGGAAGGAAACGAGGAAGGAAGAGGCGGATGCCCGCGTGCCGCTGGGATGCCGGCCCAAGGCGCACGCCGAGACCATCCTGGTCTACCGTAAGCCGGGTGCCGCCGAAGCGCCCGCGCCCGGCGTCATGCAAAAAAGCCGCGTACCCGCGGAAGAATGGCGGACGGGCCGCCAGGCCGTATGGACGCCCGACGAGAACCTTGAACCCCCCTACCAACGCCTGATTCGCCTCTGGTCATACGCGGGAGAAACGGTCCTGGATCCCTTTGCCGGGCAGGGCATGATCGCGCTGGCGGCGCGTGCGCTCGAGCGCCGCAGCATCTCCGTGGAACTGAATCCCGATTCCTGCCGGCAGATCGTCTCGCTCCTCGCGGAGCCTCACATGCCGCGTTCGTCCAGCAGCCGCCGCAGGTAGGCGGCGGCCTTGGGTACCGCCGTCTCCTCGGCTTCCACGTCCTGCCCTTCGTAAACGACCGACATCCAGCCATTGAAACCGACGTGTTTCAGGATCCCGAGAATGCGGGGATAGTCCAGCCACGCTTCCTCGCCGGACTGGACGCGGTAGAACTTCGCCCGGACGTGCGCGGCGTGGGGCGCGCTTTTCTCCATGCTTCCATAGAAATCGTATGCGGGATCGGGATTGCCTCTCGCTCCCGATGCGCCCGGCGACCCGGCGTACTGGCCCGTGTCCAGTATATGGGTGAAGGCGGGGTGGTTTACTTCGTTGAGAATCCGCACGACGTCATCGCCCGTGCGGGTCACGCATCCGTGGTTGTGGTTGTGCAGTCCTACGGCGACGCCCCGGGCGGCCCCATGGGCGACGACCTCCGAAATCGCGTGGATCATGCGGGTCCAGGTAACGTCGGCGGGTGTATCGTCCCGGTCCCACGCGGCGAAGATACGTACCATCGGCACGTGCATACGCGCGGCCACGTCGATCCAGTGGTTTACCATCCCGATCTCCTCGGCGATCTCACCGGCCGGCTTTCCGAAGTTGTTGCTGATGCCGAGGTAGGAGATGGCCAGCCCCCGCTGCAGGCATCTCATGCGCACGTCCCCCAGGTACGCGTCGTCTTCCGACGCCAGTGCCCGGGTATGGATGTCGATCCCGTCGAGTTCCATTTCTCGGGCGCGGTCGATAAAGTCGAAAAGGTCCATGCGGCCTTCCGTAATGGCGTGACCATAGCTTAAGGACATGCAACCGAGTTTAATCACTGCGCGTCTTCCTCTCTCCCGCCGGACGGGCTGTCGCCGGACGGGTTTCCGTCCATCGTGCAGGACTGCTCCAGGAAATAGACCATCACGTACTCCTCCGCCGTACGCTTGGGGCCGGGCAGGTTTCGGATCCGCCGAGCGTGGGCTTCGAGGTGGCGCTTGACGAAGAACAGGTAAAGCTGGGTGACGAAATCGGTCGCCGTATGATTGTAGAGATACGTGGGCGACAGGGAAAGGGTGGTATCAACGCCCGGATTGGCCGCCCTTTGATGGCCTTCCAGCATTTCCTTGTTTATCGATTCGAGCTCCTCGGTGGACACGCTGAACAGGAATTCGCGAAAGGCCTGCAACTCCTCCGGCGGACAGGTTTTCCTGGAGAAGTAATCGAGGAACTGGATGTCGCCGCCGGCGCGCATCAGGGCGAAGATCTCGGACACTCCCATGAGGGTGCCCAGTTGCACGGTGGTCTGCCGCCGAGCTTCCCAGGTGGTCTCCAGCACGGGCAGGAAGGCTTCGATGCGCCGGGAAAACCGGTCTTCCCAGAGCAGGGTCAGGGCGGTAGCCGCCTTGGTTCGGACGGCGCGGCCGAGACTGTCGTCGCAGACAATGGCGGTCAGTAGCGATTCAATCACCTTATTGTGTATGCTCTGGCTGATCCGGTTGCCGATTGCGTCTTCCACGGTCGTGAAATCTTTCCTTCCGCCCAGCGCCTCCTGGGCGACCTGGTGCAGCAGCCGGAACAGATTGAGTCGCGCCATGACGTACACCTGCCCGACCGCGGCACGCATGGGCAGCAGCATGTCGACCGTGAACAGCGTGGCGTTGGAAAGCGCTTCGATCAGGGACGAGGCGTCTCTCCGCTGCTGGCCCAGGGATTGGCTTTGCAGCAGGGAGGGATAGGCGTTCATGACCTTTGCCAGGTCATTCAGCCGGGCGATGGATTCGCAGATCGCCTGGTCGAGGTGCGCGGCGTGGGGATTTCTGCTTTCCTTCAGCGAATCGGTGATATCACAGATCAGCCGTTTGTCGTCGTGAGTCAGGACGGGCGTATCGAGGGTGGTTGTGTCCAACGTAATTTTGTTTACCCCGCGCGCGGGGGGCGCGCTTTGCCTGCTATTCCAAGTAGAATACCTGCTCCAGCGGCACCATGTTCTCGTCGGCGTGCTTGCCAGCGAGGTTCTCGAAGTAGGGCGCCATGAACTCCTGCCATCGCGCGTTGACGTCTTTTTCGGCCATGGTGGCCAGTGCTTTCTCGAAATCCGGTGTCTCGCAATATCCGAAGAGCAGCCCGTCCTCACGCATGAAAAGCGAGTAGTTGTGCCATCCCGCTTCGCGCAGGGCGTCCAGCATTTCGGGCCAGACCTCCCGGTGGTGCTTCTTGTAGTCTTCGATCATGTCTTCCTTGACCTTCAGGATGAATCCCACCCTTTGCATGGCGATCTCCTTCATGCTTCGCGTATTATGCCTTGTAACTGACTTATTCTGTCACGCCTCGTGCTTGTAACTGACTTTTCAGTCACGCCTTGTACTTGTAACTGACTTTCTCGATGTTCTCGTGGTCCGACCTGCGGGCCCGCTCGAGGGCGTAGGACGAGACCGGGAAATAGTAGTGGGTTTCGGCGTTGAGCGAAATGAACCCCTCGGCGTAGGCGACGTTTCCCGCGCTGCCGAAAGCGCCATCGGAGGTCTCGATGCGTTTCCGCGCGTACGCGCCGCCGTAACCCTGGCTCACGAGGGCGTCCAGCGAAGCCAGTTTCTTGTCGACCACGTCGGTGATATCGATGAAAACGTCGTTGTAATACCCGCCGCGGGCGTCCCACACGTTGCGTGGCAGACTCGCCGCGCCGCATCCCCAGTAAAACACCTGCGCGACCTGGTGGGGCGGACGCCGGTCGCCCGGGTCGACGGAGCCGGCCAGTCCCATGGCGAGCATCACGATGCGACCGGCCACGGCGTGGGGGTTCCACGTGCCCCCGCCCTCGTCGGGGAAATGGGTAAGGATGATATCCGGCTTCAGCTCGCGCAGCAGGAAGGCGAGCTGGCGTACGATCGGCTTCTCGGGCAGCAGTACCGCGTCGTCGGCGCCCAGGAAATAGACGTCTTCCACGCCGAGAGCGCGGCAGGCCGAGCGCGCTTCTTCCGCCTTCACGTCGGACCGTTCCGCCATCATCTGTTTCAGCGTTTCCCCCTCCGGCACCTCCTCCGCGTGGAACATCTCGTCGCTGATCACCTTGTCGTGCACGCGGGCTCCGTGGGTCAATACCACGCAACCCACCCAGTCTCCCCTGGCCGCATGATGGGCCATGGCGCCGCCTGACTGGTCGAAAATGTCGGCCGGATGGGCGCCGATGGACAATATCCGAAGCCGATCACTCATGTAGATACACTCATTCTTCGAAAGGGCGCAATCAACAGGTGTTACGGGTATGTTGCACGCTTGACTGTGGCCGATAGAAAGGCTTTCTTGTCCGAGGCTCACCGGCGGGCCGGATGGTCGGGGACGACGAGGGGATCCGGTTTCGGCGGCGCCTGTAGTTTCGATATCCCGGAATATAGATCGTCGCACCTGCCCGTCAACAGGATTTTCCACAGGGCGCCCATGCTCGCGCGGCTTGGCTCACGCTGGAAAGCGGCCGGTCTGCTTTCCATTACCGATTTCCGTTACCTCTGGATATCCAGCAGCATCTGGTGGCAGACGCGCTGGATGGATGAGCTGATCGTCGGCTGGGTCGTGCTGGAGCTGACCGACTCGGCCGGGATGGTTGCGCTGGTCAGTTTCTGCCGCATGGCGCCGTTCATGCTCTTCGGCCCTTTCTTCAGCACCGTGGTGCGGTACGTGAGCTACCGGTGGCTGATCGTCAACGCCCAGTTCATCAACTGCACCGTCAACGGCCTCTTCTGGGCACTTGCCTTCTTCGGCGATCTCGCCTTCTGGCACGTCGTCCTCGGTTCCATCCTCATCGGCATGGGCAGCGCCTACGACTGGTCCTCCCGCCGGGCGCTCATCCCGGACCTGGTGGGCAAGGATCGGACGACGGACGCCATGGTCATGGAGACGGTGCCGCAGAACATTTCCCGGCTGATCGGCCCGCTCATGAGCGGCATCCTGCTCGAGTTTACAGGTACGAAGGGTGGATTCCTCGCCCTCTTCCTCCTGCAGATCATCCAGATCGCCGTCATCGTCCGGCTTTCCTCCGACACGGACCGAACCGACCGGAAGAAGAGTCGGCTGGCGCCGTTGAAGGACCTGCTGCTCGCCTACCGGTATTCCCGCCGGAATCCCCGGATCTCGGGCGTGCTGATCATTACCTTCCTTATGAACGCCTTCGCCTTCTCCTACCAGGTCCTGCTGCCCGTTTTCGTGCGGGACGTCCTCTTCCTGGGCCCAATGGAACTGGGCCTCCTCGGCGCGGGCACCGGGGTCGGATCGATCGTGGGCATCGCCCTGATAGACCGGCTGGGCAGGTACTACCGGGAAGGCATCATCTTCACCGTCAGTTCCCTGCTCAACGCCGTGGCCACGCTGATCTTCGCCCTCTCCATGTCATTTACGCTCTCCCTGGCCATGCTGATCCTGGTGGGCATCGGCCAGACCGGGTTCAGCATCATGCAGTCTTCGATCATTCTCCGCTCCTCCATAGACGCCATGCGGGCCCGGGTCATGGGCCTGCTCGTACTCGCCATCGGCGGAGGTCCGCCGGGACGGCTGCTGGTCGGTTCGCTGGCCGGCGTCGTCGGCGCGCCCCTGGCCCTTGCTACGTGCGCCGGGGTTGCCAGCGTGGGCGTCGTGAGTGTGCTGTGGCGGTTGGGGGGAATGCGGCGAAACTGACGGTTGGGCCGCCGCGGAGAAATTGACGGACGCGGGAAACTGACGGGCGCGGGAAATTGACGGGTGCGGCGGCCGCGGCTACCTGAGTCAACCCATAGGGAATTGATGGGCGCGGCTACCTGAGCCAGCCCATGCGGTCCTTGCGCCAGCCCAGCCTGTCGAGATGATTTGCGCGGATGGCCTCGATATGCCGGGTGTGGAGGGCCTGCTTCTCCTCGGTCCACCTGTATTCCTCCAGGCGATCGGCATCGAGTTCGACCCCCAGCCCGGGTCCCTCGGGAACGCGCAGGCACCCGTCCTCGTAGCGCATCTTGCCGCCCTCGATGACGTCGCCGACCCACTGGTTGTAATGGGCGTCGATTCCGTGCAGCGACATGGGCATGGTCCCGTTGCCGTGTACGATGTGGTAGGGGATGTTGTAAGGGAAGGCGAAGGCGGCCACGTGGAGACGAATGGCCGTGCCCGGACCCAGTTCGTAGGCGCTGTGCATGCCCAGTTCCATGCCCATGTACCGGGCGGTGTCGTAATAACGCTTCAGGGCAAGCGGCCCGGCGTAGGCGTCCGGCGCGGAAACGTCGGCGGGCACGTGGCGGCGCATGACATCGAGATCCAGCGACTGGTCCAGGGTCTCGTCGCCGTAACGGCCGGAAACCGGGGCACCGTAGGGACGAGGCGCCGCGTCCCGCTTCAGCGGCGGCAGCCAGACGTGGGAGGATATGGGTATGCTGCTCATGAGACGCAGGCGGTGGCCGGCACGGAAGATGTTCTCGAACCGGCCGCCCACCGGTTCCTCGATCCATTCTATCCGGCAATCGTCGACGCCCTGCATGAACCTGAGCGCCTCGTTCTCGCTCCAGGACGCGTGGGGATCGACGCGGATGTCCACGTCGTAACCCACCAGGTCGCGGATATTGTGGACGAGTTCGATATACCGCACGGGCTCAAAGTCGCACATGGACAGCTTGATAATGCGGAAGGTCTCGTCCTCCATGAGCGACTTCACGTGCCGGGGATAGGTGTCGAAGGTCACCTCGTTCTCACCGTTGACGTCGGGGAAACGGTACCAGGTATAGGCCGCGATGGGGATCTTCGTGACCACCGGTGTGTCAAGTTCGAAGACGTCGCGCAGGTACCGGTAGAGGGGCTTGCCCGCGATCTTGCCGGCGAAGTCCCAGTAGGCGAGACCCAGCAGGCCGCGGATCTCCGGATCGAACGGGTTCTTTCCCAGGACCCGGGAACGCAGTTCGTCGGCCTCGCTGGAGGAGCCTTCGGCCACGCCCACCAGGCCCTGGTTTGTTTCGAATTCGGCGAAAGAGAATCCCTCGGCAGACCCGTCCCAGCGCTTCGTGCCCCGCCACGGCATCAAGACCCGCCAGGTCCGCACGTCCGTGATCCTCAGCCCGGCCGCGCGTCCGTTTTCGTTGATCAAATCCTGCCGGGCCTTGATGTCCGCCACGTTCTCCCGGTCGAAGGCGGCGATGGCATCCACGTTATACATGGTCGTTTCCCTTTTCATATGGATTCAACGTCTCCACGCCGAGCCGGTCATAAATTTGCGGATTTCCGGTGACCACAATCAACCGGTGCAACACGGCCGTCGCCGCGATCATGGCGTCTGTCATCCGGGTATTCCATCGCCGGTACAGGAGCCTTCCCCACACACGGAAGGCGGCCGGATCCATGGGAAGGATACGGTGGGTATCAACCATCTTTCCCAGCCAGGACTCCAGTTCCGCCGCTTCGGTGGCATCCTTTACGCGAGTAAACTCGATACCCGTCTGGATCTCGCCCACGGTCACGGCGGAAAGATACACATGATCGGGGGCGACTCCCGAAAGCCACCCCAACACACGCTGGTGCGGCTGTTTTCGGCGTAGTTCTGATACGACTTCCGTATCGAGGAGATACATGGGCTTATTCCATGCTCGTCTCGTCCCGTGTCCTGCTTTTCTCACGCAGTGGCGTCAGGGAGTCCGTACGCGCATCGGGCGAGAGCAGCAGGTCTTTGAGGCCGGTTCTGGCCAATCGCTTCATCTGTTCCCACTTGTCGATGGAAACCAGGACCGCCTCCGCGACGCCCCGCCTGGTCACGATCTGAGGGCCCTCTTCCCGGCTCGTTTCCAGGAATTCGCTGAACTTCGCCTTCGCTTCCTGGACCTGCCAAATCTTGCCCATTGAGCCTCCCGGATCGAAGTTATATACTAACTAGTCAGATAACTAGTTATTTACTGTATGTCAAGTGAAATTCGATCCGCTGCCGTTGCATACGCCACAAAGGGGACACGGACTTATCCCTTGCCTTGTCGTTCCCGCCGGGTTTTATTCGAAGCTACGTACTCCCGAACGCACTCGCTTGGTACGTGAACTTATACCTCAAAACGGAAACGGCATGACCACCGATACAATCCCTCTGGGTGGCAGGGTCGTTGAACCGGCGCAGATCGGTGAATGGGTCGATACGTTCAACCGCCAGGGCTACCTTTTCCTGGAAAGCGTGTTGCCGCCCGACTGGTGCGAAGTCCTGCGCAAGGACCTGGAATACGGTCTTCGCGAGAACCCGAACGGCCTGAATTCGGTCAGCGAGAACATGGCGCTGTGCCACCGCATGTTCGAATTCAGCGAGACGAACCGCCGCCTTTTCGACCTCGAACCCATCGTCAGCTTCGCCGAGGCGCTTGTGGCCGAGAACTGCCACGTGATCCACAATAACTCCTTCGTCACCCGTCCCGGCGGGTCCTTTCGGTGGCACCAGGACGACGCGCCGCATTTCCTGCTGACGGACGGAGAGCCTCCGGAGAACATTCGTCTCCCGGTTCTCTTCTTCACGTGCAACTACTACCTGACCGACGTCACCGAACCCGAACACGGCGGTACGGAGGTCATACCCGGTTCCCACCTGTTCGGACGCCCCTGTCCCGATTCGCTGGAAGGGACGGAGTGGGAGGACCGGATTCACTACAACCTCGGTCCGGCCGGCAGCGTCACCATGTTCAACAACCAGGTCTGGCATCGCGGGGGGCCGAACCGGAGCGACCGGACGCGGTACATTACCCAGATCACCTACGCCCGACGGGTGATCGGCCACAAGTACTACCCCTTTATCAATTACACCATGCCCGAACACGTGTACCGGGATGCCGATCCGCGCCGAAAACGCCTGCTCGGATTCCTGGAACACGGCGCGTACGGGTGAGCTGCGCGTCGGGGGATGCCGCGTTCGGGGGATGCCGCGGAGGAAAATATGGCGTAACGGACAGTCCGAGCGGCCAGAGCTTGTTTGACAACGGGAAAAACCACGCACAGGACGGAATTCGTAACTCGAGGAGATATGAATGGGAACGATCCGCCAATCCATCTGCTTCGGATGCTTCAATCGAAACGGAGCTACCCCCGAATCTGTGATCCGGGAAGCCGCGCGAATCGGCTACGCTTCCGTGGAGATGCTGCCCCGGGAGCACTGGAACCACGTCCGCGACACGGGCATGGACATCGCCATCGTGGTGGGGCACGCGTCCCTGCCCGATGGCCTGAACAAGCCCGAGAACCATGACCGCATCGAGGACGAATTGCTGGCCAACATGGACCTGGCCGTCGAGTACGGCATTCCCGGCCTGATCTGTTTCTCCGGCAACCGGGAGTGCAGGTCTGACGATGAAGGCCGCGACAACTGCATTCAGGGCCTGCTGCGCGTCGCGAAGGCCGCCGAGGAGAAGGGCGTCACGCTGAATATGGAACTGCTGAACAGCAAGGTGAACCATCCGGACTACCAGTGCGACTACACGGACTGGGGCGTGTCCGTCTGCGAGGGCGTCGGATCGCCTCGGGTCAAGCTGCTCTACGACATCTACCACATGCAGATCATGGAGGGCGACCTGATCCGGACGATCCGGGACAACTTAGGCCACATCGGGCACTTCCACACCGCGGGGAACCCCGGCCGGAACGACATCGACGAAACGCAGGAGATCTATTATCCGCCCGTCATGCAGGCCATCGCCGAGACCGGATACTCGGGATTCGTCGGCCACGAGTTCGTCCCGGTCGGCGACCCCCTGGCGGCGATGCAGGCGGCCTACGACACCTGCAACGTCTAAAGGGAAGTCAGGCGATCTCAACGGCCACTTCCGCCAGGATGCAGGCGGCCTACGACACCTGCAACGTCTGAGTGGATTTCCCGTGCAAAGAGCACCTTGATTTCCACCGGTTGCGCCATTCACGAAAGGATCCCATCCTGATCGTAGATACGCACGTACACGTCTGGGAGATCGACCCGCCCCGGTATACGGTGGGACCCACCGCACCGTCGTGGACGTCGGAGCCGGACGAACCCGGCACGGCGGATGAACTGGTCGCCGACATGGACGCCAACGGCGTGGACATGAGCGTGCTGGTGCAGACTTCGTGGTCGACGTGGGACAATGGGTACATGTCCGATTCCGTGGCCCGTTTCCCCGACCGGTTCGTGGGGCATGGCCTGATCGACCCACAGGATACGGCCGGCAACGCGGAACAGGTCCGCTACTGGATGGAGGAAAGGGGACTAGTGGGCTTCCGATTCCATCCCTTCTACTATCCGGACGAGCAGATCCTCGTGGCTGAAGGCAACCGGCCCATGTGGGAAGAACTCGCTTCGCGGGAAGCCGTGGTCCAGTTCCACATGAAGCCGTGGGACGCCGGCCAGGTCGACGAGATCGCACGGCGCCATCCCAATTTGCCACTGATTATCGACCACATGGGATATCCCGACCCGGATGGCGGCATGGACGACTTCCAGCCCATCCTGGAGCTGGCCCGTCATGAGCGGATGTTCATGAAGATCTCCGACGTGAAGGGCCGGTCCCGGGCAGACTTCCCGTTCCGCGACGTTCATCCCTACATCCGGGCGCTGCTGGACGTCTTCGGCGTGGAACGGGCCATGTGGGGAACCGGTTTTCCAGGCCATCACCGGGAGAAGCACAACTGGCTTTCGCTCGAAGATGAGCTGCGCCTGGTCCGGGAGGGGTACGACTTTCTGAACGGCACGCAGAAGGACCGGTTGCTGGGGGGAACGGCGGTGGAGGTGTGGGGGCTTGGGTGACTGTGCACAGGCAATCCGGAAATAGGGAACCTCAGATCAACGAGCATTTACATGCAAATCTCGATACAGTCGTACCGGATTTCGACTATATGGAATAAGGAAGTCAATACTGGGGGATGGCTGACCTGATTGGGATAGTCCCTTCAGGGCAGTCGTTCCCATGAACCGGGTGCGTGGAACGCGTCCGGTTTATCAGAAGGAGGTAAGAAAATGGGGGCGACCCATGTCAAGGTCAGGGTCACCAACCCCGCGGATGCGCAGAAGTACTGGGAGGGGATGTTCTTGGTAGACACAGGCGCCACCGACACCCTGGTCCCCGGTCCGTATCTCGAAGGTATCGGTCTGAAGCCAGAGGCGACACGACTTTATGAGCTGGCGGACGGCAGCGAAATCTCGGTGGATATCACCGTGGCAATGCTTGAACTGATGCACGAGAAGGTCGGGGGTACGGTTATTTTTGGCGAACCTGGTGCCGAACCATTGCTCGGAGTCACCGCACTGGAATCCGCGGGCATTGTTGTGGACCCGGTCAATCAACGTTTGAAGAAACTCCCGTCCGTCCGGTTGAAAGCGATAGCGTAAGAATCCCGCACGCACATGTACAAAATAGTATGGCGAGTCGGATGTGGAGCCTCTTCTGGGCGTTACCGCTCTGGATTCCGTCGGCATCGAGGTAGACCCGCTGAACCAGCAGTTGAAAAGGCTTCCCGCAGTTCGATTGAAAACAGTAGCATAATGCAGAATCCTCCCGTCTAGGCCGGGTCCGGCTTACCTGAGAACTAGCCCGATAGGTGCTAAACCGTGCGACAGGGTACACCATGGTCATCGACATCCACGCCCACGTCTTGCGCTGGCCGGTACTGAAGAAGTTCAACAACGGTCTGCCCCTCATGTCGGCCGAGGAGCAAATCAGGCGCATGGACGAGAAGGGGATCGACAAGGCGGTCATCCTGCCCCTGACATCGGCCGAAGTGATCGGAGAGCCCCAGAGCATGGGCGAGGTCTTCGAGATCTGCCGGCTTTATCCGGGAAGGTTCATCCCCTTCTGCGATTTCGACGTGCGGCGATATGACCTGAACAGCCCGGAGCGGTTCCGCGACGTGCTGGAGCAGTACGTAGCCCGCGGGGCCAGGGGCGTGGGGGAACTGACCTGCCGGGTGTACTGGGACGACCCACGGCTCTGGAATCTCTTCACCGCGTGCGAGGAACTGGGCCTGCCGGTGACCTTTCATACCTCACCGCCGGAAGCGGTCACCTACGGGCTGATCGACGAGTTGGGTTTCCCCCGGTTTGAAAAAGCGCTGCAGCAGTTTCCGGGCCTTCGATTCTTCGGCCACAGCGCCTCCTTCTGGAGCGAGATCAGCGGCGACCTGACGGCCGACCAGAAGGAAGGTTACCCCAAGACGCCCGTGGCGCCAGGGGGCACGATTCTCCGGCTGTTCAGGACCTATCCGAACCTGTGCGGCGATCTGTCCGCGGGCTCAGGGTTCAATGCGCTGACCCGGGACCCGGCTTTCACCTACGAGTTCCTGGATGAGTTCCAGGACCGCCTGATGCTGGGGCTCGATCACACCGACGCCGAACTCGACTTCCAGCACATCGAATGGCTGCGGGCCCAGCGGGACGAAGGACACATCACCCCCGAAGTCTGTGAGAAGATTCTCTGGCGAAACGCCGATCGGCTCATCGGGTTGGGCATCGCCGAGTTACATTGATGGATCAGGCCGAAGCGCACGTTTAACGCATTAAACGCGGTTTTAATCGTTTACACGCGCCGAAATAAAGGCAACATTAAACACATCACCGCTTAACACTCCACCCGTAAAACCTAATTCGAGGCAGCCATGAGCGATGCTCAGAAGGATGCCCGCCCGGATTCTTTCGGAGAGGAAACCGAACTCAAGCGTGACCTGGGTCCGGTTTCGGCGACGGCCGTGATTGTCGGTTCCATCATCGGTTCCGGCATCTTTGCGGGTCCCGCCATCGTGGCCGGATACGCGGGCACTTCAGGCTGGAATCTCATGGTCTGGGTCATCTGCGCTGTGATGGCCTTCTGCGGCGCGGTGACTTTCGCCGAACTGGGCGGCCTCATGCCGCGCTCGGGTGGGGTTTTCGTATTCCTGAGTCAAGCCTACGGGCGGCTGTGGGGTTTTCTCTTCGGGTGGACTTCGCTCCTGGTCATACGTCCCTGCGACCTGGCGGCCATCTCCATCGTCTTCGCCACCTACCTGGGTTATTTCGTCACGCAGTTCAGCCCCTACCCGGACTGGGCCATGCGGGGCATGGCGATCATCATCCTGATCATCCTCGCCTTCATCAACTACGTGGGCGTGCGGTTCGGCGGACTCGTACAGAACCTGTCCTCCTTTCTCAAGGTGGGCGGGTTGCTTCTCATGGTCGCCCTGGCCTTCGGGATCACGCCCGACACGAGCCAGTTCGAACCGGTCTGGCCATCCGATTCCACCCTGACCATCGGTTTCTTGAGCATGATCAGCCTCGGCATGATGGCGTCCTTCGGCGCCTACGACGGGTGGGACGCGTCGACTTACGTGGCCGAGGAAATCAAGAATCCGAGACGCTGGGTTCCCCTGTCCATCATCCTGGGCCTCGCCATCACTACCGTCGTCTATCTGCTGGTGAACAGCGCCTACCTGCTGGTGCTCTCCAACACGGGCGTCGCCGACAGTGAACGCGTCGCTTCCGAGACCATGCAACAGCTAATCGGACCGATCGGAGCAATTTTTATCGCGGGAACCGCCATGATCTCCACATTAGGCACCGTGAACGCAGGCTTGTTGACCGGGCCGCGGGTCTTCTTCGCCATGGCCCGTGAAAAGCTGTTTATCTCGTGGGTGGCCCGGGTCCATCCGCGCTATCGTACGCCTGCCAACGCCGTCATTTTCATGGCCGCCCTTGGCATCCTCAATATCATATTCCTGGGCGACTGGGGCGCCATCATTGCGGCGCGGACCGGCTCCCTGTGGCTCTTCTACATAACGACCACCTTCAGCGTGTTCATCTTCCGGCGCACCCGTCCCGACGTGCCGCGGCCCTACCGTACCTTCGGGTATCCCATCACGCCCGCGATCTTCGTGCTCATCGGCGTGATCTTCTTCACGTCCATCGTCATCAGCGATCCCGGGCACACCCTGATCGGACTGACCATCACCGCGTTGGGCATCCCAGCCTACTGGATCTGGACGCGGAGCGGACGGTCGGAGGAATCAGGCAAGGAAAGTTGATTCGCACCCGGCAGCCTTCCGGCTCATCGCTCACGGTGCCCATAGCTTAACCAGGATCGAAACCACGCCGGCCAACAGGGCCGTGAGTGTTGCGAGCAATGTAAAGCCCATTCTTTCTATCGTCCCCAATCTCTTGTCGATTTGCTCGATAATCCCCTCGAGTCGGCTTATCCTGCCCTCATGGTTCAGAGATTCGGCCATTGATGTACCTGCCTTTTCTTCAGCGGTGTCCATAGTCAGTATACTTCATCTGGATACTTCAATCTGAGACAGAAAACCAGTTCGAACCGTAAACCATAGCCTATGCTTACACCTCGGGCAAGGGGTTCGTTCCGGGTCCAACAAAGCGCACGTCTAGCCATACTACCGGAATAACCGAGTCCGTCTATCAATACAGTGTGAAAAACGGCCCGGATCTCGTACACTTAGTGTCCATAATTTTTAATTTTACTAAATTGATCAACATTGTTATTTTTCCGTTGACAGCTCATTTCATGGCCGATATCATGAGAGTCGATTTGCGATTCTTCTGTTCTGATGACTTCTGTCGAAAAGTTACATAATCGGAGCGTATACATGGCGAAAGCGGTCCGCAGACCCCGTCGCGAGCAGCCGGAACTCACCTGGGACCTGGTCCGGAAGCGCAACTACGTGGAGCGTCTCAAGCACGAGAAAGCGCCGATGGAGGTCATTAACGACATCCCGGACCTGATCGACCAGGGCTACGAGGAGATTTCGGAAGAGGACGTGGTGCGCCTGCAGTGGTACGGACTGTACCACGACAAACCCAAGGTGGGCCACTTCATGATGCGGGTCAAGCTGCCGGGCGGCCGCCTGACGCCGCACAAGCTGCGCACCATCGGCCGCGTTTCCCAGGATTTCGGCGGCGACTACGGCGAGTTGACCACGCGACAGAACATCCAGCTCCACGGGATGAAGCTGAACGACCTGCCCGAGATCTTCGAGACGCTCAACCAGGCGGGACTTTCCACGAGCGGGGGATGCGGGGACACCGTGCGGAACATCACGGGCTGCCCGGTCGCGGGACTCGACGACGACGAACTCTTCAACGCCCGTCCGGTCATCGAGGCGGCGGCCGATTTCTTCTACGGCAATCCCGATTACTGCGACCTGCCGCGCAAGCACAAGATCACCATCTCCTGCTGCCCCAACCAGTGCAACGCGCCTGAAATCAACTGCATCAGCCTGATGGGGCTCGTCCAGGAGGGAAGCCCCGGGTTCGCGATCCGCATCGGCGGCGGCCTGTCCACCTGGCCCCGGCTTTCCAGCGACCTGGGCGTCTTCGTCCCCGTGGATGACGTAATCCCGGTACTGCGCGCCATCATCGATACGTGGAAAGAAGACCTCAAGTACCGCATGTCCCGGGTCAAAGCCCGTCTGAAGTTCATGGTCGCCGACCTGGGTCCGGAAGCCTATCGGGCACGGGTGGAAGCCCGTCTTGGATACCGGCTGGCCGATGGCGTCGCGCCCGCGCCGCCGGAGACGGAGCACGACCACACCGGGATCCATGAACAGGTACAGGAAGGACGGTACTACGCCGGCTTTCCCGTGTTTCTTGGGCTGTGCACCGGCACCCAGATGATCCGGCTGGCCGACCTGGCCGACGAATACGGCGGTGAATTCCGCCTGACCCGGCGCCAGAACGTCATCCTGACGGACATTCCCGAAGATAAGCTGGAATCGGTCACCGGCGCGGTGGCCGGCATCGGCTTCCCCATGGAGGTCAACGACCTGCGGGGGACCAGCATCGCCTGCACGGGCGAGCCCTTCTGCAACTACTCCGTCGGGGAGACCAAGACCCGGATGGCGGAGATCGTCGAGCACATGGAACGGGTCTTCGGCGACAAGGCGAAGGGCCTGCGGCTGAACCTGGACGGCTGCCCCCACGCCTGCGCCCATCACTGGATCGGCGATATCGGGTTCCAGGCCACGACGCTCCGCGAACGGGGCGAGGGCGGCGAGCGGTTGCGGGGGTACGACCTGTTCCTTCGCGGCGGCCTGAGCGGTCAGGCCGGTATCGGACAACCGGTGCTGCGCCGAGTTCCGGCGGAGTCCGTGCACCTCTACACCGAAAGGCTTTTTCAGACTTACCTGGAACAGAAAACGGACGACGAGACCATACAACACTTCTTTCACCGCCACAGCGATGACGAGTTGACCGCGATCGCCACGGGGCTCGAAATCGCCGCAATAGTAACAGGAGAGGAATGACCGCCATGGACCGCCCGGAACACCTGGACAGCCCGGACCGCGACTTCCTGGATGAGTTTGAAGCCGGACAGTTGGCCATCGAGTTCGACGGGGAATCCCCCGAAACCGTGATCGAATGGGCCCTGGACCGCTGGGGCAGGCGCGCCGGAATCTGCACCAGTTTCCAGGCGGAAGGCATGGTCCTGCTGGACATGGCGTGGCAGATCGATCCCAATATCCACGTGTTCACGGTAGACACGGGCCGGCTGCACCAGGAGACCTACGACTTCATCGACCGGGTCCGGGACCACTACGACATCGATATCCAGGTCTATTTCCCCGACCTGCTCCAGGTGGAGAACATGGTGGGCGCCCACGGCATGAACCTGTTCTACAAGTCCGTGGAATCGCGGTTCAAGTGCTGCAACGTACGCAAGGTGGAACCGATCCGCCGTGCCCTCGAGGGGCTGGACGGGTGGTTCACCGGATTGCGGCGCGACCAGTGGGCCAGCCGGGCGAACATCCGCAAGATCGAGATCGACCACGACCATGGCGGCCTCGCGAAGATCAGTCCCCTGGCCGACTGGACCGAGGAAGAGGTCTGGGACTACATCGAGCTCTACGACGTCCCGAAGCACCCGCTGTATGAGAAGGGCTATACCAGCATCGGCTGCATGCCGTGCACGCGGGTCACGAAGCCCGGCGAGGACTCGCGCGCGGGACGCTGGTGGTGGGAGAAGAACGCGCCCAAGGAATGCGGGATGCATTGCCCGGTGGAGACCGGCGGCTTCGAGCACGAAATGGAAGCGCTGGTGGCCGAGGAGGCAGAAAAATGAGCAACGCGGCGACAGATATCAGGTGCGTGGTGATGATCGCGTCCGGGGAGGCCGCTAGTGAATAGTATGGCGATACGCTACCTGCGTTTATTGCGAAAAATCGTCCGTGAATCCGCCTGGCGGCTCGGCGGGTCCGAAGAGCGTTTCCTGGTATCGGGATTCGAAAGCGCCGGCCAGGCTGCCAGACAAAAGGCGAGGAATGATCTTCCCCCGGAAAGGACCGGACGTGCCCGAGACTGAATTCGAATTGACCAGGCTCGACGAACAGGAACGGGAACTGCTGCTGGAAGCACTGGACGCCTTTATCTCTTCCGTGGCCGATACCGAATCGAAATTGCCCTACCTCGCCCTCCGCCGGGATATCGAAGAAGGCGGAGTATCCCCCGAAAACATCCCCTGTCTCGAGAATCTCCTCGAACTGACCCTTCAGTCCGGCCGCGCACGGCGGCACCAGAGTCCCCAGGCCGAGAAGCGGCTTCTTCGGCTGTTCCACGGCACGCCGCGGGGCGGCGCCGTCAAGCAGGCGGTACGGGAAACCAACGAGGCCCTCGCATCCCTGAAGGGACAGGTCCTGGACACGGTCTCCTTCACCCCTAATACGCCGGGCACCTACCGGCTTCTCATCGACACGGATGCGTGCCGGATCGACCTCGAGATCACGCGCCAGGGCGTGTCGGTCAAGGGCGTCGAAATCGGCATCTGATCTCCAGTTCGATATCCGTTCGGGCACCGCCCGAAAAAAGTTGGCGCGACCCGCGCCGGAAGTATATTAGCCTTCAGGCAGGCGATCGATCTTCTCCTCCAGTATCATTCCCCGGGAACGGACAACCTTGGGCTACCCGCGCTTCGATGGCCGCAGGGTGAAGGTTAAACCCCTGGCGGAACGGGAAAGCAAGCACGGCATCGGCGACATACGGGTTGACCCGGATGGACCGCTGATTCCCGCTTCATCCCGCCAGGCCGCACAGATCAGGACGATAGCGGACCGCATGCGCGCGGCCCGTTCCAGCGGCGCGTCCGTCATGCTGGTCTACGGCGCCCACCTCGTGAAGAACGGGCTCGCCCCCGTGGTCACGCGCATGATGGAATCCGGCTGGATTACCCACCTGGCCACCAATGGCGCCGGCGTGATCCACGACTGGGAGTACGCCTTCCATGGCCGTTCCGAGGAAGACGTGCGTGGTCACGTCGCGAAAGGATGTTTCGGCACGTGGGACGAAACGGGTCGGCATACGGTCCTGTCGGTGCTCGCCGGCGCGGTGGACGGCATGGGCTATGGGGAATCGATAGGAAGGATGATCGTCGAGGACGAGTACGAGATCCCGGACATGGCCGCACTTCGCACGGCGCTCGCGGACTGGTCCGGCGATCCGGACGACGACGAGGCCATGCCGGCCCGCGCCGACCTGCTGCAGACCATCGTGCGGCACGGAATCGAGCCGGGGCGACACGCCGTCGAACACCCGCACAAGGCGTACTCGCTGACCGGGAACGCCTGCCGGCTCGGAGTTCCCCTCACCGTGCATCCGGGGATCGGGTACGATATCGTCTACACCCATCCCCTCGCCAGCGGCGGCGCCTATGGACGAGGCGGGATGATCGACTTCCAGGTCTTCGCCGAGGGCGTCTCGCGCATCGACGGCGGCGTGTTCCTGTCCGTCGGTTCCTCCATCATGGCACCTCAGGTATTCGAGAAATCCATGTCCATCGCCAACAACATCAGGCGACAGGACGGGCTCGGACCCCTGCGGCCCTTCATCGCCGTGAACGACCTGACGGAGGAGGACTGGGACTGGAACGCCGGAGAACCGCCCATGGACAATCCGGCATACTACAACCGCATGGGCAAAAGTTTCAGCCGCATGGGGGGCGAGTTGATCTACACGGCGACCGACAACCGGGTGTTCATTCCCCATCTCTGCCGGATGCTGAGCGAATGAAACCAGATCCGATGACGCGTCCGGCATACGCGTCCGGGTCGCGTCCGGCATATATATACATATATCAAATCAGGATAATATGTTGATTTTTATTTCGATCAAATAACAACACACCGCCTACCTGTTTATTCGGGTTGCCCTATGGACCCCGACTCGAAACGGCCTGGGCGTGCCCGGTTATCTGCTCGGCTGGTTCAGGCGTACCGGCGACGGACGGATCTACGCGGTGCTCACCGATAAATCGAGTGTCGTTTACCTGCCGACGACCGAGGGCTACGCCATGTTGCTAAGTATCAAGGAACCGGACGCATTACTCGAGGCACTGGGGCGTCCTTAAACTGTCAGGAGACCCGAAATGGAAGCCTGGATTTTTGTCCACAACCCCCTCGACCGATACCTCACCGATTTCAAGCGGATCTTCGACGCGTGGCAGGAAGGCGGCGTCACCGGCATCGTGGTGGGCTATCTCCACTTCGAACTTGACGACGGAACGAGAATCCCGGTCTTCGGCAGCGACCCCGCCGTGTACCGGTCTTTCGGCGTCGATCCGCCCGCAGAGACGCCCCGCGACCGGGAGAAGGAACGCCTTTTCGCCGCCATGCTCGACGACGCGGCGAATCGCGAATGGCACATCATCACCTTCGGCGCGGGCCTGGGCGGGGGACGCCTGCCTGTGGAGGAAGATCCATACGGCGCCATCAGCCACGCCGCGGCGGTCCAGGACGCCATGAACGCCCTGCCCCAGGCCCATGGCTTCCTGATCGACGGACCGGGCGAACAGCACTACGAGCTCGCCTTCCACCACGGAGGCGAACTCTTCGAGATCCGGCCCGGGGAGGACGAGCGATTTGGTGCGCTGGGGTATGACCTCGACCGGCTCCAGCGGGGGATCGAACACCTGAGGACGCGGTTTCACCAGTTGACACCGGCCGAAGTGCGCTATCGCGCGCCCGGCGGCATGCTGGCGGGCATGCAGCTTTTCGACATCAACGAGGATGCCCTGTACTGGCTGCGCGCACGCCGGGAAACGACGCTTGGATTCATGGCGGCCACGCATGAGCAGGTAGGGAAACTCAACCGGAAGGTGGAACTCGGCGGCATCCCGCGCACGGCGGCCTTCTCCTCGCTGACCTGCCAGGACTATCACGCCATGGCCTCGTGGTTCGACTTTATCTTTCCCAAGCACTACTACTGGCACCGGGGATTCGACGGCATGTACGGAACCGTCTCCCGCTGGGTGCAGCGGCTGCGGAAATGGAACCCGTCGCTCACCGAGGAAGACGCATTCGACGTGGTCAAACTGCTCTTCGGCATCGATCTGCCGGGCGTGCGCACCCTGATGGACATGGAGATGGGGTTCTCCGACGAGTTCTTCTCCACCATCGTGTACGGGGAAACCCGCCGCGCCCTGGAAGCCATCGGCGATACGGACAAGTGCATCTGCTGGGTCTCGACCGGGCGCGCGCCCCACGCGGGCGACGCCATGCCGGCCCGTGACCTGCACGGCATCCTAAGCGCCTCCAGGGAAGCCGGCCTGAAGCGCTTCCTCTTCCATCCCGATCCGGATATCGGCGCACCCGAGTGGCATATCCTCACCAACTTCTGCGGTAATCCCTGGCAGGAGTCGAACGACGCGCCTTACTGGCCGCCCGACACGCCGAGGCTCGACTCCTTCAGCCACGGACGCAAGCCCACGCGGACTGATTAGGGAACCGATCGTATGGCGCTATCGGATTTCACGGGACCGGATTACATCGGTGCGTGGACGAAGGACCTGGACCGGCGGTGGCCCGAGCGGGCGACGATGGTGGATTGCGTCGTGCGGACGCTAGTTGGATGGCAGGATGAACGGCGCGATAGAGATCTGCGTCAGGCGGGATCGCGCGAGAAAAAGAGTCACGCGGTGATCCGCCTCCTGGAACTGGGGGTCGGCGCAGGAGGACTCGCCGAAGCCGTATTGGACGCGTTGGCCGATGCATCCGGTGAGGGGTTGCCCGATGCCGTCGAATACACGGGGATCGACATCGAGCCGGCGCTGGTAAGCCATGGAAAGGAGCGGCTCATGGCGGCCGGGCACCAAAACGCACACATGATCCGCGCGGACCTGAAGGATGGCGCATGGACCGAAGGCATCGAACCCGTGGACGCGGTCTTCACCCTCCAGACCCTCCACGACCTCGGCGGCGTCGAAGCCCTCGAAACCGTCTACCGGCAGACCCACGGACTCCTCGCTCCGGGTGGCGTCCTAGTCAACGCGGATTTCGTCGTGCCCTTCGACAAAGACGATCCGGAACGTCCCCGGCGGTTGCCCGTCGAGACGCACCGGGACCTGATGGCCAGCTCTGGTTACGTCGATTTCAGGTGTGGACTGCGGCTAGGAAAATTAGCGTGCATGGCGGCCTGGCGGCCGTAACGAACCTTAAATTACTACTGGAGTCTATACCGTCTTCCATGAGCGTATGGAGAAGGCAGTCGATTCCAAAGTAGCAACCAGAATTCAGGATACTATTTCAAGGTACGTTGATTTGGCAGTAGGTTCGGGTATAGGATACCCTTCTTCTTTCAACCCGTCGAGATGGAACTCCATTGCTTCCTTCATGCTTGCTTCCACCTCTGTCCGCGTAGACCCCGTTGACACGCAACCCACTAGGTCGGGCGAATACGCTGAAAATCCGGTTCCCGTCTTTTCTACAACGATCAGGTAACGGCTCATCATTACCTTCCTAGGTAATCTGTGACTGCTTCAGAATACTGTTTTGTGTACCAACAGCCAATTCATCATTCATTTTTCCAGGAACAGTCACCAGTCCTTCCTTCCGGACACAAAACCTGTGTTCCCGTCCTCAAATCCCCAGCTTCTTCCGAGCTACCGGCTCCCAGCCAAGGAGCATGCGGGCCTTGGCCATATTCATTTCCTCACGCTGCTCGTCCCCTGAGATGAAGAACACCTCGCAGCGGCCCTTGCCGGGCTGGTCGAGGAACCTCAATCCCGCGAGGTAGGCCTCGGCCATGTCTTCCTCGTCGGTGTAATAGAGTTTCGGATCTCCGGGCGGGTGCTTGATCCGGTCGATGAACATGGCCCGGTTGCAGGGGCCGGTGATCCGGTAGACAAGGAGGTTCATGTCGTACTCGCGGGCGAAGTACCGGCAGATCCGCTCCGTGAGACCCTTGGTCAGACCGTACACGTTCGGACCGTCCAGGGGCACCTCTTCCTCGGAAGGATACCAGGTTCGGTGCCGGTTGTGCACGCTCATGGTTCCGGTGTAGATCCCCCGCGTGACACCCATTTCGAAGGCGGTCAGCAACAGCACGTGATGGCCCAGGCAGTTGACGGTGTAGTTGTCGATCACCTGGTCCATGGTATGATGGCGATCATGTCCGCCCTGGCCGCCCTTCATCGCCATGGTAATGAACCCGTCCATGCCGTCCAGGGCCCCGCGCACCGCGTCGGGATCGGTGATGGACCCTTGTATGTATTCGATATCGTCGTGCCGGGGGGGATTGAGGTCCAGCACGCGCAGGTTATGGTGTTGCTGGAGATAGGGCGTGACGGCCGTCCCGACGAGACCGGAACCGCCGACGAGGAGCAGGTTCATGAAGAGGACCTTTAGGAGGTCGCCTCGGCCTCAGCTTCGGCCCTGGGCGTGATCTCCGGTCCCCGGGGCGTGTCCTTGATATCGAAACCGGCGGCGATGATCTGGTCGCGCAGCGAATCGGCGTCGGCGTATCGCTTTTCCGCGCGGGCCTTCCGCCGTTCTTCCGCCAGCGCCATGATGTGATCGGGGACGGCCGCCTCTTCCGGTTGCCACTCGGCCAGGCGCAGTCCCAGGATCTCGTCGAACCGCGTGATCGTGGCTTTCTTGAGGTCGTCCGGCAGATCGCTTCGGACCAGGTCCCAGGTGACGGACATGGCGCGGGGCATGTTCAGATCGTTATTCACAACTTCGGAAAAGCGCTGCATGTAGGCCCCATCCGCTTCCGCGGCGGGATCGCCCCAGCCGTGGACCGCCAGCCGGAGCCGGTTCAGCTGCCGGGCAGCGCCTTCGATGCTTTCCCACCTGAAGTTGAGCTTGGATCGGTAACTCGCGCTCAGACAAAACAGCCTGTAGACGAGGGGATCGTAACCCCGGTCGATCAGGGTCTGCACCCGCAGGAAGCCGCCGGCGGATTTCGCCATCTTGGCGTCTCCCAGTTGCAGGAAATACCCGTGCATCCAGAAGTTGGCGAGGCGCGTACCGTGGCAGGCCTCGGTCTGGGCGATCTCGTTCGCGTGGTGCACCGAGATGTGGTCTTCGCCGCCCAGGTGGATGTCGAAAAAGGGACCGAGGTACTTCGCCGACATGGCCGAGCACTCGATGTGCCATCCGGGGAACCCGACGCCCCAGGGACTGTCCCATTCCATCTGCCGTTGCTCGTCCGGCGGGCTGAATTTCCACAGGGCGAAATCGGTCACGTTGCGCTTCTCCGCCATGGCGACCCGCACGCCGGCCTCCAGCCCCTCCACATCCAGCCGTGCGAGGTAACCGTAACCAGGCTGCTTCGACGTGTCGAAGTAGATCCCGTCGGAAGTCCGGTAGGTGAACCCCTTCTCTTCGATGCACTGGATCTCCTGGATCTGCTCGGCGATATGGTCAGTCGCCCGGCACCACGTATCCGGCGCCAGGATGTTCAGCCGCTGCATGTCTTCCTTGAAGACCCCGGTGTAGAACTCGGCGATCTCCCAGGCCGTCTTCCCCGCGCGCCGCGAACCTTCCTCCATCTTGTCCTCGCCGGTATCCGCGTCGGAGGTCAGGTGTCCCACGTCGGTGATGTTCATCACTTGACGGACCTTGTAGCCATTGAATTCCAGCGCGCGCCGCAGCAGGTCGCCGAAAATGTACGTGCGCATGTTGCCGATGTGCGGGAAGTCGTAGACCGTGGGGCCGCAGGCGTAGAGACCCACCTCATCCGGGGACAGCGGCTCGAATTCGCGGAGACTTCGCGTGTAGGTGTCGTACAGGGTGAGGGGCATGGAACGTGACTCCGCTGGATCTTCTCCGGCTGCCTGAATCCGTTTCGAGGTTCGTCCGATTTTTCGTCGATTTTGTCATGTACCAGATACGCAGGGGGACGGTCAAAGTCAAGCGGTAAAACGGGGGTTCGCCTTCATCTGCCCTTGCCGTAGAATCGTGGCCGTCGCCGACAGGACACCTACTGGTCCGTCGCGATATCGTCCTCCCAGTCCAGCGTCTTGAACCAGTAATCCCGCCGTTCTTTCAGCCACCCGTCCTCCGTGCGCAGCATGATCCAGTTGTCGAAGAAATTCAGGGCGTCCGCTTCTCCCTGACGGATCGCGATGGCCTCGGCGCCACGGTCCAGGGGTTCATCAAAAGGGATGAAGAGCCGATCGCTGTTGCGCAGGACCTCGTGTTCCGGTTTGGGCGAGGAAGCGATCACCGCTTCGGCGTTGCCGTTCAGTGCCTCCTGGAAGGCGAGGATGTCGTCGTCGAACTGCTGGATGGTAGCGCTGGGGAAGTTCTTTCGCGCGGCCTGGACCGAAGTCGATCCGCGGCGCACGGCGATGGTGATCTCGGCGCTGTCGTAGTCCTCTTTGCTTACCAGGTTCCCCGCCAACTCCCTGCCGGCGGCCAGGAGCAGTTCCGAATGGGAATAGGGCCGGGTGAAGTTTACGCTCAGGTTACGCGTCGGGGTGATGGACATGCCGGCGATGATCACGTCGAACTTGCCGGCCAGGAGTCCGGGGATGATCCCATCCCATGCCGTGGGAATGAACTCGATCTCCAGGCCCGCGTCGGACGCCAGGCGGCTGGCTACGTCGATCTCGAAACCCACCAGTTCCCCCTGTTTGTTGCGCATGGCCCAGGGGACGAAGGTCGAAACGCCGACCCGTATGGTTCCCCGCTGTTTGATCTGGTCGAGCAGACTCGGGCGGGAAGTCTCCGTAGCGGATCCACAGCCCGTAACAATCAGTGCGGCCGCGCAGATGGCAGCCAGGATATACATGCTCTTGTAAACCATGTGGAGGGATCCTCTCACGCTCCGTGGTGGATGATTATGCGTTGAATTGATGCCCCAGATTCATGATGACTGACTGCAACCCGGGGCTGCGCGGCACCTCGCCGATTCGCCGCAACCCGGGACCCATCGCCCCTTCGCCGATTCGCTGCAACCGGCGCACCTGCGCTACTGCGCGGCAGCCATCGCCCCCTCGCCGAAGATAACGGGAAAAGTACTCCCCGCCCGGGAACGGGTCGCCGCGTCCATGAAGCATATGCTGAAGGCGCGCCGGGCCGTACCGGTGCTATTGGTCCCGGAACTGTGCAGCATCCAGTTGTGCATCAGGACGGTCTCGCCGCACGCGACTTCCATGTTGACGGGTTCATGCTCTGCGACGACCGCCGCCGCTTGTTCCTCCGTCAGGAATCCGGACCCGTGGCTCGGATTAACGAGGCTGCGATGGGAACCCGGAATGATCTTCACGCAGCCGTTCGCCTCGACGGCGTCGTCCAGCGCCGTCCAGAGCGTGACGAGTGGGTCGCGGTCCAGGTCGGTCCAACGGTCCTGGTGCCACACGAGGGGCGTTCCTTCCCCGCTCGGCTTGTTCATGAACATCGCCCGGAAGCAGGCCACCGGCGTATCCGCTCCGTATACCCTCTCGCAGATCTCCTCGAAGACCGGCTTCCGCATGAAGGAGAGATACACAGGATCCAGTTCCAGGTCCTGGATCTTCCGGTAGCGCAGCGTGGCCCCCTTGTGCCCCCTGGACTGGGGACCGGGCTTGTCGCCACCGCGCTCCGGGTCGCGGTCCAGCTGCATCATGACCCGGCTGTAGTCGATATCGGCCCTGCCCAGCATGATGTCGTCGATGCGCTCCTGCAGCCGCTCGAGTTCTCCCGGCTCCATCACGGTGCCGAGACGCAGGTAGCCCTGCCGTTCGAATTCCTCCCACTGGGCCTCGGAGATCTGTTGATTCATGGATTTCGCTCCTGTCTGTCTGTGCAAAGGCCGTGGTGTGTCCTGGGTATTGTGTACTAAGCCAAGCTGTTATGGCGGTCTTGAGCAACCGGTCAAAACGCTTGCGACGTGACTTGCCTCAGGATGTGTTCGACCGCTAGAGCAATCGTGCGAAACGAAACGCTTCATTGTCGATAGTCGTCGGCTGTCCCAGCGCCGTCTCGGCCATCCATTCGCCGAAGGCGCAGGAGAACTTGAACCCGCCTCCGCTGAATCCGCAGCCCACGGTAACCCGGTCATGGGCCGGGTGGCGGTCGAGCACGGGCAGGTAATCCTCCGTGCTGGTGTACATACAGATCCGCATGGCGGTGAGCGGTCCGTCGGCGTCGGGTATGTAACGGCGCAGGCACGCCCGGACCTCCTCCTCGTCCTCGGGACGGGCGCCGCGGTCCAGTTGGTCGGGATCCGAAGTCTCCCCGTAATTGTGCAGGGCCAGCTTGAACCCCGGATGGTCGGGCATCATGGGGAAACCGTAATACTCGCCGTCCCGCTCCGGCGCGGGGATCTGCCAGATGGGCAGCGATCCCACGTCGAAGGAAGCCGCGTTCCGCGCGGGCCATACCCAGGCCAGGGGCTGGCGGCTGACGGCCAAGGAGATGCCCAGGTCCGCGATCAGCGGGGCGGTCCACGAACCACTACAGAAAACGACCTGGTCCGCGCGGTAACGGCCACGGTCGGTCTCGACTTCCACGCAGTCGCCCGTCTCCTTCCACCCGGTCACGGTCTCGCGGCCATGTAACTCGGCGCCGCGGCGCATCGCCTGTATGAGGTGGCTCGCGATACCCAGTTCCGGACGCAACAGGCCGCCGTTCGGATCGTAAAGGCCGTGGTAGTCGGACGTCAACGTGAACTGCGGGTACCGATAGGCCAATTCGGCGGCGGAAAGGACCTCGTGCCTGACCTTGCCCTGCAAATGGTCCCATGTGCCGGTGTTCGCCATGCGCAGGTAGCCGGTCGTCACCAGGATTTGTTGGCCGGTCTCGCCCTCGAGCAGCCGCCACAGTTCGAAGGACCGGCCGATGAAGGGTTCGAAGGGCGTATCCACGTAGACCGCCGTCTTGGTGTGGCGGGAATAACCGTGGGAGCTGCCCTGGGCATGGGGCAGATCGAAGCGTTCCAGTCCAAGGACCTTCGCGCCCCGGCCGGCCAGGTGGTAGCATGTGGCCGAACCCATGGCGCCAAGACCCACTACGATGACGTCAAAGTGTTTACCCATCGTGCCCCCACTGCTCCATGTGTCGCACCAGGTCCGGGAAAAACCGCAGGAAATGCTCTTCCATTTCTCCGTAGTTGGCCTCGAGTTCCTCTACCGATCCCGCCAGCGTGTTGGGCCGCCGGAGGCGCATGGACAGGCCATTCAGCGCCCGGCCGACCCCGGAAGTTTCATGATAGCCCCGCAGCCAGTCGTGTTCAACCATGTGCCGGATCACCCTGGTCATGACCGGCGGCATTTCGCCTCTATAGTCGCGGAGGGACCCGTAAGTCCGGTCGATAAACTCGGTCAGCGGAACGTCCGAGAAGTTCGGCCAGTTCCGCGCGAGAAAATGGTCGTAGCACACGTCCACGATGATCCCGGCGAATCTCCGGCGGCCGCTGCTGATGAGCGCCTTGCTCTCGCGCACCACATCGTGGCCGTCGGTGAAGCGGTCCACGGCCACGTGGCTTCGCATGCCCTGCATGACGGTGCCGTTATACGGCTGCCGGTCCACCGGTCCCCGCACGAAATCGGCCATGAGGTTCCCCACGCGGGACTCGGGCGTATCTTCTGCGAAATACAGGTGAGCCAGGAAATTCATAGACTGGGAAGTAGTGCTTCCTGTTGACCGGCAGCGTGTTCGCGCGGTGGCCGGCATCCTGCCCGCCCGCTGACCGGCAGCGTGTTCGCGCAGTCTAATGGGTCGCCGTCACGGACTGGACAGCCGGGTCTCCACCAGGATCTCGGAATGCAGCGTCCGGTGCACGGGGCAGCGGTCGGCGATCTCGAGCAGCCGCGCCTGCTGTTCACCCGTCAGGTCGCCGATCAACTCGATCTCCCGCTCGATGCGGTCCACCTTGCCCTCGGCGGTCTCGCAGGTCTCGCAATGGCTGGCGTGGATCTTCGCGTGGGTGAGCCGGACGACGATCTCCTCCAGCGGCCAGGACTTACGGTCTGCGTACATCCTGAGCGTGATGGACGTGCAGGAGCCCAGGCCCCCGAGCAGGAGGTCGTAGGGTGTCCCGCCGCGGTCCGTGCCCCCGACCGACTCCGGTTCGTCCACGGTAAGGTGATGGCCTGAGGCCACGACCTCCGTATAGTAGCGTTCACGTCCCGTCCGCACCACCACCTGGCTCCCCGCTGCTTCGGGTCCGGCGTCCGACGCGGCGGGCACGTCCAGGTACCGCGTCGCCCAGGCCGCGGCGGCCCGGCCGACGTAGAAGGCATCAGCCTCGTTCGAAAGCAGGTGGTCCGCCTTGTCGAGGGAGAGGAAACTCTTCGGGTGGAGCGCGGCCTGGAATATCCGGGCGGCGTTATCGATACCGACTGTCTGGTCTATAGGCGAGTGGCACACCAGCAGGGCGCGGCGGAGACCCCGGATGTTCTCCTCCATCCGGGTCTCCTCGAGATCGTCGAGGAACTGCTTTTTGATCAGGAACGAACGGCCGGCAAGCGAGACGGTGGCCTGTCCCGTTTTTTCGATCGTCTCCCGGGCGTCCGCGATCAGGTGCGTCACGTGCTCCGGATCGGCCGGGGCGCCGATGGTCACCACCGCCTTGCAGGAAGGGATCGAGCCGGCGGCCTTCAGTACGGCCGCTCCGCCGAGGGAGTGGCCGATCAGGACCTGCGGCGCCTCGTAATAGTCCTCCAGGTAACGCGCCGCGGAGACCAGGTCGTCCACGTTGGAAGAGAAACTGGTTTCGGAGAAGTCCCCTTCGCTGTCGCCGAGGCCGGTGAAATCGAACTGCAGCACGGCCAGGCCGTGGTCGGACATCTCCTGGCTGATGCGCCGGACGGCGTTCAGGTTCCGGTTGCAGGTGAAACAGTGGGCGAACAGCGCGTAGGCGACCGGCCTGCCGTCGGGCGGCAGGCTGAGCCGCGCGGCGAGTTGGTCGCCGTGGTCATTGGGAAAGCTGATCGTCTGAACGGGCATGACAATCCCCGGTCCGCGTTCGACCCGTTCCTACTCCAGCTGGCTGGTTTCGTCGGACAGGCGTTGCAGGACGTTCTCCAACTGCTGCAGCGAAGCCCCGTAACCGGACCAGTCGCCGGTTTGCAGGTAGTTCTGCGCGTCGTCGAAATGGGCTACCGCCCGTTTAGCCAGTTCATCCAGCGTGGCACGACGGGTATGGATCACCTCCTGGCCGTCGACGATCGTCTTGGTCTGCCGGGCCAGCGTGCCTTCGTCGAATGAGAAGATGGACGAAAGCGCCTGGTCCAGCGTCTCCCGCATGGCGATGCGGTTGCCGTAGGCGACGATCACGCGCTTGAGTTCGGGCAGCCCGCCCCGGCTGGACCGTTGCCGGAGGTAAAGCGGTTCGATGTAGAGGAGCGACTCCTGGATCGGCACGACGATGATGTCGCCCCGGATCACCTGCGAGCCTTCCTGGTTCCAAAGGGTAAGCTCCTTGGCGATATCGGCGTCCTGGGTGATCCTGGCCTCGATCTGCATGGGACCGTAAACCAGCTCCTGTTTTGGGAAGTTGTAGACCTGTATGCGGCCATAGAGCGGTTGGTCGCAGTGGGCCGCCATCCAGCCGATCATGTTCTCCTTGTTGGCCGGTGTGAACGGCAGCAGCAGGAGCAGTTCCTCCTTGTCCATCTGGGCCGTCTTCATCACGGCGTAGTACGGGTACACCTGCTGTTCCTGTTCGGCGTAGACCTGCTGGGGAACCGCCCACATGTCTTCCTTGTTGTAGAACACCTGGGGATTGCGCATGTGGTAGATACGGTACATGGCCGCCTGGATTGCGAACATGTCGCGTGGATAGCGGATGTGGTCCTTCAGCGTCTGCGGCATCTCGCTCAGCGGCCTGAAAAGCGTCGGGAAGATCTTCCGGTACGTCCGAACCAGCGGATCCTCCTCGTCCACCAGGTAGAAGTCGGTCTCGCCCGAGTAGGCGTCGATGACCACTTTCACCGAATTGCGTATGTAGTTGATGTTCTGCAGCGTGGGCTGGTTCTGGACGAACCGCCGTTGCGGCGCCTGGTTGAGGCCCGGGATATCCGACTGCGGTCCGGTGCCCAGGTCGCCCGTGTCCGGCATCTGCAGAAGCCCGCTGAAACGTTGCGAGTAGGGATAGGAACCGGTCGTCGTATAGGCGTCGATCATCCAGTAGAGCTTTCCGCCGGCGATGATCAGGTAGGGATCGTGGTCATAGTCCAGGAACGGTGCGACGTTCTCCACCCGGCTTTGCAGGCGGCGGTAGAACATGACCTGGCTTTCTTCGGTGATGAGCGGACTGATGACGAAGTTGGCCTCGCTGAAATACCGGGCGAAGGCCAGGCGGCGGAAATAGGAACTGAGCTCCACGCCGCCGTCGTCCTCGTACCGGCTGAACTTGTTCTGGTCGCCTTCCGGATAGTCGAATTCCTCCTGCGTGGTCTTCACGACCGCATAGGCTTCCATGTTCTCGCCGAAGTACAGCTCAGGACGCCGCACGGCAAGGTCGTCGCTGATGGCAACGGGCGGGATGTCCTTCACGAAGAGGTCCGGCAGTCCCTCGGGCGTGGATGTATTCACCGGACTGAGGCAAAGTCCGTAACCGTGCGTATAGAAGAGGTGCCTGTTCTGCCACGTGGGCGACGGGATCTGGTTGTAGTTCAGCTCACGCGCGGCCAGCATGACCTGTCGGTACTGGCCGTCGATCAGGTACCGGTCCTCGTCCACGTTGGAGAAATCGTAATAGGTCCGGATCTCCTGAAGTTGCTGGTAAGTCCGGCGCAATGGACGCTTGTCCTGGATCTTCAGGTTGTTGATGGTCGTGATGTTGGACTGGATATCCTCCGACGTGAGGTTCTCCTGAATCTGGAAGGGCACCTCGTCGACGCTGTCCAGCCCGTAGCCTTGCAGCGTGTAGTTGATGGTATGCTGAATGTAAGGCGCCTCGCGGTCGTACTCGTTGGGAGCCACCAGGAAGTACTGAACGAGTCCGGGATATACCGAACCGACGATCAGGGACGAGGCGATCATGCCGCCGATGGCGATGAAGGGAAGGTTGCGGCGCTGCGAGCGGAGCGCCATCACGAACAGGCCTGCGCACGCGATGGCCACGAAGAGCAGGATCCACAGGGCGTTAATCCGGGCGTGCAGATCGGTATAGCCCGCGCCGAAGGCGAATCCCGATTCGGAATAGAGCAGGCGGTACATGTCGAGCCGGTAGCCCCAGGCCATGAGCAGGAAGACGATGGCACCCAGGACGCAGACGTGGTTCCTTGCGTAGGAGCGGATCTGTATGCCGCGTTCCTCGATGGTGACGGCGCCGCGATAAAGGTAGTACAGGGTAACGGCGATCGCCGAGGCCACGACCAGGAGCAGCAGCCAGAACCGGACGAAATGCAAGATCGGCAGCGAGAATACGAAGAAGCCGATGTCGAGATTGAATATGGGGTCCGTGGCGCCGAAGGCTTCCTGATTGAAATACCGTAGCATGCCGTCCCAGTTTGCCAGGCCGATCAGTCCCATGATGGCGGAAATGACCAGGATGCCGACGATCGTCACGACCTCGATCAGCTTCGACGAGGAGAAAAGCTGTTCGAGTTCGGACATCTCCTCGTTAAAAAGGTGCAATTCGGTGAGGCGCGTCGAGAAATACCGCGCCAAGTAGACATTCGTCCCGAGGCCGACCACCGCGACCAGCCCGAATACCAGTCCAGTGAAGAACTTTGCGCCGATCGTCGTCCAGAACACGTCGTTGAATCCCAGTTGATCGAACCAGAGCGCCTCTACCCAGATGTTGGCCCCGAATCCGCTTAGGATCCATAGTCCGATAACGACAATGGCTGCAATGAAGATTAATGATCTGAATCTACCCAAAATATCGCTCCTTGCCCGTTGTGTTGGGGACGATACGTGGAGTCACAGAACCCGCGCCCCCGGATTGGTCCTGCCTTGTTCTAATGCTCTATTCTCTTATAATCGGTTATATCGGTCTCTAACTTATACGTGCCTCAATCCCGCCACAGCTATCCCTTCATCCAGCATCATGGGACGGGCGGCCTGGCGTATGCGGGCCTTGACCCCGTCATCGGTGATGTACTTGACCTGGTTGATCCCATCGATGCGGAACATCATTTCGAGGCCGGCCTGGCGCAGGGCGGTCGTTTCGGTGCCTTCCGCCAGATAATCGCCCATGCCGACCGCGTATGTGTCCCACAGCCGTTCGACAGCGTCGAATACCCTGTCGGCGATCCGCGGACTGTTGTACGCGTGCAACAGGTAGTGGGCCATGATGAAGCCCGCGTCCTGGGCCGGGTGCCCGTAGTTGACGAATTCCAGGTCGAAGGTATGGACCCGCTCCTCCGCGACGATGACGCTGGCCGTCCAGAAATCACCGTGGAGCAGCGCCTGTTTCGTTTCCGTGAACGTCTCCGCCAACCGGCGGGCGACGCGGTTCAGATCCGGATCTTCGACGAAATAGAAACAGTACTTGTACCTCAGGCCCTGCATGTCCTCATTGTCGAATTGCGCGCGCAAATCCGGATCGTCCCAGGTCTGGCAGTGCAGGGACGAAAGGAACCCGCCGAGTTTGCCCGCCACGCCCGCGTCGACGCGTCCCCGCTCCAGCTCGGTTTCCAGGGACGGCCGCTTTCCCAGGTCGGACATGACCAGGATACGCTGCTCGTCGTCGAAATGCAGAACGGCCGGAACGGTTCCCTCGGGGAAAAGCCCGTCCAATACCCGGAGGGCCTGCGTCTCGTATACGATCCTGTCGGTGGTGACCCTGAGGTCCGGGAACAGCCGCAACGCGTCCAGGGCCTGCTTGACCACGACCGACCGGTCGCCTGCCGAGACCCGCAGCACGGTGTTCAGAAACCCGCCGCCCAGTTCTTCCACTGTGCAGGATCCCTCCGGCGGCGCGTCCAAAAGATGTCTTGTATACAGATAATCCGCTACATTATCTTTATCTATGTTCATGACCAAAGTGGCGTCATCATAACGCGACTCCCATCGCGCCAAGCCATGCATTCCGGCCAATGATCCCTTACCCGCGTACCGCACTCGTCCTGCTCGCCAAGTACCCCGAACCCCGTCGCGTCAAGACCCGGCTGGTCAATGGCACGGCGGAGAACGGTTATGCAGGCCTCAAGGATATCCGGGACAGGTCGGGCGTGATGCTTGGTCCGAAAGAAGCCCATCGCCTGGCGGCCGGGATGTACCGCGCGTTCCTGGTGGACCGGTTCGCGGCCCATCGGGGACGGGATTACGACGTCCTGCTGGGCACGTCCCAGCCCGATTGCGCGGATGCCTTTCGCCCGATTACCGGGCCTGACGTCCCGTACCACGCTGCATCCGGCGCGAACATGGGCGAGATGATGCTCGGGATCTTCGAGGATCTGCTCGGTAGATACCCGTACGTGCTGATCTCCGGGAGCGACATGCCGCGCCTGGACGAAACCGTTATCGATCAAGCCCGTGCGTCCCTCTCATCCCACGATATTGTGCTTGTTCCTGCCCAGGACGGCGCGTACAATCTTATCGGCATGCGCAAGCCGCATCGGATATTCGATATTTCGCGCTGGAGTTCGGGTTCTGAACTCGAGGAGACCGTAGCCTTGCTTCGGGACCGCCGAATCACCCACGAGGTGCTCGACGACTACCGCCTGCTGGATATCGATACGATTGAAGACCTGGTGCAGTTGATGCGTAGTCCGAAAACCGTCGAAACGCCGCAAACCAACGCTTTTCTGGCTGCGCTTGACGAACGTCTCGACATCGCGGATTGAACGCGCGAATCAACGCCGTATATTAAACCGGACAGGCTTCGGGTGTCAAGGGATTTCACCGGTAAAAGGGTTACCGTACTGGGCCTCGGCGTGCTATCGGGCGGCGTCGCTTCCGCGCGGTATTTCGCCGTGCGGGGCGCGGACGTCACCGTCACGGATCTGCAGCCCGCGGAAGCGCTTCGGAAATCCATCGACGCACTCTCAACGTGGCCGGTCCGCTACGTGCTCGGTGAGCACCGCGATGAGGACATAGCCGGAGCGGACCTCGTGGTGGTCGGTCCCGCCGTCCGGGACGACAGTCCCTACCTCCGGCTGGCGCGGGACCGGGGCATTCCACTGACTACCGAAACGAACCTGGTCTTCGAGAACTGCAGACGGCCCATCATCGGCATAACGGGCAGCAACGGGAAGACCACGACCACCCGCCTCGTCGGGGCGATGTTCCAGGCGGTCGACCCGGCTATGCTGGTGGGCGGCAACATCGGCCGGTCCGTGCTCAACGAGCTTGCGGGTCCGGACGTTGCAGATGGCCGGGACGAGGCGGCCGAAATTGGCAATCCTAGTGGCGAGGCGTCAGATCCCGGTGCGACGTCCGGAACTGGCCCTGGTGCGACGCTCGGAGTTGAAGGCACTGCGGCCAGGTCGGCCGGTGAAAGCCCCGTGATTCTCGAGCTGTCCAGCTTCCAGCTTCACCGCCTGGCCTGGATCCGGCAAAGCCCCGGCGTGGCCGTGGTGACGAACCTGTCTCCGAATCACCTGGACTGGCATGGTACCTTCGACGCCTACGAAGAGGCCAAGCAACACATCGTGCATTACCAGTCGCCGGAAGACGTGGTCGTCCTGAACGCCGATGATGAGCGGCTGCGCGGGTGGGCGGCGCGCTGTCCGGGACGGGTAGCCTGGTTCAGCATGGAGGGACCGGTCGAGACCGGATGTTACGTTCGGGACGGACAGGTAGTCTACCGCGGCCCGGCGGAGGGAGGTGGCGTTTCGGAAAGTAGTGACGAATCGGAAGAACACGGCCCGGCGGACGGGCACGATCCAGTGGACGGAGGCGGTCCGGCCGAACGCGGTCCGGCAGGCGAGCGCGTCGTGTGTCCCGTGGACGCCCTCCGGCTCCCGGGTCCGCACAACCGGGCCAACCTGCTGGCCGCCGTGACGGCCGTGTGCCTGTGCGGGATCCCGGCATCGGTCATCCGGTCGACGGTCGAGGCGTTCCGCGGCGTGGAACACCGCCTGGAAGAAGTGGCCGTAATCGATGGCGTCGGCTACTATAACGATTCGGCTTGCACCACGCCGGCTTCGACGATCACGGCCCTCCGGGCTTTCGACGCACCAGTGGTCCTGATCGCGGGCGGGTACGACAAAGGGATGTCGTTCGACGGCATGGCATCGGAACTCGTCCGCCGCGCCCGGGCGGCCGTCCTGATCGGCGCGACCGCGGATGCGATCGAGACCGCGATCGGGAAAGCCGGGGTGGCTCAAACGTACGGCGCGAAATCCGACGCGGCGCTTGCGGCCGGCACTGCTCATACGGCCGCCGGGAAATCCGGGACAACGGACGCGCTGGCCATCGCTCGATCCGAAACGCTCGATGACGCCGTGCGGCAGAGCGCCAGCCTGGCGCGGCCTGGAGACGTGGTGGTGTTGTCACCCGGCTGTGCGAGTTACGACATGTTCACCAACTACGAGGAACGCGGACGGCGGTTCAAGGAAGCCGTGGCCGCGCTGGCGCGGGACGCGGACGATATAGCGTAACGCCACAGTTTCGCGGGACGCGGACGATAACCTGTAACATCGAATAACCGGCATTACAACACCTGGAGGATCCGGCATGGCCATAGAAACCGTGGGCGTCATCGGATGTGGGCTGATGGGGGCGGGCATCACGCAGGTTTGCGCCGAGGCGGGGTACCGGACGATCGTCCGCGAGGCGTCAGGCGAACTGGTAAGCGGAGGCATCGGCCGAATCGACGGCGGCCTGTCGCGCAACGTATCTAAGGGGAAAATGTCGGAAGACGAAAAGGCGGCCGTACTCGGACGCATCACGGGCACCACGAATTTTGACGATTTGGCCGATTGCGACCTGGTGATCGAAGCGGTCACCGAGAACCTGGAAACCAAGCAGGAGGTCTTCCGGATCCTGGACGGCATCGCCTCGCCGGAGGCCATCCTGGCCAGCAACACCTCATCCATATCCATCACCGAACTGGCTTCGGCGACGGACCGGCCGGAGCAGGTCCTGGGCCTTCATTTCTTCAACCCCGTGCCCGTGATGCGGCTTATCGAGATGGTCATCGGACTGCAGGCCAGCGAAAAGACCGTGGAAACGGCCCGGCAGTTCGGAGAATCGCTGGGCAAGCAGGTGATCGAAGTCAGGGACACGCCCGGCTTCATCGTCAACTATCTCCTCATCCCGTACCTGCTCGACGCCGTGCGGCTGGTCGAATCGGGCGTGGCTACGAAGGAGGATATCGACGCAGGAATGGTCCTGGGGTGCAGTCACCCGCTCGGTCCGCTCAAGCTCCTCGACTTCATCGGCCTCGACACCACGCTGTACATTGCGGAAGTGCTCTACGACGCCTTCCGCACCGACCGGTACGCCGCACCGCCTCTGCTCCGTCAGATGGTCGCCGCCGGCATGAACGGGCGCAAGAGCGGGCGGGGGTTCTATGGGTATGATTGAACTGTGCAAAGCCGATCAATCCGGACGTAGCACATGCAGGAGGCAATGTTGATCGAGCGGTCTGTGTCGTCGATTGGATCTGAGTTGATTGGATCTGAGTCGATTGGACTTGATTTAACATGTACAATTGTACAATACATGCCGCTGCAGGTATGTTGCCTGCAGTTGTTAAATATTCAGCAGGACAGAACCCAAAGCGAGAGGCATCCGGATGACCGCTTCACCCGATAACGAGGCCGTTCTGCTCATCGCGGACAGCGAAAGCAGTGCCGACATGCTGTACGCTACGGGACTGTTCGTCCCCGATCCCTTCACCTACCTTAGGGTGGCCGGCCGGTCGACCATCATGATGAGCGACCTGGAGATCGACCGCGCACGAGCCCAGTCGAAGGTCGATGAAGTCGTGTCGCTCACGGACTACACGGACCGCGCGAAGGGAAACGGAAAGGCGGACCCGGGACTCGTGGACGCCGTCATCGAGTTGCTCCGGGACCGGGAAGTGAAGGACGTCAGGGTGCCGAACGGCTTCCCCCTGGGGTACGCGGATAAACTACGGGATCGAGGATTCGAGGTGGCGGCGAAGGAGGATCCCTTCTGGGACGAGCGGCCGGTGAAGTCCGACGACGAGGTGGCGGCGATCTCGGAAGTTTCGCGCCACACGGAAGACACCCTGCGCATGGCCTTCGGCCTCATCTCCGAGGCCGCCGTGAAGGACGGTGTCCTCCATGGTCCGGATGGTCCACTGACTTCCGAATACATCCGTACGCGCATCCACGTATATCTGCTGGAACGGGACTGTATAGCCCAGCACACGATCGTTGCGGGGGGCGTCCAGGGCTGCGACCCCCACAACGGAGGCTCCGGTCTGTTGCGCGCCGGCGAGCCCATCATCTTCGACCTCTTCCCCAAGTCCACGAAAACCGGTTACTTCGCCGACATCACCCGCACCGTGGCGAAGGGTCCGGTATCCGACGCGTTCCGGCGGCTATACGATACGGTGCTGGAAGGTCAGGAAACCGCGCTCTCCAGAGTACGGGCCGGGGTGGACGGCCAGGAGATCCACGGGGAAGTGGAACGGCTGTTCGAAAGCAGGGGCTACGAGACAGGCGCGAAGGACGGTCGCATGCAGGGTTTCTTCCACGGCACGGGCCACGGCTTTGGCCTGGAAATCCACGAACCGCCCCGTATTTCAAAGATATCGCAGACCCTTGTTGCCGGACACGTCGTGACCGTGGAACCGGGTCTTTACTACCCCGGCCTCGGCGGCGGCGTTCGGATCGAGGACAACGTGGTCGTAACCGAATCCGGGTGCGTCAACCTGACGCGGTTGGAGAAGGTGTTCGAGGTGTAGCTTAGATGCTTCGGCGTTAGTGGCGGCATTGGTGACCGCGGCAACTTGATCTCCGGCCTGTCAGCGCCCCTTACATCCGGCTTCAGTCCACCAGCGCCTGGTAGATAAGCGCCCGGAGACGTTGGTGGTCGTCGAGACCCTGGGCCGGGATGACCTGCGTCATGTACGAAACCACCAGTTCCTCGGCCGGATCGACCCAGTACGTGGAGTGATAGGCCCCGCCCCAGGCGTACGTCCCCGGTGAACCCGGCAACCCGCTCCAGCCGATCTCCTCGGTAATGCCGAACCCCAGGCCGAATCCGCCTCCGTCTCCCTGCCACGCGTCATGGACGTGATCGACGGTCATGAGTTCCACGGTCTTGGGCGACAGGATGCGCACCCCGTCCAGCATGCCCCCGCACCGTAACGCCTCGAGGAATCGGGCGTAATCTCCCGGTGTGGAGACGAGCCCCGCGCCGCCCGAGAAACTCTTGCGCGGTCCTTCCAGATACATGCCCTGCCCGACCATGTGACCCGGGTCGGGCGCGCGCGCCATCCCTTTTTCCTCCGTCACCGAGTACACGACGGTAAGGCGGTCGGCTTTCTCAGGTGGCACGTAGAAATGTGTATCCACCATGCCCAGCGGCTCGATAATCTCGGCCCGCAGGAATTCGTCCAACGGTATGCCGGAAGCCCGCTCGATCACCACGCCCAGGATATCAGTGGCGTAGCCGTACACGAACTTCTCGCCCGGTTGAGCGTCCATGGGCAGATTCCCCATGCGCTTCACGGTATCGGCGATCGGTTCGTCGCGATCGGCGAAATACCAGCCCACTATGCCGGCCTCCTCCCAGCGCTCGGTGCCGGGGCCCCAGCCATACCCGATGCCGGCGGTGTGCGTTAGCAGGTCGCGCACCGTGATCTTGCGATCGGCGGGAACCGTCTCGAAGCCCCCGTCCTCATTGCTCACGGCGACGGTCGTGCTGTCAAATTCGGGGATGAAGTCACCCAGGTCCTGGTCGATCAGCAAGCGCCCTTGCTCCTGCAGTATCATCACGCCTACCGAAATGACCGCCTTGGTCTGCGAAGCGATGCGGAAAAGGTCCGTAACCTCGAGCGCTTCACCCGCCTCGCGGTCCCTATAGCCGAAGGCCCTGGCGTAGACCACATGCCCGCGCCGCCCGATCACCAGCGCTGCGCCCGGCAGCCGTTCTTCCTCGATGTACGCTTCAAGCGCCGCGTCGATCCGTGCGAGCCTTTCGGAAGAAACGCCCGCCTCCTCGGGGCTGGCCGGGGCGAAAGTCTGAGCGAAAGCCGGCGGAGCGTCGTGCGCGTAGAAGAGCAACGCCGCGAGCAGGGGAAGCAGCGGAAGCCGGTTGCGAAAGTGTCTTATTGACGACGAGGGTTTAACAGAACTCCACGTTAGCATGACAGTTTATTCCCTTCTCCAGCATGGTCATCGAAGGCGTCGCCTTCTCGAATGTCATCGTATACCACCATGATAAATCCATCCGTCGACAGTAAATAGTTGTTTCTTGTCCCTTTCCTGCCCTGCCGCCTCGACTGCTATGCCTGACCAGAACTTTCCAGTCCTTGATCCGTGGGTGTGCTTCGAGGCCGATCCTGTCCCGGGTGATCGAATGCCCTCCCGATCTTCCAGACCCCCTTTTCCCGAAACGCGGGCATTGACTGCCGGCGAGCGGCGTTGGTTACGGCGGGCGCCGACAGGCCGTTCCGCCTGATGTAGTCTGAAAGCCGGATGATTTCTGTGCCTTTCAAGTAGCTCAACCGCTTGTGCAGCGATTCCATAAGTCCAAGGAATACGATATTTTCCATAACCTTAGTCGATGCGTTATCGCCATATTCCCTGAACGCCTGGTAATACCCTACCTTCTCGGAATTGCGTATGATGATACGCGGCAGACCGAGTTGCAGAAGCTGGAAATTCATGATGACCCGTCCCAGTCTGCCGTTTCCGTCACAGAAGGGATGTATATACTCGAAAGCCAGATGAAAAAGTGCGATCTTGTCCAGAAAGTAGGAATCCAGGTCGCTGACATAGTCGATCAGGAGATTTTCCATCATGCGTTCCACGTGCTCGGGCGCGGGCGCAATATGCGTACCCACTCGCACGTATTCGCCTTTCTGTCGGAACCGTCCGGCGATGGAATCATCGATGCCGCCCATCAGCATCTGATGGAACCCCAGGATAAGGGTCTCGCTCAACTCGCTGTCTTTCGCCCTGGCACGCTTGTATTCCATGACCCGGGCAAGGTTTTTCGCCTCGTAGACTTCACGAATGGATACGTTGCGGGACAACATCTGTTCCAACAGGATCCGCTCTGTTTCTTCGAGCGACAGCGTGGAATTCTCGATGGCGTTCGAGTTGTATACGCCCTCGGGTATCTCCACCTCGTCGATCATGGACAAGAGCGAGTCCTTGCCTTTTCGCAGGATGTCGTATTCACGCTTCAGCGAATGGATGCGGTTTTTCATTGGTCGTGTGGAGGGCATGTAGTAAAGTTACAATATTCACTTGTTATTGTCAAAATTATGTGAATAATCTCGTATTTATGTATATATTCACGAGTTTATTAGCAATATAGGTTAACAGACTCCCAATCCCGATATCCCGGTATCAATCCCAGGCCGGCTCCTCCCAATCCCGGTTCCATGCATCCAGCCGCGTGTTAGTCGAGCACCCGGACGACTTCGGTCACCCCGTCAGGGATCCATCCAACGTCAGGAACCATCCCCCATGAAAATCAGCACCCTCGAAATCGACCAGGCGGCCGCTCTGACGGACTTCTACAACGAGCAATTCGCGGCCATGCCGTACTGCTATCCCGTCACGGAGGAAGAGTTCGAAACGGGAGTCTGGTGGGATGAAGAACGGGACGGGGAGCCGTACGATGACCTGTCGGACGAGTCGTTTCTAGTGGTGGAAGACGACGACGGCAATGTCGCGGGTTTTGCCCACGTGGCCGTCTGCCGCAAGGGCGAGGAGGACCACCGCATCGGCCTCCATCCGATCGAGGAGTTGTTGAAGGACCGGATCGGCCTCATTCGCTTTTTCCACTACCGGGCCGGCGCGCGGCCGGCAGGCCAGGCACTCCTGGAAGCGGCGGAAGCCCATTTACGCAGCTTTGGTATAGACCAGATACGCGCCTTCAGTTACTTCGGCTACCGGTTCTACCGCTTCTGCCACGCCTTCCAATCCGACCGGATGGGCCACGTGGGTGCGCTGCTCAGTATGAACGACTACCGCATCACGCGCGGTATCATCCTCCTCGAACTCCCGGACTTTGACGTACCGGATCCCATATTGCCGGACGCCGGTGTGACTACGCGCTTCGAAATTCAGGCCGGGCGCGGCAGGCTGCCCAACATGGCATTCCAGCTTTTCCGCGGAGATCAGTGCATTGGTCAGGGATTCGCCCAGTCGTTAGGGGATTTCTGCCGGTCGTCCCAGGCGCAGGAAACCTTCTACATACCCTGGTTCTCCATCGAAGGCAGTCCGGTGGGAGGGCGCGTCAGCGAGGGGGAGCAGGGCAAGGGATTTGGACGGTACATGATGGAGGTCCTGCTGCGGGAGATGCGCCAGCTCGGTTACCGCCACGCGACCACCCAGGCGAACACGGGCAGCCCCCGTCCGATTCTGTTGTACACCAATATGGGGTACAGGGTAGTCGATACCAACTACCAGTATTTCAAGGACTTGGAGAAGGATATCCCGCTGGAGGTGTTTAAAGAGGTCGGGTTCTAGTCGCTGTTCTGATCAGATTGCCAGCCTTACGACCATTGGCGATGTCCAATATAATCGAAAACAAATTGGCGGATATCTAATGTTATGGAATAACGAGAGGGGTTATTTTTTCCGCTACCATTTTCGCGCGAGACTTCAGGAACTTTTTGTAACGAGATTTTGGTGATCCATTGGATATTAATGCTTCATACGGAACTAAGTGGGACTCAATTCTACTTCGAAGCTCTTCCTCGTTAAGTCCTTGGGAATAAGTCAGGATCTTCTTTAAATAAACGTCAGGAGATTTCGTCCCAAGTGCAAGATTCCCTTCCTTACTAAGTAACACGCCATTTAAGCCGTGGTTTATATCATCTGAGGAAACGTGATCTTTCAGGAACCGCTTCGGAAACACATGGTGTCGATCCAGTTTCCGAAGGTTCTCTAGATTTCTAACATGGTTCTCATCAAGTCTGCTTCCAGTTACCCAATCCATCGGAGTTTGTTGCATCGCAACGGCTACTATAGCTGGTCCGAGGCGTCCCCGACTAATCCATTTCAGCGATTTCTCTAGATCATTCGCTGTGGGTAGAGGGTGCTCTTCTTCACTAAAAATAGGCGGTAATGTCTGGAAGTTTCCAGTGTTAGCTATCTCTTTGATGCATTTCCGAAGAGACACGAAATCGTTGTACAGCCTATCGTTTGCTTGAGCTTCATACCGGTCCGTGAGGTACGATCGCCATAGGTAAGCGGAGATCAGCTTCGTAGCTTTCCACTTCCATTCCGGTTTACTTACACCTCCAAATTCTTTCTGTAATGCGGCAATTACGTGAACCGGCGGCCAAGCAGGAAGTGTGCTTTGGGTAGTACCACCACGTTGAGCTACGAATGCCAAGGCCTGCTCGAGATCCCTCTGCAGCTCATCAAGTCTCTCCATTCCCTGTTCCTGCCCACAGCTAAACAAGCTATCAAGTGCTGTTTTATAGTTTTGTTCCTTCGGAGGCAGTCCATCCTCGTGGATTTCGGTTTTGATCCTGAGACATGCCACCTTTAGAAGCCACTCGCCGATTTCTGGAATCATCTTCTCTTCATCATGACTAAAATAATGTTTCGTTACTGGGGCAGAATCCTGGAAATCGACAATACGATTCCTAAGATCTTCACCGTATTGGCCTTGCGCTAGAGCAACAACTATATCGAACATCTTTATTGTCGCCGATGATTGGTTTGTTTCGACGAATATATTGATAGCTACACTGGGATCTGTCTCGCGAGGTAGAATGCAGTAGTAGAGTTCGCGCTCAACCAAAATAATCTGCTGAAGCCTCTGTTTTATCGCGTGTTCAAGTTTCCTCGCATCGTTTATCCCTCCTCCACAGCACTTAATGCACCACTGCCATATTGGTCCAGGATCGTCGGGATCAATGCCTTCCGCTACTCCAACGAATCCGTAGCCATCCAACAATATACCTGTCGGAACAAGATTTGCATCGTATGCTTTTATTGGGTCCTTTAGATCTTTTCCCTTTACCGAATTCTTGGAGTAGAATTCAACACCCTTTACATCCATTATACGGTTACTTAGATCATCCACGCGTAGGTAAAAACCAAAATCAGTCCCGCCCGTAAATACGTTCCACAAAGACGTAATACGCTGCTGACCATCAAGTAAGAGTTCTTCTACGTTGTCTGCACTCGCCGTAACTCCTTTCAATGTCCTTGACTCGAATGCCAACTCTCCCTGAACCGGAAGCGAAAGAAAAATCCCCGTGGGTCTGTTTTCATACAGTGCCAGAACATAATCAGCAATCCTCTGATTCTGCCACACATAACTACGCTGGAAGTTTGGAAGTGCGATTTTACCGGAGTCAACCATCAATAACGAGTCTCGTAATTTGCGATGCTCGTACTTAGCAGGTTTCATTCTTGAATTCACAATCTTCGTTACAGGTGCGCCAATTGGACGGAGTGCCTCGCATCAGTTGAAGAATCAGATCAACCCCAATGGTTCTTAATCCATAATTATAGGTAAAACAACATAATATACAACTTGATATATTCAGAATATGACTAAAATAACCGACTCTAACCGTCATTCTTCTCCTTGCTCGTGGTGCGTGTATACAACCAATTCCAGAAGCTCAAGTAGTTCGTTGCGGTTGAGGATACTTAGTTCTCGAGATGCCTGGATAGCACCGACCATGCGACAAGCAGTCCTGAGATTTTTGGCTACTCGTAACGAAGTGTTGATCTTTCTCGAGATAAGTTTCGCAAGCATTAGAATAAACAAATCTCTAACTTTGCGGGATCCCAAGACCGAGTTTCGTGATACCACAAGAACAACGAGTTCTTCCCAGTAAGCTTGGTTTATACGAGTCACCTCACGAACATTTGAGATTAAGTCAGAGTTTCCATCTGAAACTTCGGCTACAAGCCGCTCACGCCACCAAGCACGAGAGAAAGGGCAGTCAACATATACTGACCTGTTCCCCCTTGCTTCCGGCAACCCCCCTAAACGCCGCAATACCGTACGAACACACTCGTCAATTGGTTTCGAAGCTTCGTCGCCGTTACTGGAAAGAGCCCGATCAATTCGCTCAATTCCGGTATTCCCAATGTTTCCGTTCGCAGCTAAGTATGAGGATTTTATTCGACTACTTTCTATGTGAAGACAGGTGAGATTTGCCCAGAATGTAGTGCGGCAAGCAATTCGTGGAGTTAGATCTTCCCAGACGTTATAAAGCGTTGCCTCTGTGTTCGCCGGTGGTTGTTTGTATTCACTTTCGGTTAAACTTTCAGGGGAAAGTCCGGGCTTACTTGAACCTTGTGTTATTACTTCATCATTTAAAACCTGCAGGAATGCATCATCGTTACGAACCGCTTCCAAGAATGCACGCTGCTCGGAACTACCTTTAGACCGAAGTAACTTGCGCCTAAAGCGACTAAACGATGCATCGTCAAATTCCTGAAAATCCTCTCCGTTCAAACCTGGTCTCCATCAATCTCATTTGGTAGGGCATGAGGATATAACCTAGTCGCGATACGTTCTGGATTGAAATCGGAATCACTCCAGTGAGTTTGGCACTTTGTCCCTAGATAATCAGCTAATGCTCGGAGGTTCCGGTAAGATTTCCACCCACCGTCTTCTTCATTGTCGCTGTTAAAATCGCGCTGAAGTAACGAAAGACAAGCTGTTACAATATGGGTCATAATATGCTGTCTTATACCGTTATCGCGCTGAATCTGAAGAAACTTATGTAAGCTTGGATTGAGGTTTACCCGAAACCGGAACCCCTGCTCAGTCTCAGCATCAACATAGAATTCTCCGTCAGCTAAATCTCTGTTTTCTCGCATGGAAATCAACTGGAGAATTGATGATCGTAGTTGTATGACATGACCAAGTGCTAACCGACTACCCTTCTCAATTCTGACCTTCTGGTTATCCCAAATCTCATGAACACCATCGTCCTTTTGTCGCAACGCCAGGAAACACGAATCTGTGCTGACAATCATAGGTGTGAACAGTGGAGGCTCGCCTAAATCGTTCTGATCCCAATTTACAATATGTGAAGATTCCTTTGAAACATGGGTACTTCGGTACGAGGAAACAGGAGACGAAACGGCACAAACATATCGTGCTTTACCCTCATCGAGCAGTCGTGAAATTAAGGGAGCTCCCTCGATACGATGGGTTATGACAAATGAAGCCTGGTCTTCACCAGGTTTGAAACTGAGGAGATAGCGTCCGTCCGGAAACGAAATGTTCCCAACTTCTAAAACCGGAAAACCATGAGATCTAATTGCATTCGATGCCGATTGTGCATTCATAGAGATGTCGTACATTCAATTTCCCTCTTCAGCCTCTACCGCTTTAAATACCTCTACTCTTAATGCAGGCAATTGCCCTGGGAGTACCAGAAGTGAATCCGGAAGTTCGTACTCTATTTCTAAATCGAGAGTTGAATTCGCTACGATATTCCCTAAACGAACTGCCACATTTTTGCCATTCCGCTTAACGAACGCTCTTTTGTTTGTCGGTTTGCCCTCAATCTTAACTCGGTTGAGATAAACAGCGTCGTTTTGATTACGCCGAAGTAAATCGCATGTAGCATCAATGTTCTCGTCTATACACAGACGTAGTTCGGCATTTTCGTAATCTTCCAAGCATTCGATCCTGATTCTTCGATTGTTTATACCTAAAGGAACCGAAGTTGCATGGAAGTTGTTTTTTAGAACCGGTCGTGGACGAGGCGGTGACTCGGACCCTGGTCCCGGACCTGGCCCTGGACTTTGACTTGGATCCGGACTGGGATCTTGACCATAATAGGTTTGCCCTGAATCTCGTCGAATAACCGGGGTGGCCCGTCCCCAAAAAGCTCGCTTTGCATTACCTTCGGAGTCTTTATCTCCAAAATCGAGAGCAAGAAAATCATCGGGGCTGTATGATTCACTCTTTAGTTCTGGGACCATGATCTTAAGCCAGTCTCGTATGTCCCTAAATGCTCCACGAAGGTCCTTTGCCTCAGATTCAGATAAACGCTGACTAACGTCAAGTTTGTCGTGCAACGGACCTTCTGCATTTCGTACCAACTCATGGAGTCGCTCTCCCGTGCCGGATTCAAGTAACAGTAGCGCGTGGAAGGGGTGGCGGTCCTGAAATTGGTAGTAAAATCCAGGGATGTTCTTGTCATCAGTTATCCACATACCGTTCCTACATAAATCAACACGTGGATTCCCGGATGCCAGCTCTCTTAAATGAACTCTAATTTTGCCTAACTTTGTTTCGTATACATGTTCGTTTCCGTCTATCAAAACCTTGAACGCTTCGTACGCTCTGTTTCCTCCAAGGAACGACTGTGACCGCTTTTCGTTTTTGTTTGCTTCCAGGATTGCTGGTAACGTTGACTGATCCAATTGGTGTAGCGTGTCGTCTCTATCTGGACGACGATCTTCAACTTGAATGATTAATCGTCCTTCGCCTATTGCCTGAAAAAAGTTACAGGCGGCAGCCTTAAACACCATGTCCACTAACGGGGTGCTTACCCTAAAGTTATTGAATCCCGGGATTATTACTGCCGTGCCATGGCAGGAGTTCAGTTTTATATCGTCCAAACTGTTACTGATGAGGTCAGGGAGAACTTCCCCGCCAGCAAAAACGTACGTTCCGTTTTTAAATCCATTAACTAGAAACCCATCACCAGATCTTTGGAATTCTTCACCGCGAACGGTCCAAGACGCTAACACTGCGTGGCCCGCACCAATCCTATCTCCCGACGAAGTGATGCCTCCATAAAGAACATAACGCAGATCGGATGCTGGAATCGCAACGGAGTGACCATTTCCAAAAGTACCCATAGCAGACGCACCTTTGTTGCTAATTCCATCACTGAGCAAAGCGGTCATTCTGTCCTTATCGAGGCCAGTTCCATTATCCATGACTACCAGAACGTCTTGTGCATCTTGATCCATGGCATTTCGCATGGCATCGACAACTCTCATTGCCTGGCTCGGAAGCGTACCTCCACCCATTATCTCTTGAGTATTGATGGCAGCACAAAACGCGTGATTGTACGATTCCATGCCAGGTATTACATCCGTATTGCATCTTATAAGCCGGAACCTAACAACAGCTGTCTGTTCTTGAACCTCCACTGCGGCATCTAAAGCATTTTGTATCAGTTCTCGCACAACAGCTGCAGGACGAAGATCACTAAATCCGGCAATTCCGGATGGGGTAAACCCACAGGGGGAACCAGGTCCAAATCTTAAATCAATTTGACAGCTACTCATTGTTTCATTCCCTGTCAATGACGGCACCGACTCTAGCAAACGTATGGATCGCAGAATCGATTTCTTCGTCACAGGTGAATCGTCCAAGACTAACTCTCAAACCAGTAGCAGCCAGTTCGGATCCAATCCCCAATGCAATGAGTATTCTGGACGGTTCGTTTGTTCCAGAAGAACAAGCTGATCCAGTAGATATCGCAATACGATCAGATACCAAATCAATAACTACGTCTGCATTTACACCTGGAAAACCAAAGTTTAAGTTTCCTGGTATCCGTTGTGTAGGATGTCCAAACAGCATAACATCCCCACGTTCATTTAGAATCCCCCGCCATAGTTTTTCTGTTAATCGAATCATACGAACCGTATCGTTTTTTAGGTTTTCCATTGCTATCTCGCACGCCATGCCAATACCAACCACTAACGGTGCTGCAACTGTTCCTGGCCTAAGTCCATACTCCTGACCACCACCAGTTAACACAGGACTGATTGGAATACCGTTACGAACAAATAGTGCGCCGATTCCTTTGGGTCCATATACCTTGTGAGCGGAAATGCTTAAGAAGTCAACACCCCAAGTATCAACATCGATGTCTATCCGACCAGCCGCCTGTGTTGCATCAGTGTGCAAAAAAGCCCCTTTAGCGTGACATAGTTGGGAAATATCTGCTAAAGGTTGCAGAACACCGATCTCGTTGTTTGCCGCCATTACTGAAACGAGAGCCGTATGTTCATCTAGCTCCCGCTTTAAATCCTCCAAATCAAGCAACCCGTCCTGTTGCACCGACAGTATTGTAATGTCATATCCTTCTCGTTCGAGATCTAGCACCGTTTCGTACACTGCAGGATGTTCCGTCGATACAGTAATGATCTTTCTTCTACTACTTCCTGATGCTTTTAATACACCTCGGATCGCGAGATTACATGATTCGGTTGCTCCTGACGTAAACACAATCTCGCTGTCATCAGCACCAATGAAATCTGCTACTTGACCGCGAGCAACTTTCACCGAGTCTGCTGCTTGCCATCCGTATGCATGATTGATTGAATGTGGGTTACCGAAGTTATCCCCTAGGAGGGGCAACATGGCTTTTTGTACACGAGGATCTAGAGGGGTGGTTGCTTGATAATCGAGGTATACCAGACCTGAATTCATTTTACGGGTTATTCAGTGCAGTCGCACGGCAGGAGAGATCCAGAATATTGGGATATTTCTGTATCATCAGCGTTTGCCAATCTTTCATAAGAGAAGTCAGTCGAAGTACCAAAAAAACCAATATGTGTATTCTCCGGATCACCTGTTATTTTTCGACGCTCAGCCTTTAAATCACGACCATACGTCTTCTCCATTCTCATCCACCAAGCGATATCTGAAGGTGTGTCAATCAATGACCCAAAACCTGGTTCCTCTAATTGTTTCTCATATTCCATTCTACCACGTACTGTTTTTAAGTTTGCAGCGCCTTTTAAAAAACAGTAAACACAATTTGACAGGCTACCTTCCTTAGGAAGTGCAAGATCCCACGGTTGACTATCCCAGAATTCGTTGACGCCTTCTCTTGTTACTCCCAAATCAGCCAACGGCATATATACATGTTCCCCAGAGTAGCCCGAGGAACCAGGTCCAGCGTTTCGAGCGGCGACTCGTTGTACGCGAATCTGCTCATCACCCCGTAAGCCAACTAACGCCACATACTCAACTCCGTTTTTACCAAAGGCAGCCTTGTCTCCAAATATCCTACCTTCTAGCGTATTGTTACTGAACTGTCTCCAGACTGAAGAGAAGTCGCTGTATTTCTGTTCTGGCCGGACAAAAGGACGCGAAAGCCCATATGCTCTTTTTCTTAGATAAATCTCTTTAGGTACGGTTCCTTGTTTGCGGATGTGACGATTGTAAAGAGAATCTAAATCGATTTTAGATTGGTCTCCGAAATGCCCAAGCCTTGGAATCGTCTCCTTACACGCAAGCCAATCTTTCAAGAACATGCGAGTTACTTCTAATTTCATATTTTTAGTACAGATACGGCTAAACTGATTTGGGACGTAACCAGACCAGGACAGAAGTTCCTCGAAAACTTCTCCTCGCCAGTGGAAACCATCCAAGTTTTCTTGTGATTTTGGTCGATCGTTAACAAGACAGTATGTAGGTAGACGAGTCCATTCACCACTTCGTGCATCCTCATAGGTTTGAAATTCTACCCACAAAAACGGCACGCCATACCGACCTGATGCTTCTTTGCAGTCGTGCGCGAACTTGTATGTTCCGGGATGCTCGGAAGCAGTATTGTTGAATACAATGACATCACCTCTGTCTGGGTCCAAAATCTTGTTATCAAGTAACATAAATAGCAACATCCCGCTGGATCTTCCCCCAGAAAACTTTACTACATGCGGAAGATCACGGTGTGCTTTGGCACGATACCTAAATTGGTCACGTTTGGTTGAATTGATACTCTTTCCAGTTTTATTTCGATTCACAACTTCGAGTTTAGGTACCGTACGGACTTGTCGTGAGACAACCGTCAAGTTTTTGGTTTCCATCGTCGATTTTTCCATTTTTTTGACTTAATCAACTTTGGGTGGAATTCATGAACAGACATGTATTTGTAAGGAATCAACTCTGCAAAGATTCAGATGATAGAACATCATTGGATATCCACATTAACGAATGAAGGAATTCGTATGTTTATCTGATGTTAAAAAGTAGGTGTTAACAGGTGAAATCCCCTATGTCTGTAACTAAACAAAGACGATGTGTTTTCAAAGTCAAACCATTCCTAAAAACGAGGTAAGGGACATGAACATTCCAAAGATTGGATTTGTACACATTTATAGTAAGGTATGTAAAGCTAAGACCTTATTGACACCACACACAACTTTGGATTGATTCGAAATAACATCCTGCGTTAGCAACACCTTACAGCCGCAGACCGTCGCTTTCCGATCACCCGCCTGCCTCGACCAACGCCTTCGACTTTTCGACGATATTCCCCGCCGTGAAACCCAGGTTCTCGAACACGACCTCGTAAGGGGCCGAGGCGCCGAAGCGTTCCAGGCCGATGACGTCGCCCCGCTGCCCCACGTACCGCTCCCAGCCCAGCGTTACGCCGGGTTCGATAGCCAGGCGCGCGGTGACCGACGCCGGAAGTACGGACTCCCGGTATTCCCCGGTCTGCGCTTCGAACAGCTCCCAACTCGGCATGCTGACGACGCGCGCGGAGATGCCTTCACCGGCCAGCGCGTCGCGGGCCTCGAGGGCCAGGCATACTTCCGAACCCGAGGCGATGAGGATCACGTCCGGCTTCCCGTCTGTATCGGCGAGGACGTAGGCGCCCATGTGGAGGCCGTCGGCGGGCGCGAGCTCCGCACGGTCCAGCACGGGGAGTTTCTGGCGGGTCAGCGCGAGGGCGACGGGGCCGTCCGTACGCCGAAGCGCCGCGACCCACGCTTCCGAAGTCTCTGCCGCGTCGGCCGGCCGGATGAGGGTTAGGTTGGGGATCGCCCGCAGCGCCATGTAGTGCTCGATGGGCTGGTGGGTCGGACCGTCCTCCCCCAGTCCCACGCTGTCGTGGGTGAATACGTAGACCGGTGCGATGCCCATCAGCGCGGCCAGGCGGATGGACGGCCGCATGTAGTCCGAGAACACGAGAAACGTGCCGGCATAAGGTCGCAGACCCCCGTGGAGCGTCATACCGTTCAGCGCGGAGGCCATGGCGTGTTCGCGTACGCCGAAGTGCAGGTTCCGCCCACCGTAGTTGCCGGCGGCGTAATTCGATTCGGCCTCCACCATGGTGTTATTGGAACCGGCCAGGTCCGCCGAACCGCCAAGTAACCCCGGGATGCGCTGAGAAAGGGCGTTTATGGTCACGCCGGACGCCTGCCGCGTGGCCATGGGTCCCTGGTCGGCCGAAAAGGACGGCAGGTTCTCGTCCCATCCGGCCGGCAGTTCGCCGTTCATGGCCCGCTTCCAGCTCTCCGCCAGGTCCGGGAAGGCGACCGCGTAGGCATCGTAGGCCTGCTGCCAGGCCAGTTCCCACCCCTTTCCATACAATGGCATCTGCTGGAAGTATGCCCGCACTTCGTCGGGTACGAGGAACTTAGGTTCCAGGGGCCAGCCCAGGTGCTGCTTGGTCAGTTCCACCTCGTCCTCGCCGAGGGGCTCGCCGTGGGCCTTGGACGTCCCGGCCTTGTTGGGACTGCCGTAACCGATGACCGTGCGGCAAATGATGACCGAGGGCCGGTCCGTCTCCTGCCGCGCCAGTTCCACCGCGGCTTCGACCCGGGCGAGGTCGTTTCCGTCCATTACCCGCTGCACGTGCCATCCGTAGGCGTCGAACCGCAGGCCCGTGTTTTCGGAGAAGGCCAGGTCCGTACCGCCGTCGATCGTGATGCTGTTGTCCAGGTAGATGACGATCAGCCGGCCGAGCCCGAGGTGCCCCGCGAGGGAACAGGCCTCGGAGGCGACGCCCTCCATCATGTCCCCGTCGCTCGCGATAACGTAGGTGAAGTGGTTGACGATCTCGTGGCCGGCGCGATTGTACCGGGCTGCCAGGTGGGCCTCGGCCATGGCCATGCCCACGGCGTTCGAAATGCCCTGGCCGAGCGGACCCGTGGTGGTCTCCACGCCGGGCGTATCGCCGTATTCGGGATGGCCGGGCGTCTGGCTTTCCCATTGCCGGAAGTTCCTGATCTCATCGAGGGACAGGTCGTAGCCGGTGAGGTGCAGCATGGCGTAGAGCAGCATCGACCCGTGGCCGCCGGAAAGCACGAAGCGGTCCCGGTTCGGCCAGTCCGGATTCTTCGGATTGTAGCGCATGAGACGCGTCCATAGCACGTAGGCGATGGGCGCGGCTTCCATGGGAAGGCCGGGATGGCCGCTGTTGGCCTGTTGAACGGCGTCCACGGCCAGCATGCGGATGGTGTTGATGCATCGCTGCTCGAGATCGTTCGCTGACACGGTCTATTGTCCTTTTCGGTTCGGTTTGTCGTTCCGCCGGAAGTTGAAGTGGCGGATCACCTGTTGATGGTCGCGTTTGGCGGCCGGTCATTACGCCCGGGTTCGCCATGGGAATCCGGCTTCGATCAGGCCCGTCCCAACGCCCGCTAAGATACAACCCGGCCCTTCAACTGTCCATCATCATATCATACAGATCCTGCTGCCGTTTCATCGCTTCCCGGTAGCGGTCCCGGTTCGCCGGATCCGGTTCAAAGGTCTTTCCCATGGGGGCCGGCGCGGCGGACAGGTCTTCCAGCGCTCCGGAGGCTTCCAGCGCCAGCAGCGCGGCGCCGCGGCTCGAGGCCTCGGTCACGGCCGAGGCGGTGATGGGCCGCTCCAGTACGTCGGCCAGCATCTGCATCCAGACGGGCGACTGCAGCAGGCCGGCGCCCGAAGCGACGATCTCGCCGGAGTCTCCCCAGATCGACCGCAACCGCCCGTGGATGTTCGCGAAACAGTAGGCCGTGGCCTCCAGGCTGGCCCGCATGACGTCCAGGGGCGTGGTGTGCAGCGTCATGCCGGTTATGGCCGCCCTTGCGGAATCGTGCCAGCCCGGGCTGCGCTCGCCCGCCCAGAACGGCAACACCGTGAGGCCGTGGCTGTCCGGCGCCATCCCGCCCAGATCCTGCTCGACCCTTTGCTCGCCGGCGAGGCGCAGCGTGTCGCGCATCCAGCCGTAGACGTTCCCGCCGTTGCTCAGGGCGCCCCCCATCAGGATCCTCCGGCGGTCCGACCGGTAACACCAAAGGCCTTCCGGGATCGCGAACTCCGCAGCACGCCTCATGACCCGCATGGCGCCTGAAGTGCCCACCATCAGGGCGATACGGTCCTCGTCCACGCATCCGCTGCCGATGTTGTTGCAGGCGCCGTCGCCGATGGCGGGATACCAGGAAGCTCCGGCCAGGGCCGGCCAGCGGGACGCGAATTCGTCCTTCAGCCCCCGGACCGGCTCATCCACGTCGCATAGGGGCGTCAGTTGGGCCCGTTCCACCGGCAGCGCGTCCAGCGTCTCGTCGTCCCAGTCGCAGTTGTGCGCGTTGAACAACCCCGTGCCGGAAGCCATGGAAACGCTGCAGGCCGGCGCGCCGAACCATCTGAGGAAGAGGTATTCTCCGAAGGACATCCAGCGTTCCACCCGGGCGAAACGACCGGGATCGTTCCGAGCGAACCAGCATAGCTTGGCGGGGAGGTAGGAGGCGTGAAGCACGCAGCCCGTACGCCTGTGCGTCGCGCCGATGTCGAGGCGCCCGGCCAGATCGGGGATAACGGACCGCGGCCGCGTATCGGCCCAGCTGACCAGCGGGGTCACGGCGCGGCTTCCCTCCACGCCAACCACGTTGTGCCAGAAAGTGGTCATGGCCACGCCGTCGATCGCGGTATTTCCACCCGCGGTGCAGTAGTTATCGAGCACCGAGCCCACTTTCGCCACCAGGCGGTCGGCGTCGATAAAGACCCCGCCGTCCGGCGTGGTCTCCATGCTGTAGGGTTTTTGAAAGGCTGGCGACGCGATCCCCGCGGTCCGGTCGAACAGGATCGCCCGCACGGACGACGTGCCGATGTCGATGGCCAGAATGCGGGGCGGCTGAATCGTGTCGCGGGGCATGGATGATGCCTGGCTATCCGGTAGATGAGAAAACAGCGTCCTGATGCCGCGCGGACTTATCCATGAACAATGGACGCGGAGGACGCGGATATGAGAGCGGGAAACGGCTGCAGGCGGTATTATATCGAAGGGCGGTTCGCGTTTCAAGTCAAAAGCTACAGGCCAAGAAAGGATTGACAGTCGGGCCTCCGCCGCCTTTTTTAAAGCGGTCTGCGTATCATGTCCAACCCAGGGTTACTTGCGAGGAGAATCAGCATAAGATGTCTTCCAACCTGAAAGAAGTCGCCCGGGCCATGGTCGCTCCCGACAAGGGTATCCTGGCCGCGGATGAAAGCAGCGACACGATCAAGAACCGGTTCGACCGTATCGGGCTGGTTTCGACGAAGGAGAACCGCCGGGTCTATCGCCACATGCTGTTCAGTACCGAAGGCATGGAGGAGTTCATCAGCGGTGTTATACTCTACGACGAGACGCTGAAGCAGAATGCCCTCGACGAGGCCGAAACGCCGTTCCCGAAACTGTTGTCCGACAAGGGCATGATTCCCGGTATCAAGGTGGATAGCGGCATCCATGACCTGGCCGGATTCCCGGGTGAGAAAGTCACCGAGGGGCTAGACGGCCTTCGGGCGCGCCTGGGTAAATACCGGAATCTGGGCGCCGCTTTCGCCAAGTGGCGGGCGGTCATTACCGTGGGCAAGGGTATTCCCTCGGATGTCTGCATCGACGCGAACGCCCACGCCCTCGCGCGGTACGCGGCCCTGTGCCAGGAAAACGGCATCGTACCGATCGTGGAGCCCGAGGTGCTGATGGACGGCGACCACACCATCTACCGGTGCGACGAGGTGACCGGCGTCGCGCTGCGGCACGTGTTCGAGGCGCTGGCAGAGCACGGGGTCATGCTTGAAGGGATCGTCCTGAAGCCCAGCATGGTCATCTCGGGCTCGGAATGTCCTGAACAGGCTTCCGTGGAGGAAGTCGCGCGTCGCACGGTGAATAACTTCCTGCGCAACGTTCCGCAGGATGTGCCCGGCATCGCATTTCTGTCGGGCGGGCAGTCCTCGGAGACCGCCACGGCCCACCTGAACGCCATGAACGCCATGTTCGGCGAGCTTCCGTGGGAACTCAGCTTCTCCTACGGCCGCGCCCTGCAGGCGGCTCCGCTGCGGGCATGGGGTGGAGATCCCGCCAATTTCGAGGCGGGGCAGAGGGCCTTTTACCACCGTGCCATGTGCAACAGCGCCGCGCGGACCGGCCAGTACAGCGCCGACATGGAAGTCGCGGCCTAGCTTTTCGGCCAGTACAGCACCGACTTTGACCTAGCAGCCGCGCGGACCGGCCAGTACAGCACCGACATGGAAGTCGCGGCCTGGCGGCCCAGCACGTATCGGCGACAGATCTGATGTCCAGACCCCTATATTCCGACATCGTGGCAGGCCTGCCCTCCGTGACTCCCTTCGTGGGGCCCGAAACCCTAGAACGACAGCAGGGGAAAACTTTCCGCGTGCGCATCGGCGCCAACGAAAGTGCCTTCGGCGTATCGCCCAGGGCGGCTGCGGCCATGAGCGAGGCCGCGGCGGGTGTCGCCTGGTACTGCGATCCGGAAGGTTACGAACTGCGGGCCGAACTGGCTGCGATTCATGGCGTGAGCATCGAGAACGTGACACTCGGCGCGGGAATCGACGACCTGCTGGGGCTGATTGTCCGCATGTACATGAACCCGGGCGACGCGGTCGCAGCGTCTCTGGGATCCTACCCGACCTTCGCGTACCACGTCGCTGGCTTTGGCGGCAGACTTGAAACGGTTCCCTACCGAAACGACCGCAACGACCTCATGGCGCTTACGGACCTGGCCGTGCGCACGAAGGCCTGTATCCTCTATCTGGCCAATCCGGACAACCCCACGGGTTCCTATTACGGCAGCAACGCCATCGGCGATCTCCTGGACCGTCTAGACCGCGTGCCCTCCGACTGCCTCTTCATTCTCGACGAGGCGTACCTGGACTTCGTACCGCCCGACACCATTCTCCCCATCGACGTGGACGACCCCAGGTTGATCCGCGTGCGCACCTTCTCCAAGGCCCACGGCATGGCCGGCGCCCGGGTGGGATACGCCATCGCCCACAGGGACATCATCCGGGCCTTCGACAAGGTCCGGCTGCATTTCGGCGTGAGCCTGGTGGCACAGGCCGGCGCATTGGCCTCCCTGCGCGACCCGGACTTTGTCGCGAGCGTGGTACAGGCGGTGGAGGAGGGGAAAAAGGACTACCGTAAACTGGCCGAGGAAGCTGAGATATCCTCGCTGCCTTCCCAGACCAATTTCGTTGCCTTCGACTTCGGTACGGGCGAACGGGCCGGCGCGGTGATGAACACCCTCATCGAACGGGGCGTGTTCCTGAGAAAACCCGTCGCGCCGGACCTGGACCGCCTGGTCCGGGTCACGGTGGGCACGCCCGACGACCGGGCCGTCTTCTCAGAACTGTTCAAAGGTGTGATGAGCGAAATTTGAGTGCGGGCCGAATGGATCGGACCAGGGAAACCCACGCAGTGAGCAGCGCAAGTCAGCACGGTGAACAGCGTAAGTCAGAAGGAGAACAGGCGGATCGTGGTCGATCTTGAGTTTTTCAAACAAAACGGTTACGTAAATCTCGGACAGCCGTTTACTGATGAAGAACTAAGCCGATACACCGAACTGTACGACCGCGACCGGTCGGAGACGGGGTATTTCTGGCGGCCCATCTCCTTCGATGGATACCAGAGCGTGAACTGCGAACCGCTGATCTCCTCCCCGGAGTTCGACGGGCTGATCCGCCACCCCGCGCTTATCGACGCGATCGAGACCATTTTGGAAGGGCCCAGTTGCCTCGCGGAGGCCTGCCTGCGTCACATGGCGCCCCACGACGGCGACCCGGTAGAGGCCTGGCACCGCGACCGAAGTCACATGACCGACCGGCCCTACCGGTGCGGCTACCTCCACATGATGCTCTACCTGACGGACGTAAGCGAGGATACCCACTGCTTTTCCATATCGCCGGAGCCCTTCGACGCGTCTATCCTGGATACCGAGGAACAGGTGGAGCAACGCGGAGGGATTCCCCTCCACGGTCCGGCCGGCACCGTCATCCTTTTCAACCTGTCCGTCGTCCATGCGGCCACCGTGCGGACCACCCCCCACGAACGAAAGTCCGTCCAGGTCTACTACGGCCACCGCGACGGACCCGTCCTCAGCCAGTTCACCACCATCCCCACCGGCCTCTGGCGCGACCATCCGGACCCGGAAGTGCGCGGATTCTATGGCCTGCTGAACACGCGGTCAGAGAAGTTCGCCGAGGCGTTTGGTTGAAGATGCTGACCTTCACGGGTCATTACACCCCGCTTCGTTGAAGGCACACTTCCCGTCAGAACATGAACGAACGGAAACACCCGTAACGTCAGAGACTTACGGATCGGACGGTTCCTCTCGCTTGCGCGCCTTCACCTCATACTTGCATTGCGCCCGCGCGCCGTTCGGCGGCGGTCCGGTTCCGTCGTGCCTGCGCAAGCTCGTAACTCGCCTGCATCCGCATCCATTGATCGGCGGTGCCCCAGCCTATGTCTTCCATCGCCAGCGCCATGTTCGCGGATACCCCCGCCTTGCCATTCAGAAGGCGCGACAGTGTTCCTCGCTCGCATCCGAGCCGGACCGCCGTCTCGGTCACGTTCCAGCCGACATCGTCCATGCTCTCTCGGATCAGTTCGCCCAAGTGCGGCGGGTTCAGCATCGGGCCGACGCGATCGTCTGCAATTTCGTTCATTGTTGTCACTCCTGGGATCAGTGATAATCGATCAGGTCCACATCCACGGCTTCGCCGGCCTCAAAGCGGAACACCGGCTGGTTTTTGCAGGTGGAATCAGATCGTAACTAAACCACCATATCGGTAATCATTCCTAAGGAGCCCAAGGCACATCGGATAACCAGTTCCCAATTCGATCCCCGTAAGCAAATATAGCCGGCAGTCCACCCGTATGGATGAACAGCACTCGGCTGCCCGCCGGGATAACGCCTGAACGCACGTGGTCGATGAGGCCCGCCATCGTCTTGCCGGTGTAGACCGGGTCGAGCAGCAGTCCCTCCTGCCGTGCTGCCATGGCGATCGCCTCGCGCGCGGCTTCGTTGAGCCGGCCATAGCCGGGCGCTAGAACGCCGTCAAACGCCTGTACTTCTTCCGCGTCAAACACCTCCTTGCGTTCGATCATTCCGGCCAGTTGCTCCGCCACTTTACTTACCCGCGCCACCTGGCTGCGGGCTTCGCGCCGCACGCAGATGCCGTAGACCGGCACATTGACGCCGAGGGCCCGCAGCCCCACCAGGATACCCGCGTGGGTCAGGGCGCTGCCCGTGGGACAGACCACGGCGTCGAATTCCAGGTCGAGGGACCGGGCCTGCGTCGAGATCTCCTCGGCCGCGATGACGTATCCGAGCGCCCCGATCGGTGGATGGGCGGGGGCGAGATGGATCACGTAGGGCCTGCGGCCTTCCTCCTCGAGGGATTGGGCAAGCAGGTCCAGCGATGCGTCCGCCGCAGACTCGTCCTCGCCGACCGGGAAGGAATGCAGCTTCGCGCCGAAGAGCCGGTCGAGCAGCACGTTGCCGGAACTACGGTAAAGGGGGTCAACGTCGGGCACGCGCTCTTCCAGCTGGATGTGTGTCTCCATGCCGAGCCGGCGTCCGGCGGCCGCGGCCACACGGACGTAGTTCGACTGCACCGCGCTGGTGATCAACAGGGTGTCCGCATCCCGGGACTGCGCCTCGCCCAGGGGGAATTCGATTTGGCGGACCTTGTTTCCGCCCATCGCCAGTCCCGTGCAGTCGTCGCGCTTGATCCACAGCTCGATGCCGAGTTCCGCGCCGAGGCGTGGCGCGGCCTCGAGCGGCGTGGGCGCGTGGCCGAGCCGGACCCGGGGGAACTTGTCGATGGCTTTGGAAAGTCGACTGGGCATGATGGTTTTGCTCGGTTTTCAGAATAACATCTCGACCCGCCCGGTCCGGTTTATTACTCAGGGTAAACCGGGTTTCCGGAATCGACCGTTTTTCCGGGTTCGACTTGTATCCGGGCTCGACCGGATTCTCGGATCAGGCGGGTTGCCCGGACGAACCGGTTTCCCACGCGGACTTGAGTTCGTGGACGGTCAGCGATACGATGCGCGCGCCGCCGCTGTCCGACCGCAACGCCAGAGCGTGATTGGCCGCTGCCGGCAGGAAGCAGAATGACATGGACAATTCCCCGCCGTTACCGAAGATCTCCAGGGAGGTGCGGTCGACCAGGAGCTGGAACCGCACGCGCCGCCCGATGGTCCTCAGGTCCGCGCTCCTTCCCATGCACGAAAGGGTCTGCCTTGCCGCGTCGTATGTCACATCGTGGCCCTGCACTTCGATGGTGAATCCCTTTCCTTCGCCGATTGCGTTGTCAGCTTGGCGCCCTTCAGCACCGCACACCTCGATCTCCATGTGGACATCGAAGAGGTATCCCGTTTCCGCCACGACGAACCGGCTTTCCGCTTCGCGCTGGCTCGTCACCGCGTAGCTGCTGATCTCACCCCTGCCGTATCGCCGATGAAACTGTTCGGCCGCCATTGCAGCCAAGTCTCCGCCGGACCAGGTGCGCGTCCTGTCATGGAGCAGTTCGATCTCCCTGACAGGTTCGCGGCAAAGCCGGACCCCAACAGGCAATGTCCTGAGCGTCAATTCCACAGGGAAGGACATTTGCTGGTTGAAGGGCATAGACGGGTACCTGCCGTTCCGCATCCAGGAGATCTGGATCCGTCTTCCGTCCTCCTCAGGGATGTCGCTCCAGGTCTGCGCGGCATATCCGTTGGCGCCCGTTTCTGCCTGGAGGACGTCCGTTTCCGGCGTGAAGGTCTTGCCGTTGAAGCGCCCGAGCAGGTAACCGCCGCTCGCGCCCCAGAATACCCAACGCGTGTCCGAGGGATCTCCGTCCACCGGCAGTTCGAAGAAATCGGGACATTCAGACACGCCGGGCAGGGTCAGGTCCTGCAGACGCGTCCACGACCTGAGGTCCGGGGACGAGAACAGGGCGTAGTCGTTGCCGTCCATGAACAGCGTCATGAACCACCGCCTGGTCGGAGCGTGCCAGACCACCTTCGGATCCCGGTTCTGTGCCCTGATATGCCCTATGACCGGATTGCCGTCGTATTTCGTCCAGGAACGGCCGCGATCATTGCTGAAGGCTATACATTGTATACACCGTTTACCGGGGAACATCCTTTCTCCGCCTGCCGTGTAAAACGCGATCAGCGGCGGCGCATCTCCATCCTGGAAGCCGCCGGTATTCTCGTGATCCACTGCCGCGGATCCCGACCACATCCATCCCGTGTCGTCCATGTCCAGCGCAGCGGTGTGAAGCTGCTTCCAGTGGACGAGGTCGGTGCTGACCGCGTGCCCCCACGTCGTGCGCCCGTGCACCATGCTGCCCGGCGTATGCTGGAAGTAGAGGTGATACTCCCCGTCGAAGTACACCAGCCCGTTCGGATCGTTGATCCAGTGCTGCTTCGCCGTGAAGTGAAACTGGGGGCGGAGGGTCTCGCGATATAGGGTGTCGTCGTTCATAGGCAGAATGGGGCATCGCTCATGGATATAGATCGTCGATCATCGGTCAGGATTTGTGTTCGTCGGGATCTTGAGTGCGGCTGCCCACATTGGAGTCTGACGGTCCGCGCATGCATCGGACCAATTCCCTACTTGAAAGCCGGCCCCGGAGTTCGATTCCAGGCAATAAGTTCCGCCTCGCCCTCGTACACCGCGGTCAGCGGCTTCAGTACACCCCGGGTCGCGTCCGACCACGTATCCGGGCGGGGATGACGCGCCAGGTAGGCGCGGATTGATTTGGGCAACTGGTGATACAGGGGAATATACCAGAGGGTAATCACCGTGCGCCACTCATCGCTCTTGTTCCCGTGGGCCGCGTGCAGCAGCCGGGAATCCCCGATGACCAGGTCACCGGCCCGGACGGGTACGTGCACCTCGCCCGGCGCGGGCTGGTACGCCGGATGGTCGGGATCGGTCATGGATCGGAGTTCATCCGTATGGGCCTCTACCACGTGTTCGTGCATGGGATGGCGGTGGAGATGGGAGCCGGCGATGGTCCGCAGGCATCCGTTATGGCGATCGGTGTCGACCAGGTAGTACATCAGAAAGACCTGCTGCGGCGGCGGCTCGTAACTGCAGGGATCGTCCCATCCCCACCAGTCCTGGTGCCAGAAAAGCGCAGGACTCCGGGGAGGCTTGCTGATGACGAATCCCGATGACCAAGTGGGACGGTCGAACCCGATATCGGCCAGCGCCGCCAGCGCGGGTGGATAGGAGACCAGTTCGGCGAAGAACACGTCGTCGAAGACGCTGATCATGCTGCCGGTGGACTTCTGCGCCGCGAAATGAGACGCGGGCTGGGCGGCGAGCAGGCGGTCGGAGACGGTCCGCACCCGTTCCAGCATATCCAGTTGGAGCACCTGCTCGAACACGCAGAATCCGTCTCGCAGCAACTGGTCGTACTTGTCCTGTGCCGCTCGGTATGTCATGGCTGGCTCCTGTGTGCATTACTTCTTTTACTATAAACCCGTAATCCCTATTTCGACATACTAAGTTTGGCAATGTGAAAATCGAACAGTACTTGACTTTAGTAAGTCCGCACATACGAATTAGAATCTATTCAATGTACTCACTGTAGTGTGGAGTTGACCCGGATTACCGGACATGTTATCTCTGGTGATGAAAGGAGAGCTACATATTCGGATCCCACACTTTCTATCCGGAGTCCTTCAGTAGCAGATGGTCGACCCCGTTCGCTCCAATCACAGTCCCGAAGCTCTGTCCAAGGAGTTTGAGTGCACCGAGCAAGCCATCCGCATCTGAGTCAAGGTAGGTGAACTGTCGGCTCGACCACCAAAGAAAGGACCGAACTACGTCGTCTAAGCCGTGAAAACAATCCACTGTAGGTTATAACGGGAGGTCTTAGGCAATGCCACAGTACCTTACCATGTCAATCAGTAAGTCAGTCTGAGAACTCCTCCCATTAACGAGAGTATTATTCCCCACAAAAGACCGATCACTCACAGGAGCATTAACATGCACGGGGTACAACCACAAGCATTCGCATTCGACCGAAACCTACAAAAGACCGGTCCAATGCAATCGGATGGGACGGATTTAAATCTGGTGGTGGTACGGAGTGGTCTGTACGAGAAATGCTATGACATTAGATCAGTTGAAGGTTTACGAGGCGGTATGTCAATGCTTGGGGGCTTACTTTGAACTTGCTAGCGAGTCTACCTAAGCCACGTTCGTCGGTTAGATCGAATGGTTGCTTACTAAAAGCTTCTTTCACCTGCTTAGTCGGCATGAGAAGTGCTGCGGCAAAAGCATTTGCCGACATTTCCTCTTGTTTCGTGCCGGACCCTGACTCCCGATCCCTGAAATTTACGAGATAACCCTTATCGATGTACGTGTCCCCCTTATGGAGTATATAGTGAGCGATTTCGTGAGCGATGCTAAATCGCCTTCGATTTGGGTGGTGATCTCGATTGACACCAATGACTGCTCGATCTCCTTTTCTGACGAGAATACCCGAGCAATCCTCTCCAAGGTCTGCATATTCGATTTTTATACCCAGAAAAGCAGCAATACCCTCCACAGAAATTGGAATGGTATCCATTCCTGTTCCGACAAGCAAATGTTCAGCTTTTCTCTCCACCGACATCAGAACCGACCTTCACCAGACTATCAACTATGAAAGAATTGACCTGCATTTGGCTTTTTTCAGCCTCTTCTTTCAACCAACTTGTAATTTTTGGTGTAGCGACATCTGACTCGTTTGATTGAAATTCGTCACGAGAGGGAAAAAACGAATGTACATCAACATTCAGGGCATCGGCGATAGACCAGAGCGTGTGGAGAGTGGGTCTCTGGTTTCCACTTTCTATATTGGCGATCGAGCCTCTAGAAAGACCGCAATTTTGGGCAAGCTGAGTTTGAGAATACTTAGCCTCTCGCCGTTGCCGTTCTACTTTCTGACCAACTAACAAGTAGATTCTTTCAGTATCAGGTCGTCTTCTCATCAGTATTAGTATGTATAATGATCTAGTATAATGTCAAGTATTAAAAAGCAATGGCGGTCGTTATTAAACACATTGTTTTCATTAAAAAGCGAATCGCGCTTTTTAATACTTGACATATACTGGACATAAGTGCTTAATAAGAGTTAGGTATTGGAATGACTTTGTTCTGAGTAGATACGACTCTGTCAAAAACAAAAACAGAGCCAAATGTTAACATAGAGCAATTCAATTTGTCATGGTTTTGTGTATAAACACAAGGGGTAGATAATGAACTCCACAATTCACATAGACGGACAGCAAACGAAGGTTCAATCAGGACTGGTTTCGGTCGCAAACCTGTATGAAATCGCCGATTTCTGCGAGGATAGCCTATTTCTGAGTCGCGAAGACGGTATCGATATCCCCCTTCTTCGTGACGAATACCTCCTCATTCACGGCGGGGAGAAATTCGTGACAGGCGAAATTTTAATAGAGAATAACCCACCGTTACGTATAGGTGTAAATCCTGAATTCAACGGATCGCGCGATCTTGTCCTTCAAAAATCCAAAATCAAAGGCAGGGAATTCAAAGAGCGCGATGATAAGTTCCCAGATGGCCGTCTGTTTGCTGACATTGATGGTGGGGTAGATGCTGAAATAATGGATGAAATGATGATTGTCGTCCAAGATTCGGATTCGTATTTTGTAATTCCTTCTGCATCCGACAACGTCATTGACCTTGAGGAGTGTGGTAAGCATGACCGCCGTCCACCAAAAGGGCATAATTATAGAGTTCGGATAGACGGAGACAAGTACACTGTGGATAATGCAGATATAACAGGAACTGACATTCTTGCACTAGCTAGAAAGCGAGCCGATGAATGGTCGCTCAACCAGAAGACACATGGCGGTAGGAGAGTAAAAATCGAAGCGAATGAAGTGGTATGTTTGCATCATCCGGGAATCGAACGCTTTGAAACCGTTAGAAAGCAGGCGCAGCAAGGTTATGTGAGTGAAGAATACGAACTGCCACCAGAAGATGTGCAATACCTGAACGCGAACTATCCTGGTAGGTGGAAAAAAGTCACTGAAGGAAATGGTAAATTCGGACTGATCATTCACGACTTTCCTATCCCTAAGGGTTATATTATACATGAGTCCACATTGATGGTGCTCATTCCAAGTGGCTATCCTGGAACGATGTTGGACATGTTTTACTTTGATCCTCCCCTTGAGAAATCAGATCATTCAGATATAGGAACTTTGGTATCTGAAAGGCATTTTGATAAAACATGGCAGCGTTGGTCGCGTCATTACGAATGGAATCCGGGAGAGGATTCCATATTTAGCCATATTGAGTATGTAAAGAACCAGCTTGAATATGAGGTACGGGGATGCGAACAGCTATCCTAGCCATGACCTCACGTCGGTATGAGGCCATATCTAACCACCTTTTCCCTGGGGATGAGCTGGAAGCGGCAGCAATTTTGGTGTGCAACTTAGGAAAGGGTAGACTGCATAATCGTCTAATAGTTGCAGAAGTATTGTTTCCTCCACATAGGCTGTCGAACAGAAAAAAGGATTATGTCGCTTGGCCTTTCAGTGATTGCCTCCCACCAGATAAAATTAGTGACCTAGAACAGGCCGGTCAATCCATAGTCACTATACATTCACATCCAAAGGGATATGGCGGATTTTCAAAAACGGATAACTTAAATGATCGGGAGTTATTCCGGTCGGTTTGTGGTTGGTTCGATGATAAACGTCCTAATGGATCAGCCTTCATGTTGCCAAATGGCAGAATCGAGGCTCGGACGGTTGATATCCAAGGCAAGTTTAAAACCATGCCGACCGTGTCGGTAGTCGGTGAGAACATCCAATTCTGTAAACATCAGAATCGCCATCGACAGACGGATTATGGACAAAAGCTAGCACAGACCTTTGGTACAGGCACTTTGGAAACTTTACGAAATATGCGGGTAGCTGTTGTTGGCTGTTCCGGTACAGGAAGCATCGTTATCGAACTGTTAGTTCGTAATTGTGTCGGCGAGTTAGTCCTTGTGGACGATGATGTAGTAGAAGAAAAAAACCTGAACCGGCTTATCAACGGCACTTTGAAAGATGCACAAAATAGACGTCCAAAGGTTTTGGCTATGAAACGTGCAATTCAAAGTATTGGATTGGATACCACAATTACACCATGCCAAGGGTTAACAGACTCGCCCGAAGTCATAGCGTCTTTGATAGATTGCGATGTTATTTTCGGGTGTGTTGACTCTGCATTCGGGCGTTACCACCTAGATTGCTTAGCAAGTGCCTACCTTATCCCGTATTTTGATGTCGGTGTACATCTCGAGGCCGACGGCAATGGTGGTGTTGTTGCCGCAGATGCAGTGACACATTATGTCCATCCGGAAGGCGCAAGTCTGCTTTCCCGTGGTGCATACACCATGGAGCAGGTTACTGCTGAAAACTGGAGACGAGATGATCCAACGCATTACAATCGACAACGGGTAGCTGGTTACTTAGCCGCCGTCGGCGAGGAGCAACCGGCAGTAATGTCAGTCAACATGCAGGCGGCATGTCTAGCGTTTAACGATTTCATGGCTCGGATACACGCATTCCGTTTGGACGACAACCGTGAATTTGAAACCCAACGATTTCGCATAGTTCATGGCTGCTACGAATCACATGCAAACCAAGATAAACCACATCCGTTGTTAAAACGGTATATGGAATCGGGTGATAGTAGCATATTGGTCAGAAACAACACCAAACATGTTTAGGTTGATTTTCAATTTATGGGCGCGGTTTCGTCCCTATCGTACAGAGTGGGTAGAGGACCTACCGGTTGCCCCCTGCAAGAACACGGTTTATGTCATTGGTGGACGCGAGCATCCGTTTTATGCAGCGATAGCATGTCCTCGTAAAACTTGCCGACAAGTCATTCATCTGGATGTGTCACCTGATGTTGATAAACGATGGCGCATAACCGAACACGACAACGGGAGGATTACTCTTTCACCCTCTATTCAAGTGAATGGACTTCCCTGTCGCTGTCACTACTGGTTGCGAAACGGGCAGGTCGTCTGGAGCGACAGACCACCTTTAATTGTCCCAAGAGTGAATCGAAATGATCCTTAAGGTCGCCATAAACAATTTTAAGAAGTTTGGTCAGTTGGTGTTTTCTCTTGAGGACCATCTTGTCATTGCTGGACCAAATAACTCCGGCAAGACAACTTTGTGTCAATCTATCGCCGCTTGGTCTGAGATCGCTTCTCACTGGTTGGAAACTCAACCAAACCTATTACGGAATGAAGACGGTAATTACATACAGACTAATCTGAATCTATTAAGATTTAATGCGGCTCCACTTGCTGATTTCGAGCACCTTTGGATGGACAAAGGCGTTCAACGCCCCGCCTCCGTTTTGTTAAAAACCAGTCAATGGACAATTGAATTCGAGGTGATCTACAAGGAAACTGAACTAGCAGCTATCCGACCAGCGAAAAGCGTCAGAGAAGATGATCTTGAAAATTACATCAAGGATCCACTCCGGCCGATATACATACCGCCATTATCAGGATTGGATTTAAATGAACCGCTTTATGACCCATTGGTTATTCAAGCACGACTCGCACAATCACAGGCTGGCAGTGTGTTGCGAAACCTACTCTGGGAGGTATCCAAAAACGACTATAAATGGAATTTGTTAAATGATGTCATACAATCGTTTTTTGGATATGAATTACTATCCCCTAGTCCCTCTGCAACGATTCTTGCCCGCTACCGGCATTCTTCGCAAGGTCCATCTTACGATCTGAGTAGCGCAGCAAGCGGATTTCTACAGGTTCTGATGGTTTATGCGGCATTGCTACACAAAGATGCGACCGTTGTGCTCATTGACGAGCCAGATGCGCATCTGCATGTGCTGTTGCAGGACAAAATGTACCACAGCTTGCGTGAACATGCCCGTCAAAATAGATCGCAACTTATCATTTCCACTCATTCGGAGCGTATCATTAATGTCGCCGACATAGACAACCTGCGTTTGTTATCTGGTGAATTGAGGAAAATCAACGACAAGAGAAAGTTAACAGACACGTTGTATTTGGAAAACATTGATATCCTACTTTCAGAAACCGAACCTGGCATTCTGTACGTCGAAGGTAATACGGATATGCCAATATTGCGGGAATGGGCCCGCGTTATTGAACATCCGCTACTTCCATTTCTTGAAAAGCCATTTGCATTGGAAACCGCTGAACACAAATGGAAGGCAGTAAAGCACTTTTCCGCCATGCGGCAGATGACTCCTGGTTTACACGGAGTCGAATTGTGTGATGGTGACAACAGAGACCACAATGACACTCCGAGGTTGCCGGATGGTTTGAAACGCCTATACTGGGATCGATACGAAATAGAAAGTTATCTATTGCATCCAGAATCTCTCACTCGATTCATTGGAAGTTTTGTTGGAAAGGTGGCTTTAGACCGGGCGAAGTTGTATATGAAAAGACAGTTGCCACCAGCGTTATATGATAATCCTTTTGAATCATCTCCATACCTAAATGGAACTAAAGCAAAAGAGGTACTTGCCGGTATATTCAATGAGGCAGGTCTAGAATTTAGAGACTCCGAATACTATCAAATCGCAAAGCAAATGACAAAGACGGAAATACATCCAGAGATTATCCAAAAGCTAGATGTTATCGCAGATTACTTTGATTTTCCGAGAACTTCACTACAAGTGCCAATCACCTAAATTAAACATCTCCTAAAGTAGTGGTGTTAACCCGTCGTCGTGGACGGTTTACATACTGGAATCCTGACGGTATTAAGGAATCTTCTTTCGTAACTCCCCGTTTGCGAGAAGGTATTCAAAGGAATAGTGTCGTCTCGGGTTTATAGAAGCTGTTTATGTATTCGATTATGGTAATTCTGTTCTCGGTGTTTGTGAACACTCGCCTGTGATCAAACAGTTCGCATCCCAGGCTCAGGCCAAGAACCTATCTCACAGGGTTGTCCTGAACGTCATCATCCAAGCCTATGGACATTCGAATCCCAGCCTGTTACTTATTTGCCGAAGGGCCACCGTATTGAGACCTCTAGGCACTGTGATTGTGGTGGATCACGTCGCCGAGTTCGTGCTTTCAATTGAAGACGATGGCTATGGTCCAACTGACAATACAACGACTGAAGCGCTTACAATTACAGAGATGTAAAGGGAGCACGCATAGGTAGGTACCTAGGTTCTATCAGCCACGCATAGTGCTCCTTCTAAGTTCCCGTGAAATCCCTGTGGAACAGAACAGGTGCTTTCTTGGGCCTTACCCGACCATTTTGTAGTCAGGCTGACCGTTCGCTTTCACTAGTTCAGGTCGTACTACTTGACGTAGTTTAGCATGACTTGTGTAGTGAGCTTGAACTCTTTTGGTAGCCCTTCAGCACTACGACCGGCGCGAACGAGGTCGGCCGTCAGAATTAAAGTACCTTAATGACCTCATTGATCAAACGTTCGTCTCGATCAGCGTAACGCTGTGGGGATCCAGCAGGGTATAGTCCACAACCTCAAAACGGTTGCCGTCTACGTCGGTGAGCAAAAGCCGCGTATCCGAAGCCCAGTGGGTGTTCTCGTGGCCGCGGATGACGAACTCCCGTCTCCCCCGGTCGGTCATGACGTTCCAGTAGGTGACGCCGTACTCCATCTGAATGGAGTCAATGCGCTGGATTGTGGCGCGCAGATACCGGTTTTCCAGCTCTTCCTCGATGACCTTGCGGGAATCTTCGTCCAGGTCGTCCATGTCCCGGATGAAGGCCACTTCCTCGTTCTTTATGTCCAGGAGCGACACGTACCGGTCGGTGTGGGCCAGGGGCGAGGCCTGGACCGGCCGGACGCGGATATAGGACCGCTCGGCGCCGACCGTCATGCGCACCGTGTTCGTAGGCGCCCGGAAGACCCGGATCTCGTGGGCCTGGTAGGGTTCGACGGGGGCGTTCTCGATGCCCGTCTCGAATTCAAAGCTGTCCGGCGCGTCTACGCCAGGTCCATCCGGCATTTCGATCTCCCCACTCAGGTTGTATGTCCGTTGGCGCCGCGGTGCGGGTCGTTCCGGCCCCCGCCCACGGCCATGACGGCGGTGCTGGCACGCTGGGTTTCAACCATGCGGTAGAAATGGCCCTTCATGCCCAGCAACTCCCCATGAGTGCCCGACTCCACGATCCGTCCCGCGTCCAGCACCACTAGACGGTCCGCTCGGCGAAGGGTCGACAGCCGGTGGGCGATGGCAAAGGTCGTCCGGCCTTTCACGAGGTTGGCGATGGCCTCCTGGATGAGCTTCTCCGTGTGGGTGTCCACCGAGGAGGTGGCCTCGTCCAGGATCAGGATGCGGGGATCGTGGATGATGGCCCGCGCGATGGCGATCCGCTGCTTTTCGCCACCCGACAGTTCCTTGCCGTTTTCGCCGATCTGCGTATCGTATCCGTCGGGCTTCGCGCAGATGAAATCGTGGGCGTTCGCCGTCCGTGCCGCCCGCATGATCTGCTCGAAGGAGGCGTTCGGACTGCTGTACCGGATGTTCTCCGCGACCGATCCGCTGAAGAAGTAGGAGTCCTGCAACACCACGCCGATCTGCCTTCGAAGGTCCTTCAGGCTGATGTCCCGGATCGGCACGCCGTCGATCATCAGGCCGCCGTCATCGATATCGTAGAACCGGCACAGCAGGTTGGTCATCGTCGTCTTGCCGGAACCGGACTTGCCCACCAGTCCGATCATCTCGCCCGGTTGCACGTGGAGGTTGATGTCGTGGAGTACGGGCTTGCCGGCCTCGTAAGCAAAGACCACGTCGCTGAACTTCACCTCGCCCTTTACATCATTCATCTCGATCGGATCGTCCCGGTCCTCGGTTTCCGCCGGCGTGTCGACGATCTCAAAGACCTTCTCCGCGCCGCTCATGGCCCGGCTCGACCAGGTGTTCAGCTCGCCGAACCAACGAAGCGGCTCGTACAGCATCCAGAGATAGGCGATGAACATCATGAGGGCACCGGTGGTGAACGTGTCGTCGATAATGGCGGACCCCCCGTAGTACCAGACCAGGATCAGGCCGGACGAGGTGAGCATGCTGACCGTGCTGAAGAACACGGCCGCCTCCTTCTCGCTTTCGTAATCTCCCCGGAAGACGCCTTCGTTGCTGCTGCGGAACCGGCGCATCTCACGTTTTTCCTGGACGAAGGTCTTGACGACGCGCACGGAGGAGAGCATCTCGCCCGCGAGCCCTACGAGCTTGCCCCACCGGTAGTACTTCGTACGGAAGGCTCGGATCAGCCGGATCCAGAAGAACCATCCCCCCGTTACGAGCAGAGGTATGGGAATGAGCACGAGGAGCGTGAGTTGCCAGCTGGTTATGAAAAGCAGGACCAGAATGCCCACCATGAGCAGGAGGTTGGTAATGATGTAAGGCACTCCGTCGACCAGGAACCACATCATGCTTTCCGTGTCGTTGGACACCCGCGAGATCAGGGAACCGACCTGGCGCTTGTTGTAGAATTTCATGCTCAGGCGGGAAAGGTTCTCGTACAGGTCTTCGCGGACGGACACGATCACGCGGCCGCCGAGCCATACGGAAAGCCGGTCCCTGAAGATCTCCAGGACGTAGGATCCCAGGCGGACGAACGCGAAAGCACCGACAAGGTAGTAGAGGAACGTTAAGGCGTCCTCGCGCGCGTCTACGTCCGCGACCAGTACGTCGTCGATGATGTACCGCATGATGTAGGGTGGGCCGAGTTCCGCCAGGGTGAAGAGGAGCGAGAGGAAGACCATCAGCGCGATGCGGCCCTTGAAGGGCAGGGCGTACCTGGCGATCCGACCCATCATCGCGAGCCGGTTTGTGCACGCCGAACAGATCCCGTTCGGCTCAGGCAGGAGCCGATCGCATTTGCCGCACCTTGTCCGGTCAACTTCCCCCTGCATGTCGACCGGATCATCCTTGATGAGTTGGTCGATGCCCCGGGCGATCCGAGCGAACTTGGCGCGCTGGGTCGGGGTGTAGCGGAGGACCTCGACCTCTTCGTTTCCGATCACCACGTTGATCCGGCCCGAGCCGACCAGTTCTTCCACGGCGGCGCTTTTGGCGTCAGAAAACTCGATGGAAGCGTTCCCGTTTCCCGTGCTTGCGCCGTTCGAATCGAACCGCATCAACCGCTGGTCCGTCACCACGAGCCAGCGTTCCTCGAACCGCAGGTCTTCCGTCAGGTCGGTCGCCGCCGCGATGCGGATGGTTTCCCCTTCTCGCAACGCCTCCCGGCAACGGTCGGCCAGCGCGTCGGGCATCTGCTCTTCGTAGCTGGTTGTGGTATCCGGCATGCCTCAGTGTCCTTGCCTTTTCCGACGGCCGGCTCCGGTCGAGTCCTCACGGACCGGCCGGTATTGGGTCGGACTTCGGTCAGGCCCCGGTCAAGCCCGGCCAGGCCCCGGTCAGGCGACCTCCATGATCTCGGAGGTGGCTTTTTGCAGTCGCACCAGGTGATGGAAATGACCGCGGTTCGCGATCAGTTCCTCGTGTGTGCCTTCCTCGACGACTTTTCCCTGCTCCAGCACCACGAGCCTGTCGGCGTCCCGCAGCGTGGAAAGGCGGTGGGCGATGGCGATCGTCGTGCGTCCCTTGATCAACCGGGCAATGGCTTCCTGGAGTTGTTTCTCCGTCTCGGCGTCCACCGAGGAAGTCGCCTCGTCCAGGATCAGGATGCGGGGGTCGTGTAGGATCGCCCGGGCGATCGAGACGCGCTGCTTTTCGCCTCCCGACAGTCCGTTGCCCTTGTCCCCGAGAATCGTGTCGTATCCATCCGGTTTTGCGAGGATGAAGTTGTGGGCGTTTGCCGCCCGGGCCGCCGCCATGATATCCTCAAAACTCGCGGCGGGCTTTCCATAGGCGATATTCTCCCGGATCGTCCCGTTGAACAGGATCGGTTCCTGCAGGACGACGCCGATATGGCCCCGCAGATCCTCGAGTCGGATGTCCCGCAGGTCCACGCCGTCCAGGGAGATCGAACCGTAATTGACATCGTAGAACCGGCAGATGAGATTGATGGTCGTACTCTTGCCGGCTCCCGACTTGCCCACCAGCCCGATCATCTCGCCGGGCCGGATCCGGAGATTGACGTCCCGGAGCACCGGAAGGGCGGCGTCGTAGCCGAAGGTCACGTTATTGAATACGATCTCGCCCTGCGTGTGCGGCATCGGTTTCGCGGTCCGGTCCTCGTAGTTCTCCGGTTCCATGTCGATGAGCTCGAATACCCGTTCGGCGGCGCTCATCGCCCGGGTCATCCAGCTGTTGACCCGGCCGAGCCACCGCAGCGGCCCGTAGAACATCTGCAGGTAGAAGTAGAACATCATCAGTTCGCCCAGGGTGAGTTCCTGGCCGAGCACCTGCCTGCCCCCCACCAGCCAGACCACGATGAAGCCCAGGAAGTTCAGCAGGCCCATGGTGGAGAAGTAGTAGATCCACTGCTTCTCGGTCCAGTATTCCAGGGCGAACATGTCCCGCGCGTTGCGCCTGAACCGGTCGACTTCCCTGTTTTCCTGTGCGAAGGCCTTGACGATGCGAATCCCCGAAAGGGATTCCTGGATGTGGGTGAAGAACCCTTCCCATTGGCGCCACATGCGTGTGTAATAGGACCGCAGCCTTCGGTACAGGACCCGGCCCCATATGACGATGAACGGCACGGGAATGAGAATGTAAAGCGTGAGCACCCAGTTGGTATATAACAGCATGCCGATGATCCCGAGCGTCGTCAGCCAGCGGAGGACGAGGAATGGCAGGCCGTCCACCAGGAAGCTGCGCACGTTTCGAGTGTCCCGCGTTACCCGCGAAAGCAGGCCGCCCGTCTTCTGCTTATCGTGGAATCCCAGCGACAGGTATTCGACGTGGTGATACACCTGGGCCCGGATATCCGCTACAACCCGGGCGCCTACCCAGGCCGTCAGCCAGCCGTTCGCCATCTCGCCCAGCCAGCGGATGACAAGCAGGCTGGCCATGGCCGCGGCGAACCAGAACAGAAGCTCCTTGTCCCCGTCCGCGAAGGCGTCGTCGATGATGAGCTGCGTGATCTTGGGCGGGAGGAGTTCCGCCATGCTGAGTACCGCGAAGAGTCCCACCATGGTGATGGCCTTGGCCCGGTGGGCGCCCAGGTAGGAGCAGATCCGCTTGAGCATGCCCCACTTGCTGACACAGGCCGGACACAACCCGTCCTTCGTGGGCAGGCGACGGCCGCAGGTCTCGCAGACTACCCGCGGGAACTCGGTCTTGACCTGAAACGGCTTTTCCTCGATGTGCTGCTCGATACCGCGCTGCGCCTCGTTGAAGACGTCGACCCGGCTCTGGGAATACCGGATGAGCGGGATGGTGTCTTTGGCCGTGGAAACTTCCAGGCAGGAACCGCCGACCAGGGGTTCCACCGCCACCTTGGTCAGGTCCGCCAGCGGGACGGCGATGTCGTCGCCGGCGCCGTTGAGTTCCAGGGTCATGACGCGGCGGTCGGTTACGATGAGCCAGGAGGGCTCGAACCGGCCTTTCGCGTCCATGTCCGATTCCAGGGTGATGCGGATTTCTTCGTTGGGTTCCAGAACGGGGTAGAGTTTTTTCTGAATCTGATCCGGCAGGGGATCGGCCAGGCGCATAGAACTTCCTTTGGGTCTATGCTGCGGGGAGTGGCTTCGTGCGGACTGAACGGAACCGTTCATATATCAATAAAGTGGATGCACCCTTAAGCCATCATTGCCGCGAATGCCGTTGAAGCATTCATCGGGAGTGCGTAAAACCCCCGTCCGAACCAGTTTGTGAAAGTACACATTTTCGCGCCAAAGTCAAGGACAAGCTGCGGCATAAACGCGTTTATTTCCTGTATATTTCTTGATTTACGTACGCCTCCGCTTACATTGCGTGAGATCGTTCCGAACCTGAATTTTTACCGCATGGGATCGTCCCGAACCCGTATCTTTATCTTTACCGTGTGTGGCCATTCGGTACCCGTATACCGACAACCTGAAATCACCCTGAACGCCAGATCTCATCCGAGTTCTCACGGGGCCGATCATACCCCGGCCCTGTCACGACAGCCTGACTCATGATGACCTCGCAACGATTGGAAAACCTGTTGTCCCGCTTCGCCGGACTGTCCGTCCTGGTCGTCGGCGACTTCTTCCTCGACAAGTATCTGGTCATCGATCCGGATCTCGACGAACCGTCCCTGGAGACCGGACTGGACGCCCACCAGGTCGTGGACCGCCGGTGCATGCCCGGCGCAGCGGGCACGGTCACGTCCAACCTGCAAGGCCTGGGCGTCGGAAACATCCATGCCCTCGGCGTCATGGGCGACGACGGGGAAGGATACGAACTCAGGCAGGGACTGGCGGCGACAGGCGTGCGGCTGGATGGACTGATCGAATCCCCGGACCGGGTCACGCCGACCTACATCAAGCCCATGAACCTCGAGCCGGATGGTGAACGGGAATCGAACCGGATCGACATTCAGAACCGGACGACCACGCCCAGGGCGCTGGAAGACCGTATCATCGAATACCTGCGAGACATCGCGCCCGTGATGGATGGGCTGGTCGTCCTCGACCAGGTGGGACCGCGCAATGCTGGGGTCGTCACGGACCGGGTCCGGGAAGCGATCGGCGACCTGGGCAGGATCCATCCGGAAATGGTCATCCTTGCAGACTCCCGCGAACGCATCGGCGAGTTCCGTCATGTGATTCGCAAGGGGAACCGAAGCGAAATCCACCGTGCCGCACAGTCAATTCCGACTCGCGCGAAGGATAATCCGGTGCGTTCCGATCATGAGGCTGGTGGCGCACCGGCCAGAACAGACAGAACGGACCGTTCAGGAAGTACAGACAGATCGGGAAGAACAGACGGCTCGGGAAGATCGGGCAGAACGGGCAGAACAGACAGATCACATGCGGCCGGATGGGGACAGGCGCTTTTCGAACGCGGCCTGGACGCGGGCGAAGGAACTTCCAGGCCGGTTTTCGTCACCCTGGGCGAGGACGGCTTGCTGGTGATCGATGACGACGGCTGCCGTCATTTGCCGGGCATCAGGCTACCGGGGCCCGTGGACACGGTCGGTGCGGGAGACAGCGTCACCGCCGGGATCGTGTCCGCGCTCACCGTCGGCGCGACCCTTGACGAGGCCGGCCTGGTGGGAAACCTGGCGGCTTCCGTCACCGTCCGTCAACTTGGGGTCACCGGAACGGCGACGCCCGTGCAGCTGACGAGGCCGGCCTGGTGGGAAACCTGGCGGCTTCCGTCACCGTCCGTCAACTTGGGGTCACCGGAACGGCGACGCCCGTGCAGCTAATGGAAGCTTTGAAAACGATGAGTTGAAGGGGCGCTGGTCCAATTTTCGAAGCGCATCGGGACTACTTCGCTCCGGCCTTTTCACGTGTACGTCTGCCGCTCAGGTAGGCCTTCAGCTTCGGCGGAAAATCCCGCTTGACCAGTTCCTGCCGCAACGCCCACTTTTCTTCGTCCGACACCGGAGACGCCTCCCTGATATCACCGCCCTCCATGATCAGGATCGGTTCGCCGTCCCGGTAGAGGATCCGGTTGTTGGTGATGCCGGAAATGCGCCGCCCGGGCGTAATGATCCCGACCAGATTGAGCGGGTCGGCCGCGCTGATGGCGACGAGCGTGCCCTGCTTCTCCTTCCGCCGGATACTTCTCAAAAGGGTGACGGCCTCGCCCAAGGCGTACTGCTCGCCCCAGACGCCGTTCACGAACCGGCCTCCACGGATCTCCCCTCTTGCTTCCATCCGCCTCAGCACCCGTACCAGGTCCCTCCATGGCGGCGAGGTGTTCTCCCGTTCCGTGAGCCGCCTGAACACCACGCCGTACCGGGCCAGGGCGACGCGGGCATAGGCCTCGAGATCCTCCTCCGGGTTGCCGTCCACCGGTGACCGCGAAGTCAGCCCCCACCGTCCCGCCGTCGACAGGTCGAAGGGATTCCTGCGTTCCCTTCCCCGCCGGGACTCCCTGTGGCGCGTGGGCACCAGCAGGGCCCTCAGCCCCGCGAAACTGTCGGAGGTCGCCATCCCCGCCGAGACCAGTTCCGCCACGGCTTCCTCGGCGTGGGTACGCAGGATCCCGGCCTGCGCAACGATGTCGTCGAAAAACACCGCGCCTTGCCGGGTCATCAGATCCAGTACCGTCTTCGCGTAGGTGGACAGCGGAAGGTCCTCCTCGCCGGTCACGCCGCTCAGGGACATCCAAAGCGACCGGTTCATGCGGTCCACGATGGCAATGGGTGTCGTCCGGATCGGGCCGGCCGTCTTCCCGTTCTCGCCGTTTGACTTATGGGGACGAAGCCGTCCCCACGCGTACTTGCCGGAAAGGCACAGGTTGTCGAGCCAGACATAATCGTAGTCGGTGACGCGGGAAGGCAGGATCTCGCTCTCCCAGGCCGCGGCCGGCGCTTCCACGCCTTCGAGCATGCGCAGTACGGCGGTCACGGCGTCGGCCCCCTTCAACCGGGTGTCGGGTGCCAGGTGATGCCAGGTGAAAAGGAATTGCATGAAGCCGGCAGGTGAAACCGGCTGGATTTCGCGGCGCAACTTCGTGATCGTGAAGCGATGGATCCGGGCAAGAAGCCGGCGCTCGCACCATTCCAGTCCGTCCGCGGCCGGCGAAAACTGTCCTCTGAAGACAAATCCCTCGTTCTCGAGCGCGGCAAGTGCCTTATCGATCTTTCCGACCGGCAGATCGATGGAATCGGCCAGGGCAGCCGCCGTAACCGGGCCGAGCGTCTCCAGTCTTCCGCGCACCAGTTCCACCAGGGCGGATTCTTCCGTCGCGGATGCTCCGCCCGCGGATGTTCCGCTAGCGGTTTGAAAGCTCTTCTCCAGGTTGCGCCTCACTTCGGCCGGGATTTCCTCTTCCGGCTCGAACCTTGCCGCAGGATGCACCTGCTCGAAGTGAATGCGCCGCTCAAGGGGCGCCCACAATCGCCGGCCTCCACGGGTGACGAGCATGGCCGCGCGCCGGTCGGACGCCAGCACCGTGAAGTAGTCCGTCCAACTCCCGTACTGATCCCCCTTCTTTCCCTCTTCCTCCGTCACGTACCCCGCGAGCACAAGAGCGTCGTGGAGTTCGTCGGGACTTCGAACCTCGGGCCAGGCATCGCCGCGGACGGTGTCGATGGCCTCCGGGTCCAGGCGTCCCAAGTCCCCCGCCACGGCCGGGTCGAGCCAGCGGCGGTTCCGAACGGCGTTGGTCCGCCGCTCCTCGAGCGGCGCATCGTCCAGGAAGGCGTACGGACGGGCGTTGAGGATCTCCTCCGCCATGGGCGAGGGCTCGCGGAGGTCCCGCGCGTGCATGTTCATTTCCCCCGCCTTCATCGTCTTCAGCACGGACTCCAGCGTCTCGATGTCCATGGCCTCGTGCAGGCAGTCTTCGATGGTCTGGGTGACCAGGGGATGGTCCGGCACCTCCCGGTCTCCCGCGATATTCTCGAGGCACGCGATCTGGTCGGGGAAGATCTGGGCGATCAGGTCTTCGGACACGGACCGCTGAATCTGCGGCGGCACCCGGTCCCCGCCCCTGCGCCGCAACACGGCCAGGGCGATCGACGCGTTCCATCGCCAGCGCACCTCGAACATGGGCGCGTCGAGCAGGGCCTGGACCAGTACCTCCCGGACCGAGGCCGCATTCAGGTAGCGGAAGACGTCGTCGAGGGGAAAGCTGTGGGTGGCGCCCAGGGACAAAATGATGGCATCCTCGTTCGCCGCGGCCTGCAGCTCGAAGTTGAATGTCCGGCAGAAGCGCTTGCGCAGGGCGAGGCCCCAGGCCCGGTTTACCCGGCTGCCGAAGGGACTGTGGAGCACGAGGTGCATGTCGCCGGCCTCGTCGAAAAACCGCTCGGCCACCAGGTCCTTCTGGGAGGGTATCACGCCGAGTGCAGCCTTGGCAGTGCCCAGGTACTCCGCGATCTGCGTCGCCGCCACGTGGGAGATGCCCGCGGACTCCATCAGCCAATCCTCGGCCTCCCGCTTCCATTCCGCGTCGAGCTTTCTTCCGCTATCCCGTCCGTTTTCGGCGCCCGATCCGTCGTCGTTCAGCCGTCCGTTCCCGACATCCATCCGGCTCGCTACTTCCTCTCTCAGCCGCGACAGAGAAGCGGACAGTTCGGCCGTCCTCCCCGGCGCCTCGCCGAACCAGAAGGGCATCGTGGGCGGCATGCCCTGGGCGTCCTCCACCCGGATCTTGCCCTTCTCCACGCGCAGGATACGCCACGAGTTGTTGCCCAGTTGCACAATGTCCCCGGCCGTGCTCTCGATGGCGAAATCCTCGTTCAGCGTGCCGATGAAGGTCTCCGTCGGCTCCATGATCACGTCGTAGTCGAACTGGTCCGGGATCGTTCCGCCCGACATCAGGGCGTTGATCCGGGCCCCTCCGCGGCCCTTGACCGCTCCGTTCATCAGGTCACGCTGGATGTAGGCGTGCTTGCGCCCCCGGCGCGGGGTATAGCCCTCGGACAACATGGCCACGACGCCGTCGAATTCCTCCCGGGACAGGGCGCGGTAGGGATAGGCCTTCCGCACCAGATGGTACAGATCGTCCTCCTGGAAGTCGCAGTTGGCCACCTCCGCGATGATCTGCTGGGCCAATACGTCCAGCGGCTTTTCGGGGATGATGATGCGGTCGAGTTCTCCCCGCCGCACCGAATCCAGGATCGCCGCCGCCTCCACCAGTTCGTCGCGCGTCAGGGGGAACAGGCGGCCCCGCGGCGTGCCCGTGATCGTATGGCCGGAGCGGCCCACGCGCTGGATGAGCGTCGCGATGGCCTTGGGCGAACCGATCTGGCACACCAGGTCGACCGACCCGATGTCGATCCCGAGTTCCAGGGAGGCCGTGGCCACAAGGGCCTTCAATGTGCCGGCCTTGAGCCGCTGCTCGGCGTCGTGGCGATGCTCCTTCGACATGCTGCCGTGGTGGGAGGTGACGTTCTCCACGCCCAACCGGTCGCTCAGGTGACGGGCCAACCGCTCCGACATGCTCCGCGTCGTGACGAAGACCAGCGTGGTCTCGTGGCGGAGAATAAGCTCCTCGAGACGTTCGTATACCTCCTCCCACACTTCGTTGGACATGACCGCGCCCAGCGGGGAGCGCGGCACCTCGATCTTGAGCTCGATTTTCCGCCGATGGCCCGTGTTGAGGATCTTGCATCCCTTTCCCTTCGCATAGCCCGCGCCGGTGAGGAAGTGGGCGATTCGGTCGATGGGTTTCTGCGTCGCCGATATGCCGATGCGCGTAAGTGGACCGGAGGTAAGCCGTTCCAGGCGCTCCACGGAAAGGGCCAGGTGCGATCCCCGTTTGTTGCCCACCAGCGCGTGGATTTCGTCGATGATGAGGGTGTGCACGTTCGGCAGGATGTGCCGGCCCCCCGCGCTCGTGAGGAGCAGGTACAGGCTTTCCGGCGTCGTTACCAAAATGTGGGGCGGGTGCTTCGTCATGGCGGCGCGCTCGCTCGTGGGCGTATCGCCCGTGCGGACCGCCACGCGGATGGGCACGTCCGGCCTCCCGCGCTCCTTTAGGATCGCCTTGATGCCCTTCAGCGGGACTTGCAGATTCGCGTGGATGTCGTTGCTGAGGGCCTTCAGGGGCGAGACGTAAACGATCTGGGTGCCCTCGGGCAGCGTGCCGTACTGGCCCTGCCGGACCAGGTCGTCGATGGAAGACAGGAAGGCGGCTAGCGTCTTCCCGGAACCCGTGGGCGCGGCGATCAGCGCGTGCTTCTGCTGCTTGATGACCGGCCAGGCGCGCTTCTGGATGTCGGACGGTTCCTCGAACCGTTCCTCGAACCAGGCTGCCACTGCGGGATGGAAGAGGTCGTTGGTCATGGTCTAATTTGGGTGATAATCAATTGATTGTACGTTGATACTCGCTCTCTGTTCAATGGGTGATGGAAGACCATCATTTGTAGTGGTGGTTACCATGGTATATTAAAGCTAAATCGAAATCCCGTAAACCAACATTACGGTACCGGCGATAAGCGCGATCAGTCCCCTGTTCCGGGTGGTGAGTCCGATCCGTTCATACGTTCTGCCGGCGGCCCAAACAAGCACGCCCGAGACGAACAGATATATCCCGGCGGCGATCAATAACACGCTCATGAATTTACCCGATTCATTCCTCGTACAACACCGGACAATACGCGGGATCGTCCAGGTGCTGCACGTAGTAGTCTTCGCGGCCCTCCACCGGACGGGCCTTTTCGGTCCGCAAGTGGAAGGCGAAGCTTCGGCGCGGCGCGTCCGATACATTGGGCCCGCTGGCGTGGTAGGTGTGACGGTCGTGAAAACTGACCGCGCCAGCTGCCAGGACCGCCTCGACCTCATCCCACGCTTCTCCCTCTGGTACGGGAATCTCCTGCTGTTGCGCTTCGTGATCGTGTCCGAAGAAGTCGCCGCTGTCCAGCAGGCCCCACCGGTGCGAGCCCCGCAGGAACCGCATCGGTCCGGATTCAGCGGTCACGTTGCTCACGGCGACCCAGGCCGTGAACAACTCGCCGTCAAGGTACCTCCAGTACTGCTTGTCCTGGTGCCATCCGACGTTGCCTGTCACCTCGCCGCCGGCTGGCTTGAAGAGCATCTGAGACGCCCAGAGCTGGACACGCTTCGCGCCAAGTAGCGCCGCCGCCCAGCGCCCGATCTCCGGATGGGAGGCCAGTTCGTAGATTGCCCGGTTCGACAGGTGCGCCTGGTCGATCTTCCGGATCCGCTTCGGGTCGTCGCCGGGATTCCACGATCGGCGGGGCGGTTCGCCGGTCTCGTACGTGCCATCCATGACCGCGTCCATGGCGGTCGTCACCCGTTCGATCAGGTCGATCGGGATGATGGGCGGCGACAGGTAGAAACCGTCTCGGCGGTAGTGTTCCCGGGCGGACGGGGGGATGGACACTTTCGGAATAGAAATCGTCATCTGGTCCTCGTCAAACCGGTTGTCGCTCATTCGGTCCTCGCACATCCGATCCTCACGCGTCCGGCACTCATCCATCCGGTCCTCGTTCATCAGTCAGTCATCCTAACCTCACTCGTCCGGCAACGCGCTCTTGTACGTCGCGCCGCCGCGCGCCTCGTCGAATTCCTCGTTGGCCCGGGCGAGCAGGTCCGGGTTCCGCAGCAGGTCCAGGCCCGTCAGTGCCATGGCCTTGGCGGCGAAGAGCATGCCCCTGTTGCCGATGCTCGAACCGGAGGAGGCCACCATCTGCCAGCTGTGGGCCGGCGTGCCCAGGGGCCAGCAGCAGGTCGTGATCTGCCCGGTGGGCGTGATCCAGCTCACATCGCCCACGTCCGTCGACCCCTCCACGCCCGGCGGCGTGTCGTTATGGGGAAGCACCTGCGTCCACAGCGGGTTCTCGATGCTCTCTTCGATGGAGTTTCTCTCCGTTGACTTCTCCATTCGCTCGTAGGCCATCTGGACGGCATTCTCCGGGAACGTGGCCTGCAGCTGCCGGGCGAAGCGCCGCTCGTCGGCGGTGAAGGCGAGGTCGTTCACCACCTGCATCTTCGCCAGCATCAGGTCGGAGAGCGTATCGTTCGGGAGGACGTCGTAACAGCCCGCGATGAACTCGATTTCGTGGGTGGTGCCGCTCATCAGCGCCGCGCCCCGGGCGATGTCGAGCACGCGTTCGTACATCTCGTCCACCTCGGAGCGTTTCGGCGACCGGATGTAGTACCAGACCTGGGCGAATGCCGGCACCACGTTCGGCGCCTCACCGCCGCTCGTCACCACGCTGTGGATGCGGGCCTCCGAAATCACGTGCTCCCTGAGGTAGTTCATGCCCACGTCCATGAGCATGACGCCGTCCAGCGCGCTGCGCCCCAGGTGCGGCGCCGCGGCCGCATGGGAGGCCACGCCGTGAAAGTTCACCTTGAAGGAATTGAGCGCCAGCGACGAGCCGTTCCACACCAGGTTCGTGCTGCCGGGATGCCAGGTGATGGCGGTGTCGAGGTCGTCAAAGACTCCGGCATGGGCCATGAGTACCTTGCCCACTACCTGCTCCTCCGCCGGGCAACCATAATACCGGATCGTGCCGGCGATACCGTCCCGCTCCATCGCCCGCTTGAGCGCCATTACCGAACCCATGCAGGCCGTGCCGTACAGATTATGCCCACAACCATGGCCGGGTCCGCCCGGTTCGATCACCTCCTTCTCCGCGGACACTGTCTGCGACAGGCCCGGCAGGGCGTCGTATTCGCCGAGGTAGCCGATGATCGGGCCGCCCGAGCCCCACGTGGCGATGAAGGCCGTGTCCATCCCGCCGGCGCCCCACTCGATGGAGAATCCATCCGCCTCCAGCTCCTTTGCCTGCAGCGCCGACGCGTAGGTCTCCTGCAGGGCGATCTGCGGATGGTCCCAGATGTCCTTCGCGATCCGGGACAGGCTGTCGTCCTGGCCGTTGACGTAGTCGATGATTAACTTTTCCGAACTCATGGGTGTGCTTCTCCGATTGATTTGCGCGGTATTCAAAAGGTATTCGGTATTTGGGATGTCGATGCGGAATTCAAAGGTATATTATAACGGTCACCCGATAGACATGCAACGTAGATGCTGAAGTGTAGATACATTGTAGATACGAATACTATAGGGTAGTTGCACTGCAGATACATTGTAGATACGGATGCAGTAGCGTAGACACATTGTAGACACTCTGTAGATTCTGTAGACACACTGTAGATACGGTTGCGGAACTACTGAAGGACACCTGGGTACCACCCTACCATCAGCGCATCAGGAACCATCCAGGGAGCGTACCGCCACCATGCGCCAGTTCGACCGGAAATTTGGCGAAAGGCTCATCGAGGATTCTCCCATGACGCCGGCGGTTTACCTGTTCAAGGACGGGCAGGGCTCGGTGATCTACGTCGGAAAGGCCGGGAACATCCGCCGGCGCCTCCAGCAGTACCGCAACGCCTCGCGGCGCAAGGTGCACCGCAAGATGCGGACGCTGGTCCGGGAGGCGAGTGCTCTCGAGGTCATCCCACAGGAATCCGAACGCGAAGCCCTGCTGCTCGAGAACGAACTGATCCGCAAACTGCGGCCGCCGTACAACGAGGACGGCACCTGGGATTTTCTCTATCCGGCACTCGGAATCGGCGGCACCGAAAAACAGGTGCTGATTTGCTTCACGACCCACGTGGACGCGTGGGAAAGCCTGGACCTGAGGTGGTACGGCGTGTTCAAATCGCGGCGGCGCGCGCTGGCCGCCTTCGACGCGCTAGTCTACCTGCTGCGGCTGATCGGACACATGGAACCGGTGCGGTATCTTCCGCCCCACGAACGGATCCGGGGTTCCCGCCTCACCGGTTTCCGCCAGCTGCCGCCCGAAGTCGTTTCCACGCTGGACCGCTTCCTGTCCGGAGGCGGCCCCGAAGCGCTCTTGCCCCTGACCCACGGCCTGCTGGAGAAACCCGCCGCCCGCCACGACGCGTCGGAAGTCCAGCGGAACATCCGCATGCTCGCGCACTTCCACGAAAGGGATCTCGCCCCCCTGCGCGCGGCCATGCGTTCTGCGGGGCAGCCGGGCTCCTTCGTGCCCCAGGCCGAGCGGGACGCGCTGTTCCTGGCCACGGATGAGCGGATCGGCAATGAGGCTTCTCCCTGAACTCGCCGCAGGCAAAGTTTCCGCAAATTCGAAGTAATGTTAATGGATAATTGGTAAGGATATTCATAAATAGTAATTTCTATTAACAATAGTAAGGGACATATTATATAGTAATGACAGAGTCCGATGACCATGGGAGATAAACGACCGTGATTGAATCTGGCATCACGAGCAAAGGGCAGACCACGGTACCCAAGGTGGTACGGGAAGCGCTTGGTCTGGAGTCCGGCGACAGGGTGCGATACGTGATTGATGACCAGGAAGTGCGCATGCTGCCCGTACGTCCGATTGGCAGACTGTTTGGCGTGCTCAGGCATTGTGGACCCGCCGTCACCATCGACGAGATGGAACAGGCCGTTGCCCACGGAGCCGTCGACCAATGATCGCGCTGGATACCAACGTCCTGGTCCGGTTTCTCGTGCGCGACGACGAGGCACAGGCTGCGTCCGCCAGGACTTTGCTGGCATCGTTCTCGGCAGAAAAACCCGGGGTTGTCTGCCGCGAAGTCGTCCTCGAACTCGTATGGGTCCTTGAGCGGGCGTACGGCTTCCCTCGCGAAGAGATTGCCGACGTACTGGAGCAACTGGTCTCGACCGAGGAACTGGTGGTGGAGGCTGCCGCCGATGTTGCGCGCGCTGCCTTCAGATACGGATCGGGTGAAGCGGAATTCTCCGACCTGATAATTCTGGCCGCTGCCGAAAGATCGCACGCACTGCCCGTATACACCTTTGACCAGAAGGCCGCGCGGGTCGAAGGTGTGCGTTTGCTGTAGGGAAAGCGTACTCGCCCGGTCGACGTTTTACCGAGTGATCATATCGCTAAGACCAACCAGGGCAGATTGCCTGCTTACCATGGAGAAACGCTTCTTCTGAATCGAGACATGCCATGTTTAAAAAAATACTGCAGGATGTATGGGCCTTCGACGCGGAATGGGTTCCCGACCCCGATGCGGGGCGTTTGCTCTACGATCTGCCACCCGACATGCCCGACCGCGACGTCGTTCACGAGATGTGGCGCATGAACGGAGCCACGGTAGAAATGCCGCGACCTTTTCTCAAGTACGCCATGTCCCGCCTGGTATCCATTGCGATGGTGACCAGAACCCAGGGCCTGGATGGAAACGTGTCGCTCGACCTGCGCGTACAACCCAGGAACCCCGATAACCCCGATGACTGCGACGAAGCCACGATTCTGTCCCGTTTCCTGGAAAGCGTGGGCCGGCGCCAGCCTCAGCTCGTCGGCTTCAATTCATCGGGATCGGACCTGCCGATCATGATTCAGCGGGGGATCATCAAGGGCGTCACAGCGGCCGGGTTCTGCAAGCGGCCGGATAAACCCTGGGAGGGTTACGATTACTTCTCCCGCGCCAGTGATTGGAACGTGGACCTGATGAGGGCAATCGGGGATTGGGGCAAGGCACGCCCGTCCCTGAAGGAGATGGCCGTACTGTCAGGCATTCCGGGGAAGATGGGCGGTTTCGACGGCGACAGCGTTGCCGAGGCCTGGCTCGACGGAGACATCCGGAGGATCGCCCAGTACAACCAGCACGACGCCGTGACGACCTACCTTGTCTGGCTGCGCATCGCCCACTTCGCGGGCTTCTTCGACGACGTTCAGTACCGGGAAGAACAGGCCCTGGTGCGTTCTATGCTCGAAGAGAAGGCGCAGTCACCGGAGAACGGACACCTGGCCGAATATGTGCAGGAATGGGACCGGCTCAGGGGGTTGATCGGGGAAGGGTGAGGGATGAGAACTCTGATCAGATGAAGGAAGGTTAAATAGGTAGTGCCATATGCGAGATGATGGACTTGCCGGTCGGATTCGTCCTTTGCTTTCACAGCTTCCGGGTTACTCAGAGAAAAACATGTTCGGCGGCGTCTGCTTCATGATCAACGGAAACATGTGCACGGGAACATGGAAGGGCTCGCTCATCGTACGGCTCGAGCGGGATAAGCACGACGAAACGCTGGCCGAACCGCACACGAAACCCGCCGATATTGCGGGCCGGACCATGAGAGGGTGGGCGCGGGTGGAGCCGGCAGGGATCGCTAGTGAGGATGACCTGGAAACGTGGGTGGCCCGGGCTGCCGATTACGCCGCTTCACTTCCGGCCAAGTAGGTGAACGGTGACGACTGATTCATGTCAGAGCAGCGGCTGATTGCAAGTTTACTTGTCGTCCAAGTGCAAGTTATAGATCATTAATATATTGATATCATTTAATTTAATCATTTAGAATCTCCTCAACGAAAATCCCGGCTCCAAAGCCGCAGCGTCCGGTCCTTCAGCTTCGGGTCCCAGACCGATTCCACCACGAGGTGGGCCACTCCTTCGCCCACCTGCAGATTGCCGGTCACGCCCATGCAGTGCTGCGTCCTGGCCGAAGCACGCGAATGCGCCCGCCTCGGCCAGGGACTCCAGCTTGTCCTCGTGAAGTCCGCTCCGCCGGGCGACGTCCGGGACGTCCCGGAAGGGCGCCTGATCCATGGCCGCTTCCAGCCGCGCCCCGTCTCCTTTTCCCAGGCCCCGGATGTAGCGAAGACCCATGCGGACCGCGAACTGCACGGGTTCCGCATCGACGTGCCCATTACCGACCGCGCCACGCGATCCGGGAGGTAGAGACGACGGTGCTGAACGACGTCACCATGGCCGTGGATCAGGGCGAGTTCGTGAGTGTCCGGCCACTCCGAGCGGCAACGGGCCAACCTGCGCAAGAATAACATCGGCTTCGTGTTCCAGAGCTTCAACCTGATCGACGAGTTGACCGTGTACGAGAACATCGAGCTTCCGCTTATCTACCTGGGCACGTCCAAGCAGGAGCGCAAGGAAAGGGTGGATCGTGAACGCCGCCGCGTAAACGACGACCGGACCTGGCCAGACGACCAGGCTACGCTGGCGATCTTGAGCTTTCATTAAGCCCAAACAAAAAAGGCGCTCGAAATGAATCGAGCGCCTTCAATGCATCCCCCGGCAGCGTCCTACTCTCCCACAAGGTCACCCAAGCAGTACCATCGGCGCAAGAGGGCTTAACTACTCTGTTCGGAATGGGAAGAGGTGTTTCCCCTCCGCTATCGCCACCGGAAGAAATGGGTTGGCAATTACATGGAATGAGAGAACGACGACGTAAAATGGAGCATTGGTCAAGCCGCACGGCTATTAGTACCAGTCGGCTGAATGGCTCGTTACCTCGCCACTTACACCTCTGGCCTATCGACCTTGTAATCTTCAAGGGGCCTTCAGAAGCTTACGCTTGGGACATCTCGTCTTGAGGTGGGCTTCCTGCTTAGATGCTTTCAGCGGTTATCCCGTCCGAACATAGCTACCCAGCGATGCGGCTGGCGCCACAACTGGTGAACCAGCGGTTCGTCCATTCCGGTCTTCTCATACTAGGAACAGATCCTCTCAAATGTCCTACGCCCGCGACGGATAGGGACCGAACTGTCTCACGACGTTCTAAACCCAGCTCGCGTACCGCTTTAATCGGCGAACAGCCGAACCCTTGGGACCTTCTCCGGCCCCAGGATGCGATGAGCCGACATCGAGGTGCCAAACCTCCCCGTTTATGTGGACTATCGGGGGAGATAAGCCTGTTATCCCCGGAGTACCTTTTATCCGTTGAGCTTCGACCCTTCCACAAGGAATCGTCGGATCACTAAGCCCCACTTTCGTGTCTGCTCGACTTGTATGTCTCGCAGTCAGGCTCCCTTATGCCTTTACACTCTACGCACGATTGCCAACCGTGCTGAGGGAACCTTTGGGCGCCTCCGTTACATTTTAGGAGGCGACCGCCCCAGTCAAACTGCCCACCTGACACTGTCTTTCATCCGGATTCACGGAATGAAGTTAGAACCCCAACAACACAAGGGTGGTATTTCAAGGATGGCTCCCGAAAGGCTGGCGCCCTCCGTTCATAGCCTCCCACCTATCCTACACATGTATTGGCGAGATCCAATATCAAGCTGCAGTAAAGGTTCACGGGGTCTTTCCGTCCTGTCGCGGGTATCCGGCATCTTCACCGGAGCTACAGTTTCGCCGAGCTCCTCGTTGAGACAGCGCCCAAGTCGTTACACCATTCGTGCAGGTCGGAACTTACCCGACAAGGAATTTCGCTACCTTAGGACCGTTATAGTTACGGCCGCCGTTTACTGGGGCTTCAGTTTAGAGCTTCGCCCGAAGGCTAACTCCGCCCTTTAACCTTCCAGCACCGGGCAGGTGTCAGTCCCTATACATCGTCTTACGACTTAGCAGAGACCTGTGTTTTTAGTAAACAGTCGCTTGGGCCTGGTCACTGCGACCCCGTTCGGCTCACCCCGCGAGGGGGATCACCTACGTAGGGGCACTCCTTCTCCCAAAGTTACGAAGCTAGATTGCCTAGTTCCTTAACGAGGAATCACTCGAGCACCTTAGTATTCTCTACCTACCTACCTGTGTCGGTTTGCGGTACGGACACACATGAGACTCGCTTAGAGGCTTTTCTTGGCAGCATGATTAGGATCAGTTGGCTTGCCCGAAGGCTCGTTTCCCGATCACCTCTCGGAGTAATGTCCGCACGGATTTGCCTGCGCGGACCTCCTACCGGCTTCGACCAGCACTTCCAATCGCTGGCTGACCTTTCACTTCTGCGTTCCCCCATCGCGTCTTGAGCGCCTCATTTGTGGTACAGGAATCTTAACCTGTTTTCCATCGCCTACGCCTTTCGGCCTCGGCTTAGGACCCGACTTACCCTGAGCGGACGATCCTTCCTCAGGAAACCTTAGGTTTTCGGTGAAGGGGATTCTCACCCCTTTTATCGCTACTCGTACCGGCATGATCTCTTCTATTTCGTCCAGCCGGCCTCACGGCCGACCTTCAACCTAACATAGAATACTCCCCTACCGATCATCGGACCCAGAGGGATCCGACAATCCCGCAGCTTCGGTGGTAAACTTGAGCCCCGATGAATTGTCGGCGCAGAATCACTTGACTGGTGAGCAGTTACGCACTCTTTAAATGATGGCTGCTTCTAAGCCAACATCCCAGTTGTCTGTGTAACTCCACCACCTTAATCACTTAGTTTACACTTGGGGACCTTAGCTGACGGTCTGGCTTCTTTTCCTTTCGCCTGTGGAGCTTATCCCCCACAGCCTGACTCCCGCGGAGCAAGTGTATGGCATTCGGAGTTTGATTGGGTTTGCTAAGCTTGTGGGCCCGCTAGCCCATTCAGTGCTCTACCTCCATCACTCTTCCCACGAGGCTAGCCCTAAAGCTATTTCGGGGAGAACCAGCTATCTCCGAGCTTGATTGGCCTTTCACCCCTATCCACAGTTCATCCCCTAACTTTTCAACGTTAGTGGGTTCGGGCCTCCACGTGCGGTTAGACACGCTTCACCCTGACCATGGCTAGATCGCTCGGCTTCGGGTCTACTGCATGCAACTATGTCGCCCTGTTCAGACTCGCTTTCGCTACGGCTCCGTCCCTGAAGGACTTAACCTTGCTACATACAAGTAACTCACCGGTTCATTATGCAAAAGGCACGCAGTCAGTCCAACCGCAACCTGTCGCCACCCCGAAGGGCGGTAACGTGGAGTTGCGATCTTTCCTCCTACAGCTTGTGAGCAAACGGTTTCAGGATCTATTTCACCCTCCGCCAGGAGTACTTTTCACCTTTCCCTCACGGTACTGGTTCACTATCGGTCGTCAGAGAGTATTTAGCCTTGGGAGGTGGGCCTCCCGGATTCCCACGGGATTTCACGTGTCCCGCGGTACTCGGGTATTCATTCCAGAGAGTGTCTATGGCTTTCGTCTACCGGACTATCACCGTCTGTGGTTGAATTTTCCAAAACTATTCGACTAACCAAGACATTTGTAACTCTCCGACCTGGCTGCATCCTGGTCTGAATGAACCCCACAACACCGACCGTACAACGCATGCAGGCTTACATATGGCCGGTTTGGGCTGTTCCCCTTTCGCTCACCACTACTCAGGGAATCGCTTTTGCTTTCTCTTCCTGAGGGTACTGAGATGGTTCAGTTCACCTCGTTAGCCTCGACGGCCTATATATTCAACCGCCGATGGCGCAGTATGACCCGCGCCGGGTTTCCCCATTCGGAAATCCCCGGATCTATGCTTGCGTGCAGCTCCCCGGGGCTTATCGCAGCTTAACCACGTCCTTCATCGCCTTCTGACGCCAAGGCATCCACCGTATGCTCTTAGTAGCTTGACCAAAAAATGCTACTGTGCTTGAGTGCTCCGATGTTACAACGCCGTTCCCGTCATTCCTATGTAATTGTCAAAGAGCGGGCACCTGTATTCGTCTGCTGTGCCCAGTGGAGATAACCGGGATCGAACCGGTGACCTCCGGCTTGCAAAGCCGGCGCTCTCCCAGCTGAGCTATATCCCCCGGCTTTCAATGGTGGGCCTAAGTGGAATCGAACCACTGACCTCACGCTTATCAGGCGTGCGCTCTAACCATCTGAGCTATAGGCCCCGAGTACTACAGGCCCCCCGCTTTAAAAACATGACAGCGTGCACGTCGTGCGCCGGACAAGTCGACCTCGAGTTTCAATAACTCTTAGAAAGGAGGTGATCCAGCCGCACCTTCCGGTACGGCTACCTTGTTACGACTTAGTGCCAGTCACCGGTTTTACCTTCGGCGCACTCCTCCCGAGGGTTAGAGTAACGACTTCGGGTACTCCCGGCTTCCATCACTTGACGGGCGGTGTGTACAAGGCCTGGGAACATATTCACCGCGGCATGCTGATCCGCGATTACTAGCGATTCCGACTTCATGCAGTCGAGTTTCAGACTGCAATCCGAACTGGGACCGACTTTTTGGGATTGACTCCACCTCGCGGTATTGTAACCCTTTATATCGGCCATTGTAGCACGTGTGTAGCCCTGGACAATAAAGGCCATGAGGACTTGACGTCATCCCCACCTTCCTCCGATTTATCACCGGCGGTCTCCTTAGAGTGCCCAGCATCACCTGCTGGCAACTAAGGACAAGGGTTGCGCTCGTTGCGGGACTTAACCCAACATCTCACGACACGAGCTGACGACAGCCATGCAGCACCTGTGTACCCGCTCCGAAGAGGGGCCCTATCTCTAGGGCTTTCAGGTACATGTCAAATCCAGGTAAGGTTCTTCGCGTTGCCTCGAATTAAACCACATGCTCCACCGCTTGTGCAGGCCCCCGTCAATTCCTTTGAGTTTCAGCCTTGCGGCCGTACTCCCCAGGCGGGGCACTTAATGCGTTAGCTTCGGCACTGAAGGGGTCGATACCTCCAACACCTAGTGCCCAACGTTTACGGCTAGGACTACCAGGGTATCTAATCCTGTTTGCTCCCCTAGCTTTCGCGCGTCAGCGTCAGTATCAGGCCAGAGAGCCGCCTTCGCCACTGGTGTTCTTTTCGATATCTACACATTCCACCGCTACACCGAAAATTCCGCTCTCCTCTCCTGTACTCAAGTGATGCAGTATCAAATGCAGGTCCCCGGTTGAGCCGGGGAATTTCACATCTGACTGACACCACCGCCTGTACGCCCTTTACGCCCAATAACTCCGAACAACGCTTGCTCCCCCCGTATTACCGCGGCTGCTGGCACGGAGTTAGCCGGAGCTTCCTCGGGTGGTACCGTCAAACCCGCCTACTATTCATATACGGGCTTTCGTCCCACCAAACAGGGGTTTACACTCCGAGAAGCTTCATCCCCCACGCGGCGTCGCTGGGTCAGGCTTTCGCCCATTGCCCAAATTTCTAGACTGCTGGCTCCCGTAGGAGACTGGGCCTTATCTCAATCCCAGTGTGGCCGATCACCCTCTCAGGTCGGCTATCAATCGTAGCCTTGGTAGGCCGTTACCCTACCAACTAGCTAATTGAGCGCGGGGCCATCCACAAGCGGCAGCTTCCAAGGAGAGGCCACCTTTAGTTGTCATACCATGCGGATTGACAACCACATTCGGTATTAGCCCGCCGTTAGGCGGGTTGTTCCCAGCTTGTGGGCAGGTTCCCCACGTGTTACTCACCCGTCCGCCACTGTACTCGCGTTCCGAAGAACGCTTTCTCGTTCGACTTGCATGACTAAGACACACCGCCAGCGTTAGTTCTGAGCCAGGATCAAACTCTCCATATAAGAAAAGTTCGATCTTAACATTTACATCTGTGTGAACTCCCCGAAAGAATCCGGAGAGTCCTTGTCAGACGACTTAAGGACATGCACGCTGCCATGTTTTCAAAGAGCGTAATCTTACCGCAACCCGCGCAAGATACACAGCGGGGTACTCGAAGTCAACAGGTTTCTATTATTTTTATTCCTGTTGACCAAATACGGCTCAGGGCCGCGTCGGAAGGTCCTTTCCGAGCGAGGTTCCGAGCGGTTCGATAGACAACAATCCGTTGCCGTTTTCAGGGTGCGCGCCATTGCCACCGCGCCGGTCATTTGCGGTCGCCGGGTGTGTGCCGCTTCCGCTTGTAGGGTGCGCATCATTTCCGCCGCCCGGGGCCGCCCCGCCGACGCTGTCCGCCTGGTCGGCCGCGTGGTAGGAACTGCGGACGAGCGGGCCGGACTCCACGTGGGGGATGCCGTACGCCTCGCCAGCTTCCTTGAAACGGGCAAACTCGTCCGGGTGGTAGTGCCTGTGCACCGGCAGATGCTTCTTCGTCGGCTGCAGGTACTGCCCCACTGTCAGGATGTCGCAGCGCACCGCGGCCACGTCGCGCATGAGGGCATGTACGGCTTCATTGGTTTCGCCTAGTCCCACCATGATGCCCGTCTTGGTCTTCGCGCCGCGGGCCTTCGCGCGCTCGAGCAGCTCGAGCGACTGGTCGTACCGCGCCTGGGGCCGCACCGTCCGGTAGAGCTCCGGCACCGTCTCCAGGTTGTGGTTGAGCAGATTGGGACGGGCGTCGAGCACGGTCTGAAGCGCTTCTTCCGATCCCTTGAAATCCGGGATGAGCACTTCCACGCCCACGCCCGGGCACCTGCGGCGTATGGCCCTGATCGTCTCGGCGAAGATCGGCGCGCCGCCGTCGGCCCGCTCGTCCCGGTTGACCGAGGTGATCACGGCGAACCGCAGGCCCAGCTTCTCCACGGCCCCGGCCACGCGCTCGGGCTCGTCCCAGTCCAGCCCCTTGTCCGGCCGGCCCGTCTTCACCGCGCAGAACCCGCAGCTGCGCGTGCAGATATCGCCCAGGATCATGAAGGTGGCGGTCCGCTGCTCCCAGCATTCCCAGATATTCGGGCACTGGGCGCTCTCGCAGATGGTGTGAAGCCGATTGTCCCCGACCAGGCGCTTCAGTTCCCGGAAGTTCGGCCCCTGCTTCAGGCGCACCTTGAGCCACGGGGGCTTGGGGACGTGGGATGTAGTCGATTCGCTCATGGTTCCTTGAAGTTCCCGCGGTGATGCACGAGACCTGAGGTCAACGCGTGAAGATTCGTTTGGTTCAGCGCTGCCGTGGCCGGCATAACGTCAGATTTACCGGCATCATTTGCGCTCTACAGGAACAAAAAGCGACCCTCCGGCGCCGGGAACATTCGATCCGGGCCGAAGCGGCCGCCATGCATGTCGGTTGGTCTACCTGCTGCTATTTGATGTCCGGGTTACGGTCGAGGCCCGACCGGTTGTTTGGAGCCTCATCCAGGTTTCAGTTCGGGCGCGCCGTCGTCCCCCGGCGAGATGACCACGGCTTCCTCGCCGAGATGGGCCGCGACGGTCACCGACAACTCGTTGAGGTCGGTCCGGCAGAAGCCCGTGTTGCTGTCCAGTATGCCACCACTCTCGTCCAAGAGAAACCACGTCGGCACGTTCGTCAGGCCGAAATCCGCGGAGGCCCAGTGGGTGGCGTCGTACACGTTCTCGAAGGAAGCGCCGTGTTCGTCCATGAACGCGCGGGTGTCCTCCGGTGTGTCCTGCGAGACACCGAGCACCCGGAATCCACCGTTGCCGCCGTAAGCCTGGTGGATCTTCTCGAAATAGGGGGCGCTGAACTTGCAGGTCCCGCAGCCCACCTTGTAGAAGACGGCCAGCAACCAGCCGCCGTTAGCCAGGCCGGCCAGCGACGTAGATTGTCCGTCCGCGTCTTCCAGGGTGACTTCCGGGGCCGCGACCCCGGCTTCCAGGAACGCCATGGCTACTCCTGTTCAGTTTGAACTTCTAATGGTATTCGGTCTACTCTCGTGATCCTTTTTATATGTAGTAATACCTATATATAGAATATAAGGGAATCGGGGCCAATGTCAATGATGCGGTGGGGAGGGTCTTTCCCAATTTGTCCGTGACAACCCGAGGCAAACGCCGACGCTTTCGAGCCGCTGGTCCGGCGGCACCGTTGAATTCGAAGTGATAAAGAACGGAAAACACGGTTGATATGGCAGTAAAGTAAACCACGAGATTTCCCACCAAACCACGACTATACCTGTATAGAACCGAATCACACTCCCGGTTACAGGCAGGCGTCGTGCATCGATCCAACCTTTCCCCGTCCCTGATCGCCATCGTAAACCTGCATAAGTCCTTCCCCATGGGAGGCGACCGCGTTACCGCGCTCCGGGGTGTCTCCACCACCATAGAAAGGGGCGAGTACGTGGCCGTGATGGGGCAGTCGGGATCCGGAAAATCCACCCTGATGAACATCCTGGGTTGCCTGGATACGCCAACCGCGGGCAGCTACGAACTGGATGGCAGGCCGGTTGGAGACCTGTCGGACGATGAACAGGCTTTCATCCGAAACCGCAAGATCGGGTTCGTGTTTCAGGCTTTCAACCTGCTTCCGAGAATGGACGCCCTGCGCAACGTTGAATTGCCGCTCCTCTACCGCGGAATGAACAGAATGGAAAGGAGTCGACGATCCATGGAAGCCCTGGACGCGGTGGGTGTCGCCGACCGGGCCCGCCACCGTCCCAACGAGATGTCCGGCGGACAACGCCAGCGTGTGGCCATCGCCCGTGCGCTGGTCAACGAACCGTCCATCATACTGGCGGACGAACCCACCGGAAACCTGGACAGTGGGACGGGGGAGGAGGTCATGGCGATATTCGATCGCTTGAACGGGGACGGACATACGATCGTGCTGGTGACACATGAAGAGCACGTCGCCAGGCACTGCGATCGGATCCTGCGACTGCGTGACGGGAAGATCGTGGGGGATTAAAGGATATCGCAGCCGGTGAGCGGAATGGCTGAGTAAGCGGGTAATCCTGGTGGAAAACCCATATCACCGGATTCAGCCTCTCATCCTGCCGACCGCCTACACTTTATATGGAGGAAACAGCGGTTCATGCGGCGCCCGGCCCTGTTCATCGCGATCTGCTACGTACTCGGCATCCTGCTGGGTCATCGCGTCGCCGTTTCTCCGATCCTTTTTGCGCTGTGTTCCGTGGCGGCCATCGCGTCCGGTTACGCGCTCTACCGCACCCGTGGCCCCGACTCTTCATCCCTCCGGATCTGCATGGCCCTGTGCCTAGTGTTCGCGGGCGCCTTTTGGTACGCGGCGCAGATGCTGGTCGTGCCGTCAAACGACATCCGGCGATTCAGCGACCAGCGTGAGCGACATACCCTGACGGGCACGATAGTCCGCACGCCCGAGGTCAGATCCCAATTCACGGTCGTCACCCTGGAGGCGGATTCCATCTCCCTGGGCGTTGCCGGGCGGGCTCCAGAGGTATCCCGTGGCATGTCGCCGGCCGCCGGACGGTTTCCGGCTGATCGGGCCGGGTCGGAGTCCGCTGCCGGCCGTAATTCGCCGGTAACGGGACGCCTGCAGGTTCGCCTGACCAACGGTATCGACCCCGGCCGGTACGGCGACCGGGTCCTCGTTTCGGGCCGCCTGCGCCGTCCGCAGCCCGCCCGGAACCCCGGTGGATTCGACGCACGCACCTACTACGAGAGCCGGGGGATCCACGCGCTCGTGAGCGTGCGCGATCCGGCAAGCTATCGCGTGACGCTGCGCAACCGGTCGTTCACCTGGCAGACCGGCGTCATAGACCCGCTCCGAAACAGTATCGAGCGATCAATCGACCGGACCATGCGGGGCGATTCCGCCGCCCTGCTGAAAGGCATACTCCTCGGCGCGCGGCGCCAGTTGCCCGAAGAGCTGCTCGACACCTTCAAGACGATCGGCCTGGCCCATATCCTGGCCGTTTCCGGACTGCACGTCGGCCTGATCACCCTGGTGATCCATACGCTGCTGTTCGTCCTCAGACTCCCGCGGCACATCGTCGTCGCCGGCACGCTGGGCGTCCTGGTGCTGTACGCCTTCATCACCAACCTGACGCCTTCGGTCATCCGGGCCACGATCATGGCGGCGCTCTTCCTGGCGGGCCGTCAACTGGACCGGCAGACCGACACCGTCAACATCCTCGCCGTGGCAGCCGTCGTCATACTCCTGATCTGGCCCTCGGCTCTTTTCGACCTGAGCTTCCAGCTTTCCTTCCTCGCGACCTACGCCATCATCACGGGTTATCCAAGGATGAAGGAGCTGCTGCCCGAACGGCTTTCCCGGTCGGAAAAGTGGTGGGCCCGATGGCTGCGAGACGGGTTGCTGGTGTCGATCGCGGCGCAACTGGGCACGCTGCCCGTGGTGGCGGGCACGTTCTACCAGGTTTCCTGGATGTCGGCGGTCGCAAATCTCTTCATCGGGCCGCTGGTCTTTCTGAATACGACCTTTGGCGTACTCACCGCCCTGACCGGTCCCCTTTTCTTCGAAATAGCCCGCCTGTTCAGCGCCGCAAACGCCCTGGTCCTGTTTGCCATGATCCATCTCTCGAAGTTCTTGTCCAGCGTGCCGACCGCACTGGTAAAAGTACCGGCGCCTTCGGGCCTTTTCTTCGCGTCGTTTTATGCAGCCGGCCTGCTGCTGCTCTGGAACCCCGGCGCTCCCCGGGAGCGGCGGGCACGGCTGGGACTGGTGGCCCTTTCCATCCTGCTCTTCTGCTACAGCCTGCTGCCCGGCCGGTCGCTTGAGATCACCGTCCTGGATGTCGGACAGGGCGACGCCATCTTCATTGCCAGTCCCAACGGGCGCACCCTGCTGGTCGACGGCGGTCCCAGGTCGCCAACCTGGGACGCGGGTGCCCGTGTCATCGTGCCTTTCCTGCGCGCCGGGGGCTACCGGCGCGTGGATACGATGATCGTAACCCATCCCCACCTGGACCACTATGGCGGACTATCGGCTGTGGTGGAGTCCGTGGAAGTGGGCGAGGTCGTCTCGAGCGGCGTGCCGTCGGAGTCCGGATCCTACCGCGCATGGCGGGAGACCGTCGACCTGCACGGCATCCCGTACCGTACCGTCGTAAAGGGAGACACCCTGGCGGCGCTGGGCGACGTGCGCGGCCTATTTCTCCATCCCGATCGCGTATTCCTGACCGGTGCCGCGAAAAGCCATGCCAACGAGGTGTCCGTGGTCCTGCGCCTGTCCTACGGAGAATTCAGCATGCTGTTGACCGGTGACATCGAGGAAAGGGCGGAGTCCGCGACCGTCCGCTGGCCGTCCACACTGAAGAGCACGGTGCTCAAATCGCCCCATCACGGCAGCAACACGTCGAGCGGCTTCGCTTTTCTGAACGCCGTCGACCCGGAGGCCGTGGCCGTTTCCGCCGGCATGTACAACCGCTTCCGACACCCCTCGCCCCAGGTCATCGAGCGATACAAACGGCGGGGAGCGGAAGTGTACAGAACAGACCAGGGCGGCGCGGTCGTCATTCGCACCAACGGCCGGTCCTGGGAGATGGGTTACTTCGCTCCGCCGGAACCCCTCGGTCCTTCGCCCGGGCAAGTGCTGGATGGCTTTCTCTTGACAGGAAATTCCAGTCGGTCTATATTCCGTTAATACGCCATAAGTCGTTATCAATAATATATTTAACTCCATACAACTGCCCGGCCCATCATGTTACAATCCGCCCGATTGCTTCCGGTTTTACTCCTGCTCACCGTGGTGGGAATCGGTCCCCGTGCAATCGCCCAGGAAGGCGCCGCCTTCGAAGAGGTGTTTGAAGAAGGACGCGCGGCGCGCCAGCGCTACGTGGACCGGATCGACGAACTCCGGTCGGAGATTTCGAGGCGGAATGCCCGCTTGTTCACCGCCGAAGCCCGTGACCGCGGGGAGGAGACGCGCCGAATTGAGATGACCCTGGCGCTGGCCCGGCTTCACACGTCTGTCGGCCAGTATGGGCAGGCCGTCGACCTTCTGAAGGGCGAGGTGGGGAAGGCGGGCGCCGCGAGAGAGACCGGGGTCGCAAGCGAAACAGGCGCCGCAAGAGGGACTGGCGCAACGGGCGCGGCGGACGCGACGGAGGCTGCGGACACAACGAACGAGATGCGCGCGTTGCTGGGTAGCCTGTACCTGCGTCTGGGGCGGTACGGCGAAGCGGAGTCTGCGCTGGACGCCAGGCGGTTTGCCCGGAAGAGGCCTTCCCTGGCAACCCTCCGGCTCGCGGAGGTGTATTTCACGACGGGCAGGACAGCGGAGGGCCTCGAACTGTGCCGCGGAATCCTGACAGGCAGCAGAACGGATGGGCCGCCGAACGCACCGGACCTGATGGCCGCGGGACTCGCCGCGAAGTACCTGGAGCTGGTTCACGAGGCAAACACCTTTCTGACGGCGGCGACCCGTGTCGACAGCGAATTGATCGATGCCTTCGTAGCGTGGGGCCGCCTATTCCTCGACAAGCACAACCGGGCGGAGGCGGTTTCCGTCTTCGAAGACGCGCTGAAAATCGACCCCGACTATCCACCGGCCCTGATTGGCCTGGCCGAGGCGCTTGCGGAGAAACAGGCGGTACAGGCCGAGGCCGCGGTGCGGAAGGCGCTCGCGATCAACCCCGCGCTATTGGAGGGACGCCATTTCCTCGCGGAACTCCACCTGACGGACGAAGCCTATGACGATGCGATCGGCCAGTTGAATCAAACCCTGGTTGTCAACCCGGAATCACCGGAGACCCATGCCCTGCTGGCCGCCGCCTATCATGGCCAGGGCCGCGAGGCCGAATACGAAGCGGCGCGCAGGCGCGTTCTCGGGATCAATCCTTCCTATGGCCGGCTCTATGAGGTCATCGCCGACCTGCTTACGCGGCGCTACCGGTTCCGGGAGGCCGTGGAAATGGGCCGCAGGGCGATCAAAACCGACCCCGCCCTCTGGTCGGCCTATGCCGGGCTGGGGATCAACCTGACCCGTGTCGGCGAGATGGCGGAAGGCCGGCGAATGCTTGAACAGGCGTTCGACAAAGACTCCTTCAATACCCGCACGTACAATACGCTGGAGCTGCTCGATTCCTTTGAAGATTTCGAGACCCGGGCCAGCGACCGTTTCACGCTGAAGCTCCATCGTGACGAAGATGCCGTTTACGGTAAAATAGCCCTTGGCCTGCTCGAAGAAGCCCACCGGACGATCGCGCCGCGATACGGTTTCGTGCCGGATGAACCCGTGCTCGTCGAGATCCTGCCAGACAACGACGACTTCATGGTGCGTATCGCCGGCGTGCCGGGGACCGGCGGCCTGCTCGGGGTCTGTTTCGGGGAGGTTGTGGTGGCGAATTCGCCCCGCGCCCGGGAAAAGGGGACGTTCAACTGGGGCCAGACGCTCTGGCACGAGTACGTCCATGTCATCCATCTGCAGCAGACGCGCAACCGCATCCCCCGCTGGCTGGCGGAGGGCATTGCCGTCTACGAGACCCGTCTCGCACGACCGGAGTGGGACATGGACCTGGAGGCGGAATTTGCGGAGGCGGCGGTCCAGGGCGAATTGCTCGCCGTCAGCGAGCTGAACCGGGGTTTCACCCGGCCGAAATCGCGTGGCCAGGTCGTCCTTTCCTACTACCAGGCCTCGATCGTCGTGGAATACATCGTGGACGCCTTTGGATTCGAGGCGGTCCGGCGCATGCTGAACCTGTACAACGAGAATCGAACCACCGCTGATATCGTTCGCGAGGTGCTGGGAGTGTCCATGGGCGACCTCGACCGGGCTTTCGCGGACTATGCCAGGAAGCGGAGCGCCGGACTTCGGCGCGTACTTCGATTCAAGCCGCCGGGGAACGAGAAGCTGTCCCTGGCTGCACTGGAGGAGATGGCCGACGGCCACCCGGAGAGTTTCTACGCCCACCTGATGCTGGGCCGGGCGTTGCACGCGCAGGCACGTTTCGAAGAAGCCGTCGCGCCGCTTGAACGCGCCCGGGCCCTCTACGGGCATTACACGCACCCCGGCAATCCCCACGAACTGCTGGCGGAAATATACCTCGAGCTGGACAACACCGAAGCGGCGATGGAGGTGCTCGAGGCGATTACGGCCGTGGACGAGGACGATATCGCGTCCTGCAAGACGCTGGCCCGGCTGTATGCCCGGCAGGGCCGGCGCGGGGACGCGCTCCGCATTCTGGACCGCGCCGTCATGATCGATCCCTTCGACGGGGAGGTCCGGAAATTGCGCGGTAGCATGTTCGAAGGGGACGGAAGGCCTCATCTCGCCGTTCCGGAGTACGAAGCGGTACTGGCGGTTGAAACCACAGACAGGGTCCAGGCGCAATACGACCTGGCCCGTGCGTACCTGGCGGCGGGAAGGAAGGACGACGCCAGGATGGCCGCGCTGAAAGCCCTGGAGATCGCGCCCGGCTTCGAAGCCGCCCAGGACATCCTGCTCCGGTCGCTGGAATGAGATGCCGCGGGGTGTCCGAGATATGCCGCGGGATGTCTTGAAACGTGCGTTCCATCCCCGTTTTAACGTTGCAGGGCCGGCTCCCCGCGTATATATTCTAACGATTTGCTTTGACAGTTAATTATGGAATCCTTAAGCCGCGACGCGGCCGCCCGCGAGGGCCATCTTGCCTAAACGCACCGACATCGAATCCATCCTGATCATCGGCTCCGGGCCGATCGTAATCGGACAGGCCTGCGAATTCGACTATTCCGGCACCCAGGCCTGCCGGGCGCTCCGGGAAGAGGGCTACCGGGTCGTCCTGATCAACAGCAACCCGGCCACGATCATGACGGACCCGGACATGGCGGACCGGACCTACGTCGAACCCATCACCGCGGAATACGTGGAGAAGATCATCCGGCGCGAACGGCCCGACGTACTGTTGCCGACGCTGGGTGGACAGACTGCGCTGAACGTCGCCGTCGAACTCGCCGAATCGGGCACCCTGGACCGCCACGGAGTCGAACTCATCGGCGCCAAGCTCGAGGCCATCAAGATGGCGGAGGACCGGGAGTTGTTCCAGGAGGCCATGGGGCGCATCGGCCTGGAGGTTCCCCGGGGAGGCTTCGCGCGGACCGTCGACGAGGCGTGGGAACTGGTGAAGGATACGGGGTTCCCCGCCATCATCCGTCCGGCCTTCACCCTGGGCGGCGCGGGCGGGAGCATCGCCCGCAGCGAATCGGAATACGCCGAGGCCGTCGAATGGGGGCTGTCCACCAGCCCCATCACCGAGGTGCTGATCGAGGAGTCGGTGATAGGCTGGAAGGAATACGAACTCGAGGTCATGCGGGACCTGGCAGACAACGTGGTTATCATCTGCTCCATAGAGAACTTCGACCCCATGGGCGTACATACCGGCGACAGCATCACGGTCGCACCCGCGCAGACGCTCACGGACAAGGAATACCAGGAGCTCCGGGACGCCTCGATCAAGGTGATCCGGGAAATCGGCGTGGAGACGGGCGGATCGAACATCCAATTCGCCGTCAGCCCCGAAAACGGCCGCATCCTGGCCATCGAAATGAACCCCCGCGTGTCCCGCAGTTCGGCCCTGGCCTCCAAGGCCACGGGCTTCCCAATCGCCAAGATCGCCGCGAAACTGGCCGTCGGATACACGCTGGACGAAATACCCAATGACATCACACGGGAGACGCCGGCTTCCTTCGAACCCACGATCGACTACGTGGTGGTGAAGATCCCGCGCTGGGCCTTCGAGAAATTCCCCAACGCCGATACGCAGCTCGGCACGCAGATGAAGTCGGTGGGCGAGACCATGGCCATCGGCAGGACGTTCAAGGAAGCGGTCCAGAAAGGGCTCCGTGGCCTGGAGATAGACCGCCACGGCCTCGGCGCGGACGGGAAGGACGAGGTCGACGCCGGCGGCCTGTCCGCGGGGCGTGCGGACGGCATGCTGAACGACCTTCGGGAACAGATGTCCCGGCCCACGGCGGAGCGCATCTTCCAGATCAGGACCGCCCTCCAGCTCGGGATGCCCATCGAAGAGATCTACGCGTTGACCGGTATCGATCCCTGGTTTCTTCACAACCTGCGGGACATCGTCGAACTCGAGGGCGAAATCGGCGCGCACCGGAACGGGTCCATGCCGCGGAACCTGCTGTACAAGGCCAAGCAGGCCGGGTTCTCCGACGTGCAGATCGCCCACCTGACCGGCAGCGACGAACGGGCGGTCCGGAACCTTCGCATGGAGGCGCGTGTGGACGCGGTGTTCAAGACCGTGGACACCTGCGCGGCCGAGTTCGAGGCCATGACGCCCTACTACTATTCGACCTACGAGACCGAGAACGAGACCCGGCCCAAGACGCGGAAGACGATCATGATTTTGGGCGGCGGGCCAAACCGCATCGGACAGGGGATCGAATTCGACTACTGCTGCGTGCAGGCGGTCATGGCGCTGAAGGAAGACGGGTACGAAACGATCATGGTCAACAGCAATCCGGAGACCGTGAGCACCGATTACGACATTTCGGACCGGCTTTTCTTCGAGCCCCTCACCTTCGAAGACGTGATGAACGTAATCGAAACCGAAAAACCGGACGGCGTGATCGTCCAGTTCGGCGGACAGACGCCTCTCAAGCTGGCTTTGCCGCTGGAGCGCGCGGGCGTCCCCGTCATCGGCACCTCGCCGGACAGCATCGACCTGGCCGAGGACCGCAAGCGGTTCGGCGCCCTGACGACGGCGCTGAGCATCCCGCATCCGCCCCACGGAACGGTCTTTTCATTCGAAGAGGCCCTCGGGGTGGCTAGCGAAATCGGATACCCGGTGCTGGTGCGGCCTTCCTACGTCCTCGGCGGCCGCAACATGGCCCTGGTCTACGACGACGACTCCCTGAAGACCTACATGCGGACCGCCGTCCACGTGTCCCCCGAACATCCCATCCTCATCGACAAGTTCCTCGAGGACGCCTTCGAATACGACGTGGACGCCATCTCCGACGGTACGGACGTCGTCCTGGGCGGGGTCATGGAACACATCGAGGAAGCGGGCATCCATTCCGGGGACAGCGCCTGCGTGCTTCCGCCCTACATGGTCAAGCCGATGCACATCGACACGATGAGATCCTATACCCACGCACTGGCCCGGAGCCTCAAGGTCATCGGCCTGATCAACGTGCAATACGCCATCAAGAACGACGTCGTCTACGTGCTGGAAGTCAATCCGCGCGCCTCGCGGACGATTCCTTTCGTGTCCAAGGCCATCGGCGTCCCGCTGGCCCAGCTCGCGGCGCGGGTCATGGCCGGGAAGACCCTCCGCGAACTCGGTTTCACCGACGAGATCATCCCGCCCTACGCCTCGGTGAAGGAGGTCGTGCTGCCCTTCGTCAAATTCGCGGGATCGGACAGCCTGCTCGGCCCCGAGATGAAGTCCACCGGCGAGGTCATGGGCATCTACGAGGAACCGGGCATCGCCTTCGCCAAGGGGCAGAGCGCGGCGGGCGGCTCCCTGCCCCTGTCCGGCACCGTCCTGGTCAGCGTCAACGCCTTCGATCACGAAAACGTTATCGATATCGCCCGCGAACTCGCCGGCCTGGGCTTCACGATCATGGCGACGAGCGGTACCGGCCGGACGCTGGAAGAGGCCGGCATGGCGGTCATCCGGGTCAATAAGGTCTGGGAGGGCGAACCGCACATCGTGGACCACATCCGCCGCAACGACATTCAGTTGATCATCAACACGCCCCTGGGCAAAAGCGCGCGGGACGACGACTACATGATCCGCCGCGCCGCCATCGAGCAGAACATCCCGTGCATCACCACGCTCTCGGGGGCCTGGTCCGCGGTCAAGGCCATCCAGGCGCTCAAGAACGAGGGCAGCGAGATTTCCGTGAAGAGCCTGCAGGAATGGCATGAGACATTGAGAGAAGCGAGGGCCTGACCATGCAAACGGTAGACGGAGGCGTGCTGGCGCCGAAGGGATTCCTGGCCAACACCGCGAGTTGCGGCATCAACAGTCCGAAGGGCAGCCGCAAGGACCTGGTTTTGATCGACGCGGGCGTTTCCGCCTCCGCGGCGGGCGTATTTACCACGAACCGGGTGCAGGCCGCGCCGGTGATCCTGTCCAGGGACCATCTGCAGACGGGCATGGCGCGGGCCGTGGTGGCCAACAGCGGCAACGCCAACGCGTGCAACGGGGAGGTCGGCATGGCGGACGCACGGGAGATGGCCGGCCTGGTCGCCGGCGGTCTGTCCGTGCCCGCAAGCGAGATCCTCGTCGCCTCCACCGGGGTGATCGGCCGTCCCCTGCCCATGGACGAAATCAGCGACGGAATCCGGGAAGCGCTGGACCGGCAACGACTGGGTTCGGACCGGGACGCCGCCGAATCAATCATGACGACCGACACGGTCCCCAAATCCTGCGCGGTGCGGTGCGATCTCGAAGGGTCGGCCGCGGTGATCGGCGGAATCGCCAAGGGCGCGGGCATGATCTGTCCGAACATGGCCACGATGATCGGGTTGATCACGACGGACGCCGCCATCGCGCCGGGGGCCCTCCAGTCGGCCCTGCGCAGGGCCGCCGGGAAGTCCTTCAACTGCATCACCGTCGACGGCGACATGAGCACGAACGACACCGTGTTCATCCTGGCCAATGGCGCCGCGGAGAACCCGGTAATCACGCGACCCGACGGGGACGCCTACGAGCGGTTCGCCGAGGCGCTGGAGCACGTCTGCACCGACCTGGCCAAGAAGATCGCCCGGGACGGCGAAGGAGCGACGAAACTCGTGGAGATACGCGTGCAGGGCGCCCGGACGGACGAGGACGCCCGGACGATCGGCATGAGTGTGGCGAACTCCGCGCTCGTGAAGACGGCCATTTACGGCCACGATCCGAACTGGGGCCGGATCCTATGCGCTGTCGGCTACGCGGACGCGGAATCAGACCCCGACGCCATCGACCTGTTCCTGTGCGGCCGGCAGCTGACGCGGGACGGCCGGGGGCTCCCCCTTGACGAACCGGCCATGCGGGAAGCGCTCTCCGCCGGGGAAATCCCGGTCGCAATCGATCTCAAGCTGGGAGACGGTGCGGCGACGGTATGGACCTGCGACATGTCCCATGAATACGTGACCGTGAACGCGGAATACACCACTTGAACACATACGACGCGAACGACGCGAACGATTCCACAGGACAACGACCCATGAAGAGACAAAATATGGTGGACTCTTTTACGGCCGCCACCGCGTGGTGCGCGGTTTTCTTCGCCAAGCCCTGGACGGCCTTTCCCACCACTTTGTGCGCGGTCTTTTCCACACGGATGGGCTTTTCCGCCGCGCTCTGGATCGCGGTCCTCTATGGAGCAGGGTCGGCTTCCCCGGCCGCAGCCCAGCTGGAGGCCGTGTCGATCACGGAGGACGCCGGACCGGCGCCGGCGGAGGAACTGGCGGAACGGCGGGCCCGGATACTCAAGGGTATGGGCAGCGGGATCATGATCCTGTTCGGGACGGAACCCAAGGTATTCAGCAACGACGTCAACTATCCCTACCGCCAGGAAAGCAACCTGTTCTACCTGACCGGCATCAGCCAACCCGGCGCTGCGCTCGTGCTGCTGCCCGATAATAGAAGCCAGAAGGAAATCCTCTTTCTCCCCAGGCGTGACCCCGCGCGGGAAATCTGGACCGGCCACATGATCGGGGTAGATGAAGCCCGGCGCATGACCGGGATCGAGCACGTATGGCCGATTGATGAATTCGACGCCTTTGTCGAGGCCGTCCTCGGCGGATCCACTTATGAAAAACGTCCGTCCGGCGACGCGCGTGATTACCAGGTCACGTCCGAATCCATCGAGCGCGGAAAACCCGTGCAAGTCTGGTTGCTGGCCGACGCACAGTCCAGGTTCGGGACCCGGTATCCCCGGGCCCTGCGATTCGCCTCGGAAGCCGCTCGATTTCCCGCCGCGCAGGTGCGGTTGGCGTCCGGCCTCTTTCGGGACCAGCGCGTCGTCAAGTCGCCCTGGGAACTCCGGCAGATGCAACGGGCCATCGACATTACCTGCCTGGCGCAACGGGCCATCATGCGCAAGGCGGCCGGCGGCGCGGAACCGCTGAACGAATCCGTACTCGACGGCATCATTCTTGCCACCTATCGCGGTCACGGTGCGCGTTGGGGATTTCCATCCATCGTGGCCTCGGGTCCCAACGCGACGACGTTGCACTACGAAGAGAACAACCGTGAAATCACGAAGGGCGAGCTCGTCCTGGCCGATATCGGCGCGGCCGTTGGAAACTACACGGCCGACGTCACCCGGACGTTTCCGGTCGGCGGGGTCTTCACGGAAGCGCAGCGTGAAGTGTACGATGTCGTCCTCGATGCCCATGCCCGCGCCACTGCCGCGGTCCGGCCCGGCATGACCATTCGAAGGGTGCATGAAATGGCGCGGAAGGCAGTCGCGGACGGGCTCCTGAAGCTGGGCCTGATTGAGGATGCGTCGGGAAACCAGTACCGCATGTGGTTCATGCACGGCACCAGCCACTGGCTTGGCCTGGACGTCCATGACGGCGGCGGAAGGGACATGCCCTTCAGGCCGGGCATGGTGATCACGATAGAACCAGGTATCTACGTCCGGGAGGACACGCTCGAAAACCTTGAAGACACCCCCCGGAATCAAGCACTGATCGAGACGATCCGCCCCGCTTTCGAGCGGTACAGGAATATCGGCGTGCGCATCGAAGACGACGTGCTGGTGACCGAAGACGGACACCGGGTACTGTCGGACGGCCTGCCCAGGTCGATCGAAGACATCGAAGCGTTCATGGCGAAAACCAGCGGCAGGTAGGTCGTACTGCGGACCTTGAGGGATGGATTCATGACTGCGGATCGCATGCTTACGGTGGAGGAGGCCCAGGGAATCGTGCTGGATTCGGTCTCCGTTTCGGGAATCGAACGCGTACCGCTGTCCGAGAGTCAGGGCCGTGTGCTCGCCGAGGACGTGGCGCCGAGGTTCGACGTGCCGCCCAACGACAATTCATCCGTCGACGGCTATGCCGTATGGGCCGCGGACACGACAGGGTCATCAGCGGATACCCCTTGCCATCTCGAGGTCCTCGAAGAGATTCCGGCGGGGACCGTTCCGGCCGTGCGGGTGGGTCCCGGAAAAGCTTCTCGCATCATGACCGGCGCTTTCCTCCCCGAAGGAGCGGACGCCGTCGTCATGGTGGAGAACACCAGGCAGAACGAGGAAGGTGTCGAGGTCCTCAAGGCGGTCAGGCCGGGTCAGAACGTACGCTACCGGGGTGAAGACGTAAGGCAGGGCCAGCGAGTCCTGTTCGGCGGCGCTGAAATCGGCCCCGGCGAGATCGGTCTCCTGGCGGCCTTCCAAAGGTCCCAGGTCTCGGTTCGCAGGCGCCCGGTCGTGGCCGTGCTATCCACGGGCGACGAGGTGGTCGAAATCGACGGACGGCTCGAACCGGGAAAGATCGTCAACAGCAACAGCTATTCCCTGTCCGCCCTCGTGCGGGAATGCAACGGAAGGCCCGTCAACCTGGGCATCGCCGGGGACAGCGAGTCAGAGATCGCAGCGGCCATATGGTCTGCCCTGAGCGCGGATGTGGTCCTTTCGACCGGCGGCGTATCCGTAGGCGACTACGATTACGTGAAGAAAGTACTGGAAGACCTCGGCGCGGATATGAGGTTCTGGCGGGTGAAGATGAAGCCCGGGAAGCCCCTGGCCTATGGGTTGCTGCAAGGGAAACCGTTTTTCGGCCTCCCGGGAAATCCCGTTTCGTGCATGGTCTCTTTCCTCCTCTTTGCACGGCCTGCCATGCGCAAGATGATGGGCTATGGCCCCCATGACTGGCGCTTGCCTACGGTTCAGGCGGAACTCGAGAACGACCTGACGGCCGGCGGGGACCGGCGGCACTATCTCCGCGCCAGGATCACCTGTACCGGCGGCCGATTTTACGCCTCGACGGTCGCGGGCCAGGGATCGGGCATGCTCAGTTCCATGACCGGGACCAACGGGCTCGTCATCGTGGAAACGGGCGTGACGTCCATTTCACGAGGAGCCGAGGTTTCCGTGCTGCTGATGGGCGCGGTCGATCAGGTTGCGGCAGGCCAGGGCACCTCTGGCCAGGGCGCGGCTGACCAGGCCGTATCGTGAGGAATCCGCGATGATCTCTGTAATCGAAGCCCGCGATGCCATACTGAACCGGATCCGGCCCCTCGGCGCGGAGAGAGTCGATATCGCGTCGGCCCTCGGCCGGGTGCTTGCCGAAGACGTCCACGCCACGAGGAACCAGCCACCCTGGGACAATTCGGCCATGGACGGCTACGCGGTCCGGGCCGCGGATACGGTGCCCGCGTCGTCGGATTCCCCGGCGGAGCTGGAGATCGTTGAGGATCTGCCCGCAGGATACGTGGCGAAACACACCGTCGGACCGGGACAGGCTATACACATCATGACCGGCGCGCCGGTGCCCGATGGCGCGGATACCATCGTTCGCGCCGAGCGCACATTACGGGTCGATGAGCGGCGCGTGCGCATTCTCCAGCCCGTGGAATCCGGAACGGATCTCCGCAGGGCAGGCGAAGACATCCGCGAAGGAGACCTCATCATCCCTTCCGGGATGCTGATTCGGCCGGCCGAGGTCGGTCTGTTGGCCTCTACCAATCGCTCCCACGTGTCGGTCTACCGCCGCCCCAGGGTTGCCGTGCTTTCTACCGGCGATGAGATCGTCGACATAGATGAACCGCTCGAAGACGGCAAGATCGTGGACAGTAACGGATACGCCCTTTCCGCACTGGTGGCGGATGCCGGCGGCATCCCCTTGCGTTTGGGTATCTGTCCCGATACACAGGAAGAGCTTGAACGGGTACTGCGCGACGGACTCGTGGCGGACGCTATCATTACTTCGGGCGGGGTTTCCGTGGGAGAATACGACTACGTCAAAGCCGCCCTCGAGGCCGTTGGCACCTCCATGGCATTCTGGAAAGTATCCATGACACCGGGGCGACCACTCGCCTTCGGCGCGATCGAAGACACCATCGTCTTCGGCCTGCCGGGCAACCCCGTAGCTTCCATGGTCACCTTCGAACTCTTCATGCGACCCGCTCTGCTCAAGATGCAAGGCTACACCCGCATCTATCGTCCCACGATCAAGGCCCGATTGTTGGAAGACATCACGAAATCGCTTGGACGAAAGCAGTTCATACGCGTTACCCTCCGTAAGCGAGGCGACATTTATTTCGCTTCGCGAACCGGTGCGCAGGGCTCAGGCATTCTGAGGTCCATGTCCATTGCGGATGGGTTGGCCATCAGCCATGAAGACCAGGAATACATGAAGACCGGCCAGGAAATAGAGGTCATGTTGCTCGGTGGTTACAGCGGGTTGTACTCTGACCGTAACTACTGATTTTACTTTATGTTATACTGTTTTAAAAAACGCCGCAAATTCCCGTATATTATTATGTATACGCGTTTACCATCGCCGCTGTACAATCGGAGTGTGGGTAGGCTGTTTAATCGGTTGATTTTATCGTCTTACGGATGTTTTTTGGATCACCCGGTGTTGCCCTGACGGACGATCAACTTTCATTCCGTTTTTCTCAACACGACGAGGGTAGGCGAATCACGGCGACCTTCGTCGTATGAATGCGTTCCCTCCCAAACCAAATTCTCCGCTACCAAGATTTCCCCGGCCGATTCGATCTCTCCTTCCGGTTCCGGACCTTTGTAGCAAATCAGTTTTCCACCCGGTTTCAGTACGCATCCGCACCATCCTGCCAGTTGACTGATTGAACTGACCGCCCTCGCTACTGCGCCGTCATACAATCTATCCGTATCGAATTCCGGTAGTTTTTCTATGCGAACGTTGCACACGTTGACATTTTTAAGCGAGAGGACACGCCTCACCTGTCTAAGAAACGTACACTTTTTCTGATTTGACTCAACCAGCAAGAAGGATGTATCCGGATGTAAAATACCAAGAGGAATCCCTGGAAAACCACCTCCGCTACCTATGTCGATGATCGTATCACCTTGGGGCAGGATGCCCTTCAGGGAGGGCATGACCGAATCGAGGAAGTGTCTTGTCGGAATCCGTTGCAGATCGTTATGGGATACGAGGTTGAGCTGACTGTTTACGCGCTTTATCTCGGCCAGGTATCGTTCAAATGCCTCGATTTGGCGGGCATCCAGGCGATGTCCCAACTCTTCGATACGGAGCGCAAATATCTCGAGTGTTTCCATTTCATGTTTTCGATTGTTCCACGTGGAACACCTGTTTTTTTTCGCGGCGAACAGCATTTCGACGTTCCAGATGCACAACGAGTATGGACAAGTCAGCCGGCGTCACACCTGGTATTCTAGACGCCTGTCCTACGTTTGCCGGCCTTATTTCAGTCAGTTTTTCCCGCGCTTCGTGTGACATGGCCCGGATCGATGCGTAATCGAAGTCCGGAGGGAGTCCACGGGATTCCCAGGTCCGCATGCGTTCAATTTCTTTACGCTGACGGTCCAGGTATCCCGCGTATTTGACCGCAGTCTGTATCTGCCCGATGACTGATGGCTCGTGGTCTATCGGAGCAGGATCCACGGGATACAGATCCGAGTATTGTATCTCGGGACGGGACAATAGCTTGTGCAGGGACACCGGTTCCATGACAGGCATCGAGGACTTGGCCTCAAGTATACCGTTTATGACATCCGGGGCTACAAATACCCGCTTCAGCCGTTCTGTTTCCCTTTCTACCAACCGTCGCCGTCTGACCGTGGATTCATGCCGCTTTTCGGAGACCACACCGACTTCGAAAGCACGATCCGATAGGCGCATGTCCGCGTTGTCATGCCTCAGCAGCAGACGGTATTCGGCACGTGAAGTGAACATCCGGTAGGGTTCGTCCGCTCCTTTTGTGATGAGATCGTCTATCATCACACCGATATAAGCCTCACCCCTGTCGAGGGTAAACCCGGGACGGTTCCGGACCGACAACGCTGCGTTGATGCCGGCGAAAATACCCTGTGCCGCGGCTTCTTCGTATCCGGTCGTACCGTTGATTTGTCCCGCAAGGAACAGCCCGGTTACCTGGCGCGTTTCTAGGGTACGGGTCAGGTTCTCCGGAGGAATGAAGTCGTATTCGACCGCATATCCGAACTGGACGATGTCCGCTTCTTCGAGCCCGGTTATCGTGTGCAGTGCGCGATCCTGAATCGGTTCCGGCAAGCTGGTGGAGAATCCGTTTACATATACCTCGTCGGTGTTCCATCCCTCGGGTTCCAGTATGATCTGGTGACTATCCCTGTCCGAGAAACGTACGATCTTGTCCTCTACCGACGGACAGTACCTGGGACCGCGGCCGGTTATCCGTCCCGAAAACATGGGAGACTGATCCAGGGCGGACCGGATTATATCGTGGGTTCGGGCGTTCGTGAACGTCTGGTAACACGGTAGTTGTTCATCGGCCGGCGAAAGTCTTTCGTGGGAGAAATGTTCGGGGAACTCGTCTCCGGGTATTATATCCAACTTGCTGTAATCTATGGTGTTACCATCAATCCTGGGTGGTGTGCCAGTCTTCAGCCTGCCGATATTGAAACCGAGGTTGCGCAAGGAATCAGACAGATCGGTTGCCGCTTTTTCTCCCAGGCGTCCCCCGGGCGTGTTGCTCGCACCCCGATGCATGACGCCGTTCAGAAATGTGCCGGAAGCTACGATTACTGCTTGGCATGAGATGCTACGGCCATCGCTTGTCCGGACTCCCCCTATGCGACATTTTTCGAGCTCCAGCTGCGATACCTCTCCTTCCACCACCGTCAGGTTTTGCGTCTCAGCGATGACCCGCTGCATGTAATCCCTGTAAGCGGCCCGATCATTCTGCGATCTCAGGGATTGGACGGCCGGCCCCTTGCGCGTGTTCAGCATCTTGACCTGTACGGCCGTCGCGTCCGCGGCCTTGCCCATCTCCCCTCCGAGCGCGTCCACCTCCCGCACCAGTTGGCCCTTGCCCAGTCCGCCGATGGAGGGATTGCAGGACATCTGTCCGATCTTCGAGGCCTCGAGCGTAACGAGCGCAGTTTCAACGCCCATTCTGGCCGACGCCAGGGCGGCTTCACATCCCGCGTGGCCGCCACCGATGACAAGGACTTCGACCGTTGTCAGTTGATCATTTCCATCCACTGCATGTCCCCTGTTTCACGTGGAACACTATTTCCCGACGCAGAACCTGGAGAATACATGATCCAGCACCGCGTCGCCGATCTCTTTCCCCACGAGCACGCCGAGTTGGTGCACGCATTCCCGTAGATCGACGGCGGCCATTTCCGCGCCTGATCCTTCTTCAAGGACGCCGATACCTCGTTCGAGACTGGCTTTTGCCCGGTCTAGCAACTCACCCTGCCTGGCATTAACTACGAGTCCCGACTCGAAACCGGAGGGATCGAATTGTGCAATCTCGAAAATCGCCTCCAACAGATCATCCAGGCCTGCTCCGTTTAACGCGGAGGTCCGTACAGATCGGCCGCCCGACAGCAATGCTGCGTAGGCGTTCGGATCGTAGGTATCCAAGTCGCACTTATTCAATATAAACACAACAGTCCGCCCGGACAACTGCGCTGCCAGTCGTCTGTCATCGTCATCCGGTGGAAGCGAAGCGTCGAAGACCAAAACGGGAATGTCGGCCTGCTCCAGTTCCCTTTGCGACCGCGTAACGCCCTGCTGTTCTACCTTATCAGACGTATTCCGGATTCCTGCCGTATCCACAAAAACTACGGGCACACCCCGGATATCGACGCTTTCCTCGATGGTATCCCGCGTCGTCCCGGATTCGGGATGTACGATCGCCCGGTCACGCGACGTCAGCATGTTGAGCAGGCTGGACTTGCCCACGTTGGGCCTGCCGAGTAACGCGATCCGGATCCCGTCGCGCAGTACGCGCGTCTCGCGGGATGACCTGATGAGGCGGTCCAGCGCTACCTTGACGGGTCGCAGCTGTTCCACGAAGGTCCGCGGCGACATATCAGGGAGGCCCTCTTCGGTAAAATCAAGCGTTACTTCAATATTTGCAATTATTTGAATCAGATCTACCCTGAATCCGTCGATCTGTTGCGAGCAGGTCCCGTTCAACTGCCTGAGTGCCGCCCGCGCACAGGCATCGGTCCGCGCCCTGATTAACTCGCCCACCGCTTCCGCCTGCAGCAGGTCGATCCTCCCGTTGAGAAAGGCGCGTTTTGTAAACTCGCCCGGTTCCGCCAGCCTGGCGCCCGTGCGGATCAGCACATCCAGGATCATGCTTCCTGGCACCATGCCGCCGTGGCCGCTGAATTCTACCAGGTCCTCCCGCGTGTAGGTACGGGGCGCCCTGAACACGGACATAAGCACTTCATCGACCCGTTCGCGGGTCCCGGGGTCGACGATGTGGCCGTGATGTATGGTGTGCGTCACGCACGCGGACGGCAGGGCGGCACCGCCGAACGCCCGGTCGGCAATGGAGAAAGCGTCGGGGCCGCTCATGCGCACCACGCACAGTCCGCTCTCGCCGGGCGGCGTGCCTATCGCGGCAATGGTATCGTTCGGGGCCTGCGAGTCCATGGGATTATCGGGGCGTGCCGCACCCGGTGCAATGCAGGTGCGTCATTTCGCGGGTTGAACCGGGAAGAACCGGTTCTGTATCGCCTGCTGCGCGATGGTCAGCACGTTGATCATGGTCCAGTACAGGATCAGGCCGGAAGGCAGATTCATCATGATGAAAAACAGCACCGCGGGCATGATGTAGACGAACATGGCCTGCCGGGGGTCCTTCATCGTCATCTTGGACTGCAGCAGCATCGTGGCCGCCATGAGGACGGGCAGCACGTAGTACGGATCCATCAGGGACAGGTCCTGGATCCACCCCACGAAAGGCGCGTCCCTCAGTTCTATCGTGCTGTTGAAGATGGTATAGAGCGCAATGAGGATCGGCATCTGCAGCAGCAGGGGCAGGCAGCCGCCCAGGGGGTTCACCCCCGCTTCCCGGTACAGCTTCATCATCTCCTGGTTCAGCTTGGTCGAATCGTTCTTGAACTTCTCCTTGAGGGATTCCATTTTCGGTTGAAGCGCGGCCATGCCCTGGGTGGCCTTCATGCTCTTGTGGGTCAATGGGAAGAGCAGGAGCTTCACGATGAAGGACAGCACCATGATGACGACGCCGTAATTGGTAATGAACTGGTGCAGCCAGACCAGCGAAATGAGTGTGATCCGGCTGATGGGCTGAATGATCGCCCATCCGAGGTCGACGGCGCCCTCGAGGCCGTATCCGTACTGTTCCAGGGTATCGTAGTGAACCGGACCGAGGTAGAGGAGGAAGTTGTCCACAAGCGGAGACGCAAGCCCCATGGACAGCTCCGCGGCGATCTGACGGTCGTCGTATTGCGGGCGCTGCACGGGCCGGCCGTTCAGCCGGTAGCCCCTGGCCTTCCGGTCCACGGGCACCATGGCGGTGAAGAAATACTTGCTTCGGACGCCGACCCAGTGGGTCTCGCCCGTGGTCTCGGGCCTGGGGTCTTCCAGCTCGCTTCCGAGGTCTTCATCGATCACCGTGTCGTTGAGCGAGGCGAAACCCCGAAAGGCGTAAAGGTCCTGGTCCCAGTCCTTCTCCGTCACGCTGATTCCGCCGCCCCACCGGAGATAGTACTTGCTGCCCAGGAGCAGGTTCTCCCCGCCGTTCAGCTTCACCTGGAGGTCCACGGCGTAGTCGTCCCGGTTGACCACGAATACCTTGGTAACGGAGAGCCCCCCGGGCGTATCGGCCGTGAGCGTGAGCGATCCCGAGGCCTGCCCGGGACCCAGCACGACCGCGTCGCGGTCCGCGGTGAAGCGAAGGGCGCGGGTGCTGCGGGGTCCCCGCTCCGTAGTGAGCACGATATCGGGGCCGGTTTCGCGATCGGGTGGGATGAGTTCCACCTCGTCCCCGCCGATTCCTCTATATCCCTTTAGTTTCCAACTGGTTATGACGCCTCCCACCGTACTGATCACGCCGCGGTAGTACTGGTTCTCTACGACGATTTCACGGGGTTCGGGGGCGTTTTCGGCCGGGGGGAGATATAGCACGCGCTCGGAACGGTCCCAGCTTTCCGCGGCCTGTTCGGGTCGAGGGGTGGATGCGTTACGGGCGGACGGCGTCCGCACCGGCTCCGGCCTTGCGGCGTCCGCCGGGGCGTCAAATGCCGGTACCTCGGTCTCTCCAGCGGGGAAGTCGCCCACCGGTACATCCCCTGTCGCAAAGTCTCCCGGCTGCTCCTGCGTGTTCGTCCGGTCGACCGGAGGAGGAAGCTGGGGCGCGTACATGGGATATATAATGTAGTAATAACCGATCCAGGTCAGTATGATGAGTCCGAATGCGCCGAGTACCCGTTTTTCCATTGTCGGTGTAATTCCAGGGTTTCAAGCCATAGTCTACGGCTAATCGAGTGGGCCGCCTAAGCCGCCTGGGCCGCTTCAACCGCTTCAGCCGTCAGAGCCGCCAGGTCGCTCAACCGGATCGAAACCGCCCGGGTGAAAGGGATGGCAACGCAGCAGTCTTCGCACGGCCAGCCAGGTTCCGTTGAACGGGCCCTTTCGTTCCAGCGCTTCGATGGCGTACTTTGAACAGGTGGGGGTAAACCTGCAACTTGGCGGGAGGAGCGGGGATACGGCGAGTTGGTATCCGCGGACACCCCAGACGAGCGTGGTCGTGATTGCCGTGGTCAGCCTTTTCCACATATGCGTGTCACCGCGGTACGGTAGAGGGACAGGAACTCTTCGTTCATCTGGCGGTACGTTGCTTCCTGCCTGGGACTTCGGGCGATGAGCACCAGATGCATCCCCCTCTTCAGACGGCTTCTGTTCAGCCGGTAGATCTCTCGCATTCTCCGGCGGACCAGGTTACGCTTGACCGCTCCGCCGTAGCGCCTGGTCACGACGAACCCGATCCGGCGTTCAAGCCGGTCCGGGCAGGAGGCCAGGGACAGGATCATTGAACGTCCCCGGACGGTCTGCCCGCTCTTCCTGACCCGTTCGAACTCCCACCGGTGTCTCATGCGTTCGTCTTGGGGGAAACGTCGGGAACCGGCGGCCATGGCACATCGGTCCTGCCGCACTCGGGCGGCGCCTAAACGGCAACGCGGGTCCTTCCCTTGGCGCGGCGGCGATTCAGAATCAGCCGTCCCGCCTTGGTGCTCATCCTTCGACGAAAGCCGTGCCTGCGGTGCCGCTTGAGATTGCTCGGTTGAAAGGTCCGCTTCATCGTTTACTCCCGGTATTTCCTGCTTTTTTCTTAAAAATAACAGCTCTCGATAATACCGGGCGATCGCGATTTTGTCAAGTGGTTTTTGGTAATCGCGAAGGCGCAAATCTTTTCGATATTAATCTTGACAGCACCTGCTTCGCGTTACATACTATTGTTCAGATACTATCCGCAACGTTTCCGCCTGCCGTGGATTTGTTGTAGTACCATACACCACCTTAAATGTAGTAATTACAACAATTTAGCATGTAACATGCGAGCGTACGAGTATGTTTTCGGACCGGGATTCCACCGGTCCGTTCACGGGCATTCCATTTCCTTCGGTCCACAAGGTAATACGCAATGAATCAGGAAGACCCTGCACAGCTTTGGTCTGTGTGCTTGTCGGAACTGAGGGGCATGATGCCGGCGCAGACGTTCGCGACATGGTTCGAGCGGACCAAGGGCCATGACGTTACATCGGACAAATTCACGATTGAGGTGCCGAACCCGTTCTCCGGCGAGCGGATGCTCAAGCGCTTTCACGACAAGATCAGCCAGGTCGTGACGACCCAGCTCGGCCGGCAGGTGGCCATAGACTATCATATTTTCGAGGGCAATACGCAGATCGTCCCCGTGCTTACCAACCTGCCCTCCTACGTGCCGGCCGATGACCGGCAGATCGCGGAGAAAGAGGAAACCGACAACCTCTACGACAATTACACCTTCGAGAACTTCGTCGTGGGGGAGTGCAACGACTTCGCCCACGCGGCTTCCCTGGCCGTAGTAAAATCCCCGGGCCAGCAGACCTTCAATCCCCTGGTCATCTACGGCGGCGTCGGCCTGGGCAAGACCCACCTGGCGCAGGCGATCGCCCATGAATCGAAGCGTCTCGGGACCGTCGACCGCATCCGTTACGTCACATCGGAAATCTTCTACAGCGAATTCATCGAGTCCATCCAGGAAAAAAAGACGAAGGAGTTCGCGCAGACCTACCGAAACGTCGATCTGCTGATCGTGGACGACATCCAGTTCTTCTGCAAGGGGCACAAGGACCGCACCCAGGAGGAGTTCTTTCACACCTTCGACGTGCTTCGGCAGAAAGGTAAGCAAATCGTCCTGACCAGTGACCGGATTCCGAAGGAACTTTCCGGCCTCGAAGAACGTCTCGTGTCCCGGTTCGAATGGGGGCTTCTCGCGGACATGAAGCTGCCCGATTACGAAACCAGGGAGGCCATTCTACAGAAGAAGGCGGACAAGGACGGACTGTCACTCAGCCAGGACGTCATCGCTTATATCGCCGACCGGGTCGCATCGAATATACGGGAACTGGAAGGGGCCGTGCTCAGTCTGTTGGCCTACGCTTCGCTTAGTCGCTGCGATATCACGATCGAAGTGGCGAAACGGGTGTTGAGCAACAAGATCCGCAGAAGACAGCGATCCGTGGGAATAGAGGACATACAGAAGGCCGTGGCCGGTCACTATGACGTTTCCGTCGAGGATCTCGTGGCGAAGACCCGGAAGAAGCACGTGGTGGCGGTCCGCCAGATTGCGATGTTCCTTTGCCGCGACATGACCCGCGCGTCGCTCAAGGATATAGGCGCGATTTTCGGCAAGAGAGACCACACGACCGTTATACACGCCTGCCAGACGGTGAAAAAGCTCCTGCTGAACGACGAGCATCTGCAGGAAGAGCTCGATAGGATCAAAAATACGCTGTCGTAGCCCGTCTGCGGTTCAAAACCCCTCTCCAACCAGGCACATACCCCCGATGATGTGGATAAGTTGACGGTTATCCACATTAGGTTGACAATATAAGTCTATCATAACCTCCTCTCCGACAAAAGTTTACTTACTTTATTTCCGAAGTTTCCACACCTATCCACTAGGGGAGTCCGATCTTGATGTGGATAGGCTTTCTATCTGGACGGAGGGGCTTCGTAGCGGCACGAGTCAGTTCATGCGCGGAACAGGCCTATTCAGGGCTGGATTTAATGTGGATAACCCGGGGGATAAGGGTATGGGATTTATCGATGTAATGTGTATAAATGGGTGTTTTATAGCCGTTCCGGGTCTTTAGTCTGTGGATATGTGTGGATAAACATCTGTTTAGGTGCCATTTTTTCCACATGGTGTTTTTTCTGTAAACAACTGATTTAATTGGTAGTTATCATCCACAATACGTACTTATACACATATCCACATCCTTTATTAGTATTTATTCTTTCTTATATACTCCTAACATACTAATACAAATACACTATATATTGTACTTTTTCAGTGACAACTCACGCCGTTATACAATATGAAGTAGTTTTACCTCACAAATCCCTTGCGTACCGCCTCCTGTTTTCTTTATAATATTCAATAGTGGTAAAAGGTTACTGTACAAATTGCGGCCTTTGTTCATTCCATGCCGAGTGCATCGAACAAGGCAACCGGCGACGATTGCCCAAAGGAGTACCCTGTGAAGATCACTATACCGGCCAGTTCCACGCTGATGAGCGGTATACAGACCGTCCTGAATGTCGTCCCTCCGAAGTCCACGCTGCCCATCCTGTCCAACTTGCTGCTCGAGACGGAAGATGGCCACCTGACGATAGGTGCCACCGATCTGGATATATTCATCGTGACGAAGATACCCGCCCAGATATCCGAGGGAGGCTCTATCACGGTGCCCGGAAGGAAATTCGCGGAGATGGTGCGCGAGTTACCAGATGCGCCCGTGGATATCGAGGTGGACGGGGTCAAGGTGACGGTCAGGTGCGACAGGGGGGTGTTCCGCCTGGTGGGCATCAGCAAGGAAGAGTACCCGGCGATGCCCGATCTGCCTTCGGATCAGACCATTTCCCTGCCGGCGTCTTCGTTGCAGCGGTTGATCCGCAAGACGGTGTACGCGGTATCGAAGGACGAGATACACCCGAGTCTGTGGGGCGCTTTCCTGCGCATAGGCAGAGGCGCCGTCCGGATGGTGGCAACCGATGGGCACCGCCTGGCCAAGACGACGCTGCCCTGCGATGTTTCCGATGCGGGCACGGAGGGGATCATCGTGCCGCCAAAAGCGCTGAACAACCTCTCGCGCCTCATCGGGGAATCAGATACGCCGTCCTGCATCACGATCGGCCAGAACCACGTCCATTTCGAACTGGAGAACGCCCAGCTGTTCGCCAGGCTGATCGAAGCGACCTATCCGGATTACGAACGGGTTATTCCCACGGGGAACGACAAGGTGGTCAAGGTGAACCGCGAAGAACTGGAAAGCGCCGTCCGCCGGGTGTCTGTCCTGTCCAACCCCTCCACCCGGCAGATTCGGTATTCGTTCCGGCCGGGGTTCGTCGAATTGAGCTCGTCCAGCCATGACATCGGCGGAGAAGCCCGGGAGGAAGTGCCGGCCGAATACGAAGGCGAAGCCATGGATACGACCTACGATTTCCGGTACCTGCTCGATGTCGTGGAACGGATCGAGAGCGACGAGGTTGTTTTCAAACTCGATTCACCCGTCAGCGCGGGGATCATCACCCCTTCCAAAGAAGAAGCGGAGGGCGAGGACTACCAGTGCCTGATCATGCCCTTTAGAACGACCGAACCGGAAAGTTAAAGGTGCACCTGCAAGGGCTGGACCTCCGCCATTTCAGGAATTACACGAACCTGTCGCTGGCCTGTGATTTACAGACAAACGTTTTTATCGGAACGAACGGACAGGGCAAGACCAATCTCCTGGAGGCGATTTACTACTTGTGCGTGGCGCGTTCCTGCCGCGAGTCACAGGATCGGGATCTCGTGCGCATGGGATCTGACCATTTCCTGATACGGGGAAAGGGGTGGTCGGCGGAGGGCAGGGAGGTCGAGGTGCAGATCAGGTACGCCCGCCAGGCGGGAAAGAAGGTCTTCGTAAACGAGTCTCCCCGGCGGAACCTGTCGGACTTGTACGGCATCCTTGCGGCCGTGGTGATTTCACCGGACGACCGGAGACTCGTCCAGGGCTCGCCGAGTTCACGCCGGCGTTTTCTGGACATTGCGATCTCGCAGTCCAACGCGGCGTATCTTTCCGCCCTGCAGGAGTACAGACGGGTGGTCCGCCAACGCAACGAGGCCTTGCGTGCGTTGCAGGAGAACCCGGGAAGGATGGAAGACCTCGATGTATGGAACGCGCCACTTGTCGCACTTGGCAGCCGCATCATGAGGAAACGGGTGGAAGTAATCGCGGACCTGAAGGGTGAAGCGTCGGGTATTCACGCCTCCGTCAGTGAAGACATGGAGCGACTGGAGATCGACTATGCGCCATCCTTCGAATTCGAGGCCCTGGCCGATATCGAGTCCGCCTTCGAGGAAGCGCTGGACCGTGCCGCGTCCCGGGAACGGGCGCGGGGCATGACGGAGGTGGGGCCGCACCGGGACGACCTGTCCATCCGGATGAACGGGGTATCGCTGCAGACATTTGGATCGCAGGGGCAGCACAAGACGGCGGCGACGGCCCTGAAACTGGCGGAAGCCCGCTTTCTCTGGCGCCAGTTGGAGGCCCCCCCGCTGCTGCTGCTCGATGACATCTTCGCGGAGATCGACGCCGCCAGGACGGGCCGCCTGATGGAAATGGTTCCCACGTACGGCCAGACCTTCATTACGACGGCCAAAGAAAGCGATATCGGGGATTACCGGCGCGGGATAACCCGTTTCCGCGTCCACGAAGGCGCGGTGACGCCCTATGACTAAAGACTCGGGCATGACGCGGATCAAAAAGACCACATCCCTCGGCGAGGCCATCGGGAAACTGGTGAGAAACCTCGGCATGGAAGGCAGGCTGGAGGAACAGCAGGCCGTGGACCGGTGGGCGCAGGTGGTCGGGGACCGCATTGCGGTGCACGCGCGGGCGGTCTTCTTCGACGGCGGAAAGTTGTTCGTGGAGTGTGACAGCGCCACCTGGAGCCAGGAACTGCACTACATGAAGCCGGACATTCTGAATCGACTTGAACAGTCTTTCGGCAGACCCCTGGTCAGGGACATCATATTCACCAATTCCAGAAGGTAAAATCGATGTCAGAATCACAGGAAAACAAGCCGGAAAACCCGGACATGGGCCCAGGCACCCCGGATACCGATCAGTACGAAGCGGAAAATATCCAGGTCCTGAAGGGACTCGAGGGGGTTCGCAAGCGGCCTGCCATGTACATCGGGAGCACCAGCTCCACCGGCCTGCATCATCTCGTAGAAGAAGTGATGCAGAACGCCATCGATGAACACCTCCAGGGTTTCGGCGATACGATCAAGGTGTACATCGAAGAAGACGGACGGATCACCGTGATCGACAACGGCCGCGGCATACCGGTTGAAACGCACCCCACGGAGAACCGGCCGGCCGTGGAAGTCGTCATGACCATGCTGCACGCCGGCGGGAAGTTCGATAACAAGTCCTACAAGGTGTCGGGGGGCCTGCACGGCGTGGGCGTGTCGGTGGTCAACGCCCTTTCCGAATGGCTCGTCGTAGAGGTGCGCCGGGACGGGAAGATCTACTACCAGCGCTATGAGCAGGGCATACCCGTCTGCAACCTGGAGGTCAGGGGCGAGACGGAGGAGAACGGGACGACCGTCTCCTTCAAGCCGGACGATGAGATCTTCGACACGACGGAGTTCAATTTCGACCACATCGCGCACCGCTTCCGGGAACTGGCCTTCCTGAACCGCCACATGCGTATCGAGCTGCACGATGAGATCAAGGGCAAATCCAGCGTTTTCGAGTACCGGGGCGGCATTGTCGAGTTCGTCGAGTATCTGAACGAGAACAAGACGCCCATCCATGACACCGTCGGAATCCGGCAGGAACGGGACGGCAATCAGATCGACATCGCCTTTCAGTACAACGATGGCTACCAGGAAAACATATTCACCTACGCCAACACCGTGCGGACTACGGAGGGCGGCTTCCACCTCGTGGGCTTCAAGACGGCCCTCACCCGTTCCATCAACAACTACGCCCAACGGAACAACCTGTTGAAGAACCTCAAGGTGCCCATAACCGGCGACGACACGCGGGAAGGTATCACCGCCATCGTGAGCGTGATCATTCCCGATCCCCAGTTCGAGGGCCAGACCAAGGAGAAGCTCGGCAACAGCGATATACGCGGCGTGGTGGAGTCGGTGGTCGGCGAAGGCCTTTCCGTGTACATGGAAGAACATCCGGCCACGGCAAAGAAAATCATCGAAAAATGCATCCAGGCGGCGATATCCCGAGACGCCGCCCGAAAGGCGCGGGAATTGACCCGCCGGAAAAGCGCGCTGGAAAACACCACCCTTCCCGGCAAGCTGGCCGACTGCACCCTGAAGGATCCCATGGCCTGCGAGATCTACCTCGTCGAGGGCGATTCGGCCGGCGGCACGGCCAAATCGGGACGCGACAAGACCTTCCAGGCGATCCTCCCTCTCTGGGGAAAGCCGCTCAACGTGGAGAAGGCCCGTATAGACACGGTGCTGAGCAACGACAAGCTCCAGCCCATCATCACCGCGCTCGGGGTCGGCATAGACGACGATTTCGACCTGTCCCGGCTGCGTTACGGACGCGTCATCATCATGGCGGACGCCGATCATGACGGTCTGCACATCCGCACGCTGTTGCTGACCTTCCTGTTCCGCTACATGCGTCCGCTGGTGGAACACGGTCACGTCCTGATTGCCCAGCCGCCGCTCTACCGCGTGCGCAAGGGGCGCCGTGAGGACTACCTCAAGAACGACCGGGAGCTCTGGGAATACCTTCTGAACCAGAGCGTGGACCGCACCCGGGTGCACCGGGCGGATTCTGACGGCAATGGCCACTCGCTCACCGAAGACAGGCTGCTGGCTCATCTCCGCGAGATGATAGATTTCGAAGAGCAGATTGGAAGATTGGTCAAGACGGGGATGAAGCGCGGCCACATCCTGGATATGCTCAGAGACCGGGACCTGTACGACGAATACCGAAGGGAAGTGCGGGATCGGGCGAAAGCAAGGGAAGACGAGGAAGAACCCGGCGGCGATCCGGCCTCCCTGGATACCGTCGAGGAAGCCCTGGATCCCTCCATGTACGGAAGGCTTCGGAAGCTTTGCGGCCGGCTGGAGGACGTCCTCGACAACGAGATGGTCGTCAGCACGGAGAAGTCCGAGAAACACGTCAAAGGGGTCGGCGACCTGATCGACGCCGTCCTGGACGTGGGACGCGAAGGCGCCACCATCTCCCGGTACAAGGGGCTTGCCGAGATGGACGCCGAAGAACTGTGGCAGACCACGATGAACCCCGAAACCCGCACGCTGCTCCGGGTAACCCTGGACGACGTGGTGGAGGCGGACCGGATCTTCACGATCCTGATGGGCGACAATGTGGCCGCGCGAAACGATTTCATCCAGCGTAACGCCCTCCTGGTCACCAACCTGGACCTGCACTGATACCGGCGCTTGCCTGGCACGCCCGGAACGCGGGATAACAAGTTCAAGGGGAAAGCATGGCGGTAGAACAACACGACAATATTCAGCCCATCTTCATCGAAGACGAGATGAAGAGTTCCTATCTCGACTTCTCCATGAGTGTGAATCTGTCACGGGCGATTCCGGACGTCCGCGACGGGTTCAAACCGTCCCAGCGACGCATTCTCGTGGCGATGCGCGACCTGAACCTCACCCCGGGTCGGCCCACGCGGAAATGCGCCAAGATCGTCGGCCAGACGATAGGGGATTACCATCCCCACGGAGACCTGGCCGTATACGACACCCTCGCGCGGATGGCCCAGCCGTTCAGCATGCGTTATCCCATGGTCTTCGGACAGGGGAATTTCGGTTCCATAGACGGAGATCCCCCGGGCGCCATGCGGTACACCGAATCGAGGATGTCCCGCCTGGCCATCGAGATGATGGAGGATATCGACAAGAACACCGTCGATTTCATGCCCAATTACGACGAGTCGAAAGACGAGCCGAAGGTGCTTCCGGGCAAGTTCCCCAACCTGCTCTGCAACGGGTCGCTCGGTATTGGCGTGGGCATGGCATCCAACCTGCCTTCCCATAACCTCAGCGAGGTGATGGACGGGATGGTGGCGGTGATCGAGAACCCGGAAATCACGATCCAGGAAATCGCCGGGCACATCAAGGGGCCGGATTTTGCCACCGGCGCGATCATTTACGGCCGCAACGCGATAAAAGAGTATTTCAACACCGGCCGCGGCAAGATCAAGGTGCGCGCCCGCACGGAGATCGAGCTTCATGAGCAAAGCGAGAAGGAAACCATCGTCATCACGGAAATCCCCTACAAGGTCAACAAGTCCAGCCTGATCGAGAAGATCGCCGACCTCGTCCGTGAAAAGCAGATACTGGGCATTACCGATATACGGGACGAGTCCGACCGGTCGGGTCTCCGCATAGCCATCGACGTGCGACGGGATATCCCGGGCACTATCGTACTGAACCACCTCTTCAAGATGACGCCGCTCGAGACCACAATCGGCGTCACCATGCTGGCGCTCGTGGACGGACGTCCCCGCGTCCTGAACATCAAGGAATGCATTCAGCACTTCATCGACCACCGCCACGAGGTGCTGGTGCGCCGGACCACCTTCGACCTCGAGAAGGCCGAGCAACGGGCCCACATCGTGGAAGGCCTGCGCGTCGCGCTGGACAACGTGGACCGCGTGATCGAAATCCTCCGCGGGTCGCGTACCGGCGAGGAGGCCATGGAGATCCTGGTGGACGAGTTCGGACTGTCCCGCGCCCAGGTCGAGGCCATCCTGGACATGCGTCTGCAGCGCCTGACTGGACTGGAGAGGGACAAGCTCGAGGAAGAATACAACGAACTGGTCGCCCGGATCGCCGATTTCCGGGATATCCTCTCACGCCTGGATCGCCGGATGCAGATCATCAAGGAAGAGATGATCGACCTGAAGGAACGCTACGGCGACGAAAGACGGACCGAGTTGATCGACATCGAAGGCGATCTCAGCATCGAGGACCTGATCGCCGACGAGGAAATGGTCATCACCATCTCCCACGCCGGCTACGTCAAGCGCCTGCCCATGGACACCTATCGCAGCCAGAACCGCGGCGGCAAGGGGATCACCGGCATGAAGACCCGGGAAGAGGACTTCGTGGAGCACCTCTTCTCCGCCTCGACCCATTCCTATATCCTGTTCTTCACGAACCGAGGCAAATGTTACTGGCTCAAGGTGTGGGAGATCCCCGAAGCCGGACGCACGGCCCGTGGCAAGGCTGTGGTCAATCTGCTGCAACTCGGCCAGGGCGAGAGTATTGCGGCCTTCCTCCCGATCAGGGCGTTCGACGACGACCACTATATCATGATGGTTACGCGGGGTGGCCTCGTGAAGAAGACCGTTCTTTCCGCTTATGGGAATCCCCGCCGGAACGGCATCGTCGCACTGAACATCCTCGAGGGCGACGCCCTCATCGAGGCCCTGCTTACCGACGGCGACAACGACATCGTCATCGCCAGCCGGAATGGCCAGGCCGTCCGTTTTCACGAGAGCGACGTCCGGACGATGGGCCGCGGCGCACAGGGCGTGCGTGGCATTCGCCTCGGCGAAGACGACAGGGTCGTGGGCATGCTGGCGTCCGGACGGGACACCACGCTGCTTTCCGTGACGGAAAACGGCTACGGTAAGCGGACGGACATCGGGAGCTACCGGCTGACCCGCCGGCACAGCAAGGGCGTGAGCAACATACGCACCAGCGAACGCAACGGCCCCGTCGTGTCGATTCACGCCGTCTCCGACGAAGACGAACTGATGATTATCACCACGAAAGGCCTCATCATACGCCTGCCTGTCCGCGACCTGCGCCCAATCGGCCGGAATACCCAGGGTGTCCGGCTCATCAACCTCGACGAGGGGGACCGGGTGATCGACGTGTCCAGGATTACGCCCGGCGAGGAAGACGATGAATCGGAGTCGACCGAAGCGGACGAATCCACCGGGGAGACGGACGAAAATCCATCATAAAAGCGCTTGACACGGTTTAACCGCGCCATATATTTCGACCGTTCCAGATGGACCGGGGCCCTTCCCAATGGGGTAAAAGGACCCTGGAATGGGTTTCGGTACTGGGCTTTGTCCAGGTAATTCGGGGGATATCATGGGAACCTGCCCGGAGTGTGGCGCCCTTGTCAATGTGAACGATGATGTCGTGGAAGGCGAAATCCTGGAGTGTGAAGAATGTGGCGCGGAGCTCGAGGTAATCAGCGTCAGTCCGCTGGAGCTGGAGTTGGCGCCGGAAGAAGAAGAAGACTGGGGAGAATAGGCCCCTCACCCGCATTGCGGGTTCGAATGAGAACAGGAAACGGCGATGAATAAACGAATGAAACATAAACATGGATACCATGATTGTGATTTGCGTTCGTTCGCTCATCGCGGTCCGTGTTGATCCCCTACGGGGCATAACCGGGCCAAGGGAACTGACAGGAGCCAGGTTCCTCTTCCGATTGAGCGAAGAGGCCGGCTCCTTTTTTTATATGGCATGACCAGGAAGAAGGTGCGGGAAACATGGAATTGGGCATTGTGCTGTCTCGGATCCGAAAGGACGAAAAGCGGCTGATCGCCGAAGCGGGTCTGCACGGTTTCGAAGTGACGACGATCGACAATTCCCGGCAGGTCTTCGAACTCGACCGCCGGCACATGGACCTGGACGTGGTCCTGGAACGGTGCGTCGATCACCACCGGGCCGTTTACGCACTGTCCGTGTTCGACCACTGGGGCATACCCACGGTGAACCGGCAGTCCGTGGTGGAGACCTACGGCAACCGGCTGCTGACGACCCTGGCGTTGCGGGAGCGGGGCGTCCCGGTTCCGGACATGCGCCTGGCCTATACGCCGGACTCGGCGCTCAAGGCAATGGAAGACATGGGATACCCGGTCGTATTGAGACCCGCGGAGGGCCCCGAGGACCAGCTCGTTTCCCGCATAGGAGACAAGTATACGGCGGCGACGGTACTGGAGCACAAACGCATACTCGGCGCGTACCACCATTCCATCTTCTTCATGCAGAAACATATCGATGCGCCCGGACACGACATACGGGCGTACGTGGTGGGTGGCGAGACGGTGGCCGCCGTCTCGGTGCTGACCCATCACTGGATCGGGACCATCGCCGCCGGCGGCCTGATGGAGAACGAGCCCGTAACGGAGGAGTTGAACGCCCTGGCGGTCTCCGCCGTCGAGGCCATCGGCGGCGGCGTCGCGGTGGTGGACATGGTCCGCACAAAGGACGCCTGGTACGTGCAGGAGATGGGCCCGCCGTCCGGCCTTTCCGACGCGTCGGACGCCACCGGGGTCAATATACCGGGCAAAATCATGGACTACGTGGCGGATACGGTGACGAAGGGAGGCAAGGCATCGTGAAGATCGGCATGCTACTATCCATCGTATCCACGGAACAGAAGATGCTCTTCGAGGCGGCCGCGAAACGGGGCGTCGCCTTCGACCGGATGGACGACCGGCGCATCGTCTTCAACCTGGAGAACCACCGGTACGACCACGACGTCATCCTGGAGCGGTGCGTCAACCATTCCAGGGCGCTCTACTCGCTCAAGATGTTGAACGCCAGCGGTATCAGAACGGTAAACACCTACGACGTGGCCCGCGTGTGCGGGAACAAGTTCCTGACGACCATGGCGCTGGTGGATCACGGCGTACCGACGCCGAAGGCGCGCGTGGCCTTCACGGCGGAAGCGGCGCTGGAGGTGATGGAAACCATGGGTTACCCCGTCGTGCTCAAGCCGCCCATCGGATCGTGGGGACGGCTTATCGCCCGCATCAACGACCGTCACGCGGCGGAAGCGGTGCTGGAGCACAAGGAGGTCCTGGGGTCCTATCATCATTCCGTGTTCTATATCCAGGAGTACGTGGAGAAGCCCGGGCGGGATATCCGGTCCTTCGTGGTAGACGGCGAGACCATCTGCGCCGTCTACCGCTATTCGGATCACTGGAAGACCAACACCGCCCTGGGGGGAACGACCGCGGACTGTCCCGTCGACGGGGACGTGGGGACGCTGTCCTCCCGCGCGGCGAAAGCGGTGGGCGGCGGCGTGGTGGCGGTCGACCTGCTTGAATCTTCCGACGGGATCCTGGTCAACGAGGTGAACTACACCATGGAATTCCGCAACAGCGTCCGGCCGACGGGAGTGGACATTCCCGGGCGCATCATAGACTACCTGGTAAAGGTGGCCCGATCATGATCAAGGTGTCGATCGCAGGAGCGTCCGGGTACGGCGGCGGCGAACTGCTTCGGCTGCTGCTCTTCCACCCGGAAATAGAAATCCACCAGGTGACGTCGGAATCGCAGGCTGGCAAGCCCGTCGGACGTGCCCATCCCAACCTCCGCCGGGTCACGGACCTGAAATTCAGCGCCATGGCCGACCTGGAGCCCTGCGACGTATTGTGCCTGTGCCTGCCCCACGGGGAAGCCATGAAACGATGGGACGCCTTTTCGGGCCTGGGCGGCCGCGTCATCGACCTGAGCGCGGACTTCCGCCTGCGGAACGCGGCGGACTATCCCACGTGGTACGGACACGAACACGCGCACCCGGAGGTGCTGGACCGCTTCGTGTACGGCCTGGCCGAACTGTACCGTGACGAGATACGGGACGCCGGGCACGTCGCGTGCACCGGTTGCCTGGCCGCCACGGCGATCCTGTCGCTGGCGCCCCTGGTGCGGGCTGGCGCGGTGGACCCCACGCGTCTCTACATGGAGGGCAAGATCGGGTCCTCCGCGGCAGGTCACCGGGCCGACCGGTCCACCCACCATCCCGACCGAAGCGGCGCGGTGCGTTCTTTCAAGCCCACGGGGCATCGCCATACGGCGGAGATCGTGCAGGAACTGACCTTCGCAGGACAGGCACCGCAGGTCCATTTCTCCGCGACGGCCATCGAACTCGTGCGCGGCATCCTGATGACGACCCACGCCTTCGTGAACGACGGCCTGTCAGAACGGGAAATCTGGAGTATCTACCGGGAGGCCTATGGACGGGAGCCCTTCATCCGCATAATCAAGGAGCGGCAGGGCGTGTTCCGCTATCCCGATCCGAAGTTCCTGTCGGGCACCAACTTCTGCGACGTAGGGTTCGAGCGGGACGAGTACAGCGACCGCGTCGTGGTCATGGGGGCGCTGGACAACCTGGTCAAGGGCGCGGCCGGCCAGGCCGTTCAGGCGCTCAACATCATGTACGGGTGGGACGAACGGACGGGCCTCGAGTTTCCGGGTCTGCATCCGGTATAGGAAGACCAAAATGAGATTCCAGGCCCCGAGAGGCACCTACGACATCCTGCCGGAGGACCAGGCCTACTGGCGGTTCGTGACCGAGATGACCCGGCAGGTCTGCGAACTGTACGGCTACGAGCGGATCGACGTGCCCGTCTTCGAGCAGACCGGCCTCTTCGAGCGGGGCGTCGGCGAGACCACGGACATCGTGGAAAAGGAGATGTACACCTTTCGCGACCGGAGTGACGAGCGCATGACGCTGCGGCCCGAATTCACGGCGGGGATCTGCCGGGCCTACGCCGAGCGCAAGCTCCATGGCAGGCCCCAGCCCCTGAGACTCTATACGATCGGTCCGGCTTTCCGGTACGAACGTCCACAGGCGGGAAGATACCGCCAGTTCCACCAGATCGACGTGGAGGTACTGGGCAGCCAGGATCCGGCCATCGACCTCGAGGTGATGCAGGTCGCCTGGCAGATCTACGAAGCCGTCGGCATCAAGGGGCTGTCCTTCCAGGTGAACAGCACGGGGTGTCCCGCGTGCCGGCCGGGATACATCGCTACGCTGAAGGCGTGGTACGAACAGCACCTGGACGGGATCTGCGGTGATTGCCGGCGCCGCTATGGCGAGAACCCGCTTCGGCTTCTGGATTGCAAGCGGGAATCCTGCGGGAAGATAGCGGACGGCGCGCCGCGGATTGCGAAGTCCCTGTGCGGTGTATGCGACGACCACTTCGTCCGGCTGAGGTCGTATCTGGACGCCCTCGGCCGTCCTTACGAGGTCAACCACCGCATGGTGCGGGGACTCGACTACTATACGAAGACGGTGTTCGAGGTCTGGGCAGAGGGCATCGGCGCGCAGAACGCGGTGTGCGGGGGCGGGCGGTACGACGGACTGATCGGGATGGTGGGCGGACCCGAAACGCCGGCAATCGGCTTCGCGTCGGGCATAGAGCGCATCATCCTCACGATGAAGCAGGAGGGGATCGAACCCCCGGAAGTGCCGAAACCCGCCGTGTTCGTCGCCTATCTCGGCGCCGAGGCCAAGGACGCCGCCGTGGTCCTGGCGCAGGAACTACGCTCGGCTGGCGTGGGCGCGGCGGCCCTGTGGGAAGACCGCAGCCTGAAGGCCCAGATGAAGCAGGCCGACCGGGTCGGTGCCGCGTACACCCTGATCATCGGCGAAGAAGAGGTGAAAAACGGCGTCGTCATGGTACGGCGCATGGCGGACAGTACGCAGACGGCCCTTCCCAGGCGGGAGGTGCTGGACGCGGTCAAGGGAGGCGGCACGGCATGATCGTGGTGAAGACCGGTGGCAGCAGGGGCATCAACCTGGACTACGTACTGGAGGACATCGCGCGGCAGACCGAACCGCTGGTGCTGGTGCACGGCGGTTCCGACGAATTGAACACCGTATCTACACAACTGGGCAAGCCGCCCCGCATGGTCACGTCGCCCTCGGGCTACACGAGCCGGTATACCGACCCGGAGACGCTGGATATCTTCAACATGGTGTATTGCGGCAAGCGAAACAAACGCATCGTGGAGAAACTGCAGCAGCTCGGCGTCAACGCCGTCGGATTGAGCGGGGTCGACGGTCGCCTTCTGGAGGGCAAGCGGAAACCCACCCTCCGGATCGTGGAGGACGGCCGGAAGAAGGTCCTGAGAAACGATTACACCGGCCGGGTCGAGAAGGCGAACGTATCGCTGCTGACCGCGTTGCTGGACCAGGGTTATCTGCCGGTCATCACGCCGCCGGCCATCAGCTACGAGGGGGAGATCATCAACGTGGACGGCGACCGGGCAGCCGCCGTGATCGCCGACGCCCTCGGGGCGGACAGGCTGGTCATACTTTCCAACACGCCCGGATTCCTCGAGGACGCCGAGGACGAGGACACGCTGATCCACCGCCTCGCCCGTGAGGACATAGACGAGGCGATCGCAACCCACGCCCGGGACCGCATGAAGAAGAAGCTGCTTGGCGCGAAAGAGGCGCTGGAAGTCGGGGTGGGAAAGGTGATCCTGGGCGACGGGAGGATACCCGGACCCGTCACGGCTGCGCTGCGTGGACAGGGCACGGTAATCGGGTAACGAAAACAGGAGTACAGGGTACATGACAGACTACCAGACAATGGAAAATGGCGTTTCCATGGGCATCCTGCCGAAACGCGACGCGGTGATCGTCCGCGGCCGCGGCACGCGTGTATGGGACGCCGCCGGCAAGGAATACATCGACTGCATCGGCGGGATCGGCACGGCCAACATTGGCCACAGCCACCCGGCCGTGGCCGAAGCAGTCTCGCGGCAGGTGAATCGCCTCACGATATGCCCGGACTCCTTCTACAACGATGTGCGCGCGGAACTGGGCGCGGCCCTGGTCGAGGCGGCCCCGGCGGGGCTCGACCGGCTGTTCCTGTGCAACTCCGGCACGGAGGCGGTGGAAGCGGCATTGAAATTCGCCCGGGCCGTCACCGGAAGAACCGGCGTGATCGCGGCCCAGCGCGGATTCCACGGACGGACCTTCGGCGCATTGAGCGCGACGTGGAACCCCAAGTACCGCGCCCCCTTTGAACCCCTCGTGCCCGGATTCTCCCACGTCAGATACAATGATGCCGCCGCCATGGAAGAAGTCATCGGCGAGGATACCGCCGCGGTCATCCTCGAGGTCGTGCAGGGCGAGGGCGGCGTGCGTGTGGCCGACGGAGGGTACCTGAAGCGGGTAGAGGCCCTTTGCAGGGAACGGGGCGCTTTGTTCATCGTGGACGAGGTGCAGACCGGGTTCGGCAGGACGGGCGCCATGTTTGCCTGCGAGCACCACGGTATACGCCCGGACATCCTCTGCCTGGCCAAGGCCATGGCCGGCGGCCTCCCCGTCGGCGCGGCGCTCTGCGGGGAAGCGGTCCAGGGCGTCCCGTCCATGTCCCACGGAAATACCTTCGGCGGCAGCCCGGTGATCTGCGCGGCGGGACTGGCGACCCTGCGTGTGCTGGACGAAGAAGGCCTTGTCGAGAACGCCAGGGAGGCCGGCGGGTATTTTCGGGAAGGCCTCGCGGCGTTGGACCACCCCGCTGTACGGGAGATTCGGGGCATGGGCCTGATTTTCGGAGTCGAGCTGAAAAGCCGGGTCACGCCCGTCCTGCGCGGGCTCATGGAACGGGGTGTACTGGCCCTGCCCGCGGGTAACACCGTGCTACGGTTCCTACCGCCGCTGTCGATCTCCAGGGAGGAAATCGACCAGGTTGTGGCGGCAACGCGCGAATCTCTGGACGTCCTTGGAGAAACCCCGTCGTCCGTCCGGTCCGGCTCGGGACGCGGGGAAGGAAACAGCCGGGATCGGCGCCGCACCGGTCGCGGCCGAACCGCGGTCCGGGAGGGGAAATGAGCGACGCCCGCGACGACGTCGCGCTGCTGCGGGGCCTTATCGAGCGGTTCAGTCCCTCAACGCGGGAGGGCGAAGCGGTTTCCTACCTGGTCGAGTCGATGGAACGGAGGGGTATCCGTGCCCACGTGGACGAGGCGGGTAACGCCGTGGGCGAGGTCGGCCGCGGTGAACCGCATATCGCACTGGTCGGGCATATCGACACCGTACCCGGCGTCGTTCCGATACGCGAAGAAAACGGCCGCCTATACGGCCGGGGCGCCGTGGACGCCAAGGGCCCCCTGGCTGCCTTCGCCGCCGCCCTTTCCCGTTTGACGGAACTCGAAAACGGCCGGATCACCCTGGTCGGCGCCGTGGAAGAGGAGTACCCCACGTCGAAGGGCGCCTTCCACCTGGTGGACCGCATGCGGCCGGGCTACGTATTCATCGGCGAGCCGAGCGGCTGGGACAGCATCACCATCGGGTACAAGGGTTTCGTGGGCTTCGACTACCGGCTCGAACAGCCCAACGCCCATCACGCCGGCGACCATCGGCGGGCGGGGGACCGTGCCGTCGATCTTTACAACGCCCTCCGGTCCCGCGCCGCGTCCCACGCCACCAAAAGCGAATTCGAGTCTCCCCGGCTCGAAATGCGGCGTTTCAATACCTACGACCATGGATTGGCCGAAGGCGTGGACGCCTATTTCTCGATGCGCGTGCCGCCGGAATACGACATAGACGGGCTGATCGGCTTCGTGAAGGAACAGGCGGGTCCCGCCGAGATCGAATGCGACCGGAGGCTGGAAGGAATCGTCGCGCCGAAGAACACCCCGATGATCCGTTCGCTGTTGCGGGCCATCCGGCAGGCAGGGGGCCGGCCCACCTTCAAGAAGAAGACGGGCACGTCGGATATGTGCATCCTCGGCCCGGCATGGGGGTGCCCGATCGCGGCCTACGGTCCGGGAGACTCAAGACTGGACCATACGCCGAACGAGCACATCGTACTGGACGAGTATCTCCTGTCCGTCGAAGTGCTGGCCTCCGCGCTCAGGCAGCTGTCCTCCGCCGATTGATTCAACGAATGAGGAATGAGACCGCGGGTACTCGACGGGTCCTGGGAGACCCTTGCCGGCTGGATCAATGCGTCATCGCGTAGATGGCGTAATTGACGGCCAGGCGGTATGCGGTTACGGAAAACTCCCGCGGATACCCGGGATCGGCCGCGTGTTCCCAGCCGTCGCCCAGGTCCGCGTTCCAGTTCATCAGCACCATGAGCCTTCCGCCGTCATCGAATATCCCCCGCAGCCGGTGGCCGTACAGGGCGCCGTCTCTTTCGTAGTGGTTCATGTTCCACAACGCCGCGATCCCGGGTACCAGGGGGTACGCGTCGAAATCATAGTAGCAGTGCAGGATCGGGTGATCCGCCGGAATCTCCTCGATGTCCCGCCCGGGAAACACCCGCTTGATCTGCGATTCCCAGACCGCCCACTGTCGCGAACCGTGGAAGTCGTCCACCAGCAGGAACCCCCCGCGCAAAAGGTACTCCCGTAGCGCGTCCACCTCCTCCGGACTGAACTGCAGGGATCCGACTTCCAGGATATACAGAAAGGGAATATCGAACAGTTCGGGATCGGTCAGTTCCACGGATTGCGGTTCGTTGATCTTGAGGGAAGTGGTGGCCCGAAGGGCGCGGATCACGTTGGAATCCGCCGACGGGAAATCCACCGACCACCGCCCGAAACCGAAGCCCCGGTAGAAGCCCCCGAAATTCTGGTATACGACCCGGCCGAAGGTGAAGTCGTTGCGCAGGAAGAGGTCGTGGCCCGAATCACCGCCGCCGCGATTCGTCCACAGCGCCACGCCGAGCAGGCAGCAAAGCGCCGCAAGGACGACGCGATTCATGTTTTTAAAACGTGTCATCATACCCGTCCGATCGGTTCAGGCCCTGAGGATCAGTTCGCCGATCTCCTTAAGCTGGACCAGGTTCCGGCATTCCAGCACGTGATCGCAGTGCGGGCTGTATTTGGACATGACGGAGTCGTCGGTGTCCCAGTACTGCACGGGTTCGGGGTTCAGCCAGATCGTCTGGTGCACCCTTTTGTTCAATTCCCCCAGTACCCAGTCCTGGGGATCGAACCAGTTCGTCCGCGCGTCGCCAAGGATGACGAGCACCGTGTTCCCGGAGAGGGAAAGGAGGTGTTCGTCGTGGAACTGGTAGAAGGCCCTGCCGAAATCGCTCAGTCCGAAGAAATTAAGGGCGTGGTCGTCCTTCAGGTTCTCGACTGTATCTTCGAAGGGCCTGCTGTCGAACTCGTCCGTCACCTCGTTGATCCGGTCCACGAATAGAAAGCTTCGGGCCCGGCTGAACTGGTTCTGCATCTCGTGGACCAGCTTGATGAAGAACCGGGCGACCTCCCAGACCGATCCTGATACGTCGCACAGCACGACCAGTTCGTTCTTCTTGATCTTGCGGTGCTTGTAGATGATGTGAAAGGGCAGGTTGCCCGTGCGAAAACTCCGCTGGATCGTCTTCTTGATGTCGACCCGGCCGTGGCGCGACTTCCTGAATCGCAGCGATTTGCGCGTCACGAGATTCCGGGCGAGTTCCTCCACCGCCTCGTACAGGTTGTCGACGTCGCCCGGCGGCAGTTCCTGGTAGAGATCGACGTCTTCTGCCTGCTGGTTCGGCTGTGCGCCGGACTCGGTTACCGCGTCGGACGCCTGTTCCCCCACCTGCACGCGGGCGAGCATCCGCTCCAGCTCACCTTCCAATTCATCCTGCTCGTCGCCGTCCGCGGGCTCCCCTTCCCCTTCCCCGGCCTCTCCCTGTTCGTCCTGGAAACGCCGGGTGTCCTGTTCCCCGTCATCGTGGATGTCGTCGAGGTCGGGATGGCCGTCGGGCGGACCCTCGGTCTCCCCGCTCGGGTCGCCTGTTTCTTCCGCTTCGTCACCCACCTGGACGAGGAAAAACCGTTCGAAGGCCTCGTCGAAGGCGGGGATGTCCTCATGGGACTTGACCAGGGTGGTCCGCAGGGACGCCTTGAAGGCCGGCCGTTCGGTGACCGGCGCGTGCCGCAGGACCTCGGCGGCGTCCAGGGTCTCGGCCATGGACACGCGTACCCCGGAATCTCTCAGTATCCTGGCGAACTCAACCAGCCGCTTGATCATGGTAGCCGTCCCGCATGATCCGTTCGATATCCTCGCGGTCCTTCATCAGGACGTTCAGCGTGCTGGAAAGGGTGTCTCGCGAGAGGTGCCGCGCGTTCAGGACCACCAGCGCCAGCGCCCAGTCAATCGTTTCGGCGATGCTCGGGGGCTTGCGCATGTTGAGCGTTCTGATTTTCTGGACGAACCGGACGACCTGGTTCGCCAGGTCCTCGTCGATGCCCGGCGTCTTGCATAGGACGATCCGGACCTCCTGCTCGAGGGTGGGGTAATTGATGTAGAGATACAGGCACCGCCGTCTCAGCGCCTCGGACAGGTTCCGGTTGGCGTTACTCGTCAGCACCACGAGGGGGCGTTGCGCCGCGGTCAGCGTGCCGAGTTCCGGTATGCTGACCTGGAAGTCGCTCAGCACCTCGAGGAGGAAGCTTTCGAACTCATCGTCCGACCGGTCTATCTCGTCGACCAGGAGGACGACGGGTTCCGGCGCGAGAATCGCCTCCAGCAGGGGCCGCGGGAGCAGGAATTGCCTGGAGAAGAACGCGCTGTCCTCCCGGTTGAGCGCTTCCACCGCGTTGCCGAGCGTTTCCGTCTGTTTCAGCAGTTCGCCGATGCGGTCCTTGAGCATCTGCGTGTACAGCAACTGCTTGGTGTATTCCCATTCATAGAGCGCCTTGGATTCGTCCAGCCCCTCGTAGCACTGCAGGCGGATCAGGCGGCGTCCCAGCGCGTCGGCCAGCATCTTGGCGACCTCCGTCTTCCCCACGCCCGGCGGCCCCTCGACCAGCAACGGCTTTTCGAGCCGTTCCATGAGGAAGACGGGCGTAGCCAGGACGGGACCGCAGATATAGTCCTGGGCTTCGAAGCGCTGGATGACGTCGTGGGCAGACGTGAACGCGGTCATGATGCTCCTGAAGAGTGAGACGAAAAAGGGCGCGATTACGGGCTGTTGCGGGGCAGGCGCCACGATCCCTGGTCGAGGTTCATTTCGGGGTTAGCTCCGGCGTAAGGTAGGAGCGGCCGGGGTGGGTGTCAAGCACATTCGCCTGCGCGCGCCTGTGCGGGAAGCCGGGTGTTTTCGCCCCGAATACCCCTGCTCACGGGCAGTTGCATGCGCCTTCTCCGGGTCAAATAGTGCTTGCCGGAACCGGGCGTATCGCCTATATTGCGGAGGTCGCGCAGGACAGGGCATTAATGGAGAAAAGCTATGGAAAACCGCAAGCGGAAGAAGCAACGTAAATTCCTGGTGGGCTTCGGACTGGTGATCGCCGCCATCGGCTACCTGATCTATACCGGAGCGACCGATGCGACCATGTACTACCTGACGGTGAGTGAACTGAAGGCCGCCGTAGAAACCGGCGAGGTGGACTACGACGAGAACATGCGTCTTCACGGCAAGGTCGTGAACGGATCGATCCAGCGCGGAGACGTGGGCTCCATGCGCATCCGTTTCATTGCCCGCGAGGGCGGTGTCGAGGCCCCCGTCGTATACACCGGCGTAATCCCCGACACCTTCAGGGACGATTCCGAAGTGGTCGTGGAGGGCGAATACGCCCGGGATGGGACCTTCAACGCCCATACACTGTACGCCAAGTGTCCGTCCAAGTACGAGGCCGAGGGGGGATATGGTCAGTATGAGCAGACCGAGCCGAAGTCGCCGGAACCGCTTCCCCGGTCCTGACCAGCCGCCGCGCCGGTCTGGCCGGCGCGCGTACGAGGGGAGCCGGTCCGGACTATGACACTGCTTGCGTGCGGACTGCTCGCACTGGGCGTACTCGCCTACATGATCAGTCCAATGCTGGAAAGATCGGACCGCCGCCCCTGGTCCGCCCGGTCCGCCTGGGCCGCCTGGGCCCGACGGGACGACCTGCAGAAGAAGAAGGACTTTATCTATTCGTCCATCCGCGAGTTGAACATCGATTACAGCATGGGCAAGCTGGCCGCCGAGGATCACGAAACGCTCCGGCAGGAGTACATGAATGAAGCCTCCGACGTGCTGGACGAACTGGATCGGACCGCCGGCAGCGATCTGCCTGTAGAGGAACAGATCGAGGAGGCGGTGCTGGAGATCCGCCGGCGCAGGGAACCCGGGGCGGCGGTCGTTGAAGCGCCCGGAGAAGAAACAAAGATCGCCGTGGAGCGGCCCGAGCAGTCCGTGCAGGCCGAGCAGCCCGTGAGCGGCCAGTCATGCGGGGGCTGCGGTACAGTCAACGAGGAATCCGCGAAATTCTGCATCGAGTGCGGCGCTTCACTGACGCACATCACATGCGAAGGCTGCGGAACGGAAAACCCCGCCACAGCCAAATTCTGTGCGCAGTGCGGTATAAAACTGAACTTGAACTGATCCCATGATACATCAACTTCACGCCAGCCCTTCGGGGCTTTTTGTTTATTATGCGGCCCTGGTGGTCCTTGTCTCCCTGACGATCTGCGGGTTCTGGCCGGCCCGACCCGCGCAGGCCCAGGAAACGGGCAGCATCGGTCTCACCGTCGTGAACGGTACCACCGGCCTGCCGATGGCCGGACACGAGGTGGTCCTGCTGAATCACAGCAGCGAAGAGGGTCCGGAGGAAACCCTGGCAAGGGTGGTCACCGATCGCGATGGCCGGTACGAATTCACCGGACTGGCGGCCGACGGCTCGCACTATGTGGTCGCCACTCGGTACCTGGAGATGCCCTACCTGACAGGCCATATTCCCCTTGAACCGGGCGCCGGCCGGCAGGAAATTCCGCTCCAGGTGTACGACATCACGACGGATGACGAGGCCCTGATCCACAGCGCGGTCCACCTGGTCGTCGAAGCCAATCCCGATGTCCTGACCATCACGGAGATCATCGTCGTGGAGAACCGGGGAAAACTGACCTTCGCGCCGCCGCCCGGCGTGGGGATGGGGCTCGTCTACACCCTCCCCGCCGAAGCCTTTGGACTTCAGCCGATGGTGGACGGGCTTCAGCACACCGACCGCGGCCTGGTTTTCTCGGCACCCATCCCCCCGGGAGTCGCTCGGATCGTGTACGCCTACGACGTGGACAGGGCGTCCATCGATCACCGGTTCACTCGGCAGATGGACTATGACGTAGCCCGCGTCCAGGTACTGGTTTCACCCAGCAGTGAGACTGTGACGGCCACCAATCTGACCAACGACGGCGTGCAGCAGATCGCCGAAGACGAATACCTGCTGCTGTCGAACCGCGTGGGCGTGGGGCGGGGCATGTCGGTGGAGGTCGCCTTTCCCAGCATCCTGGTCTGGCAGGACGTCATGAAGTGGAGCATGCTGGGATTCGTGGTGCTCATCGTCGCCGCCGGTCTTGTCGTGGGCATCCGCGTTAAACCCGAGCAGGCGGACGAACCCCCGGCCACTGCCGATCTCTCGCCGGAAGACGCGCGCAAGTACGCCGCGATCATCCAGGCCCTGGCCACGTTGGACGACCAGTTTGAGGCTGGAGGACTTGGCGAGGACGCCTATCGCGCACGCCGTGCCGGTCTTAAAGCCAGGGCGCTCCGGCTGCGCCAACCCGGGAGCGGAGATGGGTGATCTATCCGCGCCCGGCCTCAGCATCCGCCAGTTGACCAAGACCTACGGCCGCTTCCGGGCACTGCACCGGGTGGACATGGAAGTGGCGCCGGGATCCTTCCTGGCGCTGTTCGGTCCCAACGGCGCGGGCAAATCGACCCTCCTGGGCATCATCTCCGGACTCGTGCGTCCGTCCCGCGGCCAGGTGTTGCTGGACGGAGACGTGATCACCGGGGACCGCGACGAGTCCCTGGGGAAACGGATCGGCGCGCTGTCCTATCAGACCTATCTCTACGACGAATTGACCGTACGGGAGAACCTGCGGTTCTACGGGAAACTGTACGGGATCAGAAACAGCGAGGAGCGGATCGAAGAGCTGCTGCGCACGGTGGGCATGGATGCCAGGGCGGGGAGTCCGGTGCGCACGCTTTCGCGCGGCATGCGCCAGCGGGTGGCGTTGGCCCGAGCCCTGCTGCACGACCCGGACGTCCTGCTACTCGACGAACCCTACTCGGGGCTGGACCAGGACGCGCTGGTCATGCTGAAAACGATCCTGACCGCGCGGAACAAGACGATCCTCCTGGTGACTCACGATCTGGTCCGCGGACTGGAATCCGCCGACCGCGTCGCCATCCTGAACCGGGGTCGTCTGGTTTTCGAAGCCGGGACACGCGACCTGTCCACGTCCGAATTCGAACGGACCTACCGGGATCACGCCGTGTAGGACCGGCCGGTAAACGGTCCACGGCAGGAACCCGCTCTACGGCCCTGAATTCGCTCCGGCGCGAACCGGCCCGGATCACCCAGTGATGATACGATGATACGAAACGTGAGAAGTCGCAACCCATGAGATCCTTACTCGCCCAGTCATGGCAGATCTACCGCAAGGACATGGTCGTGGAATACCGGACCCGCGAGCGGGTCGTGGCCATGTTCGTCTTTTCGCTGATCGTCGTGGTCATTTTCAACTTCGCCTTCAACGCGGGGGCGGACGTGGTGCAGCGCGTGGTGCCCGGCATGATCTGGGTAGCCTTCGCCTTCGCGGGCATGCTGAGCGCCAGCCGGTCCTTCTCGCCGGAAAAAGATCGGGGAACACTAGACGGACTGCTCCTCGCGCCGATCGACCGCGGATCCATATTCCTGGGCAAGCTGCTGGGCAACGTCACGCTCATCGGCCTGGTCCAGCTGGCGATGCTTCCGCTCTTCGTCCTGTTTTTCAACATGACAATCCTGCCCCATCTGTCTAAACTGTTGGTGATATTCTTTCTGGGAACGGTCGGATTCTCGTCCGTCGCCACCCTTTTCGCCGCCGTGGCCGTCAACACGCGCATGCGGGACGTCATGCTGCCGGTCTTGCTGCTACCCATAGCCTCGCCCGTCCTGATCGCGCTGGTGGAAACGACGCGGACCATCTTCGAGGGAGGCGACTGGCAGGACATGGCCAACTGGATCAGGCTGCTTTCGGTATTCACGGTCGTATTCCTGGTCGCGTCCGTCATGCTGTTCGAGCACATCATGGAGGAATGAAAATGGCTGGAATAGCCGCCCGCCTGCGCATCACGCCCTTCGGCCTCATCTGCCTCCTGGGACTGGTCGCCACGCTGTACCTTTCGCTGATCTGGGCGCCCCGGGAGCGGGTCATGGGCGACGTACAGCGGATCATGTATTTCCACGTAGCATCCGCCTGGATCGCGGAGTTCGCCTTTGTCCTGGTGGGCGTTTCGAGCGTCATCTACCTGTGGCTGCGGGAGCGCAAGTGGGACATCGTGGCCTACAGCGCCGCTGAAATCGGTTTCGTTTTCTGCTGCTTCGTGATGATCACCGGTCCGATCTGGGGCAAGCCGGTGTGGGGAACGTGGTGGACCTGGGACCCCCGGCTCACCTTCTCCATGATTCTCTGGCTCATCTACGTGGCCTACCTGATGCTGCGCGTATACGGCGACGACATGCCGCAGGTGAAGACCTTCCTCGCGGTACTGGGCATCCTCGGCACGATCGATATCCCCTTCATCCATTTCGCAACCATGTGGTGGCGAGGCCTGCACCCCGACTCCCTGGTCATGACGGAAGAAGGCCTGGGTGCGGGCATGGAAGTCGACATGCGCATCGCACTGGGCGTGTCGGCGGTCGTCTTCACCCTGTTGTTCTTCTACCTCATGGGCCGGCGTATGGCGCTGGAGCGTTTGCGCGACGAATCGGAGGCCCTGCGGGAGCGCGTGGAGCACCGGCATCCCGGTAGCGTGGGCGTTTGATTCAAGTCTTTCCGCCGGTCTGACCGGGCGCGTGGGATTTCCTGGGGTTCGTCCGCTGAGCTGTGATTCCAGGAAACATTCCGCGAAGCGCCGGGGCTCGAGCATAGAAAGGAGCGTTTGAACCGTGGATCAGAACTTCTGGTATCTTTTTTCCGCTTACACGCTGATATGGATCGGGCTGTTCGTGTATCTATTCACGATCGCAGGCCGCGAAAAGAAGCTGGAGGCGGAGATCGCAGAACTCAAGGCCGCCGTGGAGTCCCTGGAGTCGAAAGACGACGGGCGGGCCTGACCCCGGTTCCACGACCCTCGTCCCACAGTCCGCTGGCCGGCTGCTCGAGTCATGCTCCAGCCATCCCATGCCAATGAGAAGGCTGCCTCGGCCAGGTAGTTAGAACCCGGAAGCCCCATGGCTGATCGAACGGAAAGCATCGCGCCGGACTATTTCTCGCGCATTCACATCGTACTGGTAGAACCGAAGGTACCCGGCAACATAGGGGCCGTCGCCCGGGCCATGACGACCATGGGGCTTTCTCGTCTCGTCCTGGTCAACCCGGTCGAATTCCGCCAGGAGGCGGAGGCCCGCTGGATGGCCCACGGCGCCGGGGAGATCCTGGATAACGCCCACGTCGTCCCGACGCTGGACGAAGGGGTGAAAGACTTCGCCCTTGTCGTCGGCACGACCAACCGCACGCGTGGCATTTGGCTGAATCCCATCCAACCCATCGACCAGGCCTGCGCCGAACTTACCGCCGTGGCGCGGAACCAGCCCGCCGGAATCCTCTTCGGGCGGGAAGACCGCGGCCTGCTGAACGATGAACTGCAACGCTGCAACGCCATCGCCCGGATCCCCGCGGCGATGACCTATCCGTCCCTGAACCTGTCGCAGTCGGTCATGGTCTGCGCGTACGAGCTGTTTCGGCTGAGTGGTGAGACTACGGAGACCTCAGCGGTTCGCCTGGCCGGAAACAGTGACGTGGAACGCGTTACCCACCGCGTCCACGAAGCGCTTCTCCGGCTCGGATTCACGTCCCTGCCGAACGAGGAGACATTCCTGCGGTCCATCCGCCGCGTCCTCCGACGGAGCCTGAGGCTGGAACAGCGCGACGTCGCCGTGTTGCACAAGGTATGCGACGAGGTCGACACGTACGTGGACCGCCGCAGTGGCGGGACTTGATCACCGGATTTGTCCTGTATTAGTGAAGGGCGGCCGCAGGGTCCGCCTGGCCGCCGTGTCCAGCCGGTCTTCTCGGTCTGCCGGGGTTAGCCCGGTTCGCCTGAATTCCTCGGTCCGCCGGGTCTGCCGTGTCCGCCTGGAGTGCCCTCCGCCCGGCCCTCAGATCCCGAATTCGCGAGGATAGCGCACCGCCTCCAGACAGAGCCCGTGGGCCGGTGCATTTGGCCCCGCCGCCCGGCGGTCTTTCGCCTCCAGCATCTCGGCCATGACGCTTTCCGTCCAGCGGCCCCGGCCGATGTCCACGGCCGTGCCCACGATGGTCCGCACCATGTGGTGGAGGAAGCGGTTCGCCTCGATATGCAGGCGGAGTTCGTCCTCCTCTTCGATCCAGTCCAGTTCCCGCACCTCGCATACCGTGCCGTCGGCCGTCGAAGTGGCCTGGCAGAAGGACGTGAAATCATGGCGGCCCACCAGGGGAACACAGGCCCGTCGCATGGCGTCGACGTCCAGCGGGTAGGCCACGTGCCAGGCATGGTGCCGGCGCAAGGCGCTGGGTCGCCGAATAATCCGGTAGGCATACCTGCGTCCCACCGCGCTGAACCGGGCGTGGAAATCATCGGCCGCCTGCAAAGCCTCCAGGACGCGCACGTCCGGTGGCAGGACGCCATTCAACCCTTTTTTGAGCCGGTCCACCACCATGTCCGAAACCGTCCTGAAGTGGACGACCTGGCCGGTGGCGTGCACGCCGGCGTCCGTACGCCCGGCCGCGGTCACGCGATGGTCGGCCCGCAGAATGGTTCGCATCGCGTCCTCCAGGACGCCCTGCACGGTGCATCCTTCGGGCTGGAGCTGCCAGCCAAGAAAACCGGTGCCGTCGTATTCGATCTTCAGGACCAGGGTGCGCATGACGGTGAGGCGTGTTTGAGATGGAAACGGATCAGAACAGCCCGCCGATGTGCTCGAGACTGTTGGCGGCCGCGCTGAGGAAGAGCAGGGTCGTCACGGCGGCGATGGCCACGTAATCGTTCCGGGCAAGGACCATGACGCGGAACTGGGTGCGTCCGGTGCCGCCCCGGTAGCACCGGGACTCCATGGCGACGGCAAGGTCCTCGGCACGGCGGAAGGCCGAAAGCATGAGCGGCACCAGCAGCGCCGTCATTTTCCTTACGCGCCGGATGGGATTGCCGGTAAAGTCGGCGCCCCGGGCGGCCTGGGCCTTCTGCAGGCGATCGGCTTCCTCCACCAGCGTGGGGATGAACCGCAGGGCGATGACCATCATCATGGCCAGTTCATGGGCTGGCAGCCCGAACCGTTCAAGGGGTTTGAGCAGCCGTTCTATGCCGTCCGATATGTCCAGCGGCGCCGTGGTCAGCATCAGGAGTGCCGCGATCAGCATGATGACCACCAGGCGAAGGGAGAAAACCACGCCCTGAAACATCCCCTCCCAGCTGGGTCCCGGCACGGGGTATCCCGCGATTATCACTGCCTCCCCCGGCGTGAAGCAGGCGTGAGCGGTGAAGGTGATGATCAGGATCAGCCGGAAAGCCTTCAGGTTGTTCAGCGGCATGCGGAGAGGGACGCGGGAGATCCGGGTCAGGATCGCGATCGTGGCAAGCATGAAAAAGAACAGCGGCGGGGTCTTCACCCAGATCAGCGCAGCCATCAGCGTCAGGGCGCCGCACAGCTTGGTGCGCGGGTCCAGGCGGTGTATGGAAGATTCGCCAGGATAGTACTGGCCCAGCGTCAGGTTCTCGAGCATGTGGGATTCTTATATCGTAGCTAACCGGAAGGAGGCGTGAGCATGGACAGGAACGTCACACCATGCTTTCGCGTCCGGGCAGTAAAATACCCCACACAGGCGAGCATAAGTATTTTTAGGAGAACCTGTTCGGAACAGTGGTTGTCCCCCCGGGCAGTTCTGACGTCCTCCAATCTGGTGAGGCATGCCATCGATACCCGGAGCAGGATTCCCTATTTTATAGCAAAGGTTCTTTTAAAATGACTTTGCTGGAAACCTGTGTGAGGTAACATTCATTATACCTGGTGCGGCCCGGCCCGGCAAGTGTTTTCGATTCGCCGCGGGATCTGCCGTCAGGTTTTGCGCTTTTTCTTCTTGGCCGCTGGGAAGAGGACGTTGTTCAGGATTAGCCGGTAACCCGGGGAGTTCTTGTGGAGGGAGAGATCGGTCGGCGGATCGCCCACCAGGTGCTCTTCGTCCTCCGGATCGTGTCCTCCGTAGAAGGTGAAAGTCCCCTGTCCGTAGTTGCCGTGGAGATACTTGACGTGATCGGTTCCGGCTTCCTCGGCGAGGACGACCACGGTACGCTTGAGCACGTCGCGGTGAAAGGACGTGGACAGGCCGTAGAACCCGGCGATGTAGTTCACATGGTTCTGGGTGAGCATGGTGGGAACCGGGTCGTACTTGGCGGAGAAATCGAAGAGGGTGAAGGGTCCGGTCGGTACCTTGCCGGCGTTGACCTGGTTCACGTCGATGTTGGAAAATGAACCGACGAGCGGGTTCAGTTGCAGCGTGAAGTGCTCGAATGCGAGCGTCTGGCCGAAGTCCAGCTTGGACTGGGCATCGGGATCGAAGGGGGTGTGGTCGTACTCCGGCGCGACGATGTCGGTGTGGGCCGAGGCTAGTGCGATCTCCAGGGTTTCGGTCGCCGCGCACATGGCGAAGATAAACCCGCCGTTCCCCACGTAGGACCTGATGCCCTGCGCCACGGCCTTCTTGGCCTCCGCTACCGTCGTATACCCCAGGGTCCTTGCCAGCGTTTCGTCGGTCGCCTGCTGTTGCTGGTACCAGGGCATGCGGTGATAGCTGTAGAACTTGCTGTACTGCCCGGTGAAATCCTCGTGGTGCAGGTGCAGCCAGTCGTATTCCTTCAATGCGCCGGTCAGCACCTCCTGGTCGAAGATCGTCTCGTAGGGCACCTCGGCGTACTCGAGCGCCATGGTCACGGCGTCGTCCCACGGCCGCTTGTCGGGTCGGGTGTAAACGGCGATACCGGGTGCTTTTTCGAGCAGTACCCGGTCCATGTTATTTTCGTCGATGTGGGCGTAGATCCGGAACAGTTCCGCGCCGTCGATCACCTTGAAGCTCACGCCGCGCAGGTGACAGGCCCGAACCCGGTCCGTCGTGGGGTCCATGATGAAGGATCCGCCGCGGTAGTTCAGCAGCCATTCGACGGTATAGCCCTGCTCCAGTGCCTGAAAGGCTATGCCGTAGGCCTTGAGATGGTCCTGCTGTTCCAGGTCCATGAAGATCAGCATCTTCTGGGCGCTGGCCGAAGGCGCGGAAAGGAGGAGCAGTGCGAATAGGAGGGTGCAACGACGCATTTGATCTCACGACGGGCAATCATCTGCTGAGTGGAATAACCTGTTTAATTATACCATATCGGGGCAGTAAGTGAAACGAGTTTCGAGAATTCACTCATATGGCTTCTGCTTCGAAAACGAAATTGCATCGGAGTTCACAAAGACAGCTTGGGATACGGGCAAGTTACTGTGGGGGATTGAAACCGGCTGATCGATTGACATGAAATGCATAACGAGGCCGGTCGCAGCTTGGATTATTGCAACTGCCCCAGGTTGTCCACGTACTTGTGCCCGCTACCTGTGTTGAAGAGCACGATCCGGTCGGCCCGGTCGATGCGTCCCAGCGCGATCATTTTCCGCAGTCCGGCCAGCACGGCGCCGCCTTCGGGCGCCGCAAAGATGCCCTCGCAGGCCCCGATCTCCCGCACGCCTTTCACCATGTCGCCGTCGGGTACCGCCACTGCGTCCCCACCGCTCTCCCGGATCGCGGCCAGCATCAGCTTGTCTCCCACCGCAGCGGGCACGCGCAGTCCGTTGGCGAGCGTTCGGGCGTTCTCCCACTCCGGAGCGTCTGTCCATTGCTGTTCCCAGGCACGTACGACCGGCTGGCAGCCCGCGGCCTGCACCGCGATCATGCGGGGCCGCTCCGGTCCGATCCATCCGAGGGCTTCCATCTCGGAGAAGGCCTTCCACATGCCGATCAGTCCGGTCCCACCCCCCGCGGGGTAGAGGATCGCGTCCGGCAGCACCCATCCGCCCTGTTCTGCCAGTTCGTATCCCATGGTCTTCTTGCCCTCCACCCGGTAGGGCTCCTTCAGGGTGGAGACGTCGAACCACCCTTCCGCGTCCTTCCGGGCGGCCACGAGCTTGCCGCAGTCCGTGATCAGGCCGTCCACGAGTTCCACCGCCGCGCCGTGGGCCCGGCACTCGACGATGAAGGGACGGGGCGTGTCCCGGGGCATGAACACGTTCACGGGGATGCCGGCCTTGGCGCCATAGGCCGAGAGGGCGCCCGCCGCGTTGCCGGCGGACGGGATGGCCAGGGACTCGGCCCCCAGTTCCAGGGCGCGGGACACGGCCATGGACAGGCCCCGTGCCTTGAATGAACCGGTAGGATTGACGGACTCATCCTTGATGTATAGCCCGTCCATGCCCAGGCGATCGCCCAGGCGCCGGGCGTGGATCAGCGGCGTGCCGCCCTCGCTCAGAGTGATTATGGCCGATTCGTCGCGCACCGGGAGCATCTCGCGATATCGCCACATGTTGGGTTCTCGCATCGCCAGGATTTCCGGGGTCAGCGCTTCGCCCGCACCGTCCGTATCGTACTTTGCCAGAAGCGGCCTGGCGCAGTCCGGGCACAGGTTCTGCAGCTCGTCCGACGTAAACCGTTTACCGCAGTCGCTGCATTCCAGGTCGATGAGAAAATTCATGATCTTCGCTTTCGCTTGGTTTCCGTCCGCGGTGGGACGTTCTGCTTCCCGCGCAGCACGCGGCTTCTGCTGTGCGAATCTTCTCCCGCGCAGCTTTTACAGGTCGAAGAACAGCCCGACGCCGCCGTAGTTGTCTTCCAGGTGGTGAAACTGTCCGTGTTCGCTGCGTCCCCCGTGGTATACGAGGGCGATGCGCAGGCCCCTGTTTGCCTCGTTGTGAAATAGTAATCCGGCCTGCCCCGTGCGGTTTATTGCTACGTCCCCGTCCCGGAAGACGCGCAGGTCGCCGGCGATATAGGCGCGCGTTGCTCCGCCCGTGCCCGCGAGTGGACCGGAGACCAGCTCTGCCCCGGCCTGGACCCGCCATCTGCGCACGTCCGGGATGGCGTGGTTCGACCACCGAAAGCTTCCATAGATCCGCACGCTTCCGATCAAGGTTCCCCGGCGCGCTTCCCGCACGTAGGACCCGTACAGCGTGAAGTACTCCCGGCTGTAGGTGAAGGCGCGTTCCGGTCCGTCGTACCCGTCGGCCAGGTGGGCGCTTACGTGGGCGTATTCGAATCGGCCCGTCATCCCGTCGAATCGGCCCGTCAGTCCGTCGTTGCCCAGGTCCGCGTGAAATCCGACCAGGTAGTCCACGGTTTCGAGGGGGAAGGTCGTACCGGACCAGCGAAGTTTCGAGAAGACACCGGCGTGGATCCCGGTCCGGAATCGCAGCAGGCCCGCTGCGTCCCATGTATAGTCCGCAGCCTCCCAGGAAGCTCCGATATTGCCGTTCAGCCGGTTGTTGAAATTCGTTGTCACGGCTAACCGCGCCTCGGTCGGGTCGGCCAGGAGCGGACGGAACAGCCGCTGTTGCGGCGCAGCGAAACGCCAGGACCCCGCGGCCGCGTCGAACGTCAGGGCGAGCGCCAGGCATAACACGCCGGCCCGGGGAAGGTCGCGGTACAGCCGGCCTGTCATACGGGCGAGAACGCGGAACGTCGCGCCTGTAGCCGGCATTGTTTCTCCCTTCCCGGAATCGGGGTTATTCGACGAATTGAAGCGCTATGATGGTAGGCCGGGAACCCCCGTTTGTCAAGGTATCCGTACCTATTACGCTGATGGTTTGTGCTTGACATCCTTTTGCTAAGCTCTTACGTTGCAGATTCTTGAGAAAACGACCATTTCGCCCGTCCCGCAGGGATCTACGCCCCACAGGCGCATCCGGTCGGTCCAGCCATAGAATCACTTCCACGACCGTCCAGGGCGAACGGGCAAGACGGAGTTGCGCATGACCACGAGACACCAGAACAGCTTCGGTGCCCGCGCCGGATTGAGCACGGGCGGAAGCACCAGCACCTACTATTCGCTTACGCGGGCCATGGAGGGCGGCGCCGGGGACATTTCCCGCCTGCCCTTTTCCCTCAAAGTCATGGTGGAAAACCTGCTGCGCCACGAAGACGGCGTGGCGGTCTCCGCCGAAGACGTGGCCGCCGTCGTGGAGAGCGTGGGGGGAGGATCCTCGGAACGGGAGATCGCCTTCCGGCCCGCGCGGGTCCTGATGCAGGACTTCACGGGCGTGCCGGCCGTCGTCGACCTGGCGGCCATGCGGGACGCCATAGGGAAACTCGGCGGCGCGGCCGACCGCATCAATCCCCTGCAGGACGTTGACCTGGTCATCGACCACTCCGTCCAGGTGGACGAGTTCGGAACCCGCCGGGCCTTCGCGGCCAACGTGGACCGCGAATTCGACCGCAACCAGGAGCGGTATCTCTTCCTGAAGTGGGGGCAGCATGCCTTCGACAACTTCCGCGTCGTCCCGCCCGGCACGGGCATCGTGCACCAGGTCAACCTCGAGTACCTGGCCAAGGTTGTCTTCGTCCGGGAGCGCGACGGTGAAACGATTGCCTATCCAGACACATTGGTGGGCACGGACTCCCATACGACCATGATCAACGGACTCGGCGTCGTCGGCTGGGGCGTCGGCGGCATCGAGGCGGAAGCGGCGATGCTGGGACAGCCGGTATCCATGCTCATCCCGTCCGTGGTGGGGTTCAAGATGACGGGAGCGCTGCCGGCCGGGGCCACGGCCACGGACCTGGTCCTTACGGTCACGCAGGTGCTCCGGGCCCACGGCGTCGTCGGCAAGTTCGTCGAATTCTACGGTCCGGGCCTGGACAGCCTCTCCCTGCCCGACCGGGCCACGATCGCCAACATGGCGCCCGAATACGGGGCCACCGTAGGGTTCTTTCCCGTCGACGGCGAGACGTTGACCTACATGGAACTGACCGGCCGCGGACGTGAGGAGATCGCCCTGGTGGAGGCATACACGAAAGCGCAGGGCCTGTTCCGCACTTCCGCTTCGCCCGATCCCCATTTCGCTGACGCATTGGAACTCGACCTGGGCTCTGTGGAACCGAGCATGGCGGGGCCGCGCAGGCCCCAGGACCGCGTGTCGCTGTCCAGTATGAAGCCTTCCTTCCGGAGGGAACTGGCCTCTATGCTGTCCGACGAGAACCCGGGCCTGTCCGACGATACCGTCGACCAGTGGGTGGACGGCAACGGGCACACACCCGGCGACTTGGGCACGCTGACGAAGAAAGCGGCCGTCGACATGGACGGTTCGTCTTTCGATCTGAGTCACGGATCGGTTGTGATCGCCGCGATCACGAGTTGCACGAATACGTCCAACCCGGCCGTCCTCGCGGCCGCCGGGGTACTGGCGAGGAAAGCCGTCGAACGGGGCCTGTCCACCCGGCCCTGGGTGAAGACCAGCCTCGCGCCGGGATCGCAGGTCGTGACCCGCTATCTGGAAGACATGGGTCTGCTTACCTATCTGGAGCAGCTCCGGTTCCACGTCGTGGGCTACGGCTGCACGACGTGCATCGGCAACAGCGGGCCCGTTCCCGCCCCCATCGGCGACGCGGTGCGGGAGTCGAAGCTCGTCGCGGCTGCCGTGCTGAGCGGAAACCGGAACTTCGAAGGCCGCGTGAATCCTATCGTAAAGGCCAATTACCTGGCCTCGCCGCCACTGGTGGTGGCTTACGCGCTGGCCGGCCGCATGGACGTGGACCTGTACAACGAGCCTATTGGTACCGACCTGAAGGGTGATGATGTATATCTGCGCGACATCTGGCCGACGCCGGATGAAGTCCGGGAGGCCGTGCGCGTATCGGTGCGCCGGGAGATGTTCCAGTCCATCTACGCCGACGTCTTCACGGGGGACGACCGCTGGGCTGAACTGGCCGCGACCGGCGACGAGTCCTATGCCTGGGACGACGCTTCCACCTACGTCAAGCTTCCGCCCTATTTCGACGGCATGCAGATGGAGCCAGGCGAGATATCAGATATACGGGGCGCCCGCGTACTGGCGGTGCTCGGCGATTCCGTCACGACGGACCACATCTCGCCGGCCGGTTCGATCCAGGCCGACAGTCCCGCGGGCCGGTACCTGGTCGAGCGCGGCGTCGCACCGAAGGACTTCAATTCGTACGGCGCGCGGCGGGGCAATCACGAAGTCATGATGCGGGGCACCTTCGCCAACATCCGGCTGCGCAACCGCCTGGCGCCGGGCACCGAGGGCGGCTGGACGAAAACGTCGCCCGACGCCGAACCGGTCGCCATCTACGACGCCGCCATGGGATACCGCGCGTCCGGCACGCCCCTGGTCGTCATCGCCGGAAAGGAGTACGGATCCGGTTCGTCCCGGGATTGGGCCGCCAAGGGCCCCAACCTCCTCGGCGTCCGGGCCGTCATCGTGGAGAGCTACGAGCGCATCCACCGAAGCAACCTCATCGGCATGGGCATCCTGCCCCTCCAGTTCGAGGAAGGGGAGAGCGCCGATTCACTCGGCCTGACCGGCTTCGAAACCTACGATATCGAGGGGATCGAGGGCGGCATCGCGCCCCGGCAGCGCGTCCGTGTCCGCGTGACGTCAGACGACGGCAAGATAAAGACGTTCGACACCGTCACGCGCATCGACACGCCGGTCGAGGTGGAATACTACCGTCACGGAGGCATTCTGCAGTACGTATTGCGCGGCCTGCTGAAGTCGTCCGGAGAATAGCGGCGCGCGCAACACGCGGCAGGCGGACGAAAGCATAGATATCGAACCGGCCGAAGCCGGAATTGAAAAAGGGAAATCGGCCCCGGACGCACGGGACGGTTTCCCGAAACTTTTGGAGGCATGCGTACCATGGGAATCAGGGTCGGCATCAACGGGTTCGGCCGCATAGGCCGCATGGTCTTCCGCGCCATGACGGACCGCAGCGGCTTCGACGTGGTCGCCATCAACGACCTCACCGACAACGCCACGCTGGCGCACCTGTTGAAATTCGACTCCGTCCACGGCCGGTACGATCATCCGGTTGAAGCCGTGAACGGCGGACTCGCGGTGAACGGAAGCAAGATCGAGATCGTCTCCGAACGGAATCCGGCGGATCTGCCCTGGGGCGACCGCGGCGTCGACCTCGTGGTGGAATCCACGGGCATCTTCACTGACGGCGAACAGGCGTCGGCGCACCTTTCCGCCGGTGCGAAGAAGGTGCTGATCTCCGCGCCGGCAACCAACGTGGACGCCACCATCGTCATGGGCGTGAACGACGGAATCCTGAACGATTCGCACCGGGTGATCTCCAACGCCTCCTGCACCACCAACTGCCTCGCACCCATGGCGTCTGTGCTGCACGACAACTTCGGCGTCGTCCGCGGTTCCATGACCACGGTCCACGCCTACACCAGCGACCAGCAGATCATCGACTTCGCCCACAAGGACCCCCGGAGGGCCCGGTCGGCCGCCCTGTCCATGATCCCCACGAGCACCGGCGCGGCCAAGGCCATCGGCGAGGTGATCCCCGCGCTGAACGGCCGTCTCAACGGCATGGCCGTCCGCGTGCCGGTCCCAGACGGATCTCTCACCGACTTCGTGGCTCAGGTGGAACGCGTCCCCACGGCCGGCGAAGTCAACGCCGCCTTCGCGGCGGCCGCGAAGGGCCCCCTCCACGGCATCCTCGAGTACTGCGAAGACCCCATCGTCTCCGTCGACATCGTGCACAACCCCGCCTCCTGCATCTTCGACTCCGAGTTGACCATGATCATCGACGACGGCCTCGTCAAGATCTGCGGCTGGTACGACAACGAGTGGGGCTACTCCAACCGCTGCGTCGACCTGCTGGAGCGGCTCGCGGAGGTGTGAGGGGCCTGGAGAACGGTCTAAGCGTCGCCCTGTCCGCCCGGCCGGATCAGGCGGTAGCCGAGGCCGCGCACGTTGGCGATGTAGGACGGATCGTTCGCGTCGTCGCCGAGCTTCCTCCGAAGACGCTTGACGATGGCCCGCACGAGTCTCGCGTCGCCGAAGCCGCGCCTGCCCCAGATCTCGCGCAGCAAGGCGTCGTAGGTAGCGATCCGCCCCACGCAGAGCGAAAGCACGCGCAGCACCTCGTATTCTGTCGCCGTAAGCTCCACCGGCCGACCCGCGATTACGACCTCGCGGCGGTCGTAATCGATGGCCAGCTCGCCGAGCACGAAGCGTTCCGGATTGGCCCGCCGGCGGAGGATAGCCCCGATCCGCGCGGTGAGCTCGGTCGGTGAGAAGGGCTTGACCATATAGTCCTCGGCGCCAGCCTCCAGCGCCCTTGCAATCGTCTCGTCGCGTCCATAACCCGAGATGAAGATGACCGGCAGGATGGCAAGCTCGGGAATAGTCTGCATGAGTTCGATCCCGTCGGTTTCGGGCAGCATGAGGTCGAGCAGGACCAGTTTGGGCTTCTCCGCTTCGATGATTTTCGAAATATCCCTGTGTTCGGCCGTGACCAGTGCGGAGTAGCCGGAATCGGCGAGAATGTCGCGCACGTAACGCAGGGTCTGCGGGTCGTCGTCCACAACGAGGACAGGCGTCGGCTGGCGGCCTTCGGAAGGCATGCCCGAGGATTGCCGGGCATCGCCGTCCGCAGCGTCTTCGTCGCCATTTGCCGCAACAGGTATCGTGAAGACGAAGCGTGTGCCCTTCCCCATGCCCGGGCTTTCGGCCCGTATGCGCCCGCCATGGGCCTCGACCAGCCCCTTGCAGATGACAAGCCCCAGTCCCCCGGTCACGCCTGCGTCTTCTTCGGTGCGCCCGTACTTGCGAAACAACCGTCCGAGAAGTTTCGGCGCTATGCCCCGGCCCTCGTCGGAAACGGAGAGCGCGACGTACACGCCGTCCCGTTCGGCCGAGATTCGGATGGGCGTTGTCGCCGCCGAATGGCGTGCGGCGTTGGACAGCAGGTTGTTCAGCACCTGCCCGAGGCGTTTCCTGTCGGCGAGAACCGGGGGCAGATCGGGCGGCAGGTCGATGAGCACGTCGTGTCTGGCGCCTCCGGACAGGAAAGTGTTGCGGGCCTGGTCCACCAGGGCGCCGACGTCGGAGGGTTCGGGGGAGACAGACAACGTGCCCGTATCGATGCGTCCCGCATCGAGCAGGTCGCCGATCAGGCTGTCCATGAGATTGGCCTGTTCATCGATGATACGGAAGAACTGGCGGACTTCGGCCGGGTCCAGTTCCCGCGAGGCGTTCAACACCGTCGTCGCCGACCCCTTGATGGAAGTCAGCGGCGCGCGCAGTTCGTGGCTCACCATGCTGAGAAACTCGGCCCGTGTCCGGTCCAGTTCCTGCAGCGGCGCCAGGTCCTGCATGGTGACCACCACCGACGCAACCGCGCCGTCGTCGCCGCGGATCGGGGTGGCGCTTACGAGCATCGTCACACTGCGCCCGTCGGGTGTGGAAAGCACGATCTCCTCGGCCTTCACCGTCGTCCCGGCGCCGCTGAGCACCCGGGACAGCGAGAGCTGGTCCAGCGCGATTTCGCATCCGTCCGCGAAGCGGCAGGTCGCCACCTCGAGTATGGCCTCATAGGGTCGGCCCGGTATGCGCAGGTGCTCCACGATCCGTGTCGCCTCCCGGTTGAATGACACTGGCCTGTCCGCCACCGCTTCGAACACCACGACGCCCACCGGAGAGGTCTCGATCAGCGCTTCGAGGTCGGCCCTGGTACGCTGCTCGACGCGGTGCGCGCGCGCATTGGCAATCGCGACGGCCGCCTGCGAGGCGAACAGTACGAGGACCTCCTCGTCCTCGTCCGTGAACTCCTCTCCGCCTGCCGTTTCGACCAGGTAGAAACTGCCTACGTGCTCGCCACCGATACGCATCGGCGTACCCAGGAAAGAACGTCCGTTCGGCAGCCGGTCCGCCGAAAAACCGTTTTTGCGCACGTATTCGGACATGTCCGCGAGCCTCAGCGGTCCCGGCAGATCGCGGAAGTGTTCGAAGAGTTGCGGCCCTTCGGGCCAGTCCACCAGGCGCCGATGCTCCTCTTCGGTAAGACCGGAGGAGACGAAGTCCTGGAGAACGCCTGTCTCGTCGATGGTGGTGATGGCGCCGAAGCGGGCCCCGGTGAGCGCCTTGGCACTCTCCACGACCTCCCTGAGGACGTTTTCGAGGTTCAGGCTTGCGTTGATACGCAGGATCGCCGCGTTGAGCGCGTCGTTGCGTGCGCGCAACGCCTGAATCTCCCGTACCGGATCGTCGCGAGCAATCAACTGTTTTGCCCTCCCCTTGGATGGATGTCCACCACGCGTTCATTCCGTCCCGGGTGCGGATTAAGCCTCTGGACCGAACGATTCCGCAGCGGATCTTCCGCAAGCGCGCTTGACATCGCGAAATCCCGCTGTAAAGGCGAAAAAACGCGTATCAGTCTCTAAATAACGAAGCCATTACACACGTTTGTCACCAAAAATCTGATATTTTGCCCTGTCTGCAGTTTACTTTTAACGTAACCGCTAACGTATCCGTCGGCCGCACGGACGCCCATCGGGTCGCGCGGACGCCCGTCCGTCCGGGATCCTTCGCCAGAGAACCCTTCAAGGAAGCATGGCCTGTTATTGCCGGGCGTTTTGCCCTTAATCGGCTTGTGATCGAGATCGCATGGTTATAATATGGTAAGTCGGTCGGTATCATCTCCCCGGATCCGAATGCCATGCGAATCAAACTGATTGTCTGCCTGATATTCTTCCTGGCGCCCAATTACTCCGCAAGCGCGCGGCAGGAACCGTCCGCCGGGCCGAACGGCGATCCCCGCCTGCTCGTCGTCGACTACGCCATGGCCTATCCGGAAGAGCACGCCGGGATGATACGGGCGTTCTCGGACGCGGGGTTCGACGTCGACTACCGGCCGTACTACCCGGCCATGGTCGAACGGGACGCCCGGGAATACGACGCCATCGTGTTGCTGGGCGGCGGCGATCCGGGCATGAGCATCCAGGAAGTGGACCTGGCCATCAACTTTGTGTCGCGGGGCAAAGTGCTCGTGCTGGCGATGCCTTCCGACGGACCCTACGGCGAGCGGAGGAAGGTCAATTCCGGCGTCCACGACCGGTACCAGTTCAACGAGATCCTGGCCCGCCTGAACATCAACCTGCACGGGCTGAACGCCGACCACGAAACCAGTCCGGTCCTGAACCCCGTGGTCTATTTCGAAATCGCCGCCGGCCACCCGGCCGGGCGGGGCATGGACGGCAGCGTGGCCGCCCGCGCCGGCACCCGGCTGCTCGTGGGCGACGGCGCCGAGCCGCTGCTCGTGGAACCTGAAGCGCCGGACCCTGGAGAGGAAATCGAAACGGAACCCGCGCCCGAACCCGAATACCGCGTTGTCCGGCGTACCTTGCGTATCTCCCCTGCGGACGCGATTGCGGGAGAAGACGTCGAACTGCTGCTGCGCGGCGACCAGGAACTGCGCCCCAGCCTGCAGTACCGGAACCGGGACCGGCTAGTGCCGGTGGACTGGACCACGGCGAGATTCAAGGGCAGGGTGGAAGGCGTTTCAGATGCGAAGGACACGCTGACCGTGCGCATGTCCGGAAACCGCTGGGGGTCCGAATACGCGCTGGTGGGCGTTCCGGTGGGGGTCATCGCCGCCGCTTTCGCCGACCGGGAGATCCGGGAAGAGATCCGGTCGGCCGAAGACCTGGAGACCATGCGAGGCGACGAGGAGACCTTCGGCCGCATGGCGGTAGCGGCCGCGGGACGGACCGGCCGGCTGAACGAGGGATTCGTCCTTGCCGTTGACCGCCAGGTGCTATCCGGGCTCGACCGGCCCTTGCCGCCCCTGGGCCTCCACCCCGGGGAAGCCGGCCAGGAAGGGCTGGATGGTTTTCTGGATGGACTCGCGAGCTACGTCGGCGCGCTGGTCGATTCCCCCGGGGACTGGTCTCCCGACCACGACTATGCCACGGCCCAGATGCCCGGCAACCGGCAACCGGATTTCTCCCTCAACAACGTATCCATAAGGACGGCGGCGCCCGAACGGATCCGGGTGCTCAGCAGCGCGGCGTCCGGCCCGGGTGACAGACCCGGCGTGGGCACAGGAGCCGGCGCGGGTTCGGGCGTCGGTCCGGGTTCCGGCTCAAACGCCAGTGTGGCTGCCGAAGCCTACTCCGGTCCCGGCGCGGGCACTACATCAGACACCGGCCTCTCTACCGGCACGACGGATGCCGTACCGCTTCGTGGCGTTTGGGATTTCATCGCCCGCCGGCATGAACACGTGTCCGAACTCGCCGATGCGTTGCCCGGTCTCGGGATGGATTTCCTGTGGACCGTGGCGCCGGCCGCCAGTTACACCGGGGGCGCCGCGGTGACGGGCGACGTGCGTTTCGAATCGTGGGCCCTGCCCATCCTCAGCCGCGTGGGCGGCACGCCGACGGCCTGGTACGCCGGCGTCAGTGCCCCTCGTGAGCGCGAGATCACCGGCGACTACGCAGCCGCCCTGAACGCCCGCGGGAAGGATGTCGGCCTGCCTTCCAGGCTCGACATGGCTTACCTGAACCGCCACCTCTTCGAGCCGGCCCGCGCCATCGCCCGGTACAGCCGCGTCCAGGGGGCCCCGCAGGCCATCGTGCATGACTGGGAGTCCCATATCACGCGTCCGCTGTACGCCTATGCCGCGACCGACGCATTCGACGATCTGCATTTCCGGTACTTCATCCGCCATCTTGTCCGGAACGGTCTGTACCACGGCGACGAATTCAGGTCGCTCATGGGACTGGACCGGGAAGACCGGTTCGAGTGGCTGCTCAAGTCGGGACACCTCGAGACCTATATCCAACTCCAGGAAGCCAACGCAGCGCGCCTCGGCACGCTGTACCGGCAGTCCATGGACGAAATCAATCCCAGGCTGCGCCACGGCGCCTTCGTCCGCTCCCTGCGGCCGAACTGGTATCGCCTGGGCTTCTGGCGGGGCGCCGGCACGCCGGAACGCCCCTTTCTCGTGTTCTCCTATGAACGGCCTCCCGACTGGTACGCGGGCTTCCTGCGCGAAAGGGGAATCTCCGCCCGGGTGATCCCCGTCGGGCTGCTGGGCCTGATGGATGGCGCGGACCTGCAGGAACTCCTCCAAAAGGCCTCCGAACGAGATGGCTACGCCCTCGAGCGCGGCATCTGGCTCGTTGCCGACCCGGGCGAGGAATCGGGCCTAAACACGCCGCCCGATGGCATGACGCGGGAAGCGCTGCTTGAGGCCGTGCGCGTTGGGGATGGGGAGTAGCGAAGCCGAAGATTCCTGCCGTAGCCTGTAAGACAATATCCGGCGATTTAAAATGAATACGAGACGAGATTGAGGCTAAGGAGGGGATGAGGTAAATACTGGGTACATCGGAATGCGAATGGGATATGTGGACGCCCGGCGGTACGATCGCCGGGCTTTTTTATTGCAGGAAATAGAGATTGTCTACGAGAATCGGGGCTTCCCGGAGACTAATTGTGATAGATCGCTGCGGTCACAGTTACTGGATTCAGTTTTAATATTAGGTCGAGTACCCGTTCTAAGATCGATGCTTTCTCTCGGAACTGCGCATTCCGAGACCCATATCCGAGTTCCCAAGTACCTGTGCGGAGAATGAGGTCGCATCGAATGAGGACGGTGGATCGATCTAAATCGAACGAGGAAAGGAGGCTTACGGCAAATCAAAGGCATTCGAAGGATAAACTACACTGGTTCGGTTAAAAATCAGAAATCGAGGAGTACAGATCATCATGAAAAAACTCATTCTCTCAGTGTTTATGTTCGCCCTGATCGCTGGTGCGAGCGTCAATTCAGCGGCCAGCTCGCCACTGGCTGAAACTCCGGGCATCGCAGCGTCGCCGAACCTCGCTTACTGCTTGTGGGGTTCCCAGGCAGCCATGGTAGGCGGTGTTGCACTGGGTGGATTGGCTGGTGGTGGAACAATTGGTTGGCTGACAGCAGCCGGCTATGGTCTCGTGGCCAGCGTTGGCATTGGAACAGGTGTTGGCGCCGTGTTTATAGGTGCTGGTATTTAGTTTGTAAGCCGGTAAGTACGAGGGATGGGGGCCGTTATAGGCCTCCATTCCTTACTCGGAATCTAAGGACGATACTCAAAGTGGGATCTATGCCAGCGCGCATTACTAGCAAACTACCCCATTTGATTTCCATTGCTTCCGTCATCGTCGGATTGGGTGTTGGATCGGCAATGCCCCTGGATATGATTGAGAATGAACCATCAGGCCCGGGTAGCTCCACCCTCATGCTAAATTCACGTCCCTTTTTAGACGGCGGGGATGAATGGCGTTTCATTATTGGCACCAATTTCCTCGTTTCCATAAAAATACTATTGGGCCTTCTGTCCTTTGGAATGGTCAGTGTTGTGATATTGGGTTGGACAGGAACTATCGTGGCATGGTCTACGCTTTCTGCGCTTGATTCCGACGCTTCGATTTACGCCATAGCCGCATTTATCCTACCCCATGGCGTGATTGAGTTTGCGGGATTTACGTTTTTCGGCGCTGTGGGATGCGAAGGCCTGATCCTCTTTTACCAGAAACTCAAGTTCGATACATGGCTCATAGATTCGAATCGAGTGGCCTTGAACGTACGAAGACTGCTTATCGGATTCCTTCTGATCATGGTGGCTTCGATTATAGAAACTTTTGTCACTGGACAGATAGCGAACAAAATCAATTGAACGGACAAAAAATGGAAATTCCACGCAGGACATCCGACAGGCTGGCGTCAATCAGCGTAACCGAACCGCTCTGGACGGGCATCGGCATGTTTGTCATGTACTTGATTATGAACGGGATCGTACTTTACCTGACTTTCAGGTCAGTTGCAGGACAAATACCGGATCATCTTACCGAAACATATGCACAGATTTTCACCATTATGTTCATAGGCATGATACTGGGTATCACATTGGGCGAGATTGTGATTTTCGTGGTCGGTTGGCTGTCTGTAATGATCGTTGTTGCGCTACTAAACAGTCGGCGTCGCCATCGTGCACTTTTTGGATGGCTCGGTGTCGCATACACCCCGGTTACAGTGTATTTAATCATGGCGGTTGTGCTCATACTTGCGTTTTCAGACCAGATGGTCTATGCCGGACTGACGAATCTGGCCACGATCGATCAATTGCCCGGCGAGATCGCCAAGATGCAGGATATCGGGTTGCTTAAGTGGATTCGGTACGGTCGGTATATTGCTTTGACCCTGGTGGTCGCTTTTGCCATCGAAGCGGTGCACAGGGTCTGCTTGATGCCCAGGTTCAAGGCAGTCGGCGCGATCCTGGCATACGTCGCGCTAAACGGCCTGGTACAAGCCGTTATGTCATAACGCTGATTTGAAGAAGGAAATAATGGTCGAACCTACACACCGTATAAATGAAGTAGCCGGCGGCGCTTCATCGATTAAAGATGAACCAATCCGGTTGACCTGGCGCGACAGACTGGTCGAAATCGGGTTGAACATGAGTGTGACCCTGGTGGGCATATTGATCGCGGTATTCGTGTTCTTAAGCATTCTGTTAACCGCGGACGACATGATTGATAAGGGAGTTCCGGGTCTATTGGACCAAGGTTCTAAAACGATTGTGTTTCTTGTCATCCTGTCGGCCACCGTAGGGAACGCCTGTGCATGGTTGTGTTCTCCATATCTGATACGTTTCATCTTCCGTGGATACGAGTTACGGGACGATCGCCTGGATCGGTCGGTCAGTAAGTTGATATCGTCAGTCGATATGAACATCGCGGCAGAAACCCTCTATACCATTAAGAGCAGGACGGCCAATGCGATGGTTACCGGGCTTTTCCGCAAAAACAGGTACATCTTCTTTACGGACAAACTTCTGGCAAAAGCGAACGAAGAGGAGATTTTGGCAATATTCGCCCACGAATTGGCCCATGTTCGTCACAGGCATCTTCCCAAAATGCTGTTGGCTACATTTATGTGGGTCTGCGGGATGCAGGCCTGCCTGTATCTGCTAGATTTCAGTGCATATGTCGATGCAATGGATGAGTCTTTTAAAATGTGGACGTACGGGCTTTTAAATGCCGTGAACGTGTGGCTTCTCATGTTTCTGGTCATTTACCCGCTATCGAGGCGTAACGAATACGAAGCAGATGCTACGGCGGCAAAATGGGTGGGCACGGAGCAATACAAACGGGCGCTCTACCGTCTTCATCAAGTCAATGACAATTTAAAGCCACCACCGAGATTTGCTAGAGTGCTTCTGACCCACCCCACGATGCAGAACCGTCTCGACCGCGTGTCAAGGATGGACACGCAATAGATAAACCAAATGCAGATGGAATGGATGTGAAACCGATGAAGTTGATTCGAATTGCCATACTGCTGCTGACAATCGGCGTTCTGACAGACCTTCGCTTCGCTTCGTACGGAGCGTTGCCGGACTCTCTCGCGCTTTCCGAATTCGCCAGGATCATATCCGCGTTCTCAGAAGAGCCCGGTCACTTCCCGGGGGACAACTTCGTTTCAAATGAAACGTCCTACCTGCACGTAGTCCCGACAGTCATCGAACTGGGAAAACGCGGCGGCGTCTATATCGGCGTCGGTACGGAACAGAACTTCTCCTACATCGCCGCCACGAGACCGGAAATCGCTTTTATCGTCGACATCCGCCGTGAAAATCTGCTGCAGCATTTACTTTATAAAGCCATTTTTGCCCTGGCCCGGGACCGAACATCCTTCCTGATGCTGCTATTCAGCAGACAGAACCAGGAAGGTGAATTGGCTTCGAACGGATTACCGGAGAAAACTGCCTCCATTACGGAAGTCTTGGACTACATCGAGACGTCGACCACGGTCGACTCGCTGTTTTTTGAACAGAACTGGAATCGGCTCAGTCGAGAAGTAAGACGGTATGGGATAGGAGACGGGGAAGATCTCGATAAGATGCGCTACATATACCGATCGTTTTATGAAAAACAGCTTACGATCACATACGCCGAAACACGACTGGGAAACGGGTTATCCTATCCTACGTTCAAAGACCTGATGACAGGTACGACTGTAGAAGGAGAATTCGCCAGTTTCTTGTTTACTGAAGATTCATTCAGGTTCGTCAAGAACCTGCATCTCAGAAACCTGATCATTCCCGTCGTGGGAAACTTCGCAGGTGAGAAGACGATGAGGGCAATCGGCTCTTACGCTGAAGCCCACGATACGAATATATCCGTCTTCTATGTGTCGAACGTAGAGTACTTCCTCATAAACCACTTCTACTACGTGTTCAATTGGTACGTCGAGAATGTCAATGCGCTTCCGATTGATGAACACAGCCTCATGATTCGTTCTTACCTCGGCGTGGAATCCCATCCCAAAAGAGTCGGCAGGCATCTATCCACGAGTACGGTGCATCACATCAGCACGTTCCTGGAGAGTTTTCACCAGGGGGCGTATACCCGTTCCAAACCAATCTGGTGGAGGTTCTGGCCCTGGGACAGTCCATTCTGGTCGGGCGGCGGGCACAGCTACTACCATCTGGTCATCATGGGAGATCTATGCCCTTGAGCGCTTCAATAGATATGGGAAGATATGCCAGGCGATGGCTACGGGTCTTTTACTGTCCCGGGAAGGCATTTACGGATCTTGAAACAGAAAGTTCCGCCTCTGAGTGTTTTCTGATCCTGGTCTTAACCATGTCGATCATACTATGTGCCGGGATAGTGACTTTGCCCGTCGCGCTGAATACGGAACGGGAGTTGATCGAAACGGAACTCCGGTCCTTTTCGAATCTCAGTAACGCTCAACAGTCTATCATCCTGCGCGAGGCATCGAAATTCGACCATCGGCAACTCGCCGGTCTTTTATTCATGCCAGTCAGTGTCTGCCTTATGATCGTTGCGTGGTCGGTAATCGGAAAACACTGCGGAGAGTTGTTATTCGGCAAACTCCTACCGTACAGCAAGGTCCTTCCGGTAACCAGCTATGCTTCGCTTGTCCTTGTACCCGAAACAGTCGTCAAGACCACGCTGGTTCTGTTTTGGGGGTCGCTCGATCCGGCCCTCCATCCTGGTGTGTTTCTCGACGATGCAGACCTCGAATCTCTCCCGGGCATGTTCCTTGCAGGCGTCGACTTTTTCGGAATTTGGTTTCTTTGCCTGCTGGGGTTGGGTCTAGCACGGACTTTCCGGGGATCAGTCAAGTTCACATGGTTCGTGCTGGGATTCGTGTGGTGCTTGTGGATTGTCATTCGCAGGACCATGGAGAACCTTGGTACCGTTTACGTGTAATTCCTGGAAATCACCGCGGTCATGAAAAAACGCATAGTCATTGCCTGCGTATCGGCATGTATACTCGTAGCCGTTCTGTTGTACTTTGTTTACAGTTCCACGGCCCGGGTTGCCTCTTTCCAAATACTCCAGGTTCAACATGGATCGATCTTCGATGTCCTGGCGGAGACAGGTACAATCCAGTTCGTCAGGACCGTCATGGTCAAACCCACCATATCCGGGGAAATCAGGCATATTCACGCCGATGTAGGGGATAGGATATCAAAGGGGGATGTCCTTGCCGTGATAGAGCCGGATCCGTCTCAGTCCCTTCAGTTGTCCCGGCAGCGCGCCAGGGTTGAAGGCGCTCGAATAGATCTGTCAGAACAAGAGATCTCCTTTAAGAGAAAGCGTAAATTACATGAGAGATCCCTGATATCGTCTGAGGAATTCGACAAGGCAAGGATTGAAAACACCAAGGCCCATCACCATCTCAACATGGCGGAGCTTGAACTCAAGATACTGGAACTGAAGGTTAACGTTGAGGTGGATTCGAACAGAACGCATGATGCCGTGAGGATCCTGTCTCCCTTGAACGGCATCGTCGTTGCCCGTATGGTGGAAACGGGCGAGGTCGTAGTATCGGGTACCTCTTCGTATACCGGCGGTACGGAGATATTCCATATCGGCGATCCGGACAGAATGATCGTCAAATCGGCCATTGGAGAAATTGACGCAGGTAGGGTCAGGCCCGGACAGGAAGTGCGGATTCGTGTCGATGCCTACCCGGACACATCGTACCGCGGGCATGTTGAGCGGTTGGCGCCTATCGGTGTGCGGAAACCCGGGAGTACGCTTGTTACGTTCGATGCCGAAATCGTGATATCGAATCCATCGCTGGATTTGCAGCAGGGAATGTCCTGCGATATCGACATCGTGTTGGAGAAGAATGAAAGCTCGTTACTTGCGCCCGTTTCTTCAGTCTTGGAAATGGGCAATTACGTAGATATAACCAATGAACAGAAGGATACAGCATCTACTGGAGCGGCGTTCGGCAAGCGACACATGGTTTATCGTTGTACTTCAGTGGACCCTGGAACGTCGACTTGTCCGGAACCGTATCTGGAATACACGATGGTCGAGATCGGTATTGAATCGACCGAAAACGTGGAGATTTTGTCCGGTATAGAACCCGGCTCTCACATTGCGCTGGATGCAAGAGCAGTTCATGCCGCGCTGAACTCGAAACACCATTAGTTCTGTACGGACCCTGTTTTATGTCCATATCGCACCATATCCACACGGTGTTAACCAATCTCGTTCACTACAGGCTGCGTTCAGTCCTGACATTACTGGGGATTGCGGTCGGTATAGGCGCCGTAACCGGCATCATCTCGATCGGCGAGGACTTCACGACATGGTGATGCAGGAATTCGAATCCGTACGCGGGGGCACCATGGTATGGGTGAGTCCTTCTAAATTCGAAAACCGGGAAGGAAGCTGGATGCCGGTATCGGATTACGAACACCTCGTTTGGCAGGATATGCTGGAAATCGGGAGAAGGTCGAACGCCGTGCGCCAATTGGCCCCTGCCGCGACATTGAATGTGGATCTCAGATACGCGAAAATGTCGGACGGCGGAATGTTGTACGGCACGACACCTTCATTTCCGGATATGTACCAGTGGTCGGTTTCCACGGGTCGCTTTATTACCGACCGCGACGTCAAACGCTGGCGAAAAGTATGTGTACTGGGCGATGAACTGGCCGCTAAACTATTTGACGATACCGATCCGGTCGGCAAGGAGCTGAAACTGAACGGTCAGAGATTTGCCGTGATTGGCGTCATGAAACCAAAGACCGTTTTTAATGAAAGTTGGGGTAACCGGGTCTTCGTTCCGATAACGACGGTCCAGAAAAGGATCCTTGGCCATGAAGGCTTCGATCTTTTGTCCATCAAGGTTGCGGATTCGAGTGTTATGGAAAGTGCGGTGGATGACATCGAGGCAGCCTTGAAGACAATCCATGGTGATGCGACCGGATTTGACATAGTCAGCGGCAAAAACGCAATGGACCAGTTAGGAGGTGTGATAAATGCCGTTAAGTCCTCGATTGCCGCCGTAGCGGGCATTTCCCTGATGGTGGGTGGAATCGGAATCATGAACATGATGCTGGTCTCCGTTACGGAAAGGAGGCGGGAAATAGGGATCAGGAAGTCGGTAGGGGCAAGACACGTCGACATCGTGAATCAATTTACGCTGGAAGCTATAGGTATCAGTGCTTTAGGGGGGTTACTGGGGATATCGCTGGGACTTGGCCTTGGTTCGGTTTTCTCGTTTGTCTTGAATCAGGTTTTGGATCTCACTTTCACGGCTGGGACGTCGTTTTACAATATCCTCCTGTCGCTGGCGATCTCACTGGCAATAGGTCTTTGTGCCGGGATCTATCCCGCCCTGAAGGCATCGCAACTGAGCCCGGTGGATGCGATGAACATGGAGTGAGTCCGTATACCCGTCCTGTAGTCTTCCTTACAAACGCGGATAACACGCAGAAAACACCAGTCACGCACTATTCCAGATTCCCCACCCGCTCCAGCCTCTGCTGAAGCGTCGGATGGGTACTTAGCTTCGCCAGGATCTTCCGCGGCGGTTTCAGCTGGTCGTTCAATTGATGCAACCGGTACAGGGCCTGCTTGTACTGGCTTATGCCCACCCACCGGGCGGCGCTCGCGTCCGCCTCGTATTCGTGCCGCCTCGACTGCGGGAACAGGACGAGGAACATAAGCAGGTAGACATTCACCATGGCTATTCCGCTATTTGCCCATATTTGCCAGTAAATGTCGATCGTCCGGAAGTAGGCGTGAACGTCGATCAGCCAGAAGAAAACCTGGACGCCGAGAGCCCATAGCACGATGGCCAGCATCATCCTGGGCATGTGCCGGTGCCGCGCATGGGCCAGTTCATGCGCCAGGGCGGCCATGATCTCTCCTTCGCTCATTCTCTCCAGGAGCGTTTTGGTAAAGAAGATGTACTGGCCCTTGCGGAAGAGGCCGGCCACGACGGCGTTGGCCTGCCTGCCCTTTATGGTGAATATCTTTTCGGCCCGTCCATCCCGGTCACGGATATCAAGCGCTTCAGGGCACGGTCGATCCGCACGTCCTTCAACTCGTAGCCCCGGAAGAAGAGACGTATGATGTAGGGAGCGCAACTGAACGAACAGGTATTGCCGATGGTCACGGCCACGACGGCCAGGATGATGAACGGAATCGAACCGGCTTCCGTGAATCCCGGGGCCAACTCGTCGAAGGTACTGCGCAGGGCAAGCAGGGAAACTATGACGATGAACGTTCCCATCATCGTGCCGCACATGACCATCGCCATCATCGGGCCGAATTCAACCAGCTTCTCTCGCCAGTTCAGCCGGATCGTATCGTCAGCGGCCCGGTACGTACCGCCTGCATGAGTTCCCTCGTCTTCCAATGGAATATCGTTCCCGGCACTTTGCATTCTTTATCCTCCGGCGGTGTGTCGGAACGGGTTTGGCCGTTAAGGCGCGGTCCCGCATCTGCCGTCCAATTCTGCGGGATTGTCGCGTATCCATACCGAAGCCATAACCGGTCCTGGCGGTGAACCAACAGATACGCGGCGGATTCTCAAAGCTTCCGTTCAAGTTCGATACAATACAATGCACAACAAACGTTTACAAGACCATTGTAGAAGTAGTCCCGGCCGGGGTATCTTTCGCGAAAGCACTAACGCTTGACATGGACCGTTTTTTACCCCTTCGTCATGGGTGTCGCTGAGCGACCGAATGGAATAATCGCCAATGGACGTAATGGACACTATGGATCGTGCGAGGGGGTGTCCCGCGTGAGATGGACTACTGCGAAGGCCGTCCTGCTCCTTCCTGCGGCAGCTACAGTCTACGTTCCGGGCGTGATACTGTGGATATTGTCAGACTCGCCGGGCGCGCTGTCGTCGTCGGAACCCGCGCAGTTCCGGTTCTGGATCGGGATCGTGATGGCGGTGGACGGTCTGTTCCTTGCCGCCTGGACCATGGCGCTGTTCGACAGGGTCGGGAAGGGCACGCCGGCGCCATGGGCCCCGCCCGAGAAGCTGGTCGTCCTCGGACCCTATCGCCACGTGCGCAACCCCATGAATGCGGGTATGGTGCTCATACTCGGCGCCGAAGCCCTGCTTTTTGGCTCATGGCACCTTGCGGCCTGGATGTGTGTATTCTTCCTGGTGTGCGCGTTCTACTTCCCGTTCCACGAGGAGCCGGGCCTCGAGCGCCGGTTCGGTGAAACATACCGGCTGTATAAGGCGAACGTGCCGCGCTGGATACCGAGGATACGGCCCTGGGAGGGGCCGTGATGGATGAGGATCCGCCCTTCCGGTTCTGCTCAACCTGATTTACTTTTTCAGATCGCAATGACGGCAGTATAGGAATACGGGGTTCGAACAACCTCCGGTTTCAACTGGAAATCAATTCAACAATCAGCGTATCACCAGGAGCGCACATGGCCATCATCGAGGACGTGAACGGCGTGCTCAACCAGATCAACGATATGGATCTGCAAATCCGCATCGTCATGGGCACGGAATCGAAGTCCATAAAGTACGACAGCGACCCGGCGATCGAGATTAACTGGGCGGTCGCAAACGACTGGGACGGCATACCCGAAGAGATCGGGTTCTGGATCATTTTCACGGAAGCCTGGGTGTTTGACGACACGCAGAAGTTTTACGACATTATATATAACACCGTCCGGGGGAACCTGAACCTTCGAAGGTGGATAAAACTGGAACCCATTTACAGCAACGACCACCTGTTGGAAGGCAAGTTCTACATCGTGGCTATCATAGCGGATGTTCTGGTGAGTGAAGAGGTGCGGCGGCAAGCAGTTGAAAACCGGCAGTGACCTTCCGTGAGGTACAAGATGGACCGGAAACCCGGTAGTCTAACGTCTCGGTTCTCCAGGAGATGCTTCCCTGCTAAACCAGAACCGCGTGCACGGTGTCATCCTTGTTTACAGCGTCGTATCCTTCTTCTTGCTGTCGCTTGCCGCCTGCGGTCCCTCCGCCGATCCGCCGCAGGCCACGTCCGACTGCGTGGCCTGCCACGAGGATGCCACGCCCGGCGCGGTTCGGTGGAGTAAGCGGCAGAAGCAGTGGGAGTGGCCGAAGCGGCCGAATCGGCCAGTGTGAGCGGAGCAGAGGGCAGCGGCCTGAGCAATAGAACCGACCGGGCCGCCCATTTTCAGAATAAGCGGATCCCCGCGGACTATGCCTGCTACGCCTGCCATTCGGACTACACGATGTTCGGGGACGTGGACGACAAGGTCCAGGGCGTGCGGCACGTATGGCACATCGTCTGGGGGACGTGGTCCGAACCCGTCGCGCTATACGAGCCCTTCGAAAACACGGCCTGTCTCGAATGTCACGCAGGCGCGCGCTCGTACGAGGAGCATCCGGACCACCGGCCCTATCTGCGTGAGTTCCTCGACGGTTCCAAGTCATGCGTAATGTGCCACAACCTGGTGCATGAGGTGGACAAGCTGGATCGGTACGGACGATGGCAACCGGAGGCGGGAGAGTGATGGACGGGATTGCACACAGCGAGGTCGTAGCATGAATCGAAATCTACGAAGAAGGGGCGCGGAATGAATGGTTCGCACAGGTCCGGTGGCCGAACTGGATTCGCCGGCCGGCTTTACATTGCGGGCTTGTTGATCGCAGTTGGCCTCGTCGTGGAACTGGCGACCCTGTTCTGGACCCATCCGGTCTCGATGACCCTGTTCCTTTGCCTGGGGCCGTGCTTGTGCTGGCGGGCATGGCGATTTTTCTGTGGTCCGTTGTCAGCGGCCGCGCTGATGCTCGCGAACCCAGGCGATGCTATGGTATACCCGCCTCCCTATCCCTCGGCATCCCCGATCGGATGACGTTCCTGGTTCACCTGGCAAAGGCGAATACGGCGAACAGCTGGTCGAGGTCGGCGATGACCGTTGTCGAGCTGTCTATGCTATTCACCAGAGTCGGTATCCCCGAGCGGATGAAGATCGATCGGCGTGAGCACGCCGTGGAAACCGTACTTGACGCCCGACCGGTCTCCCTTGCCGGGAGGGAAGTATTCTTCGATGAGCGCCAGCAACCGGCGGTTGAATTCGGCGGCCTGGGCTTCTGACAGCCGCGCGCGGTTGTGGTTGACGGACATCTGGAAGGACGGTCCGAACATCCCTTCCGCCACCTCACGAAAAGCCTGGTTGAACTGGCCGGCCACTGCCGCAGGGATGGCCTCCTGCCCGGATGACCCTGCCGCCTCCTGCTCCTCCTGTACGCTAATCACTGCCGCTGCGGGCAGACACCGCCATTGCCGGGGATCTGAGCCCGCATCACCCTCCAGATGTACAACTTCCGTTTGTGCCAGCCGCTGCACGTGATACAGCACGCGCGCATCCGTAACATCAAGCGCTTCTGAAATCTCCATCACCGACTTTCCTGCATCGAGGATCTCCAGGATACGCCAGCGAAGCGGATCGAGGACGACTTTTGCGCGATCATCTTCGATAACGAGTCCAGCGGCTCCCTGAGATTCGACAGGAAAAGAAAGCTCGCGCCATGTCGTCATGTAATCGCTCCTTCATTTTGTTACGGAATACTCAATATTGGGCTTAATGAAAGCTCAAGATCGCCAGCGTAGCCTGGTCGTCTGGCCAGATCCGGTCGTCGTTTACGCGGCGGCGTTCACGATGCGCCCGTCGAAGAGGCGGATGATCCGGTGGGCGTGATCGGCCAGAACCTGGTCGTGGGTCACCATGATGATGGTCGTGCCCGCTTCGTTGAGGCCGTTGAGCAGTTCCATGACCTCCGAACCGTTGGCCGAGTCCAGGTTACCCGTCGGCTCATCGGCCAGGATCAGCTTGGGATTGCCGATGACCGCCCGCGCCACGGCCACCCGCTGCTGCTGGCCGCCGGAGAGTTGCTGCGGGAAGTGGTTCCGCCGATGGGGGATCTGCATGTGCTCCATCGCCGCATCCACCCGTTCCTTGCGTTCCTGCTTCGAAGTGCCCAGGTAGATCAGCGGCAGTTCGATGTTCTCGTAGACGGTGAGTTCGTCAATCAGGTTGAAGCTCTGGAAGACGAAGCCGATGTTGTTCTTGCGCAGGTTGGCTCTTTGCCGCTCCGAGTGAGCGGACACTTCCTCGCCGACGAAATGGTATTCCCCGCCCGTGGGGTTGTCGAGGAGGCCGAGGATGTTGAGCAGCGTGGACTTGCCGCAGCCCGACGGCCCCATAACCGCCACGAACTCCCCTTCGTCCACGGTCATGGTCACGTCGTTGAGTGCTGTCGTCTCCACCTCTTCGGTCGCGTAAAGCTTCTGCAGGTTGCTGGTCGCTATCATCATACGCCCCCTTTGCGGTTAAATTGTACTCGCAGCTCCTTATTCATTCGACTTTAAAAACAATGAGCAATGTTTCGTCCCGACGTGATGCATGCGCTGCGCCATAAGACAACAGTACTTCTCTGTTTCTTCACACGCGCTAATTCAACACCAACTGTTCCATGTCGCCGAAGTTGTCGTACATGGACGTGATGACCTGCTCGCCCTCTTCGAGTCCTTCCAGTACCTCGAAGAACTGGCTGTTCTGCCGGCCGAGCCGTATCGGGCGCCGCGCCGCGGTCTCACCGGCGGGGTCGAGCACGTAGATCCACCGCCCGCCCGTCTTCTGGTAGAACCCGCCCCGGGGCACCTGCATGGCGTCCGCCAGTTCGCCCAGGGCGATGCGCACCTGGAGCGTCTGGCCGCGACGGAGGCCGTCAGGCATCCCCTCGGGGAACACCAGGTCCGCCTCGAACTGGCCTTCGATCACCTCGGGATACACCCGCCGGATCACCAGGTCGTAGGTCCCCCCGGCGAAGTCGAAGGAACCGGTCTGCCCCGACCGGATGCGGGCGATGTAATGCTCGTCGATGGCCGCCCGCACCTTGAACTCGTCCTCCACGTCGATCTGGCCCAGCCGGTCGCCGCCGGGCTTGGATTCGCCCACCTCGGCGATGAGCGAAGAGAGCAGCCCCGATATAGGCGCGCGAAGCGTCAGGTTGTCCTCGTTCTGCTTGATGAGTTCCAGGTTCAGGCGCAGCCGGTCGATCGATTCTTCCAGCTGCTGGACCTGGATCGTCTGGTAAAGCGAATCCTGGCGAAGCGTCTCTACGGTAACGTCCCGGCTGCGCGTCAGGTATTCCAGGTTGTCCTTCGCCTCGTCGAATTCCTTGCGCGAGGCAAGGTCCGCCTTGAACATTTCGTCCTGGCGCGTGTATTCCCGCTCGGCTTTGCGAAACTCGAATTCCAGTCGTACCAGTTCCGCACGCATGGCCAGTCTGCGCTGCTCCATGGTCACCCGCGTCTCCCGGAGGCGGTTCACCTCGCGGAAAAGCTCGGCCTCGCGCTGCATGACGTTGAGCTGAAGGTTGGCGTTGGACAGGCGCAGGATGGGCGTGCCCTCCTCGATCTTCGAGCCCTCTTCGACGAAGACCTCTTCCACGCGGCCGCCTTCCACGGCGTCCAGGTAGATGGTCGTGAGCGGCATCACCGCGCCCTGCTCGACGATGTATTCCAGGAAGGGGCCGTGGGTGACCGGCGCCGTGGTCAGCTTCGCTGCCTCTACGTTCAGGGAGGACGGGTTGACGCTGAGCAGCGCGTAGGCCCCGAGTGCCACCACCGCTGCCGCCAGGACCCCGAGGGCGATCCGCCGCGGTGTGAAGCGTTTCTTCTCGATCCGGCGGTCCATGGTGCCGTGCTGCTCACGTTGCCTTTCATCCGTGAACAATCCCACCAGGCCCTTGGCATCTTTTCCGCCGTTACGTGTTGACTCTTCCATAATGCCCTCCTCATACTGATCGCACTTGTTGTCGCGCACTATCCCCTGAGCACTTCAACCGGGTTCGTCTCTGCTGCTTTCACGGTCTGGAATCCCACGGTAAACCAGGTAATCAGCATCACGACGATACCGGCGAAGATGAACGTCAACGGATTCGGTTCGATGCGGTAGGCGAAGTCGCGCAGCCACACATCCGCCATATAGTAGATCAACGGGACGCCGACAACCCACGCGATGAGGACGTGCAGCGTGAATTCCCGGTACAGGAGCACAACGACCTGGCCGACCGTGGCCCCCAGGACTTTGCGAACGCCTATCTCCCTGATGCGACTCTGGACCATGAAGGCGGTCAGGCCCAGGAGCCCGAGGCAGGCGATCAGAATCGATACGGTGGACCCTGCCGTGAAAACGGTCCGGAGAATGTGATCGTCTTCATACAGACCTGCTACCTTATCTTTCAATAAAGTGAACTCCGGCGCCGGAAGATCGGGATAGACCTGGTTCCACTGGTCCCTCAGGATGCGGAGCGCGTTTGCCTCGTTACTACTGTTGATCTTAACTACAATAGAACCGTATTGATGCACAGAACCGTATTGACCCCAGTTGGGAAGAATCTCCTGACGCAACGATTCCATGTTGAAGTCCCGTACGACGCCAATCACCTCGCACGGCACCCACACATTGTCGATCTTGACTGGCCCCAAGAGTTCCGTGCCGACGGGATCTTCCAAACCCAGGACGCGTACCGCCGTCTCGTTGATCAGGCACGCATTGGCGTCTGTAGACCTCTCTCGAGCGTAAAAACGCCCTTCAACTATCTCAAGCCCCAGTACATCGTGAAGCCCATAATCTGCGCTGAAAATCTGAAATTGCGTTGACTGCTCCTCCGGAACGCCTTCCGGAAATACTCCGGCGACATTATACGATTCTCCAAACATCGTTGATGACCGACTCATCGCCAGGATGTCGGGATATCTGAGCGAGTTGTCTCTGAATACTTCATAGGCGCGCTCCGGCATATCGATGATGACGACGCCGTCTTGCTCAAACCCCAGGTCTTCACTCAGCATGTAGTCGAGCTGATCCGAGATCGTCCATGTGCCGATGATCAGGATAACCGAGATGGTGAACTGAAATACGATGAGTATTCTGCGGAAGAGCGCGCCCGCTGGTCCGGATACGGACGAGCCCCGCAGCACGGCCGTCGGCTGGAAGGATGAAATGACGAACGCAGGATATGTACCCGCCAGCATCCCGACGAGCAAGACCACACCCGCGAGCATCAGTATCGTGTCCGCCGTTAATTCCAGGATGATGTGCTGGTTGAACAGATCGTTGATAGCGGGCAGCAGCGCCTGTAGCAGTACGACGGACAATCCAAGGGCGAACAAAGTCAACAACAGAGATTCGCCTATGAACTGCAGCATGGCGTGAGCCCGCGTGCCGCCCAGCACCTTCCGCAAACCTACTTCACTCGCGCGACTGATCGACCTGGCCGTTGTCAGATTGATGAAGTTGGCACAGGCGAGAACCAGTATGAAGGCCGCCAGAAGGAAGGCGACATAGACGGTGCGGATATCCCCGGTACCGCCTCCTTGCATATCGTAGGTGTACAGGTGTATATCACCGACAGGCCGCAGATAGGGATTCGCTTCGATGTTGAAAGCCCGCAGCCGATCTCCGAGGTATCTTTCAATGAAACCGGGCAATTGCTCTTCCAGTTCCCGGGCGGAATATCCTTCACGCAAGAGGAGGTTATGTATAGACGGTGTAATTGAGACCATCATCCTGCATGTTGGCGGGCTCGTCCGAACTTAATGACTCAACCGTGACGTAGGAGATCAGGAAATCGAAGTGCACATGGGAATTCTCCGGAAGGTCACGCGCAACACCCGTTACAGTCAGCGGCAACGTGTTTCCCTTCCCCAGATCCAGGGTGATCAAGGCGCCTATGGGATCCGTCTCGCCAAAGCATGTATTCGCGATGGATTCCGATATGACGACCGTATGAGGCCTGGTCAAGGCCGTGGCAGGCGTGCCTCTGGCCAGGGGCAGCGTGAAGACGTCGAATATGTTCGAATCGGCATAGAAAGACGCTTTGCCGCGGAACGACCTGTTTTCAAGTTGTACCGACTGTTGATCCGACAACCGCCTTAGCCTGGTCAGTTGTTCTATGGACGGGTAGTCAGCAAGTAAAACGGGGGCCCAAGCCGATGGCGTTGTAGCGACTTTTTTCACGCTGCCCATCCAAAGGAGATTGTCTTCAACCCGGTACATGCGGTCCTGCTTCAAATTGTAATCGTCATAGCTTGTTTCGTACCGGATGTAGAGCAACATCAGGATGCAGCCCGCCAGGCCAAGGGCGAGACCGATTACGTTGATCAGGGAATACCCTTTGTGTCTTAAGAGATTCCGTACTGCTGTCGTAATGTAGTTGCGTATCATGCTGTGTACCTCCCGATGCCCTTCATTGATCCGATTCAACCGACCGATTACAAAGCCTCCTTCAACATACTAATCGGTGCAGTGATATGAAGAGATGGAACACTGGAACGATCTACCTGTTAATGAAAGGAAAGCCGGACCGGTTATCTATAGGGTGTATCCCTATTTTGCCCGGTTTTTTCACCGGAATCGGAAAAAACTGCTACCGGTCTTGGGCGACGTGGAGCGTTTCCTTAAAACAGACGGGGTTCATTCTTCCGGATTGATCAGACCAAGTTTGATCGCCGCTCGGATCAGATCGGGAAGGCTGTGCGCGTCCAGTTTCGCCATCAGATTGATGCGATGATTTTGCACGGTTTTTATACTGATTCGCATTGTTTCGGCTATCTGGCGATTGGATCGCCCCGATGCGATCAGTTGAAGGATTTCGCGCTCTCGGGGAGTAAGCCGGGGCGGGGTGCCCTGGGTGTACTCGCCATACAGGTAATCGGCATGATCCATAGCCCGGGATTGGTAAGTGACGCCCCTGCAAACGGTGCGTATCGCTTTGACCAACTCTTCACTGGCCGATTTCTTGAGCACGTAGCCCCTGGCGCCGTTGTCCAGCGCTTTCCGGATCAGTTCGGGATCGGAATGCATCGACAGCATGACCACATGGATCTCGGAAAACGACGCGCGTATCATCCTCGTCGCTTCGATACCGTTGATACCGGGCATCTCAACGTCCATCACGATGACGTCCGTTCGGACTCGATGCACGGCATCGATCGCCTCCCGGCCATCCACGGCCTCGGCGACTATTCGAATATCGGACTCTTTTTCAAGCAGGTCCCGCAGCCCCTGCCGAATCAGATGATGATCGTCTGCGATCACTACGCGTATCATATGATGTTCGCGATCTCCTCTTATGGTCGTTACATGGCGAAATCCGTCGATTGCTCAATACTAACAACAAAAAGGAGGACTATCCATAGGGTGTTTCCCTATGTTCCGCTTTTTCTTACGGTATTGGGGGGCTGAAGAGGCGAGAGAGACAGACTGCGGCCAACCGGATTGCTACCAGGCGGGGAAAGACGACGGATCATTCATCCAGGAAGGCGAGACGGTGCTTGAGGGCCAGGAGTATGAGATCCGGCAGATTGTGGACTTCCAACTTCTTCATCAGGACCGCGCGGTGTTTTTCCACGGTCTTGGCGCTGATGTTCAGGACCTCCGCCGCGGCCTGATTGGTATGTCCCTCGACGATGAGCTGAAGTATCTCCCGTTCGCGGGATGAAAGCTGCTCCAGAACGGCCTTTGACTCATTCGCCGATTCCGTCCGCAGGAATCCCGACAGCACGGTTTGAGCAATCGAAGGCGAAAGATAGATTTCGCCCTTGTTGGCGGACCGGATGGCGATCAGGAGTTCCTCCACGACGGATCTCTTGAGGAGATACCCGCTGGCCCCGCATCTGAGTGCCTGGCGCACCACGTCCTCATCCGAATGCATGGATAGTATGACGACGCGGGTATCGACCGACAGCGTCTGAATCCGCCGCGTGGTCTCGATACCGTTCAGCAAAGGCATGGCGATATCCATCATGGCGACGTCCGGTCTCTTCCGTTGTACCAGGTTCAGGGTCTCGTGACCATCGGCCGCTTCGCCGACAACTTCCATATCCTCGGTCTTTTCGATCAGAGATACAATGCTTTGACGGACCAGTTGATGATCGTCGGCAATAACGATCCTGATCATTTCGCCTCCAAAGGAATTGTAGCGACCAGACGGGCTCCCGCACCTGGTTTCGAGTAAACATTCATACGGCCATTCAGCGATTCAAGGCGTTCCTGCATATCTATCAAACCGATTCCTGTTTCATTGTGATCCGAAAGTGTATCTGCAAGATCAAAGCCCTGGCCGTTATCTTGTATCGATAGTTGTACAACTTCGCCATTGCGTTTCAAACTGACCTCCACATGAGAGGCTTGTCCGTGTTTTGCGCAGTTCGTCAACCCTTCCTGCAGTATACGATACAGGCAGATATCGATCGGATTGGTGATCTCTGCAGTATCCATGCCAACGTATGAGACCGGCATTTGAGTTTGTTGCGTGAAACTCTTGCATAGTCCTTCCAATGCTGAATTCAGCCCGACTGTATCCAGTGTCGGGGGACGGAGATTATGGGAGATCGCACGTAGTTTCTCCAGCGTATCGTCGGCCAGCGCCACGGCGTCATTCAGCCGTTCTGCAGTATGATCGGAGGCCACGGACAACTCGTTCCGGGTTATTTCCAGGCTCATCTTCAGCGCCGTAAGCGCCTGGCCGGTATCGTCATGGAGATCCCGCGCCAGCCGACGCCTTTCAGATTCCTGAATGTCGATGAGTCGGCTGGAAAGTCTCTTGAGGCGTTGTGTCTGCATTCTCAGCGATGTAGTTGTTTTTATATTCTTCAGCGCCATCTCCAGCTCGGCAGCCAGTACCAGTAACTGTTCTTTTTCTTCGCCGGTAAACGGTTCTTCCGAAACTTTGGCTCCGATTGCGATACAACCTTGAGTGTGCAATTCACCACGTAGTAAGATTATGAGTTCGTAACCGAGATCTGAAACTCGATTTTGGACATAAGGGTCTTCAGATTCGACTAATGGTCGTTCTGGAGACATCAGCTTCAACAACGCTTCGATTTTGACAACTGACTCACTGAAGAAGGATCCGTCTTTTTTCGGCTCATTGTTGAACTTCTTGTTTACGTCGTACCAGGTAACCGATATCGACTTCCGAGGTCCATCGCTGAGGTAGATTGCTACATATGAGATGTCCAGTACCTCAAGCAGTTCTCTTCCGGTACAGTTAAGAAGGGCGTTTCGTTCCTGAAAATGCGTTAACTCACGTCTGAGCCTGAAAAGTCGTTGACGGTTCTCGAGTTCATCACGAAACAGGTATCTGTCTATAAACCGGATGACTGCCGGTTTTGCCAGGGTCCAGCCACCGACGAGTATCAGGATGAATCCCGCAGTAGCAACCGTAATCAACAGATCGGAGACTTCTACGCCGGTAGACCAGAAGGTTATTGTTTCATAGATAATCAGGATCAACCCGAGACTCAGTAAGAGATTCACGCCCTGGTTGGATACAAATTGCCGAAGGCTTTTTCCGACGATGAACCTGAGGCCGAATACCCGGTGAGCCAGAATTGAATATGCAAAGGAAAGTGGCAGAATGCATTTCAACCCTACGAGGACAATATGGTCGAGCAACCAGACGAGCAATGGCAAAAAAGCACCTTGCAGCGGTACCATTACCCATGTGGCCATGAATGTGCCTGGTTGAATTATGGTCCAGACCGGTGCTAAAATGAAGGCTGACACGAATCCGACGTTGATGAACTGCAGGCGCGTGTACTGCTGTCGACGCGCGACGGAACGTTGGGCGAGAAGCAGGCAGGCCGCCATGATAACAACGAGAACGGGTAACGTAGGGACTGGAACAGATTCAACCATAGAGATGATGGTTTGTACCGATGCACTATTCCAGCCAATAGTCAGACCTAAAAAATAGATAATACGAATGATGATCCATGCGAAGAGCGGTATCAGGATCCACCACGCCCGTTTCCGCATCCATGATCCGATTTCAGTTTCGATTGGAAATACGGTCAGGATGCTGAACAGGAGCATGAACTCAAGAAAGTAGGCCAGGGTACTGACGAAAATACTGAGTGATAATATCCAATCAGGCCAACCGGCGATCATGGGATGGAACGCAGGCGACACGGAGAGCGCTGTTGCGAGGAAGAGTAACGCGCATTGAAAGGCGATTTTATTTCCTGGGCGCCTGAATCCAATCCAGGTTCCGAAGACCAGCAGGATCATCGGAAAGATCAGGTAGGGACCGCGCTGGAACCAGGTCATTGCGCCTACGCCCAATACGAGTTCCTCCTGATTGACCTCGACGGCGTATCGTACCTGTTCCGAGGCCTCAAGCGTGAGTATACCAGCGTGCATGCTGCCGTCGCGAAGCCAGGCAAGATTGAAACGGTCACCGGGTTTACTCTGCAAACGCGCCTGGAAATAGGCTTCGGGACGTGTCCTGATATCCGATCCATCAATAGAGATCACCAGGTCACCCGGTCGTAATCCGGCTCTGTCCGCAGGGCTGTCCGCGTCTACTTGCGTGACGGTAATACCGCCGTCCTCGCGTATGCGAACGAGGTGGAACCACGTGCCCTCCTGCAGATTGCTCACCGCACTTTTCGTCAGTCCCTTCGTCTGTATCATCTCATTTCCGAAGAACCGGATACCCGGTGACCAGTGCTCGATTTGCGCAAACCGTACCAGCGTCCATACGACCAGTCCTATATGCACCCACGTGAATATGACCAGTGCGCTGAGTGCGAGATATCGGTAGATAAGTGTATTCAACTGAAGCTGACCCTGTTTATAGGAATCAATGATGATGTATTCAATCTAACATGCGGCAAGTTAAACGGAAGGCAATGACGAGTCACTCGAAGAAATGACTTAACCCCCGTGAAGAAACAAATCCAACCAGTGAGTGTCAAGAAGGTGGGGCGAGGAAGGATAGTCGGTGTTTGAAGGGATTGGTGGGGTTCTATATGGCGCGTTACAAGCCTCGGGTAAATACAACCGAATTCACTCGCCCCTGGGCCCTGTCACGTCCCTTCGGAGGGAAGAGCCAGAACGCGGCCGCACCGAAACACAGCAATGCCCTTAAAACTTGACACCAGAAGCCGGATCGCAACATATTAGAGTTTTCCCGGTAAGTTGCCTTGTTTGAACTTTAAAAGACTCGTAGAACTGAAGAGAGCAGTCCTGAAGAGGAGGGGTGTTCGTGAAGGAATATCGCATCGAAAACATCAGAAACATATGCCTCGCGGGCCACGGGGGGAGCGGCAAGACCTCCCTGGCCGAAGCCATGCTCTTCAACGCCGGCGCCACGACCCGGCTCGGCAGCGTGGACGACGGCAACACGGTATCCGACTATCGCGAGGAAGAGATCGAACACCGCATTTCGATGAATCTCACGCCCCTTCACTGCGAGTGGAACGACCATAACCTCCATATTCTGGACACGCCGGGATACTCCGATTTCACCAGCGAAGTGCACTGCGCGATGCGCGTCACGGACAACGTGGCCATCGTGGTCAAGGCCATCGAAGGCATCGAGGTGGAGACGGAACGCGCCTGGGAATACGCGGAACAGTACGGCTTGCCCCGCATGGTGGTCGTCAACCTGCTGGACAAGGAACACGCCGACTTCTACGATGCGCTCGGCCGCATACAGGAACGCGTAGGCACCCAGGCCGTCCCCCTGCAGATTCCCATCGGCGAAGGAGAAGGGTTTTCGGGCGTCGTCGACCTGGTGGCCATGGAGGCGGTGGCCCTGGAAGACGGCAAGATAACCCGCTCCGAAATTCCCGGCGACCTCGCCGGCCAGGCGGAGGAATACCGCGAGAAGTTGGTGGAGACGGTAGCCGAATCCGATGATGAATTGCTCGAGGTGTATTTCGAAGAAGGCGCCCTGACCGATGAGCAGCTCCTGGAAGGGCTGCGCAAGGGCGTGGGGAGCTGCGCCGTTTACCCCGTCCTGGCGACGGCCGCCTCGGGAAATATCGGCGTTTCCGGCGTGATGGACGCTGCGGCCGCGTACATGGCCTCGCCGGCGGACCGCCCGCCGGTTACGGTCACCCCTTCGGGAGGCGACGAAGAAATCGCCCTGGATCCCGACCCATCCGGACCCCTGGCGGCCCTGGTTTTCAAGACGGTTTCCGAAGCCCATATCGGAGAACTCACCTATTTCCGGGTGTATTCCGGCGAGATCAAGCACGGCGGCGACGTCTACAACTCGTCCAAGAACACAGCGGAGCGGTTCGGCCAGATCTACCAGACGAACGGCCACGAGCGCCATGAACTGAACGTCATCCGTGCCGGCGAGATCGGGGCGACGGTCAAGCTGAAGGATACCCACACCGGCGACTCGCTCAGTACGAGACAGAAAACCTTCGACCTGGAATGGGTGACCTTCTCCGAGCCGGTGGCGAACGTGGCCGTCCTGCCGAAGAGCAAGGAAGACGAGGAGAAGATCAGCACCGGCCTCTCCCGGCTGCACGAGGAGGACCCCTCCTTTACCTTCCAGTTCAACAGCGAGATCAGGCAGTTGATCCTGGCCGGGGCCGGCGAAATGCACCTGGACCTCATTGTGGAACGGCTCAGCCGCCGTTTCGGCGTGGAAGTCGAGATGGTGCAGCCGCGCATTCCCTACCGCGAGGCAATCAAGGGCAGGTCCGAGGCCCAGGGCCGGTTCAAACGGCAGAGCGGAGGTCGCGGACAGTTCGGCGACGTCTGGCTGCGGGTGGAACCCAGGCAGCGCGGCGAAGGGTATGAATTCGACAACGGCATCGTCGGTGGCGCCGTCCCCAGCCGTTTCATTCCGGCCGTGGACAAGGGCATCCAGGAGGCCATGGTGGAAGGCGTGATGGCCAAGTATCCCGTGGTCGACCTGAAGGCCACGCTGTACGATGGTTCCTTCCACACGGTCGATTCGTCCGAAATGGCCTTCAAGGTCGCCGCGTCCATGGGATTCAAGAAGGCCTTCATGGAAGCCCGGCCCGTCCTGCTCGAGCCGATTTACGAGGTGGACGTGGTCGTTCCCGAAGACTACATGGGCGATGTCATGGGCGACCTTTCCAGCCGGCGCGGACGCATCCTGGGCATGTCGCCCCGGGGAAGCAACCAGGTGGTGCGGGCCGAAGTGCCCCTGGCCGAGCTGTACCGGTACTCGACCGTGTTGCGCTCCATCACGCACGGGCGCGGCAGCCACGCGCGCAAATTCGTACGCTACGAGGAAATGCCCAGGGAAATAGAAAACAAGGTCATCGAAGAGGCCAAGACTCTGGAAGAGGACTGACCGCTGCGCGTCGGCACGGAGTAAAATAAAAGGAAGGCGGGATGTTCTGGCCGCCACAGGGAAGCATGGATATATGGAACCATTACTGAAAGTTGAAAACCTTTCGACCCACTTCTTGACCCGCAATGGCGCGGTGCGGGCCGTGGACGATGTCAGTTTCGACGTGGCGGAAGGGGAAACGGTGGGCATCGTGGGGGAGAGCGGATGCGGCAAAAGCGCCACGGTGTTGTCCATCATGCGACTCATCCCGAGTCCTCCGGGCCGCATCGTCAACGGCAACATCCTGTTCAGGCCGGGGGCCGACGAACCGGCGGTGGACCTGCGCACCATTTCGGAACGCGAAATGCAGGAGATCCGGGGCAATATCGTCTCCATGGTGTTCCAGGACCCGATGACGTCCCTCAACCCGGTACTGACCATCGGATGGCAGCTGCGGGAGCCCCTCCAGCTCCATCTCGGCCTCGACAAGAAAGAGGCCACGGACCGTAGCATCGAACTGCTGCAGATGGTCAACATCCCGAGTCCGGAACAGCGCCTCAACGACTACCCCCACCAGTTCAGCGGGGGCATGAGGCAGCGCGTGATGATCGCCATGGCCATCGCGTGCAACCCGAAACTGCTCATCGCAGACGAGCCGACCACGGCACTGGACGTCACCATACAGGCGCAGATCCTGGAACTGATGATGAAGCTGCAGGAAGAACTGAACATGTCCGTCGTCATCATCACCCACGACCTCGGGGTCGTGGGCGAGGTGTGCGACCGGGTGATCGTCATGTACGCCGGCCGGATCATCGAATCGGGCCCGGTGGATACGCTGCTCGACGATCCCAAGCATCCCTACACGCACGGACTGCTCCAGTCCGTCCCCAAGCTCGGCGCCACGGTGAAGGAGCGCATGGAACCCATCGACGGGCTGCCGCCGAACCTGATCAACCTGCCTGCCGGCTGCCGGTTTGCGCCGCGGTGCCCCAGCCAATTCGATCTGTGCGGAGACGATCCGGATTTGAAGGACGTGGCGCAGGGACACGACTGCGCCTGCTGGCTGTACTGACTCAGGCCGCACCGATGCCGGCTGTACTGACACAGGCCGCATGCCATCCTGGAGGACGCGTTGAACGAGCCCCTGCTGCAACTGGATAACCTGGTCAAGCACTTCGAACTGGAAGAAGGGCTGGGCCGCACACAAGAAGGCGGCACCGTGCGGGCGCTGGACGGCGTTTCCTTCTCCATCGACCGGGGCGAAACTTTCGGACTGGTGGGAGAAAGCGGCTGCGGAAAATCCACCCTGGGCCTGACCGTGCTGCAGCTCTACCGGCCCACGGCGGGAAAGGTCCTCTTCGAAAGTAACGACCTGGCGGCCATGTCCGAAAACGAATTGAAGCCCGTCCGCAAGCGTCTGCAGATGATCTTCCAGGACCCCTATGCCTCCCTGGACCCGCGCATGACGGTGGGGAATATCGTACAGGAGCCCCTCGACATCCATCGCGTGGGCAACCGGGAAGAACGGAAGGCGAGACTCGCCAGCCTGCTCGATATGGTCGGACTGAGCGAAGCCTACGTGGACCGCTATCCCCATGAGTTCAGCGGCGGCCAGCGGCAACGCATCGGAATCGCCCGGGCGATCGCGCTGAACCCGAGCCTCATTATCTGCGACGAGCCCGTATCCGCCCTGGACGTGTCTATACAGGTCCAGATCCTGAACCTGCTCCAGGACCTGCAGACCGAGCTGAACCTGACCTACTTGTTCATCGCCCACAACCTGGCCGTCGTCGCCCACATCAGCGATCGCATCGGGGTCATGTACCTCGGCAAGCTCATCGAAGCGGGACGGACCTCCGATGTGACGGACAACGCCCAGCACCCCTATACGCAGAGCCTGCTGTCCGCCGTGCCGGAAATCAGCAAACGTCGCCAGAAGCAGCGCATCCAACTGACGGGAGACGTTCCCAGTCCGGTCAACCCGCCTTCGGGCTGCCGTTTTCATCCCCGCTGCCCCATCGCGAAGGCCGACTGCGCCGAGCACGAACCGGAACTCAAACAGAACGACAGCGGCCACTGGGTGGCCTGTCATTACGCCTGAAGCGCCACGCCTGACCCATTAATCCGAACATGTCTTCTTCCCTTTCCGGCGAGTCGAACCGAATGCGTTACGATGTCATTACATTCGGCGAGACCATGATCCGGTTTTCGCCGGTGGACGGCCAGATGCTGGAACAGGCCGATTACCTGCGGGCCGATCCGGCGGGCACGGAATCCAACATGGCGGCGGCCCTCGCCAGGATGGGCGCTGACGTAGCCTGGGTCTCCGCCCTCCCGGATCATCCCGCCGGGCGGTGGATCGCCTCCCGCCTGGCCCTTCACGGCGTGGACACGTCCCACGTGGCCTGGTCGGATTGGAGGAGCGGCCCGGCAGGGCAGACTGACGGGGCCGGGCAGAACGGCCGGGCCGGGCGGGCCGGCGTGTTCTTTCTCGAACCCGGCACACCGCCGAGAGGCAGCCGGGTCGTCTACGACCGTGCCGGTTCCGCCGCAACCAGAATGACGACCGTGGTGGTGGACCGGGCGCTGCGGTCCGGCGCCCGGATCGTGCATACGTCCGGCATCACGGCTTCCCTGGGCCCGGCGTGTCTCGAAACCGTCACCCGGGTCCTGGGTAAACGGGCGGAGGGCGGATACCGGACGTCGTTCGACATCAACTACCGTGCCAAGCTGTGGTCGCCCGAGCAGGCACGCGAGGTCCTGGACACCTTGCTGGCCCAGGTCGACATCCTGGTGTCGACGTCCGACGACGCGGCATTGATCTTCGGGCTGGACGGCGCGCCGGAGGCAACCATCGACGCCTTCCATGGGCGGTTCGGGAACGAGATCATCGTGCTGACGCTGGCCGAGGGCGGGGCCGTAGGCTGGTCCGCGGAGACGGGATTTCTCTACACGAAGCCCTACGTGGTGGAACCGGTCGACCGGCTCGGCGCCGGGGATGCCTTCGATGCCGGCCTGTTGTACGGCCTGCTGCGGGAGGATCTCCCGACCGGGCTTTCCTACGGTACCGCGCTGTCCGCGCTGTCCTTTTCGGAACGGGGCGACGTGACGTGGGCTACGCTGGAGGAAGTGAAGGGGATGGCCCGTCCGGTCGGTCGCACGCGGTCCGCTGGATCATGAAGACGAAAGCAACTCCCAACACGCCGAACCGGAAGCCGGTCATGACGACCGTGGGTATACTGAGCCGCCGCGCACCCAATGAAGCAGGCCGCCCCTTCGGTCCACCCACGGGATTTTTCGTGGAGTGCTGCCAGGCCGCCGCGAAGCTCGACCTGCGCGTGGTGGTATTCGACGCGTTGGACGTGGATCCCGGGCAAGGTACGATAAAGCCGGCCACGGTCGTGGACGGCAGGTGGGTCGAATGCGGCCTTGAACCTTTTCCGACGGTCATATACGACCGCGCGCCCGTGGTCGATCCGGCCGGTTCAGCCGCGGCGGAGCCGGTGCGGAGTCTGTTCGGCCGGGCTGGTATCTCTTTCGTGAATCCCCTCCCGTTCATCCGCCTGGCCGCGGACAAGCTGGAAACGTACCGGCGCATGTCGGGCGGCGGTCTCCCCGTGGCGCATACCGCCCTGCTCGACGAGCAGTCGCTGCGGACATTTCTGTCCCGCTACGATCATGTGTACGTCAAGCCGAGGGCGGGGTCCCAGGGAACGGGCGTCATCGAAGTCGTACGGTCCGGGAATGGACGCCATGTCATACGGACGCTGGCGGCGACTTACGAAATACGGGGCGCGCAACCGGCGAGGGACCGGATCATGAACCTGGCCGGCAATGGCCCAATGGGAGCCCCCGAATGCCTGGTGCAGCAGGGGATATCGGCCGAACCCCCGGGCGAAAGGCGCTTCCCGCGGTTCGACCTGCGGTTGCTGATGCAGAAGAACGGCCATGCACGGTGTATAGTGACCGGCCTGGTTGCCCGAATCAGCCAGACAAGCGGTCCCACGACCAACCTGAGCAACGGCGCCCGCTCAGAAGAGGCTGAACCCCTGCTCGACGCGCTATATGGCCGGTCTATGCGGAAGGAGATCCTGCGCCGTGCCGCGATGGCGTCTTACGCGACGTGCGGGTTGATGGAGTCGGAACTGGGACCCATCGGGGAAGTGGGTCTCGATATCGTGCCGGACGCCGCCGGCATGCCCTGGATCATCGAAGTCAACGCCCGTCCCGGCAGGAACGTGTTCAAGCGCATTGCCGACAGTGCGGACGTTTCTGCCCCGGCGCGCCGGCGTTTCGGCGCGATTCGACGCAGCGCCGTGTCCCGCCCCTTCGAGTATGCGAAGACCCTGGCCAGCACGGGATGAGCGTATGACCTTCAAAGAGGCGCTGGACTATCTCTACGACTTCGTGGACTTCGAAAAGATGCCGGGCGCCGCGCCGGAACGCATGGACCTGGCGGGCATTACTTCGCTGACGGAAGCCCTGGGCCATCCCGAACGGCATTGGAAATCGGTACACGTGGCGGGGACCAAGGGGAAGGGATCCACCGCCGTCATGATCGCGTCCATCGTCCGCGAGAGTGGTCACCGCGTCGGTCTGTACACGTCGCCGCACCTGGTGTCGCTGCGTGAACGCATCCAGGTCGACGGCGAGCCGATCTCCGAGCGCGAATTCGCCGATCTCACGGAACGAACGCGTCCAGTGATCGAAGGGATCAGGCTGCGGTCGGAAGGGATGGGCTCGTTTTTTGATATACTCACGGCCATGGCCTTTGTGTATTTTAAGGAACGAAGCGTAGACCTGGCGGTAGTCGAGTGCGGTCTCGGTGGACGACTTGACTCGACCAACGTGATACAGCCGATGGTCTGTGCGATTACGCCCGTCGGGCTGGACCACACGGACCGCCTCGGAGAGACGATCGCGGAGATCGCCCGTGAAAAAGCCGGAATCGTAAAAGAAAGCGCCTTTACCGTTACCGCCGCCCAGTCGCGGCAGGCGTCGAAGGTGATCCGGGAGGCCTGCCGGCTTCGATCGAGTCCCCTGGTGGAAGCGGGCGTCGACGTGCGGTACGCGCTCCGGGAAGAAGCGATAGGCCGGCAGGTGGTCGATATCGAGACCGCCGCCGGGGTGTATGAAGAGGTTACGCTCCCGTTGTCCGGAGCGTTCCAGGCCGCTAACGCAGCCGTGGCGGTGGGCGTGGCGGAAGCACTTGCGAAGCAGGGCATGGAAGTAACGCGACATGCCCTGCGCCGCGGCCTCTCGAAGGTGCGGTTGCCGGGACGCATGGAGGTATTCCAGAGCCGGCCGTGGCTGGTGCTGGACGTGGCCCACAACGTGCTGGCGGCGGAGAATCTGACGGCCAGCCTGCGCCGGCTGTTCCCGGCCCGGCGCGTAATCGTCGTGTTATCCGCGCACCGCGACAAGGCGGTCGATGCGCTTTGCGAGGTGATTGCGCGTTACGCCGACGAGATCCTCGTTCCCGAGCGGCGGGTACTTAGAAACCGGCAGGCCGATCCCAGGGTAGTTGCAGATGCCTGCGCGGGTCTGGGAACACCGTCTCGGACGGCGCCGTCGGTGGCGGATGCCCTCGCGGAGGTGAGGGCCCTGGCGCAACCGGACGACCTGGTCCTCGTGACAGGGTGTTTCGCGCTGGTGGGAGAGGCCCTCGAGATTCTGCGCGGGATGGAGCCGGAAGAAACGCGCAGCCGTTGAAGAGATCCATACCGGAAGGCGGTAGTGTATGAGCGAAAGAAACCAGACATGGGGAATCGATCCGTTGCGTACGGTCCTGGCGACCGCCCTATGCGTCCTTTACCTTTACGTCCTCGGGACCACCGCGGCCGTGCCGCAGCCGTCCACCGCGGGATCACAGCAAACGGTCGAATCGGCCGCCGGGACGGTCCAGCTGGCCGCGCCCGCACAGCAAAACACGGCCCCGGACACCTCCCTGACGCTCGAGCAACGCCAGCAGGCGGCGGTGCAGCAGTTTCTTACCAACGTCGCTCTCGCGAAGAACAACCTGGGCGCCGTTTATTACGCGCAGGGACAGTTCGACAGCGCACAGGTACATCTCGAACATGCCCTGGAGGTCGCTCCGGGCTTCGCCGCCGCCTACCTCACACTGGGGTTGATCCACCACGCCAGGGGGGACATGGACGAGGCGCTGGAGGCGTTCAAGAAGACCGTAGAGGGCGATACGTTGAGCGTCGCGCGCATGAATGTAGTTCCTTCCGATACCGTCTTCGCCTGGGCCAGCAGCCAGTACGACAAGCTGATGGAGGGGACGCCGAATCTGGCCGCCGCCCATACCGCCATGGCGATCGTGTACAACCAGGGCGGGTACCTCAACGAAGCGGTCCACCATTATCGGCAGGCTATTGAGGACGATTCCTCCTACGTCGACGCCTATACCAATCTCGGCAAGGTCTATTCAGATACCGAAGAACACGAAATGGCGGCCGATACCTACGAGAAGGTGCTCACCTTGTCTCCACCGGAGGACCAGTTGCCCAGGATCCATCTCAATCTCGGTGTTACATACATGAGCATGGACCGCGTCGACGACGCGATCAGGGAATGGAAACGGGCCGTCGAACTTCAGCCGGGCTACATGGACGCCTACATGAACCTGGGAACCGCATTCCAAAACAAGAACATGCCGGACAGCGCGCGCGTCGTCTGGGAAAGAGCCTTGGAAGTCGGCGGGCAATCGATCGTGCCTCGCGTGGCATTGGGCCGCCAGGCGTTCGCCGAGGGCCGCCTGTCCGATGCCCTGAGCTACTACGGGCAAGTCCTCGAATTGGGCGCGAGAGATCCCCGCATTTTCGCGGAAACCGCCATGGTACATGAACGGAGTGAAGACTTCGACCAGGCGATAGTCCAATACGAACAGGCGCTCGCCCTGGCGCCGGACAACGCCCAGCTGAAAGCCGCGTTGAACCGAGTCAGGCGAATCGTGGATGAACGGACGAAGGCCATCGAGTCCAACAAGATCCGCGTCCGCCAGATCGTCGTCGCCACGCAAGCGGAAGCGCAGGCGGTGATGAATCGGTTGCAGGCCGGCGCCGATTTCGTCGAACTGGCCCGGGAAATATCCATCGATTCGAGCAGGGACAGCGGGGGCGACCTCGGGTTCTTCGGTCCGGGAGAGATGATTCCGGAATTCGAGCAGGCCGCGATGGAGCTGGAGGTCGGTGAATTGAGCGGGGTCGTTCAGACGTCCATGGGTTTTCACATCATCAGGCGAATCGAGTAGCACGGCGCCGCGAGAAGCCGGTCGCGTCCACGGCCCGATAAGGAAATAGATGGACAAGGAATGCGCTGAAACGAAGCAGGTCGTCGTCATCGGCGGGGGGCCGGCGGGTTACACGGCGGCCCTGTATGCGGCCCGGGCGAACCTTGCCCCCGTCGTATTGACGGGCAGCACGATCGGCGGACAGTTGTCGCTTACCAGCGAGATCGAGAACTTCCCGGGATTCCCCGAGAGCCTGGGGGGCATGGATCTCATGGACCGCATGAGGGACCAGGCCGAGCGTTTCGGCGCCGTGATGAAGTACGAGGAAGTCGTCTCGGTGGATTTCGATCCGGGAGCCCACCGGATACGCACAGACCGGAGCGAATACACGGCGAAAACCGCGGTGATCAGTACCGGTTCGTCGCCCCGCCTGCTCAACGTGCCGGGCGAGGATACCTTCTTCGGCCGGGGCGTTTCCACCTGCGCGACCTGCGATGGCGCCTTCTACAGTGACCGGAATGTCGCCGTGGTGGGCGGAGGCGACAGCGCCATGGAGGAAGGGCTCTTCCTGACGCGGTTCGCAAGCCAGGTCTGGATCATTCACCGCCGCAACGAACTGAGGGCGAGCCGGATCATGCAGGAACGGGCCCTGGAACATCCAAAGATAGCGTTCCAGTGGGGATCCGTGGTCGACGAGGTACTGGGTGATGAAACCGCCGGTGTGACCGGCGTACGCGTGCGGGAATTGGAAACGGACCGGGTACGGGTGCTGGACGCCGAGGGCCTCTTCATCGCTATCGGGCATACGCCCAATACCGGACTCTTCAGGGACAAGCTCGACTTGGACGAACAGGGCTACATTCTGACCGACAGGAGGCAACGCACCAGCGTGCCCGGCGTGTTCGCGGGCGGGGACGTGCAGGACCACGTCTATCGCCAGGCGATTACGGCGGCAGGGACGGGATGCGCCGCCGCCATGGAGGCGGAGAAGTATATCGCGGGGAACGGGGGCTAGGTCGCCGGTCAGGGCGTTCGAGCGTGCCGTTCGTTCAGAGCGTCCGGTCATGCCGTTCGGGCGTCGTGCTTTACCACGTCCAGCTTCGGATTTCCGATCGTAACCTTGGAATGGGGCGGTACCGGTTCTGTCAGCCAGACGTTGGCACCGATCACGGAATCGTGTCCTATGGTCGTTCCGCCACCCAGGATCGTCGCACCCGAATAAATGACCACGTCGTCTTCAATGGTGGGGTGGCGCTTGCCGCCCTTGACGAGACGGCCACCCTCATCCTTCCTGAAACTCAGCGCGCCCAGCGTTACGCCCTGGTATAGCTTGACGTTGGCGCCGATCAGCGCGGTCTCTCCGATGACGACGCCCGTACCGTGGTCGATGAAGAAGCGGGTGCCGATGGTCGCGCCGGGGTGGATGTCTATACCGGTGCGGCTGTGGGCGTGTTCGGACATGATCCGCGGGATGAGCGGCGTATTCCGCAGATAAAGTTCATGGGCGATCCGATAGGTGGCGATGGCTGCCATGCACGGGTAGCTGAGTATGATCTCGTCATGGCTCTTGGCCGCGGGATCCCCGTCGTAGGCCGCTTCCACGTCGCCCATGAGCAGCTTTCGGATCCCGGGGATCGTCTCCAGGAGTTCGAGGGTGATCCCGTCGGCGATTTCCTGGCAGGCCGCCGGATCCTCCTCCCGGCACGGCGCGTCGTGCATCAGGCTTCGGGCGATTTCCTCCCGCAGCCTGATATAGATGGCGTCCACCAGCCCGTCGACGAAAAAGGCCACGTTCTTCGTCATGAGCGGTTCGTTCCCGAAATACCCCGGGAAACAAAGGACCAGCAGGTCCCTCAGAATGCCGTAAATCCGTTCCCGCGAAGGCAGGTTATTTCCATCTTTGCGGTTCAGGCCGCCGATCGAGTCGTAGGATCGTACGATCTGGGATGCCAGCGCGCCGAGATGGCTGCGCGTCTCCGACATGGTGAGATTGCAGATCGGCACCAGCTTCTCACCCGAAGTCTCCTCGCGCCTGGAGTGTTTCATGATGCTCCGTATCTGTTTTCAGATTCCGGTTCCCGGACAGGTCAGCGTCGGGCCTACCCTTTCCGACCCTTCCGCCGCTGTCTGAATTTCGAGGAATCATCGCGGTAAGTCAAGCGATTTCTTTTGTTAACGGCTGTGCCATGATCGTGCGGCAACCACCACAAAGCAGTTGCCCGGAGAAGCGGTGCAACCTTATATTGCAGTAATTTCGCGTCGCGTTTCGATCCCCGGCACACCAGGCAGCGGTCCCCAATGGATATCAAACGAACGCTCGTCGTTCTTTCCCTCTTCCCATGCCTGCTTGCAACCGGCTTGCCGACCGCGGGCCAGTCTGCCGGCGGGTTCATGGATATCGCCGAGGTGCAACCGGGCATGCGCGGATACGGCCTCACGGTCTTTCAGGATGCCCGGATCGATACCTTCGAGATCGAAGTGCTGGGCGTCATGAAGAACATTTTCTACGCGAAACACGATATCATCATGGTTGGGGTTTCGGGTCCCTACGTCGACGATGCGGGTGTAATCGCGGGGATGAGCGGCAGCCCCGTGTACCTCGACGGAAAGCTCGTCGGCGCGCTGGCGTACCGCTTCGGGACGTTTCCGATGAAACCCATAGGCGGCGTCACGCCGATCGGCCATATGCTGGCCATACGCGATGCTCTCGAGACCGAACCGGCGCAGGATCGCAATGCGCCCGGAGGAAACCTGGGAGGGCAGGGCGAGTTCCGGGGTGAAACCGGTCCGGGCGACGCCTCCGCGGATCCGGTATTCCCCGGTCCGCCTTGGCAGAGCGAAGACGGCATCGAAACGGAGTTTTCCGTGCCGCCGGGTATCCCTTCGGGTCTGTCCAACCTCAAACCCATCGCCGTGCCGATGGTGTTCTCGGGCTTCCACCCCATGACGGTCAGTCTGTTCGAAAATGACCTGCGCCGGCGCGGACTCGTACCCCTGGCCGGCGGCGCTTCCAGCGGGACGTCCGGCATGGTTCCGGCCGGCGACGACTCGGTTACGGAACAGGCCGGCCCGGCGTCGAGCGGCGGGACGTCCTCCCTGGAACCCGGCGCCGCCGTGAGCGCGCAGCTCATACGGGGCGATTACAATCTTTCGGGTACCGGTACGGTCACCTGGCGCGATGAAGACGCCATTCTTGCCTTCGGGCATCCCTTCCTGTGGACGGGCGCCCTGAATATACCGATGAACCGGGCCGATATCATCACGGTCATTCCGGACCAGATCGGATCCACGAAAATCAGCAGCGTGGCAGATGAAGTCGGTTCGGTCCTGTGGGACCACACGAACGGGATTTACGGCCAACTTGGCGATACGGCGCGCATGATACCGGTGGAACTCTCCTACGACGATGCCGGAGGCACGCCCCGTACCTACCTGTTCGACGTGATGATGGCGAACGGCTGGACGCCTCTGCTGGTAAACATGGCGGTGGCGAATACGATCATCGCGAACGGCAGGGCGGCCGGCGAGCGAACGATAACGCTCGGTGGCCGGATCGAACTGCGCGGCCATCCGGATGTCGTCTTCGACGATCAGTTTTCCGGACAGGGGTCCCTCCTGGCATTGGCCAGAGATGTGAACGGCGTGCTCGACTTTGTGCTCGACAACCGCTTCGTGACCCCGATGATCGAGTCCCTGAGTATCGAGATACAATCGTCGAACGAGCGCAGGACGGCCGTCATAGAAGACGTCTGGATCGGATCGGAAACCGTGAAACCGGGCGACACGCTGGAGGTCAGGGTATTCCTCCGGCCCTACCGGGGCGACCGCGTGGTCAAGCGGCTCGACGTGACGATCCCCAAGACCATTTCCAACGGACCGGTACAGGTACTTGTCGGTTCCTCCCAGGCCGTTCTCCGCCACGACCTGAATGCAGTTCCCCAGCGGTACAGGCCCACGGACGGTCCCCGGCTGATTGAACTGCTCAACAACCGCCGTACCGGAAACCGGGTATATCTGAAGATGTTCCAGGGCGGCGCGGGGGGCATGGTGAAGGGCAGGGAGATGCCCGGACTGCCTCCATCGGTCCTCGCCGTCATGAATTCCGAGCGGACGAAAGGCAGTTTCGTACCGATCCGCGAGAAGGTGGTCGCCGAGGAAACGGTCCGAACGGACTATGTCATCGCCGGGCAGAACTGGAGCCGGCTGACCGCAAAGCGATAGGAGCGACACTTGAATCAGGTCACGGGATGGCGCATACCACTCTTGGCTTCGGTCCTTCTGATGGCCGCGTTCGGTGCCTTCGCGTCGACGCCGGTAATCTGGAAACAGGCCGGACACGGGGATTTTCTCAGGGGAGAAACCCGCGGCGTTTCCATAACCGGACAGGGTCGCCTGACCCTGTCACCGGTCCTGGATCCCGTTTTCGAGAGCGATGAACCGCTGATTTGGAGTATCGCGACCGATTCCAGTGGGAATGTCTACGCGGGTACGGGAAACGACGGCAGGCTGTACCGTGTGGATTCCTCGGGCCGGTCCGAGGTGTTTTTCGACGCGGAAGAGCTTGAAATCCGCAGTGTCGCGATCGATGGGGACGACAGGATCTTTGCCGCCACCTTCCCAGACGGCCGGATCTACCGGATTGATCCGCACGGGGCCCATACGGTGTTTTTTGATCCCGCGCGCGATGGCGGCGCGGACGACGGTAATGGCTACATCTGGTCGCTGGCGCTGGATGCGGAGGGCGGGCTTTACGCGGGAACGGGTGAGCGGGGAAGGATATACCGAATCGACGAGAACGGCGATGCGCGCCTGCTGGCCGAGCTGGAGGAGGCCCATGTCATGGCCGTGGCCGTGGATGGATCGAGCCGGCTGATCGCCGGCACCGAACCGGGCGGAAGAGTCTACCGTATGGCATGGACCACGCCCGACGGCCCCCTTTCCCTTTCGGTCCTTCACGATTCTCCCTACGGCGAAATCAACGCCCTTCAGGTTGACGCGGAGGGCGCCGTGTTCGCATGCGCGCTGAGTGGACCGCGCCGGGGCGGCCGGGGCGGGGGAGCGATGTCCCCACCATCCCGGGGCGCTCCCGACGAGCCTGTCGGCGAATCCGCACGCAACACGGTCGAAGTGACGGCATCGGCGGATGGCGCGGATCGGCCCGCTGGCCGCGGTTTTGCCACGGGGGGCAGCGTGGTCCTCCGGATAGATCCGGACGGACGGGTTGAAGAGTGGTGGCGGTCCCAGGCGGACGTATGCCTGTCGCTGGCGGTTCGAGGAGAAAACGAGTTGCTCATCGGCACCGGGCCGCGCGGCCGGCTGTACAGTGTCCGGGAACGGGGCCGGGGCACGTTGCTGAACGAATTGCGGGATTCGCAGATCACGGCGCTGATGCCGGTCGCAACGGACGGGGTTTTCGTGGCGACGAGTAATCGCGGCAACCTGTACCGTCTGCTTTCCCGGCCCGTGCGCGAGGGCGAGTACGAGTCCGATGTCCGGGATACCCGGGGCATCGCGCGGTGGGGCCGTATACGATGGGAAAACGAGCAGCCCGCGGGGACGACGGTCCGCCTGTATGCGCGGTCGGGCAATACGGATGCTCCCGACCAGACCTGGAGCGACTGGACCGGTCCCTACACCGACCCGGAAGGGGAAGCCCTCGCATGCCCGCCCGCCCGCTACCTGCAGTGGAAGGCGGTGCTGAGCACGCGAAACGAGCAAACCCCCTCGGTCTCTTCCGTTTCGGCCTCCTACCTGACGCGAAACAATCCGCCCAGGGTGCACTCGGTCACGGTATACGAGCCGGGTGTTCACCTGCGGGACGCCGTTCCAGGTTCAGGCGGACAGACCGATCTTCCCCCGGGCATCGCCGCCCAGGTCGGTGGCCGTGGCAACGGCCGCAGCCAGAACGCATCGGCCGGCTCCCCCGCCTACCGGAAGGGCATGCGGGCCATCGCGGTCCAGGCGAGCGATCCCGACGGGGACGGGCTGTCCTTCGGGATCTATTTCCGGGGCGCGGCGGAAGAAACGTGGAAACTCCTGGAGTCGGAACGGCGCGCCCCTTCCTATTCCTGGGATTCCGAGACCTTCCCGGATGGAGAATACGTCATACGCGTCGTGGTCAGCGACGCGCCGTCGAACCCGCCTGACCAGGCACTGGAGTCGGATCACCTCACCGAACCTTTTCTGGTGGATAACACCGGTCCGCTGGTAACCCGGATCAACGTATCAGACGGCCTGTTGTCCTTTCTTGTCCAGGATAACGCCAGTCCCCTTTTTCGCGTGGAATACGCCATAGACGGGCGCGATTGGCGGGTGGTACATCCCGCGGACGGCGTTACGGATTCGAGGACGGAGTCATTCGAGATCGCCCTGGACGGACTGGAACCCGGCGAACACACTCTCGCCGTTCGCGCCAGGGACACATCAAATAACACGGGTACGGGGAAACGGGTCGTCACGATCCCCTGAGGAGGCAAGGTGTCCGGGCATTCCAAGTGGAGCACGATCAAGCGGAAGAAGGAACAGAAAGACGCCGCCCGCGGGAAGATCTTCACCCGCGTCATCAAGGAGATCACCATCGCCGCGCGGCAGGGCGGCGGTTCGGTGAACGTCAACCCACGGCTCAGGACGGCCATACTGGCCGCCAAGACGGAAAACGTGCCGCAGGCCAACATCGACCGGGCCATCGCACGAGGCACGGGCGAGCTGGACGGCGTTCATTACGAGGAATTGGTCTACGAGGGATATGGGCCGGCGGGCGTTGCATTGCTGGTGGAAGCGGTGACGGACAACAAGAACCGCACCACGTCCGAGATGCGCCATGCCTTCACGAAGAACGGCGGCAACATGGGGGAGGCGGGCTGCGTGGCCTGGATGTTCGACCAGAAGGGCACGATCGTCGTGGACAAGAACGGGGTCGACGCGGACGAGGTCATGATGATCGCCCTCGACGCCGGCGCGGAAGACATCCTGGACGAAGGAGACACCCTGGCCGTATTCACCGCCGTTTCAGATTACGAATCGGTGCGGGCCCAGTTCGAGGAAAACGGGTTCGCCCCCTTGCGGGCTGAAATCGGCCGCATCCCGCAGTCGACCGTGGCGGTCGCGGGTAAGGACGCGGAGCAGCTTCTCCGGTTGATGGAGGTTCTCGAGGACCACGACGACGTCCAGCACGTCTACGCTAATTTCGATGTGGACGACGGGATGCTGGAGAAGATGAACGGGTAGCGGGTATACATGATCATCCTCGGAATCGACCCGGGCAGCGTAATTACCGGATACGGCGTGATCGACACCCGGGGCAGGAACACTCGGCTATTGGACTGCGGCGTGGTGCGGACGGGGTCGCGCAAGGCCCTCCCGGACCGGCTGAAGTTGATCTACGACGGCCTGTGCGAAGTCATCGACCGAAACCACCCGGAACTGGTGGCCGTCGAGTCCACCTACGGCGGACGGTTTCCCAAAGCGGCCCTCGTACTGGGACATGCCCGGGGGGTCGCCCTCCTGGCCGCGGCGAACCGGGGACTGCAGGTCTGGGAATACGCCCCGCGCGATGTGAAAATGGCCATTACCCGCGCGGGTGGCGCGTCGAAGCAGCAGGTTCAGTACCTGGTACGCGCCATGCTGAACCTCGACCGGGACTCTGAACGGGAACCCATGCCGGAAGACGCATCGGACGCGCTGGCGGTCGCCATCTGTCACTATCACAGGATAACCGGAGGGATCCAGGCGGTTGATCGCATTCGTCGAAGGTGAACTGGTCGACAAGCAGCCCGACGGCATCACGGTGTCCGTCGGCGGGATCGGCCTTTACATGGACGTCCCCCTCTCCACGTACCAGGCCCTGGGTCCGCCGCGGTCCCGCGTACGCATGGAAACGGTGCTCCACAGCCGGGAAGACGGCATGCAGCTCTATGGTTTCGCGACCGTGGACGAGAAGCGCCTCTTTGAAGTGTTGATCACGCTGCCTGGCATCGGACCCGGCGTGGCCCTGAATATCCTTTCCGGAGCGACGGTCGCCGAGTTTACCGCCGCGATCATAAACGAAGACGTGGGCAAGCTGGTCTCGCTGCCCAAGATCGGCCGGAAGACCGCGCAGCGGTTGATCATGGAACTGCGCGACAAGCTCGCCTCCATGGATACCGGCAAGGGGGAAGCGCTGCCCGTGGCGCCTTCGGGAGAGGCCCCCGAAGTGGACGATGCGATCATGGGCCTGGTGGCGCTGGGCTACGAACAGCCTGAAGCCCGTAAGCAGGTCATCCGTGTGATGTCCGAAAGCGCGGAAACCCCCGCGGCGGCGGAGATCATTCGAATGGTGCTGCGGAACCAGGGAGGGCGGTAGATGGACGAACGGGACTACCCGTTGACCGACCCGGACCGGTTCGACGAGGATAACGAGTTCGACCGCGTGCTGCGGCCGGGCCGTTTCGATGAATTTCCCGGCCAGGAAAAGGCCAAGGCGGAGCTGCAGCTGTATATCGAGGCCGCGAAGACCCGCGGAGAGAACCACATCGACCACGTGCTGCTCCACGGTCCGCCCGGACTGGGCAAGACTACGCTGGCCACCATTCTCGCCAACGAAATGGGCGTGGAGATCCGTCAGACCGCCGGGCCGGTACTGGACAAACCGGCCGACCTGGCGGGCCTGCTGACCAACCTGCAGCCGGGAGACGTGTTCTTCATCGACGAGATCCACCGCCTGAACCACGTGGTGGAGGAACACATGTACGCCGCCATGGAGGATTTCAAGATCGACATTCTGGTGGACCGGGGACCGAGCGCCCGTTCGCTCTCCCTTAACCTGGATCACTTCACCCTGGTAGGCGCGACGACGCGCACGGGCCTGTTGACGGCGCCGCTCCTGGCGCGTTTCGGCATCCCCATCCGCCTCGATTTCTACACGCCGGACGAACTCTTCCTGATCGTAACGCGGGCGGCCGAAATCATCGGCGTGGAGACCGATAAAGGCGGGGCGATGGAGATCGCACGGCGGTCCCGAGGTACGCCCCGTATCGCCAACCGGTACCTGAAGCGGGTGCGGGACTACGCCCAGGTCAAGCGCGACGGCCGTATTACCGGGGAGACCGCGACGGCCGCGTTCGACATGCTGGGCGTGGATCACATGGGACTGGACGACATGAACCGCCTGATCCTCACGGCCATCATAGAGAAGTACGAGGGCGGTCCCGTGGGCCTGAACACGCTGGCCGTGGCCGTGGGAGAGGAGAGCGGAACGCTCGAGGAAGTATACGAGCCCTATCTCATCGTCCAGGGCCTGATCAAGCGCACGCCCCGGGGCAGGGTGGCCACCGAGTTGGCGTACGGGCACCTGGGATTTGCCGCAAACAAGAGGCCGCGGCCCGGACTGTTCGACTGACGGCCTGCAGACTGGCTGCCGGCGCGGTCGGCGGACCCAGTAGCCCGCTCGGCCGGCGCGAAAGATCTTGCGAGCATCCGTGAATCTAGCCACATACGATTTTAACCTGCCGGTTGACCTGATCGCCCAGCATCCGGCCGAACACCGCGACGCGTCCCGGTTGATGGTGGTGCACAGGCGCGGCGGAATGATCGAACACCGCGCATTCCGGGACATTGTAGAATACCTGGCCCCGGCCGACGCGCTGGTGCTCAACCGGACGAGGGTGATGCCTGCGAGGCTGCTGGGGACGCGGCCGGAAACCGGCGGAAAGGTCGAAGTCGTGCTGGTCCGCGAATCCGCGCCCGCCCTCTGGGAAGCCCTGCTGAAGCCCGGCGCCCGGCTTGCGAGAGGGACGCGCCTGGAACTGGAGGGCGGCGTACTTACCGCCACGGTGGAGGACGACCCCGGTCCGGACATACGCCATGTTCGATTCGGCGGGAACGAGGATGTTACGCGGGTCATCGAGCAGGTTGGCCGCACGCCGCTGCCCCCCTACATACGCCGTTCCCCGAACGCGACCGACAGGGATCGGTACCAGACGGTATACGCGGAGGAATACGGCGCCGTGGCCGCTCCCACGGCCGGACTGCACTTCACCGCCCCCCTGCTGGATCGCATCCGGTCGCGGGGCACGGCCGTGGTGCCGATCCTGCTTCACGTCGGGCCGGGTACGTTCCAGCCGATCCGCTCCGCCGCCGTGGAAGACCACGAAATGGACGCGGAATACTACCGTATGGAGGCGCACGAAGCGGAAACAATCCTGAAAAGGCGTGGCGAGGGCCGCGTGGTCGCCGTGGGAACCACGGTCGTGCGCGCCCTGGAAACGATCGCGGCCGGATCCTCCGCCGCCGATGGAGGACCCGGGGCCGAAAGAGCATACGCCGCAGACGGAGGATCCGGGTCCGATAGAGCATCCGCGGCCGGTGGCGCATCCGGCGCTGGTGGCGCGACCGAAGGCGGAGGTGGGTTCGGCCCAGGCGGCCCTGAACTCGTTCCGCGCCGGTACGAGGGCCGCACCCGGTGTTTCATCTATCCCCCCTACGATTTCCGGCTGGTCGACGCGCTGCTGACTAATTTCCATCTGCCGAAGTCGACGCTCCTCTTGCTGGTCAGCGCCTTCGCCGGAAGGGAACGCATCCTTTCCGCTTACGAGGAGGCGGTCAGGGAGAAATACCGGTTCTACAGTTATGGCGACGCCATGCTGATCGTATGAGGAGGACTAAGGCCGTGAATTCCGCGATGGGCATCATCCCCGCGGCCGGTCTCGGCCAGCGTATGCGGTCGGATGAGGAGAAACCATACATCACGATCGGCGGCAGGTCGATCCTGGCCCACACCCTCTCGGTTTTCGAGGCGTGTCAGGCCGTGGAGGGATACGTGCTGGTGGTGGAGCCGTCGCGCGTGCAATTCTGCAAGGCGCAGCTGACCGGGCCGTCCGAGCCGTCCGATCCGGGCGGCGCCTATCCGAAGCTGGCCAAAGTAGTCGCCGGTGGCAGCACGCGCCAGGAGTCGGTATATCGCGGCCTGATGGCCCTGGACGACGACACCGGATCCGTGCTGGTCCATGACGCGGCGCGCCCCTGCGTCGAGCCCGGCGCGTTCGAAGCTTCCGTCCTCGGCTGCGCCAGGCACGGCGCCGTGATCGCGGCCACCCCGTCGACGGACACGATGAAGATCATCCGCGACGGCGTGGTCGAGGCGACACCGGACCGTTCGACGATCTGGCGGGCGCAGACGCCCCAGACGTTCGCGTACGGGATGCTCAGGACGGCCCACGAACGGGCGCGGGAACAGGGTTATGTCGGGACCGACGATGCCGAACTGGTGGAACGGGCCGGTTACGTGGTGCGGGTCCTGGAAGGCACCCCCGATAACATAAAGGTGACCACGGCAGAGGACCTGGAAACCGCGGAGCGCATTTTGCGTCGGCAGGGACGGATCTGACCACGGATTAACCGAAGATTACATCATGAGGCATCCTTGCCATGGATGACATGCGCGTAGGAACCGGCTACGACGTCCACGCCTTCGCGGACGACAGGCCCTGCGTACTGGGCGGCGTGACCATTCCCCACGAGCGCGGGCTGCAGGGCCACTCGGACGCGGACGTGCTTTCGCACGCCATCGGCGATGCCCTCCTGGGCGCAGCCGCGCTGGGCGATATCGGGATTCACTTCCCAGATAACGAGTCCCGTTACCGTGGGGTTTCCAGCCTCGTCCTGCTCCAACGGATTGTTGACGCACTGGGCGAATCCGGTTATACTGTATCGAATGTGGACGCCACCGTCGTCGCGGAACGTCCGAAACTGTCGCCATTCGTGCCGCTGATGCGCCGCCGGATCGGCGAAGCCCTCGGACTGCCGGACGACCGCGTGTCGATCAAGGCCACAACTTCAGAAAGACTCGGATTCACGGGACGGGAAGAAGGCATCGCGGCCCATGCCGTGGTATTGATCCGTTCCGATGGCGGCGGGTGAGTTACGTTCCCGCGCGCCGTCGTGGGGTATTAATGAGCAAGGTCATTTCGATCGCGAATCAGAAGGGCGGGGTGGGTAAGACGACCACGTCCGTCAACCTGTCGGCCTGCCTTGGCGTCGCGGAGAAAAAAACGCTGCTGATCGACCTGGACCCGCAGTCGAACGCCACGTCGGGACTCGGCCTGCAGGACCGCACGCTGGACGTGACGATTTACGAGGTCCTGCTGGACGAACGCAACATAGAGGAAGCCGTTCAGCAGACCGAGATCCCCGCGCTTCACGCAGTTCCGGCCCATCGGCGGCTGGTGGGCGCCGAAATCGAACTGGTATCTGCCATCGCCCGGGAACGGAAACTGGAAGAGGCGATCAAGCCCATACGCGACGAGTACGACTACATCCTGATCGACTGCCCGCCTTCCCTGAGCCTGCTCACCCTGAACGCCCTCACGGCGGCCGACTCGGTGTTGATTCCCATACAGTGCGAGTACTATGCCCTCGAGGGACTCGGGCAACTGCTCAATTCGATCCGAAAGATCCAGAAGCATCTGAATCGCAGCCTGAAGATTGAAGGCATCCTCCTGACGATGTACGACAAGCGGCTCAATCTCACGAGACAGATCGAGGTGGAAGCCAAACAGTATTTCGCGGACAAAGTCTATCAGACTACAATCCCGAGAAACGTTCGTCTGAGCGAAGCGCCGAGCTTCGGCAGTCCGATCATTTTGTATGATATTCTCTCGTCGGGAGCGGAAAGCTATATGAATCTAGCCAGAGAGGTAATTGCCAATGGCAGCCAGGAAAGTGCTGGGACGGGGGCTCGAAGCGCTGATTCCTGATCTTCCGGACGATCAGGAAGGCCGGCAAAGCGTGCTCCAGGTGCCGTTAGACCGGATTTCGGCCAATCCCTACCAACCACGGCAATCGTTCGACCAGGCCAGGCTCGATGAACTGGCCCGGTCCATCCTCGAAAAGGGCGTTATTCAGCCGATCACCGTCCGACGGAAAAACGAAAAGGATGAATACGAACTGATCGCCGGGGAGCGAAGGCTCCGGGCTGCCCGTCAAACGGGCTACCAGACCATACCGGCCATTGTCATAGCGGTTTCATCCCCTGAAGAAATGATGGAACTGTCGCTGATCGAGAACATCCAGCGGGACGACCTGAATCCGATCCACGAAGCCCGTGCTTACCTTCGGCTGCAGGAAGAATGCCACCTCACGCAGGAAGAGGTCGCCACCCGCGTGGGAAAGAACAGGACGACGGTAGCCAACACCCTCCGGCTGTTAAAACTGCCGGCCGAAGTCCAGAAGTGCCTCCTGGCAGATGAGATCACCATGGGCCACGCGCGGGCGCTGCTCGGACTCGAAAACCGCGCGGAACAGGCCGATTTGTGCAAGCAGGTCGTAAAGAAGGGCCTGTCGGTGCGCAAAGTGGAAGAACTCGTGAAGAAACGCTACGAGGAGAAGCGAGTAAGCGCTCCGGCACACAAGCCTCACGACCTCTCGGCCGCCGAGACCATCATGCAGCGCATACTGGGAACGAAGGTGAACATCAATCGCAGGCAGCACAAGGGGAAGATCGAAATCGAGTTCTATTCCACGGACGACTTGAACCGCATCCTCGAACTGCTGAAAGTTCGCCTGTGAGGCCCACCGAACCCCGTACACGCCCCTCGCCCGTCCAACCCCGTTATTTTACCGATATTCTTTGACATTTCGGCCCGGCGGCCTATATTTATGCCGTTGCGCCGATTCCGTCACGAGGCGTGACGGAACAAGGACGGATGTACGAATCCGGGGTGGTATCGGTCATGCCCAGAATGCACTGGATGTCACTGGTTTTCGTCTCTGACCGATCGGGCCGGGCGTACGAGTTGCGCATGCCGAGGTTCCTGTTTGTCGCACTCGTCTCGATGTTGGGACTCGGCTTGCTCGCGCCGGTGGTTGTCCTGGCCCTCCCGGCGGGTATAGCCGAGGTTACTTTCGGCCAAGCCTGGAAAGCACAGATAAAGTCGGTAGAGGAAAAGTCCATGGAGCTGACCCGGCAACTGGAGGAACTGAAGGAGACCGCCAGGTCTATACGCAGGCTGGCGGGCGTCGAGCGGTTCGATTCCGAATCCCCGGCACGCGTGGACGATGAAAACGGCCTCCTGTCCGCCAAACGGGACGGGCTGCCTTTTCTGACGGACGACGGCCTTCCGGCGAGGGTGGAAGCCGCCGTCGGGGAAAGCGCGGCGCTGTTACGATACGTGCCGTCCATATGGCCGGTCGCCGGCTGGGTGACGCGGGAGTACGGACATGGGGACGATCCCATCGCCGGGACGCATTTCGGCCTGGACGTCGCCGCCCGTGAAAGCGCGCCGGTCAGGTCCGCCGCCGATGGGACCGTGACGTTCGCGGACTGGGATCAGAACCTGGGCTGGCTGGTCGAGGTAGATCACGGATACGATATGTCGACGCGTTACGGTCACAACGCGATGCTGAGGGTCGACCGCGGCCAGACGGTCCGTCGAGGACAGATCGTCGCCCTGGTCGGGAATACGGGCCGCAGCACGGCGCCGCATCTGCATTACGAGGTCTGGAAAGACGGTGTCCCCGTCGATCCTCGCGGTTACCTGCCCGAGGTCATCCACTGGGATGATCTGCTGTTGAGCCTCCGAACGCAGCGCTGACATGCTCGGATCATCAGGTGCAGGACGTTTTCGGGAGCGCGTTATGACGATCATTGCCAAGGGCACTGAACTGAACGGGTCGGTGAACGTTGAAGGCAATATCCGGGTAGACGGCACCGTGAACGGCGATGTCAAAGCCACCGACGGTGTCGAAGTCGGAAAGTCCGGCCGGATCGCAGGGTCGTCCATAGAATCCAAGATCGCGATCATTCATGGTTACGTGGAGAGTCAGCTTATCGTATCGCAACACGTACTCCTGGGCGGCAAATCCATTCTGGTCGGTGACTTGAAGACCAAATCCCTCGTCATCGAAGAAGGGGCTGTCTTCCACGGGAATTCGTCCATGTCCGAAGAATACGCCGGAACGGACCGTGCGAAAGGCGGAGACGACCGTACGGATGGAGCTCAAAACCCGAACGAGCGTTGATTGAGCGTTGACTGAACGAGTGTTGATTGAGCGTTGACTGATGGTATATGGCACGGGATACGCAGGGCAAATGGCAGTACATGAGGGAAGCCGGAGAGCTTGCCGTAATCGGCCTGACCCTGGTTTTCGCCACGGCGATAGGATACTTTCTGGGTCACCAGGTCGAACTGGCCTGGCCTGAGTGGAATCCCTGGGGCGGCGTCGTCGGCGCCATGCTCGGTGTCGTGGCCGGGTTCCTGGAAATGGCGAGGACGCTGAAACGTCTGAACAGAAAGCTGGAAGCGGCGGAACGGGAGAGCAATGGCGCAAAGCACTGAGCTTGACGGCGAAACATTGATCGGCGGCATGTCGACGGCCGGAACGGCGACGGACGCGGAATCTCCGTCCGGAAACACCGATGAACCGTTGCGGCGGTTCCTGCCCCGTGTCTACCGGATAAGCGCCGTGCTGACCGTGGTCGGCACTATCGCGGCGCGCGTTGCGGGCGCGGACCTGCTTGCCGTCAATTTCTTCACCGGATCGTTTATCGGGCTGTTGCTGCTGTATGTCACGGCCTGGCTGGTTCGCCGTTACATGACGCCCAGCGCGCACATCAAGCGGAACCGCAACCGGCTGTTCCTGCTTCTGATGGCCAAGCTGCCGCTGCTGGGAATCGTGTTGTATTTCGTGACTTCGGGGGACTGGTTCCACCCGATCGGGTTTTTGATGGGCGTATCCTTGACGCCATTCACGCTGACCCTGTGCGGACTTATCCTGCTTATGAGGCAGGGCTCGGGGGCTGTGCGGCCCGACTGGACCGCCGTACTGGACAAGACGAAGCGGTCGTACCGGTAAGGAGGTTTTCCTTTGACTACTCCGTGGTCGAGTGTCCTCTCTCTGAAGATGGCGTCGGAGGGAGGAAGCGGTGAAGCGCACTACTCGATACTACATGGGTTGTTTCTATTGCTGGGCCCGCTGGCCGAATGGATTCCCAGGCCTGTCAGGCAGCCGGATCTCCTGCTGAACACCCTGCTCGTCTTCGTAATAGTCCTCGTTCTCGTAACCATCGCGGTAAGAACGCTCAAGCGTATTCCCGAAGGCTCGGTCCAGGCTCTTTTCGAAATGGCCGTCGAGGGGCTGACCGATTTCTTCCTCAATATCGTAGGGGAGCGTGGCAGGAAGTACATTCCCTTTTTCGCCTCCTTTTTCATCTACATCTGGTTCATGAACATGCTGGGCGTCATACCCGGCATGCAGTCGCCCACCGCCGATCTGAACACCACGCTCGGATTCGCCCTCATCTCCGTCGTCGCGGCCCATCTCATCGGCCTGCGTGAGATCGGGATCAAGGCCTATCTCTGGCATTTCTGGGGTGAGCCCAGGTGGATGGGCGTGCTCATGTGCCCGCTCCATATAATCGGCGAGTTCGCCAAGGTCGTCTCGCTTTCGATACGGCTGTTCGGGAATGTGTTCGGGGAGGAAATGATCCTCCTCGTGCTGGCCGGCCTGTCCCCGGTGCTGCTTTTGGGCGCCCTGGAAGTGCCCTTCGTGCCGCTGCAGGTCCCGATGTTGATGTTCGCGGTGTTTTCCGGGACGATTCAGGCGATGATCTTCTCGGTGCTCAGCGCCGTGTACGTAGCCCAGTTCCTGGATCACGGTCACGGGGAAGAAGACCACTGACGCGTTGTAGGTGCGTATGCTGTGTAACGAGTTCAGAATGTTTCAATTTGACGTTATGATGCTGCTGTAATTCGTTCTCCATTCCGAAAGGAGTTTGCTTCATGCTGTACTACATGGGTTTGGGACTGGGCGTGGCCCTTGCAGTTTCCGTCGCCGCCATCGGCGCCGGCGTTGGACAGGGTATCGCCACCGGTCTGGCATGCCAGGGCATTTCCCGTCAGCCCGAAGCCGCCGGGCGCATTCAGCTGGTGATGATCATCGGCCTGGCGTTCATGGAGTCGCTGGCTATCTACGGCCTGCTGGTTTTCTTCATGCTCCAGGGCCGGTTGCCTTCATTCGAGCAGGTCATGCAACTGACTCAGGTCGGACAGTAGGATGCAAACGGACTGCATGGCTTGCGGCGCGCGTCCATACGGCGCGTGTTGCCGGCGTTCGAAGGAGCATAGCGCGTGTTAGATATCTTGCACGATCTTGGCATTGACCTGAGCACCCTGATCATCCAGATGATCGGGTTCGCCATCCTGTTCTTCGTCCTGAAGAAGTACGTTTTCGGCATGATTGCCCAGGCCATCGAGGACAGGAAACGGGATATCCGCGACCGCATGGCCGGGTTGGACGCGGACCGGGCGGAACTGGACCGTCTCCACGAAGAAGCCAGGCGGCGGCTCGAGGAAATAGAGGCCGAGGCCCGTGAGAAGGTGCAGGCCGCGGTCGACCAGGCCAACGCGGAGCGCGGCCGGATCCTCGAGCTGACCCAGCAGGACACGGAACGCGAACTGGAGAAGGCGCGCAACACCATCCGGCGCGAGAAGGAACACGCGGTGGCCGAACTGCGCGCGCAGGTGGGCGACCTGGCGGTGGAGATCGCGGGCAAAGTCCTGAACAGCACACTGGACGCGGCGGAACATCGTAAGGTCGTGGACGAATTCATCGCACAGATACCCTCTGCGAAGGAATAGCGGGGAACCATGGCCAGTATGAAAGACATCGCACACAGGTATGCCGGGGCGTGGCTGGAAGCCGCGGCGGAAAGGGAATTGCTGGAACCGGTACGCGGCGAAATCGCGGCGTTCGAGCAACTGTGCCGGGATTCCGAACCCTTTGTGGAATTCATCACGGACAAGGTCATACCGGCTGACGTAAAGCAGCGTATTCTGGGCGAATTGTTCGAAGGCAAAGTCCAGGACATCACCCTCAATTTCCTCTACCTGCTGGCTACCAGGCGGCGGGCACGCCTCATGCCGGAGATCCTGGAATCGTGTCGGGAGATCCTGGATGAGTGGGACGGAATCGTAAACGCGGACGTCTCGAGCGCGGTAGCGCTTACCGAGACGCAGGAGAGCGGCCTGAGGTCGAGCCTTGAAGCGCTTACGGGCAAGCGGGTACGGATGAAGACCGGCGTAAACCCGGAGTTGATCGGCGGTTTCGTGGTCCGCGTGGGCGACCAGGTCTTTGACAGCAGCCTGGCCACCCAACTCCAGCGGGTTCGCCAGTCGCTTGCTTCATAATGAGCATCGATGGAGAATACAATGGCGTTTGATGAAATAGCAATTCGTGCGGACGAGGTCTCCGAACTCCTGAAGCAGCAGGTACTGGACTTCAAGAGAGAGGTCGACATCTACGAAACGGGTACCGTGCTCCAGGTGGGCGACGGGATCGCCCGGGTGCAGGGCCTCTCCAACGTGATGGCGAACGAACTCGTCGAGTTTCCCAATGACGTGGTGGGCATGGTGCTCAACCTGGAAGAAGACAACGTCGGATGCATCCTCTTCGGGGACGACCAGCTGATCAAGGAAGGCGATCCGGTCAAACGGACGCAGCGGATCGTCGAGTGCGCCGTGGGCGACGGCATGCTGGGCCGCGTGGTGGACTCCCTGGGCCGGCCTATCGACGGCAAGGGGCCCGTCATCGGAGCGGAGTCGCGCCCGATAGAGAAGAAGGCGCCGGGCGTGGTGCAGCGACAGCCCGTAAATGAACCCATGTATACCGGTCTCAAGGTGATCGACAGCATGTTCCCCATCGGAAGGGGACAGCGCGAGCTGATCATCGGCGACCGGCAGACCGGCAAGACGGCCGTGGCCCTGGACGCGATCATCAACCAGAAGGGCCAGGACGTGGTCTGCATCTACGTGGCCATTGGACAGAAGGGTTCGACGATCGCAAAGACCGTCGCGATCCTGGAAGAACACGGCGCCATGGAATACACCACGGTGGTCGTGGCCTCGGCCAGCACGCCGGCGCCCATGCAGTTCCTGGCCCCCTACGGCGGGGCGACCATGGGCGAGTTCTACCGCGACAGTGGAAAGCACGCCCTGGTCATCTACGACGATCTGACCAAGCACGCGGTGGCCTACCGCCAGCTTTCGCTGAACTTGCGGCGTCCGCCCGGCCGCGAGGCCTATCCGGGGGACGTGTTCTACCTGCATTCCCGGCTCCTGGAACGGGCAGCCAAGATGAGCGACGAATACGGCGCCGGTTCGTTGACCGCGCTGCCTGTCATCGAAACCCAGTTCGGCGACGTGTCGACGTATATACCGACTAACGTGATTTCCATCACCGATGGACAGATATTCCTGGAATCCAACCTGTTCTTCGCGGGACAGAGGCCGGCCGTCAACGTGGGCCTGTCGGTATCCCGCGTGGGTGGCGCAGCGCAGATCAAAGCGATGAAATCGCGCCAGGTGGCCGGTCTGCTCAGAACGTCGCTGGCCCGTTACCGGGAGCTGGAAGCCTTCGCCCGGTTCGGTACGTCGGGCCTGGACCAGACCACGCAGCGGGAGCTCCACCTCGGTGAGCGGCTGGTCGAACTGCTCAAGCAGGCACAGTACCGGCCCATGGCGGTCGAGGAACAGATCATTTCCCTGTATGTGGGCGTCAACGGCATGTTGAACGACCTGTCCGTGGATCAGGTGCAGCCCTTCGTGGCGGCCTTCCTCCAGCACATGGAGACGCATCACTCGGACGTGGCCCGTGAAATCAGGGAAACCGAACAGTTGTCCGAGGATGCGGAACAGCGCATCCGGGACGCGGCCGAGGAATTCAGCAAGACGTTCAACGGTTAGAAAGGGTACCATGCCGTCACTTCGCGAGATACGGCGACGCATCGCGAGTACGAAGGATATTCAGAAGATCACCAAGGCCATGCAGACCGTGGCCGGAGTCCGCTTGCGCCGTGCACAGAACCGCCTGTTCGCCGCCCGGCCCTACGCCCGGAAGCTGGACGAGATGATGCGGCACCTGTCGGCGCAGACGGCCGACGAGCTCCATCCGCTCATGACCCCCCGCGACGTGAAGGCTTCCGCGCTGATCGTCGTCACGGCCGATCGCGGGTTCTGCGGAGGATTCAACTCGAACGTCGTGCGCAGCGCCATGAGTACCGTCCGGGAAAGCACGCCGGAACCCGGGTTGATCTGCATCGGCCGCAAAGGTTCGGATACGCTGTCCAGGCAGCGCGTGGAGATCCTGTCCAGTCATACCAACGTGTTCCAGGCGCTGGATTACGCCCACGCGGGAGAAATCGCGGACCAGGTGACCAGGCTCTTCAACAGCGGCAAAATCGACCGGGTGGACATGCTGTATAACGAGTTCAAGTCCGCCGGATCGCAGAGTCTCGTGACCGAACAGCTGCTTCCCGTTCCGCCGATGGCCGTCGAGGACGATCCGGGCTTCACGGGCTATGTGTACGAGCCCTCGCAACCCCTGCTCCTGAACGATCTGGTGCCGCAGCATATACGATTCCAGCTCTGGCGCATACTGCTCGAATCCAATACGGCGGAAGAAGCCGCCCGCATGCTGGCCATGGACAACGCTACCAGGAATGCCAACGATCTGATCGACGATCTGACCCTGACGGCCAACAAGATCCGCCAGGAAACCATTACATCCGAATTGATGGACATCGTAGGCGGCGCAGAAGCATTGAAATAGAGCCGGCCGCCCATTTTACCGGGGAAGGGAAACCATGGAAGGAACGAATACAGGTACCGTGGCGCAGATCATCGGCGCCGTCGTGGACGTCGAATTCGGTTCGGGTGCGCTGCCGAAGATCTACAACGCCCTCGAGGTGCCGGTAGAGGGAAGCGAAGCGCTGGTCCTCGAAGTCCAGCAGCACCTCGGCGACAACAAGGTGCGCTGCGTGGCCATGGACGCCACAGACGGACTGGTTCGGGGCGCGACGGCCATCGATACCGGCGGACCGATCAACGTGCCCGTGGGTCCCAAAGTCCTCGGCCGCATGATGAACGTCCTCGGCCGCCCGATCGACGACCGGGGCCCCGTGGAGTCGGATCACAGCTATCCCATCCACCGCAACGCGCCGGAACAGGAAGACCTGACGACTTCGGCGGAGATGTTCGAGACGGGGATCAAGGTGGTGGACCTGATAGAACCCTATACACGCGGCGGCAAGACCGGCCTCTTCGGCGGCGCCGGCGTCGGCAAGACGGTGTTAATCAAGGAACTGATCAACAACATCGCCCGCGAGCACGGCGGTATATCCGTGTTCGCCGGCGTAGGCGAACGGTCACGCGAAGGCAACGACCTCTGGCTCGAGATGGAAGAAGCCAATGTGCTCGACAAGACCGCCCTGGTGTTCGGCCAGATGAACGAGCCGCCGGGCGTGCGCCTTCGGATCGGCCTGACGGGCGTGGCTATCTCCGAGTACTTCCGCGACGAGGAAGGCCGCGACGTGCTGCTCTTCATCGACAATATCTTCCGTTTCGTGCAGGCGGGCTCGGAGGTATCGGCTCTCCTGGGACGCATGCCCTCCGCCGTGGGGTACCAGCCCACGCTGAGTACGGAAATGGGCGACCTGCAGGAACGTATCACGTCCACGAAGCAGGGCGCCATCACCTCGGTGCAGGCCATTTACGTGCCTGCCGATGACTACACGGATCCCGCCATCGTGACCGCCTTCCCCCACCTCGACGCCAGTACCGCGCTCAGCCGTGATCTCTTCGCGCGGGCGATCTTCCCGGCCGTGGATCCCCTCGAATCCAACTCCCGGCTCATGGACCCGGCGGTCGTGGGTGAGAAACACTACAACGTGACACAGGCCGTCCAGCAGAACCTGCAGCGGTACAAGGACCTTCAGGACATCATCGCCATCCTGGGCATCGACGAGTTGTCGGACGACGACAAGCAGGTGGTGTCCCGTGCCCGGAAGATCGAGCTGTTCATGACCCAGCCCATGTTCGTCGCGGAGACCTTCACCGGACTGCAGGGCCGGTACGTCAAGGTAGAGGATACGGTGGAAGGATTCGAGAAGCTGGTCGAAGGCGAGTGCGACGAATTGCCCGAGCAGGCCTTCTACATGGTGGGCACCATCGACGAAGCATTCGACAAAGCCAAGGAGCTACAGTAGATCATGGCGGGCGAATTTCCTTTAGTCATCGTTACGCCTTCCAGCATGGCCTATGAAGGCGATGTGCGCAACGTGCTGGCGCCGGGCACCGATGGATACTTTGAAGTGCTGATCGGCCATGTGCCCATGCTCACGTCGCTGCGGCCTGGAATCCTCTCCATCCGGAACGAAGACGGCCGTACCAGGTATGCCGTGTCCGGCGGATTCGTCGAAGTGCTGCGGTCCCAGGTAACCATCCTGGCCGAAACCATCGAAGCGGAAGGCGACATCGACGTGGACCGGGCGCAACGGGCCGTGGACCGGGCGCGCCAGCGCCTGGATTCGGACGACGCAGGCGTCGACGTCGAACGGGCCAGGGCCTCGCTGGACCGGGCGCTCAACCGCATCAAGGCGAGCCAGCAATAGACTCTCTGCCGCGAGTCCCTCTGCCGCGAGTCCCTATTCGGCGTGTCCCACCGCCGCGAGTCCCTTCGCTGCACCAGGCTTAACTTCTCATGAATCCCAAAGGCAGCGGTGTCGAACTTGACCTGGTTCCAGTCGCATGCGCAATGTGCGGAAGCGCGGAGGCCGAACCGCGTCCTGTGTTCGAGGGATACGACTACGAGTACCGGACCTGCGACAACAGGTTCAGGTTCGTCGCGTGCTTGGACTGCGGACACGTGTATCTGTCGCCGAGGGTTCGGCTGGAGGACATCGATCGCATCTATCCGCGCGACTACGTTGTACGTGTCACGGAAATCGAGTACCCCGCCTTTGCTCCGTTCAGGTGGCTGAAACTCAATGTACTGGACCGGGGATGGAACAGAAGGGTGATCTCGAATCTCCGGGTCGGTTCCCGGGTGCTCGATATCGGCGCGGGATTTGGTGGGAATCTGACCTTCCTGGCGGAACTGGCGCCTTTTCCGCTCAAACTCTTCGCCAATGACCTGAAATTCGAGCCTGAAGCCCGGTCATATCTTTCCGATCGCGGCGTAACCCTTATCGAAGGTCCTGTCGAGGAAGTAGAATTGGGGGAACGGTTCGAGGCCATCATTTGCCAACAGGTTATCGAACACGTAGTCGATCCCGGACGGCTGGTCCGATGGATTTCAGATCATCTCGCGCCGGGAGGCGTCGTATATCTCGAAACACCCGATCTGAACGGGCTTTCCCGTTACTTCTTCAAGAACCACTGGCTGACGCTCCACACCCCCAGGCACTTCCATTTGTTCTCCCGCAAGGCACTCGCGGCCTGCGTTCGTGGATGCGATCTCGAGATCGAGTTCCACGGCGCCATTGTCGAAGCGAGCCATTGGCCCGTTAGCCTCCGCATCAAACTGGGCTTGGAACCGCACGCACCCCGCTCGACCGGATTCTTGTACAATATACTCAGCTATGATAACTTTCTTACCAAGTCGGTAAGCTGCATGATCGATCTGTCGGCCATCCTGCTGGGACTGTCCACGGCGAGCCAGGCAATGATTGCCCGGAAACCGGACACTTCTTCTTAATCACTACTACGGCCGACGATCGCGAATGGCTGTATGAATCGATAGGCCGGATTGGCCTATCCGTCCTTTCGCAGGAACCCCAGCTCTTCCACCGCCCGCCGAAACCCGTCCTTCAAGACCGGCTCGTCGCCGCCAACGAGAAGCAGACGCACGCCTTCTTCGACTTGACGGCGGACGTTTTCCTCGTCATCCGGTGAACCGAGCAGGGGATGGCCCACGGGCTTCCCCGTACGCTGTCCCGCTTCCCGCACGCGGCGGAGCGCGTCGAGGTATTTCGGATGGTCGAATCGGAAGGGAACTCCGAGGGAAATGCACAGATCCATCGGACCCACGATACAGCCGTCCACCCCCTCCACGGCCATGATGTCGTCGATGCGCTCGACGGCTTCGGCCGACTCGATGATAGGAAGATAGACCACGACGTCATCGATCCCGGCGGTGTATGCTTCTTCAAACAATCCGTATCCCGCAGCTCGGTGGGGTCCCCATCCCCGCGTGCCGCGCGGGGGATAAGGCAGGCATCCGCCCCCAGCTTCGCCTCTTCCGGGGTGTTCACGAAGGGGACGACGATCCCCATGGCACCCATGTCGAGGTATAACCTGATCAGGTCGGGATCGGTACGGGTTATCCGGACGATCGACGCGGCCGGCGTGCAGCCCGCCGCCTGGATCTGGGCCTGCACGGTAACCGGCGTCTGCGGCGCGTGCTCCGTGTCGATCAGGATCCAGTCGAAACCGGCCAGTCCGGCCAGTTCCGCGATGGCGGGGGATCCGAATCGAAGTTGTATGCCGAAAGCGGACCTGCCTTCGGCCATCAGGTTCTTGAGGCGGCTGTGTACCATGGATCGTCTGCGGTTACGGTCTGGTCACGTCAGCGGTCCCATTCTAGTCCCGTCTTGGTCCCGTCTTGGTCCTGTCCTGGTAGAATCCCAGCTCGAGGAGGCGGTCGAGCCAACGCTGCCGTTTCGGACTGCCAGCGGGATTGGCAAGCCAGTACGGATCGACCAGTGGATCGCCGGGCCTGTTGTACTTGGCGGTGGCCTTACCATTATTCGATCCCTGCTCCCGTGTGGCTTCGACTTCTTCCGTCGTCCTCGGATTGTTGTAATACACGCAGGTGCACATGCGCCGGTCGCTGGATCCCCCGTAACTTGCGTGCCACAACCGGAGGTCGAATCCCACCACGTCTCCCGGTTCGGATACGCAGACGTGGGACGGCAATTCCTCGACGGGCAGGCCCAGTTCGGGCATCACCTTTCTCAGTTCGCCATGGTAAGGATTCCGGTGCGAACCCGGGATGACGCGCAGCGCGCCGGTCTCCGGTCCCACGGGCTGGAGGTAGAAGGCGAACTTGATGCCGTACTGGTGAATACTGTGGGTATCCGGATGCCATCCCGTGTTGCCGACGTAACGGTTGGCGTCGGTCGCGATCCCCAGCGCATCCTCGCCGTAGAGTTGTTCGGCGACACCACATAACCGGGGATCTTCCATGATACTCGCGAAGAAGGGCGTGGATTTCCCCATCATCGTGACCCAGTGCCGGACCGAGCCGTCGAAAGGCAGGTGACGGTAGGCCGTTTCCAGCCCGTGATCGAACTCCTTGTTGATCACCGCCAGTTCATCCTTCGTGAAGAGTTGACGCAGGACCACGAACCCGAAGGTCTTGAAGTGCTGGTATTGTTGTTCGGTCAACATGACGGGATCCCTCCATCTCCGTGTTGAAGCGTGTCATATGCGGCGCAGCAGGCGCAGCAGGCGCAGCCACCAGACGATCCAGACCGCCTCGTTGATCACGCCCCGGGAGAGTTTCGATGTGCCTGATCGCCGGTCTACGAAGATAATGGGGATTTCACGCAGGCGATATCCCTTTTGCCAGCACCGGAAATTCATCTCGATTTGGAAGGCGTATCCGTCGGACCGGACTTCATCCAGCTCGATATGCTCCAATACTTCGCGCCGGAAGCACTTGTATCCGCTGGTGGTGTCCCGGATCGTCATTCCCGTGACCAGACGGGTGTAAATATTGGCGAAGTAGCTGAGCAGCAGCCGGGACATGGGCCAGTTTACCACGTTGATGCCGCTGATGTACCGGGATCCGATCACCACGTCGCAGGAAGCGATCTCCTCGATGAACTCCGGGACCATGGCGGGATCGTGAGAAAAGTCCGCGTCCATCTCGAATACGCAGTCCACGTCCTGTTGGATAGCGTACTTGAAACCCGCAACGTAAGCCGATCCGAGTCCTAGTTTGCCGGGTCGATGCAGGACACTGATTCTTTCGTTCTCCACGGCCAATTCATCGGCCAGTTTTCCCGTCCCGTCCGGCGAGTTGTCGTCTACCACGAGCACGCGGAAATCCGGACCCAATGCCATTAACTCGGGCAAAAGCCTGCGTATGTTCTCGAGCTCGTTGTAGGTGGGGACGATGATCAGGGATTTCATCATTTTGCGGTTTCGGTGTCAGGCCCGATCTTCAGGCGTTTTCTGATGTGCATCGCACCCGCGGCGATCAACCCGGCCAGGACCAGTGCGCTGGCGATCCGGCTCACCAGGAGGCCGGTGGCGAAGGAAGAAGGGTTGAAAGTCATAACTACTTCGCGTTGGCCCTCCGGTACGACCACGGAGCGCAGGACGTAGTTGGTCTTGTGTATTTCCGCCGGCTGGCCGTCAATCTCGGCGCGCCACCCGGCAGGATAATAGATCTCGCTAAGCACCAGCAAACAGGATGCATCGGCCTCCACGGCCATCTCAATCCGGTGCGGCGAGTGCAGGGTGATCTCCACGGACGAGTCGCCCAGCGGACCGAGCCGCTCCTGGAGGGGTTCTTCCACGATTGCGTATCTGCCGGGATCGAACCCCGGGTCGCTCAGCGCTTCGAAGATGGCGTCCTTCCCGGCAATGACGCGCACACTGTCCACCAGGAAGGCCCGCGGCAGCGCGGCGTCGTTCCGATACAGGTATCCACCTTCGGTTTCGGCCACGGGTGCGAGCGCGGTTTCAGGGAGCGGTTGTCGAGACACAAGGTAACGGGTATTCAGCATATTTAGAACCGGAAAGGAACTGAACCCCACCTGGTCCAGGAGTTCCTGGTAGATGCCCAGCTTGGCGGCGTGGTAGCCGCCGATGCTGGAGATCCCGAAGTATCCGTATTCATTCGAAGAGAACTCGGAGAGCGGCAGGATGCGGTACAGGCTTGTGTCGTCTTCCAGGGCTTTCACGATTTCGTTGTCTCGGGCGGTATAATAGGCTTCGATCCGCGCGGGATCATCTTGGGGGTTCACGACCCGCGAGGCCACGAGCAAAAGATCGATGGAGATGAGTACGCATACGCCCGCGGCAAACAGTGACGGGCTCGTCTTGCGGGTCGCGAAAAGCAGTGCCGCTGCCGCGCAGAGGAACAATGCCATGGTCCACAGATCGGCCATGAACAGGTCGAATCGCATGGCGTTGAGCCTGGCATGGTAGTCCACGTTGTCCAGGAGGGCCGCGCGCGAACCATGGGCCGCGTCCGCCTGCGAATAGACGCCCGTCATGAAGGACTGGAAGGAGGACTCGAATACGGTCAGTACCAGGACCAGCAGGAGGACTCCGCCGGCTACGCAGCACAGTTTTCTCGCGAAGCTCCCCAGGTGGTCCCTGCCGGCACGTATCCGTTCGATCACCGCGTGCACACCGTATCCCGCCAGCAGGGCTGCCGCGAACTGCAAGATCACCAGGATCATGACCGGCGCGCGGAACTTGCCGAAGAAGGGAACGAAGTGGAGCATGACGTAGGACAGGGGAGGCAGGTGCCGTCCGAAGGAGACCAGAAGGGCCAGCACGGCCGCAAGGACGAGAAACAGGGTCATGCGCGAATTTCGCAGCAAGATCCCCGCCAGGGCCAGGACTACGACGACGACGCCCAGGTAGTTCGGGAAATCCGTGAAGGGCATGTCTCCCCAGTAGAAGAGACCGCCGAATCCGGCGAAGGAAGGGATGATGAAGGTCAGCACTTCGATGGGAGGGAACGACCAACTCGTGGCGAAGGGGACGTTAACGCCGCTGCCGCCGACTGAGAGGCCCCGGGCGGAATACTGCGCGTATTCCTGCATGGGAAAGACCAGCACCGCCGCGACGGCGACGGCCAGGACGATACCTCCCGCAAAAAGACCGGATTTCCTCAGTATGGCGCCGGCAGGGGTCTTGTCCCGCCATTCATTGATTACGGCGTATGGGGCGTACAGGCCGATCAGCATGGCCGTGTAGAAGGCGATCTGGGGATGAAAGGAACACAACTGCGAGCCGAAGGCGCCGCCGAGCAGTAACATATCGAAAACCCTGCCGCGATCAAATACGCGGTAGGCGGCCAGGAAGACGAAGGGGACATGCATGAAGCAGATGAGCCGGTTCGCGTGTTCCGTGGCCATCATGTGGGTGGAAAACACGAAGGCCGCCGCCGCGACGAAAGCCGCGGGCCTGGAGAGCGACAAGGCTCGCGCCAGAAGAAACATGGAAACCGCGCCGAGTAGCAGGTGGAAGAAGAAACGGCCGTGCAGCGCGCCGATGAGTCCGCCCGGCAGGACGGCGTTGACCAGGGCTTCGAAGCTGTATTGCAGATGGTGGTACGTGCCGCTGGCCTGGAAGGGCATGCCGCCGAAGATGTGGGGGTACCAGAGTGGCGTTTCGCCGGATCCGCTTTCGAAGTCCTGCGCGAAGCGGTCGAAGGGAATGGCCTGGCCGATGAAATCGGGCCTGATGTCCATCTTGCCGTCGATGATATAGCCGCGATACACGAATACGGCCAGTATCGCGATGATCAGGCAGAACAGGGCGTCCTGGACCAGCGGATGGAGGCTCCGGTCCGTGCGCTCCCGACGGCTCTCGTCCCGTCTGCGGATTCGGCGCTGTTCAGATCCCGGTTGCGTTCGTTGCTTTGCCATGAATATCCTTTAACGGTTTGTTGCTGCGCTTTGCCATGAATATCTTTTTAACGTTCTGTTACTGCGGTATGTATGACGGAAACAACCGGTTTAGTCTGTTGGTTAAATCAACCGGTTTAGTCTGTTGGTTAAATCAACCGGTATTCGAGGTGATCGGCGTAGCGAATCCTTCCCAAATCCCTCGATGGAGCGCGCCCAGGTGGACCCACCTGCGACGGATGACCAAGATAGCCGCCGGCCGAAGATAACGATACAGAAAAAGGTAAGGCAGGAACGCGAACAGAAACAGCGGAAGCGGCACGTGTTTTCTCGCGAACAGAATCCTGCTGCGCATCATGTGATGCATATAGAATGGACTGTTGAAACCGGCCGTCCGTGACCCCTTGTGGTGGACAACGGCCTTTGGCTCCAAAAGCAGTCTATAACCGGCCTCCCTCACCTTCAGTGCCCAGTCGAAGTCATCGAAATAACAAAAATAGTCCTCGTCCATCAACCCGGCCTGTTCCAGGACCGCGCGTTTGACGAGGAGTGCCGTTCCCGTGATGTAGGGCATCTCGGTCGAGGAATCGAACTGCCCCCTGTCCTCTTCCCCATGACCCAGAAGAAATCCCTGTGCCAGCCAGGATATCGTTCGCGTACCGGCCGAGTCGAACACGCGTTCCTCTCCGTACTTGTAGATCTTCGGTCCGGCCATGCCTGTATCGTCGGAGCGTTCCGCCGTTGCGACAAGTAACGTCAGTACGTCAGGCTCCACGACCGTGTCGTTGTTCAGCAGGAAGACGTAATCGGCGTCTTTTGAAAGGGCATGATGCATGCCCTGGTTGCTGCCACGGACGAATCCTCTGTTTTCGGCGTTGCGAATCAGCGTGACCGCCAGGTTGTCCCGGCTCCATTTTTCGATGGCATCAGGCGAGCCGTCTGTCGATCCATTGTCCACAACAATGACTGAAAAGGAAGGGTAGCTTATACGCGCCAGGGATTCCAGGCACTCCAGCGTATCCGCTTCCCGGTTCCAGTTGAGTATGACGATGGTGACGTGGGGAAGTGATAGACTCATAATCCAGGTTCAATCCGATGATCGGAGCGGAACGCCCAACTTCCTGATCCAGCCGCGAACGTATTCCTTCTCCGGCTGATCCAGCAACCGGAACGCGTACCAGAGGTAGACCGCCATACCCAGAATGACCAGGGCGACGCTGACCTCGATCCGATCGAAGGTCCACCTGGCCGCGCCGAAGGAGACCGCTGAAAGGACGATCAGGAGGAGGTAGGGTTTCCAGGGAAAAAGCCGTCCCACGGTCGTGTCGAGCAGCCGGGCGTACCGGGCCAGGTAGTAGATCCATCCGACGGCGGTCCCGCACAGGGTGGCGAGCGCCGCGCCCCAGAGACCGAAGGCCTTGATGAAGACCAGGTTCCCCGCGACGTTGACGATCAGCATGGCGGTCGCGGCCTGGACGATGATCGCGTTCCGGTTGAGGGCCCGGGCGAGCACGTCCGGGCTGTTGAAGCGGAGCAGGAGGAGCAGCGCGTAGATGCCCAGGACCCGGTGGCCCTCGAAGTAGGCGTCGGGCAGGATGATGCGGTACAGCACGTCGGAGAAGAGAAAGACGAAGATCCCGGCCGGGATGATGGCGATCATGCCGCAGGTCGAGCACTTGCGCCACAGGGCCGCCATGGACGGATGGTCGCCGCCTTCGGCGTACCCCACGTAGGTGGAAAAGAACACCGACCCGAACACGCTCATCAGGATGCCGGCGATGGGCAGTTCGATGGCCGATACGCTGTAGATCGCGAAGCTGGAAGCGCCCAGGAAGGCGCTGATCATGATCTTGTCCAGACTCCCGTTGACGAAAGGAATGAACCCGGCGATACCCAGTCCCAGGGCGTAACGGTACTGCCCCCTGTGGTCGATACCCCGCAGCCGGAAGGACAGCAGCTTCCTGTTGAGCAGGACGAGTCCGTAGAGTAGGGACTGAAAGGCCTCCAGGAGCACGATCAGAACGATGAGATCGAAAATGGCCGTAATCAGCCCCGAGAACAGCGCGCCGGCGATGGCCGCGATGCGCAGCAGGTACTGAAACACGCGAAGTCCGCTGGCCGCGGCGGTGTGCTCGGTCCCCACCAGGGCGTTGTGGGCGGCCATGTTTATGAACAAAAACAGGGCGATCAGGAGATAGGCGCCGATCTCCCGGAGATAGGGTCCCAGTTCCGTGTAAACGAGCAGGCAGGGCTTGACGAGAAGATGAAACAGCAGGAGAAGGGCCAGGAAAATCACCGCGCAACTGGCCAGGGTGTTTCCCACGTACCTGCGGGCGTCCGCCGCATATTTCCCCGAGATGAAGTAGAAGACGCTCTCGATCAGCCCGGCGGCGAACAGGTACGCGAATCCGGCGGTCAGAATGCCATACCTGTAAGGCGCCAGGTATTCCGGGTCGAAGAAATGGGCGACGACGATCGACTGGAATACCTGGAGCGCGCTCGCACCAAGCAGCGCGGCATAGAGTATGACCGCGGCGTTTCGTTTTGACATGGTCCCGTCAGGCGGTGGACCTGCACCGGCGGTAAGGCTCAGACCCCGTCCCTCAGTATCTCCGCGACGGCGGCGACGGCGCGGTCCGCCTCGTCGAGCGTGTTATAGATATGGGGGGAAAGCCGGACGTTGGGCCCCATGCCCGCACCGGCCACATGGTACGTGTCGTAGAGCTTTGCGAAGACCTTGCGCGGATCGAGGTCACCCGGTTTGAAGATGACCACACCGCCGGAGAGGGCGGGTTCCATGGACGTGGAGAGTGTCACGCCGGGCAGTCCGGAAAGGCCTTCCTTGATGGCCGTGGCCACCTGCCGCATGCGGGCCTCCACGCGGTCCGATCCGATCTTCTCGTGGAAATCGACCCCCCGGCCCGTGGCCGTCAGCGCGGCGTCGTCCCGCTGGCCGAGGACCTCGTACTTGCGGGCGCTGTCCATGTCGTCCCGCCAGCCGGCGCTCACGATACTGGGCCAGACGGCGTCCTGGCTGTCCTTCCGGACGTACAGCACGCCGACTTCCTTCGGCCCCATGAACCACTTGTGGGCGCTGCCGGAGTACGCGTCGCAGCCCATGTCGGCAAGATCGATCTTCAGGGCGCCGAAACTCTGGGCGCCGTCGACGAGGGAAAACACGCCCCGTTCCCGCGCCGCCGCGCAGAGCTCCCTGGCCGGCATGGAAAGTCCCGTCGTGTTGGACACGTGGGTGAAGGACATCACCTTCGTCGCCGGGGTGTACGCCCGGTCGAAGGCTTCGATGATTTCGTCTTCGCCGCCTGGTATCAGGGGAACCGACACGTAGTTGATCTTGAATCCGTAGCGCCTTGACTTGACCTCCCACGCCGCTTTGTTCGAGGGATGGTTCAGATCGGACAGGAGCACCTCGTCTCCCGCCTGGAGGTGGTAACCGGAACTGATGGCGTTGTTGGCTTCGCTTGTGTTCCGCACCAGTGCGATTTCATCGGGATGGGCGCCAAGGAGCCGCGCCATCTTCTCGCGGGTATCCTCCCGGATCTGCCGGTATTTGCCGCGATTCTGAAAGGAAGCGTCGTAATCCAGGTCGCGGGTATACTTGAAGACCGCTTCCATCACGGGAAAGGGTGACGGGCACAGGTTGGCGGCGTTCATCAGGGCCAGGTTCTCCCGGAGGAGGAACTGGCTCCGGACCGCGTGCCAGTACCGTTCGTCGCCGGGGTCTGTGCCGGAGACGGCCGTGTCCAGGTCCTGGGGAGGCGTAGCGGCGGCGGAGGTGCCGTAACCGGCGACGAGGGCGCCGCCCGCGGCGATACCGCCGGCCAGGCGTTTCATGAACGAACGGCGGGATTCCTGCCACGCCGACTCTGGAATACTCTCGATTTTCAATTCGTCCTGGATCATCCTTAAGCCTCCGGATGTGAAGGATAGGGACGCCGCGTGGCGGGATCCCATTCGCTAGAAATCCACCGCAATTCCGAGGTGGGCCGTAATGAGATCGGTGGTCGACTTGGTTATGTTGAGTTCGGCCGTACCCGACCTGCGGACGATGTCGCCCCGCTTCAGGTAGTCGGCCTCGGACCCGTCATGGTAGCGCATCCGAAAATCCAGGGATACGGACCGCACGGTGCGGTTCTGCGGCGTTCGTTCTTCGCCGGCTCCCCACACTTCGATCAGCACCCCACCGCCCACGCCCTTGGTAAATGCGAAATCATCGAGGTTCGTGGAACTGGCGATCTCCTCGCCGCTGAGACGGGGGAGGTTCTCGATCGTCGTGCTCGTGAAAAGGTAGTGGAAGCCCACGACGCCTTCCACGTAGAAACGCAACGGGGCGGCGGTACCGGTCATCAGGCGGAGAAAGGCGTTCATCGAAAAGATGTTGTTCTCGGTGACCACGTCGACGAGGACGTCGGGAATCGTAAGGCTGAATTGCTCGGTGCGCCGCTCATGGCCGTAGATTATGTAACCGAGGTCCAGGCCGACCACGGCAGGCGTCCTCGGGATCACGTAGCCCACGAACCCGGATATGCCGATCCCGGGGTTTCTGACGCTGTCGCCGAACTCGCCCGAAGGGAATCCGCCGAGGATGCCGATCCCGGTGATAACGACGGGGGGCACGTCCGCGGCTTCCCCGTCCTGCGCTTTGGCCGGCGCCGGCTTCGCCAAAAGTACCAGTCCGACAAGGACCGCTATGTACGCAGGACAGGTTGCGCGGCGAAATATACGGCGAAATATACGGCGGGGAATGCGCTGCATGTGGAAGGTCCGTATTTGAGGTTGTGGTTTGTGCACGGCAGTTCGAGCCTTTCTGATCAACCGCTGCAGGGACCGGACGGCCGATCTCCGATTCTGGCGAACACGGCGGCCCACCGCGTTTGATGACTGCCCTCTATATAGTCGGGTATGAATCCCAGGCCGAGATAAGTCCTGATGGCCGAGACGCGAAAATCATCCGTGCCCAGAAAGGCGGCCCGGTAACCATGATCACGCATGTAATGAAGCACGGCCAGGGTTACGAGGCGCCCCAGTCCCCGCCCCCGGTGGGCGGGTTTCGCGCATACCATGTGTACCTGCGCGGCGTTGGCCCCTTCGGGTGGATTGTCGTAGGCGCAGGCCGTGGCCACGGCCTGCCCGGATTTCGTTACGAAAAAGCAACCGTCCGGCAGAAACGGTTCCCGGCCGGTCAGTTCCTCCCGGCACTTCTCCACGGTCCAGTCCGTGCCGATGCCCGTGTTCATGATCTCGCACCAGGCTGCTTCGTCGCCGGGCCGGTAGGTCCTCAGCGCATACCCCTCCGGCACGCCGATTCCCGGCAGGTTTTCCAGGTCGGGGCGTACCATCCGAAGCTGTCGTTCAGGCATGGACGCCCCGTCCTCTACACGTCACATCCGACGCTCCGCAGGTGCGCCACCGAATCCGCCACGCGCCGGCAGGTCTCGTCCTCGTTAAGCGATTCTCCTTCCACGCCTTCGATTTCCATGGTGAAAGGTCCGTAGAACCCGTGGCCGTTCAACCGGTCGAAAACCGCCTTGAAATCGACGATCCCCTCGCCGAAAGTGGGGAAACACCAGGTCTTGTAACTGCCGTCCGTATCCTTGAGATGCATGCTGCCGATGTAGTCGATGACTTTTGCCATTTCGTCGACGTGGTCCACGTCCCGGTTGTAGTAGTGGATGTTGGCCGTGTCGTAGTTCACGCGAACGTTGGGGTGATCGACGCCGCGCATGGTCTCCAGGGCGACGGACGCGTTGGTGATCAGGTCGGGATGGGTTTCCATGCCGATGGTGATCCCGTATTCGGCGGCCCTGACCCCCGCGCGGTGCAACCGTTCGTAGACCACTTTCTTGTCCAGTTCCCCGGCCTGCACGCTCACGAAGAGCAATCCGGCGCCCAGGGCCGCGGCGGCGTCCAGGTGCGGCGTCAACCGCGCGTCCACGTCGTCGTGTTCGACTTCCACCGGACACTGCAGACTGCTGGCCGACAGCCCGTGACGTTCGAGCCTGGCCTTGACCTCGTCTATCCGGTCCGGCGCGGGTGCGTCGATTTCCACGTGATGAACGCCTGTCGTGGGCAGATGGGCCCAGGCGGAATCGCTGAACTTTCCGTAGCTTGCCGTTCGGCACGCAAGCAGGTTGGCGGGCATATGGATCCTTCTTTCGGGAAGCGTTACGTGTGCGGACGGGATGCGTACCTTTCAAAATATAACCGAAGGGTACGAGGGGGTCAAGAAATCGTACCGGTCAGATGCCCCGTTTTCCCGTTAACCATTTCATCAGGCCTTCTGCGGGCAATTCTGGTTTCAGGATCCGCGTCCGCACGCCCTGGGTCCGCATCAGGGCCTCGGCCGCCTGGTAACCACTGCGCACCGCGCTCTCCATGGTAGCCGGCCAGCCCGTCTGCACCCAGTCGCCGGCGAGGAAGAAATTGGAAAGGGGACTGGTTGGACCGGGACGCAGCGCGTCGCAACCGGGGATGGGCGCGAACGTCGCCCTGCCCTCCTTGACGACGATGGCCTTGAGCAGTTCGGCCTGGCGTACGGCGGGCAGCAGGGACCTGAGATCTTCCATGGCCTCATCGATGATCATCTGCCGCGGCATTTTCATCCATTCATCGGAAGCGCTGACTACGAGACCGAGATAGGCCCCGGCGTTCTCCATTGGGTTGGTCCCGGCGATTTCCATTGGGTTGGCTCCGTCGTTTTCCCTGGAGTTGGCCCCGTCGTGCCGATTGGACTGGTTGAATATCCATTGTATCCTCCTTCCGATCACCGCGGCGTAGTCCAGTTCCGTCACGGGCCGGTCGAACCAGACGTGCACGGCCGTGATGGGAGAAACCGACAGCCCGGCCAGCATCGCGAAGTAGGGATTCGAGACTTGGCTTCGCGGCAGCAGCCGGCACAGGACGTCGAAGGGCAGGGCCGAAAGGTACGCCCCGGCCTCGACGGTCGAACCGTCCTGCAGAGAGATGGAAGCCACCCTGCCGCCGTGGACGGAAATGCCGGTAACACCCCGGTTGAACACGACGCGGCCGCCCCGCCGCTCGATGTAATCTATGCACGGCGCGTACAGGTCTCCCAGCGGAACGGCGGGCAGCCCCACCTCGTACCCTCGGCGATTGATTAGAAAGGCCCGAACGGCCGTTCCTATTCCGTATTCGGCATCGATATCGTCCAGTTCGTCGTTGAGCGCGCTGATCAGGAAGGGTTTCCAGAAGGCTTCGACGGCCCGATTCGTTGCGCCGTGGTCCAGAAGCCAGACGGCCATGGAAACCGGAGACGGCGCTTCGGCGGCCTGATGCGTTTCCGGATAGCCGGTATTCCGTGATCTCATGACGTGGCGAATCATGCCGGCCACGGTGCGGACGATCGACAGCTTGTCCCGGATTCCCATCGTTTTAAGCCGCAGGAACGATGGAAGCAGGTGCAGGGGCGCGGGGAGACCCGAGGGCCCGATGACCGAAACACGGTTGGACTCGTCGATGAACGGAATGGTCTCTTGAAAGTCGATATGGTCCGCGACGCCGAGACGGCCGTAGAAGTCGAGGAGGTTAACGCAGCAGCCCAGGAGCACGTGCTGGCAGTTGTCCACCCTTTCGCCGCTCGACGGGTGTATGAAGGAGGTGGCGCGGCCGCCCAGGATCGGACGTCTTTCGCACAGTTCGACCTCGAAACCGGCATCGGCCAGCGCAACCGCGCCGGCCAGTCCAGCCAGCCCGCCACCGATAACGATTACCTGGCTCATACGCGCTTTCGGATCAGCGCCCGGGCCGTGATGGAGATTTTCTTCCAGGGGGACAGGCCGATGCGCTGGCTATACACGTCGTACTGGCGACGGGGGATTTCTTCGAGACACGCCCGATAGATGCCGATCATGGCCGCCAGACACGCCCGGCTCGAGGACTGAACCTGCGGAAGGAGCGGCAGCGCTGCGTCGTAGTAGCTTCTGGCGCGTTCCACCTGAAATTCCATCAGGCGCCGGTACGAATCGTCCAATAGTCCGTTCTGCAAACGTTCCTCCGGGTACCCGAAGGCGTTAAGGTCTTCCTGCGGCAGGTAGATACGGCCCATCCCCGCGTCTTCCCGCAGGTCGCGCAGTATATTGGTCAGCTGAAAGGCGATGCCGCAGGACTCGGCGTGTTTTTTGGCTTCCGCGCCATTGAACCCGAAGATGTGTATGCACACCAGTCCGACGGCGGAAGCCACGCGGTAGCAGTACTGGTAAAGGTCTTCGAAGGTGGCGTAACGTGTCACCGTAAGGTCCATTTGCGCGCCGTCGATGATGGCGTCGAAGTACGCTCTCGGGATGTCGAATCTCCCCACCGTGTCCCTGAATGCCGGTAACAGGCCGCCGCCGTCGGCCGGCGTTTCGCCATAGGCGCGGTCCAGGAACTCGCGGCAGGCGTTCAACCGGTTTTCCTTGTCTGCCTCCCCGGCCTCCTCGTCGACGATGTCGTCGCAGTAGCGCATGAAGGCGTAAACGGCGCACATGGCCCGTCGCCGTTCAGCCGGCAGGACGATAAAGGAATAGTAGAAGTTCTTCGCCCTCGATTTCGCGATTTCGCGGCAGAAATCATAGGAGCGTTTCAACGATTCCGGATCGGCAGACTGTTTTTCCGCAGGATTCATGACAACGGCGTTCCATCGTTACGTTCAACGCGCACGGTTCGACGCTCATGGTTCAACGCGCGTGGTTCAATGCTCACGAGCCGCTCGAAGTCGTGGACGGTCCGGACCTGCTCCAGAGCCGTTTCAGTGCGTATTTGAGAAACAGTCCGGTCTTCCGGGCGGACGACAGGGTGGCCCGACTGGACAGCACGTCGTAACGCCGTCTTTCGATCTGGTCGAGCAGGGCGGAACCGCAACGGTTGAACAGTTCGATGTCCAGCCGGACCCGCCCGTCCAACATCCCGCACAACCCGAGCCCCTCATCGAACAGCGCCCGCGTCCTGTCCACCTGGTACGCCATCAGTCTCCTGAAACGCTCGTCGACGACCCCGGCCCCGAGGTCCGCCTCGGCGTAATGGTACCGGTCCAGGTCCTCCAGGGGCAAGTAGATCCTGTCTTTTTCCAGGTCCACCCGGACATCCTGCCAGAAGTTGGCCAGTTGGAGCGCGGTACACGTAGCGTCGGCCAGGACCTGGCGTTCTTTGTCGCGGTAGCCGCACAGATAGAGCACGAGGTGGCCCACCGGGTTAGCCGAGTACCGACAGTATTCGAGCACATCCGCGTAGGTCCTGTAACGCGTTACGACCTGGTCCTGCCGGAACGCGGTCAGCAAGTCTCGAAACGGGGTTAAGGGTATCTCGAAACGGTCGATCGTCTCCCGGAGGGCAATGAATACCGGATGCCGGGCGCTGCCGTCGTAACAGGCCTGCAACTCGGCGTCCCACCAATCGAGCAGTTCCAGGGACAGGCCGGTATCGCCGGTCTCGTCGGCGAGATCGTCGGACCACCGGCAGTAGGCGTAGACATGGTAGAAGTGCCGCCGCAGCGCGGTGGGCAGGAACCGGGAAACGACAATGAAATTCTCGTAGTGCTGGCGTGCGAGGTGGCTGCAGTACCGGGTGGCGGACGCCAGAGAGGCGTCGCCGGCGCCGGGCAGCGCGTCGAGGGCGAGGTGATCGAACCGGCGCACGGCTTCCGGCAGGTAGTCGGGTAGCTGGGACATGGCCGGTTCGCGTACCCCTCGTTCTCGTTCCGGCCGTGGTTCAGCCGGGATTACGCCGCCCTATCCGCCGCTGCAGGCGAATTCCAATACGAGTTCCTCTTCGAGACGGTACTCGATGAGGTCCTTGATGGTGGCGATCTTCAGATGATGCTCGTCGGCGATTTCGACCAAACGGGGAAGACGGGCCATGGATCCGTCCACGTCCAGCACCTCGCACAGGACGCCTGCGGGGTAAAGGCCGGCCAGCCTCATCAGGTCGACCGTGGCCTCGGTGTGTCCGTCCCTTTCCAGCACGCCTCCGTCCCGTGCCTGCAACGGGAAGAGATGTCCCGGCCGTTCAAAGTCTTCCGGCACCGTATCCGGGTTCACGAACAGTTGAGCGCTTAACGCCCGGTCATGGGCGGAAATGCCGGATGTCACGCCGTTTACGGCATCCACGGACACCGTGAAGGGCGTGTCCGCGATCGAGGTCTTTCCGTTGACCATGATCGGAATATCCAGCTCTTCAAGCCGCTGCTTCGTGGTGGGCAGACAGATCAGCCCCCGTCCATGCCTCGCCATGAAGTTGATGATTTCGGGCGTGACTCTCTCGGCGGATACCATGAAGTCGCCCTCGTTCTCGCGGTTTTCGTCGTCGATGACGATCAGTACCCGTCCTGCCCTGACTTCTTCCACGGCTTCGGGAATGGTACAGAAATGGGATAACATGCTCCTACCCCCTTTTCTCGGGTTTAATAAAACATGAACGATACGGTCTCACAATCGGATTCGCAACAAGTGTGGAAGATTAGACTTATGTTCATAGGGGGATTATATTCATTACTAGCATGGAATGCATGAGGTCCCCGTGAGTATTCTGTGAGCAATGTATGAATGCTTCGATTTACGCTAAGAAATCCATCCACTGAGCCCCGAATGACGCAACAGACCGCCGCCAAAGGCTTCCGGTTCGACGACATTGTGCTGGACGTTCAGAACCGCCAGGTTCGACGGAAAGATTCCGTGCTGCCCTTGAGTTCCAGGTATTTCGACGTACTGGTGCTGCTGGTATCCAATGCGGGGCAGTTGGTGGAGAAGAACCGCATCTTCGACGAAGTCTGGGAGGACGTGATCGTCAGCGATACGGCGCTGACCCAGTGTATCAAGTCGATCCGAAAACAGTTGCAGGACGACGCGTCGAACCCCCGATACGTCAAAACGGTACCCAAACACGGTTACGTCTTCATCGGCGACGCGGTGGAGATCCCCAACGGACCGTCCGTGCCGGCCGTTCAAGGCAAGCCGCCCCGTCCGTACAAGTTCCTCGACTACTACACCGAAAACGACCAGGGCCTGTTCTTCGGCCGCGAGGAGGAGATCGAGAACATCTGCTCCCGCATCCTTGCCCGGCGCTCGTTTCTCCTCTACGGTCGTTCCGGCGTCGGTAAGAGTTCGATTCTTCGAGCCGGCGTTATCCCCCGGTTGCGCGACCAGGGACATAAAACGTGTATCATCCGGAGTTTTACCGACCCGTTGCAGCACATGCAGCGCATGGTCCGGCGGCTCGTCACCGGAAACGGCGAGGGCGACTTCGATCCGGACGGTGATGCTCTCCGGGAATTGCTTCACCGCCGATGGTCCGGTTCATCGTCCCGAATCGTCGTCATGCTGGACCAGTTCGAGGAGTTTTTTCTCCTGCTCGATGACGGGGTCCGGCAGGCGTTTATCGATGAACTCGGTGCGATCATGGAGGACGACGGGCTGCCGTTGCAGTTCGTATTCGTGATGAGGGAGGACATGCTGGCGGAGATGAGCCGGCTCAAGCCGATGGTACCGGAGATCTTCCACCATGAGTGCCGGCTCGGCCGACTGACGCCCAAACAGGCCGCCCGGGCCATAACGGGTCCGGCGTGGCGGGTAGGATGCCGGTTTGAAGACGTGCTCGTCGACCGCCTGTTGGAGGATCTCTCCAACCAGGACTCCGTCGACCCGCCCCACCTGCAGATCGTGTGCGACACGCTGTACGATCAGCGCGATGAGAGAAACCTGATCACGGAATCGGCCTATGACCGTCTGGGCGGCGCTTCGCAGATCCTGGCCGACTACCTCGCCCGGGTGCTCCGCCGGTTTTCGGCGGCCGACCTGTCCGTGGTGCAGCAGGTGCTTCTGGCGCTCATTTCCGCGGATGAACGGCTCATCGTGGTGCGAGAGGCCGAATTGCTTTCGCGAATCCGGACCGGCGACCGGTACGACGACGACGCCCTGGGAAAACTGCTTGGGGAACTGGTCGACGCCCGTATCGTCAGGCGGCGGAACCAGGAAGGAGAAGGGTGGCTTGAACTCGCCCACGAATGCATGATTCCGGAGGTGTCCCGCTGGCTGACGAACAGCATTTACGAAGCAAAACAGGCCCGCAGCCTGCTCGAGCGGTCGGTGGAGAATTACCGTACCTACCAGCTCATCATGGACCGTGAAAGTCTGGATCTGCTTTCGCCCTACCTGGACGAAATCGGGGTTTCCGGCCATGAAGCGTACCTGCTTTGCATCAGTCTGCTCAACAGGGACCGGCCGGTACCGGGCTGGCTGGTTGAAAGGGTGCCGGACGCGCTGAACGTGATCCTGGATGCCACGTACAACGATCGCCAGGAAGTACGCCAGCGGGCGGTGGAGTCCTCCCGGCCCGTGCGCTGCACGGCGCTGAACAACCGGCTGAGACACCTTGCGTTGCGGGACCCCGAGCTGAAAGTGCGCAGGGCGGCCAGTATCGAGCTGGCGGACTGGTTCGGCTCGGCCGTGGAATCGATTCTGACCCGTCCCACGGGCAACGAGTCCGTGAGCCGCCTGCAGCGCGCGGTCAGCTTGGCGTTTCTGCGGGAACAGAACCGTTCATTCAAACTTTCCCGGCTGTACCGCGTTATGGTGATGGTCGGTTTCATATTGATGCGGCTGCAACAGGGCGGGATCGACATCATGCAGCAGGGGATCGGCGGAACGTTCGGCGGCGCCGTTTCGGGCTTGCTTGGCGGGCTTCTCCTGGGAACCGCGCTCGCCGCGGCCGGATCCGGCCTGCCGTCGGAAGCTCTCTCGCCCATTTTCGTCCTGGCGGGCCTGGGCCTGTTCGGCGGCGTTTTCGGCGGCGCGGGCGTATCCTTCGGCATGGTCGCGCTGCGGCGCGTATCGGGGATTTACAGCCGATGGCTCGGCGTATTGGGCGGCGCGCTGGGCGGCGGCCTGATAGGCGCCGCATTCAAACTCTACAGTTCCGATACCCTGGAAACCCTCTTCGGCCGGCATCCCGCGGGTCTTACCGGCGGTCTCGAAGGCGCCCTGATCGGGACGGGGGTAGCCCTTGGTCCAGTCGTCACGTATTACCTGGCCGGACGGTCCGGGCAGTGGCGAAGCTTTCTCAACATCGTTTTCGGCGCGCTGGGAGGTATGATCGCCAGCATCGTCCTGACCGTGATGGGCGGCAGCATGTTCACGGCCAGCCTGGAGACGCTGCGGCAGTCCTTCGATGCTTCGCAGATACGGCTCGAAACCATCGCGACGATCTTCGGAGAGGGAGAATTCGGCCGTACCACCCAGGTCGCCTTGGGCGCGCTGGAGGGACTGCTCTTCGGCGGCGGCGTTTCGACCGGCATTGAAACTTTCACCCGCTCGAGGGAGCGGGTCGAGGGGCGGTACGGGTAAAGCGAATAGGCGGATGGCGGGTAAGAGTATGGCACCGTGGGAGTATGGCACGTAAGAGAATGACGCCGTATGAGGCTGGTTGGTAAGAGGCCGGTGCCGTAGGCGGATTGCCCATGGATTCGCGCGTCACGGCCACGCGAAAAGGAATGGATGAACCGTGGAGAACCGGAAGGAAGGCACGGGCCTTCCCACCGAATTCGAGTTGATCCGCCGAATCGGGCATGGGCTGCCCGAGCCGGATCCGAGCGTCATTTTAGGGGTCGGTGATGACGCCGCGGCCGTAGAACCCGGTCCCGGCATGACGACCCTGCTGACGACCGACACCTTCGTGGAAGGCGTGGATTTCGACGTTGCCTTCTCGTCCTGGCGGCAGATCGGATGGAAGTGCATGGCCGCCAACTACAGCGATATCGCGGCCATGGGCGGCGTGCCCCGGCACGCGCTGACGACGCTCTGCCTTCCGGCTTATCGCACCGCGGAGGAAGTTGAGGCGCTGTACGCGGGCATTCGCGATGTGACGCAACACACCGGCCAATCCGTGTCCATCGTCGGAGGCGATCTAAGTTCCACGGACGGACCGACCGTCGTCTCCATCACGGTAAGGGGAGAAGCGGCACGGAAACGCATCACGGCGCGCAGCGGCGCCCGGGAGGGAGATATCCTCTGCGTCACCGGACACCTGGGCGCGAGCGAGGCCGGCCTTCGCCTGCTCAAATCGGCCCGGGCGCATCCGGAAACGGGGAGACCGGCGGAACGTTTCGAAGGCGCGCTGCGCCGGCACCGCACGCCCGTTCCGCGTGTCCGTGAAGGCGGCATACTGGCATGCAGCGGTTGGGTACACGCCATGATCGACGTGAGCGACGGGCTCAGTTCGGATGCCCTGCACCTGGGTCGTAGCAGCGGAGTAGGATTGAAACTGGATGGGAATGTCCTGCCAGTCGCGGATGAGACCAGGCAGGTCATGGAGGAGCTTGGGATCGATCCCGTAGAGACGGCACTGGAAAGCGGAGAGGAATTCGAACTGCTGTGCGCCGTTGCGCCGGACAAAGTGGATCGCCTGGCGGCCGAACTCGGGGAGCGTACCGGAACGCCCCTGACCCCCATAGGCGAATGCGTATCCGTGGACCGCGGATGCACCGTTACGGACCACAACGGACCCCGGCCCCTGCGTCCAGGAGGGTACGAACATTTCAGAGACTGACGGCTAGACTTCTATTTCTACGGCATCGCCGGTCACCCGGACCTGGAAGCAGGTGAGATTCTCGTAGGCCGGCGGCGAAAGCACGTCACCCGTGGTCACGTCAAAAGACGCGCCGTGGAAGGGACACCAGAGATCGGTGCCGTCCAGTTCCCCTTCGCTCAGGGGCGCGCCCATGTGTGGGCAGAAATTATCGGCGGCATAGTACTTCCCGTCCACGTTGCACAGGACGATCTCCTTCCCATCAATCGAGACCATTTTCATCTTGCCCGGACTCAATTCATCCAGGTCCGCCGCCTTGACGTATCCCATGTAAGGATTCTCCTTTCTCGGAATTTCGAGCTCCTGGTCCCGGGTACCGGACGGTCGCTGCGGCCCGGGGTCAGCCTGGTATGATAATCGGCTTGAATCAATGATCTGCCCGGAATGATAGGCGGACTGGTATGACGATCAGCCTGGTATGATGATCCGTTGGCCGATCCTCAACCGGTTGGCCTGTACATCGGGGTTCGCCCGCATAAGGGCCGCTACGGTAACCTTGAAAACCCGCGCGATACGAGATAGCGTATCCCCCGAGCGGATGTCGTAGGTCACCGGACTGCCGACCGTTCCCCTTCCGCCGCCGATCCCGTTCCCGGTAAGGCGAAGTACCTGGCCGGGGCGGATGATGTCTCCCCGCAACCCGTTCGACTGCTTGAGTGCGGTAACGGATGTCCCGTAATACCGGGCGATGCGGGTCAGCGTGTCGCCGCGCCGCACGGTGTGTGAAGCGGCGTTCTTCGGTGTACCGTACGAAGGCCCCTGGCCTACCCATGTCTGGTTATTGTAGCTCCGCCCGGGCACGCGGAGCATCTGGCCAATGCGGATCAGGCTGCCCCGGATCCGGTTCATGCTCCGGATTCTGCTGACCGACGTCCGGAACCTGCGGGCGATATGGCCGAGGGTATCGCCCCGCCGCACGCGGTACCTGCTTACCTCGGGAGGGGGTCTGAAATTCGACTCCGGAAGCTCGTCGAGACTGCCGAGCAGGGTCGAGCCTGCGCCGAGGGGCACGCGCAGCGCATACCCGCTGGGCGGCGTCACGCCATAACGAATGTCGGTATTCAGGGCCTTGAGATCGTCCTGCGGCATGTCCAGCATTTCGGCGACGTGCTGCAGGCTGACCGACTTGTCGAGTAGCACCTCTTCGAAGAGGTGGGGATGGTGGGTCTCCGGCCACTCGACGCCATATTTCTCGGCGTTCTCGATGATGTGCACCACCGCGAGGAATTTGGGTATGTAATTCCGGGTTTCCCTGGGCAGCCGCATATTCCAGTAGTCCCGGTTCCCCGTCCGGTTGATCTCACGGAGTACGCGATACTCGCCGCAGTTGTACGCCGCAAGGGCGAGAAACCAGTCGTCGAACATGCCGTACAGGTCCTCCAGGTAGGCGAGTGCGGCCGGTGTGGCCTTGTGGGGGTCAAAGCGGTCGTCTACCCAACCGGAACGGCGTAGTCCGTACCGCTTGCCGGTATCGAAGATGAACTGCCACATGCCCGCCGCGGCCGCCCACGAGTACGCCCTGGGCTTGAAGCCGCTTTCGACGATCGGAAGCCATTGAAGCGCTCCGGGCATCCCGCGGGCGGCCAGCTCCTCTTGGATCATGGGAGTGTATCGCCCGGACCGCTGGTACGCGGCCTTGAGTATGTCCAGGCTCCTGCCCTTGAGAAACTGATTGATCTGCAGGGTGACGCGGCGGTTGAGTTCCCTGGGAATCGAATCTTTGACTTCGGCGGTCGCGCGGTGTCTGTCCTGGATGCGGTCCACTAGCAGGCCGAGTTGCTTGAGCAGGTCGGCCTGTGCGGGGGTCGCGGCGTGTTTCTGGTCGTCGCTCAGGAGGATGACCAGCCCGAGCACTTCGTCGACCGCATCGCGCGCGGACGTGGTATCGGAACGCTCCAGCGCCGCGAGTGCCGCGTCATAGCGCAATCTGGCATCGGCGAGAAGACGATCCGGATCCTGTATCACCAGGGAGTCGGCCAGGGTGACGTGATCGAGGGTAAGATCCTGGTCCGGCGTTTGCTCCACCGCGACGGTCGTTCCGGTAGTGTCCGCCGTCTCGGGGGCGGCCGTCACGCGCGAGCCCGGTTCAAGGGTCCGGGGACCGGCGCAGCCGGCGAGGACAACAAGGAATATGAGCGGGAGGTATCTCATCATATCTGCGTTAAGCGAATCAGAAATCGATTCGGCTTTTCGGACGTCGATCCATCGACCGGCACCGGTCACCTCAGCCGTCTGAAATATACCTATAACCGTCGAGGAGGCAAGGGTATTTGGAATTTCAGTCTGGTTCGTCGGCCATTCGTAGGGAATTGGTTCGGGCGCGGCACCAGCAGGTACGCATGAGTCGGCCATTGGTCAAGACGCTTCGCATTCCGCGAGCGCCTGGTCTATTTCCTCGATTACCCACGGATCTTCTTCGGATTTCTTCGCCTGCTCCAGAACCGCGAGCGCCCGGCCGCCGCCGACGTTCCCCAGCGCCCAGGCCGCATGCCCCCGGACCAGCGGCTCGTCGTCGCCAAGCGAATCGGCGAGCGCGGGTATCGCCTCGGGGTCCTTCGTGTTGCCCAGGGCTACCGCGGCGTTCCGCAGCAGGCCCCGCCGCTTGGTCCGTTTTACGGGACTGCCCCGGAATCGCGTCCTGAACGCCTCCGGCGTCAACCCCAGCATTTCGATCAGGCCCGGAGCTTCGTTCCACGGACGGGAAACGAACGCCGAATGGCCGGTTTCCGGCGCGCGGCGGTTCCAGGGACAGACATCCTGGCAGTCGTCGCACCCGAATACGCGGTCTCCCATCGCCGCGCGGTACTCCAGGGGGATGGCGCCTTTCAGTTCGATGGTGTGGTAGGAAATGCAGCGGCGCGAATCGACCACGTAGGGCTCGACGATGGCTTCCGTGGGACAGGCTTCGATGCACTTCGTGCACGTGCCGCAGTGGTCGGCGACGGGCCGGTCCAAGTCCAGGTCGATGTCCAGGAGAATCTCCCCGATCAACAGCCACGAACCCACGCGCTTGTGGATGAGATTGGTGTGCTTCCCGAACCACCCCAGGCCGGCGCGGGCGGCGAATTCACGTTCCAGTACGGGCCCGGTATCCACGTATACCCTGCCCTCCACGGGACGTCCGGCCCTTTCCCGGATGAACCCAAGCAGCGTCTGCAGCTTCTCCTTCATTACGTCATGATAGTCGTCGCCCCGGGCGTACCGGGCGATCCTTCCGCGGTGCGCGCCGCCGGGGCCGGGGTCCGGGTCCGGACACCGGTAGTTCATCGCGACTACGACGAGGGACCGCGCGTTCGGCAGGATCTGTCCCGGGTCCTGCCGTTTCTCGATCTGCCGACCCAGGTAGGCCATCTCGCCGGCCATACCCTGCTCGATCCATTTGGCGTAGTATTCCCCGTGACGAGGCGGCTCGGCAGTGGTTACGCCGGAGAGATCGAAGCCGAGATACGTGGCGTGCGCCTTGATTTCTTCGGTAAGAGACACGGGTATCCGCTACGCGGCGAAGCTACCCCGCCGCCTGTCCGCTGGGCGTCGGAGAATGACGCCGGTTCCGGTTTCGTCCGTACGATCTTCGACGTCCGCCCTGTTGCTGGTCGTCCCGTTTGTTGGTCATCCTGTGGGCGATTTTCTCCCGGATGACGGTCACCTTGATGTGCCCGGGATAGGTCAGATCGTTGCGGATCTTCTGGGATATTTCGGAGGCCAGTATGTGCGTCCGGTCGTCGTCTACCTGGTCCGGCCGGACCATGACCCGGATCTCACGGCCCGCATTGATGGCGTAGGCGTCGGCCACCCCGTCGAACGCCCGGGCGAGTTCTTCAAGCTCCACCACCCTGCGGACATAGTCTTCGGGGTCATTCCTGCGGGCGCCTGGCCGGGCGCCCGAAATCGCGTCCGCCGCGGCGACAAGAAATGTGATCGGCGAGGTGATTTCCTCGTTCTCGTCGTTGTGATGGGCGATAATGGCGTTCTTGACTTCCTCGGGTTCGCCATACTTCTCCGCGAAGGCCAGTCCGATTTCCGGGTGGGATCCCTCCATCTCGTGGTCCAGGGCCTTGCCGACGTCGTGAAGGAGTCCGCAGCGCCGGGCGAGCAACTCGTCCAATCCGATCTCGACGGCCATCATGCCGGTAAGGAACGCCACCTCCTTCGAGTGATCCAGGGCGTTCTGGCCGTAACTGGACCGGAACCGCAGCCGGCCGACCAGTTTCATCATCTCGGGATGCATGGGTTTCAATTTAAGCTGGTTGACGGTCTGCTGCCCTTCCGACAACAGGCGGCTGTCGATCTGTTCCCGTGCCCGCGTGATGATTTCTTCTATACGGTTCTGGGTGATCTTACCGTTGGATACGAGATCGGCCATGGCCGTCCGTGCGATTTCCCTGCGGATAGGATCGAAACAGGAGATGACCACGGCTTCGGGGGTATCGTCCACCATCACCTTGACTTCGCTGGCCGCCTCGAATGTTCGTATGTTTCGGCCGTCTTTTCCGATTATACGGGCTTTGATCTGGTCGTTGGGCAGGGGAACCACCGCGACGCTCGTCTGCGTGGACTGATCCACCGCGCACCGGCTGATCGCCAGCGTGACGACCTTTCTCGCTTCCCGGTTGGCATTGGTCTGCGCGGTTTTCAGAATGTCCCTTACCCTGTGCTCCGCTTCCTGCTTCACGTCGTGGATGAGCTCATCATGAAGCTGTTTCTTGGCTTCCTCCGCGGTCAGCCGGGCCAGGGATTCCAGCCGGTTTCGGTATTCAGAGGCCGCTTCCTTCAGCCGGACTTGCTGCGTGTTGAATTTCTCTTCCAGCTTTTCCAGATCGTCTTCCCTCAGGCCGGCCTGATCTTCCCGATCCTTCAGGCTGTCGAATCGCTGTTCGCACTCTTTCTCCCGGACCATCATATCCTGCTCCTGGTTGTCCAGGGCAGACTGCCTGCTGTTGATTTCTTCCTCCTGCGCCTCCCGCGCATTATGCCATTTTCTCTTTTCCTCGAGCAGTTCAGCCCGGCGCTGCACTTCCATTTCCTTGAAAAGGCGCTGCGCGCGTTTCTGGGCTTTTTCCTCCATCTCGCCGGCTTTGCTGCGCCGCCAGAGCATGCCGATTACCAGCCCGACAAGACCGGAAATCACGGCCAGCGCGGCCAGGGGCAGCAATAAATCGTTCAGGTTTTCCAATGGGAATTCCATAGAACACCCCCTGCTATGAAAACAGCTTATCCCTCAGTAGCGTCGAACCAGGTCTTGATTTCGATAAGCTGGCCGCTGCCGATCCGGAGCGTGGCCGGGTCGGCGTATGCCGGCAGGGGAGTGTTGCTTACGGGCGAGGAAGGTATGGCACCCGTGTTTTTCGAACCGTTCCGCCGCGGTGGTGTTTTTGTGCGTATTCCCGACGAGCTGCCGTCGAGCGTCTCCAGAGTTGTCCGCTCAGAAATACCTTAGACCTTTCAGCGTCGAGTAAATCCATGCACGTTTCCGCGAATCTCAATCTGAATTTGAACAGAACCGGATACCACCTGTTTGCCTGGAACGGAGTCGGCATATGTTGTGCTTGCCAAATTCGTTTTCCAAGGCGCCCGGACTTCCTCGGGAGCGTCCCCACCCTGCCTATCGAGTTGCCAAATCAGGTCATGCATTGTTAAAACACCGGTGCATGTCCGGGTTAAAGCGTTGCGACATTCGACGCGGATATTCGCTTGACCCTGATGGCTGTGGGTGCCGCGTCCATGATACACACATGGTCTTTCAAGCGATCGAATCCCGGGTCCCGGGCACTTGCGTGCGAGGTTCGCCACGCCCATCTCGTATGCCGGTTTTCCTTCCGAATCGATCCGGGAGTAAGAGGACGATCGTCCCCAGCATGAGCAGCGCCGTACCGATCCAGACCCAGTTTACTAATGGATTAATGTAGACCTTAAATGTAGCTACGTCAAGCGTTTCGTTCAGTTCGGCGAGGACCACGTACAGGTCTTCATTGAGCGTCGACCAGATGGACACTTCCGAAGTCACCTGGTCCTGTATGGGGTAGATACGCTTCTCCGGAGCCATCATGACGACGGGCTCGCCGTCCACGGAAAGTCGAAGCAGGCCGGCGTAGGACACGTACTCGCCCATGTTGGTCTCGGTGAGGGAATCGAAGTCCAGCGTGTAGTTCTTGATCTGGAACGATTCGCCCTCCCGGACCGCGAAGTTCTCTTCCCGGTCGAAGGCGGCCCCGGTAAATCCCACGAACAGAAGCACGATTGCGATATGAACGACGTAACCGCCGTACCGGCGCTTGTAGCCCATGACCAGGCGGTAGAAAGCCGCGGGGTAGGATTCATCGTTCGTCGAACGGCGTGCGCGGACGCCGCGGTAGAACTCCAGTCCGATGGCCCCTACGACGAAGGCGCACATGCTGAAGGAAAGCAGGGCGTAGATGTGCCGGATGCCGATGGCGAACAGGATGCCGGCCGCGGCGAGGAAACAGGCAGCGGGTACGGTGAAGTGCCGCTTCAGGCTTTGCACGGACGTCTTGCGCCAGGCGAACAGGGGCCCCGCTCCGGTAAGGAAGAGCAGGAAGATGCCCAGCGGTATGTTGATCTGGTTGAAGTACGGCGCGCTCACCGTGATCTTTTCGCCGCTGACCGCTTCGGAAAGCACGGGGAAGATCGTTCCCCAGAGGATGGCGAAACACATGCCCACGAGCGCCAGGTTGTTCAGCAGGAAGCTGCTTTCCCGCGAGACGAAAGAGTCGAGTTCGTTGCGGGCCTTCAAGGCGCGGCGCCGGCTGATCAGCAGGCCGAAGGACAGTACCATCGAGACGATGACGAAACCCATGAACATGGGACCGATGCCCGAAGTGGTAAAGGAATGCACCGAGGAAACGACACCGCTTCGCGTGAGAAAGGTACCGAAGTAGACCAGGCCGAAGGTCAGGATGATCAGCGTGAAGTTCCAGATCTTCAGCATACCCTTCTTCTCCTGGATCATCGCGGAGTGGAGAAAGGCGGTGATGGTCAGCCAGGGCATGAGCGCCGCGTTCTCTACCGGATCCCAGGCCCAGTACCCGCCCCATCCCAGTTCAACGTACGCCCACCGGCCGCCCAGTATCAGACCGAACCCGAGGAAGAACCACGCGTAAAGGGTCCACCTGCGGATCGTCCGGATCCAGGTGTCCCCCAGTTCGCCGGTCATCAGCGCGGCCATGGCAAAGGCGAAGGGAACCACGGTCCCGACGTACCCCTGGTAGAGTATGGGCGGGTGAATGATCATCAGCGGCATCTGCAGCACCGGGTTCAGGCCGCGGCCTTCGCTGGGCACGAAGGGCAGCAGCTCGAAGGGGTTGGCCACGAAGATGAGCAGGGCGATGAAGAACAGGACCGCCGACATCATTACTGCGTGGACGTAGGGGATCAGCGTCTGGTTGCGGTCCCGGTTGGTCAGGTGCACCACCAGCGCGAAGAGGGCCAGGGTCCATACCCACAGGAGCAGCGACCCCTTCTGCCCGGCCCACAGTGCGGTGATGCGATAGAACTCGGGCAGGGTGCTGCTGGTGTAGGAGGCGACGTATTCCACCTGGAAGTTGCCGGTGTACAAATGGTACACCAGCACGACGGAGGCCAGCGTCAGCAGGCCGAAAGTGGCGATGACGCCGTGGGCGCCGCTGGCGATCATCTGCGGGTTCCGCGCCCGGGCGCCGACCACGCTGGTCACGCCGCCGTAGGTCGCCGTCATGAAGGCGAGCAGCAGGCTGAAGTATCCGATTTCGTTCATTCTTGGACTCGGATCGTCTGTGTGTACGGACTCTTGCTATGCCGCGCACCGCGGCGGCCATTGGATTGAGGCGGCCGACCATTGTACCGCGGCGGCCTTACCGGTTCAGCTCCTTCGATCCACTTCGATACGTCCCTCGCTGGAGATGCTCCCGATCAGAACCTCGGTGGCCAGTCCGACGAAAAGACCGTTTTCCAGGATGCCGGGTATGTTGTTGAGCGTGCTTTCCATTCCGACGGGGTCGTCGATACCATCGAAACGGGCGTCTACGACCATGTTCCCCTGGTCCGTGATGACCGGTCCATCCTTGTGCGCCGCCATGCGCAGCACGGGTTCCCCGCCCAGCGCTTCGACGGCCCGCAACACGGGTCGTACGGCCATGGGAAGGACTTCCAGCGGCACGGGACACTTCGATCCCAGCCGGTCGACCAGTTTCGATTCGTCCACGATGACGATGAACCGATCGGCCATGCCGTCCACGATCTTCTCGCGAAGGTGGGCGGCCCCACGGCCCTTGATCAGGTTCATATCGGGATCTACCTCGTCCGCGCCGTCCACGGAGATATCGACCCGGTCCACGTCGTCCGGCGTGACCGTGGGAATGGCGTTTTTCCGGGCCTGAACCGACGCGTCGAAGGAGGTGGGAATGCCCTGGATTCGAAGGTCCTCGTCCCGAACGCGCCGTCCCAGCTCCTCGATCATGAACACCGCCGTCGAGCCCGTGCCCAGTCCGACCACGTCCCCGTGCCGGACCATCCTGGCGGCCTCGACGCCAACGGTTTGCTTCATCTTACGGGTCAGTTCTTCGGATGGCATGGCCTGGTTCCCGGGATTCGAGCCGCGTGAACGACAGCGTCCCAAGATAAGCGGGAACGCCGGGTAAAGTCAACTGATTCCCGTTCCCTGGAGTCGAGTCCGTATGTCGGCGGGCAGGAATGCGCGAGATGGCATCGGCGGGTGATACCCGGCGATGCAGGAGCCCTTCCGTGATGCCGACCGGGAAACGGGGCGCGGCGCTTCATTCAATCGGAACTGCGTCGGAAGACCATCTGGTTACCGCTGGGGAAGAAGATCGTAAGGAGGTCTTCTTCTATAGTAATGGTGCAGGGCTCGGAAGGCGCGTCCTCGGCGTCCTTCGGCCTCACCTTCATCGACAGGTCGCTGGCCTCGAAACCTTCGACCGCATGGCCGCCGGAGAGGTTGTACAGGTGCCGGAAGGTCAGCTTGTCGCCGTCCAGGGTGTAGGTTCCTCCTTCTCCCGAACCCCGCCGGGGGCCCTCGTCGGTGACGATGAAGAAGAGGACCGACCAGTCCTTCCCGGTGAACGTGATCAGGCCGGTCACTTCGTGGACCGGTCCGGACTTGAGCCGGTACGTTTCCGGTTTCCAGGAGCCGCGGATATCAAGCGGTCCGGCCGCGGATTGTGCAAGCGTGTTCGCGGCAGCGGTCGTTACGGCAGCGGTCGTTACGGCGGCGGTCGTTACGGCGGCGCCCAGTACCAGGAACGCGGCCAGGCAAATAAGTAGCCTCCAGCGCATGATTGCCCTCACGATTTCCCGGCCAGGTCTATTCCCGACCGATTCAGGTAGTCCCCGATGTACGCGAGAAGGTCCGCCTGGGCGTTTCCCTGGTCCTGGAAACGCCTGAGGATCTCCTCGACCACAGGGCCGAGTTCCAGCGGGACGTCGAGCGTCCTGGCCAGATCGACGCCCAGGTGCATGTCTTTCACGCCCAGGTCAACGGCCGAATACAACGGCTTGCCGTCCAGGAACCGTTTCAGGCACCGTTCCATCATCCGGCTCTGGCCCATGCTGGGCCGGATGGCGTCGATCAACGCATGCGGATCGATGCCCGCCCGCGCGGCGATGGCCATCCCTTCGCACGCGCCGATGAAATTGATGAACATCATGAAATTGTTGACCAGCTTGGTCGCGACGCCGCTTCCGGTGCCTCCCATGTGGACCACCGTCTTGCCCATACCGCGCAAGAGGGGTTCGTACCGGTCGAATATGGCCTGCTCGCCTCCGACGAACACGGTCAGGGTGGCGTCCCTGGCGCCGAAGACGCCGCCGCTGATGGGTGCGTCGAGCACGTCGATCCCCCTCGCCGCGCCTTCCCTGGCGATCCGCCGGATGTGTGCCGGATCGCCGGTGCTCGTGTCGATGTAGACCGCACCGCGGGAAAGTCCTTCGAACACGCCGTCGCCGCCCAGGACCACCTCCTCCACCGCGGCCGGTCCGGGCAGCGAAGTGACGACCGCGTCGGCGTCCGCGGCCGTCTCCCGGGGAGATGAACCCCACGAAGCTCCGGCGTCCAGCAGGTTGGAGGCCCTATCCTCGCACAGGTCGTGGACCCGCAGGTCGTGTCCTGCCCGCAGCAGGTTCGCGGCCATGGGATTGCCCATGTTGCCCAAGCCAATGAATCCCACGTTCATGGCCGGTCCTAACGCGTTTCGTCGATGGTGGGGAAATCACCCGGTATGGTGATCTCGATCACTTCAAAGTCGTCCGAGAATTCCATCAGTTCATGCTTGACGCCGGGCGCCTGGTACCACGCGTCGCCCGCGGTCACCTCGATCTCGCCCACGTCCTCCAGATCGATGCGCGCCCAGCCCTTGAGCAGGTAGTTCATCTGGAATTCGAGTTCGTGGGAATGATAGCCCATGGGACCGTCGCAGGACTGTGCCGCGCGGATGACGTGGGCCATGACCCGGCCTTCCGTTGCGGTCTTCATGCCCAGATCGCGGTACACGAAATAGGGCCGCAGCCCCTTGACCCATTCGGCGCCGTCGGACCGGGCCGCGAAGGATTTGGACGTGCCGTCAGACATGGTGATGTTCCCTTCGTGTGAGGATTGCAGGTTCATTCGGGTTAACTCGGGTCGAGTTCATTTCAGGTTCATTTCGGGTTCATTTCATTCGGGTCCAATTCAGGTTGTCTGATACCGAACAGGGGTGTTTAAGGAATGCCCCGTCTCCCGCCGCCATCCATGTAGACTGCGGTACCGAAGACGTAAGAACAGGCTTCCGATACCAGGAAAGCCGCCACGTCGGCGATCTCTTCCGGTTCCGCGATGCGTCCGGCGGGAAGCCCTTCGCCGGCTTCGCGAAGCAGGGCCTCGACGTCGCGGCCCTGCCGGTCGGCCTCCGCCTGCTGCACGTCCCGGGCTCTCTGCGTGTTCGTCAGCCCGGGACAGATGGCGTTGACCAGGATACCGTCGCCGGACACGGCGTCGGACAGGGCCCGGGTGCAGTTCAGGACGGCGATATTGGCCAGGCTTAACGGGATGTTGACGCGGTCTGGACTCGTTCCCGCGCTGCCGGCGATATGGACGATGCGACCCCACCTGTTCTTCTGCATGTACGGGATTACCAGTTGCGACATCCGCAGGTATCCGTGGGCTTTGAGCGTCATCCCGTCCTCGATCTGCTCAGCGGGCAGCGTCAGGATGTCTCCACCCCGGGCGGCCCCGGCGCAGTTGATGAGCATGTCGATACCGCCGAAGGTGTCAACAACCTCCTGGACCACCCTTCGGCAATCATCCGGCGAAGTCAGATCGGCCGCGACCGCAAAACCTTCGCCACCCGCCGCGTTTATGTCGCGGACCGCCTCGTCGAGCAAAGGACGGTTCCGGGCCGTGACGCAGACGCGGGCGTCTTCCCTCGCCAGGGCCAGCGCGCAGCACCTCCCGATGCCCCGGCTGCCGCCGGTGACGATCGCTCTTTTACCCTGGAGTTTAAGGTCCATGGTTTCAGCGTCCCGGTCACAGCGTTTCGGTTCGATCAAAGTCCGAGCAGCCGGATTGCATTCCCCCCGAGTATGGCGGTCCGGTCGTTCTCCGGCAGGTCCAGGGCGTTGATGCTCTCGATCATCTTCGGCATGCTGCCGATCTGGTGGGGATAGTCGCTCCCGGCCAGTATGCGTTCGGCGCCCGCGAAGCCCAGGGCGAAGTGCAGCGCGTCCACGTCGAAATTGACCGTGTCGTAGTAGAACTGGCTCTTCAGGTATTCGGTGGGATGGCGCTCCAGGTTGGCGCGGCACTGGGGAAAGGCCTCGTAGCACCGGTCGAAGCGTTCGGCGAGGTACGGTACGGCGCCTCCGAGATGGCCCAGTACCCAGCGAATGTTCGGAAACCGCTCCACCACGCCGCTGAACAGCAGGCTCGCCGCGGCCAGGGTCGTATCCATCAGGAACCCGACCGCGGGCATGAGCATGTAATCCTTCATGGCCTCCACGCCCAGGGGGAAGGTGGGATGTATGAAAACGACCATTTCGCGATCGTCCGCTACCTCGTACATAGGCCAGAACCGCGAATCGCTCAGGGCCACGCCGTTGGCGTTGCTGTACACGCAGGCCCCCTTCAGGCCCAGCGGGCCCACGGCCCGTTCGAGTTCGGCAGCGCAGGCTTTCGCATTGTTAAGCGGAAGGGTGGCCAGTGCGGGGAGACGGTCGGGATGTTCGCGCTGAATTTCGGCGAAGAGGTCGTTGACCTTGCCGCTCAGCTCGGCGGACCGTTCCGGCGTCTCGATGAGCGTGCCGGGCGCCGTGAAGGTGATGAGATGGGTGTCGACCCCGGCTTCCTCCATCACTTCCAGGCGCACGTCCATGAGCCGGTGACCAGGTACGAGGATGTTGTAGTCGCCGGGAGAATGCAGCACCGGATTGCCGTCCTCGTCGTCCGTCACCGTGTACGCGCTGGGTCCTTCCCGGATCTCATCGACGTACCGGGGTGGATAGACGTGGTTGTGAAAGTCTACGATGGGCATGGGGTGTTCTCCGATCCGCACGCTCAAGATCCGGCGCCGTACAGCGCGTTGAATAGCAGCTTGAAGGTGCCGTGGGTCTGGTTGCGGAAGTTTACCTGGAAACCGTAGAGCACGATCCGTCCCTCGCCGTGACGCACGCTGATCATGGCGGGCTTGCCGGCGATGTGTTCCTCGCCGATCAGCCACCCGCTCTCGAGCACGTCTTTTTCGGGATAGGCGGCGATCACTTCGTATAGGTCGTTGTAGTGTGACGGGTTGATCGAATACACGGGGCTGGTGCGGTGCATGGCCAGGGCCTGGTCCGGCATGCCGTATCCGAGGCAGTGGGAATTGTCGACGCGGATCCGCAGCATGGAACCGGGACAGAAGAATGCGCTTTCCGGCAGGCCGGCGGATACGTCCGTGATATGCAGGCCGAACTTCTCGATGGGAAGCCGGCACGCGCGGCCGATGGCCACGAGCGTCCCGCCCTTTTCCACGAGTTCCCCGATGGCTTCGATTTCCGGATCGCCCAGGGCGCTCCGGTACGCTTCGGGCTGCGACATGGTCTTCAGGCGACTTTCGATCTCTTGTTCCGTGCCGGCCATCATGTCCATCGTGTCGTCGGGCAGGATGAACACGTCGCAGAGGTCGCGAAGCCCGTCCCGGATATCGGCGTCCCGCACGCTGCGGTAGGGGAAACCCGCTTGTTCCAGCGTCATGCGGGTCCATCCCTCGGGCATGTTGCCGCCCCAGTACCGCTGATACATGGCTATGCGCGGCTGAAGGAGCGGATCGCCTTCCACCTGCTCCTCGAGTCGATAGCCGCTTGCGCCGGTATCCCGAATGATCTGCTCGGCCCTTTCCCGGTCGGCCTCCCTGACGACGAAAGCGCCGGCCGGCAGTTCGCGGGCGCCTACGGACAGGGGTCCCGCGGTCCGGCCGATTTCAGCGCCCGTCTCCAGCAGTTCGTTGACCGCGGAGAAAGCGGCGTTATGCCGGGGATCGACGGCCATGCCGTGCTCCCCGTCGCCGGTTACGGCTCCGTTTACCGGCACCGACTCGATCACCGGATCGAGGTTCAGCGAACCGGTGTCCAGGGCGGCGTGCGGCACCTCCGAGGGCTCCGCCACGACGCCCATCATCTCCGCCAGCGTGTCCGTCGTACTATCGAAGATCCGCGTGGGCGAGCCATCGGCCTTTCTTGCCCAGGCATCGTCGGGCCAGATGGTCCGTTCCAGCAGCGTCTTGACTACGCCCCGTTTGGGCTGCGCGTTGGAAATGAACCAGGTGCCCGCGGGATAAACCCGGGTCCCCACCGTAGCGCGGGTCCGGGTCCGCTGCACGTCGATCCCCTGTCGCACCAGGGCGTTTACCAGCCCGGCCGCGACGGGAGCGTCGTGTTGATCGGGACGTATGAAGAAACCCGCCGAATCGTCCTCCCGGCCCCTGCCGGTCTGGTGCAGGGCCTTCTGCGCGGCGTTCCGCAGCACGGTTTCCCGGCACCGCGCCGCGATGTCCATGAGACCGATGGCCGCCACGCGCTGCTGGTCCACCATGTCGCGCAACCGCCACCATCCCCCAGGCCACGGGTTTGGAAAGTTCGTCTGCGGCTTGTAGTGGGGCAGCGTGTGGAGCGTGTTGCCGTCCTCCCCCCGGAGCTGATGGGGATGGACGTACAGGGGACTGGCCAGTTTCGCCTGGGCCGTTTCGGTCAGCAGACTCGCAATGTTGTGGTAGTTGCCGAGCCAGTGGAAGCCCATGTGGTACCATGCCGGGAACATGGCGCCGCTGATCACGCCCTGTTTGCCCGCTTCCTCCAGCTTGTAGACCATGTGCGCCCCGTACCAGTTGATTTCGCGCCAAATGAGCGGATCGGCGTGGGGATGAATGGGTTCGCAGTATGGGCACACGAACAGCCGGGGCTGGTAGCCGCCCATTTCGTGGTGGTCCTGGAAGACGTGGGGATGCCAGTCCTTGAACATGATTTTGGCCATGTACCGGGATTCCACAAGATTCAACATGAAGGCGTCCCGGTTGTTGTCGTGGCCGCAGTACTTGTGATACAGCCACGGTAGATCGCATCCCTCGTATTCCGTGCCCAGGTGCTCGTTGTACCAGTCCGACACCATGATCTGGCCATCGGGATTGAAGCACGGAACCATCAGGAAGATGACGTTCTCCAGGATGTTCTTCGTGGTCTCGTCGTCGCCCGTGACCAGGTCGTAGGCGAGCTGGGGCGCCATCTGGGTCGCGGCGATTTCGTTGGCGTGGAGGCTCATGGACTGGCAGACGATGACCTTTCCCCTGCCGACAAGGCTGTCGATCTCGGCGTCCGAAAGGCCCCGGGGATCGCAGATCCGCCGGTTGGTCTCACGCAGTTCTTCCAGGCCGGCCAGGTTTTCGGCCGAAGTGATAATGGCCAGCAGGAATGGGTTGTTCTCCGTCGTGGGACCCAGATTGACCACGCGGATGTTCTCGCTCTGCTGGTTCAGCAGGTAGAAGTACTCCGTAATGCGGTCCCAGCGAGCCATTTTGTAGTCGTCGCCGAGCCGGAAGCCGAAGAAAGACTCCGGTCGCTCAACGCGGTCGGTCATGAAACGCTCCTGTCTGGGGATGGCCTGCGGGTTTTCTACCTGGTTTTTTTCATCACGCTGGTAATCGCGACCGGCGGCGTGAGACGCTGGTTTTCGCGGGGAGACATCTGGATCTTCCGGATCACGTCCATGCCCCGGGTCACACGGCCGAAAGCGGCGAATCCCTGCCCGTCCGGGTTGCGTTTGCCGCCGAAATCGAGCTCGGGCTGATCGCCTATGCAGAAGAAGAAACCCGAGGTCGCCGTGTCAGGTCCCATGCGGGCCATGGAAATGGCGCCGTCCACGTGCCTGATCCCGGTCGAGGAGGTCCGTTCCAGCGGAATCGGATCGAATCCGCTGTTTGGCGGGTAACTGTCATCCCGGAAATCGGGGTTCACTGCGCCCTGTATCACCTCGATCTTCACGTCGTTGTTCGGTTGGTTGTCCATGGTCACCGTCCGGTGGAAGACTCCGCCGTTGTATTGCCCGGCGTCCACGTATCGCATGAAATTCGATACGGTAACCGGCGCCCGGACCGGGTCGAGCACGATTTCGATGACTCCCGCTTCCGTAGTCATTTCCAGGGTGATTTCTCTATCCTGGGCCTGGCTCGGTCCGACCGGCATGCCCAGGAGACCGAAGAGCAGCAGGCCGGACAGGATGCGAATCATTTTCGTCGCCGGATTTCTCATGTCATGCTCCCAGCGCAGTAATCGACGTGATGGCTGCCGGTAGGGGCTGAATCGTATGACCCACCCGACCTCCAGGATCGGCCGCAACGCGAATGTATGGAAATAGAAGTGGATGGCCGGTTAGACCGGCATGCGGGACGAACCGCAAAACGTATGGCATGATGAAACCTGGGTGGTTCCCTGTCAAGCGTTTTATGGCTGCGCCGGACGAGGTCGCGGGGCTTCCGCGTCAAGCGTCTCGTGGCTGCTCCGGATGAGGTCGCGGAGTCCCTGCGCTACGGTCAAAAACCTTGACAGTACACCCTGCGCGGTGGAACTTATGGCCATTGACAGCGCCGCAAGTTTCCTGCCGGACCGGCCTCCGTGACCGGTCTCCGAGTAGACCTGCCATGAACGGTGAATCCGGACAAATTGCGTACCGGATCGGACGCTTCCTTGAAAGACTCGAAGCCGATGAACTGGTGCCCCACCCCCTTAAGCGATTCTCGCGACGTTTTCTCAGCGCTGGAATCTGGTGCGCCGCCTTCCTGCATTTTTTCGTGGTTGGCGGGGTCTACCTCTACAACGAGATCGAATTCGAACCCATGGTGGAAATCGAGATCATTCCCTATCCCGATCACTTGATCGACCTTATCGATCCGAGCAGGCTGCTCACGTCGGAGCGGGGCGGCGGCCGTCCCGGCCGGCTCGAGCCGCCGGAGGATCCCGGGGACGACATCATGAGCAAGGGCGTGCCCGTTCCCGTGATCGTGGGGATACCCGAACCGATAGACGACAGCCTGATTGCCGAGGAGCACGAGATCGCTTCCCAGGAAGAGATGGAAAGTGCCGTGGCCGTCGCCATGGAAACCGAGGATGAAGCGGGAGACGAAGCGGGGATGGGAGGACCGGGCGCGGAAGGCGGCGCCGATGGGGGAAGCGGGACCGGCGGTACGGGCGGCCTGGGCGAGGGGGGCGATGGTACCTGGAAATACGACACACCGCCCATTCCGCGGCGTCTCAACATGAGTATTTCCCGGAAGGAAATCCCGCGGAATCTGCGCAAAGTAAAGGAGAGCATCGTCCGGTTCGAGTTGCTGATCGATGAACGGGGCAAGGTCGTGGATGCCGCCATGATCGAATCGACCGGATATGCCGAGATCGACGATCTGCTCCTTCAGAAGATATACGCTTCCCTTTATCATCCCGCCACCTTGAAACAGCAGCCGGTCAAGGCGTGGATCGCCGTGGGCTACGGCTACAAGGTAGGCAGATAGACTCGCTTCCCGCCGCCGGCCAAGCCCCGGCAGGACCAGGCGGACCAGGATTCCATGTCCCCATCCCTCTGTCTCATGATGTTCCTCCAGTTCTTCATATGGGGGGCCTGGTATCCTACGATTGCCGTTTATATGAACGCCCACGGGATGGGCGACCTTACCCACTGGCCCTACACGGTCAATCCGATAGCCGCGATCATTTCCCCCTTCTTCCTTGGCCTCGTGGCGGATCGGTATTTCGCGCCGGAGCGGGTCCTGGCCTGGCTGCACCTCCTGGCCGGCAGCATCATGCTGCTCGTTCCCCTGGCCGTGGGCGACCCGTTCCTTTTCATACTCCTCCTGCTTGTCTTTAATATCTGTTATATGCCGACCCTGGGCCTGGTGAACGCGATCACGTTCCACCGGATCGAAGACCGGGAAGCGCAGTATCCGGTGATCCGGGTGTTCGGTACGATCGGCTGGATCGCCGCGGGGCTCTTCATCAGCTTCGTCCTGGGTCTCTTCACGGGCGGGGTCATTCCCGAAGAAACGGCCTGGCCGCTCTACACAACGGGCGCAGCCGGTCTGGCCATGGGGTTGTACAGTTTCACGATGAGAAGGACGCCACCCGCCGCGGCCGGCAAAAAGGTATCCCTGAGTTCCGTGATTGGTCTCGACGCCCTTCGGGAACTGGGAAGCCGGTCCTTCTACCTGTTTATCATCAGCGCCCTGCTCCTGTGCATTCCGCTGGCTTTCTATTACAATTTCACGCAGCTCTACCTCGGGGCAACCGGTTTTACCAACATCGCGGGCACGCAGACGCTGGGCCAGTTTTCCGAGGTCTTCCTGATGCTGTGCATGCCCTTCTTCTTCCGCCGGCTCGGCGTGAAGCGGATGATGTTGATCGCGATGGCTGCGTGGATCATCCGGTACGGGCTTTTCTCCCTCGGCGCGCCCGATGCCCTGTGGACGCTGATCGTCACGGGGATCATCCTTCACGGCATCTGCTACGATTTCTTCTTCGTGACCGCGCACGTCTACATGGACCAGCAGGCCACGTCCGCCAACCGGGGACAGGCCCAGGGGCTGTTCGTCCTTGTTTCCAGCGGCCTGGGCATGCTGATCGGCGCCCAGGTAGCCGGCCGGATCTACAACACCTTTCTCGGTTCGACCGAAGCCCTCAGCCTCTCTGATTGGCAGGTGTTCTGGATCCTGCCCGCCTTCCTGGTCATACTGGTCCTGTTCCTGTTCGCGGCGGGATTCGGGGAGGGTAAGTCGCTCAAGCGGGATACCGCGTAGGCCCTGATCCGGAGGAGACTCAGGCTTTCCGGAACCAGATCAGGTACACGACGGCGCCCAGCCCGAGACATCCCAGTCCGGGCAGCGCCTGCAGGAAGTTCTGGGTGACAACCGTCACCACCACCCACGCGACCACCACCAGGAATAGAATCGGCACGTAGGGGTAGCCGGGTACCTTATAGGGCCTCCGGGCGTCCGGAAACTTGCGCCGAAGCACGATGAGGGCGAGGACGTTGAGCCCGTAGTAGAGGTAGACGATGTAGACGAAGGCGTTGATGATAGACTGAAAGTCGCCCAGGAAGGTCCACACGAAACCCATGACCGACATGGCCACGATGGCGCGGGATGGCGTCCGGTACCGTGGATGCACGTGGGTGAACCACTTGAAGAACAACCCCGCCCTCGCCATGGCGTAGGGGATCCGGGGCGTGATGATCATGGTGCCGTTCATGGTTCCGAAGGTCGAGATCATGACGGCCGCCGAGATCAGCGACGCCCCCACGGGACCGATCAGCCTGCTGGCCGCGTCGGCCGCCACGCGCTCGGAAGCCGCGATTTCGCCGATGCTCAGGACGTAGAGGTAGGACCAGTTGACCGCAAGATATACGAGGGTACAGAGTCCGAGGCCGAAGAAGATCACCCGGGGCAGGATACGCTGCGGGTCTTTCACTTCCCCCACGACCATGTTGGTGTTTACCCAGCCCTGATAGGCGAATAGCCCACCGATCATCGCGGGCCCCAGCACGGTCAGGATGCCCGTGTCGAGATCCGGAGGGACCAGCGGTTCGAAATGGCTGACGTTCCCGCCGATCCAGGCTGCCAGCAGCGCCAGGCCGACCAGGGCGGTCACCTTGGCGAAGGTGGTCAGGTTCATTAGGAGGCCGCCGAAACGGACGCCCACGTAGTTGACGAAACAGAGGAACAGGATTAATACCCAGACGGCGACCTGCTGGGAAGAGATGGCGATGGGCCCCAGCGAAAATACGGTGATATGAGACGATATCCCCGGGATGAAATAGCCCATGTAGCTGGTGCAGATGGCGCCGATGGCGGCCATGCCGGCGCTCTGCAGCAGGATGAACTCCACCCAACCGTAGAGGAAGGCCACGATCGGTGGAAAGGCTTCTTTGAGGTAGACGAACTGCCCGCCGCTTCGGGGCATCATGGTGCCGAGTTCGGCGAAGCACAGGGCCCCCGCGAAGCCCAACGCCCCACCCAGGATCCATACCAGCAGGAAAAGACCGGGGTTGCCGAGTTGCTGGGCGATGCCCGCCGGCGCGCCGAAGATTCCGGACCCGATGATACCGCCGACGATAATGGTCGTGGCGGATACGACGCCCAGATCGCGCCTGAGTTCGGTTTCGAGTTGGAAGGGACTGGAAGTGTGACCGGTTTTCACAGGTGCGTATTCCGTGATGCGTCACGCATCGTTCGAATCGTCGAAGTCCTCGCATGCGTAGCCGGGCGGCGGCGATGTAGGATCCGGTGGTAAATAAGCGGGTGCGTCCAGAGATAATACCATGCAACGGGAGCGGTACGCCACCGTTTTATTCCCGGCGATCATCGGGACCTGTTGTCGGGCGCACCCCAGGCACCTCTATCCGCAGGCATGAAAGCCGGTCACCTTGGCGCTTGACAATCGTCCCGGCTGGAATCTACCTTATGGCATGGCCGGCCGGGAGGATCACGGCTGTGCCGGACCGCCGATTCCCTACGGTTTATTCAACCTCCGCAGGACATCCATACCGCGTATTCGGATAACCAGACTTGACTTAGAGATACCTTGCCATGAAACCCGCATATCGTAATCGGTCGGACTACACACGTGTGCGATTGAAGAATAGGGTGTTGATTCTTGCCGCCATCGCAAACCGTGCGCGGCCACAGGAGCCAGACCCGTGAGGAACCGGCCGGTCACCATCAAGGACATCGCGCGGCACCTGGGCATTTCGTACTCCACGGTCTCCAGGGCGCTCTCTCCCCGCATGTCCCATCTCGTTAAAGAACAGACGCGTGTTCTAGTACGGCAGACCGCGATAGACATGGACTATTCGCCCAATCTCATGGCTCAGGCTTTCGTGAAGGGTACAGAGGGCGTCCTGGGATTGTTGACCACCCGGCACGGGACGGAGTTCACCCGCAGGCAGATCAACCACCTGGTGCGGGCAGCCGCCGAATACGGATACCAGGTGCTGATCGCGGCGGTTTCGGACCAAACAGCATCTTCCGTGAACAACGAACGGGTCGATCGGTTTATGCAACTGAAGTCCCGCGACGTGGACGGAATCCTGATCCAGGCGTTCGGCGAAGAGCCCGGACCGTCCCGGATCGTCCATGCCACGAGCGGCGAATTGCCGGTAGCGACCGTAGGATACGCCGGGGACGGTATCGCAGGCGTTTCACTGAACCTGGCATCGGGCATGCAGGATGTCACCGAGCATCTGATCGGACTCGGTCACGAACGGATCTGCTTTCTGGGTGAAGACTGGACTGGCGCGGACGGGCTGCGGTCAATTGGAAATGGATACCGCGACACGATGCGCAGGCACGGCCTGACGCCCCGTGTCACGCCCGTCGAAGCCGCACGCGCCCGATCCGGTTACAACCTGGGCAAGGCTCTGCACGACCGGTTTACGGCTTTCGCATGCTGCTGTGATTACACGGCCCTCGGCGTCTGCCGCGGACTGATCGAATCCGGTGTGCGCGTCCCGGACGACGTGGCGGTAACGGGCTTCGGAGACTACGAAGTGTCTGCTTACGTCAGCCCATCCCTGACAACACTTACCATCCCCTACGAGGATGTGGCCGCCACGGCTGTACGTGGCATCCTTCGACAACTCAAGGGCCAGTCTGACCTCGGACGGAGCGTATTCAAACCCCGGCTTACCGTACGGGAATCCTGCGGCGCGAGATAAGATCACACCGTTCCAAAAAAAGATTGACACGTGGTTCGTTCCGGGTCAAATTCGGTTTTGCAAACGTGTGTAATTGTCACATGAAACCTGCTGAATGGGTGTCGGGTCCGGTCTGCTGGCGGAACGCGGGCCGCCTGGAACGCATTCGTGAGCCGGGGCGGAAGGAATGATGAAAAAGAAGCGGGTGACCATCAAGGACCTTGCGAAAACGCTGGGAATCTCCCACTCCACGGTCTCTCGCGCCCTGTCCCGGAACAAGTCGCACATGGTAAGCGAGGAAACCCGCAGGCGGGTGGAACAGGTGGCCGAGGAGTTTTCCTACAGGCCCAACCTGCTGGCCAAGGGGTTTTCCACGGGAAGGACGGGAACACTGGGCCTGCTGGCCAGCGAGTGCCACGAGGAGCAGTCCGGCGCACAGATCGAGCGTTTTCTCAAGGCCGCGGACGAATGGAACTACCGGCTCCTGGTGGGCATATCCGCCGAGCGGGATTCCTCGTCCCCGGAGTTCGGCCAGGCGGCGCAGATGGAGCAGCTCGTATCACGGGGCATTGACGGGCTTCTGCTCCAGACCATAGGCGACGAGGGAGAGCCGGAGCGCATCCGGAGCGTGGTCGACGGCCGGGTACCCGTGGTGACTTTAAACTATCCCGCCCCGGGCTTCCCGGGCGTGGTTCTGGATTTCGCGACGGGATTCTTCCGGGCGACCGAGCACCTGATCGCGCTGGGGCACGAACGCATAGGATTCCTCGGCGATACCTGGGACGGGTCTGGTCAGGACGCTGCCCGGGGCAGGGGGTATTTCGACGCCATGAATGAACACGGCCTCCACCCCGAAGGCCTGCCCGTTGGCCGCCATCAGACGGAATCCGGCTATCGGCTGTCCAGGGAGGTAAAGGACCGGTTCTCCGCCCTCCTTTGCTGCAGTGACTACACGGCCATCGGCGTATACCGCGGCCTGGACGAACTGGGGATCCGCGTACCTGAAGACGTGGCCGTCGTGGGCAGTGGCGATTCGGACGTCTCGGCTTTCGTGACGCCCGCGCTCACCACGCAGTCGACACCAACCAGAGGAATCGCAAATGCGGCGATGGAACTGATGAAGAAGATAATCGAAGGCCAGGAGGTGGCGTGCCAGGTCGTTCTTTCATCCAACCTGATCGTAAGGGAATCCTGTGGGTCGGCGTTCTCGGACCGCTCCAGGATACCGTAGCGAACCGCGCCGAACCGCGCGATTAGCATCCGGATACGCAGGTGTCTGCGTCCATTTCGTGATTCGCCGGCATGGTTCCGCGTGGGGTCCCCCGCCTTCCGCAACCGCCCTCGATCCGCGGTCTCAACTTCCTTGACACGAGACCGCCCCATTCTATCTTAAATGATGTTACAAATCTCTGCCGTCGTACTGATTCGAGAACGACGCCACAGGGTCCCAACCAGCGCGACTCACGTCCTGACTTGATTGTTCTGAACTCCTTCGGGATCAGGGATCGGTTCGACCGGCCCCTTGCCGCGTTGGATAGCTGCCGATGTCATTTCGGCCCCACAGGTAGACCGGATCGGTCCATGAGAGTCAAGCAGGTAACCATCAAGGATATCGCCCAGCGGCTTGGTATCTCCCATTCCACGGTTTCGCGGGCTCTATCCAACAGCGCGGCTTACCTCGTCAACGAGAAGACCCGGATGCTCGTGAAGCAGACCGCGGACGAGATGCTATATACCCCCAATCTGATGGCGCAGGGATTCGTAACCGGCAAGACGGGTACGCTGGGTTTGCTCACCTACCAGATTTCACTTGAAACGTACGGAAACCAGACCGAACAGATTCTCCGGGCGGCGGAAAATCAGCATTATCAACTGCTGATGGGCATGGCCGTAAGCCGGACTTCCAGGTCGTCGCAGGACGACCAGCGCACGCAGATCAGGCAGTTGATTTCAAGGGGCGTGGATGGACTCCTGATCAACACGCGGGGCGACAGGGAGGAATCGGATCGGATTATCGAAGCGGTGCGGGACCGCATTCCGGTGGTGACGTATCATTATCCAACGGATCACATCAGCGGCGTCGTGCTGGACCTCGAGTCGGATTTCTATCAGGCGACGAAACACCTGATCGAATTGGGACACCGCAGGATCGGCTTCATCGGCCGGGTCATGGACACGGAAAGCCCGGTCTCGTCCAAAGGGAGAGGGTACTTCAGGGCGATGAGAGACCACGACTTGCCCCACGAGATCATTCCACCCCTGGGTATCCGGGGCGAGGGCGGCTACATCCAGGGCCAGAACCTCCGGGACCGGTTCACCGCGCTGATATGCAGGGATGATTACACGGCCATCGGCGTATGCCGCGGCCTGCGCGATGCTGGGCTTCTAATACCGGAAGACGTGGCCGTGGTGGGTTTTGGAGATATCGACGTATCGGCCTACCTGTCGCCCGCGCTGACCACGATGGCCGTCCCTTACGAGGAAATAGCCCGGTCGGCGCTGGAACTGTTGCTGCGAAAGATCGGCGGAGAAGACACGACGGATCGGGAAACGCTCCGCTCCCGCCTCATCATACGCGAGTCCTGCGGTGGGTACAGGGAATAAGCCTTTTCCCGCCTCCTCGTATACATCCCCTCCAAAACAACCGCCATGGTCCGCGGCACAATGCGGACGGCCTATTCCCAGCGGTCCAGGCCCAGCAGCCGGCGTCCCAGGGCGGTGAGGCGAGCGGGGCCGCTTCTTCGTTCGACGCCGCGCGGATCTCCCGGGAAGACTTCCGGATGCAAACGGTTTCTCCAGAGCGAGATGCGGTGTTGCCGATGGTTTTCGTCATCTTCCTGGCTGGGCTTGGCGGAAATGTACTGGCACCAGCGCGGTCTGTCGGAAGTGTTGCGGCTGTTCCCGTGGGGCAGCATGCTGTGCCAGATGAGCAGGTCGCCGGCCTTTCCGGGAATCGCGACAGGTTCCAGGCCTGTCATGTCCGGTCGCATGGGATCCCGGTCGGAAGGCTGGGTCTTCACCCATTCGAAAAACCGTTTGTGAAACCCCGGGACACACTGGAAACCGCCCTGGTTCTCTGCCGTATCGGTGAGGTACAGCACGCCCTGTACATTGAGCGCTTCGGCATGGGCCGTCGTGTCGATGTCCCAGTGTATCAGCGGCTCGTTGAAACCGTGCGGCCTGCTTTCCCGCTCCGGCGGCGTCATGTTGGTCCGGTCGATGCTCACCCACAGTTTTTCGTCGTTCCAAAGACTTCTGAAGGCCTCGTATACCCGGGGATACTGCCGGTTGTCCCACATCGCCTGGTGATGGTACATTTCGACAAAGCCGAGACGTCGCGGCGGACAGTCATACCACGTCTCCGGATCGCGGGGGTCCAGTTCCAGGAATGCGGCGATCGCCGATATCGTGGCCTCGAGATGAGCATCGGGTACGGCCCGGGGAATGATCACGTAGCCGTTTTCGTCCCAGCAGGTCTGCTGTTCATCGTTAAGCAACGCATACCCCCCCCGGTGAGTCTAATCGTCGCGCGGCCGGAGCGCTCAGATCAAGGGTTCGATGGGCACTTCGCGCCCCGTTTCCGCGGATCGGTAAATGCCGTTCAGGATCTGTTGCACGAGGAGGCCGTGCTCGCCCGGCGCCTCGGACTGTTTACGGTTCCGCACGCAATCGATGAAATGTTCCATCTTGAAGCGGAAACCATTCAAATCGGGAAGATAGTCCGGCGTCATGTTGACCATGGTGCCGGACTGGTCCTTGAATACCCGGGGCGGACTGAACTCGCCGCCGCCCTTCTCGCCCATGAGGGAGAAGGTCCATTCGCCCTTGCCGATATGGGCCGCGAAAGAGGCTTCCACCGAGAGCGTGGCGCCGTTGTCGAACCGGATCATCCCCACCGCCAGGTCCTCGACCGAGTAGGTTTCGTGATCCCAGTCGGGCCACATGGAAACCGTGTCGCTGGGCCGGTCTCCCAGGTAGGTGTAGGCGCTCCCGAAGGCGCTGACGGGTTGCGGCGATCCCATGAGATAGTGCGCCGCTTCGATCATGTGCACGCCAATATCTATCAACGCGCCCCCGCCCTGAAGGTCTTTGCGGCCGAATACACCCCAATTCGGGATTCCCCGGCGGCGCAGGGCGAGGCATCGTCCGTACAGGATCCTGCCGAATTCTCCCCGGTCGATGAAGCGCTTGAGCATCTGCGCCTCGGGCGCGAACCGGTGTTGAAATCCGATTACCAGGATGCGGTCCGTATCCCGGCTCGCCTTAACCATTCCCGCGGCCTCTTCCGCCGTAATGGCCATGGGTTTTTCCACCAGGACATCCTTGCCGGCCCGGAGCGCGTCGATAGTCGGTTCGTAATGGGCGCTGTTCGGCGTGCCCACGGTGACCGCGTCGATCGAGTCCATTTCAAGCAGTTCCCGGTAGTCCTTGAAACAGTGTGAGAGGCCGTACATGTCCCGGCAGGTATCCAGGGCGCCATCGCTGATGTCGGCGACCGCCGCCAGCTCCACGTCTTCCAACTCGGACAGGTACTTCATATGCTCCCGGGCGATACCGCCCCCACCGATGAAACCCACCTTCGTTCTGCGCACACTCCCATCCTTTCTTCATCCCGCCCCCATCGCTTCCGTACGTCCCGTCATGCGCATTTGGCCGACGGCCGAATCGATATGGGGAACTGATTCCGGGGAACTGATTCAATGGATATGTATTCTATAATAATAGGCACGCATCATGTGCGGCGCGGTCGAAGCGGCGACCTCCCGTTCGCCGCCGTTCGGTTATTCCCGGGCGGTTCGGATGCAAATAATACTTTTGCCGGTCAACGATATGCAAATATATTGCTTGGTAAATCCCGACACAACTGTATCAACGCACCGTGGCAGGCTAATTCGATCGAGGTGCGCGCCGGCAATGCGGTGTGCCACCTTGCGCGCAGTGGAGGTTCGATGTTCGGTGTTGCAGGTTGGATGAACATCCTTCTGGTGGTCGGGTTGCTTCTGGCGGTTCCGGCCGCACCGGCGGCGGGTCCACCGGACCGCGGTCCCGATCAACCGGCCAGAATCAACCCGGGTCTTGCTGTGGTGGATATCGTCACGTCACGTGGCGAGTCGGTCGACAGCACACGCGTCGACTGCTACTACCGCCTTTCGAACGAACTGTTCAATTTCGTCAAGGCCGGGGATCGCTTCGCCGCCCGTTTCGAGCTTTCGCTGATCGTGATCGACGATGACGATTACCAGGTGACCGCCGAGACCATCCGGGATTCGGTCCTGGTGGATACAGAAGCCGAAACGCGCGTGATGGACCATTCCAGGGCGAAGCTGTATACCTCCTACCTGCCGCCGGGCAAGTACGACCTGGAGATCAAGCTTTACGAACAGGAAACCGGCAACCAGCATGATATGGCGAGGTCCTTTGAGGTGCCCGATTACTACAAGGACCGGCTCAGCATTAGCGACATACAATTCGCCGGACTGGTCCTTGAGGAATCTTCCCAGGTCGGCCTGGAACGCAGAGGCATCCGGATCGTGCCCAACCTTTCCCGCGCCTTTGGCGAAGATCATACCGACATGTACATCTACTACGAGGTGTACTCGGACGCGGCCGAGGAGGCGCAACAGCCCCTGTCGGTGGTATACACGATCAAGTCGCCATCGGGTCGGGAGATGTTGAACCGGGAAGAACCTTTGGAACGGCAGGGCAATATCGGCGCGTACAGCGGCCGATTCGACACCAGCGGCCTGCCCCAGGGGGTGTACACACTCGAAGTCGAAGTCGACGACCGTGCCGTGCGAAACCGCGCGAAATCCAAGTCGGAGTTTCATATCACCTGGCGGTTCCTGCTGCCCCTGTCGACGGCCAAGAACTTCAGGGAGATCACCGAGCAGTTGAGATATATCGCCAAGAACGAAGAACTGGATACGCTGAAAAAATACCGGGACGCGCCCGCCGGGGAACAGAAAGTCGCCCTGGAAGCGTTCTGGAAACGGCGGGACCCCACGCCGGAGACGGACCGGAACGAGCATATGATCACCTACTACCGGCGGATAGCTTACGCGAACGAACATTTCGACGATGGACTCAGGAAAGGCTGGCGCAGCGACCAGGGCCGGATCTATATCGTCTATGGTCCCCCGGACGAAGTAGAACGGCACACCTGGGACCGCGCCTACTCCCATCCGTACCAGGTATGGCACTACAACAACATAAGCCGAAGCTTCGTTTTCGTCGACTTCGACGGCTACGGTAGATATCAGCTATATCGGGTGTATTGAAACGGCGGTTACAGCCTATGGCGGCTTCCGTCCGGTTTGCCGAAATAGCCCTCCCTCTTCCGGTCGACCAGGTATTCTCCTACAGCATTCCGGATAATCTCCTCGACGCGGCGCTGCCGGGACGCAGGGTGTCCGTCGCCTTCACGAACCGCAGGATGACCGGCCTGATCATCGCGCTATCGGACACCTGTCCCGTGGAACGGTACAGACCGTTGCTGGACGTCCTCGATCACGAGCCGGTCCTGGACGCCACGCTGCTCGAACTCACGCAGTGGATTGGCCGATACTATCTCTGCCCGTGGGGCGAAGCGATCAAGGCGGCCCTGCCCGCGGGCCTGTTATCCGAAAGCGAACAGATCGTCAGCAGGGACGGTCCGTGTCCTCCCGAGTCCATGGACCGTCTTCGGCGTACCGCACCGCGACAGGCCGAACTGCTCGCCCAGGTCCCCGAACAGGGCGCCGTCACCCTGTCCAGCCTCCGGCGCCGGACCCGCATCCGGCAGCCCTTTGCGGCCCTGCGAAGCCTCGAGGCAAAGGGACTGGTGTCGATAACAATCGGAGAATCCGGCGGCGCTCCGGGCATCCGGTACGAGACCTGGGTCGAACTGATCCCTTCGAAGGAGGACGCGGCGCGAATCGTGTCCAGGCTGATCCCCCGCGCGACGCGGCAGGCCAGCTGTATCAATCTCCTGGCGCGGCACGATGGACGGCTGACCACCGAACAGCTCCGTCATCTGGGCAAAATCGAACGGGACGTCGTCAGAAGGCTCGAGAAAAAAGGCCTGGTGTCGCTCAACGAGGTCGAGTCGATACGCGATCCCTACCGGGACGCCGAACTGCCCGATCCAGCCGAGGTCGATCCCACGAGCGAGCAGGCCGAAGCGCTGCGCGCGATCCACGGCGCTATCGGCGACGGCGCGTTCAAGTCCCTGCTGCTATACGGCGTCACCGGCAGCGGGAAGACGCACGTGTACGTCAAATCCATAGAAAAGACCCTGGAAGCGGGCAAGTCGGCCATCGTGCTCGTCCCGGAACTCGCCCTGACCCCGCAGGCCGTTCGGCAGTTCCGCGCCCACTTCGGCGATCTCGTGACCGTCCTGCACAGCGGCCTGTCCCCGGGAGAACGGTACGATTCCTGGCGAAGGACCCGCGCCGGGGATTACCGCATCGTCGTGGGCGCCCGGTCCGCCGTGTTCGCGCCGCTGTCCAACCTCGGCCTGATCGTCATCGACGAGGAACACGAGCCGTCCTACAAGCAATTCGACGATCCCCCGCTCTACCACGCGCGGGACGTGGCGATCGTCCGGGCCCGCATGGTGAACGCCGTGACGGTCATGGGCAGCGCGACGCCTTCCCTGGAGACTTACGCCAATACGCGGAACGGCAAGTTCGCATGCTGCCGCCTGACCAAGCGGGTGGACCGGCGCCCGCTGCCGGGCGTGCGGATCGTCGACATGCGGGAAGAGCGCAGGCTCGGCCGCCTGTCGGTTTTCTCAAGCCCCCTGGCCAGCCGGATCAAGGACCGCCTGGACCGGAAGGAGCAGATCATCCTCTTTCTGAACAGGCGGGGATTCTCCCCCTTCGTCCAGTGTTATGACTGCGGGCATTCCGTATCATGTCCCCACTGCAGCGTGACCATGACCTACCACGCCGACAGCCTGTTCATGCGGTGCCATTACTGCGACCACCGTGACCAGGCGCCGGAGGTCTGCCCCAAGTGCCGTTCCGGTTCGATTGGATACCGCGGCGTGGGCACGCAGCGCGTCGAGGAGGAGCTGAAGGACCGGTATCCGGAAGCCAGGATCGTCCGCATGGACATGGACACCACGTCTCGGAAAGGCGCCCACCAGGACATCTTCCACCGCGTGCTCAATCACGAAGCGGACATCCTGCTCGGTACGCAGATGGTGGCCAAGGGGTTCGATTTTCCGAACGTGACGCTCGTGGGCGTCATCTCGGCCGACACCTCCCTCAACCTCCCCGACTTCCGGGCCAGCGAAAGAACCTTTCAATTGCTGACCCAGGTGGCCGGAAGGACCGGGCGTGGAAAACTGGGCGGCGAGGTGATCGTCCAGACCTATTCACAGGGCCATCACAGCATAGCCAGCGCGCAGACGCATGACTACGAGTCCTTTTTCGCCCGGGAAATTGCCGACAGAAAGGCACTGAGCTATCCGCCCTTCGGACGCATGGTCGGCATGCTGTTCCAGGGCGAACAGGACGATTACGTGATGCGGGAGGCTCGCCGTTTCGCCGAACTCATGCGGAAGCAACCGGGCGCGCTGAACGTACTCGGACCGGCGCCGCCGGTGATCGCCCGGGTGCGTAACCAGTACCGCTGGCAGATCGTCGCGCGGAGCAGCCATTCCGCGCGTCTGCGCGATGCCGTGCGGCGGGTCCGGCAACACTGGGAGCGCGCCGCCGACAACCGGCGCGTTCATCTGAAAGTCGACGTGGATCCCGTGGGGTTGATGTGACCACAACAGGTCGGAAGATCCGGCCGTCCAGTGAGGTTCCGGTCGGATGGGACGCCCCGGCCGCGCGGGTAGGCCGGTTACGCGGGAAGGCCCGGCTGCCGAAGGTCGATATCGATGACAACCAGCGTACGTGAAGTGACCTGCAAAACGATCCTGACCCGCACGGGCGGGTTCCTGGAAGGCTATACCCACACCCTGCAGCCCTACGTCGGTTGCGTTTACCGGTGCCCCTACTGCTACGTGCAGGCCCTGCCCGTCCACCTCTATCACGGCGGGGCGTGGGGAGACTATGTAGACGTCAAGATCAACGCGCCCGAACGGCTCGAGGCCGAGATGGCCCGTTTGAAGAAGCGGGAAAGGGCGGTACGGGTGTTCCTGAGTTCCGCCACGGACCCCTACCAGGGCGCCGAGGCGAAGTACCGGATCACCCGGCAGTGCCTGGAGGTGTTTGCCGGCATGCAGCCGGACCGGCTCGTCGTGCAGACGCGCAGCCCCATGGTCCGGCGGGACTTCGACGTGCTGAAGCGCATCGGCCGGGTCGAGCTGAACCTGACGCTCGAAACCCACGACGAGGCCGTCCGCCGCAATCTCACGCCCCATGCCCCGTCCGTTGCCTCGCGGCTCAAGACGCTCGACGCCGCCATGGAAACCGGCCTTCCGGTCAGGGTCACGATCAGCCCCATGCTGCCGAACAATCCGGAGACTTTCGTGGAAACGCTCCGGGACCGCTGTCACTCCGTAGTCGTGGATACGTACTTCGACGGAGACGGGTCGGGTGGCATGCGGACCGAGCGCCTCCAGGTGCGGGAAATGTACGAGCGGTTCGGATACGGGGAATGGTACCGGCTCGGCGCCCATCACGCCCTGGTGGACGCGCTGAAGGCCAGTCTGGGTACCGAGCGCGTCGCGTACAGCAAGGAAGGGTTCAACCGGACCATATAGTGATGGACAGGCGACGGTGTTTGGGTTATCATCCGATGCGCGTTTTCGCCCCGACCATGTTCCACAGGATGCCATAGATCAACAACACCACTTCAATGCCCAAGGTAACCGTCGAGGAACTGCAGGATTTCGTAGATCGCGTGCCCTACGTCCATGACCTCGGCCTGCAGATCGTGGAAGTAGAAGAGGGCGTATGCCGCGCCCGACTGCCCTACCAACCGCGCTTCGCCCAGTACTACAACCTGGTCCACGGCGGGGTCACCGCGTCCCTGGCCGATACGATGCTGTACATGGCCCACGCCACGCTGAACGGTATCACTACGGACACGGTTACCACCAACCTGTCGGTCACCTATCTTCACTCCGCGAGCGAGGAAGCCCTGAACGCCGAGGCCCGCGTCATCAAAAACGGCAGGAAATTGATCTTCGGCGAAGTACGGATCACCAACGACGCCGGGACGCTGACCGCCCATGCCACGGTGACCTATCTCAGGCTGAACTACGAGCTTCGCGGGTAGGCACTGCCTGCCCAACGTCCCGTATTCGTCCGCTGGTATGCTTTGCGCGATCAGGCGCAAAACTGCGTGGGCAGGCGCTTCATCCGGACGGGCCGGATTCCATTCGCTATGTGGATTTAAGAACTAAGCCTGGCCAGTCCGTGCAGGTCGATGTCGTGCGAGGTTTCCCCCGTGGTGGCGAGGTCGGCCATGATTTCCCCGATGACGCTGCAGAACTTGAACCCGTGACCGGAGCAGGGTGAAGCGACGTAGACGTTCGCATGCTCCGGATGCCCGTCCAGGATGAAATGGCCGTCGCCGGTGTTGGTGAAGGCGCAGACCTGCAGGCTCATGGTGGGACCCGAGCCATCAGGGAAGTAGCGTTCGGCGAAATCCCGGAGCACGGCCTCGTCGCGGGGATGGGTGGATCGGTCGATGCCGTCCATGTCCACCCTTTCTTCCAGGTGATGGTACTTGCCGATCTTGAATCCCGGCACGCCATGGACCGGAAGTCCGTAGTACCTGCCCTCGGCCACCTGCAGGTTGAATACAGGGAACCGGTCCGGCAGGAACAGATCGAGCCGCCGGGGCTGAAACCAGCCCAGGACCTGGCGTTCAGTGTGTACCATCCGGTCCAGCCGTTTCACCACCTTGCCGATCCAGCCGCCAGCGGTAATCACCAGCCGGTCCGCCGTGTAGCTCGATTTCGAAGTCTCTACCGTGACGCCGTGCCCGTTGGAAGTCCAGCCCAGCACCGGTTCGCATGCGTGGATCTCGGCGCCGTCCTCCTGTGCCGTCTCGACGTGGGCGACAAGGCAGCGCTCCGGCAGGAGATAGCCACCGTCCATTTGAAAGACCGCCATGAGGTCGTCCGGCAGCCGGTATCCGGGAAACCGCCGGTTCACCTCCGCGCCGGTGAGAATCTCGTGTGCGAGGCCGTGTTCTTCGCAGGAAGCCTTCGAACCCCGGAAGACCCAGTCGTCCGCGGGACCGGCCTCCAGCGCTCCCGTGATGTGCAGTAACCGCTCGTCCGCACGTTCCTCGATTTCGCGCCACAAGGCGTACGCACGCCGAAGAAGGGGTACGTAGGACGGATGTTCCGAGTAGGCCAGGCGGATGATGCGCGTCTGACCGTGGGACGATCCCAGGTCGTGGGGGATGTTGAACTGCTCGAGTCCAAGTACGCGGCACCCGCGCCGGGCGAGATGCCAGGCCGTGGCGCTGCCCATGCCGCCCACGCCGATCACGATGACGTCGTATGAGGAGGATGGCCGGTTCATGGTTCAGAAGTTTCAGGAAACATAGCCAGGCCGTTCTATTAAATCGCACGTTTTTCGAACTGTGCCAACCAGATGAAAGAGGCGCCCGTCAGACTTCCGCAAGCCAGACGAAAGAGGGCGCTCTTCGAACCACCGCAACCGGATGAAAGAGGGCGCTTGCCCGGCTATGGAAAGGTGGGCTGAATATAGGCGGCGTAGCGCGCCGAATCAAGCACATCATCTTTCCCTGAAGTCCCTTTCATCGTGACATGTAAGAAAGAAACTTGCCGATTCCCATGGTCGAAGGGTATACTGAATCCGCGGTTGCGATACATGGCCGGTCAAGGTCGGGATGGACCTGCCGGTCCGTGGGCAACTGCTGGTCCGCGTGAATACGAAATTACGATTTTGATTAAAATCGAGGCGACTCATGTCCCTGCGTACAATATCCCCACTGGATGGGCGCTACGGCGACCGGCTGAAGAACCTGTCTTCCTACTTTTCCGAATGGGCACTGATCAAGTACCGGGTGCACGTGGAGATCGAATGGCTGATCACCATGGCGGACCGGCCCGAGATTGAGCACGTGCGTCCGTTTACGAAAGAAGAGACCGATTTCCTCCGGTCGCTGGTCATCGAGTTCGGCGATACACAGGCCTTTCGGATCAAGGAGATAGAGCAGGAAACGCGTCACGACGTCAAGGCGGTGGAGTATTACGTACGGGAAGCCATTGCGGAAACTTCCCTGCGGGACGTCACCGAGTCGGTCCATTTCTGTTGTACCTCCGAAGACATCAACAACCTCGCCTACGCCCTCATGCTCAAGGACGGGATCCAGGAGGAATGGCTGCCGAACGCCCAGGAGCTGATCTCCACCGCGGCCGCCCTCGCCGCCGAAACGGCGGACATCCCGATGCTGAGCCGTACCCACGGTCAGTCCGCCACGCCCACCACCGTCGGCAAGGAGCTGGCCGTGTTCGTCTCCCGCTGGCAGCGCCAGATCGACCAGGTCGCCGACAGCGAGTATCTCGGCAAGTTCAACGGAGCGGTGGGAAACTACAACGCGCACCTGGTCGTCTATCCCGACGTGCCGTGGGAAGCCGCGGCGCGCCATTTCGTGGAAGGCCGTCTCGGGCTTACCTTCAATCCCCTCACCACCCAGATCGAGTCCCACGACTACATGGCCGAACTCTTCCACCGGATGATGCGCTTCAACGCGGTGCTGCTCGATTTCGACCGGGACATGTGGTCGTACATCTCCCTCGGCTACTTCCGCCAGAAGGTCGTAGGCGCCGAGACGGGGTCGTCCGTCATGCCCCACAAGGTGAACCCCATCGATTTCGAAAACTCCGAGGCCAACGTGGGTATCAGCAACGCGTTGCTGGACCATCTGGCCGGGAAACTGCAGGTCTCGCGGCAGCAACGCGACCTGAGCGACTCCTCCGCCCTCCGGAACGTGGGCGTGGCCATCGGCCACTCGCTACTGGCGATCCACTCCGCCATCCAGGGCCTGAGCCGGGTCGAAGTGGACCGCGACGCGCTACGCGCCGATCTCGACGGCGCCTGGGAGGTGCTGGCGGAAGCGGTGCAGATGGTCATGCGCAAGGCCGGTCTGGAGAACCCCTACGAGCAGGTCAAGGCACTGACCCGGGGGCAGGCCATAACACAGGAGACCATGGAAGAACTGATCCGCAACCTGGACCTGCCGGACGAAGACAAGCTGCGCCTGCTCGCCCTGACCCCCTCGGATTACATCGGACTCGCATCCGAACTGGTCCGGCACATCGACCGATAAATGCCGTCTCTCCCGACAAATTTCGGAACCCTGGACTGGATGATCGTCGCCGTATATATGGCGGCAACGGTAGGCGTGGGTCTCTACATGAACCGGTACATCCGGGACATGGGAGATTACATCGTGGCCGGCCGGTCGCTCAAATCCCGCCTGGCCGTGGCGACCATGATCGGAAGCGAACTGGGCCTGGTGACGGTCATGTATTCGGCGCAGAAGGGCTTCACCGGCGGGTTTGCCGCCTTCCACATCGCGGTCATCGCCGGCGTGGTCACCTTCATCGTCGGCATGACCGGCTTCATCGTCGTGCCGCTGCGCCGACTCGGTGTGATGACGATCCCGGAGTTCTACGAGAAACGGTTCAGCCGGGGCGTGCGCGTCTTCGGCGGCCTGCTCCTCGCCTTTGCCGGCATCCTGAACATGGGCCTGTTCCTCAAAGCCGGTGCCCTGTTCGTGACGGGACTCACGGGCCTGACCGATCCCAATGCCGTCGCCGTGGTCATGACCGTCATGCTGGCGCTGGTCATCGCCTACACCATCCTGGGCGGGATGGTATCGGTGGTCATCACCGACTACATCCAGTTCGTGGTCCTCTCCTTCGGCATGATCCTGACCTGCGGCATGGCCGTCTACGCACTCGGCTGGCCGACCATCGTCGAAACCGTGGCGGCCGTCCACGGCGAGTCCGGCTTCAATCCCCTGATCGAGGGCAGCGGATTCGGCCCCTCCTACATCATGTGGATGATCTTCACGGCGGGTCTCGTGTCCTGCGCCGTGTGGCAGACCTCGGTCATGCGCGCCTGCGCCGCCGAAAGCGTGGAAGTGGTGCGCAGGTTGTACAAGTGGTCCTCCATCGGCTTCCTGATCCGGTTCATGATCCCCCAGTTCCTCGGCATCTGCGCGCTCACGTACTTCTTCAACGAACCCGGGTTCCGCGGCTTCTTCTTCGATGAAACCGGATCGCCCACCGCCGACACCACGATGACGCTGCAGGCCATGCCGCTGTTCCTGTCCCAGATCCTGCCCACCGGCATTATCGGCCTAGTCGGCGCGGGACTCCTTGCCGCCTTCATGTCGACCCACGACAGCTACCTGCTCTGCTGGGCATCCGTGCTGACTCACGACGTCGTGGCGCCGGCCACCAATGAGCGATTGACCACCCGGTGGCGCCTGATGCTGTCGCGCATCTTCATCCTGATTATCGGTCTGTTCCTGCTCGTATGGGGACTCTGGTACGACCTGGGACAGGACCTGTGGGATTACATGGCCGTGAGCGGCGCCATCTACTTCACCGGCGCCTTCACCCTGCTGCTGGCGGGACTGTACTGGAAGCGGGCGAGTACCGTGGGCGCCTACCTCGCGCTCATCGCGGGCATCGGCGCCGTGACGGGCCTGGGACCCGTAAACAAGGCGCTGGGCCTGGGCATGTACAGGAGCGACGAGATTGGGCTGTCGGTAACCGCGCTGGCCCTGGTCCTCATGTTCGCCGGATCGCTGTTGTTCCCGGACCGGAAGGAGGAAGCGTGATGGAATTCTGGAGCACGCTCTGGACCGCGGTCTTCGTCGTGTGTCTTTTGGTTTTTGCCGGCGTAGCCGTATACGTAGGTGTAGGCGCGATCGGCGATATCAGGGCGTTGTTCAGGAGGATGGGGAAGCGGAACTAGGGGTCCTATCCGCAACCGCACACCACAGCGCCCTGCCCTCGGCAGACCGCGTCCACTACGACGATGTCCTTGCCCAGGGTGATGGACTCCCAAAGGTCGTAGGAATCGGTCTCATAATTCAGTTTGTTTTCGTAGTGCGCGATCTGGTCTTTCACCGAAGTATGCTCCTGGTTGGAAGTAAATGAGATCGTACCTGTAAAACGCTCCATTCGAGTCGGATCAATATACCTGGTTTGTACCTGGAAATCTACTGGAATGTCCGCTGGATTCCGGGATCAGACCATCGATCCGCCGATGATTCTTGTTGCCTTGACCGCTTCAAACCGCCTTTTCTTTTATAACAACTTAACGCATGCCGGCTGGAAAAACGGAAATGTATTGAAACCCTGCGCGTATCAGCCAGAAAAAGGTGGCCGGTCATCCTGTCGGAATCCCTTAAACTAAAAACCACCATCCAGTGGATCGGCCTGATCGCCGGTCCAGTCGTGGCGGTCCTGCTCTACAGCCAACTGCCCCATGCGTATCAGAGCGGCACGGGTGAGGTGGTGGCGTTCTCGAACGCAGGACGGGCCACGACGGCCCTGGCGGTGTGGATGGCGATCTGGTGGATGACCGAAGCCGTTGAGCTTTACGCCACGGCGCTTCTACCCCTGGTCGCCCTTCCGATGGCCGGCGCGTCGCCGGTGCGGGAAGCGGCCGCGCCTTATGCCCACGAGTTGATCTTCCTATTCATGGGCGGCTTTCTCATTGCCCTGGCCATGCAGCGCTGGGGACTCCATCGCCGCATGGCGCTCAAGGCCCTGCGTTCGGCCGGCGACCACCCGGCGGGCATCGTGGCGTGCTTCATGGGCGTGACGGCTTTCTTCAGCATGTGGGTGTCCAACACGGCCACCGCGGTCATGATGCTCCCCATCGCGCTCAGCCTTATCAGCCTGGTGGAGCAGGTGGAACCCGGTAGCGTGGCAGGCGGCGCGGGACACGGCAGCACAGGTAACGGCGGTGTGGGAAACAGCAGCACAGACAACGGTGACGCGGGTAGCGGCGTAGCGGGCAACGGTGGCAGCGAAAACGGCGGCCCCGGAAACATCTTACCTGGATCGAAGACGCGGCCCCATTTCGCCCTGTGCCTGCTCCTGGGCATCGCCTACGCGGCGTCCATCGGCGGGATCGGTACGATCATCGGCACCCCGCCCAACGTTTTTCTTGCGTCCTTCATCCAGTCCAACCTGGGCCAGGAGATCAGCTTCGTCCGGTGGATGGGCGTGGGGCTTCCCCTGGTGGCCGTTTTCCTGCCGCTGACCTGGCTGATGCTGACCCGGGTTCTTTATCCCCTTCGGGCCGTGCGCATCGAGGGAAGCCGGGAGGTGACGGAAAAGACCTACCGGGAACTGGGCACTATGTCGCGGGGGGAGCGTGTCGTGCTGGCGGTGTTCCTCCTCGCCGCCCTGTCCTGGATCGCCCGTCCGTTGCTGGTCCAGGTCCAGATAGGGGACCTGACCCCACTGGCCGGCCTGTCCGATCCGGTCATCGCCATGGTCGCGGCGCTGGCCCTCTTCGTCGTACCTGTGGACGTAAAACGGCGAATCTTCGTGATGAACTGGGAAACGGCTGTGAAGCTCCCCTGGGGGATCCTGCTGCTCTTCGGAGGCGGGCTCAGCCTGGCCGCGGCCATCCGGGCCAACGGCGTAGGGGAGTATATCGGGCACCAACTGGCGTTCCTGTCCGGCATCCCCACGCTGCTGCTCGTCATGGCCGTCATCGCGCTGGTGATCTACCTGACCGAACTGACCAGCAACACGGCCACCACGGCCACGTTCATCCCCATTCTGGCCGCCCTGGGGCCGGTTTTCGACCTGCACCCCTACATGCTGATCGTGCCGGCCGCCATCGCCGCCAGCTGTGCCTTCATGCTACCGGTCGCCACCCCGCCCAACGCCATCATCTTCGGATCCGGACACGTCACAATTCAGCAGATGATCCGCGCCGGGTTCTGGCTGAATCTGATGGGTGTCGTCCTGATTACCATGCTCGTGTATACGTTGATGATGAGGATGCTCGGCGTCTGATTCGGGTCGATGGTCCCACGCGGCAGGTTCTGCCTGAAACGCGCTATAGAGGCAAAGCGGTCTTAATCCCTACCTCCGCCCCAGCGCCAAGTCCCGCCCCGCCACCAGGCTGGCCATCTTGCGGTCCGCCACGCTGCGGGGAAGCATCCAGAAACCGCAGTCGGGGTGCACCCAGCGCACGCGCTCAGGGCCGAGTATGTCGATGGAATGCTCGATACGCCGGGCGACCTCGTCCGGAGATTCGACCCCGTTGTCCTTGATGTCGATCACGCCCACGCCCAGGGCGATGTCTTCACGCAGGTCTCTGAACAGCGGCAACTCTTCGTATCCCCGCCGGGCGAACTCCAGCACCAGGTGGTTCACGTCGAGGTTGTTCAGGAAGCCCATGAGGTCGTTCCACAGGCCGCTTTGGATGCTCTGGCCGCCGTAATTGCCGAAGCAGAGGTGCAGCCCCTTCTCGCCCTTCACGGCGCCCAGCACGTGGTTGACGGGCTCGTGGGCCCAGCCCGCGTCCTTCGGGTGGCCGGTCAGGTTGGCCTCGTCCACCTGCACGATCGGCGCGTCGATCTCGCCGACCTGCTTGCGCAACACCTCCGCGATGTCCATCGTCATCTTCTGCAGATCGCCGTAGTGCTCGTCCAGTAGCGTCTTGGCCAGCATGTAGGGCGAGGTGACGGTGAACTTGAGCGTCCGGTCCGTGAGGGGCCGGATCATCTTCCACGCGGCCGGAAGATTCAGCGTGCCCTCTTCGATCCAGTCCTTCACGATGCCGCCCGGGGTACTGCGAAAGGCCATCCCTTCGCGCTTTCTGAATTGGGCGAGGACCTCGCGGGAAACCTCCGTCGTGATCCCGGACATGGGCCGGATGAAATACTCGATCATCCCATTGGTCTCCGGGTGGCTGACGTCGAAACGGGAAAGCTCGCCGTCGGTGAGCACGTCGATCCCCGCCAGTTCCTGGGTCTTCAGGATCACCTTAGCCGCGTCGATCAGATTGGGCGTGGTGGGATAGGCCGCCAGCCAGTCGGGGATGGGATAGCTGCCAACTACCGTCGTCTTGATTGCGGGTACCGCCATTGTGTGGACTCCCTTTACTGATAAGGTCCTTCAGAGCCTTCGTTCCGTTTCCAGTTCTTTTCACATAACATAACGCTGAGATCAAGTATACATTATGCATCTCAAAGTGGGTATCAATACCGAACACATCGGTCCTTCACCAGCGTGTTGACTCCGATGGCGCGTGCCGTTGCTATTTGTTAGTGTAAGTCGCTGCAAGTTGCTGTAAAAAGTATGCATACGCGCCTCAAGTCCATTCTCCGCATACGGATCCAGAAAGCCCTGCCAGCAAGGTCCCGAGATGCTCAAAAACTATCTGACCATAGCGATCCGCCATATGTCGAGGCAGAAGGGATATACGGCGATCAACGTGCTCGGACTGGCCGTGGGCATGGTCTGCGCCATTTTGATCTTCTTTTACGTCGATTTCGAGCTCAGTTATGACCGGAATCATGAGAACGCCGGCCGTATCTACCGGGTCGCGGTCAACAACGACGCCCGGACGCCCCCGGCCCTGGCGCCCGCACTGCAGCAAGATTTTCCGGAAATCACGCGTTCTGTTCGCCTGCTGCCGACAACCGGTGTGTGGATCATGAAACACGCGGAGAACATATATTACGAAAACCGGGTTTACTGGGCGGACAACGCGCTGTTCGACATGCTTGATTTTACCTTGATCCAGGGAGATTCTCGGACAGCGCTCGTTGCGCCTTTATCCGTGGTAATCAGCGAAGATACGGCTCAAAAGTACTTCGGAGAAACAGATCCGATGGGCAAGACGATTATCGCCGATAACGGGTTCCTGGTACTGACCGTTACGGGCGTCATGGAAAATCCGCCGGCGAATACACACCTTCAGGCAGACTTCATCATTTCCCTTTCCACGGCATACCAGGATGACCTGAAATACTGGTCGTGGATCAATTTCTACACCTACATTCTGTTGTCTGAAGGCCAGTCACCAGAGGCTACCGAGAGGAAACTGCCCGATTTCGTGAACCGGCACATCGGCGAACGCGAGGGCCGTTTCGATCTCTTTCTGCAGCCGGTAACCGACATTCATCTCCATTCCAATCTCGAGCATGAACCTGGCGCGAACAGCGACATCACCTACATCTACATCCTTTCGGCCATCGCCGTCTTCATCCTGGTCGTCGCCTGCATCAATTTCATCAACCTGTCTACCGCACGGTTTGCCGTCCGCGCTCGAGAAGTGGGACTGCGCAAAGTGCTGGGAGCCCACCGTAACCAACTAATACGTCAGTTCCTGGGAGAATCGATCCTGGTAACCGCCGCGGCGCTGATCTTCGCCCTGGCGGTCCTCTTGCTGATCTCCCCGTATATCGACGGCTTTACGGGGAAACCGGTAACCGCGGCATTCACGGGACATCTCCCCTGGCTGCTGGCACTGCCGGTGGTTGCGCTGGTCATAGGGTTGTTATCCGGCAGCTATCCCGCTTTCCTTCTTTCCGCCATGCAACCGATACAGGGCGTGAAGGGAGGCCGCCAGCTCGATTCGGCCGGGGCCATGTCGAGGAAGATCCTGGTTATAATCCAGTTCTCGATTTCCATCGCGTTGATCATCTGCACGGGGATTTTGTTCAGTCAGATGGAATATCTCCGGAACAAGCGTCTGGGCTTCGATCAGAACCAGGTGATCGTGATACCCACGTTTAACGATGTCCTGGATAAATTTCAACCCTGGAAAGAAGCCTTGCTGCAACATGCAGGCGTGATTGGGGTGACCCAAAGCAGGTCGCTGCCAGGGCTGGCCGGCAACATCGGCCAGGTTGAGACGGTCACGATACAGCGCGTCGATGACCCCGGCAATACCAGGCACGACGCGCAGGGCCTGAACGTCGGTCTGGATTTCGTGGAGACCCTGAGCATGGAACTGATTGCAGGCCGGTCTCATGATGGTGCGTTTGCCAGGGAAGCGGAGAGACTGAACATCGTAATCAACGAAACGGCGCTTCGCGCGCTGGGCTGGGAAACCCCGGAGGCGGCCATCGACCAGCAGGTACGGTTCGGCAACGACGCGACGCGGACTGTTATCGGAGTGATCAGGAATTTCCATTTTCGATCGTTGCATCTGAAGATCGAACCGCTCGTGTTGTTTCTGGGCGGCGGTTCCCACATGGCGGTCAAGCTCCAGCCCGGGGTCGTGGAAGATACGCTGGATATGATTGAAAGCCAGTGGTCGCGGTTCTTTCCGGATTTCCCCTTCGCTTATACGTTTCTCGACGAGAACATCGACCGGCTGTACAGGTCGGAAGTCGCGATCAGCTACGTGATCGGCGTGTTCGCCATGGTGGCTGTTTTTCTTGCCTGTCTCGGACTGTTCGCGTTGGTTTCGTTCACGGTGGAGCTGCGAACCAGGGAGATCGGCATTCGCAAATCGCTCGGTGCTTCCGTCCATCGCATGCTGGCCTTGCTTTCCGGCGAGTTCATCGGCCTCGTGCTCCTCGCCAATTTCTTCGCCTGGCCGGCTTCGTGGCTGGTCATGCAGCGGTGGCTCGAGTCTTTCGCTTACCGCACTGAGGTCGGATTGGGCGTCTTCTTTCTTGCGGGTGGTCTGGCCCTGCTGATCACGCTGATCACCATCGCCTTTCATGTGACCCGTACCGCCCTGACCAATCCGGCGGAGGTGTTGCGAAACGAGTGACCGGGGTTGTGGCATGCGAGGTTTCGAAGCGATACGAAACAGGACCGATAATCCCATGAAACACGTCGTCATCGTGGGTGGCGGTTTCGCCGGACTGAACGCGGCCAAGAAACTCGGCGGCCGGACCGATGTCCGCGTCACCCTGGTGGACCGGCAGAACTACCACCTGTTCCAGCCGCTCCTCTACCAGGTGGCCATGGCCGGCCTGTCACCCGCCGATATCGCCACGCCCATACGCAGCGTGCTCGCCCGGTGCGGGAACGTTTCGGTGCTGCAAGGCTCGGTCGAGCGGGTCGATCTGCAGGAGCGGACCGTATCGGCGGATTTCGGCCAGCTTGATTATGATTATCTGATGCTCTGTTGCGGATCGATCCCGAGCTATTTCGGTCACGATGACTGGGAGGAGCACGCACCCAGCCTGAAGACGATTCCGCAGGCCACCGAGATTCGCCGGCGCCTGCTGAGCGCCTTCGAAGAAGCGGAACGGACCGACGATCCCGACAGGCGCCGGCAACTGCTGACCTTCGTCGTAATCGGCGGCGGACCCACCGGAGTGGAGCTTGCGGGCGCCATCGGCGAAATGAGCCGTTTCACCCTCGCGCGGGACTTCCGCAACATCGACACGAAACTTACCCGCGTCATCCTGATCGAATCGGGCCCGCGCATCCTCTCGATGTTCTCCGAAAAGTTGGCGTCCCGGGCGACGCGAGATCTGGAAAAGCTCGGTGTGCAGGTCTGGCCGAACACGCTCGCGACGGATATTGACGTGCACAGCGTACAGGCAGGACCGGAACGCATCGCGTCCTCGACGGTACTTTGGGCGGCGGGCGTTCGGGGCGTTGAAATCGAGGGACAGCGGCAGCAGGATGAGGAGGCGGACCGCGGGGAACATGTGGAAACAGGCAGCAGGGGTCGCGTGGAGGCGGACCGCGAGGGACACATGGATGTAGGCCGCGGTGGACTCGTGGAAACGGACAGCGGCACGCGCGTGGGAGTGGACCGCGGGGGACGCGTAATCGTCAACGAAGACCTGAGCATCCCCGGACACCCGAACGTGTTCGTCGCGGGCGACCAGGCCTGTTTTGCCCACCAGACCGGCAACCCCCTTCCGGGCACGGCGCCCGTGGCGATCCAGCAGGGCCGCTTCGTGGCGGGGACTATTCGCCGCGACCTCGCAGGCAGGCCGCGGGAGGCCTTTCGCTTCGTCGACAAGGGACAGATGGCGACGATCGGTCGCAGCCGCGCCATCGTGGAAATCGGTAAACTCAGATTCTCAGGCTGGTTCGCGTGGGTCACCTGGCTGGTGGTGCACGTCTACTTCCTCGTGGGTTTCAAGAACCGGCTGCTGGTCGTACTGCACTGGGCCTGGTCCTATCTGACCTTCCGCCGCGGCGCCCGGTTGATCGTCGAGCGCGAGTGGCGGTTCGGCCGGCGCAATGACGAGACCATGCCTGACAGGGAAGAATGATGCCCGGAAGCCAGTTCACCATAAGTCTGCGGCACATGAGTCGCCAACGAGGATATACCGCGATAAACGTCCTCGGCCTGGCCGTGGGACTGGTCTGCGCGATCCTGATCTTCCTGTACGTGCGCTGGGAACTGAGCTACGACCGCTACCACGAAAAAGCCGACCGTATCTACCGGGTAACGCTCAACGACAGTGCCCGGTCGCCCCGTGAACTGGGTCCGATTCTGCAGGCCGACTTCCCCGAAATCCAGCAGTACGCCCGGCTGCTTCCCACCATTGGAACCTGGATCATGAAGTACGAAGACCGGGTTTACTATGAAAAGAACGTGTACTGGGCCAACAACGAGCTGTTCGACGTATTTGACTTTCCCCTCGTCAGAGGAGATCCCGATCATGCCCTCGTAGCACCGTACACGGCGGTGATCAGCGAGGATACGGCCAGGAAATACTTCGGCGAGGACGATCCCATGGGGAAGATCATAATTGCCGACAACGGCTACATGCTGCTGACCGTCACCGGCGTCATGGCGAACATCCCGGAAAACTCGCATTTCCACGCAGATTTCCTGATTTCCTTGCCTACCGGATATGACAAATTCCAATGGAGCGAGACCCCGAGAATCTGGTATAGCGACCTTTTTTACACCTACGTCGTCATGCCGGTAGGCCATCCGCCGTCGGAGACGCAGGAGAAACTGCCCGGTTTCGTGGAGAAACACGTAGAAGCGAGTTTCCTGGAGGACATCGGCCGTTTCGAATTGACGCTGCAACCCCTCACCGACATCCACCTTCATTCCCATCGCGAAAACGAGCACGGCGCGAACACCGATATCTCCTACATGTATATCCTGTCCGCCATCGGGCTGTTCATCTTGGTCATCGCTTCGGTGAATTATGTAAACCTGTCCACCGCGCAGTTCGCGCACCGGGCCCGCGAGATCGGAATGCGCAAGGTACTGGGGGCGTCCCGTGGACAATTGATTCGGCAATACCTGGGCGAATCGGTCCTGATGACCATCGCGGCCCTGTTGATCGCCCTGGCGGCGGTCTACCTTCTTGCGCCATATTTCGACGCGCTGCTGGGCCTGCCGATAACCGCGGTCCATGCGCTGCACCCCCTGTGGTGGTTCGCCATGCCGGCCATCGCGATCCTCATCGGGCTCCTTTCGGGTGGTTACCCGGCTATTTTGTTCTCCTCCATGCGGGTCATTCCGGGGCTTAAGGCAGCGCAGCCCTACCAGCTTGGCGGCGCGTGGTCCAGGAAGATCCTGGTCATCGCCCAGTTCGTCATTTCCATCGCGCTGATCATCGGAACGGGCATCCTGTTCAGCCAGTTGAACTTCATTCAGAACAAGAAACTGGGATTCGAAAAGGACCAGGTGATCGTGATTCCCACGGTTCAGCAGGTAGCGGTCAATTACCAGCCGTGGAAAGACGCCCTGTTGCAGTACACCGGAGTGGACGGCGTGAGTCAGGCCATCACCCTGCCCGGACTGTTTGGTGCCATAGGCAGGATGTCGACCGGTACGATCCAGCGCGTCGAGGATCCGGACCACGTCCGGCATACCGTCCAGGGGTTTCAGGCCGCCGTGGATTTCGTGGAGACGATGGGCATGGAACTGCTCGCGGGCAGGTCCCATCGCGGGTCATTCAGAAACGACACGGAAAATGAGAACGTCGTGATCAACGAAGCGGCTATACGCGTCCTGGGCTGGGAAACGCCCGAAGAGGCCATCGGCCGGCAGGTCCGGTTCGCCAGTGGAAACATCCACACGGTGGTCGGCGTGGTCCGGGACTTTCACTTCCGTACGCTTCACCTTGCCATCGAGCCGCTCGTATTCTTTCACGGCACCGGCCTGCATTTGGTGGTCCGGATACGCCCCGAAGACATAGGGCGCACGCTGGAATTCATCGAAGGGACATGGTCCGAGTTCTTCCCCGATTTCCCCTTTGCCTATACGTTTCTCGACGAGGACATTGACCGCCTGTACCGGAACGAAATGCGTATCGGATACTTCTTCGGGGTGTTCGCCCTGGTCGCGGTTTTCCTCACCTGCCTGGGCCTCGTCGCGCTGGTATCGTTCACGGTCGAACGGCGGATCCGGGAGATCGGCATTCGAAAGGCGCTGGGTGCGTCCGTGCGGCGGCTGCTCGCCATGCTGTCCGCCGAGTTCGTCGGGCTTGCGCTCGTTGCCAATGTCTTCGCCTGGCCGGCCGGCTGGCTGATCATGACCCGCTGGCTCGAGGATTACGCCTACCGCGTCGAGGTCGGATGGGACATATTCTTCCTTTCGGGCGGCGCAGCGCTGCTGATTACCCTGGTCACCATCGGGTACCACGTGGTCCGGACCGCGTTGGCCAACCCCGCGGAGGTATTGCGGAGTGAGTGACGCGAGTGGGGTGCGCGACGCGGTGGGAATTAGCGACGCGGCTGCGAGGAAGTGACGCGAGTTAAAGTCAGTGACGCGGTAGTGATGCGCAGCGATTGGCGCGGCCGCGAAGCGATGACGCAGGCTGGAAGTTCCTGGTACAGGACGGTTTTGTCGTGCTCGGACCGGCTTCGGTCGTAGGGTGATGCAGTAGGAATGTATCGACAAAATGGAGAGCCGAATGAGTTCATCACAATCCTGGGATCCCGATCGATACGCCCGTAACGCCCGGTTCGTGGCGGACCTGGGCATGCCGGTGGTCGAGCTGCTGGAACCGAAGCCGGGAGAGCATGTCCTGGACCTGGGATGCGGCGACGGGGCGCTGACCGCGAAGCTCGTCGAAATGGGCTGCAGCGTCGTCGGCGTGGACAGCAGCGCCGAGCAGATCGAGGCGGCCAGGCAGATTGGACTCGACGCACACGTCATGGACGGGCACCGGCTGACCTACGATGACGAATTCGACGCGGTGTTCAGCAATGCGGCGCTCCACTGGATGGGCTATCCGGACGAGGTGATCGCAGGCGTGCGGCGCGCGCTCAAGCCCGGCGGGAGGTTCGTGGCTGAATGCGGCGGGCACGGGTGCGTTAATACCATCGTCAGGGCACTCACGGAGGCTTTGAAACGGCGCGACCTCTGGGAAGACGGTGTCAATTCCTGGTATTTCCCTACTGACGAGGAGTACATGGAACGGCTGACGCGGCAGGGGTTCGACGTGAAGTACATCGCGCTGATCCCCCGGCCCACTCCGCTGCCCGGTGACATCGCCGGCTGGCTAGAGACCTTTGCCGAAAGCTTTACTTCCCGCGTGCCCGAGGCGGAACGTCCCGCGTTTCTCGAAGAGGTCCGGGAAGCCATGAGGCCGAAGTTGTGCGATGCAGAGGGCGCGTGGACGGCGGACTACATCCGGCTGAGGTTTAAGGCAGTGAAGCAGGGGTGATAGACTATGGGTGAAAGTAGACGCTGCGCGCTTTAGTTCTCTATTAGATAGCCGTAAGCAGGTTCCAGCGCGCCAACCGTTTATATATTGTGTGACCGATTCGAGGCGTGACACGAACAACATGAGAAAGGACCGTAGATTATGTCTCCCAAGAAGGCAGCATTAGACGCGGAATTGGTTCATCGTTTCGTTTACGATGCCCATAGCGATTTCGAAAGTGTCAAGGCAATGTTGGACGAGGAACCTGCACTGGTCAATGCCTGCTGGGACTGGGGCGGCGGCGACTGGGAAACGGGACTTGGGGCGGCCGCGCACATGGGGCGAAAGGACATTGCGGAACACCTGCTGCAACATGGGGCGCGCATAGATCTGTATGCCGCGGCAATGTTGGGCAAGCTGAGCGTCGTGCAGGCTATTCTTGACGACAATCCATCTGAAAAAGACAAGCCGGGTCCCCACGGGATTAAGCTCATGACCCATGCGAGAAAGGGAGGCAAGGAAGCCGCGGAGGTCGTGAAGTTGCTTCGGTCGCTAGACAAGGAATCGAAGGCAAAGGAGAAGTAACGAATTGCGGAGACCAAGACACACCCATTCGTCGGAACGGGATGGCAAGCGGTACATCTGGTACACCGAACGCCTATGGAAGCTGGCGAAGAATCTTTCGGAATACGAGGTGGAGGTGGAGCGTTTCGCGGAGTTGGACCGCGACTGCTGGTTCGGAGAATGCAGAACGCCAACAATTCGTCAGGTGGCCGCCCACTGCCGTCGGATTAACGAGGCCGACCCCGAAATCCCTGTCATCGTCAACGACAACGGACGGCTGATGGACGGCGGTCACCGCCTGGCGCGGGCGCTGCTCGAGGGGCGAAAGACGGTCAAAGCGGTACGGTTTTTGGAGATGCCGGAGCCGGATGAGGTCGAGGAGTTGTGATGAGGGGTTGGTATGAATGTTGATACAAGCCTCTCGGACGCTAACAGATCTGATCTACTAAAAACCGGACTATTAGTATATTGGTCCAGGCCTATACTCATTACCCCATCTGCTCCTGTGAACGCGCGACCTGCCTGGCCACAAACCGTGCAAATGGCTTGATGTCCTGATCAACACTGGCGCTTTCGAGCGCGGCAAGGTAGGCGTCGCGATCCTGGACCCGAATAATCGTCCACGGGTAACCGCCCGAGGCCAACATGACATTCATGACAAAACGCGCCATGCGCCCGTTGCCGTCAGGATAGGGATGGATGTAGCCGAAGAGCCAGTGTCCGAGCACGGCGCGCACGGACGCCACGGTTTCCTTCTCGAGCAAGTCGAACAGAACCGGCATGGCGTCGCGGACCGCCTCGCTGCGTGGCGGTACATGGCGTGATCCACGCAGAAACACCGCTTCATTGCGATAGCCGGCAAGAACCGATGCAGTGATCAGTCCAGCGGCAACACAAGGCTGGAACAACTCGCGATACCAGTCCCGGTGGGCGTCGCGGACCAGGACGCCTGGATTAGCATCGCCGATCACTTCGCCGACTGTCTCGCGGACCAGCTGAAAAGCCTGCCAGTAGCCGCGCGCGGCAAGTGCATCGCGGCTTCGCCGGTCGGCTTCGTTGTTGTCCGGATCCCAGTTCCCCGAACGCACCCTCTCAATCAGTCCCGGCGTCACACGGTAACCCTCTATCGACAACGAGTGGTACGCATCGTTGAGGTAGATGCCATCAATAAAAGATAGATAGACTTTTGTTTCCGGACAAAGTTCCAGAGACTTAGGGAATGCCGAGATTACCGGTTCCCGCAAAGTCTCCCACAGGGATTGCAGTCGCCTGGAAATCGGCTCTAGTGTTGCGTCCCAGAAATAGACTTACATAATCGTTCGATTTTGTTCAGGATCGATGTCGTGGTGGCGGTCCATACGAAAGGTTTTGACGTCTGGTTGTAGTTGTCGGTGAAGGTATGGATGCTTTCGATGAGTTCTTTCACGGATCTGAAGGAGCCCCGCCTGATGGCCTTCTGTGTGATGATATTGAACCAGATTTCGACCTGGTTGAGCCAGGATGCGTAAGTCGGGGTAAAGTGGATGTGGTATCTGGGTCGTTGCGCAAGCCATCGCTTTACCCTGGTGTGCTTGTGTGTAGAGTAATTGTCGACGATCAAGTGCACATCGAGTGCTTTCGGGACGTTATCATCGATGTGGTTGAGAAACAGCAGGAACTCCTGGTGGCGGTGCCTGCGCTTGCATTGCGCCATAATCTCGCCGGAGGCGATGTCCAGGGCGGCAAACAACGTCGTGGTGCCGTGACGGACGTAATGGTGGGTTACGCCTTCCACGTATCCCAGCCCCATGGGCAAAAGCGGTTGGGTACGTTCCAGGGCCTGCGTCTGGCTCTTCTCGTCGACACAAAGCACCATCGCAGCATCCGGCGGGTTCAGATACAGTCCGACAATGTCGCGCACTTTCTCGGTGAAGAAGGGATCGGTGGACAGCTTGAAGTGCTTCTGCCGGTGGGGCGCAATGCCCAGGGTGGACCAGATGCGTTGCACTTCGGATTTGGATATCTTCGTTTCGGCAGCGATGGACCGGCACGTCCAATGGGTGCTGCCATCGGGTGGTTTCGTGGTGAGCGTCTTGCGTATCAAAGCGGTGATGTCTTCGGCGACAACGCTGCGCGGTCTGCCCGGCCGGCGTTCATCGTAGAGCCCCATCAACCCTTGCCGGAGAAAGCGGTTGCGCCAGGCGCCCACGCTCTGCGCACTCAGCCCCACCTGCTGAGCAATCGCCCGGTTGCTGAGGCCGTCGGCGCTCAGCAAAATGATATGGGCGCGTCGCACGAGCCCGTGGGACAACGTACGAGACCGGGACAGTGACATCAGTTCCTCTCGGACCTGTGGAGACAACACAATCGGTTTCCTCGGACGACCGCGTCCCATGATTCTCTCCTTTGTCAAAGGTGTATCAAGTGTATGGAGAGAATATAGGACATCTTCAATATGAATCAAGTTATTTTAGGGACACAACACTAGATGCTTGATGTTACTTGAGAATACGATCTAATCATCCCCATGAACTTTTATTGCGGGTTCAATTTCTTTTTTACTGCCCAGTAAATAACATTATCCATGACAGCCTTTCCGGCTCCATCTGCACTGGGATACATCATTGCACCACTGTAACCGATTTTGTTACACAACTCAAGTAGCCTAATACTAGCTTTGATTGGTAAAGTCAGTTTCAACAACGGAGTGTTTGGTTGCGAAGAGAATTCGTTTTCGAGACCATTTATACTGAATAACTCACCTCTAATACCTTCATGGGGATGGACCGTAAACAACCCGGACTGAGCAGCTAAGTGGTTAGAAATCGAACCAGGTGCGTGGATAACTTTAACTCGAGGATATAGATTGACCGATTCGGTATTAAATACCCATACAGCCAGTTTTTGATTCTCACATCCTGCAAAGACTCTTCGTAAAGCAGAACTGGCAGCAAAGTAAATCGCTATATAGGGATTCGTGGTCCAATCAAGCAATCTAGTCGGGATGCCATGATGTTGAGCTAAGGCCATCAATTCGCGCAGTTCATGATTCGGCCAGAGATGAGGAGTGATGAAGTATTTGTCTCGCTGTGAACTTGAGAAGTTTCTTTCGCGAAAATCAAGCGAGTCATTCGGTACCCTGATTCCAGCATTATCACAATACGCAACGAATTGTTGTAGCAAATCCAGTTCGAGATAGACTTGGTCATCGGATTTTAATTGACTACCCCAGATGTCTTCAAATAGTTCTATGTGTTTTTTCCTCAAGACAGACGGTATTAAACTCCATTCAGAATCTTCCTGCCCTCGGTAAATGAGCTTGCGAGGAGGCTCGACTAGATCGTTTGTAGGACTCAGAGCATCCCACATATCATCGGCAGAATCATAGTGCATTACTCTAAATGAGTCATAAACCATTGGTGTCATTTCCATTACTCAAATGGTCTACTTGGGTAAATGTGATCGATCTTTTTCACTAAACACGATTCATCAAAGTTCTGCTTCCAGCGGCATCCGCATCCTTTCATAAAGCACAAACAGATGTTCGATTCTTTCTCGTTCTGAGGTAAACCTCCTCGGACGATAGAGCCGGTCTACGGCTCGGTCGACAGCTTGGTGTGCCTTGCGCAGGTCATGTGGCATCAGGTCCGGATCGTACAGGTCGGCCAGAGTCGCGCCTGGATGGGCACTGCGCGCGTCAAGCACGGCTTGTGCCAGAGGGTTCAGGCTTTGTAAGTCCGCATCCTCATGGGGCATTGGGAAGGTGTTGTACACTACACCGACAGAATACATATAATCGCTTTTCATTCTTCCGGTAACCGTCCGCATCCACGCCATATGCATCGCAGAGGTTAATAGAGCGAAATCAGAGAGAGAAGCGTTGATTAGCAGACGTAGTTTCTCACTTGGGATAGCCGGCGGACCTAGCCAGCCGATCGGGACGTATTCCCGCCGCTCGGAACTAACTTGAGGAACAATTAGAAACGGGGATTTGGGTATAACCGTAACCCCATAGGCCGTTGGGTATAAAGCAAGTGATTTTGTTGTTTTACGATTGCTCTTTGCGCGGAATTCTCGAACTTCCTGAAGCCGTTCTCTGACCAACGGAAGATCGCGAAGTTCTTGAGGAGTAATATCCGCAGTGTGAAGTATCCATCGTTCCTCACTACGAATAAACTCTCGAGCTCCAGGGAATGGTCGGAAATACCGAACAGAAGCAGGCTCGCCCTTTACAAAGCTAGATTTTGCTTCAGCTGAGAACACAATCTTTCCGTCTTCAAGTGGCTGTGTATCCGTTATCAACTTCCCCATCCCATTGATCGGCTGGCTCTCCCCTCGGACCGTCAGATGAGGATTGGCCAACCCACTTGCATCGAAGAGATAAGGCGAAAGAACGGTATGCCGCGTTTCTTCAGGGTCGCCGTTGATATCAGGGTAACTGAATAACCTCTTTTCAGGTCGAACGGCTTCTCGGCGGTCAAGACCGATGATCACGACGTGGACGTGGGCCTTGCCGCGCGCGTCGGATCCCCAGGCGAAGGTGCGGTGCGCGAAGGCGATTTCAAGCTTGCAGCGTTCGAAGAGGATCGGCCATAGCTGCGCTACCTGCTCGCCCTGCGTGATCGAATTGGTTGATACGAAACCGATGCGGGCATTGCTCGTTTGCACATATTCTCCGGCTTTAATCAACCACGCGGTCACGTAGTCGAGCGTGCCGCCGGAACGACCTAGAGAAGCGATCCGCCTTACCTGTTCCCGCTGTTCGGCTGATTGAAATTTAGCCCCTACGAATGGCGGGTTTCCAAACACGAAAGAACATTCTTCCGGCGGTAACAATGACGCCCAGTCGGTTTCCAGTGCGTCGCCCGCAATGATAGTGGGAGAAGTGATCAACGGGATTCTGGTATAGGACTCGCCGAACTCCAGGCTGAGCCGGTTATTCATGATGTGATCCATCATCCACAATGCCGTCTCGGCGATGCGGGCGGAGAACTCCCCCAACTCCATACCGTAAAACTGATCAACGTTGACGAGCGAAATCAACTCTACGCCCAACACTTCCTGTCCGCTGGCGACGGTCGCTGTCCTGATTTCCCTGATCACGTCCATCTCGAGCCGGCGCAATTCCCTGTAGGCTATGATGAGGAAATTTCCGCAACCGCAGGCGGGGTCAAAAAACCGCAATTCCATCAGCTTCCTTTGAAACCTTCGAAGTTCGCTGACGCGCCGGCTGTCCTTGCGGACCTTTAGTCTTTCGAACTCCGCGCGGAGGTCATCCATGAACAGTGGTTCGATTACCTTGAGGATGTTCTTCTCGGTAGTGTAGTGCGCCCCCGTGGCTCTGCGTTCAACAGGATCCATGACCGACTGGAACAGAGCGCCAAAGATCGCTGGTGAAATGTTAGACCAGTCGAAGTTGCATGCCTCCAGCAACAGGCGTCTCATGGACGCGTTGAAGGCGGGTATGCGCAACGGCCCGTCAAACAACTCGCCATTGATGTAGGGGAACCGTGCAAGGTCTTCATCCAGGGACTGTGTACGTTCACTCTCCGGCGTATCGAGCACCTGGAACAGTTGAGCCAGCAATGCGCCTAAGTCAGAACCGTCCTCGCTTGTGCGTGTCTCGATGAAGTCACTGAATATGTCACGCGTTTCGAAGATGCCGGTGTCATCGGCGAAAAGACAAAAAACGATTCTCACAAGAAAACGTTCGAGATTTTCCCCCCGGTAGCCGACTGAACAAAGAGCATCGTGCAGTTTTCCGACGAGTTCGGCCGCCGCAATGTTGACCGGATCCTGGTCCCGAAAGGTCTTGCGCTGCACGCCCATGATGAAGCCAAAGGACTCCACGTGGGCGGGAAGGTCCTTGAGTTCGAAAGAATCGGTTTGGGATTCGTCCAGATCGCGCAGCTCGAAATGCTGAAAGTCGCTTACCAGGATGTATCGGGGTTGTTCATGCTCGAGGAGAGCGTCGAAATAGTCGCCGGCCTGCTCGTAGGCACTTTCGAGGTCGCGTCCGGCGCTTTTCTGTTCGACGATCAACACGCCCGGCCAGAACAGATCGATGAAGCCCTGACTGTCGTTCAGCTTCGTTACATGCTCTTCGTAACGAGCTACGTTCCTTCGTCGAACTCCGAAAATCTGGAAGAAGTCGTTATAGAAGGACTGTGTCTCACCCTTCTCGTAGGACGCATCGCGCCAGTCTTCGGAGAAAGCGGCAGCTCGAGTACGTACCTCGTTCCAGGAAAGACGCATCAGGATACCTTGTCTTGCGAAGTAGATTGGGGTGTACTACTGTGGACGCTGCTCCGCCCGAATCCGAGGAAATGAACCAGTCTTGTACGTACTTGTCAAGGTATCCTGATATGCGGATATGTGACACAACACAGGATGTTTAGCCTAGACAAGTACCCACCAAGGATGATATGGATTTCGTTGAGAAAGAAATGACTGCGTTGAGGGAACAACAGCGAATCTGGTCACTAACTCGGATTTTATCTCTTTAAGGGAATACCATCCCCCTATCGCAGTTGCAATGGTCATTATTGCAATAAAGTTGATCTTCTTTGATGGAAGTTGATGGGCCTCATGCGGAAGGAAGGATGTGCCAGGATCTTGTGCGAAGGAATGCCGAATCCGGATGAGGTTGAGTCGTTGGGAGTATGAGTTCGTTCAGAAGATCGATTTGAAGGCTCTGTTAGTGTTAGCCCCAATCCGCCCAGCGCGAGCACGGAAACCGCCCGTTATGTGGGTGCTCTAATTAGTACCCCAATCGGTGCTTGGCGAACATCTCCAAATCTTTCACGAAATCGTTTTGGGTTGTGGAGTCGTGGCTACCCTCAATCTCTTCCTTGAGTTTCACGTCGCTATCTGCGCATTCGCCGAAGTCCAGCAGTTTCAAATATCCGTTGGTAAACTTAATCAGGGCAGAAGTTGCTTTCCGGACAAATCGGTACGGTTCAAGAAAGAAATCGCCATGTGACTTATAGTGTCCCCATTCTCTTGGCACATCACCTTTCTCTTTCGACAACTCTACTATTTGGTAGAAAAAGGCCTCCGGAATTCGCACCATATTGAAGTAAAAGTTCTCGCTTTTGTTATCAAACCGCAGTCCTTTCAATCGCGACCTGTGTATCACCAAATTCCTAGGTTCATACATCAATTCTATAACGGACGAATTGATGCTCAAGAAACCCTTGAGTTTGGCGTTTTTCTCAAACAGCATTTTTGTAAATTCCTTATGTCGGCAGGTGCGCAAGCCAATCCCACCTACTCGGTCTAACTCAATCTGATAGCGGTACTTCGAAATCCACGCGAGTGAGTCAAAGACTCCGGTGAAAAGCGTTATCCAGTAGTTGAAATGGTAAATGATAGCGTCTTGGGTGTCGTTATTTACATCGGTATAGTAGTTAATTCCAATCTCGTCTACCGCAATCAGCATATCCGTAAATCTGTCCGCAAGCGACTCGGTGTAGTCCATTAGGTTTTCTCCATCCGGTATAGTCGCGCTACCGAACACAACCACCGACCACACGGGCTGATATTCGGATAGTTTTGTCTTGAGCGAATAGAGATACCAAAGCCCCCTGTTAGCGTAAAAGTTTGGCGCGATGAGATACTTTTTAAGATGCTTGCAATGAAGATCTATGTAAATCAGTGCTTCGTCGGGGCCAAATATGCTGTTTGTCGGAACGCTCGGAAAACTCTCCTTTCTCCAATTCAAGCGATTGAGCAATTTCTCTCTCTCCGTAATCAATATCGTCTTTTGGGCTGTATCGGGTCCTATGAGAGCATTCAAAATATATACCAAAATTAAATCGCAATACTTGATGTCTAGTTTCTTGGCAACTGCTTTTATGCTTGAAATGTTGTAGCCAAACCAAATGTTTGATTTGGACCCGTAAGAATGGTTGCCGGACTTATCAATAACAATACTGGTTGCGCTACTTTCGCCATCAAAGTTGAGTTCTGCCACCGTGTGTTTTATAGAGTTACCAAGCGACACAAACTCAAACAGATCGTTATCGTCGTATTGCAATAACCTTTTTGCACTGTCTGATTTGAGTGAGTCCGAATCAAGCAGAACTCTCAGTTTGATGTTTTTAGGTTCGTCAAACATATCTTCGCTTCTTAAGAATCTTGGGTTTTGCCCTGCGCGTTCTTGTCGAGCGCGGCCGAAGCCAATGGTCGGGCCGTTGCGTACAAAAAGCGTTCGAGCGATTTTGTAGTCACGAGCATTAGGCTTTCCCCTACCTCCTTCAACCCTACCCCATCCTCAGACTCCGGTCCTCAAGCGGCAGGTCAACGCGGACGTTTCCACCGCGGTGAGATTCCCTTAAAGCAATGGCGATTTCGAGGGCCTCGCGGCCGAACTCGCCGGGGCAGGTCGTCTCCCTTCCTTGTTCAATAGAACGGCACACACCCTCGATGGCGTCGACCATGGAACTCCTGGGATGCCAGGGTCCGGGCAGGTGCGTTTGGGTGGGCGCACCGGTATCAGGATGGGGCGTCCATAGCTCGAACTGGGCATGGGAATTCCGGGAGACGATGCGGCCGGTTTCACCGATGAATTCGAGGGACCAGGAGTAAGGCAGGGATTCGGACCGGGAGTTCAGTATGGTACGGATTCCGTTATCGTATACAATTATCCCTGATCCGGGGATGTCGCCCTCTGATGCAGCCTGGTCGTCCGTGTCGATCAGACCGACTACCCACCGGGCAGGCGCACCGGCGAATAGACGCAGCAGGGCCAGGGTGTGGCTCTGGATGTTGGACAGCGTGGAGTGGCTGTGGCAGACCATGCTCTTCAATGGTCCAATGGCACCTTCGGCAATGAACCTGCGCGCCGTCGTATAGTAGCTGTACCAGTTGAGATGGCAGGCCATGGCGAGGATGACGCCGTGCCTGGCGCAGGCATCGATCATGTCATCCGCCTCGGCCAGCGTGCGGCACATAGGCTTCGTGGCGAAAATGGCCTTAACCCCCAGTTCGGCCAATCCCACCGTGATTTCCGCGCGTGGCTCGGGCCGGGTGGTCAGGCAGACCACGTCGATCTTTTCCTTTTCAACCATCTCCCGGTAGTCGGTGTAGAGGGCCGAAACGCCCCAGCGCCGCTTGAAATCCTCGAGTTTGGCGGGATCCTCGTCCGCCGCGGCGACGAGATCGATCCCCCGCGCCTCCATCATGGCTGGCGCGTGCGCCCATGGCCAGGGGTAATGGGGCTGGCCGACGTGCTCGTCGTCGATGGTGCTGCCCATCCTGCCGCATCCTACCACGGCGCCCCGGTAGGTGAGTCTTGGCGCTGTATTCTCTACGGCCTGGAAGGCTTCATCGTGGGATCCGGGCATGGACTACCCTTTAAGAAAATGTTAATTATATACGTAAGGAACAATTCAATACGAATGGTTGGCACAAGGACCGAGAGCGTTGTCGGATAATCTGTTACGGATCGCTTCAGGTGTTTTGGGCCAAGAGTATAAACCGTTCTCGACCCATGATTTCGACTTGAAGGTGTTCGGAGCGGTGTCCTCCACAATACGCAGCAACTCATCGTGGTGAATGAAATACCAAACGGAGTTTACCGGAAAGCACATGTACACATCTTTCCCCATGTACTTTCGCGCAATTACCATACGATTTTGTAGTTGGACCTTCAAAATCCGGGAGTCAATCTTGTGAAGGGCCAGACAGTTAGCACCTTGCCAGTTTTCAGGCAACGCGACGAGGATGAACCCACAGTCAGCAAAAGATATCGCGGCTTTATGGTAGTTTAAGTTCATGCAAAAAGCCCCTTGATCGATTTCATGGTAAATCCCCGTACTCGATATCAACCTTACGGCGTTCCTAAGTAACGGCGATGCCTTGCGGGGGTTCCGGCGCGGTCATGGATGTCTTGCCTGAGTAAATAGCAAAAAAGGGTAGTGTCTCATTTTGAAAATGATGTGGGAGTTTATACGATAGTTAACAATTGTATTCAAAGCCCGGATTGTCTGCAACTCCGCATATACTGAAGACTTTTTAAACAATTATCTACGTCGTAGGGCCGACCACTTGAATCAAACGTTCCTTCGCGGTCAATGCATATTGGACCATCAAAGTCACACTCAACGTATGACCGATCTGAATTTAACCATATCCATGTAAACCCACTGCCTCCTCTTGATTTTAATTTGCCTTCATCACCAATAATCTCCCATGCATCCCTAAGATCGGGAGCAGCAGCGTGACCAGCAGGTTTTAACATCAGATATTCTTCATAGGTAACTATTCTCTTCTTTGGGTCGTTGTTAATTGGGTTGTCATTACCACAAGCAACCACCGTCATGACGAACAAAAAGATGGTGCCCCCAATCAATTTCATAACTCTCTCCTATACTCAGAACGGCATGTTTCATCGTTGTTGCTATTGTATATAACTCCCAAGTAAATTGTATTGTTGTCAATTTTGGCCGTTTAGAACCGGAATTGTCCCAGGAACCTATTTGGAGGAAATGCGCTGCGAGGTCTGGTCTGGCCCGAGTTCGACCGGTTTGCCGTGCGGCGTGTTCAGATACGCCCTTCGCCATGCGTCCTTGCGGTCCGACGCTTCCGCCTGAGACACGAGCCCGTGCGCTTTGCAGAGGCGCTCAAGGGCCCGGAGCCAGTGCCGATAGTACGTATCGCCGTGGTCGGGGTCGCCCTCCCGCTGTGCCGCACGTATCTCCTCGCTCAGCGTGGCGGCCCACTCGCCCCACGTGAAGTACCCTTCGCCGGAGAGACGCACCGCGAGCGCGAACGCCGATGCCTCCCATGGCGCGGCGAACACCGGCGAGCCATCGTCCCCAAGCGGGATGTCCCCCAGCCCATTCGTGCCGCCGGGCAGTTGCGGGTCTGTCACGGTGCAGGCTCCAGGTACGTTTCCCAGAGATCGACGTAAACGGCGCTGTTCGCGTTGGCCGATTCCCCCCACAGGTCACGCCCCTCGAAACGTACGTTGTAGAGATGCCTTCCTTCGTCCACGCCCTGGGCGCTCAGGTCCGGGTACACCTGCGACCCGTAGTGCTCACGCACGATCCCCGTGTGGCCTCTGACATAGCGCGGCGCCCGGGTGTGCCCGCTCGGATGGCGGTTGATTGCGCACACACGGTCGCCCGGCGAGAATCGGGCTGGCGTGGGCGCGGGCCGGGCGTAGCTCGCAGTCATGTAGGGTGCCGCCCGCACCTGTTCGGAATGCACGACCCGTTCCTTGATGTGTTCCGGCACGGGGTTCGCCGCCCTGCCCGTCTGCAATTCCTCCTTGGAAACGAGGCCGGACCTGACCAGTTGCTTCTGTATCCCCGCGAACCAATTCTCATAGTAGGAGTTGGCGAGATAGTCGGCAGGTGGCAACTGCTCCCTGTTATGGCGCGACATGTCGATGTTCCACAGTCCCAGAAGTCCGATGAGACGGACGATGCCGTACACCCGGCTCTCCCATTCCTCGTGGAAGACCGGCTCCTCGGACTCCGGCTCAGGTTGCACCGGTCCGAACCCCTGCATCCCGCCCAGGTCGTGTACACCCTTCATGGTTTGCCGCCTTGCGCTGCCGGATGCCGCGCTTCCTCGACTCCGATCATGGCGTTGCGCGTCACGAGTCCCATGAGTTCCTCTTCGCTCCATCCCTCCGTGCCATCGGGTCGCTGGGGCAGCACGAGGTAGCGCATCTCAGAGGTGGAATCCCATACGCGCACCTCTTTCCGATCGGCAATCTCCGAACCGAACTGCCTGATCACGCCGCGCGGATCGATGACGGCCTGTGCTCTATATGGCGCGGATTTGTACCAGACGGGCGGCAGGCCGAGGAGCGGCCACGGGTAGCAGGAGCAGAGCGTGCAGACAACGAGGTTGTGGACGTCGTCCGTGTTTGCCACAACGCGCATCTGCTCGCCCTGCGCCCCCACGTAGCCCATCGATGCGATGGCGGCATCCGGGTCGTCAAGCAGCCACCGCCTGTACGCTTCGTCCGACCAGGCATGCGCAACGACGTGCTTGCCGTTCGCCGGACCGATCTTGTCCTGGTACAGGTCGATGAGCGCGTCCAGCGCCTCCGGATCGACGAGGCCTTTCTCCACGAGCAGCGATTCGAGCGCTTTCACGCGCAACTCGATATCCGGGGGTGGCTCCGTGTGGGCTTGATCGTGCCGGTGATCGTTGGCCATGACGTTCTTCTCCCGCACGGGAAGCACCGGTGTCAGCGGTCAATCTGATGGTCGTCGGAAATCCGGAGATGTCCTTCGTCCCGACCCAGGTGGGTATTCCTATCGTGCATTTCGATTCGAACCTCGGAGAACTTTACGTTCATCTCAGTCCGGAGCTCTTTGATGTCTTCCCGCAGAGCGTTCGTCGAACGCCCTATGAAGGTCAGGATGTATGACTCAGGGTGAAGAATGGCATTGCTTTCTAAATCAATATGAGAAGACTGGCAAAACTCGAAACCAATGTCCCGACTGGATTATATCAGGGGCTTGCAGGGTCGCGTTTAAGGAGGATTGCGTCTAAGCACCACCATGTTTTTGTCCGATTTCACGACCGTATCGAAAAAAGCCTTAAGCGTGGTATAGGATTCAGGTGGAATCTCGCGGTACTTTATGGAAAGATGTCGCGTGTAGGTCAGTGTATCGTCTTCCACGGTGCAGCGGGTACGATATGTGCCTAAATCGGTCACCAGATTCACCTCTTTCGGCAGATCTTCCACCGTAAACGATGGGGGAAGTTCAAAGGACAGCGTGTCGATTTCCGTAAACGGATGTGTAAAACTCGTGGACACCTGTAATTGATCGTCGGTAAACGGGTTATGCTTCCACAGAATCATGATGTTAGGCCGGAAGAACATCAGGTCCCCAGCTCGGTTGGCATATCGTCCCGCAGTAAAGCGATACCGGATCATGACCTTCCTGTCCAGGTCGTTCAAAGCTGAATGCTGGAATTGTTCAAGCTTGATCCTGGGTACACTGTTGCCAAGGTACTGTTGCAGCCAATTCTGTCTGTCCCTATCGGTTCTGCGCTTCAATATCGATCTGTAACGTATGTTGTGATTTCCGGTAAAGTTCTCTTCTCCCTTCAGGTGAAGATCTCCATCCATCAACAGTGCGGCCTGTATCGCCCGTCGCTTCACGTTCATTTCAGGACCGAATAACGGTGTTTCGATTAAATGGCCTTTGTCCGGCGTAACCACGAGCGCATGCGTACCCTGGATTAACCAGGGCATATCCTCCACGGATGCGTATTCCGAGGTGGCGTCGATCCACAGGCTCCTGCCGAATCGGTCATATTCCGGCCAGGCTTCGATCCAGTCTTCGGTCTCGGATACGCCCGGTACGTAAGCGATGCAGTGATTAAAATACTGCATGGGGAAATCCGGATCGATCTTTCCGGCGTCCACGGTACGAATCAAGGCAGGATACGCAGTAATCTCTGCTTCCTCTAGCAGACTGACGATCATGGAACTCATGTCTTTGCAATCCCCGTATTTGTTCCTGAAGGTATTCTGTACGTGCCTGGGTTGATATCCTCCGATTCCCATTTCCACTGCGACGTAACTGATGTTCTTGCGCACGTAATTTACAATGGATCGAATCTTCTCCAGTGGAGTTTCGGCTTGTTGTATCAATTGCGCGACGACCTGTTTCATCTCGGCACTGGGGACGTACCGATCCTTGCTCAACCAGTGATAGAGTCCAGAGATATCGTCCCACGAGATCCGGTTGCGATCCGTCCACCGGGGATCGTCCGTGGAGCAGACATACCGTAATTCCGTGGGCGGATTTCCATTCACGTCGCCTATTGGTACTTCCATGTCCTTCCATTCCCACACAGTGATGTTCGCTTCGGTACGACTATCAGCAAGGTTTTCGGTCTCGTATACACGATGGTTAGAAGACCAGCCCCGTTCCAGTCGCAGGGTAAAACGAGCCAGGTGAGTCGGTAGCCACGGTCGCTTATCCTGGATTCTCCAGTCGCCGGAAAACCCCGTGGACCATACGGGATGGGTATAGTGTGTTTCAACCTCCACGATAATCAGGTCTCCCCTCGACACTTCGGGAACATTGAACACTTTGTATCTGATATCGCTGTATTCGTTATACCTCGCGTATCTTGGCACGTCGCGGATGTCATCCTCACCAAGTTCGGTGACGTTTCCATCCGGCTTGAGCGTCCACGCTTTGATCGACTCGATTCTGGACTGACGGTTGTATCCATAAACGTAATCGTGTCCGTGAACCACACCCTTTTCCGTGAGTATTCGAACGATGCGGCGGTCCACGTTTTTTTCAAGAGCGTCGTTGTCGCCGAAGGTGACGATCTTTTCCCGCAACAGGTACTCGGCATCGACGGTTTCGTTGTAAAAAACGGGTTTCCGGCTGATGGTCTCAATGGTCTCCCGGGCCCATTCAGGCAGTTCAGCCTTTGTGGCCAGTGCGGGAAACACCAGCAGGATGACAAGAATGAACGCCGACGGGATACCCGCTCGGACATGGGCGTATGAGAATGGAATCAACATGGCATGGTACTTGGCACAGGGGTGACTACGGAACCGTTGCGGGATGGGTCTATGAATGGCCGGATAAGAGAGAGGACATCCCGAATGAGATCGGTAGATCGTCCCTGTACTTCTGGTTGTCGGACCCTGTAGGATCGGGCTACATGGAAAAAGATATGCCGGCGCCTAACCTCACACCGCTTAGCTCAATCGAACGATTCGTAGCGTTATCGGTACCCTTTGTACGATGGTATTTCAGATCCATCCGGATCCCCAGAAGCCCACTGTCGGTAGCGAGAAACCACAGGTCGCATCCTCCACCCAGGAACCCGCCGATCGAAGCGCTCTTATGGGGCGACAACCGAGGTTGGCGCTCTCCCGAACCCAGGCTGGCATCCGGAAAATCGGCGCTGTAGCGTGCCGCACCCGCCTGTAAAAACACGCGCGTCGTCGTCGTGAGCATGGTAGATGTTTCCACAAATGCCGCAAGAGCCGAAAGAGATCCGTCCTGTATTTTGTGGGTGCCTTCTAGACCGCCCTGGGTGACCTCGGCATGGGGTGTGAGGATCAACTGTGACCAACTTGCACCCATCCATAGAGAGTCCGTTATGCGGACCGACACGCCCAGGTCACCGCCTATGAAGGATTTGGCGGCCAGCTTGAATCCAGGCAACGGCACTCGCGTCAGGCCGGATTGCGTATAGCTCAAGTACGTTCCCTGTAGTCCCATTTCACCGAAACGGGCCATCCAGTTGCCGGTAATCCACACCGAGAATCTTGAATTAGCCGAAAGCGTCTCGATCCTGGTGACGCGCTCGGCATCATTCTGCCGCATGGCGTCAGCGAGGTACTGCCGGATGCGGTCGGCGTTCGGACGGCAGAATTCTTCGTAACCGATCTGACCGGGCTTCGTTTCGTTTAACAACTGAAACTGGTTTATTGCCGCAGCAAACGATCCCCGGTTATAGAGGTCGACCGCGGTATCGTACATATCCTGCAGTTTTGCGATCTCCGAGGCGATAAACCCCTCTTTCTGGCTCTGCGCCAGCATGAAGTAATCGCGGGCTGCCTGTTCGTCGTCCCGCTCACGGTAAGCGAGAAATGACAGAAAGGAAGACATTGCCGGTGATCCGGCCTTTTCCGCTGTGAATTCATCCCGTCGTAAAGCCGCTTCATCCAGGTTGACCCCGTAAGCTGCACGAGCCTGCTGGTGGTTCGGGTCTATTTCAAGACATTTCCGATAGTATTCCGCGGCAGTCTCCGTGTCCTGCTGCAACGCAGCGAACAGGGCCCTCTGGTACAGAAAGTCGACCAGCGCCTGACGGACGTTTTCCCAGTTATCCCATTCCTCGAGATATCTGTCGGCGGTATAGGGCGACTGGGCGTCGACCTCTTCGGATATCGGCTGGCGCTCCAACTGGTGCCAGAGATCATAATACGCGTTCAGAAGCGCTTCCGGCGTTACGACCTGCGCGTGTGCTGAATTCGCGTTCCAGCATATACAGGCCACGCAGATTATCGTTATGGTTCGAATCACGGTCCCAATACCTCCCCTGTGTAATGCTGTGGGTAGATTCCCAGTTTCAGGATTTGAACTAGCGGTCTACGGCGTATCTTGTTCGATCAGAACCACCTGCTGTTGATCGGATTCGGAGATACGGTTGAAGTAAACTCGCAGTTCCTTATACAGTCGGGCTCTGATCGAGGAATGGTTAAGCGCGTACTGCCGGGTGAATTCTATACCTTCAGGTGTTTTCTTGTAGGTGGCCATGAATTGCCCGAAAGGCGCGCGGAGAACAAGGGGCGCTGGCAGGGATTCGACAACATAACCCTCAGGAGGTAAGATCGTTACGCGATCGAGGGTTCTTTCGACCGGCCCGATGTAGACCACGCTTTCCCGATCCGTGTCCGGCAACACTTCCTCATCGATCCGTCCAAACACCGTGGGCGAGATCAGAAGCCGATTTCCTGTGGGAGTCGCCAAACCGGTTCCCTGAAATGAAAATTCCATCGTAACCGGGGCTGCGCCGCCGGACTGGTCGTTAAAAGCCCATCTGTCAAGCGACACGTCGGATACATAACGTCGTAACTGGTTTTTGAACGCCTCTTCCTGGTCCTCATCATTGTTAAAGGCATAACTGCGACGGTAACCTGTCGCCATCTCACCCGTTGCCGAAATGGTACCTTCCGCCGAAACAGATCCATCGTTATCCATACGCAGGGTAAGTTCGCGTTCTTCCTGGTTCAGGTGAATCGTAGACGGGGTCGTCGTTATTACCCCAGATCCGTCTAGCACAAGGGCCGCCACACCTTGGTTCTGCCAGGGGATGACACCGAATGGCGTGCCTTTAAATGTCGGATCCAGCCAAATGGACTCGCCTCCCTCAATGGATAGGTACGTTACCAGTCTTTCAAATTGGACAGGTGTCGGCAGCGACGGGGTAAATGGCATGCCGTCCAATGGGGCTATCATGGCGGGGTACGCCCGGATCCCTGCCTGGTCGAGCATCGTGCAGAGCAGCACCGTCATATCAATCGACTCGGCTCTCTTTCTGGCCAGGATCCTCCCGGAGTAGTTACCCGTACTTCCGATGAACGACATGGGCGTAAACCTGATGTTGCGTTGCACGTAGTCGTATATCCGTGCCGCCTTGTCGGCCGGATCGGCGATACCTTCTGTTAAACTGTCGACAACGGCGGGAATGGCCCCTCGGCGCGCCATGTAATCCTCATAGTGGTCCCTGTATATGTCGTCGACGTCATTCCAGTTTTCCAGGATGCCGTAACGCCCCCTGCTGGTATTGAAACTTACCCAGGAGAAATTCATACCCCCGCGCCGGTTTCTCATAGGACGGCTGAAAGGTTCCTCTTTGATTCCAGGCAGGTTCTGCACGGACCACGTATAGGTGGTTCCGCGGCCATCGATCCAGCGCTCACGAGACGTCTCAGGTTGCTGAGTAAGGTTGACATAGCCTCCTTTGTATTCGAATTCCTTGGGAACGGTCACGGTGAGTGTGGAACTGAGCGTATAATCGAAACCCTGGAAGAACCATGGATATAGATAGAAGATGTTCTCGCTGGTGGTTTTGTACTGGTACTCGATGATCGAGCCGTCTTCCACCCCCGGGATCGTGAACTTCTTAAATTTGCCGTACTGGTCCGGACCAGGGAGATCGGCCACCGTACTGGACTTCATATCTATCTTGTTACCGTTGGGCAGGATAACCCTAGCGCGTATATCGCTTATCTTCTCCTGCCGCAGATACGGAACTGTAATGGTCGCGTAATCCCGCCCGGTTTCGTTGAATATCTTGATTCGCCTGTAAATCGTCAGTTCCCACCAGATGTCCCCGGTATAAAAAACCCGAAGCATCCCGTCGTTGAATACAATCAACGCGCCCGACCCCGGATCGAAAGGGTTCTGGTTAAGACCGAGCAGTTCACGTTCAACTTCCTTCCATTTGACTGCGTCGGCGGCCGTTGGCACGGTGACCCACAGTGAAAAAAGCAAAAGGCAGACAGCGACTTTGTGAATCATCATCCTCGCTCCTATCATCCAGCGTCCATGTCGCCGGCAATGTCGTGTGGCGGCGTCATGATTTCAGATCATCTGGTCTGTACGGTGGGATTGGTAATGCGCGAAAATAGATCGCAGGTATGCCTTTTGCTCATCATACTAAATTGGTCAAGGTATGAAATCAAGGAGTATTGATGGCCGGAAACCGGTGCGGATTCTGATGAGCATACGATCAGTGTAACCTGTCTGTGCGATTGCACGCCGGGCATCGGGCAGTAGAATCCTCAGTCAGGTACGCGTGAAAACGCTCACGCCCCGTCCTGGCCGATCAGCAGTTCGAGCGGCTGCTCGAGGACTTCCCTGAGGTGGGAGAGGAACCGGCCGGCGACCGCGCCGTCGATGAGCCGGTGGTCGGAGGAGAGCGTGATCGACATCATGGCCTTGATCTCGACCTTGCCGTCCACCGAGACGGGGGTGTTGTTCACCCGGCCCACGGCGAGAATGGCCGCTTCCGGCGGGTTGATGATGGCGGTGAACTGGTCCACGCCGAACATGCCGAGATTGGAGATGGTGAAGGTGCCATAACCGTAGTCTGCGGGACCCAGGCCCTGTGCCCGTGCCTTCTCGCCCAGCGCGCTGGTCAGCGCGGCGATCTCGAAGACCGATTTCTGATCGGCGGACGCCACGACCGGGACGACCAGTCCGTCATCGAGGGCGACGGCGAAACCCACGTTCACGTCCGCGTATTCCACGATATCCCCGCCTTCGAGGGACGCGTTGACGGCGGGAAAGGACCGCAGGGCGATCCCGGCGGCTTTGATGATCAGGTCGTTCACGGAGACTCTGGCCAGGCCGCGCTTCTCACCGTAGGCGATCAGTTGTTCCCGCAGCCCGGTGAGCCGCGTCATGTCCACGTCCATCGTGAGATAGAAGTGGGGAATGGTCGACGCGCTTTCGGCCAGTCGCGTCGCGGCGACCTTGCGCAGGCCGCTGAGCGGCACGCGGCGCTGTACGCGTTTCGAACCGGGGCCGGATGGGATCGGGACCGTTGCAGGCGCCGTCGCGGGCGTTGCCGGGGCTGCCGCTGGAATCGGCGCGGGTGCGGCCTGGGCGGCAAAGGCTTCCACGTCCGAGAAAACGATCCGTCCTCCTGGGCCCGTACCCGCGATATTTCCGATGTCTACGCCGAGATCTCGCGCGTGCCGACGCGCCTTCGGGGAAATTTTGACGCGGCCGGGCTGACCGGGCCGGCCATCCGATCCGGTCATGGCGGCCTGCCCCTGGCCGTTTTGTTCGGTCGCTACGGCGGCGGGGGCTTCTTCCCCTGTCGTTCCAGCGGCATCGGACGCCTTTGCATCCGCGCCAATGACCGCGCCACCCGTCGCCCCTCCGCCATCGCCGGGGTCTGCGCCGCCGCCATCACCGGGGTCTGCGACGTCGCCGACGGTCTCACCCGCTTCGCCGATGTATCCGATGACCTGCTGAATGGGCACGTCGTCTCCCGGTCCGTGCAGAATCTTGAGCAGCGTGCCGGAAGCCTTTGCCTCGACTTCCATCACGCTCTTGTCCGTTTCGACGTTGAAGAGCACTTCGCCCTCTTTGACGGAATCGCCTTCATTTTTCATCCACTCGACGATGATTCCGGATTCCATGGTCATGCCGAGTACGGGCATGATGACTTCAGTGGCCATTACGGACTCCCGGGGTCGTTTGATACGTCCGATCCTGGTCGGTATTCTCCGTGCTAAATCTCTTGTATCTACGTGACTTACAACGCGATATAAAGTCCGTAGAGCATACACTTCCACGTGACCGGCGTCAAGCATTTTTTGATTGACTTGAACCGGAGGAAAGGGATAGATTCAACCCGATTCCGCATTCGAAAAATACGGGAGGGAAACCGTCCCGAGGTACGGCTTCTTCCATCCTGAACGAATGTAAGCACAGTTTCTCGGAACATCCGGGTCTCGAGGACCTGTTCGGCTGTTGTTCACCCTACCTGCGTGGAGGATCCGATCCACATGGAAATCAAAATCGATCGATACACGAAAGTGGTGTTGACGCTGATCGCCGTCGGTCTGTTGGCGAATGTATTCAAGGATGAATTGTCCATCATGAAAACGCCGTTGAATCCCCGACCGGCCATGGCCGAGAACATCGTCATGGGATCCACGATCGCGAATATGGGACAGCGTTTCATCACGGCCAGCCCCGACGGGAAGACCGTCTACACTTGGTTTCGGGAAGAGGACAAGCAATGGTACGATCGCGACAAGGTGTATTTCATAGACGCTGCGTACGCGGACGATTGATGGGCGGTCCACATGAGAAGGGCCTGCTGAAGGGCGCTGGGCGGGCAAAAGTTCTGCTGAATGGTGCCGGGCAGGCGAAAGTTCTGCTGACCCGATGATCACGGGTCTCGTACTCGCCGCCGGCCGGTCCGAGCGCATGGGGACGCCGAAGCAGTTGCTGCCCTTTGGAAGCTTGACGTTGATCGAACAGGTGATCCGGACGCTGACGCGTTCGCGTCTGGGGAAAGATGTTGTCGTCGTGCTGGGCCACCGCGCCATGGATATCGTAAAGCGGATCTCGGGTTTGCCGGTCCGCCTCGCGTACAACCCGGACCCGGAAGGCGACATGATCTCCTCGATCCGATGCGGTCTGGCGTACATCGAACCCGAACAGGCATTCCTGATCGCCCTCGGCGATCAGCCCCTGGTCACGACGGGGATCGTGGACCGGTTGATTGACGAATACGAGCGGCGTCCCGAAGGCATGGTACTCCCGGTGCATGAAGGGAAGCGGGGCCATCCCATGATTCTGTCGCCAGCATACAGAGAGGAAATCCTGTTTGAATCGATGCCGGGTGGCTTGAAGGCGTTGCGCGACCGGCACGCCGACAGCGTCCGCCCGGTGCCCGTGGATACGGATGCGGTCCTGATCGACCTGGATTACCGGAGCGATTACGAAGAGGCACTGCGAAGATGGCAAGCGGAAACCGAACCTGGTGAACAGTTAGAGGAATCCGGACCTGATGAACAGTAACGTGCTCGTTACGCGGCGCATTCCCGACGAATCCATCGGGATGCTGGAAGCGGCCTTCGGCGTGGTGGACGTCAATCCCCACGACCGGGCCATGACCCGCGAGGAGTTCCTTGCGGCGGCCCGCGACCGCGACGGGCTGCTCTGCCTGTTGACCGAGGACATCGACGACGAGGTCCTGGACCTGTCCCCGGGCCTGAAAGGCGTGGCCATCTACGCGGTCGGATACAACAACATCGACGTGGGCGCCTGCACGCGGCGCGGCATTCCAGTGACCAACACGCCGGACGTGTTGACCGACACGACCGCCGACGTCGCCTGGGCCCTCATGTTCGCCGCGGCGCGGCGGGTGGCGGAAGGCGACCGGTACGTGCGTGAGGGCCGATTCTCGGGATGGGGCCCCTTGCTGATGCTGGGCAGCGACGTCACCGGCGCGACACTGGGCATTTTAGGGGCCGGTCGCATCGGCACGGCCACGGCCAGGCGGGCGGCCGGGTTTTCCATGCCCATCGTTTATGCCAGCCGACGCCGCAGCGAGGCGATCGAGCGCCTGGGCGCGCGGTACTTGCCGCTGGACGACCTGCTCAGGGAATCGGATTTCGTGTCCCTGCACGTGCCGCTCACGCCCGAGACCACCCACCTCATCAGCGAACGCGAACTGGATCTGATGAAGTCCACGGCATATCTCATTAATACGACCCGCGGCCCCGTGGTCGACGAAAAGGCCCTGGTGCGGGCGCTTCGCGACGGCGTTATCGCCGGCGCGGGACTCGACGTCTTCGAACGCGAACCCGAGCTGGAACCGGGGCTGGCGGATCTGGAGAACGTGGTCATGCTGCCCCACGTCGGCAGCGGGACGGTCGCTACGCGCATCCGGATGGGCAACACGGCCGCGGCGAACCTGATCGCCATGGTCAACGGGGCGGACCCGCCGAATTGCGTGAATCCGGAATGGAAGGAATATCGTACGTAAAACACACGGCAGCGTGTGAATGTGAATCGTCAAACCCGACCGGGAAGACCGGATACAGGAGCCTTACATGAGACTTGTAACCTATGGAGAAAGCGGACAGGAACGGATCGGCGCGGTTGCCGGTAGCGAGATCGTCGACATTCAGTCGGCCGACGCATTCCTGCCCGGTACCGTGCTGGGCGTGCTGGAAGCAGGTGCCGTCGAGGCGGTATCCCGCGCGGTTGAAAGCGGAACCGGTGCGCGAATGCCTCTGGCTGATGCCCGGCTGGCATCTCCCATTCCCCGGCCGCCCAAGATCGTCTGCGTCGGGCTCAACTACCTCGATCACGCGACGGAGCAGAACGTGCCGCTGCCCGAACACCCGCTGCTGTTCTCCAAGGCCACCTCGTCCGTGGTCGGTCCCTACGATGACGTGGTGCTGCCGGCCGAAAGCGAGCAGGTGGACTACGAGGTCGAACTCGCCGTGGTCATAGGGAAGACCGCCACCGCCGTATCTGAAGCGGACGCCTACGATTACGTCGCCGGGTACACCGTGGCCAACGACGTCAGCGCCCGCGACATCCAGTTCAGGCAGCAGCAGTGGCATCAGGGCAAGAGCTACGACACGTTCTGTCCCATGGGCCCGTGGCTGGTGACGAAGGACGAGATCCCAGATCCGAACGCGCTCGCCGTGAAACTTACGCTGAACGGAACCGTCCTGCAGGACAGCAACACGGACAACCTCATTTTCAACATACCCACGCTGGTGTCGCGCATATCGAGCGCCATGACCCTGTTGCCGGGCGACGTGATCTCAACCGGCACGCCCGCTGGCGTGGGCGTGTTCCGCGATCCGAAGATCCTGCTCAAGGCCGGCGACTACATGGAGACCTGGGTGGAAGGCATCGGTACGTTGAAGAACCACGTGCGGTAGCCGCCGCGGCTGAGGCGGTGTTCGGCGACGGGCGCGGTGTTCTGCGGCTGCCATCCGAGTCGGCGTCGACGCCGGCACAATGGCCGCCGTGCCGCGAAGGCTGAATTTCAGACCACCGGTGATCGACCCGGTAAAGGAAGGATCATGGAGAAACTGAACAGGGAACAGGTGCTGGCCAGGGCGGCGGACACGGGCGACCTCATGGGCGTGGACCTGGGTGGCCTGGATTTGTCGGAGGCCATTCTGCCCCGTGTCGATTTCCGGGATGCCAATCTGGAGGGAACGAATTTCCGGGAGGCGGACCTGACCGAGGCGGAATTCCGCGACGCGAAGATGAACGGTGCTGATTTCTCAGGCGCGAAGTTGGAAAGGGCGGTGCTGATCGGCGCCCGCATCGTGGGAGCGCGGTTCGACGGCGCCCACATGGTCGGCGCCTTTCTCAACGGTACGGCCGCGTCGGGCGCCAGTTTCAGGAAAGCGGACCTGCGCGCGGCCCGTATCGGCGTGCCCAGGTTCCAGTCAGACGATCCCTTTGCCGCGGTCACGAGCTTCGAAGGCGCGGATATGACCTGGAGTCTGTTCGGCGAGGCGGATCTGACGGGGGTGGACCTCAGGAACGCGAACCTGTCCCACGCCCACATGTATGAGACGGAGATGCGCAGCGCATTGCTGGACGGAGCGGATCTGACCGGTGTCAGGCTGAAGCGGGTGACGGTCTAGCAGGGACAGCCGGTACGACCCGTTCACTCGACCAGGCGCGGCCAATCTGACCGTTCACTCACCCAGGTACGGCCCGTTCACTCGACCAGGCGGCGAAGGTATTCGCAGTACGCGTTGTCTTCCACGTAATTTCCGATCCTCAGCACCTGGTCCCGGCCGATGTACCCTTTCCGGTAGGCGATTTCTTCGACGCAGCCGATTTTCAATCCCTGCCGGTGTTCGACGGCCTGGACGAAATTGCTCGCCTCCAGCAGACTTTCCGGCGTGCCGGTATCCATCCAGACGATCCCTTCGTCGAACCGCTCCACCTTCAGCTTGCCCTGCTGGAGATAGATATTGTTCACATCGGTGATCTCGAGTTCGCCGCGGCCCGACGGGCGCAGCGTTTTCGCGATGGATACGACTTCGTTGTCGTAGAAGTAGAGTCCCGTGACGGCGTAGTTGGACCGTGGATTGCGGGGTTTCTCTTCGATGCCGACGACACGCTCGTGCTCGTCGAATTCGACCACGCCGTACCGTTCGGGCTCCTTGACGTAGCAGGCGAAGACCAGTCCCCCGTCTTCGTGCCGCGCGGCCCTTTCTACGATCTCGGTCAGGTTGCTGCCGTAGAAGAAGTTATCGCCGAAGATCAATGCGCATGATTCATCGCCGATAAACGATTCCCCGATCAGAAAAGCCTGTGCCACCCCCGCGGGCGCGGGTTGTATGGCGTATTCGAATTGCATCCCGAGGGCGCTGCCGTCGCCGAAGAGCCTGCGGTACAGGTCGATGTGATCGGGAGAGGAAATGATCAGGATTTCCCGGACCCCCGCCATCAAAAGGACCGACAGCGGATAGTAGATCATCGGTTTGTCGAAGATGGGGATGATCTGTTTCGAAATGGCCTGGGTCTGCGGGTAGAGACGCAACCCATGTCCGCCCGCGAGGATGATGCCTTTCATTGTTGGTCTCCGGTTGTCTTGGGGAGTCTAGCACTAAAGGATCCTATTCGATGTGTCATACCTACTTTCAAATGTTTGAATTGCATAAGTTTGACAAGCGAAGAATCGCTGGACTAAGCACATCAGCGAAAAACGCGAAGTTGAATCCGGCAAGCCGATTCTTTTTACGAGGCTACAAATCTGATTTCGACTAAGTTTGTAGTCAAAGTAAAGGCTTCATGCCGTAAAAAACACATGTCATTTTTTAAAATTAGAAACAATGGCAATCGAAACCTGGAGATAAGCCACCACTCACCAAATTCAATAGCAGAGAACCGATCTATGGCTGATGATATCACCACAACAGATATGCCATTAAAGCAACCGGATACGAGTAGTTCGATCGCAATTAAATGGCTTCATTCCAAGCTTGTGGAGATTGAAGACCATACATGCATGGATGCGTTAACGATATTTGGTCCCATAACGGAAACAGTAGATCATCGAGTCAGGTTGGCGATCGAGAGCTTGCCAAATCACCGCAATGGCTTGTTGGTCATTATCGATACACCCGGTGGAATCGTAGAGGTAGCCGAACGTATAGTAACCACAATCAGGCATTATTACAAAGAGGTCAAGTTTCTCATACCTGATAGAGCGATGTCAGCAGGTACGGTTCTGGTGATGTCTGGAGATGCGATATTGATGGATCACTTTTCTTGTTTAGGCCCAGTTGATCCACAGTTGTATATCGAAGGCAAACCGATTCCGACGTCTGTCCTTTCTTATCTTGAACAATATGAACGATTTGTTCAAAAATCCATGGAAGGTACCTTGACGAGTGCTGATTTGGTTCTGCTTCAAAAACTTGATGCTGCTGATTTACGACAGTATGAACTGGCGGCCGAGTTATCTGTGCGCCTCATTCGTGATTGGCTTGTTCGGTATAAATTCAAGGATTGGTCCAAGCACAGTTCCACAGGGAACACGGTTTCAAAAGAGGAAAAAACAAACCGTGCCGAAGAAGTTGCGAGAGCGCTTAATGATCAGGAAAGATGGGGTACTCATGGAAGGGGAATAAACCGAGAAGTTCTTGTCAAATTAAAGCTCAAGATTGATAATTTGGAATCTGATACTGAATTAAGTAATCTAGCAAAAGAGTATTTCTGGTTTTTTAGAGACTTAGCGTTCAAAGAGGAGTCGCAAAGTCTTGTTCACAACCGGTTATTCATCTGAGAGGAATATCATGAAAACAAATGACAAACTTGTCCTCACTAAGGAACAACTGGCTGAGAACCCCGCTGTCAATCCCGGGATTGTAAAAGAAGCGCTGAAAATGCGCCTTGAACTGGAGCGTTTAGGAGTATGGGATAACAGTGGGACACGTGTGGTATCGCCTTCCGAAATCAGGCCAGCTAAGAATCCCATCGGGAATATCAGACGTCGGTCTATTTCTCAAATCCGGTAATCCTAGCCTGCAGCCGTATTATCCTCAGGTATTAAGTCCTTGTTCCGGATTCAATCCCTAAACTGAATGGTTTGATTAGGCAGTAGCGAAGAAAACGAGCCCGCCCGTTCCTCATCCAGCCGTCACCCACTCCAGATCAAACCGGGCCAGCGTGATCGTCTCGTAGGGATGATCTTCTCCCCGCTCGTAGAGGCAGGCGACGGTACCGTCCGATAGCACGGCCAGGGACGAATAGGCGGACGGCCCGGGATGCAGCACCTTGTAGTGGGGCCAGGATCTGCCGGCTGCATCGGAAAGCCGCACGGTTAGGTTGCGACGCTCGTCCCGGCTGGCCGGATTCGAGAACAGCAGGCGGTCGCCCTTTCCGAGATACCGGACGAGGGCCGCCTGGCAGATCGGTTCGATCAGCGTTTCGTCGTGGCGCTGGTTACGCCAGGTCATTCCGCCGTCACCGCTGACGGCGAACTGCCTGGTGCGCAAGGCCCGGTCGTAATTGCGCGTGTTGAGCAGTACGTCGCCGTTTTCCAGTTCAGCGACGCAGCATTCGTTGACCTGGTCCTGCGATGTCGTGCCACCCAGCCGCCAGGTTTCCCCGTGGTCGTCGCTGTAGATGACGTGGGAATAGTAGCGTTTGGTGCCGGCCTCGATGTGGTCGCAGGGTATCAGCATTCGGCCCGACGATAGCTGAATGCCGTTGCCCGGTCCGGTGGCGTACCACGTCCAGTCCGCGCGCTTGGCGGTGGAGGTGATATCCCGCGGTTCGCGCCACGTACGGCCGTCGTCTTCGCTGGCCGTGACCCAGACGGTCCGGGAGCCCTGGCTCGTCCCCTCGATGATCTCGGATTCGCGGTCGATCCCCAGGTTGTGGGTCATGAGCAACCATACTGTCCCGGTCTCGCCGTCTACCACCGGACAGGGATTGCCGCAGGTGTTCCCGGCGTCCGTCCAGACCAACTCCTGGTCCGACCAGGTGCGCCCGCCGTCTTCGCTCCGCTTCACCAGCATGTCTATATCGCCGGTGTCGCTTCGGCTGCTCCTCCGGCCTTCGCAGAAGGCGAGTACCGTTCCCCGGGTGGTCGCGATGATCGCTGGAATGCGGTAGGTATCGCAACCTTCCGTACCGCTGGTCCAGAGGATGGATTGTTCGCACGCGCCGCTCATGAAATACTCCGTGTCGCCCGCGTTTTCAGTTGAATATGATGTGCCCCGTTATGCCCGTCAATCCATCTATGATGACCCATAGACCGGCGCTGACGAACTCGCCGAGGATGAGCCCCAGGAAGAAGGGCAGCATCTTCCGATAGATGTCGATCCCGCCGTACTTGAGAATGAGTCCCTTGATCATCCAGGCGAGGAATATGGAGAACCACGCGGTGAGGAGCGGGGCGGAGGCGCCAACGGGAAACCCGATGAAATGGAGGGGCCACCAGATGAACTTCTGCCTCACGTACATAAGCGCCCACATGATGGCGGCGCCCAGTCCGAAGAAGAACCACCGCCCGGCGGGTTCGGACGTGGAAGTGATGGTGGTCGCATAGTAGCTGAACCGGTTCTGCTGAAGCTCTCCGAAGAACTGCCAGTTGAGGTTGATGCCGCCGTGTTCATAGGCCAGGTACATGACCGTGTAGATCGAGCTGGCCAGGCTGCACAGGATGGCCAGGCCGATGGCCGCGGTGAGCCAGCGCTGGTTCCGGATCTTCGCCGTATCGGCCAGTTTCAGGCCGTTGACCATGGAGGGCATGATGAGCGTGCGGGTGTGGGTGAACCAGAACTTGGTCAATCCGATAGCCACCAGGTTGCGCGCGCCGAGGAAGGGGCCGGTGAATCCGTGGATCATGAACTCCTGGGGATTGAAGGTCTCCGCGAAGATCACGCCCCCTTCCGCCACGATCCGCGCGAAGCCGACGTAGACCGCGAGTACCAGGATCAGCAGAATGATGGCCAGCCAGGCGGAGAGGCCGATCATCCATAGCCAACCGAGCAGGAACAGGACGCCCAGTCCTCCGCCGATCACGGCGAATCGGTAGGAAAGGCATTCGTTGGAATCGTCCGGTTCGCCGCCTCCGCGGAACGCCTTGCCCAGGATCTCGCGGATATGTGCCCGGGCCAGCCAGAGACTGAACAGGGCGAGGACCATCAGCGCGCCAAACATCTGGTATTCGCCCGGCAAGGTGGTACTGCCCGCCAGGTCCACGCCGAAACTCGCGTTTACCAGGTTTTGCAGTCGCCCGATGAGAAAGAAGAGCCACAGGCTGAATGAAATCTCGAGACTGAGCAGATAGGCGAAGCCCACCAGCGGGAACGACAGGTTGATGGGCAGCACCAGCTGGTTGTTGAAGAGCCCGATGGTCTCCTGGAAGTAAATGGTCGGGAAAAAGTAGATATAGTTGTGTACGGCGTTCCAGGCGTTGATCAGGAAGGGAATGGCGAACCCCGCCCACATGATCCGGTTCCGGAAGAACGACGCAAGGCGGGAACTCGACCCATCCTCTCCCGGATCGATCATCTCGGCGGGAAGCTTGACCAGGGGGAAGACGAGGCGTTCCCGTTCCACCCACTGCTTGCGCAGGATGACGGTGATGCAGAACACCACGAAATACAGCACCAGGACGAAACTCAGCCAGGCGGCCAGGGGTACGGCCCATTCACCCCATGGGATGCTCCCGCCCCGGGGCAGGCCTTCGAAGAACGATCTCACCGCCTCGGAGTCCTGGGGCATCAGCCAGGGTTCCACGTGGGGGCTTACGGTTTCGAGCCAGCGGTTCTCCGGCGTGGCGTAGTACATGGAGGCCATGGCCGGCAGGAGGACCTCGGTCAGGCCGTAAGACGGGATGGCCGACGCGATGAGCGACATGATGTAGACTACGGCCAGCTCGCCCTGCGTGAGCGCGTGGCCCGGCGACCAGGTCCGCAGCAGCGTGTTCACGATCCCGACGAGGACGGCAAAGAGGAAGACCACGCCGATGGGGGTGAAGTTGCTGCCCAGGTACGATCCCTGGATGATCATGTTGGAATAGGGATCGGCGATACCCAGGATCAACGAGCAGGCCATGCCCACGGCCACGGCGCGGGGGGTGACCATCTCCCGCGGCGTAGATACGTGATGTTCATCCCGGGCCGTAACTGGACGGGGGACCGACATGGAGGAGCCTTTCGGGCCGGCGCGTGGCGAACGTCTCGCGGTCGGTCATCGGGGACGACCGGTGAAGGAAAAGGGTATAGCGTCGGGAAAGCCGATGTCAAGGTGAATGTCCGTGGCCGGGAGCAGGTTGTCCCGTGTCAAGCCTGTCGGCGTTCTCCTTACTCGGCACGGTGGGTGCGGCAGGTAGTGCCCGGTGTCTTGGAAGATAGACTTGACGCTGCCCTTCTCCTCGCATACGGTTGTAACCTATGATGCTCACCAGTTCCCAGAATCCCCGGGTCAAGGCCATCCGGGCCCTTTCGCGGCGCAAAAACCGTCGGGAGACCGGGTTGTTCTTCGCGGAAGGTATCCGGCTCGTGGGCGAGGCCGTACAGACCGGGGCGGACATCGAAACGCTCGTGGTCGCTCCGGAACTGCTGCGCAGCGATTTCGGACGGGACACGGTGCGCCGCGCGGAGCAGGATGGCGTCGAGACGCTGAACGTCAGCTCCGCGGTGTTTCAGACGCTTTCGATGAAGGACGGCCCCCAGGGTATCGGGGCTGTCGTTCGGCAGAGGTGGACCGCTCTCGACGGGGTGAGTGCGGACGATTCGGCGCCTGGCAAGACGCTCGGATGGGTGGTTCTCGAGGACGTGGGCAACCCGGGCAACCTGGGTTCGATCCTGCGCACGAGCGAAGCGGTGGGTGGGTCCGGTGTCATCCTGCTGGGCGATACGGCGGACCCATACGATCCCGCATCGGTTCGTGGCAGTATGGGGTCCATTTTCACGCAGCGGGTCGTTCGAACCTCGCTCGAATCCCTGATCGACTGGCAGAACGAGACCGATCTTCCGATGGTCGGCGCGTCAGACGCCGCGACGGTCGATTACCGGGACGCCGAATATGCCCCACCCATCCTCCTGTGCCTGGGCAGCGAACAACACGGTCTGTCTGAAACCCAAAGCGCCGCCTGCGATCAGGTCGTACGCATACCCATGGTCGGCCGGGCAGATTCCCTGAACCTGGCCGTGGCTGCCGGCGTGCTGCTGTACGATGTTTTCAATTGGGCGCGTGGTGCGGACTGACCGACTCCGTCCGATCGAGTTTTGCTTGTCATGATTGCGCCGGCCGGGTTATAATACCGGTCTGACTTCCGCAATCACAGGATACTCAATCTACAACAAAGAGGTACCCCCATGCCAGTTACCCGCCGCGCTTTCCTGGAAACCTCCGCCCTCGCGCTGACCGGCTTGGCCGCGTCCGCGAAGGCACACGCCGACGCTGCTCCCCAGGATACGAGTGCCATCCCCGCTCCACCCACCGTGGTCGCGTCGCGTAACGGCATTCGCGGCGTCAAGAAGGCCTACGAAATGATGACGCAGGACCAGGCCGACCCCCTCGACGCGGTGATCGCGGGGGTGAACATCCAGGAATTGGATCCGAATGATCAGTCCGTTGGGTACGGGGGCCGTCCCAACGCGGACGGTGTGGTTACCCTGGACGCATCCGTCATGCACGGACCCACCCGGCGGGCCGGTTCGGTCGCCGCGCTGGAGGACATTGCCTCGGCGTCGCTGGTGGCCAAGGCGATCATGGACTATACCGATCACATCATGCTGGTCGGGAAAGGTGCGAAGCGCTTTGCCCTCGGCCTGGGATTCAAGGAACAGGACCTGTTATCCGAGGAGAGCAGGCAGGACTGGCTGCGCTGGCGGTCCCAGCTCAGTCCGGACGACGATTGGCTGGACCACGAGGACGACATCGTGATCGATCGGCCGGGCGGCACGATCAACATGTGTGGCGTGGACGCCAACGGCGACATCGGCAGCGTAACGACAACGAGCGGCTTGTCCTGGAAGATACCGGGCCGCGTGGGCGACAGCCCCATTATCGGTACGGGACAGTACTGCGACAACGACGTGGGCGCCGCCGGGTCCACGGGGAGGGGTGAAGCGAACATCAAGGTATGCGGCGCCTTTCTGACCGTGGAGTTCATGCGGCAGGGCAAGTCACCCCAGGAAGCCTGCCTGGCAACGCTCGAGCGGGCCGTGGCCATGACGGAGGACCGGCTGCTGGACGGCAAGGGCCGTCCCCTTTTCAGCCTGAACTTCTATGCCGTGTCCAAGGATGGCCGGTTCGGTGGGGCGACCATGTACCAGTACCCGGACGAGTACCTCGAGGTGCTGCCGGGAAGGGGCAATTACGCCGTGGCCAACTCGGATGGCGCCCGCCACGTACCCCTGCAGTACGTGTACGACCAGACGCAACTTCCCGGATCGCTGAAGGACCGGATGATGGAGCGCGTGGAACGGATCAGGAAGGAACGTGCCGAGATGGAAGACCAAGAGAACCGATAGAGGGGTTTCATAGAGGGGTTTCATGGTACTGAATGACCAGCAGATCGCCGCGTTCGAGGAATCGGGCTACCTGTTCTTTTCCGGATTACTCGACGAAGAGGAAGTGAAGACGCTGCAGGAGGCGGTTCCGGAAGTGCTGAGCCGCCAGGGACCCGAGGTGGTGCGGGAGAAGGACGACCCCACGGCCGCCCGGCTGGCTTTCGGAGCGCATACCTATTCCGAGCCCTTCGGACGTCTGGCGCGGCTTCCCCGGCTGATGGACCCGGTCCGCCAGCTGCTGGGAGACGAGGTCTATCTCCACCAGACCCGCATGAATCCCAAGCAGGGCTTCGGGAGCGGGGCGTCGTGGACGTGGCACCAGGATTATCCATCGTGGTACAAGGTCGACGGCATGCCCGAACCGAATTGCATCATGGCGTCGGTATTCATCGACGACTGTACGCCGGTCACGTCGCCGCTCATGATCATTCCGGGGTCCCACCGCTGGGGCCTGCTGGACTCGCAGCTCCACGCTGACGCCAAAGGCCGGGGTTACCACCTGTTCAACATCGACCGACCGACCTTGGAGCAACTGGCCGACGAGCATGGCATCGAACCGCTGATCGGCCCGGCGGGCTCGGTCGCCCTGATCCACAGCAACATCGTCCACGGCTCTGCCGACAACGTATCACCCTGGCGCAGGGCCATCTTCTACCTGATCTACAACGCCGTCGGCAACGCGTGCACGCGAGAGGTCCGGCCCTGGTACCAGAACAACCGGGACTTCACGCCGCTGGAACCGATCGAAGACGACGGGTTGCGGATCCTCTCGACAGCCTGATTCGCCAGGCCTGGCCCCGGTCGCCCGGAACCAAGCCACTTTCGCCGGTTGGGAACCTACCGGTCCGGGATCAGCACCCAGGCCGCCCCTGCCGGCTAGTCCGCCGCGTTGGCCGCTTGTATGGCGGCGTGGATATATCCGTAGGCGTAGGCGAATCCCACCTGGCCCGCCTCGGGTCCTGAAATGCCGGGCACGTGATCGGGCATGATCATGTACTCGTACCCCACTTCCTTGTAGGTGCGCATCGCCTTCAGCATGTCGACGTCGCCTTCGTCGGGGAATACCTCCACGAAATCGTTCAGCCGTCCCTTGATGTTCCTGAAGTGGACGTTGAAGATCTTCTTCCTGCTTCCGAAGTAGCGGATCACGTCGTAGATTTCCTCCGAGGGGTTCTCCAGGCTTTCCGACATGCAGCCCTGGCAGAAGTTCAGTCCGTTGTAGGGACTGTCATAGAGTTCGATCAGTTTCTTGAAGCCGTCCGACATGCCCAATACGCGGGCGACGCCGCGGTACGTCCTTCCATACCCGATGCCGGGGTCCGAAGGGTGGCAGGCCATCTGGACCTTGTATTCCTCGGCCACGGGGATGATCGTCTTCAGCCAGTGATCGATGCGTTCCCACATTTCGTCTTCGTCGGCGGGACCCCCTTCGAATTCAGGCTTCGTCTGATCAAGCTTGTCGTATTCGAAGGTCGACAGCTTCGCGCCGCCGCGGCCATACTTGGGCTCGGTACGGATGTGGCCCAGCAGCGTGATGTTGTAGTTCAGTCCCCGTATTCCGGCTTCGGAGGCCATGCGCACGGTCTCGCACATGCGGTCCAGCGCACGGTCCCGCTCATCGCTCTTCCCTAAAAATATGGCTCCAGCCTCGTTGTCGAAGGCACTGGCGGAACCCAGGGGGATATGGATCATCTCCAGTTTAATCCCGTACCGGTCGAACCGTTCACGTTGGGCTTTGAGCAAGTCGACCGTCCACTCGGACCAGGGCTCCGAAGGCGTCTGGTCCACGTTGAACACGCCGAGTTGGGCCAGGACCTCGATATCCGTGTCGTTTCTGCACCGGGTCTGCGTTCCGATATACATGTATTTCCTCCAAACATGAATAGTGATGTGTTACTCGTGGTGCGTCAGGCCATGGTGCGTCAGGACTATGGCACGTTAGATTCGCGACGCGGCTTTCTTTATCTCGCCGCAGCATGACCTCGTTCCGTCAAACCACGACTATAGCCCGGTTTTTGACCCTCAACCCGCTCCTTCGGCGACCTCTTCGGGTTCCTTGCCAAAGAGCCGGACGCGTTTTCCGGCCAGCATGTCCCGCAGCTTGCTGCGAATGGCCCAGAGACAGGCCAGAGACGGGATCACCATCAGCGTCGTGATGACAAAAAAGGTACCCCAGTCGCCCTCGAGCCAGTCGACCATCGCCCCGGAGGAAGCCGCGAAGATGGTCCGTCCCGCCGTGCCGATCGACGCGAGCAGGGCGTACTGCGTGGCCGTGTACGTCCGGTCGACGAGCAGGGAGATGAAGGCGACGAAGGTCACGGTTGCGAAGGCGCTGGTAAGGTCGTCCACCACGACGGCGGTCGCGAACAGCAGTTCCGATCTGTCCGACCAGGCCATGGTGGCGAACAGGAGATTGGTCACCGCCATGGCGATTCCCGCGGCGAACATGGCGCGGACGAGTCCGATGCGGATCGCGAGGAAACTGCCCAGCACGGTGAAAGCCACGGTTACGACCCAGCCCAGCCCCTTGGAATAGAGGGCGATATCCGACTTGGAGAATCCGATCTCCTTGTAGAAAATGAGGGACATGCGTCCAAGGAAGGCCTCGCCGATCTTGAACAGGAAGATGAAACCGAGCACGGCGGCGGCGATGGCGTACCCGTTGCGCCGGAAGAAGCTGGTCAGCGGGTTGGCCACGGTGCCCGCGAACCAGGCGACGACACGGCTGTACCTGCCTGGAATATGAAGGTGGGAGATGATCTTCTCATCATCCTTCACCTGCGCCGCGACGCGTTCCGAGGCGGCGGTCTCATGAACGAAGAGCAGGCCGATGTTGCAGAGGATGACCAGGGCGCCCATACAGAGAAAGGTGGCCTGCCAGTAGTCTTCGACGCCGGCGCCTTGAAAGGCTTCCGCCGTCTCCAGGGCGATCACGCCGCCCAGTTTGAAGCCCGTCCACCATCCGACGACGGCCGTGGCCGCCCCGGCGGCCATGGACTCGCTTTCCGTCTTGCCGATCTGCTCGATACGGAGCGCGTCGATGGCGATGTCCTGGGTGGCGGACGCGATGGCAATGGCGAGACCGATGGCGACCACGCCGCTGAGATCGGCCGTCGGCTGGGCGATGCTCCAGAGTACGAGGCACGTGAGGATGACGGCCTGCAGCGCGACGATCCAGGCCCGTCTATGTCCAAGCCAGGTTGTCAACAGGGGCACCCGGATCCGGTCGATCAGCGGCGCCCAGAGGAAGTTGACGGCGTAAACCGCGAAGATCAGGCTCGCCCAGCCTATGGTGGTGCGGGAAAGGCCTTCTTCCTTCAGCCAGAGATTGAGGCAACTGCCGATGAGCACCCAGGGAAAACCGCTGATGATGCCCAGCAGGAGGATGCGGGCCATACGGCGCTCGAAATAGATCGACAGCGATTCCAGAAAGCTCCGCATGGGATGCTCCGGCGGGAGTTTGCTTCCGCCCCTGCCGAGGTTTGTGAAGGGCGGCGAAGACGACGGGAATGTATGCACGCGGGGCCATATCGTCAATCGAATTGAAAGCAGCGCGCGCCGCGATCGGGCCGTGTCCGGCGCGCCCGGGAAGTACATGGCGTCCCGCCGGCGGTAGTCGTTGACAGAAAGGCGGAAGATCGCTAGGATAAAGCCATGTTTTCGGCTGGTAAAACACGGGTGAGGCCGCCTCGGGCGCTACGGATCTGCGGCAGCATATTGGTCCTTTGCGGACTGGTGTTCTGCCACTTTGGATGCGGTTCGTCTGACTCGGAGGTGGATCCGAAGGACAGAGAGGCCATGGCCCGTGCGTTCATGGACCAGTTGATCGAAGGCACGATCACGCCCGGAACGATCGGCTTCCACGAAATACCCGAACAGTTTGTGCAGGATGGGAAGGCGTTGTATACCCGGTACGGCTGTACCGTGTGCCACGGCATGGACGGCCACGGGGACGGTCCGGTCGCCTACACGCTGAAGCCACCTCCCCGCGACTTCAGGGACCCCGGCGCCTACCGCGTCGGCCGCGACGTGGTCACGATCGCCGGCACACTGAGGGACGGCATGCCCGACAGCCCGTCCATGGTGCCCTTCCCCCATATCAAGGACGAAGAGTGCTTCAAGATCGCCATGTACGTGGCTTCGCTGCAGCCGGCGGACGACCTGGAGATCGCCGGTACCTGGGTGCGGGCCACACCGCCGAACCGCGACGTTACCGCCGCCTACCTGGTGATCAAAAACCGGTCGGACCGGACCCGGGAACTGCTGTCCGTCGAGACGCCGGTCGCTGAGTACGCGGAACTGCATACCATGCGCCAGGTGGACGACATGATGGAGATGAAGAAGATTGAACGCCTGGTGGTTCCAGCGCAGGGCGAGGCGGTATTGGAGCCCGGCGGAAATCATATCATGTTGTTCGGTGTGAAACGACAGATGGTGGAAGGCGATTCGGTATCCCTGACTTTGCGTTTCGCCGACCAGTCGACCCGGAACGTTGTGGCCGAAGTGTTGAAGGACAGGTGATGGGCGGGCTTATCGTGAGCGTGATGCGCCGGTTTGGACGATACATGGTGCGCCAGGATCGATCCTGGCCCCACCTCTGTTTGGTCATCCTGCTTCCTGCGGCCCTGCTGTTCTCCCACGGATGCCGCACCGAATCCTCTCCTCCGCCCCAGATCGACGTCCCCGAACTCCTGGACTACGGCGAACGTTTCGGCGGCGATTTCACGCTGACCGACCAGGACGAAGCGCTATTCGACCTTTCGGAATACCGCGGCGACGCATTCCTTATCTTCTTCGGCTACACCTATTGCCCCGATGCCTGTCCGCTCATGCTCTCCAAGCTGGCGGCCGTCTACGACGTGCTCGATCTCGAACCCGGCCAGAACGTCCGCACGATATACATCACCGTCGATCCATCGCGCGACACGCCCGAGCAGCTCAGAGAGTACCTGGCCTACTTCTCCACGGTGGACGTCTGCGGCCTGACCGGATCGCGGGAGGAGATCGACGAGGTCGCCGAACGGTACGGCGTGCTGTACAAACTGCAGGAGCCGAACGAGGCGGGGCACTACCTGGTGGCCCACACCACCACCTTGTTCCTGGTGGATACGGCGGGCCGCCTGCGTTACCGGTTCCATCCGAGCGACACGCCGGAATACATCGCGGCGGGTGTGAAACTGCTCTTCCAATAGCCTGTGAATCTGAGGCGCGGTACCGCGCACGGATTACGGTACCGGTCAAGATCGTGCAGTCCGGAAGGCCTAATGGTCGCGCCGTAGCGCGTCTACCGGGTTCATCGTGGCGGCCTGAAGGGTCTGGGTACTCACCGTGATCCAGGCGATGAGCAGTCCGAGTAAGCCCGCGGCGGGGAACAGCAGCAGCGAGATCTCGGCGTGATAGGCGTACTGCCGAAGCCACTGCTGCGTGACGAAGTAGGCCGCTGGCCAGGCGATGACGTTCGCAATTGCCACGAGGATGGTGTATTCCCTTGAAAGCAGGAGAACGAGTTGCCGCGCCGTCGCGCCCAGGGCCTTCCGGATCCCCACCTCCCTGGTGCGCTGTTTCGCCGTGAAGACCGCCAGGCCGAACAGTCCCAGGCACGCCGTAAAGACCGCCAGCCCGGCGAACATGGTCACGAGCCGCCCCAGCAACTGATCCGAACGATACAGGCGTTCCACATCCTGGTCGAGGAACGAATAAACGAAGGGGATATCCGGCGTGGAGGTCTTCCACATGGCTTCCAGGTCTCTCAGGGTTCCACCGGGATCGCCGGGAACGAACCGCACGGCCCAGTAGCCGGAACCCCCGAAGGTGAAGATTACCGGATCGATCCGCTCGTGGAGGCTCCTGAGGTGGAAGTCGCCCACCACCCCGACGACCTGCATCTCGCTGTTCCCCATTTTTACAAACTGATCCATGGCTTCTTCGGGCGACCCCCATCCCAGTCGACGGACCGCTTCCTCGTTCAGGAGACTTCCGGTCGATCTCCCCCATCCTCCTCCATCTGGATCCTCAACCCATTCGAAATCTCTTTCAAAGGATATGTCGCGTCCGACAAGCGACTCGAGCCCGAGCGTCCGTACAAGGCCTCCCTCGGTATGGATGTGCTGCATCTCGACCGTGCCTGCCGCCGGGTCGTCTACGCGACCCACGGGCAGGATCGGCAGTCTCCCCCGGCCGGCCGCTCGCCCGGGCATGTAGTTCGCCCCGGCAACGCTGACTACCCCGGCGTGCTGTGGGTAACGATCACGGATCATGTCGAAGTCCATGCCCTCGAGGTCGGGCAGGATCACTACGTGTTCCTTCTCGAATCCCAGGTGTTTCTCCCGCATGTACTCCAGTTGCTGGTAGACGGTCCCCGTGCCGAACATCAGCAGGATGGCCAGGGAGAATTGCATGACCACGAGGGCTTTTCGCAGGGTTGCGGCGCCGGTACCCGAAAGTCCGCGGAAGATCGCAACGGGACTGATCCGGGACAGCAGCAGGGCGGGGTAGGCGCCGGCGAGGACGCCCGCCGTGAGGACGATGGCCGCGCCGCCCAGAATCGACCACGGTTCAAGCGAAGGCATGGAAAGCACGTGCCCCGTCATGGATCGGAAGAGAGGCAGTACCACCCAGACGGCGGCCAGGGCGACGAGGAACGCCACGGCGCTCAGGAGTATGGTTTCACCCAGGAACTGGCGGCCGATCTGGCTTCTGGTGGCTCCGGAGACTTTGCGCATGCCGATTTCCCGGGCCCGGGAGATGGACCGGACAATCGCCAGATTCGTGAAATTCATGCAGGCGATCAACAGGATGAAGACCGCTATGGCGATCAGCATCCAGATGAAAGACACTTCGCCGTTTACCTCCATCTCCAACTCCAGTTGAGAATGCAGATGGATATCGAAAAGCGGCTGCAAGTCATAGGTGTGGGTAAAGGCCGTCGCCCGGACCGATGCGTCGACATGTTCCATGAGCCGTGTCTGCAACGAGTTGCTGATCTGTTCGGGCGAGACACCGTGTGGCAGCAGCAGGTAGGTGTAGTACGCACTGTTCGCCCAGTTTCTCAAGAGGCCGATCGGATCGCCCCTGCCTGTTGTTGTGGCGATGGAGACGTAGAAATCGGGATGATAGTGGGCGTAGGGCGGTGGGTCTTCCATGATGGCGGTGATCGTGAAGGGAAACAGGTGGTCTCCGGTGATCGTTTTGCCGATCGGGTCGGCGTCCCCGAAATACTTGCGGGCCATGGACGCGCTGATGACCATTGTATTCGGCGCCGTGAGCGCGGAGGAAGGGTTGCCGCGCACCAGGGAGACATCGAAGACTTCGAAGAGGTTGCCATCCGCCCAGTAGACCCGTTGCTCATAGAACTGCTTGTCTTTGGTGGTGAAAAGCCAGGTCCCCACGGTCGCCCGAAGGCGCAGCACTTGCTCCACTTCGGGAAGCTGTGTACCGATAAAGTCGCCCAGGATGCCGGGCGTCCGCGCTGTGCGGTCCGTGACGAGCCGGTATATGCGGTCTCCCCGGGAGTTGTGGCGGTCGTAGCTCAACTCGTCGCGGACGTAGAGCAGGATGACCAGGCAGCAGGCCATGCCGATGGCGAATCCGATTACGTTGATTGCGGCGTGGGACCTGGACGAGAGTACGTTCCGCCAGGCGGTGAGGAGGTAGTGTCCGATCATGATCCGGCGCCGCCGAGGGAGGGATGGATCTCAGGGAAACGGCCCAATGTTCTCCAAGATACGAACTTGGAGCAGGGCCAGTATACCTTTTTGGCTCGCGGATGCAGTCCATGGTCCATGGGCCGCCGAGAGGAACGGTATCCAACTAAGGCGCCAGCCTGCTCCAGTGGACGTCCATAGCCGTTTCGGTGCCCGCGTAGTACACCACCAGGACCGTGCCGTCGGACAGTGCTTCCGCATAGGGCAGGCCGAAGGACCACACCGAGAAGCCCAGGGCGCCCTTGGGATCTTCCTTCGGCGCCTCGTGGGCATACAGGGTCACCTCGGTTTCCGGATCGAACGTCCCATCGATGGAAGGCGCGACGCGGGCCTTGATGGACTGGTCCTGGAAGCGGTCCACCCACGGCAGGACGATGCGTCCGTCCGGCAGCACCGCGGGATGGGCCGCCTGGTCGGTGACGCCGATGTCTTCCGGCGCGGACCAGGTTCGCCCGCCGTCGGAGCTGACGCGGCGGTGGATGTTCAGGTAGGATTCCATCTCGGTGTTGTAGGTCCAGGCGAACGCGCCGATTCTGCCGTCCGGCGCCACGGCCGACCGCAGATCCCAGTTGTAGATCAGGCCCGTCGGATCGAACCCGATGTTCACCGGCTCGCTCCAGGTCCGCCCCTCGTCCGTGGAGTGAAAGGCGACGACCCGCTGGTACCATTTCGACGTGTCGAGGTAGTGCTTGTTGGTTTCTATGGTCATGACCAGGGCGCCGTTCGGAAGTTGCATGATCGGATTGGTCAGGCTCGCCGGTCCGATCTCCTCCGGCATCGGTACTTCGCGCCACGTCGACCAGGTCTCCCCACCATCCGCGGAGTCCGCCAGGAGGATGGACATGGGCACGCATCCCTCGGTCTCCGGGTTGAAGAGTCCCGGGGCGTCCGGATAGGTTTCGCGGTCGATCCACATGGATGCGGCGATGATCCGTCCGGGCGCCAGTTCAGTCAGGTAGACGATCTTGACCGTCCCCCGGACGCCGTGAAGCGTCGGGCTTCCGAAGGGGCGCTCGGGTGCGCTCCAGGTCTTTCCGAGATCGGAGGAGCGACTGAGTTCCACCACTTCGTCCGCGCAGTCCTTCGTCGTTCCGCTGTGCCAGGTGGCGATCAGCGTGCCGTCGGTTTTGCTAAGGACGGCGGGGAATGTGAGGTTGGCTCGGTCCGTGCCGGGCATGCTGCGGCTGAGGACGCCGGAGTCGACGATGCGCATGGTGGATGGCCTTTCGAGATTGGTTGTTAATCCTTTTTCAGTTCGGATGTGCCTTCAATGTTCGGATCCGACACGGGTCCGACACAGGTGCCATTCAGGTCCGTTTGTTCCCTTCACACAGATCGACCATGGCGGAGAGGATGTATTCCGCCAGGCCGTCTATGGCTTCCCGTGTTCCCGCGATGTCTACCGAGGCCGCCGAAGCGTAGCACTTGATCGTGGGTTCGGTGCCCGACGGACGCACGATGACCCGCGTATGTCCGGACTCAGAAAAGGTGAAGATCATGATGTCCGCGCGATCGCCGTCGACGGGCGAAGTCGTTCCCGTGCGCAGATCCTGCGCCTGGCCGATTTGCCGGTCGATCACGCGGCAAACGGCGCGTCCTCCTATCCGCTTGGGAGGGGCTTCACGCAGAGCGGCCATCATGCCTTTGATCCTCCGCGCGCCCTCCGCGCCAGGCAGCGCGACCGACCGCTGAACTTCCCTGAAGTATCCGTATGTACGGTAGATATCGTCCAGTTCATCGCGCAGGGTGCGGTTGTCCTTCTTCGCCAGGGCGGCGTACTCGGCGAGCAGAATGCCGGTGGCAGCCTCCTTGTCCCGTATTCTGGTGTCCGCCAGGTAGCCGTGGCTTTCCTCGGTGCCGAACACGAAGGTCATATCCCGCGGCATGCCTCCTATCGCCGCGCCTACGTGTTTGAAACCGACGGGCAGGTCGTCAATGACCCGCAGTCCGAAGGACCGGGCGATGATCGCGGCCAGGTCCGAGGTGACCACCGTTTTGCAGAACAAGCCCCTCGGGGGCAGCGTGCCCGCCGCCTGCTTCCGGCTGAGTAGGTAGTGGCAGAGGAGGACGCCGATCTGGTGACCATTTAAACTCAGTTCTTCCGGCGGAGCCTCCCATCCCCTGTCCGGCAGCGGTAGCGCGCACCCGATCCGGTCGGCGTCGGGGTCGCTCGCGAGCACGAGGTCCGCGCCGACTTCCGCGGCCTTTCTGATGCCCAAATTAAAGGCCACCGGTTTTTCCGGGTTTGCGATCCCATGGTCCAGCGTAGAGAACGCACCGTCCGGGACGACCTGCTCATCCACATAGTGCACGTCCCCGTAGCCCAGTTTTTGAAGTGCCGCGGCCACCGAGGTCATGCCCACGCCGTGCAGCGGGGTATACACCACCCGGACATCCCGCCCGCCAGCCAGGGTCATCTCCGACAGGACGCCGATATACCGCTCGTCCCGGTCCCTGCCGATGATCCGGATCAGGCCGTTTCGGAGGCCTTCCTCGTAGTCGATCCGCCTGATCTCACTGGCCCGCCGCATTTCCCTCGTGATGTCCCCGTCGCGGGGCGCCACCACCTGCCCCCCGTCGGGCCCGTAAACCTTGAAACCGTTGTCACCCGGCGGATTGTGGCTGGCGCTGATCATCACGCCGGCCGCCGCCTGGAGTTCGCGTACGGCGAAGGAAAGCGCGGGGGTGGAGCGATAACCGTCGAAGATCAGGACCTGTATGCCGTTGGCTGCCAGCACGCCGGCCGTCTCTTTTGCAAACAACTCCGAGTTGCGCCGGGTGTCCCACGCCACGACGACGCACGCTCCGACGAGGCCGCGGGGGTCTTCACCGCTTAGCCCATCGCCGCCTTGCCCATCACGGTATTCCCCGCGTTCCCCCTCGTGCCCCGCTCCCACGCGCTCCCCATCGCCTATCCCCATCATCCCGGTGACATACCTGGCCAGTCCCTGCGCCGCCAGGCCCACGGTGCGGGTGTTGAGCCGGTTCGGCCCCGGTCCCATCCGACCTCGGATGCCGCCCGTTCCAAAGGAGAGGACCGAACCGAATGCGTCCTCCAGTTCGTCGGTGCCGCCCGCTTCGACCAGGGTTCGGATTTCCGCATCGAACGCCGCGTAGTCCGCCTCCGTCAGCCACCGCACAATGGCCTCGCCCGCCGTCCGGGAAAGGACGCCGCTGGCGATCCATGCGTTGATATTCAGGATGGTTGGATTGGTCACGTCACCAGACCTTCGGGGGAGGGCGAAGCTGCGGTAATCCAAGACCGACTATACCTCGTCCTTAAGGTGTCTGCCTCTTTCTTCCTCCGGGAATCTCTCTATCGCGTAGCGCAGCATCGTGCGGGGCATCTGCCGGTAACGGGTCATCAGAAACGTTTGCTCAGTGGTCAGATTCCGCTTTCCGATCTCTCTGAGCATCCAGCCCACGGCTTTATGGATCAGATCTTCCTCGTCGTTCAGCAGACGCTCCGACAGTTTCAGCGCATCTTCAAAATCGTGCTGCCTGATGAAATGCAGACAGGCCATGATGGCCATTCTGCGCTCCCATATCGATTCCGAGTCCGCCAGTACGTAGAGTGGTTTCTTATCCCGTGCGTCCAGGTAGCCGCCCAGTATGGGATGGGCGGAGCAGTCGATGAGGTCCCAGTTATTGATGAAGGCCGTATGGCCGAGATACGCTTGGTAGATCGCCCTTCTCTCCGTCTCTTCGCCTTTGTTGAATTTCATGACCAACAACAGAAGCGAAAACATGCGTGCTTCATGATAGGGAGACACGAGCAGACGCAGGGTCTCGCGCATCGAGAGATCGCGGTGTCTGCGCACCTGCGCGCGTATTACGGGAATCCTGACTCCGAGGAATCGGTCCCCTTCGCCGTATTCTCCCGGACCGGTCTTGAAGAATCGCTGCGAATGCGTGGCGATGGCAGGATCGCCCAGCGCCTCGAGGACGCCGTGTATTTCTTCCGAAGTCACGTGGGCCTCCGGTCGGAGAAGGTTGCTTCCGGGGAACCGGCTTTGTTCCGAACGGCCGCGGAAACATCAGTCCCTATCTTCGTAACGCGACATACCCTTCAGAGCGACGGGCGCCTCTGATGCACATTAGAAGAACTGCAGTTCGTGTATTGACCCTCGAAAATACCAGAAATCCACCAGGATCGCAACGGCGGCGCCGAGGACATAGCCTACCATGATGCCGATCATCAGCGGCTGGACAGCCTGGTAGAGGCGTACACCGCCTACCCTGATCAGTATGGTTTTCAACATCCAGGCCAGAAAGACGGGAAAGAAGGCGTTGCGCGCGGGACCGCCGGCGGCCACCACGAAACCGATAGGCGAAATGGGCCACCAGCTGAAGTAATAGCGGGCGACGCTCATACCCGTGACCATGGCCATGCCCGCGAGCAGGAAGAACACCTCCGCACCCGAAATGGTGGTGCTGTTCTGCATCCAGGTTATGATCAGGTTATAGAAACCGGGGTCTCCGGCGATGTTATTGTAGTAGTTCGCCGCGCCGCCCAGCCGGTATCCGGAATAGGCCGAAAAACCGATGGCCGTAATTGAGCTGACGACGAAGGTGACCGATGCCCAGAAGAACAGGACCCGTCCGGAGACGCCGAGTATAGACTGCATTCGCGCGACGTGGGAGGGGATGATCATCGTAAAGGTCTTCCAGTTGCGCGCGAAAGCGCTTCCCAGGCCCAGGGCCGTCAGGTTCTGCGGCGATAGCGAGGCGGAGCCCAGCATGCCCACCGTAAACTGGTGGGCGTTGATAGGCAGGTCCAGGAAGACCAGCCCCGATTCCGCCATCACGCGGCACAGTGCGAAGTAGAAGAGGAAAAGCAGGACGAGAAAGACGGCGATCACCGGGAAGGACATGCCGATCACGTGCAGCCACCAGGAGATGTAGGCCATGCCGCAGGCGCCCGTGACCAGGGCCGCCCGGTAGGAAATGAACTCGTCTTCGTCGCGCAGGTTCGTTTCGTGTCCCCTTACGTGGCGCCACACCGTCGCCAGGTGCCGCCGCGCGATCCAGAAACCCCAGAGCGCGAAGGCGATCATGCCCCCGATGAACTGCACGGCGACCAGTCCGCCCGGTATGGCCGTACCCGAGGCGGCGACAACGCCGACCCGGGCCAGGATGCCCTGCTGTAGCGTATTGATGATCTGGAACAGCCACACGCTAAAAAGGATATCCACGTTGATGAAGTAGGAGAAGGCAAGGTGAGGACGTTCATTCGGATTGGATGCGCCGGAAAAGCATGTCCGAAATTTACACTGAGCACGGTGCTCGCGTCGACGGGAAAGGACGACCACTGGGTCCAGTACGATGCGGTGTTCCAGAGCATGATGGAGAAGGTGACCATCGCGCCGGTGATGAACATGCGGTTTTGCATGATCGTCGGCAGGACGGCGTCCGGCTCATCCTTCGTTTCCGTCATGACGACCGGCGCCTGGACGAGAGGATAGGAAAGCCGCTCGTGCTCGACCCACTGTCTGCGCATCAGGATGACGAAGCAGATGCCCACGGCCAGGAGGCCGCCAAAGAAAGACAGCCACCAGAACGACGGAATGATCCAGGCTGCCCAGGGGATCGGCATGCTGCCTGGAAGACCCCAGTAATAGTCCCGGTTCGCGTTCTGTTCGTTCGTGACGATGAGCCAGTCGGGCAGGTAGGCGAAGAACATCTCGCGCCACTGGTTCTCGGGCGACGCGTAGTATTCCGCCGTGGCCATCACATTCACGACATAGTTGGACATGCCCCAGGTCGGCACCATGAAACCGACCCAGCCAAGTACGAAAACGAAGAGTACTTCTTTGTCCCGCAATCCCAATGACGGACGGATCGCCTTGACCAGCAGGTTGGGACCCAGGACACCCAGCAGGAAGGGAATCAGCAGGGCGAGATCTATGTGGGCGAAGGTAAGGTGCACATACCCCAGGTGGTAGTTGCTCGACACGGAGAAGAGATTGACGACGACGGCCAGGACCAGGCCCGCCGCCACCGCCCGGGGCGTTACCACCTTCGAGGAGGTTCTTTCTTCCAGTTCGCTCATGCTCGATACGGCGCGCGGCGATCTGCGCATTGGTCGGTGCCGAGGCCGGCGCGTTCACCGGACGGCAAGTGGCCCATAACGGGTCCCGTTTCAGAAGAAATGGGGATCATGTACGGCTCCGGGAAAATACAGCAGATCGGCCAGGATAGCAATGGAAGCGCCAAGGACGTAGCCGATGATGATGCCGATTATCAGCGGCTGCACAGCCCGGTACAGGCGCATGCCGCCCACCTTGATCAGAATGGTTTTAAGCAGCCACGCGAAAAATACAGGGAAGAATGCGTGGCGGACCGGACCGCCCGCGGCCACCACGAAACCGATAGGCGATATGGGCCACCAGCTGAAGATGTAACGGGCGGCAATCATGGTGGTGACGATCGCCATGCCGAAGATCAGAAAGGACACTTCACCGCTGGATATGCTGGTGCTGTTCTTCATCCACGACACAATCTGATTGTAGAACCCGGGGTGGCCCGCGATGTCGGCGTGGAAGCCCGTCGCGCCGCCCAGGCGGTACCCGGAATAGGCCGTGAGACCAAGGGCGGATATGGCGCTGAGGCCGAATGCGACGGCGCTCCAGAAAAACAGCGTCGGCCCCCGGACGCCGAGCTCGGATTTCAGCCGGGCGACCTGGGAGGGTATAATCATGGGGAAGGTTTTCCAATTGCGCGCGAAGGCGTGCCCCAGGCCCAGGGCGGTCAGGTTCTGGTGCGACAGGGAGGCCGAACCGATCATGCCAATGGTGAATACGTGGGCGTTGATGGGGAGGTCCAGGAAGACCAGGCCCGCCTCCGCCATCACGCGGCACATGGCGAAGTAGAAGAGGAACAGCAGCACGAGAAAGACGGCGATCACCGGGAAGGACATCCCCGCCGAGTGCAGCCACCACGCGACGTAGATCAGACCGCACGCGCCGGTGACCAGGGCAGTCCGGTAGGAAAGGAACTCGTCTTCGTCGCGCAGGTTCGTGGTCCGGCCGAGGACGTGGCGCCAGACCGTCGCCAGGTGCCTCCGCGCGGTCCAAATGCCCCACAGCGAAAAGGCGATCATTCCGCCGATGAACTGCACCGCCACCAATCCGCCCGGGATGACGGTCCCCGATGCCGCGGTGACGCCGATGCGGGCCAGGACGCCCTGCTCGAGCGTGTTGATGATCTGGAAGAGCCAGACGCTGAAAAGGATGTCCGCGTTGATGAAGTAGGAGAAGGCGAAGGACAGGACGTTCATGCGGATGACGTGCACGGGGAAGGCGCGGCCGATTTCGAGGTTCACCACGAATTTCGCGTCGATGGGAAAGGACGTCCATTGCGTCCAGTACGACACGGTGTTCCAGGCCATCAGGGAGAAGGTGATCGTGGCGCCGGCGATGAACAGGCGGTTGCGCATGATCGAAGGCAGGACGTTTTCCGCGTCGTCGGGTGTTTCCGTCATGACGACCGCCGTCTGTGCAAGGGGATAGGCGAGGCGTTCGTGTTCGGCCCACTGCTTCCGTAACAGGATGACGTAGCAGGTGCCGACCGCCAGGAGCCCCGCGAAGAGGGACAGCCACCAGAAGACGGGTATAATCCATGCCGCCCAGGGTATGGGCGCGCCGGAGGGAAGTCCCCAGTAGTAATCCTGGTTCGCGTTCTGCTCGTTCGTAATAATGAGCCAGCCGGGCAGATGGGGGAAAATCAGTTCGCGCCACTGGTTCTCTGGCGTGGCGTAGTATTCCGCCGTGGCCATCATGCCGACCAGATAGTTCGACATGGCGTAGGTCGGCACCATGAAGCCGATCCAGCCCAGGACGAAGACGAAGAGCAGCTCCCGGTGATTCAGCGACCACGAAGGGCGGACGGCCCGGATCAGCATGTTGGGACCCAGGACGCCCAGGTAGAAAGGAATCAGGAGGCCGAGGTCGATGTGGGCGAAGGTGAGATGGGTGTACCCCGCGAGGTAGCTGGTCGACACCGAGAAGACATTCACCGAGACGGCCAGCGCCAGGCCGATCAGTATGGCGCGCGGTGTCGCCGCGTTCAGGGTGGATGGGGCACCCGTACCGTTCATAGGCGGTACAGGGAACCGTATTTCCCGGCAACGTAAGCCAGGAAGTAATCCGCCGATAGCGCTTCGCCGGTGACGTGCTGCACGAGTTCACCGGCGCGGTAGGTCATGCCGGGCCGATGGATGCGGTCTCTGAGCCAGTCCCGAAGGGGAAGCAATTCTCCGCGTGCGATTCGTTCCGTCAGGCCGGGTATTTCCCGCTCGGCGGCGCGGTAGAACTGGGCGGCGTAGAGATTCCCCAGGGTATAGGTGGGGAAATACCCGAAACTTCCGTGCGACCAGTGGATGTCCTGCAGCACGCCGTCCCGGTCGTCCGGCGGCTCTATGCCGAGGAAGGCCTTCATCTTTTCGTTCCACACCGCCGACAGATCGCCCGCCGCGTATTCGTCCGTGAAAAGTCCGCGCTCTGTTTCGAATCGGAGCAGGATGTGGAGGTTGTAGGTGATTTCGTCCGCTTCCACCCGGATGAGGGAGGGTTTCACCTCGTTTACCGCGGCATAGACTTCTTCTTCGCCCACGTCTGCGGTATGGTCGGGGAAGATGGTGGTGAACTCGGGGTAGAAGTACCGCCAGAAGGCCCGGCTCCGCCCGACCATGTTCTCCCAGAGGCGCGACTGGGATTCGTGGATGCCGAGGGACACGGAAGCGCCCCGGGGCGTGCCCTCGTGTTCCGGATCGTGTCCCTGTTCATAGAGGCCGTGCCCCGCCTCGTGGATCACGCCGTAGAAGGACTGCATGGGCAGGTTCTCGGAATAGCGCGTCGTCAACCGCACGTCGTTCGCGCCCATGTGCGTGCAGAATGGATGGGGTGATATGTCCAGGCGGCCTGCCTCGAAATCGAAGCCCATGCGTTCGGCGGCCTTGACGCCCATGCGGCGCTGGTCGTCGACGGGGTAGTTCCGCTCCAGGAAATCGGTGCGAGGTTTGACGTCCGAGGAGGCGATGCGCTGCACCAGGTCCACGAGGGGGCCGCGAATCGAATCGAAGACCGCCGCGGTCTCTTGCGTCGAAGCGTAAGGCTCGTATTCATCGAGCAGCGCGTCGTAGGGTTCGTCCTCGTATCCCACCGCCTCGGCGACCTCGCGCTGGAGGGCGACCAGCTTGTCGACCCACGGGGCGAAAGCCGGGAAATCATCCTCCTGCCGGGCCTTGATCCACACACCGATGGCCGCCGAACTCGTTTCCGCCAGGGCCTTGACCAGGCCGACGGGGATCTTTACCGCCCGGTCGCTGGAACGGGAAATCTCGCGGACGTTGACCGCTTCGTCGGCCGTCAGCGGTTCGGAACGGGCCCCGTCCAGGGCGCCGCGCATTTCATCGGAAGTGATCCGTTCGTGGGCCATGCCTGAGAGGGTGGCGAGTTGCCGTCCCCTGCTGGCCGCGCCCTTGGGGGGCATGTAGGTTTCCTGGTCCCACCCCATCAGGGCCAGGGCGGAATACAGATCGCTTATCTCCCGATAGATCTCCATTACCCGTTCATAGTGCCTTGGCACGGTACAGATCTCCCTTGTCTGGAACCGCTCTGGCCGTTTCTCGTCTGTCAGGAGGCTTCCGCGAGCGGTCTCGTTTCTCTCTAGTTGCCCAGGACCGGGTGGACGCGCAATGCAAGCAGGCCATGGGCCCTTCGAAGTACCTGTTCCACCTGGCCGGGTTGATCTCCTCGTGCGAATATGAAACCGGGGTAACTGGCGCCTTCGGGAAGCGGAGTCAGCAGGTCGCCTTCCTTTGCGGTGATAACCACGTCTTCCACGCCCGGAACCTTCTTCGCCGCTTCGACACCGTCGTATCGCAGGAACTGTCCGCTTTCCGGAACGGGCAGCATCATCACGCCCGCGGCCTTCGTCTCGCCTGCGGCCTTCGTCTCGCCCGCGGCCTTCGTCTCGCCCGTACTTCGCCCGAAGTCCGTCGCGTCGAGACCGGTACCGCTCGTGTCCTGTCCCAGGGCGTGACGCAGGATGAGTTCCTCCAGGGACAGCCCGAGTCCGAACTCCAGGACGCGCGAGCAAAGCCCCCCGATGGATCGGCCGGCGATTTCAATGATCCTGGCCTCGCCGTGGTGGATGCGCAGTTCGGCGTGGACCGGACCCTCCGACAGGCCCACGGCCGTGGAAGCTCTTTGTACGGCTTCGGCCACGACCTGTTGCGTCTTGCCGGGCAAGCGCGATGGCGTTACGTAAATCGTCTCCTCGAAATAGGGCCCCTCCAGCGGGTCGGGCTTGTCGAACAGCGCGAGCACGCGCAGCAGTCCGCCCGTCAATATCCCCTCCAGGGCTACCTCCGCGCCGGGAATGTAGGATTCCACCATGATGCGGCGGGCGTCGGGGTCGAGGCTCGGCGGCCTGTCCGTCGCGCTGTCGAGTATGCGGCTGATTCTCCGGAATGCTTCGATAAAGCCTGATGGCGAGTCGGCCCGTATAACGCCCCGGCTGCCCGATAACAGGACGGGTTTGAGCACACAGGGGTAAGGTTGCTCCAGCGCGATCTCCTCGACGGGGACCGACAGGTTGAACAGGGCGAAGTACGGATTCCATTCCCTTGCGGCCGAGAGCATTTCGCGCATTTGGTACTTGTTGCGCGCGGCGATGGCCGCTTCGGGCGTATTGTGCGGAAGGTCGAGGGTCTTACATGCCCTCGCGGCGATCTCTGTAGTGTAATCGTCGACGGGTACGATGGCATCGAGGGTATGCTCACGGGCGTAGGCCACGATCTCCTCCACGGCCTGCGACACGTATCTCAGCCGAAGCGACAGGGGGACGTCCCACGCTTCCGCCAGCACGTGACAGAAATCCGAACCCACGACGACTTCAATGCCCATACGCCGCGCCGCAGCCAGAAACGGATCCGCGCGATAGGTCGTCGTCGGCATCAGGAGCAGTAGTTTTTTAGACCGGGTCTCTGCTAGCATGGTTAGACTGGAAAATAGAAATTTTGTCGATCGAAATCAATGAAATCGCCCGTCTTGTCGAGATACCATACACAGGTATAGCGAAAAAAAACTTGCATACGCAATCGCGTAGAAAATATATTGCACGTACATTTCGCTTAAATCACCCGCAGGCACGGGACCTTAGAACGGTCTGTCGCGGGAATTCTCGCACTCTATCGGGTGCATTACTCCCATTATTTCATCTGGAGGGTAATCAATGAATCGCACAGAATTGGCCGGTAAGGTCGCTGATGCTACCGGGTTGTCCAAAGCACAAGCCGATAGCGCGGTCGCCGCAGCACTCGACGCCATCAAGAGCAGTCTCAGTGACGGCGATTCCGTCACGCTGATCGGTTTCGGCACGTTCAGCGTATCGAATCGTGCTGCTCGCCAGGGGCGAAATCCCGGTACGGGCGAGTCCATTACGATCGCTGCGAGAAACGTGGCCAAGTTTACGGCGGGCAAGGCTTTAAAAGACGCCATAGGCTAAGAAAAGCTACGGGGCCCGTCCGGCCCCCATTGGTCGGACAGGCCCTGTTGAACGGTTCACGGATAGCCGGGGCGGAGACCTCCCGGAGCGATTGAGTGCATCAGTCGGCCCTGGTCGGTAACGACCTGTCTTCCTTTTTGAAAACGGATCCATGATTCGCCCGTTTTTTTTGCCTCGTATAGCACACGTGTGTAATAACCAGCTCTTACAACCTGCACGGACTCGGTAGCCTTCCGTCGCACCGACATCGAGAAGACCATTGGAGGATTGCCTTGCCGCTCTATGAATTCAACCTCACAGATTTCCTTTTTCCCGCGGATCTCCCGAACAACAAGGCCAATTTCCGCTTTGTCGTCGATCTGCGATTCATCAACCATCGCAGTCTGTTTGCCACCGAACATGCCGTGATGCCCAGCCTCGACACGTTCTGGGAATGCGATACCGAACGGGCGGGGAAACCGAATTACGTTCGCGGCGCCGGAGAAGAGGCGTTGCGGATTGGCGATCTTCCGGCCGGCCGTTGCGTCCGTTTCGAGATGGCGGCGATAGACGATTGGGACAAACTCATTTTGCTGGTACGGGGGAAGCGTATCCATTCCATACAATTCAAGGTATTCGACGTGGACCGCAGAGATGCCTGGGACAAGATCAAGGATTTCCTGGCCGGGATCGTCGAGGCCGTCGTCGGCAGAATCCGCGGGGCGGTCCCGGAGAACCTCCCCCTGCATCTGCCGGAATCCCTGGGCGGCGCGGCGGACGACCTGCAGTCCTTCCTGCTTAAAAAGATCGCGGGCGGCGACGCGGTCCTGTTCCGGGGGTCTGCGAATCTTGCCGAGCTTTCCGGTGAAGGATCGACGCATCATACGGTGCATGGCCGGGGAACCCGGGGAACGTACATGATCGGTTTCAGCCTGACCCAGCGCGATGGGTGAATCCATGCCGCCATGCTGGTAATCGTCAGCGACCTGCATCTGACGGACGGCACATCCGGCAGGACCATCAATGGGAATGCCTTCCGGTTGTTCGCCGACCGGGTTCGGGACATGGCCTTCGACGCCTCCTGGCGGCGCGGGGGTTCCTACCGGCCGGTCGATCGCGTCGATATACTCCTCCTGGGAGATATCCTGGACGTCATAAGGTCCGCCGCGTGGCTTGAGAACGATCGCGGGACGCGTCCCTGGAGCGACGCCGCGGACATCCGGTTCACCCGGAAGGTGAATGAAGTAACCGACGCGATCCTGAAGCACAATGCGCACGCGCTGTCCCATCTCGGGAACCTGGCGCGTCCCGGCGGCCTCCTGCTTCCTCCACCCGGGGGAGCGAATGGGAACCCGAGGCCTTCCGAGCCCGGCCTGCCGGTACGGGTCGGCCTCCACTACATGGTGGGCAACCACGACTGGTTCTACCACCTGCCCGGCGCGGACTACCACCCTTTGAGGAGGAAGGTCTCGGAGGCCCTGGGACTGGAGAACGAAACGGACAGGGGATTTCCCCACGATCCGGAAGAATCTGCCCGACTCGACGGCATGCTTCGTGCTCACGGGGTCCTCGCCCGCCATGGGGACGTCTTCGATCCATTCAATTACGCCGGATCAAGGGACGAGCCGTCGCTGGGGGACGGCGTCGTCATAGAGTTGGTGATCCGCTTCCACCTCGAGGTCCGCGCCCGCCTGGGACCACGACTGCCCCGGTCTTTCATCGACGGACTGCGCGAACTGGACAATGTCCGCCCCCTGGCCGCCGTTCCCGTCTGGATCGACGGCCTGTTGCGTAATAACGGGGTGCCGGGAAGGGAGGCCCGCAAGGTAAAAGACACCTGGAACGACCTGGTCGACGACTTCCTCGATCTGGATTTCATCCGGAGGCGGGACGCTTACTTGAATCCCTTCGACAGCGTGGACAGGCTGGAATACGCCCTGAGGTTCACACGAGACATTCCGCTGGGTGCGGCAAGCGCGCTGGGTGCGTGGTGGAACGATCTGGCGAGCGGTCCAGGCGGCACGGGCGAATCCTATCATGCCCACGCGGCCGGGGAAAAGGCGGTGGTGGACCGGGAGGCACGGCACGTGGTATATGGGCACACCCACCACCACGAAATTGTGCCCCTCGACGCCATGACGCGGGACGGCCGGCGATTCGAACAGGTCTACTTCAACGCGGGCACGTGGCGCAGGGTACATCGGCTCGCCCGTTCGTCCCGGCGCGGCCGGTCCTTTGTTGCCTACGACGTCATGACCTTTCTGGCCTTTTTCAAGGACGACGAACGCATGGGCCGGCCGTTTGCCTGCTGGTCGGGGGCGCTGGGCGAGGCTGGGGAGTAATGCTTGTTGTTGGGTCCTTGTTAAGACTGGCACTAGCCCTTTTCACTTGACTTGAAAGACCTCTCGCTCTACCATGGTGCAGTTGTTTTGGGAGATATCTGGAAGGTATGCCGGGGTGGTGGAATTGGTAGACACAGGAGACTTAAAATCTCCCGGACCTCAATAGTCCGTGCCGGTTCGAGTCCGGCCCTCGGCATTCGGGGTCGTGAACAAACTGGTGAATGCTGGTAATGCAGGGCGCTTAGCTCAGATGGTTAGAGTGCCACGTTGACATCGTGGAGGTCAGTGGTTCGATCCCACTAGCGCCCATTCCGTTCCGAATCAAGCAAATGCCCGGCCCGGGTCGCTCTCCGGCCGGGTTTCTCGTACCGGCGCCCCAGACTTGAAATCGTTTGTTCAGCCATGAAAATCACGGATATCAAGGCCGTCTACCCGGCATGGAAGAAAAAGGGGGCGGGTGCCTGGCAGGAGTATTACTGGCAGATCGTGGTCCGGGTGGAGACGGATACCGGCGTCGTGGGATACGGGTACGGCGGAGGCGGAGAACCTGGCAAACTGATCGTCAACGGCCATCTGCGCGATGCGCTGATCGGCAGGACGATCGGCAGCGTGGATGATATACGCGACACCTGGGACCATCTCTACTTCAAATCCCTGCCGTACGGCCGCAATGGCATTGTGCTCATGGCCCTGAGCGGAATCGACCTGGCCCTGTGGGACCTGCTCGGTAAGGCCGAAGGCAAGCCCGTGTACGACCTGATCGGGGGTTTGAAGAAGGACAAGGTCCGCGCCTACGCGACGGGGGGCGACCCGGCCCGGGTCCGCGACCTGGGCTATACGGCCGTGAAACGCTCGCACAAGTGGCGGACGGACGCGGACTACGACGTAGCCGCGGTCCAGGCGTCCCGGTGCAGGGAGCTGTTCGGCCCGGACGCGCTGCTCATGTTCGACTGCTACATGTCCTGGGATGCCGGGGTAGCTCTGCGGATGCGCGAAAACCTGGCCGAATACGAACCCTACTGGTTCGAGGATCTCATCACCCCCGACCATCTGGACGAACTGGCCGAACTCAGGCCGCGGCTGGCGCCTGTTCTACTGGCCGGCGGCGAGCACGATTTCTCCCACCATGCGTTCGGCGCCATTGCCCGCGCCGGCGCCCTGGACCTGTGGCAGCCCGATATCACCTGGTGCGGTGGGATAACGGCGGGCCTGCGCATCCTGGACCTGGCAAGATCGCACGGAGTGCCTGTATGTCCCCATCGTGGGGGCGAGATCTGGGGGTTGCACCTCATCGCCGCGACGGATTGCATGGATCTGGCGGAGACCCACCCGGATAGGCGGAACGATATGGACGGCTCGGTGCTGCTCGACGAGCCCGTGGTATCCGGCGGCGAGATCGCACCGGCTGACCGCCCGGGATTCGGAATCGCGCTGAAACCCGCGTATTGCTAGCATATGCATCCGTTCCCGTGGGATATAAGGAAGAGCTTCGACTACCCTATCTCGCTGAAACCATGTAACTTGTGGATTAAATCCCCGGTTTTCGGGGATTTGGCGCCGGATCATATCCGGCTTGTTGATGCATCGGCAAGGACCGCGCCTCGTACTGCAGCACGGCGGCGCAAAATCGAAAGGAGGTATGTATGATATCTAAACCACGGAGGCGTGAAGACTGATCTGATCAGTTGACACGCCTCCAGACGTGAGCCGGGCGTCTTGTCTAGTGCGAGGCGTCCGGTTTTTTTTGTGCTTGCACCTCGAACCGGTCGGGTGTAGTCCTGTAGTATCGGACTGGTTTCTACCGATGATTGCGGGCCTCCGGCGAGACATCCTGACCACTAACCTGTAACACTAACCCTGTAACACTTCCATGTCCCTGTACCGTCTGCTTCGTCCCGTTCTTTTTCGTCTCGACTCCGAGTGGATACACCGTGTCACTTTGTCCGCAGTCGGTGCGGCGGGTCGTATTCGGCTGGTGCGGGACCTGCTCCATAACCTGCTCACCGAGGAAGATCTGCGGCTTCGGGTGGAAGCTGGAGGACTTACCTTCCCCAATCCCGTCGGCCTCGCTGCCGGGTTCGACAAGAACGGTGTCGCCATGGAAGGACTCGCCGGAGCCGGCTTCGGATTCGTGGAGGTGGGTTCGGTCTCGGCGTATCCGTCGTCGGGGAATCCCGATCGACCAAGACTGTTTCGCGTACCCCGGGACGAGTCGATCGTGGTCAACTACGGCGTGCCCAACGACGGCGCAGAAACGGTGGCACAGCGGTTCGCAACCGCCAGGCTGCCCGTCCCCCTCGGCATCAACCTGGTCGAAACGAACACGGGAAGGCCGGCGGGCGCGGACGAGGTGGTGGAGGAACTGATCAAGGCGATGCGTCCCTTTCTCGGCCTCGCGGATTACGCGACGCTCAATCTGAACTGCCCCAACACGACATCGGGCCGCAGCCCTTTCGACGATCCGGAAACCTTGCGTTCGCTGCTCGAAGGATACGCGAAATACGAGAACATGCCACCCACGTTTCTGAAAGTGGTGCCGACGACCGATCCGGGTACGATCGAAGGAACACTCGTGGCCATGGATTCTTTTCCCTTCGTGAAGGGGATCGTGTTCGGCCTGCCGACGGGAAAACCCTACGACAACCTGAATACTCCGCCAAGGGTCCTCGGCGCCATGCCCGGCACGCTTTGCGGCCGTCCCACGCGGGAATTGATCGATGCATCCATCAAGGCGTGGTATCCCCGGATGGATAAAGACCGGCACGTGATCGTGGGCACCGGAGGCGTTTTCACCGCCGAAGACGTCTACCGGAAGATCCGACTCGGTGCTACACTCGTTCAACTTTACACGGCCCTGATCTATCACGGTCCGGGCCTGGTTAAGCACATCAACCGGGGCCTGGGCAGCCTGATGGACCGGGACGGCCTGAGCCGGATTTCCGACGCCGTGGGCGTGGACAATCGGCCCTAGAACGTGCCTTCCACGCTCAGTGTCGCGCCGCCGGTTCCCTCTTTTCGCATCGTGGACGACCGGATTCGCTCCTGGAGTTTTTCGTAGTACAGGTTTTCGTCCACCGGGATATCGACCCATCCGTCCATCCAGGCGGACAGCAACATGGCGTTGGCCAGTTCCACGCCACGGATGCCCTCGACGCCCGGTGCGATCAGCGGCGTTCCCTCCCGGATCGCGCGTACCCAGTCCCTGGTAATGCCGCGATGCTCTTCGCCGCCGCCGCGGAAGGGGATCTCGCACTTCCAAGTCTCCGGACTGCCGAACCCGCCCTTCCATTCACGGTTGAAGACGTTCGCCGGCGTCCGGTTGCGCCAGAAGGTGATCCGGCCCTCTTCCATGACCACCTTGCCGTTGTCGCCCGTGATCTCCATACGGTTGGTGCCGGGCGATTCGCCCGTCGTCGTGATGAATACGCCCGTGGCGCCGTTTTCGTATTCGGCATAGGCCGTCACGTCGTCTTCCACCTCGATGTCGTGGTATTTCCCGAACCCGCAGAAAGCCCGGATGCGTACCGGCATGCCGCAGATCCACTGCCAGAGGTCGAGGTTGTGGGGGCACTGGTTGGCCAGCACGCCGCCACCTTCACCGGCCCACGTGGCGCGCCAGCCGCCCGAGTCATAGTAGCTCTGTGCGCGGAACCAGTTCGTGATGATATAGTTCGTCCTGCGAAGTTCGCCCAGTTCCCCGGAATCCACCAGTTCCTTGAGCTTGCGGTGCTCCCCGAGGGTGCGCTGGTTGAACATGAGGCCGAAGACCAGGCCACTCTTCTCCGCCGCCGCGTTCATTTCCCTGACTTGGCCGGTATACACGCCGGCCGGTTTCTCGCAGAGGACGTGGAGGCCCTGGCCAAAGGCCTTGATCGCGAGCGGCGGATGGTCGTAGTGGGGCGTGGCGATGATCACGGCGTCGATCCCGTTCGATTGCAGCAGCTCGTCCGCGTCCCCGTAGGCTTCGACACCGTCCCCGGTCCGGGACTTCGCACGGGCCAGCTGGTCCGGATCTACGTCGCAGACGGCCTTCAACTCCGCGCCCGGTATTTCGTTCCCGGCGAGGTATTCAATATGGAAGTTGCCCATGTTACCGAGGCCGATGACACCTATGCGTACGACGTCCATTACATACTCCTCCCAAAAACGCGCCGGCCGGAAAATCCATTCATCCGGCGAAAGCGGCCATCTTTCCGTTTCTCATCACGCTGGGGAAATGCTCGCCCGCCTGGTTCATGGGTCCGCCGTCCGGCAGGTCGACGAAGGCTTTCATCACATGCTGGCCCGAGGCGACGAAGCGGGACTCGCCGGTCATGTAATGCATGGCGATGGCCCGTCTCGGCGTCTGGGAACGATTGAAGGGCGAGCCGTGCCAGGTCAGCGAATGGTGGAACGAGACCTCGCCGGCCCGCACAGGCCAAGGCCTGGGCTCCACGACGGAGGTTTCGGAGTCGTCTGGCGGCGAGAAGCCCTCGATCTGTCCGAAGTCCCCGGCCTGCTTCAGGTGGGCCTGCGTCCGCAGGAACTCGATCTGGTTGCCCCACCGGTGGCTGCCCGGCGTCATCCACATGCATCCGTTTTTTACCGTGGCGTCGTCCAGGGCGACCCAGGCGGAGACGGGCGTCATGGGCCGTATGATGGGCCAGAGCGGCGCGTCCTGGTGCCAGCTCGTTACACCGCCGTGGCCTGGCGGCTTGTACTGAATCTGGTCGTGCCAGACCATAAGCTCTTCGGCCCCGGTAAGCTGGCCGATGGCTTCGACGATCAGGGGATGATGGATCAGGCGTCGGTAGGCGTCAGACACTTCCCAGATATTCACGATTTGCCAGACGCAGCGTTCAGGCTCGCGTTCCCGGACCATGTTGTGAAAGAGTACCGGTCTCGGCCCTTCCTCGGGGAATCCCTCCGGTCCGGTATCCAGCACGCGCTGCAACTCGTCCCTCAGTTCCTGGACCCCGGCGTCGTCCAGCACGGGGCCGCCATTGAGAAACCCGTTCCGGTGAAATTCGGTTACCTTTTCCTGGGAAAGCATGACTTGATCCTCGAATCGTTGGGCGTCGTGAAACGGACTCCTGGTCGCGGCGCGTCGTGTACCTGTTCCTGTGGCGAGCACCGGATTTCCGCTGTAAAAAAGTCAAAAATCCTTCGTGTAAAACAGGCGAACCCTGTCCGTATACTTCAGGTATTGTCTATGGTTTCCGATGTATCTTCTTACCGCTCTTTCTGCCTCTAAGCTGAATAAGGTACCGATCTGATCACCTGTCAGGGTGACCGTTAGATCGGGACCGGCTACGGAAAACGTACTCGGATGAGCCCTTCCGTCGAAGGTCGTCAGGATCAGACGGTCGCCGGAAACCAGCCACTGGCCCTCGTCGCCTGTGCCGTCCGTGTACAGTCCATCGGGACGGAACCGGATCAGGCGGAATCCGGCCTGATCCAGGGTATCCTCAAACCCGTCGATGACTTTCTCTACACGCTCGTCGATTCGATTACGCCGGTACTCCCGTCTCCACCGTTCTTCCGCCTGTTCCGCGTGTTCTTCCAGATACCTGCGTAACTTGTTCGGTATCTCTTCGGCGAAATCATGCCGCGCCAACCGCCAGGCACCCACCAGCGCCGGATCCATTGCGGCGGGGGCAGATCCGGATGTACCGGATGTCCAGGATGCCTCGGGTCCCGGAGAAGAAGGGAACTTCCCGGATCCTGCCGCTTCAATCGCTTCCAGGATCCGATCCAGCTGCCCTTCGATCTCGTCAAAACGCCGGTCCTGCGCTCCCAGCCTGTTTTTGACTCGTGACAGCTCCCATTCGATCTGGTTGAGCTTGACCATGATCTGGCTCTGCCGGAAATCGACGGACTGATCGTCCGCGGCGGTCCGGTTCCATCCGCTGGCAAACGCGAGGAGGACGAGAATGCCCAGAGGCATGAGTATGTACAACAGTCGTTTCATCCATTTTCCTTTGGTATGTGCGGCGGGCTATCAATTTACCCCATGGCACGATGCTGCCAAAGCCTTTTTTGACCGAACCCCCGTGTTGACATAAACGGCGGAAAACCCTATAATACGCATGTTGTCCGGCCCGGCGCGTACGTAAGAATGGCCGAAGCGGGACAACGCTTTTCTAATAGGGAAACCAGGCAACAACGGCAGCATCCGGAAGAAAATCAGACCTGGGAAAGTATGTCGCTCCGGGAGTAGACCGCTCCCCGTTCACTGAGGAAAGGCCAGACGATGTCCGAAGCATCCTCCGCATCCACCGAAACCATGGAATTCAAGAGCGAGTTAAGGCAGATCCTCCACCTGATCACCCACTCGCTGTATTCACACAAAGAGATCTTCCTCCGCGAGTTGATCAGCAACGCCAGCGACGCGATCAACAAGATACGGTTCAATTCCATCAACAACAGCGATCTGCCGGACGGCGACACCGAGTGGAAGATCAGGCTGATTGTCGACAAGGACAAGAAAACCCTTACGGTTTCCGATAACGGCGCGGGGATGTCCCGCGATACCATCATCGATCAGCTGGGTACGATCGCCAAGTCCGGCACGAAGGCGTTCATCGAGACCCTGCAGCAGGCCGACGAGGCCAGCCGGCCCGAACTGATCGGCCAGTTCGGCGTGGGGTTCTACTCCGCCTTCATGGTGGCCGACCGGGTCACGGTCGTTTCCCGTCTGGCCGGGGATCCGGTGGACCAGGGCGTGCGCTGGGTCTCCGCGGGAGAAGGCGATTTCACCGTCAAGATCGTGGATAAGGAGTCCCACGGCACCGACGTCACGCTCCATCTCAAGGAGGACGAGCAGGAGTTCCTGGAGGAGTGGCGGCTCCGGCAGGTCGTCAAGGAGTTCTCCGATTTCATCGAGTACCCGGTCGTCATGGACGTGGAACGGAACGAACCGGTCGAAGGGGAGGACGAAAAGACCGAAACGGTGATCCGGGAAGAGACGCTCAACTCCATGAAGGCGCTCTGGCTGCGGTCGAAGGACGAAATCGAAGCGGACGAATACAACGCCTTCTACCGCCAGATCTCCCACGATTACGGCGACCCGGCGAAGGTGATCCATTATACGGCCGAAGGGCTGACGGAATTCAAGGTGCTGCTCTTCATCCCGGCCAAGCGTCCCTTCGACATGATGTTCGGCGATCCCAAGGTAGGGCCCAGACTGTACGTGCAGCGGGTACAGATCATGGAAAACTGCGAGGAACTGCTTCCGCCCTATCTGCGCTTCATCAAGGGCGTGGTGGACTGCGCCGACCTGCCCCTCAACGTCTCTCGCGAGATCCTGCAGCAGAATCCCATACTGGACCGCATCCGCAAGAACATCGTCAAGCGGATCTTCACCACGCTGGAGGAGATGAAGAAGGATGAGTTCGACAAGTACGTGGATTTCTTCAAAGAGCTGGGCTTGATCCTAAAGGAAGGGATGGCGCAGGACTTTGAAAACCGGGATACCCTCACCTCGCTTGCAGTTTACGAGTCCATGAACACCGAGGCCGGGAAGTTCATTTCCATGGATGAATACGTCGACCAGATGCCGCCCGACCAGGAAGAGATCTACTACCTGATCGGCGAGCATCGCGGCATGCTCGAAAGGACGCCGTACCTGGAGGTCTTCCGTGACCGCGGCTGGAACGTCCTCTTCATGACGGATCCCATCGACGAATTCGTCATGTCGTCGGTGACCGAGTACCGTGAGAAGAAGTACAAAGCGGCCAACAAGGGCGACATAGCAGCCGACGAATCCGCCAAGGCCCGCGCGGAGGACGACGAAAAGACATTCAAGGCCCTGATCGAAACGCTGAAGGGCAAAATATCGGATGTGCAGGATATCCGGTTGTCGACCCGGCTCAAGGACAGCGCGTCCTGCCTGGTGGCCGACGAAGGCGCCATGAGCGCCCACATGGAACGGCTCATGCAGCGCATGGGCGAAGGCGAAGGCCAGGATTCGAAGCGCATCCTGGAACTCAATGCCGGCCATCCCGTCGTCCAGGGATTGCAGAAGCTGCACGACAGCGATAACAGCGACGCGCGCGTCGAATCCATCGGGCGCCTGCTTTACGAGCAGGCCGTCGTGGCCGAGGGCTCCAAGCTCGACGATCCCGTGGGCTTCGCGAGCCGTATCAACGATCTCCTTGTGAAGGAACTGATCCGGGTATAGGTGCATGTCAGATTGACGCATGAACATGGCTTCGTGTAGAGGCTATCTTTGCCTTCGAATCGGCTCAAGGAATGAGCCACACTCTGATTCCGACCGGAACAGGAAGCAATGGTGTGAGTTCAGGCGGAGGGACCGCCGATACAAACCCAGTATCAAGTCCATTTTGAAGCGAGAAACATGGCTGGTCGGTGAATTGATGGGAATACCGTCTGGATTGCGATGGTCCGGCAGGCCGATAAGCACTTTCACCAAACATTCAATTGATCGTCCCAACCCAATACTGTTAAGCAGACCGAATCTCTCGTGTCCCACCCAATGAGAGACTACAAATGACCGACATCATGGATCGCAAAAGGCGTAGCGAGTTGATGGCGGCGATTCGTACTCGCGACACGGCCCCAGAACTGGTCGTCCGTCGTATCGCTCATCGGATGGGTCTGCGTTTCCGCTTGCACCGTAAGGATCTTCCGGGACGTCCCGATCTGGTGATTCCTAAACATCGATTAGCTGTGTTCGTGCATGGATGCTTCTGGCATCGGCACGAGGGATGTCGGTTTGCGTCCATGCCGAAATCCCGGACCAGATTCTGGACCGAGAAGTTCGCAGCCAACGTGGATCGTGATGCATATCAGGAAGTGGCCTTGAGGAAGCTCGGCTGGCGAGTCCTTGTGATCTGGCAATGCGAGACTAAGGACGAAACGGTAGTGGAGCACAGGTTGGCTGGACTCATACAGTGCTAAATAGAGTATCAATTAATGGCGAGTCCCTTGCTTGTCGAGTTCATACGACCTAAATTCGACAGAATGAATAGAAGTATCGCTTCGGTTCCTCATGGTACCGAGCAGGGGATGAACAAGGTCCGGTGCGACATAAGTGATTCGGCACTTGGCATCTGTAAGCGAATGTGACCCACCGGGGTGACCCGATGGCTATTCAGGTATACGACTTCTTCGCAGGTTGTGGCGGAGCCAGTTGTGGTTTTCAAGCCGCTGGTATGGGGGTTTCGTTCGCTCTAGATTACGACGCGAATGTTCGGCAGAATTTCAAAGCCAACTTTCCCGATGCTCACTTCGAGCTTGCAGATATCCGCAAGGTTAGCGTTGATATGGTCCGCCAGCGGGTCGAGTCGGAACGACCAAGCCCTGTGCTGTTCAGCGGTTGTGCACCGTGTCAGCCTTTTAGCAAACAAAATACGAAGCGGCCGAGTTTGGACGAGGATGAGCGTGTACCGCTGCTGGCACACTTTGCCCGGTTTGTGGAAGGTTGCAGGCCGGATCTTGTGTTTGTGGAGAATGTTCCGGGGTTGCAGAATTTAGACAGCGAGAGTCAACCTTTTGGCGACTTTTTAAACCGGCTAGATGCGGCAAAATATGAGATTGACTGTCGTCCAATTCGACTATCCAAGTATGGGATACCGCAAACCCGACGACGACTCTTGCTTGTAGGGAGTCGCCACGGGGCTATTCGAATACCTGACGAGACGCATGGACCTGGAACACCCAACGTGAGATACACCACAGTTCGGGACTGGATTTCACATCTTCCACCGATTCGAGCAGGCGAGGAGCACGAAAAGGTGCTTAATCACAAAGCTGCGAATCTTTCGGAACGGAACCTCGACCGTATTAAAGCGACGCCCGAAGGCGGAGGCGAACGAGACTGGCCGGAGTACCTAAGGCTCGAATGTCACAAGGGTTTTACCGGGTATTCCGACGTGTATGGCCGAATGGCCTGGGACTCCCCTGCGTCGGGACTGACTACTAGGTGTATAAGCTATTCGAACGGGCGTTTTGGCCATCCTGAGCAGGATCGGGCGATCAGTATTCGAGAAGCGGCTTGCTTACAAACTTTTCCAGAAGACTTCATGTTTAACGGGAGCATGGCGTCTATAGCGAGGCAGATTGGAAACGCAGTACCGGTCCGTCTGGCCAATCTGATCGGACAACAGTTCATCGAGCATCTCAAGGACGTTGGAAGGCTTTCCTGATGCCGAAATTCAAGACAAGTGCTCGAACGCTCGACATGCTCGGTAGGCAACAGATCGCCGGTATCCCTACGGCAATCAGCGAGTTGTTCAAAAACGCCCACGATGCCTATGCTGACCATGTTGAGATTGATTATTACCGCTCGGACAGCCTATTCGTCTTGAGGGACGATGGCATCGGGATGAGTTACGACAACTTTGTAGCTAGGTGGCTAACAATCGGTACGGAGAACAAACTCGACCCGACCGGAAATCTGCCGCCTGACCCTGACACTAAGCCTCGCCCTATGCTCGGCGAAAAGGGAATCGGGAGACTCGCCATTTCGACTATAGGGCCACAACTTCTGGTACTCACTCGACCGAGGACCGACGGCGGAGCTTCCGGTCTTACTGCGGCGTTCCTGAATTGGGGCATATTCGAGTGGCCTGGGATCGACTTGGACGAGGTTGAAATCCCGCTTCGGTCCTTCTCGCCGGGTACGCTACCATCAGCACATGATGTGGCCGAGATGGTCGAAGAATTCCGTGAGAATGCCGAAAGGGTCGGCCTGCGTGTCGAGAATCGGTTCTTGAAAAAGCTTGCTGGGGAGTTGGATGACTTCGATATCGATCCTCAAGAGATAGACTCCTACCTCGGAGAGCCGTCTCTTCACGGTGAAGGCTCCGGTACGCAGTTTATCATCAAGCCAACCTCGAGTTTACTGGCGGAGGATATTGACGGTGATCCGACAGCGAGTAAGGCCGCCGCATTGAAGAAGGCGACGCCTTTGAAAAAAGCACTACTCGGATTCAGTAATACTATGACGCCTGGATCTCACAGTGTGATCCACACCGCGTTCCGAGACCACAAGACGGACGAGGTGGCAGAAGATCTGATTGGCGAGGACGAGTTTTTCACTCCAGAGGAGTTTCAGAATGCGGATCACCGCATCCGAGGGACATTCGACGATTTCGGGCAGTTCATGGGCGAAATCTCGATCTACGGTGAGACGACGACCGATCACGTAATACCTTGGGGTGGCGGACGAGGAGCACGCACGAACTGCGGTCAGTTCTCGATCGACTTTGCAGCCTTCGAGGGGGAAAACAAGCATTCAACGATCCCGAATGATGAACATACCAGATTGGCAAACAAGACCGAACAAATAGGAGGATTGTATATATATCGAAACGGGATTCGAATACTGCCATATGGCGATACCGAATATGATTGGTTGGATATCGAGTTCAGGCGAACAAAGAGCGCATATTATTATTATTTTTCACACCGCAAGATGTTCGGAGCGGTGGAGGTCGACGCAACCAAGAATGGGGATCTGCGAGAAAAGGCGGGCCGAGAAGGATTCCAGGAAAACAAGGCTTATCGCCAGTTTCGGTTAATACTTCAGAACTTTTTTCTACAGATTGCCGCGGATTTTTTTAGATCCGATGGTGTGCATGCTGAAACGTTCGACACGAGAAAAGAAGAACTATCCAAAGAAGATGAAGCGAGGAAGCGACGCGAAAGACAGGTTTCAGAAAGAAAGAAGGTATTTCAGAAACATCTAAACGAGTTTTTTAATAAAATCGCGAACAATGTGCCAAAAGAGGAAGCGATGGCATTGACGGACGGTGTCGCGGAGGAGTTGCGGTCTGCGTGCGGAATCGAGGATAGTCGAATAGCGGCTCGCAAGGTCCTCGACCTCGAACGCCGAGTGCACGCTGATATCAGGGAGTTGGAGGCACAATATCGTGTATCGCGTCCCCGTATTGGATTGAGCAAGGCAGTCCTTCGCGATTGGAACGTATACAATGTGGAGTTCACTTCGCTTCAGGAACAAGTGTTTCGACCAACTCGTGAACTGATTGATGATCTGATTGGCGAAGAGGCCAGGAAGGCGGAATTGGAACTTGATCGGCGTGAAAGAACGGAAGAAGCTTTGGAGACACTAGGAAAGGAAGCTCGTAAGGCTACCGGCGAATCAAGCCGTGCCGTAAGAACGGAGGCGGACAATGTCGCTTCGGCAGCAAGGGATGCGGCCGGACAGTCCCTCAAGGCTGTCGAAATGGAATTGCGAGCGGTACTGAGTGAATTTCAACGGGTCGACGTTACAGAAATGCCTGATGATGTTTTTGTCGAAACCAGGGATGGACTGGAGATTAGGATACAGAAGACCGCAGAAGAACAAAGTGTATTGTTGCGCTCGATTTTGGAGCAACTACAGTCCATAGACGTCACGGGGGAGAGTTCGATAGCCGACCAGTTGATGGCCATTGAACAACGCAATCTCTTATTGGAGGAGGAGGCGGAAGCCGATGCTCAATTGGCGCAGTTGGGAATGGCTATCGAGATAATCAACCATGAATTCGCGGGCACCATACGTTCTGTTCGGAATGGCCTTAGAAAACTAAGGGCATGGGCCGATGCGAATGAAGCATTGGCTGAGTTGTATGAGAGCATCCGAGCAAGTTTCGACCATCTTGACGGCTACCTGACACTGTTCACGCCGTTGCAGCGGCGTCTCTACCGAAAAGAAGTGGAAATCCGTGGTTCCGATGTACGAGACTTTCTAGAGGAGTTGTTCCGTGCTCGTATGGCGCGTCATAATGTAAAGTTGATAGCGACGAAGTCTTTCGCGAATGCTAAGGTAGTTGGTTTTCCGTCGAGCTTCTATCCCGTGTTTGTGAACTTGATGGACAACGCAATCTTCTGGTTATCGCAGCAGAATCCTAAACTAGAACGGCACATCAAACTCGATGAATGCGACGGCTCATTGCTCGTCTCGGATAACGGCCCCGGAGTCAATGTTCGTGATCGGGAGGCGATATTCGAATATGGTTTTAGCCGAAAACCTGGCGGTCGTGGTATGGGGTTACACATCGGACGTGAAACTTTACTTCGGGCGGGGTTCGACCTACATCTGATCTCAGGAGAAGGAGGCGCGACGTTCGGGGTCGTGCCGGTGGACGAAAAATAGGAGAAAGGGATGGGATCTGAGGAAGGATTCGGTTGTCGTAGCCGCAAGTTCGTCCAGCGTTTTCTTCGGACAGCCGTAGTAGTGGATGACAAGGCATACATGGACTTGAACGGAGACGTTGGATCCAAGGCCGAGGTAGTGGTGCCGGATCGGGGCACTAGGGTCGTTAGTCAGGAAGACCAAATCCCGGTTACCAGAAGTCGGGATCACTCGCTGAACGCCGGGTCTATAATGGATTCGTTTTCTGAGCTAGGCTTGATCTGCGGCGTAATTGGCCCTACGCAAACCGAGATGAATACACTGAGGCAAGCTGATATCGTAGTTCTGGATTGGCGATTGCGGGAAGACGATCCCTATTTTGCGCTGAGCGTGCTTTGCGAACTGCTGACGGGCGAGGAAGATCAACGAAACTCTCTTCGGCTCGTGGCCGTTTATACCGGTGAGGCTCGGTTGGACGATATTTGCACGAAGATTGTCGATAAACTAAAGGAAGCAAATCTCGATCCGCATGAAAATGAGAAGAGGACAGAAATCTCATATCAGCACGGTCGCGTAGTCATTTACGCAAAGTCTGCAGTGAATCTGGCGGAGTCGCTGAAAGACCGGAGCGTTTCGGAGGAGGATCTTCCCAACTTACTGATCGATGATTTTGCGGAAATGACAGAGGGTTTGCTTCCCTCCATAGCGCTAACCTCCTTAACTGCTGTTCGTGAGGGTGAGCATAAAGTGTTGGACCAATTCTGCGCAGATCTGGATCCTGCATTTCTCGCGCACAGGATCTGTCTCTCCGATCCTGAAGATGCGGAACGCCAGATCGTTAACCATGTTGCCGAGGAACTTCGTGGTCTAATGGACAATACTGTTGCCGAGGAATCTCCTGCTGGCTCGGAAGCAGTGGAGCGCTGGATACGTCGCAAGGGTGAAGGATTTCGGTTCGGTGATAAAGATATTGACTTGGATACGGCGGTTACGATGGCGAAGCAAGGTATACAGCACACGGATGTGTTGAAGGAGAAGGCATTTGAGGATCTTTCCACGGGCTTTGCCGGCGGAGAGGTTGTTAACCTTGACGAGCGGTTGGCGTGGATAATGAGCTTTCGGACGGTGTTCAATGCACCTCCGCCGATATTGTGGCTTGGGTCTATCGTTACGGCGATGATGGCTGGAGAGGAACGGCACTTGATATGCATGAGGCCACGATGTGATTGTGTAAGGCTGAAGGAGGAGACTTCGTTCCTGTTTCTCCCACTGGTTGAACTAACGAAGAATAAGGAACAACTCGTAATCAAACTTGATCAAGAATTTAAGCGAATGGGGATTGAACAAGATTCATCCGGCTGGGAGATTCTGCATTTCAACCCATCGGAGTGCGGTAATCCGAGTCCGGTAACCGCAACGAGGAGACCGTCCGATGGCGAATTTGAGTTTTCTGACACCTGCAACAGGCTATATACGTGGCGAGGCGAACTAAAGGCTGAATACGCACAACGAATCGCACAGAATTTCGCGACGATACTGAGTCGCCCTGCGGTTGATGAGTCCGAGTGGCTCAGAAGAATGGCTAGAAAAGGTTAAATGGTGTAATTTAGGAAGCTACGGAATCCAAATACACCAGCAGTGTAATCGAAAGAGATCAGATTTTACCAGATCGGTATGAAGTTCTACGTCTGTCCAGCACTTCGAATAAGATTAACCGGGTCTGTGTCTTCGATCAGTCAAATTGTATGAATCCCTAGTAGGGGCACTCGCAGTCTCTAACCCTCGTATTCCGAGGAATCGAAATTGCAGTCTGGCCTATAATAGAGTACGTTCGCACTCGGCCGGTACTGATCCCATCGCGTTGTCTGTACCATCGATTCCGATAACAGTGACCATCAACCATGCGCATATCCATACTCTTAGGATCGATCTTTCTCCTTGTGTCCTGTGGAACTGCGGACCATGGCACCGAACAATCCGAGGCAGGCGGCGGTCGCGTAAACTCGATCGGCGTGGTCCTCCCCGACGACGCGGTGGACGCCTCCCGCCAGGTGCTGCGCTCCATGAGTCCCGAGCCCAAGAGCCTGGACCCCAGTATCGAACCCTACGATACGGAACAGACGATCCTGCCCTTCGAAGCGCTGCTGTTCAAGGACGAGTACTGGAAGCCGATCCCGGGCGCCGCACACAGCTGGGGCTCGGAGGACGGCAAGGTCTGGACCTTCAACCTAAGATCCGGGATGCGCTGGAGCGACGGATCGCCGCTGACGGCCCACGACTTCGTGTATTCCTACCGTAGGATGGTCAACCCCGAAGAATCCAACATCTACGCCTTCTTCTACTACGACATCAAGAACGCCGAAGCCATCGTCAAAGGGGAGAACAAGGATATCGAGTCCCTCGGTGTCAGGGCGGTGGATGATACAACCCTGGTCATCGAAACCGAAAAACGGGCTCCGTACCTGCCCCATATCGTTTCCTTCGGCGATGCCATGCCGGTTCCGAAGCGGCTGGTGGACAAATACGGCCGCAAGTGGACCGAGCCGGAGCACATCATCACCAATTCCGGTTTCATGGTCTCTGAGTGGGTTCATGGGAGCCACATGACACTCGTTCCGAATCCCTTCTACAGCGGACTCTACAAACCTTTCCTGGAGAAGGTCATACATCCATTCCGGAATGCGTCTGCGGCGACCATTCTTCCCTACGAGAGCAACGAGGTCGATATGGAGAACGTGGATATCAACGACCTGAATCGTATTGAAGGGGATCCTCAACTGAAGAAGGATCTCGTGCGATTCCACGGATTGAATACCTGGTATGTCTTTTTCAGGACGCAGCTGCCGCCGTTTGACGACATTCGCGTGCGGGAAGCTTTCACGCGGGCGATGGACCGCGAAAACATCTGCAACATCATCCTGCGCGGCGGGGCCGTCCCGGCCTATACCATGATCCCGCCAGGTTTCAAGGAATACGAAGGCGACACGCACGCCGCGGCGCAGGGTTTCGATCCAGAAAGGGCGCGTACATTGATGCGGGAGGCCGGATACCCTAATGGACAGGGATTCCCCAGGCAGGAGCTGTGGCTACGGGCGCCCAGCCCGTCGGACCGCCTGATCGCCGAGGCGATTCAGAGTATGCTGAAGGAGCATATCGGCGTGGACGTGAATATTCGCGCGGCTGACCGGGGCACGTACATGGATCACCTCTACCAGTGGAACATGAACCTCGGCATGCTGAATTTCGGCGCCGATTTCCTCGACCCGCGCAACATTCTGGACATGATCTGGCACTCCCAGCCCCGGGGCCATGCCCGGCAGGACTGGCACAATCCCACCTTTGACCGTCTCGTGGACTCGGCCGCGGCCGAACTGAACCAGGAAACCCGGTACGGCCTGTACCGGGAAGCCTCGGCCGTTCTGGCAGCGGACTATCCCGCCGCCTTTCTTTTTCACGGGATGGGCCTGCAACTTCGAAAGCCCTGGTTAAAGGGCTATGCCGTGAACGAAGACGGTACGGTGGGCTCCTTTCGCTGGCACAAGTTATACATCGCCGAGGTGGACGATGGGGAGTAGGGATTTTCCCCGGGGTGAGGGGGGATTCCGGGGTGAACGGAGACTGGCCGCCCTCATCTTCCTTTTCGCGCCGCTCTGCCTGGGTGCTTCGGCCCTGTTCTGGATTCCCGGGGCGGCAGTGGCGCAGGAAAGCCCGGTCCTCCTCGAAGTAATCAGCGTCCTCCCCGTGGAAGGTCCCGAATCTAACCAGCCTTCGGGACTCTTCGTCCATAACGACACCCTGTTTACCGTTTCAGATAAGCACGACGATACCATCTTCAGGATTGAACTTCGGGAAGATGCCGCGGTTTTCGTACCGCACGTCCGCTTCGATCCACCCAGACCCTTCGGCGTGTTCAGGTTGGACCTGGAGGGCATCACTCGCGATGAGGACGGAAGTTTCTATCTCGCCAGCGAAGGGGCCTTCGCCATTCTGAAGGTCGACGCGGACGCGAAGAAGGCATCCTGGGTCACCACGAGCCTGAGGGACGTGGGCGCTTCGGCGGGGCTCTTCCAAACCCGCGGCGGTTATCTCGAGGGGATCACGCTTATGGCCAAAGACCGGTTTCTGGTCACCGCCGAACGGCAGCCCTGCGGCCTGATTGAAGTCGACATGGCCCCGGTGCAAAGGGTCGTGGAGATCGCGAATCATGGTTCGACGAACAGTTACACGGGCTTGTACCGGGAGGTCGAAAACGTATACATCCTGCAGCGGAGCACCGCGACCATCCGGAAGACCATCCGGTACCTGGACGTGGACAGCCCCTCGGCGATCTGGTCTTTCGCCCATATCGTCAACGACCCGGAATACCTCTATCAGCACGAACAATTCGGAGCGAAAACGGCAGAGGGACTCGCCATGGACAGCGACCGGGTCTACGTCATCCTCGACAACAACAACGACGCGCGCAGGATGTATCCCACCGATCACAGACCCTTGCTCCTGATCATGAAGCGGCCCGACTGACGCGCTCCGGGGCATGAAACGGCCGGCCACCAGCGCCGCGTATCACGAAGCGGCCCCTTTGACGGAGCGCCGGATCGTACCGGGCCGGGACAGGCGACCATGATTCCAGATGCCCGGGAGAGGCTGGCACGACTCTTCCGAATCACATTCGGCCATGCACCGGTGCACATCGCCGCCCTGGGCGGCGATGGATCGAAACGGCGGTACTTCCGGCTGCAGGGCGAAGATCAAACCGTCATCGGCGCAGCCAACAACGACCGGCGCGAGAACACCGCCTTCCTTTTCCTGTCCCGCCGCTTCCGTCGCCACGGTCTGCCGGTACCCGAGATATACGCCGACGACCTGGACCAGGGCGTCTACCTGCAGCAGGACCTGGGCGACGAGACACTGTTCAGCCGGTTGGCCGCCGTCCGCGCAGAGGAGGGGACGTTTCCGGAACGGTTGGCCGCGATATACCGGCGGGTTCTCGATGACCTGCCCCGTTTCCAGGTCACCGCGGCGGAGGATCTGGACTTCTCGGTCTGCTACCCCAGGAGCCGTTTCGACGGGCAGTCCATCCAGTGGGACCTGAACTACTTCAAGTACCACTTCCTGAAGCTCGTGCCTGTCGACTTCGACGAGCAGGCCCTCGAAAACGATTTCGAACGGTTCACGGCGTATCTTCTGAAAGCCGATACCCGTTACTTCCTGTACCGGGATTTCCAGTCCCGGAACATCATGCTGCATGATGGCCGGCCGCATTACATCGACTACCAGGGCGGGCGTCAGGGCGCCCTCCAGTACGACGTCGCGTCGCTCCTTCAGGACGGCAGGGCCGACATCCCGTGGGCGACGCGGGACGAACTCCTGGATTACTATGTCGAGAAAATCGGAGCGTACGCGGCTGTTTCAAGAGCATCGTTTCTGTCCCACTACTACGGCTACGCCCTGGTCCGTCTCATGCAGGCGCTGGGCGCCTACGGGTACCGCGGGCTGTACGAAGGCAAGTCCCACTTCCTGACCAGTATCTCCCATGGAGTCCGTAACCTCGAGGGCCTGTTGGCGCGGGCCGCCCTGCCGGTCGACCTGCCTGAACTGGACCGGACCTGGTCGCGGATCGTCGACGATCCTACGCTTAGGCGAATGGGAGCGGTTTCCGGTGAAGGACTGACCGTCCACCTCTGGAGTTTTTCCTATCACCTCGGCCTGCCCCGGGACCCGAGCGGAAACGGCGGGGGTTTCATCTTCGACTGCCGAGTCGTGAAGAACCCCGGGCGTATTCCCGAATATGCGGCCCTGACGGGGAAGGACGCACCGGTGGCCGTATTTCTGGACGAAAACGAGGAGGCGCGGACCTTCCTGGGGGATGCGAAGACCATGGTCGACCGGGCGGTAGAACACCACCTGCGGCGCGGGTTCACCGACCTGACCGTCGCCTTCGGTTGTACCGGCGGCCAGCACCGTTCGGTATACTTCGCAGAGCGCCTGGCGGCGCACCTGAAGGAGCGTCCGGGCCTGACGGTCCGGCTGAGGCACCGGGAGCAGGAGGATTCGTGAAAGCCATGATCCTCGCCGCGGGACTGGGCACCCGGTTGCGGCCCCTTACTGATACCCGGCCTAAAGCCCTCGTGCCGGTGGCCGGCAGACCCATGATTCACTGGGTGATCGCGCGGCTCGTCCGGTATGGTTTTACCGAAATAATCATCAATGCCCATCATTTCGCGGCGCAGATCGAGACCTTCGCGGCCGCGTACAAAAGTCCGGGCGCCCCACTAACTGTTTCCGTAGAGAAGGAGATCCTGGACACGGGCGGCGGGGTGCGGGAGGCCGCGTGGTTCTTCGACCGCGAGGAGCCGTTCCTGGTGCATAACGTGGACGTGCTGACCGACCTGGATCTCCGTGGCCTGGCAGATGCCCATTCGGCCTCTGGGGCCCTGGTCACCTTGGCCGTGAAGAGAAGAAAGAGTTCGCGTCACCTCCTGTTCGATGGGGCGGGACGGCTGGGCGGCTGGCGTTCGGATGTTACGGGAGAGACGCGCACGGTCCGGCCGATGGCGGGCCCCGTCACCCACCTGCCCTTCATGGGCGTCTACGTCATGTCCCCGGCCGTGTTGAGAAAGATGGCCGATCCCGGTCCCTTTTCGATCATCGACTTCTTCCTGGACCTCGCGGGTGGCGGCGGGCCGATTCAGGCCTATCGGGCCGAAGATGCCAAGTGGGCGGATCTCGGAAGCGAGGATCGAATCGAAGCGGGCGTGAAGCTGTTCGGTAGAGACTGGTTCGAGCGGCTAAGGTGTGATTAACTGGTATTTTAAATGTTGAGGTGAGATGAAGAAAAACTCTACGGCAACTCGAAAGTCATTGGCTCGTCCGGTATTTCAAACACGATCCCGTCCTTCTTCTTTTCGTAGTATATAATCTGAATGTTTATAGAATCTTGAATGGTAGGTTTTTTTGAAGTGTAGGAAACCGGTTTGATAGAAAACGCTTCTTCTCCCACGAATCCGTCTATTCCCGTAGATTCCTCGTACGGGTTGGATAATCTATAGGCACAGCCCCTGATTTCAGCAAGTTTTCTGAGAATAGCTTCCTGAAACTTAAGTCCAGCAAAGGTTTTAACGAGAACGAGATCCTCTACCCACAATCGAACCATTTCCCGATCGATTTTAGGCGATGCTTCGTTCAGGTTTTCTATCATTGAATACACTCGATCTGTCGCGTTGCTGATGGCATCAGGGTGCTTTTCCCTGTACCATCGAACCCACTCATCGAACGTCTGACATTGACATTCCTGAATCAGATCGCTCATTTGGCCAACGATTTTAGCACGAGTACCCTGTGAGTTTTGATTTGCAAGGTTCATCAATTGGGTCGTGTACCTTGGAAACTCACAAGCAGGTGCTTTTAGATACTCCTGAATCTCAGCGGTTTTGAGTTTGATTCTCACAGCTATCTGGCCTTTGGAACCTGATGTTTCGGGTTACTTAGCAAATCGAGTTGAGGATGTGACCGACGTTTCTTTAGGTCTTTCTGGCCTCGAGCACTCTGACGAGTCCCGGGACGCCAGTTAGAAAAACAGTGTTCTGTCTCCGGCTTTTCTAAATACTCAACCTCAAATGTGTTTTCCCCACATTTCCTCACTTCTTCTAAACTGTTCAAAACAATGAACTGTTCCTGGCTTGTCACTACAGGACAACCATGAGGTCCGTTTTTATACTTCAAGGATCCTGAGGTTTGAAGTCGATTCTCGACAAAAGTAAAATGCCGTAATAACCTATCAAGCAAGTACTCATTGGAAAAATCTACAATCTGATTAGTAATCGAACAAACGACATTGCTGAAGCTCTCGTCGATCTCTATACCGATACTGTTTCTTCCCGATGTCATTGCGGCCGCGACGGTGGTTCCTGTTCCCAGAAACGGGTCAAGGACTACATCCCCTTTTACCGAGTACATACTGATAAGTCGATAAACCAATTCAAAGGGGAAGGCGGCGCTTCTAAGTCGTGAGGTGTCGTCGGATAATCGCTGACCTGTTCCCTTTATGTCAAACCAGACATCAGAGTACCAGGTGTTTCTTTCTTCCCAAAACATAGCACTCTCACGTCTGTTCTTCTTTTCTTCCTCTGTTTTGAATTCCCTTTTCGATCCTTTCCTCACAATCAGTATATACTCGTGCTCCAGTGTCACATAAGCACCGGCAGGTAACATTCCCGATCCCATAAACTTATTCGGTGCGTTGGTCTGCTTACGCCATAGAATATCTGGCAGAGGGGAGAATCCGAGATTCAACAGGTAATTCAGGATTCTTGCGTGATTAGGATAGAGACAAAAATCACCATTTAGTTTTCTCGTTGCATCTCCAATGTTTATGCAAGCGAATCGACCGTTTTTAAGGACTCTGTATGTTTCTTTCCATACGTCATCAAGAATGCCGTGCATCATCTCGAATGCTCGAATACCGTCCGGTATTTTCAATGCTTTAGAAATTTCCGGGTTTTGATGATCGTATATCTTGTCCCACATTTCAATCATTGGATACGGTGGAGAAGTCACGATCAGATCAACACTGCCCGTGGGTACTTCCGATAGGGATATCGCATCTTGGAACAATACCCGATGGTTTGTGGTCATTTATACATTCACTCCAATTTTCGACTTGCAACTGCTTTTCTTAAGGCAGTCTAATAAACGATGTTTCCAGTAAACCTAATCCCTCATAATACGGTTGACCTGTGACATCTCTTAAGTTTCTTTCTTTCCATCCCCAATGCCTTTGTTTCGGGAGAATCGGGATGTCGTTCACCTTTCAATCTACATTATCGGAAGTCCTTTAGCCATAACAAACTCCTTCTTGCATGATGAAATCCAACCTGGATTTGACGATCGAAGGGTGTTGTCTTAAACAAGAAACTGCTTTAGAAACGCGTGAATTCGATCTGAGGTACGACAATGTCGAGTCCTAAACTTCGTAAACTCAAACTGCAGCGATTCCGAAGCTTTGAAAAGGATGTCGTGGAATTCGACAATCCGACCTTCCTGGTCGGTCAGAATGGCTCCGGCAAGAGTAACTTCGCTGATGCCTTCGCTTTTCTGGCTGAGGCAATGTCTTCCCCTTTACAAGCTGTTCTCGAACATAGAGGTGGATTTCCAGCGGTAGGCCACAGAAGTTCTGCACGAGGCCGTCCATCAAATCTGGGTCTGGCAGTTACAATAGACAACTTGGATAGCAATACGGTCTTGGCAGATTATGCTTTTGAACTTAGAGCTCTCAAAGGTAGCTATGGTTTCGAAGTGGTGCGTGAGCGTTGTGCTTTGGAGAGAACCAGTGGCAAGATTGACCGGTTTGATCGTCATTTGTTATCCAAAGAACCCAAGATGAGTCGGTTGATACTCGGAGATGGCTCAGAGTTGGATATGGACCATAGCGCGTTAGCGCTTCCGATAGTCGGTGGCGACGCAAGGTTTAAATCCATTTCCAGATTCCTGTCGGAAATGCGTGTATGCCGGATTGAACCAACAGCCTTGAGAGGAATGCAGGATCCTGACGGAGGTTTGCGTTTACATTCGGATGGTAGTAACGCGGCCAGTGTGTTACGCGAAATTCAGCGCGAATCCCCGGAAGACTGGCAACTAATATGTGAGATTCTCGAAAGTATCGTTCCCGGAACTATTGGTGTTCAACCAAAAAAGCATGGTAATAAGCTAACGTTAGAGTTCAAGCAAGACTGGGCCAAGAAGGAACCTGTGAGATTCGAAGCCTTTAACATGTCAGATGGGACGCTACGCATACTTGGGCTCCTTACGGCGGTCTTCCAGCCGCAAAAACCTTCACTTCTTGTTATAGAGGAACCCGAAGCCACAATGCATCAGGGTGCTTTGGGCTCAATTCTCGATGTACTAAGGCACGCCGCCCGCTTCATGCAAGTAGTGGTTACAACGCACAGTCCTGATGTTTTGGACGCTAAGTGGATTGAAGACCGACACCTGCGGATAGCAACCTGGAGTAAAGGAGTGACTCGAGTAAACGTTATTTCCCAAGCTTCAAGACAGGCTCTGTGTGATCACTTGATGGGGGCGGGAGAGTTGTTAAGATCGAACGCACTGACACCGATGTCGGAGGATTTGTTCGATGACGAGATAAAGTACCAGTACGAGTTGTTTCCAGAGGGAAACGCGCATTGAATATCCAGCCTATCGTAGAAGGTCACGGTGACGTGTTTGCTTTTCCAGTACTGTTGCGCCGCCTTCTTGCGGAAGCCGGCAAATCGACAATTGGCGTTGGACGCCCGATACGGCGGCGGCGGCACGAACTCGTTCGCAAACTTGACGTTCAAAAGGCAGTACGGTTAGCGCTCTCGAAACAAAATTGCCGTGCGATTCTCATTCTATTCGACGGTGATACTGATTGCCCTGCGGAGTTGGGCCCCGTAGTTCGAGCATGGGCAACTGCATCTGCCGGTGGTATTCCGTGTGAAGTCGTACTAGCACATCGAGAGTATGAGGCTTGGTTTTTGGCTGCAATAGAGTCTATCAGAGGGCGTAGAGGTATTCTTAGCGATGCCGAATCTCACCCGTCTCCTGAGGAACCACGGGGGGCAAAGGAGCAACTCGAAGCAAGAATGCAAGCAGGTATAAGTTACATTGAGACTACAGATCAGCCCGCATTAAGTGCGTTGTTCTCAATGTCGGATGCATATCGAAGGTCGCGGTCTTTTCGAAAACTTACAAGATCGATAGGTGCTCTGTTAAGCAGCTTGCAACAGGATGTAGGGACTTGGCCTCCTCCTGCATGGAACTCCCAAAATTGAGAATGGAATACACTCGTCACCCGCTCACCGCCTCATCAACAATTCTCCCACCCACCGACTGATACTCAGGCCACTTACCTTTGTCGCCTTGGCTACGGCAGCATGCTTTTCTGGATCACTTCGCAAGAGGATCCTGCCTTAATAAGGTCTGTTAGGGGTTTCGTCACGTTCTTTAAGATCGTGGAACAAGATCAGCATTTCGCACGGCATCCGTAACCTGAAAGACCATCGGTCGAAATGACTTGAAGCGCAGCGCGCCAACGGTTATCTTGATACCGTATACAATCTTCCTATAAACACGCCCTCACCCAAAGGAGGTTTGAATTGGCTGACGCATCGTCCTCCCGCGGCGCGAGGCAGTGTCTGCGTAGTCTGCTCTATCGCGGTTGTTGCCCCCGCCGAAGTTTTTCTCCTACATAACCGGCGACAGCGGGCAAATACGCGGTGAAGACGTATCCTTCAGGATTCGCGCTCGTCGAGCGTCTCCGGTAATCCTCGCGGAACGGTTTCTCCTCCATTATGGCTCGGACGGTCATCTTGTTCGTACCGCCCGGGGCGATGGCAACTCGTGGATATACGGAATTCCCTGCCCGAAGCCACGCGGGATTCCTGTCCTGTAGCAGCCTTTCTCCTGCCCCGCGCGGATCGTGCATCTATTGATCCGAGCCGCGACCCGTCGCTACACGATAGCGAGTCGAGCTGCGAGAAGCACGCAGAGCGTGTTCAATTTTCAATGCGCAGGATATCCGCGCCGGCTCTCCGAAATCAGTAAGGTAGGTACTATGTCCGGCAGAATGAATGGAAGACCCCCCAAATTCCAGATTTACGATCTCAGGAACTACAGGAAAATACCCCAGATCGAGCATCTCCGGGACGAGCTGAAATTCGAAATGGAAGTCGTCGCGCAGGTTCTACCGTTCCGGACCAATTCCCACGTGGTGGAGAACCTGATCCAATGGGAGAACATCCCCGACGACCCCATGTTCCAGCTCACTTTTCCGCAGCGGGAGATGCTGTCGCCGGACCACTTCGACGCGGTGGCTGCATTGGTGAAAAAGCAGGCGGGCAAAGCGGAAATGGCGCGCACGGTGAACCGGACCCGATGGGATCTGAATCCACAGCCCGCGGGTCAGCTCGAGCACAATGTCCCCAGGGAGGACAACGAAAGACTGGATGGCATGCAGCACAAGTACCGCGAGACGGTCCTGTTCTTCCCATCCCAGGGACAGACCTGCCACGCATACTGCACCTTCTGCTTTCGCTGGCCCCAGTTCGTCGGGATCGATGAGCTGAAGTTCGCCAGCCGCGAGGTGGAAAGTCTCATCAGGTACCTTGAAGACAACCCCCAGGTCACCGACGTGCTTCTTACGGGCGGCGACCCCATGGTCATGCGGGCAAAGAACCTCAGCATGTATGTCGATGCGTTGCTGAAGGCGGATCTCCCCAATCTGCACACGATCCGAATCGGGACGAAATCATTGGCCTACTGGCCCTACAAATACCTTACGGATCCGGATGCGGACGAAGTGCTGGCGCTCTTCGAACGGGTCATCCGCGCCGGCAAGCACCTGGCCATCATGGCCCATTGCAGCCATCCCGCCGAACTCCAGCCCGACGCGGTGGCAAAAGCGGTCGGCCGGATCCGCGGTACGGGGGCAAGAGTCTACACGCAGTCGCCCATTCTGAGGCACATCAACGACGACCCGGACACCTGGGCGGCCATGTGGCGCAGGCAGGTCGACCTGGGGATGGTACCCTATTACATGTTCGTGGTGCGGGACACCGGCGTGCAGCGCTTCTTCGCGGTACCGCTGGTTCGCGCGTGGGAGATCTTCCAGAACGCCTATCAGCAGGTAAGCGGGATATGCCGGACCGTGCGCGGCCCCAGCATGTCGGCCCATCCCGGCAAAGTCCATGTCCTGGGCGTCAGCGAGGTCCGTGGCGAGAAGATCATCGCCCTGCAATTCCTGCAGGGGCGCAATCCCGACTGGGTCCTGCGGCCGTTCTTTGCCCGGTACGACGAAAGAGCCATCTGGCTGGACGACCTCGAGCCGGCCTTCGGCGAGAAGTCGTTTTTCTTCGAAGAAGAGTTGGCACAGTTGTGCGAGGAAGACCTGCCCTCCGGCCAGTGGGACGTGATGGAGTCCCTTGTGCTGGAAGGCGTGGAGTTTTAGTGAACGCGGCAGGGGTCAAGTACGGTACTTGACACACTCCCGGGATCAGTGTTTTTCGGCCACAGCCTCAGACAGCTGTTCTTTAGCCCACTGATTAACACTCACGCCGCCCACCTCGGCCGCCTCGGCTACCGCTGCGTGGATTTCCGGATCAATCCCCCAGCCCCGCATACCGGCAAACAATTTCCACGGCTTTGACCAGGGTCTTCGCGCCGAGTACGGCGTATTCCTCGACCAGGTTGCCTTCCTGGTCGAGCGTACCCAGGCCGGGACCGAGGAACATCTTCCCGCTGTAGATCGTGGCCGGTTCGACACCCATATGCTCCTGGGCGAGCACGATGGGATTGGTGTTGGCCCACAGGTCTTCCAGGTTGAAGATCGGGATGCCGAAGGCGCCGTCTTTCCACGTGCGTTCGTAGTTGAGCTCGGTGCCGCCGAGCTGGTAGGTTTTCGTGAAGATCAGGTCGTCGCGGAATCGGGAGGGCTCCATCCGGGTAAACTCCTCCACGATGATTTCGTGGAACCGGTCCACGGGATCGGTGACCAGGTGGGGACGGTCGCGGAGGACCTTCAGGTAGGCGGTCAGACCGACCAGGGTGTCCCGGCCTGGATCGCTGAAGGTATAGACCGCCTTGCCGTGGGAGGACAGCTCGCCGTACCGCTGGCCGCCCAGGCCCATGCCCTTGCGGATCGGGTTGACGACTTCTTCCCGGCCGATCAGCAACCCCGACGCGGGCGCGCGGCCCGGCTTGTCCATGCTGTAGGTGATGATGTCGCAGCCGATGTCCCGCGGATCCATGCCGACGATGGGGATCGATCCTCCCGTGTCCACGATGTAGGGCACGTCGTAGTCCCGGGCCACGTCGGCGAGTTTCTTCAGGAGGACCGGCGCGCCGTTCTCGTCCTGTTCGCCGAGTCCGTAGCTGGGCGTGTCGTATCCCACCGTGGCGATGCCCGTGAGCAGGGAAGCGTTCCGTTCGGCGGCCTTCTTCACGTTTCCGATGGTGCCGTCCACGTCCACCCCGGTGAGCAACGAGGTGGGATTGTACCGGATGCCGTGCGGATCGTATTTCGCGCCGGCCATGGGTACGTAGAGCGTCTCGAGGTTCGCCAGGCTCTTGTTCTCGATGCCCAGTTCGCCGCCGGCGATGGTCCGGTCCACGAGAAGGTTCTTGTACCGCGGCGGGAAGGCCCGGCCGTAGCCGCCGATCCATTCGTAGTCCTCGCCGTAAGGCATGAGCAGGCGGCCGCGGTAGATGTCGCCGTGGCGCATGGAGGGCGGCGCGCAAAGCGTCTCCAGGGTCAGGCGCAGCAGCGATTCGCAGGTGTTGGCGGCCACCGCGTCGAACTCATCGCCGTAGACGTCCTTGACGACTTCCCGCAGTTCGTCTTCGACCACCCGCACCGGGTAGGTCTTGCCGCCCCGATTTGCTTCCACGATCGCGTCGAGAACGTAATCGGGGAGGTTGCCCGGTCTCGCCGAGCTGCCGGCGTAGAGTCCGATGTCCTGCCGCAGCTTCAGCGTGCCGATCTCTTCGCCGTATTTCCGGGCCTCTTCGGCGATTTTACCCAAATTGTCGTAGATTGACTGGTACCACTGGAACTTGTACATGGCTGTTCTTTCTCGGATCCGCACTGCGTTGGACAGGACGGGAAGATCGTCTACGGGCGGTTTCACGCCGGACCGGGTGGGTTCGTTTCCGACCGGCAGTTTCGCGCCCGACGGCGGTTTCGCGCCCGCCCGTCGTCGGGATCACGGTATGCTGGAAATCACTTCGAGGGCCCGTTCCACGTCGGACACCTGGTTGTACAGGTGGGGCGAGAACCGGACCACGTCGCCGCGCAGCGCGACCATGACGCCGGACTGCTTCAGGTGCCGTTCCACGCCGGAGATGTCGCGGCCGGGAAAACGGGCGGTGACAATGGCCGAGCGTTCGGCGGCGTCCCGGGGGGAAGTGACCTCGGCGCCGATATCCGCCAGGCCGTCGATGAGGTGGTCGGCGAGGACCTGGTTATGGGCGAAGATCTCGTCGATACCCGTGTCCACGAGAAATCCGATCGATTTCGCGAACCCGCCGGCCAACCCGTATGCCATGGTGCTGAACTCGAACCGGGACGCGTCCTCCGGGTAATCCGGCGGATCGGTACGGATGTCCCAGATGTCTACCTGGCTCCGGAAGCCCACCAGGCCGGGTTCGAGGCTCGTGGCGAGATGCGGCGCGAGGTACATGACGGCGATACCGAAAGGACCGCACAGCCACTTGTACGCTCCGGCGGCAACGGCGTCAATGCCCATGCCGGGCGCGTCGATGGGGACGGCGCCCGCGGACTGCGTGGCGTCCACGACGAGCAGGGCGCCGTGCCGGTGCGCGATCTCGGCAAAAGCGGCGAGGTCCCAGCGCTGGCCGCTGCGGAATTCGACGTGGGACAGGGCCACTACGGCCGTGTTGTCGTCAATGAGGTCCCGGACGCGGCCGGGGTCTACGGTGCCTCCCCGCGCGTGCGCCAGCCGGATCTCACAGCCCGTGTGGTTAGCGACCCGTCTCCAGGGGTAGACCGAAGCGGGGAAGGATACGTCCGTGCTGACGACGTTGGTTTCCGGTCCGGGCATGACCGCCCAGGCGAGGGAACTCAGGAGCTCGGTGGTGCTGGACCCGGCGGCGATGTCGGTCGGCGACGCGTTGAAGAGCCGGGCGGCCTGCCGGTGCAACTCATCGAACACCGTGGCTTCGGCTTCTTCGTCAAAGTGGTTGCTGCCGTTCTCGGCGACGTCCCGGTACCATTCGGTGATCGCGGACGCGGCCGGACGGTACATGGGCGTCACGTTGGCCGCGTTGATGTAGGTGCAGGTCTGTGCTACGGGAAACTCATCGACCGGAACCAGCGGATCGAGGGACTGTGGCATGGTAAGCCCTCCCGGCGATCAACCGGCGGCCGCACCGCGCTCGTTCACTGTTCCCGCGTCCTCTTCCGCGGCGACCTGGCGGAGCAGACTGGCGATCCGGCGCAGTCCCTCGTTCAGGTAGTCGGGCGGCAGGCCGTAGCTGATGCGGAGATGGTTGGGTATGCCGAAGTAGTCCCCTGGACCGATGAGCACCGACTTCTCCTGGATCAGTCGATGCGCCAGCGTCGCGGAATCGGCCCTCAGGTTGTACCGGACGAAAGAAACGGCCGTTGCCTGGGGCGGAACGAGACTCAGGATGTCCGCGTTGTCGCTGATCCAGCCATGGTAGTTTTCCCATCCCCGCCGGATATAGCCCCGCGTCCTTTCGAAGATGGCCTGCCGCACGTCCGGGCGCAACGCCAGCGGCGCGAGGAAATGGTTGGACAGCTTGGCGGTGCTCAAAGTCAGGTACTCGTGGCGCTTCCAAAGCTCCCTGAGCAGGTCTTCGGGACCCACGAGCCAGCCGATCCGCAGGCCGGGCATGCCGAAGGACTTGGACATGCTGCCCGCCGCGACGACCCGGTCGTACCGGCCGTAGAAGGTGGTCGAAACCTCCTCCCGCTCCCGCTCGGATCCGGCGTAGATCTCGTCGGCGAGCAGGTAGGCGCCGCTGCGTTCGGCCGCGCGGACGACGGCGTCCATTTCGGATTCCGTCAGGATCTGCCCCGTCGGATTGTTTGGGTTGCAGATGGAGATCAGTTTCGTTTCGTCCGATACGGCGGACTCCAGGCTGTCGGTATCAAGCGCCCATCCCCGATCGGGATCGAGGGTGAACGTCCGGCGGACGGCGCCCAGATTGTGCGCGAGCCCCCAGCTCTGGAGGTAGCAAGGCACCTGGACCGCCACCTCGCCGCCGCCTTCCAGCAGCGTCTGGAACGTGATGTAATTGGCCTCGATGCATCCGATAGTCACCAGTACGTTCTCGGCCGTGGCGCCGGGGTAGTACCGGGCAATGGCCTCCCGCAGTTCCGGCGAACCGTTGGCGTATCCGTAGCCCAGTTCGGTATCCAGCATGCGGTCCAGGATATCGGGATCGTGGGCGATCAGTTCCCTGACCTTGACCGGGTGCGCGCCGCTCTCGGACAGGTTGTATTCCACGACCTGTTCCCAGTCCGACATGATGCGTTCCAGGTCAAAAGTCTGGAAGGTCGATGCCATGTGCTTGCTCCTTGGTTTGATGGGCCGCCAGTGTTCGGTGCGCCGGCCATGTCGGCCTGCTAATCCGGTCAGCCGTGTCAGCCCGCCATTCCGGCCGCTCGGTCATTCCGGCCGCCTGTCTACTTTACGGCGTGGTATACGGCCTTGGATATCTGGATATCCTGCACGGCGACGCCTGTCGAATCGGCGATCGTGATCTGGTCGTCGGAAGTGCGGCCAAGGGAAGGATTCTGGATCACGTTCCCGAGCTCGACCACCTTGTCCTCGGCTATGGCGCCCGCCATCATCGCCTGGGCGATCTCGCCACGCAGCCTGCACTGGGGGATGCTGTCCGCCACGACCACGTCAGCCTTTACGAGCACGCCTGGATCCAGTTCGATCTTGTCCGGCGTATCCGATCCCATTGCGGTGATGTGGGTCCCGGGCCGGACCTGCTCGGCGGTCAGCAGCGGCGACAGGGACGGGGTGGACATGATGATGAGATTGCTTGTCGCCGCCACCGCGCCGGCGTCATCCGTTGTCTCGACGGAGTATCCCTGGGCTTCCATGTCACGCTTGTAGGACGCCTTGCTCTCGGCGGAACGTCCCCACGCGATCACGTCCGTGCAGTCGACGACACCCTTCAGGTACTCGACCTGCATGCGTGCCTGCAGGCCCGTACCGAAAACGCCGATGCGGCTGACGTTCTTCGGCGCGAGGACCTTGGCCACGACCGGCCCCATGGCGGCCGTACGCACGTTGGTGAGGTAGCCCTGGTCGAGCAGGAACGCCACCGGCTGGCCCGTTCTCTGATTGAAGACCAGCATCATGCCCTGGACGCGGGGGAGGCCCACGTTCGGATTATCGCTGAAACCGGAGGCCAGCTTGATAACGTAATAGTCATCGTTGTTGATGGCGCCATACTTGATATGCACGTTCCCTGGAGGATCCTCGAAGTGCATCTCGCCGACGGGCGGCACCTGCACATTTCCCTGCGAATAGGCGACGAAACCGTCCTCTATATCCTGAATGACGTCAATGCCCTCTACGGCTTCCTTGATTCTGTCCAGTTCGACGATGAGCGGCATGGTGGAACTCCTCCTGGCAAGCTGGTAAACCTGAGTAAATGCCCGGTGCGACAGGCAATCCGGATTATTTATAAAAATGAGCACACAAGTTAACGGATGCGCGGGCCGAAGTCAACCAAAACCGCGCGGATAACGCGCCCGGAACGCCCTGCTCGTGCACGCCTCGACGCCCTGCTCGGGTACGCCTGGACGCTCTTCGCAGTTCACCGGCAGGGCGGGGATATTGTATTGACAAAAACGGCTTCATGTCTCACAATACGGGAGTCTTCCCTACATGCCGGCAGGTTCCAGGAGGAGTACTTTCATGGCGGATGTGGTTCTGAAGGACGTGGACAAGCGGTTCGACAAGAACACCGTGGTCCGCAACGTCAACCTGGATATCAAGGACCGCGAGTTCGTCGTGCTCGTCGGCCCCTCCGGGTGCGGCAAGTCCACCACGCTGCGCATGATCGCCGGCCTGGAAGAGGTGACCTCCGGCGAAATCCACATTGATGGAAAACGCGTGAACGACGTCCCGCCGAAGGACCGGGATATCGCCATGGTATTCCAGAACTACGCGCTGTATCCCCACATGACGGTTTACGAGAACATGGCCTTCGGGCTTAAGCTGCGCAAGTATCCCCGCTCCGAGATCGAGGCGCGGGTCAACGAGACCGCCGGCATCCTGGGGATCGGCCATCTCATGTCGCGCAAACCGAAGGCGCTCTCCGGCGGCGAACGTCAGCGCGTGGCGGTTGGCCGCGCCATCGTGCGCAAACCCAAGGTGTTTCTATTCGACGAACCGCTGTCCAACCTGGACGCCAAGCTGCGCGTGCAGATGCGGACGGAGATCAGCAAGCTGCACAACCGCCTCGACGCGACGATCGTCTACGTCACCCACGACCAGGTCGAAGCCATGACCATGGGCGACCGCATCGCCGTGATGAAAGACGGCGAGGTACAGCAGGTCGCCGCTCCCCTCGAGCTTTACGAGAAACCGGCAAACCGGTTCGTCGCGGGCTTCATTGGCAGTCCGGGCATGAACTTCCTGGAAGGGAAGGTCGTTTTCGACAATGGTCACGCGGAGTTCGACGAAGGCGGTCTCCGGCTCCCAATACCGGACGGAATGCGTGACGCCCTGGCGCCTTGGCGGGACAGGGAGGTCACATTCGGCATCCGTCCGGAGGACATCACGTCCGTGGATACGAAAAAGGACTGGGAAGAAGCCCGCCGGATCATGGCTACGGTCGAGGTGGTGGAACCCATGGGAAGCGAGACCTACCTGTACATGACCACCGGCCGGTACCCCTTCATCGCCAGGGTGGACGCCTTCGTGGATCCGGGAATCAACACGGAACTGCCGCTTCTCGTGAACATGGCCAGGGCCCACTTCTTCTCCAGGGACGATGAAGCGGTGATCGTCTGACCGCGGGGCGCCGCCCGGCCCAGTTCACCCCGGGCCAGTTCACTCCTGCCCTCCCGTATGATCTTGCACCGGCCCAGTTCACCCCGGGCCTCCCGTATTATCCCGCACCGTGCTTTCCCTTCCAACGGTCCGGGCCCCCGTTACCGCATGAGAAGCCGGCGTCAGCCCAGGTGGGCACGTTTGGCGAGGAAGGTCAACAGGGCCTGGTCGAAGGGCGTGCCCGTATCCAGGCTGAGGTAGTCCGCCGCGTTCTCCCGGCAGACACGGGTATATACTTCGTCCTGTTTCTCCAGGTCGCCCAGGTACGCTTCGCGGATCGCATGCGGGTGGGTATATACCTCTTCACCGGTCTCCATGTCGCGGAAGCGGGCGGGCTGCCGGAAGGTAAAGTCCTTTTCGGTGGGATCAAGCAGGCGAAACACGATCACTTCATGCTTCCGATGGCGGAAATGCCGGATGCTGTCGACGATGTCCCCGGGTTCGTCGAACAAATCGGAAATGATGATGATCAACCCGCGCCGCTTGATCCGTTCCGCCAGCGAGTGAAAGGTCGCCCGGCTTCGCGTTCCGGACCCGGGCGCCGCGGCGTGCAACCGCTGCAGAATGACGTGCAGATGGTTGCGGACCGACCGCGGTGGCACGTATTGCCTTATCTGCTCGTCGTACAGCACCAGGCCCACCGAGTCCTGCTGGCTCAGCATGAGGTAGGTGAGGGCGGCCGCCAGGTACCTGCCGTACTCCAGTTTGCTTATACCCGCGGACCCGTATTCCATCGACGCGCTGACGTCCAGGAAGATATAGGATTTCAGATTGGTTTCTTCTTCGTATTCCTTGATGTAATACCTGTCGGATTTGGCGAAGACCTTCCAGTCGATATGCTTGATCGGATCGCCCGGCATGTACTGCCTGTGTTCCGCGTATTCGACGCTGAACCCATGGTAGGGGCTGCTGTGCAGTCCGGCGATGAACCCTTCCACGACCAGTCGCGCCTTGAGGTCCAGCCGGGCGAGCCGGGACACGGTCATCGGATCGAGGTATTTGCGGTAATCGGGCGTATTCATGGTGGTTATGGGCAGGCGTGAAGAAGGATCAGGAGCCTTTCGTTTCATCCATCAGTTGCGTGATGATGTCGTCGGCGGTGACCCCGTCCGCGTCGGCGTTGAAATTGGTCACGATGCGGTGCCTGAGCACGGGCAGCGCCAGGGCGCGCACGTCTTCCGGAGTAGGCGTATAGTTTCCCATGAGCACCGCCCGGGCCTTCGCTCCGAGGATCAGGTACTGGGAAGCCCGGGGTCCGGCGCCCCAACTGACCCGTTCGCGGATGAAAGGTGGCGCGTCCGGTTCGTTCGGGCGGGTCATGCGGGCCAGCGAGACGGCGTACTCGACGACGTGGTCCGCCACGGGCACTCTTCGGATCAGTTGTTGCAGTTTATTCACGTCGTCCCCCGTCAGGATATGTTCCGGCACGGCCTCCTGAACGCTCGTCGTACTCCGGGCGATTTCGATCTCTTCGGTGCGGGACGGATAATCCATGTAGATACTGAACATGAAACGGTCCAATTGCGCCTCGGGCAGGGGATAGGTTCCTTCCTGCTCGATGGGGTTCTGGGTCGCCAGGACGAAAAACGGCTCGTCGAGTCTCATGGATTCCCCCGCGGCAGTCACTTCGTGTTCCTGCATCGCCTGCAAGAGGGCCGCCTGCGTCTTGGGCGGCGTGCGGTTTACCTCGTCCGCCAGAATCACGTTTGCGAAAATCGGCCCGCGGATAAACTTGAACTCCCGGTGGCCGGTCGCCCGGTCCTCTTCCAGGATTTCCGTTCCCGTGATGTCGGACGGCATCAGGTCCGGCGTGAACTGAATGCGGCTGAACTTGAGATCGAGCGTCCTGGAAAGCGTGTTGATCAGGAGCGTCTTGGCCAGCCCCGGAACGCCGATCAGCAGTGCGTGGCCGTTTGCCAGGAGGACGGTCAGGAGCTGCTGCACCACCTCCTGCTGCCCGATGATGACCTTGGATATTTCAGCCCTTATGCGATCTCCCGCCTCCTGCAATTCCTCGACGATTTCCAGATCGCCGTGCCGCTGTTCGTCTGCCATTTATGTTTCCTTGGTGGTTAGTCCCGCGCAACGCATGAGCGTGTGAGATGCTCCGGGGGCCGGTAGACCGGACTGCCCCGTATCGACGCCCGTCAAGATACAGGGGGGTGAAGCCGCCAATCAAGTAGAATAGGAACCGCCCGGCCGGTCCCGGGATGCCCGCCCCGGGTCCTTTCGACCGGGATTCCCGTACGGAATCCGAGTTCCTTCGATCGAAACGATTGCGGCCGGTCAATCTTCCCAGGCCGTCCGGGGACCGTCCACGTAATCCAGGAACCGTTCGGCGACGGCCGCTTCCTGTGTATCTCCGGCGTGAATGACGACGCGCCATCGGAAGGTGGTTTCCGTATCCGCGGCGCAGAGGTGGTCGTCCCAGACCATCCAGCAGTTCGCGGCGAACAGTCCATACCCTCTCACGTGCCAGGCCGTGGGGTACCGGAGGTTGTCCGGGTGGTCGAAGACGGCGAAGCCCGCGGTCTCGTCTCCCACCGGGCCGCAGTAGTCCATCCAGTGCGCCCGCCGGGACCAGCAACCGGTCTCGTCGTCCGCACCGTAGACGTTGCGCATCCGACCGTCGCCCGAGGCGTTCATGGAGGGGTTGACGCGGATGCTCAGGAACCCGCCTTCCTTCGTGGAACCGATGGTGACGGGACCCCGATCGACGACGAGGGTGAAGAGGACGTCCAGCACCACGGCGTCGCGTCCGGTGTCGAAGAGGCGGTACCACCTGCGATCGGACATGAGCGGCCGTTCTCCCTCGTACCAGGTGTTGCCCGTGGCGATGGTAAGCGACAGGGGGCCCTGATGGATCGACATTTCGTCCTGTACGGTCCGTCCGAACCCCGGCCGGTCGAACTCTCCCCAGCAATCCACCCCGTTGATGGCGCCCTGCATCAGGGTCAGACCACGCTGCCAGGGATGCTCCCCCTCGCTGTAAGCCGGCAGGGGTTCCCTCAGCATGTTGACGCCCCCCGGCGTGAGGATGGGATTGATGAAGGGCTTGGGATATCTGGCGCCGTGGTGAAAGGTCATGAACGGCGATTGGCCGAGAGACACTTCCACCCGGTCCTCACGGCAAACATGTTCAATGCCGCAGCGGGGCGCCGCGTCCTCGGCGGCTGCGTTCTCGGCGGCCGTCGCGTCCCAGGTTGAGGTCTCACCCGCTTCCATGGATGGCAGGATGGCGTGGTATATGGCGGACAGGGGATCCCGTTCGGCGAGAAGAGTCGAACCATCGCTTCCGGTAAGCCGAAGCACCTGCGCGTTACAACCATCCGGCGCCGGTATGGCAGCCAGTTGTTCTCTTCTGGATCGCGGCGAAGTCAGGGTCAGTTTCATGAAACGTATCGCTCCCTTGTTTAAACGTGTCGCTCCCTTTTATGGTTTATCGTATTTGCCCGGTTCCGTGACGCGGGCACGTCCTCGTAAAACGCTCCCATTTCGGAAATCTGCGCGGCCCGGCGTCCCGGCAGTACCGCAAAAGCCCGGTATCCCTTACTTCAATGTGGCGATCATGCGCTCCCGTACCAGGGACCGTATCACGTCGCCGAAGGCGTCGAGGGTCAACGCGATGTCCTCGTCGGTATGGGCGGAGGAGGTGACGCCGCCCGTGTAGGAGACCAGGTCGATGCCCCGTGCGAGCAGCATCTTCTGGAAGGCGGCGACCAGGGGAGCCGGGATCCCTTTAAGGACGTTCACGTCGCGGGTGACCAGCTGTTCCCGGCCAGAAGCGCCGCTTCCCGGGAAGGCCTCCAGGTAGACGTGGAAGATGGACACGTCGCCGTAAACGTAACCGGCGACGCCTTCCTCGAGGAGGATGACATCCATGCCCTGCCGGAGCCGTTCGGCCAGTCGGTTCGCCCGTTCGTGCGGCAGACCGGTGGCCACGCGTTTCAGGGTGGCGATGCCGGCGGCCGCAGATACCGGATTGGCATTGAAGGTGCCCAGGTGATGTACCCGTTCGTACCGGTCCCGGTGCGCGTCACCGGTGTAGTCGAACACCTCCATGATGTCGGCACGGCCGGTGACCACGCCGCCCGGCATGCCGCCGGCCACGATCTTGCCGTGAAAACTCATGTCCGGCGTGATCCCCGAGTATTCCTGGTAGCCTCCGGGCGCGTAACGGAACCCCGTAATGACCTCATCGTAGACCAGGAGCACGCCAGCCGCACGGGTCAGATCGCGGAGTTTCTCATTGAACTCCACGGTCAGGGGACCGGTGCCCCAGGAGGCGCCCGACGGCTCCAGCATGACGGCGGCGATATCCCGATCCTTCTCCAGTACTTCGGCCACGCGGTCGAGTTCCGCCGGGATAACTTCGATCGTGTCGAGCACGGCCGGAGGGATGCCCGCCGAGACAGGCTGGTCGAAGGGGATCATGGCCCCCTTACCCACCCCGTCGTGCCATCCGCTGAAATGTCCCTCGAAGCGCAGCACCCTGGTCTTTCCTGTGAAGGCCCGGGCGACGCGGAGCGCGAGCATGCTTCCCTCGGACCCCGAGTTCACGAAACGCACGCGTTCGGCGCAGGGGATAAGCTTCCGGATTAGTTCGGCCCATTCCAACTGCATCGGGTGGTCGTTGCCGAAATGAAAGCCGAGTTCGAGCGCGTGGCCCATGGCCCGGCACACATCCGGCGGAGCGTGACCCAGCAGCAGCGCGGCGTTGCCCATGCCGTAGTCGATGTATTCCCGGCCGTCCTCGTCCCACTTGCGCGAGCCTGCCGCATGGGACATGTACAACGGCAGGGGATGGCCTCGGCGCAGGTCGTGACCCACCCCGCCGGCCAGCGATTCCATTGCGCGCGAATACAGTTCCACCGCCCGCGACCGGGTCTTCCGGAGCGCTTCGAGTTTTGCGTCACCCATGTGCAATCCTCACTTGAGCCGTACGTCCGTGATGAGACCGGAACCGCTAACAGCTTCAACCACTTTGCCGGGCACGAGCGGACAATCAACGCAACCTTTCGATCAACGCCAGCGTGCGGTCGACGACCCGCCGCTCCGAATCCGGGTGGATGGCCGTGGGCATGCTGTAGGCCTGGAACAGCAGATCGGGTACGCCGTACCAGCGTTTGCGAATGTCCCAGCCGCCCGCTGGGAAATCTTCCGCCCTGGGCAGGTAGCAAACGCATCCGTTGGTGTAACCCAGCGCCAGGGTATGGGGGAACGGCGATCCGGCCTTGATGGCCAGACCGGTTTCGAAAAAGGTCTCCGTGCTGTTCGCTGCCAGGATGATATCGTTGATTCGTATGGCCTGGACCACGACGTCGATCGAGGCGCCGCCGGCTTCGGCGGCGGCGACGAGCCGGTCGCTCCAGTCCGCGAATCTGGTGGTCACGAGGCATTCCCATACTTCGCCTCCCCGGGAGACGACCGCATCCCGGGTCTGGTGGCATTCCGCCCTGATGGCCCGGGCCTCGGAGCGTGGGGGCAGGCCGATGAACCGAAGCGAAAGGCTTTCGTCCGCGGCGGCCAGAACAGTGCATGAAGCGCCGGTGACCGGTTCCCAGGGCCAGACCGATATCCGGGAAAGCGAACCCATGCGCCGTCGTTCCCCGCGCTTCCTGTGCGTGTGGATCGCCGCTGCGACCTTGACGACTTCCGCCCCCAGCGTGGACCCGACACGTTCTTTTTCGTCGCTGCAGTCGGCCTCCATACTCAGGCCGCCCCGCGGCATGATGTTCCCGCCGCACCCCTGGAGAAAGAGCGAAAGCCCCCCGATCGCGTTTTCGACCAGGGTCCTCGCGGCGCCCGGGAAATCGGGCGAAGCCACCATGGACCGGGGTCCTATGGTCACCGGGTGGCATCCGTAGGAGAACACGGTGGCGATGGGACGGCCATCCAGCTTGTCCACGCGCAGGACGCCCACGTCCGGATCGGTCGGATGGCCGGGTACTTCGCCGAGGAAGAGCTCGCCGTCGGGATCGGTTTCCCGGCGGTATACCCCGATGCCGCATTCGCCCCGTCCCGCGCCGATGCGCGCAGGAACCTTCCGTTCGTCCGCTTCCCGCGCCGCCTTCTCGATCCAGCCGCACAGGTCTTCCTGGTAACGGGCCTGCTGGGCGATCTGTTCGGGTTCATCGGGGAACCACTCCGGCATGGCGGGCGAACTGTGGGTGTGGTTCAGGTTGATCATGACGTGGGAGGAGGCGGTTCCCACCGCTTCGGCAACGCGTTCCCGCAGACCGTTCATCACGGGCAGGTCCATCCACCCGGTATCCGACGCGACGATCACGACCTTCGCCTTTCCGTCCGAAAGGACCAGCGCCGTGGCCGACAGGTCGCTTTCGATCGCCTGGACGACCCCTTCCCTCGAACTGAAGCCGAAGGTCCGGATACCCCGTGGGGGATTGATCACGCGCCGGGCGGCGCCGGCGTAAAGGTCAGGCATGTCGCGTTATACCGGCACATGCGGCTGCATGAGGTCTTTCGTGAAGATGGTCTCGGTCAGGCAGTCTACCCGGTTGCAGTCGAACCACGTCATGTACACGAATTCGATGGACAGGCAGCCGCCGTAGTCCAGCCGTTCGAGCCGCCGGGCAATGTCCACGAAATCGATGGTGTTCTCTTCGAGCCTGGACTGCAGTTTCCCGGGCCGCGCCGCGCGGATGTGGAAATGGTCGGTATGGGCGAGGAGTGGGTGGATCCGTTCCTCGGGGATGTACTGCATGACGAAGTGCGAGTAATCCAGGGTCACCGTGGCCCGCGGCGCCCGCTCCAGCAGGGCCAGCGCCCGTTCCGGCGTGTCGACGACGGACTGGACGTGGGGTTCGAAGCGGACCGTGATGTCCCGTTCTCCCGCCAGGTCGGTCAATTCGTTCATGGCTTCCACGGCCGTATCGAGATTCTCCTCGAAGGAACGATCCGGGTGGTGCATGCCCGGACTGATCGTGAATCCCGGGATGCCTACGGCCTCGCAGAAGCGGATGATCCCCTCGAATGATGTCCTGTTCAGCTTCCTCACCGCCGGGTCCGGTGCATTGAAGGACCGCTCGTCGAGGGATGCGCCGAACTGGGGAAAGAAATCGACGGCCTTCAGTTCGTATTTCGCCAGCAGGCGGTTGACCCGGTTCGCGTGACTCAGCGGATCCGCACCCACTTCGTCCGGTTCGAGGCTGCATCGGCCCCGGTCGTGGAATCCGGCGATGTCTACCCCCTTGAAACCGATGGCCCGGGCCAGTGCGAATGTGCCTTCCAGGTCCAGGTATTCGAAGGAATGGTTGCTAAGCGTCAGCCGCATCGGCAGCTCCCAGCAGGTTGTTCCAGCATTTCCATCGTATCTGGCGTTCCTTGTAGTGATCGCTCTGCCCGACGCCGATCGGATTGCCGAAAGACAGGACGTTCTTGGGGTCCTCCCGTTTCCCGCCCCAGGCGGTGGGTACGTTCATGACGTCGGGATCGTGGTTCCAGGTCGGCGCCTTGTTGTCCCGGACCCTTCTGAACAGGAACTTGATCATGTGGCGCTTGACCGGCGTGCGATTGGCCGCGGTGCCGTGCCAGAGATCGTAGTGGGTCAGGGCAAAGGTCCCGGCCTTGAGCACCATGGGCACCTGGCCGCGGATGTTGGTGTATGTGGCCATGCGGTCCGTCGGCGCGTTGCGGAACTGCGTGCCCGGGACGATGACCGTCGGGCCCATCTCCGGGGTGATGTCGGTGGGGTAAAACAGCCCGAGCAGCCGGTCGATACGGTTGTCCCGGTTGTTGGTGCTGTCCTGGTGCCAGGACATGTGGCCGGTGTGCGGTTGCTTGCAGTGCCAGTGCCGGTGTCCCATCACTTCGTAGTCATCGCCGAGCAGGCTAACAAGGGTGCCATTCACAGCGGGATGCTCGATCACCTGCCACAGATCGGGGACGACTTCCGCGATGGCGTCGCCTGGATTGTAGTCCAGGCCGTCCAGTTGGCCGACCATGCGCTCGTTGAGTCCCTCGGGAAGATCGAGTTCGAGCAGGTGATAGCCGTTCACGATAAACTCGACCATCTCCAAATCGGTGAGCAGATGGGACATGTTTGTTCCAGATTCTGACCGTTCCGCGTTGGCGGGCAGCGATTCCGCTTCCGATTCCGCGTGCAACTGGTGCTTATCCATCCCGGACCTCCTCCAGTTTCTGCAAGATGAACTCGTATCCCACGACGTCCAGGTCCCTGTCGTCGATGGGTGCCTGTAGATGGGGAAACTGCACGATCTGCCAGCCGTCGGTGAGCGCGTCGTGCACGGTGTTGTAAGGCCAATCGGAGACATCCGCCGTGATTTCCGCCCTGTAGTCCTTAACGGGTTCGACGGGGGTATATCCCAGTATTTCGGAGAAAACGCTGGGCGTTCGCGCGTGCAGGTACAGCAGTCGCTGCCTGACGCCGGGATTTGAAGAGGAAGAAGACATGATGTTTAGATTACACAAAATGAACGAAAAGGCGGTGGTAGTTCAAGGGGTAAAGATGGCGAATACGGATGCCACATCCAAGGAAATAATGAGGCATTTTGCCCGCTGAACACACCACAGCGACTAGTCGCCCCATCACCCTCCCCGTCCAGCCGCCCAGGTGGCGAAGTACTCGGGCGCCCAGCGCCTGGCGAGGTGGAAATCGTGTTTCTGACAGGCCGCCAGGGGCGGCGCCGTCTCCGCGTCGATCCAGGCCTCGGCGCCTGTTAGTCCGGGGAATTCCAGGATCCAGGCGAACTCGCCGTGGGCGCCGATACCCATTAGTTGGAAGACCTCGCCGTGTATGAGCCCATGATCCAGGCTTGCCTTCCGCATTCGACGCCATCGCTCTTCGTCGTGCGCCCCGGGGTCTTCCTGGCCCGCACCGCGGTGCCGTCCGCCGAAGGCCAGCAGGACGATCGAAGAAGGATCGGCGGAAAGGGGTGGGATCGTTTTTGGATCTGCGACCGGGACCACGGGGAGATCGGGCTTTCGAGGCATCCAGGCCAAGCACTCCGGTTGCCAGCGCCGGGCAAGGGTATAGTCGTAGTAGCCGTAGCGCCCGTATGGAGGTTCCGCTTCGGCCGACATCCAGGCTTCGGCGCCGGCGAGGTCCGGGAATTCGATGGTCCAGAACCGCTCCCAGTTCCTCGGGGTCCCAATAGCCGGTAACCATGGATGCCGATCAGGCCGTGGCGTTCGGAGACCGAAAGCATCAGGTCGACGTGCAGCCGCTCGTAGTCGGTCCGCCGGGTCTCACCGAGTTGATGCCATTCCGGCAGGCGACCGCCGCGAAAGAGTATGAACACGCAATCGTCCCGTCCGGTCATGAAAGCCTTCCTCTCGATTTGGCTTAAGAACAGCGGCAGTCCGCGGTTATCCCTCGGACCGGTCGGTACGTCAATAGTAGAGCACGCGGGCCGTCCTTCCCGCACCGGCTGTTTCGATGTCCCGTCAGCCACCCAGATCGGAGAACGTGCCGGCCTCCGGCAATCCCGCCACGGTGCAGTTCACGCCTGCGACACGATTCGCGAGACGGGTCGCACTGACCGGGTCTTTCGAGGCCATGTACCCGGTTACGAAACCGGCGGCGAACGCGTCCCCGCAACCGGTGGTGTCGACCACGTCACGGACTGGCTCCGAAGGGATGGCAAAGGCCTTCGATTCGCGGTCTTCCCGGTAAACCGTGACAGGACCGAGGGCCCCCCGGGTGATAATGCATACCGAGGGGCCGAGCGAAATCACGGACCGTCCGAAGGCGGTAAAATCATCCATCGTTTCCAGCGGTCCGCCTGGTCCGCCTGTTCCCCCCGGTTCGCCCGCATCCAAGGATCCGCCCGGTCCGCCTGGCGCCGCCGCTTCGTTACCCGTGCCGGCCAGCAGACGAGCCTCCACTTCGTTCATCTGAACGACGTCGAACATCTCGATCCACCGCCGCCAGTCCTTGGGCGCCCGTCTTCGCCGGTAGCCCTCCGCGTCGATACCCAGACAGAGGTTGTGCACATCCAGGTAAAGCAACCCGGAGGCGCTGCCCCGTATCGTCTCCATGGTCTTCAGGCTGATATCGTCGCCTACGATGAAATTCACCAGCAGGGCGTCGAGATCCAGGAAAGGCTCGATCTGTTCGAGGGGAATGGGTCCGACATGGTTGGTCAACTGCTCGACTTTCTCCATATTTTCGTCGTAACGTATCCGGTTTCGGCTGGTACCCGATGGGGAAAGGGAGATTCCGCGGGTGCTCACGGCGGGACGTGGATCCAGGATGGCGCGCATGGCGCCGTTACACTCCGCGCCGATCCGGCTGATGGGATACAGTCCGTCCCCTTCGCCCAGTAGGTCGGCCATTACGGTGGTGTTGTACAATATGCCGCCGAGGTCCTCAATCTGACGGCCGCCGGCCATGAAGATGGTGTCGTGGTTGATGAGGCCGATGATACCAACGCGCATGTGTTTCCCGAATCAGTCTTTGACAGGGGGTACAGGTTCCCCGAGATGAACGGCCACGGCTTCGACCACCTGCTCTGCGGTAATGCCGCGCATGCAGTCGTGGGTCCCGATGGGACAGCGATCTCCGCCATGGGGACTGCACGGACGGCAGTCCAGTGGCGTTTCGACGATTCGGTGCCCGTGTCCGTAAGGGACGAAGCCGAATGCGGGTATCGTCGGTCCGAAGACGGCTACGACCGGCGTGTTCATGGCGGCGGCCACGTGGCCCATTCCGGTGTCGTTTGATACCACGGCGGCGCAACGGGCGGCGAGCGCTGCCGATTGCAGTAGGGTCAGCTGTCCGGCCGCGTTTAACGGATCGACGCCGGACTCTGCGGAGATTTCGGCGCAGAGCGGCCGGTCCTCGGCACTGCCGAAGAGCACGGAACGGTACCCGTATACCTCGGCGAGACGGCGGATCAACTCCGCGAAACGGCCAGGTAGCCATTGCTTGGTCGCCCAGACCGAACCGGGACTTACGCCGCAAACCTGTTCGGTCGGTGCAATACCCGCTTCCCGCATCAGCGTATCCACCCGTTTCCGGTCGTGGTCATCCGGGTAAAGGGCGGGGTGTATCCCGTCCGTATCCACCTCCCATGAAGCGAGAAGAGAGAGGTTACGCTCGACTTCGTGGACGGCCCGATAGCGGACCCGGTCCGTAAGGAGCATCCTGCCCGCGCTCCGATCGAAACCCACCCGGACGGGTACGCCCGCCAGGTAAGCCAGCAGCGCGCTACGGAACGACCGGTGGGGGATCAACGCCGCATCGAAGGACGCGCCACGCAACCTGCGGGCGAGGCGAAGCAGTTCGAGAGGTCCTTTTTGCAGGCCTTTCTTGTCGTAAATGACGATGTCGTCGACGTGGGGATTGTTCCGAAGCAGATTCGCCGTTTCGGGCCGCACTACGGCTCCGACGCGGCCGGCGCCCAGCCGCGTCCTGGCCGCTTCGATCAAAGGGGTGGACAGCACGAGATCGCCCACGAATGCGGTTTGTATGACGAGAATGTTCAACCCGTTGGGATCCCTGGTCGAAACGCGGACTCAAAGGCGCCCGCGCGATTACTTCCTGAGCGAATTCAATAGCGCCTGGAACTCGCCTTCCGCGCCCAGGACGGTCTTTTCAGGTCCGGTGAGTTTGAGGAATACGTTGCCTTCCGGCGCTTCGATTATGGCGCCGAGCATCTTGTAGCCCGGTTTTTTTGCAGTGCCGGACTGGAACATGGGGCCCATGGAGGCGAGGTACGTACCTGCCAGGGACACCGTGGTCACGGCTAAATCGTTCATGTTCGACTTCCGCTCGGCGGGTGAGGACGGCCCACCGGATTCCGTCTCGAACTGGTCCCGCCATCGCTGCAGGTTCAGGTCAACGCTGCCTCCCTGTCCCTGGCCGAAAAAGAACACGGCGCATTCACCAGGTTCGTCGTCCCCTTCGGCCATCGGAATCAGATAGGTAGCCACGCGCATCATCCGGGGAGGTTGCGGTTCCCATCGCGAGGGCACGGTCCAGGCGACGCCCGCGGCTTCGCCCGACGTCGTATTCTCCTGGGCATTCACCGGCGCGGGGACGTCCGCTCTCTCAGCGACGGCGGGAATGGTAGCCGGTGGTGGGGGATCGGCCGGCGGTTGCGGCGACCGCGGATCGGATTGTTCTCCACCGTTTCCGCAGGCCGTTGAGATTCCGAACAGCAAAACGGCGGTAATAGCAATGAGGGGATGGCGTGGCATGTAACAGGTCTCCTTTACTGTACGTGATTTGAGTCCGCGGGCGCCGGGGTCTTCCACCTCCGGTGTACCCAGAACCAATGATCGGGATAATCCAGGATGTACCGGGCCAGCACGTCCGTGTACGCCTGGGTAGTCCGTATGATATCGGCCGGTTCATCACCGGTCGATATCGCTTCGATCGGGGTTTCGAAACAGACTCGGTGGCGTTCCGGGCCGGATCGAATGATGAAACAGGGCACGATGGGCGCGCCCGTGCGCAGCGCGAAGAGCGCCGGTCCCTGGTAGGTGGATGCCCCTGATCCCAGAAACTCGACGAACACGCCGCCGGCGCCCGCGTCCTGGTCCGCGAGCAGCCCGACACATTCGTTTCGCCGCAGTGCCCTGAAGATCGCGGGCGGCGCGGAATCCATCGGGGTCACCGCCATGCCCAGTCGCTCGCGTCCCTCGTGCACCAGGCGGTCGACGGCGGGATTGTGCAGCTTCTTCGCGACTACGGTAATAGGATAACCGAGAAAGGCGACCGTCGCGCCAAGCATCTCCCAGTAACCGAAATGGCCGGTGACCAGGATGACTCCGCGCCCCCCCTGGCGGGCACGGGCGACGTGTTCTTCTCCCGAGATCGCAAGCCGGTCCCGCAGGTCCGGCGTCCTCCCCGCGAGCAAGCGGGCGTGTTCCACGGCCGTCCGGCCCAATTGACGGTAAACAGACCGGGCCATGGCCTGGCGCTTGTTGTCATCCCCGGTTTCGCCGTAGATACGGACCAGGTGCTCCATGACCAGCTTCTTCCGTATGCCGGTCACGTGAAAGACCAGGTCTCCCAGGATGTCACCCACCCGCGTTGCCTGTACAGGAGACAGCCGCCTTGTCATCGACATCAACAGCCGGAGCCCCCCGTATTCGGCCAGGTGCGACAGTCTCATTCGAAAGGCACTCTCATTTGCGCACGATCACTCCGTTCGATATCACCGTCCTGTTCAGTGCCTGCAAGGTTCCGACGGAGGGTAGCGATCATTCATCCCGCTCCCTGGACATGATCCACTCTTCATTCTTTCTTCGCCAGTCGTCTTCGTCCGTGCGCCAGTCGTTCACCTCTTCGCGCGCCCAGCGGCGCAGCGTTGCCTTCCTCCGTCTTCGGATCTGAAGGAACGCGAGAAGACAAAGGACGCCGAACAGGGGGGCGATCACGATGGTCAGGCTCTCGCCGAGCACCATGCGCCAACCGTAATTGCGGTCCATATACACCAGCCAGTCGCGCTCGAAACCCACGATACTCATTCCAAAGGCGTCGAAACAGGCCTGGTCGATGGAGCCGGTCCGCCTCAGGCCGTCGAACAGGGTGTGCAGTCCCGCTTCACCGTATCGCCGGAGTATGTACTGCACGGCGAGCGCGCTTTCCTGGTAGGCCAGTTGAGCCCGGTGTTCGGGGAACTTGTTCACGCCCTGGATCGCGCCCAGAGAGACCAGGTTTCCGGATACTACGGCGACGACCAGGGACGCCCGGTCCCAGAATCCCCAATCCCGCGCCATGTGCATCGCGAATCCCTCGTCCAGCCAGCGGGGAATGTCCGCGCCGCGAAGCGCGCTGTGCAACATCACGTGGGCCAGTTCGTGCACCACGAGCTCTTCGGAACCGTCATACGTGCCCGTAATCCGGGGGGACTTGAGTACCATGAGCCTTCGGTGCGGAACGGCGTAACCCGCGCCCCAATCGGGTATGGCGCCGGGTGTGTAGGTCAGGAAGGCTTCCTGCGTGGGGGCGATATGGACGTGAATGGTATCGGCGGCGGGCAGGCCCAGCGTGGCGCGCAGATGAGGCGAGGCCTCGCGCACGATGCCCAGCACGTGTTCCACGAAGGAGGAGTCGGCGGACTCGAAAGTAACACGAACGCCCATGTCGTTTCTCACGGACTGTTCCGCGCCGGCTCCGAGGCCCGGCAGCGACAGAAGCACTGCGCAGGCCAATCCAAGGCACCAGGATCGAAGACGGCCGGAATCGCGATGTGGCGCCTTGTCGACTGGCATAACAACCTCATTCGCGTATGATACCGCCTCCCAGGACCGTCTCGCCGTCGTAGAACACGACGGACTGCCCCGGTGTAACCGCCCGCTGAGGATACTCGAAATCGACCTGCGCGACACCGGGCTCACAGGCCGTGATGACCGCGGGCGTAGCTTCCTGCCGGTACCGGATCTTGGCCTGGCCGCTTACCTCGCCCACCGGGGTATCGGTAGACTGCCAGTTGACCCCGTCCGCGATGAGCCGGTCGCTGCGGAGATCCTCGTCCTCGCCCACCACGATCGTATTCGTATCGGGCTGGATGTCGACCACGTACACCGGATGTCCCGCGGCCAGGCCAAGTCCCTTCCGCTGTCCGATCGTGTAGAGCGGATGTCCCCGGTGTTCTCCCAGGAAGCGGCCGTTCGTGTCCACGATCGGTCCCGGCCGTATGGGATCTTCAATGTCCAGCAGCCCTTCGCCCATAGTCACGGGGTGTTTCGCAGTCCACTCCTTGAGAAACCTCTCATGGCCCCTGTCCTGGATGAAGCAGATCTCGTAACTGTCCTTCTTGCCGGCCACTCGCGGTGCGAGGTTTTCGGCGATCTGCCGCGTCTGCGCCTTCGTCAGCATGCCGACGGGAAAGACGCTCCGCGCGAGCTCATCCTGGGTCATCTCCCACAGGGCATAGGACTGATCCTTATTTCCGTCCAGGCCTTGCTTCAGTACGTATCGGCCCGTGATTTCATCGATCGCCACCCGGGCATAGTGTCCGGTTGCCACGTAATCGGCGCCGAGCTCCGCGGCCCGGTCGAGCAGTACGCCGAACTTGACCTTGCTGTTGCAGGCCACGCAGGGATTGGGCGTGCGTCCCTGCATGTACTCGGACACGAAATTGGATATGACGCCCCGTTCGAACTCCTCGCGGAAATCCACCACGTAGTACGGGATGCCGAGCCTGCCGGCCACAACCCGTGCGTCGTTCCGGTCCTCGACCGTGCAGCAGCCGTGCTCGAACCGGGCATTGCCGCCCACGCTGTCGTAGTCCCACAGGTGCATGGTGACCCCGATGACCTCGCACCCGGCTTCCTTGAGCATCGCGGCCGCCACGGAACTGTCCACGCCGCCGCTCATGGCCACCACGACCGTCGACCCTTTTGGCGGCAGCCGGTTGATGGACGGGTCGAAGGTTGATGCCGTGTCGAATCCGCCGGGATCAGCAGGATGGGCGTTTGCCGGCTTCATACTCGTCTTTCGGGTTCGCGTCCTGACGGCTTCGGTAGTCCTCGATTGCCGTCCGCACGCCGTCCGCGGCCATGGCGGAACAATGCATCTTGGTAGGCGGAAGTCCGCCCAGGGCATCTGCGATCGTTTGGTTTTCGATGGCTGCGGCCTCTTCGGCCGTCTTGCCGATCAACCATTCGGTGACCATGCTGCTTGCCGCAATAGACGCCGCGCAGCCGAAGGTCCTGAACTTTGCGTCCTTTACGGTCCCGTCCGCGATCCTCAGATACAACGCGATGGTATTCCCGCTGATCGGGTTGCCCGCGTTGCCCACTCCGTCCGCGTCCGGCAGGTCCCCCACGTTGCGGGGCGAGCGAAAGTGATCCATCACGGTGGATGAGTACATGAGACACGCCTTAACCGGGTACCTGCGCTGCGGAAACTTCTCGAAGGCGGGATACGATGCCGGGCAGCCTGTTCATGACGTAGTCCACGTCCTCCATGGAATTGTCGCGCCCGAAGCTGAACCGGACCGAACCGAGGGCGGTGCGCGGGTCCCGGCCCAGCGCCAGCAACACGTGGGACGGTTCGATGGCTCCCGATGTACAGGCCGATCCGGTGGATACGGCAATTCCCGCGAGATCCAGGCTCATGATCAGCGATTCGCCTTCCGCGCCGGGGAAGGACACGTTCAACGTACCGGGCAGGCGCCGTTCCGGATGCCCGTTGATCCGCACGCCGTCGATCTCGAACCGGATGCGCGCTTCCAGGGCGTCGCGCATCTCGGACAGATTCCGGAATTCTCGTTCCCGTTCTTCGGCGGCCAGTTCGGCGGCCTTGCCCAGCCCCACAATGCCCACGGTGTTCTCCGTGCCTGATCGCACGTCGTTTTCGTGATGGCCGCCGTGGGCCGTGGGCTCGATCTCGACCCCCTTGCGGATGTAGATTGCCCCCACGCCTTTGGGACCGTAGATCTTGTGGCCCGAAAGCGAAAGGAGGTCCGCGTGTATCGCTTCTACATCGATGGGCAGCTTGCCGGCGGACTGCACCGCGTCGGTGTGGAAGCATACGCCATTTTCCCGGGCGATCCTTCCGATCTCACCCACGGGCTGGACCGTGCCGATCTCATTGTTCGCGTGCATGATGCTGATGAGTATCGTATGGTCGGTCAGGGCGTCCGTCACCTGGCCTGGATCGATCCGGCCGTATTCGTCCACGGGAAGATAGGTCACTTCAAAGCCTTCCCGTTCGAGAAACCCGCAACTGTTCAGCACGGCCGAATGCTCTATACTCGTCGTGATAATGTGCCTGCCGAACGCCCTGCGGGTGTAGGCGATGCCCTTGAGCGCCAGGTTGTCGGACTCGGTGCCGCCGCTGGTGAAATAGATCTCACCGGGTCTTGCATTCACCAGGCCGGCTACCCGGGACCGCGCCTCTTCCACGGCAGAACGCGCCTCCTGTCCGTACCGGTGTATACTCGATGCATTGCCGAACCGGTCTCTGAAGAACGGTTCCATCGCATCGTACACTTCGGGCCTGACCGGCGTGGTCGCGTTATGATCCAGATAGATGCTCGTCATGCAGATCATGATCTCCGGTGAAAGGGTGGAATCCAGCCCGATCATCAAGCGTGCCAAACGCCCCCTGAAACCGTTGCCACCTTTGCGCCCAGCGGTCTTTGAAATTAGAGATAATCCATTGAAATGTCAAGCGTTATCGGGGTTTCGCGGCATTCGCGCATTCGGGGAATGCTTACCGTCATCGCTTGACATTTCGGTCGAAAATCAGTAGTTTTCGTGCAACGATTATCCAGACCGGACAGGAGTAGCGTATGCGTGTATTGACGTACTCAGCGGGACTGCTGGCGGCCATCCTACTGACGGGATGTACCCACAGCGTCAAATTGAACCCCCAGATCGGTCCCACGGCGAGTATTGCCAAGCCGGTTGAACTGAGGGTCGGTCTCTATATCCCGGAAGATGTCAGGGGGTACGTGATTACGGACAGGCCGGACCTCGAAAAGTTCGTGTTCGAAGTCGGCGAGTCCCTCGAATCGATCGTTACCAGGTCGGCCGAACGTGTCTTCTCTCACGTTTCGATCATGGATGCGCAGCCGACGAGCGAAGTGATCGAGGAAAGAAGCCTCGACCTGGTCGCGATCCCGAAGGTCACGTCGGCGATGATGACGCTGAATCAGGAAGAAGGTCCGTTTCAAAACGACGCCCGGGGAAGTACACTGCTCTCGCTGGAGTTGACGTTCTACGACGCGGAGATGATCCTGTACGCCACCGTCGCGGCGTCAGGCATGGGGATCGCATCGGAACGCATGGGCTTTTTCAGCAGGGGGCAGCGGGAATACGCCGTGTCCGTCGAAAACGCTCTGACAAACCTCAGCAATGACCTGGTGCGTCAGATGTACGGCAATTACGACATTCGCAAGAAGGGCGAGGGGCCGGAATAGCGCCGGAACCAGGCCGCGACGGGCAGAATCTCGCCAGACAGACTTTCGTCAAACTCGGGTAACCTGATATGGCAGGATTCTCCCGCCGAGACCGTTGGATTTACAGTCTCTATGCCAGGTGGTGCCGATACCGCGCCACGCCGTTCAGCCTGTCCGAAATCCGCAAACGGCCGGTCCGGCTGCTTGTTTGCCTCCCGGCGAATCCCGAAGAAGCCCGTAAAGCGGTCGAAATCATCCCGGATCTGATTGCATGTCTGGAGGCGGAGTCCGTTTCCGTGGTCGGCGAGCCCAGTTCCGTTGCATATTGCGACCTGGCGGATGAACGCATCAGCGTGGCGCCATTGGACCGCAGCGTCCGATGGTGGCTCGGCCTGCCGTCCCCGGGGATCGTGGACCGGTTGTCGGAAGAAGGGTTCAACCTGGCCGTCGATCTCAATCCCTGCGCGGAACTGCTGCCCGCGGTCCTGTGCCTGAGAACCGGCGCGCCGATACGTCTGTGCCTGGACGATCCGGAACGCGGGTGCGTATTCAACGTGCAGGTCCTGCTCGCGGGAGAACATGGCGCGGTCGGTGAGGACGCCGATCCAAGCACGGGTGATATAGACGCCGATCCGCCGATCTCGCCGGATCCGGTCAGGTCCGAACCGGCACGGACCGGGTCTCCCCCATCTTCCGGGGACTCGCCCTATGCCCGCCTGTTGCGGGTCGTTCAGGCCGCTGTTCATCCCGGCTCCCACACCCGAATTTCAACTTGACAGTCCGCCCCGAAGCCGGGATATTTAGCATAGGGAATGGACAGGCCTTCCGTTTCCCTTTCAACCAGGAATGGCTTGTCAACCAACCAAACCGATCCCGCCTTGATCTTATGTCCACCCAGTCTTCGCGACCGCGCCGGTGTCGTACCATCCTCGCTGGAATCCTCCTGTCCTGCTGCCTGCTGAGCCCCATGGCAGTCACGATGACGTCTAACGCGCAGCCGGAATCCAGGCCTGTCGACACACTGGATGCCCTGCTCACGGAAGGCAGATCCCTCTACGATCAGCAGAAATTCGAGGAAGCGAAAGGGGTCTTCCAGGAAGCGGTTCGCCTGAAGAGCAGGTCAGGGGAAGCCCGCTACTGGCTGGGTGTCGCCCACTATGAACTCGGCGACGACAGGGAAGCGGCGAAACAGCTGCGAATCGCCGTTCGGCACGACCGGAAGAACCCGGATGCGCACTTTGCGCTGGGCCGGACTTACATGCGCATGAAGAACCGCATGGTCGACGCGCGCAAGAGCTTTAAGCAGGCCCTCCGATACGATCCGGAGCACTCCGAGGTGCACTACTTTCTCGGGATCGCGTACCTGACGCAGAGCAAGAGGGATCCCGCGGCTCCGCTTTACGTCCTGCAGGCCCGCAGGTCCTTCGGCCAGGCTGCCGCGGCGAATCCGCTGCACCCGGACGCCTACTATCAGATGGGGCTGTCCTACGAAAATCCTTCAAGAGATTACAAGAAGGCGCTGGCCTTGTTCTACCGGCAGCTCATGGTAAAGCCCGATCACCGGGATGCGCTTTATCATCTGGAGAGATGCAGTTACCTGCTCAAGCAGTACCAGGAAGGCATCGATCTGCTGATGCAGGTGGTCGAAGTTCACGGCGGCGATGTGCCGGACTACGTTCATACGTTAATCAACAAACTCGAGGCCACGATGCTGCAGTCCCAGAATCGGTTCGCCGAAGCGAATCGGGCTTACGAGGAGTTCCTGGCGAAGGCGGATCCGGAGGAACGCGTACACTACATGGACCTGTCCTACGTGGCGTCGGAGGAGCAATACCGGCAATACAGGACTTTGGAAAAACAAGAAGACAAAGCGGAATTCAGACGCAGGTTCTGGGCGGCACGCGATCCGAAGCCGGCCACCGCCGTGAACGAACGGCTGGTGGAACACTACCGGCGGATCATGCATGCGCGGGAGCATTTCTCGGGGGGGCAGCAACCATGGGACCGCCGCGGCGAGATCTACATTCGTTACGGGGAACCCGACGATCAGCAGCATTTCATCATGCAGACCGGCGAGAATGCCCTGAAGAACTACCAGCCGACCGGGAACGCCCGTATAGATGCAATCCGGGAGCGCAACTTCATGTGGCGGTACCGTCTGAAGATCGACAACGCCGGTACGGAGTGGAGTGATCCGGCATTGCGCCGCACCCGCGATCCAGATGCGGGGGATTATCTGCCCGAACTGGAAGATCAGCGCGTTTCAAGCTTCAACTACTTTCCGCCCAAGTCCGCGAAAACGCAGGCCCTTGGCTTCCTCGCCGAAAGCTGGGTATACCTCGAGCACGATATCGAGTTGTTTTTCGTCGACCAGGTAGGGGTAGGCAAGTATGACTACCCGCTGCAGGTGCACGAGACGAACATCGCCGAAGCCGTCATCCAGGACAATTACCACCCCAGGCGCATCGCGTCCGCGCTGATCGAGAAGACGCCGGAATCTTACGCGTTCGACTACGGCGGCGGTCCGCTGGGGTTAATGTATGACATCGTGTCCTACAAGGGGGGCGGCAACCTGGCCGACGTGGAGATCGCCTACATGGTCCCGGCCGAACAACTGGAAACGGTGAAAGACGGACGGGGAATGCGCACGTGGTTCGACAGCCATATGGTGTTTCAGGATGATGAATACAACCGCGTAGCCCAGGTCTCCAGCCGTATCGGACCGATCGATCGACCACGCGTATCCGTTTCGGGCAGGGATGTAGGCATAGAACTGCACATGGGCATGATGGACATGGAGGCGCCGGAAGGCCGTTACCGCGCCACCATAGAAGTTAGAGACGAAGCCACCCGGCGCATTGGCATATTCGAACAGGACTACACCGTTCCCGGGTACACCGGCGATTCGCTGATGCTGAGCGATATAAAGCTGGCGGTCTCCATCGCGCCGGCCGATTCCACAGAAGGTCCCTTCATACGCAACGGGCTTGAAATCGTGCCTAATCCAGCCCGCCTCTATCAGCGCACGGATCCCGTTCATTTCTACTACGAAATATACAATCTTGTCCTGGACGAATCGGGACGCACCTCGTACCAGGTGGAACTGGAAGTGAAGAACAAGGACCGGCCGCGGAACCTCTTCTGGCGTGTTCTTAAGGGCATAGACCGGCTGGTGCGGCGGGCCGACAGCGAACAGTCCGTACTCATGGTATTCGAGAACGAGGGCAATCGCCCGGACGAGTACAGTTACACCTCCATCGATACGGGCGCCACGCCCACCGGCGCCTATGAAATGACGATTCATGTCAAAGACCTGCATTCCGGACAAATCGCCACCCGGACGAAAATCTTCGTCGTGACCAACGACCGGGTTTCGGAATTCGAGGCAGGCTCGGAATAGCACTCCTTCTTCACCCGCGCGCTGAAGGACGGCGCTACATGTCCAACTTGAGCATACTCCCTGCGCTGCTTGTCCTGTTGCTGCACTTCACCTGGCCGCCGCCCGCCGCCGCCCAGGAAGCGGAATCTCTCTTGGACCGGGCGAGGACACAGTACGACGAAGGCGAATACCGGCGGGCGGAGTCCACGCTGAGAAGCCTGCTCGAACGGCACCCCGGATCGCCGGCGGCCCTGCTGTGGCTGAGTCGCTCGCTCGACCGGCTGGAAAAGTATGACGAGGCCGAGCGTGCCGTCAAGGAAGCGCTGAGAATAGAAAGCGCTTCCCCGGAAATCCTCATACAACTCGCGCGGGTATACATACTCAAAGACAAGAAGAAGGAAGCGCGGAAGGTCCTGGACGAGGCCGGGAAACTGGCGCCGGACAACGCGGATGTATTCTACTATCGCGGGCGCACCTATGGAAAGATCAGGCTGGCGTTTTTCCGGCCCGGGACGGCCGAGCGGGAATTCGGTATACGGAACGCGTCCTATCGGCGCGCCATCGAGTTGAACCCGATGCATCCCGATGCTTTTTTTCAACTGGGACACGACATCGAATCGTTCAGAAACGATCCGGCAGCCGCGATAGACTGGTATTTCAAGCAGGCGTCCGTGAATCCAGGGCATGACGAAGCGGTCAAACGCCTGGCCATCTGCGCCATTAAGACGAACGACTACCTGCAGGGATACGCGCTGCTGCAGCGGGTCGCCGCGGCACAGTCTTCGGCCGTCAACCCCGTGCTCGATGGGGTTGCGGGACAACTCGAAGCCTACCACTACCATTCGCTGGACCAGCACGAACGAGCGTACCGGGCAATGAGTCGATACGTCGCGGTTCTTTCGGAATACTATCCCGAAGAAGCCGCCGAGTACAAGGATCTCTCCCTGGTGGCATCCTCGAAGGAAGCCGAAGCCTTTCGCGAAGCGTCGGAACAGGAAAGGACGGCGTTGTGGCGTGCCTACTGGGCGGCCCGCGACCCCGATCCCACGACGCGGACCAACGAACGGCTGGTGGAACACTACCGGCGGATGATCTATTCAAGGTTGCGTTTTTCAGTGGGCGAGGAACCCTGGGACCGCCGAGGCGAGATCTATATCCGGTTCGGTCAACCGGACGACCGTCAGCAGTTCATCCTGAAATCCGGGGAGGACGTGGTCAACGCGATTTCCCCGACGGGGATCCGGGACGTGGACATGATCCGCGAACTCAGCCGGCAGCGACTCGATGTGCAAGTCAGTACCGGGGCTCCGATCCAGGGCTTCGGCGAATTCAGCGCACGGGCCGGGCGCGAGACCAAGTCGGTCGCTTTCCCGACGGAAAGCTGGGTTTACGTCCCCTTCGGCCTGGAGATCTTCTTTACGGATCAGCGGAATTCGAAAGCGTTCGATTACCCGCTTCAGGTGATCGATCTGCCGGAACTGGCGTCAGGTTCCGGCCCGACGGAACGGCTTGCGTACAACTTTCTGAACTCGCCGCGGAAACAGACCGAGGAACTCATCAAGAAAGTACCGGAATTCCACCGGCACGACTACGGCGGCGAACCGCTTACTTTCGTCTACCAACTGGCTTCTTTCAAGGGCGCCGATAACCAGGCCGATGTGGACGTGGCCTACAGCGTTCCCTCGGTCCAACTCGGCAACGTGGAAGACGGTCTCGGCGAAAGGACCTGGCTGTCCGGCCGCATCGCACTCCGGGACATGGACTTCAACTATGTTCAGGGGTTGCCTTTCAAGATGGGTCCTGTTCGACGCCCCGCGTCCGAGCAGGACGATCTGCAACTCAGTACCGGCGCGTTCAGGTTCAGCGCGCGGCCCGGAGCGTACCGTTCCGCGGTTTCCCTGCGGGATTCGCTTTCGCAGAAGTTCGGCATCTTCACGTCGCCGCTTCATATTTCGGATTACAGCGCCAATCGTATGCTGCTGAGCGACATTAAACTCGCCGCATCCATCGTTCCCACCGATGGAACGGGCCTGCTCGTTCGCAACGGCCTGTCCATCACCCCTCACCCCGCACGCATTTATTCCCAGGCGACTCCGGTGTTCTTCTACTACGAGATCTACAACCTGGAACGGAATGACGAAGGCCACACGAGCTTTCGTACCGAGTTGGAGATTGTCCCCCGTGAACCCAGACGCAATATCGTCCTCAGGTTCCTTACCGCCCTGGGACGCGTGGTCAGCCAACGGTCCGACGACCAGTCGGCCTACATGACCTTCGAAGACGGCGGCATGTCGCCGGACGACTTCAAGTACACTTCGGTCGAAACGAAGGACCTGGATCCCGGGACCTATACCCTGACGCTGACCGTCACGGATCTGCATTCGGAGCAGACGGACACGAAGATGGTTGACTTTATTGTGGTCCGGGATTGACGGGGATTGATGCGCCCGATCCCGTTACAGGATCGTTACGTTCGATTTTCTGATGCGCAGGACGGCCGGCAATCAGCCGGTACGCCTGGCTGAGTTTACAAGTGGTCGCGTCATCAGGCTCGATTCTGGCGATCTCCAGGTGCGATCAGGCGGTAGAGCGCGGGGGTTACGAAGAGCACGAGAACCGTGGATAAAGCGAGCCCGCTCAGACCCGTGTAGGACAGGCTGGTCCAGAGATCCCGTGTGGAGGGATGTCCGGTGAAGAGCAGCGGCGTGAGCCCCACGAGCGTCGTCAGGGACGTGATCAGGATGGGACGAAGACGTTGCCGGCAGGCGGTCACGATCGCTTCGTCGAGGACCATGCCGCTTCGTTGAAGGCGGGCCATGCGGTCCACGAGCAGGATCGCGTTGTTGACCACGATGCCGATCATGAAGACGGTGCCTAGATAGGCGCCGCGGTCGAAACTCAGATCGAAATACCAGAAAACAAGGAAAATGCCGGTCAGCCCCATGGGAACCGTCAGCAGAACGACCAACGCCCGACGGAACGATTCGAACAGGGCCGAGGTAATCAGCAAAACAAGCGCGACGGCCAGACCCAGGGCGAAATTCATTTCACCGCGGTCAGTCTGATCGAAATCGGACCAGTTTGGCACGTCGATGCGGTAGCCCGGCGGCAGATCGACCGACGCGAGGAATGATCGCCGGTAGCGGTCGGCTAGGCGGATAGTGCCGACGAACTCATAGGATATCCATCGCTCGTACTGTTGTTCGCTACGCAGAATGTCCGTCGAAACACGTTTGAATGCCAGTGCGCCTGCGTCCCCGGCGTTGATTCGGCGATCCGCGCCGCCCAGCGGGATGCGTTCGAAGCCGGTGGTTTGCTCCTTGTGGGCGACAAGCGTTCGATAGGGCACGCGACGACCCTCGATCAGGAGTTCGCCGTCCGGCTGGTGTCGGTCGGTGTACGGGAACAACGCCGTGCTCAAGTCGTTCAGTCTCATGCCGGCGCGCGCCAGATCTCGTTGCGACGGTTTCAACTGTAGCTCGTAGTATGGACCGCCGCTCCCGAACCCCCCGCGGGGCGAATGGGTGATTTCGACGTTACGCACGCGCCGGTGTCTGCCCAGTTTCAGGGCGAGGCGCTCGGCGTGATTCCGCAGGTCGTCGAAATTGTACCCCCGAAGCCGGTAGTTGATGGAGACGGCCCTTCCGCCACCCGTTGAAAACCCCTGGCCGTAACCGTAAACGCCGATATCCAACCCTCCAAACCGGGTGGCCATGTTCTCCATCTCCGCTTCCATGGCGTAGGGTAATGGCGACCGGGCGGTCCTGTCGATGAAGAGGGTGTGCACTCTGGCCCGCGTTTCCTGTACCGTCGTGGTCACCTGGACGCCTTTACCCCCCACCGCCAGTGCATATCGTTCGAAAGCCGCCGCCACCGAATCCACGGTGGCGGTTTCCATCCCCGGGGGGCCGTATATGGCGACATCGATATAGGTGTAGGCGCCGCCCCAGGAGAACGACGGCCCTTTCCACACGTCTGTAATGAAGAGATACACGCTGAGACCGAAGCCGGTCATGGTAGCGACCGCGATCGGCCATCGCCACCGGATCATTCGGGCGACGACACCTTTGTACCACCGGCCGAAGCGCGTTGATTTCCGCGATCCGGTCTGCGAAGCGGCACCGCGGTCCAGGAGGCGCCCGATCACGGGCACCCAGATGCCGGCGACCGCCACGGAAGCCAGGAGCGTCAGTCCGAGACCGAGGGCGAAAGGACCTACGTGTTGCCTCAACTCGTTTGAGAGATAGATGATGGGGACGAGGGCGACGACGGTCGTCAGCGTTGTCGCTGCGACGGGTATCAGCATTTCCGCCGTGCCCCGCACCGTCGCACTGTCTCGGTCCTCGCCTTCCTCGCGTCGACGTCGGATGTTTTCATACACGACCACTGCGTTGTCCACGAGTATGCCGAAAGCCAGGGCGAGACCCGATATGGTCAACAGATCGAGGCCCAGTCCGAGTGCCTTGAAGCAGATCATCGCGCCAAGCGCGGAGAGGGCAATGGTGGAGAGGAGTATGACGACCGTCCGCAACTGACGCAAAAACAGCAGCAGCAGGAGGATGATGGCGACCAGGGCGACGGACACGCGCAGGGCGAGATCCCGCAATGCCAGGCGCACGTCGTCGCTGCGGTCGACGATCAACGACAGGGCGACGCCCGACGGCAACAGATCGTCCAGGGCCTCCATTTGCTTCTTCACACGGTCGGCCACGTTGAGCATGTTGGTACCGGGTTGCCTGGCGATCTCTACGGTAATCGCCGGCAGCCCGTTCACCCGGGACACGCCCCGGGGAGTCGAGAGGGTCCACCGCGTCTCGGCCAGATCGCCGAGACGCAGGACGCGATCGCCGTCCGAGGTAACGGGCAATCGGGCTAGATCGTGTATCCCGACCGCCAGGGGAGCCGTCCACAAAGGGACCGACGCGCCCCGTCGACGGAGGGTGCCTGCGGCGTGGGCCTCGACGCCGAGGCGCAGGGCCCTGTGGAAATCCGCAGGAGACAGGCCGGCATTTTCCATGCGGCCCGCGTCGAGCAGCAAGTGCAGTTCCTCTTCTCTGCCCCCGATGACCTCGACGTCCGAAACGCCATTGACGGCCAGCAGCAAAGGGCGGATATCCTCCAGCGCCAGTCGACGTAGCGCATGATCGGTCACGGGACCGGACAAACGATAGCTCATGAAACCATCCAGATCTCGGAAAATCTCGGGCGGCGCCTCGGATACGCGCGGCCGTACGTGGGGTGGCAGGTCTGGACGCAGGGCAGCGAGCCGGTCCACGACGAGGGCACGCGTGACGGCAACGGGAGCGGCCGGGTCGCAGCCCGCCTGAATGCGCGTGTTTCCTTCCCTGGAGACGGACCGGACTTCGACGATGTCGGGAAGGGAGGCCAACTCCGCTTCGATTGGCGCGGTCACGTGCTTGACGACGGCTTCGGAAGAAGCGCCGGGCCAGTCCGCCGAGATGACGAGGGTTGGGTAGTCCATGTCGGGCTGCAGCGACAGGGGCAGTTGCGCTAAGGAAGCGACGCCCAGCGCCAGGACGACGAGGCCCGCCGCGCCGACGGCGATGGGTCGATGGATGGCAGAGGAGAGGAATCTTTCCATGGACGGTCAGTTCTCAGTGGCGGCGCGGACCGGTCCGGCCAGCAGCCGGTAAGCGAGGGGTACTACGAACAGGGTCAGCGCGGAACCGATGATCAAACCGCCGATGAGCGTACGCGCCAGCGGCGCACCCAGTTCACCGCCCGCGCCGAACCCTGCGGCCAGTGGCGCGACGCCGCAGACCGTGGTCACGGTCGTCATCAGAATCGGACGCAAGCGGCGCCGGCCGGCCTCGTGAATGGCCTCCCTGCGGGACAGTCCTTCTCTTTCGGCGCGCACGATGAAATCGACTTTCAGAATGGCGTCGTTCACGACGATACCGACAAGGACGATAGCGCCGATCCAGGTGATGACGTTGACGCTCGCCCCCCACAGGCTCAGGACGACGACAGCGCCCGCCAGCGCCAGGGGAACGACTGCGATGATGATCCACGGAAGGCGTAACGACTCGAACTGAGCCGCCAGGATCAGGAGTACGATCAGAATCGAGAACGCCAGCGAGATCAGCATGGACCGATAGGCGGTTCGCAACGTCGACTGGGCGCCGCCGATCTCGACTTCCAGGCCGTCCGCCCGGTTGTCCGTCCATCCCGCGTCCGCCAGCAACCCCCGTATGCGATCGGATACGCCGATCAGGTCGTCACTGTCGATGTCCGCGTTTACGATCGCCACGGGCGTCTGATCGACGCGGTACAGTTCTCCTGCGACTTCGACGGGTTCGACCGTCGCCAGCGTGCGTATGGGAACCCGGCCCACGGCAGTATCAATGGGTTCGTCCAGAATGGCCTGCAACCCGGGCTGTTCCTCCTGGCTTCCCCGCACCACGATGGGTATGCGTTCATCGGTTCGGTTGAACATGGTAGCCGTCCGTCCATCCACGTAAGTACGCAACGCGTCGGCGATCTTCGCGGGCTCCACGCCGAGTTGCGCGGCGCGGCGCATATCGATCACGACGCGATAGCCCGGTCGTCCTTCGGCCCCCTGGAGGACGACATCAGCCAGTGGCAACCCGGACGCGCTCAACAACGACCGCAGGACTTCCGCAACGTTTCCGGGCGTATTTTGATCGTCGCGCCCGTCGCTTCTGCGCGTGAGCACCTTGATGGATACGTCGGGTTGGTTTCCGACCAGTGCCGTCGACATGGCGGTAACCGGCGGTTTCATTTCGACCGCGGTTCCCAGGCGAACCGGAATCCGTTTCCTCAAGGCCGCCATGGCCGTTTGGACGTCGGTCGCGGTTTCGTCGAGATAAACCTGTATCCGCGCCCGTTCAAGTCTCATGGCCCCCGGTGCCGATCCCGGCACGAAGGAAGACACGGCCGCGCCCGCCGTGGTCAGCGTGCCGCGCACCCCCGGGAGGGAGCGGGCGATGTCGGACAGTTCGCGTGCGGATTCCAGGGTGGCTTCCAACGAAGAACCCTGCGACAGCGCAAGTTCCATCCAGAACGCACCTTCATCGACTTTCGGAAAGAATGCCCGGGGAAGGGACCGACCCAGGGGCACCGCGGCTGCCAAGAAGACCAGCAACAGGACCGAAGCCCGTATCGGATGATCGATGATTGCATCCACGGCGCGGCGATACATATCATGGAACCTGGAGGACCGCGACGATACGCGCGTGGCGTCGCGCCGCGTCCATCGGGCCACGAGGGTCGGGAGCAGGGTCAGCGCCACGACCCACGCGAGCAGGAGCGTCACGGTCACGGCCAGCGCCTGATCCCGGAATAGCTGTCCCGCGACGCCCGGCGTCAAGGCCATCGGCAGGAATACCGAGACGGTGGTGAGCGTAGACGCGGCCATGGGCAGCGCCACCTCTGAGGCGCCGCGTCCCGCAGCCGTATTCGCGTCGAGACCGGTCTCCCGATGCCGCGCGATGTTCTCGACGGAGATGATGGCGTTGTCCACCAGCATACCGACGCCGAGTGCCAGGCCGCCGATGGACATGACGTTCAATCCCATGTCCAGCGTGTCGAAAACGAAGAAGGAAGCGATAACGGCCACCGGCATGGCGATTGCTACTGGGATCGCGTAACGGACGTTCCGGAACCAGAGAAGCAGGGCCAGGAACGCCAGCACGCCGCCGCCGGCCAGTGCCGTAAGCGCACCTTGGATGGACCGCCGGACGAAGTCGGCCTGATCGAATGCAGAGGTCAGCGAGATATCCGGATATTCGGCATCGAACCCCACCATCACCCGGCCAACATCGTCGCTGGTCGTCAGCAGATTTGCGTCCGCGGTCTTCTGGATCAGGACACCGACGGCGGGCATCCCGTCGAACAGGACGGCCCCCAGCCGCTCGCGTTCGCCCATTTCCACCTCCGCCACGTCGCGCAAACGTATCGGTGCGGCTCCGGGTTCGCGAATCAGCACGGCTTCGCGCATATCCTCGAGGGACCGGAAAGCGCCGTCGATCCTCAGGGCGTAGCGGTAGTTACCGCGACGAAGGAGACCGGCGGGCTTGTCCTGATTATATGCCGCCAGCATTTCGTGCACAGCGTCCAGCGTCAGGTCGTACGCGGAGAGACGGGCGGGGTCTATCGTGATCCGTACCTCCGGCCCTGCGCCGCCGATCACCCTGGCGCGGGCGACGCCCGGCGTCTGCTCCAGCCGGGGTCGCAGTATACGCTCTCCCACCTGTTGCAACGTAGCCAGGGAAGGTCCATCCTCCCCTGAGCCGGATCTGAGTGCCAGGCCCATCATGGGCGCGTTGTCGGGATCAGTGTCCAGAACCACCGGCCGGTCGCTGTCCTCGGGCAGGTTAAACCGTTGCGCGTCCAGCCTTTCGCGCACGATCAGGACCGTGTTTCGAAGATCGGCGCTCCAGGCCAGTTCGACGGTCACGAGGGATTCACCCTCCCGGGAGATGGACCGCACCCGTTGTGCGCCGGGCAGGTTCCGCAGGGTTGATTCTATGGGTTCGGTGATCTCCCGGGCGACGAGACCCGGCGGAGCGTTGGCCCAGGTCGTCCACACGGTGACGGCGGGGATCTCAAGGGGCGGAAGCAGATTGACGGGAAGACGGGTCAGGGCGATGAGTCCTACGAGTACGGCGGCGCCCATCAGGCAACACGTTGCGACGGGCCGTTGAACGGCAAGGCGGGAGAGATTCATGTCACTCTATCATGCTCACGCGCACCGGAACGTCGTGGGCCAGCGTGACGTTTCCGGTAACGGCCACGGTATCACCTTCAGCGAGGCCGGAGGTGATTTCTCGCCAGTCGTCTGCCTCCCGGCCCAGGGTGACGTATGTCCACTGGGCCCGTCCATCCCGTATTCGAAAAACCAGGGTGCGCTCGTCGCGGACGACGATGGCGCCGGCGGGCACGGCCAACCGGTTCTCGTAGAGCGTGCCCTCGATCCGGATCTCGGCGTACATGCCCGGTTTCAGCCGCCCGTCGGCGTTGGGCAGGTCGGCCTCAACGTAGCCCGTACCGCTTTCCTCGTCCACCGCGGGGTAGATGCGGGCGATGCGGCCTTCGAAGGATTCTTCCGGCCAGGCGGCAACCCGAATCCGTATGCCGCGGCCGATGTCGACTGCGCCCAGGTCGCTTTCCAACACGGCGGCTTTGACGCGGACACGGGACACATCCATGAGCGTAAGGCAGGTTTCCCCGGCGGCGACCTGTTGACCTTCTTCGACGAGTCGTTCTGCGATGACGCCGGAAAAGGGGGCGTGGATGGCGGTCTGTTCCAGGTCCAGTATGGCGCGCGCATAAGCGATCTCCGCTCCGATAAGGCCGGTATTCTGAGCGATGAGATCATATCTGTGGTCCCCGGAGAGCAACTGCACGGCTTCGTAGTCTCTGCGGGCGGTCTGAAGCGCCGCCTGATCGATCTCCTCCCGCTCGAAGGCAGCCTGCGCTTTGCGCCAAGCGGTTCTCTTGGTGTGTGTCCAGGTCGTACCGGGCGCCGCGACTGCGGTAGTGTCGGTGATGAATAGTGCGTATTTGTACCGGGCGTCCATGAGCGCCGAACGGGTTTCGTCCACCTGGATGTGAAACCGTTCTTCTTCCAGTCGTGTCAGGAGTTGGCCCTCTTCGATGGTTTCGCCCTCGCGTACCAGGACGCTTTGGATCCTGCCGCCTACCCCCGCGCTCAGATCGGTCCGTCGTCCGGCCAGGAGACGACCGGAGGCCACGATCGTCCTTGTCAGCGTCCTTTGGGTTGCCACCGCGGCTTCCACGGGGAAGGGCTGCGTCTCGGTTTCCACCGGGACTGCACCCATCGGCGCGTCCGAAGTTCCGGTCGTTTCGGGCCGAAGGTATATGACGGCCGCGACAACGGCGGGGACGAGGACGATGAGGATGGGAATGAACGTCTTCATGAGCTATCCCGGATAATTGGAATCCCCCAAGAATATCATTCGATGCTCGAGGAGCAACTTCCCACGTATGGGTTTACCAGGCGAATAGGTCAGATACCCCCCGAAGCCCCTTTCTCTTGCGTACACGTGCGCGACGGGTTCGAACTGGACCCGATGCATACTGTAATAAAACACCATTTGAACGGGACGGATCAATCTGGCCAACAAACTGGCCTTGATCGTACGTCGAGGAAAATGCACGTCGCCGTCGTCATTGGTTGTCTTGTCTTGTCTGCTATAGGTTTTTTCAAGTGCGAAATGCCGCCAATACTGATGGACTTCCACGCCTTTCAGCGGGTATCCGTTCCTATCGACCACGGTAACGCTCCAGGCGGGTACGACCGCGGACTCTATAGGATAGCCTAATCCTACTGTCGAGCCAAGAATTATCACTGCCGCAATGTATTTGCGCATTTGAACGCCTCCCTCATTGAAAGTGGAACGTGACGCGCAAAGACTAGACTTGAAGCGGCCGCCAATATGAACGTATTCCGAACCAGCGCTTCGGCAATGGAGACGTTTCTAAAGTCATCGTCAAATCCGAAACAACCACACGGCACGTCTGCCCCGTGATACAGCCCCCAGGCCAGCGCGCCCATAAAGGACAACAGCAGCAGCACAACGATCATCGCGCTGTATCGGATCCATAACCCGATCACGAGACATAACCCGGTTGAGACTTCGATCCAGGGCAACGCAAGGGTAAAAGGGACAGCCAGCGGTTCGGGAACGAAGTCATACGACCGCACGACCTGCGCAAAGAGTTCGAACTCCGGCATCTTGGCCAGACCTGCCCAGATAAAGATACCCCCTACCACTAAACGTAGCGTCACGAGACCGATGGGAACTATACGATTGTTTCCGCTTGCCATGATTCATTCATCTCCGATGCGATTCTACAATGAGTCAAGAGGTTGCCTGAGCGCGTATGTCACTACGGCGGGATTGGACGACTCGTCAGCAGGTTCCACTAACAAGTACAGAAGGCCTTCCCGGGTGAAGAGAGCGCCCGGACCTCCCATGAACTCCGGCAGTTGCAGGCTGCCCGCGACCTGGTTCAGGTCGGCATCGTACAGATCCATGAAAACGCGGGAACCTTGCGGGTCGGCGAATACCGCGCCCAGCCAATGATCGCCGATCTGAAGGAGTTGATAGAACTGGCTCCATGAACGCAAATACTCGTCGCGCTTCCGCATGTCGTCCAAAACCATCGCGTCGGGCGGCTCCCGCAACGGCGTGTAGAAGGGAGACCGACCCTGCGCGGTTTTCACGAGATCGCCATCGAGCGTGTATTTCCTCACGGTGTATTCGTACGGGGTCGCGACGTAGAGGAAACGACCGACCGACACGATACCGCCACCCCGGGAAGCGGCGGCGACATTGTAGTACTCGGACTGAGGGGCGAATTCATTGAGCGTACCGCCCTGATCGTTCAATTCGTGCACCACGTGAGGTTCGCCGCTGGTATTGACGTATCCAAAAACCCGTCCCTCGACGGTAACGTGGATATCTTCCAGTCGTGCCGAAGGAGAGAAGCTGTTCTTGAAAGCGTAGTCGCTCCCATAGATCGACACCCGCGACAGCATCATGTCGTACAGGTAGGAATCTCCATCGTGCGTGGCCGTCAATGCGAGTGGATACCGATATTCGCCCGGGCCGTCGCCCGGGGCGCCGAGATGTTTCTTGCCGCGTCCCTTCCCATCGAATACGTCGACGCGAGTGGTAACGAAGTCCAGCACGATGCAATCACCGTTGGACGCCACGGCGCCGATCTTGGGCAGAGGACCGAGCAGGTAATCATCGCTCGAATCGAGGTTGATCCTCGATTCCTCCCGGTAGACATCGTCGAAAGTCAACGGTCGTTCCTGGGTCGCGCATGCCAACGGACCGCATAGTCCGCTTAGAATAAACAGCGCAATGGCAAAACGCGAAGCGGGACACCATCTTGTAACGGGTGTGAAGGGGCGGGGGGGTTCCGTGCTCACAGTGCGTATCCTTTCTATGTCGCGTTATGCTTCGCAGTCGTGGAATCAGCTTTGTGCCGTGATAGTGTTGATGTAGACGCCAAGCTTATCGTAGAAGGAGACGCTTCCCTGCTCGTCCCGATAATCCGAGTAATTTGCCATCAGAACTCGATTGTCACGTCCCAGCAACACAATCAAGGGGTATCTGTTATAATCGAATCTCTCTAACAGATTTGATTCGGCGTCCATTACGGCTACGTCTTGAATCCGGTACTGTTTCAGATGAGACAGGAAATGGGTCTCTTGAAAATCGGAAAAAACCATAATGGCGTTTATGTTTCTTTCCCTCAAGCGACTACGATACTCGTTGAACAACCGAAGTTCCATGTCCAGACAGCGATTGCAGTTCGTTCCCGTAAAATGGTAGACAAGCTTATAACCGCCCGTATCCGAAAACAGGTCTCTGAACCTGGCGTTTGCGCGCTGCATGCGAACAAGATCCGGCGCTAAATTGGCACCTTCAAGCGCATGTTCGTGGATGGTCAATTGTTCGCCTATGCTCATGGTCACCTTGTTCTTCCACGTGCTGTTTTCGGCGGTTAACTCCGATACTTTTTGGAACAGCACCATATTCAATGCGAGCAAGGAAACAATTCCAACCAAAAGCCATTTTCGAGGAATGTCGAGACCAAACGTATTTGATGACATGTGAACCCCTCCTTCGGACATTGTCTGTAATACGCTTAACCCGGGTTTTTGAGCTCGTAGACGACTACAGTTGGATTGGGCAGATTCTTCACGTCCCGCGACAGCACGACGGGTTCTTCGGAACGCAACAGATAGAGTCGGTCACCCCTGGAGACGATACCCTGCGAACCACCTCCAATGTGCTCGGGCAATTGCAGGTCGCCGGTAACGTAATTGAGATCGGTGTCGTAGAGGTCTAAAAACACGCGACGCTCATTTGGTTCGGCCAGGACCACTCCTATCATCTCGTCTCCTATCTTCAACAATTGTCTTATGTGGCTCCACGTGGCGTGGTACGCTTGTCGTTTGCGGAGATCGCTCGAGATTTCGCGCTCATCAAAGTCTGTCGGAGGCGGCACGTAGTGCGACGATCTGCCCCGTACCGTTCGAATCAGTTTTCCGCCAAGATCGTACTTCCGCAGTTCGTATTCATAGGGGGTGATTACGTAAAGGTGTGAACCAAGCAGCACAATACCTCCCCCTCTGGATTCTCCTGCGGTACTGAACTCCTCGTATTGATCGGCGAAACTGTTTTTAATATCTCCCGATCTGGTACACTCGTAGACTACCCTGTCGGCACCTTTCCTGCTCGCGACGCCACTCGTATAGCAAAAGAAGCGGTCGTCGGCTGTCACGATCATCTGACCCAGGTAAAGAGGGAGATCGATATTGCTGTTAAACGTAAAGTCATCGTTGTATTCCTGGATTCGCAGAAGATCTCCGTCGTATACGTAGTACCTGCGTGTTTGATCGCTATAGTAAAGGTTATCGGGGTAGAGGTATTGGTCCGCGTTCGTCCCAAGACTTCCTATCTTCGCCTTGCTTCTGCCCTCGGAGTCGAAAACAAGTATCTGTCGAACGCCGAAGTTATCCAGCACAATGAAATCGCCCTGTTCGTTTCTCGCGCTGAACCAGGGCAAAGCGCTCAGCGTGAAGCCCGTATCATTGGCAAGCGGGATCTGGCGTATTTCTGTGTACACATCCAAAAAAGACCGTTTATCTCCATAAGAATCGGCGAGATGAGCAATCGATGTATTGCGGACTTCTTCCATCGAACCGTGAGTACTCTGACACGCCATTGCTCCCATGGATACCACCATAAGCGAAAAGGACAGCATCCGTAGCGTTTCCTTCATTCGCTTGGTCATGATTGAATACCCTCCTCATCAGACAGTCTTTGACAGTACAACCGGAAAGTGCTCATTTTCTCAAGTGGCACTCATCTTAGGAACCATCACTATACTATCGGTCAGGCGTGACTACACTTACGGCCATGTATGAGCGCTGTAAGGAGAACAGTGATTAGATGTAGAGGCCTGGCAGTGGTACACGTTATTTGCAATATGCACCCAATTGTACACCTGATTGGCTCCTGCCGGCTCCGTGGACAACGCCAGCATGCTCATTGCGCCGGCCATCGTCAATGCACCGACGAATATTACACGAGTGAAGATGCTTCTGATCGAGGTTTTCATGGCCGTGCTCCTTTCTTTTTGCCTTTCCGGTTGTACTGTGCAATGAAGAAAACGACGCCTGACCGATAGTCATCTACAGATATTTAGGAAGTGGGAACCGCCGAATCTATAGGGTAAACCCCTGCTATTAACTGTTTTATATCCGATCTAAGACGTTGTTTGATCAACAACCTCCATAATCTCCACCAGCTCGTCCTCAGGATACGGGAAATGCCCCTGGGTACCTCGGTTGACCCGGGCCATGCGCTCCCCGAACACCATGTCTTCCCTGATCAGTTCCGAAATCCTGTGAATGCACTCCAACGTCGGGATTTCTCCTGCCGCGATCACTGTTTCAGCTTCCTCCAGAAGAGAAGTCATATCGTAAAACATCTTGATATTCGGCGACAACATCTTGCGAGCCGGTTCCGGCAGTGAAGCCCGAAACTCTAAACAGAGATCAAGGGCTTTCTGAAGATGTTCCCTCGCGGTTCGAAAGCAACGCCGGGCTTTACTCAATGAAGCGCTATACGGTGTGGTGTTCCCGGCCAGACAGGCCCCCAGGTCTTCTATTTCCTCCAAGGCGCCAAGCCCCATGAAGTAGTGACCCCATCCCGTAAGTGTGAGCGGATAGATCCGGTGTTCGAAGGCTTCTTTGAGTTCCACGTTGTCGGGCATCGGCGGGAGTGGGCAGGTCCAATCAGACATTGCAGGCCTCCTTCAGTACATCGGTTGGTGCAGTGATATGAAGAGATGGAACACTGGAACGATCTACCTGTTAAGGAAAGGAAAGCCGGACCGGTTATCTATGGGGTGTATCCCTATTTGCTCGTTTTTTTCACCGGAATCGAAAAAACCTGATGCCGGTCTTGGGCGGCGTGGAGCGTTTCCTTTAAACGAACGAGTTCATTCTTCCAGTTTGATCAGACCAAGTTTGATCGCCGTTCGGATCAGATCGGGAAGGCTGTGCGTGTCCAGTTTCGCCATCAGATTGATGCGATGATTTTGCACGGTTTTTAAACTGATTCGCAATGCTTCGGCTATCTGACGATTGGATCGCCCCGATGCGATCAGTCGAAGGATCTCGCGCTCACGGGGAGTAAGCTGGGGCGGTGTGCCATGGGGGTACTCCTCATACAGGTAATCGGCATGATCCATGGCCCGGGATTGGTAGGTGAGGCCCCTGCAAACGGTGCGTATCGCTTTGACCAACTCTTCGCCGGCTGATTTCTTGAGCACGTAGCCCCTGGCGCCGTTGTCCAGCGCTTTCCGGATCAATACGGGATCGGAATGCATCGACAGCATGACCATCCGGACCTCGGAAAACGACGCGCGTATCCTCCTCGTCGCTTCGATACCGTTGATACCGGGCATCTCGACGTCCATCACGATGACGTCCGTTCGGACTCGACGGACCGTTTCCAAAACATCCCGGCCGTCCACGGCCTCGCCGACTATTCGAATATCGGACTCTTTTTCGAGCAGGTCCCGCAGCCCCTGCCGAATCAGATGATGATCGTCTGCAATCACTACGCGTATCATATGAAGTTCGTGATCTCCTCTTAAGGTCGTCACACGGCGAAACCCGGCTTTTGCTCAATACTAACAACAAAAAGGAGGACTATCCATAGGGTGTTTCCCTATGTTCCGCTTTTTCTTACGGTATTGGGGGGCTGAAGAGGCGAGAGAGACAGACTGCGGCCAACCGGATTGCTACCAGGCGGGGAAAGACGACGGATCATTCATCCAGGAAGGCGAGACGGTGCTTGAGGGCCAGGAGTATGAGATCCGGCAGATTGTGGACTTCCAACTTCTTCATCAGGACCGCGCGGTGTTTTTCCACGGTCTTGGCGCTGATGTTCAGGACCTCCGCCGCGGCCTGATTGGTATGTCCCTCGACGATGAGCTGAAGTATCTCCCGTTCGCGGGATGAAAGCTGCTCCAGAACGGCCTTTGACTCATTCGCCGATTCCGTCCGCAGGAATCCCGACAGCACGGTTTGAGCAATCGAAGGCGAAAGATAGATTTCGCCCTTGTTGGCGGACCGGATGGCGATCGGGAGTTCCTCCACGACGGATCTCTTGAGGAGATACCCGCTGGCCCCGCATCTGAGTGCCTGGCGCACCACGTCCTCATCCGAATGCATGGATAGTATGACGACGCGGGTATCGACGGATAGCGTCTGAATCCGCCGCGTGGTCTCGATACCGTTCAGCAAAGGCATGGCGATATCCAACATGGCCACGTCCGGTCTCTTCCCTTGTACCAGGTTCAGGGTCTCGTGACCATCGGCCGCTTCGCCGACAACTTCCATATCCTCGGTCTTTTCGATCAGAGATACGATGCTTTGACGGACCAGTTGGTGATCGTCGGCAATAACGATCCTGATCATTTCTCCTCCAAAGGAATTGTAGCGACCAGACGGGTGCCGGATCCCGGCTGAGAGTATATTGCCAAGTGGCCTTCCAAAGACTCCACGCGTTCCCGCATGTCTATCAGGCCTATTCCGTTTCCATCCTGATTCATGAGTATCGAACGAGGATCAAAGCCCCTCCCGTTATCACAGATCGATAACTGTATCGCCTGGCCGTTCCGTTCCAGATCGACCTTGATCCGAGTAGCTCCGCCATGTTTCGCGCAGTTCGTAAGTCCCTCCTGCAGAATACGATACAGGCATATATCAATCATATTGGATATATTCGGGCCTTCCGTGCCGTTGTATGCGATTGCGATTCCGGTGCGGTGAGCAAAGTTCTGGCAAAGTCTGTCCAACGATGCATTCAGCCCGATCGCATCCAGTGTGGGTGGACGGAGGCTGTGGGAGATCGTCCGAAGTTTCTCCAGCGTATCGTCGGCGAGCGCCACGGCGTCACTCAGCCGTTCTGCAGTATGATCGGAGGCTCCGGACAACTCGTTCCGGGTAATTTCCAGGCTCATCTTCAGCGCCGTGAGCGCCTGTCCCGTATCGTCATGGAGATCCCGCGCCAGCCGGCGCCTTTCAGATTCCTGAACATCGATCAGACGTCTGGACAGTCTCTGCAATCCCTGTGCCTGATGCCTTAAAGACGTTGCCATATCGAGGTTCTTCAACGCCAATTCCAATTCGGCCGACAGGACCACCAACTGTTCCTTTTCATCGCTGTTGAACGGTTCTTCGCTGAGCTTCGCACCCAGTGCAATACATCCTTGACGGTCAGATCCTCGTCCAATCATGACAATGAGTTCGCATCCGGTGTCTTTCATGTTTTCATTCGCGTACAGTTCGCGATACTCGACCAACGACTGCTCGGGAGGTATCGATCGTAGAAGACCCTCGACCTTGCCGGCTGCTTCAGTGAAGAAAGATTCATTTCTCGTGAGATCCTGCTCCGGCTTCTCACGCACTCCGTACCATCGGACCGAAAGGGTTTCCCGAGGACCTTCTGCGAGGTATATCGCCAGATTGCAAACGTCCAATCCCTCCAGCAACTCTTGCCCGGTGGCGCTTAAAAGCGCGTTACGATCCTGATATTGCGTTAATGATTGCTCGAGTATGAACAGGCGTTGCCGGTTTTCATATTCATCCCGAAGGAGATATTGATTCAACAGGCGGATGACGGGCGTCTTCACCCAGGTCCACCCTCCGACGAGTATCAGGGTGAATCCCGCGGCGGCGCTGGCGATCAGAAGATCGGAGGTATCCATACCGTTCGGCCACACGGATATCAATTCGAATAGTGCGATTAACGTCCAGAAACAGAGTATGAGATATATGCTCCTGGCATTGGCCAGGTAACGCAGCCCTCTTCCGAAGACGAAATTCAGGCCGAATACTCTGTGTGCCAGAATGGTATAGACAAAGGCGAGCGGCAGCCCACACTGCAGCCCTGCGTGGACGATCCGATCGAAGAGCCAGACTAATACGGGCAGGGCGGGACCCCCTATCGGAATCAGGTCCCAACTGGCCAGAAGTGTGCCTGGTTGCGTTATGGTCCACAAGGGAGCCAGAATGAGGGCCGAGATGAATCCTGCCTTGATGATATGCAGTCGCGTGCGCTGCTGATGCCGCGCGACGGACCGTTGGGCTATCAAAAGACATCCCGCCGTTATCACGACGAGGATGGGCAGCGCGGGAACGGGCACGGGTTCAACGATTTCCGTGATGATATCAACGCCTGCGTGGTCCCACCCGTAGGTCAGACTCAGTAGATAGATCAGACGGCACGATAGCCAGAGGACCAGGGGGGTCAGGATGAACCACGACCTTTTGATCAGCCATGATCCGAAAGCCGTCGTACCGGGGAAGACGGCAAGAATCCGAAACATGAGAACGATTTCCAGAAAGTATGCCGCGACGATGACGAAGATGCTGAGGGACAGTACCCAGTCCGGCCATCCGGCCATCATGGGATGGAAAGCGGGCGAGGAGGAAAGTGCCATAGCCAGGAAGAGCAACGCGCATGGAAAGGCAAGAGGACTGTGCGGACTCCTGAACCCCATCCAGGTTCCGAAGACCAGCAGGACCATCGGATAGATCAGATACGGACCCCGTTGGAACCACGTCATCGCTCCGACACCCAATACGAGTTCTTCCTGATTGACTTCGACGGCGTATCGCACCTGTTCCGTGGCCTCAAGCGTAAGGATACCAGAGTGCATCCTGCCGTCACGAAGCCAGGCGAGATTGAAACGGTCGCCGGGGTTACTCCGCAAACGAGCCTGGAAATAGGCTTCGGGACGTGTCCCGAGATTCGTTCCATCAATGGAGATCACCACGTCGCCCGATCGCAATCCGGCTTTGTCGGCCGGGCTGCCCGCGTCGACTTGCGTGACGGTGATGCCGCCGTCATTGCGTATGCGAACGAGATGGAACCACGTGCCTTCCTGCAGATTGCTCACCGCGCTTTTCGTGAGTCCCTTCGTCTGTATCATTTCATTTCCGAAGAACTGGATACCCGGCGACCAGTGTTCGATCTGTGTAAACCGTACCAGCGTCCATACGACCAGTCCAATATGCACACACGTGATCATGACCAGTGCGCTGAGGGCGACGTATCGACGGATGAGGGTCTTCAACTGAGAGCTACTCAATTGCGAGGGAATTGTATTTGAAGAGTCATTCATGTCAACATGCAGATTGCTTTTCTAGAAGTATCCTGAAGCAATTTCGGAACATAGGTGGTCTTGACTCAACAAGAGGGTTGTTTCATATGTGTCAAGAAAGGGATATCCAGTTAAACCAATGTTTACGTAATAGAATTGAACTCCTTCTTTTTTAAAAGTGGGTAATCTGTCAAGGAAGTGTCCAAAGGAGTGCAAGAGTAGTCAGTACTATCTGTAAGGGGCACCTACAACCCCGGCTTCTCCGCGTCCTCCGCGGGCGGTCCCTGCAGGTTGACGTTGTCCCCGGCAGGCCAGCGCACGGGGTATTGCGCGGAGCGGTCCCGCTTGTAACCGGCGTGCCAGTAGTTGCTGGCCGCCAGCCACTCCAGCAGGTTTTCCTTCATCTTTGCCTGGATCCCCGCATACGCATCGTTGTCCCACTGGTTCCACAGTTCTCCGGGATCGGCTTCCAGGTCGTATAACTCGCCCTCTTCCTGGCCGATGTAGTAGACCAGTTTGTGGGTCTGGCTTCGCATCATGATCTGGTAGTTGTCCTCGCAGAAGACGTAATTCCGCGGAGTTACGGAGGCGCCCGGGTCGGCATAGGCCATGAGGGAACGCCCTTCCAGGTAGGTGGGGACCTGCACGCCGGCCGCTTCGAGTATGGTGGGCCCCAGGTCCATGAGCGAGACCAGGTCGCTCACGTGGTCGCCCCGGCGTTTGCGGTCCGGGTAACGGATGATGAGTGGGATGTGGGTAATCGTGTCGTACATGAGCCACTTGTAAGCCATGCCGTGGTCGCCCAGGTTCTCGCCGTGGTCCGAACAGAAGACGACCAGGGTGTTGTCCAGGTAGCCTCTTTCCTCCAGGGCGTCCATGATTTCGCCCATCTTCTCGTCCACCGTGGTCACCTTGGCGTAGTAGTAGCGGCGCATGTGGTCGATCCGGTCGTCGTTCGCCAGGTACATGTTGATACCGGATTCGTGGCCGGCCGTGGAGAACATTTTCTTCAGCGCTTCATGTTGTCGCGGTTTTTCCGCCAGTTCGTTCTCCCGGGTTACCGGCCGGGGTATCTCCACTCCGTCGTACAGGCTCAGGTGACGGGGCAGCGGGTCCCAGGGTTCGTGGGGACCGGTAAAGCCGATTTCCAGGAAGAAGGGCTTATCGCCGCGGTGGCTGCGGATCCAGTTGAGCGCCGAGTTGCCGATGAAGACGTCGCTGTGAAACCGCTCCTCCTCGTGCCACGGCACGCCCTGCAATTTCGTCCACCAGTCGGGGTCCGTCTTGTGGCGGTCGTTGGGCCGTTCCACGCCATGGAAGGTCATGTACCGGCCCCAGTCGTCGTCGGCGCCGCCGCCGGCCAGGTTCATGTTGGTCGGGTTCTCGACGACGACCCGTTCGTGGAATCCGCCGGGCACGTCCCGGGGCATGAAATGCATCTTGCCGATGCTGGCGCACCAGTAGCCGTTATCCGCGAGGTCCTGCACCCAGTTGCGGTGGAGTCCCCAGGGCTGGAAACTGTAGACGCCCGTGTTATGGGGGTACATGCCGGTGAAGATGGCGGCCCGCGAGGCCACGCAGGTGGCGCCCGGACAGTAGGCCTGCCGGAAGGAAACCCCTTCGGCGGCCAGCCTGTCGTGGGCCGGGGTGACCATGTGGGGATTGTCCCAGCAGCCGATCGTATCGATTCGCTGCTGGTCGGTCATGATGAGGATGATGTTCGGACGATCCGAGGGCATCCGCGGGCTCCAGGGTGGAAATGGTCAGGGAAGAAGCGTGATCTTCGAAGGACAAGCCCCGGAGTGGTCGACCCGACCGACCCGAACCGAACGTCGACGGACCGGGCTATGCCACACGGTCCTCCATCGCACCGTTTTCGCCCGCTTCGGACCGGGGATGCAGCCTGTTCACCTCGGCCTTGATGATACGTTGCCCTTCGACTTCGCGCACCACGATTCTGGCATTTCTGAATGGCACTTCCTCACCGGATTCGGGCACCCGGCCGAGTTCATTGAAAATCAGGCCGCCTACGGTTTCGAACCCGTCCGGTGTGATGTCGAGATCCAGGATGTCGTTCAGCGTATCGATATTGAGCCGGGCATGCACGATGTACGAGCCGTCGGGCATCGCCTCGTACATGGGGTCCTCGTCGTCGTATTCGTCCTGTATCTCGCCGACGATCTCCTCGAGCAGGTCCTCCAGGGTCACCAGCCCCGCGGTGGTCCCATGTTCGTCGACGACGATGGCCAGATGGATCTTGTCCTGCTGGAACTCCTTCAGCAACTCGGCGGCTTTCTTGGTCTCCGGCACGACATAGGGCGGGCGGAGCAACGCGTCCAGGTCCTTCTCTCCGTCCGGATCTTCGCTGAGTTGAAGCAAGTCCTTGGCGTAGACGACGCCCACTATATCATCGATGGAATCGCCGTAGATCGGAATCCGCGAGTGTCCCATCTCGCGAATGAGTTCCAGCAGTTCCGGTACGGGCCTGGACCTTTCGGCGCATACCATATCCACTCTCGGGACCATCACCTCGCGCACGCTGGTGTCGTGCAATTCGATGATGCCGCTGATCATCTCCTTGTCGTCGGGTTTCAGTTCGCGGGTTTCTTCCAACTCGAGTACCCGGTGCAGTTCGTCGTCCAGCCAGTAAGGATTGCGTCCGCTGCTGAAAAGCCCCGCGCGCGCCATGCGCCGGTTGAGTAACAGCAGCGGCGTTATCAGTGGCCAGAACAGCCAGTAGCTGACGAGTACGAGTACGGCGGAGACGCGAACAGTCGGGTCGGAGTAGCGTGACACGAACAATCTCGGCAGCCATTCGATGAGCACCAGCAGCAGCCCGATGGCGAACAGTCCCGAGAAGGTCAATGTGAGTGTCGATCCGAATGATTCGGTGAGCGGAGGGGTCAGGAAAAGGGCTGCCACGGAGATCACGACACCGGCCGTGGTGATGATTTTCCCGATCAGCAAGGTGGTGAAAAGGCGTTCCTGGTTGTCCAGCCACCGTGTAACGCGGTTGGACTGCCCACCCTCGTGGGCGGCCTTAAGTTCCTGGAGCGTGTTTTTGGGCAGGCTGGAAAACGCGGATTCCGCTCCGGTCAGGAGCATGGCGTAGATGGTGCACCCGGTGAGGACAAGCCATTCGACCAATAGGGGAATGTCGTCATCCACAACATTTTTCTCCCATGTGACCTTCCGGAATCCCGCTGGCGGCCGCATCCGCCGAATAGACCCGTTCCTTCTCCCGCATTACTTTGCGCTGCGAAGCGTTGTGGTGGTCATATCCGAGCAGATGCAGGCACCCATGGACCACGAGCCGATGCAACTCGTCGTCCAGGGACACATGATAACGGTCGGCCTGATCCCGGGCCCGGTCGACGGAGATGTACACGTCGCCCAGGGTTTCCTCTTCCGGCCCGGGTTCGTCGTCCATTTTGAACGACAGCACGTCCGTTGCGCGATCCAGATGGCGGTACTTGTGATTCAACTGCCGGATATAGGGGTCATCGACCAGTACAACGGTCACGGCCGCATGGTCTCGGCCCTCGCCCCGAAGTACCCGGCAAGCTGCACTCCAAAGCGCCTCGCACCGAACGTCCGGCGCGGGCAGCACGGTCTCGATATCGATATTCAAGCGTCGTCGCGGGTGGAGTTACGGATTTTCACAGCGTTCGTAGGCCTTGATGATGTCCTGTACGAGCCGGTGCCTGACCACGTCCGTTTCCGTCAGGTAGACGAAGGAGATACCCCGGATGTCCGCGAGCACATCCTGCACGTGTACCAGTCCGGAAACTTTGTCCTTGGGCAAATCGATCTGGGTTATATCGCCCGTGATGATCGCCTTTGAGTTCGCTCCCAGACGGGTCAGGAACATTTTCATCTGCGCCGTCGTCGTGTTCTGGGCTTCGTCGAGTATGACGAAGGCGCTGTTCAGCGTACGGCCGCGCATATACGCCATGGCGATGATTTCGATGGTCCCGTCTTCGATGAGGCGCCCGGCCTTGTGGTTCGGGATCATGTCGTGCAGCGCGTCATAGAGCGGCTTCAGGTACGGGTCCACTTTTTCCCGCGGATCGCCGGGAAGAAACCCGAGACTCTCTCCCGCTTCCACGGCCGGCCGCGCCAGCACGATCCGGTCGACTTCTCCCCTGCGGAGGGCCGAGATGGCCATCGCGACAGCCAGGTAGGTCTTCCCCGTGCCAGCGGGTCCTATGGAGAATACGATATCACATTTCCGAACCTGGTCCACGTACTGCTGCTGATTGGGACTCCGCGCGTGGATCCGTTCCCTCCGGGAGAGCACTTCTATGCCTTCTCCGGCAGGCGGACCCTGATCTTCTCCGTTTTTCTTTCCCAATCGCGTTGCCCGGATAATGTCGTCCACTTCCTGTGTCCTGCCCTGCTGGACGGACTTGATCATTTCGCGCAGCACGCTGGTGATCTGCCTTACCTCTTCCGCTCTGCCCGTGATCACGACTTCTTCGCCCCGGGCTGTGATTTTCGCGTCGAATTCGCTTTCGATGGCACGCAGCCTGGAATCGTACTGGCCGTAGAGCGCGAGGGGATCAATGCCCTTGGCCGATAATCGATGCGTAACCGTGTTTTTCAATGATGGCATAGATTGGCAGGTCAATACATGTACGGTGCGACTCGCCTGCCTGTTCCCATTGCCCTGAACAGGCAACGCCTTTCGCCTCGTTTCTGTAACTGAAATCTACGGGAAAAGCCGGCCGGTGTCAAGCGGATTCCGCCTGCCTTGCCGGCGATGGACCACCACCTGGCGGCGGGACCGGCGTAATGCACCGGGGTCAGCCTGAATGCGTCCCGATCCCAAGGCTGGCGAGCAACGCGTCGAAATCCGTCACGATCCCGTGTATTTCGCCCATGACCTCCGCGGCGGATGTCCGTACGCGATCCGCCGTCCGCCGGTCGATCAGTCCCGCGTCGCAGGCCTGCCGCAGTTCATCTTCGTCCAGGATCCGGCTGTCGCCGTCCGGGAAGAACCACAGGTCCAGCAACTGGTCGTCGTATTCCACGCGGTCAGGTCCGATCCTGACCCGGTCGCAGAGGTGTACGTAGTGTCCGGCGAGGTTCCCGTCCGGTCCGACCATCTTCCAGAGTACGTAGGGAAGCTCTTCCTCGTAGTAGGCCAGGGTCAGCGTGCCGGAAGGTATCCGGATGTCCCCGTGGCGGTAGGGCCGGTCGGAACGGTAGGAAATGACCATGCGGTTGCCGCCGTGGTGGAGCAGGTCGCACGGGAAGGACTGGTCGGGCTTGCCGAGGTTGTGCTTGATCTCCGTAACGGTGGCGGCCATGGAGGGGTTACGCGATCCGTTCAAGGACTTCCCGTATTTCCGTCACGAGGGGGCCGTTTCCGTTCTGCCTGTACCAGGTGCGGATGCGGGGGTAGATTTCTTCCATGGGGATCTTGCCCTTGTTGTCCCGCATGATCGCCTGGCACTCCTCCGGCCGCGGTCCCCAGCGGGCCTGTTCGTTCAGACCGTCGTCCATGAAGATGAGATAGGGGATGGCCCGCGAACCGTCGGTGAGGTACCTGTCCATGATATCGAGGTTCTCGTCCCTGCGGAAGATCCGGTACGCGATGGAGGGACTGCGCTCCAGCAAGCGGATGATGGGCGGGAGGCTCTGCACCACGTCGCCGCACCAGTCCTCCCCGAGGATGAGCACCTTCAGGGGCGTGGCGTAGCCGGAGAAGAAACCCGCATCCTCCGGATCCAGCGACATCTTCCGGTAATTCTCGTTGAATCTCTCGAGGTTCTTCTCGCTGTTCCGCATGTAGTCTTCCCAACTGAATCCCGCGGCGAATCGATCTTCGGAAACTACGGACATGGCAACTCCAGGCTGTTTACAGGTTGAAATGAAGCGGGGTGCATATGCATCAAATGAACCACTCGGTGCGTTCCGAGGCGGGTACTCTTTTCTGCGCGGGGACCTGCGAAGGATAGCCGGTGTAGAGGAAACCGATGATTTCTTCCACCTCGGGATCGATATTCAGTAGCCTCAGTGTATCGGGGTCCCGTATCAGCCCTCCCGTACTCCACTGCATGCCGATGCCTTCCTCCCAGGCGGCCAGCGAGATGTTATGGATCGCGCAGCAGGTGGCGGCGTAATCCTCCCGCGCCCGGAAGTCGTCCTCGTCCTTCTTGCAGACCACGCCGATGACGACCGGCTTGGACATGATCTTGGCATACCCTTTCTCGGTGGCTTTCCGCAGTATGCCGGAATCGTCCGACTTCGTTTTCTCCCGCTGGATCTTGCAGTAGATTTCCGCCAGGGATTCCTTGGTTTTCCCCGTGACGACCAGGAAGCGCCAGGGTTCCGTCAGCTTGTGGTTCGGCGCCCACACGGCCGTTTCAAGTACCCGGGCGATCACCTCGCGGGGGACCGGTTCGGACTTGAACTCGTATATCGATCGTCTGTTTCGGATTGTGTCGAATACGGTCATTGGGTTCCCGGTCCTTCGAAGCTACTTCCGGACCGAATCCTCCACCTGGATCGACTCCACCCGGATCAGATCGCCTTCCTGCTGCGCGCCGGAAACGCCGTGGGTGCAACTCGAGCATCCCTTCCTGCCCCGGGACGAGAACTGCCGCGTGAAGGTGCGGGCGACAAAGGCAGCCGCGAGTCCTACGGTTATGGCGACGATCAGGGTTTGAAGATCCATCATTACAAGATAACGGCGAAATGGTTATATGCCAAATGGTCCAACGGGGGATTACCCGTGCCCAATGGTCCAAGGTGGGTTACCCGTACCCCAGGAGAAGTCCTCCCTGGTAGACGATAAAGGACCCCACGTAGGCCAGGGCCGTCATGTACAGGACCATGACGAGGGGCCATTTCCAGCCCTTGGTCTCCCGCTTCACGATGGCGACCGTGGCCATGCACTGGCAGGCAAGGGCGAAGAAGACCATGAGGGCGACCGCGACCAGCGGCGTGTAAACCCGTTCGCCTGTTTCCGGGTCCACCTCGTTCTGCAGGGCCGACCTGAGATCGACCGATGTCTCGTCGGCCTCCTCCACGTTGTAGATCGTGGCCATGGTGCTGACCAGCACTTCCCGGGCGACGAAGGAAGTGATCAGCCCGATGCCCACCTTCCAGTCGAACCCCAGGGGTTCGATGGCCGGTTCGATGAGCTGGCCGAGCTGGCCGGCGTAACTCTGTTGTATGCGCGACCTGGACGACATGGAGTCGAAGTCGTCGGGTTGCGGGTAGGAGGCGAGGAACCAGAGGACGACCGATATGGCGAGTATGATCTGGCCTGCTTCCGTCACGAAGACCTTCGCCCGTTCGAACATCTGCAGCAGAACCCACTTGAGAGAGGGCCGCCGGTAGGGCGGCAGTTCCATGACGAAACTGGTGGAAACGGCATCCTTCATGAAAAACCGCTTGAATACCAGCGCGGCGCCGATGGCGACGACGATCCCGAATATGTACATGGCGAACAGCATGAGCCCCTGCAGGGTGAACACGCCGAGGATCGTCATGGATGGGAAGAACGCGCCGATCAGCAGGATGTATACGGGCAGGCGGGCGCTGCAGCTCATCAGCGGCGCAATCATGATCGTGATGAGGCGGTCCTTCCAGTTCGAGATCGTCCGGGTCGCCATGATGCCCGGTATCGCGCAGGCGAAGGACGAAAGCAGCGGCATGACCGAATGGCCGGACAGTCCCATGCTCTTCATGAAACGGTCCATGAGAAAGGCGACGCGGGCCATGTAGCCCGTGTCTTCAAGCAGGGCCAGGAAAAAGAAGAGAAACAGGATCTGGGGAAGAAAGACCAGCACGGCGCCGACACCCGCGATGACGCCGTCCACGAGCAGGTTACGCAGCAGGCCTTCCGGCAGGAACTGGTAGACGAAGGTGCCCAGGGCGCCGATCCCGTCCTCGATCAACGCCATGGGCGCTTCGGCCCAGGAAAATACGGATTGGAAGACCAGCGCGAACACCATCAGCACGATGGCGGGGCCGGCGGCACGGTGGGTGAACACCCGGTCCAGCCGGACGCTCAGACTGGCCTGGGCGTTTCGTTCTTCCCGAACGACTTTTGAATAGAGTTCGTCGATCTGGTCATACCGAAGTATGGTCTCCAGCATCCGCCAGGGCACTTGCATCTCGTCCAGCCTGCCCCGCGTCTGCTCCACGATGCGTCTCAGGTCTTCCTTGCACGAGGGATCCTGGCGGCCTTCCATCCACGTCTGAAGCGCCTGGTCGCTTGAAGTCACGCGCAGCGCTTCCGAAGTCTGCGCCACTTCGTTCAGGTTTGTATGTTCTGCGAACCAGGCCGCCGCCGGGGAGAGCGCCTCGTCGAGCAGGCCACCCAGCAGCCGCCGCCTCGGAAACCGTTCGGCGAAGGAGACGTTGGCCCTGCCTGATTCCGAACCGGATGGTGCTGGCCCGGCATCCGCTGGTGATCCGGGCGTGGCTTCTTCCGGCGATCCGGACAAACCGGGCGTTGCTTCTACCGTCGATCCGGATGACTGCGTTTTCGACCCCACCTGGTCGAACATCATCTGGCGCAGTTCGTCGATTCCCTGCTGACGGGAGGCGATTACGGGGACGATCGGGACCTTGAGTTGATCGGAGAGCGCGTCCAGGTCGATGTGGACGCCGCTGCTGACGGCGTTGTCCATCATGTTCATGGCCACGGCGACGGGGATACCGAGGTCGATGAGCTGGGTGACCAGGTAGAGGTTCCGGTTGAGATTCGAGGCATCCGCCACGACCACGATGAGCCGAATGTCCAGGTTCTCGTCCGCTTCACCGATCAGCACCTCCCGGGCGATGGAATCGTCGAGGGACTTCGGGGTAAGGCTGTACATCCCCGGCATGTCGTGCAGACGCAGCGAGCCGCCGCCAGGACCCGTTACGATGCCCGTCTTCTTCTCCACGGTCACACCGGGATAGTTGCCGGTTTTCTGGCGGAGTCCGGTCAGTGAATTGAACACGGACGTCTTGCCGGTATTCGGATTACCGACAAGGAGCACGTCGATGACGGATTCACGGGCCGCGAATGTATCGGTTGTTTCAGCCATGTCCAAGGTTTGGATCAGAATGGAACGGTTTCGCGATCGGATGTGGAAACCCGATAGATCCGGATCGGACCAATATAACGCGGTACAATCAAAAAGGGAACAAAAAGCGGAGTGCCCGGTCCGTCCGGTCCGTCCAGGCCGACCGGTCAATTCAGATGGTTGTACCTGCAGGGCGTAAAGGGAATGAGCTTGCTGTTGTTCTTGTATTCCGCATCTGAAGGCTTGTCAAATTTACCGGATAATCGCTGAAAACTGGTCATTGCCCGTCTGAGGACTTGCACGAACGTCCTGAATCCGGGCAGGGGCATTTTTACGACTGTGTCCTCGAACGTGACGTCGATGTGTTTCGATTCCATATGTTCCGGGCTTTGTTTCCGGATGTATTCGAAGGTCTGTACTACGCAGTCCAGGAGTTCGCGAAACTCGCTTGTCGATATGGCGATATTGGTGCGACGGTAAATGATGTGGATGTGCCCGGAGTGGCACGAATACACCCGGGTCTGGTTATCTTCATCTTGTGCGAGCAAGGTGTGGTTCTTCATCGGATTCTCCTGGTATATCCCTTGTAGTCGATGCCGTGTTTTGCCGGGTTATATTGAACCTGCGGAATCGTCTCCATGCCAGCGAAAGGCCGGTCCAAACAAGGACCACCGCGCCGGCTGACGCCACGCCCGCGATGAGTTGGCCGAACCATCCGGCCGCTTCGCCCGTATGAATCCAGCGAAGCCAGGTGCGGATCTGCCGTCCCATGTTCAGGCTGGTGAAGGGTATCCATTCGACCACTCCGGCATCCGTCGTAGATACGGTGAGGGTCGATCGGGTCAGCGGAATGCGGTTGTCCATTTCAGAAACGGTCAGCGTGGTGGTTTCCGCGCCTTCTTTCGGCAGGTTCAGCGTGATGTACGCCCATTCCGGTACCTGCTTGCGCGCCGCGTCCAGAAAGGATTCGGAAGGAGCGACCGGAAACGGTGCGGGTTCGTCCCCGGGCGTTGCCGGTTCAGACGCGGTTTGCGCTGCCCGTTGCGGCGGTTCCGTACCCGTAAGCGTGTAGACCAGGTCGCCGGCCCAACGATAGGAAATGACCACACCGCTCAGCGAGATCAGGAAGAGGGCGGGAAGGCACCAGATGCCGAAGGAATTGTGCCAGTTGAAATCCCGGCGCTTCCCCTTGATTTTGAAGTTCGGTACGAAGACGGCCTTGAACGCCGCCCAGGCCCACCGGCGGGGCCACCAGATATACAGTCCCGTGATGGTCAACAGGCAGAACGCCAGGTTGCAGGCACCCGTTACCGCGCGGCCGATCGCCCGGTTATCGCCCTCCGCGGCGAACCAGCGGTGCCAGTACATGATCTCTCGGAGGAAATCGCGCACCGCAATGTTTCCTTCACCCCGGACGTCCCCGGTATAGGGATCGACGAAGACAGTCTTCGCACGGCCGAATCGTACGACGTAAGCCTCGGCTGGATCGGGACGTATGGTAACGGAAGTGGGCTCTGCTTCGGGCTCGGCGCTGCGGACCGACGTGAGTACGGCGTCGAGATCCATCCGCGCAGCGCCGGGATGGGGAGGATGGACCGTGGCGTAATCCCGGTTGGCGTAATCGACGATCTGGCTCTGGAAGGTGAGCAGCACGCCGGTTACCGACATGAACAGGATGACGACGCCGGTGACGACGCCCGACGAGAGGTGGATCCAGAAGATGGTTTTACGAATCATAATTGCCCCGCGGTTATTCGATGGAATTGACACCGAGAACCAGGGGGCTTATATTCAAATACAGGCCGGGACCGGATTGTACTCGCCAAACGTACGTATCCCCCTGGTCCAGGGACTATCGGGGAGAGCCGGCCAGCCGAACCGATAGTCCTTTTTTATTACCCTTCAGTTCAGATTCTTTCCACCAGGACCGAACGGGCCTCCGCGCATCGAATGGACAGGTGATAGTTCCGTACGCGTATCTCGATCGGGTCACCCATCGGTGCGCGCTTGATCAATTCCACGGTCGTGCCCGGAAGCAGCCCCAGTTCCATCAGGTGCACTTCTTCCCCCGCCGTGCCCTTGATCTGCCTGATCGTTCCTTTTTCGCCAGGCTTTAGTTCATCCAGGCGAATCGTCTGCGCCGTGGTACTGGTAAAGAGTTCGGAGTGCATGGGTTATCTCGTGTCAGAGGGTCCTATGCCGGTACTAGCTACGGAACTGAAAGGTGTTATCCGAATAGGCAGGATCTCCTGTCGGTGGAATCGATCCGTTATAGTATGAATTTGACCTGACACGACGGTCTCCTTAAAACCCGCCGCCGGTCTACCGAATACCCCGTTCCTCACGCAGACTCCGATCGGATTACCAGGCATTCACCCACTTCCTCGCATACCGCGCAGGAATCGAAATCACAAATCGACAGCACGTTGGCGTCCCAGTAGGACTTGAGGAACGCCTTGCCGTGGGGGTCGTCCGAAAGGAGGAACTGCAGGAAGAGCAGTAGCCGTTCCCCCGTCTTCGTACTGATCAGGTGCTCGATCTTGCACGCGTCGATTTCCGCCTGTTCCGCGTCGATATGCAGGACGCCCTTGAGAAAGGCGATGAGGATCTGCCGGTGCGACCAGACCGACTGCGCCAGCCGGTTTCCCTCTTCCGACAACAGGAGAAACCGGTTCCGGTCTTCCTCGAGATATCCCTTCTCCCGGAGCGACTTGATCATGATCGACGCGCTGCCGGGCGTGATGTGCATTTCCCGGGCGACATCCGACACGCGGGCGTATCCCTGGTCCTCGATCAACTGCTGGACCGTCATCAGGTAGTGCGCTCCGCTGTGCGTGATCTCGTTGTGCTCGAATTCTCTCCAGACATCCATAATCCTGTTCGATTCGTTATGGCAACCATCGTGTTGCCGTCGCATAGAAATGTTTGGCTACTCAAATATGACTTCGCATTATATAACCTTCCGTTGGGGTGTCAAGAAAAAAGAAGGCGAGCAGTGTTTTTTTTCGCGGGGCGGGTACGTACGCGCACACCCGTGCGCGCGTTCCGTAGTTGTGAGTTGTGCTAAAAAGAAGTTGAATGTATTTTGTATCATAGGAGTTCTATGCCCTGCAAACCGCTTCGAGACCTCGGCATGACGAATACGATACCTTTTGCGGAACTTTCGGAACGGCTCAAAGACGACGATTTGCCGGAGATCCTGGTTCGGGATCATCTCGACAGGATGGAGCCGGCCTATTTCGAGCGTTACGAGCCCGGAGTAATCCGTCGCCACATCGCGATGATCAGCCGGCTGGGTCCGGAGAACGCCGCGGAGATCGAAGTTGAACCCCTGGGCGATTCGACGTGGCGGCTCACCGTGGTCGCTTTCGACAACCTGTCGGTGATGTCCATCCTGTCGGGACTCCTGGCGACCAGCGGATTGAGCATACGCCGCGGGGACGTATTCACCTACGCCGACGCGGAACCGGCAAGCGATCCTCGCAAGCGGCCCCTTCGCCCCCAACGGCGGCGCCGCGTCCGTCCGGGCGCTCCGGCCGCGCCGCTAGGCATCACCTCGTCGTCGTTGCGTTCCCAGCGAAAGATCGTAGACGTATTCCGTGTGCACGCGCCATCGGGGAAGCCGCCGGACTGGCCCGCCGTCACGCGGGAAATCAAGAACGCCATGGGCAGTCTGCGAACGAACAGCGCAGGGGCGTTGCAAAGAAGGATCAACGAGCGCGTCGTGGATTACCTCCGTCACGAGCGGGAGGCGGAGCACTCCTCCATGTTCCCGGTGCACGTGGGGATCGACAATGACACGGTGTCCGGGGCGACCCGGCTCGACATCACGGGCCAGGACACGCCGGCGTTTCTGTACGCCCTTTCTACCGCCCTGGCCCTGAGAAACATCAATATCCGACGGATCGATATCGCGGCCGCCGGGATTCAGGTGCAGGATACGCTCGAGGTGACCGACCGGCGGGGATCGAAAATCACCGATCCGCGGAAACTGCATGAACTGCGGTTCGTTATCACGCTCATCAAGCAGTTCACCCACCTGCTGACCCGGGCGCCGAATCCCGCCCAGGCCCTGGAACACTTCAATCAGTTGATCGACCAGGTTCTGGCCAACGTACAGTCCGGTCGGGCGATGGAGGAAATGTTCGACCAGTTGGAGAAGCAGGAAGTAATCAGCGCGATGGCGAAAATCTTCGGCACGAGCGATTTCCTGTGGAAGGACTTCCTCAGGATGCAATACAAGAACCTGTTCCCCGTGCTGCAGGACATCAGGGTGGTGGGTATCGTAAGGTCGCGGGAGCAGATGGAAAGCGAACTGGCCGCGCGGTTGTCCCGGGTCGGGAGCTACGTCCGCCGCAAGGAACTGTTGAACCGGTACAAGGATAAGGAGATGCTGCGGATCAGCATGCGCCAGATCCTGGAGAATAGCGAGGACATCCAGTCCTTTTCCCATGAGCTCACCACGCTGGCCGAGGTGGTCCTGGAATCGGCCGGCGAAATCTGCGACCGGGAGCAGCGCCTCCAGTACGGCGACCCCCTGAGGCCCTCCGGCGAACCCTGCGTCTTCAGTATCTGCGCGCTGGGGAAATGCGGCGGCCGGGAACTGGGCTGGGCTTCGGATATGGAACTGATGTTCGTTTACGCGGGACAGGGCACTACGCAAGGTCCCCACGCCGTGTTGAATTCAGAGTACTACGAGCGTCTCGCCCGCATGATCTGCGGCACGATCGACTCCCGGCGAGAGGGCCTGTTCGAGATCGACCTCAGGTTGCGGCCCTATGGCGACAAGGGCGCGTTGGCTTCGTCCCTGGAGAAGTTCAACGCGTATTTCAACGAAAAGGGAGGCGCTTTGCCCTATGAGCGCCACGCCCTGATCAAACTGCGCGCCATCGGAGGCGATCCGGTCCTGGGCGCCGCCGTGGAAGCGGCCCGCGATGCCTTCGTGTACAACGACACCCCGGTCGACGGCAGGTCGTGGACCCATCTTCGCGAGCGTCAGAACGACGAACTGGTCGAAACCGGCGCCATAAACGTCAAATACAGTTACGGTGGATTGATCGATATCGAGTATTTCGTACAGGATCTGCAGATCCTGTACGGCGCCGCGAACCCCTCCGTGCGCGGTCCGACGACCCTGGAGGCCATGGATGCCCTCAACCGGGCCGGATACCTTTCGGACGAAGCGCGCAGCATGCTGGAACGGGCGTACAGTTTCCTTGTCAGGCTGATCAACGCTCTTCGCATGGTGCGCGGAAACGCAAGGGACCTGGTCCTTCCGGACAAGTCGTCCCAGGAGTACCTGTTTCTCGCCCGTCGCCTGGGATACGAGGAGGGAAGCGGCCCGGGACCGGGCGAACAACTGCGGCAGGACATTGAACGGAACATGGAATGGGCGGCCATGGCGATGAGAACCCGGTTCGTCCATAAGCTGTTCGATTGACGGTTACGCCTGACGGTTACGCCTGACGGGTCTGGTCTTCACTACTCGGAATGGCCCAATGAACGTGCGGCAAAACAAAATGACCATGGCGCTGGTCCTGTCGGCCTCGTTTATACTGGCCGCGGTGCTTGCCGTCCTCCTCCTGCTGGGTACCGGCTGGGGCATGAACCTGGTCCGCCAGGCCGTGTTGCGGAATGTCCAGGACCAGATCAACGGGCAGATTACGATAGAACGGATCGCGTCTGGCATGAGGACGCACCTGGCGGTGCGGGGCGTATCCCTTCGCCTGACGGAATCCCAGGGCGGCACGGAAGTCCTGGGAGCGGATGAAATCCGGATTGGCTTCAACGTCTGGGACGCCCTGGTCGATGAGGCGCCCCTCTACAGCGTCGATATCGACGGACTCCGCATGGCCTACTTCGAAGATGCCGCAGGGAGCGGGAAGAATGCTCTGGACCTGCTGCTGGAAGGTCCGGCGCGCGGCGGGGAAGCGGCTGGGTCGCCGGAGGGGGAATCGTCCGGCCTGCCGATCGATCTGCGCGACCTGCGGATCAGGAACGGACAGTTCCGCTATTTCGACTCCGGGGATTCCACGGCGGTGAGCGCCGGAGAAGTCGGTTTCCGCGGCGCCCTGCTCCGGCCGTTCAAGGTGAATGGCGAAATAGCCGCGGGGCATGTAGCTTTCAATATAGGAGGCTATGAAGATGCCGTCACGAATATGGAGGCGACCGTTGGCTTCGAAGAGGACGCCCTGACCATACACGATATGACGATGGAATTCGCCCACGGCCCCTCGATGGCATTCCACGCGACTGGCGAGATCTCGACAGCACAAGGGAATCCCGCCACACTGGATTTCGCCGCGAACGGTCAGGTAGACGCCATTCTGCGCGTCATAGGTTTTGAGAACACCATGCCCGGGATCTTCACCATGACCGGGTCGCTGCGAAACAGCCTTTCAGACCCGGACGTGAAGACCAGATTCACCTCGCCGGTTGTGCGATCGGAGTACGGTCCGTTCAATCTGGCCGCGGTGGACATGGCATATGGGCAGCATGTGCTCACGGTCAGCCGGTTCCGGGGTAAGCATGAAGCCGGATGGATATCGGGTCGGGGCCTGCTCGATTTCAGCGGGGAATCAACCGTATACCGCCTGCAGATGGAGTCTCCCGGAATCGCACTCCAGGCGTTGCCGTCGGCCCTCTCCGACAGCGGAAGCGAACTGGAGGGAGAGGTGGACCTGGCCTTCGAAATGGAAGGAAGGGGGTTCGACGGTCCGCCTCGCAGGGCGGATCTGAACGCTTCTTCCCACCTGGTGAGCATAGACGGCCTGCCGTTGCGGGAAGTCACGGCAACGGCCGAGTACCGCCGCGGACTGCTCCGGGCCGACCTTAGGGAAGCGTCTTTCCGGGTCGACGCCGAAGGCCGGCTCGGTGCGGATGGAGATCTCCAGCTGACCGGTTCGGTCGACGTGAATGAAATTGGAAACCTGCCCCCTCCGTTCGACATCGCAGGGCTTCGAGGTTCGGCCAGACTGGATACCTACCTGCTGGGTTCGCTGCGGCGGCCGACCGTCCGCCTGGCCGGTTGGATCAGCGACATGGCCTATGGCGAGGTCCCGCTTGGTGAGACGAAGGTCGAGGGATTCCTCGACGAAGCACGCAACCTGACGATCAATGCCGTGCTGGACAGGCTGGAGGTCTATGCCAGGACGAACCTGGCCGGCGATCCGGCCGTCACCGGTTACTTCAACCTGCATGATCTCATACTCGGCGATTACCTCAGGGACGATCCCGGCTGGGGGTTGGATGCCATCATTCGCATGCAGGGCGATATTTCCGGTACCGTTCAACAGCCTGTCGTTACCGGTAAGGGCATCGTACAGAGCCTGGTGATCCGAAACGAAGACCTGGGCGGCACCGACCTGGACATGAGGATTACCAGAGACCGCCTGGACTTCTCCATAACGCAAAACCCCGGGCCCACAGTTTCAGCGGTAGGGTCCATCGAGTTGACCGGGCAATACCCCTACGATTTGCGGCTCGAACTTATCCATACTTCGCTGTCTCCGCTCCTCTCCATACTCTCCAAGAAACCGATTGAAGGCGGCACCGGCACGTTCAGCGGGAACATACATGCCGTGGGACTTGTCGGATATCCGGACCTGTCCACCGTAACGGTCTCCCTGGATTCGCTGGGAATCCTGATGGACGGCCGCGAACTGCATTTCCCCGCTCCCTCGACCGTGAAACTGGAGAACCAGGTCGTTACCGTGGACGAATTCAGACTGACTGGTGATTTCGGCGAGGTAACGTTCAACGGTACGGCGAGTCTGGCCGCCGAAGGCCAGGTCGACCTCGAAACCGTTCTGGAGGGCGTACAGCTGGAGTTTTTCTCGCCTTTCCTGGTGTCCGACGGTACGTTCAGTGGCGCCTTGGATGGGGTGATCTCCCTGAGTGGTACCCCGGCTGTCCCCAGGATCAACAGCCTGTTTACCATATCGGACGTGCGTTACGCATTAAACGAAAAAACGAACCTCTTGGGAACGGTGACCGGATCGGTGCTTTACGAAGACCGGTCGATCAAGGTCCCCGTCCTGTCCCTGCAGACCCCGCTGGGATTGTCAGAGATCAATCTGACCTATCCCATCGATCTTGGGTGGGCGCCGGTCGATCAGCCGGATACACATCCGCCCGGAGACAGATACGCAGCCTCCCTGGTCATGGATAACCTGGCCGTAGCGCCCCTGAGGGAGTTCTTCGAGGTGGTGCCGGCCGATCTGGACGGATACATCAAGGGCCGGGTCGATGTAAACGGCTCGGTCCGGGACGGTAGCGATCTGGCGGGGACCGTGGCGCTGGATTCACTGAGACTGTTCGGCCTGCAAAACGAGTTTGTAAATACCCATCCGGTCAGGCTGCATTTCGACGGATCCCATATCCATATGGATACGTTGTCCGCCGCGATACGCAGTAAAAACCAGCCCGATGACGAGCGGGGCCGCCTTACTTTGAACGGCCGCTTGGCGTACGGCATCGACGGGACGGATACGGGTGAGTCCGATTTCACCATCCGGGGCGAGGCCATCCGCATGGACGCCGTCATGGCGCTTACGAATCTCGACCTTCCCCTGGACGGTAACGTGAATTCCCGGATCGAAGTCACCGGCCCGGCATCCGCCCAGATCATTGACGCCCGAGTTTTCATGGATCAGCTGAGATACAACGAGGCCGTCCTGGACAGCGTAGCCGCCCATATCGTGCATAGCGGCGGGGAAATCGATATACGGGATCTGCGTATCCACAAGGAGGACGATACCATCACCGCTCACGGCACCATACCCATGGACCCCGGCCGCGATGAACGAACAGGCGATGCGGCCGGATTGGGGGATATCGCCCTGACCGTGGAAGGAGAGGACGTCGATCTGTCGTTCCTGAGTGGTATTGCCTACGACCTCGAACGCATCGAGGGAGAGGCGGACATCCACCTGTCCATCGGTGGCACGCCTTCTGCTCCGCGGTCGGTTGGCCGGATCTCCGTGCGGAACGCGGCGCTGCGGTTCCGCGAGATCGAGCCGATGTTCCGAGCCGGCTTGCTCGAGATTGAAGTCGACGGAAGCGCCTTCAAGATCAATCCGGTAGCGTTCCGTGCGGGCGACGGCACGGTCCGCCTGTCCGGCGACATCTTGACGGATAATCTGTCCTTTGCCGAAATCGAAGCCTATGCCGATTTCAGTCAGGCTGAAGTGGAGCGCCTAGGTTCGGCATTGCTCGTAATCGACGGATCGCTTGCCTGGACCGGTACCCGGGATCGTTCACAGATTTACAACGTGGCCGACCCGCTCGTTGTAAGCGGAGTGGTCACGCATCCGCTTAATATAGGCGAATTACTGCTCGACAACGCGATCATACGTCCACAGGACGCGCCCGATTCATTCCTGGAAAGCATCGCGCTGGACATCGCCGTGGACGTGACCGATCTGGATGTGGAGAACAACGTTGCCCAACTGACCGTCGAAGGTGGCGTGGCCTTCGGCAATACGGCGCAGAATCCCCTGATGACCGGAAATGCCATCGCCAGGGAAGACGGACTGATCAAGTACCTCGGCACCACCTTCGAACTGGATGCCGGCCGGATCGACCTGATCAGGCGTGTGCCGCTGGAAAGCTTCACCGCGTTGATCGAGTACCCGGTGGCACAGCTTGACCCGGTGCTTACCGTTCAAGCCAGGGCTCCCCGCGTGCGCGACATTTACGGGACCGACTACGAAGTGGAACTGCTCGCGTCGGGACCGGTATCGACGGTGACGCCCCAGTTGAGGGCGGTGCCCTTCGACAACACCAGTCCGGCCTACTGGGCTTCCGGGCCGCTGGCCGGTCCCGAGGTCATATCCCTGCTGACTTTCGGCATGGCCGGACTCACCTCCCTGGGCACGCCGGATGCGGTGGCCGGAATGGGTAGAAGGGCTATCCTGATGGCCACCGGGGCGTCGGCGGAACGGTTTTTAAAGATCGACGAGGTACAGATCGAGGGCGATCTTTTCTCGGGAGGCGGCGACGAAATCGGATCGCCCGCGCAGATTACCCTCAGCAAGCGGATCAACCGGCGCGCACGGGTCAGTTACACCCGTCTGTTCGAGTCTTCGGAATACACGTTGCGGGTAGGATACCAGTTGACGGATTTCCTGTTCATCGAGACATTTTCCGAACAATTGGGCGAACATCCTCAGAATGGCATAGACCTTCGAGTTAAATTCCGATTTCGTTAAACCTGTATCCTTGATTGAAGAAACGACAGGGCGCCAAATGGTCAGGCGATTCACATGGTAGAGGATATGCGGCATTCATCGAAGTCATCCGGTCCCACCCGGTGCGGGCCCGATCCACACCGGATGGGGTGTCTGGTTGCGGCCTGGCCGCTCCTGTTCCTGTCTATTTTTGTCGCCACTCCGGCGCACGCCCAACAGTCCTTTATCGTCAACCGCATCTTGATCGAAGGCAACGCGGCCATCCCCGATGGCCGGATTCTCGATCTGATCGAGACCAGAACGGACGGGATTCTGCGCAGCGGCAGGATGAACAACGCCGTATGGCGGACCGACCTGGAGGCCATCGAGAGTTTCTACATGAACAGTGGATTTCTGGACGCCAGGGTCCGATACATTCGTGAAAGTATTGATGCGGATCGGATCGAACTGAGGATCGTTATCGACGAGGGTCCAAGATACACCGTGCGCGCGGTCAATCTGAACGGCTTTGGATACCTGGCAGAGGACGAGTTCAGGAAGAGTATGTTGACACAGGAAGGCCAGGTGTTCTACCGACTGTTCACCGCGACGGACAAGCGCTATATCCAGCGTCTCGGCGACCGCAGGGCACTGCTCGACATGAGGGTTGACTATCAAATCGTGCAGCATCCGGAAGATCATACGGTGACGGTCAATTTCATGGTTGTCGAAGGTCATCCGGTCAGGGTGGGGGACATAAGGGTCGGGGGACTGGGGAAGACACGGCGAAACGTAGTGATCCGCGAATTGGAGATCAAACCGGGAGAGCTGTACGACAACGGGAAGATATCTTTGAGCCAGACCCGTCTCTTCCAGACGGGGTTGTTCCGAAGCGTACGCCTGTCACCCGTGGAAAGCGACACCTTCGCCAACGTTCGGGACCTGGTGGTGGAGGTCACCGAACTGCCCGGTGGGGAAGTGAGTTTCGGCGCCGGCTTCGCCTCGGCCGAACACTTCAGGGGCAGCTTCAGCGTCGCCTACCGAAACTGGCTGGGGCAGGGGATCACCATCGGCTCCAACGGTCAGATCAGTTCGCTCTTGCAGCAGGTAGACACCGGGATCACGCAACCGTGGCTGTTCCGGACCCGGACAACGGGCATACTGCGGGCGTTTTACCGCCGTGAGGACAGGATCAGCCACTCGGAGCGCGAAATAGGCATGTCCGTGGCGGTCAACCGCGAACTCTCCCGCACGTTCCAGAGCCAACTGATCTATACCCTGAAAAACATCGAGGTGTCATCGCTAAGCGAGGAATTGACCGAACTGCTTCGAAGCGGTTCGGATCCGGACAGCCTCCGGACCAGGCGCGAAGGCAGTCTGACCGGTGTCATGACCTACGACACGCGGGACGATATCCTGAACCCGACGAAGGGGTTCTACGGTCAATTCCAGAGCAGTCTGGCCAGTCCGCTGCTTGGTAGTTCCACCCGTAACCGCAGCTCGGTACTGACGATCATGGCCGCAGCCCGCAAATATCTGTCCATTCCCAACGCCCCCGATTTCTCCACTTCCCTTGTGTTCAGCTACGTGAAGGCGCTGGGCGATAACCGGGTGCCCCTTGATCGGAAGCTCTTTATCGGCGGCGACCGGTCGATGCGGGGTTTCAGGATAAACCAGATCGGCCAGCCCGATGGCGGACTGATCGCTATCAGTTCGCAGAATGAAATGCGTATTCCATTCTCCCTGTTTACCCTGGCTGTGTTCGCGGACTGGGGCGGGGTTGGAAAGACGGCGGGCACGTTCGGCTTCGGAGATCTGCTTCTTGGCTACGGGGGCGGAATTCGGGTGAGTTCGCCGATCGGACTGATACGGGGCGACGTGGGATTTCACAATCAAAGCAAGATCGACGTGCCTGATTCGAGAAAGTACGACCGGACCTTCTTCTACTTCGGCCTTGGACAGGCGTTTTGATATTGACAAAACGGCGGCGCCATTCCATCCTACCTTCATATTACTGCGCGATTTCGTTCGCCGATTCATGACGAAAAAACAAGCATGTTCACCAAGTCCAGACTGCATACTTTCACATACTACAACGAGTTTGCCCGCGCGGATCGATGGCGCGACGACTTTGCCGAGTTAAAGGCCAGCGGATTTCAATTCGTAGTCCTGAAAAGCGGATTCGAACTTAGAAACCAGCTGACCTCGGAAGACCATCAGAACCGGATGAAAGAAATGATCGCCGCCGCGGAAGACGCGGGAATCCGGTCGATCCTGCACCTCGGCAATCCAAAGACCCTGTACCTGTTGCCCGATGTCCGGGCGTGGCGCCTTGACTATGTGAAACGGGTGTCGGAAGTGTTCGGGCCCTGCAAGGGATTGTACGCGCTGCTACTGGAGGACGGGCCTACGGGAGGCAGCGAGTACCCCGAGGACCGCTGGCAACCCGTGATGGAGTCCGTCGAAGGCCGTCTGTCTACGATGGACCTGACGGAAGCAGGATATCGTCATGGGCGCCGGACCTGGCAGATGGAACAGTATGTTTCGTTCACGGCGGAGGTGGCCAGGACCGTGAAGAAGGTGCGATCGAACCTGAAGACGACGATGAGTTTCCATCTTGACGCCCTCCTGCCCTCCGATACGCTGGTCCACTTTCAGCATACTGCCCGCGCTCTTGACTTCGTCATCATCGATCCCGGTCCCTTGACGAATCGTTCTGCGTCGGATGCGGAAATGGGTCACGCAATCCGCTGGGCGGCGCGCATGTCCGGGACGTTGACAGGCAGGGACGTCTGGATGGTCGTCGGTTCGCAGGTGGCGCGGAGCAGGTATCATGCCACGCGCAGGGAACTGCGCGATTGGACGGACGCGGCCTACACGCCGGGCGTATCGGCTGTTGGCTGGCAGAACTGGGACGATACCGCGTGGTGGGAAGACCGCGCCATACGAGGCAGGCCCCTGTCGGAATCGAATCCCGAGCACTGGGCGACGATTGCGGCGCTGAGTCGATCGATGGCGGAGAAGGAACGCACGAATGCGCCGTCCACGGGATGCAGATGCCTGCTTTCCTACGATTCCTTCGCAAGCCGCGTGCCCTGGCTGGACGTGATGACGCCCCATAGAATCCTCGAAGAAAGTACGGGGCGGGAGGTGGGGTTCGCGTCCGATCACCAGATATCGGACGGAGACAGACTCTCCGGGTGCGAATTGCTCTGCTGCACCCCCTGTCCAACGGTGAAAGACGCGGTCGTCGAGCGGATGATTCGCTACATGCGGTCAGGCGGGTGGATCGTGGGTGCGGCCGACGATTTCCGCCTGGACGAGGGGATGCGTCACAGCGACGCGCGAGAACGCGTGTTCGGCATTCAGCGGGAATCCGTCCTCAACGATCCGGACCGGATTCTGCTGACCGCCGGATGGCCCCAACTGCCCGAGGGCGCTGCGCTCGACGCGCACCGGTGGCGTGTCTGCGCGGCGGAATTCGACGAAGACGTTCGCGTCATCGGAAGGTGGGGAGACGGGTCGGCCGCAGTGATCCTGAAACCGCACAAAGACGGCGGCGCATTGTACGTGGGCACCGAACCGTACCTGTCGGCGGATAGGGAACGCAACGGTCAATGGCACAGATTCCTGCGGGCCGTCCTCAACCGGGAAGTGCTCAAGCGCCTGTCCCGGTCTTAGCGTACCGGGCCGTCCGGCCCCCGAGTGTACGGCAACTGCGGAAGATCATTCAAGATTGGCGTGGCGGGCAAACATGCTGCGCCCGGTTTCATCGAGTTGCGCCATGAGCAGCATGACGCTGGCATCAAGCATCACACCGAGGCTCTGTTCGAAGAGCGTGCCCATAGGCTGGCGTGAACGAGATCCCTCATCGCAGGTCTCATTCGCTGATTTCGGCGTAGGCGCGGGTATGACGACGACCCTGTCAGCCAGTCGGGCGGCTTGAGAATCTGCGTCGGCCGTCGCTACCGCGACCCGGGCGCCGGCGCCGGCGGCTTTTCCGGCATAGTGGACCAGGCTTTCCGTAACGCCTGACCCCGATCCGATCAGGAGCAGATCTCCCGGCCCGACCGCCGGCGTGGTTGTTTCACTCACCACATGGACGTTAAGACCCAGTTGCGCAAGCCGCATGGCGTAACCCTTCATGACCAGCCCGGACCGTCCCGCACCGGTGACGAAGACCCGTCTGGCATCCAGGATTTCCCATACCAGCGCATCGACCTCTTCGCAGGAGACCTGGGCCAGCGTCCGCCGTATCTCGTCGAGGACGGTTCGCCGGGTTTCTTCAAACGGGGAAGGGGCTGTCTCGTCATTCATCGGCTTGATGCATGGCCTCCCTGATCCGGCGGACCGCTCCGCCGGGATCCGCGTTCCCGGTAACGTAATTCCCCACGACTACGATGTCCGGCTCGTGAGGTACCAGGCGCTTGATCATCCGGGGATTCAGTCCGCCCGCGACGGCCAGTCCCGCCTGGTGAACCACCGCGCGGACCTGGTCGATTCGTTCCGGCATCGGCTTCGAATCCTCCCGCTCCAGTGTGTCGGAAGCCGTGTGAAGACAGATGAAATCCACACCTGACAGATCCAGCGCACGGGCCAGGAAGACTGCCTCGCGAGCGGTAATCAGATCGGCCATGATCCGGCCGCCGGATTCTTTCGCCTGTTCGCCTGCCTCACGGAGCGTAATCGGGTGTGCCGTTCCGAGCACGGTTACGATGTCCGCCCCTGCGTCGAAGGCAAGGCCCGATTCCACGGCGCCGGCATCAACGATCTTGAGATCCGCCAGGATCTTCGCCTCGGGGTAATCCCGTCTGACCTCGGAGATGATGTCTATCCCGTAACGGATCAGCAGGGGTGTTCCAAGCTCGATAATGTCCACGTGGACTGCAGTCTGTTCCAACAGGCGGCGAACCGTCCCCGCTTGAGGTGTGTCCAGGGCGAGTTGGAGCAGCATGATGGCCGGGCTCGCGTGGGGAGGCGGACTTCTCACTCTGTCCGCCTGAATTGATCTAATCCGGGAGGTCGCCTATGCAGACCCGGAGCAGGTTAGGGTGTCCCGGTATATCTTTCGTACCGGCGCCGTAACCGATTTTTCTTAACACCATCCGTGGCGGAACACCGTATCCGGCGACCGTGGTTTTAAGAAACGCGGCGCCGGTCGGGGTGACCAACTCACCCTCGATACCGGTGTGGTAAACCGGCATGTCCCGCATCAGTTCCAGCGCGCCCGGGGCGGGAACCGGCATCAGGCCGTGCGCACAATGGATAAAGCCCCGTCCCATCGGCAGCGCCGAGGCGTACACTGTTTCTATATCGAGCAGAGCAAGGCCTATGCATGCGCCCACGACGTCGACGATGGCATCCACCCCGCTGACTTCGTGCAGGTGAACCTCCCGTTTCGAAATGCCGTGTACCTTGCTTTCCGCCTCCGCCAGCATATCGAATACCTGGACCGCCCGCCTTCGCACAGCTCCGTCAAGCGTGCTGCCTTCGATGATGGACGTCAAATCGTCGAGGTGCCTTGCTTCTCCGTGGTCGTGATATGGCCCGTCCTCGCCGGGTCCCTCGATGACTTCACGACCCTCCGCGGTCCGGACTACGACGTCGACCTTGGTCCCGGCGATGAATTGCCGGGTCACCGTTTTTCGGGTAAGCCGGTAACCGTCGAGGGGAAGTTTTCGCAGTTCGCAACTCAGCCCGTCGAAATCCAGGCCGGCGTCCACCAGTGCGCCCAGGATCATATCGCCGCTGATTCCAGAGAAGCAATCGAAGTACGCTATGGCCATTCATCCGCCCCATACATAAATGACCGGACGATCTGAATTAATCGCCCGGCCATATGAAATCCATAGAAGAGGCTTGCCTGTCTACTTGCGCGGGGCGCCTTCCGCGTCCGTACCTTTGTCGGCGTCCATTTTTGCGTCGGAACTTTCGTCGGCGTCCATTTCTGCGTCGGCTTGCATTTCCGCGTCCGCGTCCTCGCCGTCACTGTCGTGGCCGGTTCCCTCTTCCATTGCCTTGTGATCGCTTTCCCCGTCCGTATCCATTTCCTCTTCGGCCATTTCCTCTTCGGCCATCTCGGCTTCTTTCAATTCCAGGGCCACCAACAGTTCATCCACGTCTTCGGGCCAGGCTTCATTCATTTCCAGCGCGATGGTCAGTTGATCGGCGACGAGTTCCATGGCCTCTTCTGTGACGCCCATTTCTCCCAGGCTCTCCTTGAAACTCTTCCCGTCGTACTCGATCTCACCCCCGGCGACGAATGTGAACTGGGCCAGCAGGTCTGCTTTCCAGGCATCCTGGTCGACCCCTTCAAGATGGCCCTTCAACTGCTCCTCTGCCGCGGCCGCGTCGACGAAATCATCGATCACGCCTATGATCATCTCTTCGCCACCCAGGCGGTCATAGAGGGGACCGTCCATCTCCCATTCCATGTTGGGGTCGTCATGCTGGGCGTGCAGGGGTGCGGCGGTTCCGATCAGCAGGAATAGCGCGGGAAGCACCGCGGAAGTCAAAGCCATGCGAATCATTTGGTATTCTCCTTGTTCCCCGGGCGGGGCACGTTGTTTCAGTCCAGACCCGATCTTTCGTCTATCCCGGCGTACACGCAAGCGGGATTATATATGAAGATACACCGGAATCTTTCAAAAATCAAGGGATTCTCCCCCATTGGGACCGTCGATTGGAACCGTCCCGGCGAAGTAATTCTCACAGGAGACAGGTGTCGATTACATGGGCGACACCGTCCGCGTCGTTGGTCGGCGCGACCAGGTCCGCCGCGCGCCGAACCGTGTCCGGCGCATTCCCCATGGCGACGCCGAGTCCGGCGTATTCGATCATGTCCAGGTCATTGAAGTTGTCTCCGATACTGATCATCCGCTCGGATCCGATGCCGTAGCGTTCACCGAGGAAAGCGAGGGACTTCGCCTTCGACACGCCGGCAGGTACGATTTCCATGCACCAGTAGTCGCCCACCAGGGTGCTTCGCGACAGAATGATGCCGATCCGGTCGCCGTATTCCGCCAGTTCCGCCTCCAGTTCATGCATGGACGATCCCCTTCCGGCCACGGCGATCTGCGCCGGGTCCCGGTCCAGCACCTGTTCCAGGCCGTCCACTTGAAAGACCTTGTCCGCGTTGGCCTCCAGGTAGCGTTCCCGCCAGCCGTTCGCCGAGCGTGGGTGTTCGACCCAGATGTACCGGCTTTCGGGTACCGGTTCGTAAACGAGGGGATCGTGTCCGCGCCGTTTGCAGAAATCGACCAGGTCGGCCGCCAGTGACCGCGGCATGTTTACAGCCCTGAGCAGCGGACCGTCAAGGGATTCGAGTATGAGCGCGCCGCTGTGGAAGATCAGCGTCGTGGCAGGGGGCACCTTTTCCGCCGCGGCCCGGCCGGAGTTGAGGCTTCTCCCGGTGCAGAGGGCCACGCGCTTTCCCGCCGCGACGGCCCTTCGAAGAGCCTGGAGCGTTCCCGGGGAAATCTCGCGCCGGGACGTCAGCAGGGTACCGTCGATATCGATGGCGATCAGGTCGTAGGACATTTCCGCGGCTCTTTCGTATCAGGGTATGAAGCGCTCGATAGCCCGCGCGACGCCCTCGTCCTCCACGGTAGCGGTGACGTAATCCGCCCGGGCGCGGGTTTCGGGCGTTCCATTTCCCATGGCCACGCCCAGGCCCGCGACGTCGAGCATTTCCAGGTCGTTCAGGTTGTCTCCCACGGCCATGACCTCGGCGAGATCGATCCCGAGTAGCTGGGCCAGTCTGCGCAATCCGTCGCCCTTGGACACGCCGGAAGGCATGACCGTGATGACACTGTAGCAACGATCCCATGGACTGATTTCGAAGACCACACCCGTATCCGGAAGTTGTGCCCTTATGTGTGATTCCCGGGACTCGACCCATTCGTTGCGCTCGGCGACCGTTATGCAGGTGACGTCCTGCCCGAGGAAGTCGCAAACGTCGTCCACCCGGTGAACGCGGTCGGCATTCTGTGCTGCGTAGTCGACAAACGCGTGGTTGTCCGGATCGAAGGAGTCATAGTAGAAGTATTGCACTTCAGGCAAGGGGCCGTACACGATGGGATGAAACCCGATGCCGCGAAACACCCGCACGGCCTCCATCGCGAGATGATTCGGGAGGTGTCGCAAATACCTGGCGCGACGAATGGGGGCGTCGTAAATCATGGCGCCGTTGTTCAGCACGTACGGTACGTTCAATGGCAGATGCCGCACGGCCTCTTCAGCGGACGGAAGGCTTCGTCCGGTGCACACCGTGACGTGGACGCCGCGGCTTACCGCGTGCCGTACCGCTTCCACCGTGGCGACGGACATGGCCTTTCTGCCGTCGAGCAGCGTGCCGTCAATGTCCAGGGCGAGGAGACGATACATGATATTGCGGATTAAAAAAACGGAGACTTCTGGAAAGCCTCCGCCTTTCGTTTCAGACCTTGTACCCGATGGGCGCTAGTGGACTCGAACCACTGACCTCCACGATGTGAGCGTGGCACTCTAACCGGCTGAGCTAAGCGCCCGGCAAATGGGCCCGCCAGGACTCGAACCTGGGACCGTCCGATTATGAGTCGGATGCTCTAACCAACTGAGCTACAGGCCCATGTTTGCCGCCCAGTCAGCATACCCGACAGACTATTAAATATAGGCGAACGGGGGATATCGTCAAGCAAAAGATGGGGGTCCGCTCAATCTCCCCGGGCCGATTGCAACAGGACTTTTTCCTGTTGCTTGAGCTCCATGTAGGTGGCCATGGCGTCGTTCAATTCGTCGCTTCGCCCAACCTTTTCCATCTGCTTTATCTGTTCCATGAGCCGGGCCATGCTTTCCTTGAGCCGTTTCTGTTTTATCCGGATGATATGGTCCCGGGCTCTTTGTTCCAGGTTTACGCCGGAGTCCGAAGCATTGATCAGCTCCGTCATCACCCGTCCGGCCTCGTCATCGCCGATGGTATCGATCAGGCCGGAAAGGTCGTACTTTCCCTCGCCGCCCAGTTTTGCGAAACACAATTCGACGATCCGGCGGTACAGGGGGTGCTTGAAATCCCGAGGCTCCAGTTGGTTTTCGACGAGTTCGGCTATGGCCCGGCCGTCGAGCATGAGTTGAACCAGGTCCCGTTCCACCATCGCGTCGCCGTCCGGCGCCGCCTCGGCTCGAGGCGCTCGGCGATCACGTTGCACGGCGCCCGGGCTTCGCAGTTCGGAGGCCAGCAACCCCTGCAGTGCCGGAAACCGGCGTTCGGCTTCTTCCCGGTACGTTTCCCGGTGGACCAGGTTCGCCGTTTTCCGGATGAGTTCGGTCAGCGTTCGAAACACTTCCTCCCGGCCGCCCGATCCCTGCAGGTTGGCGTGGTATCCCATGAAATCGGCGATGGAATCGGCGCTGTCGACGAGTTTCATGAATCCGTCCTGCCCGTGTTCTCTCACGTAGGAATCTGGATCGTAGTCTTCCGGCAGGCGTACGATCCGGGTCCACAGCCCCGATTCCACCAGGGGTTCGATCGCGCGCCAGGTCGCCCTCACCCCGGCCTGGTCGGAGTCGTAGACCAGAAACGCCTGCTGTCCGTACCGCGCCAGGAGCCGGGCCTGTTCCCGCGTCAACGCCGTTCCGCAAAGGGCGACCGCCCCTTGGACGCCCTGCTCGTACAGGCCGAGCAGGTCCATGTATCCCTCCACGACGAGTACCCGTCCCCGCTGCCTCAACGCATCCCGGGCCTGGTACAGTCCGTAAAGCACCTGGCTCTTGCGGTAGATGGGGGATTCCGACGAATTCAGATACTTGGGCTGGTCCTCGTCGGAAAGCGTTCTCCCGCCGAATCCGACCACGCGGCCGCTAGGCGCCTGTATGGGAAAGATGAGCCGTTTCCTGAAGGCATCGTAGGTATGCTGTTCGCCGGCCTTGGCCAGTCCGGCCTTAACGAGCAAGGCCGCGTCGATGCCCTGCTTCCGGGCCGCGTTCAGGAGGTCGTTCCATGAATCGGGCGCGTAGCCGAGCCCAAAGGACTTGACCGTCTCTTCGGATAGCCCGCGCCGTTCGGTGTAACGCCGGACGATCGAATCCCGGCCGGCGTTGAGCAGGCGTTCGTGAAAGAACCGGGCGGCGAACCGGGTTGCCTGCGCGAGGCTTTCCGCCTCGCTTCCGGCCTCGCGCTCACGATACGTATCGGGTATGGTGATATTGAGGCGGCGGGCAATGTGGCGGACCGCTTCCACGAACGTGACGTTTTCGTGCTCCATGAGGAAGGAGAACACGTTGCCGCCCTTGCCGCATCCGAAACAGTGGTAAATCTGGCGTTCCGGGTTGACGCTGAAGGAAGGGGTCTTCTCGTCGTGAAACGGACAGAGTCCCTTGTAGTTTCGACCCGCTTTACGCAGCGTGACGTAGTCGGAGACGACGTCCACGATGTCCGCCTGCGAACGGATCGAATCGATGAGTTCTTCCGGTATCCGCGCCAAGGCGCTCCCCCGCGTTCCCCCGCCGGTTCCGGGCGGGACTGTTCAAGGTCCTCACACCAGGTCGCACGCCTCAGGCGGCATCCAGTGCGCGTCCCGGTTCTCCCATTTGACGTTGCACCCGATGGGATTGGTGAGCGGCGTCCTGACCGGACGCCCCGCCGTCACGTCTTCAAGGGCCGCTTCCAGGTCGTTCGCCGTTATGCCGTCCGCGTCCCTGGGACTGTCGACGCCGCGGCCGGTATAGACCAGGCTGCGGTTCGGGTCGAACACATAGAAGTGGGGTGTTCTAAGGGCGCCGTATGCCCGCGCGGTATCCTGGGACGCGTCGCGCAGGTAGACCCAGGGGAAGCGATGGACATTCATCCGGGTGACCATGTGATCGAAACCGTCGTCGGGATGCGTGACCTCGCTGTTGGAATTGATCCCGACGAACCGGACTCCGCGGGAGGCATACCTTTCCGCGGAGACGCGGGTGACCTCGTCGGAACCGGTTACGTAGGGACAGTGGTTGCAGGTGAAAAACACCACCAGCGTCTCCGCGGCGGAGAAATCGTCCAGGCTGTAGGTCCTGCCGTCCGTCGCCGGAAGCGAGAACCCCGGCGCGGTTTCACCCATTTGCAGCGTAAAGGCCATGATCACCCTCCTGTCGAAACGATGGAACGCAATAACGAAGACGCACACCCAGATTTGCGCGGTTCGAACCGGTTCGCCGCGGCGTCATCCCGCGAAAGCGCTTAATCTCTCATCTCCACGATGGTTACCCCGGTCCCCCCGTCGCGCTCTTCGGCGAAATGGGACGATTTGACCAGGGGGTGGTGTTGCAGAAACTCCCGGATCGCGCTGCTCAGGGCCCCGGTACCCTTCCCGTGCAGAATTCGGATTTCGTGGAGGTCATCGAGGGCGGTCCGGTCGATGTAGCGGTCCACGGCGTCGATGGCCTCCCTGGCGCGATAACCCCTCACGTCCAGTTCCGAAAGGGGATCGCGGGGACGGTCCACCTGTACTTTGACGCGATTCGCGGTAGTCCCGGCTGAAGCCGCCGGGTCGGGCTTGTGGAGACTGACTTCGGACCTCCGCGCCGTAATCTCCATCCTGCCGGTCTGGATGCGCAGGCGGTCTCCCTGGTCCTGGAGAACCCTGCCCGCCTGCCGCAAGGAATCCAGCCATACCTCGTCGCCCGCCGAGATCACCTCCCCGGCGCGTTCGGGAACGGTATCCCCGGAATCCCCACCGGCGCGTTTTGGAACCTGGTCCCCGGAATCCGGATCAGCCGCGGACGTACCGGAATCGATGGCCTCGAGCATGCTCTGAAGCAGAACGCGCTGGTCCCTGACCGCCTTGTGTGATTCCTCGACGGCCCCGGACTCGGCCTGTTCCCTGCGGACCTCGGCCACTGCCCGGTCGATGGCGGCCTGGGCGTCTTTCAGCATCCGGTCCATCTTCTCGCGGCCTGAATCGATCACGTCACGCTCTTTTTGCTTATATGAAGCGATCCGGTCTTCGTAGGACCGTTTCAAGGCATCGAGTTCAACGCGAAGCCGGTCCGCCTGCTCCTGTGCGGCGACGAGCTGTTCGTGCTTCCGGTCCACGTCTGTGATCAATTCGTCCAGCCGCCGTTCGGGGGTCCCCATGTACCGGGCGGACCGCTCGAGGACTTCTTCGGGCATGCCGAGCCGGCGTCCGATCTCGATGGCGTAGCTGGCCCCGGGGATGCCCTGCCGAAACTGGTAGGTCGGCGCGAGGGTTTCCACGTGGAAGACCATCGATCCGTTTTCCACCCGACCGGTCCGGTTGGCGAAGGCCTTGAGCGCGTCGAGGTGGGTCGTCGCCGCCGTGACGGTCCCCCGCAGGGTAAGCGATTCCAGGATGGCCATGCCCATGGCCGCCCCCGCTGAAGGGTCCGTGCCGGCGCCCAGTTCATCGAGGAGCACCAGCGTGTGTTCGTCGGCGTCTTCCAGGATGGTGCGTATATGCCCCATGTGGGCCGAAAAGGTACTCAGGTTCGCCTCGATCGACTGCTCGTCCCCGATGTCCGCGAAGATGGAATCGAACACGGCGATATCCGTGTCGTCGTCAGCGGGTATGTGCAAACCGGCCTGCGCCATCATGGTCAGGATTCCGATCGATTTCAGGGCGACCGTCTTGCCGCCCATGTTGGGACCGGTAATCACGAGCGTTCGCATGGCTTCGCCTATTTCCAGGTTCAACGGAACGACCGCCTCGCACTGGTCCGCCTGTTGAAGGATGGGATGCCGTGCGTTGCGCAGGACGACGCGGCCGTCGGAATTCAGCCTCGGTGGCGCGGCCCGCAGGTCGATCGAGAGCACGGCGGCCGCGTGATAGAAGTCGAGCTGGCCCAGGAGGCCGTAGGAAACGGTTATGGAATCCGCCTGACGGTGAATCAGGTCGGTCAGGGTTAACAAGACGCGTTCGATTTCGCGGCCTTCTTCCACGATCAGCTCGCGCAGCCGGTTGTTGAATTCGACGACACCCATGGGCTCGATGAATACCGTGGCGCCGCTCGCGGACTGGTCATGGACCACGCCCTGGACCTGGCCGCGGTGATCCATGCGTACCGGGACCACGTACCGCCCGTCCCGCATGGTGATGACCGGGTCCTGCAGCGCCCGCGCCCCGGTTTCGGACTGAACGAACCGCTGAAGCCAGTTTCGCGCGCGCTCCCGCATGGTCTGCTGATCCGCGCGGATCCGGCGCAGCGCGGGACTGGCGTGATCGCGTACGTTGCCGTCGGAGTCGATCGCCTGCCCGATCGACGTTTCGATCTCCTGGAAATCCCCCAGGCCGGCCGTGAGGGACCAGACGTGGGGCTCAGTGGAACGACTCCTCAACCGCAGGCCGAATGCCCGCATGAGGCGGCTTACCCGGAGGGTGTCCGCCGCGTCCAGCAGGACCTTCGGATCCAACATGGCGCCGGCCGCGCCGGCCTGTTCCAGGGCCTCGCCAATGTCCTTGATGCCCCGCAGGGGAACGGTTTCCCGCTTGTCGAGGAATCCCCGCATCTCGGTGACGGTCTGGAGGTTCTTCCGGATTACGCCGATCTCGTTTGCCGGATCCAGGGACATCGCCCGGCTATGACCCTGTACGGAGACCGTCCTTTCCGATACCATCGTCCTGACGGCGTCGAATTCCAGGACCTGCAGCGTGTGGGGAGGTATTCCGGGTTTCATGTTCGGTCGTTGGTGATTCGTCACCGGCCAAGGTTAACCGCTTCGGACCGGTAGCGCGGGACGTTCGTCCGACGATGCGCGCGGTTGACCGGGGTCGGCCGGCGCGGGGGGTGCCTGGGTGGAACGCAGATATCGCTCCAGTTCCTCCATGAAAGGCGGGGAACCGGGTTCCAGGCGGTCCATTACGGAATCGATGATGGTCGGGATGATGGTCATGGCCTCCGGGGCAAGGGACGATCGGTCAATCTCCGCCCTGGCCGTGCCGGTGAACGGCATGAATGCATAAAGGATCAGCAATAGACTCGAGATGACATAGCCCCGCGCACCCCCGATCAACATGCCGGCCAGGCGGCTGAGCAGGGACCTGGAACCGGCCCGGAAAGACCGGGCGACTGCGCCGGTTACGGCGTTGGCCAGCGCGAGCGACAGTATCAGGCAGGCGAACAGGCTGAACCAGTGCAGCCAACCGGGGGGTAAGCCCGTCAGGCGGCCGAGGAGGCCGGACACGAGACCGAACTGGGTCAGGGCGATGACCAGGGCCGAGACGATCCCCGCCAGGTCCAGCAGGCTTCTGGCAGGACCCTTGCGGAAGCCGGTTGCCGCCTGGTAAAGGACGAGGATCACGATGGCGATATCGATCCAGTTCATGGCATCAAAACACGGAAAGCCTCTCCGGGGTTTCGGAGAGGCTTCGCAAAAGGACCGGCGCTGACCGCAAACAGAAAGGGATTATGCGGTCCGCCTCGTCCGCTCGGTCCGCCCGGTCTGCGTGGTTCCCATGGTCAGGCATTCCCGCACGATGTGGTTGACGAGCCTGCCGTCCGCCTTGCCCTTGACACGAGGCATGACCGCCCCCATGATCCTGCCCAGGTCTCCCGGCCCCGCGGTGCCGGACCGGTCGATGACATCCCTTACCACGGATCTGATCTCTTCTTCGGACAACTGATCCGGCAGGTAGGACGCGAGGATCTCGAGTTCTTCATCGGCCTGTGCGATCAGGTCCTTTCGATCGCCCTTGACGGCATACTCCCGCGCTTCTCTCCGAGACTTGATCAGGGAGGAGATCACTTCGACCGTTTCCTCGTCCGGCAGATCTTTGCCCTTTGCGATCTCCCGGTTCTTGATCTGAGCGCGTATCATGCGGATCAGACCGAGGCGTACGGTCTCCCGGTTCCTGAGCGCGGATTTCATATCATCCGCCAAACGCTCTGTTAGCGCCATGACCCGCTCCGGTTTGATCAGTATCTTTCCTGCTGGAGCCGCTTCTGATTCTTCCGCTTCGCCGCGTTCAGCTTGCGCTTGCGTTTCGCGCTCGGTTTCTCAAAATGCTGATGCTTGCGTATTTCAGACATGATGCCGACTTTCTCGCAAGTCTTGGTAAAACGACGCAGGGCCTTTTCGAACGGTTCTCCTTCCCTGACACGAATACCTGGCATCCTCACACCCCCTCTCTAGCCACTCGAATCGGGTGAACCAAGTCTTACTCTCCGTCTCTATTCGAACCTTTCCAATATGCCATGGGCCGGTTGAAATAGCAAGGAGTTTAATTCGTTCGATCCCGGTACCCGCCGTTCGTCCGGCCCATCGCCGCTCAATCGGCCAGTTCGGGCATTTGGCGTCCCCCGAGCAGATGCATATGGAGATGAAATACGGTCTGTCCCCCGTCCCGGCCGCAATTGACTATAAGCCGGTACCCGCCGTCGTGAATCCCGGCATCCCGGGCGATCCGGTTCGCCGCCGCGGTGAGCCGGCTCATGATCCCGGCCGTATCGCCGCCCAGGTCCGCGACCGTTTCGATATGCGCCCGCGGTACGACAAGCACGTGCACCGGCGCCGCGGGTTTTATGTCCCGGAAGGCCACGACGTGTTCGTCTTCGTAGACGAATTCGGTCGGGAGCGTACCGGCAACTATGCGGCAGAACAGACACTCGGACATGGTATCGTCCTCCTACTGCTTGGCGCGCGAGGCGGAACGGTGACGCCCACCGGCTGTTTTCTCACGCGGAATCGAGCGCCGCCATCAGCAGAGCCAGCCCCGCGATGGAGGCCGTATCGGCCCGAAGGCGCGAGCGTCCCAGCGAAACCGATTGCATGCCCGCTTCCCGGGCCATATCGAGCTCCTCCCGGGCGAAACCCCCTTCGGGACCGATCATCAGCAGGACGCGCCTTGCTTCCGCGACGAGGCCCGATGCGAGTGCCGGACCCCTTCCCCTTTCTTCTTCCGAGGCAATCAGGGCCAGGTCGTAGGATGACGCGGTGTCCACGACTTCCTGCAGGCTCATGACCGGGACGATCCGCGGCAGCCGGGCGCGCAGCGACTGTTTCATCGCGCTCAGGGCGATGCGCCGCCAGCGTTCCAACCGTTGTCCGCCCGGTTCGCCTCCGCCCGCCACCGTGCGGGAACTGCGCATGGGTATGATGCCGGCGACACCCAGTTCCGTCGCCTTCTCGACGACCGCGTCCAACCGCGATCCCTTGAGCAGCGACGGGACAAGCGTCACTTCGGCCGATCCCGCCTCGCCGTCTTTCCGGCGGTCGAGAATCTCGATTTCCACCTCGGGTTTCATGCGGATGAGCACGCCTTCGTAGATCCAACCTTCGCCGTCCACGAAATGCACGGAGTCCCCGGGCTTCTTGCGCAGTGCGCGTGCCAGGTGATTCCGCTCATCCCCGTCCGGAACGAAAGCCGAGTTCCCCACGATCCGGTCCGGAGGTACATAACTGAATTCCATCATATCCGCCATTCGCCCTGGCCGCCGGGATAACCGGCCGTCCTGCCGGCCGCGCCGGCCCACCAGACTCCCAGGGTCTCCCGCTCCAGTATCGCGAAGCCATGGTATTCCAACGCGGTTTCGAATGCCCTGGCTTCCTCGATGAGCAAACCGGAGAGGATCAACTCGCCGTCGGGGTGAAGATGGGCTTTGAAGCCGGGAAGCATGGCGGTCAGGCTGGATGCGCCGATGTTGGAGACGATGATCCGATAATGGCCGCCGACCGAGGGATGGTCCATGCGGCCGGCATAGGTATCGACCCGGTCGGCCACCCCGTTCATCCCGGCGTTCTCCAGCGCGTTTCCGATGGTCTCGGGATCGATGTCGATGCCCGTTGCCCTGGAAGCGCCCAAGAGCGCCGCGGTGATGGAAAGTACGCCGGACCCCGATCCCATGTCTAGCACCCGGTCGCCCGGCCGAATCCGCTTTTCCAGTTGCCGCAGGCAAAGCTGCGTGGTCTCGTGTCCGCCCGTACCGAACCCGGTGCCGGGGTTGATCCGGACTACGAGAAGGCCGTCGGAACGGGTCACCTCGGACCAGGGCGGAGCGACCAGGAGCCGTTCCGATACCCGCACGGGCCCCAGCTGTGTTTTCCATTGCCCGGCCCAGTCGGCTTCGGACACCCTGCGCGTGGCGATCCGACATTCGCCGTCCGCCATGCCCAGGTCGCTAAGCGAATCCCAGAGGCGGGAGATCCGGTCGATCTTATCGGTCACGCCGGGCCGGTCTAGCCAGAACCCGGTAAGGCATTCCGTTCCGATGGCGTGCGGGCCCTCGGACTGAACGACCCCGCCGGCGCCCAGTTCCCAGAACGCGTTGGCGATCGCCTCTTCGGATTCGGGCGTGATGGCTATGGTGATTTCGACCCAGTGACGCATAGGCGAGGGATGGGCGGCAACCGGACCGGGTTCGCGTTCCCGCAGCGGTTCAGTCGCCGAACAACTCTTCCCTGATCCGGTTGAAGAATCCCCGGTCGTTTTCCGGCGTCTTCGTCTTCCCGCTGTCCAACCCGGACAACTCCCGGTACAGTTCCTTTTCCCTGCCGGTCAGTTCGGTGGGCGTCCAGACGATTACTTTCACGAGTTGGTCGCCCTGGCCGTACCCGTTCAGGTGGGTCATGCCCTTGGCGCGCAACCGGAAAACCTTGCCGAACTGGGTGCCGGGAGGAATGGTAAGGCGTACCTTGCCCGTAAGGGTCGGGACCTCCACCTGGTCGCCCAGGGCCGCCTGGCTGAAACTGAGGGGCAACACGTAAACGATGTCGTCGTCCTGGCGTTCGAAAAACTCGTGGGGGTCCTGTTCGATGACGACGAGCACGTCTCCAGCCGCTCCGCCGTGGACTCCGGCGTGGCCCTGTCCCTGGAGGCGCATGTAGTTCCCGTCGCCGGCGCCGACCGGGATATCCACCTTGACCGTGACTGTCTTCATCTGCCGCCCCTGTCCCTCGCACGGGCCGCAGGGCCGGTCGATCGTCTTTCCCCGGCCCTGGCAGTTCGGACAGGTCGTGACGTTCATCACGACGCCGAAGAGAGAGGACGCGCGCTGCTGGACCTGTCCCTGCCCGCGGCAGGTCGGACAGATACGCACGCTGTTGGGGTCGGCGGCGCCGCTGCCGTCGCAGGGCTCGCAGGGCATATACCGCTTGATGCGGATCGTCTTGCTGACGCCCCGGGCCAATTCCTCCAGGGTCAGCTTCAGGTTTACCCGGAGATCCGTGCCCCGGTTGCTTGCCCTTCCACGGGTCCGACCGCCGAAGAAGTCGCCGAAAATGCCGCCCAGGTTTCCCAGGATATCTTCGAAATCCCCCGCGTGGGAGAAATCCGTCCACTGGAAACCGCCCGATCCGAAGTCGCCCGCAACGCCCTGGTGACCGAACTGGTCGTATCGCGTGCGCTTTTCCGGATCGCTGAGTACCTCGTAGGCTTCGGCGGCCGTCCTGAATTTCTCTTCGGCCGCCTCGTCGCCCGGGTTCCGGTCCGGATGAAACTGCATGGCCAGCTTCCGGTACGCCTTCTTGATCTCGTCCTCGGATGCCGAGCGCGCAACGCCCAGGGTATCGTAGTAGTCCTGTTTATTCATCTTCAGTGGAATCCCGTATCTGGCCGTTGTCCCGGTCCGGCGTTTTCGCCGGCGTGCGCGTCACGATGACCTTGGCCGCGCGAAGGACCTTTTCGTTGAGTGTGTACCCCTTTTCGACCACGTTGATTACCGTGTCGGCCGGATGTTCTTCGTTATCGACGGCCATGACGGCTTCGTGCAGCGTGGGATCGAAGGGCGCGCCTTCAGCGGTGATCTCCTTCATGCCCGCCTTCACCAGTTTCTCCAGGAACTGCTGGCGGATCATCTCGAAACCCTGGGCGAAGGACCGGGTTTCATCGGATGTCTGCGGCGCCTGGAGCGCCCGTTCTATGTTGTCCAGTATGGGCAGCAACTCGGTGATCAGCGATTCCCCGGCGTTTTTCACCAGCGCGGTGAATTCGCGCCCGGTGCGCTTCTTGTAGTTGTCGAACTCCGCGGCCAGGCGCACCAGGCGATCCTTGTAGCGCAGGGCCTCATCGGCCAGTCTGACCTGTTCATCACCGGGCGCGTCCTCGGAGGCGCCGACCGGCTTCTCCCCGGGGCCCGCTTCTCCGTCGGGCGCTGACTCGGCGGTCCGCCTGGCCCGGTCCTCCGCCGCTGCCGACGGTCCATTTCCCGGTCCGGCGCGTCGGTCCGTCCCCGGTCCGGAATCCGACCCGGTCCCGGATTCGCTCTCGTGCGCGGTAGTCTCCGTCGCTTCGACTGCTTCTTCCCGCGTACCGGCGACTTCGACTTCTTGCTCCTTGCTCATGACTCGAATTTCCCCTTACAGGATGAAAGGCCCGTTCCATAGCCGGCGTGTCCCGTCCGGTACCAAAAGGAAGCGGGCGTGATCACTCACGTCCGCTGGAATACCGATCCGGGGCGAAAACCGCCCGGTTTCACGCGAACTTCGTATTCAGATACCGCGCCGTATACCCGACGACGGACATCAGGCGCGCATAGGGCATGCGGGTCGGTCCGATGACCCCGATAATGCCCGCCATGTCGCCAATTCGATAGGTCGAAGTCACCACGCTGCAGGACTTTACTTCGTTCTGTCCGTTCTCCCGTCCAATGGTGACGGCGATCCGGTTATCGTGATGGCGCGCGCTCAGCCAGTGGGCCACCGTACGCTTGTGCTCAAGGAACTGAAGCAGCGACGAGAGCTTCGTGTAATCCGTCACGAACTCCGGCTGAGACACAATATAGGTCGTGCCCCCGATATGGGTTTTCTCGTTCTCCTCGAAATCGAAGAGGTAATTGCTGTACTGGATGAACAGCTGGACGATCTTCCGCTTGGACTGCGGCGCGTCCTCCAGGCGTTCATCGAGTTGCCCCTTGATCTCTCTGAGGGAGCAGCCGTTCAATCGCTCGTTCAGGAACCAGGTGGCATCGGCGAGCCGGTCCGCGGGAATATCCGCGTCGAGTTCGGCGACGATGCTCCTGACCAGTCCGGAAGTGAGGGTCAGCACCAGCAGCACCTTCCGGTGGGCCACCGGTATGAATTCCACGCGTTCGAGTCTGCCGTCATACAACTTCGGCGCCAGCGCCACGCCGACTTCCCTGCATACCAGGCCGAGTATGTGCGCGGTATGGCTCAGAAGTTCCTGGACGCTCAACCAGTCGTTTTCCAGCTCGAGATGGATCCGTTCCCTGTCCCGCTTGGCGATGGGGCGCACGCGGAGGAGGGCGTCCACGTAATACCGGTAGCCCTTGTCCGTCGGAACACCGCCGGACGAGGGATGGGGGCGGGCGATGTACCCGGCGTCTTCGAGGTTCACCATGGCATTACGCACCGTCGCCGGACTGACGGCGTGGGGCGCCTGGCTGGCTATCGACTTGGAACCGACGGGCTGGCCTGTGGAAACATGGTGTTCAACCAGGCTTCGGAGAATATCCTTGTCCCGGTCGGTCTGAAGTGTATACGCCATGACGATCCTGAAACCTGTATTGGGAATTGCCATGCACGGCGAAGGTTCGGCAGTGGGATGAACCTCGTCCGGACCACGCAACGCAAATCGGCGTCCGGCGCCCGTATGCGGCTGAAGGACGCGCTCGAAATCCGATACTGTATTTACGAATCCGGTCCGCTCGTGTCAAGCGAAAAGCTGGGCGCCGGCCGGGCCTTTCTCCCTTTCTCTCAATGACTTTTCCTTGACTGAAAGGGGGTGTGGCGGCTATATTCCGGGATCGCGTTCCAGTGCATTGAACAACCCCTAGGAAAAGCGTCACGATACCGGTCGCCGGATCGGGGACGGCCGGGGTTGCGCAACGCGGAGAACGCGACGCGGCCAGTCGCTGGGGGATGTCATGCTGAGTTCGAAAGTGAAGACCTGGTACGTGAACATGCTGGGACCCTTCGTCCGCACATCCGTTCGATTCGGGATTCATCCCAACGCGTTGACGATGCTTGGCTTCGGGATCACCCTGGCTTCGGCCTGTCTCTTCGGACTGGGTGCCTTCCGATGGGCCGGGCTGGTCATGTTCATCGGCGGCAGCTGCGACGTGTTGGACGGGCATCTCGCCCGGGAGACCGGGACGCGAAGCACCTTTGGCGCGCTCCTCGATTCCACCCTGGACCGCTATGCGGAGATCGCCGTATTCGTCGGCATCATCGCCTTCTATCTTTTCAACGCGGCCGACGGCGGGTTGAGCGCCTACTGGGTGCTGGCTTCCGTGATGGCCATCAGCGGTTCCCTGATGGTGAGCTACGTACGGGCCCGCGCGGAGGGTCTCGGGCAGGAATGCACCGTCGGACTCATGCAGCGGCCGGAGAGGATCATCTGTCTCGGATTGGGCGCCCTGCTCGGGGAAACGTACCTGCCCGTGGCGCTGGTCTTGATCGCCGTGGTGTCGAACATCACGGCCTTCTCGCGTCTGTTCTACATCCGTAAGAAGTCTGAGGAGTTAAGGAATACGGACCCATGAGAACCCGGACCAGAAGCATCGCCTTCATCGGACTTTCGGTTATTGTCCTGCTAGGCGCCGGATGGCTGCTCAATCAAGACCGCGTGCAGGCGGTTGGGGAGCAGCAGTACGATCTGAACTTGCTGACGCAGGTCGTGGAGCGCATACGCGCCAAGTACGTGGACGACCTGAACGAGGGCGAAGCGATTGACGCGGCTATCCGCGGCATGCTGGCCACGCTGGATCCCTATACCGAGTTTCTCGAGAAGAAGCAGAACGACGAAATGAAGATGATGCAGATCCAGGGGAAGTATGGTGGACTCGGCATCAAGATCACCAAGCCCAGGGAGGAAAACGCCCTCGTCGTCGTTGCGTTGTTCGACGACACGCCGGCCTTCGACGTCGGTCTGCAGACCGGCGACCGCATTGTATTGATCGAAGACCGGTCCACGGCCGAGATCGACGTCTCTCAGGCCGCGGATCTCCTCAGGGGCAGCCCGGGTACCGACGTGAAGATATCGGTCAGCCGGGAGGGAGAAGACGAATACATCGACTATACCCTGACGCGGGCCATCATTACCATACCGGTGGTTCCTTACGTGGGGATGCTGGATAACGATATCGGGTACATCAAGCTGAACCAGTTCACCGAAGAAGCCGCCAGGGAGATCGAAACGGCTTTGAATCGACTGAAAGACCAGGGCGCCCGGGGATACCTGCTCGATCTGCGCGGCAACCCGGGGGGGCTGCTGGAGCAAGCCGTTGGCGTCGCGGGGAAGTTCCTGGAAGAAGACCGGCTCGTCGTGTACACGATGGGGCGTCCCGGCACCGAACGGAGATCCTATCACGCTTCCGATAGTTATACACTCGTGGACGCGCCGCTGGTGGTCCTGGTCGACCGGTACAGCGCCAGCGCCTCCGAGATCGTTGCCGGCGCCATCCAGGACTGGGACCGGGGGATCGTGGCCGGTCGGCCGACTTTCGGCAAGGCCTCGGTGCAGCAGATTTTCCCCATGAACAAGGGAACCGCCCTGAAGATCACGACCGCGCGGTATTACACGCCAAGCGGCAGATTGATCCAGAAGATCAAGGAAAGCCGGATCGATCCTTTCGCTCCGGAAGCCGCAGCGGTCGAACCGGACGTATCCGAGGAGACGGAAAGGGAAACATACAGGACGGAAGGCGGGCGTACCGTGTACGGTGGAGGCGGGATCACGCCGGACGTCGAGTTCGCTGTGCCCGCTTTCCCCGCCCTGGTCCAGGCGCTGAACAACCAGAGTCTCTTCATCAAGTTCGCTACGCACTACGTGACGGGCAATCCCGACGTCGACCAGGCGACCTTTGACGTGACGGACGAAATGATCGGCGACTTCCGCCGGTTCGCCGAAGCACGTTCCTTCGAGTACACCTCCATGGCGGAGCAGACGCTGAATGAACTGGAAGAAATCGTCCAGGACCGGACGGCTTCCACCGAGGTGCTTGAATCGCTCGCCGACCTGAGGAGGAAGCTGATCCGGCAGCATGAGCAGGAATACCAAAGGCACAGGGAAATGCTCGTGGCCCGGATCGGGACCGAGATCAGCGCAAAGCTCTGGGGTACGGCGGGACGGTACGCCTTCGCCACGAGACACGACCCCCAGATCAGGACGTCCCTGGAGATACTGGCAGACGAAGAAAGGTACCGGGATTTGCTCGGAGCCGTCCCGGAGGAATAGGGAGACCGGTTATCGGCAGGCAAACACCCCGGCAACATGCACGCAGGCTGCGCGAGGGTGGCGGAACTGGTATACGCGCTGGATTTAGGATCCAGTGGGGCAACCCATGGGGGTTCGAGTCCCCCCTCTCGCATCACGTCCGGGATATTGGTTGCATGGCCCCGGAGTCCCGGCGCTTTTCCGTTGACATAACCCCCTCTCCACAGTTAATTAACACGGCTTGTCGAACGGCGTTCGGGTTGATGCGATTCCGCGGCCCAACGCGGTAAAACCGGCGGGCTTGCATGCGCGAGGCGCACGGAGGAATATGGCTTGAACTACACGGTATCCGAACCCAAACCCTGGAAACGCGTCCTGGAGATCGAAGTGCCCTCCGATGCGATTCAATCCGAACTGAACGCCGCCTACGCGCGTTACAGTAGAGAGGTGCGCCTTCCCGGGTTCCGCCGGGGCAAGGTTCCGCTCAGCGTGCTCAAGGCCCGTCTCGGCAATGAAATCCGAGCGGAAGTGCTCGAGAAGAAAATACCGGAATACCTGAACAGCGCCCACGAAAAGGCCGATATCAAGCCCATTAGCCAGCCCGTGATCGAAGAGATAGAATTCGACGAAGGACAGGACCTCAAACTCCGGGCCAGCGTGGAAGTCAAGCCCGCCATAGAATTGAAGCAATACAAGGACCTGCGGGTGACCCGGCGGACCGTGAACGTGACCGACGAGGATATAGATCAGCGGCTGGAGGGGTTGCGAGAACGATACGCCAGCGTGGTGAATGTCGATGGTGCAGCGGAGCGGGACCACTTCATCCGGGCCGATATTCAGCATGCGGACAACAGCGGCGTGCCGATCATCGGGCGCAAGGAGGAGGACCAGTTTTTCCAGATCGGATCCGGCCGCCTCGGAGAGGATTTCGACACCCGGTTGGCCGGGGTCAGGGCCGACGAGGACCGTACTGTACGGACCACGCTTCCGTCCGACTACCCCGACGAGAACATGGCGGGCGGGGAAGCCTGTTTTATCGTGAGTGTCCGTGAGGTCATGGAAAGACAATTGCCGGATTTGGACGACGATTTCGCCGTGGACATCGGCATGGAGAGCCTGGACGCCCTGAAACAGTCGATCAGGGAGGAAATCGAGCGGGAGCCGGACCGGGAATTGCGCAATGACCTGGTCACGCAGATCGTGGAAGCCCACGATTTCGAGGTGCCCGAATCCATGATGACCGCCTATCTCGACCAGGTGGTGGCGGACGCGCGCCGTACCACGCGGGATCAGGACGAAGTCGACGAGAACGCCCTTCGTCAGCAGTACCGGCCCGTGGCGAACAACCAGATCATGCGCCATCTCATCCTGGACGCCATCGGCGAGCAGGAAGGGCTGGCGGTGGACCAGGAGGAAGTGGATGAGCGGCTGGAGGCCGTCGCGGCGCGGGGCCAGGCCTCTGTCGACCAGGTCCGCCGGCTCTTCCGTGAAAACGGGAGGCTGGAACGCATCGAAGCGGATCTAAGGGAGGAGAAGGTCGTTGAGTTTCTCGTGCAGCACGCCGACATACAAACGGAGTAGAAGGAGCGTCTCATGCTAGTGCCGATGGTGATCGAACAGACGGGCCGCGGGGAACGGGCCTACGACATCTACTCTCTGCTGTTGAAGAACCGCATCGTCTTTATCGGTATGCCGATCGACGACACCATCGCGAACCTGGTGATCGCCCAGTTACTCTATCTGCAGTACGAAGACGCCGAGAAGGACATCAAGCTGTACATCAACAGCCCCGGTGGCAGTATCACCGCGGGTCTCGCCATTTACGACACCATGCAGTTCATCCAGCCCGACGTGGAGACTTACTGCCTGGGCATGGCCGCCAGCATGGGCGCCTTTCTCCTCACGGCGGGCGGTGCCGGGAAACGGTACGCCCTGCCCTATGCGCGCATACTGATCCACCAGCCTTCCATCCCCCACATGGCCGGAACGGCGAAGGATATCGAGATCCAGGCCGAGGAAATGCTGCGCATGAAGCGGACCATGAACGAGATCATGGCCCATCACACCGGACAGTCCGTGGACAAGATCGAAGCGGATACCGACAGGGACTTCTGGATGTCGCCGGAACAGGCCGTGGAGTACGGACTGGTGGACCACGTTGTCGAGACCGCCGCTTCCAGGGCCATCGCCGAATCGCTGAACGGAAAAACCGCCTAGGACGGGATCATGAAGAAGCGATCGACGCCGCGGGACCTCCGCTGCTCCTTCTGCAACAGAAACTCCGACGAGGTGGAACGCCTTATCACGGGTCCGAACGTGTACATCTGCAACGAGTGCATCCTGATGTGCAACGGGATCCTGGCCGAGGAAATGAGCCGCAGCACCCTGTCGACCGTCGAGGATCTCCCGCTGCCCACGGAAATCAACGAGGCGCTGGACGAATACGTCATCGGCCAGGAGCAGGCCAAGAAGGTGCTTTCCGTGGCCGTATACAACCACTACAAGCGCATTCAGCACAGCGCCTCCCAGGACGACGTGGAGCTCGAGAAGAGCAACATCCTGCTGATCGGTCCCACGGGTACCGGGAAGACGCTCCTTGCCCAGACGCTGGCGAAGATGCTCCACGTGCCTTTCTGCATAGCGGACGCCACGGTGCTCACGGAAGCCGGTTACGTGGGCGAAGACGTGGAGAGCGTGCTGGTCCGGTTGCTCCAGGCCGCGGACTACGACGTGCCGAAAGCCGAGAGCGGCATCGTCTATATCGACGAGGTCGACAAGGTGGCGCGCAAGTCGGCCAACCCCTCCATCACCCGCGACGTGTCGGGAGAAGGCGTGCAACAGTCCCTGCTCAAAATGCTGGAGGGCACCATCGCCAACGTACCTCCGAAGGGCGGCCGGAAACACCCGGAACAGAACTTCGTCCAGATCAACACGCGGAACATCCTCTTCATCTGCGGCGGCGCCTTCGACGATCTCGATCAGATCATCGAGCGGCGGACCGCGGAAGGCACCATCGGATTCGGCGGCGTGTCGAGAAACCCCGCGGGACGTAATACGAGCGAACTCCTCGCCCGGGTCGAACCGGACGACCTGCTGCAATACGGACTCATCCCCGAGATCATCGGCCGGCTGCCCGTGATCGCCACGCTGGGCGAACTGGATGCCGAGGCGCTGATGGAAATCCTGCTCAAGCCGAAGAACGCCCTCGTAAAGCAGTACCAGCGCCTGCTGGAAATGGAAAACGTCAAGCTGACCTTCACGGACGAGTCGCTCAAGGCGGTGGTAAACGAGGCCATGGACAAGAAGACCGGCGCGCGGTCGCTGCGGTCCATCCTCGAGGATGTGATGCTCGACGTGATGTTCAACGCGCCGACGCAGGAAGACCTGAGGGAAGTGGTCATCACCGAAGAAACCGTTACGGAAAAATCTCCCCCCGTCTACGTACAGGACAAAGAAAGCAAGCAAAGCGCCTGACCTGACCTGACCTGACCCCTACCCCGCGTACCTTCCACACGAACCGGCGGCGAAAATGTCTCCCATGATTACTCTGAAGCGCAACGATCCCATTACATTCGACGACAAGCTTCCGCTCATTCCCCTCCGCGAGGTGGTCGTTTTTCCGTACATGGAATATCCCCTCATCATCGCGCGGGACGCTTCCATCAAGGCCCTTGAGCACGGCGTCAACAACGACCGGCTGCTCTTCCTGACCGCCCAGCGCAATCCCGACATCGAAACCCCCGAAAAGGGCGATGTGCATCGAACGGGGATCGTGGCCCGTATCCTGCAGGTGGTGAAACTGCCGAACAACTTGATCCGGGTTCTCGTCGAGGGGATCGTCCGCGCAAAGGTCGTCCGGTTTCTGTCCTCGGATCCCTATATGCGAGTGAAAATCGCGCTGGTCGAGGAAACCGACGACAACCAGGCCGAGGTGCAGGCGAGACTGCGGACGGTCGTGGACCAGTTCTCGGAGTACATCAAGCTGAACCAGCAGGCGCCCGACGAGATCCTGCTGTCACTGCAGAACATGGACGACGCCCAGCGTCTGGCGGACACCATGTCGGCCTTCATCCAGCAAAGCCCCCAGGTCAAGCAGCGGCTCATCGAAGCGCCGTCGATCATCGAGCAGCTCGACGAGCTGGCGGCCATCCTGGCGACGGAACTGGAGATCCTGGAGATCAAGAACCATCTCGACGGCGAGGTCCGGGACCGAATCACCAAGTCTCAACGGGAGTTCTTCCTCCAGGAACAGATGCGCGTTATCAAGCAGGAACTGGGTGAACTGGAGGATTTGCCGGAAAACCTGGGCGGGCTGGCACAGCAGGTAGCGGATGCGAAGATGCCCAAAGAAGCCCACGAAAAGGCCATGGCCGAACTGGAAAAACTCCAGCAGATGCATCCGACCTCCCCCGAAGCGACGGTGATCCGCAACTACCTCGAATGGCTCGTCGAAGTGCCGTGGAGAAAACGTACGCGGGACCGCCAGGATATCGGCCGTGTGGAGTCCGTGCTCGACGCCGATCACTACGGACTGGAGAAACCGAAGGAACATATCCTCGAGTACTTGTCGGTCATCCAGCTGACACGGCACCTGAAGGGCCCGATTCTGTGCCTGGTTGGTCCCCCGGGCGTGGGCAAGACGTCCCTCGGCCGTTCGATCGCGCACGCCATGGGCCGGAAATTCGTCCGCATGTCCCTAGGCGGCGTGCACGACGAGGCCGAGATAAGGGGCCATCGCCGGACCTATATCGGTTCCATGCCTGGACGGATCATCCAGGCGATGCGCCGCGCCGGGACCGTCAATCCGGTGATCCTGCTCGACGAGGTGGACAAGCTGGGGCGGGACGTGCGCGGTGACCCCGCGTCGGCCCTGCTGGAAGTGCTGGATCCCGAACAGAACAACGCATTCAACGATCACTACCTCGAAGTGGATTACGATCTGTCCCGCGTGCTGTTTCTGACGACGGCCAACACGACGGACACCATCCCCCCCGCGCTGAACGACCGCATGGAGATCCTCGAGCTGCCCGGTTATCTCGAAACCCAGAAACTGGCCATTGCGCAGGGATTCCTGGTGCCGAAACAGATTGAAGCCCACGGACTGAAAAAGGAACGCGTCACGTTCAGGAAGGACGCCCTGATGGGCATCATCCGGGAATATACCCGCGAAGCCGGCGTCCGGGGCCTGGAACGTCACATCGCCGCGATCTGCCGCAAGCTGGCCCGTAAGGTGGTGGAAGGCAGTGCACGGAAACGGATGCAGGTTACGCGCAAACAGCTTTCAAACCACCTCGGCGTTCCGCGCTATCTGGACTCAGAAGTCATGAAGCAGGATTCGGTGGGCCTTGCCACCGGGCTTGCATGGACGCAGTCTGGCGGGGACATGCTCTCCATCGAGGTCAGTGTCCTGAACCGCCGCGGTTCGGGACGGCTGACGCTGACCGGCCAACTGGGGGAAGTGATGCGGGAATCAGCCCACGCGGCGCTTACCTATGCCCGGTCCAGGGCCGCGTCGCTGGGACTCGAGCCGGACTTCTACAAGAACGTCGAGATCCACGTGCACATGCCCGAAGGCGCGATCCCAAAGGACGGTCCGTCCGCCGGGATCACCATCGCGACGGCGCTCTGCTCGGCGCTGACCGGCGTGCCGGTTCGTTGCGATATCGCCATGACGGGCGAGATTACGCTACGGGGCAACGTGTTGCCCATCGGCGGTCTGAACGAGAAACTGATCGCCGCGCTCCGGGCCGGAATCAGGGAAGTGTTGATACCGCTCCGAAACCGGAAGGACCTGGTGGATGTCCCGCCGGAGGCGAAGGGCGAGATCGAAATCTGTCCCGTATCGACCATGGACGAAGTTCTGAAACGGACGATGGGCATCCAGGTCGTGGAATCTCCCGTGCCCGGGCTGATCCCCAATCCGTCCGTCGCGCAGCCGATCATTAAACCGGTCTAGCCGTCCGGTCCCTGCAGGTCCTAGCCGTCCGTCGCGCAGCCGATCATTAAACCGGTCTAGCCGTCCGGCCCCCGCAGGTCCCCTCCCGGGCACCGCCGCGCTCGGGAAACATCTGCTTCCAGATCGGAAACCAGGTTTCCGGCGCCGGTGATCTCCAGCATTCTCCCCGTGCCTTCTCCGATTTCGATATGGACCGTGATCGCGCTGGAGGGCATGATCTCCGGGAATTTGTCTCCCCATTCAATGAGGCAGACGCGGTTGTCCACGTACTCGTCGAAACCGAGATCCAGCACCGAATCCGCGCTGTCCAGGCGGTAAAGGTCGAAATGGGCCACGGGAACCCGGCCGTCGTATTCGTTCACGAGAGTGAAGGTGGGACTCGTTACCGGTTCGCCGATGCCGAGCTCCGCGCAGATCCCCTGTATGAAACAGGTCTTCCCCGCGCCGAGATCGCCGGACACCCGTACCGTGTCCCCCGGTTCCAGCCAAGTGGCCAGGCGCCCTCCGATCCGCGCCGTCTGTCCCGGACCGTCCGACCTGAAACAGCGCCGTACCGGACGGGCTGGCGTGTCCGAATGAATAGGATCGCTCACCCGATTTCCTTCAATCCGCCCATGTAAGGAACCAGGACCTCCGGAATGCGGATGCCTCCCTGCACGGTCTGATAGTGCTCGATCACCGCGATCAGGGTCCGCGCCATGCCCATCCCCGATCCGTTCAGGGTATGCACGAACCGGCTCTTGCCGGCCTTGTCCCGGTACCGGATCCCGCTTCTCCGGGCCTGGAAATCCTCGAAGTTGCTGCAGGAGGAGACCTCCAGCCACCGGTTCACGCCGGGCGCCCAGGCTTCCAGGTCGTAGCACTTGGCCGCCGCGAAACTCAACTCTCCCGTGCACAGCGCCACCACGCGGTAGGGGATGTTCAGCAATTGCAGCACTTCTTCCGCGTCGTTGACCAGCGTTTCCAGTTCGTCGTAGGAAGTCTCGGGCCGCACGAACTTGACCATCTCCACCTTGTCGAACTGGTGCACCCGGATCAGCCCCCGGGTCTCCCGCCCGTAGGATCCGGCTTCGCGGCGAAAACAGGGGCTGTAGGCCGTGTAGCGGATCGGCAGGTCGTCCTCCGGGAGGATTTCGTCGCGATGCATGTTTGTAACCGGGACCTCCGCCGTGGGGATGAGGAACAGGTCGTCCATGTCGGTGCGGTACATGTCCTCTTCCATCTTCGGCAACTGACCGGTGCCGAACATGCTCTGGCGGTTTACGATGTAGGGCGGTATGATTTCCGTGTACCCGTGCTTCCGGATGTGGAGGTCGAGCATGAACTGGATCATCGCCCGCTGCAGCCGGGCGCCCTCACCCTTGAAGAGGACGAAGTGACTGCCCGATATCTTGCCCGCCCGTTGAAAGTCGATGATGTCGAGCGCTTCCCCGATGTCCCAGTGGGCCTTGCGTTCGAATTCCACTTCGGGCGTGTCGCCCCAGCGGCGCACCTCCTGGTTGGCGCTTTCGTCGGCGCCGACCGGCACCGAGGGATGGGGTATGTTGGGCAGGCGCTCAAGTATGGCTTGCAGGCTGTCCTGGAGGCCCGCCAGATCCGCGTCGATACCCTTGATCCGCGTGGACACCTCCCGCATTTCCGCAATCCGTTCGGAAGCGTCTTCGCCGTCCCGTTTCATGCGCGCGATTTCGTCGGACACGGTGTTCCGCCGCTGCTTGAGCGACTCCACCGTCTGCAGCAGTTCCCGCCGCCGGGTGTCCAGGTCGAGGAACCGGCCGACGTCGACCCGCTCGTTCTTGTTCGCGACCGCCTGTCTTACCGCGTCTGGGTTTTGCCTGACGAACCGCTGGTCTAACATGTTCCCTCCGTGACCGGGCACCGGTCGAACGGGCCGTTTTCCGTGTAACCTTGGATGCTTTTCCGCTACAAATCACGGTAAAATAGGAGGATGTCACCGTTCCCGGCAAGCAGAAACGTCGGAAGCCTGCAGTCGGGCGCGGCATGCGCTGGAAGGACCGTCCCGGTTCGCCGCCGAACATATGGCGCGGCATGTGCGGAAGGAGGTCTGCTGTCAGTACGTTCGGAACGCCGCTCCAGCGGGAAGGTCAGCGGTCTCTGAACTCCAGCATGCCCCAGTGGCACATGGCGAAGTCGTACTTCACCGGGTCTTCCGGGTCGAACCTTCTCAACGCCCGCGTGACTTCCTCGGCCATTTTCCAATCCGCCTGCCGCCTGGACGTGAGGCCGAGTCGCCTGGAAATCCGCGCCACGTGGGTGTCGATCGGCATCACCAGGCGGGCGGGGCTAATACTTCGCCAGAGACCCAGATCCGGGGCTTCCCGCCGAACCATCCAGCGGACGTAGAGGTTCATCCGTTTGCAGGCGCTTCCCGATCTCGGGGAGGGTAACAGGTAGCGGATCCCCGTTTTCGTCCGGCGCCGATCCGTTAGAAGGTCCTCCTGCGCGAAGCCGAGGAGCGTGTCGGTGAAATGGCTCAACGCGGGACCCGTATGGGGGTCCGATGCGTGATGTCCCGCGGCGAACAGCGCGCCAAGGGAGCCATGGCGCAGCAGGGCCTTCTGCATGAGCGCGGCCAACAGCGACAGGTCGCTTCCCCGCGTCCACCGGTATACGAACCCGTCGAATCGACCGCCGTCCCGCCTCGGGTCGAAACCCATGACGAAGTCCCGCGGCGTGTCTCCCATCCTCCTCAATGCTTCGACGGCCGCATCCGTGATGGATTCCGCCCGGCCGTAAGCCAGCGAGGCCGAGACCAGGCCGGCGATCTCCTGGTCTTCCGGACGGTCGAAGCGTCTTACCACTTCGAGCGGATCGGGCGAAATCATCGAAAGATCGAATAAACGGTACAGTTCTTCCAACCGGTTTCCGATCGTGGTCCTGTCGATACGCGGCATTGCGGATCGTCCATGTCTGCTGGCCTGGTAACGATGCCTTGTGTCCGGTTAAGGGATGGCATAAGCGGCTTGACTTTAATATATTGTATGTTGCGATTCCCGTAACCCGATTCGTGCCGTTGATGAGCCGTGCCGGACGAGTACGGCCGTGGACAGGCGGAGAGGCGTCTCACATGAACCCCGAGCAGCTGCTTCAGCAGATTGAGCAAGGCCGGATCGATGCGGTGTACTTCTTCACCGGCGACGAGGCGTACCGCAAGGAAGAAGCCGTGGACGCGCTGGTCGCCCGCATCGTCGAGCCGGGCACGGAAGCATTCTGCCTGGACGTGCTTCGCGGCGACGAGTGCGATGCCGCGGCCATATTGACCGCCGCGTCCCTCGTGCCCATGATGGCCGACCGCCGGATCGTCGTCGTAAGGGACTTCCACAAGTTGCCTCAGAAGGACCGGGAAGCCGTCGCGGATTACGCGGAGCGGCCCGTGCCCACCGCGGTCCTGGTGCTCGAGGCGCCTCGGGTGAACCTGAAGACCAAACTATACGCACGGCTGGCGTCGTCGTCGGTTTCGGTGGTGTTCTACCCCCTGTTCCCCGAAAAGGTTCCCCCCTGGCTTCAGCAGTACGCGAGACGCTACGGAAAGCGGCTGACGCCCGAAGCAGCGCACCAGTTGCAGGCCATCGTTGGAACGGACCTGGGGGAACTGGCCGGAGAGGTGGAGAAACTGGCCGTGTTCGTCGGCGGCCGGGATTCAATTGCGGCCGGAGACGTGGAAAGTTCGCTCGGACCCGTTCGCGCGGGTTCGGTTTTCGACATCGCCGAGGCCGTTGGCGAGAAGGACCTCGCCCGGGCGCTGGATGCCTACGAGCGCGCGATGGACGCCGGAGACGCGCCCCAGGCCATCGTGGCGCTCTTCGTCCGCCACCTGGTGATACTCTGGAAGATCCGGTTCCTGAAACGGGATCGCCGGACGGACGACGACATCAAGAAGCAACTGCAGCTGGGATGGGGGTTCAACCGGTTTTACAACCGATACGCCGCACAGTCCAGGCTCCTTTCGGGTCGGGACCTGCTGAGCGGGTTCGAGGCACTCTACGAAGCCGATACATCCCTTAAATCCAGCGCGTTGCCCCCCGAACTCGTCATGCGTCGGCTCTTGTATACTTTATGTACCGGCCAGGCGGCTTAGTTCCGGCCGGGCAGGCAGACAAACCAGCAATCGAGGGGCTGGACGGGCAGGCAGACAAACCAGGAACCGAGGGGCCGGCCGGACAGGCTGACAATCGGGCAGGACAGTCCCGTCGGGTTCACCGGGCAAACCATGCATCGACGGTTGGAGGGACGGTTAGGCGCAAGGGCGCCGCGTATATGAACACGACCGAAGGCATCGTAATCAGGGAACACCGTGGCGTATTCGACGTGGAAACCCCGCACGGGATCTACGCCTGCGCGTTGCGCAGCAGGATGAAGAAAGCGCTGATTTATCCGGAGCGGGACAACCAGCATCACTCCGTGGAGCAGGTTGGCCGTATCGCCGCCGTGAATCCTGTCGCCATAGGGGATCGCGTGCGCTTCGTGGAGGACCAGGGGGAGACCGGCGCCATTGAGGAAGTGCTTCCGCGCCGCTCCAAACTCTCCCGACTCGCCCCCGGCAAGCGGCGCATGGAACAGATCATGATCGCCAACGCCGATTATCTCGTCGTCTTCTTCTCGGTGAGGAACCCGAACCCGAATCTGCAGTTGCTGGACCGTCTACTCGTGGCCGCGGAAGCCGGCAACCTCGCCCCGGTCGTCTGCCTGAACAAGGTCGACCTGGCGGAAGGCGGGGATCCGGATCTCGCAGGTATCTACGAACGGTGCGGTTACCGCGTCATCCCGGCCAGCGCGGTGACACGGAAGGGGGTCGACCTGCTGAAGGCAACGCTGCGGAACAGGATTTCCGCGATCGCCGGTCCGTCCGGCGCGGGGAAGACATCCCTGCTGAACGCCATGCAACCCGGCCTGGGACTTCGGGTGCGCGAGGTGAACCGGACGACGGGCCGGGGCCGGCACACCACCACTTACCTCGCCGCGCACAAGCTCGATGCAGGGGGCCTGGTGATAGACTCACCGGGGATACGGGAATTCAGCCTGTGGGACGTCTCGCCGCGCGAGCTTCCGGAGTTGTTCCCGGAAATGCGAGGACATCTGACGGGCTGCAGGTTCCACGACTGCACGCACGTCCACGAACCGGACTGTACCCTTCGGGACGCCCTCTCGGCGGGCGCCGTGTCCCGGGAGCGGTACGAAAGCTATGTCGCGTTGCGAAACGAACTGGCCGGCGGGCGGTAGGCGGGGAGGGACGGCGCCGGTCCGTGGCGGGAAACGGGGACGGCGGCCAGGTGGCCCAGGCGGCACGAACGGTCGACCGGACCTTCCAAGCTAATCAGGCTGACCGGGCCTGCCGGGCTGACCGGGGAATCAGAAACCGATACCACGGTCCGCGTCCGCGCGGATCCCGGCAAAGGTGATCGGCGCGTCCAGCGACAGATCCATTTCCCGGCCCGTGACGAGACGCTTCGACCGTATCACGACGTTCAGGTGGTTGGGCAGGTGCGTCTCGTCGAATCCCGAGACTTTTCCGATTTCTTCCTGCTGGACTGTGACCGCGTCCCCGCACAGAAGCAGGCCCGCCTCCGAGACCTCCACGAAGCCGATGTAGGCGGTCCTGTCCACTTCCGATCCCGGTCCGGCCCCTTCTTCGTCGGTGCAAACGAGTTCCAGGACATCTCCACGTCTTACCGCCCGGGAAAGCTGGGGAATCAGTTTCAGTCCCCGGTCCTCCGAGGCCAGGTCCAGGACGGCGAAGAGACGAGCCGACAGTTCCGTCTTGCTCGAATAGTGCGTCCGTTTGACCTTCCCTTCTACGTGAGGATCCCTGGACCCCGCCATGTACGGCTCCTTCCGGTAAGTTGTTTCACGCAGGTCATTTTCGACTGAACCCCGTCAGCAGGGCCCCGATCTCATCCTGCGTTCGCCGGGCCGTCGACGCCGGACCTACGAAGTTGTTCATCATGATCGAGAATACCAGGGGTTCGCCATCCCGGGTGTGGACGTAGCCGCTCAGGCAGCTCACGCCAGTCAGGGTTCCTGTCTTCGCCCTGAGATTTCCCATGGCCGCCGTGTCCTTCATCCGGTTTCTCAGGGACCCGTCCACTCCGGCGACGGGTAACGCCTCCAGGAAGTTGGGGCCGATTTCGTGATCGTGGTACGCCGCCGTCAGCAGTTCCACGATCTGGTCGGGAGATACGTAGTTGTACCACGAAAGGCCGGAACCGTCCGCGAACCGGTAATCGGCGGGGTCCAGGCCGATGTAGTCCGTCAGGACCCGCCGCATCACCGCCAGGCCGTCGGCGGACGAGCCCGGATCGCCCGTCGCGTGACGTCCCATCGTCTTCACGAGCAGCTCCGCCGTCAGGTTGCTGCTGTCCTTGAGCAAGCGGGCCAGGGCCCCGGTAACCGGCGGGGACCGGTAGGACGCCACCGTCCGGGCGCGCGTCGGCGTGATTCCTCTGCGTACCGGTCCCGAGACGCGGATGCCGCGGGCCTGCAGCATGTCACGGAACAGTTTCCCCGCGTAAAGTCCGGGTTCTTCGACGGACCGGTAGTATTCCCGTTCGCCCTCATCCATGCCGATCCGGCCGGATATCCTGATCCTGTTGGACCGCGACGGCCAGTCCCGCTCGACCATGAGCGGCTCGGTGGACGAAGTATCGCCCGCGGCAACCGTCAGGGCCCGGATTTCGAAAGTAACGGCCGTCGTCGGCGGTTCGACCCGGACCGTTACGGGCGCGCCGACGGCGGCGCCGGGCGATATGCCGATCTTCACGCTGTTGCCGTTCACCGAGAGCGCGTTCAGGGAAGCGGAGTAACTGTGCTGCACGTCGTCCCACATCCATCCTTCTCCGTAGGGTATGCCGTCCAGATACGCATCGTCGACGACGATGTCGCCCGCGATGACCCGTACCCCGCTCGATCCGGCGATGCGGCCGGCGAGGCTGTCCAGGTGCGCCGATTCCAGCATGGGATCTCCGCGCCCGAGCAGGTACAGCGACGCGCGCAGGGTGTCGCCGCTGACATAAGCGTCACCGTCGGCGAATACGCTCGTCAGGTAGCGATAGCCGGGGCCCATGGTCCGCAGAACACCCAGGGCGGTGAACAGCTTCGTATTGGACGCGGGATGGAACAGTCCGTCGGAATGCCGGGAGAAGAGTATCCGGCCGGTGACCGGCGACGCGACCTTCACGCCTATGGTCATGGGGGACAGGCCGGGACGGTCCAGGATCTCCCGCAAGTCGTCCGCCAGGCGCCGTTCCGGTCCGGAGGGCGCCCCGCGGAACTGCAGGGGGCCGCCGCATGCGGTTACGAGCAGGGCCAGGATCAGTGGCAGGATTCCGGAGGAAGCGGGTAATGTTTTCATGCCAGCGTTCGGTCGATCGCCCGTATCACGTCATCGTAACGGGCGGGAAGCTCCAGGGGGGAATGTCCATGTTTCACTTTCACGTCGTCCAGCCGGTTCCCATGGTATCCGACCTTGAAATCGGTGAACTTCAGACCGTTCGCCGTGGAGATGATGATGACGCGGTCCGAGGCGCGGACTTCTCCTCTCTCAACCATTTTGAAGAGCGCGGCCAGCGCGACGCCCGTGTGCGGACAGTTGTAAAGTCCCGTCAGGTCCCCACGCGCGGAGGCGTTCGCGATTTCGTCCTCGGTGGCCTGTTCGACTCTTCCATCGAATTCCTTCAACACGCGGACCGCGCGTTTGTAACTGACGGGGTTGCCGATCTGAATGGCGCTGGCAACCGTGTTTTCGGCATGGACGGGTTCGAATTCGTTGAATCCGGCCAGGTAGCTCTGGTAGAGCGGATTGGCCCGTGCGGCCTGTGCGCAGACGATGCGCGGCCGCTTGTCGATCAGCCCGAGTTCTTCCATCATCAGAAACCCTTTGCCCAGCGCAGAGACGTTGCCCAGGTTGCCGCCGGGTATGATAATCAGATCGGGCACCTCCCAGTCGAACTGCTGGCAGATCTCTATCCCGATCGTCTTCTGGCCTTCCAGGCGAAGGGAGTTCATGGAATTCGCCAGGTAGATACCCTCGTTTTCCGCTACCTGCTGGACGATCTCCATGCATCCGTCGAAATCCGTATCGAGCGACAGGGTCAGCGCGCCGTGGGAGATGGGCTGTATGAGCTGCGTGACGGACAACTTGTCCCTGGGCAGGAACACGATGGCCGGGATGCCAGCCGAGGCGCAATAGGCCGCAAGCGAAGCCGAGGTGTCTCCCGTCGACGCGCAGGCGATACCCCGGATCTCCTTGCCTTCCGCGATCATCTGGTTGACCATGGAGACCAGCACCGTCATGCCCAGGTCCTTGAACGAACCGGTGTGGTTGTTTCCGCACTGCTTTACCCAGAGATCACCGAGCCCGAGTTGCGCACCGAGCCGCTCGGCCCAGAACAGGTTGTTGCCACCCTCGTAAATGGAAACGACGTGCTCGTCGTCCACGGCGGGACAGACCCATTCCTTCTTGCCCCAGACCGAACTCCCGTAGGGATATTCCGTTCGCCGGTACCGCTCGTCGAACAATTTCATCCAGGCCGCGGCGCTTCGAGCCCTCAGGCTTGCGAGGTCGTGTTCGACGTCGAGCAGCCCCCCGCAAGCCTGGCATCGATAGATGATTTCGTTAAGTGGATAGGTTTCACTACACCCTTCGATGCAGTGAAACCAGGCCCTGTGTACCATGTTTACCTGCTATTCTTATTCAGACACGTAATTTCCGCTTGTCTCTCATCGCTCTTATGATGACTTGTCGTCAACCTAGCAATTTGCAGGTTATTGTCAAGTTTCGCGTACTACATTGAATTGGGTAGCTTGCTGAATGCAACTAAGGGATTTCCATATAGTTCTCATTATCGCGCCGTTCTCATGTTTGCAAGAACGCAAGAACGCAAGAACGGCAGATACGTGGAGAAACTCGAAACAAGGCGGTTAAGTGTAAATCCACAGGGAATCATTAAAGACTTGCACAATTTCATTGCGGGTATTGATAAATTGAATCGAGGCGGATAGGCCGACTATATAAACCACACAATTTGTCTTGTTACTTACGTATATAACCCCTTTCGGTTTGATCCCGACCAATGAGCATGAGATGCTGCTGATGTCAGGATTATTAAAATTGCAGGCAATTGTCAATGCACCAATTTAGCTCCTTGACAGTATATATTAAACTAACACATTCCGTATATCCTAGGATGCAGTGTTGGTTTTTATTCACTCAATTTGAAGGGAAGTACTATGAGACGTTTTATGATTTATCTCGGAGTTTTGGCATTAATCACTATTGGTTCCAGTTATAACCCAGTGGTATTTGGTTCTGATACTTCAGCAGGTGCATTTAAGGAGGCAGCCGTACCGGATGCTTGCGATGACGCGAGGGATAGAATTGAACTGCTTAGACGGGAAATCGCGGACCTGCGCGATGAGATAAGAAGTTTGCAGGAAGATGTCTTGGCCGGCAAAAATGTAGAGTGGTCCCTTGAACAAATTGAACGGCTCAGGGATGAAATACGTGATATACAGAACTTGATAGGCACAATTCAGAGATTCATTAATCAAAACTGTTAGTATAGGAGATGCTAACTAGACAACATTGAGTTTAATAGCCGGTGTTGGCAAGGATATGCAACCCGGCTATTTTATTGCAAACACGATCTCGGTCGCAAAAGCTAGAATAGACCGGTATATTCGCAATAATGAGTTTTTGGCTTAACCTAGCGTTATGGCAACCGATCAGGTCGATTTGCTGACCTGTGTAATCGAAGTCGACTAATTGAGGATTTTGTAACGGTGGATAACCCGGACAGCTGTTCTGGTCAACCGGGCTTTTTCGACTTGCCCGAACACGAATCCACCTGCAAACCCGATCAGTACGAGTTAAAGCAGCCTTTTCATGACAATCCCCCGCGTAACTATGTGAGTGATAGGCACCAATCGGATTGGTGCTTGGCAGTAACACCAACAATCACGCAAATTGCGGGACTGTCCTACCTATTTGCCACCAGTGGAAGTGATCCACCGGTCGTCGTCGTTTTGGCTATTGTATTCAGCAGTCTACACGACTCAGGTAGCATGAGTGATGGTTAGGCTGACCCGCAAGTACCAGACTAGTTGACCGGACTCAGGCGACAAGATCATCTCCATGTACGCACGGGGCATGAGCACCCTGGATATCCAAGGTCATATCGAAGACCTCTACGCGGTGTACAAATCGCCCGAACTAGTCTCGCGGATCACCGACACCGTAACCGTAACCGACGGGGTGATGGCCTAGCAGTCGCGGCGCCTGGATGATATCTCCCCGATCCTGTTCCTGGACGCCTTGTTCGTCACGATACTCAGGTAACGGCAGCATAAGGAACATGGCGGTCTACCTGGCTCAACGCGCTCACCAATTTGTATATTCCGGGCATTGCTGACATCTTCATCGCCTGCTGCGATGGTCTGCCGGGCTTTCCGCAGGCCATAGAGACCGTATTCCCCAAGAATCAGGTGCAGCTCTGCATCGTCCACATGGTGGTACCAGCCTGACCTACGTCTCCTGGAAGGACCGGAAAAGGTCGCCAAATACCTCCGGCGATCTACCAAGCCTCGACCATGGAACAGGCCGTGGCCGCGCTGGACCGCTTCACCGGCGTTGGGATGAACGGTATCCCTCGATGAGCAATCTATGGCGCAGACACTGACTGGGATCATCTGACCCCGATCTTCACTTTCCCCTGGGAGATCAGCAAAGTCATCTACTGAAGCCAACGCCATCGAATCCATGAACCGGGAACTGTGCAAGATCATCAAGACCAGAAGAGCTATCACCACAGACGAGGCGGCCAGGAAACTGCTCTACCTGGCCCTGCTCAATCTGTCCCGAATGTGGACAAGGCCACTAACAAACTGGAAGGCCTCCATCTACCAACTCATCATAGGGGTATCCTAATGATTCCAACGTGGTTGATGCAGGACTTTCGGTTAGGGAATCTATGGATGGTTTCAAACAGATTCATTATGTATCTTCCTGCATGTTAGGCGGTTAACTATCTTAAGGAGCCTCTGATCAACCCGGATGTTCGGCCAAGAGGTATGATATGAGTCAGTTCAGAGGACGATCATGTTGAAGATGGTGTTGTTTTGGGTACTCGTGAGGGTGTTTTCGCCCCTTTATGGGTCCCGGACCGGCCTGTCTGCCCTTGTCCGCCCGTATCGGACGGACTGCTCCCTATGTGCGCGCCAGTTCCCTTCGGACCAGCTGGAAGTTGGCCAGGGCGAACAGGGTGAAGAGATGGGCCGTGTTCTTGGCAAGACCCCGGTACCTGACCTTGCGATAGCCCCACAGGTTCTTGATGATGCCAAAGGGATGTTCGACCCTTGCTCGTACGCGATTGCTCTTTCGGTTGAACGACCGGTCCGCACAGTTGAGGCGCCTGCCCCTGTTGGCCTTGCGATGCACCCGCCATACGACGCCTTCTTCTTCGGCCCTTTGCTTTCGCGCCTGGTCCGCATAGGCACGGTCGCCGTAGATCGCCTTCTCATTGCCATGCAGACAGGCCTCCATCGCCTTGGCGTCGTGCACCGAGGCGGGTGTGGCCACCACGCTGTGCACCCGTCCCTTCGGATCGCTGCCCACGTGGGCCTTCATGCCGAAGTGCCAGGTGTTGCCCTTCTTTGTGCTGGCCATCTCGGGGTCCCTTTTCCCTTCCTTGTTCTTCGTCGACGAAGGCGCATGGATGATCGTCGCGTCCACGATCGTGCCTTCGCTCACCATCATGCCCCGATCCGACAGATAGCGCTTTGTCCGGTCGAACAACGCTTCGGTCAGTCCATGGGCTTCCAGGAGATGGCGGAACTTGCAGATCGTCGTCTCGTCGGGCACGCCGTTCAGGTCCACGCCCGCGAAGCGGCGCATCGATTCCACGTCGTAGAGACTGTCTTCCATGGCCGGATCCGAAAGGCCGTACCACTGCTGCATGAAGTAGATCCTGAGCATCACCGGAGCACCGATCGGGCGCCTGCCGCCGCCCGCCTTCGGATAGTGCGCCAGGATGGGCGCGAGCAACAGGTCCCAGGGAAGCACCGCATCCATCTCACCCAGAAAGCGTTCCTTGCGCGTTTTCTTCTTCTTCTGATCGTAGGCCATATCGGAAAAACTCGATTGTTTCATGGACGCGTACCCCGCTTGATCCTGAAGGTGAAAGGGCGCTGCCAACGTACGACGGATACCGAGTTCATATTACCTTGTTCATGAAATCAATGCCAGGGACTTGATCAGAGATTCCTTAACTACCTGCAATTTACAAACTAGCGGGCGGGGATGTTAAGCCCAAGATTACTTTTTGCGTACTTTTTTGTAAAAAATGAAATAAAATGTTGACTAAGAATCGGGCCGAGTATATACTTATAACTCGCTAAACGGCGCATAGTTAAACACATCCGAACCATTGCCAGCGCAACACCTTATGCGATGCGGGGCCGTGTACAATGTCAAGGAAGATTTGGCGGCAGTCGCGAGGGTGCGATGAGTATGATAGCGTGATGGATACGGACCGTGTGTTGTGCAATTCGTTTCAGGCCATGATGAAGGATGAAATTAATTTCGTGTTGCTCGTCGTACGCATCCGTTACACACAGATGGCAGAATTCGGCCAATGGTCTCGTTTCGCTTAGAGTCCCATAGGGTTTCGGATTCAGCCAGATGCGCGGCGGTGGAACGCTGAAAATCTGGCACGTAGTTTGCATTTGATGAGTACTCGGATTCCTTGAACTCAAAATTAGTTTTTCGTTGCGTGTTCATGCCCTTGCACGCGACGGTTTGTATGTCGTTCATATGTAAAGGTATTCAGGATAATCTATATTATATACGATTGCCCCATTACAATCGCTGGAGGGAGGTGAGTGTCACGGAGTAAGGTTGTAGCATTTGAAGTCGAGAGAGCAATACTACGATACCGTCAGCAGGCCGGGGCAAGCTGGCAATAATCAGAAGGGCTCTGTTAATGAGGAGTGAATTGATGTCTATAACAATTTCACGAGCTTTGCGCTTCGCATTCGCTTTCGCGTTAGTGCTCAGCATCTCGACGGACGCGCTGGCGCAGTTGTCGCTGGGTAAGGTTTCCGGTGTCGTGGTCGACAGTGCGACGCGGGAACCGCTGCCGGCAGCCAGTGTCCGCATCGAGGGCACGGTCTTGGGTGCGATGGCGAATGACATGGGCGAGTACTTTATTCTTAACGTACCGCCCGGCAACTACGCTGTGGTGGTGAACGTCATCGGTTATGTCCCGGTGCGTGCCATTGGTACCGAGGTGCACGCCGACTTGACCACGACGCTGAACTTCGAGCTGGAGTCAACGATTCTCGAGTCCGCCGAAGCCGTTGAGGTCGTGGCGACGCGGGACCTGGTCGAGAAGAGTCTCACCTCCACCCGGACGATCGTGGCGGCCGAGGAAATTCAGTCGCTGCCGGTCGTTAATATCGACGAGGTGGTCCTGACGACGGCAGGAAGTTTCGCCGGCAGGCTCCGCGGCGGTCGCAGGCAGGATCAGCAGACCACGATCGATGGTTCCACCGTTTCGGCACAGCATAACAACCAGGGACAGTCTTTCGAGATCAATCCCTACATGATCCAGGAACTCGAAGTCAAGACCGGTACGTTCAACGCCGAGTACGTGAACGCGTTGGCCGGGATCACTTCGGTGGTCACCCGTGAAGGCGGTTCGAGTTACAACGGTAACCTGGAGTACCGCACACTGGGCCAGAACGGTCTCAACTGGGTCGCTCCGCCGGATCTCGACATCGTGGACGCCTACCGGGCCGGAACCTGGTCGGAGACTGACCTGCGCAATGTCATCCAGGAAGCGATCGACAAGACGAACGCGTTCAATAGTGATCCCGCGCGCGCGGAAGACCGTCTCAGGATGCAGGATCCCTTCGACGTGCTGGACATGACCGGATCCCCTGATAGCTGGTCCGCCATCTACAGCCGCGAAAACTATTACTGGGATTACGACCGCGTCATTCCCGAACCCGAAGCCATCACGTGGTCCTACCTGACCGACGGCCTGCCGGAAGCGCAGGCGAATAGTGGTGTTGCTGTCAATAGAGATGCTCCGGTGGATCGTTCGTTCCACCCGGATAAGTACAACCAGTTCGCCCGTAACAATCGGACCGAAAAGCGCCCGGTGCAGATCGATTTCGGCATGGGCGGTCCGCTGGGCGACAAGCTGAACTGGTTCGCCTCAGGCCGTTTCTTCGAGAGTTGGGGCCGTAACCCTAACGACTACGAACGCCTGATGAACACCTTCATCAAGATGACCTACCGGCCTTCCGTCAGTTCCAAGCTGTCCATGTCCGGTCTCATCGAGGATGAGGGATTCTACAGCAAGAAGGGACAGCGGAGCACACCGTACTCGTACAAGTACAACGCAGAAGGTATCAACCAGGATTACGACGGACGAATGCACGTCAACCTGGCGTACACGCACACGCTCAGCCCCCGTACCTTCTACGAACTTCGCCTCAGCCATCTGCGGGAGTATGATGAAGAATACAATCCCAAGTATGGTAAGGAACCGCTGCCGTCCCTGACCGACGCGTTCATCAACTCCGTGGGCTACTCGCCGCTCGAGCAGGGTTCCGGTACACAGGTGACTTATATCCTGTACGGCGACGAGGCCTATGGCTGGATTGATTTCGGCAACTACAGAAGCGTCCGGTCATTCAAGACGGATGTCAACTTCGCCATTACCAGCCAGGTCACCTCGAATCACCAGTTCAAGGGTGGCATCGGCATAACGATGAACGATTTCGAAGAGAACACGCGCGGCCCCGCACGCGGAAGCGCCGTAGCGCTCTTCAACGAGCTCAATCTGGATCCGGGAGCCAGTGTCCTGCCCCTCGCGGGCCGGCAGACGCACGTTTATCCGGTAGAGTACTTCGCGTACATGCAGGACCGGATCGAGTATGGAAGCCTCGTGGTAAACGCGGGATTGCGGCTGGACTTCTTCAACGCCAACGCCAACGCGATCAATCCGTATCGACCGCGTCCCGGCCCTGATGTCGTACACGACGATCCGGAATACCGCACGCTGTCTCCGTCCATCAAGACGGGTCTTGCGCCGCGCCTGGGCATCTCCCATCCGATCACGGACCGCGCCGCGCTGCACTATTCCTACGGTATCTTCAACCAGCGTCCGCCGCTGACCGACCTGTACAACGGCCTGGTTCAGACTTCGTCGTTCGAACGTAACCACGGCAACCCGGATCTGCCGTTCCAGAAGTCCACGAACTACGAGATGGGTCTGCAGGCCGAGGTTTATCCAGGCTACTACCTGGACGTCACGGGTTATTTCAGGGACGTGAACAACCTGCCGCTGGTATGGCTCTTCGCGCCGGACGTAGCCTTCATCGGCGGTTCGCAGCGAGAAATATCCATCCTGCTTCCGACCCATGCACAGGATACGCGGGGACTCGAGGTGTCCTTACGGCGCCAGATGGCCAACCGGTTCTCGGTACGGGCCAACTACACCCTGGCCTTCACGTCCGATCTGACCACGCCTCAAACGGTCCGCGAACGTGGCGGCGAGACGGTGCTCGTATTCTCCGACTTCGTGGATGGGACGCCGACGCCGGATACCTACATCCGCGAGTTCACCAATTTTGATCGACGTCATCGGATTGTTGCGAACTTCCTGCTCGATCTGCCCTACGGCATCAGCGCTTCATTCCTGACCAAGGCGCAGAGCGGCAACCAGTACCGTACGTCCAGCGAACAAGCGATCGATCCGCTCGGCTTGCTTGCCGCTTCGCAACGTTCACCCTGGACGTGGACGACCGACCTGTACGCCCAGAAGAACTTCGATCTGGGCAACGTACGACTCGGCGTGTTCGCCCAAGTCAATAACCTATTTGATCGCGCGAATATCTACAGCATCACCGGTGGATCTAACAACGCGTCCGGCGACCGCTGGCAACGCCGTGGAGATCCCGTAGGTCTCGTGGGCGGCCCGGTGGGTGGTATCGGCACGCAGGGCAACGCTCCGCGCGATATCTGGCTGGGTCTCAACTTGGCATGGTAAATCCTAAGCGGGGAGACGCGTGTGATATGCGCGTCTTCTCGCAAGGTTGGCGGCGTTTTAAGAACGTTGCCGGCAAAGGAGGTTCATTTTGAAGAATTGGCGTCGATATGTAACAGCCGGAGCTGTCGTGTTTACGACGGCGATTGCCTTGGGGGTCGCACAATACCTCACGGCGTTGCCGGACGCACCGGCACGATCCGCGGCGACTCAAGTGAATTTCGACATTGAGCTCGACCTGGATGAAAGGCAAGATGCCTATATCGGCGGCCAGACCTACATGGCCGTCATGAATTCGGAACTTACCGATACCTACACCGGCGTAGGCTGGCGGGGATCGGGACGTTCCATGAGTCCCACGATGGGCTTTCCCTCGTACACCTTCCCCGCGGGCGGGCTGGACGCGCCCCTGTGGGCGTCGGCCATGGGTATCACGGCCTATCATCCAGAAAACCTAGGCGGTATAGCCCTTGATCGAGCCGAAGGTGCGTTCATTGGAACCACTAACGTCTATCGTGCACCGCCTCATCAGCGCGAGCAGGCGCCCCAGGGATTCTGGTCCGACCAGGGCGGTTCGACAAGCCCCGGTTTTGCCGCTGGCGACGTGGGACCGGGTGGTTACCGCGAACCGTTCATAACGGAAACCACCTTTAATACGAACGCCGGCATTCGCGTCCAGCGTCAGTCGTACAGCTTCAGCTACGGCTACGGCCATACGAATGATTTCATCCTGTTGCGCCACGTGCTGAATGTACATGGCGATGTGGATGTCAATCATGATGGCACGTTGGAATCGTCAGGACTTCCAATCCGGAACTTCCTGATCATTTTCAACTATGACTTCGATATCCCCTGGACGAACAATCCCCTCCTGACCGGTGGGGCGATCGGCGGCGGTACTGGCGGCGACGACAAGCAACCGCCCGCCATGTTCAGCCGTGTGATGCCTCGCGCCGTACCGGAAGGGCTGATCAATTCGGGCCGTTTCAACCAGGCTCCTTACAGCGACCGGTTCTATTCGGGCCTGGTCACCATGTTCGACGAAGACGATCCGGGACATCCGGGCATCGACTCCTACGTGTGGAATACGACCAACGGCAACTTCATTCCGTTGCATGTAGGCGAAGCGTCGCTGATGGTGCTTGAAGGCTCCGGCGACGAAGATCCGCTCGGGGATCTGAATAACGTTGCGGCGCTGGATATCTTCGATGCGCCTTCCGTCGGCCTGTTCAATACCCACGAATGGTGGATCGCCGACTTGAGAACCGTGTTCGGCTGGTACGAGGGTTCGCTTACCAAGTACCTCGCCAACAAGACAGTCAACGTACCGGGCGGCGACGCTTCACCGCATCCGGATCTCTTCACCAGTGGTAGTACGCTTGGAAGAAATACTGATATCAGTACTTGGACCGCCAAGACGCAGCCGGGAGGTTCGGCCGAGGGTATGGGCCTGATGTGGGGCGACCCGCGTAATCTGACCCAACCCGGCAACCCAGGCACGGCCGCCATAGGTCTGCAGCCAGGTCAGTACGATAGCATCACGCTCTTCGATCTCGACGGCGTGTTTGCCGGCATCGTCCCCGATCCGTACAACGGCAGCGACACGAAGGATGAGACCTCCGGCGCCGGTTGCATCCGGAACGCCCTGGGATGGGGTCCCTACACCAAGGCACCCGGCGAAGATATGTCCATCTGGCACGTTGACCTGGTAGGAGCCGGCAAAGACGGCGCCTACGACGTGTATCTCCGCGCCCAGGACGTTTGGATGCAGCGGAAGTACAACATGGCCAACAACACGTACTACTGGGACGGCTCCAATGACCGGATCATCCCCGTGTATGGCGCGGATGGTTCTATCATGCGGGACGGTGCCGGCGAAGTCATGACCGTAACGCAAAATTTCGGTCGTGGTGCCGCCAGCGGCGCGTTGTTCCACCCGCCTCCTCCTCCTACCCTGTCGGTCTTCCCGACCGCCAACGGTACGATCGCGCTGGCGTGGGCCAACAATGCTGAAACTGCCCGCGATCCGGGCCGGGGCGTCGTGGACTTCGCGAAGTACCGCGTGTACCGTGCTTCCGGTTTCATCGATCAGTTTCCGACCGCCACGGTCGCCCATGAAGTCGGTTACAACAGTACGGTGATTCCGCCGAACCTCGGCCTGAGCGACGGCGCGTCCCCGATTACGGACGTGACCGATCCGACGACCGCTGCGGTGAAGCAGAGTCATCCGTACGCCCGGTTTATCCATGAAGGGCTGACGCTCGGCGCCGATTACAACATCGGCCGGGTCTATGACTTCGTGGCTGACGACCTGGTGAAGCGCTTCGCGGCGCCGAACTTCGCGGGACCCTACGTGCAGATCGCTGAATTCGGCGGTGGCGGCGGCAACCAGACCAATAGTCTGAATCCGCCCGAATCCGTTTCGTATCCGAATCCTTACCCGGCAGGCAACAGGCTTCCGGGCTTCGAGGACGATTTTATCGAAACCGTGCCGAGTTCGACCCAGATCGTGCAAGCAAACAACGAACTGGGCGCAACGACGGCTATCGCGACCAGTTTCTCGGATCGCTATCCTGATGCAATCGGATCCGGCGATGCCCAGATTACCAGTGTCGGCGGTATTCTCACGGATCCCCGCCTGGTCGGCAAGAGCGGTTATATGTACGAAGATCGTTCCGTGCTGATCGGGTTCAGCTACTGGTACTACGTGGCCTCGGTGGATAACGAAAGCGCGCAACAGCACGATTTCGATAACTACGTGGCTGATCAGGGCTCGTCGCAACGGGTGATCACCCGTACCATCAACGGGCTCGAGAGTTTCTACACGATGAACGCGAACGGGACGGATGGACGTTGGCACGGTCAGTATCCGTACCGGGGTCTGACGGTGGGTCCGCAGGTACCGGGACAGGATGTCGTCCCGACGACCGTGATCCGTAACGCGGTGGTCGGCGGTGTGGCGGAATTCGAAGATCTGATTACCGTCGCGCCCAACCCCTTCGTTTTCCAGGCCCAGTGGGATCTGGCAACGAAGTCGCAAACCGTCAAGTTCTTCAACGCTCCGGTACCATCGCGCATTACGATCTTCGACTCGGCCGGGCTTCAGGTAAAGCAGTTCTCAGTGCCTGGTGACCAGACCACGACGATCGGCGGTGTGACGGACTGGGATCTGAAGAACGATTCCAACGTACCTGTTGCGAGCGGTCTGTACATTTGCGTAGTCGAGGCCGAAATTGGTGGCGTAAGCTACGCGAAAACGTTGAAACTCTACGTCCGGCGGTAAACTTCGGTAAAGTCCCGCGCCATGCGTCATGGCGCGGGACGGTCCGATTCAGGGAGGTTATCTAATGAGAGTATTTGTTCGCTGGGGCGTGGTAACTGGATTGCTGATAGCACTGTCAGCACCGGTCCATGCTCAGGTTTCCAAGGGTGGAACCGCCGCGACGAAGTTTCTGACGCTTGATTCCAGCGCCCGAGTCGCGGGTGTTGCATCCTCAGCCACATCCTACACGGATCTGGGCGCCTTCTCCGCTCTGACGAATCAAGCCACCATGGTTTATGTCGAGGGCAGGGGAGCGGTCGGCGTTTCCTATACACCGTATTTCGCGGAAATGACGCTGTTCAGTGCCGGATTGGTGTGGAATCTCGGCGATAACGGTGCCGTGGGTCTGAGTGTGCATTCGCTGCTGTCCGGCGACATACCCTATACCACATCCGGCGATCCGACGGGCCAATTTGCTACGGCAGGCCAGAACTTTTCCGTGTCTGACCTGGCCATCGGTCCGAGCTATGCACGTCGTCTGACGGATTCTTTCGCGGTCGGTGGATCGCTGAAGTATATCTCGGAAGGCACGAGCGGAGCGGGAGATGACGACCGGACCAGCACGGCGGTCGCGGTGGACGTGGGTACGATTTACACCACGGATTTCCGTAATTTCCGTATAGGCGCCTCGTTCCAGAATTTCGGTCCGGACATGCAATTCATCGACGAGTCGAGTGCTCGCGATCAGTTGCCCACGACGTTCCGTATCGGTTTCGCCGTTGAACCGACCGAACTGCCGACGGGAAGCGTGATGCTCAGCGCCGAACTGTGGAAGCTTCGTGAGTTCGATTCAGTTCTCAATCTGGGTATCGAGTGGTGGGTTAACGATTACATCGCGGGACGTGTTGGCTGGAAAGCCGGATACAGCGGCGGCCAGGATGAAGGCGTATCCGCAGGCGCCGGTCTTCGGTTCAGCCAGGGTGAATTGAGTCTCAACGTTGATTACGCGTATACGCAGTATGAACTTCTGGACGATCTGCATCGCGTGTCCGTCGGTGTGGGCTTCTAAACAAAAGGCCAGAGCGTACGGATGGATGTAAGAATATCGTTAGTTTGAAGTACCAGGAGAATCCCTCAGTCCGTTTGATGAGGGATTCTCTTATGTAGTGAAAGAATTGAGGACGCTGATGGGATTGAACGTGAGACGAGAATACGCATACTGGTACGCGGTAAGGTTTTTTGTAATCAGTTGCATGGCGGTTGCCAGTGTGTTGACCGGTCTGGACGTCATGGCCATACAGGTAAGCGGCACCGTAACCGATGGGAAGGATCCCGTGCCGGGTGTCCGCGTTCGAGAACACGGCAAACCGAATTTCGTTGTGACCGATTCGGAAGGCAGATTCACCCTCAATATCACCGAAGAACCCGTGCAGCAGTACGCCATAACGGCCGGTAAGGAAGGCTGGTTGAACGGCGGGGTCATGGTGGATCCCAAAACATCATATACGACGATTATTATACAAAAAGTACCTGAAGAGATAGACACCTCGTACGATTTCATCACCCCCCACAAATCCCTGGTCGATCTTCGCGAGGAACCGGAAGAGCTGGAGAGACTCCGCGCCCAATCCCACACGGGTTTCGAGGAGGGGTGCAACCTCTGCCATTTCGAACCGACCTGCTATCTCTGCCATAGAGATCTCTACGATCAATGGAGCACTTCGCAACACGCGAGAGGCGTGGACAATCCGTGGACGCTTAATCTTTACGATGGTACGGATGCGGACGGGAATGAAAACGTGGGACCGGGCTTCAGGCTGGATTTTCCTGACGAAGCCGGAGAATGCGCCGACTGCCACGCACCGTCTGCCGCTGTGACCGCGCCAGGGAAGACCGATTTGAAGGTAGTATACAATCGTTCGCTGGCTTATCCGACCGTCCAGGACTACAAGACGCTCGAACGCATGGAATACGAAAGACTGGCCGGCTCGGTCGATGGCGCGGGAATTCACTGCGATTTCTGCCACAAGATTCAAAACGTGGAAGTCAATGACCACGCGGGAGTAAATGGATCCATCACGTTGAACCTGGTGGCCATGGAAGAGGAAAGGCAGGCCCGGCTCATCAAGGGGAAGTTTCCGCCGATATTCGTGTACGGTCCCTATGACGACGTCATCAATTTCACACCGTTACCGGGTTCTTCCAACACCTCGCCCATGGTGGCGAGTTACAATCCGATCTACACGAGCAGCGACTACTGCTCCGCCTGCCACCAGCACAAAAACAAGCACGGCCTTCCGTTCATGGATACGTACCGGGAATGGAAGGAAAGTCCCTATTCCGCCATGGGAATTGAATGCCAGGACTGCCATATGAAGCCGGCAGCACAAAACAGTATTTACGGTTCTTTCGTAAACGGCGACGCGGAGAAATTCTGGACACCCATCGGATACCGGGATCCGACTACCGTCAAGACGCACGGATTTCCGGGGGCCACAGAGACGCTCCTGCCGAACGCCGCTACGATGGCCATCAATGCCGTTGTTTCCAATGGACTGTTGAACGTGACCGTTGACGTGCGTAACGTCAATACCGGACACCATATACCTTCGGGTATCACCATCAGGAATATGCTCTTGCTCGTTACGCCCGTTCTGGCGAATGGAGATACCCTGCGTTACGTGGGGGACCAGCGTGTTCCGGTCTACGGCGGCGAAGGCGACCTGGCCGAAGGAAATTACGCGGGGTACCCGGGCAAGGGATTCGCCCTGGTTTTCGGTGATGACGCCGGCAACACCCATGTCATGGACTGGCAGGCGACCCGCATTGTCGAGGACACGCGAATCAGGGCGCGAGAGGCAGATCGTTCCGTATATACATTTGAAATGCCGTCGGATGTCGAGCGCGTGGATGTCCATACCGATCTGATTTACCGAAGAGCATTCAAACCGCTGGCGGATCTCAAGAAGTGGACGCAGAAGGATATGACCGTGGCGTCGGACATTACCACGGTAAGGCCGGTTGGACAACTCGAAGTTTCCACTCCTTCGAAAGGACTGAGTCTCCGCGATCGTATCAGATCCTACTTCGATTGACGGGTTTGGCATGTGCATGTTGTCGATACGTACACCGGCACCTGGGCAACCTGTTCAGATGCCGGGATTCCCGCCCTGATTCGGTAACCTCACGAGTATATGCGCAATATCCTTCTCGCAGCCTTTCTGCTTTACACCCCTCTGCTAACGGACACCGGTCCATACCTCACGTACATTTCCACCGTCCGTCAGGATGAATCGCCCAGGCAACTGTCGCCCGAGGATGAGAACCGCCTGCTCGAAGACGTGATGTATTTCCGGCAGCAGATCGAGCAGAACAGGAGCGAACCCGCCAACTACTTCAATCTGGGTCTCGCGGCCGTTGCGCTGGATAAGCTGGCCACGGCGGAAGCGGCATTCCAGGTCGTCACCAATTTGAGTCCCGGAGACGTCGACGCCCATTTCAACCTGGGTATGGTTTACGCCCGGCTGGACCGGTACGACGAGGCGATCAAGGCATTCCGCAGTGTCGTGGAGATGGATCCGGATCGCGCAGAACCTTACTACAACCTCGGCCGGGCCTACCAGATATCCGGAATGCTGGTGGAGTCCATAAAATCCTTTGTTCAGGCAACGACGCTGGACCCCGACAACGGCCTGTTTCAGTACGGCCGGGGGACCACAGAAGAAAAGCTGGGCGCCCTGGGCGAGGCCGCCGTTTCCTATTCCAATGCCATATCCATCGATCCGGAATTCGTCGACGCCCGGTATGCGTTGGGACGCGTGCTTTTGGATCAGCGGAAATTTCAGGAAGCCCGGGATGCCTTTCGCGAAGTGCTGCGCGTAGATTCCGGCAAGGCGGAGGCATACTGCCAACTCGGTGTGATCGCGCTGAGCGAAGGCCGTGTCGATGACGCGGTCCGGGCGTATGAGAACGCTAGGCAGATTGATGAAGCATCGGTGGAGGCCATCGCGGGACTTGCCCAGGCTTCGTTGCGTGCGGGACAGACCGAACGGGCGATATCACTCTACCAGCAGGCCTTAACGATAGATTCGGAATCGCCTACCCTGCATTACCAGGCGGGCACGGCTTTCGCGGCCGCCGGGCGTTACGAGGAAGCGCTGGACGCCTTTGCCGGGGCGATTGAACGTTATCCGGAGTATCCCGAACCCTACCTGTCGATGGGTAACACGTTAAACGCCCTGGGAAGGGGGGATGAAGCCGGGCCGTTTCTCGAAGCGTTCCAACGGCTCAACGCGTTCAAGGAGGAGTTGTCGCAGGCGGAAGCCTTGGTACGCCTGAATCCGCGGGTAGCGGAGGTACATTACAACATGGCAACGGCCCTGACCCGGCTGGGCCGATACGAGGACGCTGTGCGGGAATTCCGAATCGCCACGGAACTGGCGCCTCGTTTCGTTCACGCATATAACAACCTGGGCGTCGCCTATGTTCAGCTTGGCAAATTTGAAGAAGCGCGCGGCGCCTACCAGCAATCGATCCTGCTGGATTCGACCTACGTAGAGGCCTATACGAACCTGGCATGGCTCTTTGCCGAACACGGCGAGAACCTGGACCGTGCCCTGGAGCTGGCCGACAGGGCGGTCGAGATGGCTCCTACGGTCGTCTCCTACGAAACGCTGGCGGTCGTGCGGAACGCGGGAGGGGACTATGCCGGGTCCGATGAGGCGATGCGGAATGCAATCCGTATCGAACCTGATAACGAGGTACTGCGACAACGTTGGGAGCGGATCAGGCAGGACAGGAACGGATCATGAACCAATACAGCGGAAGGAGAAGCGGATGAAGCGGGTGAAGTCCAGGGTGTTGCCGCTCCTGGCGGCGGCACTTGTGATGGGTTGCGCGGAAGCGGACGATGACGGGATGTGGCGTGGCAGAACGGAAGTGGTCGCGGGAGCCTCAAGGGTCATAAGCGACGCGCCAATCCGGCACTCACCCGATCAGACGGCAGACGTCGCGCTCGAAGAGGACCTGGTGATTGATGGCGGCGAGGACCGGTCGTTCTCGTCGGTTTTCGGGATCACCACAGATGGGAGCGGCAACATTTACGTGGCCGACTCGGAACAGAAGCGCATACAGAAGTTCGATGAAGCCGGTTCGTTTCAGACGTCCGTAGGGTCGTCGGGCGTGGGGCCGCTGCAGTTCAGATCTCCTGTGGATATGGCGCTGGACAGCGATGGGCGGCTGTTCGTACTGGACAGTGAACTCGACCGGGTCACGGTATTCAATCCGGATCTGAGTTTCGCCGACATCTGGCAAACGCAGGTTACGAAACCTCGCCGCATACGTATAGATGCCGAGGGTAACGTGCTGGTCTTCGTCATTACGCAGCACGATCTCATCTACAAATTCAGTCCGAACGGCGATCCGATCACGAAGTTCTACAATCCCATGGAGACCATGCGGCGTACCGGAACCCTGCAAGAGTTTATCGCATATTCCGACGCGGCCATGGAGTCTACGGAGGACGGGTACGTCGTCGTTTCCGCGAGACACCCCTACAAGATAAGTAAGTTCGACCGGGTAAACGGACTGGAACTGGAGTTTTACCGGACCACTTCATTCGACATGATACCGCTGGGTAGATGGACGGCCATGCGGCATCCGCCGCCCGTCGGCGTGTCCGGCGGCCTGGCCGTACTGCCCGACGGACGCATCATGAACACCATACAGTACCAGGAATTCGAACAGGTGGGGTTGAACACCATGGGCATGCCCCAGTTGAAAATGACGAAAATGGATCGATGGTACGATTTTTTTGCTCCGGATGGCAAATGGGAAATGACGGCGCAGTTCGCCGTGAGCGGTGTCCCCATGCACGTGGATCGGCAGGGCCGAATCTATTTCGCTGAATTGGCCGAAGACAGAGTCGTCAGGTACAACTTTGTTTTTCCTGAGGAGTACAACTAGTGCGCGTTATCCTGACAGGATTCCTTCTGGCGATCACGGCCCTGGCCTGCGAAAGGACTCCGGAGGACGACCAGGTGGCCGGGGGCACATTCGTCGGCTATACATTTTCCGAACAGGCCGTCGTCGACACCGCGCTCGATATGGAAGCCGGATATACACTGACTTTCAAGGCCTACGATCTTGGCGGCGACGCGCGGTTCGTGGCCTATGTCCAGCGGAAGACCTCGGGCGAGTACTATGCCGGGGTTGTCCGGTTGAGCATCGTCGATCCGCAGGGCAACGTATACACGTACTACCACAGCGCGGAAGCCGAAGCCATAGACCGTCCGATCATGTGGACCCGGCGCGTACCGGGCGTACACAACGTCGAAGTCGAGTTCAACGTGCGCGGAGACCAGAAGGTGCGTACCTCCTTCGAAGTCCCACTGATAAGGGAACCGGTATCGGGCTTTCTCGTCGCCGGCGTCAGCCTGGGCGTTTTGGTCCTCGCGGGTTTGACTCTGGTACTCATAAGAAGACGCCGTTGACACGACGCTGATCGGTCGCATGGACGCTGGGAGGAACGGTAGTCTCATGCATGCTTTATTCAGGGTTGCGGCGTCCTCGTGTCTCCGGTCTGCGGTGTCCTCGTGTTCCCAGTTTGCGACGTACCCGTGTAACCGGTTTGCGGCGTTCCAGTATCCCCGGATTGCGGTACTCTTCCTTTTCCCGTTTCTTTTCCTTTCCTGCGACCTTTCCGATAGTCCTCCGGATGCGACGCGCCCGGAAATGCTCTTCACGGACATCGCACCTTCCTCCGGAATCTCGTTCCGCCATGCCAACGGGAAGACCGGCCAATACTACTTCCTTGAAACGGTGGCGTCCGGTGGTGGATTCGTCGACTACGACGGAGACGGCGACCTCGACATCTATCTGCTCAACGGCTCGGCCATCCCGGGATTCGTGCCGGACCGCCCCCTGTCCAACGCGCTCTATCGCAATGAAGGAGACGGATCCTTTGCGGACGTGACCGATCAGGCCGGCGTGGGAAATGCGGACGGTTACGGGATGGGCATGGCCGTCGCGGATTACGACAACGACGGCGACGACGACCTGTTCGTCACGAACTACGGGGAGAACGTCCTCTATCGCAACGAGGGGGACGGGACTTTCCGGGACGTGACCGGCCGGGCGATGCCGCCGTTACCCCGCAGCCCCATGTTTTCGACCAGCGCGGCGTTCCTGGACTACGACCGGGACGGGCACCTGGACCTCTACGTGTGCGCGTACGTCGAATTCGACTTCGAAACCAACAAGCGATGTACCCGGGACGGCATCCAGTCCTACTGCGGACCCGATATCTACGATGGGGCGGCCGACCTGCTTTACCGGAACAACGGCGACGGGACTTTTTCAGACGTATCCTCGGAGGCGGGTATCGCCAATCCGGACGGAAAAGGCCTCGGGGTCGTGGGGGGCGACTACGACGGCGATGGCTGGACGGATATTTTCGTAGCCAACGACCTGACGCCGGATTTCCTTTACCGGAACAACGGCGACGGCACGTTTACGGACATGGCGCTGCTGGCGGGCGTGGCCTATGGCGAGGATGGCGTCGCCCGGGCGGGCATGGGGGTGGATTTCGGCGACTACGACCGGAACGGGACGCCGGACATCTACGTGACGAATTTTTCCCTGGAACCCAACTCGTTGCACCGGAACAACGGAAACGGCACGTTTACCGAAACCACCTTCGGTGCGGGCGTGGGCAATCCCACGCTTCTTTCCCTGGGTTTCGGTACGGCCTTCAAGGATTTCGACCACGATGGCTGGCTGGATATCTTCGCGGCGAACGGCCACGTGATCGACAATATCTCCCTGTTCGATCCGACGGTGACTTACGCGCAGGCCAATCAACTGTTCCGGAACGGAGGAAACGGGGTTTTCACCGACGTCAGCGCCGGCGCCGGCGCTCCCTTCCAGGTGGAGCGCGTGCACCGCGGCGCGGCCTTCGGAGACGTGGACAACGACGGTGACGTCGATATCCTGGTCACCACCGTGAACGACGTCCCGCTGTTGTTGCGAAACGACGGAAACGAGTGGACCGGCGGAAGCGGCGTGAACGAGTGGACCGGCGGAAGCGGCGTGAACGAGTGGAACGACGGGACCGGGCGGACCGGCGGACCTGCCAGTTTGCTCGTCGCCACCGAGGGCGTCCGAAGCAATCGCAACGGGATCGGTGCGCGCGTAACCGTGGTCACGGACGCCGTGCGCCAGTCGCGAGAAATACGAAGCGCCTACAGCTATCTGGCGGCCAATGATCTCAGGGCGCACTTCGGGCTCGGCGCGTATGACGGGGCGGACTCGGTGATCGTGGACTGGCCGGGCGGTGAGAGGAATGTCGTAACGGGAGTCGATGGCGGCCAGTGGATCACGATCCGCGAAGGCGAAGGTATCGTCTCGCGAAGGCCACTTCGCCCGCGTTGAAGAACCCGGTCGCCCACAATGCCGCCGGGTAGGTCGCGATCAGGGCGGCTTCCCAGGGCCAGATGCCGCCTAAGAGAACCCGCGCCGCGAACAGCACCCCGCACACGATGATCACCTTGAGCAGTCGTATATACTCGTAGGGTATCGGGTAATACCTTCGGCCCGCCAGGTACAACCCGGCCACCATCACCGCGTAGGCGGCCGCCGAGGCCGAGGCCGCCCCATACATGCCGTATTCGGGGATAAGCCAGAGATTCGTCAGGATGCATACCAGGGCGGAAGCGGCCGTGATGAAGGGGAGCAGGATGGTCTTCTTTTCCAGGTAGACTCCAACGGTCAAGTTGACGTAGATCCCATACAGCACGTAGGCCGCAAGCAGGATCGGCACGACGCCGATCCCATCCCAGTACGATTCCGCTATGAGGGTATAGCCACCGATGGAAAGGCGGACCAGGTCGTCGATCAGGAACGACAGCGTCAGGAAGATGCCGCCCGCTATGGCCAGGAAGTAGGTCAACACCCGGGCGAACAGCGGCCTGGGATTTTCCTCCCTGGAAGTTTCCAGGAAGAATGGCTGCCAGGCCTGTCTGAACATGGTGACGAAGATGAGCATGCCGACGCCAAGCTTTCGGGCCGCATGGTAGATACCGAGGGTCTCCGTGCCGGACATTCGTTCGAGCATCAGACGGTCGATGGTTTCGATGATGATGATGCAGGCGCCGGCGGGCACGTAGGGCAGTCCGAATTTCAAGAGCCGCCCCAGGGTTTCGCGAGACCAGGTGAAGGACATGTGCCGCAGCGTTACGCCCGCCAGGATGAGGAAAACGATCCCGGACCCCGCGATGTTGCTGATCAGAATCCCCTGCAGCCCCATGTCGAGCACGATGACGAGGTAGCAGTTTCCGCCCAGTTCGATCATCACCTTCATCAGCTTGAGGGAGGCGAACATCGTGGCCTTGCCCTCTCCCCGCAGCCGGGCGAACGGTATGGCGTTCAAGGCATCTAGCGCCAGGACCGCTGCGGCCAGCTGGATATACGAGGTCAGGGAAGCGGAGACGGCGATGAGGGGCGCTATTTTGGCGGCGAACAGGACGATGATCACGCCGAGTCCGACCGAAGTGCACAGCATGGTGAGGTAGCCGGTGCTCAGCGTATCCCGCCTGCGGCCCTCCGCGAGCACGTAGTACCTCAGAAAGGCCGAATCCATGCCGTAGAGGAAGACTACGTTCGTCAGCGCGATAAAGGTATAAACGAGACCATAGTAGCCGAATTCCTCCACGGGCATTACATGGGTGTACACCGGCACCAGCAGATAGGCCATGGATCTGCCGAGTACGTCGCTGAGACCGTAGATCGCCGAATGGGTGGTGAGTCTTTTAAGGCCTTGAAACATGGATCGCGGTTTGAGGACGGTCAGGGTTCTCGAAGCCTCGGGAGGGGATGGAAGATCGCTCTGTCCCGGTAGTCCGCACCGTGAGTCCGCCCGCCGGCGGGCGGGCCGTGTGCGCGTATGCGGAAACCAGGCACCGAGCACCGTAATGGTACCGCCGGCTGCCCGGGACGTCAAGCACTTACGGCCGCGTTTCATCGTCCGGGAGATCCGTCGTGGCCGTACGGGCCGATTTAAGTATTGCACGCGAACGAACGAAAAGGTTCGTTGTTGCGGCACAGGTTCTATATCTTGACGAGGTGCCGCGTGGCTGGTAGACGCGCAGGTACGTGACCGTGGCGGCCCGTCCGCCGTGACTGGCCGTGGCCTTGTCGGCTCGTACGCCTACGCCATGCCAGCAGGTCCCCATTTCGGCTGTGGCGGCCCGTCGCCGTGTAGGCCTGTGGCCGTGACTGGCCGTGGCCGCGCCGCGTCCACCGGGATGGTCCAGTATATTCAACGAGCAGGTGCGCTGATGTCGGAAATCATCTACGGGCGGAATCCGGTCAGGGCAGCCCTGCAAGCGGGCCGCAGCCTCAACCGGATCTTCATCGCCGATGGGGTTTCGCGCCAGGACGTGGGCGACATCCTGGAGCTCGCCCGGAAGCAGGGCGTCGTCTACCAGTTTACGGACCGCCGCCAGTTGGAACGTTTGACCGATGGCCGGCACCAGGGCATCGTTGCCACGGTGGCCGGACAACAGTATGCCGAACTGGCCGATATCCTGGCATCGGCACGGCGTTCCGAACCTCCCCCCTTCCTGGTCCTGCTGGACGGCATACAGGATCCCCACAATCTCGGAGCGATCATACGGACAGCGGATGCCGTACGCGCCGCCGGCGTCGTGATTCCCCGTCGAAACGCGGCGGGCCTGACGGCGGCCTCTGTCAAGGCTTCGGCCGGAACCAGCACCCATGTGCCGGTCGCGCGGGTGGCGAACATGAACAACGCCATGCAGACGCTTCGTGAAGAGGGTGTCTGGCTCATGGGCCTGGCGTCGGACGGCCCTTCACTTTTCAACAGAGTGGACTATACCGTACCTGTAGCGCTCGTCATAGGCGGCGAGGGCAAGGGGCTGAGGCCCCTGGTCCGGCGCAACTGCGACGAGGTGGTACGGCTCCCCATTGCCGGGCACGTGGATTCGCTTAACGTGTCCGTGGCGGCGGCCCTCGTGCTGTACGAAGTCTTTCGTCAGCGTATGGGTATAGGGGACGGGTAGAGCCGTTCGATACCCCGAAGACGGCACATGCCGTGAGGCCGCTCCCCTTTCGGACTCGAAGAGCGTGTGCCTGAAGACTTCGCGCAGGCCGTCCTTACCTACAAAACGGTTGACACAGCGGCCTCGCGGGGTTATGCTACCGCCTTGGTTTTTTTGGCATGTTGACATGAGGCCAAGGACAAAACGAAGTAAAGGAGCGCGGAAGCGTTATGGCGAAACATGTGTACTACTTTGGTGGCGGCGAGGCGGACGGAACCGCGGACTTGCGTGAGCTTCTGGGCGGCAAAGGCGCCAATCTGGCCGAAATGAGCCACCTGGGGATTCCCGTACCCGCGGGATTTACCATCTCCACGGAAATCTGCACCTATTTCTACGATAACGATCGCGAGTATCCGGCGCACCTGGACGAGCAGATCCAGCAGGCTATGGGACAGGTCGAGGCCGTCATGGACGCCGGTTTCGGCAGTCCCGAAAACCCGCTGCTGGTGTCCGTCCGGTCCGGGTCCCGTTCATCCATGCCCGGCATGATGGATACCATTCTGAATCTCGGCCTGAACGATGTAACCGTACAGGGACTGATCGCGCAGTCGGGCGACGAACGTTTCGCCTACGACAGCTACCGGCGTTTCGTACAGATGTACGGCGACGTGGTCATGGGCGTGCGTCCAGCGGACGACGAAGATCACGATCCCTTCGAGGCGTTGCTGGAACGCAGAAAGGTCCGCGTTGGCGTCACGCAGGACGTGGAGCTCGGGGCCGCCGACCTCAAGGCGCTGGTCGCCGAATTCAAGGACGAGATCAAGGCGTGCACGGGCGCCGACTTCCCCGACGATCCCCGCGAGCAACTCTGGGGCGCCATCGGCGCCGTGTTCGGCTCGTGGCACAACGAACGCGCCGCGGTGTACCGGAAGCTGAACGACATCCCGGATGAATGGGGCACTGCCGTCAACGTACAGGCCATGGTCTACGGCAATATGGGCAACGACTGCGCCACGGGTGTCGCCTTCAGCCGCGATCCCGCGACCGGCGAGAAGCGGTTCTACGGTGAGTATCTCATCAACGCCCAGGGCGAGGATGTCGTGGCGGGTATTCGGACGCCCGGACCAATCGAGCAGTTGCGGGAGGAAATGCCGGACGCCTACGATCAACTGGTCCGGATCTGCGATACGCTGGAGACCCATTACAAGGACATGCAGGATATCGAGTTCACCATCCAGCGCCACAACCTGTGGATGCTGCAGTGCCGGGTCGGGAAGCGTACCGGTTTCTCCGCCATCACGATCGCGGTGGACATGGTGAAGGAAGGCCTGATCGACGAAAAGGAAGCCCTGCGGCGTGTGGAGCCCGACCAGCTCGACCAGTTGCTGCGTCCCGTATTCGACGTGGAGGAAAAGCGCCGTGCGGAGAACGAGGGGCGGGTCCTCGCCCGGGGCCTCAACGCAGGTCCGGGCGCGGCGGCGGGCAAGGTGGTGTTCAATGCGAACGACGCCGAGACCTGGGCGGACCGCGGTGACCAGGTCATCCTGGTTCGTATCGAGACGTCGCCCGAAGACATACGCGGCATGAACGCTGCGACGGGCATCCTGACCGCCCGGGGGGGCATGACGAGCCACGCGGCGCTGGTCGCCCGGCAGATGGGCAAGGTCTGCGTCGCCGGCTGCGGCGAGCTGGACATCGACTACGCCACCCGGACAATGCGCGTCGGAGACCAGGTGATCAACGAAGGGGATTTCATCTCCATCGACGGATCCACCGGGGAGGTCATTGCGGGGGCCATCCCGACCATTCCCTCCGAAGTGCTGCAGGTCCTGTTGCAGAAATCCATGTCGTCCGGAGAATCCGAGGTCTATCAGCGTTACGAAAGCCTGATGGCCTGGGCGGACCGGCACCGCCGGCTGAGGGTGCGGACCAACGCGGATCAGCCCGATCAGTCGGCTACCGCGCGCGTCTTCGGCGCCGAGGGCATCGGCCTGTGCCGGACGGAGCACATGTTCTTCGAGGAAGACCGGATCGACTCGGTCCGGGAAATGATCCTGGCCGATGACGAGGCCGGCCGCCGGAAGGCGCTGGCCAGGCTGCTGCCAATTCAGAGAAGCGATTTCACCGGGATCTTCGAGGTCATGGACGGCTATCCCGTCACGATACGAACGCTCGACCCTCCCCTGCACGAGTTTCTGCCCCACGATGCAGAGGCTATCGCGCAGCTCGCCGCGCAAACGGGGGTGCCCGTGGAGCGTTACCACCGAAAGCTGGAAGACCTGCGGGAAGCCAATCCCATGCTCGGCCATCGCGGCTGCAGGCTGGGCATCGCCTTTCCCGAGATCACCGAAATGCAGGCCCGGGCGATCTTCGAAGCCGCGAGCGACTGCCTGAAACGCGGCATCAAGGCCATCCCCGAGATCATGATCCCGCTGGTCGGACACCTCAATGAACTGCGCCTGCAGGCCGATGTCGTCCGTGCCGCGGCCCGGGCTGTGCAGGAAGAGACCGGCGTCGAGGTGGACTACCAGATCGGCACGATGATCGAACTGCCGCGCGCCGCGCTGACTGCCCACGAAATCGCGGAAGAAGCGGAGTTCTTCTCCTTCGGGACCAACGATCTGACCCAGACGACCTTCGGACTCTCTCGCGACGACGCGAAGTTCATTCCCGACTACCTGCATGCCGGAATCTGGCCGGAAGATCCCTTTGTCAGTATCGACGGCAGCGGCGTCGGCGAACTGGTGAGAATCGGCGTCGAGCGGGGCCGGGCCACGCGAGGTGGCATGAAGGTGGGTATCTGCGGCGAACACGGCGGCGATCCCGCCTCGGTCGAATTCTGCCACGGCGTGGATCTGGACTATGTGAGTTGCTCCCCGTACCGCGTGCCCATCGCCTGCCTGGCGGCCGCACGAGCGGCGCTCGCCGAATAGGGAGCCTGGACCGGTTATCCTTCCCCTGCCTGGCGGCCTCCCGGTAGGCGCTGTCCGAATAGGGTACCTGGACCGGTTATTCTCGCCCGCCTGGCCACGACCCGGGCGGCGCCGTTCCGGCCCGGGCCATCGTAAACAACCTCTTGCTCATTGCGCGGAAGTAACGGCGCGGAAGTAACGGCGGCTTGCCGCGGAACTCCGGAATCATGTGGGAACTCTTCTGGCGATTCCTGGCCCTGGGATGCATAAGCTTCGGCGGTCCCGCCGCCCATCTGGGGTATTTCCGAACCGCATTCGTGGAGCGGTTGAAGTGGGTTGACGAAGCGGCCTACGGCCGTCTCATCGCCCTGAGCCAGTTCCTTCCCGGACCATCTTCCAGCCAGGTCGGTTTCGCCATCGGATACCAACGGGCGGGCGTCGCGGGCGGCGTCGCCGTGTTCCTGGGTTTCACGCTGCCGTCGTTCGTGCTCCTGTACCTCCTCGCGATGGCCGGGGGTACGCTGACGGACACGGTCTACTTCGCCGGATTCGTCAAGGGGTTGAAACTGCTGGCCGTGGTCGTGGTCGCCGACGCGGTACTGGGCATGTATTCCACCTTCTGCACGGGCCGGCTGACCGGTGCGCTCTGCGTATTGACCGCCTCGGTCCTGTTGGTCGCCCCTTCGATGGCTACCCAGTTCGCGGTCCTGGGGGCCGGCGCGCTGGTCGGCTGGCGCTTGCTTCGCGAGCCGGAGACGCCGGCCGGTGGCAGACTCCGGTTCTCCTGGCTGCCGCTGACGCTCTTTTTTCTGCTCCTCATCGGTCTGCCGTTCCTGGCGGGCCTGTCGCCGAAACTCGATCTGCTTTCCCGTTTTTACCAGACCGGAAGCCTGGTATTCGGAGGCGGACACGTCGTTTTGCCCTTGCTGCAGCAAACTGTGGGCGAAGCGCTATCCATCGATCGCTTCCTGCTCGGATACGCCGCCGCCCAGGCCATTCCCGGTCCCATGTTCACCCTGTCCGCCTTTCTGGGCGCGGAGATGACGCCGGACCAGGCGCTGGCTGGCGCCTTGATCGCGGTCCTGGGGATCTTCCTGCCGGGATTCCTGTTGATCATGGCCTTTCACGACACCTGGGAGTCCCTGGCGCGGAAACCGGGCGCGGCCGGCGCCGTCGCGGGGGTCAACGCCGCGGTGGTCGGGCTGCTGCTGGCGGCGCTCTACCAGCCCGTGTTCGTCAACGCCGTCTTCTCGCCCCTTGACCTCTCGCTCGCCATCATCGGGTTCTTCATGCTGCGGGTGATTCGATTGCCGATACTTCTACTGGTGACGTTTTTCGCCGCTGCGGGTATTCTGGCTGCGGTTCCGGGTTGAACAGTTGCTCACGACCAGTCCCCGCAACCGGGAAACGCCATGTGCTTCCCGGCCTCGTACGCGGGAAACTTCCGGTAGGTGTTGATTCCTTCGACGGGACTGCCGCGGAACAGGAAAAGACAGGGCCACTCCCGCGTGACCTTCGTCGTCGCGGGCATGTACTGGATCGAGCCGCCCCGCCTCCACGCGTTGCTCTCGTTCGGATTGGAACCATGCAACAGCAGCGGGTGATGGACCGAGACGTCTCCGGGCGACAGGACCAGGTCGACCGCCTGGCTTTCGTCGAACGCATCTGGATCGGCCTGGTTGAGGATGTAGTTGTCTGTGCTCTCCGGGGCGTGGCTGTGCAGACCGGATCTGTGCGATCCGGGGATCACGCGGACGCAACCGTTGGCGGGCAGCGAGGCGGTGATGGCGAACCAGACGGTAATGACCTCCATGGGCTCGAGGGGCCAGTAGTGGCCGTCCTGGTGCCAGTGGACCCCCATGCCCCTTCGGGGTGGCTTGCAGATGTAGTCCGCCGCGAAGAAGGCCACGTTCGGACCGACCAGGGTTTCCGCCACGTCCAGCAGGTGGCGGTCGCTGAGGAAACGGATCCAGAAGGGATCGCACGCAATGAGCCAGTGTCCCAGCGATTCCGGGGGCAGATCGGGATGACGTTCCATCAGCCAGTCGATATGGCGGTCCACCTCTCGAATCAGTCCGTCGGGCAGGACATTACGCACGATGACGAAGCCGTCCCGTTCGTAGTCTTCTCCGATGCCCTGAAATTGTGGATACGTAAGTTCAGCCACGCAGTCTGACCTCGAGTACGGGCGGTCGATCCCCTGTTCGGAAGACCGTCCGCTGATCCAAAGAACTGCTTGCGGTAAACCGTGTTAATGACGATTAAACTAGAACATTACATCCGGGACAAGTTTATTGTATACATTCCGTTCGTAATGCGGATTTTCGTTAGGATGTGCCGAGTGAATCCGTTGATGACCAACCGGTTCCATACCATTTAGCAGTCAGGCCGCGTTTTGGTTTCTGATTTTAATGTATTTGCCCTTACCAGAATAAAACACATGCGACGAACCATTCCATATCTCTTCCTGCTCGTATTTCTTTCGGCGCCGGACACCTTCGCCCAGCATGTCAACGCCATCGGCGTCGAGTTGCCCGAAGACGCCGCGCCGCCGGAACGGCAGCGGTTGCGGTTCTTCGAGATGGACGGGACGTACATGGAATGGTTCAAGACCATTTACAAGCGCAGCCCGGCCACGAATCTCATTGGCGAGCCGCTGGTACGCCAGGACCACAACTACGACCTGGTGCCGGCCGGCGCCAGGTCCTGGGAGGCCACACCGGACGGATATACGTGGCTGTTCCACCTGCGCTCCGGAATGCAGTGGGACGACGGACGGCCCTTCAACGCCCATGACTATGTCTTTACCTTTCGCCGGGGAGCGGATCCGGACAATGCCTACGACTTCGAGTGGCATTACCGCATCATCAAGAACTGGAGCGCCGTGGTCGCCCGGCAACTGCCCGTCGATTCGCTCGGTGTCGAGGCCATAGACGATACGACCCTGGCCGTGCATACCGAGCAGCCCGTACCCTACCTGCCCTTCAATCTTATCATGAGCTGGGCTTCGCCGGAACACGCGGTAGCCAAGTACGGCGATGAATGGTCGACCCGGGCGGAGACCCATGTTTCATCCGGTCCGTTCAAGGTCTCGGAATGGCGCAAGAACGAGGTCATCGTCCTGGACGCCAATCCGATGTACCGGGGTTCGATGCCGCCCTTGCTCGACCAGGTGATCATCCGGGTGTTCTCCCAGTCGGCCCAGCCGCTCATGCTTTCGGCGTACACGGCCGACGAGGTGGACATGATCCTATTGTCCGGCCAGGCTTCCCTGGGCCGGGTCAAGAGCGATCCGGTGCTCAGCCGGCAACTGCATTCCATGGTAAACTTCGTCACTTTCTACATGACCATGGATACGTACAATCCGCCCTTCGACGACCTGCGGGTACGGAAAGCCTTCGCCCATTCCATCGATCGGACCGCCCTGATGGACTCCGCTCTGAAGGACGTGGGCGTGGCGGCCTACAGCATGTTGGCACCCGGTTTCCCCGGTTCGAAACCAGAGGCCTTCCGGAATACGTTTCCTTACGATCCCGAACGTGCCAGGCAGTTGCTGGCCGAAGCCGGATACCCCGACGGCAAGGGGTTTCCCCAGGTCGATCTCTGGATCCGCGCCCACGATGTCCAGTCCACCCGCCTGCCCGCCGAGGCCATCCAGGCGATGATCGCCGAAGCGCTGAACGTCAGGGTCGGGGTCAGGGTCATCGAACGCAAAGTGTTCACGGACGGCCTGAACAACCACGAAGTGACCCTGGCTCTGGTGGCCTACAGCCAGGACTTCCCGGATCCGGCCAATCTGCTCGGGCTCTGGCGGTCGAGGGGGCGTCACGCGTGGCACGACGAGACCTTCGAACGGCTGATTCACGAGGGCAACGAGTTCATGGGACCGCCCGAAGAAAGGTACGCCATCTACCACGCCGCCGAGCGCAGGCTCGTGGAGGACGTGGGCGGCATCTTCCTCTGGTTTCCCGTGGAGCACCGTCTGTGGAAACCCGATTTCTACAGCCCTACCCTGCTTCCCAACCGCCTCGGCATGGAAGTCTGGTCCAACCTGACTTGGATGAACGGGTATTTCAGGAATACGGATCGGGCGGAGGTGGAACACACGGGCAACCGTGGCCTCTGGGACTGGTTGAAATCCGCCCTGGACTGATGAGATCAGGAACGTGGCCTGTTTCGTGACGCCCTGGTGATGACGCGCGCGGCATGCTACGCGGTGCGTGAAAAACGTTCTAGCGCCGCGTCGTCGATCCGGACGCCCAGCCCGGGATCATCGGTTACCGGAAACGCCCCGTCGACGGGCTGCGGGGATTCCAGGGCGTAGCGGCATCTCGTGGGATAGGACTCGTGGCCGTGTTCCATGATCAGGAAGTTGGGGATGGCCGCGGACAGCTGGATGGTCGCGGCGATGGACAGCAGGCCGCCGCCTCCTATGTGGGGTGACACGGGGATGTTGTAAGTCTCCGCGAGCACGGCGATGCGTTTCCCCTCGGTCAGCCCCGTACGGCCGATATCCGGCATCACCACGTCGCAGGTCCTTCTTTCGAAGGCTTCCCTCATCTCGAAACGGGTGCGGTACCACTCTCCGTTTGCGACGTGCATGTCCAGCGCCCGTGTAACGGCCGTGTGGCCTGCCAGGTCTTCGGGCAGGATCGGCGCCTCCAGCCAGTATACGTCCAACCTTTCCAGTTCCCTGCCCAGCCTGATGGCCCCGGCCACGTCGAATTCGGTGTGGACGTCCACCATGATGGCGATGTCCGGACCGACGCGATCGCGGACGGCCGCGGCGATGGCGACTGTTCCTTTATGGTCACTCGCCGGGGAGAGTTTCAGTCCACGGAAACCCGCGGCAACGAGTGTTTCGGCCCGGTCCGCCGCGGAGTCGGGGTCGCGTCCGGCGCATCCCGAATATAGCGCGATCCGGTCGCGAAACCGGCCCCCGAGCAGTTTATGCACCGGCATGTCCAGCGCCTTGCCCTTCAGGTCCCACAGGGCGATGTCGCAAGCGGCCAGTGCATCGACGTAGAACCCGGTCGGATGTCCTCTTTCCCGCATTCCGTCGAAGAGGCGTTGCCACAGGAACTCCACGTCGAAGGGGTCCGCGCCGATCAGTGCGGGCCGGCACAGGTCTTCCACGATGGTCCGCGTGGTATCCGGCAATATGGGACTTTGCCCTTCGCCGTAGCCGACGAGGCCTTCTTCGGTCGTTACGCGCACCACCAGGGTCTCGTGCATATCCGACTTGAAGGCATGTCTGGCCTCCGGTATGAAATATGGGGAGGACGCGCCGGGTTCAGCCGAAAAGCCGCCGCGTGCGCCGGGATCGGCGGAATTGCCGCCGCGCGCCCCCGGGTCGTGTCCGCGCGCAATCGAGTCGCCTTCTTTCGGGATTCGTATAGCGAAAGCTTCGACGTTCGAGATGTTCATGATTTCAGTCCTCGGGTCGTTCGCCGGCGGGCGCCATCTTCACCAGCCTGGGTTCGAAGCGGGCCACCACTTCCACCAGGTCGGTCTGCGCCGCCATCACCTCATCGATATTCTTGTACACAAAGGGTACTTCGTCGAGACCGGCGGACATGAGGCTGACGCCTCTCTCCCGGAGGATCCGGTTGGCGTCCTGCCAGTTCAGGGTTTTGATCGCCCGTTTCCGGCTCATCACGCGGCCGGCACCGTGCGCGGCCGAATTCATGGCGTCCCGGCTTCCCTTCCCACGGACTACGAAGGCGGGACTCGCCATCGAGCCGGGTATGATGCCCAGTACGCCCCGGCCGGCCGGCGTTGCGCCCTTACGATGTACCACCGCTCTGCGTTCCGGCCGCTGGACGGCGACTGAGATCCTTTCCTTCCACGCGAAGTTATGGTGGTTTTCCAGGTCCAGCAACACTTCCGTGCCCAGGTGGCCGGCCATATGGCGGTGTATGCAGGCGTGGTTGGCCGCCGCGTAGTGTCCCATGAGCTCCATGGCCGCCCAGTACTCCTGGCCGGGTTCGGTGTCCAGGTCCAGCCAGGCGAGATGGCGCTGCTCTTTGGACAGCCCGGGTCGCAGGGACATGGCCAGCCTGCTGTAATGGGAGGCGACCATGGCGCCGGTCCCCCGGCTGCCGCTGTGAGAAAGCAAGGCGAGGTAGGCGCCGGTATCCAGCCCGTTCAACGGTTCGTTCAGGGTCAGTTCACCGAATTCGACGAAATGGTTGCCGCTCCCGCTGGTGCCCAGCTGGCTCCAGGCCTTGTCTCTGGCCTTGCGCGTCACGGGAGATACGGACCAGTTCCGGTCGAGGACCGGGTGATTTCGGCGTTTTTTGAAACTGGATCCGACGCCGAAGCGTGTCTCCGCGGAGATGGCCTTTCTGAGCCGGTCCGTTCCCCGGTCCTGGCGCAGCGTGTCCAGGGGCATGTCAAGGACGGTCAGTTTCATCCGGCAGGCGATGTCGACGCCCACGGCGTAGGGAATGACCGCATTGTCCGTGGCCAGCACGCCGCCGATGGGCAGGCCGTAACCCACGTGGGCGTCCGGCATCAGCGCGCCGGCCAGGGCCACGGGCAGGGAACAGGCCCGTTCCATCTGCTGGACCGACTGCGCGTCCAGGTCCCGCCCCCACTGCCGGTAAGGTACTTTTTTTGGCACTTGCCGCATTCCTGGATAAGGGTCTGCAGTCCATGCCGCGCGCATAACGCGGCGGATCAGAAACCGGCGATCTGGCGGCCGCCGAAGGTCAACCGGTACATGAGCCGTTCATAGCGCGTATCGTCGAAGGGCGTCGGGGCGTGCAGCGTACACCGGTTGTCCCAGACCACCAGATCACCCGGGCGCCATCGGTGCATGTAGGTGTATTCCTCTCGTGTCGCATGCTCCTGCAGGCCGTTCAGCAGCGCGTCGCCCTCCGAATTCTCCAGGCCCTCGACGGACTCGATGTGGCAGAGGGGGAGATAGAGCGATTTACGATTGGTCGCCGGGTGCCGGGCGACCAGGGGCCGGACGATCGGGGGAAACTGCTCAAGGAGCGCTTCGCTGAGTGGCGGACGGTGCGGATTCTTCTTCCTGAGCAGTTCGTTGAGATGATTGTAGGAATGGACGGTTCGGATGGAGTCGATGCGGGCCTTGACGTCGTCCGGCAGGCCCTCGTAGGCCGCGGTCATCCCCGCGAAGCCCGTCTCCCCGCCCTCGGGAGGCGTGCGTACGCAGAACAGGCAGGAACCGGCCGGCTGGGGATGGCGGAATGAATCGTCCATGTGCCACAGTAACGGTGGTGGGTCCGCCTGGATGAAAAGAGCGGTGTGCATGCCGTTCTTCCTGGTATTGCCGATCCGCAGTATGTCGGGATAATGCGGGACCAGGAAAGCCGGATCGTATTTCTCGTTTCCTTCCGGCGTCCCGAAACGGCTCACGAACCCCAGGAGATCGGCGGGATCGATATGGTCCTGATCACGGATGAGGATCAATCCACCCGCTTCGTGAAACGCGGCAATGGCCTCGTTGACCATGGTTTCATCGAGCCGTGCGAGATCCAGGCCTTCGAGTTCGGCCCCGAAACCGGACCGGGTAATCGGGCTGTAATTGGTTCTTGTGGTCATGCTGGATACCCATTCCGATTCGGTCAGGTGGCTGGAAGGGCCGCTCCGCTCAGCGCAGTTTTCCGCGGTCGTGCAGCGCGATTTTCTGCTCCGCACAGCGTAATGTCCCGCTCCGCTCAGCTGGAGGGAGCCGCTCCGCTCAGCGCAGTTTTCCGCGGCCGAGAATAGGCCATACGGTCTCGACGACCCCGTTGCGGATTCCGTAGAGGTGGTCGTGAAGAAACAGGGTGACGTCGGTGTAGGCCACCATGAGGTCGAGTTTGTCGCCGACGGCGATCTCGTGATTGGGACTGTTGAAGGTCACGGTACCGTGTTCCGCCGACATGCGCACGCTTTTCACGTCTTCGACGCCCACCGGCATGGGCATGCCGAACCACGCGGGCACCGTCTTGAACCCGGCGTCCACGATAAGCCGGTCCGGTTCGGGGCGGCTGGTGACCGAAACATGCACGTAGATGGCCGGGTCGGTCCGAACCCCCCAGAGGGAATACATCACGTCGTTGAAGATGGCGCCGCCCGCCTGGATCTCGGTGATCCCTTCCAGGTCGGGTGTTACCGACAGGGTGCCGCTTCCTCCGCCGCTCACGATGTCGCAGGGCAGTCCCGCGGCCCGGCACCGTTCCGCGGAATCCACGAGGTCTCCCACGGCCCGTCTGATCTCCCCGTGTTTCCAGTCGGAGCCTTCCTCGACGCAGGCATGTCCCTCCCAGGCCATGACGCCCCGGAACCGCAGGCCGGCAGTCTCGTGGACCTTGCGGGCGAGTGCGACGACCGCGTCACCGGGCCGGACTCCGGCCCGTTCCATGCCCGTGTTCAGTTCGATGAGCACGCCGACTTCGACGCCGGTTTCGACCGCGGTGCGACCCAGGTCCACCAGCGTGGCGTCGCTGTCGACGGCGACTTTCACGTCCGCCTGCCTGCAGAGATGGGCCAACCGGGTGTATTTCGGCGGACCCACCACCTGGTTGGCGATCAGGATGTCCTCGACGCCTCCCGCGACCATGACTTCGGCCTCGCCGAGCTTGGCGCAGGTGACCCCGATCGCGCCGGCCTTCAACAATCTGTGGGCAATTGCCGGGATCTTGACGCCCTTGATGTGCGGGCGCCAGTCCACGCCGGCCTCTTTCAATCGATTCCCCACGGTTCGAATGTTGTTTTCGAGGCGATCGAGGTCTACCCACAGCACCGGGGTATCCAGATCCTCCTTACGTATTCCGATCTCGTCCAAAGTGCGTTCCTCTCTTGTGGCCTTAACTGACCCAGGCGTCAATCGACCTTGACATTGACGGCGGTCTCCGACGAAAATGGATATGACTCGAAACTGTTATTCGAGATTTTCAAAGCTATGCAGACTGTTTATTGTGTATCATATCGGTTATGCCCGTCAAGGACGTTAAACGTGTCTCGGCTGACGGCCGTGATCCTTCTTCCCCGCGGTTCAACCCCGGTACCGAACGTCCTTGTAAGGTGAAACCAGGGGTTCGTCCGGACAGTGCAGCCTGCCCTTCACCACCCATCCGCAGTCCCGCGCCTCGAGTTCCGCCACGAGAAGGCCTTGCCAGGCTTCGATCTCGTCTCTGTAGGCCGGATCATTCACCAGGTTCCGGCACTCGCCGGGGTCCGCGTCCAGGTCGAAGAACTGTTTCCGGCCGATGCGCGGCAGCCAGACGAACTTCCGATGTCCGTCCGTCACGTACTGCATCTCCTGTTCGGGCGAATAGCACCAGCAGTGCTCTCCGTGAATGTGGGTTCTCCATCCGTCCGCGTTACCTCGGATCAGCGGAAGCAGGCTGTGCCCGGTCACGGTGGGCGGCCTTTCCACGCCGGCCGCGTCCAGGATGGTCGGCATGATGTCGCGAAGTTCGGCCACGCCATCGGCGACGGGTGAGGTCACTTCCTCGCTCCACCCGGCCGGCGGGCAGACGATCAGCGGTATCCTCGCGCTGCCCTCGTAGGCATAGGTCTTGCGCCAGAGGTGGTGATCTCCGACCATGTCGCCGTGGTCGGACGTGAAGACGACCCAGGTGTTGGACCAGGCCTCCGGCTCGTATCGTTCCATCCAGTTCTTGAGACGCCCGATCTGCGTGTCGATGAACGAGATCTCTCCGTAATAACCGGACCTGCCGCGATGTATGCGCTGATCCGACTGCCTGCCCCGCCACGCGTTCACGTCCGTGGCGTCGAAGGGCACATCGTGCATGTCCGCCCAGTCGCCGATGAACGGCGGCGGGGTCTCCCGGTCGTGGTACAGGTCGAAGTACCAGCCGGGGGGGACGTACGGCGAATGGGGACGGGCGAAGCTCACGTTGAGGAAGAAGGGTCTCGATCGGTCCCGCTGCGAGATGTAATGGATCGCCCGGCTCATGGTCCATGCGGTCGGATGAAGGTATTCCTCCGTGTGCCAGGGGCGTCCGATCCACGAATTCCAGTTGACCCCGTGATCGTCCGGGGTGATGTCCCGCTTTTTCTCCCGATCGAACCACTGGCGGTATTCGTCCCGCAGGCCCTGGGCGAACATCCGGCCGGATTCATCCAGCTCCGCCGATTGAAAACCCATGTCCGCCCGTTGCGGCGAGAAGTGGCCCTTGCCCACCAGGTGGGTCGCATAACCGGCATTTGCCAGCGTGCCGGCCAGGGTATGAGGGAAGTCGTTGGGTATGGGTCCCTGTCCCCGCCCCATGCCGAGTACGCCCGTGTGCCACTGGTCCATGCCGGTCATCACGGTCGAACGGGCGGGTATGCAGGAAGGCACCGCGGTGTATGCGTGGGGGAACCGCGTGCCCCGTGCGGCCAGGTGATCCAGGTTCGGCGTTTCTACAACGGGATGCCCGTCGCAACCCAGACAGTCGCCGCGCATCTGGTCCGCCATGATGAATATGACATTGGGACGGGACACGTAATGCACGCTCCTGGTTCAACGTAACGGGACAACGGAGACATCGGGGCCGGGTTTCATAACTTATACGCCATCCGTCTTCTGTCAAGAATCGCCGTGCCCGCACGATGGCCGGTACGCCCGCGGTTAAACCCTTAAACCGCTTGACATTGGGCCTATCTCTTTCACATTTCACTGATGACCTGAAAACGGAAGTCGAGACCGGATGGCCCTGTACAAGGAGGCATACGCCATATGGCTGCGCGTGACAAACCCATTTCAGATGAAGAGCGGGCTTTCTGGGCGGATATACGCCGTCAGTTCTACCTCGAGGACGGCGTGACTTTCCTCCAGGGCGGTTCGGTAGGACCGTCCGCGAAGCCCGTGATCGAGCAGGTGATCGATTGGTTGCGCCTGTTGGAGGCGAATCCGCTTTACAACCAGCGTGACCAGGTCATGGGGGCTCGGGTCGAGGCGGCCCGCGAGAAAGCAGCGCGTTTTACCGGTGCTTCGGCCAAAAACGTGGCCCTGGTGCTCAACACCACGATGGGCATGAATGTACCCGCCCGCGGACTGCCCCTGCAGCCCGGCGGCGAGGTGTTGATGAGCGACCAGGAATACCCCTCGGTCCAGCGCATGTGGGAGCACATGGCGAGGACGCAGCACGTTCTGATCCGGAAGGTCCCGCTGCCCACGCCGCCCGATTCATCGCAGGAGATCGTAGACGCCTTCGCCGCCCATATCACGCCGCGGACCCAGGTCATGGTCTTCTCACACGTCTATTGCACAACCGGTCTCGTGGCGCCGGTTCGAGAGCTGACCGCCCTGGCCCATGACCACGGCGCGGTCGCGGTGGTGGACGGCGCGCACGCGGTCGGGATGGTCCCGGTCGACATCGAAGCCTGGGGATGCGATTTCTACGCGAGCAGTACGCACAAGTGGCTGCTGGCGCCCAAGGGCACGGGTATCGTTTACGTGGCCGATCCTTACCTGAGTTCGCTTCCGGCGCCGATCCTGGGATACAACACGGCGCCGTACGGCCACGCGAGGCGGTTCGACGTGACAGGAACCCATGATACGACCCATTTCGCCGGACTGGGCGCGGCCATCGATTTTCAACTGGACATCGGATGGGAAGACCGGATCCTGCCCTACTGCCTGGGCTTGGCCCGCTACTTGCGCGAACTGGTCGAGGAGGAGATCGAGAGCGCTCGCATGACCGTACCTCCGGGGTCCGAGATGTCGGGATTTCTGACCTCCTTCACTATAGACGGATGCAGCCTCCACCGCATTGTGCAAATCATGTGGGAGGAGTACCGCATCCAGATCGCCGCAACCCGAGCGGGTGATCTGCCCGTCTTCCGGATTTCCACCCATTTCTACGACAGTTACGAGGATATCGACCGGTTCATCGATGCGTTGAAGACCGTGCTTGCCACCCGGCGCGACGAAATCTTCGAAGACCGGGAATAGCGTGGCAAGTCGGCACGCGAACCGAAACGCTCCTTGAGAGCGGCCTGAAGCGAACAAGCTGTCCCTGCAGTCCCCGCCGGCCGTCGCACGCGCGCAAGGCCCCGATCTCATGTTCAGACTCGAATTCGACCGCGGGACCATCCTGGTGCATGGCGACAACGCCAGGGCGGGCGCATTGAAGCTTCCGGGCTGCGCTTTTGACCCGCGGGTGTCGCTTTACCGTGCTCCGGCACGGTATTACCGCGAGATCATAACGCTGCTGGCCGATCGGGGATTGCCTTACCGGGACGACGCCCGGTCCTACGGCAAACTGGACCTGTCCTTTCAGTCGGACCGGTCTCCCTTCCCCTATCAGCAGGAAGCGGCAGACGCCTGGTGGCAGGCGGGCGGCCGCGGCGTGGTCGTGCTGCCGACCGGAGCGGGAAAGACCTTCGTCGCCCTGATGGCGATGGCGCGGGTCCAGCGCGGCACGCTGGTGATCGTTCCTACCATCGACCTGATGCAGCAGTGGTACGGCGTGATCTCCAGCCAGTTCGATATTGAAGTGGGACTGATCGGAGGAGGCTACTACGACGTCGAGCCGGTCGCCGTGTCCACCTACGATTCCGCGTACCTGCACATGGAACGGTTCGGCCACCGGTTCGGGCTGGTGATCTTCGACGAATGCCATCATCTGCCCGGACCCTCCTACCTGATGACGGCCGACCTGTCGCTGGCGCCTTACCGGCTTGGACTGACGGCCACGCTCGAGCGGGAGGACGGCGCGGAACACCAGTTGAAGGACGCGATCGGAGAGACCGTCTACCGCCAGGAGATCCGCGCGCTGAGCGGGGAATACCTGTCCGGCTACGAAACGATAAAGATCAGTGTGCGCCTTTCCCCGGAAGAACGCGCGGAATACCAGGAGGAAAGGAATACCTACCGCGCGTTCCTGGACAGGCACCGCATCTCGTTGTCCGGGCCCAATGGATGGGTCCGTTTCCTGGCGGCGACGTCCCGCAGCGAAGAAGGCCGGCGGGCATTCACGGCCTACCGAACGCAGAAGGCCATTGCCCAGGGTTCACAGGCGAAGCTGCGCGTGCTGGAAAGATTGATCCGGCAGCATCGCCGCGACCGCATGCTCGTCTTCACCAGCGACAACGAAACGGTCTACCGCATATCGCGCCGGTTTCTCATTCCCGCCATCACGCACCAGACGAAGGTGAAGGAGCGCCAGGAATTGCTGGCGGCGTTCAACACCGGTGAATACCCTTTCCTGGCTACCTCCCGCGTGCTGAACGAAGGGGTCGATGTCCCCGAGGCCAACGTGGCCGTGGTGCTGTCCGGTTCCGGCAGCGTAAGGGAACATGTACAGCGTCTCGGCCGCATCCTCCGGCGTGTCGAGGGGAAACACGCGATCCTGTACGAACTCGTGGCGGAGCAGACGGGCGAGGAATACGCGAGTTCGCGGCGGAGGCAGCACAGCGCCTACCGGAAGGCTTCGGAAGGGAGGTAAGGCATGCTGACGGGCGACCTCCTCCGCGTCCGTTTTCGCAAGGGCCGGATCCATCTTCCGTATATAGATGATCAGGATCCCGATCACCTCGGGATCGCCGAAACGATGATCCGCGTTTTCGATAACCACGAGGGCGGAACCCGCCAGGAACTGGATGAAGAGCTGGCGGATACGACCGGCAGCGGGACGGAATTCCTGTTTCATCGCGGACTGGCCAAGTTGCTGCGGGACCGCTGTACGTTCGAGTCTGCGTCAACCGTCGACCCGGCGGATCTTCGGAGGCGGATCTTCGCGGCCGCGGCCGCGGCATACAGAAACACGGATCAGGTCCGCATCGACCGGGAGGCCATTCTGGCCGGGGCGGGTGTGCCGGACGCCCTGGATGTCACGCAGGTGGAAGGGACTTTCTACGCCGACCTGAAGGAAGCCGAGCGGCTCACGTCATTCAAGCCCTGTACGCCCGGATGGCTCTTGAGCAGGTACAACGTCGCCCTGGCCCAGGCCGCCCTGCTGCGGGCAACCGGAATGGATATGCAAGTGGAAGGAGAAAGTCCGGCCCGTTATCGTGAACTCTTCCGCAAGATGAAGTTCTTCCGCCTGCTCCACGAAATCCGGCAGACCGGTCCAGGGAATTACCACGTTCACGTTGACGGCCCCATGTCGCTCTTCAAGTCATCCCAGCGCTACGGACTGCAGATCGCCCAGTTTCTCCCTTCCGTGCTGCACTGCAGAAACTGGCAAATCACGGCTTCTATTGTCTGGGGCGCCACGCGCCGTGAAGGTGTATTGAAATTGACGCCTGAAACGGGGTTGAAACCGGTGGGCCCTTCCACGGGACAGTGGATACCCGAAGAGGTGGCCTGGCTCGAAGATCGTTTTAACCGGCTGAAAACGGAGTGGCGCATTGCAGCCGGGACGGACGTCATCGACCTGGGCGGCCAGGGCGTGTTGGCTCCCGAGTATATCCTCACCCATCCACCCACCGGTATGAACGTATACCTGGAATTCCTCGGATACTGGCGCTCCGAGGGTGTGAGGACGCGCCTGGAACTGCTGGGCAGATACGGCCCCCCGAACATGATCCTGGCGATTTCCGCGGAACTGGGCGTGGATGAAGAAGCATCGACGGATATTCACGGCGAGGTCTATGCATACCGGCGGACACCCGTAGCCCGCGACATCCTTAAAATCCTGGAAAACATGGTGAAAACCCATCCTGGCGCATCGGCGGGAACCCTGGATTTGTTCGACCCCTAGGCGGGCATAAATGGGTTGATTTGTCCGTCCGGCGCGTTTAAGGTTATGGCCATGTCGTCCCATCCCTCCATTTCCGTTTCGTCACCCTGGATTACCCGTGGTTTCGAGGCGTTCCGCCAGGGAACCTTCGGCAATGGCGGCCAGAATCTCTACGTGTCCCGGGCTGGTGTCCTGCAGCGTATACACCAGTTCGACCTGGACTGCGACGGCCACGTCGATCTCGTCTTCTGCAACAGCCAGAACCACGGTGAAAAGCCTCCGGTAACCGTATACCATGACGTACTCGGCCAGGCCGATTCCCGGTCCCTTCCATCCGACGGCGGAAGAACCGGAGTCGTCGCCGATCTGAACGGGGACGGATACGACGACCTGGTCGTCGGCATGTTCTACAACGGGGTCCGTCGGGACCTCAACGCGTATCTGTACTACGGCGGTCCGGACGGGTTCGGCGAGCGGCGCGTGCAGTACCTGCCTGTTCCTTATTGTACTTCGGTCGCCGCCGGGGATTTCGACGGGGACGGGCTGCCGGACCTGGCCTTCGTTTCCGACGGCGGTGTGCGGTTGTTCCGCCAGACTTCGCTGGGATTCGAGCCAAAGAGATACCGGGATCTTGACATACCGGCCGTCCAGGTCGCGTCCGACGACCTGGACGGCGATGGTCACGCGGACCTGGTCGTACGTGCCGCGGAGGGAACGGTCAGTGTATACTGGGGTGGTCCGGACGGGATAGACCCGAACAGATCGTCTCAGATACCCATCGATGCCGATCCGTCGGAAGAACCGGATTCAGGCCATGACGGATATCCCGAGGATGTCGATCCCGCCGTTCCGCTGGTATCCGTCGTCCGAATCCACGACATTCCCCACGTATTCGTCGCCCGAGCCGCTGCGGCATGCCTGGCGCCATTCGATAACGGCCGGGAACCCGGCCCACCGGTACGCCTGTCCTGCCGCAACGCGCTCGCTGCTGTCGCGGGCGACCTGGACGGCGACGGTCGGACCGACCTGGTCGTGGCCTGCCGGGACCGGCACAACGGGGCGGAGTGTTCGTGGGTGTACCGCGGAACGGTGGACGGTTTCAGCAACGCGCACCGTACCGCGATTCCGAGTCGATTCGCCTGTGACGCGGCCCTGGACGACCTGGACGGAGACGGACGGGATGAAATCGTTATCTGCCAGACCCACACGCCGGAAAGCTATACGTCGGAATCCCGCGTGTACCGCTGGACGGGGGAGGGATTGTCGGCGCCACGGGCCCTGGAGACCCACGACGCCCGGCGGGTACTGCTGGCGCGAGCCCCGGACGATCCCAGGCCGCGGGCCGTCTTCATCAACCAGTTCAGCAGGAATCTAATGGGGGACATCCCCGTTTACGTCTATCACGGCGGTCCGGACGGGTTCAAGCCGGAGCGCCGCCAGGAAGTCGCGGGCTGGGGGGCGGTCGAAGCGCTCCGCTGCGACGTGAACGATGACGGGCTGCCGGACTTGATCCTGGCCAACGCATCCGAGAACTCGGTGCGGCAGGATCCGGGGTCCTACGTGTACTTCAATCGTGCGGATACTTTCGGGAGCGGACCCGACCTGCGCCTGCCCACCGTCCGCGCCCACGGGGTGTGTTGCGCGGATCTTGACCGGGACGGGTATCTCGATCTCGTCTTCTGTGGATTCGACAATCCGGACATCGTGATATTCTATGGAAGCCAAGACGGGTTCGACACCGAAAACACCGAGCGAATCCGGCTCGAATACGAGGGCGTCGTCTACAAGGACCCTCGATGGATATTCCTTGTAGACCTGAATGGCGACGGCTGGCTCGACCTGGTCGTGCCGCAGATCGCGGACGATTACAGCTTCATCCTCTGGGGCGGACAGGAAGGGTTCAGTATGGACCGATGCCAGGCGCTTTCTGTCTGGCACGGCGCGTGCGCCCGGGCGGCGGACCTTAGCGGGAACGGGTATCCCGACCTGGTCATCGGCGGCCACGAACCTTCCCACGGGGCCCCCCACGATTCCTTCGTGCACATCTACTGGAACGGTCCGGACGGCCTGCGCGAGGACCGTCGCACCCTGTTGCCCGGCAACGCGGTAAATGCCATGTCGATCATGGATTTCAACGGGGACGGGTTGCTCGATCTCTTCATCTGCTCCTACCACGACAACCGGGTGCGGGACATCGATTCCTTCATTTACTGGAACCGGCCCGATCTCGGTTTTTCTACCGACGATCGCACACGGCTGTTCACCCATTCCGCGTCGGGTTGCATGGCCGCCGACTTCGACGGCGACGGACACGTCGACCTCGCCATCGCCTATCACAAGGTCGAGGGCGACCACGTAGGCTTCTCCGCCGTCTGGTGGAACGGTCCCGAGGGGTTCGATGCCCGGCGCGTGACCCGGCTGCCCACGACCGGACCCCATGGGATGACCGCCGTGCAACCTGGCAACGTGCTGGATGCGGGCCCCGAGGAGTACTATGTCTCCGCGCCACACGAGGTTCCCCATGGACGGACTGTCACCAGTATTGCGTGGGAAGCGGAATACGGACCCGGAACCTGGGTGCACGCCCAGATCAGGCGGGCGGATTCGGCGGAGGCGCTGAATTGCGCCACCTGGCAAGGATCGTCCGGAGATGATCCCTGGTACGAACGGCCCGGCCCGGTGTCGTTGCCGGGTGACGACACCGGGTCCCGGTGGATACAGTACCGGTTGGCCCTGGGCGCGGAAAACGGAGGCAGTACGCCCAGGGTGACGGAAGTCCGGATCGAAACAGATTGACAGATTGACCGTTTGTCTTGCGTCCGGCGGGAAAGGTGACAGATGCGCGCAGAGCAGGTCGTCCTCGACTCATTATGCCAGTGGGCGGAAGAGCATGACAACATCCGCGGCATGGTCCTGACGAGTTCCCGGGTCAATGAAGACGCAGTCCTGGACCTGATGTCGGACTACGACGTGGAGATCTATGTGACCGACCAGCAGTGTTTCGCGGGGAGCGATGAATGGCTGGAAGCATTCGGTCCCGTGTTGATACGCTGGCCAGCAAACCCTGCCTGGGACGAGGAGGGCGGGTTGTATCGCCTTGTGATCTATGAAGACGGCGTACGGATCGACTGGGGAGTAAAAAAGGTTGAGCATATGAAAAGGTTCAATGGTCCTTCCCATCCCTACAGGGTGCTGGTAGATAAGGACCGGCGCGTCGAAAACCCGCTCCAGACCAGTTATGCCGGTTACAACATCACCCAGCCCTCGAAGACAGAATTCGATTCGATGATGCATGACTTCTGGTGGGACCTCACCTACGTGGCGAAAAGTCTCTGGCGCGACGAAATCTACTGGGCGAAGTACATGTATGGCAGACGGCACTTCAAGGAGCTCGAAAAGGTCATCGAATGGTACATCGGCATGCATCACGAATGGTCCGTCAACACCAACAAGCACGGGCGGTGGTTCAAGCGGTACCTGGACGAAGAAACATTGAAAGAGATCGATTCCACCTTCGCGGGCGCGGATATCGAAGAAAACTGGACCGCGCTGTTCAACATGACCCGGTTGTTCAGGCGGCTCGCCGTCGCGGTCGCGGGTGAGCTGGGTTTCGATTACCCCCATGATTCCGACCGGCGCGTTTCGGCGTACATGGACAAGATCCGCCGCCTGGACCCGGACGCGGAGGATTTTGTATGAAGACGGGTAGGATTTATAGCGGATAATACGAATTGACCTATTGTACAATTGTACAATATAGTAGCGCGAGCAGGCAAGCTACTTCTGTTTGACTATTCACCATTGCAGGGTACATCATATCGGAGAACCCAAGATGAAGGCACTGCTCGAAAAACTGAATATCGAGGCACTGAACGCCGGGGCCTGCACGGGGATTGACGGCTGGATTCATGGCGAGGGGCCGATCCTGACGTCATACAACCCGACGACCGCCGAACCGATCGCGGGCGTGCGGCAGGCGACGCCCGAGGTCTACGACCGGGTGATCGACCACGCCCGCGGCACCTTTGAAACCTGGAGAACCATTCCCGCGCCCAAGCGGGGCGACATGGTACGGGACCTCGGCAACATCCTGCGTGCGTACAAGGAACCGCTGGGCGAACTCGTTGCCCTGGAAATGGGCAAGATCCGCGTGGAAGGCATGGGGGAAGTCCAGGAGATGATCGACATCTGCGATTTCGCCGTCGGCCTTTCGCGCCAGCTGTATGGACTGACCATCGCGAGCGAGCGGCCCCGTCACCGCATGAGCGAGCAGTGGCATCCACTGGGGGTGATCGGTATCATTTCCGCCTTCAATTTCCCCGTCGCGGTCTGGTCGTGGAACGCTTCCCTGGCCTCGGTGTGCGGCGACGTCACGGTATGGAAGCCCAGCGGGCAGACGCCCCTGACGGCCGTGGCCACGCAGCACCTGTGCAACCGGGTCATGGCCGACCACGGCGTGGACGGCGTGTTCAACCTGGCCATCGGGCGCGGCAGCGACGTGGGCAATCTCATGATCGACGACGAGCGGATCCCCCTCGTTTCCTTCACGGGTTCTACCGCCACCGGCAAGACCGTGGCCTCGCGGGTCGCCTCCCGTTTCGGCAAAACGATTCTGGAACTGGGCGGCAACAACGCGATCATCGTCACCGAGAACGCCGACCTGGAACTGGCTGTGCCCAGCATCGTGTTCGGCGCCGTGGGGACGGCCGGACAGCGGTGCACGTCTACCCGACGCATCATCGGGCACAGGAGCCTGACGTCGACCCTGATAGAACGTCTCGCCCACGCTTACAGGCAGGTTCCAATGGGAGATCCTGTCGATGACGCTACCCTCATGGGACCGCTGGTCACAGCCGACGCAGTGGACGACATGATGCAGGCCGTCGAGCAGGCGAAAGCCGAGGGCGGCGAGGTGATAACCGGTGGCAACCGGCGGCCGGACCTGGGCCCCAATTTCGTCGAGCCGACGATCATCCGCATGCCCGCACAGACGGATATCGTGAAGCGGGAGACTTTCGCACCGATACTCTATATCCTTGAGTATGAAACCATGGACGAGGCCCTTGACCTTCATAACGACGTGCCCCAGGGCCTGTCGAGCGCCATCTTTACCGACAGCCTGCGCCAGGCGGAGCGCTTTCTCTCCGCCGGAGGATCGGATTGCGGCATCGCGAACGTGAATATCGGCACTTCGGGCGCCGAGATCGGCGGGGCCTTCGGCGGCGAAAAGGAAACGGGAGGCGGCCGCGAGTCGGGCTCGGACGCGTGGAGAGCCTACATGCGCCGCCAGACCAATACCGTCAACTGGTCGACCGATCTCCCGCTGGCCCAGGGAATCGAGTTCGGTGCTGGCGTATCGGACGATGACTGACCGCGTTTTTAAAATTGATCACTAGGACGGAAACCGACCATAGGGAGACAACCTATGTCATCCAACGGGGCGTTTATCATAGACAAGAACCTGGGCGCGCGCCTGGACGAAACCCAGACGGAACTACCCAGGATTAATGCCGACGGCGAAGCGGTCGTCCCGCCGTCGGATGAACAGAAGTACCTGTTCGACAAGGACGGCTGGCTCCTACTGCCCGGGGTGCTGTCCGAGGCCGAATGCGCGGAGATGCGGGCGTTCTGCCTGCAGTTGCACCATGATCCGGAGTCCATCCCCGAACCCGAGCGTTCTGTCCTCGGCGGACCGTTGCAGCGCCTGACGGACCACCCGTTGGTGGTGGGTTTCATGAACGAATTTCTGGCCTACCCCGGCCTGTCCAGCCAGATCTGCTACGGTTTCCGGCAGGAGTCCGCCAACTTGTTCTATCGCGAAGCCGGGGACGGCGACTTCGGGCCACACAACGGCAACGGCATGCTGCGTTTTCCGGGCGACTCCCACCTCTACCGCTGTATACCCGGCAAGGCCAATTCTGCGCTGACCCGTGTCGTCTGGGAGTTGAACCCGGTCACGGAGGGGAACGGTACGCTCCTGGTATCCGGAAGCCACAAGGCCGTCTTCCCCGCGCCGCCGTCCATACAATCGCCGGACTCTCCAATCTGGAATACCTACACCTGTCCGCCGGGTTCGTTGATTTTCTTCACCGAGGCCCTGACCCACAGCGGCAGACCCTGGGTCGATGCGGAGCATCCGCGGATCGCCGTCTTCAGTTGCTACAACTCTGTTAACAGCAAGTGGCACAACTGGGACCCGCACCCTGAACTTCTCGCGTCCATGCCGCCCCTGCGCCAGACGCTGTACCGTCCGGTCCACGTGGCTGGCAACCTGGTGGGAGGCGAGATACACTGAGCGTGGTTCCGATTGGGGTGCCGGGGAATCGGGATTGCCGATCGAACCGGGATTGCCGATCGAACCGGGATTGCCAATCGAACCGGGGAGGCCGTGAAGAATGGAAAGGCCGGCGGATTCAAGTCGGGATTCTGAGGTAATCTTCTTCCAGCACCTTGCCCAGACAGTGCAGTAGGTAATCGGCGTTCTTCCGGTTGAAGACCAGGGGAGGCTTGATCTTCAGGACGTTGTGGAAGGGGCCGTCGGTGCTGATCAGGACGCCGTGGTCCCGCATCCGGTTGGCCACGTAGGACGCCTGGTTCCCGGCGGGTTCCAGGGTGTCCCGGGCCAGTACGAGTTCCACGCCCACGTAAAGCCCCAAGCCGCGGACGTCGCCAATGACCGGGTGTTCCGGAGCCAGGGCGCGAAGGCCTTCCAGCAGGTAGCCGCCCACCTCCAGGGCGTTGGCCTGCAATTCTTCTTCCTCGATGACGTCCAGTACCGCCAGGCCAATGGCGCAGGAAACGGGGTTGCCGCCGAATGTGTTGAAGTATTCCATGCCGTTGTCGAATGCGCCGGCGATTTCCGGCGTGGTCACCACCGCGCCGAGCGGGTGGCCATTGCCGATGGGTTTCCCCAGGGTGACGATATCCGGCACCGCGTCCTGAGTCTCGAATCCCCAGAAATGGGTGCCCACCCGGCCGAATCCCACCTGTACCTCGTCGGCGATGCACAGGCCCCCCGCGGCACGCACATGGCGGAAGGCCTCCTTGAAATAACCGACCGGCAATACGATCTGTCCTCCGCAGCCGGGCAGGGACTCGGCGATGAACGCGCTGATGCCTCTGCCGCTTTCCGAAACTGATTCGATGCATGCGCGAACGTGATCCGCGTACTGCGCGCCCGTTGCCGCTGAGTAGCCCTTGTACGAACCGCGGTAGGGGTCGGGAAGGGGCATTTTGTGGACGTGGGACGGCGCGCCGGCGCCGCCCGGTCCGTCGAACTTGTACGGACTGATATCAATCAGGGAAGTCAGGTTGCCGTGATAGGCGCCGTCGAGGATGAGCAGGTCGTTCTGTCCGGTATAACACCGCGACAGGCGCAGGGCGAGGTCGTTCGCCTCGCTGCCGGAGTTCACGAAGAAACACACGCTGAGGGGGTCGGGCAGCTTCGTGCAGAGGCGTTCGGCGTAATCTACGAGGTTGTCGTGCAGGTAGCGTGTATTGGTGTTCAGGACCGCCATCTGGCGGTGACTCGCGGCAACCACCCGTGGATGGCTATGGCCCACGTGGGGGACGTTGTTCACGGCGTCCAGGAACGCGCGTCCTTCATCGTCGTAAAGGTACTGCATGTGCCCTCGTACGATCTTCAGAGGCCGCTGGTAGGATACGCTGAGGGACCTGCCGATGTGCTCGCGGCGTGAGGACAGGATATCCCGCGAAGACCGCTGCTCCGGCGGGAAAGCCTCGGAAGGCACGCCCAGGATGGCGTTCGGGTCGGGCGAGAGACTCAGCCAGACATTCCGTTGCCCGGCCCCCCCCACGCCGGGGAAATCCCCCTTGTTGCCCAGCATGTCCGAGACAATCTGGAAATGCAGGTGGGGCGGCCAGCCGCCGTTGACGGAAGAGTCGCCGAGTGCGGCGAATCGTTCTCCCTTCCCGATCGGTTTGCCCTCGTGCAAACCGGTGAGCGATTCGACGCTCAGATGCCCGTACAGCGTGTAGAACATCTGGCCGGAATCTTCCGTGGTATGCTCCAGTATGATACAGGGCCCGTAATCCAGCGGCTGGGTGTTGTTCTGAAAGCTGTGGACCGTCCCCTCCAGCGGCGCGAAAACCGGCGACCCGGCGGGAAGGAACACGTCCATCCCCAGGTGGATGGTCCGGCGTTCCGGCATCTCGTCGAAGTCGACGATGAACTGGTCGGCGGTGTAGACCTGTCGGGCTTCGTTGTATCGTCCGATCCCCGCTTCCGCCCCCGCGGATTCCATCTGTTTGAATATGTCCCCGGCAAGGTCTTCCACGTCAACCGAACTCCCCAGCAGGGCCCGGTCGGGGCTTCCCACGCTGAGATCGAACACGAGCGCGGTGGAGAGATCCACGTCGGGACCCATGACCGGCGCGAATGAACCGCGTCTCGACGCCAGGGCCAGGTACGTTTCGATCCCGGCGGTCTGTGGACACGGTAGTAACCCGCAGGCGTCCCGAAACAGGTATTCCGCGAAGGATGGGGAGACGTCCTCCAGCTTTTCGATGAGGTCCCAGGCATGCTTTTCGCTGACCGAAAGGTAGGTGTTCTCCGGTTCGGCGACCTGCTGATGTGCCGAGATGGCCACGCTCATGCACAGCCGCATTACGGCGCAGTGATAGAGCAGTCCGAGCTCCTGGTCTGACAGAGGGTGCTCGTCGTGGTAACCGGCTACCAGATGGGCGGCGGCCGACAGGGGCTCCGCCTTGCCGAGCATGGCATAGGCGGCGGCGACGGCCGGTTCGAAGAGCGCGCAGGAATGCGCCATGTCTCCGAAATCGATCAGGCCGGACACTTGCGGTTTGCTCGAAGCTGGATCTTCACGTCCGTTTGATTGGACCCGGCGGACCCGGCGGACCAGTATATTCTGGTCGTTTGCGTCGTTGTGGATGAACTGGCGCGGCAGCGATGTGAGGTGGGGCCCGACGACGCGTTCGTACGACTCGCAGAAACCCAGGACCAATCGTCGCCGCTCAGCGCCGGGGATCAGGTCGGCGTACCGGTGAACGACATCCGGTCCATTGTCCATGTTCCAGATGAGTTCCGGCTGTTTCTCTGCGTGGGAAAAGTCGCGCAGGGCGCGGGTCAGCCGGCCGAGAAAGCCGCCCAGGTTCCGCAGCAGTCCGGGACTGTGCGGCCTGATCTCGCAAAGCGGTCTGCCCTCGATGTAAGTCAGCATCCGGACCAGGTGGCGCAGTCCGTTCCTCCCGTCGATCCGCGTAATGCCGCTGCCGTCCTTTGTCCGGCAGACCCGCGGCCATACGGTCCCTTCGAATCTTCCGGCCAGGTGATCCAAAGCGTCGTGCTGCAGTTCGAGAATGCTCCGCTGCTCGCCCGCGCCGGAGATTTTCAGGACGTAGACCTCGCCATTTTCGGCAGTCAGACGATAGTTCTGATCCCGCTCGCTCGGTAATGCGCGCAAGTCGCCGGTTAATCCGTACAGCGAACGGGCAAGTCCAGCGGCTTCTTCGGGGGAGAACCGGGGTCGTTTTTCGGCGATTCCGGACAAATCGGGCCTGCTCACGGTTGAAGTGCTATGGAAGTGGTAACAGGATATGCGCGGCGGCACAGGGACGCTGTCCCGGTGCGATCAACCTTTCCTGCCGGCTACCGCGCATAATCATCGTCACTGTTTCCGCGCCAGTCGGGGAGATATCCCTCTGTATGTCCGAATCCGTAGGAGGGCCCGATCTGGTTGATCGACTTCCAGGGCCAGGCCTGGCCGCCGATGATGCGGAATTCGTCCGCCTTGCCGCAAAGCCAGTAGAACAGGTGGGCCACGTAACGGGCGTTGCCATGTCCCCCGTAATCGGCGTGCCTGAAGTCGAATTCCGGTTCTGTGATCCAGTCCCTAGCGGGCGGCACCGTGCGCCAGTAGCTGAACTTCAGCATGTGCCGCAGGCCGCTTGCGGTGGATTCGCCGCGGCGGTGCAGGATGCTCTGCGAGTGCAGGCCGATGGTACCCGCGGGGCCCGAACACAGCACGCCTCGCTCCTCCTGTGTTCGCCGGGTGTTTCGGATATGAGATCCGGGCGTGACCTCGGTCGGCCCCATTTCATCGGGGGTGTCTTGCGGAAAATAGAACACCTCGACGAAGTTGACCTCCGGTCCGAACACGTGGTCGGCGTCGTGGTGCCACGGCTGTGATTCCTTCGGACATTCGATCCTGTGATTGCTTACCAGCACCGGCAGGCCCACGTGGCGGCCGAGCAGCGAGCGCAACGCACCCGCAAGCACGGGATTAAGGAGGATGTGTTCGATGAACCAGTCCTCGAGCAGAATCGAGCTCGGTTCATGCGTATCCCGAATACGGACCAGTTCTTCATTGGTCATCCCGTCGGGCAGGTAGCACGGATTGACGGGGATCTCACCGTTCAGCCATGCGCAGGTGCGCCGGTTGATCTCATCGGGCACGACACCTTCGAAATGAAGGTAGCCCTCCCTGCAGAAGCGCAGTACCTCAGTATCGGAAAGTGAAGGAGCGCACTCGAAGGTCCGTCTGGACGCGTCGTAATGCATGTTTTATTCCTTGATTATGGCGTTGAGCATAGTCAACTTCCGTACGAACCTGTCGGTAGTTCAATGTTGAAATATGCAGTGCGGATCGCCGGAGGGACAAGGAATTTCCGGTCGGACGCATCCATTGCTCGGCTGAGGGAAGGGGTACGAAACCATGGGCATTTACGAAGACATCGGCGTGCGCCCGGTAATCAACGCCATCGGCACGCCTACGCGTTACGGAGGAGCCCTCCTGGACCCGGATATCATGGAGACCATGCGCATAGCCTCCCGGGAGTTCTGCCTCCTGGACGAGTTGCACGCAAAGGCCGGAGAGAAAGTCGCCGGAATGCTCGGCGTGGAGGCGGCCTACGTCACCGCCAGCGCCGCGTGCGGCCTGGTCATCACTACGGCGGCCTGCATGACGGGGACTGACCCGAAGCGTATACGCCAGCTACCGGACACGACCGGGATGCGTGACGAGGTGGTCGTCCAGAAGACCCACCGGATCGCCTACGACCAGGCCATTCGGCTGACCGGCGCCAAACTGGTCGAGCTGGACGATTCGGACGGCCCCCCGGTCGAGGCCATGCGGGCGGCCATCGGGGACGGAACGCGCACGGCGGCGGTCTTTTACCTGGGCAAGAACTTCAAGAAACCGAAGTCCGTCCCGCTGGAACAGGCCGTGGCCATGGCCCATGCCGTGGATGTTCCCGTGATCGTCGACGCCGCCTCGGAATGCCCACCGGTATCCACGCTCACCCGGTTCACGGAGGCCGGCGCCGACCTGGTCATATTCAGCGGTGGAAAGAGTCTCCAGGGTCCGCAGTCTACTGGCCTCATTATCGGGCGGAAGGAACTGATCAGCGCCTGCGCGGTGAACGGGACGCCCTTCGCCACGGTAGGCCGGCCGATGAAGGTCAGCCGGGAGGAGATCCTCGCGTTCATCAAGGCCCTCGAAATCTACCTGAACCGCGATCACGAAGCGGACGCGGCGCGCTGGGAAGAAAAAGTGCGCTATATCGAGGGGAAACTGGCCGGCATTTCCTACGTGTCCATCAGCAGGATCGATCCCGAAGAGACCTACGCCGTTCCCCAGCTCAGGGTCACCATCGACCCGGAAGCTGGTTTAACCGGGGACGACGCGGTGAAAAGCCTGCTCGACGGCAGCCCACGGATCATCGTGCAGGACCGGGGCGAGGAAGGGTTCTCGATCAACCCCCACAACCTGCAGGACGGCCAGGAGCGGATCGTGGCGGAACGGTGCCGGGAGGTGCTATCGGGCGGAAGGTCGGGGAGCGCCTGTTCTGAATAAGCGAGACGCTTCGAAACGATATTGCAGAGGTGGTAACCGTTCAAATGTCAGTCGGGCTACTACTGTAGTTGTATCGCTTGACGTTTTGCGTATCTCGCAATAGGTTTGCACCTACACGCAACCACGACGGAACCAGGACGGCAACCGCGACGCAAACTAGTTAGAACCGCCGTCACGTGATGATCACGAATCACTCTACCCATGCTACATTGAAATGGATGATACGGGGAAGGGCAACTTCGACTACACATGGCAACAGAACAGACCTGGATCGTACCAGATCCCCATACGTCGTGTGACGTCCGCCTGGACGATGAGACCGTGGCCGTGCTGCGCAGGCATGGAAATCCGGAAGGTCCGCGCCTCGTCCTGAGCCACGGCAACGGACTCGCCATTGACCTTTATTATCCCTTCTGGTCCCTCCTCGTCGACGACTATGATCTGATCATTTACGACCAGCGAAATCATGGTTGGAATTCCGTCGGCGATCAGCAGAAACACGATGTGCCGACGTTGATCCACGACCAGCGCCTGATTCTCGAGGCCATCGACAGTGAATTCGGCCACAAGCCGAAAGTCGGCGTCTACCATTCCGTCTCGGCATTGATCACGTTGCTGTCCATATCGACCTTCAAGGATCTGATTTCATCGGGACCGGCGGTTGATTTCGCCGGGCTGGTCCTGTTCGACCCGCCCCTCTGCAAGCCGGGAATCAGCCGGGTCGAATTCGATGCGGCCGCGGAACAGGTCGCGGCGGCCACGAGACGCCGCGGTCATCTGTTTCAGACGGAAGAGGATTTCGTGGAGCTCCTCAGTTTCTCGCCCAGTTTCGTCCGTGTCGTACCGGGGGGCAGGGAGCTCATGGCGAAGACGACGTTGCGAAAGACCGATAAGGGGGACGGTTTTGAATTGCGATGTCCGCGGGAATTCGAGGCCCAGATCATCGATTATTCGCGTAGCTATTCGGTGCTCGTGGATTTCGATGAACTCGACTGCCCGACCAAGGTCATCGGGGCGGACCCCACCCTTCCTTATTCCTACCTGCCGACCCTGGACCTGCGCGACATGGTGACGGTCGACTACGACTTCCTGCCCGAGACGACCCATTTCTTCCCCCTGGAACAGCCGGAGGAATGCGTATCGTTGCTCCGGGGTTTCCTCGAAAGCAACGGACTGACGCATACGGCGTGAAAAATCCGGAGCGCGTCAACCGGCAGAACCTGCCGCCGCCGTGGCTTTAACTTGTACGGTGACGATATCCGTGTCGTGGTACTGTTGGTGGCGTACGGAAGACGCCAGGTGCCGCAGAAGCCGAAGAGATACTTCCTGCTCGATGGACGTTTCGTCAGACGCGTCGGGTAACATGGCGAGTCTGTCCTGGATGTTCTCACCCCTCGGTGTAACGACGAACTCGAGTACCGCCCCTCCTTCTTCCCTGGCTACTGCGAGTCGCAGCCTTCTCCGCTCTCTTTTCCCCTGCTCTTTCTGCCGGGTGAGCGTCAGCAGCGCTTCTTCGCCGACGGCGCTTAGACGGTCCGCCATGACCGCGTCCCAGCCGGACCGGGAGGCGAAGTCTCCGAGGAACGATCGGATTTCAGGCAATGCGGATATGTCCGGTTCCGTCTCCATCCGGTAACGGCGATTCCCCGTGGCACTGAGCGCCAGATTGAGGAGAATAGCCACCAGGCCGCCCGCGGTCATGCCGTTTTGAAACAGGCCCCCCGCGAACTGCGACACGAATTCAGGGTAGATCAGTCCATACTGCAGACTGAATCCCACCAGGAAAGCGGCGCCTGCGATGAAGCCCTTGTTCCTGTCGAGGCCGTCCTGGATGACGATCTTGAGTCCGACGACGAAGAGCATTGCCAGCAGCACGATGAAATACGCCGCGAAGACCGGATCCGGAATCGCCAGTACCAGGGCGAATACTTTTGGAAGGAATACGAGCGCCAGGAAAGCGGCGCCGGTGAAGAGACCCACCGTTCGGGCGGCGACGCCTGTAAGTTCTATAAGCGGCACGCTGGTCGTGTAGGTCGTGCCCGGCACGGTACCGGCGAGGCCGGAGAGGAAAGATCCCACGCCGTCGACGGTCATGGCGCCCTGTACCGATCTGAAATCGACCGCCCTGGATTGGCGCCATGAGATTCGCTGGATGGCGACGCAACTGCTGATCGTTCGGAGCGAGACGATCACCGCCACTAGCAGAAAACCCGGTATCAGCACCCAGAAGTCGCCCCCGAAGTCCAGGTTGAACCCCGGCCAGAGGATGACGGGCAGGTTGATCCAGTCCGCCTCGGTAATTCTATCCACGTCGAACAGTCCGAAAGAACCACCGACCACGGAACCGGCGGCCACACCGATGATCGGCGCCCAGAGACGCAGCTTTGCGGGACCCTTGAGAGTAAAGCTGGAAATGACGACCACGGTGGCCGCGGCGCTGAGGACGGCGCCGAGAGAATTCTGGCCATCCGACGCCGAAGACAGCATATCGCCCATTACGGGCATCACCGTGATGGGAATCAACATGATTACGGTGCCTGCAACCGTGGGTGTGAGGATGCGCTGGAATAACGAAAGCCGCCACGAAAGGGCGATCGGGACCAGGGAGGATAGGACGACGAGTACGGCGAGCAGGGCCGGCCCGCCAGCGGCCAATGCCTCGATACAGATCGATATGTACGCCGCGGACGTACCCATGACCAGGAGATGGCCCGAGCCGATTCTGCCGAAGTGAAGGACCTGCAACATGGTGGTCGCGCCGCAGATCGCGACCGAAGCGAACACGGCCCACGCGACGTAGTCTTCCGATTGCCCCGCGGCCCGCATGACGATCATAGGGATAATCATCACCGCGGCGATATTCAGCAAGGCCAGTTGAAGTCCGAGGCCGAGCGCGAGCGTCGTCGGAGGAGGTTCATCCGGCTGATACCGCAAGCCCGATCGGCTGATGGGTCCGCCAGAACTCATGGGAACGATTCTCCCGGCTGCTGCCAGCTTGTTTTCTGTACGATTTCCAGAAAGTTCAGTTGAGGAATCTCTGATCAAGTCCCTGGCATTGATTTCATGAACAAGGTAATATGAACTCGGTATCCGTCGTACGTTGGCAGCGCCCTTTCACCTTCAGGATCAAGCGGGGTACGCGTCCATGAAACAATCGAGTTTTTCCGATATGGCCTACGATCAGAAGAAGAAGAAAACGCGCAAGGAACGCTTTCTGGGTGAGATGGATGCGGTGCTTCCCTGGGACCTGTTGCTCGCGCCCATCCTGGCGCACTATCCGAAGGCGGGCGGCGGCAGGCGCCCGATCGGTGCTCCGGTGATGCTCAGGATCTACTTCATGCAGCAGTGGTACGGCCTTTCGGATCCGGCCATGGAAGACAGTCTCTACGACGTGGAATCGATGCGCCGCTTCGCGGGCGTGGACCTGAACGGCGTGCCCGACGAGACGACGATCTGCAAGTTCCGCCATCTCCTGGAAGCCCATGGACTGACCGAAGCGTTGTTCGACCGGACAAAGCGCTATCTGTCGGATCGGGGCATGATGGTGAGCGAAGGCACGATCGTGGACGCGACGATCATCCATGCGCCTTCGTCGACGAAGAACAAGGAAGGGAAAAGGGACCCCGAGATGGCCAGCACAAAGAAGGGCAACACCTGGCACTTCGGCATGAAGGCCCACGTGGGCAGCGATCCGAAGGGACGGGTGCACAGCGTGGTGGCCACACCCGCCTCGGTGCACGACGCCAAGGCGATGGAGGCCTGTCTGCATGGCAATGAGAAGGCGATCTACGGCGACCGTGCCTATGCGGACCAGGCGCGAAAGCAAAGGGCCGAAGAAGAAGGCGTCGTATGGCGGGTGCATCGCAAGGCCAACAGGGGCAGGCGCCTCAACTGTGCGGACCGGTCGTTCAACCGAAAGAGCAATCGCGTACGAGCAAGGGTCGAACATCCCTTTGGCATCATCAAGAACCTGTGGGGCTATCGCAAGGTCAGGTACCGGGGTCTTGCCAAGAACACGGCCCATCTCTTCACCCTGTTCGCCCTGGCCAACTTCCAGCTGGTCCGAAGGGAACTGGCGCGCACATAGGGAGCAGTCCGTCCGATACGGGCGGACAAGGGCAGACAGGCCGGTCCGGGACCCATAAAGGGGCGAAAACACCCTCACGAGTACCCAAAACAACACCATCTTCAACATGATCGTCCTCTGAACTGACTCATATCATACCTCTTGGCCGAACATCCGGGTTGATCAGAGGCTCCTTGATTCTGAATCGGCCGGGCGTTATAATGTTCGGAGTAAGCCCAACGAATCTGTCAATGCTTCTCATCGGATGGAAAGGAAGGCGCCCATGGCTACGACCGCCGATCGTATCAGAAAGCTCATCGAGGAAAACCTGGAGGTCGACGGGCAACCCATAGCGGTACCCGATGATCTCAGCTTGAATCTTTTGGATGCTGGCGTTTCCTCAGTGGACATTGTCGCATTCGGAAAGCTAGTCGCCGAGGAATTCAACCTGGAATTCACGCCTCAGGATTGTGTTGATATCAAGAGTCTGAAGGAACTTGTCGATCGCCTGGACGCCGCCGGTTAAGCAATCCTTCCGACTGGCGCGTGTGGTTTACCGGCCCGTCTGCGACTTCCTCCGCGAATTCGCCGACTGGCTTTTTGCGTTTGAAAAGGCCGTACATGGGTACATGACCGTTAGCGTTTAGCTGATCCAGAAGCTCATGCGCTGGAACGGATAGCCGGGCAGGCAGCGCCTTCGACGGGATTCGCCCGCGAACAGTTCTTGCGGTGACACCGGCAATCCAATGTCATAGGCCGTCTTCACGGCTTGAAGGAATCGGTCGGCTTCGTTCCGATCGGCTTCGCCGGAAGAATGTGAGAGATTGCCGAACAGGGCGGGGCCCGCGGCGCCTTCATCCGCCGACATTTCCGGCCATGCTTCGGTTAAACGCGGCGCGAACTCCGATCCCGGACCAATCTCTATCAGCGTATCCACCGCAAGATCGGCCAGGGCGCGGGCGGAGGCGTCCGATGCAGGACCTACGCCTGTCACATGGTGCCAGCGGTCGAAGTCCAGCACCCCTTCCACCCCGATCCTGCTTCCCGTAGCGCCGCTGACCATGGCGAGTGACGGCGTCGATACGTCTATCCCATCCAGCCTGGCCATCGATTCATCCACCGGTTCCCCCGCAGAACGGTTTCCATCCGTGGCCCTGACGGTTTTTCCGCGTGCCAATGCGATGCGGAGTCCCTCATCGAGGGTAAACGCCCCGGCGGTCCACGCGGCGGCGATCTCCCCGACGTCGCGGCCACAGACTACCGCGGGCCGCACATCCAGGCTGGACCACAAGGCTGTGATCGCGCACTGTAACGCATAGGCCGCCGGGTCCGTCCAGGCCGGATCGTTGACCGGTTTCCCCGTCCCTTCCCCGCCAAACAGGGGATCCAGCAGGGAGGCGTCCGTTTCGCTGCGAAACAGCGCGTCGCAGTGATCCAGGACACCTCGTACCACGGGTTCCGAATCGTACAAACCCTTAACGGTATCGCGCCATCTGCCGTCCCATCCATCATATAGAAAAGCCACCTGCGCAGCCGCGGCCACGTTTATCCAATTCGTCTCGACGGTCTCTGAACGCAAATCGCTCGACGCGAGTTCCGCCAGTCCCGCGCGGAGCGTAGTGGCATCATGAAACACCACGGCGGACCGGCAGTTGAAATGGCTTCTCCCCACGCTCGCGGTCCAGGCCATGTCCGCCAGGAATTCCTCTTCCGGCTCCGCGTTCGAACCGGTCGCAAGACATCGGTCCAGCCAGGACAGGTAATTCTCGGCAAGTTCCCCGAGTGCCGCGGGATTCTTGCCCGAGAGCGGAAGGAGGCGGTTCGACCGCGTCCCCGGACGAAGGCTATCCTGCGATTCCGGGACGCCCGCGGGCAGCTTCACCGGGACTGCCTGGCGAGCGCCAGTCACCTCGGCTACCCCGGTCACCGTTTCAACTGAATGCGCGCCGTCCTCGCCTGTCTCATATCCCTCGACCACCACGTGGGCGTTCGCCCCGGAAACGCTGAACGCGCTCACTGCCGCCCTCGGAGGTCGATCGGGATGCCGGGGCCAGTCTACCTGCTCGGAAGCCACCCTCACGGGCAGGCGGTCCCAGTCGAGGTTCGGATTGGGATTGGCGAAGTGCAGTTGTTTCGGAATCGTCTTCCGGTTCATCGCCATCACGACCTTGACCAGGCCCGCCACGCCGGCCGCCGCTTCCAGGTGGCCTATGTTGGTCTTGACCGATCCGATCAGAAGCGGACGATCCGATTCCCGACCCTGTCCATAGACCGCCGCCGCGGCCTGTACTTCGATAGGATCGCCCAGCTGCGATCCAGCGCCGTGGGCTTCGAGGTAGTCCACTTCGTTCGGTGCGATGCCCGCTCTGGACAAGGCCGTCTCGATGACCCGCTCCTGCGCGGGACCGTTCGGTACCGTGGGACCCGCGCTCGCCCCGTTCTGATTGACCGCCGTCCCGCGAATCACGCCCCAGATCCGGTCGCCGTCCGCTTCGGCTTCGCGAAGCCGCTTCAGTACGAGTACGCCGCATCCTTCTCCACGTACGAAGCCGTCCGCGGAAGCGTCGAAAGTACCGCAACGTCCCTGGGTCGACAACATGCCCAGATAAGCCATTTCCATGGTGACGGCGGGAGAAAGAATGACATTAACGCCACCCGCCAGAGCCATATCCACCTCACCCTGGTCCAGGCTCGCCACGGCCTGGTGTACCGCGACCAGCGCCGACGCGCAGTTCAGTTCCACCGGCATGGTAGGGCCTTCCAGGCCCAGCAGGAACGATATACGGCTCACCGCCATGCTGCGGGCAGTGCCCAGATAACTCATACCGTCTTTGCCGGATTTCATCAGATCGCGGTACTCGCTGGCCGAAATGCCCGCGAAAACCCCCGTGCGGGAACCGCGCAGGCTGTCAGGATTGATCCCAGCGTCATCGAGGGCGTGCCAGCTGGTCTCCAGCAGCAACCGTTGCTGGGGGTCCATGCCCCGCGCTTCGATGGGGGTAATCCGGAAGAACCTCGCGTCGAACCGGTCGATACCGTCTAGGTATCCGCCACGTCGCCAGACTTCTTCGACACTGTCCTTTTCTCCGGGAAAACTGCTCCCATCTCCGGAACCCGGACGATGGTCCTGTACGGCGTCCGCGCCCGCCTCGAGCTGGTCCCAGTAGGTCGCGATATCAGACGCACCGGGAAACCGGCACGCCATGCCCACGATGGCAATGCCATCCTCGCCGGCCCCTGCCGCGTGGGATGGGGACGACTCCGGGCTGACCGTCGGTTGCTGGGCCGGCCTCTGCCCGGTCGACGGCTGTGGATCCGGTGATGGGACCGATGGACGGCCATCTGCCGGCAGGTCCGCGACGATACGCCGTGGTTCCGGTACTTCCTGGGCCGCTTCGGTCCGGTCCTGCCTGTCCGGTCCCTGCCGACCGGGCGGCGCGGCCTGGGTGTCAAGCGATGTATCACCTTCAGCAATGTCGAGCTCTCCCACCAGGTGACGGGCGAGTACGGAGATGTCGGGGAAGTCGAACACCAGGGTATTCGGCGCGGTATACTGGTCCAAAAATGACCGATTCAGCCGGTTTCGCAGCTCGACCGCCATCAGCGAATCCATGCCGAGATCGAAGAACCCCACCGAGGATGCGGGCAGGGTCGGCAGTCGGAGCACGGCCTGCACTTCGCGCTGAAGGAACGAAACCAGCAGTTGTTCGCGTTCCGAGACCGGCGTCTTCTGGAGTTGAGTCAGGAGATCCTCATCGGATCCGGCTTCATCGACATCGGTCTCCGATTCGACTGCCAACAGGTCCTCAAGCAGGGGTGGAGGATGCTCCATGGCCTCTCCGAACATCTGCCAGTCGACGGCCATGACGGCGGAGGTCGTGGTGTCCTGGCGCAACAGACGTTCGAATGCCTTGAATCCCTGTTGGGGGGTGAACCACCCACCGCCGAAGCTCTCCCGCTGCCGGGAAATCCGCTCGCGCTGTTCCTCTGCTTCGCCGAATCCGGACCACGCGCCCCAGGCGATGGACTGTCCCGGCAGTCCCATGGCGCGCCGATGGGCCGCGAGTTGATCCAGAAACGCGTTGGCGGCCGCGTGATTCGCCTGGCCCGCGTTGCCCAGCGTGCCGACTATGCTCGAAAAGAGTACAAAAAGGTCCAGGTCCAGGTCCACGGTGGTGCGGTGCAGATGCCAGGCCCCGAGCATCTTGGGCCACAATACCGTTTCGAACCGTTCCCAGTTCTGGTTGCCCAGGGCGCTGTCCGACAGGGCGCCCACGCTGTGAATGATCCCGGCGAGTGGGGGAAGGTTCCGGCCCATCCGTTCCAGCATGGCGTCCACGGCGTCCGTTTCCGTCACGTCCGCGATCTCCACCTCGACCGTGAACCCCCGGTTCCGCAACGCGGCGAACGCATCCTCCGTTTCAGGATCGGGGTTCCGCCTGCCGTTCAGGACGATGGTGCCCGCACCGTGATCGGCAAGCCATTCGGCGAGGGCGCACCCGATCCCGCCCATGCCACCGGTTACCAGGTACGTCCTGTCCTCCCGCAATCGCCTTCGTTCGAAGGGCGATCCGGCAAGCACGATCTTGCCCACGTGCCGCGCCGCCCGCATGTACTTGATGGCCGGCCCCGTTTCGGTCAGGGACCAGCGGCTGTGAATGATGGGTCCTATTTCATCGGCTGCGAACCGGTTCATCACGATTCGGAGGGCATCCCCCGCCTCGGCCGGGTAGGATTCCTTCAACTCGTCCAATTTGAGAATGGTGTAGGAGACGTCCGGCCGGGTGGCCGCCATTTCTTCCTCGCTCAGGATATCCATCCTCGAAAGCTCCACGAACCGGCCACCCTGGGCCAGGCAGAGAAGGCTCGCGTCGATAAATCCCGGTCCCGTCAGACTGTTGAGTACCACGGTCACGCCTTCGCCGTTCGTGGCGTCCATGATCTGCTGCCCAAAGGCCGTCTGCCGGCTGTCGAAGACTTGGGTCACCCCAATGGACCGGAGGTAATCCTGTTTCGGGGCGCTCGCCGTGGCGTATACTTCCGCGCCGGCGGCCTGTGCCAGTTGAATGGCGGCCAGTCCGACGCCACCCGCCCCCGCGTGTATCAACACACGATCGCCCGGGTTCAGGCCCGATGCCTGGTAGGAAAGTTCCGCCGAAACAAAAGCGGTCGGTATCGTCGCCAGGGATGCCACCGGGATGCCTTCGGGAGCCGGAACGACCATGGCTTCCGGGGTCACCACGTCGGAACCGAAGGTGCCGAATCCCAGGCATACCACGCGGTCGCTTGGCGACACGGTTGAAACCTCCGATCCCACTTCCATGACCCGGCCGCAAGCTTCTCCGCCAAGTAACCCCTCGTCAATCACGTTGATTGCCCGAAAAACATCCCAGAAGTTCAGACCGGCGGCTTCCACGGCCACGCGAACTTCATTTGGTTCCAGGGACCGGTCCGGAATCGGGTCGGCCTGTAGTCCTTCCAGCGCGCCGCCCGGATCCGGTTCCACCAGCCAGCCCGATTCGTCGGCCAGGCTGAGCCGTTCGGGGACGTCGCCCGCACGAACCAGACGGGCGGCCTGGCGGACACCCAGGCGATAGGCGATGTGGGTCTCGGGGTCGGGGTACATCAGTTCGTTGACGATTTCGTCAATCGGCGCTTGCGGACCGGGATCCAGATCGATCATCCTCGCCTGCAGGTGAGGCGCTTCCCGCGCCATTACCTTGCCGATCCCCCAGAGCGTCGCACCGGTCAGCTCCCCTCCCCGCTCTTTCTCGAGCACCTGTGCGCCCCGGGTAATGAACCAGGTCCCCGTCTCCGGCGTCAGGTCGCCGTCCAATACGCCCTGTACCAGGGCCAGGGCACTCCCGGTCGACCGCTTCGTATCCTGTGCGAGCTGTTCCGTCGTGGACTGCGCGCCGTGTCCGACGAGCGACGCGAGATGCACCACGCCCTTGATGGGAGGACCGGAAGCCAAACCATCCAGCAACGACTTCCACGCCTCGCGCTGCCCCATATCCAGCGCTGCCTCAATCACTCCGGCTCCGGACTCGGCCGGCGGTACAATTTCACCGGAGCCCTCCCGTACCAGGATCACGGTCTGGTTGTGAGACGCCAGCCCTCGGGCCAGTTCCTCGCCGGTGCCGCCCTGGTCAGCCGCCAGTATCCACGTACCGGCCGGCTCGGCCACCGCGGGCGGCCCCTGGGCCAGGATGACGCCCCGGTCGGGCTGCTCGCCGCTTTCCGATTTCGCAACACCGAGGACTGCCGTATCCACGAAACCCGCGTCCCCGAGCGCCTGCCGCCAGACGCCCGGCCCTGCCAGGGTGTGGTGAGGCCGGTAGTCGTCGGCGAATCTCCACCAGCCGTCGAGTTGGCCGAAGGTGAGATCGAGCCAGCCCTGCCCTCTCAGGTTCTCGAGGGCAAGCAGCTGTCCCGACGGTGCAAGCAGTCTGCGGCAATGATTCAGCGTAACATCCAGGTACCGGGTGGCGTGCAGTACGTTGGACGCGATGAGCAAGTCGTAGCCGTGGGCGTCATAGCCCTGTTCCACGGGGTCTTTCTCGATGTCCAGGACCCGGTACTCGATTGCAGCATCGCTTCCGCCGAAGCGGTCCTCCGCTTCGCTGAAAAAGCCCGCGGAGATGTCGGTATAGGTATAGTCGTATCCTCCGGGAGGGAGTTCGGGAAGTACCGAAGCGGTGGCCGAACCGGTACCCGCGCCGATTTCCAGAATCCGCAGGCGGCGGCCCTGGGGGATTCCGCTCAGCAGCGCGGTGACTGCGTCCGCGAGCATGCTGTTCGCCGCGCGCGCCACCGGTGCCTTTCGATAGAGGTCCGCTGCGCTCGGTTCGCCGCTGCTGAATAGCAAGGTCAATGGGTCCATCTTTCCGAGGAGCACGTCCGCCAGGGCGCCGCCGCTGCGGCGGAAGAGGCCGATCTCGTTTGAACCGTGGGCGTGGCGGTTCCCGAGCTCTACCGCGGCGCTATCGGGATCCGGCGATACTTCATCCGGCAAACGGTCTGCCGAACCCACCCGTACGACGAATTCGCCGCCGTCTTCTTCCAGCATGCCGGCGAAGGCCAGCATCTCCAGCATTCGCCTGAACAGCCTACGGTGTTCATCGCCGACTTTCAGGCGCTGACGAAGAGCTTCCGGTTCCACCCTGTCGCCCGATTCGCGGTTCCACCCCAGTCTGTCGAGGGTAAATATCGCGTAGCTTCGAGCCAAAAGTTCGAGGTCATTGAGTAAAGCGGCCCGGGCAACGGCCTCCACGCCTTCGTCTGCGAGGTACGCGGTAAAGGGATTCGAGCGCTCGGCGATATCGGTCGGTGTGGTGAGGAAGTCGGCGGACGGCATGCCCGGGGGTAGCACGCGATCCCGCCAGACCACCTCGTAGAGGAGGTCCTCCACGCCTTCCACCGCGGAAAGCAGGGCCGCCCGGGTCGCTTTCTTGATCGTGTACCCGCGAATCCCGCCGACCGGGGAACCGCTCGCGTCGTAGAAGAACAGATCCCCTGTCAGCACCTCGGGCGAATCTTCAGTCCCGTTTTCCTGAACCGTCCCACGCGAATCCGTCCTCAGGCGAAAGTGGCAGATCAGATTGTCCCGCATCCGGCCCGTAATCCACATCCTCTCCCAGCCGAAGGGCAGATAGGTTGTTCCTTCCTGGGGGTCCGATAGCCTGTTCGCCGCCGACATGACCTGGAAGCAACCGTCGAGGAGGAGCGGGTGAACGAACAGGCCTTCCGGGTCGATCGCTTCAGGCAGGGAAATTTCACCAAGGGCCTCGCCATCGCGGGACCAGACTGTTTTCAACGTTCGGAACGATGGGCCGAGTTCGATCCCGGCCGCTGCCTTGGCGCGGTAGAATGAGGGCACGGCCACCGCGGACAGACTGGTCTTGAGTCCCTCCAGGTCCAGGGGAGGGACTTCCTCGGGATCCTGGGCGCTCAATGACATCCGGCATTCCGCGTGCAGCGTCCATTCCCCGCCCGATTCACCCTGGCTGAGGATCTGAACCCGGCGCGGCGACGGCCCCTCATCGGAATCCACCAGTAACTGTACCTTGCGCCCGGCTGCGTCCGGATCTTCATCCTCCTCGCCGACAAAGAGCAGGGGATTGAGCAACTGCATGTCTTCGACGACCGCGTGACCGGTCCCTTCGTTCCGCCCCGCCGTTACCGCCATGGCGCCCAGCAAGGCACCCGGCGCCAGCAACTGGCCGAATACCCGGTGGTCCTGCATCCATCCGGGATCGGTGGGGTAAAGGTTTGTCTCGAAGGTGATCTCGCCCCGGGCGGATTCGTGCCGGACTCCCAACAGGGGGAGTCCCACGGCCAGCCCGGCCGGCCTCCGTTGTCTGGAGGTATCGACCCAGAATCGCTCACGCTGGAAGGGGTAGCCCGGCAGGACGATCCGGCGACGCTCCTCACCTGAAAACAGTCCCTCGAACCTTAAGGGAAGTCCCGCTTCGTAGGCTCCGGCCACGGCGGAGACGAAGGCGGCGTCCGTTACCTCGGCGGGGATATCCCTGGATGGCCTGCGGAGACTCGCCAGCGCGCGAGGCGGTCCGGTCGTCTCTGGCGACTCGGGCCAGTTGAGGGATATCATGGGCCCGAGTACGGCGTGGGGACCAATCTCGACGACGGCCTCCACGCCCAGTTCCGCAAGGGTCTGCACCGCGGCTCGGAACTGGACGGGATTCCGCATCTGCCTGCGCCAGTAACTGCCGTCCAAACGCATATCCGTGTCCAGGACCCCGCCGGTCAGGGTGCTTACGAAGGTACCGGACGGAGTGGCGACCTCGACGTCCGACAGCGACGCTGCCAACGGGTCCATCGCCGGTTCGATCAAGTCGCTGTGATAGGCGGGGCTGTTCCGTAGACGCAGTACGCGGACTTCTTCCTTTTCAAAGTGTTCCATGATCGACGCGACCTTCGATTCCGGTCCGCTCACCACCTGCTGCGTCCCATTGTCCGCGGCGATACAGAGTCCCGGACCGTCGGTTCCGGAATTCAACTCATCCACGACCTCGGAGATCCGCGATGCTTCCGCGAATACCGCGGCCATGGCGCCTTTCTCGGGCAGCGCCGAAACCAGTTCTCCCCGCGTCGCGGCAAAACGCAACCCGTCCTCCAGGCTGAAGATCCCGGTTGCCTGGGCCGCGGCGATCTCGCCGAGGCTGTGTCCCAGCACCACGGTTGGCCGGATACCAAGACTCGACCAGAGCGCCGTCAGCGCGCATTCCAGGGCGTAGATGGCGGGCTGCGTCCATTTCGGATCGTCCAGGTCGCCGGCCGAAGCGTCGAGCCCGAACATGACGTCCAGCAGGGAAAATCCACGGTCCGCGCTGATTATCCGGTCGCAGCGGTCCAGCACGTTCCGAAAAACCGGTTCGCTGTCATATAGTTTCTTCCCCATGCCGGCCCACTGGCTGGCCTGTCCAGTGTACGCGAAGGCCACCTGGGTTGGCGCTTCCACGACCGGGTTTGCACCATCGGCCGCACTGGACCCGGCGACGGCTTCCAGCCCTTCCCTCAGGGATCGGACATCCCGGAACACGACGCCCGACCGGTTAGGGAAATGGCTTCGGCCTACCGCGGCGGTCCATGCCATGTCGGACAGGAGTGGATCCGCGGCGGATTCCGTGGCGGCGAGACCGGTTGCTTGTTCATCGAGCCATGCGACGTACCGGCCCGCAAGTTCGCGGAGGGTGTCGCCGGATTTCCCGGAGAGCGGCAACATCCGAATCGGCCGATCTCCAGGGACTTCCGTAACGGTTGCTTCGGAATCTCCATCCCGCATGGACAGGGAAATCGTACGCGGAGAGCCGGCCGGCCATCCATTGTCCGTCGAATCCGCTGCCATGTCACGTGATGGTCGATAACCTTCCAACACGACGTGGGCGTTTGTACCCGACCAGCCGAAGCCGCTCACCCCCGCGCGAGCGGGCCGATCAGGATGATCGGGCCAGGGCGTGGGTTCCGAGGTGACCTCGAGACGCATCCGGTCCCAATCCATCTCTGGATTCGGCGTCTGAAAATGCAGGTGCCGGGGAATCGTTCCCTGGTTCATCGAGAGGATAACTTTGATCACTCCGGCGACCCCGGCGGCCGATTCCAGGTGTCCGATGTTGGTCTTCACCGAACCGATCAGCAGCGGGTGGTTCGCGTCACGGCCCCGGCCGTACACCTCGGCCGTGGCGTTGGCCTCGATCGGGTCGCCCACCTCGGTGCCCGTACCGTGCGCTTCCACGTAGTCCACCCCGGTCGGTCCGATTCCGGCTAGCCGTAGCGCGTCTTCGATGACCCGTTCCTGGGACTGGCCATTGGGTACCGTCAGTCCGGGGCTGGCGCCATCCTGGTTCACCGCCGTACTGCGAATCACGCCCCAGATACGGTTGCCGTCCGCTTCCGCTTCCGCCAGCCGCTTCAGCGCCACGATTCCGCATCCTTCGCCACGTACGTATCCGTTCGCCGCGGCGTCGAAGGTCGCACACCGTCCGTCCGGCGATAGCATTCCGGCGTTGGCACGGAGTTCCAGCAGGCGGCCGGACAGGATCGTGTGCACTCCGCCCGCGAGGGCCAGGTCCGCTTCGCCTCGCTGCAGCCCCGTGACGGCCTGGTGCATGGCGACCAGCGAGGACGAACACGCGGTGTCCAGCGCCATGGCCGGACCCTCAAGGCCCAGCACGTAGGCCACCCTCCCGATTGCCGTGTTGAACGAAGTGCCCGTGACGGTGTACAGGCTCGCGGCCGGTTCGGCGGTATCGCTGACGTCCAGGATCAGGCCGCGGTATTCATTGTTGCTGATGCCGGCATAGACTCCGGTCCGGGTACCCTTGAGCCGGTCGGGGTCGATACCCGCGTCCTCCAGGGCCCGCCAGCTGGTTTCCAGCATGAGCCGTTGCTGCGGGTCCAGAAATGTTGCTTCGACTGGAGAGATGCGGAAAAACGAAGCGTCGAAGAGATCGAGTTCGTCGAGGTACGCGCCGAAGCGGCAAGCCTGGCTCTGCACGTCCGAATCGGGAAACAACTCGCCCACCCGGCCGATTCCCGATCCGGGGACCCCTTCCGTCACGGCGTTTTCTCCGCCATCGAGGAGGCGCCAGAAGGCTGACAGGTCCGGGGCCTTGGGAAAACGACAGGCCATGCCCACAATGGCGATCTGCTGACCTGGCGGGGTGGCTTCCGGTTTTCCATAGTCTGAATTACCGGATCGTCCGTCATTTAGACTGGAATGCAAGTCTGACGACATGCTCGGGCCCTTCCATCAGCTGGATATTACGCTCGGTTCAGTCGCTTTTGCCGAATACGGATTTCTGCGCTTCCGCCAACTGCCTGATCCGCTGCAGGAACCGGGCGGCGGGCGCGCCGTCCACGATCCGGTGGTCGAAGGTCAGGCTGAGCGCCATGATCCTGCGGATGGCGGTGGTACCGTCCGCCTCGTCGATCACGACCACCCTTGGCGCCGCCCGCCCCAATCCGAGTATGGCGCACTGGGGGCTATGAATGATCGGGGTGAAGGCGTCGATGTCGTACATGCCCAGGTTGGTCAGAGTGAAGGTTCCGCCTTCGATCTGATCGAGCGTCAATTTGCCGTCCCTGGCGGCCTGGATCAGCCGCTTCGATGCGGCAGAGATATCCTTGAGCGACTTGCCTGGGACGTCCCGGATCACGGGCGCGATCACCCCGGCGGAGGCGTCCACCGCGATTCCGATATGAATCCCGTCGTTCAGCACGACGCCGTCGCGCCAGGATGCGTTCATGACGGGATGCTCGGTGAGGGCAACGGCGGCGATCTTCAACATCAGATCGTACCAGGACGGCCGGAAGGTACTTTGGAGGTAGGACGAAAGCGCGGTGACGTCAACCTCGGTGTGCAGGGTGACCGGCGCGGTTGTCCGGTGCGATTCGGCCATCCGACGGGCGATGACCTTGCGCAGATCGACCTGGCCGCCCCGTGCCGCGGTGGCCTTCCCGTCCGGTCCATCCATCGCGGATTCGTTCCGCCTCGAGGCTTCGAGTACGTCCCGCTCCACGATCCGGCCCGATTTTCCGCTCCCCTTCAGCGAACGCCAGTCGATTCCCCCGGCCTGTGCCGCCCTTCGGGCCCGGGGACTGATGGCGGGTACGTCCTGTTCACGCGGCGCACTCGTAGCGGTTCCCCCGGCCGGTACGGTCGATTCAGTCGTTCGTGACCGGTCCCGTTCGGATACGCTCGGTTCGCGGCCGGGTTCAGTCCTGTCCCCCGCTCCGGCCGCAACAGGTTCGGATGCGATCCCTTGCGCAGGGCCGGCCTCCACGCGCTCGCCCGATCCGTCGTCCACGGGAACCTGGTTCGGATTGAAGGTCTCGAGTTCGGCTTCGGCTACGATATAACCCAGCAGGGTACCCACCGGCACGGCAAGTCCAGGCTGCGGCGAGACGTCGGGGATCTTAAGGATGCCGGATTCAAAGGACTCGACGTCCGTCGCGGCCTTGTCGCCCTCGATGGTGCACACCATCTCGCCCTGGCTTATCTTTTCGCCATCCTGTTTGAGCCACTCGACCAGCGTGCCTTCTTCCATGTTCCAGCCCAGCCGGGGCATGACGATTTCGTAGGGCATGGCCCGTTCCTATTCCGCCAGCAGGTCGCGTACGGTCCCGGCGATAGCGGCCCGGTCCGGTACGATGGCCTGTTCGAGCGCCGGACTGTACGGCGTGGGCACGTGGGCGCCGTTCAGCCGCATGATCGGCGCATCCAACTCGTCGAATCCGTGCTCCGTCACATGGGCGGAAATCTCGGCGCCGATCCCGCACGGCATGAAGGTCTCGTCCACGATGAGCAGCCTGCCGGTCTTCCGTACGGACTCCAGGATGGTTTCCATGTCCAGCGGCGCCACGGTGCGCGGATCGATGATTTCCAGGGAAATCCCTTCGCCTGCCAGTTCTTCGGCGACCTGCAGGGCATGGTGGACCATGACGGTCAGGGCTACGATCGTGGCATCGGTCCCCTCCCGTGTCACCGCGGCTCGTCCGAAGGGCACCCGGTGCTCGCCCTCCGGGACGGGCCCCTTCAGGCTCAGCAACTGCCGGTGCTCCATGAAGAAAACGGGGTCGTCGCTTTGCAGCGCCGTGGCGAACAGTCCCTTCGCGTCCGCCGGATTGGAGGGGAGCGCGACGCGGAATCCGGGGATATGGGCGAAAAGGGGATAGTAACTGCCCGAGTGATGGGTAGCGGCCGAATGGCCGATGCCGATGCATCCCCTAAGCACCATGGGCATCTTCAGCCGGCCGTTGCTCATGTACTGCATCTTCGAGGTCTGGTTGATCAACTCGCCCAGCCCGTCGAGGATGAAATCCGTGAACATGAAATCAACCACGGGCCTGGTTCCGGTCATGGCCGCACCGGTGCACATGCCGATGAACCCACGCTCGCAGATGGGCGTGTCGCAAAGCCGCACGGGGCCGTATTTCTCGTAAAGCCCCAAGGTGGTCTCGAAGTTGCCGCCCCGTTCGCCCGCGCCTTCACCCACCACGAATATGGTGGGATCCGCGTCCATGGCGTCGGTCAGCGCTTCGCGCGCGGCTTCCGTGAAGGTTTTCTCGGTCATGGCGCTTCCCGGTACGCGTGTCTGGCGGCCGTGCCGCCATCGGGCCACGGTGCGGCGGCGGCTTCCCGCTCCGCTTCGTCCACCTCGGATTTTATATCGGATTCCATGCGATCCAGATCGGACTCAGTCATCGTTTCATCGGACAGTATGCGGTTTCGAAACATCGTGATGGGGTCCTTCTCCCGCCATGCCGCGACTTCCTCCTCGGTGCGATACACACCGGTGAGACCCATCCCCTCGGCGTGGGGCCGCGTGCGGTAGGTCCTGGCCTCGATGAGAGTCGGACCCTTGCCGTCCCTGGCGCGCCGAATGGCCCGGGAGGCCGCCTCGTGCACGGCCAGCACGTCGTTGCCGTCCACTGCCACCCCCGGGATACCGTAGTTTTCCGCGCGCGGTGCGACCTCAGGATTCCTGGACGCGTGGGAAAAGGGTACCTCGGTCGCGTAAAGGTTGTTCTCGCAGACGAACAGCGCGGGAAGATCGTAGATGGCGGCCAGATTGAGGCCTTCGTGAAAGGCGCCGTTCCCCACGGCGCCGTCGCCGAAGAAGGCGACCCCGACGCTGCCGTTCCCCAGCAGCTTGGCGCTGTACCCGGCGCCGGCGGCCTGCAGGATGCAGGGACCTACGATGCCGCTGGTCCCCATGAGGCCGATCTCCGGGGCGAAGAGATGCATGCTTCCGCCACGGCCATGGGATACGCCAGTCTCCCGACCGTACAGTTCCGCGATGAGCGCGACGGGGGAGACGCCCTTGGCCAGTGCGTGTCCGTGGCCCCGGTGTGTGCTGAAGACCGCGTCATCCTCGGTTAATGAGGCGCAGACCCCGGCGGCGACGGCTTCCTCCCCGACATAGGTATGGCACGCGCCGTGGATGAGTCCGGCCATGAAAGACCGTGCCAGCCGTTCTTCCACGGTCCGTATCGTGAACATGGTCCGGTACAGCCATCGGTGAAGCTCGAATCGCTCCCCTGCATCCCTTTGCATAACCTGCTCCGGCTAAAAAACTTGCCTGTTGTACAGGCGCCTTTAAATTGGGTCGAGAGTATTCCAAAATACAGACAGATCTTCATAGCTGGCAAGGGTGATTTTCCCAAACCAGGAGGGCGTGTCCCGGCTCGGTGCTGAAGGGAGATTGACCATGTCTGCGGCACAATCGGAAGCCCATCGTGGACTGACCATCGAAGCGGTTGGAGCGTTCCAGGACCAAGGATTCCTGGTGGCAGGAAAATTGCTAGAGGACGACCACGTCGAAGTACTGCGCGCCGAGTACGACCGCTTATTTGAGACCGCGCGCGAGCGGCCGTTACCGCAACCTTTCCATCGACGATACGGAAGACAAGAACCGGAAGCGCAAAGCACGGACGCAGATGCTTCAGATCATGCAGATGTGCGAACGCAGCATCGAGTTCAGAAGATTGTTGTACCATGAACCCATCCTGGACATCGTCGAATCTCTGCTGGGGCCCAATATCCAACTGTTCCACGACCAGGCGCTATACAAGCCGCCCCGGCAGGGCGGTCCCGTCTTCTGGCACCAGGACAACGGTTACTGGCAGTGCTCGCCAGCCAATCTGGTCAGCTGCTGGCTCACGCTGGATGACGTGGACGTGTCGAACGGGGCCATGCACCTGATTCCCGGGTCGCACCGGCACCTGGTCTCCCACGAACGATCGTCCGAAACCAGCGCCCTCCTCGACCTCGGCGACCAGGCGGCTTCGAACGAGGCGACCGTCGTCGACCTGCCCGCGGGCGGCGCCATGTTCCACCACTGCCAGACCATGCACCACACCCCGGAAAACGTCACCGACCGGCCGCGCAGGGCATTCGCCATCCATTACATGACGCCCGGCACGAAGCGCATGCGGGACGGGGAGTACATAGATGTTTCCTTTTCCCATCCCATGTTGCGGATGAGGGTGTGAGGAAGTGCGTTACAGGGAGATCTAAATGACGGAGAACCACCGGTGGGAGCCCCTCGCCCCGGACTTGGAATCCATCCTGGCCGCCGAAAGCGATCCGCTCCTGGCCCTGTCCGAGGGCCGGATCCCCGCCATCATATGCCGGCAGGCCTATGCTCCCGCTCACTGTCAGGCGTTGATCAAGCGGTTCATCGATCGCGGGCTGATGCGGGACCCCGACGACGCGGAGGCCGCGGCAACAGATAACCGCACACGGATCGATATCGGCACAAGCCTGGCGAACCGGGGTTCGGACAAGGAAGCTTTTCTTAATCACGCAGTCGGCACGCGTCTTCTGTACGAGACGCTATTCGAAGGCTACGACGATCCGGTGAAGCTGCTATACCAGGTGCTCGATACGCTGGCGGGAGAAAAGCGCGCCATGACCGCAAGGGAGCCGGACGGCCGAAAGTACGGCCCGGCCATCTTCCGCATCCACTACGGCGGACATACCTACAAACCCCACATCGACCACGTCACGCTCCGCGAGAAGCGGTTCGACTACGACGTGACCCGGTTCGGCCACCAGTTCGCCGGGGTCCTCTGCTTCCAGAACGCCCTACATGAGGGACGCAGCACCCAGGCCATCCTGCACCGGTGCATGTGGACGCCCGAAGTGCAGGAATCCATCGAGACCGATACCTTCCCCGACTATGCCCGGCGCAACGGCGTCAGCAGCTACACGGTCGATCTTGAGCAGGGCGACCTTTACTTCTTCAACACCCGCCTCATCCACGAGGTGCCGGCCGTGGAGGGCGATCAGCCGCGCATCGTCCTCGCCACCTTCATCGGCTATTCCCCCGACGACCCGGAAGTCTACGTCTGGTCATGAAGTGATAGATCGGATGTACAATTGTACAACTGTTATTTGAGGAAGACCATATATGAAAAGCCAAGTATTTACCGGAAATTACTGTCGTGATGTGCAACCAAGATGTATATTACAGAGTATACCCACGATATGGACTACAGGCCCCGTGTTTTGATATTGAAGATACGGGGTTTTGTGCTCCAATCGGGACAGTATTATGTAAACGATAATCGAAAGGGGACGCAGATTGTATGCGTAGACATATTGAAGTAACCGTTATGGTGACGCCAGATGGAGACGGACATTACGCTAAATGTCCGGCTTTTCCAAGCATCTTCATATACGGAGCGACAGTTCAGGAAGCATTGGACCAAGTGCCTGATGCTGTAGACTTGGCTTTGGAGTTTCTGGATGAAAACGGTCTGCCGTATCCTGTAGGTGAAGATTTCAGTATAAATGAACTGCCTGATGATCCGGTCAGTTTAGTAACTCAACATAAATCTCGTCACCAATCGCGTGAGGCATGGAGGGCGAAAATTAGTGCCGATCTCCCAATCAGCGTTTGAGCAACTTCGGTCTATTACCGCTGGTAAAATAATTAATAAAAACGGATTTGTTCAAGGATCAAAAACACATAACTTTCTTTTGTATTCGCTGAGCAATCTTCCAGTTGTCCAACCGTCTAGCTTCAGTAGCCTGTTAGTTGTCAGGTCTGATAAAGGAAGTATTACCTTTGATTGAAAACGGGCGGTCCCAAAAACGTGACTATGCGATCTAACAGCGTATCGTCATTCTCCACCTCGCACTCCCAAACCACCAAGACTCTCCAGCCTGATCGAACAAGCTGCAATTGATTTCGTTCATCCCTGCTTTTGTTAGCCGCAAATTTACCACCCCAAAACTCTTCTCGAACTTTCGGTACGTAAGTTTTTTTGCAACCGTGTCTGTGCCAAAAGCATCCATGAACGAAAACCACAGCGTGTCGCTTTGTAAACACCAGATCCGGTCGGCCGGGCAGGTCACGGACATGGGTACGGAACCGGTAGCCCAAGGCGTGCAGTGCCCGACGCACGGATAACTCCGGCTTGGTGTCGACCGACCTTATTCGACTCATGAGAGCACTACGTTGCTCGGCTGTCATTATGTCGACCATACCAATAGTCCAGTTGTAAATCACACCATGACTTGGAATTGCAATTCGGCCAGACCGATAAAGTCACGCCACGTCCAATACCGCCTGTAGATTCTTCGATGCGACCATCATCAATGTTTGAGCGGCACCCGATGGACGTCGACATCCTTGCTCCCAATCCTGCAGTGTTCTTACCGATACTCCTAGCAACCGGGCGAAGTGAACCTGTGAAAGCCCTGCTTGCTTTCGAATCCGGATAACATCGGGCACATTAATCACACGGCCATGTTTACCTCGTTTGATTTCCTGAAGTCCTTCAAGAACCTCCTTGCCTACGTCTCTTTTAACTTCATTCATCTTCCACCTCCTTGCGGACCTGGCGCAGGACATCAGCGGGGATGTTGTCCACACAAGCCCTTACAGCCTGCTATCCCACAGCGGCTCGTCCACGCCCCGTTCTTTGTTTTCGTAACGCGACATGACGAATAACAGGTCTGAGAGGCGGTTCAGGTAGGCCAGTACGTATTCCCCAACCGCCTCGTCGCGGGACAGGGCCGCCACTTCCCGGTCCGCGCGACGGCAGACGGTCCGCGCGAGGTGCAGGTTCGCCGCGCCCGGCGACCCGCCGGGCAGGATGAAGTTATCGAGCTTTCCGACGATGGGGTTCAGTTCATCGATAATCGCTTCGAGATGCTCGACGTGCCGGGCTTCGATCAGCGGTATCTGGTACTTCGCCTTGTCCTCCTCGGTGAAGCACAGGTCCGATCCGAGATGAAAAAGCTCATTCTGAATGACCGGCAGCGCTTCTGCGAGCCGCGGAGCCAGTCCGTGAGCCAGTGCGATGCCGATGACGGAATTGAGTTCGTCCACGGTGCCGTAGCTCGCCACCCGGGGCGATTCCTTGGGCACGCGCTGACGGCTGCCGAGCGCGGTCGTACCGTCGTCGCCTTTGCGAGTGTATATCTTCGTCAACCTGGGCATGGGACCTCCTTGATTCAGACCCGGCGTTGCCGGTGCAGCAGGTACAGGAAAAATGGCGCGCCGAGCACCGTAGTCAATATCCCAATGGGCAATTCGGCCGGTGCCATGGCCGTCCGGGCGACCAGGTCGGCCAGGACCAGTAACAGCGCGCCTGCCAGTGCGGCCATGGGCGTCAGGATGCGGTAGTCGGGTCCCACGATCAGCCGGACCATGTGCGGCGCCAGGAGCCCGACGAAACCGATGATGCCACTCACCGAAACCGCGGCCGCGGCGAGGCCGGCCGCCGCCGCCAGCAGAACCAGTTTGACCCGTTCGACGTGCACGCCCAGCTGGGACGCCTGTTCGTCCCCCAGGAGCAGTACGTTCAGTTCCCGCGCGTACACGAGGACGATGGTCAGCCCCACCGCCGCGTAGGGCAATAGCATCCATACGTGATCCCATCTCCGGGCGGACAGGCTGCCCATGAGCCAGAAGAGCATCTGGCGCTGGTTCTCACCGCCCATCACGAGCATGTAGGACGTGAAAGAGGTCGCCATGGCGCCGATGGCGATGCCGGTGAGGAGCAGGGTGGTCGACGCCACGCGGCCACCACGACGCGAGAAAGCGTATACCGCCATGGTTACGGCGAGGGCGCACAGGAAAGCCAGGACGGATACCGCGTTCAGCCCGAACATCCAGAATTCCAGGTCCAGGGCGACCGCGGTCGTGGCGCCGAGCGCGGCGCCGGCCGATATGCCCATGATGTAGGGATCGGCCATGGGATTCTGGAAGAAGCCCTGCATCACCCCGCCCGAACTGGCTAGGGCCGCCCCGACCAGCACGGCGAGGAGCGTTCTCGGCAGCCGGATCTCCCAAACGATGGTATTGGTCGCGGAATGTGCCGTCTCGATCACCCCACCCGGCCAAAGGTTATCCGCCAGTACCTGCAGCACGGTTCCGGCCGGGATATACACCGCGCCTACGCCCATGGAAAGCACACAGGCGGCGAAGAGGATCGCGGCGGTCAATGCCAGGACAATGGATCTGTTCATCGCCTCTCCAGTCCGTCAGTCGCCCGGCTTCAGGATGATCTGGGGCGAACCCGAATAGGGGCTTTTTATGACGGTCACGTCGGTCTCGAATACGGCTTTGATGTGTCCGTGGGTGAGGATGTCCTCCGGCGGCCCCTCGGCGTAAGTGCGTCCGTCTTTCAGCATGAGGAGCCGGTGGCAGTATTCCGAGGACAGGTTCAGGTCGTGGGACACGCACAGGACCGCGAGTCCGTCGCTGGCGCATACGTGGCGCAGCAGATCGAAAACCTCTACCTGGTGGTTCAGATCCAGGAAGGAGGTCGGTTCGTCCAGCAACAGGATCGAGGGCTGTTGCGCCAGCGCCCGGGCGATGATAACCCGCTGCCTTTCCCCACCGGAAAGTTCGTGGATAGGCCGGTCCCGGAACAGGAAGCAGTCGGTCCGGCGCATGGCTTCGAGGGCGATCTCCCGGTCTTCCGGACCTTCTTTCCGGAAGCGCTTCAGGTGCGGCGTCCTCCCCATCATGACGAGTTCGAGCGACGAGAAGGCAAAAATCGCGGGCGTCAGCTGGGGGATGACGGCGATCTGCCGGGCGATTTCGCGGACGGTGTAATGTTGAATCGGCCTGCCATACAGCTCGATTTGTCCATGGCTCAGTGGTAGAATGCGCGTCAGCGCCCGGATCAGCGTGCTCTTGCCGGAGCCGTTCGGTCCGATCACGCCCAGCATCTCGCCCTGGTGCAGGTCGAAGGTCAGGCCTTCCAGCACCGGACGCCGATCATACCCGCAGGACAGGTTCTCGACTTTAATGGCCGTATCCACGCTGTATCACCCCGATATTTGGCACAAAAAAACCAGCCGCTCCATGTTGAAAGGGCTGGGTCGGGACGGCGGGCATGCGCATCCGGGCTCGGCCTCTCTGCTCACGGAGAAGCGTTCGCACAGCCTGCAGGCAGGTCTCCTGACTTACGGATCATCCTACTCCTCAAGTCTTCCCGCCGGTCATTTGGCTAAGCCTTACCGGCAGTGACGAGTTTGAGTTTCGTCCCCGATCACAGTGGCGGGACCGCGATGGATTCGCACCATCTTCCCTTTTCAGCGTTCTAACTAACCGCCACCTGCGGCTGTATTCGATTGTCCTTTCAATTTACAGGATAGCGGAAATACCGCAATGCAAATTCTCCTTCGGACCTCGTGTCGAATAATGTCTGAACACAGGACGGTTGTTGAATTGCACGGCTGGACCGGTTATTATCTAATCTTACACGAATAGTTGGCGGTAAAGGTTTTCGAGATATGATCCAGGCGTCCAGAGGTGAAGATGAAAGCGTTACTTGATCGACACGAGCATTACGTGCTTGAAAGAGATGGCCGTTTTCTCGTCGCGGCATTGCAGTCGCCCCACCAGGTGCTGAGTACCTCGGTCTGCGGCGGCGGAATGACCGACCGGATCCGGTTTATCGTGAATCACCAGAGCTGCGAGGGCCAGGGCCACGGTGATCGGTTCGAATGGATGAATGAACTCGGCGAGCCCGGATACCATCGGCACGTATGCAATGAACTCGGACTGGAACCCGAGGCCGTCGCGATGATGGGCACGGCCGCCAACATGAACTATGCCGCCCGGATCGTGGAGACCTTTGCGGAATTGCGCGTATGCGCCGTCGTTACCGCCGGAGTCGAGGGCAATGCCGGCTGCGCGGGCGATCCCGCGAACTGGCATGAGACCGAATCCGGCCAGATGGAAAGACACCCCCACGACGGTACGATAAACACGATGCTGCTCATCAACTGGCCGCTTACGCCCGGCGCCATGGCGCGGGCGGCCGTCACCATGACCGAGGGCAAATCGGCCGCCCTCCAGGAGCTTGCCGTTTCAAGCCTGTACTCCCAGGACCTGGCGACCGGGACGGGTACGGACCAGTACTGTATCGCCGCGCCCCTGGACGAGGCGAAACGGCCCAAGGCCCGGGCGGGAAATCACGCGAAACTGGGCGAACTGATCGGCAGGTCCGTCCGCAGGGCGACCCTGGAAGCGCTTCGGTGGCAGAACGGACTGGAGGCGTCGAGCACCCGGAGCCTGTATCATGCGCTGAAACGGTACGGAATCAAGGCGGACCTGTTTCTGTCCGCCCTGGAAAGCCGCCTGGAAGCGGACGAATTAGCCTTTTTTGACAAAAACATCCGATCGGTCATCCACGATCCGGGCGTTTCGGCCGCCGCCTACGCCTTCGCGGCAGTATGGGACCGACTCAGGCACGGAACGCTCTCCCCAACGCTGGCCGCACCGTTATTGCGACAGCAGGCCGCGGTGCTGGCGTCCTCGCTGGCTGCGAAACCCGAAACCTGGCCGACCTGTTACGAACAACTCGTCGTCCATGAAGACGCATTGCTGGATACCGTCTACGACGCGATAGCATTGGGATGGCGTCTCAAATGGACCTGACGGTACTCGCACCGGATCCCGTGCTGATAATTTGCGCGGTCGTGCTCGACGGCATCCTGGGCGATCCGGTTTACCGGTGGCATCCGGTACGCCTCATGGGCCATACGCTCACCGTGCTGGAGCGCGTGCTCCGGCGGATAGGACTGGATGGGTACGCCGGCGGATGCATGCTGTTCCTGGTGCTCTCCGTGTTCTGGGTAGGCGTCAGCGCGGCATTGGCCCTCGGATTACACGATCTGCATCCCGCCCTGAACGGGATCTACCAGATTTTCGTGATTTACAGCATGGTGGCGCTCAGGGACCTCTGCCGCCACGGCCTGGCCATCGATCGCGCCGGAGACCTCGAAGGCGCGCGGCGGGCCGTGTCCATGCTGGTCGGTCGGGATACCTCCGCCATGGACGCCGCGGCCTGCGGGCGCGCGGGCATGGAAAGCCTGAGCGAGAACGCGGTGGACGGCTTCATTGCGCCACTGTTCTGGTATGCCCTACTGGGATTGCCGGGCATCGTGCTTTTCAAGGTGATCAGCACGATGGATTCCATGGTGGGATACCGGACGCCCCGGTATGCGGCCTTCGGCTGGTGCGGCGCGCGGCTGGACGACCTGTTCAATCTCATCCCAGCCCGGCTCACTTATCTGCTGATGGCGGTTGTCGCGTTTCTTCTGCCCGGATATTCGGGCCGCAAGGCCCTGTTTGTGGGTTGGCGGCAGCACGCGCTGATTCCGGGTCCGAACTCCGGCTGGAGCGAAGCCACGGCGGCCGGCGCCGTGCAGCGGCGGTTGGTCGGACCGGTCCGGCAGGACGGAATGCTGGTTACGGAGACCTGGATAGGCGACGAAGGCGATCCGGAAGGCGGCCAGGCCGGCGATCTGCGCCGCATGTGCGTACTGGTCGTAGTGACCTGCCTGCTTGCAGTAGTTCTGGCGGTGCTTGCCCTGGTTGCCGGGTAATACGGTCCGTGAACCGCGTAAACCGGTGGACCGGGTCGTGCAAGCGCCTTGTCTGATTGTGAGAAGTAGCGGGTAATCAAATGCGGCGGGCGAGTATATTGGGACTCTCGGGTGTACTCAATAGCCTTGACGCGATCAGAAGTAATCCTCATCGGCCAATTCCATTTCTTTTCTTACATGCCGGGAATTACTGAACGTGGCGATATGGACCATGGCGTCTCCCCGGTTGACCAGGGGAATGGTGCTCATGCCGATTACGATGCCGCCTTCTTCGGCGGAAATCTGATATGGCTCCTTGCCGAACGGATCGGAAATGATAGCCAGAGTTTCGCCGTCTTCCACGTGATCGCCGACTCTTCTCAGCGACCTGAAGGATCCGCTATGGCTGGCGCGGACCCAGTAGCTCTGCTCAGCCACGAACACCCTGGTTTCCCGTTTCGGCTTTTTTCTGGTTGCAGGGATCATCCCGATGTGCCGCATGACGGACAGACATCCCCGGAGTCCGACCCGGATAACATGCTCGTCGAACCGTAGCGCTTCACCCCCTTCGAATAACAGGGTGCACACCTTCTTCTTGCGCGCCGCCTCTCTCAATGATCCGTCCCTTTCTCGGGAGTGCAGGACTACTGGAACGCCGAACCCCCTTGCCAGCGATTCGGTCTCGGGATCATCAAGGGAAGCCCTGACTTGAGGCAGGTTCGTACGATGAATCGATCCCGTGTGAAGATCGATTCCATGGGTGCATTTGTTTACGATCTGGTTCATGAAGAGCGAGGCGATCCTCGATGCCAGGGATCCTGTTTTGTCACCGGGGAAAGAACGGTTCAGATCTCTGCGGTCCGGAAGGTACCGGGACTTGTGATTGAACCCGAACACGTTGACGACGGGTATGGCGATGAGCGTTCCCTTGATCCTGCTGAGTACGGCACTCCGCAGGAGTCTCTTCAGGATTTCCACGCCATTGATCTCGTCGCCGTGGACCGCCGCGCTGATGAACAGGACAGGGCCGTCCCGTTCGCCATTCACAACTTCGATAGGAATGCTCAAAGGCGTATAGTCGAAAAGGGCAGCGACATCCAACTGGGTTATCTTGCGCTCCCCGGGGTAGATCCGTTCGGATCCGATCTTAATCACCCTGTTGCGCGTCCGCGTTGGTTCATTCATAAGTAGCGCATGATTGTTTTTTGCCCGAAACCTGCTCGGGCAACACTAACCTCCCCGTCCGTATTATCCGCGCGATTTCGATCAAGCGTCTGTGTTCTGAACCGTGCCCGTCGAGTCTGCTTCATCGGACGCATCGGGAGGTACGACGACCTCCGTCTTCTTGATTTTCTTCAAGGTCGGCTTTCTTCTCCTTCTGGTCCGCTCAGGTACCAGTTCCTTCATCGACTCGATCCGGCCAAAACAAAGTAACCTGTCATCGGCTTCCAGGCTGCGCACGGCCTTGGGGTTGGGAATGACTTTGCCTTCCCGGTGCAGCGTCAATACGTTTATCCCCTTATCGCTAAGTCCCGAGTCCATCAGCGACTTGCCGACGTATTCGGAACCCACCGGGATATTGATTTCCGTGATGCCGTGCCCCTCGCTCACATTGAGCCGCTGGTAGAAATCGATCTCCGGAAAGTCGACCCTGGCCGCGATGTAATCGACTATGGCGCCAGCTACGTCGATCTTCGTACAGTTCTCAATCCCTTCCATCCCCGGCGATGAGTTCACCTCCATGACTTGGGGGCCATCCCTGCTCTCGAGCATGTCCACGCCGGCCACGCGAAGATGCATCAGCCTGGTCGCCCGGATGGCCGTTTCCTTGTAGGCGTCGTCCAGTTCAACCTGTACTGTCGTTCCGCCCCGGTGGACGTTGCTGCGGAACTCCTGCCCCTGGGCGACTCTTCGCATGGCGGCTATGACTTCGTCGCCTACCACGATGGCGCGTATATCCTTCCCCTTGCTTTCCGCTACGAACTTCTGGATCAGCACGTTCTGCTTCTGGCTATGCAGGAGTTCGATGATCGATGTAGCGACTTCCAGCGTATGGGCAAGGAGTACGCCGACTCCCTGGGTCCCTTCCAGCAGCTTGATCACGACCGGAACTCCGCCGACCCGCTCAATGGCCGGCAGGATGTCCTTTTTCTCCCGAACGAACGTTGTCGTGGGAATGCCTATGTTGTGCCGAGACAACAACTGCAGGCTTCTCAGCTTGTCCCGCGAATTGAGAATGCCGTCGGCCGAGTTCGCACAGAACACGTCCATTTGCTGGAACTGCCTTACGACGGCGGTGCCGAAATAGGTGACGGAAGCGCCGATTCTCGGCAGCACGGCATCGTAGCTGCCAATCGATTTTTGCCGGTAGTGCAGATCCGGATATTCGCTTTCCAGGTCGATCGTAAATTTCAGGGTATTGAACACCCGTACATCATGTCCCCTTTGCATGCAGGCTTCACGGAACCTGAGGGTGCTGTAGTTTTTGGGTTCTCGGGACAGAATTGCCAGCTTCATGCTTTAACCTCTTTCTCGGTGACCCCGCTTCGGTTTGATCTGCCATGCCAGGCACCGTCGGCGTCGACGTAGAACCGGTCCCTGATGCTCTTGCGTCCCAGGAGCATTTGGTAACGCATGCCGTCACGGTTCGTCAACGTGACCTCAATGGGCCAGGAATCCTGAAACAATGCCAGTCGCGTGACGACAACGGGTCTTCGCTCGGTCTGGCCGTTGGAACTTCTGACCTTCCGGTAGCCTTCCACTCTCGCCCGACAATGCAGCGCCTTCCCGTCGCCGCGCTTGTCCGGGCGGATATTGAATTCGGCGTATTCGTCCCCGTGCTGCTTATATACCTCGAGATCGAAGACATGTAATGAGGATAGCCTGGCGCCGGTGTCTATCTTCGCCTTAATTCTTGCGCTGCCGAATTCGGGCAGGGACACCCACTCCTTCCAGCCTATGATCTTCTTTTCCATATGAAAATGTCGTTTTCTATGCGCTAACGCTTTCTTCAGCTTCGGGTTGGAGTGTTTCGTACCGCCATGACTACGTGATTTCGTAAACGGACAGTAATCGGGATGCATAGTCGGAAAGATTGGGATATACGTGCTCAATAACACAGTTTACTGGTTGGTGTACAACAGTTTTCTCCGTACGAAACAGACGGCGAAGAGCGGAACGGCGCCCCAACCGAAAACCCTGGTAGCGCCCTGTCGTGTTACGAAAACATGCCGTATCTTAAACGCTCAAGTGTATATTGTTACGGCAATACAGCCGGAACACGACCGCATCGGGGTACGGTACCTACCCGACGGCAGCAGGGCAGCCTGACAAGTCGAGCTGTCGTTATCGCACTCCCGGTGTTGAAAGGACTTACACCATGGCAGACCGATCCTCCACTGTGTCACCCGACACAACCGCCAGTTCGGGCCACGGCTTCGGAACCGCGCCGGTCTTCCTTGCTTCCATCAGTACGATCCTCGGCGCCATCCTGTTCCTGCGGTTCGGGTATGCCGTCGGCAACGTCGGGCTCTGGGGAACGCTCCTGATTATCATGCTCGGGCATCTGGTAACCATACCAACGGTCCTTGCGGTGTCTGAGATCGCGACGAACCGCCGCGTCGCGGGCGGTGGTGCGTACTTTATTGTCAGCCGTTCCTTCGGAGCGAGGATCGGGGGGGCCATTGGTATTGCGCTGTATCTGTCGCAGGCCATCTCGATCGCATTCTACCTGGTTGCCTTCGCGGAGGCTCTCGAACCGGTATACGGATGGCTGGCTGCGAGGTACGACCTCGTGATCGATCCCCGATTCGTCAGCCTGCCCGCCACGATACTTCTCGTCGGACTCGTACTCAAACGGGGCGCTTCCTTCGCGGTTAAGTCCCTCTGGATCGTAAGCGTGATACTGGGTTTATCGATTGTCATGCTACTGTTGGGGCAGGCTCCGGAATCGATGCGACCGGACGGCCTGAACCTCACGGCCAGGATCGCGAGCGGCGACAGTTTCAGCATGGTATTCGCGATCTGTTTCCCGGCGTTTACCGGCATGATAGGCGGCCTCGGACTTTCCGGCGACCTGCGGAACCCGCAGAAGAGCATCCCCCTCGGTATAATCGGAGCCACCCTGGCAGGCTTGCTGATCTACGTGCTGGTCGCTTTCAAGCTGGCACAGAGCGCGACGCCGGAAGTGTTGGCGGCGGATCAGTTCGTCATGACGCAGATCGCCCTGTGGGGACCGTCGATCTATGTCGGCCTCGGCGCGGCGGCGCTGTCATCCGCTTTCGGCTCCATCCTCGTTGCACCCAGGACCCTGCAGGCACTCGCGCGGGACAACGTGCTGCCCGCCCGCGCGCTAAATCGCGTGATCGAACGCGGGTACGGGTCGGCCCATGAACCGCTGATCGCCACCTGCGTTTCGGCCGCTATCGCCATCGTGTTCGTACTGGCCGGCGGCGTGGATTTCATTGCACCGATCCTCAGCATGTTTTTCCTCGTGACGTACGGTGCGCTCTGCGCGGTGTCGTTCCTGGAGTACTTCGCCGGCAATCCGTCCTACAGGCCGACGTTTCGATCCCGTTGGTACGTGGCGCTCGTCGGCGCGGTCATGTGCGTAATCCTGATGATCCAGATGAATGCCTTCTACGCCTTCGTAGCGTTCGGCCTCATGGCAGCGATCTATCTGGGGCTCCGGCATTCCCAGAAAGGCGAGCGGGATCTGACGGCTATATTCCAGGGCGCAATGTTCCAGCTGACGCGACGTCTGCAGATCACGCTGCAGAAAAACCATGCGACCGGGGCCGACAGCGGATGGCGACCTTCGATTATCGCGTTGACCCGGTATACCGAACGCCGGCTGGGCCACTTCGACCTGCTCCGCTGGATTTCACACCGGCACGGATTCGGCCATTTCATCCGGTTCTCCGAAGGAGATTACTCGGACACCAGCAAGCTCGAGGCCCAAAGGCAGGTACGGAAGATGATCGAACGGTCGCAGGTCACCGGCGCGGGGGTTTTTGTCGACACCCTTGTCTGCCCCTCGATCCAAAGCGCCCTGGGGGTGGCAATGCAGTTGCCGGGGATCTCCGGGCTGCCAAACAACTGCATCCTCCTGGAGTTCGACCGGAATCGTCCGAAAGAACGGGAGGAAGTTTCCCAGTGCGTCGCCATGGCGGTTGAATCACGGTTCAACATGCTGATCCTGCGGTCGACGAAGTACCGTTTCGGCTACCGCTCATCAATCCACGTCTGGGTGACAGAGGACAACCTGACCAACGCGCCGATGATGCTGTTGCTGGCGTACATCATCGTGGGCCACCCGGAGTGGAAACGGGCGCAGATCAATCTGTTCGTGTGCCTTGGCAATGGCGATTCGGAGCGTGAAGCGCACAGGTTGTCGGATCGGCTGCAGCAGGGACGTATGCCGATCGCACCGCAAAACGTAACGTCCATATCGTGTGACACGGAAGAATCCCTTGAAAAGGAGATCACCAGCCGCTCGGCCGAGACCAGCCTGGTGATTGCAGGTCTGGCAGCGGCCCGGTTAAGTCCCGAAGCGAGTGAAATCGCGAATCAGCTCAATCGCTACCGGGGAGTTAACGACGTGCTGTTCGTGTCTGCCGTCGACGAGATCCAGATCGATTGATACATCAGGTCGTTTGTCAAACCGTCTACAAGTGCCCATCCATGATCGGGTTGCGATATGACCTTTCAACAACTGCAAGATAGCGGACTCCAGTTCGCGTTATGGCTATGGAACACAGTCCTGCAGGTAGCGCCGATCCTCCTGGAGGCGTTGCTGTATCTGGTCGTCGGACTGTTACTTGCCCGGATGATCAGAAAACTCGTCTCCAGATTGCTGAACAACGCAGATCGGATCGTGCCGTACGGGAGCATGAAGACCTATGTCAAACAGTTCATCCAGTCGCACCACGTATCCACCTTGCTCGCTGAATTGGCCTACTGGTCGGTGGTCGTCGTCGTCCTGGCCGTGGTTGCCAGCACCTTGGGGCTGGTCGCGGTGTCCAGTTGGCTGGAAGCGCTTGCAATATATATGCCGAGGGTGATAGGCGCCGCCGCAATTGTCATCGTCGGGATTATCGGCAGTATCGTCTTGCGCGATGTGGTCGAGATGGCGGCCGGATCCATCGGCCTGGACCTGGGCGATAACCTTCTGCGTTCAGTCCGTATCCTGATCGTCGCCGTCGCCTTTCTGCTTGCCGCAGGTCAACTCGGTGTCGATGTCTCAGTCATATCTGGACTGGTCATGGTCGTCTTGGGCGGCGTGTTGCTAAGCGCCGCGCTGGCGTTCGGTCTTGGCGCGCGTACCTCCGTGAGCAATATCCTGGCGATCCACTACCTTCGAAAGTCCTTCTCCGAAGGCGAATACGTGGAGATCGAAGGGCACAGGGGACGCATCATTCAGATGACCGCCACCACGGTCATCCTCGAATCCGCAGAGGGCCGCGTGACCGTGCCGGCGCGCATTTTCAACGAACACATCACGGTAAGCGGCCCAAGGCAAAGCCCGGATGAATAGCAAGAACGATATCGTCCAGTCTTTCCTGGAGACACATCCCACGGAGGCGGCCAGGGTCCTCGAGCGGCAGCGGGGAAGCGCCGTGCTCCGGCTGTTCGAGGACCAGAAGCCCGAGACTATTGCTTCCGTGGTCGAACGAATGAACGACAGTGCCGCGGCTGACCTGATGGATCGACTGGATACCGGTCTGACCGTCCAGGTCATGGCGTTGTTGCCGTTCCGCGGCATGGCGATCCTGCTGCGCAGAATGCAGTCGAAGGAGGACGTGCTGGACGGCCTGCCGGACGAGATCGTCGCCGGATTCCGACAGGTGGATCGCTTTCCCGATCATTCCGTCGGTGCGAGTATGGATCCGCGCGCATTGACCGCGACCGATGATATGCGATTGGGCGAAGTGCTCCGCGCGGCGCGCCGCTACCCCGATCGCATCAAGGACGTCCTCTTTGTCGTCGACCGCGACGGTGCCCTGGTGGGCCTCGCCCGGACTAGGCAGATACTCGTCGCACCCGCGGAATCGTCCGTCCGGGATGTAATGGAACCCGTCCGTCACACGCTTTCACCGTACTTGACCCTGCAAAATGCTGGGGTTGCTCCCGGTTGGCAGTCCAGCGGCGAGTTCCCGGTGGTTGACGCAGGGAGCGTTTTACTTGGTACGTTCAGCCTGGTGGATATTCAGCGTCCCGGGAGCCGGGATTCCCGGTACGATCACGAATCGCAAAAGGATTTGGGCGAGCTGTTCCGTCTTGGATTTACGGCGTTCGCGGGCGGGCTTTATCTGGAAGCAGGTGGTGACGCCGAAAGAGGCAAAAGACACAATGAAAGGGGATCAGAGAATGAATGAGTCCTCGGCCGTATCTTGCGCGGATGCACTGGTCCATGAATACGTCCGGCTGTTCCCAACGGAAGCGGCATCCCGCATCGATCGGATGGCCCCGGAAGAGATCGTTCCGGTGTTGGAACTGGTCTCACCGCCGGAACTCGCGGAGATCGTCAGAAGGATGGATCCCGATGTCGTTGCGGACTGCGTTCCCGACATGGACCCCGATATGATCCGCACCGTGTTTACGCGACTGGAACCGGTAAACGGGGTCGCCGTATTCGTCAGAATGGACCGGCAGGACCTGAACAGGGCGCTCTCCTGCCTGACGAAACATCAGGCGACTGAATACCAGGCATTGATGTCCTACCCCAGTGAGTCCGCCGGCAGCCTCATGGATTCGCGCATTACGATGTTCCGCGAGGAAAGCACCGTGGAGGAGGCGCTGGCGCAGTTGCGCGCCGTCAAGGGCCGGAACATCCTGGATCTCTGCGTGGTCGACTCGGATAACAGGCTGGCCGGCCTGGTATCGGTGCACCGGCTCGTGCAGGCCGATCTCGGGGCACGCCTTGCCGAACTGGTGACCGGCGAATCGATGCACATACCGGACATGGCGCCGCGAGACGAAGTGGTAGAACTGATCGAGAAAAACAAGATCACCACGCTGCCTGTAGTGAACACCGACGGATTCCTGCTGGGCGCGATTCGGCACGATACGCTCTTCAAAGCGGCACAGGCCGAAATCACCGAAGACCTGCAGACCATGTTCGGCGCCGGCCGAGAAGAGCGGGCCTGGTCATCGGTTTCGTTCTCTGTCAGGAAGCGCCTCCCTTGGCTGGAGGTTAACCTGCTGACGGCGTTTCTCGCGTCCTTCGTCGTCAGTCTCTTCGAGGATACCATCGCTCAGATCACGGCGTTGGCCGTGTTCCTGCCGATCGTGGCCGGTCAGTCCGGCAACACCGGTTCGCAGGCGCTTGCGGTGGCCATGCGCGGTATTTCCCTGCGGGAAATCAGGACGGGCAACTGGTGGCGGCTAATGCGGAAAGAAGCGGCGATCGGTTTTATCAACGGTTTTGCAGTCGCCGCGACCACGGGAATGGCCGTGGGTATCTGGACGGGGATACCCGGATTCGGCCTGGTGATCGGCGTGTCCATGGTGGCTTCCATGGTGATCGCGGGAATAGCCGGCGCGGTGATACCCATACTGCTGAACGCGCTCGGTCAGGATCCGGCGCAGTCTTCGTCGATCATTCTTACCACGGTAACCGACGTGGTTGGCTTCATGAGCTTTCTCGGCCTCGCTACGCTGATGATGGGGTCACTGACTGCCTCGATGTAGCAATGAGGTCATCCACCACTGTCTGACGCGACTGTCTGCCCAGTGTCATCGATAGAAACCGATGTGCGGTACAAGGAACCCTGGTCCATCCGTCCCAGCGGTCAGGTCACCGGATTCACTCCCTCTTGCGTTCCCCGCTGTAACCAGCGCTACCCACATCCACGTTCCTGAACACAGGCGGCAGTGAAGCGTCCTCCGACATCCTGTACTCCACCGCGGAATGCGGGTAGGCGAAACCCAACTGGTCGCTGTTTGAGAACGCATCCACGATCTTCGCGACGATCGCCGTTGAGATTTTCTGACGTTCCACGGCGATAGACTGGTATCGTAGTCGCATATAGACGCCCGAGTCGAAAAACTCGGCCCTGACCTCAGGTTCTCTTCCAAGTTCCTCCACAATTTCCTTCGTCACCTCTCTCGCACAGGCGATGAGCGTCGATTCCGCAAGGTGATAGTCTGAATCATAGGAAACGCGCACGGGGACCTCGTCCAAGATGTACTTCGTTTCCTTTGAAACGGCATAATTGATCACCATCTGGTCGAACAGCACCGCGTTCGGGATCAGGATGCCCCGGTTGGAGGACTCCTCGCCGCCCACGGTGCCGCCCACCTCGCCCAGCAGGATGTGGGTAGGCGAGATGTCCAGCACGTCACCCCGAACACCCATGATGATGATGCGGTCGCCGATCATGAACGGCCGTTTAATCATGACCATGAGCCAGGCCGCCACACCGGTCACGGGCCGCTGGAGCGACCAGCCCAGCACCATCCCAAGGAATGCAACGGTCAGTCCCATGGCGGCAAGCGACCCGGACAAGCTCACGATAACGAAGACTATTCCGGTTAGGAGGAATGCGTACTTCCACATGGTCGTGAACTGCAGGACCTGCGCCTGGGAACGGTGCTTCTCCTTCATGGCGCGTATGACCAGGTTCTTCGTAATCTTGTAAAGCACGATCAGGGCCAGAATCGAAATCACGGCGTAGAGGATTCCGGCCATGGATTCACCCAAAGCGTTTACCACGAGTTCCTGTATCCGCTCAGGGAATCCATTTGATATGACCTCGGTTCCGGCCGTCTGGAGGGAATCCTGTACCACGTCAAGAGAATCGTTCACTGTGTCATCCTTTCCACGTTTCTGTTCTGGCAAACCTGCGAAGGGTGCGGCCGCCCACATTCGCGCCGGACTGGCATTAGTCGAGTATAAACTGCTTCAGGCGGAGATTTCGTCACCTGTCGATGGTCCAAATTACCAACTCCACAGCGCCGGCTAGTATGCCATATTGGCAGATTATATGCCATTATGGCATATCCGGTACATCAGACAATAAAACCCGGTAGTTTTTGCTTGTTTGTTTTCAAGGGAGGCGACGGTGAAACAATAAACCTCTAACTAAGTGATGCGTTGACGATCAGGTAACTCGTACCTACCATATCCTGATGGTCGAGGTGCGGAATTATGGCGCACTCCGCCTGGAACGTCTTCAGTCATCAAGTATTCAGTGCAAGCAGGATTACTTCCCTTCCAACACTGGAGTCCACGTCATGAATCAAGCCTTTGAGCGTCCCTTCCGGCCCGTGGAAATAGCCGATACTACGGTCAAGTCATTTACGCTCTCAGCCATGGCAGACCAACTCATGTCTGAGGAATCTATTGAACACTCGGGCAGGACATCCCTGTCCCTGGCTCGGGGTAAAAACATGACCGTGGTCCTGATGGTTATGAAGGAGAAGGCCGTGCTACACGAGCACAAGGCGCCAGGACCGATCACCATTTCGACATTGAAAGGTCATATCGAATTTACAGCGCAGGTTCAGTCAGAGCCCCTTTTACTACAAGCCGGAGACGCCGCGATTTGCGCTCCTCACCTGCCTCACCAGGTTAAGGCCTTAGAGGACAGTGCCTTTCTGCTGGTAATCGGAGGCAGGACCGAGTAATCAGAGGATGGGCCTGAACAGGTAAAGAAAGCGATCGAAAGCACCGCGCCTATCGGGACTGTGATTGCCCCCTTTCAGAAGTGGCTGACGAGGGCAACCTCGGATTGCAGAATTCGAGCCCTCACCTGACCACCCCATAGAACCGCGCCAGGAATCTGGCCGGTACAAACAGCGAAAAAAGCAGCCGCAGGAGCCAGGTCAGTAACAGCGTGCGAACCGGCCCTCGGCGTTCCCAGCGCCGTGCGGAAGTAAGCACGGGTTCGTCGATCCAGTCCAGTCCGCCGGCCTTCTTCAGCCGGTCGGCGAATCGGGCGTCTTCAAAGACCGGGATCCCTGGAAATCCGCCCACTGCCTCGAAGGCCTCCCGCGTGGTATAAATCGCCTGATCACCGTAGGTAATGCCCAGGAAGCGCGAGCGGAAATTGGTTCCCCCCGCGATCCACCGGTATATCCGGCTTGCATGGGCAATGTCGAAACGGAACCTTCCTCCGGCCTTGCCGCGTCCGAAGATCGATTCGGTCACGAGCTCCCGCCAACGGTTCGGAAGCCGGGTGTCTGCGTGAAGAAAAAGCAGCACGTCTCCAGACGAGGCCGCGGCGCCCTCGTTCATCTGGACCGCACGGCCCGGTTTGCCCAGCTCGACCAATCCTATCTCGGAACGTGACCGGACGATTCCCGCCGTTCCGTCGTCGCTTCCGCCGTCCACGACGATAATTTCCAGTCCATCCAGTCCATCCGAAACATCCGGCTGGTCACGTCCGCTCGGCCCGCCCGATCCGCCCGAACCGCCCGATTCGCCCAGAGCGCCCTGTCCGCCCTGTCCGCAATCGAACTGGTCCAGGCAGTCTCCGATGGTCGTGGCTTCGTTGAGTGTGGGGATGATGATGCTGACGCGGAGGGGCTTGGCCAATCGTGCTTTTGCGCGGCTCGAGGTCACGTAATCGGAGGATGCGTTCCCGCGCCCGGACTTATCGAGCGGCGTCTGAGATGTTGAAGGCGATGCGCGCGACTTACCCGAGGGTTCGTTCCAATGCCCGGATGAAGGCTTCATTTTCTTCTCTCGAACCCGTCGAAACCCGGATGTGGTTCGGTGACGCCCACTGGCCGGCGCCCGCGCGGACCATGACCCGCCTGGACCATAACGAACGCACGATGCGCTGCGTCTCCCGCCCGAAATCGGCCCAGAGAAAGCACGCGTGGCTGGGCACGACCCGGGCGCCCAGTCGCTCCAACTCGGCCGTGAGGTAATCGTTGCCTTCCCATACGGCCTGCAGGGACCGCTTGACGTGTTCCTCGTCACCGAGGGCCGCTGCGGCCGCGTGGACGGACAGAACGTTCCGGCCGAGGAGTCCCATGGAGAAAGGCGCCAGCCTGTAGATCACGTCCCGATGCGCGATGGCATAGCCCACGCGGATTCCGCCGAGTCCGTACACCTTGGAGAACGTCCGGAGCACGATCACGTTTTCCCGTTCCTTGGCGACTTCGATGAAATCCCGATATTCCGGGTCACGGACGAAGTGAACGTAGACTTCGTCAATGGCCACGAGGACATGCGGCGGCACCCGGTCGATGAAGTCCAGAATCCGATCATGGGGCAGCAGTGCTCCGGTGGGGTTGTGGGGGTTACAAATGATGACCAGGCCGGTGCGGTCGCCGATCCGCTTCCCCATGTCTTCGAGATCGTGGTTTCCGTCCGGCAACACGGGCGACCGTTGCGACTGCACCCCGTGGCCGGCGTCGCGGAGTTCGTCGCCGACGCGGGTGACCTGGCCGTAGGAAGGGAATGCTTCCACGACTTCGCCGTGTTTCATCAGGGCCTGCAGGGCCAGGATCTGGAGTAGTTCGGTCGTTCCCACGCCAAGCATCAGGCCGTGGCGCTCGCCTGTCGCCTTGAAATCGAAGCCCGACGGGCGGGGAATGTCCAGGCCGTGGTGCCGGATGATCGCGTTTTGCAGGGTGGTCGTGTAATCATACCGGTTCATCCAGTCCTGGTGGCGCAGCACGGCTTCTATGGCCGCCGGGGACGCGCCCAGGGGGTTTTCGTTGAAGGCGAGCCGGACGCGGCCCGGTTCGACTCCCACGCCTTTTACATCCGTGGGTTGACGCCCGGAGAGCTGGGCGGCAACCGATTCGGGTGCATGCGGTCCGCCCAGTCCCGCCGCCAGCGCTGCTGCGCCTGTCAGCCCACCCCGGAGGAAATCTCTCCGTGATACGGGCTCGTCCGGCGGGTATCCGTCCGGCAGGAATCCGAATGAATGGACGGATTCGTCAGGTCTGTCTGGGGAAGGCACAGGGTAGATCCATCGGTATGGGTGAATGCGCGGCAACCAGGTTCAAAGCGGACAGCGCGTCACAGACTGGCGTCAGCTGCCGGGATTCTGGCCGAGATGATCGAAGACGTCTTCCGATACGCCGCCGGGTTTCACGCCGGTTTCCCGTTCCACCCGGTCCACGCCCTTTAACCTGTTGATGCGGACGATCAGGCGTTCCAACTGGCTGAGATGTTCCACCTCGATGGTGAAATTTCCGTCCGCCAGCCCGTCTGTGGAGTCCATTGCAGCGTGAGTGATGTTGATGCCGGCCTCCGTGATCGTCCTGGAAATCTCGTTGAGCAGGCCGGGCCGGTCGTTTCCGTAGATACGCAGGCCGACGACGAAGAACTGGTCCTTCTCCACGTCCCAGTGTACCTCGAGGCGCCGTTCCAGATCGTCCACGATATTCGAGCATTCCTTGTTGTGCACCGTCACGCCCCGTCCGCGGGTGATGAAGCCGATGATGGGATCTCCCGGAACCGGCTGGCAGCACTGGGCGAAACGGATCATCAGATTGTCTATGCCCGTGACCTTGACTCCGCCCCGAGAACGGCGCACCCTGTCCACGAACCGGGTCAGTACCGACGCTTTTGCCGGATCCTTTTCGGCATCGGGCTCTTCGGGAAGCAGCCTCTGGGCGACCTGGGCCGCGGAATATTCGCCCCGGCCGATCGCGGCATAGAGTCGACTCGCGTCAGACAGCCCGAATTCCTTCGCAAGAGCCTCCAGCTCATCGGATACCTTGCGCTTGACCTTCAGCCGCTTCAGTTCCCGGCCCAGCAGGTCTTCGCCCAGCCTGATGCTCTGTTCCAGCGTGGCCTTCCTGAACCACGACCTGATCTTGGAGGAGGCCTTGGTCGTCTTGACGATATCGAGCCAGTACGAACTCGGGGTCTGGTGCGGGGAAGTGAATATGGTGACCGTGTCGCCGTTGTTCAACTTCCCGGCCAGCGGCGCGATGTTGCCGTTCACTTTCGCTCCGCTGCATTGGAGCCCAATGTCGGTGTGAATGGCGAAGGCGAAGTCCAGTACGCTGGCGCCCTGCGGCAGTTCCTTGAGATCCCCGCGCGGGGTGAATACGAAGATGGCGTCGTCGTAAAGGTCCATGCGCAGGTAATTCATGAATTCCTTCGGATCGGTCATGTCCGTCTGCCAGTCCAGCGCCTGGCTGAGCCAGTCTTCTCGCCCCTCGCCGTCCGTGACCTCCTCCTTCCCTTCCTTGTAGAGCCAGTGTGCGGCGATCCCCACTTCCGCGACCCGGTCCATCTCCCGCGTGCGGATCTGGATTTCGGCCGTTTCGCCGTTGGACGCGATGATCGTGGTGTGCAGGGACTGGTACATGTTCATCTTGGGGCGGGAAACGTAGTCTTTGAAGCGGTCGAAAATCGGGGTGTAGAGGGTATGGATGATCCCCAGCGCGTGGTAGCAGTTGGGCACCGTGTCGGTCACGACGCGAAGCGCATGGAGGTCGTAGATCTCCTCGAAAGGACGTTGGCGGCGCTGCATTTTCGTGTAGATACTGTGGAAATGCTTCGCACGGCCGTTCACCGTGGCGTCGATACCCGCGTCCTTCAGCGCTTTGACGATAGGCTGCCGGATCTCGTCGATCAGTTTTTCCCGTTCCTCCCGTTTCTGGTCCAGCTTGCTCGCGAGGTCCCGGTACACATCGGGAGACAGGTATTTCAGGCAGAGGTCTTCCAGTTCGGACTTGATCTTGGCCATGCCGAACCGGTGGGCGAGGGGGGCGTAGATCTCCCGGGTTTCGAGGGAGATGCGCTGCTGCTTCTCCTCTACCAGGAAGGACAGCGTCCGCATGTTGTGAAGCCGGTCCGCGAGCTTGATGAGGATGATCCGCACGTCCTTGGCCATGGAAACGAGCATCTTGCGGAAATATTCGGCCTGCAGCTCCTCCTGGCTTCGGAAGGACAGCCCGGTGATCTTGGTGACGCCGTTTACCAGGACGGCCACTTCCTCGCCGAACTCCGCTGCCAATTGCTCGATGGTAACGTCTTCCACGTCTTCCACGACGTCGTGCAACAGTCCCGCAGCGATGGTCACGGCGTCCAGTTGCAGACCGATCAGCGTAAGCACCACCTGCGTACAGTGCACCATGAAGGGTTCGCCGGACTTGCGGACCTGGCCGGCGTGATGCAGCATGCTGAAGTGATAGGCCCGTTCGATGAGGTCAAGCTGGATTTCCAGCGCTTCGTCGGAGTCGATCTCCGGATGTGAAATGGCGTATTGTTCCAGCAAGACCTGGACCGGAACGATCGCGGAGTTCGAAATGGCGCTTTCAACCGTGGCAGTCATCTGGATACTCGCCCGGGCAGATCCGACTGCCCGCTTGGAGTCGTTTAACAGGGATACGGGGCAACCGACACTGCTTCATGACCCGCGCATTCACCTGGAATGGCAAGCGAGTGTAACATCGCTTATTTACAATAGGTTACCTTATATCATTATAGATAATGGACGTAAAGGTCCGATGTCAAGCCGGTTTTGGCCGGCCGGGGAACAGGAAAGCCGATACATCGTGGATGAAACGGTCGAAGGTGGATCTGTACGCCGGGCTGATGTGGTGGGCGTTCCGGACGTTCCTGATCATGGTGCGGGTCGCCGCCCCGCGCCGGTCGTAGACAGTGGGTAGCGGATCGCCCGTGGTAAAAGGAAACTCGTGTACGCCCAGGGCCAGGCGCAGCACGGGCGCCGGGTGCAGGTTCCATGCCGCCCCTTCGGCCGATATGATCCGGTCGGCGGGATTGACGACCAGCAGCAACCGGTCTCGCATGGCCTCCATACGCTCTACCAGCCCTTCGCCATGAAACAGTACCTCCGCAAGCCAACGGGCAGGCGCCTCGACCAGCTTCCGGTGTCGGTCATCGACCGTATCGTGCAGTAAAGACCGTCCCTGAAGGTACGCCGATAGCCGATACGCGGCTGCATCATCCATGATAAACAGGCTTCCCGGCCGGATGCCGTCGAGGGGAGCGCCGGAGGCGAAGAGCGCTGCGCGGCCATTGGAAAACCGGCCGCCGGGATCGTCGAGCAACAGAATCAGGGCAAGGTAGCCGCCGGCCGAGTATCCCAGGAAACGCGCGCTCGCACCCGCTTTGCAGCCTTCGTGATCGCCCGCTTCGATTCGGTCCGCCAGGTCCACTGCGTCGAAATAGGACTGCAGTCCACCGAGCACGTAGCGTTCAGGCGCTCGGCTCAACCGTTCGCTAATGCGGCCATTGAAGGGACTTGCCCGTCCGTTCGCGGCCAGGGCGGCGCGCTGGGTGGCGATCCGGGTCTGGTCCTGCGAACTCCAGCGTTTCGAACGTCTTCCGACGTGGAAGGACAGGGGGAAGAGTATGACGGGAATCCCAAGCCGCAGGGCGAAACTGGCGGCCCAGGGCAGCATTCTGGCATAACTGCCCTCGTTCAGGCCGTGGAATATGACCAGGACTTCATCGGCGCCTCCGGCGGGCAGGTCGACCGGCTCCACCATGAGGTAGTTGAATCCGCGATTCTCCGTGACATCCCGGTCTACCGGCACCAGCAGTCCGTTCCAACGGGATTCGAATCGCGGCCGGCGCAACCGGCAGCGTCCGTCGTCCACGGAGTCGCCGCCGGCCCGGTACAGCCTGTTCAACGTATCGGGCTCGTATACATTCCCAGGCATCAATCCGTCTCCTTGAGGCGCCGCCAACCGGTTGGATCCCGCGAATCCAAACGGGGCCGACGTGCATATCCAGGATCTCCCGGGGCCGACGTCCAAATCCAGGACCACCGGCACGTGACCCTCCGCTCGATCCTGGCCGGTAACGTCCTGGCCGTTTTCATCAGCTTCATGAGCTGTTTCATCGAGGTGATCACCACTCCGTACTATCTTGCTTCACCCGAAAATCAATGGAAAGCGATTTTCTTCCAGCCGGTTCCCGGGGCAGAGACATCGGATCCATGGCTGGTACCGGTTCAGGTCGGCCATTTCACGTGGCCTGCGAGGGTATGGGAAATGTTACGACCCGTGACGAATAGAATTGACATTCGGGTATCTAAACCCATATAATCATATGATTTTGTGGAATTAATCCAACCGGGCGGTCGAGAAGGATATTTCATGGATCAACTGGACCTTACCATTCGCATAGCCGGAGAGAACGGTGAAGGCGTGCTTACCGTGGGCGACGTGCTGGCAGAAGCGCTGGCCCGGTCGGGTCTGCACATCTACACTTTCAAGAACCTCCCGGCCGAGATCAAAGGCGGCGCATCCATGACGCAGGTCAGGGTGCAGGATACCCCCGTCCGCTCGCCGGGCGACGCCCTCGATATCCTGATGGTCTGGAACCAGGAGAACTACGACATCCACGTGGGCGAGGTGAAGCCCAGCGGCGTCGTGATATTCGATCCCGATGAATGCGAGGCGGATGAAAGCCTGGCGCTTACTCAGATCGCCGTCCCGCTCCAGAAGATCACGAAAACCGTCATCAAGACGATGAAGTCCAAGAACGTGCTGGCCTTCGGGATCCTGACCACGTTCCTGGGCATTCCCTTCGAAGCCGCGAAACAGATGGTGGCCGAGAGTCGTTGGGGCCGGCGCAAGGAGTTCCTCGAGTCAAACATCAACGCCCTGAAGCAGGCCTACATCTACGTCGCCGACAACGATATCGATCTGGGGCTCAGCGTCCCGGTAAACCAGAGGAACGGCCACGCCCAGCTGATCATGACGGGGAACGACGCGCTCTGCATGGGCGCTCTAGCCGCCGGTTGCCGGTACTACGCCGGATACCCCATTACACCCGCCAGCGACGTGATGGAAACGCTTGCGAAAGCGATGCCCAGGGTGGGCGGCGTCCTGATGCAGACCGAAGACGAGATTGCGGCTATCACCGCGTCCATCGGGGCTTCCTTCACCGGCGCGAAGGTAATGACCGCCACCGCGGGACCGGGACTGTCCCTCATGGTCGAGGCCCTTGGCCTGGCGACCATGGAGGAGATCCCCATGGTTGTCGTGGACGTCCAGCGCGGCGGACCGAGCACCGGCATGCCCACCAAGACCGAACAGTCGGACCTGAATCTGGCCATTTACGGAGCCCACGGCGAAGCGCCGCGCATCGTGATCGCGGCGACCAATACCGAGGACTGTTTCTACACGGCGGTCAAGGCCTTCAATCTCGCCGAAAAATACCAGACGCCGGTCATCATGCTCAGCGACCAGCATCTCTCGCAGCGTGCGCAGGTCATGTCCCGTCCCGATCTCAGCCGGATCGAGATCGTCGAGCGGAAACAGCCCGAAGTAAACGGCAGTGTTTCTCCCCAGGAATTCGACCGGTACGAGATGACCGACGACTACGTTTCCCCCATGCCGTTGCCGGGCCGCCACGGACAGCACTACGTGGCGACGGGCCTGGAGCACGACGAGCACGCACATATCGACTACTCGCCGGAAGCCCATATCCGGATGACTGAAAAACGGCATCAGAAAATCGAATCCGCGGTGAACGAGCCCGGGTTCGTGCAGCGGTACGGCGCGGAGGACGCCCAGCTCGGGCTGATCGGCTGGGGATCGTCGGAAGGCCCCATACTGGAAGCGCTGGACCGGACCCTGGCGAAGGGGTACAAGGTCGCCGCACTGATATTCAAGATGTTGCAACCACTGCCGGAAAAAGAAGCACGCGCCTTCATCGAATCCATCCCGGTAGTCTCGGTAGTCGAGCTGAACGCCAGCGGGCAGTTCGCAAACTACCTGCAGGGACGCCTGGCCGTTTCCCTGAAGCGGTTCAACATCATTACGGGACTGCCCTTCAAGGCGGGCGACATCGAGGAATACATCGAAGGAGTGCTGCAGTATGGCTGAAGTCCGTACGGCCGACGCCGAAAAAACCGGGACGACGGAACGGGCCGGTGAGGAAGGCCAGGTAGTCAAGCGTAAGCTCAAGGACTACAGGAGCGAAGTAAAGCCTACATGGTGCCCCGGCTGCGGAGATTTCGGTGTGCTAGCGGCTCTGCAGCGCGCGCTCGCTGAACGGGACCTGGATCCGAAGGACGTGGTCATCGTATCCGGGATCGGCTGTTCCGGCCGTCTCCCCGAATTCGTCAACGCCTACGGTCTGCACGTGGTGCACGGGCGGGCGCTGCCCGCCGCCCAGGGCGTCAAGGCGGCCAATCCCGATTTGACGGTCATCGCCGTTGGCGGCGACGGCGACGGGTTTGCCATCGGCGGTGGTCACGTGCCCCATGCCGTGCGCCGCAACCAGGACATCACCTACATCGTCATGGACAACCAGGTTTACGGACTGACCAAGGGCCAGCCGTCACCGAGCACGCCCACGGGGATGCAGGCGCTGCGCCGTAGCGTTTCCATGCCGAAGATGGCGCCTTACGAAGGGGTGCTGGAAGGCCAGTTGAACATCCTGGCCATGGTGATCGTCTACGGCTGCAGTTTCGTCGCGCGCACTTTCTCAAGCCAGGCGTCGGAAATGGCGAAAACCATCGGCCGTGGACTCGACCACCCCGGATTCGCCTTCGTCCACGCGATGAGTCCCTGCCCCACCTTCTACAACACCTACGATCCCTGGAAGGAGTCCTTCATGCCTTTGCCGGACGACTGGGACACCGGCGACCGGATCAAGGCGATCGACATGGCCATGGAAGAGGTGGGCGACGGAGTTTTCCACAGCGGCGTGTTCTTCCAGGAAGAGTACCGCACCTATACCGACAAGTTGCAGGACGTATACACCAAGGCATATGGGGACGAGCAGGCGACCATAGACGCCTTGATGGACCAGTACGCCTGAGTCATCAGGTCCGTCCAGTTTTCCCGGTCCGCCCGGTCCTTCCCGGTCCGCCCCGCGTTCCCGGTCCGCCCGGTCCTTCCCGATCTTCCCCGCGTTCCCGGTCCGCCCGGTCCTTCCCGATCTTCCCGTTTTCTCGGCGACGCCCGTTCCACCCGGTCCGGGCAGCTTTTACTCCTAAATCCTTACCGAAACACGACGGTACGGCGTCCGTTGATCAATACGCGCCGCTGGATATGGTAGTGTACGGCCCGCGCCAGGACGATCCGTTCGATATCGTGTCCAACCGCCGTCAGTTCCGCCGGCGACATGCGATGGGTCACGGCTTCCACATCCTGCTCGATGATCGGGCCCTCATCGAGGTCCGCCGTCACGTAGTGGGCGGTCGCGCCGATCAGCTTAACGCCGCGCCGGTGAGCCTGGTGGTAGGGCCGGGCGCCCTTGAAACCGGGCAGGAACGAATGGTGTATATTGATGATGCGCCCCACCATCCTGTCGCACACCTCGGGACCGATGATCCGCATGTATCTGGCCAGCACGACGAAATCGATGTTGTTCTCCTCGATCTCGTCGATCAGCCGCTCCTCCTGCTCCGCCTTGTTCTCGGGCGAAATCGGCAGGTGCAGAAAGTCGATGCCCGATTCCTTCGCCAGTTGTCCGGCGTCGGTATGGTTGGAGATGATCAGGGGGATATCCAGCTGAAGCTTGTCCATGCGCGTGCGGTTCAGCAGGTCCAGCAGGCAGTGCAGATCCCGCGACACCATGATCAGGGCCCGGGGCCGCGTGTCGTCGGCCGTCAGGTCCCACTGCATTTCCAGTTCCTCCGCCAGTGGAGCGAAGGTCCTCCACAGGGAACCCAGGGTTACCTTGCCGCCGAAATGCACGCGCATGAAGAACCGCTCGCTGTACGGGTCGATGTACGTATCGCTTTCAATAACGTGACATCCCTGTTCCGAAAGCCAGCGGGTCACGGTGTAGATCAATCCGGTACGCTTGGGACAGGACAGGGCCAGCAGGAAGTTCTTTACGGTGCGTGCCTTCATGTATGGAGACCGTTACCGTGGATATATGTAATGTTTACGTGCCGCGTTTCCTCTTCGGAGGGAATCGATCGATGATGAAGAGGACATGAAGGCGAACCCTCCCGCCGGATCCGGTTGCCGTGGATCGGCGGGCGAGAGACTGGCCGGGCGTCGACGAGCGTCACGCCCGGTGCGTTTCCGTCAGTCGTCCTGGAAGAAGTCCGCGTTTATCTGGATATAGTTCTGCCAATCATCCGGGGTATCTTCTTCGGCAAAAATGGCCTCAACAGGACATTCCGGCTCGCAGGCGCCGCAGTCTATGCACTCTTCAGGATCGATGTACAGCATGCGTTCGCCGTCCTTGGTGTGAATGCAATCCACCGGGCATACATCGACACAGCCCTTGTCCATTACGTCAATGCATGGCTCTGCGATTATGTAGGTCATACGAGACTCCTCGCTAAACACGGCTTTCTGAAACAATTCGGCTTCGCGGATGCGTCGCATCAAGTGTCGGCAGGACAGAAAACCGGTCAATGGTTCCGCCGCCAAAAATACCGTTATATTATAGCCGGACCGGCGTGGCGTGTCAAGCCTGAAATCGATTGACCGCCGGGCTGTTCTTCGTTAAGTTCAAAGGCCATGCCACCGTCCGCCGTACCCGCCGACTTGGCCCGCCGTTACGACGTCTGTTTCAAGTCCATAGCCATTGGAAAGTGGGTGACTCTGGACATTCTGGCGGTACGCGATCCGGACGTGCTCATAGACGAAATCGACCCGGAATGCTACGATGAGGATGAACGCCTGCCCTACTGGGCGGAGATCTGGCCCTCGGCGATCGGTCTCGGCCGCCACCTGTTCGAGTATCCCGCTCCCCCCGGTTCAAGGATCCTGGAACTGGGCTGCGGCATCGGAGTGGCCGGTATCGCGGCGGCCGCGGCCGGACTGGTGGTCACCGCGTGCGACTACGAAGAGGACGCCCTGGCCTTCGCCCGGCACAATGCCCGGTTGAATGCCCTGAACGCGCGCGTATCCTTCCGCTTCCTGGACTGGAGAAACCCGGATCTCGACCGCAAGTACGCCATCATTATCGGTTCGGACATCCTTTACGAACGGCCAAATCACGAACCGATCCAGCGCTTGCTCAACGACACGCTGGAACCGGGCGGCATGTTTCTCGCGAGCGATCCCGGCCGCCGTGCGGCCACCCCATTTGTAGAATCCATGATCGCCCGGGGATACCGACACAGCGCGCAGCCTCGAAGGATAAAGTTCGAAACGAATGACAACCGGATCATCGTTCACCGGTTTATGAAAGAGGCCTGAATACGCAACCCCTGATTGGACCGGTCATGAAAGAAGCCATCGCCCAGTTACCGGAAGGAATCCGGGCGCGGCTGCGCCAGGCCGGCCGTCTGGCCGATGAATCGAGGTTGGACTTGTACCTGGTCGGCGGGACCGTGCGGGATATGCTTCTGGGCCGCGCCAGGACGGACATAGACCTGGTTGTGGACGGGGACGGGATGAGATTCGCCGGCTGCCTGGCCCGCAGGAACGAAGGCCGTTACACGCCCCATCCCCGGTTCCTGACGGCCACCGTGGATCTGCCTGAAGGGAGCAGTCTGGACGTGGCCACGGCCCGCAGCGAGAGCTATGAACGCCCGGGCGCGCTGCCGCGGGTGACCCCCGCGCCGATAGACGTCGACCTGGCGAGGCGCGACTTTACGATCAATGCCATGGCAGTCTCGTTGAACGGGCGACGTTTCGGCGAACTGGTCGATCCGTTCAATGGACGGGGCGACCTGTGCAAACACCTGGTTCGCATTCTCCACGACCAGAGCTTTGTCGATGACCCCACCCGCATCTTTCGGGCCGTGAGGTTTGAACAGCGCCTGCGGTTCAGCCTGGAAAGCGGGACTATGGCGCGATTTCGAGAAGCGGTCTCGGGGGGCCGGATCGGGATCCTGTCCGGTCCGCGGCTGCTGGAGCAGCTGCGGCTGATTTGCGTCGAACCCGATCCCTGGCTGGTGTTCAGCCGGCTGGAACGACTCGACGCGCTCAAGGCCGTCCACCCGGCTCTTGCGTCCGACGATGGACTGAAGACGCTGGTACAGGAGATCAGCCAATCCGCCGATCTTGCGTTTCCTCCGTATGACGGCTGGTGGATCCTGTACCTGGTCGCGCTGTTCAAACCGTGCCGGGAGGAGACGCTTCGCGGCATCGTGGACCGGCTGAAACCCAACAGGCGGCTCCGGAAAGCCATTGAGGATATGTCCCGATGGGACGACGTGGAGCGGGCCATCGAATCAGGCCGTATCGATACCCCCGCGGACTTTTACCGCGCGGTGCGGACGATCTCGGAGGACACGATGCTGTTCGTTACCCTGACCCATCCGGACGAGTCCCTACGAAGGCGTTGCGAATCCTACTACCGCCATCACAGGCATATGAGTCTGTCCATCGACGGAGGAACGCTCAAGGACCTGGAAATTCCGGAGGGCCCGGCATATGGGCAGATCCTGGATGAAGTCCTTTCGATGAAGATAAACGGCGAAATCGGAACCGCGGAGGAGGAACGCCGCGCCGCCCGGGATCTCTGGTCGCGCCGGAACAGTCCCTGGACCTGAATAGATCCGCTGTCGCAGCAAAGGAGTATCCATGCCCTTCGATTTCACCACCCTGTTTATTGCCATGCCCGCGATCCTCTTCGCCCTGACCTTCCACGAATACGCCCACGCCTGGGCGGCGTGGAAACTGGGCGATCCTACGGCGCGCAGCATGGGGCGGCTTTCGTTGAACCCCCTGGTGCATCTCGACCCGGCTGGTACCATCATGCTGGTCATTACTGTCATGAGTGGATTCGGCATCGGCTGGGCGAAACCCGTTCCGGTGGACCCCCGCTACCTGCGGAATCCCCGGAAGGACATGCTCTGGATCGCCCTGGCCGGACCGGTGTCCAATATCATCCTCGCCTTCATCCTGGTGGGCGTTTTAACCCATATGCCCTCGGGCGACGCCCTGATCGAAACGCTGCGCCGGATGCTTCGGTACGGTATCATCATAAACCTGGCGCTGGCGTTCTTCAACATGCTGCCGGTCCCGCCGCTGGACGGGTCGCGGGTCCTGAAAGGACTGCTGCCCGCGGCGCAGGCGCAGCGGTACGGCCAGCTGGAGATGTACGGCCCCATCCTGCTTATCGGCCTGATCATCGCGGACCAGATGCTGCGGATAGGCATTATCCGGACCTGGATCGCGGTGCCCGCCCAGATCTGCCTTACGCTCATGTCCAATTTCTTCAGTAGTTTCTAATGGAGGAATCCAGTCTTCATGCGCTTCAGCACCGAGACGATCCGGCTCAATCTCAGGCATCCCTTTCGCATAGCCCGCGAGGTAAGTAATTACAAGAACAACGTGTTCGTGCGCATCTCCGATGGCGGGACGACCGGCATCGGGGAAGCCGCCCCCTCTCCCTATTACGGGGAAGACGCCGGGTCGGTGCTGCGGGCGCTGGAGGAAGCGCCGGCGCTGCTGGGCGGTGATCCATTCGCACTTGAGTCCACGATGGATCGCGTCGCATCACGGTTTCCGGGCGATCCCGCGGCGCGGGCGGCGGTGGATATCGCCCTCCACGACCTGGCCGCGCAGCGGCTGGGTATACCCCTCTATAAATGGCTTGGTCTCGATCCGGAGAAAACGCCCGTCACTTCGTTCACCATCGGTATCGACGAACCGGAAGCGATCCGACGGAAGGTCCGCGAAGCCGCCGGGTACCCCGCATTGAAAGTCAAACTCGGCTCGGAAAAGGATCTCGAGATCATGCGTGCGATCCGGAGCGAAACGGTTGCGCGTATCCGGATCGACGCCAACGCGGGGTGGACAGCGGATCAGGCGGTGGAAATGGTGCGCCGTCTGGCCGAGTTCGACGTGGAGCTCGTAGAGCAGCCCCTTCCCCCGGGTTCGCCGGGAGACTGGCGCAGGGTGCGGGAGGCGGCGCCCATGCCGATCATCGCCGACGAAAGCGTGCTGACCTCGTCAGACGTGCCGGCGATGGCCGGCCTCGTGGACGGCGTCAATATAAAACTGATGAAGTGCGGTGGGATCCGCGAGGCGCTGCGGCTCATCCATACTGCCCGGGCCCACGGCATGAGCGTCATGATCGGCTGCATGATCGAATCATCCGTCGCCATCACCGCGGCGGCCCACCTGTCCCCCCTGGCCGATTACGCCGATCTGGACGGCAACCTGTTGATTTCCAACGACCCTTTCAGCGGGGCGGCCGTGCGCCAGGGCTGCCTGGTGCTGCCTGAGGGACCGGGAATCGGGGTAACGCCTAGGTCATAGGCACTGTCCGACCGCTGCAGACCCGGCTCACACACGGGCCGGATCGCGCCCTTTGACTGGCACCGACGACACCGACGTCACCGACGTCACCCCGTATTCTCCTCGTGACGGCTCTCCGTTTTCTTCATGGCGGGCCATATCTCCCCTACCAGTATACGCGCGTCTTACACCTCGTGTTCCCACTTGATGACGAGTGCCGGTGGCGTCTAGCGGTTTACCTCGCCCCGTGGTTTACCTCGCCCATGGAAAAATCAAGTACGAAGCAATTTAAATAAGAGAAATCGGTGGATAATCAAACTATAACAAATGTGTGCTTGAATGGTTTGATACGGTTTTTACCGATATGCACGCAATCATAGGCAGCAGTGTCTATTCCTCAACACTGCACTGGATGGGAAGGGAGGGCGTATGAATCCGTGCCTTTAACGCGATGAGATTCTGCAGTTCGGAAAACTATCTATAAATGGGGGAGACAATGCAATACCTCATATTCATAGTGGTCGCTTACGTGTTATCCATGACGGGATGCGAGGGCAAGACAGGCCCTGCCGGTCCAGCGGGTCCTCAGGGCGAGACCGGACCTCAGGGCCCACCGGGTCCGGCCGGTCCAGCGGGTCCTCCAGGTCCAGCCGGTCCCCAGGGTCCCATGGGCGACCGGGGTCCCACGGGTCCGGCCGGTCCAGCGGGTCCTCCAGGTCCAGCCGGTCCCCAGGGTCCTCCAGGTCCGACCGGTCCCCAGGGTCCTCCGGGTCCGACCGGTCCCCAGGGTCCTCCGGGTCCGACCGGTCCCCAGGGTCCTCCGGGTCCGACTGGTCCCCAAGGCCCTCTGGGTCAGGGTATCGATCCGGATCACATTATTGAAAGCGAAGCGCTGACCGGCATTCATCACATCAAGCTGACCCAGGATGGCGATGGCATGATGGTCGCCGTGTTCGACGCGCCTGATTACGACCTCAGGGTTGGTGGGAACGGCAACGAGGTGAATTCGCTGGATCTGACCATGGCGGTGGGCGGAATGACCACGATCGTCGCGGAGGCCGTCGCCCAGAACGGTACGTCCCTGAAAACCGTCGATTTCGACTGGGAGTCAGACTCTGACGCAGTCCTGGTCGATGGAGGTATGATCGAAGCCGTGATGCCGACCACTGATGCCAGGATTACCATCGGGGTTGTGGGAAGAGGTGTGGAAATCGAACTGACGGTCAAGGTGCTCGAAGTGATCAGGCGGATTGAGTTTGCTCCGGGTCAAGCAGTATCGTACGTCTTGCCGATCGGCGGCGAGATCGAGTTGATGACACCGATCGCCTATAATGAGGTAGTGGATGGAAAAGCCATTGAGGGCGCCGAAACGCTAATTGACTGGGTGAGCTCCGCGCCGAGAGTAGTCAGTGTGGATGGCAACTCGATTACGGCGGAACGCGAAGGAGAGGCCGAGATCACGGCCCGGGGTCAGGGGGTCGTGTCCAGGACCAGTATCAGGATCACCGTCGCCGACGGTACCGGGGTCATCACGCACGTGATGCAACCCTACCCCTCCACCCTGTCGGACCGTACCAGGACCCTGACACTTGCAAATCCCGATGCGGATCCTCCGGTGAACCGAGCGGTCGAACCCGATCAGAACATTGTGTTGCGAATCCGGGTGCGGGAGGTCGGTCCCGATGGCAGGACAACCAACAATAATGATACTTTGACGGCGATGGTTCGAAGCCAGAACCCGAATGTCATCGCCATTCCCGACAACGCGGCTCCAGCTGTGATAGACGGTGCTGAAGGGACTATAACCATCGAGACCGGCGACACCTGGATTGTTGGTCATGGAACAGCGTACCTGGTGGTTTCGATTCCAGGCGCAATGGATTTACCCCTGGCGCCGATCATCATCAACAAGCCCGCACTATAGTCGTTCACACGGTTTGGTATAACTTCAGCCCGTAGTCGGGGTACAGGTACGGCTCCGGCGCAGGAACGCGCCGGAGCTTCATTATTCGGAAAGCCTGATGCCTTCGGTAGCCTGGAATAACAGGATCAGCCGCGATTGCACCCGGGTACCGCTCGCTTACCACCTGTCTCGTCCTGCACTACCTTCCCGCGGTCCCGTGCTTCTCCAGGGTCAACTTTCCGTTGCGCAACACGCCATAAGTATCGTGCCGGAGCCAGTCCCCTAGGTTGATATACGCCTTGTCCCCCTTATGCTGCAGGGTCGGGAAGTGGTTGTGCCCGAAGACCACCATGTCGTAGCCTTGGTCGAGCAGTGAGAAAGCCAGGTTCCGATACGCTTCCTGCGGGTCCCACGCCGTGGGCGTACCGTGGCGCCTGCTCAACCGCGACACCAGCTGGCCGATCTTGAAACCGCAATCCGGGTGGACGAACTGAAACAGGCGTATGCTGAAGGCGCTGTGCACAATCTTCGAGAACAGCCGGTATCCAAGGTCCCTGGATAAGAGTCCGTGGCCGTGGGCGATATAGATCCTCCGGCCGTGGTGGGTGACGGTCAGCGGTCCGTCAGCCGTCTCCACGCCGACCTGTTCATCCAGGAACGTACCCAGCCAGAAATCGTGATTGCCGGCGAGGTAGATTACCCGAACGCCGCTCTCGACCAGCGAGCTCAGGGCATGCAGCACCGTGTAGTGCTGGCGAGGCACTACAGTGCGGTACTCGAACCAGAAATCGAACAGATCACCCACGATGTACAGGTGACGGGTCTTGCCTCTGAGATTTCGCAGGAAGGTAAGCAGACGCGCTCTTCGTCCTTCCTCCGCCTCGTAATCCTCGATCCCCAGGTGGGCATCGGAAATGAAGTAGACGGGATCTTCCATCATGGCCGGTACCAAGTCCTGGTTTTGCCGGTCGGTTTCCCGGGCATCCAGGGGGACAACTTTGAATTGACAATTCACATTCCGCACGTTAATTAAGATACATGGGGCCATACATTTAACTACTAAAAACTCAGTCGTGCCGCCCGCGGCTCCGGCATACGGTCGCGGCGAACCGGAGAAGGGACCGGATGGCCAGAAAGAAACTGTCTTCGCTGACGGACCTTGAAATCGACATCATGAATATCGTCTGGCGGTTGAGACGGGCGACGGTGCGCCAGATTGTCGATTCGCTTCGCGCCCAGCGGCCCCTGGCGTACACGACCGTGCAGACGGTCCTGTCCATACTCACCCAGAAGGGCGTGGTGCGGCATACCCGCGAAGGCCGGGCCTTCTGTATACACCGCCATCGTGAAGCCGGAAGGCGTGCGCCGGGAAGTCATACAGGCCGTCGTGGACAAGCTGTTCGCCGGATCGTCCCAGTCCCTGGTGCTGCACTTGATCGAATCGGACGCGTTGACCGCGGAAGAAGCCGAAAGCCTGCGCAACTTGCTGGACCGGGTGGCCTCGGAGGAAACGGATGATTGACCCGGGGTACGCAATCATGCTCTTCGGCCGGCTGGGCCGGCAGGTCGTGGACCTGTTGTGGCTGCCGAGTCTGGAAGCATTGCTTCTGGGCGGTCTGGTCTGGGTGCTGCTTTTGTCGAACCGGGGCTGTCCGCCCTGGATCAGGCATTTACTCTGGTTGCTTGTACTGGTTAAGCTGCTGCTCTCCTTAGTGCTGCCCTGGCCGGGTCTTTTCGAGATCCCGTGGGCGCCCGTTGTCCACGCTGAGGGATCCGCCTCGAGCGGGTATTTTTTCCTTGAAAACTACCTTTACGCCGGTACGGGCCTGGCCTGGATAGCCTTTGTCGGTATCGGACTGATCCGAATCGTATCCGCGGTCATCATGCTGTCCCTGAAAAAGCAGCGGGCCGTACCGGTCTCCGTTCCCCGGGTACGTACATTGTTCAACAGTTGCCTGGCCGAATTGGGATTGAAGCGTAACGTGGCCTTATGTGTCGCAGACGAGTTTGAAGGGCCCGTGCTGATCGCCGTGGGGCGCCCCGTGGTCGTGATCCCCACATGGTGCATCCCGGGGCTTTCCGGCGCGGAACTCAGGCAGGTCCTGCTCCATGAGCTGACGCACTACGCCAGGCGGGACCACCTCACGGTCCTGCTGGCACAGTTCGCTCGGATCTTCTTTTTCTTTCACCCGGCCGTCTGGTACGCTACGCGCCGAATAGGCATTGAAGCGGAACGGGCCTGCGACGCGGCCGTCGTCCGCGTCTCAAAACATCCGGAGCGCTACGCTTCCACCCTGCTGAAGGTTGCCGGGATCAGGGTGCGGCCGCACTGGCAGGCGGCCCTTGAACTGGCCAGGTCGGCCTCTCTGGTAGCCCTGCGTATCCGGGACCTGCTCGGTTCAGCGGTGAACCAGAAGCAAAGCGCCCTCTTCTCATTGCTGGCCGTCGGCTTCTGCACGCTGATCGCGGTCATGCCCCTGTTCCGTTCCGGTTTGAATGCGCCGGCTGGCCCTGTCAGCCCGGTCGGCTCAATCGGCCAGATCGGCCCTGCCGGCCTGGCCCGTGGCCCCTCCGCAGTGCCCTTGAGCGGTTCTACCACAAGTACCGAGACCGGCCGGAGCGATCCGGTTCAGGCTGGTTCCGGCCAAAACGCCGAAGAATCCGCCGTGTCGAACTCGCTGGCAAAGCGCCGGCCGGAATCGGCCGTCCGTGAAGGTTATTTCAGGTCTTTGGTCAATGGCCGGCCCGCGCCGCGCAGATCCATGGCCGCCATGATAACCGATCCGAAAGTCCGTTCTTCAGGCGAGATTAGCGATAACGCGGGACAACAGAGTGTAAACCCCGCCGCGCTCGGACCTTCAGTAACCGTGCTCATGCCGGATCGAACCCTGTCGTTGGGAAACAGGCTCAGGCAGCGGCGAATCGAGGTGCAGGGTGTGGGCCGGACGGGTCACGCGTTGTTCGATCCGGGCACGGTCTCCCTGAGCGCCGGTTATTTCATTACGCCCACTCACCAGTTCGGCGGCGTGTTTTCCATCCGGCGGCCGAACGACACGGAGGAATTTGACGACTCCCGGCAGCCTCCCGGCGCTTCATACGAAGGCAACCTGCTTCGAGCCAGGAAACTGGCCGGATTCGGCGCCACGGCCTTGCGCGTGGTGAATACGGCCCTGCGCGGGGAGGCGCTTGAAACCCGGGAAGAAGAGCAGGTGGACCGAATTACCAGGATAGGCGCCTTCTATCGTTACAATCTTCCCGTCCCGGGCGGTTCCTTCATTCCCTTCTTCGGCTGTGGCACCGGTCTGGAGATCAGACCTCAAAACCGCCACATGACCATGGTCGACGCTGGTGTGGGGCTGCGTTACTTCTGGGAACGGCATGTCGCCCTGGTCGTACAGGCGGCCTACCGGAAGGAACTGGATGTCACCTCCCGGCCCTACCCGGAGATGACGTTGGGCTTTTCCGCAATTTTCTAGCTCCTTCAATCGTCTACATGACCCTCTGAATCTCGACAAATGGATCAGCATACGAACAAAGCGACTTCGGCGCTTATTATCGCCGGCGGCGAAGGCGCGCGTCTTCAAACGGTAACCGGGCCGGCGCCCAAACCGCTGATGAAGCTCTGCGGCGTGCCGCTGATCAAGCGTATCATTCTGACGGCCGGCAGGGCCGGCATAACGCGCTTCGTGATCGTAACGGGGTACGAAACGGAGCGCTTTCACGAGACGCTGTCCCAGGACCCCGGCCTGGACGGCTGCCGGATCGAATGGGTGCACAACGAACGGTGGCACATGCCCAACGGAGTTTCCGTCCTAGCCGCCCGGTCTCGACTGGCCGAACCCTTTGTGTTGCTCATGGCGGATCACTTGTTCGAGGGACAGACCCTGGAACGGCTACTCGAAGAACCGGTCGTCGAAGGGGAGTGCCTGCTCGCCGTCGACCGGAAAATCGAAAGGGTGTTTGACCTGGACGACGCCACCAAGGTGGAGGTGCGTAAAGACAGGGTGGTCCGAATCGACAAGGGACTTCGGGAGTTCAACGCGGTCGACACCGGCATGTTCCTTTGCACGCCGGCCCTTTTCGACGCGCTCGATGCCGTGGACGGCCCCGAAGGGTGCGCGTTGAGCGACGGTATCCGGGCGCTGGCCGGAGAAGGAAAGATGCGGGCTTTTGACATAGGCGAGGGCTTCTGGCAGGACGTGGATACGCCCGAAATGCTGGCCCATGGTGAAAAGACCCTGGTAAGGCGTCTCGTAAAGCCCACCGACGGCTGGGTTTCACGGTATATCAACCGGCCGCTCTCGACCCGTATCAGCCGGTGGTTGGTGCGGACACCGGTCACCCCCAACATGGTCACCCTGGTCACTTTTCTTTCGGGCCTTCTTGGAGCGTGGTTCGTGCTGGACGGCGCCTACTGGTCGGTCCTGCTGGGCGCCTTGCTTTTCCAGGTTTCGTCCATCCTCGATGGATGCGACGGGGAGGTGGCAGCCCTGACCTTCCGCGAGTCGAAATACGGTTCATGGCTCGACACGATCACGGACAACCTGACCTACCTGGCGTTTTTCTCCGCCGTTGTCTGGGCCTATGCGGACGGTTCCGACGAAACGGCAATCCGGTCCCTCGGCTTGGTATCCGTCGCCGTGGTGGCCGCGTCGATTCTCGCGATGTACTACTACCTGATGCAGACCGGGGGAAGCGGCAGTCTCGTGCGGTTCAACCGCGCCTTCGAAAGGCATGCCGTCGGGCGGCGGCGCGACCTCTCCGCCAGGCTGCTCAATCTGTTTCGGATGATGTGCAAAAGAGATTTCTTTACCTTGCTGTTGCTGGTTTTCGCCGCACTCGGATTCCTGAACTGGATGTTCTGGACCGTAACGGCCGGCGGCCTGGCCATGGGTGTGGCCATATTCATTTCGACGGGGCGGCTGTTGGCGCGGGACCGGGCGGTTGAGCAGGTGGAGCGTTCATGAGCGGATTGCTGTACCATGCACGGGGACTTTTCGCCCTCCGGATCCGGAAGGATCTCAACTTCCGCAGGGTCCAGGAAACGGGCCCGGCGCTGCGCTGGCTGAAGCCGCGCAGGGGCGAGCGTATTCTCGATATAGGCTGCGGAGAAGGGACCTATGACTACCGGGTCGCCTTGCGGGGCGCCGAGGTATTCGGTTTAGATTTGAACCGGGACCAGTTGCGCCGTGCCACGTCCTGTCACAAGACGCCTTCGACGGGTTTCTTCTGTGCCGATGCGGGCGCGTTCCCCGTTCGCTCGGGACAGTTCGACACGGTCATGAGCCTGTGCGTCTTCGAGCACCTGCCGGACGACCGGCAGACGCTGAGGGAGATGTGGCGCGTATTGCGGCCCGGGGGACGCATTCTGTTGACACTGGACAGCCTGAGCCTCGCGGGGATCGGCGAGGCGTGGTGCGACGAGCACCGGGAACGTCACAGCGTCCTTCAGTTCTATACGCATCCGTCGGTCTGCTCGTTGCTGGAGGCGTGTGGGTTCAGACTGATAAGACACCGATACCTGCTTCGTTCCAGGCTGGACCTGGCACTGATCCGGTTGAGCTATGCCACCGAGCGCATGCACGCGGTCCCGGCGGCGCTGGTCCGATTGGGACTGGTATCGGTTGGCCGGGCGGTGTCCGCGGTTTTTAACCTGTTCACGAAAAACTCCGGGGGATGGACGCTGTTGATCGAAGCAGGCAGGAAGACCCCCCGTCCGGCGAATTCCCCACCATGAAGCGTACCCTTGAGCAAACGGCTTCGGTCCGATCCGACTCCGACGCATCGGCGATCGCCCGGGGCGCGGCCGTCAATTTCATCGGAACGGTGGCGCGGCTTACCAAGTCCGTATCGTTCATCGTCCTTACGCGGCTGTTCGGCGCCGAGATTTTCGGCCTGTATATGCTCGGATGGACCGTCGTGGATCTCGTGGGAAAGGTGGGTCAGTTCTCGTTGGACAAGGGGTTGATCAATTTCATCCCGCGTATGCGCGAGGACGGGAAGAAGGACGCCATCCACCGAATCATCGCGCAGGCCCTGGGCGTGGGCCTGCTGCTGAGCGTTGGAGTCGGCGCCGCGCTATATGCCGGCGCGCCCGCGCTGGCCGAAGGGCTGCTTGAGAAGCCACGGCTCACCGGCATGCTGCGGTTGTTGGCGGTCGGACTGCCGCTAATCGCCCTGACCCACATCATCCTGGGCGTCACCCGGGCCCACAAGGTCATGAAGTACGACGCCATGGTCCGGGGCGCGGTCGAGCCGCTGGTGCTTTTCGGGGCGGCCTGCGCCTTGTTCTACTGGGGCTGGCGCACCTACGGCATCGCCGCGGCCCACTTGGCCGCGCTGGCCGGCGGCCTGCTGTTCGCCGTTTACGTGTTCACCAGGTTCTATTCCTGGCGTGCCTGTCTCGTCCACCTGCGCGAACTGCGTTTCGTCACTCCGCTGACCCGATTCTCGCTACCGGTAATGGGCTATGAACTGGTCTACATATTCATGATCCGTCTTGACGTGCTCATGGTCGGCTACTTCCTGCCGGCGGCGCAGGTGGGCGTTTACGTGATCGCGGTCGAAATCGCCTTGCTGACCAAGAAGGTCCGACAGTGGTTCGACCCGATTTTCAGTCCCATCGTCGCAGAACTGAATCACCGCAACGACCTGCCGCGGCTGGAGCGCAACCTGAGGCTGGTCACCCGGTGGGTCCTGACCATCGGCGTGGGGTTCCTCTGCGTCGTCGCACTGATCGGCAACGAACTGCTGGGGCTGTTCGGTCCGGCATTCGTCGCGGGGTTCATGGCGATGGTCGTCCTGGCCATGAGCCAGGTCGTATACGCCGCCATGGGTTCGGGCGATACCGTGCTCATCATGTCGGGCCGGTCCTATCTGAATCTCATCAACACGGTCGTGGTCGTAGCCGTGAATTTCGCCCTGAACCTGTGGCTGATACCATCCCTGGGCATCCTGGGCGCCGCCCTGGGAACGCTGGTGTCCTTCGGACTGCTGACGCTAACGCGCCTGGTCGAGGTATACCACCTGTTCCGGATCCATCCCCTGGACTGGCGCATTTTGAAGCCCTGCGCCGCAGCGGTCGTCGCCTTCGCATGCGCGTACCTGGCGGGGACCTACGCGCCTGATGCCCCGTGGCTGCGCATGGCCGCGCTGCCCCTGATCTTCCTGGCCCCCTATCTCGGTGTGCTGATCCTGATGGGGCTGGAAGAGGATGACCGGATCGTGCTCCGGCGCCTGCGGGGGCAGTGGGTACGAGGGCGTGGGCACGGTGCTTCGGGGCCATGACGTTCGTGCTCAGGAGAATGCGGGCCTGTGGGGCCCGCCGCCTTTACCCGGTAAGGGGCCGGGCGCAAGCCGATGGACGGAAGGGGAGCGCGTACCCAGGACATCTGTCGACGGGGAGACTTGGTTATTTTGAATTACAGCGTGGTCTTATTCGCCGATACGGATGACATCACAGCCGGCGCCGGGCGATCGGTTTACGGCATTTCTCTGTTGGAACGGCACCTTCGGGTCTTTGCTTCCCTGGGGGCCCGGCGGGTAACCCTGGTCGGACCTTCACCCGGCCGGGGTTCGGAGGTCCGGGCCGACGGATACGACGAACACTGGTTCGCGGAGTTGCGTGCCGTAGACTGCGTGGGGACTGACGAAAGCCCTGCCCGCTGGCTGCCCGGGAAGGACGAAGTGGCCCTGGTGCTGGACGCCCACCACCTGTATGACCCGCGTGTCCTGCGGGCCATGGTCGAAGGCGGCCCGAACCGTAAAGCCGCGGACTCGGGAGTCAGGGAATCCTGCAGGCTGCTGGTGGCGGACGTGGACCTGCTCGCAAGCCTCACGGCGTGCTGGAGCGGCTCCGAATCGCTATGGTCATCGCTGGACTCGGCGCCGGAATCGACCTGCCCGGTATTCGATCTCCGCGAAATGGACCCCTATATCGTGGATCTGCGCCGAAGCCTGGCCCCCTGGTGGGTGGTCCTGGATTCGGACCGGAAAGCGCGCCGGGCGGAGGCGCTTCTGATCGATGCCGCGCAGAAGGGAACGCTGGATTTTCCGGCGGAATTCATTCATCCGCCCCTGGAGAACCTGCTTACGAAGTGGATCTCGGCCGGGACCGTGACGCCAAACCAGGTAACCACCCTCACCGTATTGCTGGCTTTCCTGGCCACCGGCCTGCTGGCAATGGGGCAATCGGGCCCGGGTTACACGGCCGCCGGACTGATCATCGCCTTCATCGTCGGGGTACTGGACGGCGTCGACGGCAAACTGGCCCGTGTTACGGTGCGATGCACGCGGTTCGGGGACCGATATGAACACATCCTGGACGTGATCTGGGAGCTGACCTGGTACTGGGCCCTGGGGTGGATGCTCGGAGGCAGCGGCGATGCGGCGGGGCCCTTCGTGCTCGCTACAGTAATCACGCTCTTTTATCTGCTTGACAAGGCGGCCACGGGGATGTTCAAGTCACGGCAGGGCATCGAACTGTTTGACTACGAGCCCATGGATCGCTTTTTTCGCCGTATCGGCGCCCGGCGCAACACGAACGTCCTGCTGCTGCTGGGAGGTACGGCGGCAGGCATGCTGGAGGAAGCGTTTACATGCGTGGCCATCTGGACGGTGATTACGGCGGCGTTTCACTGGACGCGGGCGATCTGGGGGCTGTCAAAGCCGGCATCGGCCGGCGAGGCGAAAAGGTTCCCTTAACGCCGGCCACGCTTTCTTCCGGGCATGGGCCGGCCATGGCCGTTTATTGGATCAAAAAGTGGAAGTGCGCGTCTAATATGCTTGAGAATGAGCGAGTCGGCCACTGCAGTGCGTCGACGCTTGCGCTAAGCGGAGGCATCGTGTTTCGTTTCCTGGTCCACATCCTGGCGGTATCTCTGATCACGGGGCTGGCGGTCGCGCAGGGATCGGACGGTCCAGTCCGTCCCGTCCAGCCCGTCCGGATGACGCTGGAGCAGTGCGTGGACAGGGCGTTGACGGTCAGTCCTGATATCGCGCAGGCGGCTCTTGCCGTCGAAGGCCTGGAAGCCAGGCTGAGCGAAGCGAAATTCGCGGGCCTCGCACCCCGGTTGCAGTGGACCAACGTCTTCGGTCCGGCGCCCGGCATAGAAGGCGATACGGAACGGGTCGAGACCATCCGGAGCGACCTGTCCGACCTGGGCGTTTTTTCCCGCACGCAGATCGAACTGGTCCAGCCGCTGTATACCTTCGGGAAGCTCAGCAATGCGAAGAAGGCGGCCGGATACGGTCTCGAGGCGGGCGAGGCCGCCGTGGAATCCAGGAAGCACGACGTGGCCTTCCAGGTGAAGAAACTGTTCTACGGACTCGTGCTGGCCCGTGAACTCAGGGAAATCATCCTGGAAAGCGAAGAAAGCGTACGGGAAGCCCGGGAGCGCGTCAACGAGATGATCGAGGAGGATTCGGAAGATGTCGGCCAGAACGACCTGTTGAAAATCGATGTCTTCGAGTATGAAGTGCAACAGAGCCGGGCGCGGGCCGAGAAGTCGATCGAAATGGGGAAGGCGGCGCTGAAATCGGTGCTCGAAATCGATCGCTACAGCGATTTCGATATCGTCGACACGACCGCGGAACCCGGTACGGCAGACCTCGACGGACTGGAATTCTACATCGAACAGGCGAGGAACCGGCGGTACGACATCCGGCAGCTCAGGGCCGGCGTGCTGGCCCGCCGTGCGCTGCTGAAGGTGGCCCGGAGCGACTACTACCCCCAGATTGCCCTTGCGGGATCCATCCAGTGGGGTATCGCGCCCCACCGGCCGGAACTCGACAATCCATTCCTCAGGGACGAGTTCAATTTCCTGCGGGGGGGCGCGGTGATTACCTTGCGGCAGAACTTCAATTTCGGCCTGACCCGCGCCAAGTACCAGGCCCGGAAAGTGGAGCTGGAAGCGCTCGTGACCAGGGAATCACAGGCGATTAACGCGGTCGAACTGCAGGTGGAGTCGACCTACCGGGACGTCATCGAGGCCCGTACAAACGTCGTCAACAGCGACCGGGCGCTTCGCTCCGCCAGGGCATGGCTGACATCGGCAAAACTGGGCTTCGACATCACGGGAGACAGTTCGGAATTGCTGGACGCCTTCACCGCGCACGCTAAAATGCAACATGCGCACCGGCAGTCGCTATTCCAGTACCGGGTTTCGCTGGCCGAACTCGATCACGTAACCGGTAACGGGATTTCAACTGTACGGCGCTGACACACGGAACGGAGGATGGTCATGAAGAATCGACGTGCGGGGGCAGGCAAGACGCTCAGTCTGCTGGCTGGCGCCGTCCTGTTGCTCATTGCCGCATTCATCGATCCGTCTGCAGTCCTTCGCACGGACGCAGCGGAAAAAGGAACGCCGCCCCGATTTTCCACGCCGCGGATCGACTCGTTTGTTCCGGCAACCGCACGGGCGGACCATCCTCAACGCCGCGATGATCGTCGCGCGTCCGTCCTGATCGATGGCTTCGACAGTTCGGCCCCGGGCAGCTTCCCCCTGACCTGGAAAGCCTGGCGGGGAGACGATGACCTGGCTCGAAAAACGTATACGGTCCGGGAGGAAAACGGAAACCGGTATCTCCACGCGGCCGACGACGGCTCCTCCATCATCATTCGCAAGCAGCTTAGCGAATGGGATGCGAACGAATACCCGGTGCTGTCATGGCGGTGGAGGGCGAAGGTCCTGCCCGAAGGCGGAGATGAACGCATCGGTTCCAGGAACGACAGTTCCGTGGCCGTGTACGTGGTCCTGGATCAGAACTTCGTCGGCGTGCCCAAGACCCTGAAGTACGTCTGGAGTACCACCCTGCCAGTCGGCACCCATCACCGTCGCGACGGAATTGGCCGCCCCCACGTGATCGTGCTCGAAAGCGGTACGGAGAAGCTCGGGGAATGGGTCGAGGAGTCGGTCGACGTGTATGCGGACTATGTCCGGATCTTCGGGAAAAAGCCGCCCCGGAAAGCCGTAGGGATCGGCATTCTGACGGATGGCAACGCGACGGGAACGGACTCGAAGGGGGATTACGACGACTTCATGGTTCATCGCCGAAACACCGGGTCCTGACCCGGCAATTCCGGCCGGAAGGATGGTGGAAGAAAATGCATGCTATTTGCCGCGCACTCCGCCCCATGGGACCTCTTGTCGCCTGGGCGGTGTTGTCGTTGATCGCTTTCGGGAGTAACGCGCAGGAATACTCGCCCATCGAGACACTGAAGCAGCGGGACGCCGCATTGCGCGCCCTGGACGGAGCCACTACCGAAGCGGTGCGGGACAGTCTCGTGCGCCGGGCCGTCGTCGAGGGGTTCGATTTCGTACGGCACAGCCGTATCTCGCTCGGCAGGCACTGGCGGGAGAGAACAGACGCGGAACAAGAAGAATTCGTTTCGGTCCTGCGCAAGTGGACGGAAAACCGGGCCCTCGACAAGCTGCGCAAGCGGTCGGACAGAACGACCTATGACGGAGAGGAGACCCGGGGCAGCAGGTCGCTGGTGAGAACCACGGTATGGTACAAGGGTACCAAAACACTCGTCGACTACAAGATGGAGTTGCAGGAAGGGCACTGGCTCATTTACGACATGGTCATCGACGGGGCGAGCGTCGCGCTGGCCAACCGGGACGCTTTCTACAAGAAGATCAGCAGGACCTCCTACGACGAATTGCTCGATACCCTGCGCGCAAAAACCCTTGAAAACGAGTAGTGTTTCTTGTATATTCCCAAGCCTGAGAGATATACTCGTTTCAAGTAGTATATTCATGTCCTATTGTTTTAGGAGACGGAATGGCGAAGACGGTATACGAGCGGTGTATCTTCTTCCTCGTCGACGGCGCCCGCGAAGACGTCATGCGGGAAATGACCGAGGCGGGCGAACTGCCTTCCCTGCGGCGCTACGTGCTGGACAGGGGGGGGGACTACCGCAAGGCGGTGACTTCGTTTCCGTCCACGACCGGTCCGGCCCATGTGCCTTTTCTGACCGGTTGTACGCCCGGTTCGTGCAATCTCCCCGGAATCCGCTGGTTCGACCGGTCCCAGCCCCATGGGCTCACCCATTTCCGCCAGGCGCGCAGTTACGTGGGTCCGGGAGGCCTGTATATCGACCAGGACATCAAAGATGAGGTCCGTACCATCTTCGAGTATTTCGAACACCCGGCAGGGGTGTTCAGTTTTGTGAACAGGGGATTGGGCATATTCGAAAACCGGACGCTGCTGACCAAGGGCTGGTACTGGCTTTACGCCCATTACTCGGGCCGGTGGCAGGCCGTGGACGACGCGGCCTGGCGGTACATCGACCGGGCCGTGGACCAGGACGCGGATTTCCTGTCGGTCGTATTCCCCGCGGTGGACGAATACTCGCACTACACCGATCCATTTTCGGACGCCACGTTGGACGTGTACCGGGAATTCGACCGGGGACTCGGCAGGTTGGCGGATCGGCTTCAACGGCAGGACAGGCTGGACGGAACGCTTTTCGTGATCTCCAGCGACCATGGCCTGACCTCCACGCACACGCACTTCGAACTATGGTCGTTTCTCGACGAACTGGGATTCAACACGCTGTATTATCCCCGGATCCTGCGCAACGGATGCGACGCGGCAACCATGGTCTCGGGCAACGGCATGGCGCATATCTACCTCAAGAAAGGCGATTCCTGGGAAGAAAGGCCTTCCTACGAGGAGATCCGCACGCTGGGCGAAACGGACCCGATCGAGGCCCTGCTAGGGCAGGAGGCGATCGACCTTGTGGCGGCTGTCCAGGACGACTCGGTCATCGTCTGCGGGCGCCGGGGGATCAGTGAAATAAAGGAGACGCCCGACGGCATCGCGTACCGGGTTATCGAGGGGCAGGATCCTTTTGGCTATGGCGGCATCCCGGCTGAAGCGACCGATGAGCAATTGCTCTCCGCCACGTTCGACACGGACTATCCCGACGCGCCTTACCAATTGCTGCGTGTCCTCGGTTCGCCGCGGTCGGGCGATATAATCGTCAGCGCCCGAAAAGGCTACGATCTGAGATACCGGTACGAGCATCCGGAACACAAGTCGACCCATGGTTCACTGCATCGCGACCATATGCACGTCCCATTGATGATGAACACGGAGATTGCAGCGGAATACGTGCGCACCGTGGATCTGTTTCCCGCCATGCTGAATCTGACGGGGCGTATGGTCGAAGGAACTATTGACGGCAGAGATTCTGTCACCGCCGCCTCGCGCGCGGTGGCGTAGGAGTAATTCATGTCCGAGCAGGTCCAAATCGCCCCGGCGCCGGAACTCGTCCCGCCGCCTCCCGCCCCGCCCGTACTGCAACCGGACTCGGGCTATCTAGGGTACGACCGGGCGCTGTTGCGGCCCATGTCCCTCGGCAGTAAGCTCCGAGTCTTGTTCAAGTACCTCTGGGTACGATTGAAGGGCGGACCGATGGCGGTGAACATGGAGGTGACCTACCTGTGCAACGCCACCTGCGATTTCTGTGATTACTGGAAGACGAAACGTTCGGGCAAGCTGGGCGATTACGACTATGTGGAGGCGCTCAGGAAGCTGAACCCTCTGACGGTCACGCTGACGGGCGGGGAACCCATGATCAACAAGCAGTTGCCCGAGGCGGTCAGACGCATCAAGGATGGCCTGGGATTCGTCTATATCGGCATGGTCACCCACGGATCTCTGCTGACCGTAGAAAAGGCCATGGCTCTGTGGGATGCCGGCGTGGACCACATCTCGATTTCGTTGAACTATATCGGCCGCGAACACGACGAGGAACGGGGCATCGCGGGTTTGTACGAGCATATCTCCTCGCTCGTTCCCCAGCTGACGGCCCGAGGGGTCAACGTGGTCTTCAACACGGTGATCATGCGTGAGAACCTGGACCACGTCGTACCCATCGCGCACCTGGCACGTTCTATGGGCGCGAAGGTTTCCTACAGTTGCTACAGCGACTACAAGAACGGGAACGAAACCCACCTTGTGGATCCCGGTCACGAGGAGCAGCTGGAATCCGTGATCGAGGATCTGATTTACCAGAAGTCCCGGTTGGGGAACATTGTAAATTCCGCCTGGTACCTGCGCCGCATCCCCGACTACTTCCAGGATGCGCTTCCAAGATCCTGCACGGCGGCGGGCAAGTGGCTGGTGCAACTGACTCCCGACGGCAATGTAAAACCCTGTGCGGAACTGCCCGTAATGTCCGGATATGCCGATTTCAAACGGGTTTCAAAGAAGATCGACTGCAACCGGTGCTGGTACAGTTGCCGAGGTGAGACCGAATCTTCGTTGAAGCTTGTAAGGGTGCTGGAAGGCCTGGGCAGGGTCTGGCGCAGTAGCGCTTAAACTACTACCGGCGCCAGTTCCCGGGCGAGGATCTTCCCGGTATGGGACAGGGACGCCGCGATATCCTCGGGCGTACCCGCGGCAACCACGTGACCGCCCCGGTCACCGCCTTCCGGACCTAGATCGACGATCCAGTCGGCCGTCTTGATGACGTCCAGGTTGTGTTCGATGACGAGCACGGTGTTCCCCTTGTCCACCAGCCTGTTGAGGACGTTCAGCAACTTGCGGATGTCGTCGAAGTGCAGCCCCGTGGTCGGCTCGTCCAGCAGGTAGACGGTCTTGCCGGTACCCGGCCGCGAGAGTTCCTTCGCCAGCTTGACGCGTTGCGCCTCGCCTCCCGAGAGCGTAATGGCCGACTGGCCGAGCTTGATGTAGTCGAGTCCCACGTCGTAAAGCGTCTGCAACATACGCCGGATGCGGGGCACGTTCTCGAAGTGCTCCAGGGCTTCGGCCACGGTCATCTCCAGCGTATCCGCGATCGTCTTACCCTTGTAGGTCACCTCCAGCGTCTCCTTCATGTAGCGCTTGCCGTCGCAGACTTCGCAGGTCATCCACACGTCCGCCAGGAAATGCATCTCGATCTTGCGCACGCCGAGTCCCTGGCAGGCCTCGCACCGTCCAGCGGGCACGTTGAAGCTGAACCGTCGGGGTTCGTAGCCCCGCATCCGGGCCTCCACGGTCCGGGAGAAGAGCGACCGGATCGGCGCGAAGAGCCCGACGTAGGTGGATGGATCCGACCTGGGGGAATGGCCGATCGGGGTCTGGTCGATGTTTATGACCTTGTCCACGAACCGCAGCCCCTTGATTTCGTCGTGGGGTCCGGGGTTTACCTGGGCGCGGTGCAGGGTGGAGGCCAGCACAGGATGAAGGATGTCGTTGACGAGCGAGCTCTTTCCCGAACCGGACACCCCTGTGACGCAGATGAAAACGCCAAGGGGCAACGTCACGTCGATGTTCTTCAGGTTGTTCTGGCGCGCCCCGAGGATGCGAAGCCTGTTCCGGCCCGGCTTGCGGCGGTCTCGCGGCACTTCGATGCGGAGCCGGTTGCCCAGGTAACTCCCGGTGAGTGAAGTCTCGAGTTCCCTGAGGGCGGCGGGGGCGCCTTCACCCACGATCCGGCCTCCGAACACCCCCGCTCCCGGTCCGAAATCCACCAGGTTGTCGGCATGCTCCAGCGTGTCGCGGTCGTGTTCGACCATGATCAGCGTATTGCCAAGATCGCGCAGGTTCTCCAGGGCATGGATCAGCCTGAGGTTGTCCCGCGGGTGAAGCCCGATCGTGGGTTCGTCCAGCACGTAGAGCACGCCGGTCAGCCCCGATCCGATCTGGCTGGCCAGACGGATTCGCTGTGCTTCGCCGCCCGAAAGCGAGGGCGCCCGGCGGTCGAGGGTCAGGTATTCCAGCCCCACGTCGAGGAGGAAGCGCATGCGGTTTCTGATTTCCGTCATCACCTCGCCCACGACTTCCCGCTGCGGCGCCGAGAGTTTCAGTCCTTCGATAAAGTCCAGGGCACGGTCGGTGGACATGGCGCATAGCGCCGCAATGGACACGCCGTCGATCAGCACGGAAAGGCTTTCGGATCGGAGTCGTCCGCCTTCACATGCCGAGCAGGGCGTCGGCTGCAGCAGGCGGGCCAGTTCGGGGAAGCGGTTCGCGTAGCGGGCGACCAGTTCCACGGCCGGGAAGATGCCCCGGAACTGGAAGGACAGGCCGGGCCCCCGTTGGTCTTCTATCCACCGGTCGCTGCCATAGAGCAACACCTGGAGCTGTTCCGCCGACAGCGCTTCAACGGGCGTCTCCAGGTTGAATCCCTGCGTGGACGCCACCTGTTCAAGCAAGTCGAGCATGGACCGTTCGCCCACCGTGCCTTCCTCCCAGATCGCAGCCGCGGCGTCCCTTATGGATTTCGAACGATCGGGAATCAACAGGTCGAGATCGATACCGGGCTGGGTTCCGAGTCCTTCGCAATCGGGGCACATGCCCGCCCGGTGATTGAATGAGAAGCTCTGGGGCGAAAGTTCGTCGTAACTGACTCCGCAGGCGGGACACGAATAGTACCGGCTGAAGCGGATATCGTGTGGACCGGCGGAATCCGGTTCCTGCACCTCGGCGATCAGCAATCCCCCCGATAGGTCCAATGCCGTCTCCACCGAATCGGCCAGGCGCTGTCGCACGTCGCCCTGCATGACGATCCGGTCCACCACCACGCACAGTTCGTGGCGCCGCCGCCGGTCGATCTGAATGTCCTCTTCGAGCCGCCGCAACACGCCGTCGATGCGCACCCGGATGAACCCGTTCCGGCGGGCCCGATCCAGGAGGGCATCGTATCCCTCGGCGCCTTCGGGTTCCAGCGGCGCATGCAGCGTGGCGCGGGTCTGCTCCGGGAGGGTCATGATGCGGTCCACGATCTGGCTGGGCGTCTGCGCGCCAATGGGAACGCGGCAGGCGGGGCAGTGGGGCACGCCGATCAGGGCGTAGAGCGCGCGCAGGTACTCGTAGATCTCCGTAATGGTGCCCACCGTGGAGCGTGGGTTCCGGCCCGGCGCCTTCTGTTCGATGGAAATGGCCGGGGAAAGGCCGATGATGTGGTCCACCTTCGGCTTCTGCATCTGCTGGAGGAACTGGCGCGCGTAGACGGAAAGGGATTCCACGTACCGTCTCTGGCCTTCCGCGTAGATCGTATCGAGGGCCAGGGAAGTCTTCCCGGAGCCGGAAACGCCCGTGAACACGGTCATCCGGTCCCGGGGGACAGCCACGGTGAGGTCGCGCAGATTGTGCTCCCGCGCGCCGCGCACCGTGATCTCCCGTATGTGGCCGTCCCCTGCCTCGTCCTGCCTGACCGGCTTCGGAGTCTCGGGGAGTGCCCGGGGCCGAAGCGCCTTCTCCAGGATCCGGCCCGTGGACGACCCGGCGACGCCCGCCACGGTCTCCGGCGTTCCCTCCGCAATGACGAGGCCGCCCGCGTCGCCGCCCTCCGGCCCCAGATCGATGATCCAGTCGGCCGTCTTGATCACGTCGACGTTGTGCTCGATGACGACGACGGTGTTGCCCTTGTCCACGAAGGCGTTCAGCACGGCGAGCAGATGGGTGATATCTTCGAAATGCAGGCCGGTCGTCGGTTCGTCCAGCACGTACATGGTCCGTCCCGTGCTTCGCTTGCACAGTTCACGCCCCAGCTTGATGCGCTGCGCCTCGCCCCCCGACAGCGTGGGCGCGGGCTGGCCCAGCTTGATATACCCCAGGCCTACGTCGTAGAGCGTCCTCAGCACCCGTGCGATGGACGGAACGTGTTCGAACAGTTCAAGCGCCTCCTGCACGTCCAGGTCGAGCACGTCGGCAATGGAGCGTCCCTTGTATTTCACCTCCAGGGTTTCCCGGTCGAAGCGCCTGCCTTCGCAAACGGGACAGGAGACCCACATATCCGCCAGGAAGTCCATCTCCACCCGCGTGGCCCCGTTGCCCTGGCAGGCTTCGCACCGGCCGCCCCGCACGTTGAAGCTGAATCGTCCCGGCCGGTAACCGCGCAACCTGGCTTCGGGAGTTTCGGCGAAGAGGGAGCGGATCGCGTCGAAGACCTTCGTGTAGGTCGCCGGATTCGATCTGGGCGTGCGGCCGATGGGCGCCTGGTCGATGTTGATCACCTTGTCCAGGTGCCCGACGCCCTTGAGGCCGTCATGTTCGCCCGGGTCCGTGCCGGCCTTGTTCAGCAGACGGGCCAGGGCCGCGTACAGGATGTCGTTGATCAGCGAGCTTTTTCCGGAACCGGACACGCCCGTTACGCAGGTGAACCGTCCCACGGGCAGGCGCACGTCCAGGTTCTTGAGGTTGTTCTGACGGGCGCCCTGGATCATCAGCCACTTGTCGGCCGCGCCGCGGCGCAAGGCCGGAACGGGGATCGTCTTCTTCCCGCACAGATACTGCCCGGTCAACGAATCGGCGCTGGCTGCCACGATGCCGGGGCGGCCTTCGGCCACGATCTCGCCGCCGTTGACGCCGGCGCCCGGACCGAAATCCACGATGTGGTCGGAAGCCCACATGGTTTCTTCATCGTGCTCGACAATGATGACCGTATTGCCCTGGTCCCGCAATTGGCCCAGGGTATCCAAAAGCCGCCGGTTGTCCCTGGGATGCAGCCCGATACTCGGTTCGTCGAGCACGTACATCACGCCGACGAGACCGCGGCCGATCTGGCTCGCGAGACGTATGCGCTGCGCCTCGCCGCCTGATAGCGTCGGCGCCGTGCGTTCCAGCGTAAGGTATTCGAGACCCACGTTGAGGAGGAAGTCGAGACGGGCGACGATTTCCTTAAGCGCTTCGTCACCGATCTGGCGTTCGGACTCCGAAAGGGTCAGCTTCCGAAAGAAAGCGCGGATATCCAGTATGGGCAACCGGCACAGCGCGGCGATGGAGAGGCCGCCCAGGGTGACGGAAAGCGCTTCTGGCTTGAGGCGTTCTCCGCCGCAGTGATCGCATTGCCCGATGGCCATGTACCGTTCGATCTCGGTCTTGTGCCTGGGGGACTTAAGCGTATGGTACCGCTTTTCAAGGTCGGGAACGACCCCGTTGAACCGGTCCTTGTGTGACCATTCGCCGCCCTTCCCGTTGCGGAAGGTGAAGGTGATTCGCTTGTATCCGAGGCCGTACAGCACCACCTTCCGCGCCTCTTCGTCCAACCGTTCCCATGGCGTGTCCAGGCTGAAACCCACGTGTTGGGCTATTCCCTCGAAAAAGTGCCGTTTCCACTGGTTGGCGATGGTGCCGAGAGGTTCGATCGCTCCTTCGTTAATGGACTTCGCCGGGTCGGGAATAATGAGCCTGGGCTCGATCCGCATCATGGTGCCCAGGCCGTGGCAGTTCGGGCACATGCCCTGAGGGCTGTTGAAGGAGAACAGTTGCGGCGTGGGCTCCTCGTAACTCAGGTCACACGCGTTGCAGGCGTACCGCGTGCTGAAGAGCAGGTCGGAAGTCCGGCCGTCCCCTTCCATCTGAACCAAAACGGAACCCTGGCTCAGGTGCAGCGCGCCTTCCACCGCCTCGACAAGGCGGGTGCGGATGTCCTCCCGCACGACGAGCCGGTCCGTCACCACTTCGATTGTGTGCCGCATGTTGCGGTCCAGATCCGGATCCTCGGAGAGGTTGACGACGTCGCCGTTCACCCGGGCGCGCAGGTAGCCCTGCCGGCGCAGGTCCTCAAAGAGGTCCCGGTATTCTCCACGGCGCCCCTGGATGACCGGCGCCAGGACGAGCAGCCGCGTTCCTTCGGGAAGCGCCAGGATCCGCGCGACGATCTGTTCGAGGGTCTGCGCCCCGATCGACCCACCGCATTTCATGCAGTGAGGCGCCCCTACCCGGGCATACAGCACGCGCAGGAAATCGTAAATCTCCGTGATTGTCCCGACGGTGGAACGGGGGTTCAGCCCGGCGGTTTTCTGTTCGATGGAGATGGCGGGCGCCAGTCCCGTGATCCGGTCGACGTCGGGTTTCTGCATCTGGCCGAGGAACTGTCTCGCATAGGCCGACAGGGATTCGACGTAGCGCCGCTGGCCCTCCGCGTAAAGGGTATCGAATGCCAGCGAAGACTTGCCGGATCCGGATACGCCGGTGAAGCAGATCAGCGCGTCTTTCGGCAGATCCAGGCTCACGTTCTTCAGGTTGTGAACGCGGGCCCCTTTGATCTGTATGGTTGTTGCGGCCATGGGAATCAAGCCGGATTCAGCGGGTCGTTGGATCAGGGCGAACGGCGGCGACACAGCAAGCGGAAGATGCTATACGGGTGTTTAGAAATCAAGGTATTTTCAAGGTGGACCGTGCATGGCGGAAAAGACGCTTGTAATACGCCGTTGCCGGAGTTAACGTGGTGTCGGCCTGCCCGGGATGCCGGCATGCGCCCGTCGGCGGCGGGAAAGCTTTTGACGGGTGTGTTATCCGCGGGACCGGCCCAACGTATAGCGGCGCGCGAGCAGCACGCGCCGGCCCGCCTCAGCCGAGGTCGGAAAAGGGAAACCGGACGATCATCATGTCGAACGACTGGTATATCGCATACTTCGACGAAGACTACTACCATTTCGACCACCACGAGGATACGGATCTCGAAGTGGACGGACTCGCGCGCCTGTTGGACCGCCGCGAGGGGAACGGGATACTGGACATCGGCTGCGGCTACGGGCGGGTCAGCACACCGTTGCGGAAACGCGGCTACCGGGTCGTGGGCTACGACCTGTCCCCCTCCCTGCTGAAACGGGCCCGTGAAGGGGACCCCGGGGGAATCTGGGTCCGGGGAGACATGCGTGAACTGCCCTTTTCCGGAGCATTCGACACGGCCATCAGCCTGTTCAATGCCTTCGGATACTTCGAAGAAGAAGAAGAAAATTTCAGGGTCCTGAGGTCTGTTTCAGAGGCATTGCGCCCCGGCGGGCTGTTCGTATGTCAACTCGTCAACCGGGACTACCTGGTCCGCCGGTTCGCCGCCCAGGAAGTCCACCGCCGGGGTGACCTGATCATACTGGAAGAGCGCGATTTCGATGCGATCGCGAACCGGGTTCTAACCAGGACGACCGTGTTCAACGGCGCGGACAGACGGGAGTACGCGTCTTCCATCCGGGTCTACACGGTGACCGAGCTGGACCTGCTCCTGGCTGCCGCCGGCATGACGATCCGGGAAGTCCACGGCGGACTCGATTTCAGGCCCTACGACTGGGATACGAACCAGTTGGTCATCGTCGCCGAAAGAACCGATCAGTAAAGGATCCCGGGTGGCTCCGGTCCCCAATATGCTTGACAAGACCCTGGTCCAATCTTAGAATTCAATGTCATTTCATCCCGTCTGAATACGGGAAAAACAAAGGATTCTACATGGCATCGGACCAGTTGCGCGTTGGCGTGATCGGGCTGGGGTTCGGTCAATATCACATCCGTGGCTACCAGGCCTGTACCGGTGTGACGGTTGAGACCATCTGCAGCCGGACAACTGAAACCGCGCAACGCGTGGCGAAGGACTTCGGGATTGCCGAGACCCAGACGGATTACCGGGCGGTGCTGGATCGCAAGGATATCGATGCCGTCAGTATTTGTACGCCGGTGAACCTGCACAGGCAGATGGTCATCGAGGCCCTGGAATCCGGTAAACACGTCCTGTGCGAGAAACCGCTCGGGCTGAATACCGTGGAAGCCGGGGAAATGCTCGAAAGCGCACGCCGGAGCGGAATGGTGCACATGACCAACTTCGGCTGGCGGTTCAATGGGCCGGCCTTTCGCATGAAATCCCTGCTGGACGAGGGTTACATCGGCAAGGCCTACCATCTCAACGCCCGGTACATGATGGGTTACCGGGCAAGCCCCCGGAAGGAGCACAGCTGGCGTGAGCGGCGCATGGCGGCGGGACTCGGCGCCATGGGCGATCTCGGTGTACACCTGATCGATATGACACGGTGGTGGATCGGAGAATTCGAACGGGTATGTTCGCTGATGCACACGCTCATCCCGGAACGTCCCGCGCCGGACTCATCCACCATGCGGGAGTCTGAACTGGAGGACGCCTGCGCTTTTATCTCACAGATGCAGGACGGGGTCCAGGCCGTTTTCCATGTGAGCCGTTGCGCCCTGTGCACGGACTACATCCACATAGAAATCCACGGCAGCAATGGCGCCCTGCAGTTCCAGTTCCTACGTGACACCATGCAGGCCAGCCTGAAAGGCGGACAGGGCCTGCGAGGAAACCTTCAACCCCTGTCCGTGCCCGCCCGGAAGGGCGCGTTGTCGCCACAGCGACACTTTATCGACGCGATACGCTCCGGCGGGGAAGCCAATCCGAGTTTTCACGAAGGCTTCTGCGTGCAGCAGGTCGCTGACGCCATCACCGCTTCCGAGGAGAAACAGGCATGGGTATCCCTCATATGACATCGCGCCGGACAACGCTTCGGCGTTTTTCAATACTGCCGGTCCTTCTGATCCTGTGCTGGATCCCTGGCTGTGCCGATCCCGGTTCGGATACGGGTTCCGCCGATGGGGCTCGGGAAGAAGCGCGCGTGATCGCGGAAGAGGTGATGGAGGCCATGGGTGGATGGGACAACTGGCATGCCACCCGTTATATAGGGTTCTCCTTTTTCGGGTTTCGCTCCCACTACTGGGATAAGGACACCGGCCGGTACCGCGTATCCTGGACCGACCGGGAAAGCGGCCAGTCTCACGTCATCCTGATGAACCTGCAAACGGGCGAGGGGAGCGTATATGTGGACGGGGAGGAAGTCACCGACGCCGGGGAGCGGAATGGGTTTCTGGAGCGCGCCCGGGGCGCGTGGATCAACGATACGTACTGGCTGCTGATGCCGTACAAGCTGCAGGACCCGGGCGTGGACCTGGCCTACGCGGGCGAGGAAGTCGTCGATGGAATAGTCTATGACACGTTACATCTCAGGTTCGATGAAGTGGGTAATACGCCCGGCGACGAGTACTGGGCCTATATCAACCGGGACACGCGCCTGATGGACAGATGGGTCTATCTCCTGCAGCTGCGGGAGGGACAGGACGAGCGAAGCCGCGGTGAATGGAAGTGGAACGACTGGCGCAAGTACGGCGAAATCCTGCTGTCCGCCGAGCGCGAAAGGATGGACGGCCAGAAACGCTCCCACGAAGACGTGGCCGTGTACGAACATGTGGCGGACCGGGTATTCACGTCTCCGGATCCGGTCACTCCTGATATGCTACTGGAACGAACCGTTCCGGGCGATCCGGGAGCTTCTGAAGCCTCAGATGCTTCAGGAGATACCGCCGACACCCGGCCCGCCGGCCGGTCAGAGTGATGGAGCCTTCATGTCCATTGTTCCTCCCGCGCCCGAACACGTAGCCCTCGACCATCCGGAGAAGGGCGAACTGACTGTCTTCTGGAACGACGGCAGCGCGAGAAAGTACGCGCTGGCCGATCTTCGAAAAGCCTGTCCCTGCGCCACCTGCCGAGATCTGCGCGATCAGTTGTCCTCAACGGGCGGGTTGACCCTGCTCGCCAACGAATCCCTGGATCCGAGCGTTGAGGTGATCGACATGAGTACCGTGGGCCGGTATGCGCTCCAGTTCACCTGGAAGGACGGTCACAATACCGGTATCTATACCTACGAGTTTCTCTATGGCGAAGGGCAGGACCTCGAAGCGCCGAGCTGATGGCATGGTTATGGATTCTTCCGTGTTTTGAAGCATACGGAGGGTGATGGTCCGTGAAAGGTGGGATGTCATGAAGGTCAAGGTTGGATTCCTGGGCGTTACCCATCCCCACTCCGGCCCCCATTTTCGCACCCTGGAGTTGCTGGACGGCGTGTCGGGAATCGTGGCATGGGACGAGGACGAAGGCGCCCTGGGCACGCTGAAACGCGAGGACCATGCCAAGCTGGAATCCACGGCGGCCACGTTCGATCAGATCATGGAACGGGAAGACATCCCCGTCGTCGTCTCGCTGGCGCGGAACGACCGTAATCCCGACTGGATAGTCCGGGCGGCAAAGGCGGGAAAGCACATACTTACCGAGAAACCGGTGGCGGCGAACAGCCGTGACATGGCGCCCGCACTCGACGCGGTGCGAAGCGCCGGCGTACACCTGGGCGTATACTACACCTGGCGGTCCAATCCCATTGTAAACGATATCCGTACGTTGATCGATGAGGGCGTTATTGGAAAGCTGATATCTGTCGAAGGGCGCATGGTCACTTCCCAGGTCCGATTCCGCGATCCCTCGCACTGGCTTTTCAGGAAAGGGATTTCGGGCGGCGGCATCCTGAGCTGGCTGGCCTGTCACTGGATCGACGCGATCCGGTACATTACCCGGAACGAAGTAGCGGCAGTCTCCGCCATGGTCGATACGTTGAACGGACAGGCCATCGACGTCGAGGACACGGCCGGGATGATTATGCGTCTGGAAGGCGGCGCGATCGCCACGCTTCACGCGGGGTACCTCCTGCCGATCAGCACAGCCGGATACCTGTCTGGCAGCTACGACACCTACCTGAGTTTCAGGGGTCTCGAGGGCAATGTAACCTGGTATCCCACAGAGGAGGATCGACCAGTCGTCGTCGAGAGTACTTCGGATGCCTGGAAAACGACCCCCCGCCGGGAGTTCAAGTACGTCATCGCGGAGACCGGCGCATACGGCGGCCAGTACGGACAGGATTTCGTCGGCCGGTTCATCTCGTCGGCCACAGGGGGAGATCCTCCATCCGATGATGGGGAGAACGCCCTTCGCGTACTGCGGATCATAGAAGCCGCTTACCGGTCCAGCGAAACAGGGCGCCTGGTTTCCCTGGACCAGGACCGGTCCGGGGAGGATTAAGCGCCCATGGATTCAATGAGTGGCAAGGTCGTGGTGGTTACCGGCGCATCGACCGGTATCGGGCAGGCGGTGGCCGAGGCTTTTTCCCGCGAAGGCGCCACGGTCGTCCTTGCGGCCCGTTCCGAAGGGAGGCTGGTCCGGATCGCCGCGGATATCGGGAAAGCGGGTGGACGGGCGGTTCCCATGGCCGTGGACGTCACGGACCGGACCGCCGTGTTCGAAAAGATGAAAGAGGTCGTGGAATCCCTGGGGAGTATAGACGTGCTGGTCAATAATGCGGGAATCGGCCTGCTGAGCCCGGTGGATGGTATGGATCCGGAGGAACTGAAACGAATCTTCGAGGTGAATTTCTTCGGCCTGATCTGGTGCACGCAGGCGGCGCTTCCCTACATGATCAGGCAGAAACGCGGCAGGATCGTAAACATCTCATCCGTCGTGGGCAAGCGGGCGCTGCCCCACATATCCGCCTACTGTGCCAGTAAATTCGCCGTGCAGGCTTTCTCGGACAGCCTGCGCATGGAAACGGCCGAACATGGAATTACCGTTACGGTCTTGTGCCCGCCCAGAGTCGACACGACCTTCCATGACACCCCCCTGATGAGACAGAAGGGACAGCGGATGAGCGCTCCCTCGATCTCCGCCGAATATGTGGCGGCGGAGATCGTACGTGCCGCCCGCAAGGGAAGCCGGGAAGTCGTGGTATCCTTCTACGGCAAGTTCTTCGTCTTCTTCCACTGGCTTTCGCCCCGCCTGCTGGACTGGATCATGAAGCGTCTCTGGACGCGGCTTGCCATGCAAAAAACCAAAAAGACGGGTACGGAAGACCAGGATGAAGCCCGTTCCGGCTACCCGTTCACCGATTTTGATATCTCCGCGACTGCGCCGAGGATCTTGTCCACTTCGGCCGCCGTGACCATGATATGCATCGAGGCGCGGTTGGCGTCCCAGTTCACCGCCATGTGGGTCACGCTGCGGATGTAGATATTGTAATCTTCCCAGAGTTTCGTATTCAGGTCCCGCGTGGGCACGCCCTTGATCCGGAAGGGGACCAGTCCCGCGTGCAGCCTCGGATCCTCGGAAGCGAATACCTCGACCCCGTCGATATTGCGGAGACCGTTGGCCAGTTTGGTGGCCAGGTAGCGGATTCGAGCCTCGATCCCTTCGGGGGTCAGATGGTTATGGAAGTCGAGCGCCGCGTTTACGGACACCCATTTCGGATAGCTGCTCGAACCCCGGCGTGTATACTTGCCCGCCGAAGCCATCCGCTCGAGCCAGCGCTCGTTCGTGGAGAGATCTTTTCCGTACATGTCCTTGCCCGCGTAAGGCGTGGTCGAGATGACCGGCTCGATCCGGTCGAACATGTCCTCTTTAACGTAGAAGAAGCCGGACTGCATGGAGGCCAGCATCCACTTGTGCGACGGACCGGCGTACATGTCGCATCCCAGGTCGTGCATGTCGAGCTTGACCATGCCCGGTGGCTGGGCGCCGTCGACCAGCGTGATGACTCCCCTGGACCTTGCCATCTCGCAGATCTCCTTGACCGGCATGAACAACCCGTCCGTGTAATTCGTGTGACAGAAGCTGAGCAATTTGGTCTTCGGCGTGATCGCGGCTTCGAAGGCCTTCAGAAGTTCGTCCGGAGAGTCCGGCGGATGAAGCTTCGGGTCCGACAGGTCGATGATCCCAACGTTCAGCTTGTCCCGGTGTGCACGATTCAGCACGGGATTGGTTCCCGCGCCGTGGTCGTGGTTGGTGTAGAGAATCTCGTCGCCGGGTTCGAGGACGGGGCCGAAAGTGCCCGTGATCATCCCGTCCGTCGTGTTGTTCGCCAGGGCGAGTTCATTTGGATTGCATCCCACGTATTCGGCGAACTTGGCATAGAACGCGTCGGCGAATTCCTCGGTATAGAAATCCCTTCTGAAATTCACGTAATCGTTGTTTATGCGGTTCAGCGCGTCGATCTGCGCCATGTGTACGCTGCGCGGAGATGGCCCCCGGGTCCCGGTGTTCATGTACGCGATATCGGGGCGGATCAGGAACTGCTTGGTCACCAGTTCCCAGAATTTCTCGTCATCCGGTGCGGCGGCAGCGCCCATGTCGTTCATGGCTTCCGCGCCATGGGCCGGTTTCGTACCCAGCGACAGAAGGGCGGAACCTGCCAGTGCACCGCCGAGAAAGCGTCCCAGGAAACCTCTGCGGCTTAAGGCCGCCAGTTCCTTGGGATTTTCGAATCTTGGATCGAAGTTGAGTTCGGGCGAGGAGTACATGGGAGTACCTCCGGTTCGGCAACCTGTCACCGGACAAATGTACCACGGCGCAGGTCGCGTGACCGCATCCGGTCGAAGCGGCAGTGATGCGATGGGGATTGGTTACTTGAGAATATGTGCTATCGGGCGATTTGGGTCAACCTGTATTTAGCCAGAAGCCTAAGAATTCACTTGACAAACCACCCATTTTCCGTATATTCGCAACGAAGGTCCATATCTCTTCAATCTCTCCCCGACAATCCATGTGCAACCGCGACCCAGAGCGTCCCGCCGACTTTGTCGGTGACGTATATTCATTAAGGATCGTCAGGGAAACCATTCCTTCCTAGAAGGGTAGGAGTGTCAGTATGGAACGCGGCACGGTAAAGTGGTTTAACGAACGTAAGGGGTTCGGATTCATCGCACGCGACGACGGAGACGACGTGTTCGTCCACTACTCGGCGATCGTCGCTCAGGGATTCAAGACGCTGAACGAAGGCGATGAAGTCACCTTCGAGATCACGGAAGGTCCCAAGGGACTCCAGGCCGCAAATGTAACCAAGGTGTCCAGTTAGAGGACACCTTCCATAGTACAGAACAGATCAGATAGCCCGTGGGCCGATTGACACCGTCTCACGGGCTATTGTGTTTCAGATACCGCGTCCGCAGGCATCAGAATCCCGCCGCGGCAGGCAATCGGACCCGCCCGAATGCCGGGGGAAAAGGAGTTCATCAAATGCCCGGCGAAAACACGCCCTTTCCGTTGACCGGTTTCTCTACGCCCTGCTTCGAGTTCGACTTCCCCCGCCTCGGCATTGGTATTGCCGAATACGACGAAGGTCCAACGGGATGTACGGTATTCCTTTTCGACCAGGGCGCCGTCACCGCCGTCGACATACGGGGAGGCATGCCCGGCGTCGTCGAATCCGAATACCGGTTCCACCACGCCATTTGTTTCGCTGGCGGGTCGTTGCACGGACTTGAAGCTGTTTCCGGCGTGCGGTCCGTCCTGACCGCCAAAGAAACCCCAGGTAATCCACCGCCGCTGCCCCTGGTCGCCGGCGCGATCATTTTCGACTGGTTTAAACGAAAGGGCTTCATCTACCCGGACAAGGCGCTCGGCGCGGCCGCTGCGGAAGCGGCGTACGAGGGTCGTTTCTACAATGGCCGTCGCGGCGCGGGACGCTGGGCGGGCGTGGGGCAGGGTGGCGCATACAGGGAGATCGGACCGACGAAGATCGCCGTTTTCACCGTGGTGAACGCCTTGGGCGATATCGTCGACCGCGAGGGCCGGGTGCGAACACGGGATCACATCCATCCCATCAAAAAACTCGAGGCCCGGCTAGCCAGGGGAGGGCGGTCATCAGCCGACCAGGTGGGACAACACACTACCCTGACGCTCATCGTGACCAACCAGAAGTGGGATCACGGCGAACTGAGCCAGATCGGAAGACAGGTACACGCATCCATGGCCCGCGCGATCCAACCCTTCCACACGATGCGGGACGGGGACGTACTCTTTACGGCTACGACCGGCGAAGTGGAGAACAAGCGACTTAAGAGCTCGATGGACTTCGGGGTGATCGCCTCGGAACTGGCGTGGGACGCCGTGCTGAACAGCCTGGGGAAAGAGGACTGAAGGGACGATGACGCCGGGATATCAGGTCAAGCCGCGTTGGAGCGGACGCCGTTGACGCGGCTCGAAATTGACAACGCCTGGATCACTGCGCGAGGTTTTCGTAGACCGCTTGCGCTTCACGGAACTGGCCGACCACGTGGTCTATCTCTTCCTGGGAGCGCCAGCCCGGGTGCGCTTCGGCCATTTCGATGAGCCGGTCGATCCACCGGACGAAATACCCGGCGGAGTCCCGGTTGCGGATCGGATCGTCACCCACGTAGACCCGTACGGGTTGTGTCGTGGCCAGCGGAAAGCGGTCGTCGATGGGGTGGATCCAGGGGGCACCTTCCGCCTGGAGGGTGTACCATCCGCTCTCACGAACCGTCCACGCTTCCTTGAAGACCGCGCTCTTTCCATCCTCGGCCAAGGGTATTTCCTTCACGATCTGCCCATTCCTGTAGACCAATACCTTCTCGAGTGGGACGATGCTGTGCATTTCGCCGGCTAGCGAGATCGAACCGCCCTCTTCAGGTAGATGGATGGTCTCGCCGGGCCCCATGCCGTTGATGGTAAATCCGAGAAGCGGTCCGTTGGTCGCGAAAGTCCGACCAGCCTTCAGTCCCGCCAGCCAGGCGTCCCAGGACAGGGGTTCGTCGCCCAGGTGGACATAGGACCGGACCTGTCCCACGATGGCGGTCCGGTACATGCTGCTGATCGAATCCTCACCGCCGGTCAGGACGATGTTGAAGTCGTTGTTGAGCAAATGGTGCCATACGCTGAGGACGGCATGTCCGGCCCCGGAAATCTCGAGGGCTTCCACGGTTTCCAGTGCCGCGTCGACGGGAAAAGCCTTGGCGCCGCCCAGCGTCGGGTTGTCTCCCCCCAGCGGGTCCGCATCGCCGAAAAAGGGATGGACGTATCCGCGGAAGGCGCCCTGTTCTCCGGCCAGCCGCAACATGTCCGTGTTCGATGGGTAGAGGCTGTGTATTGCGGTTCCCTCGTAGCCGGACGCAAAGGGCGACAGCAGAAAGTCCGAAAGGTCGATAAAGTAGACGTGCCCGTGAAAGGCTGGCCGATATTCCTCGCCCACGTGCAGGATGCGGTCCGGCGTGGACAGGGCGTCCGACCGGCCCGTGAAAAACTGGTAGTCCAGCACGCGGTTGTCCTTGTTTGCCACGAGTTCGTTGACCACGGCCTGGTCTTCCGCGTCCGACATGTGCATCAGGTTTTCCAGGGTGTTATGCAGATCGCCTGCGTAGTTCATATGCACGTGGGTGCTGCCGCTGTACCAGCCCCTGGACGGCATGTCCACCATGCGTGAGAGCGTAAGGGCAACGGCGGTGGTCTTGCCTTCCTCGATCTCTACCGTCGTGCTCACGGGATGATATTCGAAGCCCCTCATGACTTCCAGAGATATCGGACCGGCAGGGACGTCCAGCACGAACGTTCCAGGCGCATGGAAGAAATGCTCGCGGAGACGGCCGACGCGGTGGTAGGCGCCCTCCGGGGCATAGGATTTCCCGTCGGCTGCTTTTACGTAGACACGGGCCGCGGTCGGCTTTCCCGTTTCACCGTCCAGCACGGTGACCGCCGCACGACCGTGGGAACCGCGCCAGCGCTTTTCGTTGATCTTGACGTCAGTCAGTCTGCCGCCGACGGTTTCCATGACCCGCATCACGGGCAAACCAGGTTGATTCGAGATAAAGGCGATTTTGGAACCGTCCGGCGACCAGCGGGGGTAGAAGTCGTCCCATTCGCCGAAGGTGATTTTATATGGGTGCCCCCCGTCTGCCGGCAGGAGGTAGAGTTTCGTGTACTGGCCGCCGCGGTGGGAGGCATAGACAAAGCGTGAGCCGTCCGGAGACCAGTTCGGACGCGTCCGGTACAGGGTCTGTTCCTCGTGGACAATCCGGGCTTTGTCGATCCCGTTCGGTTCGACCGGCATCCGCCAGACCGCGCCCGAACCAAGTGGGATGCCCCGGTTGCTGACGAACATCAGTTCGCTTCCGTCGGGCGACCAGGCCGGTTCGATGTGGAGGTCGTACGCGCCGAAATACAGCCGAGGCTTCCCGAAATCATTGTCGCGCGTCAACTGAATCGGTTTACCGATAGCCTGGCTGCCCGCCATGTCCTGAACGAAGATGTTGAAGTATCCGTTGGGTTCGGTAGACACGTAGGCCAGTCGCGTGCCGTCGGATGACCACGCCGGGTCGAGATACAGGTGGTCTCCAGCAGTCAGCGACGTGGATATCCCCGTTTCCACGTCCAGGACCATGAGGTCGATCGTCCGGTTGTCGGTTTCCGCCGTGTAGGCGATCCATTTTCCGTCGGGCGACCAGGCCGGCGAGGAATCGTAGGTTTCGTTGTCCGTAAGTTCGTGTCCGGTGGTTTCGCCCAGTCCTATACGCCATATGGATCCGTGCATCGCAAAAGCCAGTTCGTTTCCGTCGGGCGACCACGCCGGCCGTCGGGGCGTAGTCGTGGAAGGCGGCGGCAGGTAGAAGTTGTGCATGTAGTTGCCGCCGGTCTGTGCGGCCTGGTACGCCGCGGGAGGGGGTTGCTGCGCCGTGGCGGTACCGGCTGTCCCGGCCGTCTGGATTAGGAAGGCAACGAGGGCAAGGCGCAATGAACCCGGTAGTCTCGTCATCATGTCACTCCACGATTTTGAAGAAGGGTTCGGTCTCGACAACTGATTACCGGACGTGTTCAGGGTCATACGGACCGGAAACCCCATTGAACTCAGGCTACGGAGAAACCTTGTTCCAAAGCCTTTTCCACTTCCGTCTCCCAGGTGCCTTCCACGCGAACTCCGTATTCCGCCACGCCACCCGTTGCCCGTGGGCCAGTGACGTAGGGCCTGTAATCCCGGCCGTCCTCAATGAGTCTTTCTGGTGCGTAGTCAGCATTAAGAAAGTGAAATGCGATGCCGGCACGGGATTTATCCGTCCTGTTGTGGCCGGTGCAGTGCGCGGTGCCATAACAGAAGAAAAGCGCGCCCCCAGCCTTGAGCTCGATGGTTTCCGCCTGTTCCTCCGGGGGATAACACCGGATATGGTGGTCGCTGTACGGGTCGCGGCTGTGTTCGTATGGCGTCTTGTAGCTGTCCGGAATCACCTGCATGGTGCCGTTGTCGACGGTTGCGTCGTGAACGGCGATCCAGACGGCCGTGCCCTTAAGTGGATCTTTGATCTTGAAATACGCGTTGTCCTGGTGCCAGTGGGTGCCCATGCCGTCACCGCCCGGCTTAAGGAATACCTGGTCCAGATGTAGGATATAGGGATCGCCGATCAGCTGGGAGATGGCGGAAACCACGTCAGGGTGGAAAGGCAAGGCACGGAAAAGGTCGCTGTGGCTGTACATGGGGCACAACTGGAGGTTCCGCATCGTCGACGACGAGGTGGTCCCGTCGCCTTCGGTGGCGACGTTACGCAGTGCGCCTACCTCCATGAGTCGGTCTATTTCGGCCTGTAGTGCCCGGGTTTCCCGTGCTGAAAAGAAACCCGGTTTTGCCACGTAACCGTGGGTGGCAAAGTGATCGATTTCATCCCGGGACAAAACCATGGCAACCTCACTGTTTCATGTTTTTGGCGAGTTTCTTCGCCTGTTCAGGACATATCTCGAGTGTGACGCTGCGCCACCGGTCGGAACGGACTGTAAGGCGAAGACCGGCACCGGTCCCGGCTTACGCCGGTCTTCGATGGAACCGTTATGTCAGAAGCCCATGCTGCCGATCAGGCCGACACGGTGATCCGGCTTGCCGTCACGCCGTTCGACCCTCATCCCGGATAATTCCAGGGTGAAAGCGCCAGCGTCACGGGTCACGGTACCGATACGAGCGCCGAGGCGCATGCGCCGTTGATCTTCGCCCATGAGATACAACTCGCTGAAGGGCGTCATCACCAATCCCTTCGACGGGTACGAGAGTCCGTAGCCCACCTCGGTTTTCAAAGATCGACTACCGGATCCGCCAATACCCGGACCACCGGACAGGGGTTGTTCACGCCACATCATACCAGAGTCGCTCGTACCGGAACCCAGGCGGGGTGCGACGGACACAGTCAGGCCCTGGCCGCCGGCGCCCGGTCTGAGGTAGGCAATGAGAGAAAGCCCGTTCTCCTGGTAGCCTTCGGCCGTATGCATCGCCAGGAATCGACCCTGTACGTTGATCCCCAACCGGCCGCCGGACACCCGGAGGCCGCCGGATACCTCAAGACCCTGGCCCGTCTGGCCGCTGCCGCCGTCGTAACGACCGGCAACCTGGGCAAAAGGCGTTACTGTGGTCCCGCAGGCGAGCGTGGAGGATCGCGAACCTTCCAGTCCGATGCGGATCCGCTGCACGTCGCCCGTTATGTCGCTCAGCGAAACCGATTCACTCTCCGAAGTCGAGAGACGAAGCAGCCCGGCGTCCCCGATCGCGTCCAGCCCCAGGCCTTCCCGCGCCGCCAACCGGGTGCGCATACCCACCATGGCCATCCGCATGGAAAGATCGCTCGTGGCTTCTTCGACCTCGATCTCGCCGGTGCCGAGGCCCAGTATCGACCATACTTCCGTGCAACAACCGTCACCCGACCAGCGAACGTACGGCAGCACGCTGGTAAGGCTCGATTCCAGGCTGCCGCTGGCGACGGTGACGTCGTAATCGGACTGGCCTAGCGCGTGCGAGAGGGCAATCCCAGCCATCCAATTCCGTTTCGCAGCCACGTCGAACCCGACGTACGCGGTTTTAAGGTCTCCGTCATAACTGGAGAGGTTGCCGGGTTCACCCTGGAAGTTCTGCCAGTCGCCGGCGCCCCAGACGGACCATCTCGGACCGCCGGTCGCCGTATGGTCTTCCAGTGCGTAGGAGAAGGAACTGCTCTGCAACAGGTAACCGCTGCTGACGCTTCGCCTGTGCTCAGTGTCCTTTAGCAGCTCCAGGTGCCTGGACGAAGCCTGGCGCCGGTGGCCGGTCAGACCGGCCAGTGCGGATATCCCTGAAGCAAGCCCGTCTATCCTTCGTCCACCGAGCGCAATCCCCCGTTCTCCGCCTGCTGCGGTGAAACGCCCTCCGATGGTTGTGGAAACACTGGACAACATGTTCCGGCCCATGGCAGCCAGGATGTTCTCGTAGGCCTCCCGCTCCGCCGCGATGGCCGTTACGGCCACGTTGACGGCGAGGTTGGCCTCGCCCGCGGCGTTTCTTGCGGCAACGGTAACCGTGGCGGTTCCTTTACGCAAGCCTGTTAAGGTCATCGAAGCGGCCGACACGACGGCTTCGGCAACACTGTTGTCCGACGAGGATGCCGTGTAGTTCAGATTGGTTCCGTTGAAAAGCGAACCTACGTTGATCGTTTCGGATTCGCCCGCGTCCAGCGTGACCGATGGCGGGCTTCCGACCGCAGCCGGCGCGGCGTAGGAGTCGGTCACTTCCACCGTGGCGGATTCGAGATCCTGGCCATCGTAACTCGCCGTGATGACAATCGTCTCATTGCCGGATTCGTATACATCGTCGTTGACAACCGTTATGGTGAGTTGCGTCGACCCTTCTGTAGCTTCGCCGGGAATCGTAATGCTCAAGTTCCCACTTACGCTGTAATCTTCCTCGGTTGCCGTGCCGGAAAGATCAAGCGGTATCACGGCCGTGACCGGTATGGCCATGCTGGCCTGCGTGGCCGTCACGGTCACGGTCTGCGATCCTCCGTCCTCCGCCAATGTCGCCGGGTTTACGGATAGCGTGATTTCGGGTACGTAGCCGGTGAGGTCGAAATAGAACCCTGATCCGATGACGAGTTCCATCCCGTCGACGACAACTGTTTCCACGTAACTCACCTTCGGAGATCCAAGTTCTTCGTCTCCGGCGACGGCCGGGTTGTCGAAATAGTACTCGACATAACCTCCTCCGGCCTGAGCCGCTGCGATGAGTTCACGAGTGTAATAGACCCCGTTCAGGTCCTGATCGTCGAAAATGTTCATGTTCTCGAGCGACATGTCGGCGCCGTGAAAAGCCAGCACCCCATCGGTTTGCAGGATAAAAAGGTAAATCTCACCCAGCCGCCAGACCCCGTCTTCCACCCGAAAAGCCTCGACGACTTCCCCATGGCTGTCGAAACCGACCTCATCGATGGCACCGGTGTAAGCGGAAGCCGCCGCCCGGACAAAGGACTTCAGCGTTGCCCGGTCCATCACAGCGCCGGCCGTAATCGGCTCGACCTGTGCAACGGCTGGTCCTGCAAACGTAAGAAGCCCGGCGAGTCCGAACGTACTTCCCAGGATCAGAATAGTTACGAGCAACCTATCTGATATAGATGATCCCATGGTATGCATCTCCCAGTGGTAAGGATGTGATCCGTCGGTGATGCAGGCATATTCGATTTCATGGTAGTTACAGAAATTTAGTATCTTTAAATAATGCTGATCAGTCAATCGAAAGGTAAAGTCAAATGGCAGGTTTCTTTACTTGTCCAATGCAGCGTTTTTGCATCGTTCGACATAGCTGGCAAGCTCCAGGTTCTACTCCCACGAATCAAGGTACTCCTTCTGGTCCAATGTCATCTTGTCACAGGACAAGCCCATGCTTTCGAGTTTCATACCCGCGATTTCCGTGTCTATTTCCTCGGGAAGCATGTGAATACCCGGGGTCAGATCTTCGTGGTGTTTTACCAGAAACTCGGCGGCAAGCGCCTGGTTAGCGAAGGAAAGGTCCATCACGGCCGCCGGATGTCCCTCGCCCGCAACGAGATTGACCAGGCGTCCCTCTCCGAGGACATGCAGTCTCCGGTTGTTTGCGAGCGTGTACTCCTCGACATAAGGCCTTGCTGAACGTCGTGCTACCGCCAACTCGTCAAGCGCTTCCAGGTCGATCTCCACGTCGAAATGACCGGCGTTGGCCAGTACCGCGCCATCTTTCATGGCGGCCAGGTGGTCACGGTTCACAACGCTGCGATTGCCCGTCACGGTGATGAACAGGTCGCCTGCTTCCGCTGCTTCTTCCATCGGCATGACGCGGTATCCCTCCATGGCCGCTTCCAGCGCCGGAACGGGATCCACTTCCGTAATGACAACATGCCCGCCCAGGCCCCGCGCCCGTGAAGCCACGCCGCGGCCGCACCAGCCGTACCCGCACACCACAACGGTTTTGCCAGCAATCAAAAGGTTTGTTGCCCGTATGACACCGTCCAGCGCGCTCTGTCCCGTTCCAAACCGGTTGTCAAACAGGTGCTTGGTTCTTGAATCATTGACCGCGATCACCGGAACGGTCAACGCACCTTCGCGCGTCATGCTTCGCAATCGGCTTATTCCCGTCGTGGTCTCTTCCGTTCCTCCAATTACCCGGTCCAGGTACTGTCGGTGACTACGGTGCGCGGTCGTGACCAGGTCCGCCCCGTCGTCGAGCAGTAGATCCGGTTTCGCCTCCAGTACGGCGTGCAGATGTCTTCTGAAGGTGTCAGTGTCTTCACCTTTTATTGCGAAAACAGGAATCTCGTGGTGCACGACAAGGCTGGCCGCTACGTCGTCCTGGGTACTCAGGGGATTGGAAGCGCATACGATCGGTTCCGCTCCACCCGCCTTTATCGCGGCGACCAGATTCGCTGTCTTGGTCGATATATGCAAGCACACGCCGATACGCAGGCCTTCGAATGGTTTCTCCTGGCAAAAACGGTCTTTAATGGACTGCAACACCGGCATCTGTCGGGCATCCCATTCCATGCGCGTGGCACCGGCTTCAGCGAGATTCGGATCGCGGATATCAGGTTTCATGGCCTGGTTTCGTTATGGGCCGGTCAGTGATCGCCGCCGCACTCAACCGACCCCGCAAATCATGAAGTCGAGCGTATGGAAAAGCGTTACAACGGTTTGGAGAATATATGGCTTCTGGTTTGAAACGCGTCAAGGTATATGGAGCGGCTTGCAACACTGGACCAATTCCACTCGGTGATACAGAGATGCGCGCGCTTTAATGAATACCCTATATGATCTTGACATCCCTGGGCCGCGACGACTAACATGGTGAGGCTATTGCTCAGGTTAAATTACTGATTTTCCGGGTCTTACACTGACCGCTCTTCAATCCCGCCGATGGTTCGGACACCCCATGCTCGACCTCTCCAGAAAACGCATCAACCGTACCATCCTCACCCTTGCGTGGCCGGCCATCCTGGAAAACCTGATGCACACGTCGGTCTATATCGTCGACAGCATCTTCATCGGCTCCCTGGGCACGCTGGCCTTCGCCGCCGTCGGCCAGAGTTCCATGATCCTCTTTACCGTGGTTTTCGTATTCTACGGAATCGGGGTGGCCACGGGCGCCGTCGTGGCGCGGAACCTGGGCCGCAACGACAAGAAGACCGCCGCCGAAGCCGCCGGGCAGGGGATCATTCTGGGCACATCCATCGGGCTTATGGTGGCATCGATGGGGTTGATGTTCGGCGAGGACCTCATGGTGTTTCTGGGCACCGAGCCCGACGTCGTCGCGCGGGCCCAGGAGTACATGCCCATCGTCTTCGCCTTCAGTGTACTGAGACTGTTCATCTATACCAGCAGCGGGATTCTGCGGGCGGCCGGCGACACCAAGACGCCCATGTGGATCACGGGCATCATGAACGTGTACAACATCTTCGCCGACTGGGTGCTGATCTTCGGAATCGGACCCTTCCCGGAACTGGGCATAACCGGCGCGGCCCTGGCTACGGGCACGGCCTACGCGCTGGGCGCCGCTTTGCTGGTATTCAAGCTGTTTCGCCGTCACGCGAAATTCAGACTGCAGGGCAGCGACCTCGGGCGGATCAGACCGGATCAAATGCGGACCATCTTTCGGATCGCCGTACCGAATCTCGGGGAACAGATGGTCATGCAAAGCGCTTATTTCTCGTTCATGTGGATCGTGACCAGCCTGGGCACGACGGCCCTGACCGCGCATTTCATGACCATACGGGTGGAGATGGTGTCTTTCATGCCCGTATTCGGGCTTTCCATGGCCGTGGCCACCGTGGTCGGTCAAAGCCTTGGGGCGGAACGCCCGGAGATTGCGGAGCTCGCCGTGAAGAAAGCCGCTCGAATCGGCCTGCTCGCCATGAGTGCGCTCGGTCTCGTCTTCGTCGCCGTACCCGGTCTGCTCGTAGGTATCTACAGTCCGTCGCCGGAAGTGTATGAACTGGCCGTGCTCTGCGTGCGTATCGCCGCCCTCGAATTGCCGACATCGGCCCTGCTAATGATCTACACCGGCGCCATGCGAGGCGCGGGAGACACCGTGAGTCCCATGCTGATCAGCATCTTCGGGGCGATCTTCCTGCGGATCGGCATGATGTACGTGTTGGTGATCGAACTGGGATTGGGATTGCCGGGGGTATGGTACGGTACGGCGCTGGACTGGGGCATCCGCCTGGTGATCGCCTGGTTCCTTTTCCGAAGGGGACGCTGGAAAAGGATAGCGATCTAGGGCCTGTGGCCTGGCAGTCTGGGATAAAAACAGGGCAGGCAGGCTGTGCGTGATCCCTGAAAATGCGGACCTTGACATTGCTAATCCCTACCCATTGCTTCGAACGGTAAACCTTGCATTCCAAGGAGTTTGAAGGTATGAAGGTCGTATTACAGCGCGTCTCGAGCGCTTCGGTCACGATCGATGGCGCCGTAACCGGAGAAATCGGTCCCGGTCTCGTGCTGCTGCTCGGCATTGCCAGGGACGATGCGCCGGAGGACGTGGAGTACGTCGTAAGCAAGTGTGTCGGACTCCGGATCTTCGGAGACGATCAGGGAAAGATGAATCGATCCCTGTTAGACGCGGAGGGCGAGGTACTGGCGATTTCGCAGTTCACCTTGTTCGGAGATACCCGCAAGGGACGCAGGCCCAGTTTCGATGGCGCCGCGCCTCCGGATCACGCCGAACCGCTGTACGAACTGGCCGTTGAACGCCTCAGGGAACATGGCCTACGGGTCGCTACCGGCCGTTTCGGCGCCTACATGGAAGTGTCGCTGGTCAACGACGGACCCGTGACCTTAACCGTCGAGTCCCGCCGATGAAGCAGATCGTCCTGGCCTCCTCCTCGCCCCGGCGGTCCGACCTGCTCAGGCAGATCGGGATGGCCTTCGAAGTGGTGCCGCCGGATGTCGACGAATCCCGGTTTTCCTTTGACGACGACCCTCCTGGCACGGTGGAAAGACTTGCCCTGGAGAAGGCCCGCAGCGCGGCCCGCAGGGTCGACGCCCACGGCCGCGTGGTGCTTGGCGCGGACACGGTGGTCCTGTTCGAAGACCAGGTACTCGGAAAACCGGTGGACGCGAATGATGCGTTCAGCATGCTGGGCAGACTCACCGGCCGCACCCACCGGGTCCTGACCGGGTTTGCCCTGCTGGAGCCCGAAACGAGGCGCTCCATGACGGCGCACGAGTGGACGACCGTCTACATGCGTGACTGCACCGACCAGGAGATCCGGGCATACGTGGATACCGGCGAGCCCCTGGACAAAGCGGGTTCCTATGGCGCCAACGCGCTGGGCGCCGGACTGATTACCCGGGTCGAAGGCTGTTTCTACAACGTGATCGGCCTTCCCCTGGCCCGGTTGCTGATTGCGTTTGAGACTTTCGACGGCGCCGCGGCCGGCCGAAGGACGGATTAACCTCGCCCATGGCCGATTTCCGTGGACATGTATGGGGAGGGCTGGTAGCCACCCTCCTTTCCATGGCGCTCTGTGTCGCCGGACTGTGGTGGACGGAACTTCTCGGTCCCTACCGGACCCTCGAAGTCTGGCCCAGGGTGCTTCTGCTGCTCTCGATCGGAATGTTGTCGGCCTGTTTTCCGGACGTGGATACCGAAAGCAAATCGCAGCGGCTGTTCTACCGCCTGTTGATTCTGCTCGATATCTGGTTTATCTTGATCGGGGACTACCGGACAGCGGCCCTGCTGGGACTTGGCGCCATGCTTCCGCTACTCGGCAAGCACAGGGGGTGGACCCATACCTGGCTGGCCATGTTGCTGGTGCCCGCGCTGTTCCTGCTCGTTCCCATGTATCTGAAAGGAAAGGTTGAATCCTTTCCGATCGTCTGCTACGTTGTATCGGTTTCGGCCTATGCCAGCCACCTGGTGCTCGACGGATATATAGCACACACGGGCAGGCGTATCCGCCGCCTGGTCGGAGCAAATTGAGCGGCGGTTGAAATCATCCTGGAGGAATCATGAAAAGCGCACTGGAAATCGCCATGGAAAAGACCGCCGGCGCTCAGCAGGGCGGCAAGCTTACGGACGATCAACGTACCGGGATCGCCGACCTGGAAAAGGAATACCAGGCCAAGATCGCGGAACAGGAGATCATGAACGAATCGAAAATCAAAGCGTTGGCGGTTCAGGCACAGGGCCCCGAGTTTCAGGAGCAGGTACACGCCCTGCGGGAACAGTTGGTCCAGGAGCGGGAACGTCTGGAAGAGGAAAAGAAGGCGAAAATACAGGCGGTTCGCGACCAGGCCTCCTAGGATTTACTCTCCTGGAACCCGGTGTTCTACGCACCCAACATGCGTATCGGAGAATTTGACATGGCAAAGAAGCGTTTGCGCATCGCCCTGATCGGTTGCGGAGGCAACATGCGGGGCGCCCACGTGCCGCGCATCCAGGCCGACGGCGGCGTCGAGCTTGCCGCGGTCGCGGATACTTCGGAAGAAGCCGCCCTGGCATTGATGGACAGTTGGGGCAGTCCGGTGCCCTGCTACGCCGATTACCGGGAGATGATCCAGGATCAAAAACTCGACGCGGTGATGGTCAGTTCGCCTCACGCCTTGCACTACGAGCAGGTGGACTACGCCCTGGATCAGAATCTGCACGCCCTCGTCGAGAAGCCGCTCACCATTTCATCGCGGCATACACGCGGGCTGATCAAGAAAGCGAAGGAAGAGAACCGGATTCTCATGGTCAGCTACCAGCGCAATTTCATGGCGCCGCATGCCTATGCACGGGAGTTGATTCGAAAGGGCGCGATCGGCGAAGTGCGCGGCGTCGTCGCCTACGTCACGCAGAACTGGGGCGGTACCCGCGGGTGGAGACTGGACCCGGCCCTGTCCGGAGGCGGCATGTTTCTCGATACGGGCAGTCATCTCGTGGCTTCCACGCTTTGGATTACGGATCTCAAACCCCTTGAGGTAAGCGCTTTCCTGGATCGGGCGGGCAGGGACGTTGATATCAACATGGTCGTGGCCGTTCGGTTCGAGGGCGGCGCATACGGCACGCTGAACACCTTTGGAAACGCTTCCCGGCATGACGAACGCATCGCGATCCATGGCAGCGAAGGCAGCCTGGTGTTCCACCTGCACCAGTGGCGCGTCAAATCGGTGCTCTTGAACGACCAGCCCCTGAGCATTCCCAAAAGGATCCGGGAGGATACGCCGGACGCGGCGTTCTTTCGCGTGATTCGAAACGGCGGGAAGGGATATGAACTCCCGCACTTCGCGCTCGCCGTGTCCCAGGTCAGCGAGGCGGCATACCGTTCGGTGGAGGAAGGAAACCCCGTCCGAGTCGCGGGACGGACCGCCTGAGCAACGGTATCGGGAGAATTCCATGAGCGAAAGGGGACGGTTGGCCGGCAAGAAGGCGGTCGTCACCGGAGCGGGACGTGGCATCGGCCAGGCCATCGCGCTGCGACTCGCACAGGAAGGCGCCCATGTCGCCGCCGTGGACATCGACCGCGACAGTGCGGAAGCGACGGCCAGCCTGATCCGGGACGGCGGGGGCGCCGCCGCGGCGTTGACGGTTGACCTTGTCCGCGTCGACCTCATCGAACCCATGATCGAAGAAGCCGTATCGACGTTGGGCAGGCTGGATATCCTGGTCAACAACGCGGGAAGAGTAGAGATCAAGCCGTTTCTCGACGTAACCGAAACGGAATGGGACCAGACCATGGATCTCAATCTGAAAGGGACGTATTTCTGCATGCAGGCGGGGGCCCGCAGGATGATCGGGCAGGGAGACGGCGGCCGCATCATCAATATGTCCTCCATTTCGGGCAGGCACGGCCGGGCCGATTCGAGCGCGTACGCCGCCAGCAAGATGGGGATCATCAGCATCACACAGTCCGCCGCGCTTGCCCTCGCGGATCACGGGATCCTGGTCAACGCGCTGTGCCCGGGCGTCGTGGCCACGCCCATGTGGGACCACATCGACGAGGACCGTGCCCGCCTGTTCGGCTACGAGCGGGGAACGGCACGTGCGCGGCTCGTGGAGAAGATTCCCCTCAAACGGGTCGCCCAGACCGAGGAGATCGCCGCCGCGGCCGCCTTCATCGCCTCCGATGAAAACACGCTGATTACCGGTCAGGCGATCAATGTAGACGGCGGCATGGAAATGAACTGAATCCACGGGTGGCGCGTTCGAGCAACCCCCGGCGTGGACGTTCGGGATTGACCTTGACAGTGCTGAGCGTCCGCCGTATACTCGGTAGGTTCCGGATCTAAAGGCTGATCCCACCACATCGTACTGGCCAGGCACAGGAAAGACACCATCAATGGATCCAATAAGACGCGAGAGACTCTCCAAGCTCCTTTCCCTGATACTCCGGCATAAACCCGAAAGATTCTCCATATCCCTCGATGAAAGGGGATTCGCGCTGATCGACGAAATCGTCGAGGCCATCCAGGAGAAGTTCGATGATCTGTCGAGGGATGAAATCCTTGAGATCGCCGACGGCGCCGAGAAGAGAAGGTTCGAAGTGGAAGGGGACCGCATACGGGCGCGATACGGACACAGTTTTCCCATCGACCTGGGGCTGCCTCCCGCGGACCCGCCCGAGTTTCTCTACTACGCGACGGTACCCGCCCGTGCCTCGGTCATTACCAATGGCGGCCTGACGCCGAGCGACCGCCAGTATGTCCATCTTTCCCTGTCCGAAGAAATCGCGACGCAGGTAGCCATGAACCAGACGGATTCGCCGGTTGTTTTCCGCATCAACGCCCGGCAGGCAACCGAGGCCGGCGTGAACTTCTACGATCGCTCGCCGGTCATCCTGACGACGGGCGTGCCCTCGGAGTTTATCGACGTGCTGAAGGAAGCGGCGCCTCCTCCCGCCGTATTCGGACGCCGCAGGCGGAAGGCACCTCCGCGCAGATAGCATGCGCCGCCTCGTCCTCCCCTTACTGGGCCTGCTGCTTGCGATCAGCCTGCTGTTGTTCGACCTGACCATCCTGTGGTCGGGTCGCACCGCCATACGTCCCGTGATGCAAAAAGGCGTCGCCCTGGGGATATTCAAAGCCTCGAAGGGAATGTCCTACTACCAGTCCTCCCTGGAAGACATCGCGGCCCTGGGCGCATCCCACCTTTCCGTACCCGTTTTCATCCTGCAGGATTCCATACATTCCGTCACCCATTTCTCCCGCCCGTCGGACGGCGCCACGCGGGAACAGCACGAACGCGTCGTCCGGGAAGTCATCGACTACGCCCACCGGATGGGCTTGAAGGTCCTGCTCACGCCCATCGTCAACCTGGACCGCCCCGGCAAGAATGAATGGCGCGGCACCATAGCGCCACGAGACGTGGACGCATGGTTTGAGAGTTACCGCGGTCAGATCCGTCATTACGCCCTGTTGGCCGCGCAAATGGACGTAGAGTATCTGAGCGTGGGTACCGAACTCGTATCAACCGAAAGGTTCACCGGGTATTGGCGGGAGATCATCGCCGAGGTGCGCGGGGTCTATACGGGACAACTCACCTATTCCGCGAACTGGGACCGGATCGACCAGGTTGAATTCTGGGATGAACTCGACTACGTGGGGATATCGGCGTACTACGAGTTGTCGGAGTCTGAGGATCCCACCTTGGAAGAACTGGTCTCCGCGTGGAGCCCGGTCAAGGCGGGGTTGCTGCGCTGGGAGGCCCGGTGGAACAAACCCCTGCTGTTCACCGAGATCGGTTACATGAGCCAGTCCGGGGTCGCCGGCCATCCCTGGAACTATGTGTCGGAGGCACCCCTCGACCTGGAGGCCCAGCGGAAATGCTACGAGGCGCTGCGGCTGGCCTGGGAAGGGGAGGATCGTTTCGCCGGCCTGTACCTGTGGATATGGGAACCGGACAAACGGGGTGGATTGGACCGGGGTTACAATTTCGCGGGGAAACCCGCGGAAACCGTCGTACGTGACTGGTACCACAGCCTGCCGGACAATGCCAACGTCCTCGATTACGCCGTCAACGGCATGGAGAGGTTTCTGCGTTCCCTGCGAACGGGACTGTGAGGTAACCGGCGCGCGCCGGTTACGGGATGCCGCTCAAGGGACTCCACTTTCGGGACGCCGCTCTCGGGACGCCGTTCACGGGATGCCGCTTTCTGGACGCCTGGCCGTACGCTTGTGGCCGCAGTCCGTCGTGGATTCAGGAGGAGAAGCTCCGCGGGCTTGCTCTTCGTCAAGCGCCGTGCATGCGGTGAGGCTGGTGGACGACACCCGATGGATTGGCGGTCTCCCGCAGGCTTTTCAGGTTGTCGCGCCTTCCCATGACGATCAGGATGTCTCCGGACGCCAGCGCCCGGTCGCTTCCCGGGTTGAATACGATGTTTCCACTGGCACCCTGGACGGCGATCACGATGACATCATGGGCCGATCCGATGGCGCCGTCCCCAACGGTCGAATCCACAAGCCCCGATCCCGGTTCGATCTCTATCTGGTCCAACTCCAGGTCGAGCTTGTCCGCCATCGACGCGAGTTCCATAAAATCGGCCACGGCCGGCTTGAGCAGCATCTGCGCCATCTGTCGCGACCCTGAAATGACGGGAGAGACCACCCTGTCCGCACCGGCGCGGGTCAACCTGGGAATGACGGACTCCTCGTTGGCCCGGGCCACGATGTAGATCTCCTCGTTCAGGTCCCGCGCCGTCAGAGTGATGTACAGGTTCTCCGGGTCGGAGGACACGGCGCATACGATGCCGCTGGCCCGCTCGATCCCCGCCGTCCTCAGTAATTCTTCATTCGTGGCGTCACCCTTCAACACGAGATACCCGTCCGGTTCGAAGGGCTCCGCCCTGTCTTCGGTCTCGATGAGCACACAGTCCAGGCCGCAGTCGGCGATTTCCTGTGCGATTCTCCCGGCCGACCCGGCCCCCGCCGCAGACGATGTAGTGGTCTTTCAGATCCTGCAGTTCCTTCATGAGACGCCGTTTTCCCAGCGATGAGATCATTTCGAGCGATACGACCGACTGTACGGCGGCGGACAGTGCGTAGCCGAGCGTTCCCACGCCCACGATGATCAGCAGCGTGCCGAAGTAGCGGCCATGCTCGGTCAGGTCCGCCGGTTCGGAATACCCGATGGTCGTGATGGTAATCAGCGTGAAATAGAAACTCTCGAACCAGGTCCACTCCGTCAGCAGCTTGAATCCCAGGGTCCCGAATCCCAGGATGACAACGATCGCTGCGAAAGCCCCTATGAACTTGCTCTTGGGATTCATGAAACCGGTCCGCCTGGCCCGCCTGGACCGTTTAAACGGACACCGGCGCCCCGTAGCCACCGTAGCCGAGTGCTTCCACGTCCCGGTGCAGCCGATCGAGCACCCTGGACCGCACCTCTTCGAACATCTCCCGGGTCAGGAAACGCACGCCGGGCAGGTCGCCCTTGGGCTGACCCACGAAAACGTCGGACGGCAGATCGTATTCGGACTCCGTGATCCCCTGTTTCTGCTCGAGGGCGAACCCCAGGATGTGGGCCCGGTAAGTGGCGTCCAGCACCCGCTCGGCCGAGAAGGGCACGCCGAAAACGGACTCAATGCCTTCGCTGACCTGGTCCGGCGGGGCCATGGTGAACAGACACCCGCCGTGCAGGTCCTTGTTGACCATCTTCCACCCTTCCTCGGTGATGTTGTGGACCCAGTAATCCGCCGAATCGGGCTTGCATTCCGGGTCCATCACGTACAGCAGGAAGGTGCGCATGGACATGTGACCGCCGGCCACGGCGAAGGGATAGCCCGGATTGGTCTGTCCCAGGTAGGCGGAGAACTCGACCCCCTTGGCGTGCATCGCGAAACCCTCGCCACCGATCTCTTCGGCAATCACCCGGACACCCTTTCCGAATAGGGGTTCGCGGCCATAGGCGATATCCTCTTTAAGCCGGCACGCACCCTCCGCGTCCCCGAAGGTTACGCCGCCCGCAACGGTGCCGTTACCACGGGCATTGTAGTCCATCAGAAAGGAAAGCACGACGTTGGCCGAAATGGTATCGAAACCCAGGTCGTCGTCCAGCCGGGCGAGTTCCAGGTTGTCATGTGGATCCAGGATGCCGAGGTTGGCGCCGGACAGTTCCATGGGCTCGAACTCGAACCGGCCGAGGTATTCTCCATGGTTCCTCCGGGCCTTGCGCCAATCGGGATCCTTGCCGCCTTCCGGGACGTCGTAGAAGTCCTGGTGGCAGGTTATCTGGCAGCCGTAGCAACTCTTGTCGATGACGATGAAATCTTCCGATTCCCGCATGGTCTCCAGATGTACCGGAACGGCCACGTTCTCGCCGGGCGGCTCGAAGTTCCGGTAGGGCAGCACCCCGAATCCATCGAGGATCTTGCTGTTCTTGCCCGTGCCGCCCAGTCCGTTCCGGTTGTGCGGATGACGGTAACCCCGGCTCTGCTCGCCTCGCCCGATCTCGTTGTTGATGACCTTGAGCCGGTCGTCGCCCTTTCGGTAATAGTCCGTTTCCGCCCTGGCCACAATGCCGATGATGTTCTTGGAACCGAGCACCGAGCCCATGCCGAGCCGGCCCGCGAACCGCCACTTGTCTTCCCCGCTCATCAACTGTTCCTGCGTCGATCCGACAATGGCCGCGTACCAGACCGTTTTCCAGTTTTCACCGGCCGGTCCGACGACGGCGAAATGGGCGTGGTATTCCTTGTCTTCATCGTTGTACTGCTCGTCCAGATAGACCATCTTGTCCCGGACCCGTGCGCCGACCAGGGGTGCAGGGGCTTCGATCAGGGAAATATCGGGGCCGTCACTGGTCTGCTGTATTACCAGGAAGCTGGGACCGTCCGCGCGGCCGGTGAGTATCAGGTCGCCGATGCCGGTATAGGAGAACTTGCGTCCGAAACTCCCGCTCATGGCCGACCAGACGGGCATGGGCATGCCCGCCCGGGTACGTTTCAACGGGGAAAAACCCGAGAAATACGCCCGCAGCCCGGTCATGAACTGCGTGCCGGTAAAGCAGCCCGTGTTGATGACCAGCGGGGCATCCGGCGCGAAGGGATCGCTCACTTCATAGCCCGAGAGGATCTTGAACGACCGGCCGATGCCCCCCAGGAAGTCCATGTCGTCCTTGACCCGGAGGTCGTCGCTTCGGACCTCGCGACCGGCGGTCAGGTCGTATTCGATTCGGGTGTAGGTATAATCGGTCACGTCTCCCGGCGTGCCGTTTCCAGGTTTCAGCACAATATCCCCCCTCGCTGTTGTACAGGTATCTGTTAACATCCGTCATCGTTTTGGAATTCAAACCGGGACCGCGCCGCATCACCACGCAGTCACGTATAATATACCAGGTATACCCATACGAAAACAGCAATAATCCCTGCGGGGCAATGGGCGGTTGACAATTCCCCTGTATTTCATTAAAAATAACTCAAATCCACCATCCGGAACCATGCGAAGGCGTGTTTCACGAAATACGCGAAAAACTCGACACCCCGAACGCGCCAACCACTTACCACTCCGAGCTACGCCAACCCGAGGCCATTGATGACAGATCTTTCCCAGCAGACCGAACCCGCGATCGAGGTCCCCCGGATCGTGGACGATGAACAGATCCAGTGCTACGTGGACAACGGGTATCTCGTCGTGCCCGACCTGATGACCGGCGACGAACTGAAGGAATTGAAGGACGACCTGGTCGACGTGGCCCGGGGGAAGTATCCCTGCAGGGGGCTTGACCCGCCGGCGCCCGATGACACCGACGAGGACGTGCTGCAGCGTATCCTCTGCATCCACCAGCCCCACTTCGTCAGCCAGGTGATCGAGAAGTACGTGCGCCATCCGAAGATCTGCGGGGTGCTGAGCCAGATCACCGCGGCCCATCTGCCCTACTGGGACGGGAGCGTAAAGTGCATGCAGTCCATGTACTTCATCAAGCCGCCCCGGTTCCAGGGCCAGGCCTGGCACCAGGACGAGATCTTCATCCCCACGCGGGACCGGTCCCTGATCGGCGCGTGGATCGCCGTGGATGACGCCACGATCGAGAACGGGTGCCTGTACGTCGTACCCGGTTCACACCGGAACGGTTACCTCTATCCGCAGCGGCAGCACGAGAACCCCGACGAATTCGACTTCGCGCCCGAGAGCTACGGATTCGACGAGTCCGTGGAAGTGCCGGTCGAAGTCCGCGCCGGGGCCCTGGTCTTCTTCAACGGCTATCTCCTGCACCGGTCCTACAAGAACCGCAGCGATCAGCCCCGCCGCGTGCTGGTGAACCACTACTGCAACGCGTGGAGCCTGTTGCCGTGGGGCATCGAAGAGGGCGAGCGTCCCGCCACGGCCGACCGGCGCACGATCGTTCCGGTTTCCGGCACCGACCCCTACGCCTGGAAGGGCTACGAACCCACGCAGGACACGATCTGGATACGCAACTGCAAGGCGGCCGACGAGATGAAGGAGGGGGCGGAGTAGGGCCCGCGGTCAGTTGTATATGCAAAAGTAATCCGAAATCAGGGTTGCGAACCCGATAGCCACTCGTGCGTTCAATATGTTAGCGATGGTACGATGATGACAATACCTGAACTTTGTGCCCGAAGCTTGTACCTCGACTCGCCCTGAAGTCAAATGTCTCTGCGTAGACTTCCCCATGAGACGATCATCTAAATTCAGATCTGCTCGCAACGTTGTGCTGGAATGGCGATTGTCCTCGCATATTCGGTAGTACTACTGATATGCAAGAAGGTGGATAGGCAATGAAAAAAGACGAGTTCTTGCGGCCCAGAATATGCGGAAAGCGCTTTGGAGGCGGCGACATCCCCCTGGAGATTCTCAAGGATCTTTCCGTCCTTGAAGAGATGCTTAAAAGCGTCGCAAAATGGAGATTTCTCCAGGACCATCCGGAACGCAAACGTATTCCTAGGGGCTTCGCGGATATGGCTTTGAATTGAAGCTTTCCCATATAGAAAAGGGAAGCTCCGTCCCGGTAATCACCTTCAAGACCGTTTGGTAGGAGTGGAACCGGTGGAACAAGTCGGCCAGCTGGCCCCCCTTGACATCCACGGCCGTCTTGACGAGTTGCGTCGTCTCGAAGACGGATGGCTCGATGGAGATGGGAAGGCTCCCGGTTCAGATGAACTGGAATGGTTGGCGGCCGGTTTCGACCGGCATTATCCGGACGACTTGCCTTTGCCATATCTTTACCCGACGACCGAAGGCGGTGTGAGGGCGGAATGGTCTCTGTCGGATTACGAAATCAGTCTTGAGGTGAATCTCGTCGCTCGCCGGGCGGACTGGCATCATTTGGACCTGGATACCCATGCCGACAATGTGCGGGAGTTGGACCTGGACAACGAAAATGACTGGGCCTGGATCGCTTCGGCATTATGTAAACGCCCTGGGCCATAGATCGATAGGTGTTCTGGCCGTTACGGTTGGGGGGGAGTGCGAGATGCTTGAACTAACCGCAGCGCCTGACCCTGACGCCTTTCCAGAACATGTTTGTATTGAATTTCGCTGCCTTACGATGAGGCAAATAGAGAAGAAGGCCAAAACACTGAGTTCGAAAGCCCGGTCTCGTGGCTGGCAGTTCCGTCCGTAGTGTTAGTTTCGACATTTTTTTCGGTAAGCCCCGAGGTTTGTTCGGGCTGGTCTCTTCAGGGCGGTATCCCCCTCAACGGCTTCATTGGATCAATTCCTGCGATTTTCAACATCGAGATTTAAGCCATATCCGACCGACACGAGGGATTATCTGGCCTGGGCATCCTAGACCCCTTCCGAGCCGGTTCCCTGTCTGCCTGAGACTCCTTGACACAGACGCTCTAAGCCCTTTCTTTTAAACTGAGTTTCTGTACATCAGATCCAGGTTGAGAGGAATTCATGCTGAAGCGCATACACATCGACAACTACAAATGCCTCAGCAACTTCGATCTGACTTTCGGAGATTTGACGCTGCTGCTCGGCGCGAACGGATGCGGTAAGACGGCGGTATTCGAAGTAGTGGGGAAGCTTCGCGATTTCATACGTGGCGACGGCCGGGTCGGAGAGTTGTTTTCCGCTGGCGACCTGACTAGATGGACAAAGAAGCGCGAGCAGTCCTTCGAATTGGAATTCGATTTTGACGACACCACGTTTCTTTACCGGCTTGTGGTTGAACACAACCTGGAAAAACGATTGGCACGGGTGAAACAGGAAGATCTTACCTGCAATGACCTGCCGCTATTCGAATTCGCCAGCGGTGAGGTACAACTCTATCGCGACGATCACAGCGAGGGACCAAAGTATTCATTTGACTGGACCCAGTCCGGTATTGCGCCCGTGGCTGAGAGGTCCGACAATAGGCGTTTATGTGCATTCAGAGATCAGGTCCGTCGTTTCGTAACACTCTTTCTGGAGACGAGGCGTATAGAACACGGTACCGAATCGGACACGGACAGACTCGCAGATAACGGCGAGAATTTCGCCTCCTGGTATCAGGGACGACTGCAGGAGAACCCGCGGCGTGCATTCGAGGCGATGGATCATCTGCGTAACGTTCTCCCTGGCTTCGCTGACCTTAAACTCGTGGTAAAAGGCGACTACAGGGAATTGCAGGTTGAATTCGCTTCACAGGAAGGAAATGCGGGCAATAACTATCGGTTTGACCAACTCTCGGATGGGCAACGCGCTTTGATCGTGCATCATCTGTTGCTCTTTGCCGACGACGCCGATCGCACGCTGTTTCTGGACGAGCCGGACAATTGTATCACCCTCCCTGAACTGCAACCACTGCTGGCGGAGTTGGAGGACGGCTGTGGCGATGATCTGCCACAGATCGTATTGATTTCGCACCATCCAGAAGCAATGGATTTCCTCGTCGAAAAGGCAAAATGGTTGGAGCGCGAACCGGAGAGTCACACGCGCGTCCTAGATGTCAAAGATGTAAAAAACGACACCATGCTCAAGGTCTCCGATCTGTACGCCCAGGGGCTTGTCCCGTGAGTCGTCCCAGAATCACTGTGCTCTGTGAAGACAAGCAGCATGAGGCCTTTGTCCGGAGATTCATGAAAAGACGCAATCGGGACGTGTATGTTGTCCCGAGACCCAGTACAGGCGCGGGCGAACGATTTGTGCGGGATCAGTTTCCAGTTTATCTGGACGCCGTGCGCAAACGTGGCGGAATTCTGGTGACGATGATTGATGGCGACAGACATAGCACCGCGCAACGGCTGAAACAGTTAGACGATGCCTGTAGGCAAAGAGAGGTCTTACCGCTAAGACCTGAGGACAATGCAGTCGTCTTTGTACCTGTGCGGAACATCGAAACCTGGCTCTACTATTTGAACGGTAAGGAAGTAAACGAGACAGACCCTTATCCCAGACTGAATCGGGAACGTGACTGCAAGCCTCTTGTCATCGCGTTAGATGAGATGTGTAAAGCAGGAAGATTGCGATCCCCCTCCCCTCCATCCCTAGATGCTGCCTGCCAAGAATACCTCCGTGTTTTTTGATTGATGATATCCTGGTTTTCAAGCCAGTATTTATTGGGTTGATTCCTCTCCGAGCTTTATCCATTAATCTCTTCATTCGGTAGATTCAACAATCAAATACCACCCAGTAAATTGCCATAATATAAATCGAAATGGTTGTTATTGACTTATAACTTGCGATAATGTAGATTTTCCGTTGGGTGATTGATACCGTTTTGCAATTCTGCGACCAGAGTTACGCCGGGAGTTCATATCCCACTATCAAGGAGCCAGAAATGGCTATCACTCCGGAACAGATCGGACGAAGCCTGCGACTGGCCAGAGAAAGCCGGAAGATCACGCAGGAGGAAGCCGCAACTGCACTTGGAGTACAGATTTCGGCGATCAGTCGCATGGAGCATGGCCGGCGGCAGGTTACCACGCTGGAACTGACCCGTTTGGCGGGACTTTACGGCCGTCCCCTCGAGTGGTTCGTCAGACCGGCATCCGTCACCGAGCCATTGGATCCGATCATTGCGCTCTTTCGAGCCGAACCGGGTCTCCAGTCGGAGGTCGTCAGGGAACAGGCCCGTCGCTGTTTGCGTCTGCTTAGCGAAGGGGCCAAACTCAGACGGATGACCGGAATCAGTGCCGAAGCGTCCCTGCCGCGTTACGAGCTTCCGGCTCCCCGTTCGGCGGGACACGCCATCGCCCAGGGCCAGCACGTTGCAGAACAGGAGCGCAGGCGTCTCCGGTTGGGTCAGGCGCCCGTCAAAGTACCGGAGACGATGGCCCGTCAGAACCTCTGGACGGCGGCGGTGGAGTTGCCCGATGAAATCTCCGGCCTCTTTCTCAGGAGTCCCGATTTCGGCATGGCGATACTAGCCAATCGCTCGCAGGTCCCGGTCCGTCGGCGCTTCTCCTTCGCGCACGAACACGGCCACGTGCTGATGGACCGTCACGCGCCGGCCACCGCTACCAGCATCCACAACGCCAGGGAGAGGACCGAGCAGCGAGCCAATGCCTTCGCCGCCGCCTTCCTCATGCCGGAAGAAGGCGTGCGGGAATTCATGCACAGCCTCGGAAAAGGCAGGATCTTTCGACGCGAAGTGACGGCCGTAGACGCCGTAACTGAGGAAGGTATCGAGGGCCAGATGCGCAGTCCATCGGGCTCACAGAAGATCACCTACGCGGACGCTGACTCGCTGGCCTGGCACTTCGGGGTGAGCTACGCGGCTGCAGTCTGGCGGTTACGCGGGCTGAATCTCGTCAACCAGGAGCAGGTCAAGGCTCTGCTCAAACGGACCGAAGAAGCCCATCGGTATCGTCGCGCTGTCTGCGCTCTCACCGATGAAGAAGATTCCAGCGACGAAACGCCATGGGACCATGAATTGAAGGGGCAGATCCTCTCACTGGCGCTGGAAGCTTGGTGGCGCAAGGAGATTTCCAGGGACCGACTGCTGGAGGTGGGACGGCTGTTGGACATAGATGACGAGACTATACTCGATTTGGCGGATTGAGGTGTCATTAATGAATCAGAAGTTCGTATACATGGAACGTAAATGACACAGTATGTTGACTTGCTTTCGAACCGAGAGCAAGCAACCCTGATCCTATTGAGTATCTTTGTGATTTGGGTTTTGTTCCGAAGAGAGGTTCGAGGAAGCATTCCGCAACTCATTCGTACTTTTCTAAGTCAAACAATTCTTCTAACGTTGTTCGCATTGTCTTCGTACATCCTATTCGAAGTATGGATTGGTTCACAACTGGGATGGTGGAATACCGAACTTGTCAAAGAAACTGTCATCTGGTTTGTCATGTCTGGTATTTTATTGTCATATAAAGGAGTCTTAGAAGCAAACAAAGCCCCGCAGTTTTTTAGAAATACGGCAATCGCGACAATCGCTCCTACCGTCTTCGTCACTTTTTTCTTAAACCTAACTGCACTTAGTTTATTAGCCGAAGTTTTCTGGCAACTTGTAACTGCGATACTGGCCGTAATGTCGCTATACACGCATGCACGCAATGAAAGGGAATATGAAACAGTCAGAAAGTTATGTGATTACATCCTTGCTTTGATTGGGTTTTCGTGGCTGGCATACACCGTGCATCATGTTTGCGGAACATGGGATCATCTTGATGGTTATCAGTTATTCCGGGAGTTTGCGCTACCTATTTGGCTAACGATCGGATTGTTGCCGTTTCTGTTTGCGTTGAGTTTGTATGCGGCATACGAGTATCCGCTTAGACTGCTCAACAGCGAGACCAATGTATCCCGAATACGGTGGAGAGCTCGTTTAGCCTTGTTCATCAGACTGCACTTCAGGTCGCGCAGTATAGTTCAGTTCCGCCCTTACTGGATAAAAAAGCTCGTAGATACAAACAGGTTCATTGAGGCATGCGGTGTTGTCAGGGAATTTAAGGCGGAACTCTTGGAACGCGATCGTTCAATTCAAGCGGAACAAGAACGGCTTCAATACTATGCTGGTGTAGATGGCACCGATTCGGAAGGTCGTCGTCTCGATCGGCGGGAGTTTAAGGAAACAACCGATGCTCTACGCTGGCTGGCTACGTGCCATATGGGGCATTACCGGAAACGTAATCGGTATGATCGAAATCTACTACGTCTGTTTGATGATAATTTCACTACTCAAGGCCTTACGAAACCTTCAGGTATTGTAATGAAAGTCTCGAGGGATGGGCAGAGGTGGTATGCGTACCGTCACACAGTGAGTGGATGGTGTTTCGCGATTGGAGCGGCCGGTCCTCCCCCAGACCAGTGGGAATACGATGGATTTAAACCACCTTGCGGATTCCCGGGAAAAGATCCAAGTTGGGGCGATGGTCCATTCGATGTAACCGTCAATAAAAACTGGGGTTGAACTACAAACCTGAGTTATTCATAAATCGACTTAAAACGTGAGCATGAAAGCACTATGCTATTGTCGAGGTAATTCTCGATGCTTTGAGGCCTTTCTGAAATGCACGGGATTCATAAATTAAAACGAGTTTTAACTCCAATCATTCAGGCAACTTTCATCACATTGCTTGTTTTATTGCTCTTAGTAATGTTGACTGTTTTTCTCTTCGTCATATGCTCCAGACACCCTGAGTGGATATATGATCTGTTGGGAATAGCTTCAATTGGGGAACCTAAGTACGAAGCGCTGAAATTCCTGGGGATCAGCATGGGGGGTATCCTGATCGCCTTGCAGGCACTGATGTCCTATAGACGCGCCAAAGCGCTGGAAGATACAGCGCGAGCCCAGGCTGAAGCCGTATTAAGGACCGAGGACGGGCAGCGACAGGACCGATTGAAAAACGCAATTGAACACTTGGGGCACGGATCAGAATCGGTGCGTCTGGGTGGAGCATACGAACTTTTCCATCTGGCTGAAGATACCAAGGGTTTACGACAGACAGTGCTTGATATACTCTGTGCTCATATACGTCAGACGACCGCCGATATCCAATACAGAGAGGCGCAGGAGTGGAAACCCTCGGAGCAGGTCCAGAGTCTGTTGACCTTGCTGTTCATGCAGGAACACGGGGTATTCAGAGGTCTCCGCATCAACCTGCAAGAGAGCTGGTTGAACGGTGTTGATCTTCGAGAGGCGTATATGGAGAGGGCGGTATTTACTAAGGCATATCTAAGGGGTGCTATACTTCATGAAGCACATCTTCAGGAAGCGAATTTCCGTGAAGCGCACCTGCAAGGGGCAGTGCTTTCCTTAGCGTACCTGCAAGCGGTTAATTTCATTGAAGCACACCTACAAGGAGCAGAGCTTTACAGGGCGAATCTGCAAGGGGCACAGCTATTCGGAGCAAATCTGCAAGGAGCCAGACTGTACGCCTCAAGTCTGCAGGGAGCCAGACTTGGCGGTACACGTCTTCAGGGGGCCAGCCTTGACTTTGTAGAACTTCAGGGTGTTGATAGAACACTAGCTCCCAAAGGGTTTGCCAATCGCATCCGGCAGTCTATTAACCAGGAAACTGATTTGACGGGTGTGGCTTTCGCTGGGGCGCTGGAAATAAGTGACCTGAATTCAATCTGTAATGACTTGTCCGAGAAAGAAGCAGTTAAGTTGCGTGAAAAACTGAAACCTCATATCGACAAACCGGGAAGCCATGAATTGCCGTCGGGATGTGGCCAAGTCTTTACTGGTTCCTACACTGAAGAAGACGCCGAAAAGTGGATTATCGAATTCGAAGAAGCCATGCCGAAAGTTCCTGAGGAGGATAGCAGTGTTTGACTTTGGGTCAAATCAAACGACGTCGGTGCGGGCCACCTTATTCGTATACGTAGATACTGGAAAGCTGGATATGTGTGTGGAGAATTCCCGTTGTGAAAGCTGACACTGTATTCTTCAAAGGGCATCTTTGTTTTCAAAAGGACTGGGTTGGCTTTGACAGAATCAAGCCTATCAACGTGATCATCGGACGGAACAACTCAGGAAAATCACACCTTCTGGATCTGGTCGAAGCATTGTGCCAGAACAAACTTAGCGATCGTGGTTGGCAATTGAGGTGTCGAGGTGTGTTAGACGAGGAGTCATTGATAGGCGCATTTCCAAGAAATGTTGAAACCAGCTCATTAGGCGGAGACTGCTGGCAAGAACACGGAAGTCATTTAATCGGTACTGAGATAACTTGGGAAATTGACTCCAATGGAGTATGTACAAAGTTGGGTTCTACCGAAAAATATGCATTAAAGTCCCACTATGGCGAAGTCTCAACCAATGCCAGGATATCTGAAATTAAGAAGATCGTACGTAATCCATCCCATCATCTCAACAATAAGCAGTTCCAAAGACTCCTTGCTGACCGCGATATTCGACAAGAGTCGTCGACGAAAGATCTTGTGCTCGGTTCTGAAGGAACTGGAGCGTCGAACATAATTCGCCGTTTTATCACTACTTCTAACGAACGGTTCCCACGGGAGGTAATTCAGAAGCAGCTATTGGATGCGCTCAATGAGATTTTTGGGAACGATGGCAGTTTTACGGAGATCCAAGTTCAAGAGCACGATGATGATGAGGCGGAAGGTCCGCAAGGCCATTGGGAGGTCTACCTTGGCGAGGAACAGAAGGGCTTGATTGCTCTCAGCAAATCGGGAAGCGGTCTGAAGACCATTCTCTTGGTTCTATTGAACCTGTTGGTTGTTCCAAGAATAGAGAACAAGGAGAAGTCTGAATTCATATTCGCGTTCGAAGAACTTGAGAATAACCTTCATCCAGCGTTATTGCGCCGTCTGTTTCGATATCTCGAAGACTATGTTCTTAAAGAAAAAGCTACGATTTTTCTGACCACCCATTCGAGCACGGCTTTGGATGTTTTTGGCGCATCGGAGAACGCTCAGATCATCCATGTCATTCATGATGGCGAAACGGCACACACGAGCACGGTTTCTGCACAATTCGATCGGTTTGAAGTAATCTCTACGTTAGGCGCAAGGCCATCGGATTTACTACAGGCAAACAGCATTGTTTGGGTAGAGGGCCCTTCAGACCGTGTGTATATAAACCACTGGATTCATCTCTACAGCAAAGGCAAATTGCGTGAAGGACGTGACTACCAGTGTGCGTTCTATGGTGGGTCGTTACTTGCACAGGTCCAATTTAGACCATCCGAAAAGGAAACACCACTGGCAAATTTGTTCCGACTCAATCCAAACATCATAGTTATATGTGACGGAGACCGCGAGTCTGCGGATACTCCTCTGAAGAGTAGAGTGGGGAGAATCTGTGCGGAGGTCGGGGATATACCTTGTGCTCATATATGGATAACCGAAGCCAGAGAAATCGAGAATTACATTCCAGCAATGGTCCTTGAAATTACTCAAGGCTTACAGTCGATTCCCGACCCTGATCAATATGAGTCCTTCTTTCCTCGAAGAGGATTGTCGTCTTATCTCGAAGATCGACTGAATAGAAAGCACATTGATAAGATGGACTTGGCAATGGCATGTACGCCACACATGACGAAGGAGAACATGGCAGATCGATTTGATTGGGATAAACAGATAAGGACGATAACCGAACGTATATCATATTGGAATACCTGATGGGCATGAACCCTGTGGAATCCGTCGCAGGAAAGTTCGATGTGCACGAAGCAAAGGGTCATTCTATTATGAAAAACCGGAACCCCACCTCGGCCAGCCAGGAAGCAGTAGACTTCCTGTAAATTTCGGTTCTTCTATCAAACCCACACAGAAAAAGATGCAGGAAAGTGGTTCGCCGAGTCCGATAAAGCTGCGTCGGGATTCACAGGAGTGAGACGATAATTTATGCCCATCCTACACTGGCTGACACGTGAAGCCGATATCCAATCCACAACTCGTGTCCCTTATCGTCTGTTGGAAGAAGATCCCAATCATTCTGTGGGCGACTCGGACGCCTGCAACATTCTCATCCAGGGAGACAATCTGGAAGCTTTGAAAGCCTTACTACCATCCTATGCCGGCCAAGTAAAGTGCATCTATATTGATCCGCCGTATAACTCTGGTTCTGCTTTCGAACATTATGACGATAACCTAGAACATTCCCAATGGTTGGCAATGATGTGGCCGCGTCTTGAACTTCTGCGGGAGTTGCTTTCAGATGATGGCTCAATTTGGATTAACATTGATGATGACGAAGGACATTACTTGAAAGTAACTATGGATGAGATATTTGGTCGTAGTTCATTCATAGCAACAAATGTCTGGCAAAAACGATATTCACGTGAGAATCGTGAGGCTATTGGTGATGTCCATGAATACATTTTTGTCTATTCAAAATCTCCAGAAGTATTCAAAAACGTAAGAAACAAGGTGCCGCTGACGGAAGATCAGGCAAAGATTTACACGAATCCCAATAACGACCCACGTGGTCGTTGGCGACCTATACCGATGAACGCACAGGGCTATCGCCCAAATCAGATGTATGAAATCATTGCACCAGGAGGAGCAATACATACCCCACCAGAAGGACGATGCTGGAGTATGATTGAATCTGAGTTTATGAAACTGAAAGCCGATGGTCGTGTTTATTTTGGCAAAGACAATAACTCTCAACCGAATGTCATCAGGTACCTTAGCGAGGTTGAAGGCGTCGTCCCGTGGAGTTGGTGGTCGAGTTCAGAGGTGGGCCACACGGATGAGTCAAAAAAAGAAATCCATGCTCTATTCGGAAAGAAAGATGCCTTTGACACCCCCAAACCCGAACGCCTCATTCAACGCATTCTCCACATCGCCACCAACCCAGGCGACCTCGTCCTCGACTCCTTCCTCGGCTCCGGCACCACCGCTGCGGTGGCGCACAAGATGGGGCGCCGCTATATCGGCATCGAAATGGGCGATCATGCCGTCACCCACTGCGTTTCCCGCCTGAACAAGGTCATCGAAGGTGAGCAGGGCGGGATCTCCAAAAGTGTCGGCTGGAAGGGCGGAGGCGGTTATCGCTTCTATCGTCTCGGACCGCCGGTGTTCGACGCGGATGGCCGGATCAGGTCGGACATCACCTTTTCGGTTCTCGCTGCCCACGTCTACTTCAGCGAGACCGGGCGTCCGCTGCCGGTCGACGACAAGTCTCCCCTCCTAGGGATCCACGACGGCCGTGCCTATGCACTGCTATACAACGGCGTCCTCGGCGATAGGCATCCGAGTAACGGCAATGTGCTGACTCGTCCGACGCTCGCTCGGATTCGGAGCGAGATTGCTCTCCGGGACGCGGATTTCGCCGGTCCGCTCACGGTCTACGGCGAACAGTCGCGCCTGTCCGCGACAACCCTCGCCCAACAGGATATCGTCTTCAAGCAGACTCCCTACGATATCAAGGCGCGGGCCTGATCCATGGAACTGAAACAGTATCAAGCTGATACACTCTCGGTCCTGCGCCGCTTCTTCGAAGAGGCACGCGTGGCTGGTCCGAAAAACGCCTACGAGTCAATTACCGGGGAGCCGGAGCAGGCCGTGCGGCTGAGGGGATTCGCCGGGGCCTACGCGCCGCTGAAGGAACTGCCGGACGTTCCTTACGTTTGTCTTCGTCTGCCCACGGGCGGCGGCAAGACGATCCTCGCTGCCCATGCCGTATCCCTGGTCCGTGATACTTGGATCGAGAAGGACCATCCCCTGATCCTCTGGCTGGTACCGACGAAAACCATCCGGCAGCAGACCGTCGAGGCGCTGAAGAACACCCGGCACGCCTACCGGCAGGTGCTGGACGATGCGTTCGACGGACGGGTCCGTGTCTTCGATATCGCGGACTTCGTTCATATGCGGCCGCACGACCTGCGGGAATACTGCTGTATTGTAGTCGGTACGATACAAACACTGCGCGTGTCGAACACCGAAGGCCGCAAAGTCTATGCCCACAACGAGGACATGGAATCTCATTTCTCCTCCCTGCCCCAAGACATGCCGGGCGTGGAGACGCTGGAGACCTGCGGCGTAAAGTATTCCTTCGCCAACCTGCTGCACGTCCATCGTCCGCTGATGCTGGTAGACGAGGCGCACAAGGCGGTAACCGGGCTGACCAGGGAGATGCAGGCGCGGGTCAACCCGAGCGCGATCGTCGAATTCACCGCGACGCCCCGGATCAAATCGAACATCCTGCACAGTGTCAGCGCGCAGGAACTCAAGAACGAAGAGATGCTCAAACTGCCCATCATGCTTTCCGAACACGACAGTTGGCAAAACGCGGTGACTGGTGCCGTCGCGGCGCGCGCGTCGCTTGCCGAGTCGGCTGAAGACGATCGCGACTACATTCGTCCCGTCGTTTTGTTTCAGGCACAACCAAGAAACCAGGAAGTACCGGTTGAGGTGCTGAAGAACCACCTGGTGGAAGTCGAGCAGATCCCGGAAAGGAAGATCGCCGTCGCGACGGGCGCGCAACGCGAACTCGACGGCATCGATCTGTTCGACCCCGCCTGTCCAGTAGAGTACGTCATTACGGTCGAGGCACTCAAAGAAGGATGGGACTGTTCGCTGGCCTACGCTTTCTGTTCCGTGCAGCGGATACAAAGCGCGACGGACGTGGAGCAGCTTCTTGGCCGGGTCATGCGCATGCCCTACGCCAGGCGGCGCCGGGCGACCGACCTGAACAAGGCCTACGCCTTTCTTTCCGAGCGGTCTTTCGGCGACGCAGCGCGCGCGTTGGCAGACAGGCTGGTGGACATGGGTTTCGAGGAAGACGAGGCCCGGGACCACATCGAGCAGGTGCAGGATACACTTGATGATCAGGGGAACCTGTTTGATCCGCCGGAAGAGACGGCACCAGTATTCACCTTCGCATTCACGCCGACGCCGGAAGCCCTGTACGCACTCCGGGAAACCACGGATGACCGGTGGAAGCTGAACGATTGCGGTGCTGAAGGCAGGGTGGAAATAGAAATCCCCGGTTGGGTCGATCAGGCTTCCGAGCAGGAGGTCAATGAGTTGCTGCCCGAGCAGGAGCGTGCTGGTTTCATTTTGGCCGTTGCCAGGCACCGGGCTGAGGTCAGGGACCGGTTGTCGCCCGCCGAGCGGGGAGAATGCTTCGCGGTTCCGCGGCTGATGTTGGTCATTCAGGGCACGATGGAATTCGCCGACGCGGACCTGTTCATGGAATACCACGAATGGTCCCTGCTCAACTATTCGGCGAAACTGGATGAAAACGAGTTCACGGTCCATGAGACGGCGCGCCACTTCGAGGTGGACATCGACGGCAACCGCGTCACGTACACGTTCGCCCGCGAGGAGGAGCAACTGGCCCTGGACGTCTCGGTCGAAGGCTGGACGCCGGAGTCGCTGGCCATCTGGCTCGACCGGCGGGTGCGGCAGCCGGATGTCCAACAGATCGAGTTGCTCAAATGGTTGCGCCAAATGATTGATCACCTGGTCAATGTACGCGGCATGACCATTTCCGCGTTGATGCGTTGCAAGTTCCTTCTTGCCACCAGAATCCAGAACAAGATCAAGACGATTAAGCAGATGGAGCAGGAAAGTGTCTATCAGCGATATCTCCTCGAACCCGAATCCGATGTACTGGTCTCATTTGACCACGCTTTCGCCTTCGAGGAGGGCATGTACCAGGGCCAGAGGCGCTATCACGGACATTGGAAGCCAGGCAAGCACTTCCTGGGTCCGAACCGCGTTCCCGCGTTCGACGGCGCCGATGATGGCGAGGAATTCCAGTGCGCCCAGGTGATCGACAGCCTTCCAGACGTGGAGTACTGGCTGCGCAATGTAGCGCGCAATCCCAAATCATTCTGGCTGCCTACTGCAACGGACAAGTTCTACCCGGATTTCGTAGCCCTGTTGAAAGACGGCCGTCTTCTCGTCGTTGAATACAAAGGCGCCCACATCGCCGAAGGGTCGGATACCGCCGAGAAACGTACAATTGGGGTACTCTGGGAGCGAGAGAGTGAAGGCAGGTGCCGGTTTCTTGTCGTTGAAAATCAGGTCGATGGTCTCGATATGCGGGGACAGTTGTTGGCGAAGATTGGATCGGGATAACTGCAAAAACCGATTCAGCTTCAGCTAATACCTCGCTCCCTGGAATTGTGGGTTTGTCACGGGTCTCGGTGGTCTAATCGGTTTGAAATCGTCAAGTAAATGGTGTGTACCGTAGTAAGCCCTTGGCATTACGTTGATTCTAATTCCTGTAGTACGGTAGCTACCACAACCCTGTCTATCATAACTTTCATTTTTCCCCTAATCTTAAAGGAGATTCACGATGGATTCGCCTTCCCAAGAAAACCAGTTACAGGGACAGGTCTGGGCTTTGGACTGGTTCGCTAGAGAGATTGTACCTGAACTTCCTGATTTTCCAAATGACCCTCGCTGTGAGTCCCTCCGCAAAAAAGTTTTCGATACCCTCGGGGAACTATCCGATAAGGTTGAAGCGCACCTAATCGGGCAAGATGATTACATTGGTCGATGTGTCATTCTCGGAGTAATAGATGCTTTTCTTGAACGTAAGTACCATAATCAACCCCCGTTCTATTTCGTAGGTGGGAAATAGAGGGTGTTTGAACTCAAATCAATGCAATACCAACTCTTGCCTTGTTGAGACACCTTGAAACTCAATTCAACTGGGATTTCTCCGGCTGATCTGCTGCTTACGTAAATTGAGCTGTCTAAACTGTCTGTATGCCCATCCTGCTCTCCCCGCAAATCCGTTGACGTAACGGCCTCTTCCCCTTAGCTTCCGCTTTGCTTGTAATACCTAAACGCCTTATCAAAGTATCATCCCGTTTCCCGCGGAGCCCCCGTGAACGTCATTTGCATTTGCCTGGACACCTTTCGCGCCGACATCATCGGCCCGGGCAGGAAATACAGCCACGCGCACACGCCCAATCTCGACGCATTCCACGGCGGCAGCATCCGGTTTAACCGAGCGTATGGCGAAGGGCAGCCCACGCTGCAGGTTCGCCGGGCACTATTCACTGGGATGTGCAGTTTTCCCTGGCGTTACAACTTCGACCGGCGCGGACACTGGCATCATGCCCCAGGTTGGCACAAGATTCCCCCGGAGCAGGACACGATCGCCGAGGTGCTGCTGGAACGAGGGTACCTGACGGCCCTCATCGCCGACACGTACCACATGTTCAAGCCCACCATGAACTTTGCCCGGGGATTCGCGCATCTGGATTTTGTGCGCGGCCAGGAATCGGACAACTGGAAAAGCGGCGATCCCCGGCTGGTGGAGGCGCAGCTCGCCCGGCACGTCCGGTCGCCCGTAGACATGGCCCGGCACGCGGGACTGGTGAACTACCTGCTCAACCAGCGACACCGAAGGGAAAAGGACGACTACCAGTGCGCCCGGGTGTTCAATTCGGCCTGCGATTGGCTGGCCGACAACCATACGGCGGGGCCCTTCTTCCTGTGGGTAGACAGCTTCGATCCCCACGAGCCGTGGGATCCGCCGCCGGAATATGCGGACCGGTACTGCGAGCATGACGGTCTCGATTTCATCCAGCCCGGTCCAGCTTACGCCGGGGGCGGGCCAGGCGAACCGGGCGGACCCTCGGAAGCGGAACTCAGGCGCATCGAGGCGCTGTACCTCGGGGAGGTCGCCTTCGTGGACGAGTACGTGGGCCGGTTGCTGAACGCGGCAGCAGACCTGAACCTGCTCGATGAGACCATGGTCGTGATCCTGTCTGACCACGGGACGCAACTGCTGGACCAGGGGAAGTTCGGCAAGGGGCCTGATGAACTGCATCCCTTCAATACCCAACTCAACCTTATGGTGCGGGTACCAGGCGGGCCCACGGACCTCGACGTGGAGGCCTTCGTGCAGAACCATGACCTTATGCCCACGCTGCTCGGACGGCTTGGGATGCGGGCGGACTGGACGGATGGCGAGGACCTGTGGCCGTTGGTCACGGGCGAGAAGGCATCGGTCCGCGAACGCGTGGTGACCGGATGGGCGTCCTTTGTCACGGGGAATGCAGTTGGCAGGGCCAGCGTCCGGGACGACCGTTGGAATTTCTGTACGGCGGTGGGCTATGAGGACGAAGCCGGCGATGAACTCTTCGACCTGGAGACTGATCCGGAAGAACGGCGCAACGTGGCCGGTCTCCATCCGGAGATCGTCGCGGATCGCCGCGCCGACGTGGAAGCCGTGATCGGCCAGCCTCTCCCCGGACAGATGGTGGAGGTGTGCGACGCGGCCCCCGGGCCCATGTCGCATTGGCTGGGGCAGTTGCTGAAGAGGAGACAGGGTTGAATCGTGAGTGGGCGGTGTGTAAGCCGATCGCGCCCAACGTCGAAGCCATGCGCGCACGAACCGCGCATGAACGATGGTCTGAAATAGCGGTCTGCAATGGTCATGAAGAAGAGAATGCAACCCAAACTTGTTATCGAGTTGTACAATTGTACAACTGATGGGGTCGTCATGCGACAGGAGGAGTCAGCATGCGGTTAGCAGGCAGGGCGGCCATCGTGACCGGCGCGGGGGACGGGATAGGGCGCGGGATCGCGCTGGCCCTTGCCCGGGAAGGCGCTTCGGTGGCGGTGTGCGACGTGAACGTCGACACGGTGGCGGAGACCGGCCGCCTGGTCGCCGAAACGGGGCGGACTGTGCTGGCGGAATCCCTGGACATTACCGACCACGGCGGGGTCCGGTCCTTCGTGGAGACGGCGGCGTCCCGGATGGGGCGGATCGACGTCCTGGTAAATAACGCCGCCATCATGCCCGTGTCCCCCATCGAAGACCAGGACGAAGCGGTGATGGGCCGCATCCTCTCCGTCAACCTGCTGGCGCCCGCCGTCTTCAGCAAGTACTGTATCCCGCACATGCGGGCCGCGGACGGTGGATCGATCATTCACATGGCGAGCGTCACGGGCCACAACGGGCATCCGGGCGTGGCCATCTACGGGGCGACGAAGGGCGGATTGATCGCGCTGGCCCGGGGACAGGCCATGGAACTCGCCGTGGACGGAATCAGAGTGAACACGGTCTCGCCCGGCACGGTGGATTCCCCCATGCTGCACAACTTCGTGAAGGAGAACGCCGAGGATCCGGAAGCCGCGCTCAGGGCCTTCGACCAACTGCATCCCCTCGGCCGGATCGCCACCATCGAGGAGGTCGCCAACGTATTCGTGTTCCTGGCGAGCGACGAATCCAGCGACATCACGGCGACGGACATTCGGTGCGACGGCGGTTACGCGGTCCAGGGCCGGCAGCCGAGGGAATGACGGCAAGGAGACGATCCGCCCATCTGCGACGGCGGCTACGCGGTTCAGGGCCGGCAGCCGAGGGAATGACGGCGAGATATCATCGGCCAGTGAACAGCTGCAAGGAGAACATATGTCAGTAGGAGTTTGCGCCTATTCATTCAATACGGGTCCCGACGCCCACGAGCTCATAAACATGGCCGTCGAACACGGACTGGCCGGCGTGGAGTTCCCCCCGGACGACTGCCTGCCCGGCCTGGCGCCTTCCACGCTGGAATCGGCCCGCGCCCGCGCGGAGGAACGCGGGCTGTTCCTCGTGGCCGACGGCGGCCAGGTGGAGCGGGAGATGCTCGAGCGTCTCATCCCCGCGGCCTCCGGCCTCGGCGCGTCGACGTTGCGGGTGGTCATGAGCGGCGTGCTCGGCGGGGACCGGCGTCCGCTGGCGGGACGGTGGGATGCCCATCTGGCGGATTGCAGGGATATCTTGCGCGCAGCCTTGCCGCTGGCGGAGGAGCATGGCGTGACCATCGCGGTGGAAAACCACTCCGACGCCACGTCCCACGACATGCGCTGGCTGTGCGAGGAATTGGACAACCCGTACGTCGGCATAACGCTCGACGTGGGCAACGTGCTGGCGGTATGCGAAGAACCCTTCGGGTACACGGAACGGCTTCTTCCCCATCTCAGTCATATCCACCTCAAGGACTATACGCTGCATCCTTCTAACGAGGGATTCCGCATCGCCCGGTGCCCGCTGGGAGCCGGCGTGGTCGACTATCCCGCCCTGCTGTCCCTGATCGACGGATACCACGGCACGCGGGAACAGGGAGGCGGGATCACGAAGACCATCGAACTGGGCGCCATATACGCCCGTCACGTGCGCATGCTCATGGCCGATTACTGGGCGGAGTATCTGGAACGGGACGTAAAAGACCTGTTGCCCTTTCTGCGGTTGTACTGGGCCCATGTCCGCCCGGGGGTGGAAGACTGGCGAACGCCCAGGGAGAAGAACGAATCGGACGAGGTGCTGAAGGCATACGAGAAGCGGCAGTTCGATGAAAGCGTGGCCTATCTGAAGGAAATCGGGGCCGTCCAGTCGAACTCCGTTACAACCTGAACAAGGCGGGTCGGCAAATGAGCATTTCCGTTGATTCCGGTGACCACCTTGAAAGAAAGGCGGTCGAATTGAAGATGGAACGCCTCGACCAGTCCGACATGCATGGTTCCATCGGGTCGATACCCGACCAGGTGGAAGCGGCCTGGGGGGACATGACGGGGCGCGTTTTCCCCGACGCCTGCCGCGACGTGGACCACGTCGTGGTAGCCGGGATGGGTGGATCGGCCCTGGGCGCGCATCTGATCATGGACGTATTCCGCGACAGGCTGTCCGTGCCGGTGACCGTGGTTTCCGATTACGTGGCGCCCGCGTGGATCGACGAACGGGCGCTTATCGTGTTGTCCAGTTATTCCGGGGGCACGGAAGAGGTGCTGAACGTGGCGCAGCAGGGCGCGTCCCGTAACATTCCCATGATCGCGCTGACTACGGGAGGCGAACTGGCGGCGCTCGCCGAAAGAAATCGCTGGCCGGCCGTGGTGTTCGGCAGCGAACTGAATACGTGCGGGCAGCCTCGGATCGGCCTGGGTTACGCAGTGACGTACCTCCTCGGGATTTTCCGGCAACTGGGCTTCGTAGACCTCGCCGCGACGGAGATTACCCGGGCCATCATCCTGATACGCGAGACGAATCAGGATTGCAGGGAACCGGGAGAGGAAAACCCCGCTTTCGAACTGGCGCGATCGACGCAGGGCAAAACGGTGATGATCATGGCCTCCGAGCATCTCACCGGCAATGCCCACATCATGGCCAACCAGTGGAACGAGAATGCCAAGAACATGGCGGCGTGGTTCGCCATACCCGAGCTCAACCACCACCTGCTCGAAGGAATGACCCACCCCCGGGAGAACCGGAACGGGCTCGCCGCCGTGCTGGTCCAGTCCGACCTCTACGATCCGCGCAACCGCCGCCGACACGAGATCACCCGCGCCTTGCTCGAGGAACAGGAGATTGCCTGCCCGGTCATCCTGCCACGGGGAGATACAGCCCTGGAACAGGCTTTCGACCTGCTCCTGCTCGGTACCTATGCCAGTTTCTACCAGTCGGTCATAAACGCCACCGATCCATCCCCCATTCCCTGGGTCGATCAGTTCAAGCGACGCATGGCCGGCTAAAGGCACCACCCGCCACGATGTAGATCCCTTCCGGGTCACGCATCGAAAGACGGTACGGCATGAGTGAAATCGTAACATACCTTCGTGGAAAGACGCTGCTGATTACCGGCGCCACGGGATTCCTCGCGAAAGCGGTCGTGGAAAAGATCCTGCGGTGCGCGCCGGAGGTCGGCCGCGTATACCTTGTCGTCAGGCCCCGCCGCAAGAAGGACGGCACCACGCTGTCGGCGGCGGAGCGCGTAGAGGATGAAATACTCCAGTCCGCCGCCTTCGCCCGTTTGCGCGAGATGCACGGCGACCGATTCGCTCCCTTCATGGCGGAAAAGGTTCATGCTATCGAGGGGGATCTGACCCTGGACCACCTGGGATTGGAACCGGAACTGTACCGGCGTCTTTCCGAAGAGGTCGATGTCGTACTGACCTGTGCCGCCTCCGTTACCTTCGACGAAGAAATCGACGCCGCCCTGCAGCTGAACGCCCTGGGCGCCAGGCGGATGATGGAATTCGCCAGAACGTGCAACCGCGCCATACTCGTCCACGTATCCACGGCCTATGTCAATGGCCAGCTCAAGGGGCGCATCCCGGAAGTTCCACCACGGCCTGACTGGTCCATGGCCCAGGAAATGGGGATCGGCGACGCGCCATTCGACCTGGAAAAGGAAATCCGGGACATTCTGGCGAGGGCCGAGGAAATCCATGATGCGTCCCGGTCGGCGGTCCAGCAGAAGCTGTTCCGGAGGTCAGCCCTTCAACAGAACGCGCGGCCCACGCAGCGCTGGCTTGACGCCCAGATGGAGACCTTCCGAAAACGCTGGCTGAAGGAACAGCTTATCGAAGAAGGGATGCGCCGGGGACAGCAGTGGGGCTGGCACGACAGCTATACCCTTACGAAGGCCATGGGCGAACAGCTGATCGTCAAGCATCGGGGCGAACTGCCCACGGTCATCATTCGTCCGTCCATCGTGGAAAGCAGCCTCGTCGAGCCGGAACCGGGATGGATAGAAGGGCTCAAGGTCGCCGACCCGCTGATCGACGCGGTGAGCAAGGGCCGCCTGCCGGATTTTCCCGGCGATAAGGACATGATCGTGGACATCATCCCGGTGGACATGGTGGTAAACTCCATGCTGGCCGCCATGGAGCGCACGGCCCGGGAGGGCGGAATCAGCGTGTACCACGTGTCTACGGGCGACCGGAATCCGATCCGATTCCAACAGGCCTTCGAACTTTCCTACGAGTACTTCCGGTGGCATCCACGCCTGAACCGGAACAACGAGCCCATACCCATCCGGCGCTGGACCTATCCGACCCTCGCCCAGTTCAGACGGCGGTACAACCTGCGCTACGTCTATCCACTGAACGCCGCGCTCTGGGTGTTCAACCGCTTCAACCGCATCACCTTCCTGAATAACTGGAAGCGCAGAATAACCGTGCTGAAATCGGCGATCTCCCGCATGCTCTACTACGCGTCGATCTACAGTCCCTACACGTCCCTGGAATGCACCTTCGAGACCGGTCGGACGATCGACCTGCACGAACGGCTCGGTCCCGATGACCGGTTGCTGTTCAACGGCGACGTATCCAGGATACAATGGAAGACCTACTTCCAGGATATCCATATTCCCGGGTTGAAGCGCCACGTGTTGAAGACCGACGAACCCAGGCCCACGATTACGGAAGAGGAGGAGGTTGCGGAGCGGTCGGGGTTTGCCCATGCGGAGGATGACCCCCTGCCTCATCTCGACACGTTGACGGATATATTGGCCAAGAGCGCGGATATGTATGGAGACAAGACCGCGATGCAGATGGAGCGTGAGGGGGAATGGGTCCGATATTCCTTCAAGGACGTGCACGACTTGGCCGGTCACATGGGCTGGCAATGGCGGTCCGGCGGGCTGCACCCGGGCGACCGCGTCCTGCTCTTTTCAGAAAACAAGCCCGAATGGGGGATCGCCTGCTTTGCGGGTCTGGTGGCCGGGGCGGTGATCGTGCCCGTAGACCGGCGGTCATCGGAGCAGGAAGTGTGGCGCATTGCCCGGTTCACCGGTTCGAAGGCGATCCTGTGTTCGGAAAGCGGTTACGAGATGCTGAAAGTCTCGGAAGCGCCAAGCCTGAAGGTCGCGTTCTGGAATATCGACAACTGCGGCCTTCCTTTCGATGCCCCGCGCTCGTCGGCGTCACCGGTCGCCTTGAACGAGGAACCACCCGCCTGGGCGCCGGTTCAACCCGATGCGCCGGCCGCCATCATGTTTACACGGGGCATGGCTGCGGAGTCGCACGGCGTGGTGCTGTCCCATCGAAATTTCGTATCGAACCTGCTGTCTCTCGCCGAGATTCTGCGTGCCTACCGGACCGACCATTTCCTCTCCCTGCTGCCAATGAGCCAGGCCCTCGAGTTCACCGGGGGATTCCTCATGCCCTTTTACGCGGGAGCGACCATTACCTATACCGCTTCGGTACGTCCTCGATCCCTGGTCGCCCTGATGGTTGAATCCGAAATCAACTGCCTGATCGCGGCGCCCCGGATTTTCGGACTGTTGCACCGCCCGCTGCAGCGTGCGGCCCGTGAACCGGATACGGACGTGGTTTCCCGCATGCGACTGCTGGTCAGCGGCGGCGGTACGCTCGAGTCGGATCTCTACCACGCCTACCGTGATATCGGTCTCACCATACACGAAGGATACGGGCTCACAGAAGCGGCGCCGGTCGTAGCCGTGAACCCCATGGACCGAAGCAAACCGTCTTCCGTCGGCATCGCCCTGCCGGAAGTCGACGTGCGTGTCGCCAATCCCGATGAGGATGGGAAGGGAGAAATTGTCGTGCGCGGGTCGAACGTCATGCAGGGATATTTCGAGAACCCGTCGGCGACGGAGCATCGCATCCGCGACGGCTGGCTTCACACGGGGGACATCGGTTACATCGACCGGGACGGCTACCTGTACATCGCCGACCGCATGGAGCGCAGACGCGGATCGAACGATGTACCGGATGGTCGTCCGGGGAACGGCAAGTCCGGCAGTGCCACCGCCTTCTTCGACGTGGACGGAACCATCGTCGACGCCACGATCGTACACTACTACGCCTTTTACAGGACCTGGGGTTATTCCGTTTCCAGGCGCCTGCTCTGGACCCTGGGCTTTCTGCCGAAGGTCGTCTATTACATGGTGCTGGACAAAATCAGCAGAAGCCGTTTCAACCAGGTCTTCTACAGGCAATACCGGGGTTTCGAGCGCGGTGAGTGCGTATCCCGCAGCGAACGCCTCTTCGACGAAGTCATTCGGCCGCGCATGTTCACCGGCGCCGTGGAACGCATTCGGGAGCATCAGCAAAGAGGCGAGCGCGTGGTCCTGGTCACCGGATCCCTCGATTTTATCGTGGAACCCCTCGCGGAGTACACCAAGGCCGACGATCTCATCGCCCTGTCCATGAAGGAGGAGAATGGCCGGTTGACGGGAGAGCCGGAAGGGCCGCCGATCGGCGACGAGGAGAAGGCTCGTATCGTCAGGGATTACGCCGAACGGCGCGGCATCGACCTGGACCGGAGTTATGCCTATGCCGACAGCAGTTCGGACCGGCCCATGCTGGACCTGGTGGGACACGCCGTCGTGGTGAACCCGGGAGGGAAACTCAAGAAGGCTGCGGAAGCCGGCGACTGGGAAGTCGTTAGCTGGACCCACGTATGAAAGCGGTTCAATACATCAAAAGCGTACCCAGGTACCTGTTCGTACGGACGATCGGCCATCGCAGCCCCGCTTTGGCGACCGGCGCCCTTTCGTGCATTCGCATGGTGGACGTCGATCCCCCGGTGCTTCCGACTCCGGCATGGGTGCGTGTCAAACCGCGCTTGACCGGCATATGCGGATCAGACCTCTCCACCATCAAGGCCGGCGGAAGCCCTTACTTTTCCCCCCTGATATCCTCGCCTTTTGTCCTTGGACACGAAGTGGTGGGCGAGGTCCTGGAGACCGGTCCCGAATCAGGGGGCGTGTCCCGGGGGGACCGCGTGGCCATCGAACCCGGTCTGTGCTGCCCTGTTCGGGGCATCGACCCGCCGTGCCCGTCGTGCCGGGAGGGTGATTTCGGCCTGTGCGAGATGGTTATGCACGGCGATCTTTCCCCGGGCATTCAGACGGGGTATTGCAGGGACACGGGCGGCGGATGGAGCACATCCCTGGTCGCGCACCCCTTCCAGGTCCACCCGGTGCCCGAGCGGCTGACCGACGAGGAAGCGGTCCTGATAGAACCATTCAGCTGTTGCCTGCACGCCGTGATGAAATCCTTTCCCTCCGATGATGAGACGGTGCTCGTAATCGGGTGCGGCGCGATCGGATTGCTTACTATCGCATCCATCCGGGCCCTGGGAGCCAAATGCCGGATTCTCGCCGCCGCCCGCTATGGCCATCAGGAGACCCTGGCGGCTGCACTGGGCGCCGACCGGGTCATCGGCCGGGGCGACGGCCTTTACGAAAGCTTGAGCGAGGTGACCGGAGCGGAAATCCATCGTCCGGAGATCGGGCGGCCCGTATTCATCGGCGGCGCAAACCGGACCTTCGATTGTGTCGGTTCCTCCCGGTCCATCGACGACGCCCTTCGACTGACCGGATCCGGTGGATGCGTCACCGTCGTAGGCATGCCGGGTATACCTTCCGGCATCGACTGGACGGCCGTCTGGTACAAAGAATTGAAAGTCCAGGGCGCGTATGCGTACGGGACGGAAAAATACGAAAACCGATCCGTACGGACCTTCGACCTTGCAATGCGGTTGCTGGCAGAGGGCAAGGTCGATCTGAAACCCTTGTTGACGCATCTTTATCCTCTGAAGGACTACCGGAAGGCGATCGGCCGAGCCCTGAAAGCCGGAAGCCAGGGCGCGGTCAAGGTGGCCTTCGACCTGCGAGACGAACCGGCGCGTTAGCCCGGATTCACTGAGAAAACGCAAAACGGAGTTCCCCCGTGCCCTACCTGAAGATACTGCGCGCGGAAGTTCCGCAAGTGCATGTCCTCTCGAAGGATGTCACTACCCTGGGCCGTTCCGGGGAAGTCGATATGCCCATCAGAGGGGACCGCGGTGTCTCCAAGCTCCACGCGCGGATCGAAAGCGAGGCTGCGGGCTACGTGATCACGGACCTGGGCAGCCGGAACGGTACGTATGTCAACGATCATCCGGTCGGCGGAGAACCCGCCCCGCTGCTTCCAGGCGATCATATCAGGGTCGGACGGACGGTCCTGGTTTTCGAAGAGGGAGATCCGGATGGGACGACTTCCGCGGGCGCGGGAACCGCGGATGCGGAGGCCGTGGCGAGCAAGGATGATCTGCAGGCGCCGGCGTCGCTGTTCCGGGCGGATCAACTGCCCTATACGCAAGCTGGCCACCCGCCTGCCCGTGAGCGTGGCGACGCGGACAGTCACCTGCTGAAGCTTACAGATCTAAGCAAGGCCGTCATGACGGTGCGCAGCGAAGCGGAACTGGGTGATCTCGTTACCCGGCGCCTGCTCGAGTGGCTGGAGGCCGACTGCTGTGCGATCGTCCATCCTCTGGACACCGAGGATGGTTATGACCTCGAGGTAAGGTCGCTGGTATCCCGTTCCGGAAGGGAAGCTGGCGGCATCTCAATCAGCACCACCGCGGTGAAACAGGCCTTGGAAAACCGGATGGCCTCCATCACCACGAATGCGCTGAGGGATGAACGGTTCAGGGACCAGCAGAGCGTCATCCTCCGCGGGCTGGCGTCCATTCTGTGCGTACCCCTGTGGCATGAAGACCGGGTATTCGGCCTGCTGTACCTCGATTCATCGGATCCCACGGTGCAGTTTACCGTGGATCACCTCGGTCTCGTCAGCGCGGCCGCCAACCTGGCCGCCATCAAGACCGACAACCTGCGCCTGTTCGACGCGGCCGTCGCCAAAAGCGCGCTGGACAAGGAACTGGCCCTGGCCGGGGAGATTCAGGCGGGTCTGCTGCCCGGAGAGCGCTACGAGTTCCAACGTCTTGCCTGCGCGGGAAAGCTCCAGTCCTGCGCGGCGATCGGCGGAGACTACTACGATTTCATTCCTGTTGGCGAGAAAGTCCTGACGGTGACGATCGCCGACGTGACCGGACACGGTCCCTCCAGTGCGATGCTCATGGTCGCCTGCAAGACCATGCTGACCACCCTCATAGAGATCCGGGTTCCCCTGACGGAACGGGTGACGCGGTTGAATAAATACATGGTCCACCACGCTGCATCCAACCAGTTCATTACTTTCTTCCACGCCGAAATCGACCTGGAGCACCGGTCGCTAAACTATTGCAACGCCGGCCACAATCCCCCCATGCTCCTGCCGCCCGGTGACGCGCCGCCTGCGAGACTGCATGCCGCAGGCCCCCCGCTGGGAATCGTTGCCTGTCCCTTTGACCTGGAGACCGTGGATTTTCCGCCCGGGTCCAGGCTGGTCATGTACACGGACGGAATCACCGAGGCCGCAGACCCGGAAGGGGTGCTTTTCGAGGAAGACCGGCTGGAATCGCTGCTGACAAGGTGTCGCCTGCAGGACGCGGACGCGTTGAAAAACAGCATCCTGACTGAACTCCTGAAATTCACCGCGGGACGGGAACAGGATGACGACGTTACCCTGGCCGTAGTGGAATACACCACGTAGCCTGGCCATCGGGTGAACGGCGCCAGCGGCGTGACCCGCGGTTCCGGTCGGCATGTCCGTGGCCAGGTCAGAACAGTCGCCCGGCCAAAGCGCCGCCTCGGAACAAGTCACCCGACCAAAGCGTCCGTCTATATCCAACCGTGATCGATGTTGACCGGCGTACCGGACTGTTGGTGCGCCCACTGGCCTCCACTGGCCAGCGGTACCTCCCGGCCGGAAATGGACGACTGTTCGGCGGCGAACAGGATCTCCATGATTTGACGGCCCCATTCTCCCGGCGTGGGCGGTTCGATGTCCTTGCGGATGGACTCGATAAACCCCTTCCACTCGTTGTACATGGGATGGGGCGGGTCGTCGAAGGGCACGTCCTCCCACTTGTTGTCCTTGCCTACCCTGACGTATTTCTCGCCCGATTCGCAGAAGCGCAGCGAGCCGTTCGCGCAGATTACCTGGCATTCGTGGTTTGGCCCGCCGTCGGCGTAACCCACGGCCACCGCCACGCCCGCCGTACCGTTCTTGTACCGGATGAAGGCCGTGGCGGAATCGTCAGCGGCCTGGTAGTGCGCCCGATTGCCGATGGAGGCGGAAACCGATACCGCCTGGGAAGCCATGACCCAGGAAAGGCGGTCCACCACGTGGACCCCGTTGGTCATCCACATGCCGCCGCCGTGAAACCTGCTGCGGTACTGGGGCCTTCGGCCACCATGCCCCCACTGCTTGGACATGTAGCATACCGCAGTGATGGCAGGTCCAAGCGTTCCGGAATCCAGGATTTCCTTCGCCTTGACGCTGGTGCCATAAAAATGCTGCGTCAGGCCCACCATGAGCTTGACGCGATTGGCCGCGGCGGCGTCGATCATGTCGTCGCACTGGTCCAGGCTGATCGCCATGGGTTTCTCCACCAGGACGTGCTTGCCGGCGTTGCAGGCGTCCATGGTAAGGCGGTGGTGAAGCTGGTGGCCAAGGACGATGGCCACGGCTTCAACCTCGTCGTCCGCCAACAGCTCCGTGTGGGTTTCGTACCCCCTGGGGATATCGTACTTTTCCATGTATTCACGGCGCTTTTCCTCGAGCAGGTCCGCGACCGCGACGATCTCTACGCCATCCTGGTTGGTGATGGCCTCGCAGTGCGGACGGGCGATACCGCCCAGGCCGATGATACCGACGCGCAGATTAGACACAGGGGAGACTCCTTTAATGAATGCGGTTAGTTGATCGAAGGTGGTTCGAAATGCCTTCGTCGCCGGATTCTTAATCGATTGCCAGCCCTATTCGGCATTTGTATACTTTACCTGTTATAAAAGACAACGAAGCACCGGCAGGCAACGCATTTATCCCCCTTACCATGCATTTTCGACCGCTCCGGGAGCGCATCATGTACTTTTACAGGAAGCATGGACTCACAGGCTACCCGGCCCGTAGCCTGGTCCTCATCGTCCTCATCCATTTGACTACCCTGACGGCCTCCGCGCAGTACATGCCGATCGGCCCCGATGACGTGGTCGACCTGTCGCCGGTCATATCCGGTCGCCACTACCAGTACTGGCCGGGAGGCCAGGTCCACCACCAACCCCTCGTCGTACCCTATATCGTCCATGGCGACCGCCCCTGGGCATCGGACCTGATCATCCTGGACGAAAACACGGCGACACAGACGGATACCCCGGCCCACATGATGCCGCCCCAGCACAGCGGGCTGCCGAACGCCCACTACTGGGGTGATTTGACGGTGGAGAAAGTCCCGGCCTGGCAGCTGGTGGGCGAGGTGTACAAGATCGACGGTCGTTCCATGCTGGACCAGGCTCCGCCGGGCGTAAGCCCCCTGTTTACCATGGATTTGGTCAAGGCTGCCGAGGCAGCCCACAGGCCCATGGGGCCGGGCGATGCCGTTTTGTACTGGAGCGGCTACGACGACCGCCACGATCTGCCCGCGCCGGATGACCGCCGTCTGATCGTCGAACCGGTCGCCGGGACGGTACCCGGATGGCCGGCACCCGATTACGATGCGGCCGAATACGTGGGCAGCCGGGGTGTGTGGCTGATGGGCATCGACAGCCCGAGCATGGGCGGGCTGGGCCCACCGAAGTACGCGGCACAGGGTCCAGAGGGCATGTTCGAGAATCCTCTCGCCCTGGAAAGTCATCTCGGCCACTTCAAGTATGGCGCCGTCCATACTGAGGGATTGATCAACCTGGACAGGACACCCAACGGCTCGGTGTACATCGCCCTGCCGGTGAAGCACGAGAACTCCCCCACGGTTGAAACCCGGGCCGTGGCCATTGTCAACCCCGCCCTGGCCTCGAGCCTGCTCGAAGCCGTGAAGGCCAAACGCGTGGTCGACCTGTCCGTCACGCTGTCCATGGAGCATCCCGTCTGGTGGCCGGGCCGCGGCGTGGGCCGCCACGTCTTCCCCTATTCGAGGGTACAGCCCGTAAACTACTTCGATGGACCCTTCGGACCGTACTGGGTCAACACCCACATCATGGATGCCCATACCGGGACCCACGTGGACCCGCCAGCGCACTACGGTCCTCCGCCCGGATTCGATGAAGCCGCCTTTGGCGAAACGACCCTTAAGGCGTTACGGGACTTCGAGGCCGCTCACGGAGCGCTCAAGCGAACGGAGAGGACGACGGACAGGATCCCGCTGCACTGGTTCATGGGTCCCGCCCGGGTCATCAACGTGCAGCATCTTGTGGGGACGACCTCGCGGGTAGACTGGCCGGCGTCACCGGTCATCACGGTGGAGGACATCAGAAGGCATGAAGGGTTATACGGAGATATCGAGGGTGGAGAAGTCGTGCTTTTCCAGACCGGCCATACGGACGCCCACTTCCGCCGTTTCGAGCGCGGCCGAGCGGATCAGAGCATCAAATCGCCCCTGGACGGGCTGTCCGAGGGTTGGCCGGCGCCGGGTCCGGACGTCATCGCCTACCTGGCCGGGAAAGGCGTGAAGCACGTCGGCATCGATGCGCCCGACATGGGTTCGGTGGATCCGGTTGAATCGATGAAGACGCACTGGGCGGCGGTGAACCACGACATGATCTTCACGGAGTATCTGCTTGGCGTGGGACAGCTTCCGTCGAAAGGGGCTTTTTACGTCTTCCTGAGTCCCCGGCTCGAAAACAATCACGGCGGACCGGGAAGGGCCATTGCCATACTACCGTAGGAACGGGCAGCCGTCCCGCGCTCGTCCGGGCGGTACGCAGCCACACTTCCCCGCGCAGGTCCGTATCCGCGTCTGGAAAAGCGTCGTCTTACGAATCCTCCCCGTTCCGCCCAATCCCCAGGGCGTCCGCGACGCGGTTGATGTAGTTGAACCACGATGCGATCAACGTGATCTGAAGAATGGCGACGTCATCGAATCCTACGGACCGTAATCCATCGAGATCGGATTTCTGAATCTTCGTGGCATCCTTGGTGAGCCGGATGACGAAATCCAGCATCGCCCGATCCCGCTTTTCCAGCGGCGCACTGTCGTAATCGTACTTGAGTGATTCGACCAGCTCGCTGTCCAACGTGACCCGCCGCAGAAACTCTGCGTGAGAGTCAATTCAGTAAACACACCGGTTTACCGAGGAGACCACGGTCGAGATCATCTCGTGCTGGCGGCGGTTCAATGGAAGGTCGGGCGACATCAGCACGCCGAAGGTGGCGAAGGCGTGATGCAGCGCGTCCGGGATCAGCGAATGGGATGCCACGATCCCGGAGGTGCCGTCGCCTGTGGGGTGCACCGGCGTGTCGTACTCCGCGGGATAGAGCGATCGCTGTGCCTCGAGGGCGGCGAGCAGCCGGTCATCCCCTTCTGTCGCGGATATCGTCTTGATCCAGGCCATGATTCTCTCCTGTATTGCTCGGTTGCGTGGATTGATTCCGAAACACGAGATAGTACACCGGAATTCCCAGTGCGGTCACCCCCACGCCGATCATGGCCTGCAGCGGACTGTTGCCGAGAAGCAGCAGGAGCACCACCGCGGCAAGGAGAAGAAACACGATCGGGGTGAAGGGATAAAGCGGGACCCGGTACGGCGGCATGTCCGGCCTTTTTCGGCGTATCACGAACATGCCTGCCACGGTAAGGGCGATAAACAGCACAGCGACAAAGATGAAGTAATTCAGGATTTGCGTGAAGGTTCCCAGCCACACCAGCAGGGAGGCCAGTCCCCCCTGGATGGCAATCGCGAGATAGGGCGTGCCGAAGGTGGGATGGACCGTGCTGGCGAAACGGAGGAAGACGCCGTCCGTGGCCATGGCGTAATACACTCTGGGCGCCATCAACAGCAACCCGGTGAGGCTGCCGACGATGGAGAGGATGACCACGGAGGAGAACAGGATGCCCCCGCTTCTTCCGAACAGCACCTCGCCGGCCTGGGCCGCGAATGTCTCGTCGCTGGTGACCTGGGAGACCGGCACGAGATACATGAAGACGGCGCTCGTGGAGATATAGGTCAACGCGACGATAACCACGGCCAGCAGCAACGCCCTGGGCAGGGTCTTGGCCGGATCGCGGATTTCGCCGGCCACCTTGTTCAGATCCCACCAGCCGGCGAAGGCGAAGAAGGCGCCCACGATGCCGCCCGCAAGCGCGCCGAACAGCGGGCCTGAATCGGCGGGCCGTGCCACGAAGGGGGTGAAATTCGACCAGTCGCCGAGTCCCAGGCCGAAACCCAGGATGGATATGACGGCGAGTACACCGACCTTGAAAACCGTCAGCAGGACGATGATCAACGCGCCGATGCGTACGCCGTAGATGTTCACTCCGGTGAGGACGATCAACACGGCGATGGCGAGCATCTTCATCGCGACCGGCTCCATCGGATAGATGTGGGCCGCGTAACTCGCCATGCCGGTCGCCAGGGTCGCCGTGATTCCCGGGTCCAGCACCATCAGCGACATCCAGCCGTACAGGAAGGCGGTCCGGGTGCCGTAAGCCTCGCGGAGATAGACGTATCCGCCGCCCGCGTGGGGAAACCGGGAAGCCAGTTCTCCAAAGCACAGCGATCCGCTCAGGGCCATCCCCGCCATCGCCAGCCAGATGACGAGCAGTAGCAGGGGGGATCCCAGAGACTTGGCCATCCCGGCGGGCACCAGGAATATGCCCACGGCGATCATGCCGCTGATCACCATCGCCGTGGTCGGCCAGATGCCCAGTTGACGACGCAGATTACCCGAGGTCATGAAGGTGGTTTCATTGAGGCTGCGGTATGGACCGGTTGCTCACACCAGTTCAGGTTCGTTTTCGATCCGGCTCAGCCAGTAGTGGTTGTCGAACTGGTCGTCTCCGGTCAGGAATCGCCAGAAGTGGATACGGTTGACGTGCTCGATGCGTTCCTCGTTCCCGTGCCAGGGCTGGTTCGTACTTAGAATATGGTTGACTTCCGGGTCGTCGATGTCATCCGTATTCCACAGACGCAGCTGCCGGACCGTGGGGTTGAGGCGCAGTTTGAACATGTAACGTTTTTCGTCGGTTCGGTTCGGCTGGGCGCAGTGCCACATGCCGTGATGAAGGACGATTACCGTCCCGGCCTTGCACACCATGGGCACCTGCCCCACGAAGTTGTGATACCGGGCGATGTCGGATTCACTGATCCGGCGGTAGTGGCTTCCGGGCAGGATCAACGTTCCGCCCATCTCCCTGGGCGTATCGTGGGCGAAATACATGAACTGGATGTCGAAATGCTTCCGCGTGTCGATAATGGCGTCCGCGTGCCAGTGCTGTCCGAAATGGTGGCCCGCCGCCACAGTGTGCACGGCATGGTGGTCGTACAGCGGATCCTTTCCCACGAGACTGTGGATGATACCTTCGATCTCCGGCAGCCTGAACACACGTCCCACGGCCGTACCGTTCCAGATCGTGCTCAGGGGCGAACCCGCCTCTTCCCGGGGTATGACCTGGTCGTCCATCTCCCGTTTAACGGCACGGTTGAGCTCATCGGGAACCAGTTCATCGAAGCGGAGATATCCTTCCGCGACAAACCGGGCCATCTGCTTGGAATTCAATAGATGGGTGCTGTCAGCCATCGACCACCTCCATTTTTTCGAGTATGTACTCGTACTTGAGATAGGACACCTGGTATTCCGTACCCGGATAGGCCGGGTACTGCTGGGGAAACTGTACGACCCGCCAGCCGTCTCGCATGGCGTCTACTACCGATTCGTAAGGTGGATTCGTAGCGCCGCCGGAGTCGGCCGCATCGCCCGAGGTGTGCCGCTCGTCGGCGGGCGCGGACCCATCGTATTCGGACCAGGCCACGACGCCGGCATGCAGGTCGGGAGTTCGCAGATAGAGCACCAGCAGCTTCTGACGTGATTCTGACATCTTGTTCCTTTCAGGTCATCCGGTTCCCGTGATGCGCTCGATCGTGCCGGTGGTGGACATTCCATCCATCACAGGTACCCTTTCCACGCGGCCGCCGTAGGCTTCCACCACGTCCCAACCCACCACTTCCTCGTGACCGTAGTGGCCTCCTTTGACGAGGATGTCCGGTTTGAGCAGGATGAGGAGGGGGATGGGGGTCGGTTCTTGAAAGAGGACCACGTGATCCACGCAGGCCAGGGCACCGAGCATGAAAGCCCGTTCCGATTCGTCGTATATCGGGCGTCCCTCGTCCTTGATCGTCCGGACGGATTCGTCGGTATTTATGGCCACGATCAGCAAGTCGCCGAATGAACGCGCGGTCTGCAGCAGGTGGACGTGGCCGGGATGGAGCAAATCGAAACACCCGTTCGTAAACACGACGGTGCCGCCCTTCTGCCGTACGCACTCCACCACCTTTGCAAGTTCATCGCGCTCGATGAGTTTGCCACGGGGTTGGCGAAGGTGCATAGTGGGCCACAGGGTGCAGTGAACGGGTAAGCCGGGCTGTTCTTGATGTAATATCGCGGGAGCCGGGAACTGTCAACCTAAATTACCAGCCGAAAGCCGTGGGATCTCGAGTTCAGGACCGCACGAACACCATGCCAGGCAACTGACGTACCGCGCCCTTGAGTTCGAGCGCCAGCAGCACGCCAAGGGCCTGCGAGGAGGTGAGGGACTGGCCGGAAGCCAATTGATCGATGTGTTTCGGTTCCAACGATACCCGGTTGTACATGCTTTCTTCCTCGGACGACAGGTCGAACGACGGGGCAGCCGGTTTGCGTTCGACCTTCGCAGGATCGAAATCGAGGTGCGGAGCCAGTTCTTCCACCACGTCCTCGATCCGCTGGATCAGCTTGGCCGTGCCGTCTTTGATCAGCCTGTTAACCCCTTCGCTGCAGGGGGCCTTCAGCGGGCCGGGAACGGCAAAGACCTCGCGGCCCTGGTCCAGGGCGAATCGCGCGGTAATCAGCGCTCCGCTGTTTTCTCCGGCCTCCACCACGACCGTACCCAGCGTTGCTCCGCTGATGATCCGGTTCCGCTGGGGGAAATTCACCGCGTCCGGACCCGTACCGAAAGGATGTTCCGTCATCACGGCGCCATGGTCCCTGATCGATGCCATCAACTTTCGGTTTTCCGCGGGGTAGGGCCTGTCCAGCCCCGATCCCAGCACAGCCACGGTACGACCGTTCCCCTTCAGGGCCGTCCTGTGCGCGAGCGTGTCCACGCCACGTGCCATGCCGCTTACGACGGTGAAACCGTGCGCGCTCAGCTCCGCGCTGAACTCCTCGGCAATTCTCCGGCCGTAGGAGGAGGCATTCCGCGTTCCAACGATGGCGATGGACTGTTCGTCCTTCGTCTCCCAGCGGCCGGAAACGAACAGCAATGGCGGTGGATCGTATATCTCGCGAAGCCGCCCCGGATACTCCGGGTGTCGGAAGGTGACGATTCGCGCGCCATGCCGTTCCAGGAGTCGCAACTGGCGGTCGACAAAGGCCTGGTCCCGGTGGGTGCGTATCGCCCGGGCGATCTGTGGACCCAGCCCCGCTATCGCGGTCAATTCGTCCATGGAAGCGGAAAGGGCGGCAGTGGGGGTCCCGAACTTGCGGAGTAATGCCTGGTACCGCGCAGCGCCTACACCCGGTACGCGGGCCAGTGTGAGCCAGGATGCCAGATCCGACATGGGCAGATCCTTACAAGTCGTGTATTCGAAGCAGGTTCGCTTGGTCGGGGTCAGGTGGCAAACGACTTAGCGTGCGGTTCTCCGACTTAATTACAGTCGAGACCGGCGGGACCGATCTCGAAAAGAATCCGGCCGATCTCCCGCAGGAGCTCGGGGATGCCTTCGCCGGTGGCGGATGAGATCGCCAGCACGGGGTTATTATGTTGGCCGGCGTGTTTGCCGCGGACGGGATCCACCGTGAGGCTTTCCAGCATGGAACGATCCACGATCAGGTCCAGTTTGGAAAACACGACCAGGGCGGGGCGGGAAAGGAGTACGGAGTTGAACTCGCGGAGTTCGCTGACGAGCACCTCATAGTCGTGCAGGGGATCGGGCTGGCTCGCGTCGAGCAGGAAGACGAGGATCCGGGTCCGCTCGATGTGTCGGAGAAACTGGTGACCGAGGCCCTTGCCTTCGTGGGCGCCCTCGATCAGGCCCGGGATGTCCGCCATGACGAAGCGGTCGTATTCCCCCAGCTTGACGATACCCAGGTTAGGTTCGAGGGTGGTGAAGGGATAGTCGGCGATTTTGGGTTTTACGGCGGACAGGCGGGACAATAGGGTGGACTTACCCGCGTTCGGGTGACCGACCAGCCCCACGTCGGCGATAAGTTTCAGTTCGAGTTCGAGCAGGCGTTCCTCGCCCGGGTGGCCTTCTTCCCAGCGCCGTGGCGCCCGGTTGGTAGAGGTGGCGAAGGCCGAGTTGCCCCGGCCTCCGTTTCCCCCGCGGGCGATGACCAGGGTCTGGTCCTCCCCGACCATGTCGGAGATTACCGAGCCGGTCTCCCGGTCCTTGACGATGGTCCCGGGGGGGACGCCGATTACCAGATCCGGCGCGTTCCGCCCATGCATGTCCTTACCCAGTCCGTGCGTGCCGTTCCTTGCCCGGTAAAGGTGCTGGAACTGGAAATCGAGCAGGGTGCGCTTGCCCGGGTCGACCTGTAGGACGACATGGCCGCCGTCGCCTCCGTGGCCGCCGTCCGGGCCTCCCCGAGGTACGTTCTTCTCACGCCGGAAACTGCAGCAGCCGTTGCCGCCGCGCCCGGCTTTTACGTGGATTCTCGCAAAGTCGACGAACATGGGGATATCCGGGGTAACCCATCATCCGCGTTCGGTTAAACGGACGCAGCGATCGAAATCTACATCCGTTCTATGATGGCGGTGCCGAATTCAGAGCACCTTACTTCCTTCGCGCCGTCCATCAGCCTGGCGAAATCGTAGGTCACGATCCTGTCCGCTATGGCCTTCTCGATGCCCTGCACGATGAGGTCGGCCGCTTCGTCCCACCCGAGATGCCGGAGCATCAACTCGCCGGAAAGAACGACCGAGCCGGGGTTGACCTTGTCCTGGTTCGCGTATTTCGGCGCCGTGCCGTGGGTCGCTTCGAACACGGCGTGCCCGGTACGGTAGTTTATGTTGCCGCCCGGCGCAATGCCGATACCGCCCACCTGGGCAGCCAGCGCGTCGGAGATGTAATCGCCGTTCAGGTTCATGGTGGCGATGACGTCGAACTCGTCGGGACGGGTCAGGATTTGCTGAAGGAAAATATCGGCGATGGCGTCCTTGATCAGGACCTTGCCTTGCGGGACGTTGCCCTGGCATTCGTCCCAGCTGACCAGCCGGTCCGGATACTCCTCCGCCGCGAGTTCGTATCCCCACTTCTGGAAGGCGCCTTCCGTGTATTTCTGGATGTTGCCCTTGTGCACCAGCGTGACGCTTTTTCGGTTCCGCGCGATGGCGTACTCGATCGCCGCCCGGATCAACCGCTTGCTTCCGGCCTCGCTGATCGGCTTGATGGCGATACCCGAATCGGACCGGATGTCCCATCCGAACTGTTCCCTGCAGAATGCGATCAGTCTGCCGGCCTCGTCGCTGTAGGCCTCATGTTCCTTTCCGGCGTATACGTCTTCCGTATTTTCGCGAAAGATGACCATGTCTACTTTTTCGGGATGACGCACGGGACTGGGCACCCCGGTGAACCATCGTACGGGTCTCAGGCAAACGTACAGGTCGAGGATCTGGCGCAGCGCCACGTTCAGACTGCGGATGCCGCCCCCCACAGGGGTGGTCAGGGGTCCCTTGATCCCCACAAGGTATTCCTGGAAACGCGCCACGGTCTCGTCCGGCAGCCAACTGCCTGTAAGGTTGAAGGCTTTCTCTCCTGCCAGCACCTCGTGCCATCTGATGCGCCGATCTTCGCCGTAGGCCTTTTCAACGGCGGCTTCGAAAACGCGTTGAGCCGTCCTCCATATATCCGGTCCCGTGCCGTCGCCCTCGATAAAGGGAATGACCGGCTGGTCGGGGACGTTCAGCACGCCCCGGTCATCAATGGTGATGGGTTGTCCACCAGCGGGTGGTTTAGTCGTCATGCGGGTTTCTTCCTCCTTCTGCCGATATAGATAAATGCTATATGCCGAGTTCGTCCAGGCTCTCCTGGTACACCGAAGCGGAAGCATGTAGCGCCGCGCGCTCGTCGTCCGATAACTCCAATTCGATCACTTCTTCGATACCCGCGCTACCCAGCTTGACGGGCACCCCGACACAGACGTCTTGTAGTCCGTACTCGCTTTGCAGCATTACCGAAGCGGGCAGCACGCGATTCTTGCCCTTCAGGACGGATTCCACCATCTGGACAACGGAGGCCGCGGGGGCGTAGTAGGCGCTGCCCGTCTTGAGGTAGTTGACGATCTCAGCGCCGCCGTCGCGGGTTCGTTGCACGATGCGGTCGATGGCCTCACGAGGCAACAATTCGGTGATGGGAATACCGGAGACCGTCGTGTAACGGGGAATGGGGACCATGGTGTCGCCGTGTCCACCCAGAATGATTGCCTGGGTGTCTTCCATGGATACGCCCAGTTCCATGGCTACGAAGGAGCGGTACCGGGCGCAGTCGAGTACACCGGCCTGCCCGTAGACGCGCTTGCGCCCGAACCCCGATACCTTGAGGGCGATATAGGTCATGACGTCCAACGGGTTGCTGACCATCAGGATCTGTGAATCCGGCGCGTACTTTACGATGTTTTCGGTGACCGACGTGATGATTTCCGCGTTCTTCTTCAGCAGGTCGAGCCGGTCCATGCCCGGCTTGCGGGCCAGGCCGGCGGTGACCACCACGAGAGCGGCGTCTTCCAGGGCTGCGAAATCGTTGGATCCTTCTATCGCCGAATCATATCCCAGTACGGGTCCGGCTTCCATCATGTCCAGTCCCTTACCTTGCGGGATTCCGTCGACGACGTCGATGAGGGCGATATCGCCCAGTTCTTTCTGCGCGGCGTAAAGCGCCGCGGTCGCCCCCACGTTTCCCGCCCCGACAATGCCGATCTTTACCATTTGATCCTCCGTGGAATAACGATGTACCGGTCCTCGTCCAACCCGCTTGTGATGCAGAACCTTGCCAATTGCCGCCTCCTCGTGCCGGTCACTCCCGGCTTTCCGTCCCGAGCATCCCTTTCCCGTTCAGCGCGCCGTATTCATGTCGATCAGCAGCGACTCGCCGATAGCGTGATACCGGTCCGCGGCTTCCATCAGGTCCCGTGCCGTGTTGTGCGGGAAGGAGAACACCTCCACGCGTGGGCCCAGTTCCTTGAGCAACTGGATCAGGGACACGAAATCGCCATCGCCGCTGGCCAGGATGACGACGTCGACCTTTTCGGCCATTCTGATCATGTCGATGGCCATCTCCATGTCCCAGTCTCCCTTCGCGGAGCCGTCGCTGCGCCTGCGGAGGTCTTTCCGCTTAACCTGGTAGCTGAACTGCTCCAGCATGGTAACGAACCCGCTCTGGTCCACTTCCGGAGTCTGTATCACGTATGCGTTCGCGCAAATCAGCCGCCTGTCACCCACGGCCGCCTGCAGGAGTTTCTCAAAATCCAGCCTCGCGGATATCCCGTAGTGCTGCCGCGCGGCGTACCACATGTTCTGCACGTCGATGAAGATGGCCACTCTCTCATTGATGGGGTGTCCGCGAACAACCTGCCCGCCGGGATCCGATTCGTGACGCAGGTTACTGAGTTGATCCACCTCCTGGCGGACGGCCTTCAAGGCTTTAAGGACGTCCATGCAGTGCGTCTCTATGTGTTTTACGGTGTCCCGAATAGCCGATCCCAGATCCTGCGCCGCCGGGGAGGAAGGTACTCCCGCGGCCTCGCCGCCCAGAACCGAATCGCCCCGCAGGTAAGGGAACGCCGTTTCTTCCGATACACCAGACCGGGCGTGATCAGCCGGGGTCCGGTTCAGGAGTTCTATGGCCGGAGCGTGCACGGCCTCCCGCTCATCCAGCAGCATGGCCGTCGCCAGCCGCCCGCACTCCCGGCTGTAGGCGCTGGTGCGATCGCCCAGCAGGGAACCGATGCGTCCGGGAGACGTTGCGCCGACCCTCGAAATCTCCCTGGCGCTGGTTTGAACCAGGGTCCTGACAACCTGGGCAGCCGTGACTTCACGCTCGAAACAGTCCCTGGCAAGCTGAGTTGCGAGCACCTCGGGCGCCGTGGATTCCAGGCCCTGGCCGTCGCTGACCAGGCCGCAGATGTGGCAGAGCTTGGCGATCAAACCACGGTCGAGGGCGAGTTCCAGAAGCCGTGCCAGCCCGCTCTCGTCGACCCTACTGAAGAGATGCCGGTAGTCCGGTAACGGGATGTGCCGATTCTCCATGTCTCCACCGAGCTTTCGACAGGCTGCCGCGGAACCTCGCGGTCAACCCGTCAACGACGACAGTCCTTTCTCTACCCGGTCCATCCCCTGCTCGATAACATCCAGGGTGGTTGCGTAGGAAAACCGCAGGCAGCCTTCCGTCCCGAAGGCGGTGCCGGGCGCCGAGACGACCTGGTACGCTTCGAGCAGGTACATGGCGAGGTCCAGCGATCCCCCGATGGGACTCCCGTAGGGCCGGTTGCGGCCCGAATAGGCCGACATGTCCGGGAACACGTAGAACGCGCCACCGGGCCGGGTGCACGTCACGCCTGCCATGTTTTCCAGTCTTTCGATGATGTAGTTCCGTCGGTGATCGAATGCCCGTAACATGGGGGGCAGGAAGTCCTCGGAACCGGTCAGTGCCGTAATGGCCGCATGCTGGGTGATGGCGCTCGGATGCATGACGGTCTGCCCCTGGAACTTCACGACCAGGTCCATCACTTCCGCGGGACCGGCGGCGTAACCCAGGCGCCAACCGGTCATGGCGTACGCCTTGGACAGCCCGTTGACCACCAGCGCCTGCTCCTTCATCCGCGGATGAAGAGCCGCAATGCTCTCGTGGCGATGACCGTCATACAGGATTTTCTCGTACAACTCGTCGGTTATGACGTATATCCCGGATTCCATGACCACTTCGGCGATGGCGGCGAGTTCTTCACGCGTATACACCATGCCTGTAGGATTGGAGGGAGTGTTCAGCATGAGTGCCTTGGTCTTCGGCGTAATCGCGGACCGCACCTGGCCGGCCGTCACCTTGAAAGAAGCGGATGAATCCGTATTCAGCACCACCGGCACGGCGCCCGCCAGTTTCACCATCTCGGGATAACTGACCCAGTATGGCGCCGGGACGAGGACTTCGTCTCCTTCGTCGCAGATCACGTATAGCAGGTTGTACAGGGCGTGCTTGCCGCCGGATGTCGTAGCAATCTGGTTCGGAGCGTATTCGAGCCCGTTATCCCTGGCCAGCTTTCGGCAGATCGCTTCCTTCAGGTCCAGAATGCCGGTCGCGGGTGTATACCGTGTTATGTTCTCCCTTATCGCCTCCATGCCCGCTTCCTTGATGTGATCCGGCGTGGGGAAGTCCGGTTCACCCACGGCGAAGTTGAACACATCGACGCCGTCGCGTTTCATCGCGATGGCGCGTTCGTTGAGCACGGTCGTCGCGGAGGGTGCGATGCGATCCAGTTTTCGGGAAAGGGGACGTATAGCGGACATGGGAATGGGGCGGCGCGTGGTGTGGGTCAGTCTCTGTATGACCAGCGCTCAGGTGGTCGACCCGCGCTTCTCCGATAGCGCTTTTAACACGGGAGGCGGGACTTGATGGCTTACATCGCCACCGAATCGGAAGACCTCTTTGACGAGCGAAGAACTCACGTACACCGATGGTTCTCCGGGAAAGAACGAGACCGTGACCACCGATGGGGCCAGGTGTCGGTTCATGAGCGCCATCTGGGATTCTGTTTCCAGGTCTCCGGTGGATCGAACACCACGGACAATGGCGCCGGCGTCTAGACTTTTTGCCAGGTCGACGGTCAACCCGTCCGAAGATAGTACTTCGACCCCTGACCAGCCATCCACGGCCCGCCGGAACAGGTCCACCCGTTCATCCACCGAGAACATCGGGTGCTTGCCGATGTTGGGCGCAACGGCCACCACGACCCGGTCGAACACGGTCAGCGCCTGTCTCAGTACGTCCAGATGTCCGTTGGTCACCGGATCGAAAGTACCGGGATACACCGCAACTTTCATCGCCGGGTTCTCGATGGAGGAGGTGGAAGAACTGTAGGCAGGATTTCAGACCGGTTCACGGTCGCTGCCGGTACGGGCTGAAAGAACGACAGCGCCGTGTCTCCGATGTTCCGTCTGCGCGTCAGATCGAGACCGGGGCAGGTTTCCAGTGGATCGTCTCCGTGATGCTCCAGGACGAGCAGGCCGCCTGGAGCCAATACGTTTCGTTCGCCAACAGTTCGGACGATTTCCTGGGCGACCGGATCGCCATAGGGCGGATCTGCGAGAATGATGTCCACCGCACAGGCATGGTCGGCGAGTTGTCGGAGTCCCAGGATCGCATCCGCCATCCAGACCTTGGCCTTTCCGTTCGATCGGTTTCGTTCAAGCGATATCCGTCCGTCATGCGAGACTTGCCTGTTATGCGGACCAGAACGGACAGGCTGACCAGGCTGACCACCGAATTCGCAGCGGACCAGGTTGTCCTTTATCATCCGTACGGCGCGCCGGTCGCTGTCGATGAACAGACAGCAGCGCGCCCCCCGGCTCAGCGCTTCGATGCCCAGGCTCCCGCTGCCGGCGCACAGGTCCACCACCGTGCCATCGACGATCCTGACCGACAGGATGTCAAACAACGATCCGCGTACGCGGTTGCCGGTGGGACGCATGGCGCCGGTTACGGTCTTCAGCCGCCGGCCTTTGGCGGTACCCGTGCCGATTCGCAGCATAATCCCCCACTTCCGGCCATTACCGTTCGGACCACATCGAAAATAGAATTGCAGGGGGTGAATGTCAACAAAAAAGCCCGGAGAGAACCCCTGTTCCCAGGCTGTTCGCGGGGTTATGCGACCCGGTGTTCCATGGGGGCTGGCCAGCCGCTCACTTCAGTTCCACGAAGGGGCGTAAACGGCCGAGTTTGGCGGGGCCGATTCCCTTTACTTCGAGCAGTTGTTCGACGCTTGTGAAGTGCCCTGACCGTTTCCGGTAGGCGATTATCTCCGCCGCCAGTTTCGGCCCGATGCCTGGAAGTTTCTGAAGTTCGGACGCAGGGGCGGTATTTACAGGCACTTGCAGGCCGCCGGCCGATGAGGCCGGTTTCGAAGAGACTCCGGCGGCCGGGTATCCGGAATCCGATTTCCTGGGATCGGTTGACGGATCCGTAACGTTCCCGGCAGCCTTCTGTCCTTCGATTTCACGCGCCGCGGCTGGAGACCGCACCGCCCCGGCCGCGTAGGTTCCTGAGGTTGGCGCTGGCTCGGGCCGGATTCCGGCGTTCGGCAATCCTACGGCAGGGGCCGGTCCCAGATCGGGCAGGAAACCCGAATCGTACTGTTTCACGAGCAGAACGAAGGCTCCAACCAGCATGCTGACCGCAACGAAAATGACGGCCTGTATTTCCGCTTTCGTCATGGTTTGACCGTTCGATAGCCCAAGATGGTGCGTCGAAGCCGATTCTTTTATCACCGGTGACACTGGCAAGGCCGGTCAGTTGAAAACGAACTCGGTCCACAGCCCGCCGCCTCGCCGAATCCGTTTCTGCCGGGTGATTACGTTCAGCGTATTTGTAAACTCGAGCGTGACACCACCGCGGATGTACCTGCTGAACCGGTAGTCCGTCGTGACCGAGAACCGGTTCTGATTCTGTCCGTTGTTGGGTTGGAAATCGCCGCCTAACCGCGATATAAGCGTCTCGTTGGTATTCCGGGTGTATTGCAGCCGGGCGTTTATGTCCCCGCTCGTCCGCTTCCCGAAGATCCGGATACCGGGCCTGAGCCGGTAGTCCACCGCGACGGTGAGTGACCTGTTCTGCTGTTTCTGGTCGGTCGTGTTCCGTCCGAACCGGGTCAATCCGTCCAATGTGGTAAAATTGCCTCGAATCACCACGCCCGCGTTCAGATCGAAGACGAAGCCGATCAGAGGAGACAGGGAAGTCGTGGTTGTCCGGGTGATACCGGCTTCACCAGGATCCGAATCACCCGCATTCCCCTGCGCGGCCGCGAGGGCCACCAGCACCAGGTCGGTGTTTTTCCCCTTGCGTCTCGAGTACCCGCTGGACAGTTCGATGCGGCGGAAGCTCCGGCCGAAATCACCCATGCTCCTGAGATTGGGACTCCAGCGCAGGTTCACTTCTGGCCATGTGGTATTATCCTGTTTTCGGTTCAGATTCGTGGACCGGTTATGGGTCGACACCCATGTGGGCCTGATGGACAGGGTCGCGCTGCGTAACCGGATTCCCGTTCCCAGGTTGAAGGAAGACCGGTTCGCTTCCGACTCCTGGTTACGCTGGATGCCGGTAACTCCGCCGCTGGATCCCAGGGTATCGAACGGTACCGTGAAATAATCCGTCAGCCCCATGCGTTCCCGCAAGGTTGGGCGGGATACCGCGTTGAAAAAGTTCTGGTTGCGGCTGATCGTGTAGTTCAGGGTGACCGGCGTGAAGTTGCTCAAGACCGCGGCAAGCCGGTCCGACACGTTTCGTCGGAACCATCCGGCGTCTTCCGGACTCGATCGTCGAGAAGATTCCCCGAGGACGTTCGATACCATTCTGGCCAAATTGACGTTCGTTCGCACGCCCTGCTGGTTGCTGAACGTGATAGACCGCGCGTTTGGAGAAGCTCCGACGAACTGCAACTGTGGATTCCGGTTCTCCGCGTAAGACGTGGTAAAGTTGTAGGACGGCCTGAACCAGGTCGTGATACCGGGACGATAGTCGACGCCCAGGTTCTGGCGGTAGCTGGTTTCCGGACCGAATTCCAGCCTGGTAAAAGATACGGTGGAATCGGATTTCATGTCGTTGGAAACCGCGAGGTTGTAATTCATCCTCAGGGATCCGAAAGGTTCCATGATTGCCCGGATATTTCGGTTTAGATACCTGATGAAACGTTCGCCGCGGTCCGTACTTGCCGCCTCCGTTTCTCCGGTGTTTCCGGCCACGACGGACTGCCCCGCCCTGTTGAGGTAGATCCGCCTGTCGCGATTTACTTCCGAGAACAACTCCAGTCGTACGGGCAGCGGGTTGAAAGTCAGTCCTGAAATAGACTCCGGCAATGGCATCCATCTGAGAATCGGCCACTGGATCTTCGAGCGCGGGGTCAGGTTGTAATGCAGTCGGGCCCGGTAGGAGCCGGACGTATCGACCCTGGAGACCGAGTGACGGAAATACCTGGTCGACGTGAAATCTAACCGGACGCGCTCCAGGGTCCAGGCGACGAAGGGATTCCTGGAACCGATACGCTTGGAGAAAGAAGCCGAAAACGAGCGGTCGTTGTTCTCCGTGCGCTGCGCTTCACGCTGTTCCTGGTTCAACAGGACGATATCGGACCCGACCTGCAACCGCGGCAGCCTCAGGTCGTTCTTCCAGCGGAGGCGGAGTGGAATGGACAGTCCCCAGTCTTCCGGCAGCATGTTTCCCAGATTCAACAGGGAGGAAAGATTCATCACGGTGGATCTGCTCCCCGATTCTTCACCGCCAATCCTGCGGAAGTGACTGCCCACGCTTCTGACGGTTCCGAACACTGATAAAACGTCGGCGAGATCGGCGTCGAACTTCAGTCGACCGGCAAGTCCCCGGTCGCGCCTGACGTCGCCCGCCCTCAGTTCGTCCAGCCAGAGCTCACCTCCCACCAGAATCTGGTCGTAAGGATTGTAGATCCCCACCGTGATATGGCGAATACGGGCCAGGGCGGGTGAACCCAGAACTCTGTACTGCCTGTTCCCCTCCAGTTCGACTATGGCCAGCGTAAGCCCCTCATTTCGGGGACCTTCCTTGAATCGCACGGGACGTGACCTCCCGTCGCTCAGCGTGACCGCATAGGTCGTATCCGTCGTCGTCGCCGTTCTCCGCGCTGTTTCCGTTTCGCTCTTGAGGACCGTCAGATCGTCGAAGACGACCCTGAGATGGTTCGCTTCGTCCCATCCGGGCAAGACGCGCGTCCGATATTCGTAATAGTCGAATTCTCCGCTTCCGAATCGAATGAAAAACTCGGGTGATCGGCCTGGTTCGAAGTTATCCGAGCCGTGAATGTAAAGCCGCAGCGTGTTGTAGAGCGTATAGTCCTGATCGGAAAACAGCGTACGATAAGCCTGGGCGCTGTGGTGCGGTTGCAGGTTGGTATAGGTGATGATCAGCGACTGTTCCTTGTTCTGGAGACCGGTCACTCGGTCGTACTCGATGATCGCGCCGGGAGGCGACGTATATTCACCCGGATTGTCGTACGTGTTCTTCACGGCGACATCGAAAGTCTCTCCGGTGGCGGACAACGCGGAAGCAGGAACCGGATTGCCGGTGGAATCGGTTATCGCCCCGGTTAAGTCTTCCTGCCATTGGTTGCCGACGATATTGATGGAGGCGATACGCATTTTTATTGGTTCGTCCACCTTCGTGATCCAGAGCCTGACCATTTCGATCCGGTCGAATCCCGGCATGCCCACCGAACCGGCGTAAGCGCGGTTCGCCAGGCCGGCAGCGCCTTCGACCGTTCCTGCATCCGCACCGTCCTGGCGGTCCATGCCGTCCACCGGCGGGTCCACACCGGCCGCCGCGCCGAGGATTTCGGTATCCAGCGGTATGCGGTACATGCGCCAGCTGTCCGGTTTGCCCCAGTTTGAGCGCTCCAGGTCGCCGCCGGCTACGAGCACCGTGTCATCGTGGTCCGGACTCAGATTCACGACGAATTCGAAATAATCGTTTCGTAAGTCCAGAAAGCCGGAGTAATCGAGGTCTTCGGTATCGGGCCGACGGTTCTGATCCGGATCGTTGGCATTCACTTCCGGCCCGTTGATTTTGCTGTAGTCGACCTCGCTGACCGGCACGGCGCCGCCCTCCGTACCCTCGAAGTGGAAGTTGTCGCCGTGTGGATCGGGGTTGTTCACCGGATCGTAACCGGCCTCCTCTTCGTCCCTCAGACCGTCCATCCCGATGTCTTCTTCCGGTTCCAGGAGGTTGTTGCCGAATCCGTCACTCCGGTCGTCTTCCGTATCCAGCCTGCCGTTACCGTTGACATCCTCGCTGATTGCGCCGAGGTCGATATGCAGTTCGCCGTGGTTCCCGTTCACCCATAACTCGATGAACCGGCTGCGCGTCTGGTCCACGTTGGCCCCGGAGAGCGGATGCATCAACCCCGCCCACCTGTTCAGCACGTCCCCCTGGCCGTTTTCCTGGCCGGGCGCGTTGAAGGTCGAGTCCGCAGACAAGCCGCCCCAGCGAAGGTCGGGTTCCGTGGGATCGTATTCCATGATCAGCACGTGTTGCAACTGGTCGCGGCCCGTGACCTCGCGGGTGGGGTAAATCTGGCGGACATCGACCTGCTCGAGGGGATTGTACCAGATCATCCGGCCCCGCTGTTGGTGCTCGAAACGATCGGGTGGGCTGGCCGGCCGCCAGCCGCTTCGGCGCACGCCCAGGTCTGTTTCCTCTTTGCTTCCTTCGAAATCGTCGATAAACCCGTCGCCCAGGATATTGGGGTTGGGTACGCTCTGGGCCAGTTCGGCCTCGATGATCAACGAGGACGATTCGTCCGCCAGGTCCGCGGGGGAGATGAAATCCACGAAGGAAGTCAGAAAGTCCGGTTCGAACGCCAGCCGCGTATCGATCCCCCACATCATATACCGTCCGGTTTCACGGCCGATCCGGGACTTCTGCTCCAGGGACTTGTCGGACCGGTATAGTAATGTGCCTTTAATCCAGGCCTGTTCGCTGAACTGGTATTCCCCCTGAAATCCCAGCAGGGTGTTCGACACAGGCTTGAAAAACGGGGCGAACTGGAACTGGACGGTCACGTCCGCATCCGGACTCAGGGCCTCCTCGTTCGTGAAACGGATCTGCCCGACTTCGTAGAGAATGATGTAATCCGTTCCCCGCTGCAGTTGCTGGCCGTTCAACCGCACGATTTCACTCCCCTCGATGATATTGGTCCGCCCGAGGGAGTACTGGGACAACTGGTTACGGTATTCGACCTCAAGGAAGTACTTGTGCAGCCTGCTGTGCTGGCTGAAGATCTGTTCACTCGAAAGATTATAGAACCCGGGCGTTTCATCGGGAAGGCCTTCGCCCTGCGTATTCGGATAGGCCAGTTGGCCGGCGGATGTTACGGTCAGGGCGGGCGCGAAGGGATACTGGTCCGGGAAGATCAGCTCCCCGCGCTCGAAATTGAACAACGCGTAGTCGATATCGACGATCCGGTCGGGCTCGGAACCGGGGTCCACCGCCCTTCGGTCGAGCCCCAGCAACTGTATGAAGGGCGTCCCGTTCTCGTCGATTTCACTATGCTCGCCCTCGGACTGCAACCTGTATATCCTCAGTTCGAAGTTGTTCGGATCGATGTCCGTCTGGCCGAGGTAGTACACATTCCGCCACTCGTATTGCCAGGTGTCCCACTGGGAGGGATCGTCCGGGGTGGCGGGAGGGCGCTCCTGCTGCCGCTTGAGCAGGCGCAGCAACGGGACGTCGCCTTCCAGACGGCCGTACTTTTTGACTTCTCCGTTCCGGTTCACGGCCTCGTAGTATACCGCGAGCATGTCGTCTTCCTGCAAGGGCGTGTTCAACGCGATGTAGCCGAATCGCTGGTTTACGTAGAATTCGTCGGATTCCAGGTACCTGAACTTCCCTTCCAGGAATTCACCTGCCTCGGAACCCTGGATGAGTACATCCTCCGAGTCGTACACGGGCGGGTCGGGATATGCACTGGCATTGACCAGCTTGGCCTGGTTGGTCAGCGTGAGCCGCCCCGACACGTAGACCTGGATGACACGCACCGAGTCATCCGCCGCGATGCGGTAACCGTTTTCGTCCCTGCGCGAGAAATCGCGGCGGTACCGTTCATCGATGAAATAGTAGGTCCTGCGCCTGAAGTCGAGGTCCCGGATCACCCGCTGAGCCCCCTTGGTGCCGGCCTGGAACGTGGCGGACTCCCCTTCTCCCTTCTCCTGGCTGGCGATCGCGGTCAGGTGGAAGCTGCCGAGTTGGCCCGACATTTTGACTCCAAACAATCCGGTGTGCTGCTGCGTATATCCCGTGAACTCCGTGTTCTTCAGTTCGAGCGAAACGTTACCCGCCTCGAAACGCTTCAGTATGCCGTTCCCGTCCCGGCCGTCGTCGTAAACGTCCAGGTACCGAATGGCGAGATTGTTGTCGAGGTCGGTGAACGCTTCGCTGTTCTGCTTGATGTTCACCTCGATCTTCTGGCCTATGTTCCCGGAAACGGTGAACTCCTGGTTCTGCTTCATGGAAATGTTCGGTGCGCGAGAGAACCGGTTTGTCGCCGTACTCGCGCTGCCTTCCGTCCATTCGCTGGCCATGTCCATCTCGATGCGCTGGTTTCCGAGAATACGGATAACGGGCGTGCCGCCGCCTAGAAAAGTAGGCAGGTTCACCGGCAGATCGAGGGTCAGAAGGCCTTCCTGGCTGAGTCGGGTTTCGGTGTCGAAGACGTAGGACAGCACGGACGTTCGCCACAGTTTTTTGAATTGAGCCGCACTGCGAAGTCGGTAATACTGGTTAAAGGAGAGGACCAGGGGCACACGGCGGCCAAGCCCCCGTTCCGCGTCGATGAAAGCCAGTAGCAGGAGGTCGGGATAGACTACGGTCCGGCCGCCCAAAGGCCACGGCCGGTCGGAGAGGGTACGCAGTGCCGGTCTGTTTTGCCCGCGGGTGATTTCGTCGACCTCATCGAAAGCAACGACGTGCAGGCGTGCGCTTTCCAGCCGGATCACCGGGCCTTCCGCCAGTGCGGAGTAGGTCCACAGGGATATCAGCACGTGGCTGAAGAAAATCGGACAAATGCGTTTCATAGATTAACGAAAATAAACCGGGGGAGCGACACTCGCAACACCTGATCATACGTCGGAAGGACGTCCGGCGGGTACTTCGCGTTCCATGGTGGGAACCCCGGAGGGAAAAGGCTTGACAGGGACCGGAGACGGGATTAGGGTACGCGGGAACCCCTCGGAATCCGATTTCAATAAAGAAACCCCGGAGTTCGCTTCCCATGGAACAGCAAGCCGCCGAATTGACCACGGGTGGGTGGGTCTTTCTCGTGATTGCGTGGACCGTGATCACAGGGTTGACCGCCGCTTGTTTTAACCGGGTAAGAAAGCTGAAATAGGATCCTGCCCCCACGGGGTTGTCCCGGGGGCTCTCGCTCCGCCTCCCAATCCGCCTCCTACTCCGCCATAAATCGCTGCCGATCCTCCGGTGTCGGTTACTCGCCAGCAGCCCCGAACCACGTGCTTCGAACAACGCATGCCATCCCGTCCCGAACGCGGCATGCCATCCCATCCTAAATGCGCGTCCTGCTTGACATTTGGACGTTTTTGCCTTATCCTGTAACGGTTTTCCCGACTTGGAATGATGCCTGCAAAGGACAAGCCATGCGGATCATCGTCAAATGTTTCGCCGGGTGCAGGGACGCGGTGGGCTCGACATCGGTTTCCGTGGAGTTCCAGGACGGCACCACCGTAGGCGAGGCCTTTGCGGAGCTCATTGATTCATATCCCGCACTGGCGAGTTATGACCGGAGCGTGATGCTGGCCGTGAACCGCGAATACGCAGACCGGCAGGTCGTGCTTGCGGATGGAGACGAACTGGCGTGCATTCCGCCTGTGAGCGGAGGCGCTACACGGCGTTGACGCGGTTCAGCGGCGGCAGTCTACGATAAAGGACGAAATCAGGCCGTGTACAAGATCACTGACGAATACATCAAGCCGGATGCCCTCTTCGAGTGGTCCCTCAAGCCTAACCACGGCGCAGTAGTCACCTTCGCCGGTACCGTGCGGGACAATACGGATGGCCGGCGGACGCTGCGGCTGGAATACGAGGCCTATGCCGAGATGGCCGAAGCCAAGATGCGGGAAGTCGGCGCTGAAATCCGCGAAAGATGGGGTATAGAAGACGTCGCCATGATTCATCGGGTCGGCACACTCGAAATCGGGGAAATCAGCATCCTGATCTCCGTAGCGTCCCCTCACCGCAAAAACGCATTCGAGGCCTGTTCCTACGCGATCGACCGCGTCAAGCAGATCGTGCCCGTCTGGAAGAAGGAAATCTGGGCGGACGGGGAGCGGGAATGGGTAGAACGCAATACCTGAAATCCGGTCCCTGTCATGATAAACCTAGACCACGGCGCGGCGCCACCGGTTGACTCCCGTGTCATCGAAGAGATGTCGCCCTGCCTCCGCGAATACACCGGCAATCCTTCAAGCCTTCACCAGGCGGGTGCGCATGCGCGCAACGTACTGGAACTGGCACGCGGCCGGGTCTCGGCACTGATCGGCGCCGATCCCGGCGAGATCGTATTCACCGCAAACGGAACGGAAGCGGACAACCTGGCCGTCAAGGGCCTGGCTCAGGCGAGCGCGAATCACGGGCGGCACATCGTCATTTCCAGTATCGAGCATCATGCCGTGCTGTATGCCGCGAAGGCGATGGAACGACAGGAGTTCACGGTCACCCAGGTTCCGGCAGACGGGGACGGCATCGTGCCGCCCGACGGGATTGCGCGGGCCATGCGGGACGACACCATCCTCGTCTCCGTCATGCTCGCAAACGACGAAACCGGTACCATACAGCCCGTGCGCGAAATCGCCGCAATCGCCCGCCGCAACGGCGCGGTCATCCATACCGACGCCGTGGCCGCGATGGGGCGCCTGCCCGTGGACGTTCACGATTTGGGCGTCGATGCACTGTCCATTTCCGCCCGACCCCTGAACGGCCCGCCCGGCGCCGGCGCACTCTATTTGAAGGCGGGTACCCGGCTGCGTCCCCAGGTGGAAGGGGGCGTGCAGGAAGAGGGCCGTCGCGGCGGCCATGAGAACATCCCCGCCATCGTGGGTTTCGGCAGGGCGGCTGAACTGGCGGCGGCGGAGTTGCCTTCCCGGATCGACCGATTGAAGCGGCTGGACGGATTGCTGTGGCGTGGTTTGAAGGAACGACTGCCGGATGTCTCCATCAATGGGCATTTCCGCCAGCGCATGCCGGGTCACCTGAACCTGTGGATACCGGAGGCCGACGGGGAATCCCTGGTCCTGATGCTCGACGCCCGGGGGATTGTCGCTTCCGTTGGATCCTCCTGCACCGCCCAGGTGTCCAAGCCGTCCCACGTGCTCCTGGCCTTGGGACGGACGGCGGCCGAAGCCCGCTGCTCGCTGCTGCTCACCGCCGGTCCGGACACGGGGGAAGGGGAGGTCGGCGAGGCACTGGACGCCCTGGTCGAGGTCGTGGGAGAACTACGCGCCATCGCGGGTGTGAGCGCATGATGCGGCCAGCCATGACTCTGGATACTTTCGGCCTGCTCTGTCCCGTGCCGATCATGAAAACCGCGTCGGCCATCCGGGAGATCTCCGTGGGCGAAGTCCTGGAAGTGCTGGCCGACGATCCCCAGATCCTGGAGGACATGCCGGCCTGGTGCGCGAGTAATGGACACGCGCTGCTCGACACCATTGAGGAAAACGAAGAATTCAAACTATACGTGCGAAAGGTAAAATGATTGCTCTGGCACACCGCCGGATGTAGATTGCGCAACGAGATTCAGTTCGCGCGAAAGAATGCAGCAGGAACGAAACGCCGATATGCCACCGGCAGGAGAAAAAGATGGCCCATGAAGTGACCATGCGGGACGTGGTGGACCGACTGAAGCAGATCATGTACCCGGGATTCGACCGCGATATCGTCTCCTTCGGCCTGGTGAAGAACGTGCAGGCTTCCAATGGCCACGTGGCCTTCAGCCTGGCCTTTTCCACGCAGGACGAAACGTTGCGGCGTCAGATCACCCTGACGGCAAAGGAAGCGGTGGAACGCATCCCCGGGGTTCACGACGTGCAGATTACCGGTCCGCCCCCAGGACAGTCGGCCACGTCCCAGGGACCCGAGGCGGGGCAGTCCGGACAGCCCGGGCAACCCGGCAAGATCGAACTGCCCGGCGTAAAGACCATCGTGGCGGTGGCCAGCGGCAAGGGCGGCGTGGGCAAATCCACGGTCTCGGTGAACCTGTCGGTGGCCCTGGCCGACGCCGGCGCGAGCGTGGGCCTGCTCGATGCGGATATTTACGGCCCCAGCATACCGACGATGATGGGCGTCAAGGACCAGCCAGGGGTGGTCGGGCAGAAAATCCTGCCCATGATCGCCCACGACATAAAGATGATGTCCTTCGGCTTCCTGATCCCGGAGGACCAGTCGGTCACCTGGCGCGGTCCCATGGTCCACCAGGCCGTGCAGCAACTGTTGCGCGACGTCCTGTGGGGAGAACTGGACTGCCTCGTCATCGACATGCCGCCGGGCACGGGAGACGCGCACCTGACGCTGACCCAGTCCGTGCCCCTGACTGGCGGCCTGGTGGTGACGACGCCGCAGGACGTGGCCCTCATCGACGCCCGGCGCGGCGTGGCCATGTTCCAGCAGGTCAACGTGCCCATACTCGGCATCATCGAAAACATGAGCTATTTCAAATGTCCCCACTGTGGCGACCGTACGGATATCTTCACGACGGGCGGAGGTAGAAAGGCCAGCGAAGCGCTGGACGTGCCCTTCGTCGGCGAATTGCCCATCGATCCGGCCGTCTGCCTGGCGGGCGACCAGGGTACCCCCATCGTCCGGAGGGAACCGGACTCGCAGCAGACGGAGGCCTTCCGCCAGGTGGCGGACACGTTGCGGCAATCGATCGGAATATAAGGGGGGAAGCGACCATGTCCAAACCCGTGAAAGCAGTCGGATTGCTGTCCGGCGGCCTGGACAGCACGATCGCGGCCGCCATGCTGATGCGCCAGGGCATCGAAGTCCAAGGGCTCACGTTCTACACCGGTTTCTGCGTGGTGGAGCACAACCGCAGATCCAAGACGAGGAAGCGCAAGAAGCCGGTGCGCAACGAGGCCCTGCAGGCCGGCGCCAAACTGGACTTGCCCGTGGAGATGATCGACATCTCGGGACCGGACTACCTCAAGGTACTCACCGATCCCAAATACGGATACGGCTCAGCCGTGAACCCGTGTATAGACTGCCGCATTTTCATGTTCCGCCGTGCCCGTCAGTACATGGACGAGATTGGCGCCCAGTTCATGTTTACCGGCGAGGTCCTAGGACAGCGGCCCATGTCCCAGCGCCGCCAGCCCATGAACGTCATCGACCGGGACGCGGAGCTGGACGGCCTGCTGCTGCGGCCGCTTTCCGCCAAGAAGCTGCCGCCCACGGTGCCGGAAGAGAAGGGGTGGATCGACCGGGAGCAACTGGGCGACATCCAGGGCCGTTCCAGGCAGCAGCAGATGGAGCTGGCCGAGGAGTACGGCATCGAGGACTATCCATCCCCCGCGGGTGGATGCTGTTTTCTGACCGACAAGAACTTCGGCCGGCGCATCCTCGACTTCTTCGAACACGAGGGCAAAGAAAACCTGACCATGGACGACGTGATGCTGCTCAAGATCGGCCGCCACTTCCGCGTCAAGCCCGATGTGAAGGTGGTGATGGGCAGGGAAGAAGGGGAGAACAAGTTCCTCGAACGCTACACGCCCGGCCGGTGGAGACTGGAGACGAAGGACGTCACGGGTCCGACCACCCTCGTCGAGGGCCATCCTACCGACGACGACCTCCGGCGGATCGCCGGCATGACCGTACGGTACGCGGGATCGAAGGCCGATCCCGGCGCCACAGTGGCCTGCCGCTACGAAGATTCCGAGTGCACCCTCGAACCGTCCCCGGTGGAAGAGTCTGTTGTGGAGGAATGGCGGATATAGGGTATGACATATTGCCGGCCTGAGAAGTCATCAGCGTGCAAATCGCCCTTAAGACCCACTTGCCCGACAGCTCTAAAGCCGGATAACCGGTACTGTACAGGGCCTGCGCAGTCCGGTTACAGACCACGATGACAGATCTCCCCGTTATAGAACGCACATCCAACAGTTCGCCCGAGGTCGACGCGTCCATCATCTGGCTCCATGGCCTGGGGGCGGACGGCGGCGATTTTGCGCCGATCGTTTCGCAACTGGGGCTGCCGGCGTCCTACGCGGTCCGCTTCGTGTTTCCGTCCGCGCCATCCATCGCGGTGACGATCAACCAGGGGATGGTCATGCCCGCATGGTACGATATACTGGAACTGGGCGGCGCCCGGTGTCACGACGAAACCGGGTTACGCGCTTCCGCGGGCAAGGCGCAGGCATTGATGCGACGGGAGATCGATCGGGGTGTGCCGAGTGAACGAATCCTGCTGGCGGGCTTTTCCCAGGGCGGCGCGGTCTGTCTCGAAGCCGGGTTGTCGTTTCAACGCCGACTCGGCGGCATCATGGCCCTGTCTACCTACTTTCCCACGGTCGACAGCGTCGTCGTCCATCCGACTCAGAACAGGCTTCCCGTACTGGTGTGCCACGGTTCGATGGACCCGATGCTGGACGAATCCCTGGGGCGCAACACCGCCGAAGCCCTCAGGCGATTGGGCCTGGTTCCGGAATACAAGGTATATCCCATGGCACACGAGGTGTCTCCACAGGAAATCGTCCGAATCGGCCAATGGATCCGTGCCATACTGGGGAACTGAGTGGCGGGTTTACTAAGGCGGCGCATTGGAGGTCTTTGGATTCAAATCGCCGGTTCGAACGCTCATCAGCTTCGCCGCGTTGTCCTCCAGAAGTGCTATGGCCGCATCGTCCGACAAGTCGTTGACCACCCGCGCCACGGCCGCAGCCGGCATGAACACCGGGGCGTGGGAACCAAAGAGCAGCTTGCCCCCGAGCCCCTTGTCCACAAGCATCTTCACACTGTCCATCCCGTCCACCTGGGATGTATCCGCGTGAAAACCGGGTAGTTCGCGTAACTCCTCCTTGAAATCGCTAAGGACCGTCGCGCTCGCCCCTCCGATAACAAGCTTCAGTTCGGGGTGGTGCTTCGCCGCTTCCACTACGTCTCGCGCCGATACGTCGGGAACCATGGCCAATGGGTGATGGCGCCGGGGATCATCGATCCGAACCTGGATCATCACGACCAGACTCGCCCGGTGTGCTTCTTCAAGCAAATCATCCGTCACAGCTAAGTCATACCCGCCGTAACCAGGCAGCAGCTTGATCATGCGGACGGCATGATGTTCCGCTGCCTTCTCCAGCTCCTCCGGCCACGTGGGAATTGTCGGATCGATGACCGGCACGGGGCTGACTTCATCATATTTTTCTGCTGCTTCGTAAACCTCCGAGTTAGATAGATGTGGATTGGCACTCCACGCGGCCGCCAGCGGGGCCATGAAGATGCGTTCGACCCCCAAATTCCGTAGTGATGCACGTACCGAAGCCACATCGTGCGGTACGTTGACCAGCGTCGGCCACGGGCCGGTCCAGGCGTTGACGTCGATGATCATGATTCGCTCCGTAGATTCCACGCTGCGGTCTCCCCGGCAACGGGCTTCGGTCCGGTTTTACCGCTCAACTTCAAGATCCTTATCGCGTTGTCCCACAGGATCGCCCGCTTTGCCGAGCCCGGTATTTCCGCTCCCAGTACCTTGTTCATCGTAACGCCGAAGTGCCGGATAGGCGCGTCCGAACCATAGACGACCCGGTCGGCACCCAGGCGCCGGACGGCCATTTCGACCATGCCGCTTTCCGGGTCGCCGCCCGAGGTATCCACGAGGACGTTGGGTACGTCGACCACCGCCTCGATGCCCCGGTAGCCCACGCCGTTGAGATGGGCCATGATAATCCTAGCCCGGGGGTGGCGGATGGCGAGGTCGGCCACGTCGAAGGGTGTCGATTCACCGGGCAGGTTGCCCGTGGTCTTCAGCCAGGCGTGTTGCAGCACCGGAACGTCCTTAGCGACCGCCGCTTCCATGATCGGGTCGAGGCCCGGATCGGTTGCGCGACGCGCCACCCATAGTTTCACGCCGGCCATGTCCTGGCCGCCGACGCAACGCTCTATTTCGGCGACGGCCTCATCCGGAAAGGCAGGTGTCACGTAGCAAAAGGGTACGATCGCGTCCGGCTCGGCGTCGCGCATCCGCAGCACGTAGTCGTTGGCAAGCCGGCACTGTTCGGACGTGGGTTTATAAGGGGTGGTCTCGTACAACGAAAACACGCACATCCGGGTCACTCCGGAGCGCCTTGCCGTGGCAATCAGTTGTTCGGCGTCCTCCTTGGGCGAAGTAACCCCATAGGAGCCGAAACAGTTAAGGGGATGTACATGGATATCCAGCGTTGGTCCGTCGGGCAGAAGCCTTTTGCGCAGGGGAGCAAGGGTCATGAGGCGTAAGGGGGCGAGAGTTACATTGTGTGACGGGGCCGTGTTGCTGCTGCGGAACTACAGAAATCAGAAGGAGACCGTCACAGCCGACGGCAGGAATCCGTTACAGCCGGTAGAATGCGATGGCGTTGTCCCGGAAGAGCTTCCTGCGTTCCGTGTCCGAGAATCCGCTGGTCGCCCAGGACAGGGTCTCCACCCAGCGCGGATATTCCGTGGCTTGGAAGGCGACGGGCCAGTCTCCGCCGTACATGACGCGGTCGATGCCGAAACATTCGATTACGTGATCGATGTAGGGCTTCAGATCCTCGGACGTCCACCGTTCCATGTCCGCTTCGGTGACCAGTCCCGACACTTTGCAGGACACGTTCGGCATTTCCGCGAGGGTCTTCAACTCGTCCTTCCACGGATCGAACACCTGGTTCCTGATATCGGGCTTGCCGATGTGATCCAGAATGAAGGACACTTCGGGGCACTGCCGGACAAATGCGATCACATTGGCCAGTTGCGGATGGAAGATGCAAATATCGAAGGACAGCCCGTAGGAAGGCAGAAGACGAACGCCTTCGATGAAATCGGGTCGCAGGCAGAAGTCCACCGATTCGGGTTGCAGCAGTCGCCGTATGCCCTTTACGAGCGGGATTCGGGCCAGGGTTTCAAGATCTTCATCGATCGCCACACCCCGCTCAAGCGGCGCGTTGGCCACGATCCCTCGGATCCGGCCGTCCTCTCGGGCCAATCCGGAAACCCACTCCGCTTCCTGAATGTTTTGGCCGGTGGCGCATTCGCATTGCACGAAGACCATCTGCTCCACCTGGATTTCCCCGCAGGCCTGCCGGTATTCATCCAGCAGGTACCTCTGGTTCAGCAGGGGAATATCGTCCAGCCAACTGTACCGCAGTTGACTCGGGTCCCAGAGGTGTACGTGGGTGTCGACGATGGGGAAGTTCACCAAGGCTTTGTCTCTGTAAAGGCGTGTTGCGTTGTTGTGTTACTACATGCCTCCGGCGGAGATGCTTTGGGTACAAACAGGGTTTTTCCAGGCATACCACGCCTTATCGCTATAGCCGCTCTTAAGTTCAACATATACTTCCATATGTAATGCAGCGATCTCTTCGTCGCTTAAAACATCCATCAACGCGTTTTTAAGGTGCTCGCCTACGTCGACATCCAGAATCCGTCCTTTCTTCTTCGACATTTGCCCAACCCTCATGGAATAAAAACAAGCTTGATCATCACAGACAAAAACGCTGCGAGTATAATGCCGATAATCCATCGAAAATACGTTACATTACTTTCGATCAGATATCTGATGTGATCATCAGACGCTTCAAGTCTGGCCAGCCGGTTTTAATGCTGTTGTCTTTGTAGTATATTTCGACCATAACTTCATCGGTGGAGCTTTGTGTTTTATTGTCGTTCATTAATTGCTTCACAGAATACGTCTGCCCTGCATGCAACGGCTGTCCGGCCGATTTGCTGTTGCGGTACCTCATTTCGCATTCGCTTGGTATCTTGGATTAAAGCACTTCTGCCGGCGGGCCGACTGACAAGCTACCAGTGCGATGGCGGGTAGTCAACGGATTTACGGCTTCGCCTTCGTCAGGCGGCCGGCTACTGACCAGCCTTGAGAAATCCGTGGGATAAGGCACCTGTGACGGCCTTTTTTGTGCTTGAACTATACCGCGGACCCGTGTACTATGCCGGTTCGACCGGATCAAGCAACTTCTCCCGCTTTCTGTCCGATCGTTCGTCTTCGGCGTTGATTGGACTATATACTTTAGACTGAAAATCACGCCAATTCTCGGATCCTTCTTCATGTCATCCGAACCCACCAACGAAGCCATCCGCCCACTCGGCAAGCTGTCGCCCCTGAAGATGGCCGCCGTGCCCACCTTCGCCGGCATGCTGAAATACATCGGCCCCGGCATCGTCTGGGCCGGGCTGGCCCAGGGCAGCGGCGAGCTCATCTGGTGGCCCTATCTGACCGCCAAGTACGGCGCGGCCTTCATCGGCCTCCTCATCCCGGCCGCCCTGATGCAGTACTGGGTGAACGTGGAGATCGCCCGGTATACGATGATGACCGGGGAGACGGCCCTGACCGGTTTCAGCCGCATCGGCAAATGGTACGTTTCTTTGATCTGGGTGGGCGTTTTTCTCGAGAACATCTGGTTCGGCGCTTATGCGTCGGCGGGCGGGGGCGCGCTGGCGGAGTTGACCGGCTTCCCGGACGGATGGACGGTCCGCGGCCAGTCGCTCTTCTGGGCCTACCTGACCATCGGGATCTACCTGGTGGCCTTATTCATGGGCCGCGTGGTCTACCTGATCGTGGAACGGCTCACCATGGCCGTGGTCGTCATCACGATCGTGGGTATCGTCTTTGCCGTTTTCCAGCAACCTGTGCTGGCGGTGGCGGGCGAGTTCTTCGGCGTCCTGCTCACTCCCGGATACCACAGGCCCGCCAACTGGGATCCCGCGGACCTGTCCACGGTCCTTACCGCCATCGTTTTCGCCGGCGCCGGCGGCTTCGGACAGCTTTTCCTGTCCTACTGGATGCGGGACAAGGGCGTGGGGATGTCGGCCTATATCGGGCGCATAACCAGCCCCCTGCGCACGGCGCCGGAGGCTATTTCGGCCACGGGATACGCTTTCGAGGATACAGCGTCCAACCGGACGAATTACCGGAAATTCATGCGGTACCTGCACCTGGAATCCGGACTCGGCGTCACATTGAACCTGGTCACGACCGTCATCATGTGCTGGCTGGCCTGGGCCCTGCTGAAGCCCCAGGGCATCGTTCCCCAGGGCTGGGAAATCGCCGTAGTGCAGTCCGCATTCTTCGAGGTCAGTTGGGGCGCCATCGGCAAGATCATTTTCCTGGTCATCGCCGCGGCTTTCCTCTGCGATGCCTGGCTGCAGTCCACCGACGGATTCGCCCGCATGCAGGCCGATTTCATCTACGCCAACGTGAAGCGGGCGCGCCGGTTTCATTTCCGTACGCTGTATTACGGATTTGTCGTGGTTTTTACCATTCTGACGACGATTACGCTGCCCCTTGCGCAGCCTGGGGATCTGCTCATCATACGGGGCGTCATCGCCTTCATGGCCATGGGACTCTTCTGTCCCGGACTGATCTACCTGAATTACGTGCTCGTCCCCCGGGCTTTCCCTTCGTGGACCAAACCCCATCCCCTCACCCGGGTCATCATGGTCGTCATCACCGCGACCTATATCTCCATCGGGCTCTGGTACATATTCGTTCGCCTGATCTGATCGTCCCTGCAACAAGCCGGAACCGAGCCGGACCGCCGCAGTGATCGGCAGGTTTCGCGGTTATCGTGGAGAGAACGCGGTCCGGCGCGGTAACGGCACGCATTGGTCCGGCGCGGAAACCATACGCATTGGCTCCGGCGGTCTTACACGGCCGCAGGCGCCACCTGCGCGGTACGTTCCTCCGCGATCCGGAGTCCGGCCTCGATGATTTCCAGGGATTCGTCGATCTGGGCTTCGGTAATGGTGATCGGCGGCATGAATCGCAGTACCTGGGAACCCGACAGTTCCATGAAGCGCAGGCTCAACGGGTCCTTATTCTGCATCCTGGGCACGATGGGCAGCCAGAGTCCGTTTTCGTAGCAGTACTCCGTCACCATGGCGGCCCCTTCGAAATTGGGCGTCCGGCTCTGCTTGTCCGTCACCAGTTCGAGGCCGAGGCAGAGACCGAGCCCCCGGGCTTCACCCACGATTTCGAGTTCATCTTCCAGCACCTTGAGCCGGTCCATGAAGTAGTTGCCCACGACCCGGGCGTTTTCCACCAGGTTTTCCCGGTCGACGATTTCAATATTGGCCAGGCCGGTCTCGCAAAGGAGCGGGTCTCCGGCGTGGGACGAGAAGGGCATGAATCCCTTTGCCACCGCGGCGTCCGCGATCTCCGCGCTGGTCATGACCGCGCACAGGGGCACGGCGCCACCGAGTCCCTTGGAACAGGTGACGATATCGGGTACGAAATCGAAGTGCTCGAATGCAAACCACTTGCCCGTCCGCCCGAAGCAGGTCAAGGCCTCGTCCGCCACCGTCAGGATATCTCGTTCCCGGCAGATTTCCACGATCCGCTGGATCCACTCCTTGGACGGCACGATCTGTCCCGCCGCGCTCATGAGCGGCTCGAAGAAGAAGGCCGCGGGCCGTCCGGAAGTCGACGAGTCGATTACGTTCTCGGCCGCGTCGGCGCATCCCAGGTTGCAGCAGGTTTCGTCCCGGCAGAACTGGCAGCGGTACTCGTAGGGCGTCGGGATGAAGGACGCACCCGTGGGCATGGGGCCGTATCCTTCCCGGAGCATGCCGCCCCGTCCGGTGATGGACGCGCTGCCGTAGGACTGGCCGTGGTAGCCGCGCATGAGGGCGATCACCTCGAAGCGGTCCGTGTATTTCCGCACGAGGCGCAGCGCCATTTCGTTGGATTCGGATCCCGTACAGGCGAAGAAGGATTTCTGCAGTGGGTCCGGGGCGATCTCGGCCATCTTCTTGGCCAGCAGCACCTCCGACGGAGCGATGAAGGTCGTCCCGACCTGGATGATCTTGTGGGCCTGGTCGCAGAGGGCCTTTACGTATTCCGGGTGGGAATGGCCCAGGGTTACGCACAACTGTCCCGACTGAAAGTCGATGAACCGCCGGCCTTCCACATCCCACATGTAAAGTCCGTCGCCACGCTCGGGCACCAGGGGTGCGGTACGCATCGGATGACGCAAGAGATACTGGTTGCCGAGTTCAAGCCAGCCCGCATTCGTGGTGGGTAGCGACGCCATGATCCGTCTCCTGGAGTAAATGACCTTGGGGAATTTGCTCCCGATTTTCGGGTAGGAAAGGGTAAGGGCATGCTAAATCGCCGGGCAAGGCGTGTCAATACAATTCGCGGGTGAAACCGAGCGGTGTCCGAGAATGATTGCCTTGCCGCCAGTCCCGTTCTATCTTCAACCGCAACGGTATGGGTTATCTGCCAGGAAAACCATCAGCTCAAGTCAACAACCCTTCGGAGCGCACTATGAAAACCTATCGCGTGGGAATCATCGGCCTGGGCCGCATGGGCAGTACCATCGACGACGAGGGCCACACGCCCCTTCCTTACTCCATTGCCGCGGCCTGCCGGGCGAGCGAACGGCTGGAAATCGCCGCCGGCTGCGACCTTCTGCCGGAACGCAGAGGGGATTTCACCAGGCGCTGGGGCGCCCATGCCGTGTACGAGGACTTCACGGAAATGGTCCGGGAGGAGCGTCCGGAGGTCGTCGCCGTCTGCACCACCGCGTCGGGTCTTCAGAAACCGGCCCGGGAGGCGCCGGACGCCTCGTTCCGCGGAGATTCCCATGCCGAGTTGGCCGTCGCGCTGGCGGAAATGGGCGTTCCCATGCTCTACGTGGAGAAGGCCATGGCCAGCTCCATGGCGGCAGCCGACAGCATTCGGGACGCCGTGAAGAAAAACGGCACGGTATTCAATACGGGTGTATTGAGGAGGTTCGACAACCGCTACGAAGTGGTCCAGAACGCCGTGCTTCGGGGGGACGCGGGCGAGCCCAGGGCGGCCATCCATTACGCGCAGTCTTCCCTGATGCACGGCCACATACATTCCATCGACACCCTGTCCTGGCTGATCGGAGATCCCGCCATTTCGAGCGTTCGCGGTGAAATCGCGCCCAGGGATTACGTCATAGAAAACGACCATATTCCCTACGATCCGACCGCGACCTACGAACTGATGTTCGAGAACGGTGTACGGGCGTGGTCGATTCCCGCGGCGGGATGGGAGTACGAGATCATCGGGACCGAAGGGACCATCCGGTCCCTGAACAACGGGGCCGGCGCCTCGTTAAGAAGGGTTCCGCCGGGAGACGGACACGAGCGCAAGGGGCGCAGCAACTGGGAAGAAGCGCCTTTCGATTTCGTAACGCCAAAGAGCACCGTCGTATCCTGCCTCGAAGATCTTGTTAACGCATATGAGACGGGCCGCAAGAGCCTGGGAAACATCGAAACAGCCCACCACATCACGGAGGCCTGCATCGCCGTCGCCGAAAGCCATCGCCGCAACGGTGCCTGGGTCGACCTGCCGCTGGCTGGCCGGGACCTCTACATCTGGCACGTTTGAATGCTCGATCGGAAGAAGGCGGGCTGACAAGGCCGCAATCGATTACACGAGTCGGACAAAAGAGCGGGCTGTTCTCACTGACGACTTTTGGAATCATTGTACGTTACGAGGTCCGCGATCGCAATCCGGATCATTCGGATGTCTTCCTTGATGTCTTCAAGCGTCGTTTTTACTCCACTTTCAAACCCCTCTCTCTTCCCCATCCAAAGGCACAGTTTTACTATAGCCCCAACCATAGCGATCAACAGTACGGTAACAACCGCCGGCAACCACGAAGGCATCGATTCCATCGGGTTTCCTTTCTGAGCAAATTTACCGTTCCGTGCGAAGGTTCACGAGATGAATAGCTTGATCAGGATCGCTACTGTCATGACCAACTGGCCAATTGCTACCGTCTCGATGTGGGATAGACGCTTGTCTCTATCTTTTCAATGATACCTTCCAGGCGTCCGATCCGTCCTTCATGGTTCGTACTTTCGGTCGGCATGAACTAGTTTCATTCCTTCGGTGGTAACTCGTTGTGCGGTGCAGAAGAGTTGAATTACAAGTATCCCCGGACCTCGTCTACCTTTGTTTCCACCCTGTTCAAAAATCCCGTATATCCCGGAGTTTCTCTCTGATTTCAGCCCGCAGGCTACCCATTTCAGTTCCCATACACTTCGTCATACGCCCACGATGTCAGAGGCTCCTTTTCCCTTAGTCGGGGAATGGCCTTGAATCTCGTAAACAAAAAAAGAAATCTCAGCGTACCGTCAAGTAGTCCGTGTTATCCTGGTCTTGTGGTCTGGAAAAGCGCTGGATAGAACCTGGTAGAATCAAAAGTGTCTTGGGCGGTCCATTGATTTGTAAGCGCATAGGTATTGCCCGATATTGGAAAGAACTCATTGTCTTGAATGAAGTCTCTCATGCAAGGGAAGATTGGATTCCACCTGCACCAACCGGTCTTCCTCTAACACGTATCCACTCAGTGACCCGCCATAGACACATCCCGAGTCCAGGCCGATCGCGTAGGGCGAACCGTCTTCCCGGCGTTTGGCGACGAGGCCTCCGGGCGCGTCGTGGCCGAAAATGACCAGTTTACCTGACGGCTCATAGGCGTCATGCCATCTCGGTCCCACGATGCCTTCCACGGGAGGCCAGGTTCGGATGGCGAGAAACTCGTCCCGGGTAGTCCCTTGCAGGCCTTTTACCGGGTTGATGCCCGCGTGGACCAGGAGGAAATCGGGTTCGTCGATCCACAGGGGAAGCGATTCCAGCCAGGGGATCAGGGCTTCCGCGAACGGTGCGAGGGCTTCCAGGGTTTGCCGGTATACATGCCATCTTGCGGGGACCGGCTCTCCGGACAGGCGCCGGCGTAGCCGATCCGGCAGCCCGACATCGTGGTTGCCGAGGACCATCCTGGCATCGGCATCCTGGATCAGCTTCCACACTGCGACGGGATCCGGACCCTTGGTAAAAGCGTCGCCCGTCAGGTAAAGATGATCCGAGCCCCGCTGGAATTCCAGTTTGGAGATCAGTTGTTCGAATTCACGGGCGCAGCCGTGAATGTCGCCGATGAACAGGGTTCGCAAGGGTATTCAGCACTCCGGGCGCCTTAACGGGTGGACATCGAATTGAAAGAGTCGGCAACCGTGATCCGTCATCTGACGGAGACGGAAGGACGTTGATTTCGTCATGTCAGATAATACCCGAGTCGCTCCAAGGCGGTCAAGGGATTGCGCCCCGAGAGGTGAATTGCCTTGACCGTCCTTCCCCGGCGACGCTTATATTGACGAGGCTTCGGTAACGAAATCAGATCCGGAATCATGTAGCCAATTCGAGGTGCATATTGCGTAGAATCGGCATATTCGGGTGGGGCATTGTGGCGCCCCGCTCGCCCAACATGAAAGCCTTCGCCCGCAACCTGGAACAGTCGGAAAGCTGGCTGGCGCCATTCGACGGGTTCGGCCCCAACAACTTCCTGGTCGGCGAACCCGATTTCGACTTCCGGGACTACAAGGAATGGATCGACGCCCGGTTTCCGTCGAACCGTTACACCCGCCTCGTCGAGAAGATGGATCCCACCACCCTGCACGCGATCGGGGCCTTCATCCAGGCGCTGGACCAGAATCCGGGACTGGAGCAGGAACTCCAGACGCTGGGAACCTCCGCCCACGCATACATCGGCACCGGTGTGGGCAATATCCCGACCATCAGCCGGATCAGCATGGATCTGTACCGTGCGCAGCGCGCCTGGGACCGGTTCTGGGGTTCGGCCGAACGGAATGCCCGGCTTCGGGCGTACCTTACCCGGCACGACGACAACGACTTGGACGAAGCCATGCCGCCGCACCCGGAAACCGCGCCTTCCGCGTCGCGCGACCAGGCCGAAGAAGCCTGGAACGCCTACTGGACTTCCCTGTCGGAGGAACTGAGATCGTACCTGGAGACGCTCGCCAAGATCGAGGGAATGAACGTCGAGGGGACCGTCGAGTCCGGCAAGCTGAAGCTCATCCGCGAGAAGCAGCGCCGCAAGCAACAGCTGCAGGATGACTGGAGCGCGCCCGATCCGCCATGGGAATGCGTCTCGGCCGACCTGATCTGGAACATCCATAACACGCCCGCGTCGCAGGTCACCATGATGGGGCAGATTCACGGGCTGTCGCTCGCGCCCGTGGCCGCCTGTTCCACCTTCGGCGTGTGCCTCAAGCTCGGCATGGATGCCATCCGGCGCGGCGAGGCGAAGGCGGTGGTCGTTGGCGCCACGGATCCGCCCCCTACGTCCCTGCTTGTGGGCGCCTTCTACCGGGCGCGCGTGTCCGCTGCGGACGGCGCCGTGTCCAAGCCGTTGACCGGGCTGCGCGGTACCCACGTGTCCGGCGGATCCGTGCTCTGGATCATCGGTGATTACGAATACATGACCGAAAAAGGGTTCAGGCCGATCGGGATGGAACCCCTGGCCGTGGGCGTCAGTTCCGACGCCGACCATATCATCACGCCGTCCAAGGAAGGTCCGCAGATGGCGGTCGGCCAGGCCATCGAGGACGCCCGCGTCTCTGCCGGGGACATCGCCTCGTGGGATCTGCACGCCACGGCGACGCCCGGCGATTTCCTGGAGATGGAGAACCTGCTCGAAATGGTGCCCGGCTCCGTAACGGTCACCGCCCGGAAAGGCACCTTCGGCCACGGAATGAGCGCCGGTGGAGGGTGGGAACTGACGGCGCAATACCTCGGGTATGAACGGGGCGCCCTATACCCCACGCCCCTTTCCCGCGACGAGGTGAATCCGCAAATCGGCAGCCTGCACGACCGCTTTGTCTACGATGCATCCTGTCCGCTTCCCGATGGTATCGCCGGCAAGCTGTCCATGGGGATCGGGGGAATCAACGCCTGCGTCATCTCCAGGCCGCTTCGGGAAGGCTGACGCGCGCGATCCTCCCAGTCTTACCAGTCTAAGCTGAGATAACAAGGCTTCCCGGTTCATCGGGTAGGACAGTGTTCTCCGTTTATGGGCACTATCGCTTTCCTGACCAACTGAGATAAATCATTGAACGAAGAAAAGCCCCGTACCAGCAACGGGGCTTTTCTTTTTCGCGAGACCGATCGCCCTTTTCAGTGGCCGTGGCTCCTACTCAGGGCGAACGGGAAGACGTTCTAAGGTGACCTGATACAAATGCCAGGACGAGTATGCCTATGGAGTTATCTTGCCACACTGTCCCGTCAGGATAATACCGGGAGCCACCCTGGAACTTGGCGAGTGGCCATATCTTTGGCAGGCATGGCCACTCCTCCCATCACAGGACTCTAAATCTGCACCCTGGCTACGGGCCCGGATTATCCCGAGATTAATCGCCTTCTACGACGCCAATGGGAATGGCGATTTTATTCCCACCGTCTATCGATACAACCAGCGACGTCCTGCCATAACTGCCCGTTTTATCCGCTCCTGGCAATACGACAGCGATTCTTTCAACAGTTATCGTAATCGTACCGTTGTCGCTGCTTATCACGGCGAATATTGGATCTGTGCCACCTTGACTGCCGCCAGGAACAGGAGATGCGGCACTCTCTATGAGGTCAGTGTTATTACTCGTAATCTTCAATCCTGTTGGAGTAGTACTTGGGAGTGACGAGTAGTCGCCTTCGGAGGCATTCCAAGCTCTCACGTGTACGGTGATTACGATGCCATCTTCAGGCTCAACGGCCTCTCTCGTGTCGTTCTCATTAGAACCGCCAGAGTCATAGTTTGGCTTACCCGCGTTATTATGGTCGTCAGGATACGCAGGTACCTCAAACGAATCCGTCGACGGTTCCAGATATGTCAACTGGTACGGCCTGATCGCTCCCCTGGTAACCGTGATCGTTACAGACTTGCTATCGACCCCACCAGCAGTGGCGGTGATCTTTGCGCTGCCTGCATCGACGCCAGTGACTACACCGTCTTTGTTGACTGTAGCCACATCCGTGGCGGACGATTTCCAGGTGATCGTGGCGCCAACTTCATTACCACCATCTTTTTCATCATATGCCTTCGCGTCGAGGTCTGTCGTTTCCCCGACAGCAAGGATAAGCACATCACCTGAAATAACCACTGACTTGACTTCGGAAAGCACCTCGACTTCAGGCAACTCTATCGTGATGCCGCGACCAACGGCCGTCAGTGAGATAATGGCATCGCCCGCTCTGTTGGTTTCGAGCTCGCCAGTTTCCGCATCAATAGACGCGGTTACAGGATCGTCGGACGCCCAGGTAAACGAGACGCCTGCGATCGCTTCCCCGTCCTGAGACGCAGCCTTGGCCGTGAATGTAGACATCTCGTCTGCTGCAAAAGTCAAGTCAAGCGTATGCTTCCCGCCTCTAAGAGAATCTTTATTAAACTCGGGCGCGTCATAGGTGGCCGTCTTCTTACTGTCACCATCCTGGGTGATCGTGATATGGTGGATCTGCGCCAGCAATCCACCGGGGATGTCTCCGGGATCGGGCAATGTGGCATCCGCGCCGGGTTCGCCCTGATCACCCTTCGGGCCTTGCTCACCAGGTTCGCCCTGATCACCCTTCGGGCCTGCTATGCCCTGCGGCCCTGCGGGACCACCAGGACCGCTCGGACCTGCCGGACCGGTCTTACCCTCGCATCCCATCAGGGACAAGCCGAAGGCCAATACAGCAATTATAAGGTAATGCATTGTGTTCTCCCGTTTATGGCAACACTACTTATAAGGAATGACGAAATTATGAAACTTGCCTATATCGCCTCCTTTCCCGCGTATGGATCCGGTTGACTTAATTACAAGGCTCAAGACTGCCAATTACAGACTTCAAGGCTACCGCATTTCGACCGCATTCAGGGACTTTTCTCTTTAAATATGATTAGATCGAACATAAGGACGTGGTCGGCTTCCTCGTCCAGTTTCGAATGTATGCGGGCTCTACGCACTGTTTCGTGCTGGCGTATGGTCGGTTATGTCGGATAATCGGGTATATCAGGTATGTCGGTATGAGTCAGGAATGTGCAGGCAGGACAGGGACGCCAGGCAGGAGTCGGGTATGTCAGGCAGGGTAAAAACAGGGGCGGCGGACCAATAATCCGGTAACCTGTTGCCAGATGTTGACTGAGTTCAATTCAGGCAGGGAACGCGCAGCGAATCAAAAAAATGTAGTTTTTTCTTGACTTATTACTCAATCTAATCATATATATACGGACTAATATCCCACCGAAATCCCGCCGAACACGATCTGGTTGACCTGTCCCCGCAACCATGCGTACCTTACCATACAGGAAGAGGACGGAACGACAGAAAGGAGCATGCCATAGACGAATAACCTGCCCCGTATTCAACCGCCAATACAATGTCGATCCCGTACTTGGGGGACGCAGCCCTGACCCTCTGGCAACGGTTTCGATCCTACAATTTCTGCCGTCCGAAACACATCTTACCGCCCCATTCACATCGCAAGAACATGCCATGCAGGTCGAGCCAGAAGATAGCGGCTTCAGTTCCTGGCTGTCTTGCCCCGGAGTACGAGACAAATCGATCTCGTCCATAAGAGCGTGATGGACCTCTTGCGTGGAGATAGTACCATGCGGCGTAACATCTCCTTACAGCCTTCCATCGACAACAAAGCCGATCCGTTGTCTATTGATGTCGCGCGATTGCTGCAGGCCAGCATCGCGCCGAAAACGGCGAAGGCGTACGGCGATGCGTTGCGCAAGTTGTTCGGGCACCTGGATGGGCAGCTATTGTCCGACGCCACGCTGGCCGCCTACCTGGCGCACTTGTATACCAGGGGACTTGCGCCGGCCTCCGTCACGGTAGTGGTACAGGCCGTCCGTTTCTGGGAAAAGCTGGAAAACCGTCCGTCAAGCGTGGGGTCGTTGACGAGTCGGACGCTGGCCGGAATCCGCCGCGAAGGTCGACACCGGGGCCGCGGCCAGGTAACGGGCTTGACCCGCGAGACGGTCAATCTCATGGTACAGAACGCCGTCAATACCGACACGCTGGCCGGACTGAGAGACGCTGCGCTGTTTCGTGTAATGAGCGATGCCCTGTTGCGGATCGGGGAAGCCGTTGCCATCGACTGTGAGCACATCACTATCGAGTTCGACGGGAGCGGGAGGCTGATGTTGCTTCGAAGCAAGACCGACCAGGAGGGGAAGGGTGCCAGTCTCTTTTTAACCGCCCGGACCGTCGAAGCGATCCAGCAGTTGCAAAGTGGAGCGGCGTTCACGGCAGGTCCCCTTTTCCGCCGGATGGTGAAAGGCGACCGAATGTGCGACGGCCGTCTGACGGTGGACGGCGCCCGGCTGGTTATCAAAGCGGCTGCGGAGCAGGTCGGAATCAAGGGCGTGAGCGGCCACAGCCTGCGCATCGGAACCGCCCAGGAACTCGCGCAGCGCGGCGCTTCCCTGGTGGAATTGCAGAACGCCGGCCGATGGACGGACAGCCAGATGCCCGCACACTATACCCGCGAGCAGGCCGCGGGCAAGGGCGCCGTAGCTCGTTTGCTGGGGATAGACTGAGGGGAGGCTGAGTCGCGAGTCTCTACGGTGAGGCGCGGGTCTCTACGGTGCGTCGTGGAACGCTACGGTGGAGACGTCACGTGTGCGACATCAGCGTCTTTTCAGCAGATCGGCAAGCCCCTCCACCGTGGTAACGGGCTGCCGGCAGACGAACTGCTCGCAGACGTAGGCCGTGGTCGCGCCGTCTATGGCCGGCCGGCCGGCGAGGAGCGGTATCCGTTCCGCCGCATCACCATTCCCGGCGGCCGTATCGTGCAGGGCAACGACCTTGTTCGGCAGGAACGTGCGGTCGATCAGTTCCAGCATGGCCACCGTGGTGGCGTCCTCCCTGGCGCCGACCAGGGCGATCTCCACGGGCGTGTCGAGGTACCAGGAAAGGCCGCACAGCAGTTGGCCGAAGCCCCCCGGCGCCGCGCCCATGTAGTCCGTGAACAGCGAGAGGGTTTGTCCGGCCCGGTCCCGGTATTCGTTCCTGCCAGTGAACGCGGCCAGCCGGAGCAGGTTCAGCACGCTCACCGCATTGCCCGAGGGGATGGCATTGTCGTAGGGATTCTTGGACCGGACGATGAGCGTCTCGTGGTCGTCGCTGGTGAAGAAGAAGCCGCCGTCCTGCTCGTCCCAGAACCGCTCGATCGCCGTGTCCATAAGCGTCACGGCGTGGGTGAACCAGGCCGGGTCGAATGTCGCCTCGTACAAATCGAGCAGGGCGGCGACCGTGAAGGCATAGTCGTCCAGGTAGCCGTTGAACCGTGCCCGGCCGTCCTTGAACGTGTGCATGAGCCGACCGTCCTCGTACTGCGCGTCCAGAATGAAGCGCATCGAATCCGCCGCCGCATCGAGCCAGGCCGGTTCGCCGAAGACGCGGCTTGCCCCGGCCATGCTGCCGATCATCAGACCGTTCCAGTCCGTCATGATCTTCTCGTCGCGGCCGGGGTGCACGCGCTGTTTGCGATGATCGAAAAGGGCCAGGCGGCCATCGGATACGACGGCCCGCAGTGCTTCCGGCTCCACCCCCAGGTGGGCGGCCAGCGGATCGAGATCCACGTCCACGTGCAGGACGCTGGTCCCGTGTTCAAAGTTGCCCCCTTCCTCCACACCGTAGTACCGGGAGAACAGGCGGCCGTTTTCTTCTCCAAGGGCTTCCTTGATTTCCTCGGGCGTCCACACGAAGAAACGGCCTTCCTCGCCTTCGCTGTCGGCGTCCTGGGTTGCGTAGAACCCACCGCCGGGCTGGAGCATCTCGCGGATAAGGTATGACGCCGTTTCGGATACGACCTTGCGGAACAGAGGATCTCCGGTGGCCTGGTAGGCCTCGGTATACGTCCGTATGAGCAGCGCGTTGTCATACAGCATCTTCTCGAAGTGTGGAATCAGCCATTTCGCATCGACGGAATACCGGTGAAACCCGCCTCCGAGGTGGTCGTAGATTCCGCCGTTGGCCATCTTCGCAAGGGAATGGCCGACCATATCGAGAGCCGACCTCCGGCCGGTCCTGAGGCTTTCACGCAAGAAGTAGGACAGCGCCATGGACGGGGGAAACTTGGGCTGCGTGCCGAAGCCCCCGTTGGTGGCGTCATAGGACGCGGCGATCCCGGTGAAAGCCTTGTCGAGCAGGCCCGTTTCCAGGGTCTCGCTGCTCGAGGTGAACCCGGTCAGTTCGACGAGGCGCGCTTCGAGTTTTTCGCCCTGCTCTTCGGCGTCTGACCGGCGATCCCGGTAAAACTGGGACACCGCCTCCAGGATGCGGGGAAACCCGGGCCGCCCGTACCGGTCTTCCGGGGGGAAATAAGTGCCCCCGTAGAAGGGCTTCAGTCCGGGCGTGAGGAAAACGGTCATGGGCCAGCCGCCGCTTCCTGTCATGGCGGTGACGGCGTTCATGTAGATTTCGTCCAGATCGGGCCGTTCTTCCCGGTCCACCTTGACGTTGACGAAGTGGCGGTTCATGATCTCCGCGGTTTCCTCGTTCTCGAAGGATTCGTGGGCCATGACGTGGCACCAGTGGCAGGCGGAGTATCCGATGGACAGCATCACGGGCTTGTCTTCGTTCCGGGCTTTCTCCAGGGCATCTTCGCCCCAGGGATACCAGTCAACCGGATTATAGGCGTGCTGTCGAAGATAGGGACTGGTCTCGTGGAGCAGTCGGTTGGCCTGTTGTCCGTCGTGCTGCTGTCCGTCGTGCTGCGAATAGTTCAATTCACACCATACCTTCCTCGATCATGCGTTCCATGGCGAAATCGCGGACGTCGATAGGAAACTCCAGGAGACAACGCCTGGCGGAGGACTCGAAAATACCCATGATGGTTTCCAGGGCCACGCGGGCGATTTTCGCTTCGGACCGGTGGACGACGCGGCCCTCCACGGAAGAGACCAGTTCCTCCAGTTCGCTGCAGACGTTGGAATAGATCCCTTTTAACACCGGTACGTACCAACCGTTTGAACGGAAACTGGACAGCATTTTCAACGGCGGACCGTCGGGATTATTCACTTCGATGATCCCGTCGGAGCCGATGATCCGGAATGAAAAGGACTGGTTCGCCCGTTCACCCAGTTCGATGAAACCCACCACCCCGTTGCTGTAACCGACCCGTCCGATCGCCATGTTTTCGGCCGGCATGTCCGGATGGTTGCGCCGGCCTTCGATCTTACCGTGACGGTCGATCTGGCCCATGACCCACAGGGGCGGGCTGTCGCTGTTCAGGTAGCTGATCAGGTCGATGACGTGGGTGCCGTTGTTCATAAGGTCGAGGGTACAGTGCCCCCAGATCATGGCGATCTCCCCGATTTCCCCCGCCTGGACCAGTTCCCTTGCCTGAACGGCCTGGGGAGAGAACCGGTGGGCGTGGCCGATGGCGAGCGCCGCGCCGGTTTTTTCGCACGCTTCGATCATCCGGTCGGCTTCGTCCAGGGAGACGGCCATGGGTTTCTCGCACAGGATGCCCTTCGCGCCGTTTTCAGCCGCCGCGATCGTCGCCTCGCAGTGTCCGCGGGGCCAGGTGCATACGCTCACCAGGTCGAGTTCCTCGCGTTCCAGCATCTCGCCGTGGTCCTCGTACAACCGGATACCGTGTTCGCTGGCGAGATACTGTGCCTTTTCTCCTGCCGGATTGATGTCCGACCCGGCGATCAGATCGATTTCGGCGTTTACGACGTGGCGGTACCCGTCCGCGTGGGCGGTGGCGATGCCGCCGCAACCGATGAAGCCCGCCCGATACTTGTTCATGCGTGGGTTCCAGTGTAGGGGCGTATGGTCACGACCGGTAAATCGGCCGCGTCAGGCAGGTCGGCCCGCCGCTGCCCGCGTAGCAGATATGATCGCCGTCGAATGCTTCGACTGTGCACCCGGCTGACCGCATGCGATCGACCGTTACCTGATTGCCGCTTCGCACGAGGACCTCGCGAGGCTTCACGGCCAGCACATTGCAGCCTAGACTTTCGTATTCCCCGTCCGGCACCTTGACCATTTCAATGCCCAGGGCGGTCAGCATCTCCCGGAAAGGGATGGGCAACAACCGCTCGTAGACGACCGCGAGGTCCGTGTCCAGCATGCTGATGATGGACATGAGGTGCAACACCGCGCCCGGTCCGTCCCAGTGAACCATGGGGATGGCCACGACGTCGACGCCCCACGGCCGCAGCAGTTCCTGGAACTGGCGGATCCCCTCGCCGTTGGTGCGGTATGTCAGCCCGATGACGACCAGGTCGTCTTTCAGCCATACCACGTCACCGCCTTCGACACTGCCGGGAGATTCGATGCGCCCCGCGACGGGGATGCCCGCTTCGGCAAACCAGTCTCCCAATGCATCCGGTTCCTCCATCCGCGTGTCCTTGCCCATGCGGCCGAGGATTACGCCCTGTCCGGTTACCGCGGCGACGGGATCGTGCGTATAGATGGAGTCCAGTCCCGTACGGCAGTCGGCCGGCAGATACGCCACCTCGGCACCGGCCGCTTCGAGCAGCGAAGTGAACCGATAGTGTTCGTCGACCGCGCGCTTGAAATCCGGTTTCGCCAGGTAATCCAGGGAACGCCACTGGGTGTCGATGCGGTACTGGTTTTGAAAGGCTTCTCCCGGGCGCTTGACCAGCACCTTCTTCAAAGGGCGCACCATGGACTGGCAACTGTAAGCACTCATGACGATCGCGGTCCGGCGATGAGGGTTTCGGTCTCTTGCTCGCTTAAAATCTCGACACCCAGCGATTGGGCTTTCTGCAGTTTGGAGCCGGCGTTTTCACCGGCAACCAGATAGTCCGTCTTCTTGCTCACGCTGGACGTCACCCGCCCCCCCGCGGAGGCAATCAGATCCGCCATTTCTTCCCGGGTGTAGTTGGAAAGCGTTCCCGTGATGACGAAGATCTTGTCTGCCAGCGCCTGGGAACCGGCATTGTCCTCCGGCACGTCCGTCATAGCCAATGCCAAATTCAGGCCGGCCTCCTGGAGTTTCGCGACGATCTCGAGGTTTCTTTCATTCCGGAAAAACGAGACGATGCACTCGGCGATCTTCGGACCGATTTCGGGTACGGCGACCAGGTCCTCTTCCGAAGCCGCCATGATGCCTTTCATGGACCGGAAGCGATCGGCGATCTGCCGGGCGACCCGTTCTCCCACGTGGGGAATGCCCAGGCTGAAGAGCAGGCGGTCCAGGGGGCGGTCCCTGCTGGTTTCGATGCCTCGCAGCAGGTTGTCGGCGGACCGCTCTCCCATGCGCTCCAGCGTCCCGAGTTGTTCCCGGGTCAATCCGTAGATGTCTCCCACGTCATCGATGAGGCCGTTTTCCAGGATCTGTTCGGTTACCGCCGGGCCGAATCCTTCGATGTCCATGGCGTTCCGGGCGGTGAAATGGGTGACCCGCGCCTGCATCTGCGCCGGACACGCCGCGTTCCCGCAGCGCACCGCCACCTCGTCGCCCACCCGCACGAGCGTGGTTTCACACACCGGACAGGCCGTCGGCATTACGAAAGGCGTCGATCCGTCCTCCCGTTTACTCAGATCGACGGAAACGACCTTGGGGATGACGTCCCCGCCCTTTTCAACGAAAACCGTATCGCCGACGCGGAGGTCCTTGCGACGGATCTCTTCCTCGTTGTGTAACGTGGCCCGGCTGATCGTCGATCCGGCCAGGAACACCGGTTCGAACTCGGCGACCGGGGTCACCACGCCGGTCCGGCCGACCTGGAGCCGTATCTCCTGCAACCGGGTCACGGCCCGTTGTGCGGCGAACTTGCTGGCGATTGCCCAGCGGGGGCTTTTCATCGTGGCCCCGAGTTCGCCGTGCAGCCCGATGGAATCCACCTTGATGACCATGCCGTCGATATCGTAGGACAGAGACGATCGCCGCGCTTCCCATTCCTGGCAGAAATCGATTACCTCGCCAATGGTGGCGAATCGCTGTGCTTCCCGGTTGGTTGGAAATCCCTGGTCGGCCAGCCAGCCCAGCCTCTGGAAATGGCTGTCCAGTTCGGGCTGTTCGGCGAGTGCGCCGGCTTCGTCTGCGAAACGAAGCGTGTATAAAAACACCCTGAGCGGTCGCTCGGCGACGATGCGGGGATCACGTAGTTTCAACGATCCCGCCGTGGCGTTTCGGGGGTTCGCGAAGAGCGGTTCCTCCCGTTCGGCCCGCAGTTCGTTCAGTGTCCGGAACCCGTCGTGTGAGAGATACACCTCACCACGCACCTCGATGTTGTTGAGCAGGGGGCGTTCTTCAGCAATGCGAAGGGGGATGGACCGGATGGTCCGCAGGTTCGCCGTGATGTCGTCGCCCTGCTCGCCGTCCCCCCGCGTGGCGCCCAGGGCCAGCGCGCCGTCTTCGTAGCGCAGGCTGACGGCCACGCCGTCTATCTTCAATTCGACCGCGTATGCGTGTACACTCTCCGGACCCAGCATGTCGCGGATGCGACGGTCGAAGTCCCTGATTTCCTCGTCGTTGTACGTATTGCCGATGGAGAGCATCGGCACGGGGTGCCGGACGACGGGAAAGGTAGAAGAGGGCGTCCCCCCGACGCGCCGGGTGGGGGAATCGGGGGTGATCAGATCGGGGTGGGCAGATTCCAGATCCCGCAGCTCGTTCACCAGCATGTCGTAGTCGTAATCGCTGATGACCGGATCGTCGAGTACGAAATACCGATGATCGTGCGACCGGATCTCCCGGCGCAGGACTTCAATGCGTTCGGCAGGCGACATGGGATTTGCGGGTTACGCTAGTCGGCGCTCGCGACTTTCGACCGCGGTGATTTCCTGGCGCGTCTGATTTCTTCTCGTTTCTTCGCTATCCAGTTCTGCCACCAGACCACGATGGGACTTGCTATGAAGATCGAAGAGTAGGTTCCTGTGATGACGCCGAAGGTCAACGCCAGGGCGAAACCCCAGTTGGTCGACGCGCTGCCGGCCAGCAGGAAGACCAGGACCAGGAGTACGGTGAGCGACGTCATCATGGTTCGATTCAGGCATTCATTGATGCTGCGGTCCACCACGCCTGAAAATCCCTCCGTCCGGGTTCGGCCCAGGCTTTCCCGTATGCGGTCGTAGACCACGATGGTATCGTTCGTTGAATACCCCACGACGGTCAGCAGGGCCGCAACGACCGCCATGGTCAGTTCCTCGCCCACCAGGGTGAGCATGGCCAGGACGATGAGCACGTCGTGTATCAGCGCGACAATCGTTCCGATGCCGAACCGGAAGCCGTTGACCTGCCGGAACCGAATGGTGATGTAGAGGACGATACCGATGATGGAAGCCCCCACGGCGCCCATGGCGTCGACCGTGAGTTCCTTGCCGATCTTCGGGCTGACGTTGTATTCCTGGCGAAGCCAGTCCTGTTCGTCGCCCTTGAGGTTCTCGGGAAACTGTTCCTGGAGCGTCGTTTTAACCGCGGATGCGATCTGTTGCTCATTCCATTCGCTGTCGGCCGCTCTGATCAGGATGTTGTCTTCCTCGCCGATCACCTTGATCTCGCTCTGGCTCAGGTCCACCGCCTGGTTCTCGATGGTGACGTTACCGAGTGCGCCACGTATTTCCTGTACCTCCACCGGAGGATCGAACCGCATCTCGATCAGAGACCCGCTTTGAAAGTCCACGCCCCAATCCACTCCGCCGCGTATGACGATGGTTCCCAGCCCGACCACGATGATGCACCAGGTAATGACGAACGCCGCCTTGCCGAATCGCATGAATCCGAAGAACAGGCGTCCGAAGGGATCGGTTCTCCCGATGCTGACCTGGACTAGCTGCCACCGGTCGATGAGCGCGTCGAACAGGGACCGCGTAATGAATATGGCCGTGAACATGCTGATCAGGATGCCGAATCCCAGCGTCACGGCGAATCCCTTGATGGGGCCGGTTCCGAACTCGTACAGGGCGAAAGCGGTGATCAGCGTGGTAATATTAGCGTCCACGATGGTGCGCAGCGCATTCCCGTAACCGCTGTCCACGGCCTGCCGGATGGTCTTCTGTCCCGACTTGAGCTCTTCCTTGATCCGTTCGAAAATGAGGATATTTGCGTCCACCGACATGCCCATGGTCAGTATGATTCCAGCGATGCCGGGCAGCGTCAGCGTAGCCTGGAAGGCGCCGAGGACGGCCAGAAGAAAGAGGAGGTTCAGAATCAGGGCGAAATTCGCGATGAAGCCGGCCGTCCGGTAATAAACCGCCATGAAGATCATGACGGCGATGAGACCCAGGATCGAGGCCCACTTGCCGGAGTTGATGGCGTCCGCTCCCAGGGACGGTCCCACGACGTACTTGCTTATGATCTCCATGGGAGCGGGCAAGGCGCCCGCGCGCAACACGATGGCGAGATCCCTGGCCTCCTCAAGCGAGTTGATTCCCGTGATCTCGCCCCGGCCATTGGGTATGCGCCCCTGGATGACCGGAGCCGAAAACACCCGGCCGTCCAGCACGATCGCCAGGCGCCGGCCGATGTTGTTCCCCGTCACGCGGGAGAAGGTCCTTGCGCCGTCGTCCGTGGTCGCAAAACCCACCGACGCCACTCCCATGCTGCCGATATCGCTTCCCGAACCGGTCTGCGGAAAGGCGTCCGCCAGTACCGCGCCAGTAAGTTCCGGCAGGGCGTTCATGTAGTAATAGGACCTTACGCGTTGTCCGTTCGCGGTCGTCCGCAGCACTCCGCCCCGGATCTCCGCGGCGTCCGGTATGAAGCTCTGCACCTGGGGCTGAGCCAGGATCTCGTCCACCCGGGCGATATTGCTCGCCGGTACGATGATCTCGTTGTCGGAGAGGTCGATCAAGGACAGAAAGGGGTTGCGTTCCGCCGATGCGCTCACTTCAGGGATCAGGGCGCTCGTATCCGCAGGGACGCTCGGGGTATCGCGGGCTGCCAGCAGGGCGTCTATGCGCTCGACGACCGAACGCAGCTCGCCGCCGTCGCGCAACAGCCTGAACTCCAGTTGGGCGGTCTGGTTGATCAGGGTCATCGCACGATCGATATCCTTCAGTCCCGGCAACTCGACGATGATGCGGTCTTCGCCTTCCTGCTGGATGATCGGTTCGGTGACGCCGAATTCATTGACGCGGTTCGAGATGACCTGCATGGCCCGTTCCACCACGTCTACCGCTTCTTCCTCCGGCAGGTTGGATTTGTCCACTTCAAGCTTGATGTGCACGCCGCCCTGGAGATCCAGACCCAGGCGGATGGACTGATCCTGAAGCCGGTCATGTTCGGCTTTGGACAGGTTCAGTCTTTTGAGCGCTGCCCGGTCCGCGCCGGTCAGCAGCGGATTCGAATCGATCGCTTCGGTCTGTTCCGGGGAAAAAGCGTTTTGAAAAGGGGAGTATTGCCAGTAGTCAGAAGTTCTGAAGGAAGGATAGACGTACCACAGCGCGGTAAAGATGACTGCGAGAATAAGAACGATGCGTACCTGTTTCCACTGCATGCAACCCGGCTCCTAAGCAGACGAAGGCGGGTTGCCTGACTGCCTGCCACCCGCCTTCGTTTCTGCGTTTCGTATTGGTAAATCATGTAGTTCGATGGGAATCTGGTCGTTAGTCTCTCAGGGCGAAAAGCACGTTCTGACCAGAGAAATTCTCCGGTACGAGCAATTCGATGGATACCCTGTCGCCAGAGGGATGGAATGCGACGACGTAGTCCTGGCCGTCCCTGAAAGTGCGCGGGAACACATCCACTTTCTTGATACTGTCCAACGACGGGAAGGCCGACCGTTCGATCGTAAGTACCGTGCCTTCACGCAGGTCCTGCGACTGGGAGAAGTCCACGCCGGAGAGAGATTCGACACGGGGGCCGCCGAAGAACGGATCCTTGATGACCATCGAGTCTTTCCAGTGATCCATGGTATTTACCGCGTAGAATATGGAGTTCAACTTCATCTCGGCCGCCAGCTTTGCCTGTTCCTCCATGTCCCGCTGTGCCAGTGCTTCGTCGCGGGCATCGCTCAACATCGCGATTTGCCCCGTCAGGCGTTCTTCCTCGCTGCGGAGGAACACGATACGCTCTTCGAGCATGTCTTTGACCTGGCCCAGCGAATCGGCGATGAACGCAGCACGGGCCTCGGCCGCGTCGCGCTCGTCGGTCAGCGTGGAGATGGTGCGGTTGATGCGCGCCCTGGCGATGCGCTGCGCACGGCCCGGCGACATGTCAGCCGTTCCCTGCGTCACGTAGGTGCCGAGGATGCCGTCCTTGTAGAGCAGCCAGACCTGGTTGCCGACGTTCAGTTCCTCCACCAGCGCGGTCTGCTCAACCACGTCGCGGGCTTCGGCTGCCGAAAGGCCGTGATTCTCCATGAGGTACTGCAGGGTGACCTGGAGGTGGGAATCACCGCGTTGCACCGTGTAAGGCGCCGGAAGATCGTCTCGAAGTTCCTGCATCTGCTGCTGCAGTTCCGCGACCTCGCCCCGGGTATCGATGATCTCCTGCACGAGACCGCGGTACGAGACGTCCGCCTCGGTGGCCAGCATTTCGTTCAAAACGGCTTCGTGGTCGGGATTCAGCGCCATATTGGTCAACGATTCCGCATCGACCTGACGATCAGGATGCGTTTCGTTGAACTGCGCTATAGTCGCCTGGATCGCATCCTGTCTTTCGCGTATTTCCTGCTCCGTAGCGTCCAACCGTTCAACGAGTTCCTCGAAGGTCGCAGGTTCGGTTGCGCAGCCCATGAGCAGTGTCATAGATAGCAGTACGAATATACCTCGCATTTGTTCCCTCCGTAAAGAGCTTACCCTGACGAATCACGCTTGAATCGTGGCGGACATAATTTTCTGATAATACACAATTATATGTATCAAGTCGAAATTTGTCAAGAATACTTGGTTGGTGCGTCAAACAAATCAAGGCCGTTTTCAAGTTTTACGGTCCCGCTGAAACCGGTCCTTAATCGAGACCTTGTGTGGCAGGCGCGCATGGGATACCGGTCCGGCCTGCGGCTCAGTCCGGATACCTTCGTTTCATCTCCGCGGCAGCCGCGCCCACCAGGGTTTCCAGCACGTCCATGTCCACGTCGGCCAGTTTGTTGATGTACAGGCAGGACTTGCCGGTTTTGTGCTTGCCAAGGCGGGAGAGCAGGTCTCCGTAATCCCCGAAACCGGGCATGATGTAAATCGACAGGTTCTGCCTGCGCGGCGAGAACCCGGCGATGGGCCAGTCGCCTTCCTGCCCGCTGGCGTACCGGTAACGGTAGCGCCCGAACCCCACGATGGCCGATCCCCACATTACGGGTTTTTCTCCCGTAACCCTGCGCATGAGATCCAGCAGGATGCGCGCGTCTTCCCGTCTGCGCGGGTGGTCCACTGCGTCGATGAAGGCTTCCACGCTGGCGCCGGTGGGCCGGGTCTTGAGGTCGGACATGGTCTCGTTATTCTCCGGATAAAACCGCAGGGGCCGGATCCACCGCGGTCCTTACGAATCGCGCGAACTCCCGGCCGGATACACATACTTGAAACATATAGAGTAAGCGTACTTGTGTCATTATACTTATTCCGGCTTTTGCGTAGACACCGCGAACACGTTGCCGCATGGCTGATTCCGGCTTGACAGCATGGCATTTTAAACTAAATTCCAGTATACCTCGTGTAAAGTGGTTACATGGGTGATTTGTTGCTGCAACGCGACCCCGTTTTTATACAACCGTCGATCCGCCGGATCCGAAGCGGAAAAGACCGATTTCCGCCGGTACGGATCAGCGTCTCCCGACATGTCCAGGGGCGCTGCGATCCACACATCTAACATAATGTCCCAGCCGACCCTACAACCGGAGACGGTGCGGTCCGCGGCAACTGAATGCCCGGTTGTCCGAACCCGACCCGTGACCTACGTGTTCACCGGGGGCGGGACGGGCGGCCACGTCTATCCGGGTCTGGCCATCGCCGACGAGGTCCGGTCCCGGAACCCCGGGGCCCGGATCGTGTACATCGGCGCGCGGGGCAGGATGGAAGCCTCCCTCGTGCCGAAGCGAGGCTATCCGATACACCTGGTCCATGCACGGGGATTGCCGTCGGGCAGGCGGGTTCTTGCGCTCCTGGGATTCGCGGCCTGCACCGGATTCGGCGTTATACAAAGCCTGTTCCACCTGGTGCGGCATCGACCCCGCATGATTGTCGCCACGGGCGGCTATGCCAGCAGTCCCGTCCTCTTGGCCTACTGGATGCTCAGAACACTCCGTCTCTCGGGGGCCTGTCGATGTTTCGTCCACGAACAGAACGTCGTGCCCGGGAAGGTCAACCGGCTGGCCGGACGTATCGCGGACCGCATCGGCGTATCTTTCGAAGCTTCGTTGCGGTATTTTCCTCCGGGGAAGGCGACGTGGACGGGTTATCCAGTCAGGACGGAGATCGGCGTCGTGTCGGGCGTCGAAGCGCGGAGTTCGCTGGGGCTTCCGTCCGACGCGAAGGTCATTTTCGCCTTTGGCGCTTCGTCGGGCGCCCGTTCCATCAACCGGGCCGTGGTCGACGCGCTGCCCCGCCTGCTGTCCAGGCCGGATATCCACGTCATCCACGTTATCGGACAGACCCGAAGCCCGGATTACCACGCCGAAGCAGACACCCTGAACCGCCTTGAGAGGCTCGATCTCACCGATGAACAGCGGTCGAGATACCTCCAGTCGGAATATTCCCACGAGATCGAAACGCTTTACGCCGCCAGCGACCTGGTCATCACCCGCTCCAGCGCAGGGGTCATCACGGAGATCGGCATTTGCGGGATACCGTCCGTACTCGTACCGCTGCCTTACGCGCCCGGCGACCATCAGGCCGTGAACGCCAGGACGCTCGAATCGAGCGGCGCGGCCAGCGTGGTGTACGAATCGATTTCCATGGAGAACGGCCAGACCATTGGCGAGGTCGACGGAGAGCGTCTGGCCCGTCTGGCCCTCGAGTTCCTGGACGATCCGTCCCGACGCGACGCCATGATCCGGCGGGCGCGGGAGACCTTCGATCGCGGCGGGCTGGACCGGATCGCCGACCAGTTGGACCAGATGTCGACAGACCGGTCGGCGGCCCGGGCTCTCTCCAATGGCAGGCCCGACGAACCCGACGTTGCCGGGCCCGTTTTTCCCCCCGAACACGTGTTTTCCGCGTTTTCCCTGGTACGCCGGTTCACGGCGGACCGCGACCAGACATTCATCGACTCCGTGGGCGAAGACTACCTCAAGTACCGGGTCGACGGATACCTCAAAAGCGCGCGCTGGCAGATCCGGAACGAAGGCGTCAAACTCGTCGGACTGCTCGGTTACCGGGACCGCCTGTCCTTCATCCTTGCGCTGCTGCGCGACAAGACACCGGCGCCCAGGTTGCAACGGCTGTTTGGCGGAGATTACAGGCAGGTCGGTTTTATTCGCAGGAACGCCGTGACGACGATCAGCCGGCTCGGTGTCTACGATACGCCGGTGCGCGCCACGCTACTGGACCTGCTGGCAGATCCCTATTACGAAGTCCGGTCGGCCGCCGCCAGGGCTTTCGCCGCCCTCGCTCCGGAAACCGGGGAAAGGGACGACGAGGTCCTGGGCGGTCTGCGCGGCCTGTTGCGGGAATCCTCCTTCGAAGTCCGGTCGGCCGCCATACTCGCCATGGGCAAAACGGGCGACGGTGCCGTCGCGGAATGGCTCAGGCCCTTTTACCAGGACCCGAACGGGAAGGTCCGCCAGGCCGTCATCGGCGCCCTGAACGACCTGGTCAGGAGGAAGATGATCGACGACCTGGATGGACTGCGCGAAGAACTCGACGGGATTCTGATCACCAGCAATCACTTCGACCCGGATTTCCCGATCAAACGTACGCTGAACCGGCTGATCGACATGATCCGCCGTCAGCAGGAATCCCCATGAGCGCCCTATGATCTATCACCTGGTCACGTACCTGTTCGATACCGTCGATTCGCTGTCGTTTCTGCGCCTTTTCCAGTACCTGAGCTTCCGCGCGATCTGCGCGGCGCTGACGGGATTCGGCGTAACGCTGCTATTCGGCCAACGCATCATCCGCCTGTTGTACGTGAACCACGTGCGGGACAATCCCCGGACGCACGGCGAGGTTTCCACCGCCTCGAAGGCCGGTACGCCGCTCATGGGCGGGCTGCTGATCATCGCGTCCATTTTCGCCAGCATCCTGCTTTGGAGCGACCTGCTCAATCGCTTCACCATGATCTTCCTGCTCGCACTGGTCTGGTTCTCCCTTTTCGGTTTCATCGACGACTACCGGAAGGTCAGGTACCGGGACAGCGACCGCGGCCTGTCCCAGGCCGCCAAGCTGTTTTTTCAGGCGGTGTTCGGCTTCGGCTTCGGACTGATCTTCCTGCTGCCCGACCTGTCACCTGTGTCGGCGGAGATCTCATCGGAACTCTATCTCCCCTTCGTCAAGGACCCCGTCCTCGACCTGGGATGGTGGTACCTGCCCTTCATAGCCTTCGTCATAGTGGCTATTGCCAACGCGGTGAATTTCGCCGACGGCCTGGACGGACTGTCTATCGTACCGGTCTCGTTCACGGTGGTTGTGTACGGGGTGTTCGCCTACGTCATCGGAAACGCCATCTATTCCGGATACCTCCAATTCACCTACCTGCCGGGCAGCGGTGAATTGACGGTGATCTGCGCGGGAGTATTCGGCGCATGCATGGGTTTTCTATGGTATAACGCCTATCCCGCCCAGGTATTCATGGGCGACGTCGGCGCCCTGCCCCTGGGCGGGATCGTCGGCACCCTTGCCGTACTGCTCAAACAGGAGTTCCTCTTCGTTATCACCGGCGGGATCTTCGTCGCCATGGCCTTCTCGGTCCTGGTGCAGGAAAAGATAGGAATCAGATGGCTCGGCCGGCGCATCTTCTACATGGCCCCGCTCCATCATGCCTTCCAGTACCGGGGCCTGGCCGAGACGAAGGTCGTGATCCGGCTCTGGATCATCGCGGGTATCCTGGCGATCATCGGTCTGTCCACTCTGAAGATCCGGTAGGCGCGGCGGAAGGGCGGTGACCTCAAGTGATCGAGATACAGTATACGAAGTGGATTCCCCGCGTCGACGACGTCGAAGACCGACTCGAACAACTGTTCGGCCTGTTGAGCCAGATTCTCATCCATACCAGCGGCGACGTGGAGGAAGCCCTGAAATGGATGCGCTACATCGACCAGCGCCAGGGCATCTTCGACGACAACATCAGCTATGAATCCTTCGTCAAGGAACTTGAAAAACGGGGTTACGTAAAGCAGGACAAAAACGCGTTCACCCTCACCGAAAAGGGCGGGCGGCGTATCCGCGAGGACTCGCTCCGCTTTGTCTACGGCAGCCTCAAAAAGGGCCTGAGTGGCGGCCACGAGACGCCCTTCGAGGGGGAAGGCGTGGAAAGACTGAGCGAGACCCGGCCCTACCGCTATGGCGACCAGGCGTCGAACGTCGATTTCACCTCCACCCTCGGCAATGCGATCCGCCGGTCCGGATTCAATCTGGACTTGCACGAGGACGACTTCGAGGTCTACGAAGTCGAACACACCACGTCATGCGCTACCGTCATGCTCCTGGACGTCAGCCACAGCATGATCCTCTACGGCGAGGACCGCATTTCCCCGGCCAAGCGAGTGGCCATGGCCCTGGCGGAGCTCATTATCCACAAGTACCCGAAGGACGAACTGCATCTCGTCCTCTTCGGCGACGACGCGAAGCAGGTGAAGATCGAAGACCTGCCCTACGTCTCGGTCGGCCCTTACCACACGAACACCAAGGCCGGCCTCCTCATGGCCCGGAACATCCTGCGCCGGACCCGGAACGTCAATAAGCAGGTCTTCATGATTACCGACGGCAAGCCCTCGGCCATCTACGACCGGAACGGCCGCCTGTACCTGAATTCATTCGGCCTGGACCCCCGGATCGTGAACCGGACCCTCGACGAGGCCATAACCTGCCGCCGGGAGAAGATCACCATCAGCACCTTCATGGTCACCCAGGATCCCTACCTTGTCGGCTTCGTGGAGAAACTCACGGAGATGAATCATGGCCGCGCCTATTACTCCTCCCTCGACAGCCTGGGTGAGTACATTCTCGTGGACTATGTCAAGAACCGCCGCCGCCGGGTGAATTGAGGACGGGTATTTTTCCGGGTATTCCGGCCTTGGCGATTGGTTGCGGACGACCGTGGCCTGCTCGTGTTACGTTTATGACCCCTGCCTCGTTTGTGCAATCCCTTCAGCGTCTCGAGTTCGATCACGTATTCAACCCATACACGGATCGATGTCCCGTTAACGACCTGGCAGAGGCCCCCGTGCGGCGGTCCAGGATCCTCCTGTCTTTGCTTGAAGCGGCGGCATGTCGACCCGTGGATGCGTTGTGGATCGGCCGCGACTACAGCTACCGCGGCGGGCGCCGTACAGGGCTGGCTTTCACCGACGACGTACACCTTGGCGAACACGCGCTCAGGTGGGGGCTGACGATGCAAAGACCGGTCCGTGGGGATCCGGTCCGGGAACGCTCCGCCAGCGTTGTCTGGAGCGTACTGTCGCACATCGAGGCGACCGTATTCCTCTGGAACGTCTTTCCTCTTCATCCCCACGAGCCGGACAATCCTTTCAGCAACAGGTCCCACCATGCGCAGGAGCGCCGGGCAGGACAGTCTCTCCTCGATCAACTGGTCCGGCTTCTGAACCCGTCCGCCATAATCGCCATTGGAAACGATGCGGAAAAGGCGGCGCTGAGGCTCGCGGGATCCGCGGAGGTTACAAAGGTACATCATCCCAGCTATGGGGGCCGGGCCGAGTTCCTGGAAGGCATGAAAACGTACTACGGTTTTCACTGAATCGATTCGGTGCGGTTGGTGTCCCGGCCGGACGACCCGCTCCGCACGGTCCTGCAAACCGCGGTTCTTTCTTCCACGGTTGATACACGGAACGCGTTTGATCTGGCTTGACGAGCCGGAATGGGCCGTGTAGTATATCTCGACACACTCAACACGATCAAACCACATCGCCGTTCATCATCCCATCACCCGCTATCAACGGTGTCAGCCAGGAGACCACACCATGAGTGCATTTCTCAGTCACGTATTGTCTTACAGGCCGCGCGGCATTTCGTCGATGAAACTGCTGGCCGTGCTGGCAGCGGCGGTCTGCGGCGCAGGGACCGCCTTCGCCATGGCGGAGCACGAAGGCGTCCTCGTCTCATCGCCGGACCAGTTCGTGTTCAATACCATTTCCTTCATGCTCTGGGGCGCACTGGTGATGTGGATGTGCGCGGGTTTTACCATGCTTGAATCCGGGTCGGTGCGGACCAAGAACGCCTCCATGATCTGCCTGAAGAACATCGGCCTCTATTCCATCGCCGGGATCGCATACTATTTCCTGGGTTACAATCTCATGTACGTCGACGTGGGGAGTTTCGTGGGATCCTTCTCGCTTTCGTACGGACCGACGGCCGACGAGATCGCCCTGGTGAACGGTACGGAGTCGGCCGCAGCCGAGGTGATCGCACTGGGATACTCCACCATGTCGGACTGGTTCTTCCAGATGGTTTTCGTCGCCACGGCCGCGTCCATCGTTTCGGGCGCGCTGGCGGAAAGAGTCAGGCTCTGGTCATTCTTCATCTTCGTCCTGTTACTCACCGGGGTTATCTATCCCGTCGTCGGTGCGTGGACCTGGGGCGAGGGCTGGCTCAGCCAGATGGGGTTCAAGGATTTTGCGGGATCCACGATCGTCCACAGCACGGGCGGATGGGCGGCCCTGGCCGGTCTGATCGTCGTCGGCCCCAGGCTCGGCAAGTACCGCAAGGATGGTTCGGTAAAATCCACCCCGCCTTCCAACGTGCTGGTGGTGACCCTGGGCGTCTTCATCCTGTGGCTGGGATGGTTCGGATTCAACGGCGGTTCGCAACTGGCGCTGGGCAGTCCCCTGGACGCCGTGGCGATGAGCCATGTCCTCGTCAATACCAACCTGGCGGCCGCGGCGGGCGCGCTCATGGCGCTGTTCTGCACGCGGCCCGTCTTCGGCCGTATCGATCTATTCGCCTGTCTGAACGGCGCCATCGCGGGTCTGGTCTCGATCACTGCGGGACCCGACATGGTGCAGCACTACTGGGCCCTCATCATCGGGGCGATCGGCGGCATCATCTGCACGGTCGGGATGAAACTGCTGGAATCGGTTAGAATCGACGACGTGGTCGGCGCCGTGCCCGCCCACCTCTTCGCGGGCATCTGGGGTACGCTGGCCGTGTGTATCGTGAGTGGAGGCAACCTGGGCGTGCAGTTGATCGGCATCCTCTCGATCGGCGCTTTCGTCTTCGCAGTGTCCTGGGTGGTCTGGAAGCTGATCGACCTGGTCGTTTCCGTCCGGGTGACTGCCCAGGTCGAACGGTTGGGACAAGACGTCGGGGAACTCGGCATTGAGGCGTATCCCGAATTCGTGCTTACGCCCGAAGAACTGGACGAAGACTGAAATCAAGGAAGGCGGAGCGTCATGCCGCCTGCTCGTGACCCCGAATGAAAGAAAACGGCGGTAACCGAATCCCGGTTACCGCCGTTTCTGTTCGCTATCGAATGTACCGCTCAGTTCAGGTCCGGAGTGCCAGCTCAGTCCAGGACTCGCCCGATCGGTTCCGGGCTTGCCCTGCTCAGTTCAGATCCGGAGCGCCGATCAGTTCCGGGCTCGCCCGACCGGTTCCTCCTCCAGCCGTTCAGCCAGTCTATTCCTTCTCCGCCTGGACTTCCTTCTTTTCGTCAGCTGTCTCGGCGGTCTGGTCTTCCGTCGCAACTTCCCGGTCGATCAACTCGAGTATGGACATATCGGCGGCGTCGCCCTGCCGGTGCCCGAGACGGACGATACGCGTGTACCCCCCGGGCCGGTCGGCGTACCGGTCGGCCAGCGGACCAAACAGCTTGGCGACCACGGTTTCGTTACGGATGACCCGGAGAACCTGCCGTCTGGCGTGCAGGTCTCTGCGTTTGCCGAAGGTGATGAGCCGCTCCACGAGGCGGCGCACTTCCTTGGCCTTCGCGGTGGTAGTCTGCACGCGTTCCGCGTCCAGCACCGAAGTGGCCAGGTTGCTCAGCATCGCCTTGCGGTGGCTGGGAGAGCGGCTGAGACCGCGCCCCTGCTTTCGATGTCGCATTCCTTATGCTCCTGTCCCAACTGCTCGAATGACCTGGCTGCAGGCCATTCGATTACGTGTTTTCCGCTTCGGCTTCGATGTACTCGTCGATGTCCATGCCGAATGCCAAATCCATCGCTTGAAGGATCTGGCTCAGTTCGGTCAGCGACTTGCGGCCGAAGTTCCGGTATTTCAGCATCTCGGTCTCGCTCTTCTGCACCAGGTCCGCCAGCGTCTTGATGTCCGCCGCCCTCAGGCAATTGCTGGAGCGAACCGACAGTTCCAACTCCTCCACGTTCATCCGCAGCAGCTTCTTGATCTCTTCGAATTTCTCGTCCACTTCCTCGTCAGGTTCGGAGATGAACTGATCTTCGATAGAGATAAACAGCTGGAGGTGGTTCCGCAGGATCTGGGACGCGGTGGAAAGGGCGTCTTGCGGAATCACGCTGGCGTCGGTCCAGATTTCGAGCACGAGCCGGTCGTAGTCCGTGCGCTGGCCGATCCGCGTGTTCTCCACTTGGAAATTCACGCGCGTGACCGGGGAGAACATGGAGTCCATGGGGATCACGCCGATGGGTTGGTCCGGAATCTTGTTCTGCTCGGCGATCACGTATCCCCGGCCGTTGTCGACATGAATCTCCATGCGCAACTGTCCGCCTTCGTCCAGGGACGCGATATGCAGATCCGGATTGAGAATCTCCACGTCCATGTCCGTCTGTATGTCTTCAGCGGTAACGTCACCCTTGCCTTCCGCTTCGAGCATCAGCGTCTTGGGTTCGTCGCTGTGCAGGATGAGTCGCAGTCCCTTGAGGTTAAGGATTATCTCGGCCACGTCTTCCACCACGTTCGGCATGGTGGAGAACTCGTGGGCGACTCCGTCGATGCGGACACCGACTACGGCCGCTCCGGGCAGAGAGGAAAGCAGGACCCTTCGTATGGAATTGCCGATGGTCGTCCCGTATCCCCGTTCCAGTGGCTCGATAACGAACTTGCTGTAGCCATCGGTTACCGTATCGTCTTCAATAACGACGCCTCTCGGCGTTTGGAAGTTCTTTAATTTCATAACGTTCGTTGCCCCTCATCGCGCACGTCGAGTGAACACAGGAATGGCAGAATGACGGCCCTATTTCGAATACAACTCGATGATTAACTGTTCCTGTACAGGTGTCGGTATGTTATCTCGAACGGGTGCTTCCAGCAAACGTCCTGTAAGCGTGGTCTTGTCCAGGTCCAGCCAGTTTACCGCCGGACGCTGGTTCGCGGCGCTCAGTGACGCATGAATGCTGTCGAGCTGGCGGCTTTTCTCTTTGACCTGAATGACTTCACCCGTGCGGACGATGTAAGAGGGGATATTGACGATACGGCCATTAATCAGGATATGCCGATGGCGTACCAGTTGGCGGGCCGCTTTGCGCGACGGCGCGAAGCCGAGTCGGTACACGATGTTGTCCAGCCGGGTTTCGAGAAGTTGCAACAGGCGCTCGCCCGTGTTGCCTTTGGTCCTGGCCGCCTTCACGAAGTACGAGCGGAACTGCCCTTCGCCGATTCCGTATGTCTTGCGCGTCTTCTGCTTTTCACGAAGACGGATCCCGTATTCCGTGGGTTTCCTCCGTCCAACGGACCCGTGCTGGCCCGGTGGAAACGCACGGCGGTCCACCGCGCATTTATCCGAAAAGCATCGATCGCCCTTCAGAAACAACTTGACGCCTTCCCGCCGACAGATTCGACAGTTGGCATCCGTATAACGTGACATATTTGCTCCTTAACACGCACGATCCGGCGCAACGTACGCTGGCGGGCCTCCAGGCCCTGGCGTCCGCCCGATGTTTCACGATCAGACGCGACGTCGTTTCGGCGGTCGGCATCCGTTGTGGGGAATAGGTGTTACGTCCTTGATAGCGGAAATCTCCAGACCCGCGGCCTGCAGGGCCCGAATGGCTGATTCACGGCCGGCGCCTGGTCCCTTGACCCATACCTCGACGCGCTTCAATCCCAGTTCGATGGCTTCCTTTGCCGCAGCTTCCGCAGCGATCTGCGCGGCAAATGGCGTACTCTTCCGGGAGTTGCGGAACGTGCCTCCCTTGCCTCCGCTCGACCAGCTGATCGTGTGTCCCTGCAGATCGGCAAGGGTAACGATCGTATTGTTGAACGTCGCCTTGATATGGGCCACGCCTATGGAGTCCACATGCCGATCTCGCTTACGGGCGCGACTTCGCCTAGCATTAGCCAACCTTCTACCTCCACGGTTTGAAGTTAGTCACTAACTTTTCTGGCGCTTCGCACCGATGGTGCGTCGCGGTCCCTTGCGTATTCGGGAATTGGTACGAGTCCGCTGTCCCCGCACCGGCAGCCCACGGCGGTGACGCAGACCGCGGTAACAACCGATGTCCATTAACCGGCGGATATTGAACGTGATGTCGCCGCGCAAAGCGCCTTCGACCTGGTAATCGTTCTCGATACTCTGGCGGAGCTTCGTGATCTCCCGGTCGGTCAGGTCCCTGACACGGGTTTCCGGATCGATGCCGGTCGCTTCAAGTACCTTGCGGGCGGTAGTCAGTCCTATTCCGAAAATGTAGGTGATGCCGATCTCCACGCGCTTGTCGCGGGGCAGATCGATACCGGCAATACGTGCCACCTTGCCCTCCTTGGCAACGGTTCGCTGCTGCCTATCCCTGCCGCTGCTTGTGGCGGGGGTTGCGACATAGCACTCGCACGACGCCCCTGCGGCGGATGACCTTGCAGTGTTCACAGATTTTCTTTACCGAAGCGCGTACTTTCATCTTCCGATCCTCAGTAATGGCTTGTTTCCGGTTACGCCGGGTTACCCGTTAAAACCGGTCCCCGGATGCAGTCGTGCCCGGGTTTATTTGTAACGATACGTAATGCGTCCACGTGTCAGATCGTAAGGCGACAACTCCACCATTACCTTGTCGCCCGGCAGGATCTTGATGAAATTCATGCGCACTTTGCCGGAAATATGCGCCAGGACCCTGTGGCCGTTTTCCAGTTCAACGCGAAACGACGCGTTGGGCAGAGGCTCCACCACCGTACCTTCCACCTGTACCGGGGGTTCTTTCGGCATACGAATCAACCTTTCACCAATCTGCCGTACTCGACCGCGAATTCGGCCATGGTCGGTTTCCGGCCCGTTTCACGCGGTGCGGGCCAGGTTCGTCAGTATGCGTTGCGTTACTTCCTCCGGCGAACCATCGCCGTCGATCCGTTTCAAAATGCCCGCCCTGTCATAGTAATCGACGAGCGGCGCCGTGACCTTCCTGTAGACTTTCAACCGGTGACGGATGGTTTCCGGCGTGTCGTCCCTTCGATTCCTCATGGCCAGGCGGTTGATTACCGTGCTGTCGGGCACCTCGATGTTGAGTACCACATCCACGGGCGCTTGCATGCGTGCCAGCGCCGCTCGCAGGAAGTCGGCCTGGTTCAGGTTTCTCGGGAATCCATCCAGGATAAATCCGGACATGCAATCGGCTTCCCGCAACCGGTTTTCCAGAATGGCCTGGGTGATATCGTCGGATACCAGTTCGCCCTGGTTCACGAATTCCGATATCCTGCGCCCGACCTCGGTTCCTTCCTCCATCTCCCGCCGCAACAGATCGCCTGTAGAAATATGCGGGATGCGAAAACTCTTCGACAGTCTGGTTGCCTGCTCGCCTTTTCCCGCCCCCGGTGTCCCAAGAAGTATCAGTCGCATATCCTGCTCACCTGGCACCAGGACGCCGCCAGGCGCCTGGAACGGAGGTTCCGAAAACTTACCCCGCCCGCCCGCGTACGCGACCACGTTTCATGAATCCCTCGTAGTGGCGGGACACGAGATGCGACTCGATTTGCTGGAGCGTGTCCAGGGCGACGCCCACCACGATCAGCAATGCGGTGCCGCCGAAGAACGAAGACGCGCTCAAAGAGACGTTCATGCTTCGGATTATGAGGAACGGCACGATGGCGATGATCGCCAGAAAAACCGAGCCGGGCAACGTAATGCGTGTCAGAATGTGATCGAGATAGTCCGCCGTTCTTTTACCGGGCCGAATCCCCGGTATGAATCCGCCGACGCGCTTCATGTTGTCCGCCACGTCCACGGGGTTGAATATGATGGATGTATAGAAATATGTAAAAAACACGATTAACATGCCGTAGAGCGCGTTGTAGATGAAGGCGCCGGGCTGAAACCACTCGACCATGGTCTGGAACACGGCCATGTCTGGAAAGAAGCTCGAAAACGTTCCCGGAACGAACATGATCGACTGGGCGAAAATGATGGGCATCACGCCAGCGGCGTTGACGCGCAACGGCAGGTGCGTGCTTTGCCCACCGTATACCTTGCGCCCAACCACGCGCCGCGGATATTGCACCGTGATTCTGCGCTGTCCCTGCGTGATCAGTACTACCGAGGCGATAATCAGGACCCACACGGCCACGATGAAGATTTCGACGAGACCGCTGCGCAACCCGTTCATCACCGCGTCGAACTCGCTCTTGGCCGCGATGGGGAACTGGGCGATAATGCCGACGAAGATAATCAGTGAGATGCCGTTCCCGATGCCTCGCTCCTGGATCTGTTCCCCGAGCCACATCAGGAAGATGGTGCCGGTCGTCATCGTCACGACCGTTACGAAAATGAAACCCGCCCCGGGATCGATGACGGCGGAACGGCCCACTTCGTCCCGAATGTCCTGGAGCCAGTAGCTGATTCCGAGCGCCTGCACCATCGACAGCAACACGGTGCCGTACCGCGTGTACTGGTTGATCTTCTTCTGCCCTTCCTGCCCTTCCTTCTGGAGTTTCTGCAAGTAGGGCCACATGGACCCGAGCAGCTGCAGGATAATGGACGCACTGATATAGGGCATTACGCCGAGGGCAAATATGGTCGCACGCTCGAATGCGCCTCCCACGAACATGTTGTACAGACCGAATATGGTCCCGCCCATCTGACTGAAGAAGGCGCTCAACACGTCGTGGTCTATGCCCGGCGTGGGTATCTGGCCGCCGATCCGGTACACCGCAAGCAGACTGAGGGTGAAAATGATGCGCCGACGGAGTTCCGGGATCCGGAATACATTCTGAAAACTCTCGATCATCCGGAGATCACCTCGACCGAACCGCCCGCCGCCTCGATTTTCCGCCGCGCCGCTTCACTCACCTTGTGGACGCTGACCTTCATGGGCCGGTCGACCTCGCCTTCACCGAGGATCTTGACCGGGGCCGTCGATTTCCGGACCAGGCGCCTGTCCGCCAGTGAACCGGCGTCCACGACCATCTCTTCGTCCCACCCTTCAAGGTCTCGCAGGTTTACGATCTGGTAGGTCTTTCGGAACAGATTGGTAAATCCGCGCTTGGGCAGCCGCCGCACGAGGCGCATCTGTCCGCCTTCGAAGGAGGGGTGGATCTTCTTGCCCGACCTGGAACGCTGTCCCTTGTGCCCCCTGCCGGAAGTCTTGCCCGTGCCGGAGCCCGGACCGCGGCCCAGGCGCTTTACCTTGCGCACCGCGCCGGAGGCGTGTTTCAAACTGTCGACATTCATTACAGCCGTATTCCTTTCTTACCGAAACCCGCCGGCTATTCGTCTTCCGTCGTGATCGTTTCCACGTCCACCAGATGGCCGACGCGCGCAATCATGCCCTGGATCTGGGGCGTATCGTTATGCACTGCGCTGTGGTGCAACCGACGTATACCAAGCGCTTCCAGGGTCCGTTTCTGCCGCCGGTGTCTTCCTATGGCGCTTTTTTTCTGTGTAATGCGCAGCCGTGTCGCCATAAACTACCCTTTCAGATTCTCGATATCCACGTTCCGCGCGTCTGCGATCTCGGAGGCTACCTTCAGGTCGAGCAGCCCCTGCAGGGTCGCTTTGGCCACGTTGTAGGGGTTGGAGGAACCGATCGATTTCGTTAGGATATTGTGTATGCCCGCCGATTCCAGCACCGCGCGAGCCGCATCGCCGGCGATAACGCCCGTGCCGGGCGATGCCGGTTTCAGGATCACCTCCGCCGCGCTGAACCTCCCGTTTACGTCGTGCGGGATCGTGCCGTTGACCACCGGCACGCTGTGCAGATGTTTCCGGGCCGTTTCCGTGGCCTTGCGAATCGCCTCGGACAGTTCCAGGGCCTTGCCCATGCCCAGACCCACGTGGCCGTTGCCGTCGCCCACGGCGATCAGTGCGTTGAAACTGAACGTGCGGCCGCCCTTCACGACTTTGGCAACCCGGTTGATATCGACCAGGCGTTCCGACGACAGATCAAACTCATCGGGATTGATTCTCGGCAATTTTCGCTCCCTTCCTCAGTTATGGTACGCCGGACGCACCGGCGCGCAACGCGGTTTCAGAATTCCATTCCGCATTCGCGCACGCCTTCCGCCAGGGCCTTGACCCGGCCGTGATACTGGTATCCGCCGCGGTCGAAGGTCACGCTGGACACGCCCTGCGCTTTCATCTTTTCTCCAAGGACCCGGCCAACGAGCCTGCTCTGCGCCCTCCGGTCCATCTCCGGCTCCAGCTGCGCCCTGATCTCGGGCGTATTGGTAGACAGGGACAGCAACGTGGCGCCTGCCGAATCGTCAATGACCTGGGCGTAGATGTGTTTGAGACTCCTGAAAACGTTTAAGCGCGGCCGGACCGAGTCGCCCCGGATGGACTTCCTCACCCGGAGATGGCGGACCTTCCGCATCCTGGCTTTCTGCAGTGTCTTCCTGGACATTATCCTGTACCCGTTTCCCGTCAGGCGCCGGTCTTGCCGGCTTTCCTGCGTACCTGTTCACCGTCGTAGCGTATGCCCTTGCCCTTGTATGGTTCCGGTTTCTTGAACGACCGGATCACCGCGGCCACCTGGCCGACGAGTTGCTTGTCGATACCCCTGACCGTAATCCGGTTGCCGTCCGTGACCTCGAGGTCCACGTCCGGCGGCGCCTGGAAGATCACGGGGTGAGAATAACCCAGGCTGAGCGTCAGGTTCCTTCCCTTGAGTTCCGCCCGGTAGCCCACACCGATAATCTCGAGCGTCCGATCGAATCCGCTGACGACGCCTTCCACCATGTTGGCGATCAGCGAGCGGTTCAGGCCGTGCAGGGCGCGTGACTGCCTGGACTCGTTCCGACGCGAAACCAGCAGGTGTCCGTCTTCAAGGACAGCGTTGATCTGGGCGGGTATCCTGTGGGAAAGCTCGCCCTTCGGACCCTTCACATTTACGGTCCGGTCGTCTATCGAAACCTGGACCCCGTCCGGGATCGTAATCGGCAGTTTACCTATTCGTGACACCGCGGCTCCTTCCGGTATTCCGGACTACCAGATGTAACACAACACTTCGCCGCCCGTATTCAACTGGCGCGCTTCGCGGTCCGTGACGATACCCTTGGGCGTGCTCAATACGGCCACGCCGAGTCCGTTCAATACCCGGGGGAGGCGGTCCGCCTTTACGTACACCCGCCGACCCGGCTTGCTGATGCGTTTCAGCATGGAGATAATCGATTCTCCCACCGGACCGTACTTGAGGTAGATTCGGATGATGCCCTGTTTTCCGTCTTCCACCTGGGTATAGTGGCTGATGAACTTTTGGTTCAGCAGGATTCGGGCGATTTCAGCCTTTACCTTCGAGGCCGGTACTTCGACCCTCTGGTGCTTCGCCTGGCACGCATTGCGTATCCGGGTCAGCATGTCCGCGATCGGATCCGTCATTGACATCTTGCGGTTCTCCCTGAGAAACTACTCCGTGCTTCTACCAACTGGCCTTCGTCACGCCTGGGATCTCGCCCTGCAGGGCCAGCGTTCGGAAACAGATGCGACAGATTCCGAAGCGGCGCATGTAAGCGCGGGGACGTCCGCACTGCCTGCAGCGGCTATAAGCGCGCACTTTATATTTCGGCTTTCTTTTCGCTTTCGCGATCAACGACTTCTTGGCCACGCGTCCTCCTCTCGATATTTCCGGTTTCCGGCTCGAAACAGGCGGCCTGTCCGGCCCGCCTGGAACCTACACCGGCTGATCCCTGAAGGGCATGCCGAGATGCCTGAGCAACTCCGCGCTCTCTTCGTCGGTATCCGCCGAGGTTACGATAGTGATATCCATGCCCCGGAACAGATCGACCCGGTCGTAGTCGATTTCGGGGAAAATGGTCTGTTCGGTCAAACCGAGGGTATAGTTTCCCCGGCCGTCGAAAGACCGTGTCGAAACGCCCCGGAAATCGCGGATGCGGGGAATCGTCACGTTAATGAGGCGATCGAGAAACTCGTACATGCGGGCGCCACGGAGCGTCACGCGGCAGCCGACCGGCATGCCTTCCCGTATCTTGAAATTCGAAATGGACTTCCTGGCCCGGGTCACGACGGCCTTCTGCCCGGTAATCGCCGTCAGTTCTGATACCGCGCTGTCCAGCAGGCTGGCATTCTGCGAAGCCTCGCCCACGCCCATGTTCAGGACCACTTTCTCTATACGCGGCACCTGCATGGTGTTGCCGTAACCGAAATGCTGCAGGAGCGCGGGTCTGATCTCGCTATTGTACTGTTCCTTCAATCGTGCCATGCTCGTATTCCCGTTATCCTTCGGCGATTACTTTCACATTGGATGCATGGATGGGGGCTTCTCTCTCGAGACGGCCGCCCTGTGGATTGGTCTGGGTGGGTCGTGTATGGCGCATGACGAAATTCAGGCCTTCCACGATCACCTTGTTCTTCTCCGGCAGCACTTTCAATACTCTTCCGGTCTTGCCGCGGGTATCACCGGTGAGCACCACCACGGTATCGCCCTTTTTAACGTGCATTCGAGTACTCCTTCCCGTTCCTCCGGGGCGCGGACCCTAAAGGACCTCCGGGGCGAGTGAGACGATCCGGGTGTACTCCCGTTCGCGCAGTTCCCGGGCGACGGGGCCGAATATGCGCGTGCCCCTTGGTTCGCCCTGGTCATCGATCAGCACGGCCGCGTTCTCGTCGAAACGGATGTAGGACCCGTCCCGGCGCCGCACTTCTTTGCGGACCCGCACGACCACGGCCTTGACCACTTCGCCCTTCTTAACCGAACCGCCGGGCGAGGCTTCCTTCACCGATGCCACGAACCGGTCGCCCACGCTGGCGTACCGCCGGCCTGTTCCACCCAGGACCTTGATGCATCGAACCTGCCGGGCACCCGTGTTGTCGGCTACGTTCAGCCAGGTATATTCTTGTATCATCTAGGTTCTGTCCCGTTCACCGTCTTCCGTTTCTGCCACCGGAAAACTAGACCTGTACCGCGCGCTGGATGACCTCGGTCAAGCGCCAGCGCTTTTTCTTGCTCAACGGACGTGTTTCCGTCACCCGGACGATGTCGCCGATCCGGCACGTCTGCTCTTCGTCATGGACTGTCAACTTGGTCGTGCGCCGCACATACCTGCCGTACATGGGATGCTTCACCGTCCGTTCCACGGCGATGGTGACGGTCTTTTCCATCTTGTTGCTCAGCACGCGTCCCACGCGGTTCTTTCTGTGTCCCCGCTCCTTCATGCGTCATCTCCCGGATCACCCTGTCCGTCTGCCCGATTCTGATTGTCCGCCGCCTGGATGGATCGGATGTCGAGCTCATCCTCGTTCAGGAGCGTGAGAATCCGGGCGATTTCCCGGCGCGACGACGAAATGCGTTTGGCATCCGTCATCTGCCGCGTCGCTTTTTGAAAATTCAGGTTGAAGATCTCTTCCTTCAGTTCGGCCACCCGCTCATGCAGTTCCGCAACGGACAATTGCCGAAGCTCGTATAGTTTCATCACTTCCCTTCCTCGGGAACAGACCCGCTAGAGATCCTCGCGGGTAACCAGGCGGGTCTTGATCGACAGCTTCTGCTGGGCCAGTGCGATGGATTCCCTGGCCATATCGGAGGCCACGCCCCTCAGTTCGAAGAGGATGCGTCCCGGCTTCACCACGGCCACCCAGTTTCCGGTGGGACTGCCCTTCCCCTTGCCCATGCGCGTTTCAGCGGGTTTTTCCGTGAGCACCTTGTCCGGAAATACCCTGATCCAGACTTTGCCGCCGCGCCGCATGTGATGGACCATCGCGATACGAGCCGCTTCGATCTGCCGGTTGGTGATCCAGCCGGGCTCGAGCGCTTGAATACCGTAATCTCCGAATTCCAGCGTGGCGCCGCGCGTTGCGGTGCCCGTCATACGGCCACGCTGTTGCTTCCGGTATTTCAGTCGCTTCGGCATTAACATCTCGATGTCTCCTCGAATAATCCCTTGTCTCTGAAACGGACACGCTCAACTAACCGACTCAAACCGTCGATTCCCGTCCTGTCCCAGTATGCGTTTCCTCGCCCTTGATGATCTCGCCCTTGCAGATCCACACCTTGATGCCGATACACCCGTAGGTGGTATGGGCGGTGGACCGGGCGTAATCGATGTCTGCCCGGAGCGTGTGCAGCGGTACGCGTCCGTCGTTGAAAGACTCGGACCGGGACATTTCCGCGCCGCCGAGCCGGCCGCCGCAGGTGATCTTGATACCCTCGGCGCCCATGCGCATGGCCGCGGTGATGGATTTTTTCATGGCTCTTCTGAAACTGATCCGCTGTTCGATCTGCCGCGCTATGCTGTCGCCGATAAGCTGGGCATCCAGTTCCGGACGGCGGATTTCCTGTATATTGATGTAGATCTCTTTCCTGGTCAGGTGCTGGAGCTCGTCCCTGAGCTTGTCCACTTCCGCGCCCTTGCGTCCGATCACGATGCCGGGCCGGGCGGTGTGAATCGTTATGGTGGCCTTCTGCGGCGCTCGTTCGATTTCGACCTTCGAGATTCCGGCCCGCGTCAGGCGGCTCTTGACGTAACGGCGGATCATGAGGTCCTCCTGGAGCAATTCCGCCATGTTCTTGTCGGAATACCAATTGGACTGCCAGGTCTTGATCACGCCAAGACGAAAACCGATCGGATGTGTTTTCTGACCCACGTCGTCAACTCCTGTTGTCGGAACTTCCCGGTAAATGGCCTGTCCGCGCCAGCCCGGTCCAGGCCAAGTTAGTCCGCGACCACCACGGTGATATGGCTGGTGCGTTTCCGAATCGTGGAAGCGCTGCCCCTGGGGCCGTAATGGATGCGTTTCATGACCGGTCCGCCGTCGATAAAAACGGTCTTGATCTTCAGATCCTCGATATCCAGCGTATGCTCGTCGTCGACATTCAAGGCGTTCGCCGTGGCGGACCGCACGGTCTTTTCGATAGGCCGGGCGCATGCCTTGGGTACGAATTGCAGTATGTTCAGCGCTTCCTGAACGGTCCGGCCGCGGATCATGTCCGCCACCTGGCGCATCTTGCGTGCCGAGCCGCGTACCTGCCGCGCAGTTGCACGGGCTTCCATCGCTATGCTCTCCCCTTCGTCAAAGCCGGTTTACTTCAGTTGTGTAGACCGCTCCGTGACCCGTCCGCTGTGTCCGCGGTAGGTGCGCGTCGGCGCGAATTCACCCAGTTTGTGGCCCACCATGTTCTCCGAGATGTAGACCGGTATGAACTTGTTGCCGTTGTGAATGGCCAGGGTATGACCGACGAAGTCCGGCGTGATCGTGCAAGCGCGGGCCCAGGTGCGGACCACCCGCTTCTCACCGGTACGATTCAGTTCGTCGACCTTCTTCTTGACGTTACTGTCAATGTACGGTCCTTTTTTGACCGAACGACCCATCATCGCCTCCCGCAAAGTTCCTTTGACTATTTACGCCGCTTGATGATCAGCGTATCCGATTTCTTGTTTTTCTTTCGCGTCCGCAGACCCTTGGTCTTCTTTCCCCACGGAGTTACGGGGTGCCGTCCGCCCGAACTCTTGCCTTCTCCACCGCCCATGGGGTGATCCACGGGGTTCTTCGCCACACCGCGGGAGTAGCCGCGCCGCCCCAGCCAGCGGGAGCGCCCGGCCTTGCCGAGCGATATGTTCTCGTGATCCGTGTTGCCTACCTGGCCGATCGTGGCGGAGCACGCAACGGGTACCCGTCTGATTTCTCCGGAAGGCAGGCGCAACTGGGCAAAGCCGCCGTCTCGCGACATTAACTGGGCGGCTCCACCGGCGGAGCGTACGAGTTGGCCCCCGCGACCCGGCGAAAGTTCGATGTTGTGCAGCATGGTTCCCAGGGGTATGTCCTCCAGCGGCATATGGTTGCCGCTCCGGATCTCGGACCGGCTGCCGGAAGTGACCGTATGTCCCACCGCCAGGCCATGAGGCGCGAGAATATAGCGTTTCTCGCCGTCCGCGTAGTACAGCAGCGCAATGCGCGCCGAACGGTTCGGATCGTACTCGATGGCATGTACCTTGGCCGGGATGTCGACCTTGTCGCGCCGAAAGTCGATGACCCGGTATCGCCGCTTGTGCCCGCCACCGCGGTGCCGGGCGGTCATGCGTCCCAAGTTGTTCCGGCCGCCCGACTTCTTCAGGGGACGGACCAGGGAGGACTCCGGCGTCTCCTTCGTGATCTCCTTGAAGGAGGCTACGGTCTTGAACCGCTGGCCGGGTGTCTTGGGTCTGAATGTACGTACTGCCATAGCTCGTCTTCCTCTTCATGCGCCGGCCGGACCCGCGCCAGGCGGAACCGGGTAATCAAGCGCTCGTGTACAGGTCGATCATGTCTCCGTCGGCAAGTTTCACGATGGCCTTCTTCCAGTCGGGACGCCGGCCCTCGAAACGGCCGAGACGCTTCACCTTGCCCTTCATGCGAAGCGTGCGCACGGACTCGACCCGTACGTCGAAAATCTCCTCGATGGCCCGTTTGATTTCCAGTTTGTTCACATCCCTGGCCACTTCGAACACGTACTTGTTCTGCTCTTCCTGGAGGACATGGTTCTTTTCCGTTACCAGAGGCCGCGCCACGATGGCCCGCGGATCTTTCGTCATGATTTCAACGCCTCCTCTACCTGCTTCAGACCCTCGCGGGTAAAGATCAGGCAGTCGCTGCGCAGTATCTCATGCACGTGAGCGTCCGAGGCCACGTTGATGCGTACGTCGGGAATGTTCCGACATGACTTGTACACGGCGTCGTCGTTTCGATCCATGAGGACCAGGCACTTCCGGTCGTTCACGTGCATGTTCGAAAGCACGGAAACCATCTGCCGGGTCTTGGGCGCATCGAACTCAAGCGAATCGATTACGAGTACCGAACCGCTCTGCGCCCGCGTCGAAAGCACGGACTTCAGCGCGAGCCGGCGCACCTTTTTCGGAATCTCGTAACGGTAACTGCGGGGCGTGGGCCCGTGAGCCCTGCCACCCCCGATGCGGGCCGGGGACCGTCGGGAGCCCATGCGCGCCCGGCCAAGGCCCTTCTGCCGAAACATCTTCTTGCCGGTATAGGACACTTCCGACCGGGTTTGCGCGCTAGCCGTTCCCTGGCGCTGGTTGGCACGGTACATTTTCTCAGCTTCATACATGGCGTGGGCGTTGGCGGATATGCCGAAGACCGATTCTTCAAGATCGATCTGACCCTGTTCCGTCCCGTCGCTGTTGAACAATCTCGCTACCGGCATGATTTCTCCCACCTTGGCCTTCCAGGTCCCGCGCCGAATGCTTACCCGGCCCGGCTGATCAATACGTATCCGTTCCTGTGGCCCGGGACCGCTCCCTTGACCAGAAGGATGTTCTTCTCGGCGTCCACGCCGATTACCTGCAGGTTCCGGACCGTCACGCGCTTGTTACCCATCCGGCCGCCCATGCGGGTTCCCTTGAAAACCTTGGACGGCGTCGCGCTCTGCCCGATTGATCCCGGATGGCGCCAGCGGTCGCTCTGTCCCCGGGTCTTGTCGCCGCCCCGGAAACCATGTCGCTTAACGACGCCCTGAAATCCCCGTCCCTTGAAATATCCCGTCACGTTCACGAGTTCGCCGGTCTCGAAAATGCCGGCGCCGAACACCTGTCCGGTTTCGCAGGACTGGACATCCTCCACCGCGACCTCGCGAACGACCCGCTGCGGGTCGACCTTCGCCTTCTTGAAGTGGCCCTTCAGCGGTCCGGTAGTCTGCTTCTCCTTCTTCGGGTCGAAACCGATCTGGGCCGCCTCGTAGCCGTCCCGTTCCAGCGTCTTTACCTGGGTGACGTAGCACGGCCCCGCTTCGATCACCGTGACAGGTACCGCGTCGCCGTTCTCGGCAAAGACCTGGCTCATCCCGATTTTTTTTCCGATCAGTCCGTCGAGACTGCTCATCGTAGAAACTCCTACACCCTGATTTCCACGTCCACGCCGGCGGGCAGGTCCAGCTTGAGGAGCGCGTCCACCGTCTGCTGTGACGTGTCATAGATATCGATAAGCCGCTTGTGCACACGCGTTTCGAACTGTTCCCGTGATTTCTTGTCAATAAAGGGAGAGCGCAGGACGGTATATACGGTTCGTTTCGTCGGCAGCGGTATCGGTCCCATGACCCGGGCGCCGGCCCGCTGTGCCGCCTGGGTGATTTCCCTGGCAGATTTGTCCAGCATCGCGTGGTCGCAGGCCTTCAACCTGATCCTGATCTTCTGATCCGTTTGGTTGGCCATTGCGGCCTCCTTCTCCCCTGTTACTCGATGACTTCGATGACGACGCCCGCGCCTACGGTTCTTCCGCCCTCACGAATGGCGAATCGTAGTTCCCTGTCCATGGCGATGGGCTGCATGAGATTGACTTCCATGTCGACGTTGTCCCCAGGCATGACCATTTCCACGCCAGCGGGCAGCGAGACCGACCCGGTCACGTCGGTGGTACGGAAGTAGAACTGGGGCCTGTAGTTGTTGAAGAAGGGGGTATGCCTTCCGCCTTCCTCCTGCTTGAGGACGTAGACCTGCGCCTTGAACCTGGTATGGGGCGTGATGGACCCGGGCTTGGCGACGACCTGTCCGCGTTCGAGGTCTTCCTTGTCCACTCCGCGCAGGAGCAGCCCGACGTTGTCGCCCGCCCTGGCGTCGTCGAGGAACTTGCGGAACATCTCGATGTCGGTGACGACGGTCTTGCGCGTGTCCTTGATGCCGATGATCTCGACCTCGTCGTTCTTGTTGATGACGCCGCTCTCCACGCGTCCTGTACCGACGGTACCCCTACCCGTAATGGAGAAGACGTCCTCGACGGGCATGAGGAAGGGCCGGTCCTCGTCTCTGACCGGGGTGGGGATGTATTCGTCCACGGTGTCCATGAGTTCGGCGATGGGCGCGGCGGCGTCGGAGCCGGCCTCGCCTTCCATGGCCAGCAGGGCGCTCCCCCTGATCACGGGGATGTCGTCGCCGGGGAAATCGTAGGAGGAGAGCAGTTCCCTGACCTCGAGCTCGACGAGTTCGAGGAGCTCCTCGTCATCGACCTGGTCGCACTTGTTCAGGAAGACGACGATGGCGGGCACGTTGACCTGCCTGGCCAGGAGGATATGCTCGCGCGTCTGGGGCATGGGCCCGTCTGCGGCGGAGACCACCAGGATGGCGCCGTCCATCTGGGCCGCTCCGGTGATCATGTTCTTGATGTAATCGGCGTGTCCGGGACAATCCACGTGGGCGTAGTGCCGGTTGGCGGTCTCGTATTCGGCGTGGTGCACGTTGATGGTGACACCGCGCTCCTTCTCTTCGGGTGCGTTGTCGATCTGGTCGTAATCCTGAAACTCGGCCAGACCCTGATCCGCCAGCACCTTGGTGATGGCCGCCGTCAACGTCGTCTTGCCGTGGTCCACGTGACCGATCGTGCCGATGTTCACGTGGGTCTTGGTACGCTCGAATCTTTCCTTCGACATGCTACAGATCCTCCAGAAAATGAACCGTTATGCGCCGCCGCGAATCTTTTCAAGAATCTCTTGTTTGATACTCTCGGGTACTTCCGCGTAATGCGAAAACTGCATGGTGGACACGGCCCGTCCCTGCGTGGCGGAACGCAACGCCGTCGCGTAACCGAACATCTCGCTCAGGGGAACATTGGCCGCGACGACCTGCGCGTCGGTCCGGGGAATGATCCCGCCGATGCGTCCACGCCGCGCGTTCAGATCGCCGACCACGGCGCCCACGTATTCGCTCGGAACCGCCACTTCCACGTCCATGACCGGTTCCAACAACGCGGGATTGCCTTTGCGCATGCCGTCCTGGAAGGCCATGGAGGCTGCCACCTTGAAGGCTACTTCGGACGAATCGACTTCGTGGTAGGAACCATCGTAGAGGGTGACCTTGATACCCTGCACCGTGTATCCGGCGAGCACGCCGTTATGCGCGGCTTCCCGCACGCCGGCCTCGACGGAAGAGATGAACTCCCGCGGGATGACACCTCCGACAATGCCGTTCACGAATTCGACGCCGTCCCCTTCCTCCACGGGCTCCATTTCGAGCCATACGTGACCGAACTGACCCCGTCCGCCTGACTGCCGGACGAAACGCCCTTCGCTCTTCACGGCTGTTCCGATGGTTTCCCGGTAGGCGACCTGGGGACGTCCCACGTTCGCTTCCACCCGGAATTCTCTCAGCATGCGGTCTACCAGAATCTCGAGGTGCAGTTCACCCATGCCTGATATGATCAACTGGCTGGTTTCTTCATCGGTATGTACGCGGAAAGTAGGATCTTCTTCGGAGAGTTTCTGAAGGGACTGGCTGAGCTTCTCTTCGTCTGCCCGGGTCTTGGGCTCGACCGCGACGGACATCACCGGTTTGGGGAACTCCATCGCCTCGAGGGCGATGGGCCATTCCGGGTCGCACAGCGTGTCGCCCGTCACTACGTCCTTTACGCCCACCAACGCCACGATGTCACCGGCTTCGGCGGCCTTGAGCTGTTCCCGCTTGTTGGCGTGCATCTGCAGTATCCGGCTGATTCTCTCGCGCCGGTTGGTCCGGGTGTTCAGCACGTAACATCCCGCGGGCAGCGTGCCGGAATAAATCCGGTAGAACGCGAGCTTGCCGACATGGGGATCGGTCATGATTTTGAAGGCCACCCCCGAAAGCGGCGCGTCGGGCAGGCTTTCCCGTGTATCCTGGTCGCCGGTCAGCGTATTCTTACCCGTGACGGGCGGTACGTCCTGCGGCGATGGCAGGTAATCGACCACCGCGTCGAGCAACGCCTGGACGCCCTTGTTACGGAACGAGGAACCCACGAGGACGGGGATCAGGCTGACGGAAAGCGTGGCCCGGCGAATGGCGGCCTGCAGCTCGGAAACCGTCGGCTCCTCGCCGGCCAGGTAGATTTCCATCAGTTCCTCGTCCACCTCGGCGAGGCCCTCGATCAATTTGTTCCGGTGCTCGGCGGCATATTCAGCCAGGTCGTTCGGAATATCGTGCTCTTCAAAGGTGGCGCCCATGTTGTCTTCATGGTAGCTGCGCGCTTTCATGGCGACCAGGTCGATGGACCCGGTAAACAGATCGCCGCTGCCGATGGGGAGCTGGACCGGGATGGCGTTGGCTCCAAGCCGTTCGTGTATCATGGAGACGACCTGGTGGAAGTCCGCCCCGACGCGGTCGATCTTGTTCACGTAGGCTATGCGGGGCACGCCGTACTTGTCGGCCTGCCGCCACACGGTCTCGGACTGCGGCTCGACACCGCCCACGGCACAAAAAATCGCTACGGAGCCGTCGAGCACGCGCAGCGATCGTTCTACCTCGACCGTGAAGTCCACGTGGCCGGGCGTATCGATGATATTGATCCGATGGTCGCGCCAGAAGGATGTCGTGGCCGCGGACGTGATCGTAATGCCCCGCTCACGTTCCTGCTCCATCCAGTCCATGGTCGCGGCGCCGTCGTGGACCTCGCCCATCCTGCGCACCCGTCCCGTATAATAGAGTATACGTTCCGTGGTGGTCGTTTTCCCGGCGTCGATATGAGCCGTGATTCCGATGTTCCTGGTCTTTTCCAGGTTCGATTCGGAAGTGTGCCTGCTGGATGATGTGGACATTTTCTCTTTTGGTTTGATCGTTGTTTCAGTCACTGCGTTATCTACCTCATAAAGTACGGATCATCGCGAGGGATGATCCGTTTTACTGTTTCGGATTGCTATCTATACGCCCTTACCACCTGTAATGGGCAAAGGCCCGGTTCGCTTCCGCCATTCTGTAGGTTTCTTCCTTGCGGCGGACGGCGGCACCCTCCCCCCTGGCGGCGGCGGTAAACTCTCCCGCCAGGCACTCGAACATGTTTTTCTCCGAACGGGCTCTCGCGGCTTCGATGATCCAGCGAATCGCCATGGCCCGCTGCTGGTCATCCCGCACTTCCACGGGAACCTGGTAGGTCGAACCACCCACCCGGCGGGATTTGACGTAAACGACGGGGCCGACGACCTTGATCGCCTTCTCAAACACGGGCAGCGGCTCCTGGCTCGTTCGTTCTTCGATCAGATCCAGCGCCTGGTAGAATACGCGTTCGGCGATACTCTTCTTCCCTTTGCGCATCAATCCGTTAATGAACTTGGATACCAGTACGCTGTTGTATTTCCAGTCCGGTTCCGGTTGCCGTCTTACGACTTCTTTCCTTCTTGCCATCTTATACTCCAGACCATCCAACCAGGTTATTCTTCAGCCTACTTGGGTTTCTTGGTTCCGTATTTCGACCGGCTGTTGCGCCGGTCGGGCACTCCACTGGCATCCAGCGCACCGCGAATGATATGGTACCGCACACCGGGAAGATCCTTGACCCGGCCGCCCCTCACCAGGACGATGTTATGCTCCTGGAGGTTGTGGCTTTCGCCCGGGATGTAACAGGTGGCCTCGATGCCGTTCATCAGGCGGACACGGGCGATTTTCCTTAACGCCGAATTCGGTTTCTTGGGCGTCTGCGTCTTCACCTGCAGGCAGTTGCCCCGTTTTTGGGGACTTCCGCGCAGTGCGGGTGATTTCGTCTTTCGCTGCGATTTCTTCCGACCGTGGCGAATAAGTTGATTTATCGTGGGCATTTCCGCCTAACCTTCCCTGTTGCAACGACCCGACAAGCCAGTGACGCGTGGGTTTTCGAGGTTCGTATAAACCGTATTCCCCCCCAAAAAACCATAGGTGAGAAAATTTAATCTGTTCCTTTGATGGTGTCAAGCGTTTTTGGAAAAAAACGAGCGTCGCCAGCATCAGCATCCCGGCGACGCCCGGTCATCGCCTTCTCCTGTCCTCGTCAGGCTGTTTTTACGGGCGGTGTTTCGGCCTCGGCCACCTTCGGCACGGCTGCGGCCTCCGCATCGCCGTTCACAGATTCCGCGTCGAAAAGAGGCTCCACCTCAATGGACGGAGGCTCGATCTCATTGCCCTTTTCGTCAACGAGCCGCATCTGGCCGTACCGGTCGAGTCCGGTACCCGCGGGAATCAGGTGCCCCATGATTACGTTCTCCTTCAGGCCGAGAAGCGAGTCTCTCTTGCCCTGTATGGCCGCTTCGGTCAACACGCGTGTCGTTTCCTGGAAAGCCGCCGCGGAGACGAAGCTTTCGGTACTGAGCGCCGCCTTGGCGATTCCCAGCAGCAGCGGCTGGTTCGTCGCCGGGTCGCCGCCTTCGCGCAGCACGCGGTCGTTCTCCGACTGGAAACGGGTACGGTCCACGGCCTCGCCCTTGAGAAACTCCGTGTCGCCCGGGTCGTCCACCTTGACCTTCTGGAGCATCTGGCGGACGATGACTTCCACGTGCTTGTCGTTGATGCTCACGCCCTGCATGCGGTAAACTTCCTGGATCTGGTTGACCAGGTATTCCTGCACGGCGTTCACGCCTTGGATTTCGAGAATGTCATGGGGGTCGATTGAACCTTCGGACAGGGGTTCTCCCGCCTGTACCCGGTCGCCGTCCCGCACGCTGAGATGCCGTCCCTGGGGGATCAGGTACTCCTGTTCCGAACCGTCGTCGGCGCGAACGAGGAGGCGATGAGAGCGCCGGACGATGCCGGCGACTTTGACAACGCCGTCCACTTTCGCCACCGTGGCCGGATCGCGGGGCCGGCGCGCCTCGAAGAGTTCGGCGACGCGCGGAAGACCTCCGGTGATATCCCGGGTCTTGCCAATGGAGCGCGGTATGCGCGCGAGGACCTCACCGGGCTGCACGTAAGTGCGTTCGGTATTGTTCTGGTCCGTGAACTCCGTGATGAGCAGGTGGGCCCCTGTGGGCAGGTTGTATTCGTCTTTCATCTTGCCCTCGGCGTCCGCGATGTAGATGCGCGGATGGAGCGCCCTCGATCCCCGGTTCTCCGTTATCACCTTCTGACGCATGCCCGTGGTGTCGTCCAGCTGTTCACGCAGCGTCTCTCCCGCCACGACGTCTTCCAGTTGCACGTAGCCGGCCTGTACGGCAATGATCGGTATATTGTAGGGGTTCCACTCGAACAGGGCCTGGTTTTCCTCGACGACCTCTCCATCCTTCGTGAGCATGACCGCTCCATAAGGGATGAAGAAATGGGCCCGGCGGTTTCCGTCGGCGTCGAGGATGGTGATCTCGCCTGCCCGTCCGATGACGACCGGGAGGCCGTTCTCCTGGGTGACGGTCTCGACCGCTGTGAAGACGGCCTTGCCCGCCTGCTTCGTGGTGATCTTGTTCTGCGTGGCGTCGCGGCTGGCGATCCCGCCGATGTGAAATGTGCGGAGCGTCAGCTGCGTCCCTGGTTCGCCGATGCTCTGGGCCGCCATGACGCCGACAGCCTCGCCCATTTCCACCATGGAGCCCGTGGCGAGGTTCCGGCCGTAACACCGGGCGCACACGCCGCGCCTGGTCTCGCAGGTGAGGACGGACCGGATGTGCACGGTTTCGCTCATCTCGGCATCCGGATCGGAAGCGTACTGAACGCCGCCGCGTTGTTCGATGAGGTCGGCGACTTCCTCGTTGATCTCTTCGCCGGCGGCCGTAAGCAGTTCCCGCGTGATAGGATCGTAGATGTCATCCAGCACGACCCGGCCCAGAACCCGGTCGCCCAGCGGTTCCATCACGTTTTCGCCTTCTTTCAGGGCGCCGATTTCGATGCCGCGGATCGTGCCGCAGTCCACTTCGTTGATGATCACGTTCTGCGCCACGTCCACCAGGCGCCGGGTCAGGTATCCGGCATCCGCGGTCTTGAGGGCCGTGTCGGCGAGCCCCTTGCGGCCGCCGTGGCTGGATGTGAAATACTCGAGTACCGACAGACCTTCCTTGAGATTGGACAGGATGGGCGTTTCGATATACTCGCCGATCTGGCCGACGACCTTACGCTGGGGCTTGGCCATGAGGCCGCGCATGCCGCACAACTGCCCCACCTGGTCCAGCTTGCTCCTTGCGCCGGAGGCCATCATCATGTAGAAGGGGTTGAAGCCGTCGTCCGAGTCCGCCAGCGTGGTTTCGACTGCTTCGTTGAGCTTGGTCCGGGTGTGCTGCCACACGTCGATCACCTTGTTGTACCGCTCGCCCTCGGTGATGGCGTGGCCCTCGTACTGGTCCTGGATCGACTGCACCTCCGACGCTGCGTCCTGGATCATCTGCGCCTTCTCGTCCGGGATGACCACGTCGTCGATTCCCGATGTCAGGCCGGAAAGGGTCGCGTAGTGGAATCCCAGGCGCTTGATTTCGTCCAGGAGGACGCACGTGCGGTAATTGCCGAGTTGGCGGTACACGTCGGCCACCATGTTTCGTATGGCCGCGCTGTCGAACACCTCGTTCTGGAAGCCGATCTCCGGCGGCAGTATCTGGTTGAAGATGACCCGTCCGACGGTCGTCTCGATCATCTTCCCTTCGAGCCGCAGCCTGATGATGGCATGAATGTCCACGAGGTCGTTGTCGAAGGCGAGCATCACCTCGGAAACGCTCGCGAACACCTTGCCTTCACCCCGGCAGTCCTTGAGTTCCTTGGTCAGGTAGTAACATCCCAGGACGATGTCCTTGCTGGGCGCGCAAATCGGCTGCCCGTTTTTCGGATCGAGGATGTTGTTGGAAGACAGCATCAGCACCCGGGCTTCGATCTGGGCCTCGAAGGACATGGGGACGTGCACCGGCATCTGATCGCCGTCGAAGTCCGCGTTGAAGGCTTCGCATACCAGGGGGTGGATGCGGATGGCCTTGCCTTCCACAAGCACCGGCATGAATGCCTGGATACCCAGCCTGTGCAGGGTGGGCGCCCGGTTCAGCAGGACCGGATGGTCCTTGATGATTTCTTCCAGGATGTCCCACACTTCGGGCTCTTCCCGCTCCACGATCTTCTTTGCGCTCTTGACCGTCTGCACGAAGCCCCGGTCTTCCAGCCGCTGGATGATGAAGGGCTTGAAGAGTTCCAGGGCGATGTTCTTGGGAAGCCCGCACTGGTGGATCTTGAGCTCGGGCTCCACCACGATCACGGAACGGCCCGAGTAGTCCACCCGTTTGCCGAGCAGGTTCTGGCGAAACCGCCCCTGCTTGCCCTTGAGCAGATCCGAGAGGGACTTCAGGGACCTGTTCCCGTCGCCCCGGACGGCCCGTGAACGCCTGCCGTTGTCGAGCAGCGCGTCCACCGCTTCCTGCAGCATCCGCTTCTCATTGCGCAGGATGACGTCCGGCGCGCGGATATCGAGCAGTTTCTTGAGCCGGTTGTTCCGGTTGATGACGCGACGATAAAGGTCGTTGAGATCCGAGGTGGCGAACCTTCCGCCTTCCAGGGGCACCAGCGGTCGCAGGTCGGGGGGAATGACCGGCAGCACTTCCATGATCATCCATTCGGGCCGATTGCCGTCGGAGTCCGGTCCATTGGAGTTCCGGAAAGCCTCGACCACCTTCAGCCGTTTCAGCGCGTCGTTTTTCCGCTGTACCGACGTTTCCATCCGTACACGGGTCCGCAGTTCGACGGAAAGTTCCTCGATGTCGATCTCGGAAAGCAGACGGCGCAGGGCGCCCGCGCCCATGTCCGCCTCGAATTCGTGCCCCGCCTCCTCGAGATCCATGAAGGTGTCCTGGTCGATGATCTCGCCCATCTGGTAGTCGGTGTCTCCCGGGTCCAGCATGACGTAGGACTCGTAGTAGATCACGCGTTCCAGGTTCCGGATGGACAGGTTCAGCAGGTTGCCGATACGGCTGGGGGGCGACTTGAAATACCAGATATGGCATACGGGAACGGCCAGCTCGATGTGCCCGAGCCGTTCACGCCTCACCTTCGCCTGCGTGACTTCCACGCCGCAACGGTCGCATATGACGCCGCGGTAACGGATCCGCTTGTATTTCCCGCAGTTGCACTCCCAGTCCTTCACGGGACCGAAGGTGCGTTCGCAGAACAGGCCGTCGCGTTCCGGTTTGAAGGTCCGGTAGTTTATGGTCTCCGGTTTCGTCACTTCCCCGTAGGACCATCTGCGGATCGTTTCGGGGGAGGCCAACTGTATCCGGATCGAGGCGCGTTTCTTGGGCTGCTTGTGCATTAGATCGACCACTGGTGACACCTCCTGATCTTTATCGTATCTGCATGCTCGGGTCGGCATGTCGGCGGCCCGAGTTCTGTCGGGAACTCCGTGGGTGAGGTGCTAACCGTTTCACTCTTCGAGCTGGACATCCAGGGCCAGGCTCTGGAGTTCCTTGACGAGGACGTTAAAAGACTCCGGTATCCCGGGTTCGGGCGGATTGTCGCCCTTGACGATGGCCTCGTAAAGCCGCGAACGGCCGTTGACATCGTCCGATTTGACGGTCAACATCTCCTGCAGCGTGTACGAAGCGCCATAGGCCTGCAGGGCCCAGACCTCCATTTCGCCGAAACGCTGACCGCCGAACTGGGCCTTGCCTCCGAGGGGCTGTTGCGTGACCAGGGAGTAGGGCCCGATCGACCGGGCATGTATCTTGTCCTCGACCAGGTGGTTCAGTTTCATGACGTACATGTAGCCGACGGTGACCTCCTTGTCGAAGGGGAGGCCGGTCTTGCCGTCGTAGAGCGTACTCTTTCCGGATTCCGGCAGGCCGGCGTTATGCAGCGCCTGCTTGATTTCCTGAATGGACGCCCCGTCGAACACCGGTGTCGCGATAAAGGTGTCCTTTTCCTTTGCGACCCATCCGATGTGGATCTCCATGATCTGGCCGAGGTTCATCCGGCCCGGCACGCCGAGGGGATTCAGGATGATGTCTATGTGACGTCCATCCGGCAGGTAGGGCATGTCCTCTTCAGGGACGATCTTCGCCACCACGCCCTTGTTCCCGTGCCGGCCGGCCATCTTGTCGCCCACGGACAGTTTTCTCTTCTTGGCCACGTACACTTTGACCAGCTGGATCACACCGGGGGCCAACTCGTCTCCGCGTCGTATCTTCTCCTGTTCGCGTTCCAGCTGGTTTTCGATTTCCCGGATGTTCTTGGACGAAGCCTCGATCACTTTCAGGATCTGTTCGTTCAAGGTCTTGTTGACGACCCATCCCTCGGTCTGGATGACCCGGTCGAAATCGAGTTCCGCCAGCCGGCTGTCCGTATACTTCCGCTTGGCCGGGATCACGACCTCGTCCGTCTCGCCGTCCCGGAGCTCGACGCACACCTTGCCTCTGAGCAATTCACTCAGTTTTTCGTTTCGCGTCTCCTTGACCTGGTCTATCCGCTGCCGGTAATCGCGCTCGAGTTCGCGCAGGGTTTCTCTCTCCTTCTCCCGGGCGACGCTGTCGCTGTCCTTGCGGCTGTACAGGCGGGTATCGATGACGATGCCCTGCATGCCCGGAGGCGCCTTGAGGGAGGCGTCCCGCACATCGCCGGCCTTCTCTCCGAAGATCGCGCGCAACAGGCGTTCCTCCGGCGACAGCTCCCTTTCGCCCTTCGGCGTCACCTTGCCCACGAGAATGTCGCCGGGTCCCACTTCGGCGCCGATACGAATGATGCCGGACTCATCCAGGTTGCGGACGGCGTCCTCGCTCACGTTGGGGATCTCGCAGGTGAATTCCTCGGTGCCCACTTTCGTTTCACGGGCGGGAAGCTCGAACTCGGTGATGTGGATGGAGGAGAATACATCCTGTTTGACCAGTCTTTCGCTGACGACGATGGCGTCTTCGAAATTGTATCCTTCCCAGGACATGAAGGCGGTCAGCACGTTGCGGCCCAGGGCGAGTTCACCCTTTTCCGTGGCGGGCCCGTCCGCGAGAACCTGCCCCGCTTCCACGCGCGCGCCGGTCTGCACGATCGGCTTCTGGTTGATGCAGGTTTCCTGGTTGGATTTCTTGAACTTGGTGAGCGGATACACGTCGGGCGGCGTGTCGAAGAGATCGGAATCACCGGTATCGTCAGGCGTCACCGTGATCATGTCGGCGGAGACCTGCGTGACGGTGCCGCTCTGTTTGGCGACCACGACCGCACCGGAATCCACGGCTACCTTCCGTTCCATGCCGGTGCCTACCAGGGGCGCCTCCGTGCGCAGGAGAGGTACCGCCTGCCGTTGCATGTTGGAACCCATGAGGGCCCGGTTGGCGTCATCGTGTTCCAGGAAGGGAATGAGTGCCGCGGACACGCCCAGGATCTGCTTGGGCGATACGTCCATGTAGGCGACCTCGCCGGGGTCGACCAGTTTGATGTCTCCCTTGTTGCGCGTGGGAATGCGGCCGACGATGCGTCCTTCGTCGTCCAGCGATATGGCGGCCTGGGCGATCATGAAGTCCTCTTCCTGATCGGCCGACAGGTAGTCGATCTGTTCGGTAATCCGGCCGTCCATGACCTTGCGGTAGGGCGTTTCGATGAAGCCGAACCGGTTGATCCTGCCATAGGTGCCCATGTACGCGATCAGGCCGATGTTCGGGCCTTCCGGCGTCTCGATGGGACAGATGCGTCCGTAGTGGGTGTGGTGCACGTCGCGGACTTCGAAACTGGCGTGCGACCGGTCCAGGCCGCCCGGGCCGAGCGAGCTGAGCCTCCGCTTGTGCGTCAGTTCGGCCAGGGGATTGGTCTGCTCCATGAACTGCGACAGCTGGCTGCTTCCGAAGAACGCGGCGATCACGGAAGAGACCGTCCGGGCGTTCACCAGGTCCTGAGGCGTGATCGAATCGGCGTCGTGAAGGCTGATCCGGTCCCTTATGGTCCGGGACATGCGGGTCAGCCCGGTGTTGAACTGCTGGGCGAGGAGCTCGCCCACGGTACGCGTCCGCCGGTTGCCGAGATGGTCGATGTCGTCCGTGACGCCTTCGCCCCGGCGCAGTTTCAGCAGGTAGTCGATGATGGCGATGAAGTCTTTAGCCGTCAGGATAGTCGTTTCGATCGGCACGTCCACGTTCAGGCGCTTGTTTATACGGTGGCGTCCCACGGCCGCCAGGTTGTACCGCTTCTGGTTGAAGAACATGCGGTCCATCAACGCCTGGGCCGTTTCCAGGTTGGGCGGGTCGCCCGGCCGCAAGAGGCTGTACATTTTCGACAACGCGTCTTCAGTCGACGAGGTCGTGTCCTTCTTGAACGTGTTGGACAGGACGTCCGGCTCCCGGGTCGGATCCATCCGGACGATCTTGATTTTTGCGGACTGCCTGGATCGCCCGGTATGGCCGTTTCCTTCGGCCAGCCGCTCCGCCAGCGCTTCTGTCAGCGGTTCGCCGCTTTCGGCAACGATCTCACCGGTTTCCTTGTCGACGACCGGCGCGCCGATGCTCCGGCCGACCAGTTCGGCAGCCTTGTTGGCCCGGACGTCGTCGAATTCGTAAAACAACTTGTATATATCCTCGTTGCTCTCGTAACCGAGGGCGCGCAACAGCAGCGTTACGGGAAACTTCCTTTTCCGGTCGATGTGGACGAAGAGCACGTCGTTCACGTCCAGGCTGAATTCCAGCCAGGTGCCGTGTTCGGGTATGATGCGGGCGGAATAAAGCTGCTTGCCGTTGGGGTGGGTTTCTTCGGAGAAGAATACGCCGTAGGAACGCTGCAACTGGGACACGATGACCCGTTCGGCGCCATTGATGATGAACGTGCCCTTTTCCGTGATTAGGGGCAGTTCACCGAGGAACACGGTCTGCTCTATGATGTCCTTGACCTTCTTGCTTTCGGCCTTGCTGTCGGCCTTTCCTTTGCCGCCGTCCCCTTCCTCCCGGATCACCAGACGAAGCCTTGCCTTCAGGGGAATCGCGTAAGTCATGCCCCGTTCCTGGCATTCCAGGACCGTATACTTGGGCTCGCCGAGTATGTACTCTATAAACTCGAGCGAAAAGTGCTCGTGGATGTCCGTGATGGGGAATATGTCGGTAAAAACGGCCTGCAGACCCTGGTTCCTGCGCTCGGAAACGGGTACGTCGGCCTGGAGAAACGCGTTGAAGGAATCTATCTGGACCGCCAGCAGATTCGGCATTTCGATGATGGAGGGCAGTTTGGAATAGTCATGGCGTGTGATCTGGGTATTGTCCATCGGCTGACCACATCCTTTCGACAGGAAGGTTAATAGTACCCGCGGACGAGTGGGCGACGACCCCGCGCACATCGCGGGATCTACGCGCACGCCACGCGGACCCGATCCGGTTTACCGTCCCGCCTATTTGAGTTCGATCGTCCCGCCCGCTTCTTCTATCTGCTTCTGAACGTCGTCCGCTTCCTCTTTCGTCACGCCTTCCTTAAGCGCGCCGGGAACGCCGTCGACCAGCGCCTTGGCCTCCTTGAGGCCCAGACCCGTGATCGCGCGCACGACCTTTATAACCTGGATCTTCTTGTCGCCGAAACCGGTCAGCACGACATCGAAGGAGTCTTTTTCCTCTTCGGCCGGCGCGGCTGCATCGGCGGCGCCTGGTGCGGCTACTGCCATCGTCGCCGCGGCTGAAACACCGAACTTGTCTTCGAGCGTCTTCACGAGATCATTTAATTCCAGCACGGTCAGCTGTTCAATCTGATCTACGATATCGGACACGGCCATGATACATACCTCCATATGGAAATTAAAGAATGCTGCCTTAGTTGTTCTCGACGGTCTTCACACGATGCTAATGCACATAAAACTGCGGGCGGCGATACCGGAAAACCGGGACGCGGCCCTTAATCGCCGCCTTCCTGCGACGCCTTCTGCTGAGAAACGGCCGACAAGGTGCGGACCAGGCCGCTCAGTACACCGGACAACGTGAACACCAGGCCCGTGATCGGCGCGGCGATTCCGCTGACGGCCTTCGCCAGCAGTTCATCTCTGCCGGGTAGCGTGGAAAGCGTCTGGACCTTCGCGGTATCGATAATCTCGCCGGTAAGGAAACCGCCCTTGATGCGGGGCCGGTCTTCGTGTACCTTGCCGAAATCGAATAAAACCTTCGCCGGCGCCACGGGGTCGTTCGACAAGACGAGCGCGGTCGGCCCATCCAGGGTTTCACCCAGATCGGGCAGGCCCGCGTCGGCGACGGCGAGCCGGGTCAGCGTGTTCTTGATGACGCGGCATTCCACGGATTCCGCCCGCAACCGGCTTCGAAGTTCCGTAACCTCGCCGACGTCCAGGCCGGTAAGGTCCGCCAGGTATACGCTGTCGGTCTCCTTCAATCGCGTCGTCAGATCCTGGACGATCTGCTCTTTAACGGCACGCGGCTGGGGCATGGTTTCATGACTCCTTTATGATCAACGGCTTCCGGTCCTGTATTCCGGTCCTGTATGCGTCTATGCCTCGACGGCCGCCGCCTGGCGGTCGACCGATATGCCGGGACCCATGGTAGAAGAGACGGTAAGACGTCTGATGTATTGCCCTTTGGCGGATGCAGGCTTCGCCCGCATGACCGCGTCGATGAACGTCGAGGCGTTCTCCGATAATTGCTGTACGGTAAAGGACACCTTCCCGACCGGACCGTGCAGGTTTCCGTTGCGGTCCACGCGGTACTCGATCCGGCCGGATTTGACTTCCCGGACCGCCGGGCCGACGTCGAAGGTGACTGTGCCGCTCTTCGGATTGGGCATGAGCCCCCGCGGACCCAGCACGCGTCCCAGTTTGCCCACGTCACGCATGATATCGGGCGTGGCGATCACGACGTCGAAATCGGTCCAGCCTTTTTCGATCTGCTCGATGTACTCGTCGGCGCCGACGTAGTCCGCGCCGGCCTCCTGGGCGTCCTTCTGCGCTTCGCCCCGCGTCAGCACGAGCACCTTGGTTTCCTTGCCCGTTCCGTGGGGCAGCGCGATGGCGCCCCGTACCATCTGTTCGGCGTGGCGGGGATCCACGTTCAGTCGCATGACAACCTCGACGGTCTCGTCGAATTTCGTCTTCGAGGTTTCCTTGACGATAGACAACGCATCCACGAGGGGATAATCCCTTCCCGCTTCCACCTTTTCACTGGCTTCCAGGTACCGCCTGCCTCTTTTCATGACCCGTCTCCTTGCGACTTCCCGGATTATCCTTCTATCTCTATGCCCATGCTGCGGGCCGTTCCTTCGATCATGCGCATGGCCGCCTCCGTATCCGCGGCGTTCAGATCCGGCTTCTTGAGCTCGGCGATCTGCCTGACCTGATCCCGCGTGACCTTGCCGACCTTGTCCCGGTTGGGTTCGCCCGACGCCTTCGCCAGACCGGCTTCGCGCTTGAGCAGCACCGCGGCCGGAGGCGTCTTCGTGATGAAGGAAAAACTGCGGTCGGCGTAGACCGTGATCACAACCGGTATGATCAGCCCCATCTGGTCCTGGGTCTTCGCATTGAAGACCTTGCAGAACTCCATGGGATTGACGCCATGCTGGCCGAGAGCCGATCCGACCGGTGGCGCAGGATTCGCCTGGCCGGCGGGTACCTGGAGCTTGATCACCGTAGATATTTTCTTTGCCACAAAACCCTCCTACGTGACGTGGGTTACCTGGAGGAAATCGAGCTCCACCGGGGTCGCACGTCCAAAAATGCTCACCATGACCTTCAGTTTCTGCCGGTCCGGGTGTATCGCCTCCACCACGCCTGTGAAATCGGTGAAAGGTCCGTCCGTCACCTTGACCTGGTCGCCGGTCCGGTAAGGGATCTCCACGCCTTCTCCCTTATCCTTGTGCGGCTCGTCCCGGTGCAGTATGCGGTTCAGTTCAGTTTCCCGCAGGGGCTGCGGCCTGGGGCCGCTTCCAACGAAATGGGTAACACCCGGCGCGTTGGTTACCATGTGCCATGAATCGCGGTCCATCTCCATTTCCACGAGGACGTAGCTTGGAAACAGTTTGCGAATCGTAGAGGTTTTCTTCCCCTGTTTCATCTCTACGATTTCTTCGGTAGGGATGAGGATCTCGCCGATTTTCTCTTCCAACCCTTCGCGAATCTTCAGTTTCTCCAGGTGGGTCTTTACCTTGTTCTCATGACCTGAATAGGTATGAATCACATACCAGCGCTTGTCCATTGCTCTCCTCGTCATCTCTCGCTACGCGTCAGGCCCCGAGCAAACGGCTCAATATGATGGACAGAATGAAATCGATCACTCCGGTGAAGGCGGCCAGGATAAGCGTGATGATGATGACCACGGTCGTCGAACCGATCAATTCGTTCCGGCTCGGCCAGCTCACCTTGGAGAGCTCCGTCCTTACTTCTCTCAGAAAGTCTACCGTTCGTTCGTACATGATCCCTGTTTCGTGCTGAACCGGCCGCCTGTCTTTGAGCCTGCTCGAAACGTGACGGCCAATCACTGGTTCATGGTTCTCGCTCAGCCCGCCTCACGCGTGCCTGCGCGCATGTGCGTACCGCATAAAAAGGCAGGCCGGAACTGTGGTATCCGCTCAGTTCGTGTCGCCGGCCTGCGATTCTGTGCGTCTTCTATGTCAGATTCATCCGGTCCAACCGGGTGAGGATCGTTTCGATCGTTTCGTCCCGTTTCTTGAATGTCGTCACCAGTCCTGTTACTCGATGACTTCGATGACGACGCCCGCGCCTACGGTTCTTCCGCCCTCACGAATGGCGAATCGTAGTTCCCTGTCCATGGCGATGGGCTGCATGAGATTGACTTCCATGTCGACGTTGTCCCCAGGCATGACCATTTCCACGCCAGCGGGCAGCGAGACCGACCCGGTCACGTCGGTGGTACGGAAGTAGAACTGGGGCCTGTAGTTGTTGAAGAAGGGGGTATGCCTTCCGCCTTCCTCCTGCTTGAGGACGTAGACCTGCGCCTTGAACCTGGTATGGGGCGTGATGGACCCGGGCTTGGCGACGACCTGTCCGCGTTCGAGGTCTTCCTTGTCCACTCCGCGCAGGAGCAGCCCGACGTTGTCGCCCGCCCTGGCGTCGTCGAGGAACTTGCGGAACATCTCGATGTCTGTGACGACGGTCTTGCGTGTGTCCTTGATGCCGATGATTTCGACCTCGTCGTTCTTGTTGATGACGCCGCTCTCCACGCGTCCCGTGCCGACGGTACCCCTTCCCGTAATGGAGAAGACGTCCTCGACGGGCATGAGGAAGGGCCGGTCCTCGTCTCTGACCGGGGTGGGGATGTATTCGTCCACGGTTTCCATGAGTTCGGCGATGGGCGCGGCGGCGTCGGAGCCTGCCTCGCCTTCCATGGCCAGCAGGGCGCTCCCCCTGATCACGGGGATGTCGTCACCGGGGAAATCGTAGGAGGAGAGCAGCTCCCTGACCTCGAGCTCGACGAGTTCGAGGAGCTCCTCGTCGTCGACCTGGTCGCACTTGTTCAGGAAGACGACGATGGCGGGCACGTTGACCTGCCTGGCCAGTAGGATATGCTCGCGCGTCTGGGGCATGGGCCCGTCGGCGGCGGAGACCACCAGGATGGCGCCGTCCATCTGGGCCGCTCCGGTGATCATGTTCTTGATGTAATCGGCGTGTCCGGGACAATCCACGTGGGCATAGTGCCTGTTGGCGGTCTCGTATTCGGCGTGGTGCACGTTGATGGTGACGCCGCGCTCCTTCTCCTCGGGGGCGTTGTCGATCTGGTCGTAATCCTGAAACTCGGCCAGACCCTGATCCGCCAGCACCTTGGTGATGGCCGCCGTCAACGTCGTCTTGCCGTGGTCCACGTGACCGATCGTGCCGATGTTCACGTGGGTTTTGGTACGCTCGAATCTTTCCTTCGACATGAAGACAATCTCCTGGAACCAGTTTGGTTTAACGAAACAATACGCCTGATAAAGTCTGAGCCAAAGCCCTCGGCCGGACTTGAACCGGCGACCTACACCTTACCATGGTGTTGCTCTACCAACTGAGCTACAAGGGCGCTTTCGTTCAAGGTTCAGATTAATGCTTACATTATAGCTGGCCGAAATCTTCAGTTTTCCGAACCCGGTCACAGCACTTTATAGAGCGGGAAACGGGACTCGAACCCGCGACCCTCAGCTTGGAAGGCTGATGCTCTAGCCAACTGAGCTATTCCCGCCGGTTGTCATTCTGAAGCTGCCTGTTGGCCTGATCTGCCCGCCGGCCCTCTTTCAGATACGCATGGGGAGGGCAGGATTCGAACCTGCGAAGGCTGAGCCAACGGATTTACAGTCCGTCCCATTTGACCGCTCTGGAACCTCCCCTGGCTACCTGAAAGCCACCACTCGGATTCGAACCGAGAACCTACTGATTACAAATCAGCCGCTCTGCCATTGGAGCTATGGTGGCCAATATAATCAGTACGAATCCGCATCTTGAGCAGCTCAAGAACACAGACAGGGAAATATAATCAACATCACTGCCTTTGTCAAGGATGTATGCAAAATAAACTGAAGCCGTGATTGGATCACCGCCGCAGGCGGATATGGAGGTCCCGGAGCTGTTTCTCGCTGACCGCTCCCGGCGCGCCCATGAGCAGATCCTGGGCGTTCTGGTTCAGGGGAAAGGCGATGACTTCCCGGAGATTGGTCTCGTCGGTGAGGAGCATGACGATCCGGTCGACACCCGGAGCGATGCCGCCGTGGGGCGGCGCGCCGTACTTCAACGCACTGATCATGCCGCCGAATTCCTCGTCCACCTCGTCGGCGGAATAACCGGCGATTTCGAAGGCCCGGTACATGATGTCCGGCCGGTGGTTCCGGATGGCGCCGCTGGACAGTTCCGTACCGTTGCATACGATGTCGTACTGGTAGGCCAGGACCTCGAGAGGCGGCTTGTTCCCGAGGGCTTCCAGTCCGCCCTGGGGCATGGAGAACGGATTGTGCGAAAAGATGACCTTCCCGGTTTCCGCATCGTATTCGTACATGGGGAAATCGACGATCCAGCAGAAACGGTAGGCGTTCGGCTCACGCAGGGAAAGCAGATCCGCGAAATGCAGCCTGAGCTTGCCCGCCACGTCGTTCGCGCGGTCCTCCGCGTCGGCCGTGAAAAACCATGAGGAGCCGGTTTCGGGTTCGATGACGGATTTCAGCCGATCGAGGGTCTGCTCGTCCAGCACGCGGGCGATGGAACCCTTGACCCCATCCTCGGTAAAGGAAATGTAGGCCGCGCCCCGTCCCCCGAAATCCTCCTTCACAGTCCGGTCCAGGTTGTCGAAGAAACTGCGGGGCTTCGCGGCGACGCCAGGGACGGCGAGGGCCCTCACCACGCCGCCTTTCTCGACGATCTGGCGAAAGGCATTGAACCCGGAGTCCCGGAAGGCCTCGGTAACGTCCTGGATCTCCAGGCCGAAGCGCAGGTCGGGCTTGTCGGAACCGTAACGGAGCATCGCTTCGCGATAGGGGATGCGCGGAAAGGGCGGTGCGGTCACCTTCCAGTCGCTGAACTCCGTGAACAGCCCGTGAAACAGGGTCTCCAGCGCTTCGAAAACATCATCCTGCTCCACGAAGGACATCTCCACGTCCAGCTGGTAGAACTCGCCCGGCGACCGATCGGCCCGGGCATCTTCATCCCGGAAGCACGGGGCGATCTGGAAATAGCGGTCGAACCCCGAGATCATGAGAAGCTGCTTGAACTGCTGCGGCGCCTGGGGAAGGGCGTAGAATTTGCCCGGATGCACCCGGCTCGGGACCAGGTAGTCCCGGGCGCCCTCGGGCGAACTGCTGGTGAGGATGGGCGTGTTGAACTCGTTGAAGCCAAGGGCCGTCATGCGTTGCCGTATGCTCGCGACGATGCGCGACCGCATGATGATGTTGTGGTGTATCCGCTCCCTGCGCAGATCGAGCATGCGGTAGGTCAGGCGGGTGGCTTCCGGGTATTCCCGCTCGTCCGCGACGGACAGGGGCAGCGGGTCCGCGGCGCTGAGTACTGTCATGGAATCGGCCTTCACTTCGATATGGCCCGTGGGCAGGTTGGGGTTGACCGCGTCCTCCGCCCGCGGGATCACCCCGCCGGTAAAGGTGGCGACGGTCTCCGCACGCAAGTCCCCCGCCACTTCGTGGAATCCGCTTTCGGGGGTTATGACGACCTGCGTGATCCCGTAGTGGTCCCGCAGGTCGATGAAGAGCAGGCCGCCGTGGTCCCGTTTCCGGTGAACCCAGCCGGCGATTCTCACGCGCGTACCCTCGTCGTTCCGCCTCAATGCTCCGCAGGTGTGTGTCCTGTATGGGTGGTCTTTCATCTGGGGGTCCTTTCTCCCGTTTCCCGCCGGATTTCGTGCTCGTGCCCGGGCGGCGGTCCCCGGGTGGGTCGATCACTTACACGGACCGGTCCGCGCCCAGTTCGGCCAGAAGGTCCAGCGTGTTCCGCATGCAGATCCTGGAAGCCGCCTCTCCCGCCTCCGAAAACCGTTTTCCCCCCGGCCTGTCGATCAGCGTCCGTTCGATCTGATCGGCACCAATGCGCCAGTGGGTTTCCAGGGACAGGCACCCGTCGTAATCCTGCCCGATCAGGTCGGCGAACTGTCCGCGATAGTCGATTTCGCCCTCGCACATGGGTACATTGACATCCCCGTCGGGCGTACCGAGAATGCCGTCCTTGAAGTGCATGTGACACATGTCCGACCGGATGTGTCCGTACCCGTCCGGGTAGGGTGTCTGCCCGCCGTCGGCGAACAACTCGTTGCAGGGATCCCACAGGGGCTTGACGACCGGCGAATCCAGGGCGTCGACCAGGCGCCGCGTCTCCGCGCCGGTGCCTATGAGGGTGGACGCTTCGTTCTCCAGTCCCAGCACGACGCCTTCGCCCGCGGCGATCCGTACGGGTTCCGCGTACCTTTCGATGATCCGGTCCCAGAACTTCTCGAGGGGATCCTGCTTCCAGAATGCGAAGACGCGGACCAGCGTGGTGTCCAGTTCGCGGGCGACGCGGATGCATCTGCGGAGCATGCCGAGGTGTTCCCGGCACGTGGCGTCATCTTCGATGTCGCACTTGTAGAAGGGAGCGGCAACGCCGACGACCGAGAGTCCGGCCTCTCCGGTACGGTCCCTGATCCGCGCGATCTCGTCGTCGTCGAGATCCTGGGGCGGCTTGTCCCAGATCGATCGAATCTCGATGCCGTCCAGGTTGAAATCCCGGGCGAAGTCGATGACCGTATCCAGGTCCTGGGACACCTCGTCGGTTATAACGGCGATCTTGAACATGGATCCTTTATGCTCCTTTACGCTGTTTTCTTTTACGCGTCGCGTTCGGTCATGGTTTCGGCGAAACGGAAGATCGACGATTCCTGCCCGAAGGTCTCTACCGATCCGGGACGGCTGTTGCGAATCTCTTCGATGGCGGCTTCCGGCGCGGCCCCCCGCCAGACGAGATACCCCGCCAGCACGGTGCCGGTCCGGCCAATGCCCGCCATGCAGTGCACGACTACGCCGCCCTGTTCGATATGCTCATCGATATAGAGGACGGCCCGTCGAATCTGTTCCGGCGAGGGCGCGGTCATGTCCTCCACCGGGAGATGCAGGCTGCGAAACCCGCATTGCTCCAGCATTTTCCCGTGCAGCGGTTCGCCCGTCAGGGACACCACGGTGACCACGCCCAGTTCCTTCAGGCTCATCAGGTCCTGCTTCAGCGCCTGGTCCGTCTTGCCTCCCGCATGCGGCCGGAGGGCGCCCGTGGGCAGGGCCATGCCGGCCAGCCGGCCGGGTATCACCCAGGTAAAGTTCCTCAGCATCCAGTACTCCCGGCGTCACTTCCCGGGGATATCCTCGAAACGGCCTTCCACGATGTTCTTCGGATCGATGGTCGTCTTCGGTTTCTTCGGTTCCCGCGGTCTGGGCTCCGGCGCCGGGCGGGACGGTCGGGTGAGCATATTGGCCAGGATACGGAGCACCTGTTGAATCAGGATTCCCGCCAGGAATCTCATCACGAACCGGAGAATGTAAGTCAGCATAGCGTTATCCGCCGCCGCAGGTCTGCATCACTTTTTCCACCCGATCGCGCACTTCCGCCTGCACTTCTTCGGGCGCGCGCGCGCCATCAATAATCTCAATCTGATCCAATGTTTTTCTACGGTGCGCCAGTTCCAGGTAATTCCCGCGGATGGCGCGAAGCGTTTCCAGGTTCTCGAACAACTCGGTATCCGCACGCGCCTGGCGTATCCGTTCCATGCAGACCTCGGCGGGCGCATCGATGAGCAGGGTCAGATGGGGGTGGATTGCCCGGGCGTTGATCGACTCGATCCATTCCAGCTCGCCGGGCATCTCCCGCCACTGGTAGGCAAAGGACGAGAGGAAATAACGGTCGCACAACACGGGGATTCCGCGGTGAATGCTGGATTCGATTTCCGATTTGACGTGATCGATCCGGTCGGCGGCGAACAGCAGGGCGTGACAGATGCCGTCGAGTTCCACCCGGCGCTGAAGGGCATCTTTCAGCAGTCTGCCGATGGGGCGGTTCGTGGGTTCTCCCGTGGTATGGACGGGCCTCCCGTAACGCGCTTCCATCCACTGGTGAAGGCGTTTCAACTGGGTCGTCTTGCCCGCGCCGTCTATCCCTTCGATTACGATGAATGGCGCGGTGGCGTCGCCGGCATCGCGGCAGACCTCCTTTCCCTTCATGAATTCCCCCATGGACGGAGCAGGTCCCGCCATCCACGCGCTTCTTCCAGGACGCTGGTTTCGCTTAGCTCATATCGTTTCAGGGTTTCACGCAGTCCGGTGCTGAACAGCACGCCGATGGCACCGATGCCCAGGAAGAGCAGCCCGATGCCGCTGGCCAGGCTGAAGACCATGATGAGAGAACCGGCCAGCAACAGCACGAAGGCGTAACCGGCGTTGTCAATGGCGAGGAATACTCCGGAACGGATGATCTGCCTGATAGGGGCCCGGTTCCGGTACGCAAGCGGCAAGGTGAAGACGGCCGTCATGCAGACGAAGACGATCAGCCACATCATTACGCCGCTCAGGACCGCACCGATCCAGGGCCAGTCATCCATGAGACGTATGTAGAAAAACACGTTGGCGGCAAGGAGTGCCAGGACGCCCGCGTAAATCCCGCAGAGCACGAAACTGCGGCCCAGGTCCTGCCTCGCGTGAACGAAGAAATCCCGCAAGCCCGCCTCTTCGTAGGCGGCGATTCGTCCGGTGACCCGGAACAGTCCGGCGAAGGCGAGAGGAAGCGTAACCAGCGGCAGGGCGCACAATAACCACAGGATGTTGATCACGATCAGCGTTCCCAGGTAATCATAGGTATTCCAGAACCATTTCCTGAACAGCCCGGGATCCTTGTCCTGCATACTCGGTGCACCCTGTTACGGGGCTTTTGGCCGGCGGCCGCGGTTCGCAAATCCCGAATCCAAAGGCCGGTCCGGCCGAGTGCTGCGGTTCGCGAAGCCTGTTTCCAAAGGCCGGCTCGGTCTGCTCGACAACGCCAGCATGGTACAGGCTCCCCCCTATATTCGCAACTGTTTTCTTGGCGAGAAAAAACCTTGACATAACCGCCGAGCCGCAATATAATGGCGCAATTCTAGATGGGCAGTCGAACGTGTTCCACATCAGACTCTGGAAAGACATGACAGCCGTTAACTCCTCCCGGTCATCGCGATTCGATTATTGGCGGAAGCAGAGCGATCTGTTTACCTGGTGGCCTTTTTACGGGACGAGGCAGCATGTCATGCGAAGCGGCGCCTGATTGAATTAGATTCATCCTTCGTTGATTTGACCGGCCTCTACCCACACAAGGTAGCGGCCTTTTTTATTTTGTGCGGGCATGATCGCGACAGGCCGCTTCAGGTAGAGGGAATCCCAGGCAACTTGTCACTACGTAAAGGTCTGTAACCATGTACAGGACATCCTACGACACCTTTCTGGAGTACAACGGCAAGCCTGATTTCCCCCTGGTGCCCATCTGGCACGAACGGGACCTGACGGATGAAACGCCCGAGGAAACCTTCCACCGGATCAGCGCGGGATACCGGTACGCCTTCCTGTTGGAGAGTATGGAAGGCGATCAGAAAACGGCGCGGTATTCCTTCGTAGGCGCGGATCCCTTCGAGCGTATCGTCGGATCGAAACAGGGGATCAACAGGATCAACGACCGGGGGGTGCTGACGCTGAAGGGCAACCCCATCGAGTTGATGCGGGAAATCATGAGGGAATACCGGACCCCGGTGCTCGAACACCTGCCCCGGTTCACGGGCGGCGCCGTGGGGTACCTCGGTTACGACGTCGTACGGCACTTCGAAGAGATACCGGACGACAACCCGGACGACCTGATGATGCCCGACCTGCATTTCATCGTGGCAGGGAAAATTGTGGTTTTCGACCACGCGCGCAAGCGCATGTACGTGATCGTCAACATGCTGTCCAATGCCACGGATCCCGCATCGGCCTACCGGCAGGGCATGACCCAGGTAGACGACATGCTGAAACGGATCGACCGGCCACTGCCTCCTGTCGAGCCCTTCGATGAAGGCCCGTCCATGGAATCGGATCGGACCGTGTCTTCCAACATGACCCGGGACGACTTCGAGGACATCGTGCGGACGGCCAAGGAATACATCGCTGCGGGGGACATCTTCCAGGTGGTGCTGTCCCAGCGGTTCAGGATGGAAGCCGGCCGGGATCCCTTCGATGTGTACCGGGCGCTCGCCAGGCTGAATCCATCGCCCTACCTGTTCTACCTGCGGCTGGACGACGTGTATATCGTCGGATCCTCGCCCGAGACGATGGTACTGGCCGAAAACCGCAGGGTGACGGTGCGCCCACTGGCCGGGACTTGCCGGCGGGGTGCGGACGAGGCGGAAGACCGGCTGTTGATCGAAGAGATGCTGAACGATCCCAAGGAACGGGCGGAACATGTGATGCTGGTGGACCTGGGCCGAAACGATATCGGCCGCATCTGCGAATACGGTACGGTTCGAACGTCGGAACTGATGGGCATAGAGCGGTATTCCCACGTGAGCCATATCGTATCGAACGTGGAGGGACGCCTCCGGGATGGCATCGATGGATTCGACGTGCTGGAGGCGACATTCCCGGCGGGGACCTTGTCCGGCGCACCCAAAATCCGGGCCATGGAAATCATCGACGAACAGGAGACCACCCGGCGCGGCGTGTACGGCGGGGCATTGGGGTATTTCGGTTTTTCGGACAACCTCGACCTGTGCATCACCATTCGGACCATGGTTATCAAGGACGGCCAGGCCTACATCCAGGCGGGCGCCGGCATCGTCGCGGACTCGGATCCCGGAAAAGAATACGAGGAATGCTGGAAGAAGGCCGAGGCGCTGCTGCGGGCGCTGAAGGAAGCCGAGGTGGTTTCATGATCCTGGTCATCGACAACTACGATTCTTTCACGTACAACCTCGTTCAATACCTCGGGGAACTGGGTCAGCGGGTCACCGTGCGCCGTAACGACCGGATTACCCTCCAGGAGATCGAGGCCCTCGACCCGGATCATCTGGTCCTCTCTCCCGGGCCTTGCACCCCTGATGAAGCGGGCGTTTCAGTCGACGCGGTCCGTCGTTTCTCAGGCCGGCTGCCCATCCTGGGCGTATGCCTGGGACACCAGTCCATTGCCCAGGCCTACGGAGGTCGGATCGTTCGCGCGCCGAAGCCCGTTCACGGCAAGACCTCCTCGATTGCCCACGATGGCGAATCCATCTTCAACCGGTTGCCGAATCCCTTCACCGCGACGCGTTACCACTCGCTGATCGTGGAAAAGGAAACACTGCCCGGATGCCTGGAAGTGACCGCGCGATCGGAGGACGGCCTGATCATGGGGTTGAGGCATGGTTCCCTGCCCGTTTACGGCGTACAGTTTCACCCGGAGTCCATACTGACCGAAGCAGGCAGACAGTTGTTGCGGAATTTCGTGGAGTTGAAGGCGTATGAACCAGCCTGATGTCATCCTGGCCGGCATCAAGCCGACGGGCGGTCCGCTCACCGGCAACTATGCGGGCGCCGGCAGCAGGCGGGAGTCGGCAGGTGTGGACATGGAGATCGCAAGGCAGGCGGTGGGAAGATAGCGGTGGGAAGATAGCGGTGGAGATTTTGGTGTAAACGACTTATGCCCCTCGATGGAGACAGGCTCCCATGATACAGCAGGCGATAGCGAAGGCGATTGAAGGAATCTCGCTTACCGAGGCGGAAGCCGTGGAGGTCATGAATGGGATCATGTCGGGCGACGCGACGCCGGCGCAGATCGGCGCCTTCCTGATCGCCTTTCGACAGAAGGGCGAGACGATCGAAGAGGTCACCGGATTCGCCCGGGTCATGCGGGCCAGGGCCACGCGGATAGAATGCCGCGCATACCCTATCGTGGATACCTGCGGCACGGGCGGTGATGGCAAGCATACGTTCAACATATCGACGGCGGCGGCCTTCGTGGCCGCGGCCGCGGGTGCATCTATCGCCAAGCACGGGGGGCGCGCGGCATCCAGCAAGGCGGGCAGCGCCGACGTACTGACGGCCCTGGGCGTGAATATCGAGACGCCGCCGGAGAAGGTGTCGGCATGCATCGACGAAATCGGCATCGGCTTCATGTTCGCCCCGGCCCTCCATTCCGCCATGCGATTCGCCAGCGGCCCGCGGCGGGAACTCGGCGTGCGGACGGTGCTCAACCTGCTGGGACCGTTGACCAATCCGGCCGGAACCACGGCCCAGGTCATGGGCGTATATGACGGAAGCGTCGTCCAGACCGCGGCCCACGTGCTGAACAACCTGGGGGCGGAACGTGCTTTCGTGGTGCACAGCGAAGACGGGTTGGACGAGATCGCGACCACGGCGCCAACCCACGTGGCGGAAGCCAGGGACGGCACCGTAAGGAGCTACGATATCGCGCCGGAAGACTTCGGCCTGCCACGGGCTTCCATCGAAGACCTCAAAGGTGGCGAAGCGGACGAGAACGCCGTCATCATCCGGTCCCTGCTGGAAGGGGAAACCGGCCCGAGAAGGGACATCGTCCTGCTGAACGCCGCGGCGGCGATCGTCGCCGGAGGCAAGGCGGAGGATTTCAACGAGGGCATCGCCCTGGCAGGCCGTGCGATCGATACCGGCGCGGCCAGGGAGAAACTGGACGCGTTGATCAGGATGACGAACGCGTAAGCGCCTGGTACCGGCGGAGGCGGGAGTATGACGGGGAAGACATGGCAGCCATGAATATCCTGGACCAGATCGTAGCGCACAAATTCGACGAGATTGAAGACCGGAAGCGCCGCAGTCCGCTGCCTCGCGCCGAACCCGGACGCCGGTCCGACGTGCGGCCGTTCGACCGTGCGCTGAAACAGGGGGACGGCATCGGGGTCATCGCCGAATTCAAGAAGGCTTCGCCATCGAAGGGCGCGATACGTCCCGGCGCCGTGCCTTCGCAGATCGGCCCCATTTACGCGGCTCACGGCGCCTCGGCCATTTCGGTGCTGACGGACCGGCGGTACTTCCAGGGTTGTGACGAGGACCTGGTTGCGCTTCGTGGGAGCGTGCCGGTACCCGTGCTGCGAAAGGAATTCATCGTAGACGATTACCAGGTCCACGAAACGGCGGCCATGGGCGCGGACGCCATGCTGCTGATCGCGGCGGTACTGGACGATGGCCGCCTGGCGGCACTGCGGCAGACCGCGGCGGTATACGGCCTGCACTGCCTGGTGGAAGTACACGACGAAGGGGAGTTGGACCGGGCCCTGGAAGCCGGCAGCCATATCATCGGCATCAACAACCGGGACCTGACGGATTTCACCGTTTCGCTGGATACTTCACTGAGACTAAGGCGGCGCATTCCCGATGGGATCGTGACCGTCAGCGAGAGCGGGATCCATACGCGTGAGGACGTCCTTATCCTGGAGCAGGCTGGATTCGACGCCGTACTCGTGGGCGAGTCCCTGATGGCGGCGGACGGGATCGGCGGCCAACTGGACGCCCTGCTGGGCCGGGCGCCCGTGCGAACAGGCGGCGGGCCTGAATGATCTCCCCGCGGACAGGATTATGAACACGGTCAAGATCAAGATTTGCGGCATCACGAATGAAGCGGACGCCTCCGCGGCGGTCAATGCGGGCGCGGACGCGCTGGGTTTCATTTTTTTCGGGGGCAGCCCCCGGTACGTTGAGCCGGAGCGGGTCGCGGGCATCGTGGGCGGCCTGCCGCCTTTCGTCGTGCCGGTAGGCGTATTCGTGAACGCGTCGGTGGACGAAGTCGACGAAGTTTGCGAGATCACGGGGATCCAGGTCGCACAGCTCCATGGCGACGAATCGCCGGATTTTTGCAGCAAGGTGGGCCGGCCCGTCGTCAAGGCCCTTCGCGTCAGGGACGCGTCCTGGAAATCCGAAGCCGCAGCCTATGCCGTCGGCGCGGTGCTGCTCGATACGTACGCCGAAGACCGGTATGGCGGTACAGGGATTGTGTTCGAATGGCAGCTCGTGGAAGGCAGCCCCCACCGCGTCATTCTGAGCGGCGGGCTGAACCCGATGAACGTGGCCGAGGCCGTGCGGAGCGTGCGTCCCTACGGCGTGGACACGGGAAGCGGTGTGGAGCGGGAACCGGGCCGCAAGGACCACGATAAGATCCGGGCCTTCGTGGAGGCCGCGAGGGGGGCGTCATGATCACGCCAGACGAGGACAGGTCCCCGGGACTTTCTATTTCCGGTTCGACCCGTGTGGTCGGCGTATGCGGCCGGGGCATCGGCTACACCCTTTCGCCGGCCATGCACAACGCAGCCTTTCGGCATTGCGGACTGGACTTCGTGTATGTAACCTTCGAAATTGCGGCGGCCGTCGTTCGACAGGCGGTAGACGGGATCCGGGGACTCGGGCTGGCGGGCGTCAACGTGACCAAGCCGCTCAAGACGGAAGTACTGCCCTACTTGGACGAGGTATCCGACGAGGCCCGCAGGATCGGGTCGGTCAATACCATCGTCAATCGTTCGGGCCGGCTCGCCGGTGCGTCGACGGACGGCGCCGGACTACTGCGGGCACTCAGCGGAAAGGGTGTCACCGTCGAGGATTCGAGGGTGGTTGTCCTGGGTGCCGGCGGTGCGGCCCGGGCGGCCTGCGATATGGCCAGTAGCGCAGGGGCGGGCTCGATTGCCATAGCCGCACGCGACACGGCGCGGGCCGAAGACACCGCGGCAGTGGGAGGCGCATCGGCGGTTTCCCTGGCGCCGCGGGAACTGGGCGCCGCGATCGGAAGCGCAGACCTCGTCATCAACGCGATTCCCGCGGACCTGCCCCTGGATGATGATTGGTTCAGGGCGGGACAGTTTGTCTTCGAAACGCGTTACGATCAGGAGGAGACAGGGCTTATGCGTAGCGCCCGGTCCCGGGGCGCGGGCGCGTCGAACGGCATCGATATGCTGCTGTTTCAAGGTGCGGAGTCGTTTGAGATCTGGACCGGACGGCAGGCTCCGGTCGAAGTGATGAGGAGCGCCCTGGAAGATCAGTTGCGTCGCCGGGTAGACCAGGATGGGGCTGGTCATCCGGGACGTCCGACATAGTGATGGCGCAGAGGCCGGCGGCGCGGTTACATCGTCCGGCGGCGTACAAATGCTTGACGGTCCGGGGCAGACCGGGCCGGAACCCTCGAAATCTGGAGACGGCATGTTACGATACCTTACCGCAGGAGAATCTCACGGACCGGCGATATCGGCGATCCTCGAAGGGCTGCCCGCGGGGGTACCGGTCGCGGCGGAAGAGGTCAACCGCGACCTGAAACGGCGCCAGGGCGGATACGGACGAGGCCGGAGAATGCAGATCGAGACCGATACGATCGAAATCCGGGGCGGCGTCCGTCATGGAAAGACTATGGGCGGCCCGGTTTCCCTTGTAGTCCAGAACCAGGACTGGAAGAACTGGACGGACGTGATGTCGATCGAGGAAGCCGATGGCCCGGTGAGGCGCCGGGTGACGCGGCCCCGACCGGGGCATGCCGACCTGGCGGGTGGCCTGAAGTACGACCGCCGCGACCTCCGGGACATCCTCGAGCGGGCCAGCGCCCGGGAAACGACCATGCGGGTTGCCGTAGGCGCAATCGCCCGCTCCCTGCTGGCGGAGTTCGGCATCCATGTGCTCAGCCACGTCGTGCGGATCGGGCAGGTGGACGCGGACGTGAGCGGACTTTCGAACGAACAGGTCCTGGAACGGGCCGAGGCGTCGCCCGTGCGCTGCGCCGACGCGGACGCCGCGCAGAAGATGATCGGAGAAATCGACCGGGCGAAGTCCCTCAAGGACACGATCGGCGGAGTCTTCGAGGTCAAGGTGCTGAACGCGCCCCCCGGACTGGGCAGTCATGTGCAGTGGGACCGCAAGCTCGACGGACGACTCGCCCAGGCAGTCATGAGCATCCAGGCCGTGAAGGGGGTCGAGATCGGACTGGGCTTTGGCGTGACCCGGGTGCTGGGTTCCGAGGTCCACGACGAGATCCACTATGGCGACGGCCGTTTTTACCGGGAAACGAACCGGGCTGGCGGCGTTGAGGGCGGCATGACCGAAGGCGAGGAAATCGTGGTCCGCGGCGCCCTTAAGCCTATCGCAACCCTGATGCGCACCATCATGTCGGTGGATATAGAGACCAAGGAAGCCTTCGATTCTGCCAAAGAGCGTTCGGACGTATGCACCGTACCCGCAGCCGGCGTGATCGGCGAAGCGGTGGTGGCCTTCGTCATCGCCGACGCCATGCAGGAGAAATTCGGCGGCGACAGTTTGGAGGAGATGAAGCGGAACTACCAGGGCTACATGGACCAGTTGGCCCGTTACTAGCGGAGTATCCGGAGTATATACCGGTGCGCGCGACCTCGGATTTCACCGATCGAGGCGCCCACGACAGGCAGGCGGAACGTGGTGAAAACAGGACAGGAGAAAACCGGCGGCATCGTCCTGATCGGTTTCATGGGCACCGGAAAGACGGCGGTGGGGCGGCGGCTTGCAGGCGCCCTCGGCCTGCCCTTCATGGACACCGACACGCTGATCGAGGAGCAGGCCGCGACCAGTATACCGGATCTCTTCAGGACGCGGGGCGAGGCGGGTTTCCGGGCGATCGAGAAGCAGGTCATTCACAGCCTTGCCGACGGAGTACGCCGGGTGATCGCCACCGGAGGCGGCGCCGTGCTCGATCCGGACAATTTCGACGTGCTCCGGTCTCTCGGTCCGGTTATTCACCTGAGCGCGCCGGCGTCGACTATCCTGGCGCGAACGAAAGGGGACGCCGGGGTGCGGCCCCTGCTGGCCGCGGACGACCCGCTGGAGCGGATCCGGTCGCTTCAGCGGGAACGTGCGCCGGTCTACGGCCGGGCGGACCACGAAGTCGACACGTCGCGGCATACCATAGACGAAACCGTGGAGTTGGTCATGGCATGGACCGGAAACGACGAGCGCGTGATCCGGGTCGACCTCGGTGAAGACAGCTACGATATCGTGATCGGATCCGGCTGTCTCGACCGCCTGGGCTCCTTGATGAGATCCTTCGACCTGACCGATCGCGCACTGGTCGTTACCCACCCGGATATCGCCACGCTCTACGGAGAGCGGGCCGCGGACTCCCTGCGTTCGGCCGGCTTTGAACCGGCCTTAATCGAGGTGCCGGCCGGAGAAGAACAGAAATCGCTGCAATGGGCCGAGAAGCTTTATGACGGGATGCTGTCCCACCGCATGGACCGCCGTTCCCCCGTCATCGCGCTGGGCGGCGGAGTGGCCGGAGACCTGGCGGGCTTCGCGGCGGCCACCTTCCTGCGCGGTATACCATTCATACAGGCTCCTACTTCGCTCCTGGCCCAGGTGGACGCCAGCGTGGGGGGCAAGGTCGCCGTGGACCACCGGCGCGGGAAGAACCTGATCGGCGCCTTCTACCAGCCTCTGCTCGTACTGGCCAGCCTGGATACGCTAGACAGTCTGCCCGATCGGGAATTGCGCGCGGGCATGGCGGAAGTGATCAAGTATGGGGTCATTGCAGACGCCGGCCTTTTCACCTATATTGAGGGTCGCCTTGACGAGATTCTCAGGCGCGAATACGGTGCGCTCGCCCATCTGGTGGCCCGGTCCTGCGAGATCAAGGCCGATGTCGTCGCCGGGGACGAGCGTGAGTTGGGGCGGCGGGCCATACTCAACTTCGGCCACACCATGGGGCATGCGATCGAGACGCAGACCGGCATGCTCCACGGAGAGGCCGTGGCGATCGGCATGGTCTACGCGGCCCGCGTCGCGGAACGCCTGGGCATGCTGGACGGCGATAGCGTGCAAAGGTTGATCGAGCTGGTGCGGCGAACGGGGTTGCCGGTGCGCTGCGACGGCCTGGACGCTTCGGCGACCCTCGAAACCATGAAGTTGGACAAGAAATCGGTCGGTGGCCGCCTGCGTTTCATCCTGCCGGAGCGAATCGGCGCGGTGGTCATCCGGGATGACGTCCCCAATGATTACATCCGGGCGGTCTTAACCTCGGGAACCTGAGTAGAGACGCTATCAGGCGAAAACGGAACGAAACATGAAATTACTCGTGCTGCACGGTCCGAATCTGAATATGCTGGGTGTCCGGGAACCGGAGGTCTACGGCAGAGATACGCTGGAAGACATCAACCGGTCCCTCGAGTCGGCCGCGGCGGACCGGGGGGTCGAGCTGCGCATTCTCCAGTCCAATCACGAAGGGGTGCTGGTGGACGAGATTCAGCAGGCCCTCGGGCGGGCAGAAGGCATCCTGATCAATCCGGGCGCGTACACGCATACGAGCATCGCCCTGCGCGACGCGATCGTCGCCGTGGGCTTGCCCGTCGTGGAGGTGCACCTGTCCGATATTCACGCCCGGGAGCGTTTCCGGCACCATTCCTATATCGAGCCCGTGGCGCTCACGCAGATCTGCGGACATGGAAGCAGAAGTTACCTGCTGGGCCTGGAGGCCCTGGTCGATCATATCAGTAACGGGAGCGAGGGATGACTGCCACCGCACTTCCTGACGAAAGAGGGCACTTCGGGGTTTTCGGCGGCCGTTACGTCCCGGAAACACTGATGACGGCCCTGGACGAACTCCTCGAGGTATATGAAGCGGCGAAGCGGGATCCAGCCTTCGAGGATGAATTCCGCTACTTCCTGGCGGATTACGTGGGCCGGCCTTCTCCCCTTTACTTCGCGGAGCGATTGACGGAGACCCTCGGCGGCGCCCGGATCTACCTCAAGCGGGAAGACCTGAACCACACGGGCGCCCACAAGATCAATAACACTATCGGCCAGATCCTGCTGACCCGGCGCATGAAGAAACCCCGGGTCATCGCCGAGACCGGAGCCGGCCAGCACGGCGTGGCCACGGCGACCGTGGCCGCCCGTTTCGGCCTGGAATGCGACGTCTACATGGGGACCGAGGACATGGAACGCCAGGCGCTTAACGTCTTCCGCATGCGCCTGATGGGGAGCCGGGTCATCGGTGTCGACGCGGGCAGCCGCACGCTGAAGGACGCGCTGAACGAAGCCCTGCGCGACTGGGCGACCAACGTGAGACATACCCATTACATCATCGGATCGGTGGCGGGCCCCCATCCCTTCCCCTTGATGGTACGGGATTTCCAGTCGATCATCGGCCGCGAGGCGCGCGGGCAGATCCTGGAGAAGGAAGGGCGGCTGCCGGATATGCTTGTCGCCTGCGTGGGGGGAGGCAGCAACGCCATCGGCCTCTTTCATCCATTTCTCGACGACGAAGTGCAACTGGTCGGCGTGGAAGGGGCGGGGCACGGGCTCGACACCGGCCTGCACGCCGCGACGCTGGGCCAGGGCACGCCGGGCGTATTGCACGGCGCCATGAGCTATACGGGACAGGACGCCAACGGCCAGATCCAGGTCGCCCATTCCATCTCCGCCGGGCTGGACTATCCCGGGGTGGGGCCCGAGCACAGCTACCTGAAGGATTCCGGCCGCGCGAAATACGTCAGTGTGACCGATGACGAGGCGCTGGAGGCCTTCGAGTTGCTGTCCAGGGTCGAAGGCATCATACCCGCCCTGGAAAGCGCCCACGCCATCGGTCATATCGCCCGGATCGCCCCGGGAATGGACCGGGATCAGGTCATTGTCGCCGGGCTGTCGGGACGCGGGGACAAGGATGTCGAGCAGGTATATGGATTCATGGACCAGGAGCGGATGGACCAGGGGCGGATGGAGGGCTGAATGAACCGTATTGAAGAGACCTTTGCGACGCTTAAGTCCGCGGAACGGAAAGCGCTGGTCCCGTACATCATGGCGGGAGATCCGGACCTGGAAACGACCGCCGGCCTGGTCGTGGAACTGGATCGCCGCGGCGCCGACCTGGTCGAGCTGGGTGTTCCCTTCTCCGATCCCATCGCGGACGGCCCGACGATTCAGCGCGCCGCGCTGCGGGCCCTGGATCAGGGCACGACCCTCAGGAACATCGTCGATACGGTCGGATCCATCCGGGAGCGGTCGGACATACCGATCGTCCTGATGACCTATTACAACCCGGTGCTCGCCTACGGGATCGAGGATCTTTGCCGAGATGCCGTCCGCGCGGGCGTGGACGGTCTGATCGTGCCCGACCTCCCGCCGGAAGAAGGCGGCGACCTGTCCGATGCCTGCCGGCGGCATGGACTCACCGTCGTGTTCCTGGTGGCGCCCACGAGCACAAAGGCCCGGATCGAACTGGTGGGCCGCCACACCACGGGGTTCGTATACTGCGTCTCCCTGACCGGCGTCACGGGCGCCCGAGGAAAGCTGGCTGACGGGGTGGACGAGTTTATGGCGCAGGTGCGGTCCCACACGGACCGGCCCCTTGGCCTGGGATTCGGCATATCGTCGCCGGAACAGGCCAATGAGGCCGCCCGGTTGGCAGACGGGGTCATCGTGGGCAGTGCCATTATCAACGTAATGGAAGAACACGCCGGCGAGCCGGATTTGATCCGGACCGTGGGCGAATACGTGGCTTCACTGAGAACGGGCATAGACAGGAAGAAACCGGTGACCGCGCCGGGGTAGCTTCGGGTGCCAGGGTAGCTTCGGGTGCCGGGTTCGATGCCGGGGTGACTTCGGGTGCCGGGTTCGATGCCGGGGTAGCATTGGGTGCCGGGTTCGATGCCGGTTTGCACAGGAATTGAGCATGACAGCAGTTTCATCCAGCCAGGGAGATGCGTGTGGGAGTCCAGGAGACCGGCCCGGTCTCTGCGGCTCCCACGTATTCCAACCAACTTTTCAGGTATGTTTCTGGTAGCATCCAGCATTCCGCATTCCAGGAGGAACCATGGTCCGGGGCGTTCGAGGCGCCATAACAGTTGAACTGAATTCCGCCGATGCCATTGGAGAAGCGTCCCGGCGACTGCTGTCGGCGATCGTCGACGTCAATGGCATCGAATTGGAGCAGATCGCCAGCGTCATCTTTACCGCGACGAAGGATCTCGACGCCGAGACGCCCGCATTGGGCGCGCGCCAGATGGGATGGACGTCGATTCCCCTGTTCTGCACCCAGGAGATGGAAGTCCCCGACGGACTTGCCCGGTGTATCCGGGTTCTGATTCACGTAAACACGGTAAAACCACAGGATGAAATACGGCATGTTTACCTGAACGGAGCCGTAGTACTCAGGCCGGACATCGCCGAAGGAGGTTGAAATGGTGATCGTAATGAAGCCGCAGGCTACGGAAGACCAGAAGGAGCATGTAAGGGATACCATCCGGGCTTTCGGCTGCAAACCGCGTGACATTCAGGGTGATGCAATAACCATCATCTGTCTTATCGGCAATACGCTGAGCCTTGAGCCCGAACAGTTTGAAATCCTGGACGGGGTGGACCGGGTTCAGCGCATTCAGCGGCCGTACAAGCTCGTAAGCCGGGAAGTGCAGCCGCACAAGACCCGATTTCAGGTGGGCAACGTCACGATCGGCGGCGATGGAATAACCATCATAGCCGGTCCCTGTTCCGTCGAATCCTACGACCAGTTCATGGAAGCGGCGCGGCACGCCCGGGCGGCCGGGGCCCACATCATCCGAGGCGGCGCGTTCAAGCCGAGGACTTCCCCCTACAGTTTCCAGGGGCTCGGCGAGGAAGGTCTCAAGATCATGGCCCGGGTCAGCGAGGAAACGGGACTGCCGGCCATCTCGGAAGTCATGGAACCGGAGTTGGAGCCCATGGTCTCCGAGTACGTGGACATGCTGCAAGTAGGCGCGCGCAATATGCAAAATTACCCGCTGCTGAAAGCCGTGGGAAAGAGTTCCAGGCCCGTCATGCTCAAGCGCGGCATGTCCGCCACGATCGAGGAGATGCTGCTGGCGGCAGAATACATCCTTGCGGGGGGAAACCACAACGTCGTACTGTGCGAGCGGGGTATACGGACCTTCGAGACCTGGACGCGGAATACACTCGACATCTCGGCCGTGCCCGTGTTGCAGAAATACACACATCTGCCGGTCTTCATCGATCCGAGCCACGGAACCGGCAACGCGGATTTCGTGGGTCCGGCGTCCCGGGCGGCCGTTGCGGTCGGCGCGGACGGACTCATGATCGAGATGCATCCCAGACCCGAGCGCGCCCTTTCGGACGGGGACCAGTCCCTGACTCCGGAAGCGTTTACCTCGCTGATTCCGGAATTGCAGGCGGTCGCGACAGCCGTGAATCGCACCATAGACTGAGTTCGTTTATGCGAGTCACCATCATCGGAGTCGGATTGCTGGGCGGTTCCTTCGGCATGGCGCTCCGCAAGTCGGGGGCGGCGGATCGTGTCGCGGGCGTCGACCTGGACCGGGCAACGCTCGACCGGGCTATCGAGCGCGGCGCGGTCGACGAGGGATTCCTCGACCTGGCCGAGGGGGTGGACGGGGCCGACCTGGTCGTACTCGCCACGCCGGTCCGTGCCATAATCGAGATGCTGCCGGGCCTGGCGTCGATTCTCGGGGGGGAGACCGTCCTCCTGGACCTGGGCAGTACCAAGGAGGTCATCGTTTCCGCTGTCGCCAGCCAGGCCGGAATCAAACGGTATGTCGGCGGACACCCCATGGCGGGGACCGAGCACGCCGGCATCGAACACGCCGACGCCCGGTTGCTGCAAGACGCGACTTTCGCCCTGGTTCCGCCTCCCGCGGTCGATGAAGAGGCCGTCGATCTGCTTAAGGATCTCGTCCGCGGGATCGGCGCCTGTCCCGTCGTCATTCCCGCGGAACGCCACGACCGGATCGTTTCCATAACCAGCCACCTCCCCTACCTGCTGTCCGTAGTGCTGGCGCTCGCTGCGGAAAACATGGCGCGCGAGGAAGACCGGCTGGGAGCGTTTGCGGCATCGGGATTTCGGGACACCACCCGCCTGGCCGCGTCCAACGTGCGCGTGATGGCCGACATCTGTCTGACCAACGGGCGGCCCCTGCTCCGAGGCATCGAGGACGCCAGGCGGTTGCTGGACGACCTGGCGGCGCTGATCGAGGAGGGTCGCGAGTCGGAACTGGTGAGGGCACTGACGACAGCGAAGGAAAGCAGAGCCTCGTTGTTGGAGGAGAGGAGATCCGATTGAACAAGTACAGGACCGGCTTTCAGGGTGAACTGGGCGCTTTCAGCGAGATGGCCGTGCAGGCGTATTTCGGAGACGCGGGCGAACCGGTGCCGCACGGGTGGTTCGACGACGTGTTCCGCGCCGTGGACGAGGGGCGCTGCGACTACGGGATGCTTCCGATCGAAAACACCCTCGCGGGCAGCATCCACGTCAATTACGACCTGATGCAGGAGCACGACCAGCAAATCGTCGGCGAGATCGTGCTACGCATCGTCCACAACCTGATGGCGAAACCGGGTGTCCGCCCGGAGGAACTCCGCCGGGTCCAGTCTCATCCCAAGGCGCTGGAACAGTGCGTTCGGTTTTTCCGGGAACATCCGTCGCTGAAGCCCGAAACCGTTTACGACACCGGCGGCGCGGCCAAAATGCTAGGTGAGGGAGAAGCCCGGGACATCGGCGTGATCGCGAGCACCCGCGCCGCGGAGCGGTACGGACTCGAGATCCTGGAGCACGGTATCGAAGACAACGTCCAGAACTATACGCGTTTCCTGGTCCTGGGCAGGGAGCCCGAACCACCTGTGGGCGAACGCTTTAAGACCTCCATCGTGTTCTCGATGCCCCACGAACCCGGCACGTTGTTCAAGGCCATGAGCGTATTCGCGCTACGGGACATCTCCATCAACAAGATCGAATCGCGGCCCCTGGTCGGATCACCCTGGGAGTACCTGTTCTACCTGGATTTCGAGGGACACGCCGACAGTCTGCTCTGCAAACGGGCGCTCAACCACCTCCAGGAGATCGCGACCAACTTCAAGTTGCTGGGATCCTACGCCGAGGGCAGCATCGTGGACCGGGTCTGAAGGGAACGGATCATCCACGGTCCGATGCCCCCGGCTGATCGGCCTGCCTGAGCGCAAGCCTGGGTTCGACGAAAAGCGTTTTTTCGCGGGTGAACACGACCTGCCCGGGCGCGCCGTTTTTCATTTTCCTGACGTAACGGCGCTCCGTATAGTCCACCGGCACGGTGGTGGACCCCCGGCCCTTGCTGAAGTAGGCCGTCAGGCAGGCCGCTTCGTACAGGGTCCTTTTACTCGGCATCTGGGTCTTGTCCACCCGCCGCAGAATCACGTGAGAACCGCCGAGGTCCCGCGCGTGGAGCCAGATGTCGTCCGGCGCTGCCGATTTTGTGAGCGCTTCGTTTTCCCGGCTGTTGCGGCCCACGAGCAGCAGGAGCCCGTTCGATGTCATGTACCTTTTCGGGTGAATGTCCGGTCCGGCCTGCTTGCGTGAACGTTTCGTTGCGCCGGTCTTACGGGGCGTCTTGACGAGATCCAGCCTGATGCAGGCCCTGTGGGCTTCCTCCAGCCTTTTTGCGTCCGCGCCGCAATCCAGCTTCGCACGGATGCCCTCGATTACTTCCAGTCGTCTTCGAGCCTGGCCCAGGCGATGGGCCACCGCCTTCCGTCCGTCCCTTGCTTTCCGGGCCATGCGGAAATACCACCGGGCGTTTTCCGCCGGCGACAGCCCGGGTTTCAACGGTATGACGATTTCCTCCCGTTCACCGCTGAAGTAGTCTTCGACCCGGGCTTCCGCCGACCCCGCTTTCAACCGGGCTATGTGAGACGTGATCAAGTCGCCGTACTTGCGGTATTCCTCTTCCCGCTCCACATGATCCTGGTCGCGGGCAAGGTTCGCCGTCAAACGCTCCAGACGACGGATTTCATCCCGCAGGGCGCGTTGTACCGTCAGCAACCGTTGTTTCGAGGCTTCTTCCGCTTTCCGCTCTGCATAGAAAGTTTCTACGGCGACGCTGATGGATTCGTAGTGCTCGACCTGCGCCTCCGGCAGGGAGTAAACCGGGACCGCCGACAGCAACCGGACCCGGCCGTCACGCGACCTGCCGAGACAGGGCGTCCAGTCCCTGGCCCGGACTCGGTCGACAAGTTCATGCAGGCTCTGCCAGGTCCGGTCAGCGCGGCCGCCCGGGTCCCCGTCGGCAAAGCCTGTTGCATCCGACAGGCCGGCCTGGGCCAGCACTTCCATGGCCATTTCCCTGGATAGTCCCGCGAACTTGGCGGACAAGTGACGCGCCAGATCTTCCGGAGTTGTCAGGCTGTCCATACCGTCCAGCGGTCCGCGCTTCGCATCCAAAAGCGGTGTTTTCTCCATCGGCGGAGGAAATGCGTAGGTCTCACCGGGTACTAGTGGCCTGTCGGCGCCCCGGATGCGCCTGAGGGTCTCCAGAATAACCCGGTCCGGATCGGAAAGGAACACCATGATGCCCCGGTTTCCGATGAGTTCAGCGATCAGGCGATAGCGGCGGGGTTCCGGCGATGATAGACCCTGTATGCGTAGGTCCACCACCCGTTCAAAAGGCGCCACGACGATCTTTTCCAGCGTACCTGGAACGAGATGGTCGCGCAGTGCGCCGAGCAGGGCGGAAGCAGCCTCGCTCTTCCGTGTTGAATCCGAAAGATGTGCCCGGGCGAAACCCGGTTGCACGGAAAGGTAAAGCACCCGCCTGCCCGCGCTCGTCTTCAGGACGAGGCCGATTTCCATGGGCGCGTATTGGTCGATGGCCGCAATACGCGTCCCCTCCAGGAACCTGCACTCGTCTTTCACGGCCTGCAACGCCAGGGCATCCATGACTGGTTTATCCTGTTTCCCGTGCCGGGCAGATAGGGATTCGAAGACGTTCTTCGACGCCTGGATCACCATGTTCCAGACTCTTTCTTAATATAAAGCGGCCGGTCGCGTCAAGCGTCATGATTCTTCGATTCATCGTGTCCGGAAAGGTAAGGAACACCACCGCGCAACCGTTAATATGTTATTGACAAATCGCCGTTTAGCGTGTAATTTCATGTTTCTTGGAAACAGACCGAAATGGAGATTCAGGGGCTTAAAATGATATGCAGCATGACTGGATACGGCGCCGGGGAATCTGACCTTGCCGGCGTCCGGACCGTCGTCGAATTGCGTTCGGTTAACGGTCGATTCTGTGACATCGCGGTAAGGTTGCCCAAGTCTCTGGGTTCGCTGGAGGGCCGGGTGCGCGCATACGTGCAGGAGCACGTCATCCGGGGTAACGTCTCCGTATCCGTTCGATGCGACGACGGCGAAACGGGTGCGCAAGGGATCCGGATCGACGTGGAGGCGGGAAGAAAGTTCTGCGACGCGTTGAGGAAGCTCAAGGATCAACTGGGCGTAGCGGGCGACGTCTCCCTCGAAATGGTCGCCGCTTATCCGGGCCTGATTACTCCGGAAATCGAGGAAGTCGACCCGGCCGAGCGATGGACGGGGATCGAAGCCGCCCTGGCGAAGGCGCTTGCCGCTTTCAAAGACATGAAGAGAAGCGAGGGGAAGACCCTCGAAACAGACCTGCGCAACAGAATCGAAGCCATACTGGCCATACTGCGGTCGATCGAGGGCCGGGCGCCGGACCGGGTATCCGATTTCCGGGAACGCTTGAGCAATCGGCTCGCCGGCCTGCTGGAGGACAGCCAGATCGATCCGCAGCGGGTGGCCATGGAGATTACCCTGTTCGCGGAACGCAGCGACGTGACCGAGGAATGTGTCCGCCTGAGTGCGCACTGCGATGCTTTTCTGGAAGCGCTTGCGGCCGATCGGAGTCCGGGCAGGCGCCTCAACTTCCTCATCCAGGAAATGAACCGGGAGATCAACACCATCGGATCGAAGGGCAACGATACGGAGATCAGCCATTCCGTCATCGAGGCCAAGGAAGAGCTCGAGAAGGTTCGTGAACAGGTGCAGAACATTGAGTGATTCCGGTACACCCGGCCGATCGGATTCCAAGGGGTTCTGCTTGGTCCTTTCCGCGCCGTCGGGCACGGGTAAAACCACCGTCGGCGAATTGCTCACCGCGGAAGATTCGACCATCGTCAGGTCCGTCTCCATGACGACCCGGAGCAAGCGGCAGAACGAGAAAGACGGGGTGGATTACCTTTTTGTCAGCGCGGACGAATTCAAGGCGAAGATCAGACAGGGCGCCTTTCTCGAATGGGCGGAAGTTTATGACGGCGTGCTTTACGGCACCCCCAGGGACTCCGTCGAGCGGGTCATTCGATCCGGGGACGTGGCCCTGCTGGTCATCGACGTACAGGGCGGGCGGGCAGTCAAGGCCATATTCCCGGAAGCCGTTCTCGTCTTTCTCATACCGCCTTCCATGGACTGCCTGTCAAGAAGGTTGAAACAACGGGGCCTGGAAACCGACGATCAGATCCGCAGGAGGCTGATCAAGGCGCGCACCGAAATGAAGTATCTGCCCGCATATGACTACGGAGTTGAAAATGACGACGGAAAACAGCAGTTAACCGTCGATGCCATTCGAGGGATCATTACCGCCGAACGGCGTCGCATCAGCCGATGGGAGCCGCAATGAATACCGGAAAGCCAACGCAGTACATATCCCAGGAGCGCATGAGGGAAGTCGCCGAAAACATCTACGAGGCCGTCATGATCACGGCCCTCGAGGCGCGGAGAATCAACCTCCACAACAAGATGCTGGGGACGCAGGAGGATCGCGCCGAAAAAGTGACGACCATGGCGCTGGACCGGTTGCTCGGCGACGAGTTGCGCTATGATTACCAGCCGGCCGGGGACGACGAGGCCGCGGAGTAAAACAGGAGTTCCCGATGTCCAGGTTGAAAGGGCGCCGGATCGTCCTCGGGGTGACGGGCAGCATTTCGGCCTACAAGGCGGCGGAAGTCGTTCGCGGACTCGTTCAGGAGCAAGCGGACGTCCGGGTGGTCATGACGCGTGAAGCGCTCGCCTTTGTCGGCGCCGCAACGTTCAGCGCCCTCACCGCGCGTCCCGTGGCCGTCGAGCAGTTTCCCGATACCGGGTCGTCCGGTGAAGAACACGTGGATCTCGCGGTCTGGGCCGATACGGTGGCCATAGCGCCCGCCACGGCCAATATCATCGGCAAGATGGCGAACGGCCTGGGCGACGACCTGCTCTCCACCGTGATGCTGGCCTGCGAAGCGCCCTGTTGCCTGGCGCCGGCCATGAACTTCCGCATGTGGAGAAACGAGGCCGTCCAGGCGAATCTTGAACGGCTCAGAAACCGGGGCGTTCACGTCGTCGAACCGGAATTCGGGGCACTGGCGAACGGGGAAATGGGGGAGGGGAGGCTCGCGGTGCCGGATCGTATCGTGGAGGCGGTCGCCATCCTTGCCGATCCCGATCAGGACCTGGCCGGAAGCAACGTGCTGGTGAGCGCCGGCCCCACGGCGGAAGACATCGATCCCGTCCGGTGCGTCACAAACCGTTCCAGTGGGAAGATGGGTTTTGCCGTTGCCAGGGCCGCGGCGCGGCGCGGCGCATCGGTCACGCTGGTATCGGGGCCTACAAACCTCCAGGATCCATACGGGGTGAACGTCGAACACGTCCGGTCCGCCGGTGAAATGCGCGAAGCCGTCCTGAGAAACCGCGAAGGTCAGCATGCCGTCATCATGGCTGCGGCGGTGTCGGATTACCGGCCCGGCGTCCCGGTCCGGCGGAAGATGAAGAAGACTGAGGAGCGTCTTACGCTGGAAATGACGCGGACCGCCGATATCCTCAAGGAAGTGGCCGCGGACCGCCCGCCCGTGCTGATCGGCTTTGCCGCGGAGACCCATGACGGCTTGGATTACGCGCGGAGGAAACTGGCGGAGAAGAACCTGGACCTGGTGGTTTTCAACGACATCACCGCCGAGGGCGCGGGGTTCGGGACGGATACGAACATCGTCACCCTGATACGCCGCAACGGCCGCGAGGAATCCCTTCCCATGCAATCCAAGTCCGGTGTGGCGGACCGCATAATGGACGAAGTCGCCGGCCTTCTGAGAAACCGGGAAGTCGTTCCCGCATGAACCGACAAGCGTCGCTGGCCGACCTTATACGCGAAATCGTCGAGGCCGTGAAGCAGGAAGCGGAGCAGGGGCTTGAATCGCACTTTCTGCCGGAGGGCCTGGACAAGGTTCTTCCGCTGCCGGAACGGCGGCGGCAACCCGACCGGGTCGCCCAGTCGGATCGTGCCACTTCCCTCGAAGCGCTGTATGAGAGATACCATCGCTGCACGGCTTGCGTACTCGGTCACCAGCGAAAACACTTCGTATTCGGTTCCGGCAACGAAAACGCCGACGTGATGTTCGTGGGCGAGGCGCCCGGAGCCCATGAAGACGAGCAGGGCCAGCCCTTCGTAGGGGCGGCGGGCAAACTGCTGACCCGCATATTGAACGCTATCGATTTCACCCGGGACGAGGTCTACATCACCAACATCCTGAAATGCCGGCCGCCGAACAACCGGGACCCGCGGCCCGAAGAGATCGACGCCTGCGACGCCATCCTTAAAGAGCAGATACGCCTCGTTCAGCCCCGGCTGATCTGCGCCCTCGGTCGAGTTGCCGCCCAGGCACTGCTCAAGCGGAACAGTTCGATCCGAACCCTGCGAGGCAGGTTTCACGACTGTCACGGCGTGAAACTGCTGGTTACGTACCACCCCTCCGGCCTGTTGCACAATCCGGCGTACAAACGGCCGACGTGGGAAGATGTACAGATGCTGCGGAAGGAATATGACCGCATCGTGCAATCTGACGCGAAGGCGACCTAGGAGCGCGTATCCATGAACAGCCAGAGCGACGGTGTGGAACGGCTTCCGCCGCAGGCCGTGGAGGCGGAGGCGGCTGTTCTGGGGGCCATGCTGCTGGAACAGGACGCCATGTCGATCGTCCTCGAGATCCTCGACGATACCGCGTTCTACCGTGAAGCGAACCGCAAGATCTTCAACGCCATGATCGCGCTGTACGACCGGAACGAACCCACCGACATGATCACCCTGAGCGAAGAACTGGAAAAGCGGCAGGAACTGGCCTCCGTGGGAGGGGCCTTCTATCTGGCGGGATTGGTGGAAAGCGTTTCGACCGCGGCCAACGTGGAGTACCACGCCCGGATCGTGCACGAGAAGTCCCAGGGCCGCAAGCTGATCAACGTGGCTACCCAGATCGCCTCGCGGGCGTATGAGTCATCGGAGGACACGGCAGAACTGCTGGATGAGGCCGAACAGATGGTTTTCGCCCTCTCCCAGCGTGACGTCCGCCGCGGGTTCACCCAGCTCAATCCCATTCTGCACGACACCTTCGAGAACATCGAAAAACTCCATGAGCAGGACAGCACCGTCACCGGTGTTCCCACGGGTTTTACCCGGCTGGACGAAATGACAGCCGGATTTCAACGCGGGGACCTGGTCATCATCGCGGCCCGGCCGGCCATGGGGAAGACGGCGCTCTGCCTGAACATCATCCGCCACGTAGCGGTGGAAGCCCAGGTTGGCGTCGGCCTGTTCAGTCTCGAGATGACCAGCCACCAACTGGCTCAGCGGATGCTGTGCAGCGAGGCGCGGGTGGATTCCCACCTGATGCGCACCGGCCGGTTGCCGGGAGACGCCTGGTCGAACCTGAGTATTGCGGTGGGCGCCCTCGCCACCGCGCCGGTATACATCGACGAGACCCCGGCGTTGTCGGTCACCGAAATGCGTTCCCGGGCCCGAAGACTCATGTCCGAGCGTAAAGACATCGGCCTGCTGGCCGTCGACTACATGCAGTTGATGCGGGGCCCGAATGACGCGGAGAACAGGCAACAGGAGATCTCCGCCATCTCCAGGAACCTCAAGGCCCTGGCAAAGGAGTTGAATGTCCCCGTCATTGCGCTCTCGCAGCTTTCACGGGCGGTAGAGACCCGTGGAGGAGATGGACGCCCGCAACTGTCGGACCTCCGGGAATCGGGCGCGATCGAACAGGACGCCGACGTGGTGCTGTTCATCTACAGGCCTGCCCGGTACGGTGAAGGAGAGGAACAGGAGCAGAATAACGCGGAAGTCATCATCGGCAAGCAGCGCAACGGCCCCGTCGGTACGGTGGACCTGGTTTTTGTGGACCGTTTTGCCCGTTTCGAGAATCCGGATCTGTATCACGAAGATCCGGGCTGACCGTTTCCCCCGGATTACGCATGCTTACCCGCTCATGATCGAAATCATCCATTTGAGTAAAGCCTTCGGGAAACCGGTGCTTAAAGACGTGAACCTGACCATCGAATCGGGAGAGACCATGGTCATCATCGGCCGGAGCGGATGCGGCAAGAGCGTGCTGCTCAAGCACATAACGGGATTGTTGCATCCGGATGGCGGCACTCTCCTGGTGGACGGAAGGGACGTAACCCGGTTGAACAGGCACGAGCTGGACGAAGTCAGGAAACGGTTCGGTTTCCTGTTCCAGGGCGGCGCCCTGTTCGATTCGATGACCGTGGGGGAGAATGTGGGGATCGCCCTGAAGGTTCACACCGACCGAACCGAAACGGAGATCGGCGAACGGGTGCGGACCTGCCTCCAGATGGTCGGACTGTCCGACGTGGAGGACCAGAAACCCGCTGAACTTTCGGGCGGCATGCGTAAAAGAGTGGGACTCGCCCGGGCGATTGCCATGAATCCGGAGTACATCCTGTATGACGAGCCCACCACGGGCCTGGATCCGATCATGGCGGACATTATCAACGACCTGATCCTTGACATGAACCGGCGGCTGTCAGTGACTGCGATCGCGGTGACCCACGACATGATCAGCGCGTACAAGGTCGCGGACCGCATCGCCATGCTGCATGACGGGGTGATACACGTGGTGGGCACGCCGGATGAGATCAGGAACAGCGACGACCCGCTGGTTCAGCAGTTTATCATGGGCCGCGGCGAGGGCCCCATCAAATCGCTGGAATAATCATGGATTGCTCCACAGGAGGATTACGGGTCTCCCGGTATGGCGTCGCTGGAATTTAACCTGCTCGCCCTGGACCCGGCTTCGAACGCGCGGGCCGGCCGCATGAAGACCGCCCACGGCGATATCCGCACGCCGGTGTTCATGCCCGTGGGAACCCAGGCGACGGTGAAGACGCTTACGCCGGAGGAACTCGAAGCCGCCGGCGCGCAGATCATCCTGGGCAACACATACCACCTGTTTCTCCGGCCTGGGCATGAATTGATCCGGAAAATGGGCGGGTTGCATGGCTTCATGAACTGGCGGCGCCCCCTGTTGACGGACAGCGGAGGCTACCAGGTCTTCAGCCTGTCCGATCTCAAGTCGATCGGAGAAGAAGGGGTGACGTTCCAGTCCCACATCGACGGCACGCGGCACTTGTTCACGCCGGAACTCGTCATGGATGTGGAGACCGCGCTCGGCGCCGATATCATCGCGCCGCTCGACGAGTGTCCGCCCTATCCCTGCGATTACCGGTACGCGAAGGATTCCGCCGCCCTGACGGTGCGATGGGCGGCCCGTTCCCGGCAGCGTTTCGATGAACTGGAGGGAGAGAGAGCCCATGCACAGGCGCTGTTCGGCATCGTGCAGGGCAGCGTGTACGTGGATCTCCGGGTCGATTGCGCACGATCGCTGGTCGACCAGGAATTCGACGCCTACGCCATCGGCGGCATGTCGATCGGTGAGCCGAAGTCGACCATGGGGGAACTGATCGACGCCACGGTAGAACACCTGCCGGAAGACCGGCCCCGATACCTGATGGGCGCAGGGACGCCGGATGACCTGATCGACGCGGTGGGACGGGGGATCGACATGTTCGACTGCGTGATTCCCACCCGCGAGGGACGAAACGGCGCGCTCTATACCCGCCGCGGCCGCATCAATATATACAATGCCCGTTTCCGGGATGATGCCGGACCGATCGACCCATCCTGTTCCTGCTACGCCTGCCGGACTTTCAGCAGATCGTACATCCGGCACCTGTACCGCGCTGGTGAAATCCTGGGTCCGAGAATGGGGACCCTGCACAACATCCACTTCTACGTCGGCCTGGCCTCCGAAATGGAAGAGGCCGTTATGGAAGGGCGTTTCGGCGCGTGGCGAAGTTCGTTTTTGACCGCGTACCACAGTGAAAAAGAAAGAAAGGAGCGTGCTCAGTGATACAAGATGCCTTTGCCATGGGTCCCGGCGGCGGTGGAGGAGATGCCTCCGGACCTGGATTCCTGATCTCCATGATCCCGATCCTGTTGATGTTCGCCATCATCTACCTGTTGCTGATCCGGCCGCAGCAGAAGAGACAGCGGGAACAGCAGGCCATGCTGGACAGTCTGCAGAACGGGGACAAGGTGGTGACGCAGGGCGGGATCATCGGTGTCATAACCGGACTCAAATCGGACGTGGTTACGGTGCGTATAGCCGATGACGTCCGGATCGATCTGCAGCGCAGCGCGATTTCCCGCCTGGTCAGCAGCAAGAAGGGCAACAAAGAAGAATAGGCGGCGGCCATGGCGGTCAGATCCATACGTATATACGGCGATCCAATCCTGCGGGAGAAAGCGCGGCCGGTGGAGGAAACGACCGCGGCGCTGCGCCGCCTCGCGGAGGACATGATCGACACCATGATCGAGGCGGAGGGAATCGGTCTCGCCGCTCCGCAAGTCGGTGAGACCGTCCGCCTGTACGTGGTCAACCTCGGGGCGATCAGTCCCGAACTCTTCCTGGACCGCACGGGGCCGTCTCTGGAGGGACATCCGGACCACCTGGCGCTGGTGAATCCGCGTGTCGTCAAGCAGGAGGGCGCGCAGACGGGCGACGAGGGATGCCTGAGTTTTCCGGATCTGTTCGAAAAAGTGACCCGGCCCGAGGTCGTGCGCGTCGAGGCGACCGACCTGGACGGAAGGCCCCTGGAGATCGAGGGCAGCGGGCTGCTGGCACGGGTCCTGATCCACGAATCAGACCACCTGGAAGGCACACTTTTCATCGATTACCTCAGCAAGTTTCGGCTTCAGTTCCTCCGTACCCGATTGAAGAAACTCAAGGCGAGCAGCCAGGTGGGCTGATATGCGCGTGGTCTACATGGGGACGCCCGAATTCGCCGTACCGAGCCTGGAAGCGCTGATCGGGAGGAAGGCACACGACGTGGCCGGGATCGTCACCGGACCCGACCGGCCACGGGGCCGCGGGTTGAAGACCGGCTCATCCCCGGTGAAGGACGCGGCCCTGCGTCACGGTATTCCCCTCTGGCAGCCGGATAAGCTGCGCGACCCGAGTTTCCTGGACGTTCTCCGGGCCCTGAAGGCCGATCTGTTCGTGGTCGTGGCTTTTCGCATCCTGCCGGCCGTACTGCTGGAGATACCGCCGGGAGGTGCGGTCAATCTGCATCCTTCCCTCCTTCCCAGGCACCGCGGTGCGGCGCCTATACAGTGGGCGGTGATGAGCGGAGACGAGGTAACGGGCGTAACCACCTTCCTGATTGAAAAACAGGTGGACGCGGGGGACATCCTCTGCCAGGAGACCGTGCCTATCGGCCCGGAAGAAACCGCCGGCGAGCTGCACGACCGCCTGTCCCATATCGGCGCCGACCTGCTGCTGCGTACGGTGGACCTGGTGGCGGCCGGCGGCATCCGGCCGCGGCCGCAGCAGGGCGAAGTCTCGCCTGCGCCCAGGCTATCCCGGGAGGACGGCCGTATAGACTGGCGGCTTCCGGCCCGGGCCATACACAACCGGGTGCGGGGGCTGAACCCGGTTCCCATGGCCTTCACCTCCTGGCGCGGAAAGAACCTCCGGATCCTGACCAGCCGGACCGTGTCCCTGGAAGGAACAGGCGGACTGCAGCCGGGAAGGATCGTCTACGCCGACGAACGCCGGGGAATCGTGGTACAGACCGGAGAAGGCGGATTGAGGCTGGACAGGGTACAGCCCGAAGGCCGCGGCCGGATCGAGGCGGCGGAATTCGTGCGGGGATACCGGCCCGCGGCGGGTGACCTGTTCGGCGCGCGCGATCCGCGGTCGGAAAGCTCTGCGCGGAACCGTGACCATGGATAGACCACAGGAAGACTCGGCGGCCGAAGCCGAAGGAAACGGGCCTGCTGTGCGTGAGATCGCGCTGCAGGCGCTGCATCGCGCCGAAAGCCGGGACATCCTGCCCCGTGATGCCCTCAACGCCCTCTTCCAGCGGCACGCGTTCCGGGACCGCGACAAGGCTTTCGCCACCGAATTGGTGTACGGCGTCATCCGCTGGCGCCGCCGCCTGGACTGGATACTCGATCAGCTGTTGCGTGGAAAACCGGAATCGCTGACGCCGTGGATTCGCCTGATCCTCCGCATGGGCCTGTACCAGTTGACGCTGATGGACCGGGTCCCCGACGCAGCCGCCACCCATACGTCCGTGGAACTCGCCAGGCGGTACGGACATCAGGGTACAGTCCGCCTGACCAATGCGGTCCTGCGGACTGCCGTACGGAAACGGGGTCAGCTGTCGCGGCCCGCGCGCGGAGAAGATCCCTTCACGGAACTCGGCGTAACCCATTCCTATCCGGCATGGCTGTCGAAACGGTGGATCGATCGGTACGGCGTGGATTCCGCCGCAGCCCTCATGGAGGCCGGGAACCGACCGCCGCCGCTCACCATACGGGTCAACGCGCTACGGGTCGCGGCGCCGGAGCTGGCCGAGACGCTGGAAGGCCAGGGAATCCACGTCGAGCCCGGTCGCTGGCTCCCCGATTTCATGTCCATTCGCCAAGCGGGGGACCTCGGCTTACTGCCCTCTCACGAGGCGGGTCTGTTCCAGGTCCAGGACGAGAGCGCGGGCCTCGCGGTGAGGCTCCTCGGCCCGAAAGCAGGCGAAACCGTTGTCGATTTATGTTGCGCTCCGGGCGGAAAAACAACATATATTGCCCAAATTGTCGGCGCGGGCGGAAGGGTGATCGCCTGCGATTCGTCACCGCATCGACTCAGACGGGTGGAGGAACACCGGCGGCGAATGGGGTTGGGTCAGGTGCGTCTTGTCGCCATGGACGGCCGGTCGCCCGGTGTGGATGTGAAAGCCGATCGGGTCCTGGTCGACGCACCCTGTTCCGGACTCGGAACCATTGCGCGCCGGCCCGACCTGCGGTGGCGGCGAACGGCGGAGGACATAGACCGGCTCCGCGGAGAACAGCTGGCGCTGCTGGAACGAGGCGCCGGACTGGTGAAACCCGGCGGCGTCCTGGTGTACAGCACGTGCACCATCGAGCCCGACGAGAATGAAGAGGTCGTTGCCGCGTTCTGCGCCAGGCATCCAGGATTTCGGGCGGACGGCCCCGAAGACTGGCCGGAGGGACTGGCCGGGGTCTTGGACGGCGTGGGCAGGATCGCCACGCTGCCGCCTGTACACGGCGTAGACGGGAGTTTCGCGGCGCGGCTCAGACGAGCCGGCTGACCGTACTGGAGCTATCGTGTTTGAAGAATTGACCGGCCGCATGGAGGGAATCGTCAGGAACCTCCGTGGCCAGGGCAAGCTGACGGAAAAGAACATCGACGACAGTCTCCGGCAGGTGCGCCGTGCCTTGCTGGAAGCCGATGTGAATTTCAAGGTCGCCCGTTCGTTCATCGATTCGGTCAAGGAAAAGGCGCTGGGGCAGGGCGTGTTGAAAAACCTGTCCCCGGGACAGCAGATGGTGGGCGTCGTCCACCATGAGTTGATATCGCTGATGGGCGAGGAAGCCGCCGAGATCGCCTTCGCGGAAACGTCCCCGACCATCGTCATGCTTGTCGGCCTGCAGGGATCCGGCAAGACTACGGCCACGGGGAAGCTGGCCCGATACTTCCTCGATGCGGGCCGCCGTCCCATGCTGGCCGCGGCGGACGTCTACCGGCCCGCGGCGGTGAAGCAGTTGCAGGTGCTGGGCGAACAACTGGGCGTTCCGGTCGTGTCCCTCGGGGACGGTCGTTCACCCGAAACGATCTGCAGGGTCGCCGTGGACCGCGCCGGCCAGGAAGACTGCGACGTCGTCATGCTGGATACGGCGGGTCGCCTGCACGTCGATGAAGAAATGATGGAAGAACTGAGCGGGATTCGCGGGGCGGTCCATCCTCACGAGATTCTGCTTGTCGTGGACGGGATGACGGGCCAGGACGCGGTCAATGTGGCCGAGGCCTTCGACAGGCGCCTCGACATCGACGGCTGCATCCTGACGAAAATGGACGGGGACGCCCGGGGCGGCGCGGCGCTGTCCATACGGCAGATTACCCGAAAGCCCATCAAGTTCGTGGGCGTCGGCGAGAAACTGGAAGCCTTGGAAGTGTTTCATCCCGAACGGATGGCTTCCCGGATCCTCGGGATGGGCGACGTGGTCTCCCTGGTCGAACGGGCGCAGGCCACGATAGACGTGGAGGAAGCCCGAAAGCTCGAAACGAAGCTGCGCAAACAGACATTCAATCTCGAGGATTTCCGGTCGCAGCTCCAGCAACTGGGGAAAATGGGTTCCATGCAGGAACTGGTGGAGATGATGCCCGGTTTTAACAAGAAGGCGTTGAAGGGCATGGACATGGATGAGAAAGCGCTCGTTCGCATGGACGCCATACTGAGTTCCATGACCAAACATGAAAGGGCGCGCCCCGTGGTGATCAACGGCAGCAGGCGCCGCCGGATCGCACGGGGAAGCGGAACGAGCGTGCAGGAGGTGAATCAGTTACTGAAACAGTACAACATGATGCAGAAAATGATGAAGCAGTTAAACCGGCCGGGCGCCCTCGAGCAGCTCGGTCAAAGGATGTTGCCGTTCAGGTAGCAAAAGGAGCGAAACATGCCAGTGGCCATTAGGCTTCGGCGCACGGGAGCCAAGAAAAGACCGTTTTACCGGATCGTCGTAGCAGACAACCGGACCCGCCTGGGTGGGAAGTATATCGATAGCCTGGGCTACTACAACCCCATTTCGCCCGAACAGCTGGAGATGGACGTGGACAAGGCCGTCGATTGGCTCAACCGCGGCGCCCAGCCGAGCGACACCGTGCGGTCTCTGCTAGTGAAGAGCGGCGCGATGGCGAAATGGCGCGGCATAGAACCGGCTGCGTCCGAAGCGGCTGCGACCGAAGCGGCGGAGTGAACCGACGCGCAACCGGCGCCGGCTGGCCGGGGTGGGGCGTAAGTGAGCGCTGACTGGATCGATATCGGGTTCATCCGAAAACCCCATGGACTCAGGGGCTACGTACGGGTGGAAGGATTGACGGACGCTCCGGGCCGGTTCGAAGACCTGGACCGGATCGGCGTGGAACGGAAGGACGGCGAGCGGGAAACGCTGGAGATCGAACGCTGCAGCCGGGACGGAAACGGCTGGCTGATGAAGTTCCTCGGGATCGATACGACGGAGCACGCGCAACGGCTTCGCGGAGCGTACATCCAGGTGCCCGAAGAAGCCATCGCCCCGTTGCCCCGGGACGTGTACTACGTCTTCGAACTCGAGGGCTGCACGGTCGTTTCCGACGAGGGAGAAGAGATCGGTGCCATCCGCGAGGTACTTTCCATGCCCGCCAACGACGTGTTCGTTGTGGACACGCCGTCCGGGGAAGCGATGATTCCGGCAGTCCGGGATATCGTGGTGGAGTTCGACCCCGGGGGTTCCAGGATCGTCATACGCAAGATACCGGGACTGATCTCGTAACGGAACAGACCATGAGAATCGACATACTTACGGCCTTTCCAGGTGTATTCGCGGGACCCTTCGGGGAGAGTATCGCGGGCCGGGCATGCAGACGGGACCTGGTGGATGTCTTCATCCACGACCTGCGAGCTTTTACCTCGGACCGCCACAAGACCATCGATGACTACGCATACGGCGGAAGCCCGGGCATGGTGCTCAAGCCGGAGCCCGTATTCCGGGGCGTAAGCCACATTCGACGGCAGGTGGACAGGGCGTCCACGGCGGACCGTTCCCGAACCGTACTGTTGTCGGCCCGGGGCAGACCGTTCTTGCAGGAAACCGCAAAAGCCTTCGCGGAAATGGATCAGCTCGTCCTCATCTGCGGACACTACAAGGGTGTAGACGAACGCGTGGCCACGGGACTGGGCGCCGATGAATATTCCGTGGGTGATTTCGTCGTCACCGGCGGTGAAATCCCGGCCATGATGATAGCGGACGCCGTGATCCGTCTCCTGCCCGGGACCCTGGGTGAAAAGGCTTCCGCGGTCACGGATTCGCACTACGATGGACTGCTTGGCAACGCCGTGTACACGCGGCCGGAGCGATTCCATGGCTGGCGCGTACCCCCGGTACTGCTTTCCGGGCACCACGAGCGCATCGAAAAATGGGAGCGGCAAGACGCACTGAAGAAGACCTTTCAGCAACGGCCCGAATTGCTGAAGACCGTGGAATTGACTGGAGAGGACAGGACCTATCTGAAGACACTTCAACGGAACGGGAACGGACAGCACCACTCGTGATCGTTCGAAAGGACGCGAGCAGAACCATGGACGCACTAGATACGATCCCCCGGGACCAGTTACGGACCGACCTGCCCGAATTCCGATCGGGAGACACCATACGGGTAGAGGTCAAGGTCCGCGAAGGCGACAAGGAACGCGTACAGCTCTACCAGGGCGTGGTCATCCAGCAGTCCGGCCACGGCATCGGCGAGACGATTACGGTCCGCAAGATTGCGCAGGGCATCGGCGTCGAGCGGATCTTCCCGCTGCATTCTCCATCGATCGGCAAGATCCAGGTGTTGCGCCGGGGCAAAGTAAGGAAGTCCCGGATCTATTACCTGAGGAAGCTGAGAGGCAAGGCCGCGCGGATCGCCGAACGGCGTAATTGAGCGTGGCGTCGGCCGACGCGGAGCGGGAAAGACTCCGGGCCATGGCCGTCTTCGAACGATCCCTCCTCGGCCGCGGCGTCAGACGCGCGGCCGGAGTCGACGAAGCCGGGAGGGGTGCCCTGGCAGGTCCCGTGGTCGCGGCTGCCGTGATTTTACCGGACGATGCCATGATTCCGGGCCTGGACGATTCGAAACGCCTCTCTCCCGCTAAGCGGGATGCGCTTTTCGACAAAATCACGGGCATCGCCACCGCAATCGGCGTCGGCCGTATCGAAGCGGCCGGGATCGACGCCGTGAACATCCGCCGCGCGAACCTCCTCGCCATGAAGGAAGCCGTGGAAGCCCTTGTACCGGCCCCCGGCCATCTGCTCGTCGACGGGGTCGACGCGATCGACTGGCAGGGTCCCCAGACTACCGTGGTGGGAGGCGACGCGCGCAGTATCTCCATCGCGGCCGCCTCCATCATCGCGAAGGTGACCCGGGACCGTATCATGGTAGCCTGCGACCCGGAATTCCCCGAGTACGGTTTCGCCCGTCACAAGGGCTACGGCACGGCGGCGCACCTGGCCGCGCTCCAGGCCCACGGTCCGTCGGCCGCGCATCGGCGTTCTTTCCTGCGGAAAAGATTCAAATTCGACCCGGCCTGACACCGGTTCGGTTTGTTACAACGGTTCACCGGCCCGCGTTCATCCCGGGCATCGGACCTGCAAAAAACCATGGTAGAATCTACGCATACCCGGGGTTCACGCGGCGAGTCCATCGCGGAAGCGTTCCTGTGCCGGAAGGGCCATGCCGTACTGGCCAGGAATTTCCGGGATCCCGCCTCCCGATGCGAAATCGACCTCGTCACCCGGGACGGAGACGAACTCGTCTTCGTGGAAGTCAAGGCCGGCACCGGCCGGCGGTTCGGCGATCCTCAATCCTGGGTGAACGCGCGGAAACAGCGGCATATCGCCCGGGCCGCCCGCCGGTTCCTGCAGGATGGAAGCTTGCACGATACACCATGTCGGTTCGATGTCGTTGGAATAGATCTGTCGCTGGATCCTCCCCGCGTAACGCACCTGGAACACGCGTTCTGGAGTGCCGTTTGATGGGGTTCGGTCGCCTTGAGGCAAACTGTCGGCGGCGATTCTCCCGTGTCGGATGCACGGAAGGAAACAGGCGGGGCGGCATGCCATGCTGAGACCACGCAATGCGCTGAAAGTCCTCGCCGCGGCCTGTGTCCTGCTCTGGATCGTGGATGGATTCCTGATCATGCGCGCCGAATCTCCCCGCCCCGCACCGTCCCCTGACGCCGGGACCGCGTCGTCCGCCGGGTCCCGTCCCGGTACGCGCTACATGGGCGCCATCCACGTACATTCCACTTACTCCGACGGGGGCGGCACGGTCGCTGATATCGTCCGGGCCGGTCAGCGCACGGGACTGGATTTCGTGGTGCTGACCGACCACGATACGCTGCAGCCCAGGTTCGACGGCCACCAGGGATACCATGACGGGCTGCTGCTGATCGTCGGCGAGGAAGTCAATACCAGCGCGGGACACCTGCTGGCCCTCGGTGTGGGCCGGGACGTGGATCAGCGGGGACCGCTGGGATTACCCGCGTTGGTCAGGGAAATATCGGACGCGGGCGGACTGTCCATCGCGGCCCATCCCACGGGCCGCCGGCCCTGGACAGACTGGACCCTGGAGGAGATGGACGGACTGGAGCTGCTCAACGCAAACTCCGACTGGCGGGATGACAGCGTGCTGGAACTGGCGCGGGCTCTCGTTTTCCTGCCGTTCCTGCCCGACGGCGTATTCAACAGCCTCATCGACCGTCCCGACGAAGCCATCCGGCTCTGGACGCATCGCGCGCTGCGCCAGTCCGTTACCGTGATCGGCAGCGTGGACGCCCACGAGCGCATACCGCTCTGGGGCGAACGCCACCTGTCCTTCCCAACCTACGAGCGTCTGTTCGGTCTGATACGGACCTACGTGATAACGGACACCGAATTGACCGGCGACGCGGATATCGACGAGGCGATGCTGGTGGACGCGGTCCGGCGCGGGAACTGTTATCTGGTGCTGGAAGGCTACGAACCTGCGCCGGCCTTTTCCTTCGAACTCATCAGGGGAGCGCAAAGAACGCCCATGGGGTCCAGTGTCGGTTTTCAGGAAGGTGAACGGTTACACGTGACTGCGCCATCATCCGGTCCGGTACGCATAAGGTTGTATAGAAACGAATTGCCGCTTATCGAGACCGAAGGCCATGAACTGTTCGTGGAGGTCCCCGGTCCGGGAGTTTACCACATTGAAGTTTACCAACAGCGCGGAACCCTGCTTCGCGGCGAGCGTCAGAGACTCTGGATCATATCGAACGCGATCCGGGTGGAGTAGGTCGCTCCTCCCGCATTGGAGCAGGTCGCTCCTCCCGCGCCTGAACCGGACTAACGCACGTCCGCCACCGCCCAGTCCAGTTTCCTTCCAGGATACATGGGGATAACGTCGCCATACCGCTCCGGTATGACCGCCCCTGTTTTTTCCAACACCACGGTTTTCTCCGGCGGCGCGACGTCGTAGATCCGTTGCGCGTTGTCCGAGACGAAGGCCTGCAACCGGTCCAGCGCGCCGTTTTCTTCGAAGAGTCCGGCGAGCATCTGCAGGGCCACGGGGGCGGTGAAGACTCCGGCGGCGCAGCCGGCGCACTCTTTCTTGTCGACCGGGTGCGGCGCGGAGTCGCTGCCGAAGGCCAGCTTGGGGTGGGTTTCGAGGGCCCGTGCGAGAAGCGCTTCGCGGTCTTCCGGCCGCTTGGCGATCGGTTTGCAGAAGAGGTGGGGATTGAGCAGGCCGCCCGCCACGTCGTCCAGGGTGATCAGCAGGTGCTGCAGGGTGACGGTCGCGTAAAGGTTCTCGTGACGATCCAGCAGCGCGGCGGCCTCCCGCGTCGTGATGTGTTCCATGACGATGTCCAGCCGGGGAAAACGCGCGGCCAGGTCTTCGTAGACCGGGAGGAACGCGCGCTCGCGGTCCAGCACGAAATCCGACGTTTCACCGTGAACCAACAAACGGATTCCCATGTCCTCCATGCGTGCCAGGGTATCCTCCACGTCGCGGAGGTTGCCGACCCCTGTGTCGCTGTGGGTAGTGACGCCCTCCGGGTACAGCTTGACACCGATGATCCGGTCCTTCATCGAGGCCAGTTCCCTTTCGGTATAGGGCCGCATGAACAGGGTCATGTAAGGTTCGAAGGCGTGGCCGGCCACGGCCGACCTGACTTCGGCCGCGTACCGTTCCAGCCGGCCGAAATCATCCACCGGAGGCACCAGGTTGGGCATGATCACGCCGCCGGCGAAGGTCCTGGCGCTCAACGGCGCCACGCGCCTCAGCATATCGCCTTCGCGGAAGTGGATGTGCATGTCCAGGGGGGAATGGAGGAAGCAGGTCGGGTTCGTCATGGGAAGAGCAGGTTTCCGAATTACGCCAATTGAATTCAGAGGACGGGGTCGTAGAAGGGCAGGTCCGCGATTTCGGCGACAGCCGTGCCGCCGCTTACCTCGACGTCCAACGGTCCGCCCGACTCCCTGTATCTCCGCCGGAGGAATCCCAGCGCGATGATCTTGTTTACTGCCCTTCCATGTACAGCCGTCGTGATCCAGCCGGCGTCCTTCCCATCCTGCCGAATCGCGGCATCTCGTTCGGGCAGCGTTTCTCCTTCGATAACCAGACCCGAGAGCAACCTGTTGGGACGTCCCCGGTGCTCCATCATCACGACGGGCTCCTGTCCGATGTAACATCCCTTGGTGAAACTGACCGCCTGGTCTTTCACCGCCTCGTTGGGGATGATCCGGCCGTCCAGTTCCGCCGTACAGCGGGGGATGCCGGCTTCCACGCGGAGTACCTCCAGGGTCTCATATCCGATGGGAACGCAGTCTCCGCCGTCTCCGCCGAGCAGCGCTTTCCAGGCTTCGTCCGCGCTTCCGGCGGGGACGTATACGTCATAGTCTCTTTCACCCGTGCGGTGGGACCGCGCTACGGTCAGGGACAGGCCGTTCCATGCCAACTCGACGTGTCCGCAGGGCGGCAGGTGGTCCAGGGGACCGGCCAGGCGCCGGATGCAGTCGTCCGCCCGTCTCCCGTACACGCCGATCAATCCGTACTGCGAGGTGACGTCCGCGATCTCGACGTCGTCCATGAGCGCGTACCGGTCGAGTGTGTCTCGGAGAACGCCCGCCATCCCCGGTTCCACGTCGATGAGCAGGTCCTCCTCCCGGACATAGACCGACATGTCCGAAATGATCTTCCCCTGGGGCGTCAGCATGCAGGCATAGATGCCCTCTCCGGCGTCCAGGCCTTCCACGTCGTTGGTCACCACGCGGTGCAGGAAGCGCTGCCGGTCCGCGCCGGTCATGCGCAGTTTGCCGCGGCAGGAGAGGTCGCACAGGCCGGCGGCGGTCCGGACGGCGCGGTATTCGGCGGCGGCGTTCCCGTAGTGAAGCACGGCCACCCGGCCCTGGAAATCCCCGGATACTGCACCTGAATCGTCGTGGGATATGTACGTTGCGCTCATCGCTCGTCCGGAAGTTGCTTTTCGTCTGGAGACATCGGCTGAACACCACGAAATCGCAATGTATCAATGCGCCCGGCCCGCGCTTCTGTCAATCGATATTTTCGGTACGGCAGGGGCCTTTTGGGTTGACACTTCGCCGGCTTTTCGTTATGCTGATCGCGTTGTTTGCGGCATGCCGGAAGCGCCGCACTGCCTGTCATCTTCCCTCGAATAGTATCGGAAAGGACCGCAGTGCCCGCCGTCTCACTGGAACAGCTCGTTTCGCTTTGCAAACGCCGCGGAATCATCTACCCGGGCTCCGAAATATACGGCGGGTTGCAGGGCCTGTACGATTACGGCCCGGTGGGCGTCGAGCTGAAGAACAACATCGTGGACTCCTGGTGGCGTAAGAACGTCTATGAACGCGATGACATGGAAGGGCTCGACAGCGCCATCCTGATGAACCCGCAGACCTGGAAGTATTCGGGTCACGAGGAAACTTTCGTCGATCCCCTGGTGGACTGCCGGAAATGCCAGGGACGCTGGCGCGCCGACCAGGTTGGGGGAGCCTGCCCGTCGTGCGGTTCCACGGACCTGACCGAACCGCGGCCCTTCAACCTGATGTTCAAGACCCAGGTGGGCCCGGTCTCGGAAGAGGACGCGTACGCCTACCTGCGTCCCGAGACCGCCCAGGGCATTTTCGTTAATTTCAACAACGTGCTGACCACCACGGCACGCAAATTGCCCTTCGGCATCGCGCAGGTGGGCAAGGGGTTCCGCAACGAGATCAATCCACGCAACTTCCTGTTCCGCGTGCGCGAATTCGACATGCTGGAAATCGAGTTCTTCGTCCATCCCGGTACGGAGGACGAATGGCAGGACCGGTGGCTGGAAGACCGGCTCGACTGGTGGGAGCACATCGGGGTAGGCCGCGACGCCATCCGGATCCTGGATGTGCCGCGGGAGGACCTCGCCCACTACTCCAAGAAGACCTACGACCTGATGTACCGGTATCCCTCCCTCGGCTACGAGGAACTGGAGGGCATTGCCAGCCGGACGGATTTTGATCTGGGTTCGCACACGCGGTACCAGGAGCAGTACGATCTCAAGGCGGACGTGGCGGAGAACTCCTCCAGTACGACGCGGCTGTCCTACTTCGATCCGCAGGCGAACCGCCACGTGATCCCCTTTGTGGTCGAGCCGTCGGCGGGTGTCGGACGCTGCCTGCTGGCCGTGCTCAGCGAGGCCTACGATGAACCCATGGTCAAGGCGCCGCCCGGGGATAATCTGGAGGGCGTCAAGGACGAGCTGGAGGCATTCAACGCGTCCGTTTCGAAGAACAAGAAGCTGCCCGCGGAGGCGCGTGAATCCATGCTGACCTTCGGGGAGTCCATCGCCGGTGAACTGCCCGAAAGCATGCCGCGCATCGATGCGCTTCTGGCCATGACCGGCGCCGACCGGATCAAGGAGGGCAAGACGCTTCGGAACCTGTCGCAGAAGGTCATCGGCGATCACTACCGGACGGTGTTGCGGCTCAGGCCCCACCTGGCCCCGGTCAAGGTGGCGGTCTTCCCCCTGAAGCGGACCGACGAGCGCCTTGCATCCACGGCCCGCGATATACGCAAGTCGTTGCAGACCGGTGGCAGGATCCGCACGGTCTACGACGATACGGGCGCCATCGGCAAGCTCTACAGGCGCCAGGACGAAATCGGCACGCCGCTCTGCGTCACGGTCGACTTCCAGACGATCGACGACCAGGCGGTGACGGTCCGCGACCGGGATACCATGGCGCAGGACCGGGTCTCCATCAGTGAACTGAAGGTTTACGTAGAAGAAAAGCTCGCGTCATGACGAAATCGCCCCCGGGGCGAACGGGACCGAAAGGAGCAACACATGGCACGCAACGTTAACGTGGGCCTGGTGGGTTATTCGTTCATGGGCAAGGCGCACAGCCACGCCTTCAAGGACATGTCCTTCTTCTTTCCTGATGCGTCCGGTGTGCCGGTTATGAAGGCCATCTGCGGTCGGAACGAGGAGAACGTGAAAGGCGCGGCCGCGGAATTCGGCTGGGAAGGTTACGAGACCGACTGGAAGACGCTGGTCGCCCGCGACGACATCGACCTCATCGACGTCTCGACCCCGGGCGACAGCCATGCGGAGATCGCCATCGCCGCCGCGGAAGCGGGCAAGCACGTCTTCTGCGAGAAACCGCTGGCCAACACCCTTTCGGAAGCCCGCGCCATGGCCGACGCCGTGAACACGGCGGGCGTGAAGAGCATGGTGGCCTACAACTACCGCAGGGTGCCCGCCGTCGCGCTGGCGAAGCGGCTTATCGAAGAGGGGCGCATCGGCCAGGTCTACCACTGGCGCGCCGTATATCTGCAGGACTGGATCATGGACCCCGACTTTCCCCTGGTCTGGCGGTTGCAGAAGGAGAAGGCGGGCTCGGGCCCCCACGGGGACCTGAACGCCCACATCATCGACCTGGCCCGGTATCTCGTCGGCGAGATCACCGAGGTGACCGGCATGCAGGAGACCTTCATCAAGGAGCGTCCCATCGTGGAGGAGATCGATGCGGCCCTGGGCGCGAGCGCCGGCGGTTCCACGCACAAGGGACCGGTGACGGTGGACGACACGACCCTGGCCCTCGCCCGGTTCGAGAACGGCGCCGTGGGTTCCTTCGAGGCCACGCGCTTCGCCGGCGGCAGGCGCAACGGCAATCGATTCGAGATCAACGGCAGCAAGGGGTCCATCGCCTTCAACCTGGAGAAGATGAACGAACTGCAGTACTACGACCGGGCAGACGAGGACCACGTGCAGGGCTTCCGCGAGATCATCGTGACCGAAGGTGCCCATCCCTACATGGACCGGTGGTGGCCGCCAGGACATATCATCGGCTGGGAGCACACTTTCATCCACGAAATCTACGATCTCATGCAGGCCATCGCCGGCGCCGACGACGACCTGCACCCGGATTTCGACGAGGGGGTCAGGGATCAGGCCGTGCTGGAAGCCATTTCCCTGTCGTCCGCGCACGGCGCCTGGGTGCGGATCGCCGACCTCTAGGCCGCCGTCCCGGGAACATGATACCAGCGCGTGGGGTCTGTGTCGTCGAACTTCGACTCCCGCGCTGTACATGCCGTCCATGAAACAGAAAGGAGCATTCAACCATGTCTCGTCCCGTAACGCTATTCACCGGCCAGTGGGCGGACCTTACGCTGGATACCCTCGCAGGCAAGGCGGCAAGCTGGGGATTCGACGGACTCGAACTGGCCTGCTGGGGGGATCACTTCGACGTGCGGCAGGGCGCCGAGAGCAAGGCGTACTGCGAGGAACGCAGGGCGTTGCTGGATAAGCACGGCCTGCAGATCTTTTCCATCAGCAATCATCTCGCCGGCCAGGCCGTCTGCGACCTGATCGATGCCCGACACGAAGCGATACTGCCGCCCCATGTCTGGGGCGACGGGGATCCCGAAGGCGTGCGGCAGCGCGCGGCCGAGGAAATGAAACTGACCGCCCGGGCCGCTGCCAACATGGGCCTCGGCGTGGTCAACGGATTCACCGGTTCATCGATCTGGCACCTCCTCTACTCTTTCCCCCCCGTGGAACCGTCGTCCATCGACGCAGGCTTCGACGATTTCGCGGCGCGCTGGAATCCCATCCTGGACGTTTTCGACGAGGTGGGCGTGAAGTACGGGCTCGAGGTGCATCCCACGGAAATCGCCTTCGACATCTCCTCGGCCCAAAGGGCGCTGGACGCCCTGGGCAACCGCGAGGCCTTCGGATTCAACTACGATCCCAGCCACTTCGGCTACCAGGGCGTGGACTACGTGGAATTCATACGTACCTTCCGCGATCGCATCTACCACGTGCACATGAAGGACGTCTGGTGGTCGGAACGGCCGACCCGTGCCGGGGTATTCGGCGGACACGTCAACTTCGGGAATCCCGACCGCTTCTGGGATTTCAGGTCCCTCGGCCGCGGCAGTATCGACTTTGAAGAGATCATCCGCGCGCTCAACGAGATCGGTTACCAGGGCCCCCTCTCCATCGAGTGGGAAGATAGCGGCATGGACCGTGAACACGGGGCGGAGGAAGCTTGCGCCTTCACCAAGGGCGTGGATTTTCCTCCTTCCGACGTGGCCTTCGACGCCGCCTTCGCCGAAGAATGACCGCATGGCCGGAAGGCAACGCACGCCGTCGTGGGTGGCAGACAAGAGGGATCGATGCGAAGATGGTTACACGCCTTTATCTGCGCCGTCGCCGTCTTCGCGGCGGCCTGCGGATCATCGGGTGACGGTTCCGGCGCCGGAACCCAGGTCTCGCGTGTCAATTCGCTGGGCCGGGAGCTCCCGGTCGACGCCGCCCCTGCGAGTGAGCAGTTCATTCGGCTGAGCATGCTTGAACCGTCCACCCTGGACGTGGGCATATCCCTCTTCGACGCCCAGTTCAACGCCTTTCTCTTCGAATCCCTGCTGGTCTTCGACGAAGACATGGAGATCAGGGGCGCTGCGGCCGAGTCCTGGTCCGTGGCGGACGACCACGTGACCTGGACTTTCAAGATCCGCTCGGGCGCCAAGTGGAGCGACGGCCGGCCGGTGACCGCCCACGATTTCGAATGGTCCTTTCGCCGGCTGCTCGATCCCGCGCACGCCAACGTATTCGCCTACTTCTACTACCCGATCAAGGGCGCCCGGGCCTTTAATTCGGGGCGAACGAGCGATGCGTCGACGGTCGGCGTCCGGGCGGTGGACGACCGGACGTTGGTGATCGAAACCGAAGAACCCTGTTCCTATTTCCCCTACATACTGACCTTCTTCACTTCCGTGCCGGCCCCTCGGTGGCAGGTGGAGAAATACGGGATAGGGTGGACCGAGCCGGAGTACTGCGTGTCCAATTCCACCTGGCGCCTTGCGTCATGGGACAAGAGCGTCGGCATGACCTACATGCTGAATCCCCACTATAACGGACCGTGGAAGGGATACCTCGAACGCATCGAGTTCACCTTCATCCTGCCGGGCTGGCGCGGGCTTCCGGCTTATGAAAACGGCGAATTCGACCGGATCGGCATCATGGGCCCCGACTATCACCACGCGCGCATGGACCCCGTCCTGAGCCGGGATCTGATTACCTATCCCAACTTCGGGACCTACTACACGATCTTCAAAACCAGCGAGCCGCCCTTCGACAACATCCGGTTGCGCCAGGCCCTGGCCCACGCCATCGATCGCGATTCCATCTGCAACGTCGTGCTCGGTGGCGGCGCCACGCCGGCCTATGGCATGCTGCCGAAGGGATTCCCCGGTTACCAGGTAGACCGAATCCGCAAGTACCAGGCGTTCGATCCCGAGTTGGCTCGGAAACGACTGGCTGAAGCCGGCTATCCCGGCGGCAAGGGATTGTCCCCGCTCGAGCTCTGGGTGCGGGGCCAGCCGCCCACCACCGACGAATGGAACGTGGTGGTCGCCATGCAGCAGATGTTTGAGGATCACCTGGATATCGAGGTGAACCTGCGCCAGCAGTCCACCAACGCCTTCAACGCCTACATGCGCGACCACGAGATCCCGTGGGGGTTTCTCTGGTTCAACATGGATTACCCGGACCCCAGCGATATGATCGCCGTGCCCTGGCGTTCTCAACCCGCGGGATCGGGCCGGCAGGACTGGAAGCACGACGAATTCGACCGCCTGGTGGATGCGGCCGCGGGGGAATTCGACAACGAGAAACGGGTGGCCATGTACCAGGACGCCGAGGTGATCCTGGCCGAGGAGGCCGCGGGTGTGTTCCTGCATAGCATGGTTAACGCGACGCTGAGCAAGCCGTGGGTCATGGGCATCGAGGAGAACAGATTTGGCGACCGGCGGTGGAGCGGATTCGCGCCGGCCTACGCCACCCTGTACATCGGGGAGTTGGAAGAAGGATCGGGGCGGAGGTAGGGATCAGGAAAAGGGGTCCAGGTCGAAACCGTATTCGGGCCGGATCCGTTCCGCGCCTTCCGGCCACTCCACGGGCCATTCCCAGCCCGGGATTTCCAGGCTTTCCGCCCGAACCCGGTGCGCGGCGGCACGCCGATGCACGCCCGGCGGCGCCTCGCTGACTGCTGAGCTGTGGAGCGTGGTGGGATAGTAAAAGGTGACGCTCCCCTCGCCCGCAATGCAGTCGACGGCCTCGTGCTCGTGAGCGGCGACGTAGTCCGCCAGGCCGCCCGATTCGCCTGCCAGTTCGAGGGGTCCTTCGAGATAGGAGCCGGGGAGGACCTTCATGGCGCCGTTCTCGATAGTCTGCGGGTCCACGTTGATGCGGACGATGATGGTCTTCCGGAAGTAGTCTTCCTGCCAATCGATGTGGTCCGGGCGTACGTGCACGTGGCCGAACTGGGTCCAGTAGCCGCCGAGATCGACTTCCCGTCCCTTCGGCGGATCGACGATGAAGAAGGTGTCCTGGTGCCAGCCGATCTCCGCGTCCCCGCCGGCCACCTTGTCGAACATCGTGCCGATGCTCGCGTGCCGGACCGGTTCCCCCAGCGCGCGCTCAAGCACGCTTAGGATGGCGGGATGCCGGGAAAACCGGAGTCCACCTTCGCACACGGCATAGAGTTCCCACAGCAGCCAGACCGTGTCCTTCGACTTCCCGAGAAGCTTGTCTGTCGTCCGGCCCTTGTACTCATCGACGCGGTTCGCTTCCGCGATCGTCCGGTCCAGGAGCCCCCGGAACGTACGCATCTCTTCCGCCGAGAATACGCCTTCGACGGTGACGATGCCTCGCGTCTTCAGTTCCTCTGTCGCTTCCTGCAAATCGAGGGCGGTTTTCTCGTGGTTCATGGCTTCACTTCCAGTGCGCGCCGGGGCACTAACGGTTCAACCTGAGCGTTATGTCTTCCGTCTCCCATCCCGATCGAATTTCCAGGGTATCCGGATGGACCATGGACCGCTCGGCGGGAAAGAAGGGTATGGCGGTGCCGTAATCATATCTTCCATTTCCGTTCGCGTCGCGGTATGCTTGCAGGATATAACGGCCCGGCATGACATTGTCAAACCTGAAATCACCCGGTCCGGCCAGATCGATTTCCGATGAGGCGTCCGATTGCCGTTCCCGGTAAAGGGAGATCCACACGGGGCCCGTTCCCTCCGGGTCTTCGTCCTCGAACATACCCGACAGCGAACCGTATTCCGCGGGGTCGACGGTAGAGAAGGAGTATGCGAGCGTATCAGGACGGTCGCCCGTGGCCTGTAGCGGCTGGCCGTATCCATTCTCGATCAGGACGGCCAGTACGAGGATCTCGTATTCCGCGCTCGGTTGCAGCAGGGAGTCGGGCCGCATCGCGGCGACCGTGGAGGAGATCAATCGAAGATTCCCTCCGACATCCCGTCCCGTGGAGTCCCGAAGGACCACGGCATGCTCCTCCAGGAAGACCGGTTCGCTGAAGGAGAACCGGAGCTCGACAGACTGCGCGACATCCCGCGATCGGTCGTCCGGATGAACTTCCAGAAGCCTCGGTGATGGCGGGTTCACAACGGACGACCCGGAGAACTCCGCCGTGTTCTCCGTTGAGTCGATCGGTTCCGTCCAGTTGTCTTCCAGTCCGTTCACGGTCAGCAGATAAGCCCGGTCTCGGACTTGGGGCGCCGTGGTCAGTACGATGGTCGACGAATCCGTCGGATCCCGATACGCGGACAGGATCTCGAGGCGCTCCCCTTCCTCCACGCCGGTGATCGCATAGGCGTCGAGGTCCCGGACCCGGTCGCCCCGTGGCGCCTCGCTCAGGTACACACTCAGTTCGCGCATGTGGGAAGGACGGGCGGAGATCACGTGCATGGAGGCGGAGTCGTTCACGGCCAGGCGGAACCACAAGGGACCGTCCGACATGAACTCTTCCGACAGGTCGACGTCCCGGGTGGGCACGCCGACGGGATCCGAATCCGCGTCGTAGAGACGGTCTCTGCCCTGGTCCAGGAATGTGAAAAACCGGTAGCGGTCTGCCGAAAGATTGGTAAACGTGAAAGTGCCATCCCTGCCCGCCTGGGTCAGGTAGTCCGGAGTCGTGCCGGCCGGGTTCGGATCCGGCTTTCCGGTAAGGCTGTAGGCCCAGACGTACGCGTTCCTGGCGGGAAGGCCCTCATGGACCGCCAGGCCGCTCACTTCCCCCTGTTCGATGTTCGAGCCGGTCGACAGCGCATATACATAGGTGGAATCCATGCGGTTGCTCCGCATGTCCCTGAAACCCGTGCCCACCGTGATGATGTAGGTTCTGTCCTCAAGCAGGGGCTCCTCGAACCGGACCGTGATCCGGTCACCCTGCCAGTTCGATTCGGCTTCGAATTCCACAATAGGCGCGATGAAGAGGTTGCCCTCGATGGAGCGTGGCTCGATGCGTTCGTTGAAGGTCAGCGACGGGGAAACGTCCAGCGGCACGTGGGTCGAACCCGGCGGCGGATCGGTTTCCACCACGTAGGGCGGAAAACGGTCGCGTGGACCGCCGGGCGGCAGGCCTTCGCGGGCGCAGGCCATGCCGGCCATGCCGGCCGAAAGCAACAGAGCGATAATGACCGGCGTCCCGTTCATAAGATCAGGCGCGAGGATGCGCTTTTTCGTACATTTTTTTGAGTCTGTCGAGCGCGACGTGAGTATAGACCTGCGTGGTCGAAAGCCGTTCGTGACCGAGTAGTTCCTTGACGGCCAGCAGATCCGCTCCGGCGTCAAGCAGGTGTGTGGCGGTCGTATGTCGGAGCATGTGGGGCGTCAATCCCTGCTGGCTTATCCTGAGACCGTATCTCGCCAGGATATACTGGACCCCGCGGCCCGTCAGTCTGCGGCCGTGTTGATTCAGCAGCAGCGCGGCCGTTTCTTTCCGCTTTGCCTTGATCAGTTGGGGCCGGGCGTCCAAATAGGATTCCAGCGCGGCCAGGGCCTGCCCGCCCAGTGGCACGATGCGTTCCTTGTCTCCCTTCCCGATCACGCGGATCCGTTCTTCCGTCAGTTCAATCGCGCCGATGTCGAGTCCTACAAGTTCCGATAAACGCATGCCCGCACCGTAAAGGAGTTCCAGGATGACCGCGTCCCGCAGACCGAGTATCTGGCCGCGGTCGGGCTGGCCGAGCAGTGCTTCCACCTGGCCTCGATCCAGGAACCGGGGCAGGTGACGGTCCCATTTCGGCGTGGTCAGATAGACGCATGGATTCGAGGAAACGGCCCCTTCCCGGCAGAGGAAGTGGAAGAAGGACCGTACGGCCGCGAATCGACGCGCGATGGTCCGCCTGCTGAAGCCTTCCCGGTGCAAGTGGCGAAGGAACGCCCGCACCACGGACTTGTCGATTGAATCCGGAACCGGCGGTTCGGTGCCGTGCTCGGAGAGGAAAGACTGGAATTGGGCCAGGTCGCCGGCATAGGCCGACCGGGTATGCCGGGAGTAATTCCGCTCGATCTCGAGATGGTCGAGGAATTCGCTAACCAGTTTCTCCATGATCGGTCAAGCCTCCTGGAGCGTCTGTCCGGCCTGGTCCGCTTCATTTGCCTGGTCGGAACCGGAGGGCTGCTGATCGGTGGGCCGGACCCGATGCTTGCACGACGGGCACTGCAGCGCCGAGCGGCCGGACCTTTCCTGTTTCTCGACCATGAGGGGATAGTCGCATCCGGGACAACGGCGATCGACCGGGGTGTCCCACACCACGAAACGGCACGAGGGGTATTTGCTGCAACCGTAGAAATTCCGGCCTTTCTGCGAACGGCGGGCCGTAAGGAATCCGTCGCAGCCTTCTTCCGGACAGTCGACTCCAATGTTGACCGGCCGCGTCTCCCTGCAGCGGGGATATCCGCTGCACGCAAGGAACGGACCGTATCGCCCCGTCTTCACGACCATTTTCTCGCCGCATTTCCCGCATACTTCGTCGGAGTTCATGCCGGCGTTCTCATCTTCGTTCACCGGCCGGGTATTCCTGCACGCGGGAAATCCCCCACATGCCTTGAACCGGCCGTTTCGGCCCCACCTGATTACCATGGGTTTGCCGCATTTCTCGCAGGTCTCGTCCGTCTCCTCCGTCAACGTGCTCTTCAACTCCGATCGCTGGGCGTTTACGGACTGCAACCGCTCATTGAAGGGCTGGTAGAAATCCACCAGTGTGCCGGTCCATTCCAGTTCACCCGTTTCGATGCGGTCCAGCGCGTCTTCCATCCTGGCAGTAAACGCCACGTTGAACAGGTCCGGAAAGGCCAGGACCAGGATTCTGTTCACGGCCATGCCCAGGTCCGAAGGCGTGAACCGGCCCTGCTTCATGGCCGCGTACTTGCGCATGCGCAGCGTGCTGATGATCTGGGCGTACGTGCTGGGTCGGCCGATCTGTCTGACCTCGAGTTCCTTGACGAGACTCGCCTCCGTGTACCTCGGTGGAGGCTGGGTGAAATGTTGCCTGGGCTCAAGTCTCTCCAGCGCGAGTCTTTCGTCCTTACTCAATACGGGCAGGGATTTCTCGTCATCTTTCTTTTCATCGTCTTCGTCGACCGGTTCTTCGTAGGCCTTCAGGAATCCCGCGAAGGTCGGCACGGTACCTGTGGCTCGAAACTGGTACTTCCCGGACCGAACGTCCACGGTAGTCACGTCAAAACGAGCCGGACGCATCTGGGAGGCCACGAAGCGCAGCCAGATCAATTCGTACAGCTTGTACTGGTCCGTCGTCAGGAAGGACTTCAACTTATCCGGACTGCGGTCCGCCGCCGTGGGCCGGATCGCTTCGTGGGCGTCCTGGACCCCCGGTTTGGTCTTGAATTCCCTGGGCTTGGCCGGTACGTAATCGGCGCCGTAGACCCGGGCGATCAGGTCCCGGACGGCCTCGACGGCTTCATCCACGATACGGGTCGAGTCCGTCCTCATGTAGGTAATCAGCCCAATGGTTCCCTCGTCGCCCAGATCAATGCCTTCGTAAAGTTGCTGGGCGATCATCATGGTCTTCTGGGTGGTGAACCGAAGGCGCCTGGACGCGTCCTGCTGCAGGGTGCTGGTGATGAAGGGCGGATATGGGTTGCGCTGCGTGTGCTTCCTGGCGATGTCCTCGATCCCGAAGGTATTCCCGCGCAAGTCCGCGATCAGGTCCCGGGCCGACTTCTCGTCGGGTATGTGGAACTTCTCTCCGTCCACGCGGATCAATTTCACCGGGAATTCATCGTCCCGCTCCGTCCGGAGGTGAGCCGTTATGGACCAGTACTCTTCGACCTTGAACTTCTCGATCTCCGTTTCCCGTTCACATATCAGTCGCAGCGCCACCGACTGGACCCGGCCTGCGCTCAGTCCTCCGGTGATCGTCTTCCAGAGAAAGGGGCTGACCTGGTATCCGACGAGACGATCCATTACGCGTCGCGCCTGCTGGGCATTGACTTTCTGCATGTCGATGGGCACGGGTTTGTCGATCGCCGTCCGCACCGCCTGGGGGGTTATTTCGTGGAAGAGCACCCTCCCCACCTCTTTCTTGCCGTTGCTCAGCTGGCTGGCCACGTGCCAGGCTATGGCTTCGCCTTCCCGGTCGGGATCCGTCGCGAGGAAGATCTGGTCGGCCGACCGCGCCGCGCTGCGCAGGTCTTTCACGACCTTTTCCTTTCCCGGAATCGTGACATACTCGGGCTGGAAGTCGTTTTTTACATCTACGCCCAGGCTCTTGGGCGGCAGGTCCCGGACATGGCCCACGGACGCCATGATCTGGAAATCCTTGCCCAGGTACTTCTTGATCGTACGGGCCTTGGCCGGAGATTCCACGATGACAAGGGATTTGGGCATGGTTTTGTGTTGACGGGATGAAGTTTGGGACCCGGGCGGTAAAACCTCAGTTGCCGATTATGCCTTCTTCGAGGTCGTCGGGCAACCAGATCATGACCTGGCCCGATTCCGATTCAAGCAGGATCGGGGCGGCAATGGTCTTGATGTCTTCCCGGGTGACGGAACGAGCGCCGGTCAGCATGGCCCGTTCGATGATCAGTTCGGTCTGCGTGTCATTGATAAGGCCCAGCTCCCGGAGTTCAAGGAGATAGCCGTACGCGTCAGGCTGGATCATCAGCTGTTCCACGGCGTGCAGTATGCGGTTGGGTTTGGGCTGAAGCGGCAGGGTCGGATCGATCACGACTTCCGCCTGCGCCTGGAGGCGGTCGAACAGCCAGGCGAATGCCGTGTTGACCTCCTGCTGGGTATAGCCGTGTCCGACCAGGGTCTGCGAGACATCGGCGATGTCGTTGAAGCGGCCTTTCTCATCCTGCATGTGCTTCATCAGGAAAACGATGATTTCCATCACTTTTTCCATGATTCTCTCCTGAAGGAATGCGAAGATGGTATAAGGATCGGACCGAAGAACGACCCCCGGCTGTTCAAGGCACTTCCGGTTTCCGATGTCCAAATCTAATCTTTCAGGGGGTCTCATGCAAGTGTTTTTCCCGGTCCTGGATGCCTTTACGACGCTTCGAATACCTTGCCGATTTCATCCCGGTCGAAGGTTGGCAGATCGACGACCGACCCGGCCCTCCTTATCCGGATTCCGTACCCGGGAGGTTCTACGGAGCCGATCACGGCGACCGGGATGCCGGCTTCCGCGAGGCGGGCGGTCACCTGGTCCGCACGGTTCGCCTCCACCACGATGAGCAGCGCGCCGGACGCGATGACGCCAAGGGGATCCAGGCCGTAGAACGAGCAAAGGGCCTCCGATTCGGGCAACAGGGGCAGTCGGTCCTCCTCGATGAGCATGCCGACATCGGAAGCGACGGCGATTTCGTGAAGCCCCGAAGCGACTCCGCCCTCCGTCGGATCATGCATGGCGTGGACCCCTCCGGTTTCCATGGCGATGCGGGATTCCCGGACTACGCTGAGGCCGGGCCGCCGGAGGTACAGGCGGCACGTCTCGAGAAATTCGTAGGAGAAACGCGCCCTGACCTCGTCACTTTTTTCCATGGCGATCAGCGCCGTCGCTTCGATGGCGATGCCCTTGGTAAGCAGGATACGGTCGCCCACGCGGGCGCCGGAACCGGTAACGTAGCCGTCGGGTGTCGTTTCCCCCAGCATCTGCCCGATCAGCAGCGGCCGGTCCAGGCCGTGGGTGATTTCGGTATGGCCACCGGCGAGCGTGACGCCGAGTTCCCGGCACGCGTCGGACAACCCGGAGAATATACGGTCCACCAGGTCGGGGTCCGTTTTCGCTTCCGGAAGCAGTATGGTCGTGAGGAACCACCGGGGTGCCGCGCCCATGGCCGCCACGTCGTTGGCGTTTATGTTGACGGCGTACCAGCCGATCTCTTCGGTGGCGAAGGTGATGGGGTCCGTTTTCGTCACGAGTACGCTGGAACCGAACGAAATCACCGCCGCGTCCCGGCCGATGCCCGGACCCACGAGCAGTCTCGGGTCGGACCCGGAAGCATAGCGTCGCAGTATGCGGTCCAGATCTTCCGCGGGCAGCTTGCCGACCGGGTAATAGGGAGGCATGTCTCGCTGATCTGCGTGGGTACGTGGATATCCGTGCGGAGGGCTTGTACGGGCGCCGCGGACCGCCGATTCCCGCACGTCAGGCGGCGCGGGCGGCCGAGGCCGGGTTATTCCCGCCGCTTCCGCTGGGCGCGTAAAGCTTCTTTGAGTATCTTCCCCGGCTTGAACCTGGCTTTTCGCCGGGCCGGAACTTCGATGGTATACCCGGTCCGCGGATTGCGGGCCGCCGGCTTGGGGCGGGTATTCCTGATTTCCAGCGCGCCGAATCCCCTGATTTCGATTCGGTTTCCCTCGACCAGGTTCTCCCGCATGATCTCGAAGAGCGCGTCGATCACGGGGTAGATCTGGGTCTTTTTGAGCCCCAGAGTCTCGCTGATTTCATTGACCAGTTCCCTGCGTGTCGTCGTCATTTAGGTTCCTCGGACCCGAGGCCTTTGTTTCCGCCGGACAAGCCCGGCCGCCCGTACAGGCGGTTCAACTTGTCCACGTTCTCTTCGTCTATGGTATTGACCTGGCCGAGCATGCGCGCCACGAGGGTAATCCGTGCGCAGTGCTCCATGGTTTCCATCTTGTGATATGCCGCAACGATGTCCGGACCCAGGGTCAGCGCGCCATGGTTTTCAAGCAGGACCGCGTCGTATTCCCGCACGTATTCTCTGAGCGATTCGACCAGCTCCATGGTTCCCGGCGTCCCATATGGCGCGATGGGGACATGTCCGAGGGAGACGATCACTTCCGGCAGCAGGTTGTCAGGCAGATTCACCCCGGCCACGGAAAACCCCGTTGACGCCGGTGGATGGGCGTGGGCGACGGCGTGCACGTCCGGCCGTTCCCGATACACCATCAGGTGCATTTTCATCTCGGACGAAGGCTCGTGACTTCCGGAGATCACCGCGCCGTCATAATCGACGACCACGAACTTATCCGGATCCAGGAATCCTTTGCTGACCCCGGTCATCGTGATCAGCAACCGGTCTTCGGACAGCCGAACGCTGAGGTTCCCGTCGTTCGAGGCCACGTACCCGCGGTCATACATCCGCTTGCCGACATGGATCACGTCGGATAGGACTTGATCAAGTTGCAAGTTAACTCGGTTCCAGGTGTAAGATTTCGGATTGCAGTATAACGATTTCGAATATATCCGGCCCGCCGTTTCCGTACAAGTATTATTATTTCCGTAAGTTATAAGCCGGACCTTACGATACGCGCCACGTCGGGAATCCGGTTTTTCTCCACGCCCCGCATGTCGATCCGGACCCGGTCCCGGCCGCAGTCGACTAGCAACGGCGGGGTCTCGTTCAGCCACCGGTCCGCCAGGTCTTCGCTCCTGGACCCCGGCGCGCGAACCGAGACGGCGAAGCTGGGCATGGCGTGGATGGGGAGGCGATACGTTGTGAGATGGGACTGCCGTTCGTCCACGGCACACTCCGCGCGGAACCGGCCGTCTTCAGTCAGGCGTTCAAGCAACTGGCGGGCACGGGCGCCTACCTCGTCCGGGGATGCGGCCAGCATGTGGGCCGCCGGGTGGTTCTCGAGGTCGCAGTCGCTCCCGGCCAGTTCCGCCAGCCGCGCGTCGAGCCCCGCCTTCACGTGCCTGGAGGCCCGCGCCACGGGCCACATGCCGTGCCCTCTTATGCGGGCCAGGACCCGGCGCTTTCCGATCAGCAGACCGCAGGGGGGGCCGCCGATCAAGCCTCCGCCGGCCGCGATGATCAGCGGCGTGCCGCGCCGCACCGTTTCAGCGACGGAACTCGCGGCCGGAAGCGCGTCGGAAGTGACCGGTCGCAACGTCGTGTCCCCGGCAAGATGAGCCACCTCGACGCCGGTGTCCGTTCCGATCCGTACGATCTCTTCCTGTGCGGGTTCTTCGGTGAAACCTCGAAGGGTGCAGGTGGACGGGCGCGCCGTGACGATCAGCGCGGTGCGGTCACCTACTGCGCCATGGTAGTCGGACAGACGGGTCTTGTTGGCGGCGCCGGTTTCTACCACGGCTGCGCCGGCCAGTCCGCAGATCGACACCGGACTCAAAGGCCGCGCATCGTAAGGCGCATCGATCAGTCCAAGCTGGCTGCGGCTGAAGACGACCTCCGCTCCTTCGGCGAGGGCCCGGATCGCCAGGAAGAAAGCGGCGGCGACCGAACGGCATACCAGCGCGTCTTCGGCGCCGGTCAATTCTCCCAGCAGGCCGGGGCCGCGGCCGTCATCCTCGTAAGCCGCGAGCGTGAGCGCCAGCCTCGAAGCCCGCCCCGCGGCCTTCCCGGCGAACTTGTCCCGCGCCCGTGGATGGAAGAGGATGCCGGAGGCGTTGATCAGGTCCCCGGCCGTCGACCGGGCTTCCCGCTCCAGGTGCGCGACGGCTCGTCCCGCGAAGTTCCCCGGCTCGAAACCGCCCGCTTCAGTCTCCAGTGGACGGAACCGGATCCGGTCCCGCGCGTCGCGCAGCACTTTCCGGATCGCGTTGTCGATCTGCCGGTCCTCGAACCGGCCGCGCAATGCCCCGACGCGGGGATCGCGTTGCATCGCGCCCACGGAAGGCAGGAGGGCGAGCCAGGGCCTTAAGTCTTCGCGGCCGGGTCTCATGCTGGGATTCCTCCCCGGCCTACCGCCGCGAGCGCGGATTCCGTACAGCGTCCGGTCGAGGGATCGCCGCCAGCCCGCAGCGCCTGTATCTCGCGGGCGACCCGGTCCAGATCGGCGGGTCGGTCCACGTCGTGCCAGACCGGGAGTTCGTGGCACGAAAGCCCGCTTGCCCGGATTGCCGCCCGAGTCTGGCGCAACACATGGCCGGTGCCCCAATGGATGGACTCGAACAGTCGGTCGCAACGGCCTGCGACCTTCACGCCGCGTCTCATACCGATCAGGTAATACCCGCCGTCCTCGGCAGGCCCGAGCACGACGTCGTGCCGGTCGAGCGACTCGAAAGCCTTTTCGACGTAAGCACGGGGCAGGAGGGGGCTGTCTCCGCCCAGCACGACGGTCTTGTCCCATCCACTCTGAAGGAACGCCGCGAAGGCGTTCGACAACCGTTCCCCGAGATGACTGCCTTGCTGGCCGGTCCACTTCACGTCCGGATTGCCGAGGGCGGACCGGAGATCCGCCAGTCCGTCTTCGGGCGCCCAGGCAACGTGGAGGGACGCGCCGGCGATTCCTTGCGCAATATGGAGCGTATCCAGGATGAAGGCACGGTAAAGTGCCGCCGCCGCGCCGGGTGAGACCCGCGAAGTCAACCGGGTTTTCACTGTCCCGGGTCTCGGGGCTTTCATGAACAGGATGAGTGCGTTCGACATGGGCATGTGCTGGATGATACAGGGAAGACAGGTTCCGCCCGGGGGGTGGCAAGGCATTGAAACTGATGCGTTGCGAGGCAACCCATGCATACTACCGGGCGGCTCGTGACGTGTCAATTAAAACCCCTGTTTATCAACCAGTTAACCCAATTTCCATCAGCTCGGGAACAACAATAAGACTTGACATTAAGGGTACTTGAAGGTTATTTCCGGTCTTTCTTGCCGGGTGCCGGCCTTCCCCGATACATTGGACCGGAGCCCGTTAAAGACGAGCCGCCTGGCGGCGCCGGGTCCGATCCATGGAAGATGGCCATGTGGGATGAAATCAAGGCAGCCATAGCATCGAACCAGTCCTTCGTGATCTCCAGTCACGTCAATCCGGACGGGGATTCGGTCGGCTCGGCCCTGGGGGTCTACGAATGTCTCAAAGCGCTCGGGAAGGATGCCGTCGTCGTCATGAACGACGCCATTCCCGATGCCTATACATGGCTGGACCCGGACGGGGGTATCCTCGCGCCCGCCTCGGAGGCGGATATAGCACGCCTGGGGGACATGAACGTGGCCGTCATCGTGGACGCCAACGGCTGGGACAGGCTGGGGCGTTTACGGAAGCCGCTGGAAGAATCGCCGGCGGTCAAGATCGTGATCGACCACCATCCATGCAGTGAACTGATCACGCCCTTGTCGGTGATTGAGACGAAGGCGTCTTCAACAGCCGAGCTCGTTTATGATCTGATAGACTCTTTAGGCGCGCCGCTTTCTTCGAGGGCGGCGGATGCGCTGTACACGGGCATACTCACCGATACCGTTTCCTTCCGTTTCGCCAGAAGCGCTCCGTGCGCCCATATCATCGCGGCCAAGCTCCTTTCCGCGGGCGTCGACCCGTCCCGGGTCTACGATCAGGTATACAACCGTAACACGGGCGCCCGAACCCGGCTCATGGGCCGCGCGCTCTCCGATATTCAATTCACCGGATGCGGCCGCGTCGCCTGGCTGACCGTAACGCGTTCCATGATTGAGGAGACCGGCGCGCTGTCTTCGGATACGAGCGGGTTCGTGGACGTGACCATGACCATCGCCGGCATTCAAATCGGGATCATTTTCGTGGAGTCCGGAGATGGCACGGTCCAGATCAGCTTAAGGTCCCGGCCCGATACCGACATCAACCAGGTCGCCGTAGGCCTGGGCGGCGGCGGCCACAGGAACGCCGCGGGCGCCGTATACAGCGGCACGCTCGAACAAGCCGTCAGGACCGTCACGGCGGCGGCGGTCACCGCACTCTAGCGCGGCCGTTCTTCCCGCGTCCGGCTGTCCGTCCGAACCATCCGACCGCATGATACTCATTACGCGAAAAACCCGGTTCTCGGCGGCCCATCTGTGCCACGACCCGCAATGGCCGGAGGCCAGGAACAGGCGAGTGTACGGAACCTGCGCCGTCGGCACCGGCCACGGTCACGACTACGCGGCCGAATTCACCTTCGGAGGTCCAGTCGACCCCCGGACCGGCGTGGTCCTGAACCTGACCGAAGTCAAACGGCTGATTCGCGCCGTGATCGAGCCGCTGGACCTGAGCCATCTGAACCACGACCACGCCGTCCTGAAGGGTCCGGCTCCGACAAGCGAAAGACTCGTCCGGTACCTCTGGCAAGCGCTGAAAAGCGGTGCCGGGCCGTGCGGACTTACGCGCATCCTGCTCCAAGAAAGCCGCGCGAGAAGTATCGAATACACTGGAGACGACAGCATGGTCCATGTCACGAGAAGCGTAGAGTTCAACGCCGCCCACCGCCTGCACAGTATTAGGTTGAGCGACGAAGAGAACGTGCGTATATTCGGCAAGTGCAATAACCCGCACGGCCACGGCCACAATTATGAACTCGCGGTGACGGTCCGCGGCCCGGTAGACGAGAAGACGGGGACGGTCATCGACATGGGACGTTTCGATGAGATTCTCCAGAAGGAAGTCGTGGACCGCTACGATCATCGGCACCTGAACCGGGACCTGGAGGAATTCAAGACGGTCAATCCGACTTCGGAGGAGTTGCTCCGCGTGATCTGGGCGCGGCTGCTTCCGTTTTTCGATTCCCCTTCTCTGTACAGGATTCGCCTGGTGGAAACGTCCAAGAACGCTTTCGAGTATTTCGGAGAGGAGGACCGGTAACCACGATGGACCCTATCGAGGGATTGACGAGGTCACTGCTCGCCGAAATCGGCGAGAACCCGGACCGGGATGGTCTCAGGCGGACGCCCCGCCGCGTAGCGGAATCCCTGCGGTTTCTGACACAGGGCTATGAAAAAAGCATTGAAACCGTTATAAATAACGCTATCTATGAAGAGGACTACGATGAGATGGTGCTGGTGAAGGACATCGAGTTCTTCTCGCTGTGTGAGCACCACCTGCTGCCGTTTTTCGGCCAGTGCCACATCGCCTACATACCCAACGGCAAGATAATCGGACTCGGCAAGATCCCCCGCATCGTGGACGTCTTCTCGCGGCGTCTGCAGCTGCAGGAGCGCCTGACCTCCCAGATCGCCCAGACTCTGCAGACCTGTCTCGACCCTCTCGGGGTGGCGGTTGTCATGGAAGCGGGCCATCTCTGCATGATGATGCGCGGCGTGGAGAAACAGCACTCCAAGGCGACGACGAGCGCCATGCTCGGCGTGTTCCGGGACGATCGCGCCACGCGGATGGAATTCCTCGATCTGACCCGGTCGAAGCACGGCGGGTAAAGCGGGACGAGGCAGGCCGGCGATCGGCCGATTGACCGGTGGGGTACACCATCATGAACAAAGACCGACTCGTGGATCGACTCGCAGCCGTGCTGGGCCGGGAGAACGTCATCGACGCGCCGGACCAGTTGATCGTGTACGAATGCGACGGGCTGACCATCGACCGGAACGCCCCTCATGCCGTGGTCTACCCGACCACGACGGAGGAGGTCGCGGCCGTGGTCCGCATACTCCACGAAGCAAGGATCCCCTTTGTGGCGCGCGGGGCCGGCACCGGGTTAAGCGGCGGGAGCCTGCCGCCCGACGGCGGGGTCATGATCGCGCTGACCAAGATGAACCGCATCGTGGAGGTCGACTTCCGGAACCAGCGCGCGCTGGTGGAAGCCGGCGTGGTCAACCTGCACCTGTCAAAGGAAACCGGCAAGCAGGGCTACCACTTCGTGCCGGACCCATCGAGCCAGTACGCCTGTACCATCGGCGGGAACATCGCCGAGAACTCGGGCGGTCCCCACACTTTGAAGTACGGGGTCACAACCAACCACACGCTGGGCGTGGAGGTGGTCTTGCCGGACGGGCAAGTCACGTGGTTCGGCGGCAAGGCGGAAGACACCGTGGGGTACGATCTGCGCGGCCTCCTGATCGGCTCCGAAGGCATGCTGGGGATCGTTACGCGGGCGTGGGTCAAACTGACCCGCCTTCCCCAGGCCTGGCGGACATTTCTGGTGGTATTCGACAGTGTGGAGGACGCGTCCCGCGCCGTCGCCGGCGTGGTGGGCCGGGGAATCGTCCCTTCAGCCCTCGAAATGATCGACCGGGTCGCCATCGGCGCCATCGAGGCTGCCTACCATTTCGGATTTCCACTGGACGCGGAAGCCGTGCTGATCATCGAACTCGAGGGGCACGAGGCGGGTCTGGGCACCCAGGCCGAAGCGGTGACCGCGGTGTGTGGGGATAACCGGGCCCGTGAAATACGTACCGCGGAAGACGACAGGGAACGCGCCCTGCTGTGGACGAGCCGCAAACGGGCCTTCGGCGCCATGGGACGCCTGAGTCCCAGCTACTACGTGCAGGATGGCGTGGTTCCACGTACGAAAATCCCGGACATCATGCGGGTCATCCGGACGACGGCCGAGAAATACGAACTGCTGATCGGCAACGTGTTTCACGCCGGCGACGGCAACATCCATCCCTGTATCGCATATGACGACCGGGACGAGGAACAGGCGCAGAAGACCGTGGAGGCCAGCAACGAGATCCTGCGGGCCTGTGTCGATTTGGGCGGATCCATCACCGGGGAACACGGCATCGGATACGAAAAGGTCGACCTGATGCCCCTGATTTTCGACGAGCCGGATATCCAGGCCATGGAGACGGTCAAAGAGGTGTTCGACGGGAACAACCTCAGCAATCCCGGCAAGATGTTTCCCACGAACCGTTCCTGCATCGGATGCGGGACGGCTGAACTGAAATACACCAACCGCCAGGCGGCGCTGCTCTGAACTCGATGGCACACAGGTTAGCCCATGCCCGATGAGGTGCTGCACAGCAGGCTCGGATCCGTCGTGGACGGATATGCGCCGGCGAGCCGGGAAACGCTGGCTTCCCATACCGTGGAAGGAGTTGTTCCCTCGGCCTTCGTAGTCCCGGGAAGCGTGGAGTCCCTTTCGGCCACCGTGAAAGTGGCCACGGAACTGGGTTACGCCGTGATTCCTCGGGGTGGCGGCACCAAGATGGACTTCGGCCATCCGCCCTCCCGCGCGGACGTCGTGGTGTCCATGGAGCGCCTCAACCGAATCGTCGTCCACGAACCGGCGGACCAGACGGCCACCGTAGAGGCCGGCATCACCATGGCCGGGCTGCAGGCCGGGCTGGAAAAAAGAGGCCAGTATCTTCCCCTGGACCCGCCTCACGGCGACGCGTGCACCCTGGGCGGCGTACTCGCCACCAATGCCTCCGGCGTGCTACGGGCCTCCTTCGGTACGGCCAGGGACATGGTCATCGGCGCCCGTGTGGTCCAGGCGGACGGCACGGTCGTGCGTTCCGGCGGTCAGGTCGTCAAGAACGTGGCGGGTTACGACCTGAACAAGATGTACATCGGTTCGCTCGGCACGCTCGGCATTCTCGCGGAGGTGAATCTCAAGCTCCAGCCCCTGCCGGCGGCGGGAAGAATCGTCATTGGAAACATGACGGGGCTGAGTGCCGCCGCCGAATGCGCATTCCGGGTCATGGACTCGGAGATCATGCCGTCCTTCCTGGAACTGGCCAATCCCGCGGCCTGCGCCTTGCTCGCGGGTGATGCCGGCGGGGCGCCGGTTCACGGCGCCGGGGAGGGCAGCGCGCGGAACGGACATCATTTCTCGCTTGTCGCGGGCATGATCGGACCGAACGAGACGGTGGACTGGCAGTCCGAGGAATGCGAACGGCTTTTCCGGGAGTCGGGCGCGGTCGAAGTCGTCCAGCCGGACGGGGACGAATACCGCCGGCTTCTGGATGCGATGCGGGCGTTTCCCGCGGGCCGGCTCGTGCCCCGGGGCATGCAGCCGGGGTTGACCTGCCGCGCCGGCGTGACACCGGACCGGGTGGACGCGCTGTTCCGTCTGGCGGAGGAACGCTGCCGGCGCCTGTCCATCGGCTGTGCCATGCTCTCCCATTTCGCAAGCGGCCACGTGGCCTTCGTCTTCTACCGGGAAGGGACGTACCAGGTTCCGGATTTCGACGGGTTGGCGGGCCTGATCGAGGAATTGCGGAGCGCTTCGGAACAACAGGGCGTCTTCGTGGTGGAGCATGCGCCCGCCGTCCTGAGGGAACGGGTCGGCGTGTGGGGTTCAACCGGAGGAAACCAACGCATCATGGAAATGCTCAAATACCGTTTCGATCCGAAAAGCACGTTGAATCCGGGTCGGTTTACGGACGGAATCTGAAGGAACCGGCCTTGTGAGGCCACGGATGTGCCGCACGAGATCCGGTTAAACGGGAGATCCCAAATGAAACTGCCTGCATTCAGGGAGATTCGCCAGCGGTTCGACGCGCCTGTCGTCGAGGATATAGCCGGGACGACCGAAAGGGAAGTCTCCCGCATGATCGAGGAGACGGGCATGCGCGCCGGATCCACGGTGGCCGTCGCGTGCGGAAGCCGGGGGATCGGAAACATTGCGACCATCGTCGGGAGTGTCGTTTCCGCACTCGGCAAGGCCGGGCTGAAGCCCTTCGTCGTGCCGGCCATGGGCAGTCACGGGGGTGCGACTTCCGAAGGACAGCGAAGGGTATTGGAAAACTACGGTATCAGCGCAGCGGCGACCGGGTGCCCCGTACGCTCCGACATCGAGCCGGCGAGCCTCGGCGAGACCGAGGACGGACTGCCGGTTTACCTGGACCGGAATGCCCTGTCCGCGGACCATATCGTGGTGGTCAACCGCGTGAAGCCCCATACGGACTTCAAGGGCTCGGTCGGAAGCGGACTGATGAAGATGCTGGCTATCGGGCTGGGCAAGCAGAAAGGCGCCAGCTACTATCACGGCGCGGTCTTCGAATACGGGTTCGAACACATGATCACGACCGTGTCCGGGCACGTTCTCGAGCACGCGCCCGTGGCCTTCGGACTGGCCATCATCGAGAACGCCTACGATCAGACCGCGCACATCTCAGGCGTCCCTGCGAATGTCCTGCAACAGGAAGAACGCCGCCTCTTCCAGGAGGCGCAGCGCCTCATGCCCCGCCTTCCGTCCGACGACATCGACATTCTGATCGTCGACGAGATGGGGAAGAATATCAGCGGGACCGGTATGGACACGAACATCATCGGCCGGCGCATGCAGAATTTCGAGAATGAGCCCGCGATCCCGCGGATTCTGCGCATCATCGTCCGCGACCTGACCCCGCAGAGCGAGGGCAACGCCGTGGGCATCGGCCTCGCCGATTTCACCACCCGCCGCCTGGTGGACAAGATCAATCACCAGTACACCTACGTCAATTCCATCACGGGTATGAGCCCGCAGAAATCCCGCATCCCCGTGTTCCTGGACACGGACCGCGAAGTCATCGAGGCCGCCTTCTCCACCATCGGCATGAAACCGCCCGGGGACGGACGCGCCGTCCGCATAAAGAACACGCTCTCCCTCGGACGCGTAGCGGTTTCCGACGCCCTGTCGGAAGAACTGGCCGACCGGGAGGACATCGAATTCTCGGGCCGCCGCGGACCGCTGGAATTCGACGGACGCGGTACCCTGGCAGCCCTTCCGGACTGAACTGGCCGTCCGTCCTGTTTTTTTATTGACAAATCATCCAGGCTATGTATATTAGTAAACTGTCCGATTTTGCAAAAGGCTTGTCGATGAGCCTTGACCGGCGGGCATTGCCAGTGGTAAGGGGCCGAACAAAGCCTCTGAAGTCAAACGGATAAACAGGAGTTGTCGCAGAACGTGAGCACTTTAACGAAAACCCATTCTACGGCGTCGGAAGACCGGTCTCTCGATCTCTACCTGCAGGAAATCGGCAACGTGCCGCTGTTAATGGCCGAAGAAGAAACCGAACTGGCCCGGTCGGTCCGGGCCGGCGACCAGAAAGCGCTGGAGAAGCTGACGTCTTCCAATCTCCGGTTCGTGGTCAGCGTCGCCAAGCAGTACCAGAATCAGGGACTTTCCCTGTCCGACCTGATCAATGAAGGCAATATCGGGCTGATCAAGGCGGCCAAGCGATTCGACGAGACCAAGGGCTTCAAGTTCATCTCCTACGCGGTCTGGTGGATTCGCCAGTCCATCCTCCAGGCGCTCGCCGAGCAGTCCCGGATCGTGCGGCTTCCCTTGAGCCGCGTGGGCACCCTCCACAAGATCGGCAGGCTGTCCAGCGAATTCGAACAGGAGTTCGGGCGCGAACCCAGCGCCGAGGAAATCGCACGGGAGCTGGATATGAAACCCGGCGACGTGAAAGATACGATGCGCATCGCGAGCCGCCACGTATCGCTGGACGCGCCGCTAAAATCGGGTGAAGACAACAGGTTGCTTGATCTCATCAAGGATGATGAACAGGAGGCGCCCGACGAGGCCCTCATGGTGGATGCGCTGAAAGAAGAGATCTTCCGGGCGCTCGGATCCCTGACCAAGCGGGAAGCGGCCGTGATCGCCTTGTATTTCGGCATCAACATGGAAAAGTCCTATACCCTGGAGGAGATCGGATCGCGGTTCAGTCTCACGAGGGAACGCGTGCGCCAGATCAAGGAAAAGGCGCTGCGCAGGCTTCGCCACGTTTCCAGAAGCCAGAAGCTTCGGGCCTATCTGAACTGATCGATCCCCATCCGTGACGCGGCGGGACCCATCCCCGGGATCCCGTCGGTCATCCGCTCGCGACGGCGCCGAACCGGCAGCCGGGGCGCGGAGACGGAAATGCCTCGACGAAGATTGGTCTCAATCATACATATGCCGGCAAGTGCGCGGGGCGATCAGCGGGAATACGGCCTGATGCCGATCCTGGCCTGCATCGCCGTACTGGCGCTTCTGATGCTGGGGGGATGGCATTTTGCCGCGTCCCGTGTGATTGCCCTGCTGGACGACAGGGCCCTGATTGAACGGGAAAGGGAAAACAACCGGCTGCAGGCCCAGCTGCAGGCCCTGCATGAATTGGACGGCGCGCTCGAATCGCAGATCCTGAACCTGTCGGAGCGCGCGTCCGACATTGGCAAGATCGTGCATGGAGCCGATGAGCCCGGCACGGTCGCCGGCCCCGACAAACCCCCTGCGGCCCAGGCATCTATCGAATGGTCCGAATCGCCCGATGTGGCCATAGGAAGGATCGGCGGAAGGATCGACCGGATGCTTGCCGAAACCCGTGCGGAACTGGCCAGCCTTCGTTCCATCGAGGCAGAGGCAGGCGTCGACGAGACGTACTGGCCCGGCGTCCCTATCGTCTTGCCTGTGCGCGGTCCCGTCTCGAGATCATTCGGGTCTTCGCGCAACCTGTTGAGCGACGACCAGCGCGTGCACGGCGGCCTGGACATCGCCGCGAACAAGGACGAACCGGTACGGGCAACTGCTGACGGGGTGGTTTCGAGGACCGGTGTGAACGCAAGCCTCGGCCGGTATGTGGACATCGACCACCAGAACGGGTACGTCACGCGGTACGGCCACCTTTCCGACGTGCTTGTCGAAAGAAGGAAACGGGTGAAGCGCGGGGAGGTCATCGGACGGGTCGGTCAGACAGGAAAGACCAGCGGATACCACATACATTACGAGGTCCACCACGAAGGCCGCATACTCGATCCGTCGGCCTGGTTGTTCCCGGCCCGGGGCCTTTAACCTGCGGCCGTTCGCGGAAGAAACCGCAAGAAATCGTTTGACACGAGACGCGATCCGCTTCATTTTATGTGTCACATCGTCGCGGTAAGGGTTTATATCGCATTGATTGAGATTTACGGGTCAACTTGTAACGGGAATCAGGGATTTTGATAAAAAACCGAATGCCGACCGGGCTCATGGTCTTGCATTTCGGGGATATAACGGTTCGTATACCCGGACTGCCGATTGCTGTCATGCTGGGCGTGCTGGTCATGGTAACGGGCGTCGTATACGTCGGCGCGCGGTCATGGGTGGCCGAGTACAGGCATGAAAGCATGCGGGAAGAGATCGCGATCCTGGAACAGTCCAGCCGGTCGAGCAGGGCCAGGCTGGATTCGCTCATTGCAACGGAAGCGTCCGCCCGGTTGATTTCGGGGCTTCCAAGCATCCATCCGGACGTTCGCCAGGTAGGTGTGGGTGGACGGGCCGAGATGCCGGATCCGGGTTTCGGTCACGATTCGCCCTTCTACCGGGCTTCCAGATTGTACTCCGAGATGGAAACCTCGAAACGGATGTCCAGCCTTTCGCTCAAGAGCATGGAGGATATCGAGCGGCAGATCCGGGAAGTCGACGACCGCTGGCAGTTCGTACCTTCGATTACTCCGGTGACCGGCGTGATAACCAGCCGGTACGGACCGAGGAACGATCCCTTCACCGGTCTGTACGCCATGCACCGTGGAATCGATATCAAAGCGGCCCCGGGAACGCCGGTCAGTTCTCCGGCCAGTGGCGTCGTGATCAAGACCGGCGTGGACTCCCGGTACGGCCTGTACATAGACGTGGACCACCAGAACGGATACAGGACCCGCTTCGGTCATCTTTCCACCATCCTGGTGAAGAAGGGCATGGAACTGAAGCGCGGAGATATCATCGGCCAGGTAGGTATGACGGGAAGAGCCAACGGATATCACCTGCACTACGAGATTCAGAAGGACGGCAGACGCGTCAACCCCATAAAGTACATCCGGTCCGAAAACGACTGCTGAACCGTACGGACCACGAAATTCGATCGGAGGCAGGAGCGTAGTTCACTCCTGCCTTTTTCATATCTGTGCCGCGACCGTCTTCCGGTTGTTTTCCCCTTAACGTCAGCATAGCCACCCATACCCCGCAGGCAGCCTGCCGCCGTGTCGGTCGTCCTTTTATTCCGTCGGGCGGCCCGGTGGCGCGTGCCGGCCGGGAAGGGGCGAGGGCCGATCGATGTTCCGACAGGACTACATCATGAGAACCATCCGCGTTTTCATCGATGCGCTGATCCTGTTGATCCGGTCGCGCCGCGATCAGGACTATCACCGGGCCCGTTCGATCATCGCCCAGACCTGGGAAGACATATTCGGCCTGTCCACGGCGTCCGTCATGGCGCTGTCCGAACGCACCCTGCTTTCCATGTTGATGAAACGAAGTGGAGGGGCCGTAGACACTGCGCTGATGGCCGCGCGCCTGTTCAAGGAAGACGGAACGCTGGCCCTGGCGGACGGACAGGAGGACGACGGCCGCATCCTGTACCTCAAGGCCCTCAACTGTTACCTTGAAATCGCCGTGGAACCGACCATCGGCACGGAAGACTTTCGCTGGATCAGCGAGGACATAAGCTCCACCGGTCTCGTTACGGACCCCCACGAAGCGATCGGCGAACTGCTGGGTCTACTCGAGAACGTGGAACTGCCCGTATCTACATCGATGCTGCTGTTCAGGTATTTCGAACGGTATGGCAAGTACGCCAGGGCCGAGGACATCCTGTTTCAAGTCATGGACGATATTCCGGCCGAGCCTGAAATCGCCCGGCTCGGGCTCGCGTTCTACGAACGGCTCGAATCCACGGAGGACGACTGCCTGGAACGGGGCGGACTGCCTCGCGATGAAGTCCGGGAAGGACGGGAACAACTAAGGCATCGTATACGCCGCGCCGGGTATGTTTTTGATTGACGGTACCTTGCTGTATTTATAGATTAACGGAATCTGAAAACGCCAAAGAAGACGGGGATATATGGTCACGGAAAGCACGGACAGGACAGTTCTGGAACCGCCCGCGGCGTCTGCCACGGTACAGGCGCGATCGCTGTACGTGGAGACCTACGGCTGCCAGATGAATAAGGCGGATTCCGAGTTGATCGTGGGGCTGCTCGTACGGGAGGGTTACCGCGTAACCGACCGGGTCGACCGGGCCGACGTGATCCTGGTGAATACCTGCGCCATTCGTGAGAACGCGGAGCAGCGGGTACTCGGGCGCATGTCCGAACTGAACCGGTTCAAGACGGCCAATCCCGACTTGATCCTGGGACTCTGCGGTTGCATGTCCCAACACCTCGGCGACCGGATCATCGGGCAGGCACCCTATATCGACCTGGTCGCGGGTCCCGACAGCTACCGGCGCCTGCCGGCCATGCTCCGCGCCCTGGATGCTGAAAACGAACCGGCGCTGAGCCTGGTCTGGGACCGGGCGGAACACTATCTCGACATCGATCCCGTCAGGGAAGCCGGCGTAAACGGCTGGGTTACGATCATGCGCGGCTGCGACAAGATGTGCGCCTTCTGCATCGTTCCATTCGTGCGCGGCCGGGAGCGCAGCACGCCCCACGGCGAAGTGATCCGCCAGATCGAGCGCCTCGCGGCGGAAGGATACCGGGAAATAACGATGCTCGGCCAGACGGTGAACAAGTACCGGGACGGCGAGGTCGACTTCGCGGACCTGCTTTCCCGGGCGGCGGAAATCGACGGCATCGAGCGCATCCGGTTCACTTCGCCCCACCCGGCACATTTCCCGGAACGGTTGATCGAGGTCATGGCGGCTTCCCCGAAGGTCTGTCCCCATACGCACCTTCCGCTGCAGTCCGGCGCGTCGACGACCCTGTCCCGCATGCGGCGAGATTACACTCCGGAAACGTTTCTTAAGGTGGTCCGCATGCTCCGGGAGCACATTCCCCGGATCGCCCTGACGACGGACGTCATCGTGGGATTCTGTGGCGAGACGGAAGAAGAATTCGAGGCGACCTGCGAGATGATGCGCACCGTGCAGTTCGACAGCGCTTTCATGTTCAAGTATTCTCCGCGTCCAGGGACGGCTTCCCATAAACGGTTGCCCGACGACGTGCCCGAAGAAGTGAAGGCCGGCAGGCTGACGGCCATCATCGATATGCAGAAATCGATCTCCGATTTCCGGAACCGGGCGTACAGGGGACAGATCGTGCATGTGCTCGTAGAGGGCCAGTCCAAACGCGACGCAGATAAGCTCTTCGGCAAGACGGACGCCTTCAAGACCGTCGTGTTTCCCCGGAGGCCGGGCATCGAATCCAACATGATCGTTCCCGTGCGCGTCAATGGCTCTACGCCCTTCACGCTGTTCGGAGACATCGAAACGCCGGCATAGCGAATTCACCCCGCCCCGTCGCGGACGAATCGCCCGCGGAAAGCGGTCGAACAAGAAAGGAAGCGGGCGAATAGTAGGCGAACAGTAGTCGAACAGGAAAGGAAACGTATACACTATGGAGACATCTGAAACACAGGACGGTAGTCAAGACGGTAAGACCAGACACGAGGCGGAATCGCTTTCCGTTGCCTGTGCGGCCGGCTCCGTTGCCAGTACGGCCGGCTCCGGCCTTTCCCGCCGCGGGTTTCTCGGTAAAATAGCAGGCGGCGCCCTGGCCGGACTGGCCGGCACCGCAGTTCTCAACAGTTGTGCGGACCCATCCCCAAAGGAGAGTACCATGTCATTCACGCTGCCCGATCTGCCCTATGCCCATGACGCGCTCGAACCTCACATCGATACGCGCACCATGGAGATACATCACGGCAAGCATCACAACACCTACATCACCAACCTGAATAACGCCCTGGCCGACCACGGCGACCTGGCCGGCAAGAGCCTGGATGAGTTGCTGGCGGACCACTGCGCCATCGTGCCGGACGCCATCAAGACTGCCGTGCGCAACAACGGCGGCGGCCATGCCAACCATACGCAGTTCTGGACGATCATGAGCGGCAGCGGCGGCGGGAATCCCACGGGCAACCTGGCCGCGGCTATCGACGGCGCCTTCGGCAGTCTCGACGCGATGAAAGAGCAATTCGCGGCAGCGGGCGCGACGCGCTTCGGTTCAGGCTGGGCCTGGCTCGCAAAGGACGGCGCGGGCAACCTCGAGGTCTATTCCACGGCCAACCAGGACAGCCCGGTCATGGAAGGCAAGACGCCGATTCTGGGTCTTGACGTATGGGAGCACGCCTACTATCTGAACTATCAGAACCTGCGCCCCGCGTACATTGAAGCCTGGTGGAACGTCGTGGACTGGGCGGAGGCGGAAAGACGCTTCAACGGCTGAGGGCAGCCTGATCCGTCGCGGGTCGGACGGCAAGCATCCTGGAGGGAAAATGGCGCGAACGGGAAGAGCGGCGATACTGGACGGGGAAAAAGGGAACTTCACGGTCGGCGAGGCGGTGGTCCCCGACCCGGGTCCGGGCGAGTTGCTCGTCAGGCAGACCATGTGCGGCGTGTGCGGCACGGACGTGCACATCTACAACGGCCACATGCGGCGCAAGGCCTTCCCGCTGGTGTTGGGCCATGAAATCGTCGGCGTGATCGAAAAACTGGGACCAGGCGTCGACTCGGACGCGATGGAAAAGCCGGTAAGAGAGGGCGATCTCATCGCCGTAATCCCCGGGCAGCAGTGCGGGTCCTGCTATTTCTGCGCGGTGGTCCGGGAGCCTGGGCTCTGTCCCAACGTGCTGGCCTACGGATTCCGGCCCTATGCCGACATCAAGCCCCACTTCCAGGGCGGGTACGCGGAATACGTCCTGCTGAACATCCCACGCAGCAAGTTCCTGAAGGTAAGCTCGCCGCCAGAAATCGCCGTGCTGCTCGAACCCTTCACCGTCGGTCTCCATTTCGCCGAAAAGGCGCAGATGAAACTCGGGTCCACCGCGGTGATCCAGGGCGCCGGGGCCATCGGTCTTTTCAGCCTCGCGGCGGCCATCGAGGCCGGCGCACACCGCACCATCGTCGTAGGTGCGCCGGCGTCCCGGCTGGAACTGGCGACGGCCTTCGGCGCCGACGTGACCATAAATATCGAGGAAGTGCCGGACGCGCAGGAACGCATCGAAATGGTCAAGGCGGAAACGCCGGGCGGGCACGGCGCCGACGTGGTCTTCGAGTGCACGGGCGTGCCGCCGGCCATCCCGGAGGGCGTGGAAATGCTGCGAAGGGGCGGCACCTACGTGGAAGGCGGTCATTTCACCGACGCGGGCGACGTCCGCATGAACCCCTTCAATCACTTCGTGTTCCGCCACATTACCCTCGTGGGCGTCTGGGCCAGCAACATCTCCCACTTCGTCCGCGGTCTGCCCATCCTCGAGTCCGGCCGTTATCCCTTCGAGGAAATGGTGTCCCACACTCTGCCGCTGAGCCGGGTCGGCGAGGCCATCGACGCCCTGTCCACCAATTACCGGCTTGACGGAGAAGAGGTTCGCAAGATCGCCATATCGGGAGAAGTGGAGCGCCAATGAAATTCAAACTGGGATTCAGCGGATTGAGGTGGACGACCCCCGATCTGGATGAGATTCTGGGGCAGTTGAAGGAAACCGGCTGGGATGGCTGGGAGATTCGCCAGTCCCTGGACTGGCTGGGATCGGCCAGTCGGGTGAAGGCCATTTCGGACCGTGCGGGCGTCGAGGTCGCCGTGGTCACTGGCATCGGCATATCCCTCGACGGGGACCACGAAATGAAGGAGCGCAACAAGCGCCGCATCGACTTCGCCGCCGACGTGGAGGCCGACACCTTCATGTTCATGGGCGCCGGGCGCCCCTACGGACGCGCCTCGACCCAGGACGACATCCGGGCCCTGGCGGACCTGTCCGACGAATTCGCCGACTATGCATCGCAGTACGACCTGGACGTGTGCTACCACATCCACACGAGCACCACGGTCGATTCCCGCGAAGAGTGGGAACTGCTCATGCGCCTGATGAAGCGGGCGAAACTCTGTATCGACGTATCCCATTCGGCCTTCTGGCACTACGATCCCGCCCAGTCCATCCGCGATTTCAGGGACCGGTTGGTCTACGTGCACCTGCAGGACTACAAGGATTACCGCTTCGTCGAACTCGGAGACGGCGGGCTGCTCGATTTCGGCGCCGCCATGCAGGCGCTGGAGGAGATCGGTTACGACCGGTGGGTGACCGTGTGTCCCAGCCAGACGGACCTGCCGGACATCGAGAAGATGCGGCGGGAACGCGCTTACCTGCGCAAACTGGGGTATTGAAGTTCCGCTACTTGCCCCGGGATCTTTCCAACACCGCAAGCGCAATGTCCGTGACCCGCTCCGGGTCGCTCGCGATGACCCGGATCATGGGTTCCTTCCCCTCGTCCCCCAGATCGTAGACGATATCCGGCACGAACCCCTGCTCCTCGATGACCCGGGCCGTTCCCCATTCGAGGGACGAACCTTCCCGCATTTTCGATTCGAGCGGTTCCTCGTGTCGGTCAAAGGCGGCGATGGTCAGGCCCAGTCCCCGGCAGGCGCCGAGGATCGAATCATCGTATCGGATATTCATCACGGATCTCTTGTCCGGGTCCTTCCGCATGGCGGTAAGGATGATCCGGGCCACGTGGGAGGACGCGCCGAATTCGGGGGGCGCCACGGAACGGACGTCGCGGTGCAGGCGGATGAGCCGGCCGGGGAAGGCCGCTACGTCGTCAGCCGACCTTGCGCGCGACAGTCCCATGCCCAGGTTGCATTGCACTTCGGGGACGAGATCCCCCGCGTGGGCGTTTTCGAGACGCCGCGCGGCGGCGGAAAGCTGGTCCAGGACCGTGAGGCGTTCGGCGTCGCGGTAGAGTTCGTGGAAGTGCTGGACCGGTCCGTGCCCCCCGCCCATGGGTTCGGCGTGGCGCAGCGCTCCGGTCAGGTAGGTCTTGGCGTCTCCGACGGCTTCGGAGACCGGGACGCCTTTTGCCAGGCCGGCGGCGATCGCGGAAGCAAACGTGCAGCCTGTACCGTGGGTGCTTCGCGTATCGATGCGTTCCGATTCAAGCGTTTCGAAGTTCCCGCCGTCGAATAACACGTCTACGGCCGGCCCTTCGAGGTGCCCGCCCTTGACGACCACGTGGCGCGGCCCCATTTCGAAGAGTCTGCGCGCGACCGTCCGCATCCCGTCCACGTCCGAAGCCTCGATTCCCGTCAGCGCCCGCGCCTCGTCCAGATTCGGCGTTATGACCGTGGCAAGGGGGATCAACCGTTCGATGAGCGTGGACACCGCTTCCGGTTCGAGCAGTGCGTCGCCGCTCTTGGCGATCATCACCGGGTCCACGACAAGGGGGATCTCCGGATATCCCCGCAGCGCGTCGGCCACGGCGGCGAGGATGCCTGAGTTCGCCAGCATACCTGTCTTGATGGCCTGGGCGCCGATATCGGTCAGGACGGATTCGATCTGCGCGGCCACCACATCGGGCGACAGGTTGTGGACCGCCTGCACGCCGAGGGTATTCTGCGCCGTGACCGACGTAACGGCGGACATGCCGTACACGCCGTTTGCCGAGAAGGTCTTGAGGTCAGCCTGGATGCCGGCTCCGCCTCCGGAGTCGGAACCCGCAATGGTGAGCGCTACCGGGATCATTTGCGGTAAATGGCCTGGGAAATCGTCAGGTTGACTTAGGTTGGTTTTCGTAGAACTTCTTGATCAGGCGGTCCAGGTATTCTCCGGGGTTCCTGATCGCATCTTCCGTGATCTTCAGTTCCCGGGCCTGGATCAGCTTCAGACCGTGGACGTAATCCCTGAAAAGCTCCATTCCCATGCTTTCAGGGGTACTGCCGCGCTGCTCCGCGAGATGCTCCAACGCCGCGGACGCGGCTTCGTCCAACGTGAGGGTTATGTCGTGTTCCTCGAAGTACACCTGTAGTTCCTCGGCAGGTTCGGGAGGCGCCTCCGCAAGTATCCGCTCGAGCTCACGTTCCGGGTTCTCCACCACGGCCGCCGTTACGTCGAACCGTTTCACCGTGCTGGAGGGCAGTTTTTTCTCGAACTTGATCAGGATCCGCTCCATCGTACCGATGAGGCCGCGGGCGCCCGTACCCGACCGGTGGGCCCGTTCCGCGATCAGGCGCAACGATTCCTCGTCGAAGTCGACTTCGACGCCGTAGGCCTTGAAGTCAAGTTTCTTGGCGATAATGACCGGCCCGTTCGGGTTGCGAAGGATCTGGAACAGGTCGTCGACACTGAGCTTGTGAAGCACGGCGGTTACCGGCAGGCGCCCGATGAATTCCGACTCGAAGCCGTACTCGATCAGGTCCTCCGCGGTCACGTACGGCAGCCATTCGCCATCCTCCGGCTTTTTCGCGCCGTCGCCCTGCCCGAACCCCATCGCCTGCACGCTCATTCGTTTCCTGATGATCTCTTCCAGGTTGGCGAAGGCGCCGCTGACGATGAACAGAATGTTGCGCGTATTGATGCGTTTCCTTTCCACCTTACCCGTTTTCTGGAACTGGAGGGCGTTCTCCATCTGGGACGTCAGGTCGTGGGGCGCCTGCAGGTCCACGTCCGTCTCTTCCATCAGCTTCAGCAGCGTGCGCTGCACCCCGGTCCGCGACACGTCCGGTCCCACGGTGTTTCCGGACGAGGCGATCTTGTCGATCTCGTCGATGTAGATGATGCCGTATTCCGCCAGCTTGATGTTGCCATCGGCCTCGTGGACCAGCGAGCGGACCAGTTCGTCCACGTCTCCGCCCACGTAGCCCGTCTCGCTGAATCGCGTGGCGTCGCCCTTTACGAACGGCACGCCGATCTTGCTGGCGATGAGCTTGATGAGGTAGGTCTTCCCCACGCCGGTCGAACCGATCAGGATGATGTTGTTCTTGATGTTGCCGACCGGTTCCTTCTCCTCCTGGAGCCGGATCCGGTTGAAGTGGGTGCAGATCTTGGTGGCCAGGATCTCCTTCGCTTCGTCCTGGCGGATGACGTACTCGTTCAGGTAGGCTTCCAGTTCTTCGGGCTTCATGTCGAAGCGGATTTCGGGCACCGGGGCTTCTTCCGCGGGCGGGTCCGCGGGGACGCCTTCCTTTTCCGGCTGGGCGAACTGCACCTGCGCGCCGTACTTGTTCGAGAAGAAATCTTTCAAGTCCTTCTGTATGTCACCCATGTCGGGGGTCTTTGCCATATGGGGTCGATCCTTTCGGCAACGTTTATCCATTCGTACTGAAGCCGGCCTGCCGGCGATAGGCGCCGGCGCATATTCACTAACGCAGCCCGATCTGGCGCAAGTGTTACAACCCGGTAATATAGGTCATGTCGGGCATTCGGGCAAACGCATTTGACGTGACGGTTCCGTGCACTGGGCGATTCACCGTCTGCTGGCATCGCCCAATGACAATCCTAATACACGGCGCATGATATCTTGTATATGAGTCTGTAAGGAGGCAGGGCGGCGTTGATGATTTCTCTTTAGCTGCGACAGCGAGTCTGGACTGGAAGGGGTTAGCTCAAGTCCAGGGACCGGATGCACTCCAGGTAAGGCCACATCACCTTTCCACCCGGCACACCCGTGCGTAGCCGAGCAGCGCGCCAACTTCGAGTCCGATGCGCTCCCGGTACAGCCGCAGCGCTTCCAGTACCACATCCATGCCGATCTGATGGCGGAACTTGAAGCAGTCCGCCATGGTTTTCTCGCGGTCATAGACTTTGACCGCCGCGCCGTCGATCTGGTGCGTTTCGATACCAGAATCGTAACTCGCCTTCGAAAACCGGTGGGCTTACACGGGAGGGTAGTCAAGCGTAGGCAGGCACGAGGTTCGGGGTACCGCTATCGACACTTCGCGAGGAATCTGCGTCGTGATGTCGTGGAAGGCCAGCGCCGAGACGAGACAAACGACGGCGTTGGGAAAACGAAGGCTAACCGTGACCAGGTCTGGCTCGCTGAGCGGTGGGAGTTCCACCAACCGGTAAACGCCCCGGCTGACCAACTCGACGATACCTCGGTCTCTCAGGGCGTAGAGCGTGTAGGGCGTGATCCCGTGGCAGACGGCCTCGCTCATGCGAAGCAGACCGCCGTGCTTACGAAAGATCTCTTCGGCGCGTTTCTGCATAGCAAGTTCCAGATAAATCGTTACCACATCTTAATAACTGGAAACAATATATCTTAAACGCGCACCTGCGGCAAGTCAAAATGCGGTTACATAAACACCAGGTTGGTCAGGACCGGTGCCAGCAACACCGTCTCCTCCTCAGCCCGCGCGCGCGACGCGACGGAAGGCGTCGTAGACGGTGTAGGTAACCTTGCCCGTGCCCGCGGCACGCTGCCGCGCGTCATGTGAAAAACGCACGCGTCCATAGGGGTCGATCCTGCTTGTGGTAGCCACGCCCTTCTCGTCGGTGACGGTCATGAAGGAGTGGTGCAGGCCACCGTCGGCAAACCAATAGCCGTAGCTGGTGTTGATCGCAATGGACGGCGTATGTCCAGACAGGATGACCCGCGAGGTCCTGAGTAACGGATCCGCGGTCTAGGAGGTCAGGGTGATGCGGCTTCCCGCTACGGCGGCAGGTAGGCGGCAGGTAGCTGGGCCCGAGCAGGCGCTCGGGCTGAGAATGTTATCCCCGGATTGAGAACCGTTCTGGGTAGCACTCGCGACGTATCTGCTACTTCAGGACTACAAAAAGAAGTCTTCAAATACAGTCGTCCACAACCCGGGTATCTACTGCCAAGTCAGGAAAGTGTCATAGATCGAATGTGACAGATCTGTCCCAGTCAAGGGTACGCTATACAAACCTTACCTCGTGTAATATAAAACCGATCCGGGTTAGTCTGCCCAGTCAACACGCTTTTTTTAAGACCGGCGCATTCTCGATCGGACCACCCCTCCAAACTTGATCGTGTTTCCTCATGGAGTATACTGCCTGTAGTCCATTACCTGTGAACACCCATTTCGAATGATTCTTAATCTCCATTTTTGTAGTTCCTGGGAGATTACTTTCCAAATCGATCTCTCTCATGAACAATGTATCACCTATTACATCGTAGGTGCCGGTCCTATACCACCCCAGTTCAGGGTTATAGTTCGCGTACGATCCTTTCTTTTGGCAATACGTATGAGTATCTGTGTTTAAATCACGCCACTCAACAGGCACCCTATCAAAGATAGTAAAATGAATTAACCCGATGTCACTTGTAGCCTCCCATCGTGTCCCCCCTTCAGATCCGGAAACGTGTTTTCACCTAACTCCTGCTTATTTGCTTCACACGATACGAAGAAAAACGAGGAAATGACAACACCTATCAGGAACCTGATCATCTGACAAACCTCCATTCGATACATTGACTTCGGGCGCTATAAACGGCACGGTTATGGCTTGGCTCGCAGGTATAGGAACCCTTCGAAATCCCTGCCAACTGTATTCATAAACCGCTCGTGATTCGCTCTCGAACCGCGTCCGCTACAGGTCGTCAGACAACCCTCAGATATGTTAACTGGCTTGCCTTCTTCATTCCAGCCTGAAAGCCTTGCATAGTTGGGATTGCCTGCATGAAAGAATACATCCGTAAGAAAGTCTGAACCGGCTTTACTAGGATTGCCGTTCACTGTCGGAATTTCTCCTCCGCCATTGATGATGATAGACAGATCGTCACTCCCCTTACTGAATCTACTTTGAAACCGGGCATACAGGCCTACACGCATCGTTCCAAATTTGGTTACGTCTGCTGGCACCGTGTTTCTCATAATGTAAGCTGATGGTCCTTTTCTATTTCTTTCCGAATAAAACTGGATCATTGCTGTATTTATGGGTTCTTCCAGGTTCTCATCTCTGTTGTGAGTTACAACTATCGCGTTTTTCCCCAAATACTTATCACCTTCACTTAAGTCTGGATCACCCGCGCTCGTAACATGGTCATCCCATACAACTGTACCATCAGATCTTTCGACCCAGTCCAGCATTCCAGTTGGGTCAACTCTGTTTAATGGATTGTTTTGGGCGTAACTGTACGGCGAGATCCATGGTCTTGCATCGGCCATGGGATCGGGCCTGAGGAACCTGCCTATGTTGTAATCGTACGACCTTGCGAGCATATAGTCAAGGCTGGACTCGGCGTCTCTCTCGTGGCCGGTGAACCTGAAATGCGTTGAGCCCGTGCCGCTCGATGCCAGGACCTTGCCGTAGGGCCAGTAGTCGTAGGCGGCGATGACGGCGCCTTCTTCATCCAGGAGGCTTCGGGTGCTTCCGAGGTGATCGGTGAGGTAGTATCTTTTACCGCTGCTTGCCACTCTTGCAATGCGCCTGTTTCCGGCGTACACGTACCTGGCAGTTAGCGTCTGGCTGCGGTTGTACTCGGCCAGTACGCTGCCGTCTGCACCCCGCAGGTAACAGGTGACGGCGGTCCCGACCGTCTTCTTCACGCGCCGTCTGCCCGGGTCCATGAGGTAGGCGGCTGTGCCGTGTCCGGTGGCGAGTCCGCGGTAGTCGTAGGTCACAGGCACGGCCCCCACCGAGGTCATCCATCCGTTTTCGTTGTAGGCGTAGCGCTGGCTGTTGCCCCTCAAGTCGAATACGAGCGTCAGCCGGTTTCGGGCCTCCCGGTCGTTGTACCTGTAGTGATTGGTCGCACCTTCCGTTGCCACCTCGTTGAGATTGCCGTTTCTGTCGTAGCGGTAGGACCGCGTGCTGGCGCCGCCATCCAGATCGAAGCCGGTGAGGCGTTGCAGGTCGTCGTAGGCGTAGGACGCGGCCTTCTCCGATTCGGATGCTTTGCGTCAGTAGCGCTGCGAGGATACGTTGCCCGCGCCGTCATACTGCTGGGCTACGATGAATCTGCCGGGGTAGTCGATGCCGGTGACCCATTCGCGCGCGTTGTAGGTGTAGGCGCCCGTGACGATGCCGTCTCTCGCTCCGTCGCCCACGGTGTGGGTTTTGATGTTGCCCGCTGCGGTGCGGGTGTAGGCGGCCAGGGTCCTGCCATGCGCATCCCAGACTCGGCTGAGCCTCCCGGCGCCGTCATAGGCGTATCGCGCCTGGCTGCCGTCGGGGTAGATCAGGCGAGTCACGCGCCCGGCCAGGTCATGGACGTATTCGACCGTCCTGGCGCCGGTGAGGCCGTCGATGGTCACGCGCTTTACGCGCACGTTGCCGAGATGGTCGTAGGCATACTCATGCACGACCTCGGCGTCCGCGCCGGTATTCTCCTCGACCTTTACGAGGCGCCCCTGGGCGTAGTTGGGACCGCTACCGCCGCCTGCGGCATCGCCGCCCGCGGCATCGCCGCCGTCGTAGGTCATGCGGCTGCGCCAGGAGACGCTATCTGCCTCGAAGGGGTAGTCGCTCTCGGGATCGAGGGAGGCGAACGTGGCCGCCGCCTCGCCCACGCGCGTCACGCGGCCGAAGGCGTCGTAGACGGTGTAGGTGATTTTCCCGGTGGCGTTGCCCGTGCCAGCAGCGCGCTGCCGCGCGTCCTGTGAAAAACGCACGCGGCCCAGGTCGTCGTACTTGTAGCGAGCCGGTCCGTCGGCATCGGGGTGATGCCGGCTGGTCATGCGACCCAGGGTGTCGTAGGCGTAGCGCGAGGCGTCGCCGCCCGGCATGGTGGTCGAGGTGAGCCTGTCCAGGGCATCGTAGGCAAAGGATGTTTTGTTGTTCCTGGTGGCGGCACTGGTGCCCGCCGAGTCGGCTATGGTATGGCGCATGCGTCCGTAGGGGTCGTAGACGCTGGTGGTCAGGACCCCCTTTTCGTCATCTACAGTCCGGAATGAGCGTCCCTGTCCGGACTCGGCGCCCCAGAGCCCGTAGCGGGTGTCGACGGCCGTAGAGTCAGATTTTAAAACCCTCCTATGCTGAAAATACGAAGTAAGCTCATAAGGTTAAGGACAACTGCACCGAATCCTGATGATACAATAATACCCTTCAACCAGTCAGGTTGTTTCTCCCATTTTTTTATTTGATTCCAATAGCTAATCATGATCAGATTGACAAACACAGTCGCCGAGTAATAGGGATCTAAACCTAACATATCCATCACATAAACAAAGTCATCTGCCAGAGCATTTCTGGCGTTTCTCGGCCACTGCAGGAATCTCCATAGTGAATCAAAAGTGTCCGAAAATTCCAACACCATACAATCGAAATACATTATCGTCTCCAAGCTCATTCTATAACTGTTCAACGTCAGGGCTGATCTTGGTCTACGGAGACTGCTGCTGAAGCTGCATTTGACACCGCCGTGACTGTTCCACCGTACCGATCCGATACGAATCGTCCTGTAATTGCACTACGAAACGTCGGTCGAAGACCTTGCGTTTGATTAACTAACCCACGTGCTCCAATCCCAGGAATCTTGGATATTCCAATGTTAATTGCGGAATTCACTCCCACTCCCCATGCTTTCCGTGGCGAATCATCAAAGAGTAAAGCGTCTGCAGCAATTGAGGCAGTTCTTACAACTTCTGCGGCTGTGCTAATTGACAACATAGTACCCGTAAAGGCGACTGAACCAGCCACAAGAGGAGCATTTCCCGTTACCACGCCAGCAACTGTACCACCCACACCTAGCGTTGAACCGACGTCTGCTCCTTTCGATACTGCATTGCTGAGAACGATATTGGTCTCTATAGCTGTTTGGGTTACGCCTAGTGCTAAATCGCCAGCGTTTTCCGCTGCTTTAATAGCTCCTGCCTGTAGAAAACTGGGAAAGTTTGCGATTGCATTGGCAAATTCTGCACCAACTTCGTCAAATCGATCCTGTACAATTTGATTTACATCGTACTGATCCTGCGGTTCATGATGCCTGTTCCCATCCGGATCCACATATTTCAGCGGATTGTTGTTGGCATAGGCATACGGACTGATCCCCGGGTACTCGTCCTGCATGGGATCGGGCCGCAGGAACCGGCCTATATTGTAATCGTACGACCTTGCGAGCATGTAGTCAAGATTGGACTCGGCATCTCTCTCGTGTCCCGTGAACCTGAAATGCGTCTCTTCAGATCCGCCGGATGCCAGGATATCGCCGTATGGCCAGTAGTCGTAGGCGGCGGTGACCGTGCCTTCCTCGTCGATCAAGCTTCTGGTGCTGCCCAGGTGATCCGCCAGGTAGTATCTTGTGCCGCTGCCGGCAACCCTGGCGATGCGCCTGCTGCCCGCGTACACGTACCTGGCTGACAGGTTCTGGCCTGCGTATTCGGCCAGGACAGTGCCATCGGCACCCCGCAGGTAACAGGTGACGGCGGTGCCGACGGTCTTCTTCACACGCCTTCTGTCGGGATCCATGGTATAGGCTGCGCTGCCATGTCCTGTCAGGAGCCCCCTGTAATCGTAGGTCAGGGCGTTCCTTGCCATGCGCGTCACCCATCCGTTCCGGTTGTAGGCGGTCCGGATGAGCAGCCCTCCGCCGTATACGATCGACACGCGGTTCGGGGTGGCGGCGCCCAGATATGCGTAGAGGGTGTAGCTGCCGTTGGTCTGCATGTGGCGCAGGTTGCCATTGCGATCGTACCTGTAGTTCCGGGTTTGTCTGCGACCCTCCAGGTTGAAGTTTGTGAGGCGGTGCAGCCTGTCGTATTCATAGCGCCCGGCCTTGAAGGCTTCCGATGCGGCGCGGCGGTATCGCTGCGACGTTACATTGCCCGTTGTGTCATACTGCTGGGTTACGGTGAACCTGCCGGGATAGTCGATGCGCGTTACCCATTCGCGGGCGTTGTAGGTGAAGGTTCCGGTTGCGATGTTGTCACCGACAACGTGAGTACCCAGGTTGCCCGCGGCCGTGTGGGTGTAGGCGGCCAGGGTCCTGCCCCGTTCATCCCACACGCGGCTGAGTCTCCCGGCGCTGTCGTAGGCGTAGCGCGCCTGCGATCCGTCGGGGTATATCAGGCGGGTAACGCGCCCTGCCAGGTCATGGAGGTATTCCAGCGTCCTGATACCGGTGAGACCATCTATGGTCACCTGCTTGACGCGCACATTGCCGAGATGGTCGTAGGCATATTCATGCACGACCTCGGCGCCCGCGCCCGCGTCGGTATTTTCCTCGACCTTTACGAGGCGCCCCTGGGCGTAGTTGGGCCCGCCGCCCGCGACGGCATCGCCGTAGTCGTCGTAGGTCATGCGGCTTCTCCACGAGGTGTTGTCGCGTTCGAAGGCATAGGAGCTTTCGGGATCCAGGGAGGCGAACGTGGCCGCAGCCTCGCCCACGCGCGTTACGCGGCCGAAGTCGTCGTAGAGGGTGTAGGTGATTTTCCCGGTGGCGTTGCCCGTACCGGCAGCGCGCTGCCGCGCGTCCTGTGAAAAACGTACGCGGCCGAGGTCGTCGTACTTGTAGCGGACTGGTCCGTCGGCATCGGGGTGATGCCGACGGGGCCGTATTTAAGAAGTGTGATCTTGGTTGTGAACAGGTGGTTTAATTTGACCGGAGATTTACGCGTTTGGGAAGTTGATGACCTACTGCACAATACAGCTATGTGCCTTATAGCCGTTGGATCTGATCAATGGACGCAGCCCATGTGATCCAAACTGAATCTTGTACGTTCTACCATCATACCCTGTGCGGTCAGACAGAGTGCCCTATAGGGGAGATGATGTCACGAGTTAAAACTGTAGCCTAACTACTTGTCCCATTTTGGGGTGCACTACAACTCGTTACTTACCTCCTGAACCAAGATGACACAGATGAAAATACGACCGTAAACAAGAAAATGAAGGCAGCAAAAGCAACTCCTCCAATACAGGCCTTAATACTTAAGGAATCTCTGATCAAGTCCCTGGCATTGATTTCATGAACAAGGTAATATGAACTCGGTATCCGTCGTACGTTGGCAGCGCCCTTTCACCTTCAGGATCAAGCGGGGTACGCGTCCATGAAACAATCGAGTTTTTCCGATATGGCCTACGATCAGAAGAAGAAGAAAACGCGCAAGGAACGCTTTCTGGGTGAGATGGATGCGGTGCTTCCCTGGGACCTGTTGCTCGCGCCCATCCTGGCGCACTATCCGAAGGCGGGCGGCGGCAGGCGCCCGATCGGTGCTCCGGTGATGCTCAGGATCTACTTCATGCAGCAGTGGTACGGCCTTTCGGATCCGGCCATGGAAGACAGTCTCTACGACGTGGAATCGATGCGCCGCTTCGCGGGCGTGGACCTGAACGGCGTGCCCGACGAGACGACGATCTGCAAGTTCCGCCATCTCCTGGAAGCCCATGGACTGACCGAAGCGTTGTTCGACCGGACAAAGCGCTATCTGTCGGATCGGGGCATGATGGTGAGCGAAGGCACGATCGTGGACGCGACGATCATCCATGCGCCTTCGTCGACGAAGAACAAGGAAGGGAAAAGGGACCCCGAGATGGCCAGCACAAAGAAGGGCAACACCTGGCACTTCGGCATGAAGGCCCACGTGGGCAGCGATCCGAAGGGACGGGTGCACAGCGTGGTGGCCACACCCGCCTCGGTGCACGACGCCAAGGCGATGGAGGCCTGTCTGCATGGCAATGAGAAGGCGATCTACGGCGACCGTGCCTATGCGGACCAGGCGCGAAAGCAAAGGGCCGAAGAAGAAGGCGTCGTATGGCGGGTGCATCGCAAGGCCAACAGGGGCAGGCGCCTCAACTGTGCGGACCGGTCGTTCAACCGAAAGAGCAATCGCGTACGAGCAAGGGTCGAACATCCCTTTGGCATCATCAAGAACCTGTGGGGCTATCGCAAGGTCAGGTACCGGGGTCTTGCCAAGAACACGGCCCATCTCTTCACCCTGTTCGCCCTGGCCAACTTCCAGCTGGTCCGAAGGGAACTGGCGCGCACATAGGGAGCAGTCCGTCCGATACGGGCGGACAAGGGCAGACAGGCCGGTCCGGGACCCATAAAGGGGCGAAAACACCCTCACGAGTACCCAAAACAACACCATCTTCAACATGATCGTCCTCTGAACTGACTCATATCATACCTCTTGGCCGAACATCCGGGTTGATCAGAGGCTCCTTAACTCTACATGGTCTTCCATTGCAATCAGAGAGATGCCAATAACAGCCAGTAAGACAACTGCATGAAATAAGTCCTTTCGGTTAACCACTCCCTTAACAGCATCATAGATTAGGCCAGATATGTGCAAACCAGCCGAGACACCCAGACCTATAAAGAATACAATCTTAAAATAACGCACGGCTTCGTCCCATCCTTCAGTCAACCATGCTATAGCAACTATTATTGCACCGAAAACGACTCCAACAGAATAAAGATGTTCTGGGTCATGGATTTGGATGAAGGACGATACTCTCCTGACAATCACATTGCGCTTTTTCTTTCGGCGTCGACGTTTCTTTCCCACGGTTCTATTCCTCCTCATCGGAGAGCCACCAGTTAATGAGACTTGATCCTGCCTGGGAAACTGCCGCGCCGACGGATACCGCATATCGCGTTACCATGTTATCTGCTTGCCGATTCAACTTTCTCGCTTGTTCCGTTCTGCGTCTTGCCCCCTTTTCGCTGCTGGTGTTTCTTGCGATTCTTAGCTTTCGATTAGCTTGATTTGTGAGATCTTGCACTCTATCGGAAGCTGCGATCCTGTTCCTTGTAAATTGACCTGCACGGCCGCCCACAAGACCAGCTCCCGTATCAACTGCGGTATCTAGTAGGTCTACTTCTCCCGTCTCATACAGTTGATGAGAAACACTGCCTGCAGCGTTGATAGCCGCTTCTGTGCCAAATTGCGCGATAGAACCCAATTTTGATAATTTGGTTAAAACTCCGACACCAAGTGCTCCAGCTCCTGCCGAAAACGCTACAGATCCCGAGTCGATTTCTTCCAATGAGCGGCCGTCAACCAATACTTGGGTCGCGATGTCCAAACCAGCACCAGTAATGGCTCCGACTACAAAAACAGGTGTACGCCCATCCGGATCCACAAACTTGAGCGGATTGTTGGTGGCATAGGCATACGGACTCAATCCCGGATACGCATCCTGCATGGGATCTGGCCGCAGGAACCTGCCTATATCAAAAGCGTACGACCTTGCGAGCATGTAGTCAAGGCCGGATTCCGGGTCCCGCTCGTGGCTGGTGAACCTGAAGTGCGTCGAGCCCGTGCCGCTTGTGGCGAGAACCTTGCCGTAGGGCCAGTAGTCGTAGGCGGCGGTGACTGTGCCTTCCTCATCCACGAGGCTTCTGGTGCTGCCCAGGTGATCTGCCAGGTAGTAGTTTGCGCTGTCTCCCGCTATCCGGGCGATGCGTCTGCTGCCCGCGTAGACGTACTTGGCAGAAAGCGTCTGGCCCGAGTATTCGGCGAGTACGCTGCCGTCGGCGCCCCTCAGGTAACAGGTGCCGGCGGTGCCGACGGTCTTCTTCACACGCCTTCTGTCGGGATCCATGGTATAGGCTGCGCTGCCATGTCCTGTCAGGAGCCCCCTGTAATCGTAGGTCAGGGCGTTCCTTGCCATGCGCGTCACCCATCCGTTCCGGTTGTAGGCGGTCCGGATGAGCAGCCCTCCGCCGTATACGATCGACACGCGGTTCGGGGTGGCGGCGTCCAGATATGCGTAGAGGGTGTAGCTGCCGTTGGTCTGCATGTGGCGCAGGTTGCCATTGCGATCGTACCTGTAGTACCTGGATTGCCTGCCGCCTTGCAGGTTGAAGCCTGTGAGGCGGTGCAGCCTGTCGTATTCATAGCGCCCGGCCTTGAAGGCTTCCGATGCGTCGCGGCGGTATCGCTGCGACGTTACGTTGCCCGTTGTGTCATACTGCTGCCTTACGGTGAACCTGCCGGGATAGTCGATGCGCGTTACCCATTCGCGGGCGTTGTAGGTGAAGGTTCCGGTTGCGATGTTGTCACCGACAACGTGAGTACCCAGGTTGCCCGCGGCCGTGTGGGTGTAGGCGGCCAGGGTCCTGCCCCGTTCATCCCACACGCGGGCCAGCCGCCCGGCGCTGTCGTAGGCGTAGCGCGCCTGCGATCCGTCGGGGTATATCAGGCGGGTCACGCGCCCTGCCAGGTCATGGAGGTATTCCAGCGTCCTGATACCGGTGAGACCATCTATGGTCACCTGCTTGACGCGCACATTGCCGAGATGGTCGTAGGCATATTCATGGATGACCTCGGTCGCCGCATCCGCGTCGGTATTCTCCTCGACCTTGACGAGGCGTCCCTGGGCGTAGTTGGGACCGCCGCCCGCGACGGCATCGTTGTCTGCGGCATCACCGTCGTCGTAGGTCATGCGGCTGCGCCATGAGGTGCTGTCGCGCTCGAAGGAGTAAGCGCTCTCCGGATCGAGACTGGTGAACGTGGCCGACGCCTCGCCCACGCGCGTTACGCGCCCGAAGGCATCGTAGACGGTGTAGGTAACCTTGCCCGTACCGGCAGCGCGCTGCCGCGCGTCCTGGGAGAAGCGTATTCTCCCTGAGTCGTCGTACTTGTAGCGGACTGGTCCGTCGGCATCGGGGTGATGCCGGCTGGTCATGCGGCCCAGGGTGTCGTAGGCGTAGCGCGAGGCGCCGCCGCCCGGCATGGTGGTCGAGGTGAGCCTGTCCAGGGCATCGTAGGCGAAGGATGTTTTGTTGTTCCTGGTGGCGGCACTGGCGCCCGCCGAGTCGGCTATGGCATGGACCATGCGGCCGTAGGCGTCGAAGACGGTGGCGGTTCTAATGCCCTTCTCGTCGTCTACGGTCCGGAATGATCTTCCCTGGCCGGATTCGGATCCCCAGTTCCCGTAGCGGGTGTCGACCGAGGTGGACGGAGTGTGTCCGGGCGGTATGACGCGGGAGACCCTCAGCAGGGGATCGTCGTCGTAGGAGACTTGCGTGATGCGTTCCGCCGCGTCTGCGCGGGCCAGGGCGCCGTAGACATGCGACGGCGACAGGTATGCGGGACCGAGCAGGGATTCGGGCTTGCCCGCGCGGTTGTAGTTCGTCTGGGTGACGATGTCGCTTGCGCCAGCCCGCGTGCGGGTCTGTATCTGCCTGGCCAGGCCGTCGAAGGAGGAGGTCACCATCTCGGCGGTGCCGACGTAGAGGTTTGCGAGGTATCCGTTTCCGCGCTCGCCGTTTGCTTTGAACGCGGGCGTCCAGTTAGCCGGGACGGAGGCCGTGGCGGAAGCCCCCATGAACCGGGTATCCCGGTGGCCGTAGAGCCACGCGTTCACGGTGCCCGTGGGCAGGAGCTCCATCTCGACGCGGGCCCAGGGCCAGCCCGGGTTGTATCCGGGCACGAAGGCGTTCGTGGAAGTCCGTCCGCCTATACTGCTTTCCAGCTTTACGCTACCGTTGTCGTATACGATGCGAACAAAGTCGTCCCCGTCATCAAAAGACATGATGACGGTTTTTCCCGAAGAAGCCGAGGCCGGATGGAAGTCGGCCCTTGCGGTGACGTGGCCGTCGACCCTTCCGGTTTCCAGGACGGAGGAAGGTCCGAGCTTCACGGACCGCTTCGCGGCTTTCTCCTGGTTCCAGGCGACATCCCCACTGCCGGTGACCCGGTCTTCGCCCGCCAGGGGGTCGATCGCAGCGCGGAAGGCAGCGCCTTTCTCCGCTCTGAACCCCCTGGTGAGCTTTATGCGCACGCCGGCTTTGATGGCCAGGTCGTCTCCCGCCGCGACGACGTAGGAGCCGGCGGTCTCCAGGCTTACGCCCTCCTCGAGGGCGTTACCCTCCTTGAGGGCCGTGCCGCGGGCTAAGGTCCGGTGTCCGTCTCTGGAGAGATCCTTGTGTCCGTCCCTTGACGTATAGGCGATAACGGTCTGCCGGTTCGGTCCGGCGGTGTTGTACGCGCTGGTACCGCCGATGCCGCGCGAGAAGCGGTGGTCCCGCTGGGCGGTTATGCGTCCTTTGCCGTCGCTGGTCTGCACGACACGCCTTAGACCGTCCCTCAGGTACCTTTCGGTATGCCCTGCCGGATCGGTGACGGCGACGGCGTCCAGGGTGACGGGATCCCAGGTGGTCATGGCGCCGGGCTGCGCTGACGCCGGCCATACGCGCAGGTTGTCGAAAGCGGCGCCTGGTGGTGCCGCGCCGTTGGAGAGTTTCACCTGGTTGATATTGCCGCCGGATGCCATGGCGTACGTACCCGATGCGGGATAGCGCGCGCCGTCTACGTGGGTCCACCATTTCGACCCGTCCCACCGTATCTTCACGCGGTACCACCGGTTGGCAGCGTATGAGGCCCCGGTCTCGGCAAGGGTCGCGCCGCTGAGCGCCCTGAACGCGCCGTCCGCGCCAAAGACCCACTGGATGCGGTCGTTCCCGCCGCTGCCCGCAAGCGCTACGGCGGTCTGCTCGCTTTCGGCGCCTGCCATGACGTCTATCTCGAAGACGCCGGCGAGGTTGGCAGGGATATTCCTGCGCGCCACCGCGTTGTTTACGACGAGCGTGCCGGCTTCGAGGACCGGCGTGCCTGTGCCCGTTTTCGACCAGGCGCCCCCGCCCGGGGACGTCAGATCCGTCCAGGATCCATGGCCGTCGAAGACCTCGGCGGTCACCCGCGAGCCGTCGGCGCCGGTGAAGGCGGCCACAGGCCGCATCCTGCCGTAGCCCATGACCGTGGTGGTGACGGTGCCATGGGTGTCCTGCACCTCGGTCAGGTTGCCGTAGGCGTCGTAACCGGTGGCCACCCGCCGGTCGATCCATTCTCCCGTGTCCACCTGGCCGTCGCTGTCCTTATCAAGCCATACCGAGGTGGTGTCCGGCATGACGATGCCACCGCTGTTGAACCGCCCGTAGCGATGCCTGGTGGACTGCAGCCGGGCGCCGGAACCGTCCTTGACGGTGACCACGTGGGGCCGGTCAAGGATGTGAGATCTCAGCAAGAACACGTCCTCAGGGTCGTCGGCGCTCATCCCGGTGACCTCGAGATCTCTGGCGTAGATCCTGATCTTGCGGTATACGGTCTGAGCATTCTTGTATACTGCGGCATGCAGCTCTAGGTTTACATGGGCGCTGTCTGTACCGGAAGGGACGGGCACAAGGACGCCGAAGGATTCCTCCTTCGGACCGGGCAGTCCACCGGCTACAGGAACATGCTGTATCAGCGAACCTGCCGTGTGGGAACCGCCGTCCTTCCAGTCGACGGTCACCGTGGCGCCGGCGTACATGTTGTCTCCGCCCTGCAACTGGTCGGTCCCGAGGACGCCGCGGATGCGCAGCACATCGGTGCCGGATACGGAGAAGCGGCGGCCTTCGAAGTCGTAGACCCCGGTGCTCTCAGTGCCTGAGCCCGCATTGAGGAACGCCTCCACCGAGGCCGTGGGTGGATCGCCGGGGCTCAGGAAGGCGGCGTGGACCCGGTCGCCGGCCGAAAGGGTGGTATCAAGGACGGGCTGTCCGAAAACCAGGGCCACCGGACTGCTCGTCACCTGATCGCCGTGGTAGGAGGTCTCGGTGACGCGCAGAATGCGATTGCCCGATTTGAGCGTCTGCGTTGCCACCAGGCCGTTGCGCGCGTTGTGGTTCGTAAGTGTTGTGGTGCTCACCCCGTCCCTGGTGGTCGTCGTCTCCCCTGCCCGCAACCAGTAGGCCTGCTGGGGGATGCCCGGATGGTAGAACGGCTGCCAGCGGCCGGTCCAGGTGCCCGCCGCCGTGACCTGCCAGTCCGCCCGCTCCCGCTGGACCACCGCGCCGTCGTTGTCGTGCCAGGTCGCTTCCTCGAGGAGCCCTCTTCGGATATCGCGTTCGGATTCGTGCTGCTTGTTCCTGGCCGAAAGCCCCAGGGCGTCCAGGTCGGCTTCGCCTGCGAAGTTGCGGCGTATCTTGCCATGGCGCCCGGGCAGGATCTCGTCGACGACGGGGAAAGTGATGCGGCGCACGCGATTGGCATTGACGGTTTCCATGACCGCATCGGTCCCGACGTAGACGAACGTAGTCGTATCCGCCGCCGCGCCGCCCAAGCCGTCCGCGTCCCGTATCCTGCGCTTGATGCGGCGCGAACGATCGAAGAAGGCCTCGTCGAAGTTGATATGCCTGACCCAGCCGGCGACAGGCCTGGGAACCTGCTCATAAACGAGCTTCAGCTCCCCGCCCGTGGGCGTGACGATCTTTGTAATACGGTAGCTGTCCGCAAGGGTGTTGGTGAAGCGATACGGCGGCAACTGGTCGCCAGCCGAGTTCCCTGTTCCCATGACGGCGATTTCCTCGAGCAGCAGCGTGCGCGCATTATCGCCCGAGGCTACGGCAGGCCGAGGAGGACCGCCGTTGGCGCCGTCGTAGCGGAACGCGTAGCGCGCAACCTGGCTGCCGCCCCCGTCCGTGACGGTCAGGGCGTCGAGGCGGTGGGTGCTTGACAGACCGTCGTACATCCGGTAGTTGCGGTTGTCGTTGACCAGGTAATGGCCGTAGGGCAGGGTCTCGCCTGACGGCGTGTCGAAGTAGTTGTCATGGGTGATCACCACACCGCCGTGAGAGGCGATATGGATGTCGGGTCTGGCGCTGGTCTCGGCCTTTACCTTGCGTACGACTTTCCCGTCCGCTCCGGCGAGGATGACCGTGTCGAGGTGGGCCGTGTTGAACGTCTTGACCACGGTCAGGTTGGTGCGGCTCCGGCCGATCGTTATCCCGCCCGGATAGCGCGGATCGAGGTCGCCGAAGGTGAGCAGGTTGCGGAAAGAACGCGTGGCTTCGGCCCGTTCCCTCGCCCAGTCCCTGACCGTGGTCACCGGACCGTCGCCGGCATACCTGAACCTGATCGCGTTGCCGGCCTGGTCCCGGATCTCGGCCAGGTTCCACTGGTACACCATCTCGGGCATGAGTTCGTTGAAACCCCCCTGGGCCGCCGCGCCGCCCTTGACGGTCTGATTCATGCCGTAGTCCTTGCCCGAGATCGTAACGGCGCCGAAGGTGTAGACCAGGCCCGATACGGTCCTGACCGTCCAGGTGGAAGCCAGTGGCTCATGCCGGTCGAAGTTCCACCTGATGTCCATGAAGCGCCTGTTCTCTGCGTAATAGACATTGGTGGCGGGTAGCGCTACTCCCGGAGTGGCGGCGCGCTGCGCGTCGTCCAGCTGGCGCACCAGGCGGTGGGAGCCGTCGGGAAGCACCAGGGAAAGGTTGAAGGAGAAGGGATGGTTGATGGGACTGCTCACGTCGCGCAGGTTGTAGCCCCCGGTCACCCTGATGGCGCCGAACTCCAGGTTCCATCCCAGGCCCACCCACGTGGCGTTGTTGAGCGTAACCGTGCCCTTGCTGTTGGACTTGATCTGTGCGGCCGTGCCCAACTTGATCAGACGGTCGGTACCCGTCACCGCGCTGCTGTAGCGCATGCGAATGGGCAGGGACATGCCGCCCGCGCCTTCGACCTCGCCCAGCGGCACCGCGTAGGACCAGTTGCCCGAAAAGTAGTCAACCTGATCCGCGTCGATGACGCCGGAGAGGCTGTCGAAGTCGTAGGCGCTCCTGGAGGCATCTGTGATCGGCGTCTGCTGGCCGTGAACGATCGGCGCCGCCGTGGAGAGCGTGAGGATGCCGATGAGCATCCTCAAAACGAAACTGCACAGGTGTTTTTGCATAATGAACTCCTTTGACATGGATGAATTGGAATGGGGGTTGAATGAAACGCGCAATGTCAACGCATGGATGTATTGGATGAAAACCGGCATAATGCGCTCCTTGATGGCGGATGGAACAGCCGCCCGGCATGGATCTGGCAACTCGTTATCGGGATGTGAGGTTGAAGTCTTTGCGGGCATGAAAACCCCCGTGCCGTGGTCGATCAGAAGTAGCACGGGGACGCTAAAAGGTCCGCGGGGTGCGGGTCCGCTAAGGGGACGCGAGGGTATTCTGATGCGTTTTTATGATGAACCTATGCGTGTTGCACAGGCGTTACGGTGTTACGATTCCTCTTTGTTGGTGTCGTCTTTGGCAAACGGCCGTTTTCTCCGGAAAATCCCGCATGGTCCCGAAGGGCCGGCTTCTAGACCGGCTCCTCGGGGGGGGGGGGGCGCTGTGCTGCTCACACAGCGTCAATCACCGATCATTCTCCAGGTCTGAAAGTCGCTTCTCCAGCGATGCGATGTAATGCTGCTGCGCGGCAAGCTGCCGCGTCTGCTCGTCGATGAACTTCCGCTGGGACGCCAGTGTCCTGTGCTGGTCGATAGTGTAGAGCATCAGCTCCTCCACTTTCTCCAGCAGCCGGGTCTGCATCCGGCCGACGCTGACGCCTTCAGCTTCCATCTCGGCGCCCGGGGCGATGCCCGGAAGATGTCCGCGGGTTCGGATATGTTCTTTCAACGCGTCCAGGGACATGAGGTCGTAGTCCTCGTCGAACACGTAGTCGGCGGGCGTAACGTCCTCTATGTGGATCTCCTCGGCCTTGATGCGGCCGTCCACGACGAGCCGCTCGTCCGGATCGTCCACGCCCATGCCCACGTTGCCGGTCAGCCGGTAGACGTTGTCGTCCGACACCGACCAGGGACTACCCGCCAACGCCGTAACGCGAAACGTCGTACTTGGCGAGTTCGTCATGGTTCCCAGCTTCACCGTTACGTTCACCCGGCCCGGCTTAGCCGCCGCAATCGTCAACGTGTTGCCGGAAACGCTGACCGTCACCAGATTCATGTCCGAAGACGTGGCGCTGAACCCGAGCGTTCCGATCATGCCGGTGACATAGGTTGACAGATCCAGTTCAAGCTCGCCGCCGACCGCCAGGAATTGCGCCGGAATAGTCCCCAGCGTCGGCGTTGCCTGGTCGGGGGCCGCCTTGCCGGACGCGTCTGTAAACAGGGCTGCGGCATGGGCCTTCGGTGTGATAAACGCCGCCAGCATCGTAATGGTCAATAGTATCCTGAACATGTGCTGCTCCTTTCTGGGTTTGATAGAAATTGCGTCTCTGTGATCTTCATGGGACTGCGGGCTTCTGGTCATCGTCTTTGCTCCAACCTTTCCAAACGATGGCCCAGCTGCCTTATACGCTGATTTTGCAGCTTGAGCCGCTGCTGTTGCGCGTCGATACTATGGCCCTGTGCACGGAGCTGTTCGTGCTGGCCTATGACGTAGAGCGAGAACTCTTCGATCTTCTCCAGCAGCAGGGTCTGCATCTGGCTGATGCTGATACCGTTGACCTTCATCTCCGCGCCGGAGGCCACGCCCGGCAGGTGCCCATGGTCCCGGATGTGACGCGCCACGTCCTCCAAGGGCATGAGGTCGTGGCCCGCCTCGAACACGTAGTCGGCAGGCATCATCGGCACGTAGACCTCCTCGGCCTTGATCTTGCCGTCCACGACGAGCTTCTGGTCCGGACTGGAAACGCCGATGCCCACGTTGCCGGTAAGCCGGTAGACGTTTTCGCCCGACACGGACCACGGAGTCGAGAGTGGATCCATCACCGTGATCATGAAGGACAGGCTGACCGGTGTGCAGGCAGCACTCCGGGCCGTATCGGTGACCGTCACCGCTACGGTGGCGATCTGGCCGGCCGATTTCGGATCGATCTTCAAGATGCTGTCTTCTGTGCTCAATACCGCGATCTGCGGACTGGGCGAGGTGACCGTGATTTCGATGCCTTCCTGACCAATGTGTTCGAAGTGCCCCGTCAGATCGATCCGCGTTATGCCAGCGCCTGCGAACAGCGTCTGGTCCTGGATGGGAGCGTCCGTGATCTCGGCCGGACAGGGCAAGCTCACCGCGACTGCAAAGGATTGCGTCACCGGATCGCAATCCTGATTGCTGACCGTAACGCTTACCGTATCCGTGCCGGCGGCCGCAGGCGTGACCGTCAGTATGTCACTCGCAAGACTTGTAGTCGTTACGGTTGCATCGGTAGAGTTGACTTCGTAATTCGGGACAAATTCCGCCGGAAGCGAGAAATACTGCGTCAGATCGATCCGGGCGGTGTCCCCGCCGACGGTGAGCGTCTGATCTTCTATGCTGCCTACTAGCGCGGGGCAGGTTGCCGGTGGCGGCGGTTCGGTCACGGTGAGCGTCGCCGTGCCGGAAACATTGTCCACCGCTGCTGTAATCGTCGTGGGACCCGCATCTAGTGCCGTGGCCAATCCGGCGGTGCTGATCGTCGCGACCGCCGTGTCGCTGCTTGTCCAAGTAAAGGTCTTGCCCGGGATCTCCATGTTGTCTGAGTCAGAAGCAGTAGCGGAGAACTGCTGCATCTCGCCCTCCTCGACCGTCGCTTCAGATGGACTCACCGTCACCGATGCTGCCATCGGCAGCGTTGGCAGCGTTTCCACCCTGACGTTGAATACCTGGCTGGCTCCTGTTCCACATCCAACTCTGGAAACCGTAACTGTAACCTGAGCGTTACCGGCGATACCCGGAGATATAGCCAGGGTGCTATCCGTTCGACTGGCTGTCGCTACGTCAGCGTTCGACGACACGATCGTGTACTCAATGTTGCTCTTGTCGAGGTTGGTGAAATGCGAGTTGAGGTTCACTTCAACATCGCTTCCACCAATTATCATCGACACGTCTCTGCTGGGATGCATCTGCTTCACCGCGGGACATTCTGCAATCGGCGGTACAGGATCAACCGTTACGTTGAAGTCCCGCGTTACGTCGGTGCACTCGGCTGCGCTGACCGTGACGATGACCTTTCCGGTATACCCCTGGGTCTTGGGCTCGATTGTCAGCGTATGTCCGGATATGCTCACATCCGCTATTGTCGAATCCGGGTTGTTGGCTTCGTAGGTTGGGGTGACACCCTGTGGTATTTCGAAGTAGTCCGATACGTCCATCGTCACCGAATCTCCCCCCGCGACCATAGCTGGGACCACAACAGGCACAGTGTTTGCCGTCGGACAGGAAGGAGTTAGCGGCGGCGGTGCAGGTCCGACGGATACGTTGAACTCCTGCGTGGCGTCCGTGCATCCGGTTTTTTCTGCCCTTACGATGATTTTGCCGGTGTCCCCTTGAGCTACGGGCTTGATGGTCAGGGTGTCCCCAATCAGGCTGAGTGTCACGTTGCTTTGGGTGTTCGGATCTAACGAGTATTCGATTCCTTCGGCATCGCCGTTGGTAAAGTGATCCGATACGTCGATCGTGACCGAATCGCCGCCTACCGCCATGTTCTCGACAACTATGGCATTTAAGGTGTCCTCCAACGGACAGGTGGGAGCCGGCGGCGGCGGAGGAGGTCCGACGGATACGTTGAAGTCTCGCCTGACGTCGGTGCATCCGGTCGCGCTGACCGTGACGATGACCTTTCCGGTAGATCCCTGGATTTTGGGCTCGATTGTCAACGTGTGACCGGATATGCTCACATCCGCTATTGTCGAATCCGGGTTGTTGGCTTCGTAGGTTGGGGTGACACCCTGTGGTATTTCGAAGTAGTCCGATACGTCCATCGTCACCGAATCGCCGCCCGCTGATAAAGCAGGGACCATAATTGCGACGGTGTTTGCGGAAGGGCAGGATGGCGGTGTCGTCTCTTCAGGCCCCACCACGACTCTGAAATCCTCCGATATAGAATCATCTTCGGTATCGGTTGCGGTCACCGTGACCTTGCCGATCTCTCCTTCGGATTTGGGGGCCACCGTCACCTCGCTGCCCGATATGCTTACTTTGGCGACTGAAGAATCCGGGTCGTCTACCGAGAAGGTGAGGCTGCCTCCATCAGGATCGGAGAAATTGCCCGACACGTCGAAACTCTCCGACGGATCGCCCACCCTTATATTTACATCAGCAATGCTGACCACAATCTCCGGAGCACGATTCATCACGGACACGCTGATGCTCTGCGTCGCCGACGCCTTGTCAAAGTCCTCGGCTTTCACTGTGATCGTCGCACTTCCTGAATTACCGGAGGTGATGGTCACCGTATCGCCGGACACGCTGGCGGTGGCCACGGCCGTATTGGACGATGAGGCACTATATGTGAGCGCATCGCCGTCGGGATCGGTGAACTTGCCCGAGACGATTACGTCCTGAGTGTGCCTGTTCTTGTAGAGGGTGACAGCATCGATCGAACCGTTCCCTTGAGGGGATCTGTTCCGCACGGTGACCGTAAAATCGGTCGAAACGGAAGCGTTGTGCACATCCGTCGCGGTCACTGTTACGGTCGCGTCTCCCCCGTCACCTTCAGACTCGATCGTCACCGTGTTTCCGGAAACGCTGACGCCGGCGATGACCGTATTGGACGATCTGGCCGAGAAGGTCATTTGATCGCCGTCGGGATCCGAGAAGTGGCTGGATGCGTTGAAGCTATCTGAGCTGTTCTTGTTTAACGATCTGTCAGAGATACTCTGCGATACTACGGGAGGCCTGTTGACCACCTCCACGTTAAAACCATGTCTGTTGCTGACATTATCCGTATCCGTAGCAGTCACCGTGATTCTCGCTGAACCAAGTACTCCTGGATCGACCTCCACGTCGCTACCCGATACGCTGACTGTAGCTACGGAGGTGTTGGACGACGAGGCAGTAAAGGTGAGGACGTCGTTATCGGGATCGCGGAAATTGTCCGAAACGTCGGTACTCTTTGCAGCCTGGCCCCGGTGAAACGTCATTTTCGAAATGTTACCCTGTGGTTGCGGTATTCTGTTGATCACGGTGACGTCAAAATCCTGCGTACCGGTGGCATCGTCGGTATCTTCGGCGGTGACCGTGATCGTGGCCGTACCTTTTGCTCCCGACCTGACGGTCACCGTGCTGCCGGATACGCTGACAGTCGCCACGCTCGTTTTGTCCGATGATGCCGAGTAGGTGAGGGTGTCGCCATTTGGATCGGAGAACTTGCTCGAGACCGGGATTCTCCGTGTCTTTCCATTCTTGTACAGGGTTACATCGGAGATGTTCCCCACTGCCCGAGGCGGTTGATTGGCCACCGTGGCGGTAAAATCCTGGGTGGCGGTGAGGCCGTCGGGATCTCTGGCCGTCACGATGATCTTGCCGGTTGAGCCGGTAGAAACCGGTGAGATCGTGACGGTACTCCCCGATATGCTCACCGTGGCAATCGACGGACTCGGCGAATTGACCGAATAGCGGAGTGTGTCGTTATCCGGATCGGAGAACTTGCCGGACAGGCTGCGCGTGGCCGAGGAGCCGCCCTTGCTGAGGGAAACGTCGCTGATGGATCCTACGGCTACAGGTGCCCTGTTCGCGGGCGGGGGTGGCGGAGGAGCCGCTTCCACGGTGGCAGTGAAATCCTGGGTGGCGGTCTCTCCATCGGGATCCGTGGCCGTGACGATGATCTTTCCGGTCGTGCCCAATGCTACGGGCGCGATCTTGACCGTGCTTCCCGATATGCTCGTTTTCGCAATGGTCGGAGAAGGTGAATTGACCGAATAGGTGAGGGTGTCGCCATCGGGATCAGAGAACTTTCCCGACACGCTGCGGGTGGCCGAGGAGCCTCCCACCTGCAGCGTCACATTGGAGATGGACCCGACCGCTGTGGGTGTCCTGTTCGGCGTTGGGGGCGGTGGTGGAGGATTCTCCACGGTGGCAGTGAAATCCTGGGTGGCGGTGAGTCCATCGGGATCCGTGGCCGTGACGATGATCTTTCCGGTCGTGCCCACGGCTACGGGCGCGACCGTGACGGTGCTTCCCGAGATGCTCACGGTGGCAATCGACGAACTCGGTGAATTGACCGAATAGGTGAGGTTGTCGCCGTCGGGATCGGAGAACTTGCCGGACACGCTGCGGGTTGCCGAGGAGCCGCCCACCTGCAGCGTCACGTCGGAGATAGACCCTACGGTAGTGGGTGCCCGGTTCGCCGGCGGGGGCGGCGGAGGGTTCTGCACCGTGGCAGTGAAGTCCTGTGTGGCGGTAAGGCCGCCCGGATCCCTGGCTGTAACGATGATCTTTCCGGTCGTGCCCACGGCCACGGGCGCGACCGTGACGGTACTTCCCGAGATGCTCACGGTGGCAATCGACGAACTCGGTGAATTGACCGAATAGGTAAGCGTGTCTCCATCGGGATCTGAGAAATACGACGAGGCGTTTACCGTCGCCGAGGAGCCGCCTACGTAAAGCGTCCCGACGTCGATATAGCTGACCGTCTGCGGCGCCCGGTTCTGCGGAGGCGCGGGGCCGGGCGGAGATCCCGGCACTGCCCCTCGCGCGGCCTGTCCCGGCCACGTTGCGAGCAGCATGAAACATAATAAAACGCGAAGCATGATATATCCTTTCGTGGTATGCATCTGTTGGCAGATGGATATGTACCGGCCGGGCCCTCGCCCGGTCCGGGTGGTCAGTAGCTCCATATCGCCGGCCTTGGAATGCCCGGCGCTTTGTCGAGATCGTCGATGTGCAAGTATCGGCTCCGGAAGTCCCCCCGCTGCCTGATGCCGATTCCGGTGAAACCGAGCATCAGCGCCATGCGGACGAACCGGTGCGCCTTGTCGCCCGATATCGCGATGTCGACGGCCCGGCCGGCCAGATGGGCCGATCGGGGCCTGCCCCCCACCTTGGCGTTGTGCTGGGGCGATCGGTACGCCGAGGTGACGATCAAAGGGAAACCGAGTTCCTCGCGCAACAGCACGAGCCTGAGCATGAATCGCTCGTCCATCTCGTGCCTGCCGGTGTCCGGCGATGAAAGGACCTGGTTCGGGAAGTACGGCCACGACTTCATTTGCAAACCTCCTTGCCTTCCTTCCCCGGGACCCGATTTGTCGAACCCTCGGGGAAAGAAGACCTGTATGTACTGCGGTGAACGATATGAACGCTTCTGCCAGGCGAACCGGATGACCCGGGTACACATTCACTTGAGCCGGCGGATCGTGAATGCGGGAGTATCCCATGCAGGATCACCTGCGTCCGCGTTCAGGGTGCTATGCGGAAGGACGCCGGACTGCCGGGCGGACGCCCGGGCGGACCGCTCCTTCCCCTTCAACTGCTTGACGGCGGCTGACGGACCGCCGTATGCGGGCTTCGGACCACTGCCGGGAACCCTTGCATCTGCTTTGAGACCAATGCTGGTCGATCCTGTATGCGTGCATTGCCGTTTCATTCCTGCTCCTTGTGCCTATCGAGCACGACCTCGTAGATCAGATCGATCTTGGCGGTCAGGTTCTCGATGTCCCGTTCGATCTTCGACAGGCGGACCTCGCGCATGGTCATGCGATCCACGAAGGGAGCGATGAACTTGAAGATGAATATCCATAGCGCGGTCAGAACGACGATGACCACGATCCAGACCGATACGTTCTCCGGCATGTCGAGTTGCTCCCGATCCGGACTTGCGGCAGGCAGAGAAGTGAACAGGACGCCGCAACGGGCGAGCGGCCCGGCGCATGTACTGGCCGGACGCGCCTTTTGCCGTGCGGTCGAGCGAACAGGTTTTTCGGGAAAGGGCATAAAAATCCCCGTGCCGTGGGTCGATCAGAAGTAGCACGGGGACGCTAAAAGGTCCGCGGGGTGCGGGTCCGCTAAAGGGACGCGAGGGTATTCTGATTCAGTTTTACTTACGCCCGTGCGCATCGCACGAGCAGGATGACATTACTATACAAATGTTTAGTATATCTGTCAACAGGGTTTTTTAAAAAAACACATTTGGTTCTAGTTTTCCGCATGCATGGCTCAAGCTCCTTTCAATGCGCCCTGGTTCGTTGCCTTGCACCTGCGGCACCTGATGCTCCAGGGGCGGGAGAAGTATCTGCCCAGCACGCGTCCGCATTTCCAGCACCGGGGCTGGTGATCCGTAACCGGCGCCGGACCCGTGGGGTTGCCGTTCAGATCCCCGACTCCCTTTCCGTCGATATGCGAGTTACTCGGACTTGCATCCCCGGTCTCGGCGATTCGCTCGTCTGATTGGGGACCATCTTGCCCGTCCGAACGGGAATCGACGGACCATTCCGTCCCGCTGGTCCCGCCCGGCGTTATGATCGTACCCTCCCGGTTCCGGCGCGTTCCGCACGCCGTGCAGGTCCAGTAGGGATACTCGCCGGTCACGCGGAGCATGGACCGGCCACAGCATCTTAGATTGTTGCCGTGTGACATAAGAAACACCTCTCTCCGTCCTCCCGGACGGCATAGACCGTGCGGGATTTAGCAGGCTCCTGCACGGTAAGTAGATATGAAATTTGTACACAACAAATGTTTAGTTATAAACTCCGCTTGTCAAGAAATTAATGCATTACTTAAACTATCGATAAATCGGAGAATCCTCGATTTTTCCTGCTTTGTTTGAAAGCGGGATCCGGAAGTTATTGTAACCGGGCGGGTTGCGCGGTCACCGATTGCATGCTGGCGAAAGACTTCGACACGCAATCAGATATACCTTGGGAAGGCCTCAGTTACTTCGCACACGAATTGGAGGGGAACGTGGGTCGGGAGGAAGCGGCCGGGGAGTGGGCATGGCGCGTCCGCCGCTTAACGCGATGGTATTGCAATCTGAAAGACCGGCAAGTCAGACGAACTCACTGACGAGGTATCGTGCGTCAATTAAGTTGTACAATTGTACAGGTTAATTTTCCTAGTCATCTTCCAGGATCGCCGCTATCCCGTAGATCCTTCTACCGTCCACGCGATGACCTGGCGCATTTCCGCGGCGGTACGCTGGGCTCTGAGCCGGTCCATCGCATCCGCCGCGCGGTAGGCATCTTCTATTTCATCGGTTTGAAACGCAGATCCGGTGTTGTGCAGATACAACTCGGCGGGGGTCGCGAGCGTCGCCGCGGCGGCCAGTCCCCCGAGCCGGCGCAATACGGGGATGAATAGTTTCGCCTCGTAGGCCTCATCGCTGTCCGTATCGAATCGGTCGACGTCGATCACAGCCCGTGTGATCTGCGGACAAAGCCCGCAGGCCAGCAGGCACCACGGTCCGGCCGCGCCGATGCCGACGAGGGATACCGAAGTAAATTCGCTCGAACGCCTGAGCCAGGCGACGGCAGTAAGGATGTCCTGCACCCGGTTGGCGGTCGGGGTATGGTTGTACGTCGAGAAGTAGGCGTGTTCCCCCGAATCCAACGCACCTTCCGCCATACCCGTGAAAAACACATCCACCACGAGTACTAACCGGTCCTTTCCCAGGAGATGCTGAATCAACGGTCCGGGATCCCGTCCATTATGCTGCGTCAGTGCCGAAGCACCGCCGGGATGGACGACGAGGACGGCGCCCCGGGCGCTGCCCTCCGGCCGAAACGCGGTATAGGGCACCCGGTCGCCGTGATGCCTCCGTCCCATATACCCGGAGTGGATGGTACAGGCGTCGGCCCTGTGCTCGCCTCGAGGCGTCACGACCAGGTCGTCATCGGACCTGGCGGGCGATCCGATGATCGACCGGAAGCCGGCCGACATCACCTGCCGGAATCTACGCAGTGACTTGGCGTCGGCAGGTTTCATCTGGTCGAGTTTTTTGTGGGACCGCTCGATCCAGCCGTTCGTCAATCCGTCCTCGTCGACCCAGGGGTCGGGTTCGGCGCCGGGCGTAACGGCCAGCATCCTTTCCGGGGGCTCCAATTCGACGGGTCTGTCTGAGCATCGGTCGCCGCCTTCCTCCCCCAGCATCCACTTGCCGAACCAGCCGTACACGGCCTCCCGGCTCGCGGCATTATAGTTGTGGCCCGCGTCAATCTGCATTTCCGCAAGGCAATTCTCGGCGCCGTAAAGCGCATAGACCGCGCGGATGGCCGGGTACTCCAGCACCGGCGTGTTCACCGTCCAGTCCCCCGTGGCGGATACCAGCAGGAGCGGCCGCGGCGCGGCAAGGGCGGCGATCTCCATGTTGTTCGTGTCGATGCGCAGATTGGGGCCGTTCTCGCAGATGCAGCCGCCCTGCATGTGCGCCGAGACCATGTTGACGGGCGCGGCGGCCTTCACCCGGTCGTCGACCGCGGTGAGCATGAAGGTCTGCGTGCCGCCGCCGGACGCGCCGGTGCAGGCCATGCGGTTTTTGTCCACGTCCGGCAGCGAATGGAGGAAATCGATGGAACGCATGCCGTTCCACAACTGCAGCCCCATGAGGCTGAGTCCCCAGAGCAGCTTCCGGTTGTCCCCGAATGTCCGGTGCGCCAGTTGCGTGCTGTCGTTGTAGCCGGCCATGGACCAGGCGAAGGCCACGTAACCCTGCCGGGCGAAGTTGATGCACCGCGCGGGTATCGAACCGTCGGGCTCGTGGTTCAGCCTGCCCTCCTGCCAGTGGCCGTGGGGATTCAGCACGGCGGGACAGAGACCGTCGGTTCCGGCGGGACGGTACAGGTTTCCGGTCACGTAGAAGCCGGGCAGGCTTTCAAAATGGACGTTTTCGATGCTGTAGCCGTCCCGCTCGACCCGGTGGGTGATCCGTGCGTTCAGCGGACACTTCGCGGGGCTTGGCCAGAGTCCCATGCTGACCAGTATATGCTCCTTGAGCGCCCGGGCCCGTTTCTCCCAGGCCTCCTTCGTGGCCGGCGCGACGAATTCACACGGGAGATCAAGGTGGCGTATTTCCGTCCTGCGTCGGTCTACGGGCGGCAGGGGGTCGTAGCTGTACATGGAGGGCTCCGAAGCGTAAACGTCAAGCGGTGTGTCGCGATGAAGTACCGCGTGATGCGCCGCGACAGCTGTGATCGCCGCGATGGTGCTTCGCGATTTTGTGCGACGACTATGCGCCGCGAAATTGCACAACCAAACGCGAGATCTGCTCAGGGTATGTGCCAGGGCCTGCCCGGCCGCTGGTATTCCGTGCCGGCGGGTGGCAGGAACTGGCGAAGATGGCGGCCGCCCAGGGCGAATCCGGCCAGTCCGGGCATGCCGCGGTCCTCGTTCTCGACACAAAGCACGTAGTCATAACCCGACTCGACCAGCGCCCCGATGACGGTTCCCCAGTTCAGCTGGCCCCGGCCCGGCACCCGGTACTGCCACCACCAGTTGCCGATGATGCCCTGTCGGAACAGCATGTGCTTGCTCACCTCGGCGTCCTTGACGTCCGCGTAGACCCACTTGCCCGCGAACATCCGGATGGCGTCCTCGGCGGGCAGGATCATCATCCACAGCCAGTGGGAGGGGTCGCAGGAGAGACCGAGATGGTCGGAGGGGACGGCGTCCAGGACCCGTTCCCACATCTCCGGGTTGCATGCGATGTTGCCCATGCGCACGGCGCCGTCCAGGGCGATGGTGACGCCGTGGTCCTCGGCCAGTTTCGCGATGGGTTCGTACCGTCGCTGAAAACGGTCAACCAGCTCATGCGAACGGTCGCCTTGGTTCCCGGGAGGAGAAGAGAACTGGCCATAGAAATGCCAGCCCACGGGACTGCCGGCATGGGTGACGACCACCGGTGCGCCCAGGGCCGAGGCCGCCAGGATGGCCTTGCGCAATCGTTCTTCCGCGTCGTCCGCCTTTTCCGCGTCGTCGTCCAGGAGGTTGTTGTGAGCCGACAGCGCGGCAAGGTAGATGCCGTGGCGCTTGAGCGTGTCGTTGACTTCGTCGGAACCCTCGGCCAGGATGCGGTCCGGATCGACGGCGCCGCCGGCCGAAAGCCGCACCGCGTCGAAGCCGTTTGCCGACGCCCACCTGGCGCATTCCGCCAGGGACCAGGCATCCCCGCCGGCGCTTGTGAAGAAGCTGAGGTCCATGGGCACATTCCCGTGCTAAGCGTTGTCGGGCAGTCTGTTCATCCGGACGTACCAGGCGCCCGATTGCGGTTTCCGGAACTTGTCCCCAATATCATGGAGTGCTACTTCGTCCGAATCAAGGACCGCCTGCAGCGCCGCCCTCCAGTCCACGGCGCCCCGATTCTTCCGGTAACGGACGTTGAGCAGCTTGCCCCTGCGTCCCTCTGCCGGGGTGAGACCCAGCAGCATCCTCCGCGCCTCTTCGAGATCGGCCTCGGCGGCCTCAAGCTTTTTCAGGCATTGCACGTAGTCGAACTCGGCACGCTCCCACTCGTCCCTGAAATCCATGAATATGGTCCTTGTGTTCCTGTTCTGAAATTGTTAAAGGCCTTATCCCGTGTCGCCGCATCTAAGCCGTTCCGTAGCGATCCGTCGGTGTTTTCACCAGTTTCAGCGAGGGGATGTACCCTTCCTTCTCGATGTAGTAATGGGCATGCTCGTGGCACCCGGGCGCCTTGGTCCCGTCGACGACATTGATCGTGAAGTCATCGCTGTTCGGACCGTTGCTGCCGTGTTCGAAACCAGCGGGGATCATCCAGACATCCCCCGCTTCCAGCACGAAATCCTCCCGATTGCCGTCGTGATCGATCCAGAAACCCGTCCCGCTTCCTTTCAAGATCAACCAGGTCTCGTCGTGGTCGTGGAAGTGCTTCTCGCAGGTGGGCAGGGCGAAGCCGCCTTTTAAGAGGGCCTTGTAGTGGGCCATCGGGGATCCTTTCGGTTTCTCGAGGGGATGCGATTAACTAACATATCGTCGAATACCGTGGCTAACTTATACCTTTACAAGAGTGTATTATAAGACCGCCTGAACGATACATCAAGGATCAATGGGAACATGTGTGATGCCAGGCAAAATCATGGCTCGAAAACTTGTAAATGGCGCGCGACGCTTCAGGCACCAATAGCCACGTCTTCCGCGTATCGACCTATGCGGCCCGTTCGCCGGCCAGCGCGTTGAGGTCCATTCCCTGGCCGCCACGGTCCGCCAACAGACTCCTGAAATATCCAAAATCCGTCCGCCGCCTTCGGTTAATCATTTCCCTGACGCCGCCCGCGATGTAGTTTGATAGTAGCTGCGGCAAAGTCGAGCCGGATTGACGCTCTGCTCGGTTATTCTGTAAAATATCCAAGTTCAATTTGAATTTTGTACAGAAACGATCCGTGTACCCGGATTGTTCGCGTGCGTGTCCGCATAACGCTGGAAGCATCACCATAGTTTGACAATGAAAGAGCCGCCCCTCATGTCCGACTACCTTCCCTTCAATCTGTCGTCACTGTGCAACTCCGGTCTCGAAGTCCTGAATGAAAAACCCAATACGCCCATCGGCGAACAAACCTTCCGCGGCCTGCCATTCAGGGTCGGCGAAGACCCGGCGAAGTGTTTCGTCGCACTGGAGGGCTCGGCGGACGGCGTTACCGTACCGATCAACAGCGTGGCGACAGGTGTGATCCTGGCCCATCGCCTGCTGGAATCCGACCTGATGGAAGGCGGCCCGCTGGGGAAACCGGTGGCGGATTACGTGTTCCGGCTCGCGGGCGGAGAGGAAATCCGCGTACCCATCCGCGAGCGGTTCGAAATCGCCCATATCTCCCTGGGCGGAAAGCCTTTCGTCGCGCTTCCGGACTCCGGCCCAACCGGGATGCGGCGCCACAGCGGGACGTGGGGCGATGCGGGACGGCGCCAGACGGAAGTAACGGGCGACTATTCCAGGGGTTACTTTCTCTGGGCGTGGCGGAACCCCTATCCCGACCGTGAGATCGAATCGCTGGAGGTCATTCCCAAGGGTCCCCGGTTCATCATTGCCGGACTTACGATTTCTCAGGCAAACGAACATCCCTTCGTCCGCCAGGGGAAACGGGAAGCGCGCCTTACCCTGACCGACCCGGAAGACGCCGAGAAACCCTTCGATCTGCGCGTGGACGTGGACCGGGGAATCGCCTCCTACGTCCATCCCCTGCCCGAGGCTTCGGCCGATGATTTCGTCGAAGATGATTTCGCGGGGTGGGGCGAGACGCAGAACCCGAAGTCGAGCCCGGCGTATGTCGAGGTCGCCGCGATCCCGTCGGCCACGGTGACGGTGAAGCAGGGGGAGGAAAAGGTGGGCGAAGTAAAGTGGGGCGACGTCGAGCAGAAGAAAGTGGTCGAAACGCCTCGCATGAAGGTGGAACTCCTGGACCGGGGCCGCAACTGGGTGAATGTCAAGGTTCTCGACGACGATACGGGAAGGCCGGTTCCGTGCCGCGTCCACTTCCGCTCGCCGGAAGGCATTCCCTACCAGCCCTATGGGCACCACAACCAGGTCAATTCCAACCTGGACACCTGGCATGTCGACATCGGTGGGGACCTCCGGCTCGGACAGATCACCTACGCGTACATCGACGGCAAGTGCCAGGGTTGGCTTCCACGCGGCGAGGTGATCGTGGACGTGGCGCGGGGTTTCGAGTACGAGCCGCTCCGGACCCGGGTGAAAATCGAACCGGGGCAACAGGATCTGACCCTGCGGCTCAAGCGCTGGGTGAACATGAACGCGCAGGGGTGGTACAGCGGGGATTCCCACGTGCACTTCCTCTCCACGCAGGGCAGCCACACGGAATCCCAGGGGGAGGACCTGAACGTCGTGAACCTGCTCCCGTCGCAATGGGGCAATCTCTTCACGAACACGGAGGATTTCACGGGCCGGCCGAGTATCTCGCAGGACGGGAACAACATCGTCTACGTCGGCCAAGAGAACCGCCAGCACTTCCTGGGCCACCTCATTCTCTGGGGACTCAAGGAGCCGGTCATGCCCTGGTGCAGCGACGGTCCCGGCGAGGCGGAACTGGGCGGCACGCTGGAAATCACCATGAGCGACTGGGCGGACCAGTGCCACGCGCAGGGCGGTTCGGTCATCATCCCCCATCTCCCGAACCCAAACGGCGAGCCCGCGGCACTGATCGCCACGGGCCGAGCGGACGGCGTTGAAATGCTACGGCACCAGCCCTTCAACCACATCGAATACTACCGCTATCTTAACTGCGGATACAAGCTGCCCCTGGTGGGCGGGACGGACAAGATGAGCAGCGACGTGCCCGTCGGGCTGTACCGCACCTACGCCTACATGCCCGACCAGGACTTCACCTACGACAACTGGTGCGACGCCGTGTCCAAGGGTCGGACGTTCCATAGCGGCGGTCCGATCATCCATCTCTCAGTGGACGGGCACGACGTCGGCGATACCGTGCAGGTGTCGGGGCCCGGAACGGTTGAAGTCCATGCGTGGTCGGAGAGCATCTTCCCGATCCATACCCTGGAGATCGTCCAGGGCGGGCGGGTCGTGGCCTCCACGGAAGACCGCAACGGGACGCGTCGCCTGGAACTGAAGACGCGGGTGAAGGTGGACGGGCACACCTGGCTGGCCGCGAGATGCGCGGGTCCCGACTATTCGAGCGTACCCCATCACGACGGTTGGGGACGGGGGATCTTCGCCCACACCTCGCCGATCTACGTCGCCTGCGGGGGCGAGTGGTGGATGTTCGACAAGGATGCCGCGCAGTACATGCTCACCCTCATCGACGGCGACCTGCAGTACATCCGCCGGACCGCGGCGAGGCACGAGCCGGGCACGGCGACCCATCATCACGGGGAGGAAGACCATCTCGCCTACCTGGAGCGTCCGTTCATCGAGGCTCGGGAGGCGATACACCGAAGGATGCACCAATTGGGGATACCGCACTGACGAGCGACCTGAAATATGACGCCGGGCGCGGTCCGGTCGGGCGTCGATGTTGTTGTGCAGGACAGGTGGATCGGTACATATTTCAAGTTGAACTTGAAAATAGTACCGGCCCGGATTCATCCTTGTGACTATAGAAAACACATAGAAAGCATACGAGGGAGAAATACCATGAAGTCTAAGAGCGAAGTCCGTATCGGTTGCGTGCAGACACCTGCATCGGCGACCTTTGACGAAGCCGCCGAGGTCGCCTGCCGCCTTGCGGGAAAGGTGGTGGAAGATGGCGCCGAACTGGTGTGCCTGCCCGAGTATTGCGGCGGCCTGATGACCGACGGAGGAGCCCTGAAGCCCCCGGCGGCGCCGGAGGCGAGCCACCCCGTGCTCGCGGCCCTGCGGGAATTCACCCGGGAGACCGGCGTGTGGACGCTCATCGGATCCGTGGCGGTGGAAGGACTCGATGGCCGCCTCATCAACCGCGGTTACCTGGTGGACGACCAGGGCGAAATCCGTGCGCGCTATGACAAGATCCATATGTTCGACGTCGATTTCTCAGCAACCGAGAAATACCGTGAGTCGGACGTAATCTCCCCTGGCGACTCGGCCGTGGTCGCCGATACGCCTTGGGGCCGCCTGGGCATGTCCACCTGCTATGATCTCCGCTTTCCCCATCTCTACCGGTCACTGGCTCAGGCCGGCGCCGAGATGCTCGCCGTACCGGCGGCTTTCACGAAGACGTCGGGACAGGCCCACTGGCACGTGCTGAACCGTGCGCGGGCCATCGAGAACGGCGCCGTGGTGGTCTCCCCCTGCGCGACGGGTTCGATACCGGGCGGCGGCGAAGTCTACGGCCATTCGCTCATCATTTCGCCCTGGGGCGAGGTCCTGGCCGACGGCGGCGAAGAGGTGGGTGCCATCGTCGCTACGGTGGACATGGACAGTGTCGCCAGCGCCCGCAGCCGCGTGCCGAGTCTACAACACGACCGCCCGTTTAAACTGCAGGCGAAGACCGGGACGGACCGCCGATCGGTGGCCTGAGGCGGCCTTGTGGCCCATCCTCTCGAATGAGACGGCAGGCGCGGCGCCGTAGCGGGATCCGCGATAAATTGCGCTCTGTAAACTTATTTAGTTGATGATCGCTTGGAGGCTTTTCCAGTGAAAGATCTCATCCTGGTACGGCACGCCAAGTCCAGTTGGAGGAACCCGTCCCTCGATGACCATAGTCGGCCGCTTAACAAGCGCGGGAAGCGGGACGCCCCCGAGATGGGCGACCGGCTGGCGCGGCGCGGGTATGATCCGGACCTGCTCATTTCGAGTTCCGCTGTCCGTGCCCTGGAGACGGCAAGGACGATCGCGGAGAAACTCGATTATCCACAAGCGCGTATCCGGGTGGAGAAGCTGCTCTACCTTGCGGGCGTCGACGTCTTGCTCGACGTGGTTCGCGGTGTGGCCGCGACAGTCGAAACCCTGATGGTGTTCGGGCACAACCCGGGATTTACCGATTTGTCGAACTTGCTCGGACCGCGCGACCTCATCAACATGCCCACCTGCGGCGTGTTGCACCTTCGGTTTGACACTGCAACCTGGAATGCGATCGGCCAGGTTGCCGGCGACGAGGTGCTCTACGACTTCCCCAAGAGCGTTCAAAAGTAGATCGCTCGCTGCGCGCAGGTGGCCCTGGACCTCATGCAGCCGGATCTGGACCACGGACCGGCCGGAGATTGCTCGCCGCGTTCGGACCGGTCGCGGACAGGACACGGGCCGCACGAGCGCAAGGGCCTGAGAGATAAGACCTACGTTGATACGCAGGAGGAATCGATGTCTATGGAGACAAAGGAACTGAAGTTCACCGCGACGGTGGAAAAAGGCGAGGTATCGGCCTTGTTTGCCGATCCCGGCGACGCGAAAGCACTACTCGTGCTCGGCCACGGGTCGGGTACGAATATGCGGCACAGCTTCATGCAGGAACTGAGCGACGCGTTGAACGGTGCGGGGATAGCCACCTTTCGGTTCAATTACCCCTATTCCGAGAAGGGCGGCGGCGGCATGGACGGCGAGAAGGTGCGTCTGGCCACGGTGCGCGCGGCTGTCGAGACGGCGGCGGAGCACGGTGACGGACTACCCCTTTTCGCCGGCGGACATTCCATGAGCGGCCGCATGTTTTCGATGGCCTGCGCCAACGCGCCCATCGAAGGGCTGCGGGGCATCGTGTTCATAGCGTTCCCCCTACACGCAGGCAAACCGAGTACGGACAGGGCCGAGCATCTCAAGGAAGTGGATGTACCCATGCTCTTCCTTTCGGGCCAGCGGGACAGAATGGCCGACCTCGCGTTGCTGGAACCGGTCGTGGCGGCCCTGGAAAACGCTACCCTTCATGTCGTCGACACGGCGGATCATGGGTTCAAGGTGCTCAAGCGCCGGAATACCGATGAACCTGTCATGGAGGAACTGGCCAGGGTTTCGGCCGAGTGGATGCTGAAGTAGGGACGGGTACCCTTATAACTCCTTGATGTAGCCTGCTTGATTCAGGTATGTTAGCGCTCATGGATACAACGACCCCCATTCTGCTCATCGCTTTTTTTGCCAGTCTGGCCACGGCAACCGGCGTGCTGATCTGGAGTTTGAAAAACAGCAGCAGGATCAGCGAATTGAGCGGCGAGAAGGCAAGAATGGAGACCGAACTGGGCTTGGCGCGCGAGCAAGTGGCAGAAGTGCGCGAGCAACTGGCAAAAGCGCAGAAAGCGCTCGATGAGGTACGGAAGTTGGAAATCGAACGGGCAAAGCTGCAACAGCAACTCGCAAACGCGGAAGAACGCATCGGCGATCGCGACGAGGTGGAGAAGCGGTTCAAAGATACGTTCAAAGCGCTGTCGTCGGAGGTCCTGAAGTCTCAACAGGAATCATTCAAGGCCAACGCCGAGGAGTCGTTGAAAGCGCGCCAGGAAGCGGTTGAGAAACTGGTCAAGCCCCTTTCCGAGAAGATCGAGACGCTGGACAAGGCACGCGCCGAGAACGCGGGTGAATTCCGTACGCAGATGCTGAACCTCATGCAAACCAACAAGGAACTCGCCGGCGAGGCACAGACGCTGTCCAACGCGTTGAAACGGCCCGACGTGCGCGGGCGGTGGGGGGAGACCCAGCTTGAGCGCGTGCTTGAATTGTCTGGCCTGAGAAAGGACATCGACTTCACGGTGCAGGACAGCTTCGACAGCGAAGGAGAACGAATACGAACCGACGTAATCGTCCATCTGCCGCAGGACCGGACGGTGATTCTCGATTCCAAGGTGTCGCTGGCGGCCCTGATGGAAGCCTTCGAAACGGACGATGACGAAATCAGGTCGGCGGCGTTCGACCGTCATGTTACCCAGGTCAAGAGCCATGTGGATTCTCTGGCCAAAAAGGAGTACTGGAACGTCCTCGCTTCGACGCCGGACATGGTGGTCATGGTCATGCCCGAATTCGCTTTTCTCCCCGCAATCGAAAGGGAACCCGGGCTGACCGAACGGGCGCTGGAGAAGAACGTGGTCATCGTGACGCCCCCCGCCCTGCTGGCGCTGCTCAAGGCCGTGGAGATGTCCTGGCAGCAGATCCGGGTCGCGGAGACCGCCAGGCAGATCAGCGACCTGGGCAAGGAGATGTACGACCGGCTGGCTCGTTTCGCCGGGTACTATATCGACGTGGGCAAGTCGCTGCGTCAGGCGGTCGAACGATACAACAGGGGCGTCGGTTCGTGGAATTCCCGTATCGCACCGGCGGTAAACAGGTTTCCGGAATTAAATGTCCGCGTTACGAAGCAGATCGATGAGGTGTCTCCGGTAGATGGAGTGCCCAATACCATTCAGAAACTGACAGACGGCCATGTCGAGGGCGAGGACAAAGCCCGGGAGGATGAAGGGGACGAAGAGGAACGGTAACTTATCAAAACGTAAAATATAGTTGCTTAATCCTCATTTTGGCGTAAATTAATGCTCATAGGTATATAATTTACGCCAAAATGAGGTTTCAGTGAAGAATCGAACGCTTTTCAACTACATCCGGCAGAAATCCACCAAAGAAACAGGACGCTTGATCGCCCTGACGGGAGCCCGCCAGACCGGCAAGACCACGCTGGTTCGAAAGGGGTTTCCCGACTATACTTACCTTTCCCTTGAAGATCCGGTTACGCGACCGGACTTCGTCGCCCTTTCAGCGCCGCAGTGGTATCAGCACTATCCCAGGTCCATTCTGGACGAAGTACAGAAGGCACCTTCGATCATCGAATCGATCAAGGCGGTCTATGACCGGTATTCCGATGCCCGTAGCATTCTGCTGGGATCCAGCCAGATCCTGCTGATGGACCAGATCCGGGAATCATTGGCCGGGCGGGTTTCTCTTGTCGAACTCTATCCGCTGACCCTGCCGGAAATGCTGACGGATTCGTGGGAGGATCCGGTCATGGAATCCCGGCTCATCCGGTTTCTTGCAACCGGAGAACGGGAAACCCTGCATCACGGCGTACCCTTGCAGGAAGACGGTTACGCGAAGGCGTCACGTTACCTGGCACACTATCTGGAATTCGGCGCGATGCCGTCGATCATGGACCCTGGACTATCGAACGAGGACAGATACGATTGGCTAGGAAATTACGTCCGAACCTACTTGCAGCGCGATCTGCGCGATCTCGCCAATCTGCGCGACCTGGTGCCCTTTGTCCGCCTGCTTCGGGCAATCGCGGGACTGACGGGCGGCCTGCTCAACGTGAATGAACTCGCCCGGCTGGCGGGCGTAACGGCGAGAACCGCCAATCGCTTCGTATCTTACCTCGAGCTAAGCTACCAGGTCAACCTTCTGCAACCCTGGTTTCGCAATCGAAGCAAACGGCTTTCCAAGTCCCCGAAAATCCATTTGCTCGATCCTGGAATCCAGCGGGTGTTGCTCAATCGGCGCGGCAGGCCGACGGGCCCGGAATTCGAAAGCGCCGTCGTCGCCGAAATCCACAAGCAGGTCAAAACCAGCAGGCTTCCGGTGGACTGCTATCATCTCCGCACCGTCGACGGTCGCGAGGTCGACCTGCTGATCGAAACGGAAGGGGGTTTTCTTCCGGTTGAGATCAAAATGACGGAACGAATCTCGTCAGCGGACGCCCGCCATCTACGCCGTCTGGATACCATTCTGGATAAGCCGATCCTGGGTTCGCTGGTACTTTCCAATGATCCTCATATCAGGGATCTGGGCGAGGGTATCACGGCGCTGCCCGTGGGTTGGGCGCTGGGCACGTGAACATTGCTTCACCTGTTGAGTGACGATGCGATTCCAGCACGAGAATTCGAGGACAAATGACACTGAAGTATGATGACGTTGTTTGAGAAACGACTTGACATCATACACAAGAAACGAAGATGATAACTCCACGTGGATCTGAGGTATGAATGAAAACCACGCGGTATTTCAACCATACTAGGCATCGTCCAGATCGACGTAGAATCGCAGTAGAATGGATACTCGTCGCCATATCCCGGCCGGTAAAGGAAGAGATCCAGGCCGATGGCAGGATCAGGAAGTGGGCATGGATTGAAGAGGAGGGCAGGTTCCTGCGCGTGATATTACTGAAGGATGGAGAAACGGTTCACAACGCCTTCTTTGATCGAGACTATCCACGAAGAGTTCAAGATGAAGATCAATCACTTTGAAGATACGGACACCCTGCACATCGTGTTCACCGATAACGCCGTAGTAGAGACGCAGGAGATGTCTGAGGACGTCTACATAGACCTTGATGGAGATGGCAAGCTCGTCTCTATGACCATTGAACACGCTGAAGAAAACGCGAACATCATGGAATTCGCGTTCGAGCGCAGGACGAAAGTCAGCGCCTGACAATTCTTCCTACCACGTCCTTTCCTTCAGCAGGTCCTGTATCGCCTCCTTCGGGACCGGGAATTCGTCCATGTGGCCCTCCAGCCACTCCGAGAAATCCGCTTCCATCCCGTCCGTCCACCGGTCGTCGATCTGGCCGGGCGTGTATTTCCCCTCGCGAAGCCGCTGCTTGCCGAACAAATCCCTCAGTTGGACCAGTTCCGAGGTCCTGACCACCGTTTCCGCCAGGTGAGGCGGGATGAATACGACACCTTCGCGCTTGCCCAGGACCACGTCGCCTGGCATGACGGTCGCCTGGCCGATGCGTACGGCGGTGTTGACGCCCAGGAGCATAATGGTGGGCGAGGCGTAGGAAGGGTGCCAGCCCCGGACGAAGCAGGCGAAATCAGGCATTTCCTCGATGCCTTCCAGGTCGCGGACCGATCCGTCGAAGACCACACCGTTGCCTGAATTCGCGTAGATGGCCGTGGCCAGGTTGTCACCGATGATGGGCCCCTCGTCCACCTTGCCGTAGGTATCCGCCACGTAGACGTCCCCGGGAACCAGCATGTCGATGGGCCATGAGATCTGGTCGCCGATGCAGCCGTGGGTGGCCCCCTTGGACTCCATCACCGTGCGCATGGCCGGCCGCCGGGGCATGTACATGGCCGTCACCGCCCGGCCCGCGAGCGTCTTGCCGGGATGGGTCTGTTGCCATCCGCCCTCGTACTGGTGTTCGTAGCCCGCGCCTCTCATCACGCCCCAGGCCTGGGTGATGGACACGTGCTCCATCCGCTCGATGATCGCGTCCGGCACTTTGGGCCGGCCGTCGGGGAAGCGTTCGCCGGTCCAATCCGGCGTGTATTCCGTGATTTCGTCCGGGGAAAGGTTCAGCGGGCAGAATTTGTCGGGCATGGGTACTCCTTCGGATTTGGCGCCGGCGCATGCGCGTTATGACGTACCGGTTTAACTGCTCATTCGAACTGTCCATGGTCCCACTGCCGGAAAAAGAGACGTACGTCCCTGTTTTCCACGGCGAGCGCCCCGACGTAGTCCGGGCCGGGGTCGATGTTTGTCATGGTCCAGCGTTGCGCGTAGTGGACGTCCCAGCGCGTGGCCAGCAGTTCGGCCGGACCGTTGGGATCGACGGTGACGTCGAACTGATCGAGGGGACAGGTCAGACCCTGGCCGATGGCCTTGACGAAGGCTTCCTTCCGCGTCCAGCACGCGAGGAAGGCCCGGTCGCGTCGATATGGCGGCATGGCTGCCAGGGTGTTGTATTCGCGGTCGGAGAAAAAGCGGTAAGCGATCCTGAGCCGGTCCACGATCTTGCGCCGGTACAGGTATTCCACGTCGACTCCCACGGGTTGACCCGATGTCAGCGCGTAAACGGCCAGATCGTGAGAATGGGAGACGTTGAACCGGATGGACGTGCGGGGATGGGCGAGGTGGGGCTTGCCGTGCTCGGCATAACCGAAACGCAGGCCGGCCGGTGCTTCAGAAACGTACCGCGCCAGGATGTTTCTCAGGACGGCACGGGCGGCGGTGTATCGATCCCGCGCGCTGCGTACGACGAACCGGTTCGCCCGTTCGCGTTCGTCTGCGGACAGAAAGCGTGCCAGCGCCCGGGTCTGACCCGGCGGCAGATCGAGGGAAACCCGCCACAGATGGACCTGGCCGGGGGCAAGCCGCAACGCGGCGTCGGAGGGCGCCGTCAGCCACACCGCTTTATCTCTGGGTCCGTCACCGTTCATATACGATGTTGCCGCCGACTACGGTCAGGTCCACCTTCGCCTCACGGATTTCCTCGGGCGGCATAGTGGTCAGGTCCCGGTCCAGGATCACGAAATCCGCGAGTTTTCCGGGTTCCAGCGAACCCTTGATGTCCTCCTCGTAAGAGGCATAGGCGGCGTCGATGGTGTAACCGCGCAACGCTTCCTCCACGGTAATCTTCTGTTCCGGTACCCAGCCGTCCGGGTTCAGGTCGTCCAGCGTACGGCGCGTGACCGCCGCGTAGATGCCCTCGATCGGCGTAGCGGGCGCTACGGACCAGTCGCTCCCCAGGGCGAGCCGCGCGCCGGTGTCCAGTAGCGACCGGAAGGCGTAGGTGGTCTTGATCCGCTCGGGACCGATGACTTTTTCCGCCCACCTGCCGTCGTCTATGGCGTGATAGGGCTGCATGCTGGGGATGATGTCGCGGGCGGCGAACTGCGCGACGTCGTCCGGCGCAATGTGCTGGGCGTGCTCGATTCGGAAGCGGCGGTCCCGGGAGCCGTTCTCCGCCGCCACGCGGTCGAAGATACCCAATTGCATCCGAATGGCCCGGTCGCCAATGGCGTGGACCATCACGTGCAGCCCCGCCTGGTCGGCCCCGGAGGTCCACGCGTACAGGTCTTCTTCGGTGCTGATGAGCAGGCCCGTATCGTCCGGCGCGTCGGTAAAGGGCTCCAGGAAGGCGGCCGTGTGGGAACCCAGGGAGCCGTCCACGAAACCCTTGAGTCCACCGAAGCGGATCCACTCGTCACCCCGGCCGGTGGAGTCGATCCGCGCCTTGAGCCGTTGCCAGTCCCACAGCGGAACCGCGGCGTAGATTCGGGTTTTCATCCGGCCCTCGTTCCGCGCCCTTTCGAAGACTTCCACGTTGCCCCACGATCCCATGTCGTGTACCGAAGTGACGCCCTGAGCCGCCACGTACTCCATCGCGGCGTCCAGGGCGCGGTCCTTCAACGCGTCGGGCGGATCGGGGGTGACCCGGTCTACGAGGTACATGGCGTTGTCCTTCAGGATGCCCGCCGGTTCGCCGTCGTCGTACCTTTCGATGGTGCCGCCGTCGACTTCCTCTGTTTCCCGCGTCACCCCAGCGGCGGTCAGCGCGGCCGTATTGGCCAGGGCCATGTGCCCGTCGAGCCGGTTTACCCACACCGGGTTGTCAGTCGTGACCGAATCGATCCAGTCTCGGCGGGGAAGCTCTCCGCCCCACTGCTCGTGGTCCCAGTCGCCGCCGAGGATCCAGACGCCCGGTTCCAGGCTCCCGGCGAACTCGGCGATGCGGTCGATGAACACCTGCGGGGTCGGCGCGTCCCGCAACTGGACGGACGACAGGTTGAACCCGCCGGATATGAAGTGTACGTGGGAGTCGATGAAGCCCGGGGTGACGAGGCGGCCGGCGCCTTCGATCATGGACGTCTCGCCCGTGATAAACGCCTCGATTTCCTCATTTTCACCCACCGCCAGGATACGATCATCGGAAACGGCCACCGCCTCGGCCCAGGGCAGGTCCGCCCGACCGGTCCACACGCGGGCGTCCCGGACGACCAGGGAGGCCGGCTCGTTGGAATCCGCACAACCCGCGGCGATAACAACTGTCGCGGCGATAACAGCTGTCGCGACCGTCACGGCTGTAGCGGCCATCTCGTCCGTCGCGCCGGCCGAGCGCCGCGAAAGCTTCACTAAAGTTGCAAAGACACGTCTCATCATGTGCGTTGCCTGTTCCTTTCCGGTTACCGGTCGGCCGCGCTTCGGACGATCCCCCCGTCCTCACGGTTACCGGTCGCCCACGCTTGGGACGATTCCCCCGGCCTCACGGTTACCAGTCGGCCACGCTGCCGTCCGATTCATAGAAGTGCTCGCCGCCCAGTTCTTCCTGGTACGGCACCCGGTTGCTTACGGCCTTCTCGTCGATATCGATCCCCAGCCCCGGCCTGTCGGGCAGTTCGATATGGCCGTCGACGACTTGCCAGTTTTGTTTCAGTATATCCGCACCGAGCGCCCAGTCGACCTGCTCCTGGGCCAGGAAGTTCGGAATCACCGCGTCCACGTGCATGCAGGACGTGAAGGCCACGGGACCGATGGCGCAATGGGGGAGGACATGGATGTAATATGCCTCCGCCATGTTGGCGATCTTCTTGAGTTCCGTAATGCCGCCGGCGTGGGATCCGTCGGGCTGGATGTAGGCCGCGGCCTGCTTCTCGAATACCTCGCGGAACTCCCATCGGCTCAGCAACCGTTCCCCCGTGGCGATGGGAAAGGTGACGTGGTCCGAGACGAGCTTCAGGGCGTCCACGTTTTCCTGCGGTACCGGTTCCTCCACGAACATGGGCCGCATGTCCTTGATCTCGTGGCAGATCTCGATGGCCAGGGCGGGCGTCATCTTGCCGTGGAAATCGAAGGCCAGTTCCACTTCCGGTCCCACCCATTCCCGCATGAGGAAGGCACATTCGACGAAGTGGTCGATGACGGCCGGCGGTTCGTGACCGCGCCACTTGCCGCCGGGGCCGGACTTGAAGGCCGTATACCCGCTTTCAAGCAGCAGGTCCAGCCGCTCCCGCGCGGCGGCCAGGCTTTCCTCGGCCAGGCTGCCTATGCCCCAGTGTGCGTAGACGCGGATGCGGTCCCGGACGGCGCCTCCTAGCAGCTTGTAGACGGGAACGCCGTAGTGCTTGCCGGCGATATCCCAGAGCGCCTGGTCCAGGGCGGACAGGGCGGTCATGAGGATGGCGCCGCCCCGGAAGAAGGCCGAGCGGTACATGTGTTGCCAATGATGCTCTATGCGCAGCGGATCCTTGCCGACAAGGTAGCCGGCGAGTTCCCGCACCGCACCTTCCACGCTTTCGGGTTTCCCTTCAAGTGTGGATTCACCCCAGCCGGAAAGGCCCGTGTCCGTGGTGATCTTGACGAGCCGGGTCCGGTGGCGGGGAAAGAACTGTTCGACTGACGCGATTTTCATGGCAACCTCGCAACCCGGGAGCATCCCCGTTTTACGGGAATGGTCGACGGATCGGATCGATCGGGGATCCAGTCATCGACCGGGCCGATGGATGCGGAAGAAGGCACGGATCATCTGCCGAAGAGCTGCTGCGGATCGATGGGTTCGATGGCGTATCCGGCCGGGACGACGAATATCGACGGGTCGACGGTATGGGGATTCACCTCGGTAGCCGTCAGGGTCATGGTCATGGTCGTACCGGGGAACGACGTGGTGATTTTAAGCGGAAAGCCGGAGAGTCCCTCGGTCCAGAAGGGCATGCTGTCCTTCAAGGCGCCCCCGAGGGAAGCGGCCAGATCCAGTTGAATCGCGTCGGTGACCCACATGTACTGTGTCATCGCGCCGGAAGGATTGGTACGGGTGATCTTGTATTTTCTGCATTCGTAGCCGGCTATGGTGATGGTTTCGTTTTCGTCCGCAATGACCGGCGCCACCTGCTCTTTCAGGTTCGGATCCGCGACGATTTCGTAGGCCTTGCTGTTCATATGGCTGATGACGTAGCCCCGTCCCGTCGACCCGTCGATCACGACTTCGCCCATCGTCAGGCCGATCATGCCGCCCCGCATGACGATCTTCGTCTGCCCGCCTTTGATGTAGAGCCTGTAGGACTCGGGTACCAGCATGGTAACCTGGGCGCGTTCCTGCATTTCGCCGCCGCTGAAGGCCACGTTGAAATGAAGACTGCCCTCAAAGGCGTTTTCTGCTGGTTGGGCTGTTGCGTGAGATGCCAGGAGGGGGCCTAGCAGCACTAAGATTGCCGCGTATCTTGTCACTTTTCTTCGACCCCGTCAGGTTCAGGGTTTGCGAGGAGTAATGGGGCCTACTCTTCGGATATGATGGTGAGCTCACCGGCGTGGCAGGTGTAGCAGGTTACGGGCTGCAGGTCTTCCTTGTTCATCACCTGCTCATTGATCGCCGCCACCTGCACGTTGAGTTGCTCTACGAGACGGATGAATTCGCGGCCGATCAGCTTGGTTTCCTTTTCGTCGCTCGGATAGTCTTTCAAATTGTGACAGTAGTCGCATTTTTCTCCAATGCCGCTGCTGACCGTTTTCATGTAGTCACGGATTTCGCGGGTGGAGAGATCCGTCAGGACCTGGACGTTCTTGGGCACGCGCTGGGCGTCCACGGTTGCGTCGACCAGGACCGTCATCACGAAACACGCGGCAATCACCGGTATGATCCGTTTCATCGCGATTCCTTTCCTCGTGGGCATTTTGGGTATTGATACGCGTCGCCTGGACGTTTTCCGGTTTTCCGCACCACCGGCGGTTGAGGAAACTTAGATATGCGCCGCCGCGCTGTCAAGGCCTTTAAGGCCCGTAGTCCCATGGCGCAGGCCGGTGCCTTCAGCGCGTCGCGTCGGCCCGCGTTCCGCACGCTTCACGCGCCCGCACCGCAACAAAATCAACGGCGCCGGAACCGCACGGATTCCGGATCGAAACGCGCAGGATCAACAGCACGGAACCGAGTCGTCGTATGGCGTTCGTACCTGACTGGTCTGTGCTGCGACGGGCTGGTCCGGCCATCCCGCCGGCCCTATTTGTGTTGACAGTTCCGGTCGTTTACCGTTTCAATATTTGTTGTCCGGTCCGGTGACGGAGACGTCTCCCGGGGTTCTTTCCCTGTGCGGTTGACGCGGCCGGACCGTCGCTTTCCGTCATTTTAAACCCTTCCTGGTATCAGCCCGTGATGGATTCTGTTTTAAGCGCGCTCGGTTTGATTGAGGCTTCCGAGCACCTGGCGTTCAGAACCACGGTCCCGTTCTGGATCATCGTCCTTTTCGCCCTGGTTGTGGCCGGGCTCGTGATCCTGTTCTACCGTCGAATGCCCGTGGCGACCTCTCCGGCGTGGAAGTCCCTGTTCACCGCCCTGAAGATTCTGCCCCTGCTGCTGGTCGTATTCTGTCTCATGGAACCCGTCATCGTAAAGTCCGAGGTCTCGCCCCGCCGGGGTTTCGTGTTGTTGCTGTTCGACGACTCCGGGAGCATGGGGATTCAGGACGGCGCGCAGGGCCTTGCCCGCGTGGATGCGGTAAAGCGGTGGTTCGTGGATGATGGACTGCTCGAGGAACTGGCCGCCCGGTTCAGGCTGAGGCCCTACCGGTTCGCGGACCGAACCGAACGGGTCTCGGACCTGGGCGAACTGGACGGTTCCGGGATCGCGACGGATATCGCGGGAGCGCTCGGTCAGGCGGCGGGCGAGTTCAGAGACCTGCCCGTGGCCGCCGTCGTGCTCGTTACGGACGGTGCGGACAATGCGAGCACGGGAACGGATAACCTGGCGAACGCGGCCGCGTACCTCGCATCGCGGAACACGCCGGTCCATACCGTGGGTGTCGGCCGGGAACGGATCGACCGGGATGTCGAAATACTCAAGGTAGCCGCGTCCAACCGGGTCACGGAGGGTACGATAACCGACCTGGTCGTCACCCTGCGGAGTTCGGGATACGCCGGCCGGTCGATCGACCTGAACATCAAGGAGGGCGGGCGCGTGGTGCAGACGGCGCCGGTGCGTCTCGGCCGGGACGGCGATATTCAGCGGGTACAGGTTTTCCTGTCTCCCGAATCGCCGGGCATTCTCGAATACTCGGCCGAAGTCGCCCCCCAGAACGCTGAGACGATCTCGGAGAACAACACCCAGGCGTTCCTGCTGGACAACCGGTCGAAGACAGGACGGGTCCTGTACGTGGAAGGATATCCACGCAGGGAGTTCAAATTCATCCGAAGGGCCCTGGAAGAAGACCCCAGGATCGATATGGTCTCGATAGTCAGGATCTCTCCGGACGGAAGGATCTACCGGCAGGGCATCCGGGATCCGGAACGGGAGCTGACGGCGGGCTACCCACGGAGCCGCGCGGAGCTGTTCGCTTACGACGCTATCATTTTCGGAGATATCGAAGCGGCGTGGTTCACATCCGAGCAGTTGCGGTCAACCGAGGCTTTCGTAAGTGATCGCGGCGGTGGCTTCCTCATGATCGGCGGTCTGAACTCGTTCCGTGAAGGAGGATACGCGGGAACGCCGATCGAAGACTTGCTCCCGGTTCAACTCACCGGCGAAAACTGGGCCATGGGTATCGTCGACCACGCCTTTCTCCTCGAACCGGCCGGGGAAGGAATCGACCATCCGCTGCTCCGTTTCGGATCGACCCCGGAAGAAAACAGGGTGATCTGGAGCGGCTTGCCGGAGCTGATCGGATACAACCGGGTCGGAGGCGTAAAACCCGGCGCCTCCGTGCTGGCGATCGACCCGGGGGCCGACGTGCTTGAAGGATCGAACGTGCTCCTGGCCGTTCAGCGATATGGAAGGGGGCGGTCCATGGCTTTTACCGGTTTCAGCACGTGGCGCTGGCAGATGCATCTTCCGTCAGAAGACCAGTCGCACGAACGGTTCTGGCGACAGATGATCCGCTGGGTCGCCCTCTACGCCCCCGGACGGGTTACGGTCGCCACGAACAGGTCGAATTACAGAGGACACGAGCCGGTAATCATCGAAAGCCGTCTGTTTGACCAGGAATTCGAACCGGTCGACGGCACCGAAGTATGGGCCCACGTCACGGGCCCGGCCGGCCGGTCGGAATCCGTGCCGCTCGAGTGGGCCCTGGGGAAGAGTGGCCTGTACCGGGGCGAGTACCGTCCTGCACTGGGCGGCATGCACAAGGTCGAGGTTACCGTCCGTTCCGGGGAAGGCGAGTTGCTGCGCGATCAGACCGGGTTTACCGTGGCCCCGTCGGCCACGGAATTCACGAACGCGGGATTGCGCGCGGAGGAACTTGAAAGGCTTGCCGGGTCCACGGGCGGCACGTACCTGCCCCTGCCCGAGGCGGGACGGTTGACCGAGCTGATTAAGCCCGTCGATGACACGGCTACGTCGATCCGCGAAAGAGATCTGCGGGACACGCCCTTCCTTTTCGCGGCCATTCTGCTTTTTCTGAGCGCAGAATGGTTCCTGAGACGCCAGAAAGGACTGTCGTGATGAGCCTGGTCACGGGCATGTGCGTGGGGCTGCTGGCCTCCGGTCTGCTCAGCGCCGGGCTGTTTTCGACGCAGCCTTCCGCACCTCCCCTGCAGCCTTCCGCACCTCCCCTGCAGCCTTCCGCACCTCCCCTGCGGTCTGTCGATCCACCGGACATGATGGAAACGGGCCCGGCTTCCGGGTTGCAATACGGATTGGTCATCGCGGGAATCGGCGGTGAAAAGAAGTACGTGGACCGCAATCTCGACTGGGCACGGGGTTTCCGCGACGTCTTGCGTTCCGACTACGGTTTCTCGGAAGACCGGCTGACCCTGCTGGTCGAGGATCCGGCCGGCGTCGGCGGTTTCCCGGCGGTGAAGTCCACGCTGGCGGAGATTCGACGAGCCCTGGCCGCCCTGGCGGATCTCGTTCGTCCCGGCGACGATCTGTTTATCCTGCTGATCGGCCATGGCAGCGCCACGGATACAGGCGCCAGGTTGAATATCCCCGGTCCGGACCTGAGGGCGGACATGCTGCGCGACGCGCTCGAAGAGATCGGGGCGCGGCACACGGTCGTAGTGAACGGCGCGAGTTCCAGCGCACCTTTCATCGCGGCACTCAGCGGTCCCGGCCGCGTGATCGTCACGGCGACCAAAAGCGGTGCCGAACGGCTATCCACGGTCTTTCCGGAGCACCTGCTCGCCGCACTGAAAGCGAAGGCGGGGGACCTGGACAAGGACGGACGGGTTTCGGTGCTGGAGTCTTTTGTCTACGCGAGGAACAGGACCTCGGAATGGTACGCCGGCCAGGGGCTTCTGGCTACCGAACATCCACTGCTGGACGACAACGGCGACGGAAGGGGAACCCGGGAACCGGGGCCAGGCGGTACGGATGGGTTGCTGGCCGGCAGGGTGTACTTCGGCCGCAGATCGACTGCCGCGGTGAAATCCGGTTCTCCCGAGGAACGGTCGCTGCAGGCCGACATGGAGGCGTTGCGCCGGCAGATCGATGAGCTCAAAGCCCGCAAGGACCAGGTGGATCCCGGAGAATATACGGCGCGCATGGAGGCGTTGCTGATCGAACTGGCACGGGTGACCAGGCGGCTCAGAACGCTGGAAGGGAATCCGCCGTGATGTGTGCCGTCTTGTCCTTGACGCATGGGCCGGAGCCGTTAACATATTGAGCGGTTGAAGCAGCGGGCGGCGACCATGTAGGCGGTCGGTTGACGGCGTCGACACCCACATTGGCGACAAGGGATGTGCATTGATGACTGAAATCGTTTCCATTCGAGGTCGTGAAATCCTGGATTCCAGGGGAAACCCTACGGTCGAAGCCGAAGTGCGGTTGTCCTGCGGCGCCTTTGGACGGGCGATCGTGCCCTCGGGGGCTTCGACGGGCGCCCACGAAGCGCACGAGCGCCGCGACGGCGACGGTTCGCGGTATCTGGGCAAGGGCGTGCTTGGCGCTGTTGCCAGCGTCAACGGTGAAATCGCCGCGGCAATGCGCGGCCGGGACGGGACCGACCAGGCCGGGGTGGACCGCGCCTTGATCGAACTCGACGGTTCGGCCAACAAGGACGTCATCGGCGCGAACGCCATCCTCGGCGTGTCGCTGGCGGTGGCCCACGCGGCGGCGGCCGCGGCCGGGCAGCCGCTGTACCGATATCTCGGCGGAGACCAGGCGCGCACGCTCCCCGTCCCCATGATGAACATTCTGAACGGCGGCTCTCACGCCGACAACAATGTCGATCTGCAGGAATTCATGATCATGCCCGTGGGCGCCTCCACCTTCTCCGAAGCGCTACGCATGGGCGCCGAGGTATTCCACAGTCTGAAGGCGGTGTTGCAGAAGCACGGGTATGCGACGTCCGTGGGCGACGAAGGCGGTTTCGCCCCGAATCTTGCATCGAACTCAGCGGCCGTCGAGATGCTGATGTCAGGCATTGCCGACGCCGGATACGACCCGGGCGCCGACGTGGCGATCGCCCTCGACGCGGCGGCTTCGGAATTCCACGGACAGGGGGTCTACAGGCTGGAAGCGGAATCAACGCCCGAAAAAACCGCGCAGGAGTTGATCGACATGTATGCGGACCTGGCCGGCAGGTATCCCGTGGTGTCCATTGAAGATGGCCTGGCGGAGGACGACTGGAACGGATGGAAGGAGCTGACCGAACGGCTCGGCGACGAAGTGCAACTCGTCGGCGACGATCTCTTCGTGACGAACACCGGCCGGCTTGACCGCGGCATCCGCAACGGCGTCGCAAACAGTATTCTGATCAAGATCAACCAGATAGGCACGCTGACGGAGACCTTCGAAGCCATCGACATGGCGCACTCATCGGGATACACGGCGGTGATCTCCCACCGTTCCGGGGAGACGGAAGACACGACGATCGCGGACATCGCAGTCGCGAAATCGGCCGGCCAGATCAAGACCGGTTCACTTTGCCGTTCCGAGCGCACCGCGAAATACAACCAGCTCCTGCGGATCGAAGAATCGCTCGGTGACGGGGCCAGGTACGCGGGCCGTTCCGTCCTGCGCCGAGTTCCCTGAGCGGAGCGCTTCCCATGGCCGATACGAGGCCTATTAAATCCGGTGCCTCCGGGGCGTCCGAGACCAGGCGGCGCATGCGAACCAGAAAAAGAATCCGTTTGAGGTGGATTATCCTCGGCGTGATAGCCATCGTGTTCGGATATATCTATATCGGTGGCAGTTACGGCTGGTACAACATGTGGAAACTCAGGCAGCAGAGATCCCAGTTGCAAACCGACTTGAAGGAGCTGGAATCCCGGAATCGGGTTCTGACCGACGAACTGGAACTGCTCGAGGGCGATGCCGAGGCGGATGAGCGGACGCGCTTCGAACTGGAAAGACTGGCCCGGGAGGAACACGGAATGGTCCGGGAAGACGAGTTGATTTACAGGTTCCCCGAGGAAGCAAAGGATACCACCGAAGCCGGAGCGCCGGAACCCGGCCCCTGAAGCGGTTTTTCCCTCCGGGACCTCCTCATGGCCATACAATCCTCGGAAGCCATCGTGCTGAACCGGATACCGCTGGGGGATACCAGTCTCCTGGTCACGGTTTACGCGCGGGCCTTCGGCAAGGTAAAACTCGTGGCCCGCGGAGCGCGCCGCTTGAAGAGGGGGACGGCGTCTTTACTGCAACCATACCAGGTGATCACGGTATATTTCAACCACCGCACAAACCGCGAATTGCAGCAACTTTCGAAGGTCGAGGCGGGACCGTACTTCAGGCAGATCGGAGAAGACCTCACGAAGGTGGCTTATGCGAGCGCCGTTTGTGAACTGGTGAACAGGCTGGTCCTGGGCGAAGAGCCCGGCGAAGCGCTCTTCGGGCTGATCTTTCGCACGCTGGAAGCGATCGACCGGCAGTCCGCGGAATCGTGCGAAATGTTGTTCTGGCGCTTTCAGATCGAATTCGCCGATGTCTACGGCACCGGACCCGAGTTCACATCCTGCCTGGGATGCGGTGAGCGCCCGGAGGAAACGTCGGTCTGCTTCAGTCCGGCCCTGGGCGGGATTCTGTGCCGCGACTGCCAGGCGCAGGACGGCGAGGCGATGCGGATCTCCCTGGGTACCGCGCGGCTGTTGTCCCGCGTGCGCGAGATGCCGCTGGAGAATCTGACGAGACTGAAGCCCGTCAGGACGTCGCGGCGCGAGATTCAGCGTGCCATCCGCGCCTTCTACCTGTTTCAGTTGGACGACGGACGGGAGTTGAAATCACTGAAATTCCTGGAGTCGATCGAGGAAGACAGTCGGGAGCGCCGGCAATGAAGAAGCACGGAACCGGGTACGACGCGGTAACCTGGGGCGAAGGTTTTCTGCGCCTTACCCCAAGGGGGCGGGAACGATTCGAGCAGGCCTCGGGGTTCGACGTTACCATGGCCGGCGGAGCCCTGGAGACGGCGGTCGGACTCGCAAGGCTTGGCCTCCGTACGGCCTGGCTTTCGGTCGTGGGCGAAACGCCCCTGGGCATGAAGCTGGTCAACAAGGTTCGGGAGCATGGGGTGGACACAGATCGCGTGGCCCGGTTGCCTGGAGGACGCACCGGGCTGTGTTACGCCGAGACGGGCAGCGCGCCGAGGCCGACCCGGTCCTGGTACGACATGGACGATACCGCCTTCCGTTCAACCCGATCGGGCACGGAGGACTGGCCTTCCGATCGCGAAACGGCCGTCCTGCACCTGGACCTCACGGCGCCCATGCTCGATGCCGTCAACGCCTCCAGACTGGAAGCCGCCCTCGAATGCGCCCGGGCCGCGAACAACCCGGTCAGCCTCCTGTTGGACGTACCGGGCGGGGAGCGCCTCGACGATGAAGTAGAAAAGCGGGTAGTCGATCTCGTGGATGCCGCGGAAATCCTCATGTTGACGCGACGTTCCCTCGAGACGATCTGTGGGTTCGAAGGGCCGCTGGCCACGGCGGTCGATCTGGCACGGACCCGATTCGGCGCGAAGCACACGGTGGTCGTGGATCACCGTCTCCCCGCGGCCGGCGTGGCGACCTGGAGTGGCATCGCGGTTTCCCCCACCGGCGAGGCGTTCGAAGACCGTATAGACGGTATCAGGGTGATCGACACCGACGGCGCGCTGGGAGCCTTCGCGGCAGGTTGTCTCCTCGGTTTACAGGAGGACTGCACCCGTTCCGCCTTGCGGTACGGCAGTGCCGCCGCCGCCCTGGCCTGTTCCGTACCCGGACCTTTAAACTGGTTCACCAGGGAGGACCTGGAATCGCAGATCGAAGGAACCGGATCGAGGCTTCAGCGTTAGATCGATACGGATCAGCCCCGGCCGGGTGCCGGATTTTTGTTTTTTTCGTGACTCGAATCGAAGGAAAAGTGCATCCGGATTGTAGGTATTTAGATAGCGTCAATGTACCCGAGGTAATTTCGATTGCAGAAACCATGGACGACTCGATAATCACAACAGATCATTTCGGCCGTCCGCCCCGGGCTCAAACCCATAAAAGGAGGCAGGAAGATGGCAGGAAGATTCCTTATAATGCGGTCCATCGCGCGTCCCAAGCCCTTCGTCACTGACGCGGGCACGCCGATCTCGTCTCCGGAGTGTTGTTGGCGCAATCCCTGACATACAAATCTGGTCAGGGAAACTGACGCACGTCCTCCGGAGCCGCGAGACCCACGTCAAGCGGTGTTTTTTTTCTTGAGCGAACTCAACCGGAGGTAGAATCACTTCATGTATAATCCTGAATTCTGGGAAATCCGATTGGAACAGATTGATCTGGAGCAGTTTCCCAATGAAGCGAATATCTGGTACGAGACGGGGGAGGATCGGGTGCACAGGTATCAGCGCGAAGACCGGGTGGACGAACTGGCCGACTCGGTCTACGATTTCCTTTCCCAGTATCTGACCCAGAAACAGTGCGAGGTCGTGGTGCTGTATTTCATTTATCAGAAGACCCAACAGGAGGCAGCGGATATCCTGGGCATCTCCCGCAGGGTCGTGAGCCAGCACTTGTTCGGGATTTGCCGGGAAGGCAAGCATATAGGGGGCGCGGTCAACAAGTTGCGCAAACTGTGCGCCCGGCATGGAATCGACTTTCAACCTGCCGAGCAGACGTTCGAGACGCAGGAATTCCGCGACCGGCTCGCTATTTCCGCCTGAAAGACCATCCCGTACCGCTTCATGCCACTACGGAAAAGCCGCCGGAAACACCATCTGGCGGCTTTTTTGATGAAAGAGAAAAGCTTGATGGATCGTGACAGATTCTCGGACGCGATAGAGCGTATAGACGCCGCCAACGGCGCCGATCCGGAAACGGAAGAAGCAGAGGGCAGAACCTGGCCGAAGGCGTTGCTGTACGGCGTGCGGATGTCTGCCTGCCTGGAGGATCTGGCGGCCGACGCGTCGGAAGCGCTTCGCCTCGCCGTGCGTTGCCAGCATATTCAAAGGTGGAAGTTACCCCGCGAGGATTTTCCCGTGGGCCGGCTCGGTTACCGGCAGTGGAGAACGGAACTGGCCGGGTACCATGCCCAGACCGCGGGCTCGATCCTGCGGGATGCCGGTTATGACGATGCCCTCGTAGACCGGGTGAAGTCCCTCGTCAGAAAGGAGAGACTCAAGGCCGACCCGGAGGCGCAGACCCTCGAGGACGTTGCCTGCCTGGTATTTTTCCGGTACTACCTGCCCGCATTCGCGAAAAAGCACAAAGAGGAAAAACTGGTCGAAATCCTGGCAAGGACCTGGAAGAAGATGTCGCCCGCGGGCCGGACCGCGGCACGGGCCATCGCCTTGACACCCGTACTGAAATCGTTGCTGGACCGTGCGATCCGGCGAGGTTGACGAGCGATCTTATCATGACCGAACACCGTTCTCCCAATATCGTATTCGTTTTTGGTGATCAGCACCGTTGGTGCAGTACCGGATTCGGCGGAAGCCGCCAGGTGCGCACGCCTTACATGGACCGCATGGCCCGGGAAGGGGTCGCCTTCGATCTGGCAGTCGCCAACGTTCCGGTCTGCACGCCCTGGCGAGCGGCGTTTCTTACCGGACAGTATCCGTTGACGACCGGCATGTTCATGAACGACGTGCGGCTGCCGGTGGACCGGCCGACACTGGGGACGGTCCTGCGCGCTGCGGGCTACCGGACCGCGTACATCGGCAAATGGCATCTCGACGGCCCGTCGCGGGGCGGATTCACTCCGCCGGGCCCGCGCAGACAGGGATTCGATTTCTGGGCCGTGGGAAACTGCACCCACGACTACATGCACTCCGTGTACTACCGGGATACGGACGCTCCGCTGTACTGGGATGGGTACGACGCGGAGGCACAGACTTCCCTGGCCATCGAATACATCCAATCCGAAAAGCGGGACAGTCCCTTCGCGCTAGTCCTGTCATGGGGACCGCCGCACAATCCCTACGAGGCGGTGCCTGCAAGATACCGCGATCTGTATCCGGCGGGCGAGATCGAGGTGCGTCCCAACTGTTCCGACCCAAACCGTGACGACCTTGCGGGTTACTACGCCCACATAACGGCCCTTGACGATCAACTGGCGCGCCTGGGAAAGGCCCTCGATGAACAGGGACTGATGGAGAACACGGTGTTCGTCTATACTTCGGACCACGGTGACATGCTCGGATCGCAGGGCCGGCAGCGCAAGCAGCACCCCTGGGACGAGTCCATCCGCGTCCCCTTCGTCATGCGTTGCCCGGACCAGGCGTACGGGGGGCTTCGCATCGACACGCCGTTCAACGTGGTGGACATCATGCCGACGCTGCTCGGCCTGTCCGGAATTCCCGCCCCCGACACCTGCGAGGGCCGGGACCACGCGCCGGCGGTGCGAGGCGAGGACTTTACGGGCAACGAAGCCGCCTATATCATGAGTATCGTGCCCTTTTCGGAATACCGGGGCCAGCCCTGGCGGGGCATCCGGACCGACGGGCATACCTACGTACGCAATCTCGACGGGCCCTGGCTGCTGTATGACAACCGGGAAGATCCCTGCCAGATGAGCAACCTGGCCGGCAGGGAAGAACATGCAGCGTTGCAGCGCCGGTTGGACGAACAACTGGAGAAAGAGATGGTCCGCCGGGGCGACGCACTGCTCCCCGCCGAGCATTACCTGGAGCGATTCGGCTATGAAGTAAACGAAGTCGGCGCGATCCCGCACGACAATGCGGTTCGCCCGCCGGATCGACGCGCGTAGCCGGACCATGGCAAGGATCCATTGAGACAAAGAGGTGACACGATGGCGGAACAGGCCAATCTGCGCCTGATCGACCCCGTGCGGGATGCCGCGGCAATAGCCGAGATGTGGAACGAGAGCGATCTCGAGTGGCCCGGGACGTGGAACGGCGGCGTGCCCGCGTCGGCGAGGGGTATCCGGGACTGGCACGAACGGGAGGAATACACTGCAGTCTATGTGTGGGCGGAGGGGGAGAAGATCGGCGGGTACTGTTCCCTGGTATACGACAAGGACGACGGCGAGGCCCTGTACCTCGAACTGCTGAACGTGTCACCGCGTTTCCAGGGCCGGAGTATCGGCCGGAGGATGCTCGTTCGCTCGGTAGAGAGAACCATCGAAGACAAGAAGGTCCACCTCGATCTCGATACCTGGTCGGGGAACGTGAAGGCGATGGCGCCGTACAAGCGGACGGGCTTCTTCTGGGACGCCGGAGCCTGGCCGTTGATGCGCAACTATATGCCTGCAATCCTTGCGATGCCGTGCACGCGGTACTTCTTCGACCGGCACGACTGGTACGAATCCCTGCAGAGGTCGATCGAGCAGGTGCCCGACGAGGAAGAATGGGAAGGACTTCGCGTATTCACATACCGTTTCGTCGCTCGAGGAAACCGTCTATCGTCGGACTGCGGTGGCAACGCGGGCGGCGCCGGCCCCGGCGGCCTGACACCACCGTCCGATGGGGCCGCGTCTGCCGAAAACCGGGAGGAATTGACGGTCCGTGTGGACCGGGAGGCCCGGCACGTGACGGCGGTGGAGACGGCGGAATTGGCTGCGTGCGCGACGGTGGACGACATCGAGCCGGTGCGGGGCGGCCGGACCACCCTGCGGTGGAGACTGCAAAACCGTGAGGATAAACCGGTTACTTTCGGGTTGACGGCGAAGGAGTCTGGCGACCTGTCCATCGACTTTCACCATCGGGAGACTTTGGGCCCAGGTGAGACGGCTACCCTGGAGGCGCCGGTCAGCGTATCGGCAAAGGCCGTGGCCGTGGACAGGGATAAAACCGCACCGAGGATCCAGACGTCTATCCGTTGGGACGATCTTCCCATCGTGCTCGCTACGGGCATTCGTCCGCGGGTCGAGATGACTTTCTCCATTGATCCCGGGGAGATCACGCTGGCGCCCGGCACACCACAGCTTGTGCGCGTAATCCTGCACAGCCAACTGCCCGATGACGTCGAAGCGCAGGTCCGTCTCACCGTTTCAGACGGCCTTTCGGTGGACCGAAGCGCCCACGCCGTCGCGGTTCCCGCCGGGGGGTACGGCGGATTCGAAACGGTCATCGAGGCGGACAGCCAGGGCGTTTTCGAATTGACCCTTTCGGGACGGGTGGAATGGAAGGGCGGAACGGTCGACCTGGAGGATGCGAAGCACGCCGTCTTCGCGCTGGAACCGGGCGGACTGCTGTGCCACCAGGACGGCGCGGTACGGTTCGAGAACGAGATTTTCAGGGCCACCCTGGAGGCCGGGGGCGGTCAGATGAAGATCAGGGACCGGGCAACCGGGGGATATCTGGGAACGGAAGGCGCGCGCCCGATTCCGCCGAAGTGGCCCAGCGAATACAGCGAATCGGACTTCAGGCTGAAAGCCGAAAGGGACGGGCACGGCGTCGTTCTCACGGCGATCTATGCACCGAAGAAAACGCCCGGCCTGGTCTTCAGCCGGATCATCCGGTTGAACGCCGGCCCGGTCATATCCGTGGAGCACAGGTTGGAGAACACCGGATTCGACCCCCGTACCTTCCGCCTCTATCAGTTCGTGACGAACGGGGGCGCGGACCTTACGACACTGACGTTACCGCTCCCGGAAGGGATGCTGAGCGTGCCATGCGCCGACCGTCCCGCGCCGGATGACTACGACTTCAAGCGCGGTGGTTCATTCGCTGAGCGGTGGGGCGCATTTGAAATGGCTCACGGGACGATCGGGGTCCTCTGGCCCGGCGACCTGGACGAGATCGAATGGAACGGGAGCGAATACCAGTCGGTGAGCATGGAGACGACCTGCGCGCCGCAGTCTCGGGTATCCATTGGCCAGCTTCGTCTCTTCGTCGGTGCCGATGGATGGCAGGGCGTACGCCGCGTCTGGCAACGGACGAACGGGTGCCAGGTCGACCAGTCAGATCCGCTCCCGCCGATCCTGAACGAATTCGAGGTGTTGGCCGATCCACCGTTGGCCGTGGTCACAGGGGAAGAGGCCGAAATCCGGTTCCGCGTGAAGCAATGGAAGACCCGGAAGGCCAGCGGAACCGTCACCTTTTTCATGCCGGACGGCTGGCGCTGCGATCCCATGTGGTTTTCTTTCTCGGAAATCGACTGGCAGCGACCCTTCGAAGGTTCGGTGCGACTGTCCACTTCCCAACCCCCGGGAGTATACAGCGGCCGGATGTTACTCGAAGGCGGGGAGCGCAACATCGAGGCCGAACTGCCCCTCGTCCTTCTGACCGACGGGTCGGCCGTGGAGGTCCACGATGCGGAAACCGCTGGCCACAGGGTGTATACCATTCGAAACCAGCGGCTCGAGATCGACGTGGTTCCCTCCTTCCTCGGTTCCGTGAGCGCTATCCGGGACGCGGGAGTCGAATGCAATCATCTGGCTACCGCCTTTCCGAAACCCGGTGTTTTCGGCTGGAGCTACCCCTGGTATGGCGGACTGCAACCCGAGGTATCATTGGACCGCCTGTCATGGACTGCGTCACTCGAAGGCGAGGGTTTCACCGTGGAAACCGGCACGTGCGCAGACGCCCTCGGCACGGAATGGACGGGCCTGCGCCAGCGGGCGCCGTTGTCTAAAGAAGCATCCCGCGGCCTTACCCTGGAACTCGATACTCTGACCCTGGGGAACAGTCCGGTTGTCAAGCTGGTATGGAGGCTGGTTAACGAGGGCCATGCCCACCGGAATCTGAGCGGAGGATGGAATCTGTTTTTGCAGCCCGACGGCGAACGGGGCGACACCGTCTTGTTCTCGGCGGACTACGAACGAAAACAGAATCCCTGGTATTGCGACCACCGTGCCGGATCATGGGCTGCCGCCGCCAACCCGCGCACCGGGAGGACTTTCATACTGGTGTCGCCAGGGAATGAAGTTCGAATGGAGAGTTGGGGCACAGATGGGGGACACCTGAAGCTCAAGAAGAAGCACGAGGTCCCCGCCAGGGGCCGCTCGGAGATGACCGCGTATCTCGTCCTTGCCGGCTCCAGGGAAGAAGCGCGCCGCTACGCGGTATTGAAGGATCTGCCCTGATCCCGCGCCGGCCGTCGGGAATGTCCGGAAGCATGGTTCGGTCGGATCACATCATCCGAATGGATGCTTCATCCCCCGAAACCGTTTGAGCCCCATAAATCCGGGTTTTCCGTCAGGATTTCGGGACCGTCAGACAGGATGGCTACCGTGTGTTCGAAGTGGGCGGATAACTTGCCGTCGGCGGTCGAAGTCGTCCATTCGTCGTCGAGAACCTGGATGCGGTGCGCACCCGCGCACACCATGGGTTCGATGGCGATGACCATGCCCGGCCTGAGTCGGATGCCGCGTTTCGGCCTGCCGTAATTTGGTACCTGCGGTTCCTCCCAGAGGCTGCGGCCGATCCCGTGTCCACATAATTCCCGCACCACGGAAAATCCGTGTGATTCCGCGTGTTTCTGCACCGCGTGGCCGATGTCGCCGATTCGATTCCCCGGCTTCGCTTTCTCAATCCCCTTGTACACCGAATCCCTCGTGACGTCCAGCAACCGCTGCGCCTCGGGTGAAATACGGCCGACGGGGAAGGTAAAGGCCGTGTCGCCGTGGTATTCATCGATGATCACGGCGAAGTCGAGACTGAGGATGTCCCCTTCCTCGACAGTCCGTCGCGGGCTGGGGATGCCGTGTACGATCTCCTCATTGATGGACGCGCATATCGTGGCGGGAAAGGGCGGATGGAAAGTGGGCCTGTATCCCAGGAAGGAGGAAGTGGCTTCGTAGTCTCGAATCATCTTACGGGCGATTTGGTCCAGTTCGGACGTGGCGACGCCCGGCTTGACGGCTTCACCCATGCGTTGCAGCGTTGCGGTCGCGGCCTGGCCGCTTCGCCTTATGGTCTCGATCTGTTTTTCAGTCTTGAGAATAACGCCCATAGCCTGTATCCGGATGATATACAATGGAAAACAATCTGCTCGTTGCGATGCTCGTCGCGCCCGGGTTTGCGCTCTAAAGGTGCGCTCGAAAGGCATGATTCGGAACGCCCCATGCATAATACAGGAGAAAGGGATGAAGTCAAGTGCATTCAACCGGGTTTCGAATCGACGCGCGAGCGGTTCCACACGGCCTGAAGACGCTCGAAGATCACGCGTAGACCGAGCCGCTTCCCGATGCTGGTGCCGCGCTTCGCTCCCTGAAATATCTTGTCCCGTTCACCGGCGGCGTGTATGTTCAGTCGCGGGGAATCACCCTGTTAATTGCGGCCGTCAAGGCATTGAAGCGTGTAAACCAGACACCAGGAGTAAGTGAACAGCATTATGGACCAATCAGCTTTCAACGAAGCGCCCGCGAGAAAGTGGCTGACCTACCGCCCTGAGATCAAGCTCATAGACTGCACAATACGGGACGGCGGCCTGATGAACGACCACCGTTTCGACGCGGATACGGTCAGGGCGGTCTACCGGGCCTGTGTCGCCGGCGGGATCGACTACATGGAAATCGGTTATATCAACTCGCGGCAGATCTTTTCCCCCGATGAGCACGGACCGTGGAAGTTCTGTGCCGAAGAGGATATCCGGAGCATCGTGGGCGACAACGACACGCCGCTCAAACTTGCGGCCATGGCCGACGCGGAGAAGTCGGACTACAAGACCGACGTCCTGCCTGCCGAGGACAGTGTGCTGGACATGATTCGCATCGCGACCTATATACATCAGATCCCTCTTGCGCTTGACATGATCCAGGACGCCCACGACAAGGGCTATGAGACCACATTGAACCTGATGGCGGCATCGACGGTGCCCGAGAGCGAGATCGACGAGGCGCTTGCCATGCTGGCCGAATCCCCGGTCGACGCCGTCTACGTGGTGGACAGTTTCGGCGCATTGTACAGCGAACAGGTCGAAGCGCTCGTGGACAAGTTCCTGAACGCCCTGCAATCCACCGACAAGCAGGTGGGCATACACGCCCACAACAACCAGCAACTGGCCTTCGCCAACACCATCCAGGCGCTGATCCGCGGAGCGAATTACCTGGACGCCAGCCTGGCCGGCCTCGGCCGCGGCGCGGGCAACTGCCCCATGGAACTGATCGTCGGGTTTCTTCACAATCCGAAGTTCCGCCTGCGGCCGTTGCTGGAATGCATTCAATACGACGTCGAACCGATGCGTGCCGAACTGATGTGGGGATTCGATATTCCTTACATGATCACGGGACTTATGAACCAGCATCCCCGGTCGGGCATGCGGTTCAACGCGGCGAAGGAGCGGGGAAGCATGGCCAGGTTCTACGACGAGATGGAGGACGCCGGCTGACCGTCATCGGATCCTGCTTTCCTGCAAATCCCGTTTTATAGCCCGGCACACTGGCACCGGAATTCAACCTCCCCGTGAGCCCAATGGTCACCGCGCTTGAACTGCGTATCGTGGAAAAGGTAGACGCCCTCCGCGAAGACATGCTTGCGTTTTTGCGGGAACTGATACGTATACCCTCGGTGAATCCGCCGGGCGACGAATACCTGCCCTGCGCCCGGCTGGTGGACGATCGGTTGACGGCACTTGGTTTCGAAACCCGCTTCGTGACCGACGAGCAACATCCGGATCATTCACCGGAACGGCCCAGAGTAAATGTGGTGGGCAGGCTTCCCGGCCGGTCGGCGATGCCCACGCTGCACTTCAACGGGCATACCGACGTGGTGCCTCCCGGTGAGCACTGGACAGTCGATCCCTTTGAAGGCGTGGTGAAGAACGGCAGGATCTACGGCCGTGGCGCTTGTGATATGAAGGGCGGTATCGCCGCTGCGCTTTTCGCGGCGGCGGCGGTGCGTGAAGCCGGCGTCAACCTGCACGGAAGCCTCGAATTCAGCGCCACGGTGGACGAGGAGACGGGCGGGTACGCGGGTATGGACGTTCTCGCCCACAAAGGCCTGATTGCACCGGAAAGGACTTCGCACGTCATCATACCCGAGCCCTTCGGACCGGGCCGGATCTGCCTGGGTCACCGGGGCGTCTACTGGTTCCGTATCGACACGACGGGCCGGACCGCTCATGGCAGCATGCCCTTCCTGGGCGTCAGCGCCATCAGCCAGATGGAGCGGGTATTGCGACGAGTGGAATCCGGGTTGATACCGGACCTTCAGACGCGCGTAACGGACATGCCCGTCGATCCTCCCGAAGCTCGCCGCGCGACGATCAACGTGAACGGAATTACCGGCGGCCAACCGGTCGAGGGGGTTGGTTCGCCGTGCGTCGCCGACCGGTGCTCCGCCGTCTTCGATCGCAGGTTTTTAAAAGAGGAATCCTTTGACGACGTTAAGGGGGAGATTCAAGTCCTGATCGGCGAACTGTCCGAGGCGGACCGGGATTTCAACGCGGAGCTGACCGACCTGATGATCGTTCACCCGGTCGAGACCGACCGGAACGCCGAACTGGTCCGGACGGCCGCTCAAACGATTGAGGACCTCTTGGGCACGCCCGCGGAACTCGTGGCCAGTCCAGGCACCTATGACCACAAACACGTGCGCAATACGGGAAAGGTAAAGCAGTGTATTGCCTATGGCCCCGGACTGCTGCATCTCGCCCACCAGCCCGACGAATACTGCGAGATCGATCATCTCCTGAAGAGCTGCAAGGTCATGGCGCTCACCGCGGTCCGGCTGCTTGGCGCAGACTGAAAAGGAAGAAACGATGGAATTCGAACTGAGCGGCGACCAGGTAATGATGCGGGACACCGCCCGCCGGATCGCCGAGGAGAAACTGAAGCCCCACGCGCGAGACATCGACGAGCGCGAGGCGGTGCACCTGGAAACGATCCGCGAACTCGGCGAGATGGGCTTCATGGCCATGATGGTTCCCGAGGAATACGGCGGCGCGGGCCTGGATACGGTCAGCTACGCACTGGCCGTGGAGGAGTTTTCCCGGGTCTGCGCGTCGACCGGCGTCTGCGTCTCGGTCAACAACTCCCTTTTCGCCGCCGGCGTCTACGCCTTCGGGACCGAAGCACAGCGGAAGGCCTATCTGCCGCCGCTGGGTTGCGGCCAGGCGCAGGCCTGTCTCGCGCTGACCGAGCCCGGCGCCGGGACCGATGTCGGCTCGACCACCACGTCGGCCCTGAAAGACGGCGCGGATTATGTCATCAACGGCAAGAAGCATTTCGTGACCAACGGCGGTTTCGCGGATTACCTGCTCGTCCTGGTAACCACCGAGCCGGGAACGGGCCACCACGGCCTGAGTATGCTCCTCGTGGAAAAGGGCACGCCGGGGTTCGCCGTCGGTCGCCAGGAACAGAAGCTCGGGATCCGGGGATCGGATACCAGCGAACTATTATTCGAGGATTGCCGCGTGCCGCAGACTAATCTCCTGGGAGAGGAAGGCCGGGGCCTCAACCTCGCGCTCTCGATCCTGAACGGCGGCCGCATCGGCATCGCGGCGCAGGCCCTGGGCATTGCGCAGGGGGCCTACGACGCCTCCGTGCGGTACGCAAAGGAACGGACCCAGTTCGGCAAGCCCATCGCCGGGTTTCAGGCGATCGCCTTCAAACTGGCCGAGATGGCCACCGAACTCGAGGCGGCCCGCCTCATGACCTACAAGGCCGCGTGGCTGAAAGACGCCGGAAGGGACTATATCACGGCATCGTCCATGGCCAAGCTCTACGCGTCGGAGGCCTCTATTCGAATCACGAACGAAGCCATCCAGATCCACGGGGGTTACGGCTATATTCGTGACTTCGCCGTGGAGCGCTTCTACCGGGACGCGCGGATCACCACCCTTTACGAAGGTACCTCGGAAGCCCAGAAAATCGTCATCTCCCGCAATATCCTGAAGGCGGACGGCGCCGGTTCCTAGATTTGGCGGTTCGTCCTTCGTTAGAAACGCGGGGATCCGACCTGCCCCATTGTGCCCATTGTTTTGCCTTGACAACCTACCAAACAAGTGTATGGTATATTGACACTTACGATTGCTGACCATATATTGTGTCATTTAGATGGTTCAACACGACATGTTCTAATACCGGCGTGGTGTTGGATGTGTCTTGCGTCCTGATCTTTTGCTACGGAGAAAGAAACTATGGCGACCCGGAACGGTTCCGGCAACGGGAAGGATCTCCATACACAACTCGACTTGCTGACGCAATCGGACGACACGGAAGTCGCCGGGTCCAGGATCGGAAATGGACCGCGCGACGGAGGTGCGCCTGAGAACGGAAACGTTGTCGAGAAAGACCGCGATGCGCGGCCTGCCGGGGACGGTGGATCACCTGCCGCGGCCGACGCCGCCGTCTACGACGAAAGCAAGGTCAAGACCCTTTCGTCGCTGGAACACATCAGGCTGCGGACCGGCATGTACATCGGCCGGCTCGGAAGCGGCAGCGACCAGGAGGACGGCATCTACGTGCTCCTGAAGGAAGTGATCGACAACGCCGTGGACGAGTTCATCATGGGGCACGGCCGGAAGATCGACGTGAACATCGAAGACAACCGCGTCCGCGTCCGCGACTTCGGCCGCGGAATCCCCCTGGGCAAGGTCGTGGAATGCACCTCGATCATCAACACGGGGGCCAAGTACAACGACGAGGTATTCCAGTTCAGCGTGGGACTGAACGGCGTGGGCGCCAAGGCGGTCAACGCCCTTTCCGTCAATTTCCGGGTCGTGGCCTATCGTGACGGCCGCTTCGCGGAGGCGGTCTACGAGCGGGGGCGGCTGCTTGGCCAGAACGAGGGCGATGCGGACGAACCGGACGGCACCTACGTGGAATTCCTGCCCGACGAGGAGATCTTCGGGGAGTACGCTTACCAGACGGACTATGTCGAACGCCGCATGTGGAACTACGCCTGCCTGAACAGCGGCCTCCGCATGATCTACAACAAGAAGCGATTCGTTTCCCGGTACGGGTTGCTGGATTTCCTGAAGGCCGAGGTAGGGGACAACATCCTCTATGAACCCTCCTACCACAAGAGTCAGTACATCGAGTTCTCCTTCACCCACACCACCAACTACGGCGAGACGCTCTTTTCCTTCGTGAACGGCCAGTACACCGCGGACGGTGGGTCCCATCAGAGCGCATTCCGCGAAGGCATACTCAAGGGCGTCAACGAGTATTTCAAGAAAAGCTACGGGGGAGTGGATGTGCGGGAATCCATCGCGGGGGCCATCGCCATCAAGCTCAAGGAACCGATTTTCGAGTCCCAGACCAAGAACAAGCTGGGCAATACGGAGATCAGGGGCTGGCTGGTTTCGGAAATCCGCAGCGCCGTGGTGGACTTCCTCCACAAAAACCAGGAGTCCGCCCAGAAGATCCAGGACAAGATCACCCAGAACGAGCGCCTCCGGAAAGAACTGAACGCGGTCAAGAAGGAAGCCCGGGAGGCGGCCCGGCGCATCGCCATCAAGATCCCCAACTTCAAGGACTGCAAGTACCACTACGGCCACGCAAGGCACGGCGAGGATTCCTCCATCTTCATCACCGAAGGCCCCTCGGCCGCCGGTTCGATGGTTTCGGCGCGGGACCCGTTGACCCAGGCGATTTTCGGGTTGAAGGGCGTGCCGCTGAACGTTTTCTCCCGCACCCGGGCGGCCATCTACAAGAACGAAGAGCTGTACAACCTCATGATGGCCCTCGGCATCGAGGACGGGATGTCCAACCTGCGTTTCAACAAGGTAATCATCGCGACGGACGCCGACTACGACGGCTACCACATACGAAACCTCCTGATGACCTTCTTCCTGAGCTACTTCGAGGATCTGGTGCTCGCCGGCCACGTCCACATCCTGGAAACGCCGCTCTTCCGGGTGCGCAACACGAAGGAAACCGTTTACTGCTACAGCGAGAAGGAACGCAACGCCGCCCTCGATCGTATCCGGGGCGCCGAGGTGACCCGGTTCAAGGGCCTGGGCGAGATCTCGCCAGGAGAGTTCGGCCAGTTCATCGGTTCCGACATGCGACTCGTGAAGGTCAACGTCCGTTCCATACACAGCATACCGGACACGCTCACCTTCTACATGGGCAAGAACACACCAGAGCGCAGGGAATACATCGTGGAAAACCTGCTGGACGAAGTATAGGACCCCCATGGCCTACGCCGATACCCTCTTCGACGACTACTATCTGAAGTACGCCTCCTATTTCATCAAGGACCGCGCGATACCGGAGATCGACGACGGGCTCAAGCCGGTGCAGCGCCGCATACTCCATACCCTCTTCGAGATGGACGACGGGAAGTACCACAAGGTCGCCAACGTGGTAGGCCAGACCATGCGGTACCATCCCCACGGGGACCAGTCGATCTTCGGGTCGCTGGTCAACCTCTCCAACAAGGACATGTTCATCGATAAGCAGGGAAACTTCGGGTCGATCCTGACCGGCGATCCCGCCTCTGCCGCCCGGTACATCGAATGCCGCCTGACGCCGCTGGCCAAGGAGGTACTGTACGATCCGGAAATCACCGAATTCGTGGATTCCTATGACGGGCGCAACCGGGAGCCGGTGGCCTTCCCGGCGAAGATTCCCGTGCTCCTCGCCCTGGGCGCCGAAGGCATCGCCTCGAGCATGGCGACCCGGATCCTGCCTCACAACCTCATCGAGCTCATGGAGGCCCAGATCGCCTGCCTCGGGGACGAACCTTTCGAGGTTCTGCCCGATTTTCCCACGGGGGGCCTGGTAGACGCCTCGGAATACAACGACGGCAACGGGAAGGTGATGGTTCGTGCCAGCCTGGACGTGCGGGATCCCAAGCGCATCGTCATCCGCCAGTTGCCCTTCGGTTCGACCACCGAAAGTCTGATCGCTTCCATCGAGGCGGCCGCGAAGAAGAACAAGCTCAAGATCGCCGGCATCTCCGACTTCACGGCGGACGAGGTTGAAATCGAAATCCGGCTGGCGCGGGGCGTGCACTCCGAGGAAACGGTGGATGCCCTCTACGCATTCACCGACTGCGAGTCGTCCATATCCACCAACGTGCTTCTCATCCGGGACGGCCACCCCTGCATACTGCCCGTTACCGACGTTCTGAAGCACAATACCCGCAGGCTCCTGGAGATCCTCGAGGCTGAGCTTAAAATCGAGCGCAAACAGTTGCACGCGAAACTCCGCGTGAAGACGCTGGAGCAGCTTTTCATTAAGGAGCGGATCTACAAGCGCATCGAGGAGATACGGGAACAGGACAAGATCCATGATGCGATCCGGGAGGGATTCGAACCCTTCGAGTCCAAAGTGAAGGACCTGATCTCCGAGGATATCGATACGTTGCTCAAGGTACCGATCCGCCGGATCTCCCTGTACGACATAAACCGCGCCAACGAGGAGATGAAGGGCATAAGAAACCGCCTGCGCGAGATCAGGGATCACCTGGGTCATCTCTCGGCGTATGCGGTCACGCTGCTCGAAGGGCTCATCGAGCGGTACAGGGAGGCCTTTCCGCGCCGAACGACCCTCGCCTCCTTCAAGCGGGTCGACGCCCGGGAAGCGGCGCAGCGAAACCTCGCGCTGAAGTACGACCGGACGACCGGGTACCTCGGTTACGGTCTGAATACCGGCGACACCCTATTCGACGTATCGCCGTACGACCGCGTGCTCGTAATCCGCAAGACCGGCGCTTACGCGCTCCACGACGAGATCGAACGGCTCTTCGTGGACAAGGGCATGCTGTACTGCGGGTTCGTCGATCCCGAGTGCGTGTTCACGATGATCTACCGGGATAGCAAAGGCCATCCCTATGTCAAACGGTGCAAGCTGGAAAAGTTCATTCTGAACCGGGGATACGAACTGGTTCCCGATGGCTGCCGGATCCTGCACCTGACCACCGACGAGGACGTAACGGCGACGGTTACCTTCAAGCCCACGCCCCGTATGCGGGTTTTCGAGGAAGTCTTCGACCTGGCCATCTTTCCGGTCAGGGGGAACCGGGCCAAGGGCATCCGGCTGGCCCCCAAAGCGCTCAAGAGCGTGAAACTGACCCGGATACCGGAACGGGCAGATGCTCCGGATCAATCGGAAGCTGCTTCAAACCCGGAGAATCCCGACCGGTCCGCGCACCGGGCCGATCCCAAGGAAGGAAAGGACTGACATGACCCTGGAGATGCGCATCGGCCTCGGGCAGTTCAACGTGCTCACCGACGAGAAACTGGCCTATATCAAGCAACTTGGCGCCGACGATTTCCTCATGAATACGCCAAAACTGCCCGGTGATGAGCGCTGGGAACTGGCGGACCTGGTTGACCTGAAACGGCGGGCGGATGACGCCGAGTTGCGGCTCATGGCCCTGGAGAACGTGCCGGTTTCATTCTACGACAGGGCCATGCTGGGCTTGCCCGGCCGCGACGGCCAGGTCGAGAACATGAAGTACACCATCCGGAACATGGGCCGGGCCGGCATCCCCATCCTGGGGTACCACTGGATGCCCAGTGCCGTGTGGCGCACCCCGGATCCCGCAGTACTTCGCGGCGGGGCAACGGCCACGCGCTTCGATTTCGAGGCGCATAGGGACGTGGAACTCACCCATGGCCGTGTTTTCACGGCCGATGAGATGTGGGACAACTACGAATACTACATGTCGAGGATCCTGCCGGTTGCCGAGGAAAATAACGTCAAGCTCGCCGTGCATCCGGACGATCCGCCCGTACCCATGTTGGGCGGCGTGGCCCGGATATTCAGCAGCTTCGAGGGGTTCAAGCGGGCCATGGACGCCTTCGACAGCCCGTACCACGGCCTCGATTTCTGCATGGGCTGCTGGTCGGAGATGGGCGGCCATGACTACGTGTTAAAGGCCGTGCGGCACTTCGGCGGCCAGGGCAGAATTATCTACGTCCATTTCCGCGACGTGCAGGGAAACGTGCCCTGTTTCAACGAGTGCTTCATCAACGAGGGCAACGTCGACCCCTACGAGGTCATGAAAACCCTGAAAGAGGTCGGTTTCACCGGGTTTATGATCACCGACCACGTCCCGGACTTCGTGGATGATACCGACTGGAATCACCGGGGGCGCGCCTACGCCGTTGGGTACATGACGGCCATGTTGGAAATGGTCAACAAGCTGCGGCCGGCCCGGGCGTGAACCGCTTCTCCGGTCCGATTCCACACCACCGGCCCACCCGGGCCCGGCCGGATCACGCCGGATCTGGCCGGGCCCGGGGTTGGCTTGGAACACGTCCGACCGCGTACTTCCGCCGGTCTAGAGCGAAAACCAGTAGTTGAACTTCAGCAGGAAGATGTTCGACGGATAGGTGTCGAACAGGTCGCCGAGGTCCCGCCGGGCTGCGAACTCGCCGGAACCGCCCGAGCCGCTGCGTTGCTGCGCCCATACGAGGAACAGGGTCGAGCCCGGGGTATACTCCCACCGCAAGACCAGGTTCGATCGGAACTGGCGGAAGTTGAAATCGGGATTGTCGAAGGAATAGTCGGACCGCCCGTCCAGGTTCTCATCCACCCGGTAAGCCTCATCCGCTTCGTCGTACGTCAACGCGCCATCCGACAACCGTTCGAACCGGTCGCCGTACCGGTCGGCCCTCGGATCCGTAACGCGTTTGAATCCGGTATAGTGGCCGGCTGAAATGAAGGGCTGTCCGTAGTACTGGATGGACATGTTGTTCGTAATGCTGTAATTCAACCGGATGCTGATCCCCAGCGTTTTCTGATCTATCCGGCCAAGCAGGTACCGGTCATCATCGCCGAATGACTCGGTGCCGACATACTGGAGTTCGTTCATGTCGACGTCGTAAAACGGGCTGATTCTTATGCGCATGGCGTTGTTCGGCCGGTAGCGCAGGGAGAAGTACACCTCGTTTGAATAACCGGCTTGCTCGAAAGCGCGGTAGACATTCCCGCCGAAGCCGAAGCTGACCGGTTTCCGGCCGTCGGTATCCACGTCGATGTTGTAACTGAACTCGCCAGGAATCTTGATCGACGGGCCCCCGCGCAACGAACTGGCGGAAAGGCCGTTCGCGCCGAATTCCAGGTTCATCCAGGCGTCCCAGTAGTTCGTGAATTCGCCGCCCAGGTTCAACGCCCCGCCCATGAACTCCCGGTCGCGGCCGAAATTCAATCCCTGCCACTGATTCAGGTACACGTTGTACTCGCGGAAGATGCCCCGCGTACGGTTCGATTCATACCCGATCCATGCGTTCTGCATGAAAATGTCCGCCCGCCGCAGGAACCCCAGGTCGTTCAATTCCAGTCCGGGTGAACGCCAGGTCCCGGAAATCCCCAGGTCCCAGGGACTGTTTCCCGACCTGCCGATACTTACCGAACCGCCGTGGCCGCTCAGCGCGGTAAGCGTCGAATCCAACGCCACGTGAGAGGCGTCCGGGCGCTGGTAATACCTCACCGGGCTGCGTTGCACGCGTGTAATGGCTTCGACGTCGCCCCGGATATGGCTGAAGGAGAAGCTGGCGTTCGTCCAGTAGGTACGGTCGCTCCACTGATGGCGGAAATCGATCCCGCCCGAGTAGGCCGCCCGGTTGAGAAAATCGAAGTGTGTAGCATTGTTGTTTCGATGGGTCGCCGTAAACATGGACCCCAGCGTGGTGGCGCCTTCGTTGAAGTCCTGCTGCATCCGCGCCACCAGGTAGTTGGTCAGTGGTTCCACCGACTCGTTGCTCCGCAGGCCGTCGGTGTCGATCCGCGCGGCAGTCTCCCCGGTGACCGCGTTCACGACGCCGATCGACAGGCCGCCGGGTGTCTTGCCGGTGACCTTGGCCGCGGCGATAATGGGTGTGTTCCCGGGCTTGTCCATGGTCTGGCCGTCGGACAGGTCAGGGCTGTATTGAGGCGACCGTCCGATACGGCGGGAATAGAACAGCTGGTCATTCCAGAACGGGCCGCCGCCCCCTACGTGGTACTGGGTGATGTTCTTGCCTTCCACGAAGAAGGGCCGCCGTTCCTCGAAGAACAGCTCGAAAGCCGACAGGTTGACCCGGGAGGGATCCGCCTCCACCTGCCCGAAATCCGGGTTGACGGCCAGATCGAGGGTGAGGTTCCCGGCGAGCCCGACCTTGCCGTCCAGCCCGATCCGCCCATCGGTGGTCTGTCCGTCCCGGAATGGATTCCGCGCCTCGGCCTGGTACCGGTTGAGGTCGCCCACGATGTAGGGCAGTACCTCGATCCGGTGGGCCGACTCGATACCTTCGAGGCCGTGCAGCTCTCCGAACTGGCTGACCCAGCCGGGCGAATTCTGATGTATGTGTTGCCAGCCGGACCGCTCGTCGTGGCGGTAAAGCCGCCGATGTACCTGGATACCCCAGACCTGTCCTTCCCCTCCGGAGAACCTGAGCTGGCTCAGGGGTATGCGCATCTCGGCCAGCCAACCGAATTCGTCGATGGTGGACGCGCCGAACCAGACCGGATCCCAGCTCTCGTCCCAATCGCGTCCATCGTTCGAAATGGCTTCGTCGCCACGACCGCCCGAAGCGGTCAGGGTAAACGAAAAGGCAGTGCGCCTGTCGTGGTAGCTGTCGAGGTTAATCTCTACCCAGTCGGAGGAAAAGTCGTCACGCCGGGTAACGCGGTTGGTGATCTGATCCGGCTCGGTGTCGAAGGCGCGGATCAATACGTAGACATTGTGATCGTCATACAGGATCTTGAAGGCGGTTTGCTGCGTGGGTTCGGCGCCGTCGTCGGGTTCAAGCTGGGTGAATTCGCCGGACCATTCCACTTGTTCCCACGCCGGATCCGATGCCAGGCCGTCGATCGCAGGAGGTTGTGGACCGGCGTGCCGCGTGTTGTACACCCGTCTTTCCGGTGCCGGTTGATCTGCTACAGTTTCCACCGGTCCCACGATGGCCAGGGTGATCAGGATCGTCATCCAACGTTGCAGGTTGTTCAGAAACAATGTATAGCCTCCAGCCAGTTTCGAGTCTTTGCCAACCATCGAATCCCGCGCTGCATCTATGACGGGGGAACGGTCGAAAAGGTTGCGTTTTTTCGAGCCGCGCGGTCTCACGATGCGATATCGGCGCCGAGACGTACTGCATACACTCCACCGGGCCTTCGTATTCACAAAAACCCGTCCGGTTTTCCCCGGAGCGGATGCACTTGTCGTTTCCCCTCGACCGTTGGCGCGCGCCGTGCGGATTATGCTTTTGCCTGACGGAATCACGACTGCATATTAAAGGTCAGGCGGCACAGGTCCCGCCAGGCGCGCGGTGGCGATCTCGATACGGTATTCCGCACGAACCGTTCCGCTCCGCGCCGTTCCGCGCCACGCGCCCGCAACCGTGAAGTACACGGAGATCTCACATGCCCGGTGGTCGACCGAACGTACTCTTCATCATGACCGACCAGATGCGGGCGGACTGCATGTCCCGCGTCGGCCACCCCGTGGTCCGAACGCCCCACCTCGACGGGCTCGCGTCCGACGGCGTCCTCTTCCGCCGGGCCTACGTCCAATCGGCCGTATGCGGTCCCAGCCGCATGTGCTTCTACACGGGCCGGTATCCCCACGCCAACCGGTCTCCGTGGAACGAAGTGCCCCTGCCCGCGGATGAGAAGACCATGGGCCACTACTTCGGCGACGCGGGCTACCGGGCGGCCCTGTGCGGCAAGACGCACTACACGCCCGATCCGTTAGTCGATCCGTCGGCGCAGCCTGAACAGGGGATCCGCAGGACGGCCCTTGCCGGCCTGGAACCCTGGGAGTTGAACGATGGCCGGGGCGAAGGTTGGCTGGCCCATCTCAGAAGCCGGGGATACGCCGAGGAGGTCGCCAGCGATCCGTTCCGGGTGGACATGCCCGCGGATGCCGACCGGGACCATTCCGCCTATCCCACGCGGTTCAGGCGGGAAGACAGCGATACCGCGTTCATGACCGACCGGGCCATGGCCTTCATGGACGGGGCCGGGGATTCGCCCTGGTTTCTGCACCTCTCCTACTTCAAGCCCCACCTGCCCATCGTGGCACCCTATCCGTACAACGAGCTCTACGATCCCGCGGATTCCCCCTCACCGAACCGGTCGCCGGAGGAACTGGAACGTCCCCATCCCTTCCACGTCCCCTTCCGTATCGAACGCGGCGGCGTGGCCTACGACGACGAGGACGTGTGGCGCCAGCGAAGGGCGACCTACTACGGGTTGATCACGGAGATCGACGACCACCTGGGCAGGCTGTTCCGTTTCATGAAGGACCGTGGCCTCTGGGAGAACACGCTGATCATCTTTACCTCGGACCATGGCGAGTACGTGGGCGACCACTGGATGTTCGAGAAGGAACTCTTCTACGACGAGGCGTACAACGTGCCCTTCATCGTCCGCGACCCCCGGCCTTGCGCCGACGGAACGCGTGGGAAGGTGATGGACGAGTTCTTCGAATCCCTCGACGTCCTGCCGACCTGCCTGGACGCGTGCGGGCTGGAGATTCCGCCCGTCCTGCAGGGCCGGTCGCTCGTTCCCCTTCTGCGGGGCGAACATCCGTCCGGCTGGCGCAGAGAGGTCTTTGCAGACTGGGACTTCCGGTTCTACTGGACGCCGAAGAAACTCGGCATCCCGCCGGAAAAATGCCGGGGATGGATGGTGCGGGACGACCGGTTCAAGTACTGGCATTTCAACGGCATGCCCGACGTGCTTTTCGACCTGGAGACGGATCCCGGAGAACTTCGGAACGTCGCCGGCGATCCCCGTTATGCAGGGGCGGTCGAGGACCTTCGCGTGAGACTGATGGACTGGCGCATGTCCAACGAGGACGAGAGCCGGGTCAGTTGGACCTACGAACGCCGCCCTGGATTCGGGCGCAATCCCTTCGTGGCGTGACCGATCTTCCCCACGAAGTACCGGAGCCGAGATGAGCCGGCTTTTCTTCCTGGCAAGGAGATTCGTCGCGGGGGAATCCCTCGAGGCCGCGGTCGACGTCGTCCGGTCGTTGAACGACGCGGGGCTCGACGTGACGTTGAACATGCTCGGCGAAGGCACCCTGGAAAGGGAAAAGGCGGAAGACGCAGTCAGGCAGTATCTCGTGATGCTGGGTCTGATCCGGGAGGGTGCGCTCCAGGCCAATATCTCCGTCAAACTCACCCACCTGGGACTGGACATCGACGAAGCGTACTGCGCGGATAACCTGACCCGCATCCTGGAGGCCGCGAAGGAACGGGACATCTTCATCCGGCTGGACATGGAAGGTTCGCCCCATACGCAGCGAACCCTCGACATCTTCTACACCCTGTACGACCGCTACAGGAATGCCGGCGTGGTGATCCAGGCCATGCTGCTGCGCAGTCCCCACGACATCTTCGTGCTTAACAAGATCGGCGCCCGCGTGAGGCTGTGCAAGGGATCCTACCGTGAGTCTTCCGAACTGGCCCTGCAGCGAATGCCCAACATCCGCGGCGCCTTTCTGTCCATTGCGGAACAATTGCTCAGGGACGGCCGCTTCCCCGCCTTCGCGACCCATGACGACTATCTGATCGAAGGCGTGGCCCGGTACGCCGAGCGGCTGGAGGTCCCGAGGAACCGGTTCGAGTTTCAGATGCTGTACGGCCTGCGTCCCGGATTCCAGAAGGAGATGCGCGCAAGGGGCTTTCGCATGCGGATCTACGTGCCCTTCGGAACGGAGTGGATGCCCTATTTCTATCGAAGGCTCAGGGAGCGCAAGGAGAACGTGTGGTTCGTCCTCCGGAACCTGGTCAGACGTTGAGCCGCGGACCGGTATGCCATAGCCCGATTACGAATTGTATACTTCGAAGCCGTATAATCATTGACAATGGCGCGCTCGTGTCTTCATAATTCGGGAACCATTTGCCGCAGCATCATATTTTGTGGGTTCAGGACTACCTGACAAACCCCGGGAGGGGAGGTTCGTTCGTGGCGGACTTGACTTTTCCGTTGTGCCAGAAATGCAATGTGGGCGTGTTGATTCCGCTCTCCGACTACGGTCGGGACGGCGCGACGATCGAGTACAAGGCCTGGGTATGCACCAGTCCCGATTGCGGATTCAACATTCGCATCGACAACGGCGATATCAGTTACGGAAGACCCATGGCACAGTCTCACAAGTGAGCCAATTGAGGCACGATGCTCATCCTCGGAATCGATACCTCCTGTGACGAAACCGCGGCCGCCGTCGTGCGCGATGAAACGACCGTCCTTTCCAACGTCATCTCATCGCAGGGCATACATCATGAATACGGGGGGGTCGTTCCGGAACTGGCCTCCCGGGCCCACCTGTCCCTGCTCCTGCCCGCGATCGAATCGGCCCTGCGCCAGGCTTCCTGCGAACCGGATGGCCTGGACGCCCTCGCCGTGACCTATGGGCCGGGACTCGCGGGCTGCCTGTTGATCGGGCTTACCACGGTCAAGTCCATCGCGCTGGCCATGAACAAGCCCCTGATCGGCGTGAATCACATCGAAGGCCACGTGTTCGCTGGGCGCTTGGCGGACGGGGAACTCGACCCTCCTTTCATCGCGCTTGTCGTATCCGGCGGACACACGCAACTGGTGCACGTCGAACGGTGGGGCACGTACCATATCCTGGGCAATACCCGCGATGACGCGGCCGGCGAAGCCTTCGACAAGGTAGCCAGGCTGATGCGGGTCGGGTACCCCGGCGGTCCCGTCATCGATCGGCTGTCCCGCGACGGTGATCCCGGTTTCCTGGACTTACCCCGGACCTACCTGGACCCGGAGGGATTCGAGTTCAGTTTCAGCGGCCTCAAGAACGCCATGCGCATGTATCTTTCCAAACAGTCGGAAGCGGAGATCGATCGCGACCTGGCCCATATCGCCGCGGCCTTCCAGGAAGCCGTCGTAGACGTGCTGGTCGACAAGTCCATGGCCGCCGCCGCGTCCGTCGGGGTGGACGCTGTACTGATCACGGGCGGCGTGGCCTGCAACGGCCGTCTGCGCGAACGGATGACCGAAAGGGGCGCCGAACTGGGGTTCAAGGTGGTCTATCCCCCTCCCATTCTCTGCACGGACAACGGGGCCATGATCGCGGCAGCCGGGGCCTGCCGGTTCCGCCAAGGGCAACGAGACGGGCTTTCGCTTTCCGTCCAGCCGCGCGCGCGCCTGTCCGCTTCCAATGGCGTCGGGCTGAACGGGCGGCCCGAGGAAGTCCGGTCCGGCGGTCAGTCATCAAACCGAAGCAGTGGACCATGAACCTCATTGCGTCCTACTTCAGGTTCGAAGAGCGCAATACGAACTGGCGGACCGAAGTCACCGGCGGCTTGACCACCTTCATGACGATGGCCTACATCGTCGCCGTAAACCCCGGCATCCTGTCGGAAGCGATGGGCCAGTCGTTGTTCGGGGAACTGTTGTTCGCCACGTGCGTGTCCGCCGCGTTCGGCACGTTGCTGATGGCGCTGCTTGCGAACTACCCCTTTGCCCTGGCGCCCGGCATGGGGCTCAACGCATTCTTCACCTACACCATCGTGCTGGGCATGGGCGTGGACTGGCGTATTGCCCTCGCCGTGGTACTCGCATCGGGTATACTGTTCCTTCTGCTCACGTTTCTCCGGGTGCGGGAAGCGATCATCACGGCGGTTCCGGAACCGCTGAAGCGTGCGACCGTGGCCGGCGGGCGTAGCGAGCATGCCCACCTGGCCGTCGACCCTGTTCGGCGAGGCGGTCGTCAACCTGCCGCTTACCCTGGACTCGGCGATTCTGCACCTCGTGTTCGCCTTCCTGTTCGTGGACCTGTTCGATACCATGGGGACACTGGTCGGTCTCTCGGAACGATCGGGTTTCCTGGACCGGCAGGGCCGGCTTCCCCGGGCCAACCGCGCGCTGCTCGCGGACTCGGTCGGAACGGTTTTCGGCAGTGTGATGGGCTCAGCGACCGTGACCACATACATAGAAAGCGCCACCGGCATTTCTTCCGGGGCGCGGACTGGATTCGCCAGCCTGGTGGTCGCCTTGCTGTTCCTCGGCACGTTGTTCCTGACCCCACTGGTCGAATCGATACCTGTATTTGCCACCGCGCCCGCGCTGATTGTCACGGGCGTATTGATGATGGCTTCGGCGGCGCGGGTGAACTGGAACGACGCGTCGGAAGCGGTACCCGTATTCCTTACATTGATTTCTATTCCGTTGACGTTCAGTATCGCCGACGGCCTGGCCGTCGGTTTCGTCGCCTATCCGGTTATCAAAAGACTAAGCGGCAGGGGCGGGGAGGTGCATCCGCTCGTCGACGTCCTGGCGCTGGTCTTTATCGCACGATACGTTTTCATGACGTGATGTCTCGTTTAAGAGCCTGTACCCGTGCTCTCCAATCAACACCAGAAACCTTGAGGAGGTTCTCATTATGCGCACTACGAGCGTGATGCTGCTTTTACTGTTCAGTGCATGGCCGGCGGCTGCCCAGGAAACCGGCAGCCTGGCCGGCAGGATCGCGGCCGATGACGGGATGGCGTTGTTCGGCGCCAGTATCGTGGTCGGGGGTGACGCGATCGATGAATTGCGGGGAACGACGAGCGACGGCGAGGGGGCCTTTCGCGTCGACGGCCTGCCCCCCGGCGAATATGATGTGACGGCCTCCTTTCTCGGCTATGAATCGGTCACCATGGCCGCCGTGGCGGTCCGGGGCGGTGAAACTACAAGGCTTGACATCGGCCTTGCGGCTACGACGCTGATCGGCCAGCAGGTCGTGGTTTCCGCGTCGCGTAAACAGGAGAAGCTGCTCGACGCGCCGGCTTCCGTATCCGTGGTCGAGCTGGACGAGATCATGAACCGGCCGTCGCTGTCGGTAACCGACTATATCAAGGACCTGGGCGGCGTGGACCAGGCGAAGGTCGGCGTTTCCCAGAGCTCCACCGTGATCCGGGGATTCAACCGCACGTTTACCGGGTCCCTCCTGCAGATGGTGGACAACCGGATCGCGCGGATCGCCTCGCTCCGGCTCAACATGGGCAGTTCCATCCCCATCACGAGCGAGGACATCCAGCGCATCGAGGTCGTCCGCGGACCGGGTTCCGCCCTTTACGGTCCCAACAGCGCCAATGGGGTCATGCACATCGTGACCCGCTCGCCCATCGGTTCGGAAGGCAACTCCATTGCCGTGTACGGCGGCGAGCGCAGTCTGCGCAAGGCGACCTTCCGGCACGCCAGCAGTGTCGACGAAAAGATAGGGTTCAAGGTTTCGGGCGAGTATTCGAAGGCCCGGGAATGGGAATACGAAGACCCCGCGGAGGTCAGTCCCCGGGACAACGACAACGAACGCCTGCTCGGGGAGATACGAATCGACCTTCGTCCCACGGACGACCTGTCCATCATCGGTTCGGCGGGGTATTCCCGGATCAAAGCCATCCAGATGACCGGGCAGGGCGCGGCGCAGGCCGTCGACTGGTCCACCCGGTTCTTCCAGGCGCGGACGCAGTACAAGGGCTGGTTCGCCCAGATCTTTCTCAACATGAACGACGCGGGCGAGACCAAGCTTCTCCGGACCAACCAGCCGATCGTGGATACCTCGAGATTGACCGTGATGCAGCTTCAGCATAACTTCGGGCTGGGCGACCGGCAGCAGTTCACCTATGGCGCGGACGTGTTGCTGACCCGGCCCAACACTGGAAACACGACCCACGGTCAATTCGAAGACCGCGACAATCTGGATGAGTATGGCCTCTACATTCAAAGCGAAACGAATCTGAACGACCAGGTCAGTCTGATGCTGGCCGGCCGGCTGGACGAGCACAGCAAGAACGAAGACCCGGTGTTCTCACCCCGCGCAGCCCTGGTATTCAAGCCTTCGACAGAGAGTACGCTCAGGCTGACGTACAACCGGGCGTTTGGCACACCCAGTTCGTTGCATTACTTTCTCGATCTGATAGCGGTTTCCGATCCATTCGGCCTGGGCAGGAATTTCGGCGCCCTGGGCCTGGGTCCGGACCGCACCATCGATCTGCGCACGCAGGGCGTCAACTCGCAGTTCACGTTCCGGCGTGGAGACAACGGCCTGCCCATGTACCGTTCGCCCTTCGCTCCCGTGGCGGGACTGCCCGCGGATACCTATCTCCCCATGAACGATCCGGCCAGCACCAATCTCCTCTGGGGCGTGGCGCGCGGTGCCGTGCTTGCGCAGCTTACGCCGCAACTCCAGGAACTGGCCACCGGCGCGATCACCCAGTTGTTGCTCTCGCTCGGTATCCCGGCGGCAAACGCCGGGCCGTTGGCGGTCCAGCAGGCGGCGCAACTGGCCGCCGCGTTCCCGGGCGTCATCCCTTCCGCACTGCCCGGACTGACGAATTCGCTGGGCATACTGGACACCGGAACGGGCGTCTTCAACCCGGTCGATCCCGCTTCGGTCCAGGACATAGACAAGATCAGGCCGTCCATTACGGAGACCTTCGAAGCGGGTTACAGGGGCATCGTCGGCAACAAGCTGGTGCTGACCGCGGATTTCTACCGGAACAAGATCCACGATTTCATCAGTTCGATTCGTATCGTGACCCCCAATGTCTTCCTTGATCCCGGACCGCTGAGCACGGCCCTGGCAGCAGGTATCGTGCAGCAACTGGCCTTGCCCGAGAACGCGCAACTGGCCGAGGCGCTCAACGCGATCGATGATCCTGCCGCGGGCGTTGGAGGCAATGGCAATGGATCGCCGGTGGACGAACTGACCGGTATATTCGTGGGTACTGCGGCCTCGATACCGTTTGGCACGGCGACCCCGGAAGAGGCTTCGGACCCCAACGCGGTGATGCTGACCTACCGCAATTTCGGAGAAGTTACGTACTACGGCACGGACCTGGGGTTCTCCTATTACCCCAGCGAGGTGTGGAAACTGTCGGGAAGTTACTCCTATATCAGCGCGAACCTGTTCGAGAACGTGGATGGCATCGATGACATACCTTTGAACGCGCCGCGTCACAAGTTATCCATGGCGATCGGATTCAACCCTCCGGGCACGCCGCTCACCGTCGGCGCCCGCATGCGTTATCGCGGGCCATTCGAGATGGCCGACGGGGTGTATGCCGGCGACGTGGCGTCTCATTCCGTTGTGGACGTGAACGCTTCCTATGCGTTCTCGAATCTCACCCTGAGCGTAGAGGCCGGCAATCTGTTCAACAACGAGTACCAGGCGTTTGTCGGAGCGCCGATGATCGGGCGCATGGTCATGGCGGGTCTTGCGGTGCGTTTCTGATCCGAGGCCGACGATAATTCGCTTGACAAATCCGCATATCTTCATATTCCATAAGTAATTATGTAGTGTGAACATCTTATCCGCGCCGACGCGAAATAATAACCGAAACCGCGTCGGCGCCGGACCCTTGATTCCCCACGACTCATCCATGCGGGAAGGAACCGCTTAGATGCGACTGGCAGGCATTTTGCTGGCCCTGATCATGACGGCGATCCCGGCGGCGGCACAGGAGACGGGCAGTCTGGCCGGCAGGATCGTATCGGACAGCGGAGCGTTCCTCTTCGGAGCCCACGTCGTGGTCAAAAGTCCCGCGATCGATGGGTTGCTGGGCTCGACGAGCGATGACAGGGGTATGTACCGCGTAGACGGACTTCCCGCCGGGGTGTACGAGGTCTCCGTTACTTTCCTGGGTTACGAGTCGTTTACCACGACCGGGGTCATGGTTCGCGGCGGTGCGCGCACGGCAAGGGATTTCGTGCTGGCCGCCTCGGTGCTCGTGGGTCAGGAGGTCGTGGTTTCGGCCTCCCGCAAGCGTGAAAAGGTCCTGGACGCTCCGGCGTCCGTCGAAGTGATCGAAATGCGGGACATCAAGGATTCCCAGGCGCTGGCCGTCAACGAACACATCAAGGACCTCAGCGGCGTCGATTACGCGAAGACGGGCGTCGTGCAGGCCAGCACCGTGATCCGGGGATTCAACCAGGCCTTATCGGGACTCCTGCTTACCATGGTGGATAACCGGATCGCGCGGATCCCGTCGTTGCGGATCAATGCCTACCAGGTCATTCCCATCACCAGCGAGGACATCGAACGCATCGAGATCGTCCGGGGCCCGGGTTCGGCGCTTTACGGTCCCAACAGCTCGAACGGCGTGATGCACATCATTTCGCGCTCCCCATTCGGGTCGGAGGGCAACTTCGTTTCCCTTTCCGGCGGGGAACGCAGCCTGCGCAAGGCCTCCTTCCGCCATGCCAGCAGCGTCAACGACAAGATCGGACTCAAGATCTCCGGCAAGTACCTGAAGGCCCGGGACTGGGAATTCCACGATCCGGAAGAAATCGTGCCGCGGGATTTCGATATCCAAGGCCGGTACGGAGAGATCAGGCTCGACTTGCGGCCTTCGGAAGATCTGACGTTCATCACGTCGGCCGGATACTCCAAAAGCAGCAGCATCCAGATGACGGGACAGGGCTCGGCACAGGGCAAAGACTGGCTGTATACGCATCTCCAGGGCCGCATGCAGTACAAGGGCTGGTTCGGCCAGATCTTCTACAACAAGAGCGATGCGGGAGAAACCAGGCTGCTACGCACCGATGAAAGCATCGTGGACAAGTCGTCGCTGACGGTCATGCAGTTGCAGCACACCAGAGACATCGGCCAGCGCCAGCAGTTCGTCTACGGGGTGGACCTGCTGCTCACCCGTCCCCGGACCGAGGGTACCATTCACGGCGATAACGAGGACGATGACCAGACCAATGAATACGGGGTCTACCTGCAGAGCGAGACCAGGTTCTCCGACGAGGTGAGCCTGATGCTGGCCGGCCGCCTGGATGAGCACAACAGGCTCGACAACGTTGTATTCTCGCCCAGGGCGGCGCTGGTACTCAAGCCCAATCCGGAGAGCACCTTCAGATTCACCTATAACCGGGCGTTCAACACGCCGACGGTGACGACGTTCTCGCTGGACTTGAAGGCGGTCAACGATGCCTTTGGTTTCGGCGCGCTTTTCGGCGACCTGGGCCTGGGCCCCGACAACACCATCGACATCCGGTCCTACGGCGCGGCCAACGCCTTCACATTTCGCCGGGACGAAGCCGGCCTCCCCATGTACCGGTCGCCTTTCGCCACGGTTTCCGGGCTATCGAGGGATACCTTCCTGCGTCTCGATGATCCGGTCGCGACCAACATGCTGTGGGGTGCGGCAAGGGAACTGTTCGTCGCTGAGATGATCAAGCAACTGGGTGAGGACAGCGGGGGCATCGTAACGCCGGAGCTGGCCGCGCAGTTCACCAACGTGATCCCTGTGCAGCTCTCGGGACTGAGGAACAGCCTGGGGCTGCTCAATCCTGAAACGGAAGGTTTCATTCCCCTGGACGCTTCATCCGTCCAGGACATCGACAAGATACGCCCGACCATCACGCAGACCTTCGAGGCCGGATACAAGGGCGTGATCAAGAACAAACTGGTCCTGGCAGCCGATTTCTACCGCACGCAGATGAACGACTATACCCTGCCTTTATGGATTTTCACGCCTTCCGTGTTTCTCGACGCCGAGTCTCTCCGAAGCGCACTGAGACAGGGTATCGACGACTATCTGGCCGCCCCCGAGAACGCGTTGCTTGCCAGTCTTGTTGTTCTGCTCGACCAACCGAGTCTCGGCGGCAACGGGAACGGCGACCACGGGGATGAAATCAAGGGATACATCGAACAGATCGCGGACGGCGCCGCGATGATCCCCTTCGGAACCATCACGCCGGAGGAGGTCTCCGATCCCACGGCGGTGGCGTTGACTTACCGGAATTTCGGCGACGTCACGGTCTACGGCGCCGACGTGGGGTTTTCCTATTTCCCCAACCGGTCCTGGAATATCACGGGCGGCTACTCCTTCATTAACCAGAACCTGTTCGAGAACGTGGAAAGCCTCGGCGACGTTCCCCTCAACGCGCCGAAGCACAAGTTCAGCGGAGGCGTTAAGTTCCGACCGTCCAAATGGCCCCTGACCCTGGGCGGAAAGGTCAGTTACCGGGGCCCCTTTCCCATGTTGGACGGCGTGTACGGAGGGCCTATCGACTCCTATACGCTATTGGATGTAAACGCCGCGTACGAGTTCGCGCCGCTTACTTTCAGCGTGGAAGCCAGCAACCTTTTCAACAACAAGTACCGTTCCTTCATCGGCGCGCCTGAAATCGGCCGGTTGCTTTCCGCCGGCGTGGCGGTACGTTTCTGAAAGATCCCCTCCGAGCGGGTTGTTAACCCTTTGAATACGGACAGCTTAACATGACGGCGGACGCTTCCGGCGCCCGCTCTTTGCCATTCCGCACGGTGCGGAGACCGGCCGCGTTCATAAAATCGAAACTTTGGCCGGGGTTTTTCGTGCAATCGAGTATGGACTAGTCCAGCCCGGTATTGCCCCGGTGTGCCGAACGGTTCCCGGAGGTCCAATATTGGCTTGACACGGAGTGCGGGTACCGGTAAGATGTGTCCATCCTCAAGGAGACCGAAAATGCCACATGGGTTGCGGTTTATTCTGGCTTTCCTGTGCCTGCTGGCCATGCCTTCGGCCGCGCTCGCCCAGGGGGATTACTTCGGGCGGAACAAGGTCCAGTACCGCGACTTCAAGTGGGAAATCATCTCCACGCCCCACTTCGAAATCTACTTCTATCAGGGAGAGGAAGAGGCGGCCTACGATGCCGCGCGGATGGCGGAGCGGTCCTATAACCGCCTGAGCCGCATACTGCAGCACAGGTTCAGCGATAAAGTCCCGATCATCCTGTACGCCTCCCATACCGATTTCCAGCAGACCAACGTTTTGCCGGGCTTCATCAGCGAGGGCACCGGCGGCGTGACGGAATTCAACAAGAACCGCATACTGCTGCCCTTCACGGGTTCGTACGCGGAACTGGAGCACGTACTCACTCACGAACTCGTTCACGCCTTCCAGGGTGACGCGATCTACGGCGCCGGTCCCGGCGTTTCCATCCTGAATCCCATGGGCTTCATCGCCCCGCTGTGGTTCATGGAGGGCATGGCGGAGTACCTGTCCCTGGGCCGTATCGACGCCTATACCCACATGTGGCTGCGCGACGCGGCGCTGCAGGGATATCTCCCCGCGTCCATCCCCGCCATGGACTACAGTTTCGGCGTCTACCGGTTCGGACAGGCGCTCTTCGCCTATATCGGCGACCGGTACGGAGACCGCAAGATCGGCGAGATACTCCGCAAGACCGGCCGCATGCGAAACGTGAACGAAGCCTTCCGTTCGTCCATCGGCAAGGATATCGAGAAGCTTTCCGACGAATGGAACGAGCACGTGCGCCAGACCTACCTGCCACAGATCAAGGATTACGAAAAGCCGCAGGCCTTTGCCCGGCAACTGACCGACGTCAGGGAATCCCGGGCGGGTATACATCTCGCCCCGGCGATTTCGCCGCGGGGAGACAAGCTGGTCTTCATATCAAACAAAAGCCTGTACAACGATATCTACCTGGCCTCCGCCATCAACGGCGAGGTGATCTCCAAGCTGGTCGAGGGCGAACGCTCGGCCGATTTCGAGTCCCTCCGGTTTTTCTCCACGTCCATTTCCTGGTCGCCCGATGAGCAGTACATCGCCTTTCCGGCCAAGGTGGGGGCGCGGGACGCCTTGTATATCATGGACGTGAGGAAGAGGAGGGTCGTCCGGCGCATCAAGGTCGATCTCGACGGCGCCACGTCGCCGAGTTGGTCGCCCGACGGCAGCCAGCTGGTCTTCGTCGGCCTGCAGGGCGGACAGTCGGACCTGTACGTGATAGACGCCACGGGAGGGAACCTGCGCGCCCTGACCCAAGACCGGTACACCGATCGTGATCCCGTGTGGTCGCCGGACGGCAGGCAGATCGCTTTTTCCACGGACCGGGGCGACGTGACCAATTTCCGCACGCTGACTTTCGGTTACCAGCAACTGGCGATATACGACCTGGCCACGGGCGAAGTCGAAAAGATCCCTGACCAGATCGGAAAAAGCATCTCGCCGCAATGGTCCGCCGATGGGGAGAAGATCGCCTTCGTATCGGATCGCACCGGTATTTCCAATATCTTTATCCGGGACATGAAGTCAGGCGAGACCTATCAGATTACCAACATCCTCACCGGGGTGACCAACGTTACGGCCGCGGGTCCCGCCATAAGCTGGGCGCAGAAGGCTGACCGGTTGGTTTTTTCTTCCCTGTCCTGGGGCGGATTCGACCTGTTCTCCATCAGCGATCCGGTGTCGCTGATGAAAGAGCCCTACGATCACGCAATGTCGGCGACGCCCGGCGCCTCTCCCGATGCACAGCAACTGGCCCCTCCTCTCAGGACCGAACCTTCGGAAGAAACCGCCGACGGCGAGGACGGCGATGGTACATCGCCGGACCCGGAAGTGGCGATCGACGGTATCGAGTCCGCGTCGCCGGAGGCCGACTCCGACACGAGTCAGTCGATTTCAGCGCAGGACGAGGAGAAGGTTACCGAGGAGAAGGTTACCACGATCCAGACCGTACTTACGGAATCTCCCGATGCGACGTCCACCACCAGTGCAACCACCCCGCGGGAGGAGCCGGATGAGACAGGAAGTTCCGATCTTCTGCAGCCGCCGGAGTTTCCTTTCGGTCCCGTCACCAGAGGTATCGGGCCGGGTGGCGAATTGCCGGATACTACCGCATGGATCGACGGCACCTTCACGAAGAAGAAGTACTCCCCCGACTTTGGCCTCGACTATATCGGCGGGAATGCGGGTTACGCCACGAACGTCGGTCTGGTGGGCAGTTCCCTTCTTTCCTTCAGCGATATCCTGAACAATCACAAGATTCTGGTGGGAGCCAACGTATTCGGTTCCCTGACGGACGCGAACCTGCTGCTTCAGTACACCAACCTGACTCGGCGCGTCAACTGGAGCGTGGCGGCTTTTCAGTACAGCTATGATTTGTTCTACAACTACCAGAGCCCCATCCTTACCCAGGTTACGACCCAGATCAATCGCGGCGTGCATCTCTTCGTAAGCCGGCCTTTCAGCAAGTTCAGCCGCTTGGAACTGGGTATACAGGGGGTGCACAGATCCCGTGAACTGGTGGATGTGAGTTTCAATTACTTCGGCATCCGCCGGAACCGGCGCGGGAGCTTGGGCAGTGTGAATTTCGTGCAGCCCACCGCCGCCCTGGTCACCGATCACACGCTCTATGGCGTTACAGGTCCGATCGCCGGCGCCCGGGGCCGCATCGAAATAACCCCGACTTTCGGCGAACTCCAGTACACGCGCGCCTTCATCGATTACCGAACGTACATCAACGTGTTGCAGCGATACGCCTTCGCCTTTCGCCTGTTCGGACTGGCCAGCGAGGGGCGCGACCAGGAACTCTTTCCCTTCGGTGGGCCCTATGATTTCCGCGGCGCCAACTACTGGTCCGTCTGGGGGAGCAAGGTCGCGATGGTCAACGCGGAGTTCCGTTTTCCATTAATCGATGTGCTGGCCATGGGGTGGCCGCTGCCCCTGGCCTTCCAGCAGATCCGGGGCTCGTTGTTCATCGACGCAGGCAGTGCGTGGGACCAGAACACAAGCGCCGTGCAGGCCAATCAGTATGCGGGTTATCCCAATGTGGGAGACTTCGTCGACGGGTCGCTGATGCGGGCCAACGGGCTGGGGCCCGGCAGGATGGAAGAACTGTCGGGCGGTCCGGTCGCCGTGGCCTACGGTATCGGTGCGCGAGCCCGTGTGGGATTCCTGATACTGAAGTTTGATATCGCCCGTCAGTTCGATCTGGGTAAACGGCCCTCCTGGTACAACAACGAGAATCTTCCCACCGTGCCCAGGGGACTTGAGTCCGAGTTTCCAGGCACGCGTTCGTACCGTCTGAGGAATGCGCTGAACGACACCCAGTTCTTCTTCACGATCGGCGCCGATTTCTAGGACGCTCCTCCAGCACCGGCCGCGGTCGGTCCATCCTTCGTTGAATCACCATTGCCCGAACGCGGAGATACGGCAGGTATACATGCATACGTCAGAAGAGATCAGAGCCTTAAGGGAGCAACACTATAACGCCACACTTACCGAAATCCATGAACTGAATCCCGAACTCTGGATCATCCGGGTGAAACCGGACGAAGATCTCCCGCCGTACCAACCCGGGCAGTACACCACCCTCGGCCTGGGCGACTGGGAACCCACCAACGATCCGGCCCATAACGAGGACGTAAACGAGAAACTCAAGAACAAACTCGTCCGCCGCGCCTACTCCATGTCTTTTCCAATGTACGAGGATGATCCCGGTCAATTGCTGGATCCGGCGGACATGGATTACTACGAGTTCTACATTACGCTCGTAGCCCGCGACGGCGAAGAAGGCCAGGATCCTTCTCTCACGCCCAGGCTGTGGATGCTGAAGGAGGGTGACCGGCTCTGGATGGGGCCGAAGGTGACCGGCCACTACACCCTGGAACACATAGCTCCGGACGACCAGGTCATTTTTGCGGCGACGGGCACCGGCGAAGCGCCCCACAACTGCATGATCGCCGAGCTGATGCGGAACGGCCACAAACCCAACATCATATCTTTGGTCTGCGTGCGATACGCCCGGGACCTGGGTTACCAGGCCACCAACGAGCAGCTTGAGCGCCTGCATCCAAATTATCATTACATCACGCTCACCACCCGGGAAGCGCAGAACCTCAACCGCAAGGTATATATACAAGACTTGGTAAGGACCGGGGAACTGGAGGAGCAGACCGGTATCGTCCTGGATCCGGAAAGGACCCACGTGTACATCTGTGGAAACCCGGACATGATCGGCGTGCCCAAATACACCAGAGAAGGCGACAAGTCCTATCCCTCGCCAACCGGCTTGGTCGAGCTGCTCGAATCGCGTGGATTCAAGGCGGACCATCGCAGGGACAAGGGCAACATACACTTCGAAGAATACTGGTAATCCATGGCCCGACCGGTCGGTGGAGGGATGCGCAGATGACCCGCCTGCCGGTCCTGCCGATCGCTCCGTTCGCCCTAGCCGGTCCGCATTCCGTACAACGAAGAGGCCGCCATGCGGAAACAGACGCCGGATTCGGACGGAAGCCCCGGGGTATCCAGCAGTACCATCCCTGCTTGCAACGACATGGAAGTGCTGGTTAAGGCACGGGCATGCGTCCTGCCACACCGGGGTACCTCCGGGATCAACATCGATCCGGCGCCGGATGCCAACGGCCGTCCCGCGACTTTCTGCAGGAGTTTTACGGGAATCATCGAGTCCTTCGGCGGGCGCGTGGAGTCGCTCAAGCAGGGCGACCGTGTCGTTGCCTGCCATACCGAAGGCGGCCTGTCGGAATTCCATAGCGTACCCGCGTACCACATCGTAAAGTTGCCGAACGGCATCAGTTTTGAAGAAGGCGCCATCGCTACCCTCATGCCGACGGTACTAAACGGCGTGGAACGCGCGCAGGTGAAGGGCAGATCGGTTTTCGTCAGCGGCGCGGGAACCACCGGGTTGCTGAGCACCCAGGTCGCGCGCATATCGGGCGCCACGACCGTGATCGCGTCCGATCTGCACGCGACGCGCCTGCAGCGGGCGCGGGATGCCGGGGCGGACACCGTGATCAATGCCTCGACGGAAGATGTCCACCGACGTGTCATGGAGAGGACCGGGGGCCAGGGCGTGGACGTATGCCTTGAATGCGCCGGCAACGAAGCTTCCTTCAGCCAATGCGCGGCGATGCTGCGGCCGGTCGGAAAACTCGTTGTCCTCAAATCCGATACGCATCCCGTATCCATCGAATTGGGGGATTGGTCGGAACGATCGCTCCAACTGATCATGGGCCGCGAGCAGCCGCATGAAACGCCCTACCTGGTGGAGAAGGGATTGAGGCTGGCCGCCATCGAAGCCGTCAGGCTGCGTCCCCTTCTGACCCATGTGTTCCCCGTGCATCGCATTGCCGAAGCCGTCGAACTGACCGACGGCCACCCCAACCTGGCCGTTGAGGTCGCGCTGATATGGACATAGGGATCGGCCGGATACATTGTTCTTATATTGCTTGACACGCACGCTGACGTGTTCATACTTTCAAGCCGCCGGCAGGGACACGAGATGTTGCGAAAGGATATGAACGCGCTTTGTCATCCGAAGTCAGTATCCTGAATCTGATCCTGGATTCGGGCACCGTCGCCAAGGTCGTCATTTTCGTCCTTTTGATCTTCTCCATCGTTTCATGGGCGATCATGGCGGAGCGCTGGCGGTACTTTCGACGGGCCCAGGCGCAGTCACGGCATTTCCTCGCTTTCTTCCAGTCGCAGCGCAATTACAACCAGGTTTATACCGCCGCTTCGAAGTGGCCCTGCAGTCCCGCCGCCGTAGTGTTCCGGGCGGTGTACGAGAAGCATGCGTCGGCCTTTTCTCCCCAGGATGGAGAAGCTGACCGGTCCAGGGAGATCGACCAGGACCTGCTGGAATCCGTCTATCGCGACCTGCGGCTGGCCGCCCACCGGGAACTGGCCCGGTTCGAGAATAGGCTGCCCGTACTGGCCACCGCGGGAAGCGTGTGCCCGTTTCTCGGCCTGTTCGGAACGGTGTGGGGCGTCATGACCGCTTTTCTGGACATCAGTACCAAGGGCTCCACCAACATCGTCGTCGTGGCGCCCGGTATCGCGGAGGCCTTGATCACGACGATCGCCGGCCTGGCCGTGGCCATCCCGGCCATGGTGGCGTACAACTACTTCGTGCAGCGGTCGAGAGATCTGGGCCTGGAGCTGGAGGCCCTGGCCACCGCGGTCTTGAACATCCTCCAGTTGCGGGGACGCCATGAACTCGTTTGATTTCAATAGCGCGGGTTCGCCCCGTGCCCTGTCTGAAATCAACGTGACGGCGCTGGTCGACGTGATGACCGTGCTACTGATCATCTTCATGATTACCACGCCGATGATCCAGAGCGGCGTCCAGGTGGACCTGCCCAAGGCGACCGTGGCCGCGCCGGATCTGGCCGAAGGACTGGTTATCACGGTGACGAGCGAGGGTTCGCTGTACCTGGAAGACCGGGAGCTTTCGATCAGCCAGTTCGACGGGGTGTTCCAGGCGATATTCGAAGAGCAGCAAGATAAACCGGTGTTTATTCGCGGAGACGAACGGGTGCCCTACGGCACCGTCATTACCGTGCTGGATAAACTCAAGGAGCACGGTGTCACCCAGATAGGACTGGCGACCAGTCTGAGACCGTCACGATAATGACACGCATGATCTGGGCTTCGGGCATCCTGCATATCGCGGTCATCGCCGGGCTCATTGTATGGAACACCTGGTGGCCCGCTACGGCGTCTTCCCGGGATCAGCAGGTCTACCGGGTCGACCTGGTAACGCTGGCCGAAACGCTATCGATTCGGCGTCCACCCCTGGTCGACGAGGACTACGAAGTCGTCTCGAGGAAGGAGGCCGCCGCGCCGCAGGAGGAGGCGGCGCTGGCGCTCGAACGGACACCGCGCCTGGTGCCCGAAGAACCGGATCCCGGTCCGGAAACGCCCAGGTCTTTCGAGACGGATTCCCCGGAAATCCGCCTGGACGAGCGGAACTTCGAGTTTCCATACTACCTCGGCATGATGCAGAGAAAGATACGGCAGCATTTCATGGTGCCCAGGATGCTGGGCGTTACGCACCTCGAAACGGTCATTTATTTCCGCGTGGTACGGTCGGGCCGGATTACCGGCGCCGTCGTTACGCACTCGTCTTCCAACCCGGTCTTCGACCTGGCGGCGCAGCGGGCGTTGAATGCGGCCGACCCACTGCCGCCGTTGCCTGAAGGTTACCGGAAATCCTATCTGGGCGTGCATTTCGCCTTCCAATACGCGTTATGAAGCAGGCACGACCGCCTGAAATCCTCCAGAATCCATGATCGAATTCCTGCACGGTAAACCCGCGAAGAAAAACCCGTACCGCCGACCGGGTTGGGTCTGGACGTTGCGGTTACTCCTTGCGGCGATCGTCCTGCCCTCCCTCGGCGAGAAGACCGTGTCGGGCCAGGACGAGGTCAATCTCAGCGTACAGGCCCGGGTCTCCCCCCGCATACCGATCGCTTTCAAGCCCTTCACGCCCGCGGATGGAGCGGAGTTACACGCCGCCCTGCGGGACACCATCAACCAGGTGCTCATGCGGGACCTCGCTTATTCCGGCGTGTTCGCCGTGCGGGACCTTTCCATCCCGGCCCGGGTCGGAGGGGACGGCGGCTCGCAGGTGCTGACGGACGTTTCCGGCGACACGACCTACGTGTTCCTGGACGCCGCCGGCGAGGTGGATCTCGAGTTGCTTCGCAAGCTGTCGGTGCAGGTCATGGTGTCGGGATCGTATGAAGTCTCGGGGTCCCAGGTGGAAATCGCTTTGCGGCTGATCGACGTGGGCACCCGGCGAACGATCGTGGAGAAGGGGTATGCCGCCTTCGATCTGACCCTGAGGCGGATCGTGCATCTCATGGCCGACGACATCGTATTCCAGTTGACCGGGGACCGGGGCATCGCGCAGACCCGCATCGTATTCGTCTCCCAGCGCAGCGGCGCGCCGGAATTGTACATATCAGACTACGACGGTTCCAATGTCCGCCAGTTGACCCGGGACCGATCCCGGAAATACTCGCCGAACTGGTCGCCGGATGGCACCCGGATCGCCTACACGTCCTACAGGGACGGCCCCCACGAACTATATTACCTCGACCTGCGGAGCGGTGAAACCAGCAAGGTCTCTTTCGATGGCAAAACGGTGTTGTCACCACGCTGGTCGCCGGACGGAAGGCATCTGATCCTGGGCTTGATCTCGGAGGGGCTTTCAAAGCTCTACATCAGCACACTGGATGGAAACAGGCTGATCCCGCTGGCGACCGGTTACGGGATCAACGTTTCGCCGTCCTGGTCACCGCGGGGGGACCAGGTGGCATATATGTCGGACCGATTGACACAGAAGCACCTTTTCGTTATCAATATAGACGGTTCGAACGACCATCGTATCACCTTCGAAGGGGGTTACAACGGATCGCCCGCATGGTCGCCCCGGGGTGACCGCATCGCCTTCGTGGGCGGCGACCTGGTGCCGAGACGGCAGGGAGGCTCCGAACGGGTCTTCAACATCTATACCTGCGATGTAAACGGAAGCAACATCGTGAAACTCACGGGTGTCCGCGGGCAGGAAGGCGACAACGTGAACCCGACCTGGTCCCCGGATGGCCTGCAGATCCTTTTCAGTTCCGACCGGACCCGCAGGAACGAGTACCACGTCTACCGTATGTATTGGAACGGGGGGGACGTCCACCCCGTCGTCACCGAGGGCAACAACCGTCAACCCAGTTGGGGACCGAGACCCGACGGCATCGTAACGGTCCTGGATGAATGAAAGAGATAAGATGAGCGTAAGGTCTTCAACGAACCGGGCCCGATGCATCCTGTCAGCCCTTTGCACCCTGGTTATTGCAGGCGCGTGCGGCGTGCAGTCCGACCTGACCAACCTGAAGAACGACACCACGCATTTGCGGGCCCAGATGCAGGTCATGCGCGAGGAGGTCGCCCTCCAGGAGGACATCGACTCGCTGAAGGTCCACATCGGACGCCTTGAAACCCTGATGCGGGAACAGATGAACGAGATGTGGGAAATGCGGGCGGACCTGGGACAGCGGGTCAGCGGCCTGGAAAGCCAGTTGCAGATCCTCGCTACGCGTATATCGGAAAGCGACCGTCAGTTCTCGGCCCTGGTTCGCAGTCTGGAGAGGCTTCAGGCCCAGTGGAGCGCCACCGAACGGCCGGATACTACATCCACGGGGCAGCCCCGATCCGTCGACCCTGGCGAACTGTACGACCTCGCCTTGAGAGACTACCAGCAGGGCAGTTATGACGTGGCGGTCCGGCAGTTTTCCCAGTACATGGAGTATTTTCCGAACTCGGACCTGGCGGACGACGCGCAGTACTATATCGGCGATTGCTACTATACGCAGAGTCTGTATACCCAGGCGCTAGACGCCTACGAGCAGCTGTTGAGCGCCTATCCGGACGGAAACAAGGTCCCTGCCACGCTGCTGAAGATTGCCTTCATTAAAGTCGCCAGGAAGGAACTGTCCGAGGCGAGGTCCTACCTGGAACGCGTCGTCGGTGAGTTTCCCGGTAGCGAGGAGGCTCAACTCGCAAGAATGAGACTGGATCTGATGTCGGACGAATAATTTGCTTTACTTTGGCAACCGAATCCGAGATTATGTTGTGGAAGTGAGGCAGGTTCAATCATACGTGATTTTGGTGAAATGGTAGCATCATGCCTGGTTTTTGCTGCGCTGCTGGTTTGCCGCAATGGTTGAAACGGATGTTAAGCGATGAACGGCAAGATTAACCTGAATTGCGCTGTATGGGTAACCCAACCATGGGAAAGGAGTACTTCATGAAACGATGGAGCAATACGGCTTCGATGCTGGCGCTCAGTGTTCTGGTCGCCGCACCCGTTTGGATGGGTGCGTGCTGCGCCGTATCCCGGGGACCTTCCGCGGAGGAACTGGCCGCCATGGAAGCCGAGCGGCAGCGGGCCGTAGAGGATTCCCTCAGGGCGGTGCGCGCAGAAGAAGAAGCCCGGCTCGCGGCAGAAGAAGAGGCCCGGCGGATGGCAGAAGAGGAAGCCAGGCTCGCAGCAGAGGAAGAGGCCCGGCGGATGGCAGAAGAGGAAGCCAGGCTCGCAGCAGAGGCGGCGGCCCTGCACGCAGAGAGGATGTCTCTGTCGACCATCTACTTCAATTACGACCGTTCCAATGTCCGGGAAGACCAGCAGTCGGCCCTGGATGAGAACGCCCAAAAGTTGCGGGAGTACCAGCCCGAAGACATGGTGGTTGTCGAGGGCCACGCTGATGAGCGGGGTACGATCGAATACAACCTGGCGCTGGGCGAACGGCGTGCCCAGGCGGTCAAGACCTACCTCGTGGATGCGGGCGTGGCGGACAGCCGCATCGAAACCGTCAGTTTCGGTGAAGAGAAGCCGGCGGTCATGGGTAGCGACGAAAGCGCGTGGTCGCAGAACCGCCGGGTGGAGCTTATGCGGAAGTAACCCGTAATCTCCACGGTACCGTGTCCGACAGGGCGGCCATGCACTGGCCGCCCCTTTTTTATGCTTCCCGCAGGAACGCCTTCCAGTTTTCATAAATCATGTTGTGTATGGCCTCTTCCGGAAAAACGGGCAGGGATGTATTTTGCGCCAGGTCGTTCACCTTCCACTGTCCCGCTATGACCTGCGCCGGCGTTGCCGAGGGAAAATCGGAACCGAAGATCAACTTGTGCTCCACCCCATACTCCAGGGCGGACATGAATGCCATGTAGTGGCGCAGCGGGCGGTAGTGCAGCGCCGAAATGTCCGCGTAGAGGTTCGGATGCTTCCGGATCAGGACCACGCATTCGTCCTCCCACGGATGTCCCATGTGGGCGATCATCATCCGCAGGTCCGGGCACGCCACCGCGATGTCCTCGAGTAGAATAGGATTGGCCCACTTGAGGGGACCCGGCCGTACGAAGGACGTGCCCTGGTGCCAGATGACGGGGATATCCAGCGCTTCCGCTTTCCTGAACAGGGGAAGATACGCCGGGTCCTGGGGGTCGAAGTGCTGGTAGATCGGCGCGACCTTCAGCCCGCGCAGACCGAGCTCGTTCACGTTGTATTCGAGCTGTTCGACGGCGTCCTCGTCATTGGGATCGACGGAACACCAGCCGATGAAACGGTCCGCGTTTTCCGCCACGAATCCCGCGACGAGTTCCTGGGGCACGTTCACTCCGCAGTAAGGCGCACGGAGGCCAAACACGACCACCCTGTCGCAGTCCTCCGTCGCCTTAAGCAGCGTTTCGGGCGTGGAGTCGAAGGCGTTCTTGTACCGGTCCGCGTGGCCCGCGTAGTAAACGTCGTCGGACAGGCGCATCTTGGCCTTCTTCGCCGCATAGGCGAATTCCACGAATTCATCTGACATGTGATCCGGGTACCACATCAGGTTGGTATGGATGTCGACTAGCATGTCTCTTCTCCCCCGGGGTTCGTGTGGTCGTTTCCACGGCCTAAGCTCGCGTGGATCATGTCCGCGGCTTCTTCCAGGTTGAAACAGCCGGGATCGACGGGAATCCCTGCCGCGTGGACGGCGGCCATCAGGTTGCATAGACCCGGCAGCCCGGGACGCTCCTGCCGCTCCTGCCGCCCTGGCCGCTCCGACCGCCCTGGCCGCTCCTGCGCGGATGCGTCGACCGCCGCCGCCCGGGCGAACAGGCGCTTCGGCGTGGTGTCCGCCGCGATGCCGCCGTTCTCCAAGACCAGGACCCGGTCCGCCAGGCGGGAGACCAGGTCCATGTCATGGGTGATCAGGAAAAGGGTCGCCCCCCCATCCTTGCAGGCTTTGAAAATTGCCTCGACCTGTCGTACGCTTTGCGGATCGAGACCGGACGTGGGTTCGTCGAGAGCGAGGACGGATGGTTCCATGACCAGGATCCCGGCGATCGCGGCCCTGCGTTTTTCTCCGCCGCTTAGCGACAGGGGATGCCGATGCGAGAACCGGCCGGGATCGAGTCGGACCCGCTCGAGCGCCCGGTTCACCAGGCCCTGGATTTCCGAATCTTCCGATCCTGTTTGCCTGGGACCGAAGGCCACGTCGTCGAAAACGGTTTCCTCGAACAACTGGGCTTCCGGGAACTGGAAGACCAGCCCCACCCTCTGACGCAACTTCCGCAGGTCGGTTTCCGGGGAGGCTACGTCCCCACCCTCGACCCGAACCGTGCCCGAATCCGCTTTCAGCAGGCGGTTCATGTGCTGAATCATCGTGGACTTTCCGGAACCGTTCGGTCCGGTCAGCGCGACGCACTCCCCGGGGTACACCCGCGTGGTCACTTCCCGCAACGCCGAGATCGCCAGGGAAGTGCCGGGGGAATAGGTATGGCACACCCGGTCGAATTCGATGATGGGCGGCGTGGCCGGAATCTCCACCGCCGGCGGATCGACGGGTTTCTCAATAATCTCCAAACGGGCGTCGGCCGATGGCATGGTCCCCGGCAGACGGGACGGCGGCTTGGGCATCCTGCCGGAAAGCCACTGCACCAGGGATTCGGGATGGACGGTACCTGCCGGCACCGGAAGGCCCCGTACGCGCAAGGCGTCTGATAGCCGTTCGGACAGCGGGGCCTCGAGTCCGTGCGCCGCGAGCCGTTCCGTATCCCGGAAGACTTCCTCCGGCGTTCCCACGGATGCGACGGCCCCATCCACCACCATCGCGATACGGTCCATCCGAACGGCTTCCTCGGGAGACTGCGTGATGAAGACCACGCTGAGCCGGTATTCATCCACGATCGACAGGAGCAGGCCGAGAATGTCTTGCCGGTCGCCGGGGTCCAGTGACGAGGTGGGCTCATCGCAAATGAGGTACCGGGGACGCATCGAGACCACGGAAGCGATAGCCACGCGTTGTTTTTCGCCCCCGGACAGCCTGTGGGGCGGATAATGGCGGTACTTCGCCAGGTGGAACCGGTCGAGTGCCCAAGCGACCCGCCGGTGGATCTCCCTGGAAGGCAGGCCGAGGTTTTCGAGCCCGAAAGCCACCTCACGCTCGACCGTGGTCGAGACCAGCTGGTTGTCCGGGTTCTGGAAGATCATCCCGGTTCGCTGGTGGATCTGCCACGTGTTCGACGGTTCGGCCGTATCCAGGCCATCCACCAGGACCCGGCCGGACTGAGGCACGATCAACCCGTTTAAACAGCGGGCGAGGGTGCTCTTGCCCGAGCCGTTGGGACCAATTACGGCCACGCTTTCAGATTCGCCGATTTCTAAGGACAGGCCTCGCAGCGTGGGGACCGCGTTTCCCGGCTGGACCCGGTAACTGAACGTTACGTCCTCGGCGACGATCAAGGCAGATGATCCATCGCAACGTGGCCGGCGGCTTCCCGAACGGCCGCGTACACGTCGGCGAGCGGAACCCCGCTGTTGAGCGCAGCCTGACGGCAGTCTTCGTATTCTGGTGTATATCGCCGGGAATCCCCGTGTTCCACGACCTTGATCCGGATCGCGCCGAAAGGGGTTTCAACGGCGGTTTCGCTACGGGGTAGCACGCTGCGTGAGACGGGGTAAGATCTGAGGCCTATGGTCGTCGTTTCTCGGAAGATCAGCCCGGACAGCCGCCCGGTCAATGCGGCCGGCGCAAGCACGGTGAGCAGTACGCCCGGCCGGTTTTTCTTCATGATCACCGGTGTAAGGAAGGCGTCCAGCGCGCCGGCTTCGAGCAGCAGGTCCACGACGTGGCCGTAGAACTGCGGATTCATGTCGTCGATCTGCGTTTCCAGTATCTGCACGGAACCCCCGCCGGCCACTTCTCCAGCCTCTTCGCCGGCCTCGCCCGTACACAGCCTGGCGACGTGCCCATCTCCCCGGTCAGCGTCGTCACCCCCGTAGCCCACGTTACGCAGCGTGAAACCGGCTGTGTTCATCGGTCCCGCCGACAAGGCGGTTAAAAAGGCGCATCCCGGCAGGTCGACGGGGGCGTGGTCGACGGGATGTATGGCGGCGCCTCTCATCAGGGCGGCCTGGAGTGGCGGTGTGGATTCGATGCCCGCGGCGAAGGGCAGCGCTACATGGTGGAGGGATTCGATCCCGAGCAGGTGAAGGGCGTTGCAGAGGAGCAGAATGCGCAGGGCCGCGTGGCGGCCACCCAGTGCTTCCACGGTAGGCGTCTGGTCCTCCGTCCCCCGAAGTCCGTTTACGTTCTTTTCCAGGTGGTCGATCACCTTCCCGATGAGTACGGCGGCCGGTGTGTCCGCTCCGCCTCCCGGTATGGCCCGGCAGGTCTCTGGCACGGACGAATCGGCACACGACAGCGAGGTGTACGTCACCCGGTTCCCGGCGACACGCCCCTCAGTAACGTTGATCCCGCAGTCCACGCCGTGTTGGCTCTTCATGGCCGCTTCAAGCGCGATCGGGTCCACTCCCGCGTCGATCATCGCGGCGAGCAGCATGTCCGCGGTAAGGCCGGACAACTGGTCGAAGTATCCTGCCAAAGCCATTGGACCCGCCATCCCTATTCGTATTTCCGGTTGATGAGGCCGGCCGCGTAACCGGCGTTGAACCCGCCGTCGATATTCACCACCGTCACGCCCGAAGCGCAGCTGTTCAGCATGGCCAGGAGCGCCGCCAGCCCGTTGAAACTGGCGCCATACCCGACGCTGGTCGGCACGGCGATCACCGGTCTGGAGACCATTCCGCCGACCACGCTGGGCAGGGCGCCCTCCATGCCCGCCGCGACGACGAGCACCGATGCGTTCATGATGGCCTCATGGTGGGAAAGGAGCCGGTGGATGCCGGCCACGCCGACGTCGTAGAGACGCTCGACCCGATTGCCCAGTACCCGGGCCGTAACCGCGGCTTCTTCGGCCACCGGGATATCGCTCGTGCCCGCCGAGACGACCAGCACCTCGCCGATGCCCAGGTCCCGCCAGGATTCCTGGACCACGATCGTCCGGGCCGCCTCGTGGTACTCCGCGCCGGGACACCGCGCCGCCACGGCGTCGTACATGGCCGGAGTCGCCCGGGTGGCGAGCAGGTCGCTCCCAGACGCGACGATGCGTTCCGCGATACCGGCCACTTGGCCGTCGGTCTTCCCCGTGCAGAATATCACCTCGGGGAACCCGCACCGCATCGCCCTGTGGTGGTCCACCCGCGCGTAACCGAGGTCCTCGAAGGGCAAGGACCGCAGCCTGCTCGACGCCTCGTCAACCGACAGGTCGCCGGCGCGGACCTGCTGGAGCAACTGTCTGACCTGCGATTCGTTCATGGTGGGCTACAAGGTCTTCGGGGGCTGATCCGCGTACGGAGTTCCACTGTGACACTCCATCTGGTCATACGGTGACGCCCCTGACGGGTTATATGGTGACGGTCCTACCTGGTTGTATGGTGACGCCCTTGCCTGGGCTATGCGGTGACGCCCTTGCCTGGGTTGTGCGGTGACGCCATTACCCCGGGCCGACGCCTGCCGCGTCTATTCCTCAACCGGAGTTTCTCCGTCCAGCACTTCGATGCGCGCGCCCGAGGCATGGCGCTCCTGCTGCAGTCTTGCCGCCACCGCCTCCGCTTCACGCATCACGCGCAGCACGTTGCGCCCGAGGATCTTCAGGACATCCTCGTCCGAATATCCCCGCCGGATCAGTTCGGCCGTGAGCATGGGATAGGTGGAGACGTCCTCCAGCCCCACCGGAACCGTGGAAATGCCGTCGTAATCCCCGCCGATACCGATGTAATCGATGCCGGCCACCTGCCGGATGTGATCGATATGGTCTGCCACCTGTGCGAGGGTGGCAGGTGGCGTGGGATTGGCCTCGTTCCAGGTGGCCATGCCTTCCGCCACCGATTCATCCGTACTGCCCGGCATCGCCATCGCCGCGAGCCGTTCCCGCTCCTCGTTGCGCTTCACGCCGTGCAGGCGGGTTTCTTCCGAGATATAGGCGGGTACGAAGGTGACCATGACCACGCCGTTGTTATCGATCAGGCGCTCCAGGACGTCGTCGGGGACGTTGCGCACGTGGTTGCACATGGCCAGGGACGAGGAATGGCTGAAGATGACGGGGGCCTCCGATACGTCCAGCGCGTCCCGCATGGTCGCCGGGGAGACGTGGGACAGGTCCACCAGCATGCCCAGGCGGTTCATCTCCCGGACCACCTCTTTTCCGAATTCCGTCAGACCGTCGACCCCCACGGTATCGGTGGCGGAATCGGCCCAGGGCACGTTGCGGCTGTGGGTCAGCGTCATGTATCCGACGCCCAGCCGGTGGAACATGCGGAGCGCACCCAGGGAGGAATCAATGGAATGTCCCCCTTCAATGCCCATCATCGACGCGATTCTGCCTGCCGCGAAGGCCGCCTCCACTTCGTCCGCCGTAGCGGCCAGTTGGAACGTGTCCGGATACCGGGCGGCCATCTGGTACACGATATCGATTTCCTCCATGGTCGCGCGCACGGCTTCTTTACCCTGCATGGAAGCGGGTACATAAACCGACCAGAACTGGGCCCCGAGCATGCCCTCGCGCAGGCGGGGAATGTCTGTATGCAGGTCCGGCTGCGATTCAGCGATGTCAATCGACCAGACGTCCCGGTTCGCCTTCCTGCGAATCTGCCAGGGAAGGTCGTTGTGCCCGTCGATCAGCGGGACTTTCGCGTGCAGTGCCCTGGCGCGTTCGACGGGATCTTCCGGCAGGGGTTCTTCGGCCGGCGCACAGGCGGATGTCAGCGCGACGAGACACAGGCCGGTCAGCAACAGGGCGAGTGAATGCATGATTCCTCCGGTGTGAATCCAGTATATTGTAGGTGCAACTGTGTCAGGCCGAGGATTGGATATACTCACGGAAGGTAAAGAAGCGGTATGCGCGTACCCATCCCTCGTGTAGTCAGTCTCCACTAAAATTAACGATATTCAGGTCAGGGCAAGGGATATTTGGGTGATCCTGCCGCGCGAACTCACCCATCCGGATGGTTCTTTGCATACCATGGCGCCTGACATGACAGCGCATTGAACCGCTGTCGAAATCTCATGTTGCCATTCCCAAGATACCGGGTTACTTTTGACGGGTCCAAGTGACCCGATACCCCCCATTCCAAGGAGTCCGCATGGCTCGATTTACCATTCTCGCGCCCGGCAATCCCGATAATCCCGGTCCCAATCAGTATATCAGGGACGAACTGGAAACGATTGGCGCCGAGCTCAGGATACGTCCCTTCAGCACACTAGAAGAAATGCTGGAAGAGGCCCGGGACGTGGACGGCTTTACCCAGGGCGGCCTGACCTATAATCGGGAAACCGTGGAGCAACTGCCCGACCGCATACGCGTTGTGGGCGCGGGCGGGATCGGCGTGGACTTCATCGACGTGGAAGCGGCCACGGAACGGGGGATCATCGTATACAACATCCAGGGCGTTTTCGAACGGGAGGTCGCCCAGCACGCCATGATGCTGCTGCTTGCGTGCGCCCGCCGGCTGATGCCCATCAACCGGTCCATGATCGAGGGTACCCCCGTCAGCCGCGGCACCATTCAACCTGTATACGAGCAGACCCTCGGCCTCGTGTCCTTCGGGAATATCGGCCGGGCCATGGCGAAGATCGCCACCGGTTTCGATCTGCGTATCATTGCCTGCGATCCCTTCGTAAGCCAGGCCGCCGCCGATCCCTGGGGCGTGACGATGGTGGACCAGGAAACGCTGTTCAAGGAATCCGACTTCGTTTCGTGCCATGTACCCCTGACGCCCAGTACCCACCACATCATCGGAGAGCGGGATTTCCGGAATATGAAGCCTTCCGCCTTCTTCATCAATACGGGCCGCGGCAAGGTCGTGGACGAAAAGGCGCTCATCGGGGCGTTGCAGGAAGGGCGGCTCGCCGGCGCGGGGCTGGATGTGCAGGAGCAGGAACCGCCGGCCTCGGATAACCCGCTGCGCGAAATGGATAACGTGGTGCTCACGCCCCATTACGCTTCCGCGTCGGTTAGGGGCGGCATAGAGCGTTTCAAGAAGGCCGGCAGGCAACTGGTCACCATTCTCAGCGGCCGATGGCCCGAGGACGGCCTCGTAAACCCCGCCGTAATGAAACTCGCCGCCGAAAAATGGGGCATGCCCGCGGAGTGACCGGGTGACCGGTGAAGGCACGGATCCTCCATGTTCTACGATACCGTGATATTTGATGCGGCGGGTACCCTCGTCGGCCGGGATTCTCCGGATTTCTTCGAGGAGTTTTTCGTCGTCGCGGCCGGGGAGCTCGGTACCGAAGTAACGCTGAACCAGGTGAAGGCCGCGCTTTCGAAATCCATGGAGGAACCGCGGTTCCGGCTTCGCGAAGGACGCATGAGCACGCCGGAGCAGACGCGACGGTACTTTCTGGATCTCTACGCCCACGTGTTGAACGGAGCGGGCGTCGAGGGTGACCTGGCGCAGGGGCTGCAGGCGTATTACGACCGGTTCCAGGACGGCAGGTATCTGGAGGTGTACGGCGATGTCCGGCCCACGCTGGAAGCGCTGAAGGCCCGCGGCATGCGCCTCGGGGTGCTGTCGAACTGGTCGGAACACCTCGCGCTGGTCCTGGAGCGGCTCGACCTGGATCGGTACTTCTCCTTCCTCGTCGTTTCCGCAGAAGCCGGTTGTGAAAAGCCCGCCGAGGAGATCTTCCGCCTGGCCATAGATCGTGCGGAAACCCCGATCGACCGCATCCTGTACATCGGAGACTACCCGGAGGAGGACATCCTGCCCGCCGAGCGCATCGGGCTGGATGCCCTCCTCGTCGACCGATACGGCAAGTACGGGCGATATCGCCTGCCCACCATCAACACATTGACGGATGTCCCCGGACTGATTGGCCTGTCATGAGGGAAGCGTCTTGAACGAAGGCGCATCCTGAACGAAGGCGCAACAAGAACAAAGACGAACCATGAACGAAGGCGCATCCTGAACGAAGGCGAACCATGAACGATCAGCCGATCCGTGTGGGCGTAGTAGGCGTGGGCCGCGGAAAAAGTTTCGCGCAGACCGCGTCCAGCGCCGTGGGCATGGAACTCGTGGCGCTGTGCGACACCTGGGAGGAGCGGTTACAGCAGCTGGCCGGAGAACTCTCCGTCGCCGCATACACCGATTACGACACATTCCTCACCCACGACATGGACGCCGTCGTCCTGGCCAACTACTTCCACGAACACGCACCGTTCGCCATCAAGGCCCTGCGGGCGGGGCGGCACGTCATGAGCGAGACGGCCTCCAACGCGACCCTGGCCGAGGGGGTGGCCCTGTGCCGGACCGTGGAGGAGACCGGCCGGATCTACATGTTGGCTGAGAACTATCCGTATACGGTCTTCAACCAGGAGATGCACCGGTTGTATCGCGAGGGGGAGATCGGCGAGGTAACCTACGCCGAGGGGGAGTACAACCACCCCATGGCCCGGGACGACAGCCTCCGCCTGTCACCGGGCTTCGATCATTGGCGGGCGTGGATTCCCTCCACCTATTACTGCACGCACGCCCTGGCTCCGCTGGTATACATCACCGATACGCGGCCGGTTGGCGTGAACGCCCTTGCCATCGCGCGGCCGGAGCGCACCCTCACGCTCAGGAGAGGAGATCCGGGGTCCGTCATCCTCTGCCGCATGGACAATGGCGCGGTGTTCCGGATATTCGGACTCAGTATGCCGGGCCACAGCAACTGGTACCGCGTGCACGGCGAGCGGGGCGCCATGGAGATCACGCGGGGACCGGGATACTTCGGACCGGGAGAGGTGCGGGTGTGGCATGAGCCGTGGCACCTGGAACCCGGCCAGGAAGCGGAACGGGTATACCAGCCGGACTGGCCCGAACACGGCGATCTCGCCCGCGAGGCGGGGCACGGGGGCGGCGACTTCTGGACCAGTTTCCACTTTGCCCGGGCCATCCGTTCGGGCGAACAGCCCTTCCTGGACGTCTACCGCGGCGTGGCCATGTCATCGGTGGGCATCCTGGCCTGGAAAAGCGCGCTGGAAGACGGGCGCCCCTTCGAGGTGCCCGATTTCAAGGACGAGGACGACCGGAAATCCTGGGAGAACGACCACTGGTCACCCTGGCCCGGGCATGCCGGACCGGGACAGCCGCCTCCCAGCATACTCGGCCGTCGCGACCCGTCTCCGGAACATATCCCATACGCCCGTCGCATATGGAAGGACATGGGTTACGAGGGGTAAAAAAGGCTTGCCTTTGGAAGTCCCGTTCCGTATTTTAGGACGGCTTTTGAGGGTCCGCGACCCCATCGTCTAGCCTGGCCAAGGACACCGCCCTTTCACGGCGGCAACACGGGTTCAAATCCCGTTGGGGTCATATGGAATAACCGGAAATGGCAAAGGGGACTGCGCATGTGCGCAGTCCCCTTTTTGCTTTCTATGCTGGCCGGTTTGCTTTCTGTGCCGTCCGACAGCGTCAGTGGACGAAAGGAACGACCCGGATCACTTCGATGGTACCTGCGGGAGTGAATTGCCAGACCGCCACGAATCCCGTGGCAAGGTCGCCGTTCTCGTCCCAGTCCAAGGGCATGGCGGCGCCTTCGTAGTTTATCGAGCCGCCGTCGGCCAGGATGCTTAACCCGTTCGCGATGCTGCTCGCCTCGGCAATCACGAGTTCACCGGGCGGCCTGCCGATCGTTCGAAGCTGGTTCCGGATGGCCGTTCCCTCCAGGCTGCCCGCTGCCTGGGCCGCGAGGGCCAGGGCCACGGTTGCGTCATAGGTCTGTTTCACATAGGGGAACGGAGGAGGATTGCCATAGGCACTCTTGTACCCGTTCTCCCAGGCCAGCGCCGAAGGCGTGTCCTGCGCGGAGCCGGGAGAAGTTCCGATCATGCCGGCGAGGTGCTCCGGACCGATTGAACGGAGCAGGTCCAGACTGCGGCCGGTGGGGCCGAAGACAAACTCCTTGTAAAGGCCGTGGTCCAGCGCTTCGCGCACGATGGTTTCCTGCTGTGGTTGAAAAGCGAGGACAACCAGCGCCTGCGTGTCTTCGAGGACGCCTTTGCTTTCCTTCAGTTCATCCACCAGGGTAGTCTTTTCGGGATCCGCCGCGACCCTGATGAGTTTCCCCTCCCACGCGTTCTCGAAAGCGTCCGCGATGCCCTGGCCCCAGACGTCGTCGCGGTAGATCATGCCCACGTTGCCGAATCCCCGTTCCAGCGTGATCTTCGCGAGGACCGGCCCCTGGTCGTGGTCGGACAGAGTCGTGCGAAACAGGAAATCGTTATCCATGGCGGTCGTGAGCATGGGAGAAGAAGAGGCCGGAGAGATCATGGGAATGCCGGCATCCGCGACCACGTCTTCCACGATGGCCAGCGTCGAAGAACTCGCCCATGCGCCCACGATCGCATGGACACCTTCGTCTTCGACAAGGTCCATCGCCTCGGATACCGCGGTTTCCCTGTCCAGCTCCGTATCGGCGACCAGGCCCTCTACCGGTTCACCGAGCACACCCGCCTCGTTGATATGCGAGATCGCCATTTCGAATCCCCGTCGCATGAGTATGCCGTGTTCCGAGCCACCCTCCGACAGGTCTATGAGCAGTCCGATCTTAAGCGCGGGCCGTTCGACCGGCTCCGGCGGTTCCGGAGGTTCAGGCGATACCGGATCCTCTTTGCCGCACGCTAACGCCAGGGTCATCATCAGGACGATCGGCAGCCAGGATCCACGGGTAAAGATTGATCCTCGCATTCCACGCATTTTCATGCCTCCTGCGCATCACAGCGCTTTCCTTCGGGTAGGTCCGGTTGCAGGTTACGAATCCGTACCAGAGTAGATATACTGCGTACCGATTTCCCTGTCATCCCTTTTCTTATCTTTCACGCCGACAACAACTTGAGTTGGCATCGGCCACAGGCTGAATTGCCTTGCTGCTTCCTTTCCGGCGGCATACATTCAACCCCATGCCCGACCATACCGCCGTTTCCTCGAAACCGGCCGATAGAGAGGTCCCGCCTTCCCAGATCCTCCGTCACGTCTGGGCCATCGCCTGGCCCGTCGTCGTCGCTTCGCTGATCGACGCCACCGAAGGTCTCGTGGACATCTACTTCGTGGGATTCCTGGGCCCCGCGGCAATCTCCGCCATCGGCATGAGCCGGCAGATCGTATTCATCGTCATGGTCATGGCCATTTCGATCACCGGAGGAACGAGGACGCTGGTAGCCCAGTACTACGGGGCGGGCAGGCACGGTGACGTGAGCCGGACCGGCCAGCAGGCGATCCTGATGGGTATATACCTGGCCCTGGGTCTCGCGGCCGTCAGCATCGTGCTCACCCGGCCCGCGCTGGTCCTCCTCGGCGCTCCGGAAGAGGTGCTTACCCACGGCATCCTTTTCCTGAGACTCTATTTCGCCGGCATGATCTTCATGATCCTCAACTACGTGATGAGCGCCATCTTCGGAGGCGTCGGCGACACCCGCACCCCGCTGAAAATCTCTGTCATCGTCATAATCGTCAAATGCGCGACGTCCTACGCATTTATCTTCGGAACCTGGGGAATGCCCGCAATGGGAGTAGCCGGCGCGGCCGTGGGCATGATCATCTCCCGACTGGCGGGATGCGTCATCGGGATGGCGATCCTGATCCGGGGCCGCGGACAGGTACGTCTCTCGAAGAAATGGCGCTTGAAACCGGACTGGAGCATCATGTCCCGCATGCTCGACATCGGTCTTCCATCGGGCGCGTCGGGGTTCTTCAGAAACGGTGCCCGTGTGCTCCTGTACCGGGTGATATCGGGGGTGAACCGGCCCACGGCGGCCATCGCGGCCCTGACTATGGGTTTTCAGATCCGCCTCTTCGCGATCATGCCCGCCCTGGCCTTCTCTGTCGCGGCGACCTCCCTGGTCGGGCAGAGGCTCGGCGGACGCCAGATCCGGTCGGCCGAGCAATACGGCGGGCAGACGATCCTGCTCTGCATGGTCATGATCGGGGCCGGTTCGGCCTTGATCTGGATATTCGCCCATGCGATCGCAGCCGTATTCACGACGGACGAGATGGTCCTGGGCATCAGCTCCGTCATGCTGCGTTTCTTTGCCATCGCCCAGGTATTCTCCGCACTGTCCATCGTGGCCAGCGGCGTGCTGGCCGGTGGCGGCGAGACCCGTCCGTCCCTGTACTACACGCTGTTCTCGCAGTGGGGCATCATGCTCGTGTTCTCCTACGTCCTCGCCTTTCCCCTCGGGCTGGACGTGACGGGCATATGGATCGCCTGGCTCGCAGCGGCCGTATTGCAGGGCCTGCTTACACTCAAGCGCTTCTTCAAGGGAACCTGGAAAAGGGCGGTAGTCTGACGGTGAAACGGTGTTCCGGGGGGGGGGGGGGACGCCTGAGGTCAGGCGCTACTCACGCAGCATCCGAATGCCGTCCGCGACACCGTCCGGATGCTTGAATACGGCCGTGGCGGCCACCAGGATATTCACGCCGGCCGACACGGCGTCGGGCGCGGTATCGGCGTTCACGCCGCCGTCCACCTCCAGGTCGCATTCGAGCCCCCGGTCCGATATGGTCCCTCTGACCTGCCGGATCTTCGGCAATACGGAATCGATGAACCGCTGTCCCGAGAACCCCGGGTTGACGGACATGACTAGGACGAGGTCGAGTTCGTCGATGATCTCGTCGAGGACGTGTGCGGGCGTGGCCGGATTCAGGGCGACCCCGGCCTGAATGCCCCGTTCCCTGACGGACTGCACCACCCTGTGTAGATGAGGCGTGTTCTCCTGGTGCACGATAATCACGTCCGCCCCGGCGTCGATGAACACTCCGACGTACCGGTCCGGTTCCTCGATCATCAGGTGGGCTTCGAGCGGCAGGTCCGTGAGGGAGTCGATTGCCTCGACGATGAAGGGCCCCATGGAGATATTCGGCACGAACCGGCCATCCATGACATCGATATGTATACGGTCTGCGCCGGCGCGTTCCACCGCACGGACCTCCTCGGCCAGTCGGGTGAAATCCGCCGACAGGATGGATGGCGAGATCTGGATCACGGTCCTCCCCCGTTCCGCTTCTGTTCCACATGTCCTCCGAACTGGTGGCGCAGGGCCGAAAGCACCCGCGCCGCGTAGGAATCGTCCTGACGCGACTGGAACCTGGTGAACAGCGAGGCCGTGAGCACGTGTGCCGGCACATCTTCCTCGATGGCCGTCTGTACGGTCCACCTGCCCTCCCCGGAGTCCTGCACGTATCCCGAATAGGCCGACAGGTCCCGATCCTCCCTCAGGGAAATCTCGAGAAGATCCAGCAGCCAGGAACTGACCACGCTCCCGTGCCGCCACACTTCGGCTATGTCGTGCAGGTCCAGGTCGTACCGATGGCGCGGGTCCACGCGGTCTGACCCGGATTCCCGGAGGATTTCCAGGCCCTCGGCAAAGGCCTGCATCATGCCGTATTCGATCCCGTTGTGGATCATCTTGACGAAGTGTCCCGCCCCCGCCGGTCCCACGTGCACATAGCCGTTCCGTGCATTTGAGCCCGGAGCGTCCGCCGATGCCGGAGCGTTCGGCGATGTCGGAGCGTCCGCCGATGCCGAAGCGTCGCGATTCTGCGACTCGTCATCCTTCCCGGGACCGGGGGCCAGCGTCCTGAAAAGCGGGTCCAGGCGTTCGACGATCCCCGCGGGACCTCCGATGGTCATGCAATAGCCTCTCTCAAGGCCCCAGACGCCACCGCTGGTACCCACGTCGACGTAGTGCAGCTTGCGGGCGGACAGTTTCTCGGCGCGGGCGACGTCGTCCTTGAAATAGGAGTTTCCTCCGTCGATGACGGTATCGCCCGGAAACAGTGCTTCGGCCAGTTCGTCAATGGTCCGTTCCGTGACGTCGCCGGCCGGCACCATGACCCAGACCGCGCGGGGAGCGTGGAGACCGGCCACGAGATCGCGCAGCGTGGATGCGCCGGTAGCGCCTTCTTGCTCCGCCCGGCCGATCGCTGCGCTGTCCCGGTCGTACGCGACGACTTCGTGGCCGCCGCGCAGCAACCGCCGCGTCATGTTGCCGCCCATCCGGCCGAGTCCGACCATGCCCAACTGCATGCGCGCCTCCCCGGGCTCCCGCAAATAACGCTCTCCGGTCAGAAAATCCTGGATTCCGTTGATACAGGAAACCCTGGTCCCCTGGTCTCCGACGACATAACTTCCGCAGGCGATCAGGCCGGCTGCAGACGCTTTTGTTCTATGGCTTCCATCAGTTTCGCGAAGGGGTCCAGGAATTTCCTCACCCCTTCGTCCACAAGCTGGTCCGTGACCCGGTCCATCGAGATTCCGGCTTTCTCCACATTGGCCAGAACCGATCCGGCTTCGTCGATATTGGCTTCAAGGGTGTCGGACAGGCGCCCGTGATCGCGGAAGGCGCTCAGGGTTTCATCGGGCAGGGTATTGATGGTGTCTTTTCCGATCAATTCTTCGACGTACAGCACGTCCCGGTAGTCAGGGTTCTTGGTACTCGTGCTGGCCCACAGCAGCCGTTGCGGCCTGGCGCCTTTTTCGGCCAGCGTGTTCCAGCGCGGGGTCGCGTACATCGCCTTGTACAGTTGGTAGGTCGTTTTGGCGTTGGCGATGGCTGTCTTGCCGATCAGCCCCCGGATCATGGCTCGTACTTCCGGATCGTCGGCCTGCTCTTCCCGTTCGGCCAGCAATGCGTCGACGAGCGTATCGATCCGGCTGATGAAGAAACTGGCCACGCTCGCCGTGCCGCTGATCCCTCCCCCCGCGGCAAGGCGGTCCTCGAGCCCGCCGATGTAGGCTTCGGCCACGGTCTCGTACACGGCCCTGGAGAACAGCAGCGTTACGTTGATATTCAATCCCTCGCCGATCAACCGCCGAACGGCCGGTATGCCCGCCCGGGTCGCCGGTACCTTGATCATCACGTTCCTGCGGTCCACTTCCTCCCACAGCCGCCTGGCTTCCGCGACCGTTCCCGCGGTGTCATCAGCGAGTTCCGGCGATACCTCCAGACTCACGTAACCGTCGGCGCCTTCGGTGGCGTCATACACGGCGGACAGCCGATCGGCGGCCTGCCGTATATCCGCAACCGCAAGTGCCTCGTAGATTTCCACGGCGTTGCGGCCCTGCGCCGCCAACAGCCCGATGTCGTCGTCGTAATCCGTACTCCCCGTGATGGATTTCTCGAAAATGGCCGGATTCGAGGTCATGCCCTTCAGCCCGTCCTCATCGATCAGTCTGCTCAACCGGCCCGATGAGATCAGGTCGCGGCTGATGTTGTCCAGCCAGAAGCTCTGGCCGTGCCGTGCGAGTTGGACGAGAGGATTAGCCATGGCGGATTCCTTTGTGCGCCGTGCAGCGGCGTAAACGCGTGGTCCGTGCCGGCGCCCGGACGCCCGGTTCGGGCAGGTCGGCGTACGGATCGTGCCCGTGGTTCAGGGTATCAGGACGATTTTTCCATATGCGCCCGGTTCCATCACGGCGACATGGGACTGCGCCGCTTCGGCCAGCGGCAACTCCTTGCCGACCACCGGGTTGAGGGTTCCGTTTTCCAGTCCGGCGTACAACCCGGCGTGGATCGCGGCCAGGTCTTCCTCCGGGGCCAGCAGCAGGACCATGCCCAGGATACTGGCGTCCCGAGCCATGGCGTCCCGGGGGTTGATCTCGATCACGCCCCGGTTTCCGATGACGACGACTCTTCCGCCGAAGGCCAGCATGTTCAGGTCCCGGTCCAGATTGACGTTCGCCAGCATTTCCATGATCACGTCGACGCCCCGGCCGCCGGTGAGATTCATGATTTGATCCGTGTAGTCGGCTTCATGATGATCGACCACGTGATGGGCGCCCTGTTCCGATACCAGGGCTGCGCCACGTTCGGAACCGGCCGTCCCGATGACCGTCATGCCGGCCGCCCGTGCGAGCTGTACGGCCGCGATGCCGACTCCGCCACTGGCGCCGTGAACGAGTACGGTTTCTCCGGCCCGGCCCGACGCCCGCTGAAAAAGGCCGCGCCAGGCCGTCGCGTACGGCACGTATACCCCCGCGCCTTGCGCGTAGGATACGTTCTCCGGAAGCGGATGGACCTGGTTCGCGGAACAAAGGGCCTGGGATGCGTAGGTACCGGTGAGCGTGCCGGCCAGGTACACCCGGTCGCCCACCGAGACGTGGGCGGTATCGTCACCGATCGCGGCCACGGTGCCGGCGCCGTCCATGCCCGGCGTGAACGGCAGGTCGGGTTTCATGGCGTAAGTGCCCGCGCGGATATAGGTGTCCACCGGATTCACGCCGGCGGCCTGCAGGTCCACCAGGATCTGCCCGCGGCCGGCCTGGAGGTCCGGGCAGGATTCGAGGTGCATTACGCCTGGATCGCCGAACTCGTGAATTCGAATCGCTTCCATGTTGCGTCTCCTCAATTCGGTGTCAGCCGCAGAGTTCTTCCATTACTTCGTAGAGAATCCTCGGGCCCCGTTCCATGTTCTCCACGGAGATGCGTTCGTCGTTGCCGTGGATACGTCGAAGTTCTTCGTCGACCAGCAGAAAAGGCATGAAGCCGTAGCAGTGTATACCCAGCTCGCGGAAGTAGTGGCTGTCCGTGAAACCCGAGAGAATGTTCGGTACGACCTCCGCGCGCTCATGGTGCCGGGATACGACGTCGCGCACCGCGTCTACCAGGTGCGAATCGAAGGGTGAGGACGTGTTCCCGAAGTTCAGTATGGTCTCCATTTCGATCCCGTCGTCGCCGACCACGTTTTTCAATTCCCGGACGAAGTCTCCGGGATCCTCCCCCGGAAGCAGCCTGCAGTCCAGTTCGGCCGTCGCCGCCTGGGGTATGATATTGATTTTGTCGCTGCCCTGCAACATGGTTATCGAGATGGTATTGCGGAGAATCGCCGCGTAATGCTGGTTACGGAGCAGTTCCGACAGGAACAGGCCGTCCGGACGGACTCCCTGATATTCGCGAATCGTTCGCGGTACCCGTCTTTCTGCAGGTGTGCGATGCCTTCGAAGTACCGCTCGGCCGCGTCCGTCACCTTGATCGGCGGCGTGTAGGCCATGATGGCATTCAGGGCGCGTATGAGCCGGTTAACGGCGGAATGGGGCTTCGGGCGGGAACCGTGGCCGGGTTCGCCGCGGGCGACCAGGCGGATCCAGAAAGGCGATTTCTCGGTGATGTCGATGGAATAGACGGCCCTGCCGTTTTCCAGGCGGCCCTTGCCGCTTTCGTTGATCAGAAACTCCGCGTCCGAGACGAGTTCCGGCCGGTTCCGGGTGATCCAGCGGGCGCCGGCCGCTCCGCCTGCCTCCTCGTCGGCGGTGACGAGAAAGACGACGTCCCGTTTCAGGGGAAAACGGTTCCTGTGCAGCGCGAGAAACACCACCAGTTCGACGATGCCCAGGTTCTTCATGTCCAGCGCGCCCCGTCCCCAGATGTATCCGTCCCTGACCAACCCGGCGAAGGGATCGACCGACCAGTACGCGCGGTCGGCGGGAACCACGTCGCTGTGACTCAGCAACACGACGGCCCGCTTCGAATCGTCCCCTCTCAGTCTCGCGTAGAGGTTGGACCGGCCCGGAGCGGATTGGTGGATCTGGCAGTCGATGCCTTCTTCGGTAAGGACACGGTCCAGGAAGGCGGTCGCGCGGTCCTCGTTGCCCGGAGGATTCGTCGTGTCGATCCGCAGGTACTCGCTCAGCAGTTGTACGGCTTCCCGCCCCATCGCGTTCCAGTCCAAAGTCCTAGCCGCTCCCTTCAGTTTGCACCGCCTGCCTGATCACGGAAATGGCGGCGAGATCACCCACTTCGTCTCCCAGCCCGGCGGGCTCTACGCGCACCGTGTCGTAGACCCGCTCCCAGGTTTCTCGCCGCAGGTATTCGCGAATGGGTTCCAGGAGCAGATCCCCGGTTTTGACCAGGATGGTGCCGATTACGATGATTTCCGGGTTCAACACATTCACGATGTTGCCCAGTCCGGTGGCCATGTACCTTGCCGTCTCGTCCACGATTTGCCGCGCACAAGGGTCGTTCTTCCTGGCCGCGTCCATGACGGTTTCCGCCGTAATGCGGTCCGGGTCGCCGCCTGCGAGTGCGATCAGGAGCGAGTCCGGCGCCGCTTGCGCCTTTTCCCGGGCCCGCCTGGCGATCGATGGTCCCGAACACAGGGACTCGAGGCAACCGCGCTTTCCGCAACCGCAGGCCGGACCGTTCTCGACGATGGTCATGTGCCCCACTTCGCCGGCCGTGTCGTTCGGACCGCGGTAGAGCCTGCCGTCGAGTATGATGCCGCCGCCGATGCCGGTGCTCATGGTCATGTATACCATGTGGCGGAAGCCCCGGCCGGCCCCGAAGGACCACTCCGCGAGGGCGCACGCGTTGGCGTCGTTCTCGACGAATGCCGGCAGCGACAGCGCATCTTCGAGCCACGCTTTTAGCGGTACCTCGTCCCAGCCCGGGAGATTGGGCGGCGCGTAGACCACGCCGGTTTCCGTGTCCAGGGGGCCGCCGCAACTTACGCCGACCCCGGCCAGGTCCGACGAAGAGAGGCAGGCGCGCGCCATGGCTTCGCGGGACATGTCCACCAGCGTCGCCACCACGGCTTCCGGTCCTCGCTCGGCATCCGTCGGCCGCCGGACTTTGTGCAGGATGTTCCCGTTCCGGTCGGCGATTACCACGGCCAGCTTGGTTCCGCCGACGTCGTGGCCCAGAAGGTAAGGGGCGTTCCGGTCTGGCTGGGACATGGTCGCGGGTCAGGGAATGGATCCGGCAGTCAAAAAAACCGCCTTCCGGCTTTGCAGGAAAGCATGCAGTAATTATAGCGCGCGGGCGTCTTATGTCAACTGCTTTCAATCGGTTGTCACGCGTGCTTTCAATCGGTTGTCACGCGTGCTTTCAATCGGTTGTCACGCGTGCTTTCAATCGGTTGTCACGCGGTTCGGCGCAGTCAAAAACAGATTGACAGCAACGGTCCGAACCGGGCATTTTGCAGGAGTCTGCAGGCCGCTGACCAACACGTGCGGCCTCGACCTCGACGCACGGATCCGCGGCCGCTCGACGGTCCGCTCAGGAATGGGAGGAAGACGGTTATGCTGTTTGATACCAAGATACTGTGGATGTGGCTGCACGTACTGGGCGTCGTACTCTGGGCGGGCGGTTTCTTCTACGTCCTCGTCGCGCTCACCCCGGCGCTCCGGTCGGGCAGGGCATCGGAGGAGCGCGTGGAGATCATGCGCAGGACCGGCGCCATATTCCGGCGCGTTTCCTGGACGGCGATCATCATCCTGGTCGTGAGCGGTTCGTTCAGCCTGTACAACCGGATCATGGATGGGTTAGCCGCCCGGGCGATGTCGTCCCAGCCGGAGCTTTATCCACTGCTACCCCCGGGCTACGAAGCGCTGATGACCGTCAAGCTCCTGATCGTCATCGCGCTGATCGTGCACCACGCGGTCAGGCTGCTGGAACCCCGGGTCCTCGATGACGGCAGTATCGGTTTCAAGTCCAGGGCGTCGGGTATCGTGGGCGCCGTGCTTTTCGCTGCGGCGGTGCTGCTGGGCCTGATCCTGCTGACCATGAACGTCTCTGTCTGAATCCGCGAACGAGAGCCCGGGCATGCCGCCGGGACGGAGAACGGGCCGGATGCCGCTTCCCTCTTAAGGGCTTCGGCGCTGAAGTTCACCGTTTGAGCGGCCATTCATCAGGCCAGGGAGGCCTGTCCATGAAGGACTTCATCGCCCTGACCAAGCCCGGCCTGGTCATCATGCTGGTGCTGACCACCTGCGTCGGGTTCTACCTGGGGTCCGACGGACCGGTGAACTGGCTGCAACTGCTGCATACGCTGGCCGGAACCGCCCTGGCGGCCGGGGGCACGCTCGCCCTGAACCAGTTCATGGAAAGAGACCGGGACGCGCTTATGCGTCGAACCCGGTCGCGTCCGCTCCCCGCGGGGAAGTTGCGGCCCACGCAGGCCCTCGTGTTCGGCGTGGCCATCACGGCCGCGGGCCTGCTGTACCTGGCGCTGGTGGTCAACCTGCTGAGCTGCCTGGTCACCGCGGCGATCACCGCCACCTACCTTTTTCTCTACACGCCGCTCAAACACCGCACGACGCTGTCGACCGTATTCGGCGCGGTCCCGGGCGCGTTGCCCCCGGTGACGGGATGGGCTGCGGCCCGGAACGACCTGGGGCTGGAGGCCGGCGTCCTCTTCGCCATCCTCTTTCTCTGGCAGATGCCTCACGCCCTCGCGCTGGCCTGGCTCTTCCGCGAAGACTATGCCCGCGCCGGGTTTCAACTGTTGCCCACCGTCGATCCCGAAGGCCGGTTCACGAGCGTGCAGATCCTGATCAACTGCCTGGCACTGACCGCTTTCAGCCTGGTACCGACCATACTCGGCATCGCCGGTGTCCTGTATTTCTACGCCGCGCTTGCCACCGGACTGGGACTGCTCGCTTTCGCCATCCACCTGACCGTGACCCGGACCCTGGCCTCGGCCCGGAACCTGTTCTTCGCGTCCCTGGTGTTCCTGCTCGTCCAGTTCTCGGTGATGGCCTATGACAAGGTGTGAAGCATGCTGGAGATCTCCGACCTCCCCCTGGTGAACGCCTGCCTGAACACAATCAGCGCATCGTTTCTGGTCGCGGGCTATATCAACATCAGGAAACGCAGAATTTCCGCACACAGGGCGTGCATGCTGGGCGCGGTCGCGGCGTCGGTCCTGTTCCTCACGACCTATCTGATTTACCACTTCTATCACGGAAGCACGCCCTTCACCGGCGAGGGTTGGACGCGTTACGTATATTTCACCATCCTGATCAGCCATACGATCCTGGCGACGGCCATCGTGCCCATGGTCGTGCTGACGCTGCGGCACGCGCTGACGGGTCATTTCGAGCGTCACGCGCCGCTGGCGAGGTGGACTCTGCCGATCTGGCTTTACGTGTCCGTCACCGGGGTGCTGGTCTACCTGATGCTGTATCACTGGCAGGGATAAGCGAAATGGCCGCCATGAACATTACCATCCGGAGCATGACGCTGGCCGCGCTCATGATCGCACTCATGACGCTGGCGACGCTGATCATACGGATCCCCAATCCGGCTACGCAGGGATACATCAACCTCGGGGACGCGCTGCTGTTCACCATCGCCCTCGTCTTCGGCTGGCGTATCGGCGGCCTCGCGGGCGGTGTCGGTTCCGCCCTGGCCGATGCGCTGGGCGGCTACTTCATCTGGGCGCCGTGGACGCTCGTCATCAAGGGGTTCGAAGGGATCCTGGTCGGAATGATCGCGGCATGGGGCCTCCGGGAAGGGTCCGGTCCCCGCCGGATCGCAGCCTTCGCCGCGATGGTCGCGGGCGGCGCATGGATGGTATTCGGGTACTACATGGCCGGATCGGTACTGTTCGGAGGCGTCGCCGCGCTGACGGAGATCCCAGGGAACCTGACGCAGGCCGGGGTGGCGGTGGTGGTGGCCCTTCCCCTGTCCGTCCTATTGAGAAACGCCTTGAAACGGAGTGACTATGGACCTCTCGCACCTCGATGAAAAAGGACGCGTCCGCATGGTGGACGTAACGGAGAAACCGGTTACGGAAAGGCGTGCGGTGGCGTACGGAGAAGTAAGGGCCGCGACCGACACCATCCGGAAGATCTCCGCCGACGAGATGGGCAAGGGCGACGTGCTGACCACCGCGAAGATCGCGGGCATCTCGGCGGCCAAGCGGACGGGCGACCTCATCCCCATGTGCCATCCCATCCCGCTGGACCACGTGGAGATCGATATCACCCTGGACGAGGACGCGGCCAGGATCGGCATCCTGGCCACGGCGTTGTCATCGGGAAAGACCGGCGTGGAAATGGAAGCCCTGACGGCCGTCTCCGTGGCCGCCCTGACCATCTACGACATGTGCAAGGCCGTGGATCGGACCATGGAGATCGCTTCCATCCTGCTGGTGGAAAAGGAAGGCGGCCGTTCCGGCAGGTTCATTCGGCCGGGGTGGAAGGTCCAATGAGCGATCGACCGAAAATCGGGTGTTTCCGGCTCGTCTTCGCGGCCTTTGTCGGATGCGGCCTGGCTTTGATACTGTGTGGCTGATAGGCTGTGGTGAATAACTAGCTCGTACCCAATTCCGGGAAATAGGATGCGTAGAAGCCACGATCTCTGGTTAAAAAAGCGTCGGCTGCAACCATTGCATGCGCACCGATGAGGAAATCGGTGATGATCCGGTCCCTGGGCCCACCTGCCCGTCGGTACCGCAACCAGCGCATCCCTGCTTCGTACGCGATATCGGTATCAATCGAAGACAGCCTCGCACCAATTTCTCGCAAGGCTCCCTCCAGGGTGTCTCGATCTTCGAAAGCCGGAACGAGTTCCGCGTAAACCACGTCGCACACGAGAATTGCGCCGCTGTCATAGGCATCCCGTAGAACTCCCATGGACTGTGGTCCATACCGTTCGTCGGAAAGAAACACGTCCAACAGGATGCTCGTGTCGACCGCAGTGATCATCTTCCCCTGATCTCTTCGATGTACTCGTCGGTATTTCCACCACTTCCCAGCATGCCGTAGACGCGCTCCACCGGATGTTGCGCCGTTGCACGCTTCTGGATCAGCAGTCCCAGCTCTGTAGGCGTGATCTCCACTTCGACATCATGATGCATTCCAAACCGGTCTCTCAGTCGTTTGGGAATAGTAATCTGGCCGCGTTCGGATATTTTCATATTTACTCCATATGAAATACGTATTTATAAAATCATACTGACAATCTACGAACTCATGCCGGCTTGTCAACCCTGAACGGATGCCTTCTGATGTATTGTCAGTCGAAAGGCGACGTTTTTACTTGACGGACTGCAAATCCTGCCTATATTGCGTTCGTGCATGTATGGAATAATAATTCCTAATAATGGATAAATATTTCATCAAACCGAACATGAACGCCAAGCACCAGCGACTGGGTACCATACGATCACTCATCGAGCGGGGGCACTTCCACACGCACAAGGAGGTGATCGCAGCGCTGCGCACGGAAGGGATCGACATCAACCAGGGCACGCTGTCCAAGGATTTCAAGGAACTGCACGTGATCAAGACGCGCCTCGCCGACGGACAGTACAAGTACGTGCTGCCGCGCTATTACTCGGTAGAGACGCAGGACGAACTGGTCGAACGGGAGATCCGGGATTTCGTCGTTAGCGCGGACGACGCGATGAACCAGGTCGTCCTGCAGACCTCCGCAGGTCACGCGTCGGGGGTGTGCGAGGCGATCGACCGGGCGGAATGGCCCGAGATCATAGGCAGCGTCGCGGGTGAGAATACGATTCTCCTGGTCACCAAATCGACCGATCAGGCCGGGAAGACGCTTAAACGCATCAAGGGTATCATGAAGGAAAAGAGAGAAGGCACATGATCAAACTGGGCATCATCGGCGCGACGGGATATACCGGAATGGAATTGTACCGGTTGGCGTCGCGTCATCCCGGCATCGAGGTCGTTTTCGCCACGTCGGAACAGTATACCGGGCAAAACCTCGGAGAGGTCTTTCCCCGGATCGATCCGGACCGGGACACCACGCTGAGATCCCTGGATGAAATTGCCGCCGTACCCGCGGACGTGGTCTGTTTCTGCACGCCGGACGGGGTGGCCATGGACCGGGTCGGCGCCTTCCTGGAGCGGGGCCTGCGCGTCGTTGACGTCAGCTCCGATTTCCGGTTCGACGATCCGGATGTATACACGTCCTGGTACAGCCGTCCGCACACGGCGCCGGAACTGCTCGATTCGGCGGTCTACGGGATTCCCGAATTGAACCGGGACCGCATACGGACAGCAGACCTCGTAGGCAATCCGGGCTGCTATCCCACAGGCGTGATCCTCGGACTGGTCCCACTGCTCGAAGCGGACGCCATCGACGCCTGCCAGGTCATCGTGGACGCCAAGTCGGGCGTCAGCGGCGCCGGACGGGGCCTGAAGCTGCGCAATCTGTACGTGGAAGTAAACGACAGCATCACGCCGTACAACATCGGCCACACCCACCGGCACGTAGGTGAAATCGAACAGGAATTGTCCAGGTTCTCCGACGAGCAGCCCTATGTCGTCTTTTCGCCCCATCTGACGCCCATGAGCCGGGGCATCCTGGCAACTACATACGTGCGGGTGAAGAACGGCGCGGCCAACGGCGACCTGGCTGACCTGTACGAGCAGCGTTACGGAGGGGAACCCTTTATCAGGCTGTCCCGGTCCGGCTATCCCGAGACACGGTTCGTGACCTGGACGAATTACTGCGACCTTCGGATCGACCGGGTGGACGGATCGGACCTGGCCATCGTCACTTCCGCCGTCGACAACCTGGTCAAAGGCGCGGCCGGCCAGGCGCTCCAGAACGTGAACGTCATGTTCGGCCGGGACGAAACGACGGGGCTGATCTAGGGAACGACGGGGCTGATCTGAGGAAGGCACAACCAGGCACGGCTAGACACGGCTCTTCGCGACGCGGTACGGCACGACGCGGTAAGACAAGAGCAAATGCAGCATTACGATCGATTGGGAACATCATGGAACGAAGCATCGTGGTTAAGCTGGGTGGCGCGACGATCGAACAGGCCGGCGTGATCGAAGAGCTGGCGGCCGACCTTCGGGGCATGCCGGACGTCTTCCCGATCATCGTCCACGGCGGCGGCTCGGAGATCGGCCGGTACCTTGAACTGCTGGGCAAGGAGTTCACCTTCGTGAAGGGACTGCGGGTGACGGACGGCGACATGGTCGAAATCGTGGAAATGGTCCTGTCCGGCAAGGTCAACAAGGAACTGGTTTCGCGTTTCCAGCACAATGGAGTGAACGCTCTCGGCGTAAGTGGCAAGGACATGGGCCTGCTGCGGGCGGAACGTTACCGGAAGGACGGAGTGGACATCGGTTTCGTCGGTGAGATCGTGGAGGTGAATACCGCCCTGTTCGAACTGTGCGCGTCGAACCGCGTCACGCCGGTAGTCTCCCCCATTTCAGGGGGCACGAACGGGGAAACCTACAATGTCAACGCGGACCACGCCGCGCTGGATATCGCCCGGGCTGTCGCCTGCGACGACGTCATCTTCATTTCGGACGTGGCCGGCATCTACCGTTCAGACGGCCGTGCGCTGAGAATGCTTACCCCGGAACTGGCCGACGCGCTGATCGAAGCGGGCGAGATCACCGGAGGGATGATTCCCAAGGTCCACTCCGCGCTCGAATGCCTGTCGCACGGCGTCGGACGGGCCCGCATCATTGCCTGGCAGGGACCCGGGACGCTGCAGATGGAACTGGCTTCGGAAGAGAGTGTTTTTGGTACGGTAGTTACGACTGGATAATCGGTAGTCGCTACTGGAAGACGTGAAGTTACCACAGGATGAAAGGATACAGCATGACCACCGAAGAGATCATCGCCCTGGAGGAACAGTACATCGCGCCGACCTACGTGCGCCCGCCCGTCGTGTTCGACCGGGGCAGCGGCGTCTACGTCTACGACCTCGAGGGCCGGCGGTATCTCGATTTCCTCGGCGGTATCGCGGTGAATTCCCTGGGTCACGGGGTGCCCGAGGTCATCGGCGCCGTGGCCCGGCAGACCGCGAAACTGATGCACATTTCAAACCTGTACCACACCGAGCCCCACGTGAGACTCGCGAAGTTGCTTGTGGATAACGCCTTCCCGGCCAGGGTGTTCTTCTGCAACAGCGGGTCGGAGTCCATCGAGGCGGCCCTGAAATTCACCCGCCGCTGGGCGTCCGAGGCGGGCGGGGAAGCAAAGCACGAGATCGTGACCTTCGAGAATGCGTTTCACGGCCGCACGTACGGCGCCGTCAGCGCCACGGCCCAGCCCAAGTACCACGAAGGCTTCAAGCCCATGGTGCCCGGCATGGTATACCTCCCGCTCAACGAGATCGAACCCCTCGAGAAGGCGATTACGGAGGAGAAGACCGCGGCCGTCATGGTGGAACCCGTCCAGGGCGAGGGAGGCGTCAATCCCGCGCACGTGGAATTCCTGCAGCATCTGCGCAAGTTGTGCGACGAACGCAAGGTCGCCCTGATTTTCGACGAAATACAGTGCGGGCTGTGCCGCACGGGCAAGCTTTTCGCCTACCAGCATCACGGGATCGAACCGGACGTCATGACCCTGGCCAAGCCGCTTGCCGGCGGGCTGCCCATCGGCGCGGTCATAATGAAGCCGAACATCGCCGAGGTCCTCAAGCCGGGCCTGCACGGTTCCACCTTCGGGGCGAACCCGGTGGCCTGCCACGTGGCACACGCCGTCGTCAGCAAGATGATCGACGAGGGACTGGCCGACCGGGCCGTGGAAATGGGCGGGAAGCTGACGGACGGAATAAGGGTACTGGCCGAAACCCACGGCGACATCAAGGACGTCCGCGGCGCCGGGTTGCTGATCGGCGTGGAATTCGAGGGCAAGGTCGACGCCATCCTGGGCGCCTGCCGGGAGGCGGGCCTGATCATTGGAACGGCCGGCGAAAACGTGCTCCGCTGCGCGCCGCCCCTGGTCATTGAACAGCAGCACGTGGACGAAGCGCTGGGTATCCTCGGCGGGGTACTGGACGCGCGGTGAGCCAGCCGCTGTGCGTTGGCGATGCAGCGGAGAACCAACTGGTTCGCGGTGAGTTGCCTGCGTCGTAGCGACGCGGCTGTTGTGCGTTGGCGGTGCCGCGAAGCATTGCCTTCGCCGCGTTAGGCCGGCCGTTGTGCGTTGGCGGTGCCGCGAAGCATTGCCTTCGCCGCGGCGAGCCACCTGCGAAGCGTAGCGCTTCTAATAGAATGGGAAAGTCATGACCGACAGCCGGGACGAAGCACTCAAGCAGCTGATGGACGATTTCCATGCTTCGATCGACGTGGACCGCCGATTGTATCGGGTGGACATCCGGAGCAGCATCGCCTATGCCCGGGGCCTGGTGCGCATCGGCGTGCTCACCGGTGAGGAAGGCCGGACGATCGAAGATGCGCTGGCGGAGATCGAAGGCGAGATCGCAAGCGGCGCTTATGCGCTGACCCGCGATCTGGAAGACATCCACATGGCGGTGGAGAAACGCCTGATCGAGAAGGCGGGTCCGGTGGGAGGCAAGTTACACACGGGCCGGAGCCGCAACGACCAGATCGCCACGGACGAGCGCCTCTATCTACGCGAGGTGGTGGACGACATCGCCGGGCGGATTCAAGATTGCCAGGAAGCTCTGCTGGCGCTGGCCGAGCGCACGGTGGACGTCGTCTTCCCCGGTTACACCCACCTGCAGCAGGCGCAGCCGATCCGGTTCGCCCATTACGCGCTCTCCCTGTTTTTCGGACTTCAGCGGGACCGGGAGCGCCTGGCGGACTGCCGGAAACGGATCAACATCCTGCCCCTCGGCGCCGGAGCGATGGCGGGCAGCGCCTTTCCCATCGACCGGGCGTTTCTGGCCGAAGAACTCGGTTTCGACGGGTTGTTGCCCAACAGCATCGACGCGGTGAGCGACAGGGACTTCATTGTCGAATTCCTCGCCGCCTGCTCGATGTTGATGATCCACATCAGCCGGGCTTGCGAGGACCTGGTCATCTGGTCATCCACTGAATTCGGATACATCACGCAGCATCCCCGGCTGGCGACGGGCAGCAGCATCATGCCGCAGAAGAAGAACCCGGACGCCGCCGAGCTGCTTCGGGGCAAGGCCGGGCGCGTCGTGGGCGATCTGGTTTCCCTCGTCACCATGCTCAAGGGCCTGCCCCACGCGTACAACAAGGATATGCAGGAAGACAAGGAACCGCTCTTCGACGCCATCGACACGGTGACCGTTGCGCTGACCGTATACACCGCGATCTGGGAGACCCTGGAGATCAGGGAGGCTCGCGTAAACCGGAGCATGGACGACGCCATGCTGGCCACGGACCTGGCGGACTTTCTGACGCGGTGCGGTGTGCCCTTCCGGGAGGGGCACGGTATCGTGGCCGCGCTCGTGGACGAGGCCGCAAACAGAGGTTGCAGCCTGCGGGATCTGCCGCTCGCTTTGTACCAGCGGTATTCGGAGCACTTCGATGAAGCCGTGATCGGGCAGCTCAGGTTCGACGACAGCGCCGACATGCGCGCCTTGCCCGGCGGGACCGGAAGAAACTCCGTGCTGCGCCAGTTGGAACAGGCCCGCGAAAACCTGGCATGCGGATAAGCGGCGCGGTTAAGCCCGGCAAGAGTTCAGCGCGGCAACGGTTAAGCCAGGTAAGTATGCGGATAAGCCCTGCGGGTAAGCGGCTAAGCCAAGGAAGTAAAGGAGCGGGATGGCCATGAACAAAACAGACATGTCCGGGACGCCGGAGTCGAACGGTAGCGAAACCGTCATCCGCCCGGCCGTGATCGGGGACGTGCCCGAAATCATGGAGATCCTCCAGCCCTACATCGAAGAGGATATCCTCCTGCCTGTCTCGGTCTACCGCCTCTTCGAGCACATCCGGTACTTCGTCGTCGGCGAACGCGACGGACAGGTGATCGGATGCGGATCCCTCGTGATCATCTGGCACGACCTGGCGGAGGTCCGGTCGCTAGCCGTCCGGAGAGGTTGCCATGGCGGCGGCATCGGCGGGCGCATCGTCGACGAACTGATCGCCGAGGCGGAGGAACTGGGTGTCGCCCGAATCTTTGCCCTGACCTACGAGACCGGTTTTTTCGGCCGCCACGGGTTCGAAGTAGTCGACCGGAATACGCTCCCGCACAAGGTCTGGAAGGACTGCACCAACTGCGCCCGTTTTACCCACTGCGACGAAATCGCCATGGCCCGGACGCTGATCCCCGAGGACCAGCGTGCGCCCGAACCGGCCTTGCCGGCCATGCAGCAGGATCCCACCCTGATCATGCCTTCGCCCGCTCCGCGGTAACCTGTGACTAAACGCCAGAAAGTGAACGCGTCCGGACGGCTTCCCATGTCGATCCACGTGACCGAAGCGGCGGCACAGCTCAGGTGGTGGCTACGGCTTCCCCCGACCAACCTCATCGATCGGGGCGACCACGTACGTTTCCGGTACGCCCTCTACCTGATGATCCACCAGGTCGCCACCGTGCTCTACGGCATGAACGGGCTGCCCGAAGCCATGTACTATCCCTCGCGGCTTGTCAGCGCGCGTACGCGCCTGGACGGGTTGGCCCGGGCGCCTGAGCGCGCTGGTTCAGTCCTTTGGACACTGGCGACCGAACGCGATCCGGAGAAAGCGTGGGCGGCCGCGGCAGGACTGATGCGGGATACCTTGGCACTGCTGGAAGAATCAGCGGATGGGCGTGGTTCAATGGGTTGGGAAGTCGAGGAAGGATCATTCAAGCCGAATCAGTCCCGGGATCCCGGCGAGCTATACGCACTTGCCGCCGAAATCGCTGAACGGCTTCGCCTCCTCGAGGGAGCAAGCGCCGTGGCCCTGGGCGGATCCCTGGGGAGGGGTTACGCAGACCGCCAGTCGGATATCGATCTGCTCGTATTCGGGCCGGGCATTCCCCGTGAGGCCGATCGCCGCCGGCTGATCTCGGCCTGGCCGGACATTCGACATGGACCCCTGGTCGAACCGGCCTGCGACAGCGCGGTGCTCGATGGGGCGATGGTCCATATCCGTTACTGGACGATACAGACCGTGGAAGACATGCTGGCGGCGTTTCCCACGCCGCCAGCGCAGCGGATCCTTGCCGAGGAGTTACAAAACTGCCACGTCCTGATCGATCCGGACGGAAGGCTGAGCGAGTGGAAAGGCGTTTTGCAACACATTCCACCGGAATTGGTCACGGCTATTTGCGAAGAAGCGCGGGGACGGTTGCCCGATTTTCGAAAGCAGTGGCAGAAGGCGCATAGCGCTGACGACCGCATCCATCTCTACTGCCTGGCCAACCAGGCCGTGAACGATTTCCTGATTGCGCTGTATATCCGCAATGGACGGTTTTTAAGTACGCCACGATGGGTTCACGAAGAAATTCCCTCATTCAAATTCTCGCGGGGGAACCTCGAAACACGATTGGCATCGTTGATTGACGGGATTAGCGTTGGGCTGAAATCGGAGTCAAGATGGCAGAATCTAGGGGATCTCTGGGAGGCGCTGGCCAGTTAACAGCCCGAGAGGGCATAATGTTTAAGGTACGAAAACGCCAGAACGTACGAGGTGCTGTATTTCTGGTGGTTAGTCCCATTTTCAACTGAGACACTGGTAACTTCCGCTATACACCTGGTGAAGTCGTCAATCGCGTGTATGTGAAGAACTACCTTGAATAAGGGTGCCCCCGGGACATCCCAATTGATCTCCTGCTGTTCCGTCCTCATCGGTATATCTTATCCCGTCTGCCAACTCGAATTACCAAAACGCGCAACGCTCCGGTCTGAATGTCGCAGATCACACGAAAATCTCCGATCCGATACCGCCACAATTTACCCATCGGACCGGCCAGTGCCCTGCCCGTGTTTCGTGGATCACTGGAGTCAGCAACGCGTTTTTCAATGTAGTTGACGATGCGCAGAGACGTCTGCTTGTCGAGCTTGCGAAGATCGTTAAGGGCGGTTTCTGCGTACTCAATCGTCCAGGGCAAGGGACTTTCTCACTTCGGAAGCAGTATAGACTTTTTCCGTCCCTGTTCTGAGGCGATTCAGCACGTCTGCGGCAAGGTAGTAGTCTTCCATGTCTTCGAGGCCGCGCTCAATGATCTCACGCAGGTAGAAGTCCTTGCTGAGGCTCGTCTTGGATACCAATAACTCAAGCCGCTTTTCATCTTCGGGAGTCAGTTGTATCGAAGTCGCCATGTCGGGTAATCCTTTGTCGATTAATCTACAACTGTGAAGAATCATCTAAGTTTCAACGTACCCCATAGAGGTTCTTACGTCAATATCCTAATCCTTTTCGCCCGGACTGAGCCGGTCTTCATCTCAGTGGAGTCACAATACTGTGAACTAAGAAACCTCCCGCCACCCTGAATCCGATATTCCAACCCTTCCCCGCTCTGCCGCTGGCTATACTATCAGCAGGCAGCTTAAAATCCGGACGTCCGCATCACGCCTCCTCGATAAACTCCTCCACGTCCACGCAGGCCCCGTCCCGTTTCGCCGATTCCCACCCGGCCAGGATAGGCGCAAGCGACTTGAGCCCATCGTGGTAATCGCTCTGAAGCAGGCCGGGGTTATTAGACCTGACCGCTTCGACAAAAGTCCGGTCCTGGGCGAACCAGGGGTCGAAGGGATCGGCCTCGTATACCACTTCGTCGTTCAGCTCGATACGCTCGTAGCCGAAGACCGCGAGTCGCCCGCCGTCGAAGTAGATCTTGAAGTAGGGCTCTTCGCCCGGTCCGGTCGGATCGGATTCGATGAAGGTCAGCGTCGCCGTGGCGCCAGCCGACAACTGGTAGTGAAAAGACGAGGAGAGCGGCGTATGATATTCGTCCGGATGGTACAGGTACGCCTGGGACCTGTGTACGTCCTGCCCGGTCATGAACCGGGTGTAGTCCGTGGCGTGCACGCCCCAGTCGAAGAACCGTACGCCGCCTTTCTCCACCTGGTGCGACCACTCGGTCCGGTCGGAGGCGGCCGGTTTCGGGTTATGTGAGATCTGCTGAAAGCGGACGTGTACCACGCGCCTGTCCTCAAGCAGCCGCCGGGCTTCCTGGAAGATCGGACGGTACCGTTCCCGGAAGCCTACCGTGCTGATGACGCCGCCCTTCCGCACGGTCGCGTCGATCCGCTTCGCCAGGGCCATATCCAAAGCCTGTGGCTTCTCGCTGAAGAGCTGGATGCCTCGTTCGGCTGCCACGATCTCCACGTCGGTGCGGGCGAAGGCCGGGACGATGGACCACAATGCGTCGGGCTGTTCGGTTTCGAGCATTTCGTGGGCGTCCGAATAGGTACGGGCGACCCCGAACTGCGCAGCCGCTTCACTAAGCGCGGTTTCGTTGATGTCGCATAGCGCCGCGATTTCGACGCCGTCGATCCGACTCAGGTTGGGCAGGTGCGTGGCCTGGGCAAACCTGCCGGTACCGTAAACGGCAACGCGGACGGGTCGGTCAGTCATGGATGTTCTCCTTAATCTCCTTCACGCAGGCGTGTTGCGGCCGGCATTTCCACGCTTAGTTCGGCCGCGGTTTCCGATATCGAGTCCCAGGTCTTTTCCGGAATGTAAATACCTTCGGCCAGCCGCTTACGCCGGGTGACCTCTTCGATCTCCCCCGGAGCGTACACCTTCTCGAATCCCGGAAGGGGTTTCGCCGAACCCACGTAGGCCACGTGGGCTTCGATTTCTGCGGTGTATTCGTCCAGGTCCATGAAGACCCCGATGTCCATGGCGGCGATCAGGATCCCGCCGCCGCCCTTGCCACCCGTACACCCTGCCTTAGACAGGGGACCGATAATCATCTCGATCATCATGGCCAGACCGTGCCCCTTGTGGCCGAACTGCAGGCCGCCCAGGGGCAGCACGGCCACCTGGTCCGGTTCGGCGTGATACCGGCTCCCGTCGTTCACGTAGCGGCCCTGCTGGTCGATCAGCCAGCCATCCGGCATCGGCTCGCTGCGTTCAATCTTCTGTTCCACCTTGCCGCCCGCGACCACGCTGAGCGTCATATCCAGCATGAGCGGCGGCCCCTTCTCCCGGGGCACGGCGAAGGCAATGGGCTCGGGACGGAGGCGCCGGTCGGCGCTACCGAAGGGCGCCACGAATTCGCCGCCGCCGTTCAACCCGACCATGCCGATCATGCCGTGTTCGGCGATCCGCGGAGGAAAGTCTCCCAGCCGGCCGATATGGGATACGTTCCGCAGGGCGACCAGGCCGATGGCGGCGTTCCGCGCCTTTTCCACCGCGATGGAGAGCGCTTTCGTAACCGCCACGATACCGTTTGCGCCGTTCCCGTCGACTTGCGCAAATCCGGGTCGGTCCACGATCACGGAATGGTCTTCCCACGCCTTGTAATCCGACTGCAGGGACGGGACGTAACGCGGCATGAACCACACGCCGTGGGAATCGTGCCCGAGCAGATTGCTGGTCGTCAGGTGATCGGCGAGAATATGCGCGTCCTCTTCGGGAATGCCGGTCGCCTCGAAGATCGACCGGCTCAAGCTGTTCAGCTTGTCGTAGGGCACTACGGGCATGGGCCAACTCCTCTGGTATCTGTAGTTTGCTTACGCTGGGCATGGGCGTCGAGCCGGATCTCGCGGACCAGGAGAATCGAGCGAGAACCGCGCCGGATCATACGGACCAGGACGACCGAGTGAGGACCGCACCGGATCTCGCGGACCAGGAGAATCGAGCGAGGATCGAGCCGGATCTGCAGGACCAGATGAGTAAAATATCACATCGCGGGTCAATGACAATCAGAATTGCGAATGATCTTGACTTGCCATAACGACACGAATATATTGGCACAATGGACCATAATGGCAATGCCAAAATGGCCTCATCGGGACATATGGCAGATTGGCATAATCTGAGCGGACCGGATATTCCCGCCAAGTTTCCGTTGTATTGATGAACTAACGATATCAATTACAACATCTTAAGCAAGCATTCGAATGATGCGCGGAATGAAGCAGGTCGATGTTGGCACGGAAATTGCACCATTGCACTGAAGAATATGGACGCTAGCATCGTCAATAATCGTGCTGATTGAAGATCAGCGTACTTTACCACAATGGAAAGGAGCAGTAAACGATGAACGTACAACCTTTGGGCGACCGTGTCCTGGTCAAGCGCCTCGAGGAAGAAGAGGTACAGCGCGGCGGTATCATCATTCCCGATACGGCGAAGGAAAAGCCGCAGCAGGGCGAGGTCGTGGCGGCCGGTCCGGGACGCGTCGGCGACAACGGCGGCCGCGTGGCGCTGGAAGTCAAGGTCGGAGACAAGATCCTCTTTGGCAAATACTCCGGCACGGAAGTCAAGCTGGATGACGATGAGTATCTCATGATGCGCGAGGAAGACATCCTGGGTATCGTGTCGTAGAGAATCGCGTGTTGAACCGCAGCCGCGATCGGGCTTGCGGATGAACCAGAGCTTATGCATGGAGGGTTGAACTCGTGGCAAAGCAGTTGAAATTCAGGGATGAAGCGCGCCGGTCCGTACTGCGCGGTGTCGAGACCCTGGCCAGGGCGGTGAAGGTCACCCTGGGTCCCAAGGGCCGGAACGTGGTGCTCGACAAGAAGTTCGGTTCGCCGACCGTCACGAAGGACGGCGTGTCGGTAGCCAAGGAAATCGAACTGGAAGACCCCTACGAAAACATGGGGGCCCAGATGGTCAAGGAAGTGGCTTCCAAGACCAGCGACATCGCCGGCGACGGAACCACGACGGCCACGGTGCTGGCCGAGGCCATTTACCGCGAAGGCCTGAAGAACGTGACTGCCGGTCACAATCCCATGGCCCTGAAGCGTGGCATCGAGAAGGCCGTGGCGGCGGTAGTGGGTGAGATCGAGGGCATCAGCCAGCCGACGGCCGGCAAGACCGAGATCGCCCAGGTCGCGACCATTTCCGCCAATAACGACGCCGAGATCGGCGACCTGATCGCCAACGCCATGGAGAAGGTGGGCAAGGACGGGGTCATTACGGTCGAGGAAGCCAAGAGCATGGACACCATGCTGGACGTGGTCGAAGGCATGCAATTCGACAAGGGCTACATCTCACCGTATTTCGTCACCGATTCCGAACGCATGGAATGCAGCATGGACGATCCTTACATCCTGATCCACGAGAAGAAGATCAGCGCGATGAAGGATCTCCTGCCCATACTCGAGAAGGTCGTGCAGCAGGGCAAGTCCATGCTGATCATCGCCGAGGACGTTGAAGGCGAAGCCCTGGCTACGCTGGTGGTCAACAAGTTGCGCGGCACCATGCGCATCTCGGCCGTCAAGGCGCCGGGATTCGGCGATCGCCGCAAGGCCATGCTCGAGGACATCGCGATCCTGACCGGCGGCCGGGTGATTACCGAGGACATCGGCATCAAGCTGGAGAACGTGACTTTCGAGGACCTCGGTCAGGCCAAGCGCGTGGTCATTGACAAGGACGAGACGACGGTCATCGAGGGTGCGGGCGATCAGTCCGAGATCGAAGGCCGAATCGCCCAGATCCGCCGTCAGATCGAAGAGACGACATCCGATTATGATCGCGAGAAGCTGCAGGAACGCCTGGCCAAGCTGGCGGGCGGCGTGGCCGTAATCAACGTCGGCGCGGCGACCGAAACGGAGATGAAGGAAAAGAAGGCCCGCGTGGAAGACGCGCTCCACGCGACCCGCGCGGCCGTGGAGGAAGGCATCGTGCCCGGCGGCGGCGTGGTATACCTCAGGGGAAGCGGCGCGCTGGACAGTCTGCAGGTCAATGGCGACGAGTCCACCGGAGTGGGCATCCTGCGACGCGCCCTCGAAGAGCCGCTGCGCCATATCGCGGCCAATGCCGGCGCGGAGGGTTCGGTCATCATCGAACACGTCAAGCAACATGAAGGCAACGTAGGTTACAACGCCAATTCGGGCGACTACGAAGATCTCATGTCGGCCGGCGTGATCGATCCTGCGAAGGTTACGCGCATCGCGTTGCAGAACGCTTCCAGCATCGCGTCCCTTCTGCTGACGACCGAAACGCTGGTCACCGACATCCCGGAGAAGGAGCCACCTCCCGCGCCAGGCGGTTACGGCGGTGGTGGCATGGGCGGCATGGGCGGCATGATGTAGTGCCTGACGGGCAGTCCAAATGCATGAAGACCGGCGTCGGCTGTTCAAGTCGGCGCCGGTTTTGTTAGGAAGGAATACATGCCTACCTACCAGTATCGCTGCAACGAATGCAGTTACGAGTTTTCCGAGTTCCAGTCGATTACCGCAGATCCCCTTTCGACGTGCCCGGAATGCGAAGGCGCCGTGCAGCGCCTCATCAGCGGCGGCGCGGGTTTCCTGTTCAAGGGCGAAGGATTCTACATCACGGATTACCGCAGCGAGAACTACAAGAAAGCCGAAAAAGCCGACAAGGAATCCTCGTCGGCCAAATCCGACGGGTCCAAGTCCGACGGGTCCGGATCCTCCGACGCTTCAGGTACCGGCAAAGAGTCTAAATCCAGCGCCTCTTCAAAGGTCGATTCGTCTTCGGGTTCGTCCGAGTCCAACTGAAGGATCAACATGACCACGGAAAACGTGAAATCACCGGACGACATCAAGGCCATCCACGACCGTATCTACGAGCAGAGCGTCTTCGTCGACCGGCTGGTCTCGGAAATCGGCAAGGTGATCGTCGGTCAGCATTACATGGTCGAACGCCTCCTGATCGGCCTGCTGACCAATGGGCACATTCTGCTCGAAGGCGTGCCGGGACTGGCCAAGACCCTGGCCGTCAAGACCCTGGCGTCGACGGTCGCGGCGCGGTTCCACCGCATTCAGTTCACGCCCGACCTGCTCCCCGCCGATCTGACGGGCACCATGATCTACGAAGCGGGCAGCGGCGAGTTCATCGCCAAGAAGGGACCGATCTTCGCCCACGTCATTCTCGCGGACGAAATCAACCGTGCGCCGGCGAAAGTGCAGAGTGCCCTCCTGGAGGCCATGCAGGAGCATCAGGTCACCATAGGCGACGAGACCTTTCCGCTCGAGGACCCCTTTCTGGTGCTCGCTACGCAGAATCCCATCGAGCAGGAGGGCACCTACCCCCTTCCGGAGGCCCAGGTCGACCGGTTCATGCTCAAGCTGACCACGACCTATCCCCGCAAGGAAGAGGAACTCGAGATCCTGAACCGCATGACGACCGGCGAGTCGGTTGAAGTGGAACAGGTCGTGTCGCTGGAGGATATCGTCCGTGCGAGATCGATCATCAACCAGGTCTACATGGACGAGAAGATCAAGCAATACATCGTCGACCTCGTTTTCGCGACCCGCAACCCGGAGGAATACGGCGAGCTCGCCGACATCCGCGACCTGGTGGAGTACGGCGCCTCGCCCCGTGCGACGATCTACCTGGCGACGGCCGCGCGCGCGCACGCCTTCCTGCGCCGCAGAGGCTATGTCACCCCAGAGGACGTGAAGTCGATCGGAATGGACGTGTTGCGCCACCGCATCATCGTCACCTACGAGGCGGAGGCGGAAGACATGACCGCGGAACAAATCCTTCAGCGCGTGTTCGACTGCGTAGAGATCCCTTGATACCCAGGCAGATTATCCAGAAAATCCGGCAGATCGAGATCCGGACCAAGCATCTTGTGAACGACGTGTTCAGCGGAGAGTACCACAGCGTCTTCAAGGGTCGCGGCATGGAATTCGCCGAGGTGCGCGAATACGAGCCGGGCGACGAGATCCGATCGATCGACTGGAACGTCACCGCCCGGCTGGGACGTCCCTATGTCAAGCGGTTCATCGAGGAAAGGGAACTGACGGTCATTCTCATGGCCGATGTCAGCGCATCGGGTCATTTCGGCACGGCGAGCCAGATGAAGAGCGAGATTACCGCGGAAATCTGCGCGCTGCTTGCTTTCGCGGCGATCCAGAACAATGACCGTGTCGGCCTCCTCATGTTCACCGATCAGATCGAGAAGTTCATCCCGCCGAAGAAGGGCCGGACCCATATTTTACGGGTCATCCGGGAAGTACTGTACACCCGGCCCGATCACACCGGCACCGACATCACGCAGGCGCTCGATTACCTGAACCGGTTGCTGACGCGCAGGAGCATAGTCTTCATCATATCGGATTTCCTGGATTCGGATTATGCCAAGCCGCTGCGGGTGGCCAGCAAACGGCATGACGTGGTCGCCGTAACGATCACGGATCCGAGGGAGCTCAATCTGCCCGGCATCGGCCTGATCGAACTGCAGGACGCGGAATCGGGAGAGGAAGTGCTCATCGACACCAACGACGCCGAATGGCGAAGGCAGTATGCCGAATACAACGAGGCCATTCGTGAAGACCGCGACCGGCAATTCAGGGTAACCGGCGTGGACGCAATCCATATCCGAACGGACGAGCCCTACATCGATCCGCTGCTGCAATTCTTCAAGCTGCGCGAACGCAAATTCGCGCGGTGAATCGAAAACGGCGCGCCGGACCTGTCCGTGGGATCGGGTCGAAAGGCAACAAAGGCTTGCATTTCATCACTTTGTGCGGTAAATTAGGTTACTTTGAAAACCGCTGTCCGTTTCGCGCGTAACTTGCGGGAAAGGCACTGGGAGCCTGACGTGATAGAAGTAAAGAATCTGACCAAGAAATACGGTAATTTCACCGCGGTCCGGGACGTGAGTTTCCAGGTCGAAAAGGGCGAAATTCTCGGATTCCTCGGGCCGAACGCCGCAGGCAAGACCACTACCATGCGGGTGCTGACCTGCTTCATGCCCGCGACGGCCGGCACCGCCCGGGTGGCAGGGTTCGACACGTTCAACCAATCCCTCGAGGTGCGCCGCAGGGTGGGATACCTCCCGGAGAACGTACCCCTTTACCTGGACATGCGGGTCCGCCCATACCTGGAGTTTATCGCCCGGATCAAGGATATCCCTTCCCGCGATCGAAAAAAGGCCGTCAACCGCGTAATCGAGCTGGCCGCGCTGGAAGATGTCGAAAACCGGATCGTCGGGCACTGTTCCAAGGGTTTCCGCCAACGGGTGGGACTGGCCCAGGCGCTGATACACGACCCCGACGTCCTGATCCTGGACGAGCCGACCAACGGTTTGGACCCGAAGCAGATCAACGAGGTCCGTGAGGTAATCAGGAGCCTGTCCGGGGACCATACCATTATTCTCAGCAGTCATATTCTGCCCGAGGTGAGCAAGACCTGCGAGCGTGTGCTCATCATCGACCGGGGACGGATCGTGGCCGGGGACACGCCGGCCAACCTGGACGCGCGGTTGCGGGGTTCGCAATCCATCTCGGTACAGATCCGCGGTCCGGTCAAGGAGGTGATGGACCTGCTGAAGAAGAAGGATGGCGTGGTGGACGTGAAGACCAGGTCTTCCCTCGGTGAAAGCCTCTGGCAATATGACATCGACATCACTCCCGGCAGGGATATCCGTCCCGAATTGGCATCGTCGGTGGTCGAAAACAACTGGGACCTCCTGGAACTCACCACGGCCGGCATGAGCCTGGAAGAGATTTTCCTGGAGCTGACGACCCAGGAAGAGGAGGTTTCCTGACGATGCAGGGATTACTGGCCATCTGGGAACGTGAATTGAAAGCCTATTTCATTTCACCTATCTTCTACGCCCTTACCACCGTTTTCATTTTTATCGTAAGTTTCATGTTCTACCAGCAGTTAGGGTATTACACCCAGTATTTCATGCAGGCCGCGCAGTACCCGACGTTGATGGAGCGGATCAACATCAACGAGATGATCATGCGCCCGCTGTTCAATACCATGAGTTTCGTGGCCGTGCTGACGCTCATGCCCATGCTCACCATGCGGGTCTTTTCCGAGGAAAAGAAATCCGGTACGATCGAGCTGCTGCTGACTTCGCCTGTCCGGGACTGGCACGTGATCCTGGGCAAGTTTCTTGCGGCCTATACCCTGTACACGGCCATGATCGGGCTGACGATGATCTACCCGCTGGTACTTCAGGCGTACGGCGATCCCGACTGGGGTCCCATATGGGCCGGCTACCTGGGCCTTCTGCTCCTCGGAGGCGGCGTGATAACCATCGGGTTGTTCGCCTCGTCGCTGACGGAGAACCAGATCGTGGCAGCCGTAATCTGCTTCGGCGCCGCGCTCATACTCTGGATGCTGGATTTCGTCGCGGAATCCATGACCGGAACTTTGGGGGAAATCGTCGGCTACCTGTCTGTGCTGAGGCACTACAATACCTTCGAAAAAGGGATCATCGACTCGACGGACTGCCTGTTTTTCCTCAGTTTCATTTTCCTGGGCCTGTTCATCACGGTCCGGTCCGTGGAATCGACGCGGTGGCGAGGATAACGCGCGTCCCGAATGGACGACATGGCCCGCGCCTTCGATAGCGCGCACCTGGCCAGGGGAGAAACCCGTACATGAAAAGTCTCGTTTCGTCCGCCGGTTACCTGGGTCTTATCCTGATCCTGGTCAGCGGGTACCTTTACGTCTCGGATGCGACGACGCAGCGCACGGCGTTGATCGTCCTGCTGGCAGGCCTGGCGCTCGGATCGGCCTGGATGGTCTTTGAATGGGAAAAGGTATGGAACCTGCTCGGACGTCGTACGACAAGATACGGCGCCAACACCGCCGTACTGGTGCTGCTGGTAATCGGTATCCTGGCATTCGCGAACATGATCGGTTCGCGATACACCCAGCGGTATGATACGACGGCCAACAAGCGCTTCAGCCTTGCCGACTTGTCCGTCAGCGTATTGAGCGAACTGGAACAGGAAGTTCACATCGTGGGGTTTTTCAGATCCAGCGGGCCCGATGCCACGAATCGGCATCTGCTCGACGACATGCTGAATCAGTTTCAGTACCACTCGGATCACATCACGTACGAATTCATAGACCCCGATCTCGAGCCGAGTATAGCGCGCCAGTACAACATCTCCTCCTACGGAACGGTCGTGTTCGAAAGCGAAGGCAAGACCGAGCACATCAACCGTTATCTCGAAGAAAACGTGACCAACGCGCTGGTCAAGGTCACGCGCGAAGGCCAGAAGACCGTTTACTTCCTGGAAGGCCACGGCGAACATAACGTCAACCTGACCGACCAGGCCGGCTACAACAGGATTATGCAATTGCTCGAGAACCAGAGTTACATCGTCAGGAGCTTTTCGCTGCTCAGTGAGGTGGAAGTGCCGGCGGACTGTAACGTGCTGGTCGTGGCCGGTCCCAGGACCAACCTTGTGGGAAACGAGCAGGAAGCCATTCGCAACTACCTGGACCGCGGCGGCCGCGCCCTGTTCCTGATCAACCCCGACTATCCCGAGGAAAGCGCTGATCTGTCCGCGCTGCTCGCCCGCTGGAAGGTGCGGGTCGGCGAGAACGTCGTGATCGACGAAAGCGCCGTGGGCAGGTTGCCCGGCATGAACGAGTACATGCCGGCCGTCATGCAATACCCGGCCCATCCCATCACGCGTCCCCTCGGCAACACCGTGAGTTTCTTCCCACTGGTGCGGTCCATCGAAACGGCGTCGGCCTCAGACGATACCGTGGAGATTCAGACCATTGCCATGACCGGGGCCCGCAGCTGGGCGGAAACCACGCTGCCGGGATCGCCGGACGAAGCCATGGAGTACGTGCCCGTGCTGGACCCGGAATCGGACGAGCCCGGCCCCGTTTCCATCGCCGTGGCCATTACGGCCGTCCCCAGGGCGCTTCCGCGCAGGGACATGGCCACGCTGACGCCGCAGGAGATGGCGATGCGGCCGGAGGAGCACGAACTGAAAACCCGCATCGTGGTCGTTGGAAATTCATCCTTCGCATCCAATGCCTACATCATGCTGCCGGGCAATGGCGATCTGGCCCTGAACATCCTCAACTGGCTCGCCCAGGAGGAGGACCTGCTCGCGATCCGCCCCAAGTCCAGCGACACCAGACTGGTTCAGATTTCACTGAGCCAGATGCGGGATATCTTTATCTTCACCGGCATCCTCTCGCCCATCGGCATCCTGATCTTGGGCGTAGTGGTGTGGTGGAGAAGGAAATAGGAGACGAAACGCCGTGAGCAGTGGCCGATACACGATCATGCTGGCCTTGATTCTGGGACTGCTGGCGTCCTACTTTTTCCTTTTCGTTAACGAGGAAGAACGGGTCGCGGAGACCGAGCGTGTATTCGAGATCAACCCCGAGGAGGTCGTCGAGATCAAGGTGACCGTGGAAGGCGCGGCCACAACGATCGAGAAGGTACCCATGGAAGGTTGGGAGATTACCGATCCGATCAGGTACGCGGCGGATCCCGACATCGTGGGTGCGTTGCTGCGTGAATTCTCCACCCTGTCCCCCGCCCGTACTGTCGCCGATTCGGCGGGAGCCCTTTCGGAATACGGCCTTGAGAATCCGTCGGCGTCCGTCGAGGTCATCCGGGGTCTCGACAGGCCCATGGTGTTGCTGCTGGGAGACGTGAACCCCACGGGCGCGGCCCATTACGCGGTGGAAAGTGGTACACGGAGGATATTTCTCATTTCCTCGCAGATCAATGGGAATCTGCGCAGGACGACCGACGCGTTGCGGGACCGCAGTCTGTTTCGTGTCGAACGGGACGACGTGGAAGAGCTCATCCTTGAAAAGGGCGACCGACGGATCGTCATCGGTCTGGACCCCTTCGGAACCTGGCGCGTGAAAGCGCCGTATCGGCTGCCTGCCGAGCGTGATGAAGTGGTCAACGCTTTAACCACGATTACCGGGGCCTCGGCCATTTCCTTCGTCGACGAATCGCCGGCTTCGCTTGATGAATACGGTTTGGTGAATCCGGTGATGACGGCGACCGTGAAATCCGGCGACGGCAGCATACTCCACACGCTTTCGCTGGGTAATGAGCAAATGGGCCAGATTTATGCCATGACCAGCGAAAGACGCAACGTATACTCGGTATCGACGTCGATCCTGCGCCAGTTGGATCGGGAACCCGAATTCTACCGGCGGTTCACGGCTTTCGATTTTCAATCCTACAGGATCCCCGACTTTTCGATGGAACTGGGAGACGAGACCGTAACCCTGGTCAAGCATGCCTTCGAAGACTGGCGTATGACGTCTCCCTACGAGTTGAGGGCCAACGACCGTTTCATCACGGCCATGCTGGACAGCCTGGAGATCATGCGCGTGCGGGAACACATCCCGCTGACGGATGCGAACAAAGCGGCTTACGGTTTCGAGAACCCGGCTGCCAGCCTCTCGCTTACGATCGAGGACCGGGTGAGACCACAGGAAATCCTTGTCGGATCGGCCACCGGCGATGGGCAGTACGAATACGTGATGGACCCCGCGGAGGAGTGGATCTACGCGGTGGATGCAACCACCCTGCAGCGTCTGCCGGCCTCCGCGATCGACTTGCGCGACAACAAGATCCTGCGGTTCAAAGGCTACCAGGTACACATGTTCGAGGTGGTCACGCCAGACGAACGTGTGCGGGTCCGCCGAGACCAGAAGCAGAGAGTCGTATGGAAAATTGAGGAGCCTTCATCGGGCGACGCCGACGCGATCTCGGTCGGCCGGGCGTTCAGCGTGCTGGATTCCCTGTATTCGCAGGCCTTCATAACGGCGGATCCCGGCGCTGACCTGTCTACCTACGGACTGGACAGACCGATCATGGAACTTACGCTGCAGATCGGGGGCCGGGACGACGTGCCGGAAGAACGCATATCGCTCCTGGTGGGCAAATCGTTTCCCGGGGACGAGAATCTGGTCTACGTCAAGAAAAGGAACAGCCCCGTCGTGTCCCTTGCCAGGGCCGGGTTCGTGGCCCGGATCAACGATATGGTCGCCCTGACACCGAAATCGTGACATGAGGCGGCATGCGGTGAGGTGTTCCAGCTTACTCGCCACCATCCTGGTGGCCGTCTCAACGAATCCGGCCGATACCGAAGCCTTCCCGGTGCCGCAGGATGGAGAATCCGGATTCTCGATCGAGGCCTCGGTAGATCGCGATCGGATCACCGTGGGCGATCCCTTCCTGTACCGGATCACCGTGAAGAGCCCTGGTAACTCCGCGGTCGAGTGGCCGGAATCAGGCCGCCCCCCGGAAGGTTTCGATCTCCTATCCTTCGAGCACGAGGGCCCTCTGTCCGGCGCCAGCGGCGTGAACGTCGATTCACTCCGCTACGAACTTACCCTTTACCGGACGGGCGAACATTCCATACCGCCCTTCGCGCTTAAGTGCATCCTGCTGGACGGTACCGAAATATCCGCCGAGTCGGATGCCATTTCCGTTACCGTACTCAGCGTTATTGACGACGATGCGGCGGATATACGCGATCTGAAGGATCCAGTGGAGATCCCCGACGAAGTGCCCTGGTACTTCTGGGCGATCGGCGGACTGGTGCTGCTCGCCGTCGCGGCGGCCCTCTTTATGTACTTCAGGCGCCGCGGGAAACGGAACGATGCGAACGGCGCGGACACGGCTATCGAACGTCTTCCCGAAGAGATTGCCCTGGAGGAGCTGGATCGGCTGGCCCTCAAGGAGTGGCTGGTCCAGGGACGCGTGAAAGCCCATTACTCCGCGCTGTCTGAAATCCTGCGACGGTACCTGTCCATGCGCTACGGGATAGCCGCCATGGAATATACGACATCCGAATTGATAGCGGCATTGAACGCACTCGATCTCGGCCACGAGGAGTCACGGGCCGTCCGTTTAATGTTCGAAGAATGCGACATGGTTAAATACGCAAGGTATACGCCCGAAACGCACCGGCAGTCGCTTTCCTTGCGGGAAGGACGGGAGATCGTCGAGCTGACGAGCCCTCCCCCCGCGCTGGAGCATGCCGCGCCGGACCCGAATGACGCCGAAGCCGATTCACCGGTCTCCGGCGAGGTCTCCGCCGGCGATGCGGGTTCCGTGCAAGCACCGTCGAAGGACTGAAGCGATCATGTTCTTTTCCATGCCCGTGATTCTTGTTCTGCTCGTGATCCTCCCGGTACTCCTATGGTGGTATCGCCGCCAATTGAAGGGACGCCGGGGCGGCCTGACGTTCTCCGACACCTCCATCGTAAACAGGTTGAAACCCGCATCTATCCTCAAGTACCGCCACGTTCCCGTCGTGCTGCGTGCCATGGCCATCGGACTGGCGATACTTGCCCTCGCCCGTCCGCAGACGGGTACCGAGGGCGCGGAAGTGATGACCGAGGGTATCGATATCGTGCTGGCACTCGACATATCCGGCAGCATGGGGGCCGAGGACTATAAGCCCCGCAATCGGCTTTTTGTCGCTAAAACCGTGATCTCCGATTTTATCCGGGAGCGGCAAAACGACCGGATCGGCATGGTGGTCTTCGCGGGACGTAGCTTCACGCAGTGCCCGCTTACGCTGGACTACGACGTGCTACTCGGCCTGTTGGACCAGGTGGAGATCGGGTTGACCGAAGACGGCACGGCCATTGGAATGGGAATCGCCAATTCTGTCAACCGGTTGCGCCAGAGCAGCGCCGAAAGCAAAGTGGTCATCCTATTGACCGACGGCGTGAACAACACGGGCGCGATCGACCCGATTACCGCGGCCAAGGCGGCCAATGCGCTGGGGATCAAGATCTACTCGGTCGGCATAGGAAAGGAAGAAGGCGCGCCTATTCCCGTCGATGACCCTGTGCTCGGACGCACGTACGCCCGGAATCGGGACGGCAGCCTCGCGCTCACGGAAATCGACGAGGAAACCCTGCGGGAGGTCGCACGTATAACGGGCGGATACTATTTCAAGGCGACAGACGGTGAAATGCTGTCCCACATTTACCAACGGATAGACGCGCTCGAGCGCACGGAAATGAGGGTCATCGCCTACTCCAGGTATACCGAGTTATTCGGTTTCTTCCTGTTGCCGGCCATGTTTCTTGTGCTGGCCGAGATCCTGTTGACACACACCCGGCTGAGGAGACTCCCCTAGGCCGGGGAGGACGCGAACCGGTTCTCCGGAGCAGACATGCGATTTGCCCAACCCGAGTTTCTTTACCTGCTTGCGATTGCGACGCTGCTCATCCTTTTCTTTATCGTTCGGTTCCGGCACAGGCGCGACGTGCTCAGGAAGTTAGGCGAGCAGGCATTGCTGGACAGACTGTCCCGATCAACCGTCGCTGGAAGGCAGCCGGTCAAAGCGGCGCTCGTGGTCCTGGCCCTGGTCTGCTTTGTGCTGGCACTCGCGCGTCCGCAGTTCGGAACCCGGTCCGAAACCATACGTCAGACCGGATTTTCTGTCATGGCCGCGCTGGATGTTTCCAATAGCATGCTGGCCGAGGATGTCCGGCCGAATCGCCTCATACGGGCCAAGTATGCCGTCCGGTCCCTGGTGAGAAAGCTCCGGAACGACCGGATCGGGCTGGTTGTTTTCGCCGGATCCGCTTTTCTCCAGTGTCCGCTGACTTCCGATTACAGCATCGTCGAGCTCTTTCTGAACGGCATCGATACCCGGACGGTGGGCACGCAGGGAACGGCTATATCTGAAGCGTTGCAAATCGCGGGCCGGTCGTTTCAACAGGACCATAGGGGATACAAAGCCATCGTACTGATCACCGACGGAGAAGACCACCAGGAAGACCCGGTCGCCGTCGCAGCGGAACTGGCGGCCCAGGGCGTACGCGTTTACGTGGTGGGCATCGGTACGCCGAACGGCGTTCCCATACCCATCATGGGCGAGGACGGCACGGTTTCCGGCCACATGCGGGACCGGTCCGGCGCAGTGGTCATGAGCCGTCTGGACGAGTCCACGTTGCGTCAGATCGCGGAAACGACCGGAGGGGCTTACTACAGGGCTTCGCCGGGGGGTGAAGAAATGGACCTGATATACGATACCATCTCCTCGCTGGAGAGGGCGGAGTTCGAAAGCAGGGAATTTACGCAGTACGTTGAACGTTTCCAGTATATATTGTTGTTCGGTTTGCTGTTACTGGTCGCGGATACCGTGATACGGGACCGCAGATTGCTCGACGAATCGCCGGAATCGGAACCAAAGCCATGAGCGTAATCCTGGTCATCCTGTTGTTTCTCGGTTGGCAGCCGGCCGCGAAGAATGCGCGCGGAAATGAACTGTACCAACAGGAAAAGTACGAAGAGGCGCTGGCGGCCTATACTGAAGCACTGGCGGAGGACGGCGAAAACCCGGCCTTGCATTACAACCGGGCCAACGCGCTGTACCGCTCCGAGCAGTATCCCTCTGCCGTGCAGTCGTATACGAACGCATTGGACGGCGAAGCGCCGCTCGATGGCCGGGCCCGGTACAACCTGGGCAACAGCCTGTATCGCATGGGCCGGCTTGAAGACTCCATCGAGGCTTACAAGGAAGCCCTTCGGATCAAGTCGGACGATCTCGACATGAAATACAACCTGGAATTCGTGACACGACAGCTTCAGGAGCAGCAGGAAGAACAGGAAGAACAGGAAGAACAGGAACGCCGGAACGCGCAGAACCGTCAGGAAGACGGTGAGGATCAGGAGGACCGGGAGGACCGGGAGGACCGGGAGGACAACGGGAACCAGCAGCCGGAAGGAGAGGATGATTCGCAACGGCAGCAGGCTCCCCGGGAGGGTGAACTGAGCAGAGCAGAGGCGGAACGACTCCTGAATGCCCTGAACAGGGACGAGCAGGATATACAGCGTCGACTGCGCAGACAGCAGGCCACACAGGTCAATCCGGAGAAAGACTGGTAACCGTTCCACGAATCGCGATGGAAACACTATGATTGTCATGAAATTCGGTGGCACTTCCGTCGGCAGCTCGGAGGCCATTCAACAAGTCGTCGAGATCGTCAGAAAATACCGCGAACGCGACCTGCTGGTGGTCCTGTCCGCCATGAGCAAGGTAACCGATGCGCTTCGGGAAATGGCCGCGGAGGCCTGCGGGGGGACGGAGCCCTCTGCTTCCCTCTCGGCTTTGAGGAAACGCCATGACGAGACGATTCGCGCCTTGTCCGAAGGGGAGGAGCGGAACCGGGCCCTCGCAGTCTGTGACGGACTGATCGATGAACTATCAGGAATCCTGCACGGTATCACGCTGCTCAGGGAACTTTCCCCGCGTTCGGTCGACCTGGTCAGTTCCTTCGGCGAACGCCTTTCCGTGGTTGTCGTTTCCGCGGCCATCAGGTCGGCCGGCCTGTCGTCTATTCCCGTCGATGCGCGGGAATACGTGAAGACGAACGAGCGCTACACCGAAGCGGAAGTGAATTTCGCCGAAACGGAACGACGCCTGTCGGCGGGACTGGTCCCCATGGTATCCGGCGGACGCATTCCCATCATAACGGGGTTTATCGGTTCGACCGATGAAGGCGTCACCACGACCCTCGGGCGGGGCGCTTCGGACTACACCGCCTCCCTTGTCGCCGGTGCGATACAGGCAGAAGAAGTATGGATCTGGACGGACGTGGACGGCGCGATGACGGCCGATCCGCGCATTGTCGAGGACGCCCGCGTACTCAAGGAGATTTCGTATCTCGAGGCCGCCGAGATGTCCTATTTCGGCGCCAAGGTGCTCCATCCCATGACCATGCAGCCCACGGTAAAACAGGAGATTCCCATCCGGATCCGGAACACCTTCCGGACCGAAAACAGCGGTACGCTCATTTCTTCGCGCACCTGCGAGGCTCCGCTGGGGGTGAAGGCCGTAACGAGCATCGACCGGCTCTGCCTGATCATGGTCGAAGGAACCAGTCTCAGCAGAACGCCGGATACGCACGCCCGGCTCTTCAGGACCACGGCGGAACGCAAGACCCAGGTCATCATGATTACGCAGGCTTCCTCCGAACACGACATCTGCCTGGTCGTAGGCGAAAAGGACAGCCAGGGAACCGTCCGGGCGCTGAAGGAGGAATTCCGTCATGAAGTCGCCGAAGGCAGCCTGGAGGAGATCTCGGTGCAACCCGACCTGGCCGTGGTGGCGGTGGTCGGCGGCGGCATGAAGGGAACCCCGGGCATCGCGGCCCGCACATTTGGCATCCTCGGCGAACACGGGGTCAATATCATCGCCATCGCCCAGGGTTCATCTGAACTGAACATTTCATTCATTGTCGAACGGGACGACCTTCAGAAGACCGTTCAACTGGTACACGCGTCCTTTGGACTCGGAGAGGACGGAGGTTTTGAGTAAAATAAACCTGTTTCAGTTCGGGAAGGGCAATATAGGCGGCGCATTGATCAGGCAGGTGGTGGACCGGGCCGGGTCCCTGGCCGAAGCGAGCGGCCTTCGTTTCGAGTACGTCGGGATTTGCGGCCGGGACCATGTGGTTTTCGATCCAGGGGGACTCAACGAGGTGCTTCAAGTACCCGGTGGACTCGATCGGTTGCTCGACGACGGGGACAGGCGTGCGGCCTACCCGGGCGCGGTTGCCATGACGGATCGTCTGCTGGATGATCCTCCCGCGAACCTGTGCGTTATCGATACTACGTCCGCCGATATGACCGAAGTGCATCTGGGCTGTCTCCGCCGCGGCATTCCGGTCGTGACGGCCAACAAGAAACCCATCACCGATCGGAGCGATGCGTACGAAGAGATCCAGCGGCTCGGACGCGCCAGGCGAATGCGGTACTGGTACGAAACGACCGCCGGCGCCGGTCTGCCTGTCGTCAGTACGGTCAAGGAACTGGTGGACACCGGCGACGTGGTGACCGGGATCGCAGGATGCCTCAGCGGTACGCTGGGATACATCTGTTCCCGGCTCGACCGCGGGGGAGCCTTCTCGGAGATCGTCCGGGAAGCGAAGGAACTCGGATATACCGAACCCGATCCGCGAGACGACCTGAACGGAATGGACGTTGCCAGGAAAGCGCTGATCCTCGCGCGTGAGATCGGATACCGGCTTGAAATCGAAGGGCTGGAGATCAAGGGTATGGTCTCCGATGCCTTGCTGGAAGCCCCTTCGGTCGAGGCGTTCATGGAAATGCTCACCCTGGAAGACGCGGCCTACGCGCAGCGGGTCGAATCCTGCGGAAACAACGGGCAGGTGCTGCGATTCGTCGCGACGGTGGGAGACAACACTTGCCGGGTGGGACTCGAAAGTGTGGACCGGGAGAGTCCTCTGGGAAGCTTGACCGGTCCGGATAACATGGTCGTATGCAGCACGAAACGATACCGAGACAACCCGCTGATCGTGCGGGGGCCGGGCGCCGGGCCGGAGGTTACCGCCGGTGGCCTGTTCGGAGACCTGATCAAGGCCGCGAGAATGCTGTCCGACAGCGATCATCCTTAACCTGTACACCTGATCCGGGAGCATGAAGTGTCGACGAATGAGATCAAAGTGGGTATCCTGGGCGCCACCGGGGCGGTAGGTCAGCGATTCGTCCAGTTGCTCGAAAACCATCCGTGGTTCAGGGTCACCGCGCTTGCGGCTTCGGAGCGGTCGGCCGGCAAACCCTACTCGGAAGCCGTGACCTGGCGATTGGATACGCCGATCCCGGCAGCCGTGGTCGGGATACCCGTATCGCTTTGCGAGCCGGGACTGGACTGCGATCTGGTATTCTCCGGCCTGGATTCCGCGGTGGCTGGTCCCATCGAGGCGGCTTTCGCGGCGGCCGACTACGCCGTGGTAAGCAATTCGAAGAACCACCGCATGGACGAAGACGTGCCCCTGCTCGTTCCCGAGGTCAACGCGGACCATTGCGGGATCATCGACTTGCAGCGGAAGCGCAGGGGGTATGGGCGCGGGTTCATCGCGACCAATCCGAACTGCTCCACCATCGGTCTTGCGATGGCGCTGAAACCGATTGCCGACCGCTTTGGCATAACGCGGGTCGCGGTTACCACCATGCAGGCCCTGTCAGGCGCCGGTTATCCGGGGGTCTCCTCGCTCGAAATCCTGGATAACGTGCTTCCCTACATCGGGGAAGAAGAAGAGAAGATGGAGCGGGAAACCCTGAAGCTGCTGGGCAGGTTCCACGACGGCCGGATTGAAGATGCCCGGACCGTCGTCAGCGCCCAATGCAACCGGGTACACGTCCAGGACGGACACATGGAATGCGTCTCGGTGGCCCTGGAGAACGAGACAGACGCAAACGGCCTCGCCGAAGCGCTGCGCGACCACAGGGGACCGCCTCAGGAACTCGGCCTGCCATTTGCCCCCAGGCGCCCGGTTATCGTCCGCGATGAACCGGACCGGCCGCAGCCGAGGATAGACCGCGACGCCGAAAACGGCATGGCCGTGACGGTGGGGCGCATACGGCCCTGCCCTGTACTCGACATGAAATTCGTGGTGCTGTCACACAATACCGTCCGCGGGGCCGCCGGAACCGCCATTTTGAACGCGGAACTGCTGCGGACCCGGGGATTTCTGGACTGAGCCCATGAAACGCTGGATACACAGCAGCCTCATCGCGTTGCTGCTTCTCATTTCACCATCCGTATCGGGGCAGGAGATCTCCGTCACGGCAGAGGTGAGCCGTACCCGGATGACGGTCGACGAAACACTGATGCTGACTGTCTCGGTCTCCGGGTCCGATCTGGGCGACGTCCCGAAGCCCGTGTTGCCCGACATGCAGTCGTTCATCGTCATCGGCAGCACCTCCTCCACGTCCTCCAGCTTCAATCTGGTTAACGGAAAACTGTCCTCGTCCAGATCCGTCCGGTTCATCTACCAGTTGAAGCCCCGGAATACGGGGACCTTCGTCATCGACTCGGCTGAGGTGACTTACGACGGCGTCACGCACGAAACCACGCCGATTTCGATAGAGGTTGCTCCGTCCGCCTCAAGCGCCGCCTCCGCGGCGGGAAACCGTGCCGCACCGGGGGGCGGTTCCCCTTCCTCGGCCATGGGTTCAATGCCGGATGACACGGCACAACCGGACCTGGGCGACGCAGTGTACATCCGGACCACCCTGGACAAGAAGCAGGCCTACGTGGGTGAGCAGGTAACGGTGACCTATACGCTATATACCCGCCTGGGCCTTTCGAACGCGCGTTACGACGTAGTCCCCTCCTATACCGGTTTCTGGATGGAAGAGCAGTTTACCGCGCATCACCTCGATTTCATGGAAGAGATCATCGCCGGCCGGAGGTACGCCGTATCGAAACTGCGTCAAATCGCCTTGTTCCCCACTGTGACCGGGGAGCTGACCATCGACCCGCTGTCGATGGTCTGTGACGTACAGGGCGAAAGGTCCCGAAGAAGCCTCTTCGACAGCTTTCTCAACGATCCCTTCGATACGTTTTTCTCGAACACGCGCCAGATCAGGGTGGCATCCGTGGAGCAGACCGTGAGGGTTCTGCCTTTGCCGGACGCGGGCCGCCCTGCCGGTTTCAGCAACGCGGTGGGCGATTTCTCACTCAAGGCGATCGTGGATCAGGCCACCACCGAAGTAAACCAGCCAGTGACGCTGACGGTCGTGCTGACCGGCGAGGGCAATCTGAAGACCGTGGAAGATCCCGTCCTGCCGCCGCTCGGGAGTTTCAATGAATACCAGTCCGGCAACAAGGCGGAATACGAGTCGGGCGGGTTGCGCATTTCGGGGACGAAAACCTGGGATCACGTGCTGATTCCCACGGTCCCTGGCGAACATGTCATCGCGTCGCTCGATTTTCCGTTTTTCAATCCCGATACGGATTCCTACCGGGTTACGACAACCGATCCGGTAACTGTTACCGTCCTGCCGGCCAGTGGAGTGCAGGCGGCTGCCGCCGTTATGCCGCGTAAGACACCCGTCCGGCAAATACGACAGGATATCCAGTACATCAAGCCCGAAACGGTTTATCTCGGCGATCAGGGAGCGGTCCTGTACCGGTCGTCCTGGTATCTGCTATTGCATGTCCTGCCCGTCGCGGCGGTCCTGGCCACGGTCCTATACAGGTCCCATGCCCATCGCCTGCGGCGCGACGCCGGATATGCCCGGCGGCGCCGGGCGAAAAGCAACGCCCTGAGCGAATTGCGGAAGTCCGGAGAGCAGCTTAAGCAGGAGGCGCTCGACCAGGCCTTCACCGGCATATCCAACGCGTTGTTCGGTTATATCGCCGACAAGTGCAATCTGCCGACGGCCGGCTTGACTTCGCCCCGTGTCGTCGAACTCCTCAGGGAACGAGGTGTGGACGAAGACACGGTCGTCCTGGTCAGGGACTGCCTGGACGCCTGTGACCTGGCCCGGTTCGCCCGGACGGCGCATTCGGCTGAACGCACCGAAGATCTTCTTGGCAGGGCACGGAACGCAGTCGAATCCATCGAATCGCAGTTAAACGGTTACCGTTGAAAGCCACTAAATCATCCAACATGCGCGCAAAGGGCCTATTGGAAGCCGGCACGAACCCCATGGGGCGACCGGAAACCCAGGGTTTTCGCAACCTGGTCTCGGGGTTGATCGTGGCCGTTTTTACCAGCGGTTTCGCGGCCGCGGGATGCGCCGGCGAAACGGCAGACAGGCAGACCGTGGAGTTGTACCGGCAGGGCAACCTGCTCTACGAGGGCGGGAAGTATGCGGAGGCGAGCCGGACGTACGAACGCATCATCGAACGCGGTATACGTAATGGGCACGTGTACTACAACCTGGGCAACGCGTATTACAGGCAGGACCAGATCGGCCGGGCCATCCTGGCTTACGAGCGGGCGTCCCGACTCATGCCCCGGGACGTGGATTTGAGGAGCAACCTGGATCTGGCCAACGAAAGGACGACCGACCGGATCGCCGTGGACGTGCCCTGGTTCGGCAGGCAGGCGCTGGACGCGGTGACCGTGAACCAGGCCACGGCCGCTGCGACCTCGGCCGGGTTCCTCGCGTCGCTGGCCCTGGTGTTCTACCTGCTCGCTACGCGGCCGCGTACGCGGTCCGCCGCCGCTTACGCACTGCTGGCCACGAGCCTTGTCCTACTCATGGCCATCGGGTTCATGAGTATCAAAATCTACGACGATCTGGAGAACCGGAGTGGTATCGTCCTGAATCCGGCGGCCGTGGTCAGGACGAGTCCCGACGCTTCATCCGAACCGGTTTTCACCCTGCACGAAGGCGCCAAGGTCCAGTTGGTCGAACACCGGGACGAATGGACCAGAATCCGCCTGCCGGACGGCAAGAACGGCTGGCTTTCCCGGGAAGATTTGGAAGGCATCTGACCCGCGACGGGGATCGTGTAATCATTTTGCAGGTTCAAACCCGGACACAGGACGGCGAGCCCCTATGCTTAAAGCTATTTTCAAACCGCAGACCTGCCGCATTGATCCCGGAGACCGGGACTACTGGGCCGAGGTACGGTCCCGGTTCATCCTTGAACCGGGTCACGCCTATCTCAACAACGCCGCACTGGGCATGCCCCCCAAGCCTGTTCGGGACGCCGTTGCCGAGGGCTTTCGGCTGATGTCTGAAAACCCATCGAAGGCCAAGCGGGTGTTCCACGACTACATCGAAGAAGAACTTAGACCGGCCATGACCGGGTTTCTGCATGCGGAGACCGGTGAAATCGCCCTGGCGCGCAACGCGACGGAGGGCCTCTACCATATCATAAACGGCCTGGACCTGGCGCCCGGCGACCGCATCCTGATGACCACACAGGAACATCCCAGCGCCGTGCGGCCCTGGAAGGTCAGGTCGGAACGGGACGGGATCGAGATCAGGGAGGTCCATATCCCCAGTCCGCTGGCCGGTGAAGATGATATCGTGGAGCGCATATCCGCGGCGATAGACGAACGGGCGAAAGTGCTCTTTTTCTGTCACGTCACCCGCGGGGGATACCTGTATCCGGTCAAACGACTTTGCGCTTTGGCCAGGGAGCGGGGATTGATTACGGCCATAGACGGCGCCCAGGCGGTGGGGATGATGGACGTCGACCTGTCGGAAATAGACTGCGACATGTACACCAACAGCCTGCACAAGTGGTTTCTCGGTCCGGCCGGCACCGGGTTTCTATACGTCAACCGCGCCATGCAGCCATCTTTCAGCTCATTGTACGCGCCGGCATCCGAACCCGGCGGCGACGCCCGTCGCTATGAGATCCAGGGGACCTACGATCTGCCCGTGCGCGCGGCGCTCGGTACCGCACTGGACTTCCTGAACCGAATCGGCATAGACAACATCGAGCGGCGCCTGCGCATGTTGTCGGATTACCTGAGAAATACCCTCCTGGACATCCCTCGGCTGCGGCTGCTCACCAGCCTGTCCCACGACATATCGTCGCCAGGGTCCACCATCTTCGAGTTCGACGGGATCAATGCGTCGCGGTGGCGCGGTCCCCTGGAGGAGGAAGCGAAACTCCATGTGGACGACCACGACCGGGACGGTCACCGGGGCATCCGGATCTCGACCCACTACTACAACACAACGGACGAAATCGACCGGTGCGTGGACAAGTTGAAGGAAATGGCACGGCGGGAAGGCTAGGAAGGCGAGGAGGTTTTCAGCCGATCTTTCGGTAGCCTGAGCGTCGCACCGTGCGCAGCCATAGCACCGCACAAACGGCAGCGTAAACATCGCGCCGCCGACCCAGTCTCCGTACCTCAGTTCCGCCAGCGCTTCGCCCAGTAGACTCAGCCCCCGTAGCCCAGTTCCGCCAGCGCGCCGCCCAGCAGGTCCAGCTGAAGATCGCCGTCTGCCTTCTTCCAACGGCCCACGGCCTCGGGTCGAACGACGATCCGGCTCAGGGGAATGCCAAGAAAGGCTTCAAGTCGGCGAAGCGTCTCTTCCTGTTTCAGCACGAAGTCTTCAAACCGGACGGTGATGAGATGGCCGGGATTCGGCGTGGCCTTCATGAGCTGGTACTGGTACAGCCAGGAAATCGCCCGCTGCCGGCGGATGTCCTCCGTGGCGGGATACGCAATTCCGAAATCTCCGAGATCGTCCGTCCTGTGCGGGGCAAGGATGCCGTCCCTCGGATCCCGGATCCAGTGAATGTAGCGAATTTGGGGAAACATGCGGACGATCCAGGGATAGATGAGTGTGGTCTCCGGCAGTTTCCAACCGCGGCAGGGGTTTCCGTTTTCCATCACGTCCGCCAGGTACGATTCCACCTTCTCCACGAATGACGGATCGATATCCATCTCCATCACCCGAGAGAAATCCCAGGATAGACCGTCCTCCCACCGGACGTACCTGGCGAAAATCCGGCAGGCGTCGTAGAGGTCGCCAGGCGGTACTTTGTCGCCCGACGTATTGATCGTCCTGCCCATGAACACGCCGCTGGTATAGAGCGTGTGCGACATGGCTCTCGTTCCGGAATGTCCCCGGCCTATGATGGTGACGATGGGCATGAAGGTAACCTGATTGCGATCGATTTGCGTTCAGCCCGTTCAGACCCTGATCGTGGACAAGGTAATATGTCCGCCGAAACACAGGTCGACATCACTGCCTGTCTTCCGGGGTCGTTCGTGGTAGACCCCGGTATGTAGATACCCGTTCCCTTCGGCGGTGAACGTGTTTCTGAAGGGGCTGGTATCCACGGGGGCGGTTTTCATTTCCAACCGGGTCTCCCCGTGATCCGGGTGGGGCAGGTTGATGTTGAGGAAGCATCCCGCATCCAGATCCTGGCGAAAAAGGCGTTCCAGAACCTGCTGCAGGCGTGAAGCGGCCAGTTGCCAGTCGACCGGGCGGTCGTCGACGGTGTAGTGTGACAGCGCCATGGCCTTGCAGCCGTGGAAAACGGCCTCCCTGGCGGCGGCCACGGTGCCGGATTCGTAGACGTCCACCCCGAGATTGGCCCCGTGGTTGATGCCCGAAAGCACCCAGTCCCCGTCAACCGCAAGCTCGTTGAGCGCCAGGCGCGCGCAGTCGGCCGGGGTTCCCCATACTCTGTAACGGTTCTCCGCGAGGGCATCCACCCGGATGGGCCGGTTGTTGGTCAACTGGTGGCTGATACCGGACTGATGTTCCGCCGGTGCAACGACGATCACGTCGCCCCACCGGGACGCAAGGCGGGCGAGGGTCAGCAGACCCTGCGCCTCAATGCCGTCGTCGTTGGTTACGATCAATTTCACCGCGGCCTACTTGCCCTGTGTGATCGAAGTTTCGGAAGGATTATAATGCGATCGGGATGTGGTCGAAGTGCGGGGAGCATCCGTTCCCTGACGGTTCCAGGTACCATTTATTCGGCGCCAGCAGGGATAGATCAGGCGGAAAACCGGGTAGATGACGATGATGGCGATTCCGCCGCTGATCCACTGGATGAATCGGGCAAGGAACAGGTTGTTCTTTTTTCTCATGTAGATTACACACGGGTTGTTGAACTTGCGAAAACAAAAAACGACCGGTCCGTGGTGCCGACTGATCGTGGATTATCTTAGTCGATTTTGTACCGGTTGTCAAGCCCGATCACACGGCCGCAGTCGAAGCGAGAGGTCGGCCGGGTGATGGAAGACGCCGCGATCTACGCGTCCTGGGCGGGACGCTCGGGACGACCCTCGGGCATGACAAATGCCATGAAAAGGTAGATCAGCGTAACCATTCCCACGGAAAAGAGAAAAGCGATGAAGAACCCGATGCGTACGAGGGTGGGATCCAGATCGAACGCATCCGCGAGACCGTTGCACACGCCGAAGATCTTTTTGCCTTCCCGTAACCGGTACAGTCGTCGATGTCTGAAGACCTCCATGATTTGTCCCCTGAAAACGATCAGGATGAATACCGCAGCGCCAATGGCCACGATGGGTACCATCGGAAGAATGAAGGAGAATCGTCCGAATTCCGGTGTGTATGAATAGGTCAGCACCATCACGGCCAACAGGGTCAGCAGGATACCCCAGACCATGCTGTTGTTCTGCGTGGTGCTCCGGTATCCCTGGTCGGCCTGTTTCGCCTGATCCGCCTGTTCGGTCTGGCCGGCTTGGTCCGCCTGTGCCTTCTGATCCACGTGGTCCACCTGTTTAACCTGGTCCACCTGGACCACCTGTTTAACCTGGTCCGCCAGGACCTTCTCGTCCGCCTGGTCCGCCTGCCCGGAGCCTGGTGGCACGCCGCCCGCGGCTGCGGCCGCGGAAGCCGTGACCGGATTCCGGGGTATGATGAAAATGCAAACCAGGTACGCCAGGAAGACAAAAGGCCCGAAGACGGGCAATGTAATCACCGTGAAGGCGACCATGGCGATCCGGAGTACGGAGGAATCCACGTCGAAGTATTCGGCCAGTCCGCCGCAGATGCCGCTGATCATCCGGTTGGATGTGGATCTGTAGAGTGTTTTCTCAGGCATGGTCGTTAAACCTCGTCTTTCCCTGCCGTTGTCCGTCCTTCGCCTCCGGGAGGATCGCCTCCGGGAGCATCGCCGGCCGATCCCGGTGGAAGGGTCTCCTGCTCTTTCGCTCTGTTGCGCAGCAACCTGGCGCGCACAATCAGTCCGAGGCCCACGAACAGCAGGGCGAAGCCGAAGAACTCCGCGTCGCTCGCGATGACCGTGGCCAGGCCTATGCCCACCAGGAGTACCACGGCCATCGAGGGTATGCCCGACCCGTGCTTCCTGGCTTCGATGTAGATTCCTTTCTCGATCATTGCCAGCCGTTCCTGGTGCCTGATTTCCCTACCTTTTTTCAGGTATCCCAGCAATGCGCAGAAGACGCCCAGCCCGAAGGGAATGACAACGGCAATAATGGCTGCGTCCGGGTAGTCCAGCAGAGCGAGAACGACGACCATGATGCACACGCTCAGGAACATTACCGCCCAGGCTTTCCAGCTATCCATAAACCGCCTCCGATACGAGATCGTTCACAGGACTTCCAGTCCTCATGCATTATCCTCTCATGAATTCGACACGGAATCCGATCGTTTTGTTTCAGATTCTGAAATTTAAATCGATTTGACGTGATTGCCATGAGAAAAACATGACCGTGATCTGAAACATTTGTAGATTCCCGGTAGTCTTACTCATGAGAGGGATACCGACCCGGGATCTCTTAAAGGGGTCGAATCAGTCCGGCGAAACGGCCCTGTACGCGGCTGAGACTCGCTTGAGGCAGAATGAGGCGACCCATGGATTTGAGCGATGAGGAACTCGTCGCAAGGGCCAGGGACGGTGACAGATCGGCCTTCGCCCGTCTCGTCGACCGGCATAGCGTATCGGTGTTCAACCTGACACTGCGAATCGTTGGGAACAGGGAAGACGCGGAAGAGGCTGCCCAGGATGTATTCGTCCGGGCTTACAGGAATCTTGGCAGGTTTCGCGGAGACGCCAGATTCTCTACCTGGCTTTACCGTATCGCCGTGAACGTAAGCCTAAGTTCGGCGCGGCGTTCCCGTCGGGACCTTTCCACGACTTCCCTGTCGGGATCGGAAGATGAGGAGGAAGGTTTGCCGGTGCAGTTGCCGGATCCGTCGGCAAACCCCGAGGAGCGGTTCGAGCAGGCCGAATTCAGGGAACAGGTCAGGAATATGGTAGCGGCGCTGCCACCTATTTACAGCGCGGTGATTTCGATGTATCATATACAAAGCCGGTCTTACGACGAGATCGCCGAAGCGCTGGAGTTGCCGATCGGCACCGTCAAGGCGCGGCTCTTTCGTGCCCGCGCCGCGTTGAGGAAACTGATCTTCCGGTCCGTCGAGCCCGATACGCTGAGTTAACGTGAACTGGCGTCCCCGGAGTCGAACGTCATGAACTGCGAGTCCACACAAAGAATGATCTATGAGGCGGTCGACCGGGCGCTTACATCGGATGAGCGCCGTCTGGTAGACGCCCATCTTTCGGTCTGCGAAAGCTGCAGATCGGAATCGGCGGTCCTCGACGCGATGATCGAGACGGTCGAAACGACCCCTCTGTCAAATCCCTCCGAAGCCTTCCTCTCAAACGTGATGGAAAGCCTCCCCGCGCCCCGGCAATCCCTGTCCGTGCCATCCCTGTTCTTCCCCCGGATGGTATTTGCCGCTACGCTGGCGGCCGCTGCGCTGGTCTGGCTGTACCGCGCCATGTTTGAGGAATTCGTGAGAAATCTCCTGCCCGTAGGGACTGTGGTCGGTCCGGTGATGACCGTGGTTCGCGACATCCAGGCATATTTGCATGCGCAGGCCGGCGCCGTCCTGGCCCGCCTCCCCGAACAGGTCTCCAACTCGGTTGAATGGGGTTCCATGCTGCTGGTTGCCACCACCCTGGCAGTCGGTTATGTACTGGTACGCGCGGCTGAGAAACTGGATGTAGGCAGTTCGCGCTTCGAGATCGGCAGACGGACCTGAGAACAGCGCTCGAGCAGTCTGCATTTCCATCGCCCCGCGGCCACGGAAACCCTCGCTCCGCACCCTCCAACCGGACCCTTCGAATCCCGCATACCTGTTGACATTCCGCCCATTTCCCCTTTTATTCCAACCTGTTGCATACGGTATACAACGAGGCGGCATAGCCCTGTTTCCCGGAAGACCCGGCGGGACCTTCATGTCAACGGAACATATTCGCAACTTCTCCATCATCGCGCACATAGATCACGGCAAATCGACGCTGGCGGATCGCCTGCTGGAGATGACGGGTACCATATCCCCTCTGAAGATGCGCGCCCAGATGCTCGACAATCTGGACCTGGAACGGGAGCGGGGCATCACGATCAAGGCCCACGCGATCCGCATGTCCTACAATTCGCCGGACGGAACGGCCTTCGCCCTGAACCTGATCGACACGCCCGGCCACGTGGATTTCTCCTATGAGGTTTCCCGAAGCCTCGCCGCCTGCGAAGGAGCGCTCCTGATCGTCGACGCGGTGCAGGGCATCGAGGCGCAGACGATCAGCAATCTGTACCTGGCCATCGAGAACGACCTGACCATCATCCCCATCATTAACAAGATTGATCTGCCCAATGCCCGGGTAGACGTGGTTACCGGTCAGATCGTGGACCTTCTTGGGGTCGAGCCGGAAGACGTCATCCTGACCAGCGCGCGGGACGGTATCGGGGTCGAGCCGGTGATTCAGGCCATCCTGGACCGCATTCCGCCCCCGGAACCGGACGACGGGCCACTACGGGCGCTCATCTTCGATTCGGTCTTCGACCAGTATCGCGGCGCAGTGCCCTACGTGCGCGTCATGAGCGGCGAAATACGGCCGGGCATGGACATTGAGATGTGCTCCAACGGCAAGCGGTTCGAGGTGGCGGAGACCGGCGTGCTCCGGTTCGACAAGGCCCCGGTGGACGTACTCACGGCGGGCGAGGTCGGCTATCTGATCGGGAACATCCGGAACGTGGCGGACGCCAGCGTGGGCGATACCATCACCGACGCCACGCGGCCCTGCGACGAACCCCTTCCCGGTTACCGGGAGGCCAAGTCCATGGTGTTCAGCGGGCTCTACCCGGCGACGTCGGAAGATTACGAACCGCTCAAGGAAGCCCTCGAGAAGTATCGGTTGAACGACGCCGCCCTGGTATACGAACCCGAGACTTCGGTCGCGCTCGGATTCGGGTTTCGATGCGGATTCCTGGGATTACTGCACATGGAAGTCGTGCAGGAGCGCCTCGAGCGGGAGTACGGACTCACGATCCTGGCCACCATGCCCAGCGTCGAATACCGGATCACGACCACCTCGGGTGAGGAATTCATGGTGGACAACCCGGCCGACATGCCCGACGCATCGCTAATCGACAGCGTGGAGGAGCCGTTTATCCAGGCCCAGATCGTGGTGCCGCAGGACTACATCGGCAACATCATGAAACTGACTCGTGACCGCCGGGGTGTATACAAGGCCATGGAATACCTCGACCCGACCCGGGTCGCCCTGCAGTACGAACTGCCGCTGTCGGAAATCGTCTTCGATTTCTACGACCGGCTGAAATCGATCAGCCGCGGATATGCTTCCTTCGACTACGAATTCCTCGAATACCGCGTCTCCCCGCTGGTCAGACTGAACCTGCTGCTCAACGGGGACCTGGTGGACGCCCTGTCGATCATCATCCACAAGGACAAGGCCTATGAATGGGGCCGTGAGCTTTGCCAGCGGCTTCGCAAGATCATACCGCGGCAGATGTTCGAGGTCGCCGTCCAGGCCGCCATCGGAGGCAGGGTCATCGCGCGGGAGTCGATCCGGCCCCTGCGCAAGAACGTCACAGCCAAGTGTTACGGCGGCGACATCACCCGGAAGCGTAAGCTGCTGGAGAGACAGAAGGAAGGCAAGCGGCGCATGAAGCAGGTCGGAAACGTCGAACTGCCGCAGGAAGCCTTCCTGGCCGTGCTCGATATCCGGGGCGAAGGCGCGGCGGTAGGTGGCTGACACCCGCTGCCGGGTATCATTCGGGCTTACCCTTAACGCAAGAGGATAGGGAATCTTGGCGAAAGAGAAATCCCTGCTTAGAGAGTACTTGGAAATCGTGTTGTTCACGGTGCTCCTCTTTCTCTTCATCAGGGCGGAGGTCGTCCAGGCATTTCGAATCCCGTCGGAGTCCATGGAAGCCACCCTGCAGGTGGGAGATTTCCTGTTGGTCAACAAGTTCATCTATGGCCCCGGCATTCCGTTCACCGATATACGCATGCCCGCCTGGCGCGATCCGGAACCCGGCGATATCCTGGTATTTCCCTATCCCCGCAACCCGGCGCAGATGTTCATCAAGCGGTGTATCGCCGTCGCCGGCCAGAAGGTCGAGATCCGGGACAAGCAGGTATACGTGGACGACGTCCTGGTGGAGAATCCGCCGCACGTCAAGTTCGATGACCCGTCGGTCAGGGCGGCGACCCGCAGCACGCGGGACAACTGGGGACCCAAGATCGTACCCGCGGGATCCCTGTTCGTCATGGGCGACAACCGGGACTACAGCTCGGACAGCCGGTACTGGGGTTTCGTGGATATGCAGGAAGTCGTAGGAAACGCCTTCATCATCTACTGGTCCTGGGAACGTCACCGGGAAGACCCCGAACTGGTGTGGCAGTCGTCCAGGCCCCTGGAGAGCGTTGCCTCCATAGTCTACGTACTGGGTTACAACATCGTGCATGTCCCCTGGCGCGTGCGCTGGAATCGTATCGGCAGATTCGTCATGTAGATCGGGACTTAAACACATTGGCCGGTCTCTACATCCACATCCCCTTCTGTACCCGCGCCTGTCCATATTGCGATTTCTCCTTCGAGCTGCTGAAAGACGGACGGGTGGACCGTTTACTGGCGGCCGTGGAGAAAGAGGCCGGGCGTCGTGGCCGGGAAGCGCCCTGGTCCGGCCACGTCATCAACACGATCTTCCTGGGCGGAGGCACCCCCACCTGCCTTACGGATCCTCAGTTGGAACGGCTCTTCGGGATGATTCACGATCGTTTTCGCATCGTTCCCGGCGCCGAAATCACCGTAGAAGCCAATCCCGAAACCATCAGAGTCTCCAAGCTGCAGCGGCTTCGGGGTCTGGGCGTAAACAGGATCAGCATCGGCGTTCAGTCATTCTCCGATGAGATCCTGCGACACCTCGGGCGAAGTCACACCGCGGACCAGGCCGCCCGCGCGATCGCCCATGCCCGTGAAACCGGTTTCGATCAGATCAACATCGATCTCATGTTCGGCGCGCCTGGACAAACGCCGTCTGAATGGGCGGAAACGCTGGATCACGCGGTGGACCACGATCCGGATCATGTGTCGATCTACGGATTGACGATAGAGCCGGGAACGGAATTCGCCCGGCTGAAGGAAGAGGACCTGCTCGACCTGCCGGATGATGACCGCCACGTCGGTTGTTATTACCAGGCCCTGGACCGGCTGACCGGCGCGGGTTACCGGCATTACGAAGTTTCCAACCTGTCCAAACCCGGCGCCGAATGCAGGCACAACGTATCTTGCTGGAACGGCGGCGACTACCTGGGACTGGGCCCGTCGGCCCATACACACTCGGGTGGAAGGAGAACGGCCAACACCCGCGACCTCGCCGGATACCTGACGGCCATGGAGGAACGGGGGGAGGCGGTTGACATGGATGAAACGCTTTCGGTGGATGAGCGTATACACGAGTATATCCTGCTGAGCCTGCGCTCCATCGAGGGCTTGGACACCCTGGCCTTCCGCGACCGCTACGGCGACGATGCCATGGGGAGGCGGGAACCGGCGATTCGAACGCTCGCCGCTGAGGGGTTGCTGGCGGAGCGCGGATCGCGGCTGTGCCTGACTCGAAAAGGGCTGGCCCTGGCGGATAGCGTCTGCGCATATCTCATGTAGCGGGATGGCCAGATCGAAATGGAGACAGAAAGTGAAGAAGCCATGAAGAAGATCAGGGTAGGGATCCTGTGCGGGGGCAGGTCTGCGGAACACCAGGTCTCGCTCCAGTCGGCACGCAACATCGTGGACGCTATCGACCGGAATCGCTACGAGGTGGTCCTGATCGGAATCGACCGTGCCGGTCAGTGGCACCTGGGCGATACGGCGGAATTCCTGCTCAACGCCCACGATCCGAAACTGATCGCCTTGAACCGCCTGAGTGAGACCGTGGCCCTGACTCCGGGCGCGGACAGCGATCAGGTGACGACGAGGACGTCCAATCGTCCTGCCGGAAACATCGACGTCATATTCCCCGTTCTCCATGGACCGTTCGGCGAGGACGGCACGGTACAGGGACTGCTCAAACTGGCCAATCTGCCCTTTGTAGGTTCGGGCGTCCTGGGTTCGGCGGTAGCCATGGACAAGGACGTGATGAAGCGTCTGCTTCGCGATGCCGGTATCGCCACACCCGGTTTTCTGACCTTTACGTCATCCGGCAGGGACCGGATCGATTTCGAAGCCGTGCGAGACCGGCTGGGCATCCCGTGTTTCATAAAACCCGCCAACCTGGGTTCATCCGTCGGCATCACCAAGGCGCACGATGCCGGAGAATTCGAAGCAGGCGTCCGGGAAGCCTTTCGGTACGACCGGAAGATCCTGGTAGAGGAGTATGTAAGCGGCCGCGAGATCGAATGCGCGGTGCTGGGGAATGACCATCCCGAAGCTTCCGGCCTGGGTGAAGTCCGGTCCAACCACGCATTCTATTCCTACGAGGCGAAGTACATCGACGAGCACGGCGCCGAGCTGGTGATCCCGGCCGCGCTGCCGCCCGAACTGACGGAGAAGATCCGCGCGACCGCCGTGGAAGCCCACCAGGTCCTGGCCTGCGAGGGCATGTCCCGGGTCGATTTCTTCCTGAAGGAAGACGGCGAGGTCCTGGTAAACGAACTTAACACGATACCTGGTTTTACGCGGATCAGCATGTTCCCCAAGCTCTGGGAGGTCGCCGGGATTTCCTATGGCGACCTGGTCGACCGGTTGATCCAGCTCGCGCTGGAACGTTTCGATGAAGAGAGATCGCTTGAAACATGACCGGAGCAGGTGACGGTCTGACCGGGAGCGCGAAGTACGGACCGGTGAAGCGGCGGCCTGACCGGGAGCGAAGGGTCGCGGGCCTGTCCCTATTTCGCTTGACAGGGCGTGGTGCGTCTGGTTAGAATCAGACGGGCAGTGGCCATCAATGGCCGAGTCCACCCGCGGGAATAGCTCAGTTGGCAGAGCATCAGCTTCCCAAGCTGAGGGTCGCGGGTTCGAGCCCCGTTTCCCGCCTGTCTGCCCTGTGGTCCGTCCATCCGCAGGGCGTTTTCATATGAGGGAGGTACCCGTGCGCCGATCGGCGGTCTGTCTGGGACTGGTCATCGCGGCCCTGGTGTTCGCCCGATGCGGGGTGAGCACCATGCAGTATTCCGATTCGCTCGATACGCCCGAGGCCGAGTATGCGAAGGCGCTGAGCCTGTTGGAATCCGGCGCCCTTGACGAGGCGGAAGCGGCCTTGCGCAGGACGATACAGCTCGATGACGGCTTCGCGCCGGCCTACGTGGGGATGAGCCGCCTGTTCTTCGAACGGGGTGACGTGAAGGAGGCCATCCGGTACGTGCACATGGCCAGGGTTCGGGACGTCGACTACGTGCCCTGCTGGCTGATGGCCGCCCGCCTGTACGATGCCGCCGGCCGGTACGAAGCGGCGGTGATCGAATACCGGGAAGCGATATCCAGGGACCGGAACCGGTTATGGGCGGTCGAGAGTTATTTCGATCTGGGCCAAACCCTGGAGAAGCTGGATAGACTGGAAGAAGCCCACGACGCCTACATGGAGACGATCGCTTTGGACCCCCTTCATCTGGAGGCCCGGTCCTCGGTCACGCGAATCTGGAAGACGCTCGGTCCCGAATTCCTGATGCGGCTGCGATACGAGAACCGGGATATCATCCTGCCTTGACGGTCACCCGGCAGTGGTTACGCGAAAAGGCCGGCCTTGCGGCCTGCCGGGTCAGGAAAATGCCTGCCGGGTCAGGATAATTCCCCGATGATACCCTGGATGAACTTCACCGACCGCGCCAGAGCCTCACGTCTCTCCGTTTCACCCTCCCCCGTGATACCGCATTCATAGGCCAGGTACCCGTCGAAACCGATGTCCTTGAGGGCCGAAAGCCCCGCCCTCCAGTCGATGTCCCCCGAACCCGGCTCCTGGCGCGTATTGTCGGCCATGTGAACGTGGCCCACGTACCGCCGTCCCGCTTTTCGCAGCGTCGCGGGCGTGTCCGTCTCCTCGATGTGCATGTGGAAGAAGTCGCACAGCAGGCTGGCCGACTGCGGATCTCCGGCCCGCTTGATGATCTCGATACCACGCGACTGCTGCCTGAGCAGGTGCTCCTCGTAGCGGTTCAACGGTTCCAGCAGTACGTTCGTGTTCTGCTCTGCGGCGAATTCAGCCAGGTCCCGGACGATCTCCGTCAATAGCTGCATTTCCAGGGTGATGGCGTCGGCCAGCGGCGTGAGATCCGGGAGTCGCGGCGGTCCGAATATGGGTGGCAGGATCAGGCCCACGGCGCCGAAATGCCCGCACACCCGCAGGTTTTCCTTCGCCTCGACGATGCTGTGGTTCCGCTTGTCGATGTCGGGATCCAGGAAGTCGAAAGTGCCCTGGCCGCACAGCGAGACCAGCCGAATTCCGCGATTGCGCAGCGCGGACTCGAGTTCATCGATCCGCCGGGCCGGACCTCGTCCGGAGATCTCGAGGCCATCGACGTTCAGGGACTCGGCGAAATCGAGTTTTTCGTCCAGCGTGCCGCCCGGTAGCAGGCCTTCCTGCAGCGCGATTTTCATTTCGTCTCCTTGGTATGGATCAGACTGCGTCGGCAATCCGTTTCGAAGTCGCCCAGACCGTCGATGGATCGGGCACATCCGCGTTTCGGTAGGTGGGGATGAAGGACCAGCGGTCCCGGCCGGACCGGTTCGGATGGGAACTGTGCAGCAGCCTGTCGTGAAACACCAGCACGTCCCCGCGTTGCATTTCCACGTCCATCATCTGTTCGTCCCCGAGATCATCGTCCGAGATGCGGTTATTGAATCCCCTGGCGTCCCGCACGGACGCATGGTCCCACTTCCGGAAGTGGGAGCCGGGAATGACCCGCAGGCAGCCGTTCTCCGGCGTTGCGTCTTCGAGCGCGATCCATGCGGACAACTTGGTCGCACCGCCCCAGTAGGCCTCGTCCTGGTGCCAGGGCGAGGCAAAGTGGACCGTGGGAGACTTGTAAACGGGCTTTGCGCTGAGGAACTCGATGTGAGAACCGATCAGCGGCCGGAGGATGTCCGCCATCCGGGGATCGCAGGAAATCGATTCAAAAAGGGGCGGGATGGTGTCGCACATCCAGACATGTACGCCCGACGACCCCGATGTGTCTTCCACCAGCTCTTTTGCCGCGGCCTTGCAAGCCGTCATTTCTTCCGCAGTGAAAACGGCTTCGGCCATGAGGAAGCCGTTCTTTGCGAAAGATGATCGGGCTTTGTCCGTTACTTTCTGCATTTCAGTCTCCCTGGCTCTAGTGCGAGTCCCTCGCCACCGGGGCGCCGCTGCCGCCGACCAGGAAATCGAAGTCCACGCCCCGGTCGGCCTGGAGCACGTGATCCACGTACAATCGGCAGTACCCCCGGTCCGTTGCCGGTTCGGGCGGTGACCATCGGGTCCTTCTCCGGGTCAGTTCATCCTCGGGCACATCGAGCTCAAGACGGCGTTCGCTCACGTCAATCTCGATGATGTCGCCGTCCTGCACGAGGGCCAGCGTGCCGCCCGCCGCGGCTTCAGGCGCCGTGTGGAGCACGACCGTGCCGAATGCCGTGCCGCTCATGCGTGCGTCTGAGATGCGGACCATGTCCGTTACGCCCTGTTGGAGCAGTTTCGACGGCAGGGGCATGTTTCCCACCTCGGCCATGCCGGGATAGCCCTTCGGCCCGCAGTTTTTGAGCACCAGGACGCTGCCGGCCTCCACGTCCAGATCCGGGTCGTCGATGCGGTCGTGGAGGTCTTCGATGTTCTCGAAAACCACGGCGCGGCCGCGGTGCTTCATCAGCTCGGGCGACGCTGCCGAGGGTTTGATGATGGCGCCGTCGGGACACAGGTTGCCTTTCAGCACGGCGAGTCCGCCGGTCGGGGTCAACGGCCTGGACAGCGTCCGGATCACGTCCCTGTCGTGGCAGGGCGCATCGGCCGTGTTTTCGCCGATGGTCTTGCCATTCACGGTCAGGGCGTCGCGATGGATCACGTCACCCAGTTCCCGGATCACGGCAGGCAACCCGCCCGCGTAGTAGAAATCCTCCATCAGGTACCGGCCCGACGGCATCAGGTTCACAATACACGGAATGTCGCAACCCAGGCGGTCCCAGTCCTGCAGGGAAAGATCGACACCGAGCCGGCCGGCGATGGCCAGCAGGTGTACGACCGAGTTGGTGGAACCTCCGATGGCGCCTACTACCCGTATGGCGTTTTCGAGGGCCTTGCGCGTGACGATATGGGACATGCGCAGGTCCTCCCGGACCATTTCCACCACCCGCCGGCCCGCCTCGTGTGCGAGCTTCATTCGCCGGGCATCGGCCGCGGGTATGGCGGCGTTGCCGGGCATGCCCAGGCCCAGCGCTTCCACGACGCTGGCCATAGTGGAGGCCGTACCCATGGTCATGCAGTGACCCGTGGACCGGTTCATGCACGATTCCGCTTCGAGGAAATCCTCCTCGCTCATCGTGCCGGCGCGCACCTCGTCACTGAACTTGTAGACGTCCGTCCCGGACCCGATATTCCTGCCCCTGAACCGTCCGTTCAGCATAGGGCCGCCCGAGATCGCCAGGGTAGGCAGATCGCAGCTCGCGGCGCCCATGAGCAGGGCCGGGGTCGTCTTGTCGCAACCGACGAGCAATATGACCCCGTCGAGAGGATTGGCCCGGATGGTCTCCTCCACGTCCATGCTGACCAGGTTCCGGAAAAGCATGGTGGTGGGTCGCATGAGGGGTTCGCCCAGGGACATGACGGGAAACTCGACCGGGAATCCCCCCGCTTCGTAGACCCCGCGACGGACCCGCTCCGCGATGATCCGGAAATGAGCGTTGCACGGCGTAAGCTCAGACCAGGTGTTGCAGATGCCGATGACGGGCCTGCCGTCGAAGACGTGATCCGGATGCCCCTGGTTCTTCATCCAGCTTCGGTGAATGAATCCCACTTTGTCTTTGGGACCGAACCAGCGGGTGCTGCGAAGGGGAGATGACATGCAGGCTCCTGACTTGAATCGAAGTATGGCCACGACTTACTACGGCCTACCCGTTCCGCTTGGACGCCGCCCAGGCCGCGCGAAGCGTGGCGGGAGAAAGGACGAACCTGGCAGTGGACAGAAACAGGGAAAAGGGGATAAAACGGATCTCGCCCCGTCCATCCAGCTCGAATACGGCCTCGTTGAATTCGGGTTCGACTTGAAACCTCACGCGTTTCGAGCCATGAAGGAACCCCAGGAACGCGCAAATGCTTCCCCAGAGGCGACCGGTGTCACAGGGATCGTCCAGCCCGATGCGGCCCGCGACGTGCAGAGATACGATACGAACGCATCCTGCCAGGTCACGCAGCAACTTCAGCACACCCCGCACGAATCCCCTGCTCCTCAGCAACCGGATGAAGCGTTTCGCCGGGGAACGCGGCGTTTTACGGGGCGAGTCCTCCGGTTCAGTCCGTGGACTGACCGGACGCCTTCGCTTCCTCCGGTAATCTCGGCGCCTGGAGATTGAAGGGGTAAAACGCAACAGTCCGTACAACCACCCGATCGTGATCGTGGCCGAGCATGATTCCCTTCGAACGATCGAGAAGGAAATCGTCACGGGAATGAGGAGAATAAACAGAACCGCGAGCAAAACCGCGGCGGGTACAAGTAAAACCGGTTCGAAGATCGGGGCCACGGTTCAGCTTTCTTTTTCCGGCCTGGATTTCTTCCACCGGTCCAGCGCCGACTTCACGAGATCCACCACCGTGTGCGTGGCCGAGGAGAACCCGGACTGGCCCGACATGCGCTCCAGCCGGACTTCGCCGTCCCTGACCACCAGCACGGCGACCGGTTGCACGCCGCCCCCGCCGCCGGTGCCGCCGCGTTCCCCATCTTTTCCCGATGTTCCACCCCCGCCGAATCCGAATCCGAGTTTGACCAGGGGGATGACCGTCGTCTTCCCGACTTCGACGGGATCGCCTACGACGGACTGTGCCTTCGCCACTTCCCTGAGTTCGCCCAGCGTGGTCTTGACCAGATTCTCCAGATCAGCCATGCAAGTTCTCCATTTTGGTTATCGGACCGTAGTTCCGGTTGCCGAACGAGTAACGAATGATTCGGTCAGCCGCCCCATAGTTCTTCCAGGCGGCGGTCCCGGCCGCAGTTGTACCGGTAGAACTTGTACCTCAGCGGATTCTTGATGTAGTAATCCTGGTGGTATTCTTCGGCCCTGTAGAATCTCGAAGCCGGCGTGATCTCGGTCACCACGCGATCGAAACGTCCGGTTTCGATGATTTTCCGCTTGGATGCCTCGGCCAGCGCTTTCTGTTCGGCGTTGTGGTAGAACACACCCGCGCGGTACTGGCTGCCCCTGTCGCAGAATTGGCGGTCATCCACCGTGGGATCTATGTTGACCCAGAATACGTCCAGCAGTTCCTGGTAGGTGATTTTCGACGGGTCGTAACGGATTTCCATGGCTTCCGTGTGTCCCGTACTGCCGGTGGATACCTCGCCGTAAGTGGGATTGCGCCGAGTCCCGCCGATGTATCCCGCGACCGTGGAAATGACGCCGTCCAGTTCATCATAGGGCGGTTCCATGCACCAGAAGCATCCGCCCGCGAAGGTCGCCAGCGCAAATTCGCTGGTCTGCCCGGACTGTCCAGCCTGCCCGGTCTGCCCGGACTGCCCCGACTGCGTGATCTCGCCGGATCGAGGAGCCGGTTCGCCCCCCGGCCTGGCCACGGTATACACGGTAAACGCGAACAGTCCCGCTATGAGCGCGACCGGCAGGATGTGTTTTGAACGAAACATGGGGTCTCCTTTCTCGATGGACGGCCCGCTCCTTCCCTCTCGGGGAGCGGTTCTATCCGAACAGACTCAACTGGTTCGACGGCTTCGATTTCGCCCTTCTCCGCCGGCGCCGATCCGGTCCTTTCGGCCGGTCGTACTGCTTCAACTGTTCTTCTATGTCAGTCAGGAAGGGCGACGGCCGGGTCGAGCGCATCTCGCCGAAGAGCATGCGCTTACTGGATCGTACCATGTAAAGCCGTTCCCTTGCACGGGTCATGGCTACGTAGAACAGGCGGCGTTCCTCTTCCACGTCGGACGCCTCGCCGCCGTGTTGCAGGGGCATCAGGCCGTCTTCACAGCCTGCGACGAATACGACCGGGAATTCCAGACCCTTGGACGCGTGCAGGGTCATGAGATGCACATGTTCCGCCGCTTCGCCGTATGCGTCGTATTCCTGGCTGAGCAACAGCTTGTCGAGCAGGACCGGCAAATCCGTTTCGATACGGGCGTACCGGGTCAACTCGCGCAGGCTTTCATCCGCCCTGGGATAGCGCCACTTCAACTTGTCCCAGATGGAGGTGTGCGCCAGGTTATTCAAAATGTGGACCGCCGTCCGCTTCTCCAGGTCGGTATTTATCGTTTTCAGGTCGCTCATCAGGGCTTCGACGCCGTTCCTGGATCGCTTCATGAGCAAGCGCGGGTGATCCATTAGTTCCCGCACGTGGTCGATCGTGACCTGCGTTCGCTGCTTCCACTGGTCTTCGATGAGTTCCACCGTCCGGTCTCCCAGCCCGTCAATCGTCGAAGACAGACACCGCAGCGCCGAACCGGTGGTGACGGTCCGTCCGTCGCCCAGTTGAAGCAGGGTCACCATCTCCTGCACGCCCGGCCTGTTGATGAGGGAAGTGTCCCCTGCGACCTGGTAGGGTATTCCGCTGCGTTCGAAAGCTTCCACCAGGACGGATTGCTGGCTGTTCATCCGGTACAGCACGGCGAAGTCTCCGAAGGATCGTTCCTCGCCAGTCTCCGTTCCGCCGTCCAACCGTCCCGAATCCTGGGAGAAATGGCTGGTTCCACCCACCGCGCGTTCGATCTGGTGCACGACGTATTCTGCTTCGGCCCGGTCCGAAGGGGTCTCCCGAATGACCAGGCCTCCCTGTATGTAGAGCGCGGCAACCAGCGGCGGCGCCGATGCGGCGCTGGAAGCACGCATGACCTGGGACGAAGCGTCGAGCAGGGCGGCCGCGGAACGGTAGTTCTCCCGCAGGTACTGTACCTTCGCACCTGGGAAATCGTCCACGAAGGAGTGAAAGTAACGGGTGTCCGCTCCGCGAAAGCCATAAATGGCCTGGTTGGGATCGCCGATGGCGGTTATCCGGGCGCCGCCTTCCACCAGGATCTTCAGTAGGACGTGCTGGGCCGGATTGATGTCCTGGTACTCGTCCACGAAAACGAAATGGAACCGCTCGTGCACGTTCTGCCTGAACCGCTCGTCCGACCTCAGGAGTTTGGCGGTTTCCAGGATAACATCGTCGAAATCGAGGAGTCCATGCCGCCGCAGGAGACGGGTATAGGCCGAAACCGCTTCCGGAATTTCACCGCTGCGGCCCGACGCCTTCCATCGGGCGACCTCCTCCAGCCTCCTCCTCCGTTGCACGGTGCTGTCCAGCGGCCACTGCGCGCGTGCCAGCCGCTCCTGGTCGTCGGGCGTCGCCACGCTCAGGCTGAACGGGATGCTCGCATGGCGGGACCACTGGCGCATCAGGGCGAGACAGATCCCGTGGAACGTACCGACCATGACATCCTGCGACTGGCCGTCGAGCAGTTCCTCCAATCGCGACTTCAGCTCACCGGCGGCCTTGTTGGTGAAGGTCACGGCCAACATGTGGCCGGGTGTGGTTTCATGACGCGCAAGGTAGGCCATGCGGTGGGTCAGGGTGTGGGTCTTTCCGGTGCCGGGTCCCGCTACGATCAGCAGATGCCCTTCGCGGTGTATTACGGCCTTCTGTTGATCTTCACTGAGGGGACCGTTCATCAGTGCCTCGTCGACCGGTGTCTCAAGCGTTTCGAGCACGGTCACGGAAGGTTCCGAAGGCGCGGGTCCATGAGGGTCCGGCGAAGTATCCGCGACATCGGGTCCCGCGGACGCCGCCTCACCCGGTCCCGTGGGCTCCGCCACACCCGGTCCCGCGGACGCCGCCATCTCCTGTCCGGCCGGCAGTGGATCCGATTCTTCGATCATCCCGTTGGTGTTAACCGGTATCTCTTCCTCGGTCTCCGGATTATCGTTCGACGCGGGATCCTTTCGCAACGGCTTCCTCACCTTCGCCGAAATTTCTTCCAGCAGGGCGATCTGCGTGTCGCCGCCGAGGCGGTCTTCCGGGTTGAACAACTTGATTATCCCGTAATCTCCATCATACCCCGGGAGTATATCCACCTCTCCGACACGCATGCGGCGTATGCCCTCGGCGATCAGGGAGCCGCCGACCTGCGCGATGTCGTCTTCCGGGATATCCAGGAGTATGTCGAGTTCGCTGCCGAGACGGGAGACCATGGCCTGGTAAATCGTATCCACCGTTTTGGTTCCGGGCCCGACCTGTTTGGCCTCACCGATGATCTCGGTCAGGGGTATCACACTGTAGAAGTGGCGCGCGCGCGGGGACTTTTTCCCCTCTTCGCGGTCCGAGAGTTCCTCCACGCGGGCCATGACCCCCACGGTCACGGTCTTGCCGCAATCCGGACACAGGCCCCCGGCGGCGATCGTTTCCCCGGGGTGCATCCTTCTCCCGCACTTCCTGTGCCCGTCATAGTGGTACTTGCCCTCTTCGGGATAGAACTCCACCGTCCCGGTCAGCCCTTCGTCTTCCGGATCGGAAAGGGCGCTGTAGATCGCGGGATAGCTGCAGGAAGTGTCGAACAGGGTGGTTTCCCGGCCGAGCTTTCCGGGAGAATGGGCATCGGAGTTGGAGACCAGCACGTAGTCGTCGAGCTGTTCCAGCCGCCAGTTCATGAGCGGGTCGGACGAAAGGCCGGTCTCGACGGCGAAAATATGCTCCGTGAGGTCGCCGTAACAGTCCGATATGAGGTCGAAACCTCCCCTGGACCCCAGGGCCGAGAACCAGGGCGTCCAGACGTGGGCGGGGATGAGGCAGGCCATCGGATCGGTTTCGAGGGTGATCTCCAGCAGATCCCGGGAGTCCAGACCCAGGATGGGCCTGCCGTCTGACTGGATATTGCCGATGGCCCCCAGCCGGGCCTGGATGGATTTGGCGGCTTCGAATCCGGGAGCCAGAATGATATTATGCACTTTGCGCACGCGGCCGAGCCGTTTGTAGATGTTGGAGATCTCGACCGTCAGCATGAAACGCACCGGCGCCCGGCAGGCGGGCGGTACCTGGTCCTGCATCGCCCTTTCGTGCTCGGGTTTCAGGCGGAACAAGCCCTCTTCGGCCGGCTGCAGTTTCTCTTCCAGTTCATCCATCCATCCCGGATGAACGAAATCCCCGGTACCCACCACCCGGATACCTTTCAACTGGGCCCACTTGTAGAGGTGCTCCAGGTTCAGGTTCTTGCTGGTCGCCCTCGAGTAATGGGAGTGGAGATGCAGATCGGCGTGGAAGGGCAAGGAGGCCCCCTATTCGTTGACCCATCGCGGATTCCGTCCCTCGGAAGCACCTCGTTCCAGGTCCTTCCGGCGTGTTAAGCGCCTGTTGGAAAGATGGGGGAATTCACGGGTACGGGCAAGGAGTTTGTAAGGCTTGGGACATGCAGTCAGGAAGCCGGAGTCTCGACCGCCTCGGCGGATTCCAGGACCTGTCCTCTCAGCCTGTTCCGGGCGCGGGCCAGGAAGGCGAGGCCGTCTTCGAGGATGTAGTAACAGATGGGTACGAGAATCAGCGTGATAGCCGTGGCGAAGAGCACTCCGAATCCCAGGGAGATGGCCATCGGTATGAGGAACTGCGCCTGGAGGCTCTTCTCCAGCAGGATGGGCGTCAGTCCCGCGAAGGTCGTGAGCGAGGTCAGCAGTACGGGCCGGAATCGGGCCACGCCCGCGTTGCGGATGATCTCGTGCAGATCCGCGCCCTCGCCTGCCCGTTCGCGACCGCGGTTGATGAAGTCCACCAGCACCAGGCTGTCGTTCACCACGACGCCCGAAAGCGCGACGATGCCGAACAGGGAAAGCAGCGAAATGGCGAATCCCATGATCAGGTGCCCCATTACGGCTCCCACGATGCCGAAGGGAATGACGCTCATGATGATCATGGGCTGCACGTAGGACTTGAAAGGGATGGCCAGCAGTCCGTAGATCACGAGCAGTGCGACCAGGAAGCCGAAACTCAGGCTTTCGACGGACTCCTGCTGGTTGCGCTGCTGTCCTTCGAGCGTGTAGGTCAGGTTGGGGTATTTCGCCATCAGCGAGGGCAGGTACGAAGACGTGAGGTCGGTCAGTATATCATTGGAGCTGGCAACGGCGTCGTCCACATCGGCGGTGACGGTGACGACGCGCTTCCGGTCCGTCCGCCGAATATTGGAATAGCCTCTGCCCATCTCCGCACGGGCGGCGAGCGAGAAGGGCACTTCGATTCCCGCCGGCGTCCGGATCCGCATGTTCTCCATGTCCCCCAGGGACCGTCTGTCCGATTCGGGATAACGCACCATGACGCGGACGTCGTCCCGGCCCCGTTGGATCCTTTGCGCTTCCTCGCCGTAAAAGGCCTGCCGGACCTGCCGGGACAGACCCGCCATGGTGATGCCGAGGGCCTCGCCTTCGGGTGTGACGTGCAACCTGATCTCCTGTTTGCCGGGCCGGAAATCGTCGGCGACGTCCATGACTCCGTCGTAATTGGCCACCGTCCGCTTCAACTCGGCGGTCGCCTGTTGCAGGTCATCCGGATTGGGGCTGGACAGCTCGATGTTGATCGCCTCGCCCGCGTTGAATAGCGAGGAGGTGAACGAGAGTTCCACCACATCGGGAATCGGTCCGATCAGTTCCCGCCAGTGGTTCACGATTTCTTCGCCGCTTATATTCCTGGTCTCAGATGGCGACAGGCCCAATACGACCTCCCCGATGTGGGACGACGTGGCGGAGCCGGTGAGACCTCCCGCATTCTGTTGCGCCCGGGCGGCATTCGGCTGTTCGCCAATGGCCGCCATGATGTTTCGGATCACGTGCGTTTCGTCCCCGGCATCGTCGCCGGACATCTCGCCCTCGAGTTGATTCTGCAATTGAACGGCGCTGTCCTCGATCAGCGAAATGTACCGGTCGGTGACTTCCACGGGGGTCCCCTCGGCCAGGGTGAGGTGCGCCGAGACGAATTCGTTCTCCACCGGCGGGAAAAACACGAAACGGAGGATGCCGCCGGCCACGAGCCCGATGGTCAGGATGATCGCTCCCACCCCGATGGAAAGCGTGACGTACCGCCAGGCGAGCGCGTTCTTCAAAAGGGGAACATATACGCCTTCCACGAAGCGCCGGAGCAGGCGGGACACGTTGTCCTGGAGTTCATGAAGCCACTTGTCGGCGTAGAAAAGCGTTAGATAAAAGGGCCTGACCAGGACGAAAACATGGGGCAGCGGACTTTCCTTGCGCTCCGGCTGTCCGTGGCGCAGGTGTGTCGGCAGAATGAGCAGCGATTCGACCAGGGAAAAGAGCAGCATGAGGATGATTACGATGGGGAAGATTTCGAAGAACTTCCCCATAAGCCCTTCTACGAAAAACATGGGCGAGAAGGCGACGATGGTCGTCAGGACCGCGAAGGTAATGGGCTTCGCGATTTCCTGCACACCCATCCGCGCGGCCGTGCCCGGCTCCACACCCCTTTCTTGATGCGCGTAGATGTTCTCCCCCGCTATGATGGCATCGTCCACCACGATACCCAGCACCATGATGAAGGCGAAAAGCGATAGCATGTTGATTGAAGCGCCCAGCAGCGGCATTATCCAGAAGGTGCCAAGGAAGCAGATGACGATTCCCATGGCTACCCAGAACGCCAGCCGTATGCGCAGGAACAGCGCCAGGCAGAGAAAGACGAGCAGAAAGCCCAACTGGCCGTTGTTTATCATCAGGTCGAGCCGGCTTTCGAGGAGACGGGACTGGTCCTGCCAGGAGATCAGCTCGATGCCGCCGGGCAGTTCCGACTGCTTCTCGGCCACGTAGCTGTGCACGGCGCCGGAGACGTCCAGGATGTTCTCGTTGCCTACGCGGAATACCTTCACCAGGGCGGCCGGTTTACCGTCGAAACGGGAGAACACGTCCGTTTCGGCGAAGCCATCGACGACCCGGGCCACGTGGCTGAGCAGGAGGCGGGTGCCGTCGGACCGGGACCGGAGCACGATCCGGTCGAATTCGGACCCGACCAGGGCCTGCCCCTTCGACCGAAGCAGGATCTCGCCGCCGGGTGTCTTCACCGACCCTCCCGGCAGGTCGAGCGAGGAACTGCGTACGGCGCTGACGACTTCCGAGAACGTCAATCCATAGCGGCGAAGCGCGGCTTCCGACACCTCTATGGATATTTCGTACGGTCGTACGCTCGCAAGCTGCACCTGGCTGATTTCCGGCAGGTCCAGCAGGTCTTCCCGGATGTCTTCGGCGAGCCGTTTCATGGAGGGCTCGTCCAGATTTCCGGCCACGGCGACGTCGATGACCTGGCGCCTGAAGATGATCTCCTGGATCACCGGTTTTTCGGTTTCCTCGGGAAAAGTGTCGATGGCGTCCACGCGGGACTTCAGGTCATGGAGCAGCGTGCGGGCGTCGGCGCCGGGGTCCACTTCGACCTGGATCCTGCCGACCCCTTCCGACGCGGTGGAGCTCAGTTTCTTGATGCCGTCCAGGTCCTGGATGGCTTCTTCCACCCGGACACAGACCGCTTCTTCCACTTCGGCCGGCGCCGCGCCCAGGTAGGGGACCGTGATGATGACGATGTCGGTCTCGAACTCAGGGAAGATCTCGACCTTGATCCTGGAGATCATCAGCAGGCCGCCCACGATGATCGTCATCATGAGCAGGTTGGCCGCCACGTTGTTCCGGGCGAACCAGGCGAGCACGTAGTTCATCTGCCTGTACCTTCCTCTTCCTGTACGACGGCTTCGGCGGATCTCGTTTCAAGTACCCGTACTTCCATGCCGTCCACCTGGGTTTCGAGGGCGGACAGGCAGACACGTTCCCCTTCCTGGATCCCGCTGCGGATGAGGACCTGGTCGTTTACTATCCGGAGGACGTCGACGTTCCGGAACCTCAGCCGGTTTTCATCATCGATAACGGCCACCCGGTTCTCGCCATGCATGGCCGTCCGGGGCAGGACGGTCACGCCCGGGTAACTTTTCCCCAGGATCTCGGCCTCGATGAACAGGCCGATCCCCAAGGGCGGGCGGTCCGGATCCGTCCCGCGGCCGTAGGGATTCTGGACCCTGGCCACCGCGTAGACCATCCGGCTCATGGGGTCGATCTCGCCTTCCATGCGGACCACCCTCCCATCCCACCGGTGTCGTAGGCCCGCGAACTCGGCGCTGATCACGACCGGAGGGTCCTCCGCGCTGGCCGTCTCACCGCGGAATTGCATGGGGGTGTCGAAGTAAGCCAGTTCCTCATCGGGAATAGGCAGCCGTATCTCGGCATAGTCGATCGCGTAGATGGTCGCCAGCGCATCGCCCCGCCGGAGGAACTGGCCCACGTCCACGTTCTTCTTCCGCAACCTGCCGGCGTAAGGCGCGCGGATTTCCGTCCGTTCCAGGTTGAGCTTCGCCTGCTCCAGTGCCGCGACGGACGCTTCCAAATTGGCGCGTGCCTGGGCCAGCTGCGGTTCCCTCAGGACCAGCGGCATAGGCGCGCCCGAACCCAGTTGGCGCCACTCGTCCTGCGCCAGGCGGGCCTCCTCCTCTTCGATCTGCAGCGCGGTGGCAAACCGGGCCGTATCCGCCGCTGCCCGGGTGACCGCCAGTTCCGCGTCGCGCGGGTCGAGTCGCACCAGCAGTTCCTCACTTTCGAAGAACCCGCCGGGCGCGAAGGACGGCGAAACGTAGACGATCTGTCCGTCCGTCTCCGCTGAAAGCGCGCTCTCGGTCCTCGGGATCACGGCGCCTTGGGACCGTACCGTGAGCCGGACCGTGTCCAGGGTCGCGGTGGTTGTGCGGACAATCGGAGGCGGGACGACCGGCGGCTTGCTTTCCACCACGGGTCTGCTGCGTACAAGGAATACGAGGACCAGCACCGATCCCGCGACGATGGCCAGCGGCAGGAATGTCTTGACCCATCTGTTCATCCGTTACTCCTGTATTTCCCCAGTGTCCGTTACCCTGCGTTCGAATCCGCCGCCGAGGGCCAGAAAGAGATCCACCCGGGCGTCCAGCCGTTGACGCCGCACGGCCAGGTACTGACCCTCGGAATCGAAGGCGCGCCGCTGGGCGTCCAGCATGGTGATCACGTCGCTCAGCCCGCTGTGGTACCGCGATTCAGCCAGTTCGCGGGCGGCCGCGGCCTGCGTCGAGGCTTCCAGCAGCGCGGCTTCCCGCTGTTTCAGCAACCCGTCCGCCACCAGGGCGGATTCCACCTCGCCGTAGGCGCGAAGGGCCTGGCCCGCGAAGTTCGCGAGGACCTGGTCCCGGCTGGCCTCTGCAAGGTCCACGCCCGCGCTTAGACGTCCGCCCTGGAACAGGGGCTGCAGCAGGCTGGATACGAGGCTCCAGACGATGAAATCGCCATCGAGCAGGTCGGTCAGCGACGTCGTGGACGACCCGCCCGAACCGGTCAGGCGTATGGCCGGATACCGCGCCTTCTTCGCGACGCCGATACGGGCTCCGGCCGCCGCGAGTTGCCGCTCGGCCAGCATCAGGTCCGGCCGCCGCGCGATGAGATCGGCGGGCAGTCCCGCGGGTACGGCGTCGGGTACCGGGGGCAGGTCGGATGCAACCGTCAATTCAGCCGATGGATACCTGCCGAGGAGTATTTCCAGCTGGCGTACCGCGCTGTCGTACTGCTGCATGCGCTGCAGGACCACCGCTTCCGCCGTGGCCACGTTGGACCGCGAAAGGCGCAGGTCGAGGGACGGCCTGAGTCCTCTCGCGTACCGGTTTTCGATCCGTTCATTCACTACCTGGAAATTGTCCCTGGTGGCCCGTGCAAGCTCCAGCTGCCTGTGGGCTTCTATGGCGGCGAACCACGCCTTTGCGGTTTGCCCCGCGACGGACGACCGGGCTCCGTACAGGTCGGCCTGCGAACCCTGCAGATCCGCCAGCGCGGCGGCCTTGTCGTCGCTCAGCCGCCCCCATAAATCGATTTCCCAGTTGATGTTGGTCGACACGCCGTAATTTGTCGTAGTCGTCTTCAAAACACCGCCGTTACCGCCGGGAATGGGAAACCCGATGAAGTTTCGGCGCGTTCTGGTACGGCTGAAGTCCAGGCTCGCCTGGGGGAGCAGGGGCGCGCCGACTATCCGCGCCTGGGCCCGGGCGGCCCGCATCCGGCCGGTGACAGTCTTGAGTTCGAAATTGCGTGAAAGGGCTTCGTCGATGAGGGCATCCAGCCTGGTATCGCTGAAGTCGGTCCACCAGCCGGGTCCGACCGGATCGCCGCCAGGCGCCGAGGCGGTCCACCGGGCAGGGAGGTCGGTATCCAGTGTGGGATGCTGCAACTTCGGAGCCGAAGCGCAACTCAAAACCAGCGCCGCGGACGCGAGCATGGCACCTGCCGATCGCAAGAAACACCCCTGTTTGACGGTGGTAACGGTACTCCGTACGTGCCGAACCGGACGTACAGCGAACAACAAAAGGAACCTCGATATATTCCGGGTATCAGTCAAGGCATTTAGTAGTTGGAACAACCGCCGGACCAAACCATGCGGATCATTTCATATATCAGTTGCAATTCGTCGGAAGATCCCTAATATGGTATGCGCTGAAACGAGATGGGGATCGACTGCGGCTGGAACCGGAAAATGAAGGCGTCGGACTATGGCTGGCGGACCGCGCGAGGCGCAAAGACCATTCGTACTCTGGCTCACCGGTCTGTCGGGATCGGGAAAGAGTACCATCGCCGATCGGGTCTACACGAGACTTAAAGAAAAAGGCATCAAGGCGGAGCGGCTGGATGGCGACGAAATCCGGGCCGTTTTTCCCGACACGGGTTTCGACAGGGCGGGACGCATGGCCCATATCGCCCGCGTGGGTTATCTGGCGTCGGTCCTCGAACGGAACGGCATCTGTACGATCGTGTCCCTCATTTCACCTTACAGGGAAGCCAGGGACGAAGTAAGGCAACGCTGCGGCCGGTTCATCGAAGTGCACGTTTCCACTCCCCTGGAAGTGTGCGAGGAACGGGACACAAAGGGACTGTACGCTAAATCGAGGCGGGGCGAAATCAGTGGATTTACCGGAATAGACGATCCCTACGAAGAACCGGTAGCGCCGGAACTGGTTATCGACCCCTCGCGGCTGACGGTCGCGGATGCCGAGGCGACGGTCATGAACCACATTGCGTCCTATCTGTAGACGCATGTTTTTTCCGGGTACGCTGCGTTCCCGGCGACTGCTTACTGTGGAAGACATGAAGAAAGCGCTGAGTAAAAAACGCTAAGGAAGAAAGCGCAAAGTTTCAAACACATTCATTTCATTCCTGCAGCCTGTTGCTGATCCGACCATGCCCAAGTATTCCATTTCCCACCTGATGCAGCTTGAAGCCGAGAGCATCCACGTCATGCGCGAAGTCGTCGCCGAATTCGAACGGCCGGTGATGCTTTATTCGGTCGGGAAGGATTCCTCGGTCATGCTGCACCTCGCGCGCAAGGCCTTCCATCCGGAGAAACTGCCCTTTCCTCTCATGCACGTGGATACGGGGTACAAGTTCGAGGAGATGTACGATTTTCGAAGGCGCATGGCCGAGGAATACGACGCGGACCTGATCGTTCACCGCAACGAGGAAGCCATCTCCGACGGCGCCAATCCCTACGACCTGGGCACGCAGCGTTGCTGCGGCCTGTTGAAGACGCAGGCCCTGCTGGATGGGCTTCGGGCGGGACGTTTCGACGCCGCGCTGGGCGGCGCACGGCGAGAAGAGGAGAAGTCGCGGGCCAAGGAGCGGTTCTTCTCTTTCAGGGACCGTTTCGGCCAGTGGGATCCGAAAAACCAGCGGCCCGAACTGTGGAACCTGTACAACTGCCGCATCGGCCAGGAGGAGTCCATCCGGGTGTTTCCGCTCTCCAACTGGACTGAACTGGACATCTGGATGTACATTCACCGGGAGAACATCCCCGTCGTTCCCCTGTATTTTGCCAGGGAGCGCCCAGTCGTGATCCGGGGGGACCAACTGATACCCGTGGAGGGACAGGCCCGCATCCTTCCCGGCGAAACGCCGCAGTCCATGGTCTGCCGTTTTCGCACGCTGGGCTGCTCACCCTGCACGGGCGCCGTCAAGTCCACCGCATCTTCCGTCGAAGAGATCATCGAGGAAATGATGGTGGAACGCATTTCCGAGCGTTCCACGCGCATCATCGATCACGACCAGGAAGGATCGATGGAACTGAAGAAGCGGGAAGGCTATTTCTAAGGGCGATCTGATCGCCGGCCCCGATCCGATCGCCGGCCCATGGTGCAATGACCGACATCCAGACGTTCCTCGCGCAGAACGAAGAAAAGGAACTGCTCCGTTTCAGTACGGCGGGTAGCGTGGACGACGGCAAATCCACGCTGATCGGCCGACTCCTGGCCGACTCGAAGAACATCTACGAGGATCACCTCGCCTCGCTCAAGAAGATGGTCCGCCAGGACGAGGCGCCCGATCTGGCCATGTTGCTGGACGGTCTCAAGGCCGAACGGGAGCAGGGCATCACCATCGACGTGGCCTACCGGTATTTCTCAACCCCCCGGCGGAAGTTCATCATCGCCGACACACCGGGCCACGAACAGTACACCCGGAACATGGCGACCGGCGCGTCCAGCGCCAACCTGGCCATCGTGCTGGTCGACGCGCGACACGGGATCCTGACGCAGACCCGGCGCCACGCCTTCATCACTTCCCTGCTGGGCATCCAGCACCTCGTGGTAGCCGTGAACAAAATGGACATGGTGGATTTCGACGAACAGGTCTTCGACGACATCCGCCGGGTGTTCCTGGATTACGCCGCCAAGTTGAACGTGAGCGACATCCGCATTGTGCCGGTCAGCGCGCTCTTCGGCGACAACGTGGTGGAAAGGAGCAGCCGCACGCCCTGGTATCAAGGACAGACCGTGCTGGACATCCTGGAGGACGTGCAGTTTCTGACCGACCGGAACCTGGTTGACCTGCGCTTTCCGGTGCAGTACATCATACGACCCCGCCAGAAGGAGCGGTACTACGCGGGATCGGTGTTGTCCGGCGTGGTGCGACCGGGAGACGAGGTGCTCATCCTTCCGGGCCAGAACCGCACCCGGGTGAAGTCCGTCTCCAGTTACGACGGCGACCTGGACGAGGCCTACCCGCCCATGTCCGTTTCGCTTCAGTTGGAGGACGAAGTGGATGTAAGCCGGGGTGACATGATCGTTCATCCGAAGAACCTGCCCCACGTGGATCGGCGGTTCGAGGCGATGTTGGTCTGGATGGACGAGACCCCCATGGATCCTTCCCGTCATTACCTGATCAAGCAGACCACCCAGACCGCCCGCGCGAGCATCGACCACGTCGACTACCGTATCGACGTAGACACCCTGCACAAAGTCGGCGTTCCCTGCCTTTCGCTCAACGAGATCGGCCGGGTCGCGCTGACTTCCAACCGGGCACTCTTCCACGACGCGTACCAGAACAACCGCCTTACCGGCAGTTTCATCTTGGTGGACTACCTTACCAACAATACCGTTGCCGCGGGCATGATCATCGATCGGCTGCCGGAAGACCGCGTGCCCATGGACGTTGACGCCGATTCCGAACCCAGGGCTTCGACTGCGCGCAGATCCAGCCTGGTGGATCCGGATCACCGTACGGAACGGTATGGGCAGAAACCGTGTACGATCTGGATCACGGGCCTGGTGGGCTCGGGGAAATCCTCCGTTACTTACGGCCTGGAGAAAGTACTGTACGAGGAAGGTTATTCGGTGGTCGTGCTGGACAGTTCGGTCGTCCGCAGCGGCCTCAGCCGCGATCTCGGCTTTTCGGCGGCGGACCAGGCGGAGAATCTCCGGCGGGTATCCGAAACCGCGCGCATGCTCAACGACACGGGACTCATCGTCATCGCCTCTTTCATCTCGCCGAGCGAGGACGGCCGCCGCCAGGTGGCCGAACGCATCGGAACGGACCGGTACGTGGAGGTCTTCGTCGACGCGCCATTGGCCTGGTGCCGAGAGCACGACGCCACGGGGTGTTACGAGAAGTCCGACCGCGGCCTGCTGCGCAATCTCGCGGGTGTGGACTATCCCTACGAAAAGCCCCGCGATCCGGCGGTGATCGTCTCGTCGGAGACCGATCCAGTGGACCGGTCGGTCGATCGTATCGTTGTTTTGATGAAAGAAAAAGGCTATCTGCTTCCCGGGCGGTAGCACTTGGACCGCAGACCCCCCGCCTTCCCTTGTCAGGCCTTGAATCCTGCCGTCAGGCCGCACTCCCGAAACCAACAGGCCGCGCGCCTGAAACCGCCAGGAGTCGCCGCCAGGAGTCGCCTGCCGTCAGGCCTCGAATCCTGACCTTACGCCGCGCACCTGAAACCCGAAGGAGTCTCCGTCACCACCCCGCCAGTCCCATGATCCAGTAGGCCGTCTGGGCGACGATGAAGAGCAGAATGAAGGCGATGCCCAGGGGCATGAGACCGCTGACTACGGTCCATTTCACGCTCTTGGTTTCGCGGTAGACCGTCCACATGGTCGTGGAGCACGGATTGTGCAACAGGGAAAAGAGCATGAGGCAGACTGCGGTGAGGAGGGTCCATCCCTGCTGGTCCACCAGGAGTTGCCTCAGTTCCTCCATCGTGTCCAGCTCGATCATCATTCCGGCGCCCGTGTAGGCCATGATGATGGTCGGGACCACGATTTCGTTGGCCGGGATGGCTATGATGTAGGCCAGCAGGATCACGCCATCCAGGCCGATAGCCTGTCCCGCCGGTTCCAGCCACTGCGAAACCCACACCGTCAGGCTCTGACCCCCGGCGTAAATGTTGCTCAGCAGCCAGATCACGCCGCCCGCCGGCACGGCCATGACCACCGCGCGCCAGAGGACGAATATCGTCCGGTCTATGAGCGAGGTGTACAGCACGCGCAGAATGCTGGGACGCCGGTAGGGCGGAAGTTCCAGCGTGAAACTGCTGGCTTCGCCCCGCAGGAAGGACCGGGACAGGATGGCCGATACCAGCAGAGTCGTCGCGGCGCCGATCAGGACAATCAGGACCAGGGACCCGGCCGCGGCCATGGCCGCGAAGGCCGGCGGAAAGGCCGCCGCCACGAAGAGGGTGGCCAGTATGATCAGTGTGGGCCACCTGCCGTTGCAGGGCATGAAATTATTGGTGAGGATGGCGATCAGCCGCTCACGGGGCGAATCGATGACCCGGCAGGCCACGACCCCGGCCGCGTTGCAGCCAAGGCCCATACTCATGGTGAGGGCCTGCTTGCCGTGGGCGCCGGCTTTCTTGAACAGTGCGTCGACGTTGAACGCCACGCGTGGAAGGTACCCCAAGTCCTCCAGTATGGTGAAAATGGGGAAGAATATGGCCATGGGAGGAAGCATAACGGCGATCACCCAGGCCAGTCCCCTGTAGACGCCGTGCCAAATGAACCCGGTGACCCACCAGGGCATGCCCAGGGCTTCGAACAACGCGACGCCCTGCGCGCCCAGCCAGAAAAGCCCTTCGGCCAGCATGGCGGAGGGCACGTTCGCCCCCGAAATCGTGATCCAGAAGACGACGGCCAGGAGCAGGGCCATGAAGGGCAGTCCCCAGATCCTCGAGGTAACGATGCGGTCCAGCTTCTGGTCCCAGGGATAAGAAGCCGTTTCGCCGGTTTGAACCACCTTCCGGGTGATGGCCTCGGCGTCCTGGTAGATGGCCTCCACGATTTCGTCGCGATACGATCCGTCCAGGTCCCTCTGCATTTCTTCCACCCGGCCCAGGATGTCCTCGCCGGTGGAAGGTGTTGCCGTCGTTTTGTTCATGTCGTTTGATCCCTGGCGGGTAGTTCCGCCTGGACGCCCATCCGGCTGAATTCGCCCTGTTCGAGAGCCTGGCGCACCCGGTAGTCGCCGTCGAGCAGCCTGAAGGCGATCCAACGGGGGTTCGGAAGGTCAGGGTAGGATGCGTGCAGCATGCCCGTGATCGTATCCACGGTCCGGTCGAGTTCGTCGTTGCCCGTTATGCGCCGGGGCGCGTTCTTGATCGTACCCTGGATCACGTCGGCGACGGTGCGCATCAACAGGCCCAGCCCCTCCTTTTTCCTGGCCGATACCGGCACGACCGGCACGCCCAGTTCCCGTGACAGGGCGCGGTGATCCACCGAGATCCCCTTGCGTTCGACCTCGTCCATCAGATTCAGGCAGACTACCGTTTTTTCCGTGATCTCCAGCACCTGGAGCACCAGGTTGAGATTGCGCTCGAGCATGGTGGCATCGACGACGGCCAACGTGCAGTCAGGCCGGCCGAAGAGGATGAAGTCCCTGGCGATCTCCTCGTCGATGGAAGCCGAGAGCAGGGAGTAGGTCCCGGGCAGGTCGATCATCTTGAACCTTCTGCCGTTGAACTCGAATCCTCCCTCGGCCCGGTTCACCGTCTTTCCGGGCCAGTTCCCCGTATGCTGCTTCAGTCCGGTCAACGCGTTGAAGACCGTGCTCTTGCCCACGTTCGGGTTCCCTGCCAGAGCGATGACATAGTCCCACCGGTCCAGCGTAATACCCATCTGTACCAGGTTCTCCTGCAGCGCGCACGACGCGCAGTCGTGTCCGGGCGGTGCGGAATCGATACTCATACGGTGATCTCCCGTTCCTGCCGCGTTCCTCCGTAAATTAAGATCAGGTCGGACTGTTCCCGGCGCAGCGCGATCATCGTACCGCGCACCCGGTAAGCCGTGGGATCGCTGAAGGCGCTTTGCATGACGCGCTCGACGCGGACGCCGGGCGTGAGGCCCAGGTCCAGGAACCTTCGGCGGGTCAAGCCCTGGCAGGCCGGAGACAGCCCGACGACGCGGCCCTGCTCGCCGTGTTTCAGCGCCGTGAGCGGCACGCCTGACGGTTCGACCCGGTCAATGGGCGCCTCCCGCACGGAAATGTTTGCCGCGACGACCGGCGCCAGCACGTGCTCGTTTTCCGGCGTGCCGATGACCACCCGTACGGATGTGGTGTCCAGGATCGTGATCACCATGCCGGGATGGAGATCCTCGGCGATGATCTGAGCGTACACTTCCGGTGGTTCGTCCTCGATATGCACGATCTGCGCCGGAACGCCCGCAGGCCATTCGACGAGTTTCTGGCTCTTGATCTCCTTCATGTCGCCCGTGGCGTTCGGGATCGGATCTCCCTGGGGATCGAAGGCGGGGTGGCCCATGTCGGCGTCCATCTTGTCAACCTGCGCCTCGCTCACCGTGTGTTCCAGCTGATGGGCATGGGCGTGTATTTTCTCCCGGGGCACGGAGGTCTCGTCGGCCAGGTACCGCTCGAACAGTCGATGCGCCCTGACGATCTGGAGCGCCCAGCGATGGCCGGCGGCCGTGAGGCGCATCCCCTGGCCCGTCACGGCCACCAGATCCATCTGCGCCATGCGGTCGACCAGGATCAGCGTGTGACCGGTCGAAGTGCCCAGGGTATTGGAAAGGGATTCCACAAACGCCGGCCGGCCGTCGTGCTGGAACTGGTGCAGATGGGCCAGGGCGTCCTCGACGGCCTGGCGGGAGTGCACCCACCGCCTGCGCCGGTAGCGCCAGTACAGTCCGTATTGGGGCAGGAAGAGCACCCCGAGGGCAATTAGCACGATGATACCGGTCATGAACCTGCCCGCCCATCGTTTTCAATTTCCTCGGCCGGTACGCATTCGACCAGGACGCTGCGGGCGACCTGGTGCCCGACGTGGTGTTCCTCGCCGCCAACGCGCAGAAACATGGGTCCATCGAAGGGCTCTTTGCTCAGTACTTCCACGACGTTTTCCGGCCGGAGACCGAGTTTCGCCAGATAACGGAGCAGGGCCGGATCCGTGTCTTTCACGCGGCGAACAATCACGGTGCGACCGGGTTCCATGTCGGACAGCCTGTCGTGGTTGGCGCTGGCAATGGATAAATCTTTCGCCGGTATGGGCGAGCCGTGGGGGTCCGTGGTCGGGTGTCCCAGCATGGCATCGATCTTGTCCTCGAATTCTTCGGAGATCACGTGTTCGAGACGCTCCGCTTCCGCGTCCACCTGGTCCCACGTAAATCCAAGCGCTTCCGCCATGTACACCTCCAGCAACCGGTGATGGCGAATGATCTCGAGTGCGATCTTTCTTCCGGCGTCGGTCAGCCTGATCGCCTGGTAGGGCCGGTGTTCGACCAGGCCCGACTCCGACAGCCTCTTCATCATGTTGGTGACGGAGGCGGCCGATACGCCCATCCGGTCCGCTATGGCATTGGTCGACGCGGCTTCCGCATTCTCCTGCAACTTGTAGATGGCCTTCAGGTAATCTTCCGTAGCGGGCGTGGGCATGAGTATATCCGAAAACCGGTCTCGACTTTGTATGGCGTGAGCCAACGGTGTTTTTAGTTGAGACTAAATATATAGTTAAATAATACATGTGTCAATAATTAGATTTGAGAAAAGTATAAGCCGGTCCGGTCGGCGCCTGGCAAATCCATCCGCGGAACATGCGTCGAGTCGAAACAATACCCTTGTTTCAGGTGGAATACCGTCCTTATATTCGGACTGCCGAAGCGCCATAAACCGATTTGATGCGTCCCTGGAGCCATGATGGCCGGCCAAATCGTCCTCGTCGTGGTGGACGACCTGTTTTTCTCTTCGAAGATCGGTGAGACCATACGTCAACTGGGCGGCGAACCACGTTTCGCGGCGGAAGCGGGCGAGATCCCGGATGATCCCGAATGCGGTCCGCCGGCCGCGATCATCGTGGACCTCGATCTCACGCGGACCGACGCCCTGGACCTGGTATCGCTCCTGAAGGGCCGTGAAGCGACCAGGGATATACCGATGATGGCGTACGGCCGGCATACGCGGCCCGAAGCCTTCGCGCGTGCCCGGGAGGCGGGCTGCGAACGGGCCGTGCCGAGGTCGGAGTTCGTCAAGAGGCTGCCGGAATTCATCGAATCCTGCTGGCGGCATGGCCGCGAAGCATGAAGAACAAGTACCTGTACGGAAACCAGATATGACCAACAAACAGATCGGCAAAGTCCTCAGCCAGATCGGATCGCTATTGATCCTTCAGGGCGAGAATACCTTCAAGACCCGTGCCTACGCGAATGCCGCGCGCCGGGTGGAAACCCTCTCCGAGCCGGTGGAGGACATGGTGCATGAAGATCAGCTGGGCAAGGTTCCCGGCCTGGGCGCGTCCATGGTACGTCACATCACGGAACTCGTCCGGGACGGGCAGTCGAGCTATCACCAGTCCCTCGTGAATACGGTGCCGGCCGGATTCCAGGAAATGCTTGCCATATCGGGCCTCGGCGCGAAGAAAATCAGAACGATTTACGACCATCTCGGCATCGATACCGTGGGGGAACTGGAATACGCCTGCATGGAAAACAGGCTGGTCAAGCTGAACGGGTTCGGCGTCAAGACCCAGGAGCGCGTGCTGAAGGGGATCGATCTGATCAAGCGGTCGCGCGGATTCCATCTCCTGGACCGGGCATTGAAGGAGGCGAAATCCCTGGCGGACGACCTGCTGCGCCACCCCGACGTCTGGCGGGTCGAGATAGCGGGAGATGTCAGGCGCAGGATGGAAGTGATCAGCGAGATCGACCTGGTCGTCAGTCATCCTGACCGGGACATGATCAAGGCCATCCTGCATCGTTTCGGCCAGGTGCAGGCGGAGGACGGCCAGGACTTGACCGTCATCGGTCCAACCGGACTGCCCGTGCGGATCCACTGCGTGCCGGACGAGACCTTTGCCGTAACGCTGTATCACTGGACGGGCAGCGATGGTCACCGAACACGGATCGCCCGGCACGCCGACGATCGGGGAATCACCATTACAGACCGGCACGTCATTCACGACCGCACCGTGATTCCCTGTCCCGACGAATCCGCGATCTATGACCTCCTTGGTCTTCAATTCGTTCCCCCGGAACTGCGCGAAGGGGGTGAAGAGGTCGCCAGGGCCTCGGAAAACAGGCTGCCGAAACTGCCGGTCAGGTCGGATATCCAAGGTGTGATCCATAACCACACGTCCTACAGTGACGGGATGCACAGCCTTCGGGAAATGGCCGAGGGCGCACGGGCCAGGGGGTTCGGCTATATCGCGGTCTGCGATCACAGCCGGACCGCCGCCTATGCCCATGGCCTGAGCATTGAACGAGTATTGGAACAGCAGGAGGAAATCGATGCCCTGAATGCCCAATTCGACGATTTCCGCATCCTCAAGGGCATCGAGTCCGACATCCTTCCCGACGGAAGCCTGGATTACCCCGACGAGGTCCTGGCCTCCTTCGACCTGGTCGTGGCATCCGTGCACTCCATGTTCAATATGTCCGAAGCGGATATGACCGAACGCATGGTCAAGGCGATACGGAATCCGCACACGACCATACTCGGACATCCCACGGGCCGGCTGCTGCTGGCCCGAGACGGCTATCCGGTGGACGTAGTACGCCTCATCGACGAAGCGGTCGCAAATGACGTCGCCATCGAGGTCAACGCCAATCCCCACCGCCTCGACCTGGACTGGCGGCATCTCGAGTATGGCATGACCCGGGGCGCCCGGTTCAGCATCGGACCCGACGCCCATCACGTGGACGAACTGGATTACGTGGACTATGGACTTTACATGGTCCGCAAGGGCGGAGTAACGCCGGACCGGCTCCTGAACGCACTGACGGCGGAAGAACTGATCCGGTTGAAGACCGGGAATTTCAGCACGGCGGCGAGTTGACCGGTCCCCAGGAGCAATTGACAGATGCCGAGCAGGAAAGCCCAGCAGGAACGCATGGATGAGGCGCTGGGCCGCCTGAAGAAGACCTACCCCGCCGTGGCCCCGGCATTGAACTTCACCACGCCGTTTGAACTGCTGGTCGCGACAATCCTGTCGGCGCAGTGCACGGACAAACAGGTAAACGTGGTCACGGAGTCACTCTTCAGGAAGTATCCATCCCCCGGAAACTATCTGGACGCCGCGCCGGAAGAACTGGAAGCGGATATCTTCACGACGGGCTTCTACCGCAACAAGGCGGCCAATATCCGGAAATGCTGCCAGGCGTTGATCGATCTCCACGGCGGCGCGGTTCCCTCCGGCATGGAGGAACTGACGAACCTGGCCGGTGTGGGGCGGAAGACGGCCAACGTCGTGCGGGGTAACGCCTTCGGTATACCGGGGATCGCCGTGGATACCCACGTAAAGCGGCTGTCCGCTCTGCTCGGATTTACGAAACACACCGATCCCGACCGGATCGAGTCCGACCTGAGGCAAATCGTGCCGGAATCTGACTGGACCGGCCTGGGACACCTCCTGGCGGCCCATGGCAGGAAGACCTGCGTCGCCAGACGGCCGAAATGTGACGAATGCGTCTTGAGCGACCTGTGCCCATCGGCCAAGTAGGCGTCAGTAGCCGTCCCGGCCGCTGTTTTGTATTTTCAACAGGTCCCTCGCCGGGTATATTTACGATACCGTGCGAAGATCCACCTGCCCATGCGGCGTTTAATGGCCGTTTTGCCGGCGTGCGGGAAAAAGACCCGGTGGGGAACTGACAGGGAACGAAAATGCGACATACGATACTGGTCGTAGACGACGAACCGGATATCGTGGAAATCATCCAGTACAACCTGGAAAAATCGGGTTTCGACGTCACCGTGGCGGCGGACGGCCCCACCGCCCTTGAAAAAGCCCGCGACGAAACCCCCGATCTCATCGTCCTCGACCTCATGCTGCCCGGGCTTGAAGGCACCGATGTATGCCGGATTCTGAAACAGGACGAACGCACGAGATCTATTCCCATCCTGATGCTCACCGCGAAAAGCGAGGAAATCGACCGGATCATCGGTCTCGAACTGGGGGCGGACGACTACGTGGTCAAACCCTTCAGCCCCCGGGAGATTGCCCTGCGCATCCGAAACATCCTCCGCCGTCGCTCCGCACCGGAAACCTTGGGCCCGGCCCGGGTGGGTCCCCTGGTCATCGACGTGGAAGGCCATCACGTGTCCGTATCGAGCCGTACCGTGTCCCTGACGGCCACCGAGTTCAAATTGCTGGCCATTCTATATCAGCGCCGCGGCAGGGTGCAGACGAGAGAAGAACTGCTCGACGTGGTGTGGGGATATGATTACATGGGGTACGGCCGTACCGTGGATGCCCACATCAAGCGCCTCAGGGAGAAACTCGGCGAGGCCAGCGGCATGGTGGAAACGGTGCGCGGGGTGGGTTACCGCTTCACCAGGTAGGCCGTGTCATGCGATTTTCGCTCCAGACAAAGATACTGGTCGGCTACGTCGCCTTCACCCTGGTGGTGGCGGCCGCGGTGTACATCTACCTGAACACTTCCCTGCGCGCGGATGTCAGCGGCCATACCCGGCAGCAGTTGCTCAATGAAGCACGCCTGATCCAGTCCTACCTCGAAAAAACGCATCTCCCGTCGCTTGCCCCCGGGACGATCGATCCGATCGCCGACCGACTGGGCGAGCAGTGCGGCGCCCGGGTGACCGTGGTGACGGACGACGGCGTCGTGGCCGGTGATTCGTCCATCCCCCTTTCCTCCGTTCCCCTCATGGAGAACCATGGCGACCGGCCGGAAATCCTGGAAGCCGTCGCGACGGGAATCGGGAACAGCATACGCTACAGCAATACGCTGGAAACCGACATGGCCTACGTGGCCGTCCCCTTCCGGACCGAACGGGCAAGGGGCGTCGTGCGCGTCGCCCTGCCGCTACAACAGTTCCAGTGGATCGAGTCCCACATATGGAAGATCGTGCTCGCGGCCCTCGGCATCGGCCTCCTGTTAAGCGCGGTGTTGAGCTGGGGCACGGAGAGACTGGTATCCCGTCCGATCGAACGCATGACGGAGGTCGCCCGGCGCCAGGCTGCCGGCGATCTCACGGTAACGGCTTCCGCGCCAACGCACGTCGAACTGTCCTCCCTGGCGGCCGCGCTGAATGAAATGGCCGCGCAATCAAAGGAAAGGCTTTCGCAGATCCGGGAAGAAAACGCCCAGCTCGAAGCGGTGCTGTCCGGTATGGCGGAAGGCGTAATGGTGACCTCCGCGGAAGGGCGTATCCTGATGGTCAACCCGGCTTTCAAGCGCATGATGGACGTGGACGCATGGTGCCTGAACAAGCGGCCCATCGAGGTGGTCCGCAACCACGACCTGCAAAGCGTGGTGGAGGCCGCGATCGATTCGGCGCCCTCCCTGCGCGAGGACGCCGTGATCGACCTGACGCTGGAGTGGAGCCAACGCATCTTCCAGGTGCATCTGACCCCCATACGCATCGGCGAGCAGCTTCATGGCGTGGTTGCCGTGTTTCACGACATGACCGAACTGCGCCGCCTGGAGCAGGTACGGAAAGACTTCGTGGCCAACGTGTCCCACGAACTGCGGACGCCCCTGACCTCCATCAAGGGCTATGTCGAGACGTTGCTGGACGGCGCCATGGAGGATTCCGACGCGCTGCGCCGTTTCATGACGTCCATCCAGCACCATGCCGACCGGCTGCAGGCGCTGGTCGAGGACCTTCTGCAACTATCCAGAATAGAGTCGGGCCGGTACGAGGTCGAATTTACGGCCTGCCACCTGGACCGGGTTTCAGAGCGGGTCGCCGAGATCTTCGCGAAGCAGATCGACCGCAAGCAGCTTGTTTTCTCGTTGCGGTTCGAAACGGAAAAACCGGCGTGCGGAGATCCCGACCTCATGGAGCGGGCCCTGTCCAACCTGGTGGACAATGCCGTAAAATACACGGAGAAAAGCGGATCGATCGCTATCCGCACCGTGGAAAAGAACGACGAAATCATCCTGTCGGTCGCCGATACGGGACCGGGCATACCGTCCGATGCGCTCCCACGTATTTTCGAACGCTTTTTCCGGGTAGACCGGGCACGGTCCAGGGCGCTGGGCGGAACAGGCCTGGGTCTCGCGATCGTCCGGCACACCATGGAATTGCTCAATGGCAAGGCATGGGTCGAGAGCAGGCTCGGCGAAGGCGCGACCTTCTACCTTTCTCTGCCCGTGTGGGCGGAGGATGAGCAAGCCGGCGATTCGAACCGCCCGCTTCGGACGGCGCGGAAAGAAAACCCAGAAACCCCAACGGGCAGTAAAACTTGAATGGAGCCCTCTCCCTGGTTTCTCAGGCCGGGCACGACCGGGCACGGTCCATCCCAAGCCGAGGGTACCGCGGTCTATTCAGAAAAAAACACCATCGGATCACGGGTGTTTTCAGGGCAAAGCACACATTAGCCCTTGACAGTCCTACCCCTTCGGCATTTATTAGGTACATAATCCAAACAACGCTATAGAACAATCGGGAATCAGGCCCGATTCCGCAGGACTCCGACCAGGCTTCTGTAGGCAGTCATGACGCGCGGACGCGTGCGCTTGACTGAAACCGGTTAGGAAGGAAGTTAGCGACCGGTGCGGCTTACTGTGCGTATCCGACGCAAGTTCGTCTCGCCGTCGTTTCACGTCATCGGTGCGCGAATGCGGATCCGGTGGCATTACCATTCTCCTCCAGGAGGTAGGTATGGCAACCAGAGTTATTGTGGGACTGATCGCCCTTCTGTCGATCGTGCAAGGCCTGGCGGGCGGCATGATGGCAGATGGCGGTATCGTGATGCTCGTGATCGTACTCCTGGGCATCATTTACGGTATCATGGGGGTGGACGCGGAGGACGCGACGGACTATCTCGTCGTGACAATTGCGGTCGGCGCGGCGGCGAGCGCAAATGCACTGAGCGAAATACCGGGCATTGGGATGCACTTGGACAATATACTCGATCCCGCGAGCATGGCCCTCTACGCCAGCGTAGCTTCTATTCTGATCATGCGTACGGTCAACCGGCTGAAGGGTTGACGATCGCGCCCGTGGATCCCTGGAACCAGTCCGGGTGATCCACCTGGAACGGTCGTAGCAGGATTCGATTTCCCCGTTTAGGAGGTTAGGTCTATGGCAACACGAATTATCGTTGGACTTTCGCTTCTGCTGGCAGTGGTTGAAACACTGGCGCCCGGCGCCCTGTTATCATCAATGATCGTGATGATGGCGCTGGCGATCCTTGGCCTGCTCTATGGTCATATGGCGATCGATGCGGAAGACGCGACAGGCTACCTGGCGGTCACGATCGCCGTAGGTGCGGCTTCGGGTATGGACGTGCTCGGTAATATCCCGGCAGTCGGCGGACATCTCGACGGCATCATGGACATGGTCGGCGTCGTCCTGTACGCAGGCGTCGCATCCATACTCGTCAAGCGGGTGAAAGCCCGCGTCGGGTGGTAGTGTCCTAAAAAAAGAAGCAGACGCAGTAAAAAGGCGGATCGGGGAGTCGTTGACCTTCCCTGGTCCGCCTGTTTCGATTATGCCGTATTACGACCTTCAGGGCGCTCGGCCTCCTCAGGGGTCCTGGCCTCCCTTCAGGCTTCCGGCCTTCCCTTCAAAGCTTCCGACCTGCTCTTCAAAGGATCCAGCCTCTCCTTCAGGCTTCCGGCCTCCCTTCAGGACCCACGCGTACGAGCGCGTTTCGAGCCGTTGTTGATCCTGACCGTCTCGCAGGCCTGTTCGTACAATTCCCTCTGAGACTGTAAACGCCTTCCTGGTTTCTTCACGTACCTGTACGTTCCGTCCGACTGCAGTGCTCTCGCCTTCACGTTGTCCTTCAACTGGATTTTCAAATACGCCCACAGTTCCGCCTGGAGCGCACGGTCAACGACCGGAAAGGAAACTTCAACGCGCCGGTTGAGATTCCGGTCCATCCAGTCCGCGCTGGAAAAGAAATACTCCGGGTCTCCGTCGTTGTAGAAATAGAAGAGGCGGACGTGTTCGAGAAACCGGTCGACGATGCTGATGACGCTGATGTTCTCGCTCAGGCCCGGAACGCCCGGTCTCAGGCAGCATATGCCCCGAATGATCAGCTGAATCTGCACGCCGGCCTGTGAAGCCTGGTACAGCTCGACGATCATGTCCGGGTCGACGAGCGAATTGATCTTGGCGATTATGAGGGCCGGCTGGCCGTTTCGGGCCCGTTCGCTTTCCCTCCGCAGCCGTTTAACCATGTCCTCCCGCATCGACGTGGGAGAAAGGATGAGGTGGTGAAAGTGCTTGGGCAGCGCGTAACCCGTCAGCAGGTTGAACAACTGCGTTACGTCCTCGCCGAATTCCTCCTTGTCCGTGAACAGGCCGAAATCGGCGTATATACGTGCCGTTTTGTCGTTGTAATTCCCCGTGCCCAGGTGACAGTAGCGGTGAATTGAGTCGCCTTCGCGGCGCACCACCAGGCAGGCCTTGCAATGGACCTTTATGCCTGGTATGCCGTAGATGACGTGGGCCCCCGCTTCTTCGAGCTGCCTCGCCCACTGGATGTTCGCCGCCTCGTCGAACCGGGCCTTCAATTCCAGCAGCACCGATACTTCCTTGCCATTTTCCGCCGCCCGGGTCAGCGCCCGCGTAATCGGCGAGTTTGCGCTCACGCGATAAAGCGTCATCTTGATTGCGAGCACGCTGGGGTCTTCCGCCGCTTCCGAAACGAAACGGACTACCGCGTTGAACTGATGGAAGGGGTGGTGCAGCAGGATGTCTTCCTTCTTGATGGCGTCCCAGATGGAAGGGGCTCCCTCGAAGGACATCGCCGGCTGGGGCGGGAAGGGTTCGTCCATGAGATCCGGCCGGTCGATGGCATCGTAGAATTCGATGAGATCGGAAAAGGCGGTGAAGCCCTCCGTGGGGTAAAGGTCCTCCTGCTCCAGTTCCAGTTCGTCCACCAGGATGTCCAGGACGCGGGTGGATAACTCCGGATCGTACTGCAGCCGGACGGCAGCCCCGTTTCGCCGGTTTCTTATGCCCTCCTCGATGACCGTCAGCAGGTCCTCCGCGCCTTCCTCCTCGTAGTCCACGTCGGCGTCCCGCGTCACGCGGATCGACGCGCAGTTCAGCACCTCGTAACCGTTGTAGAACAGGTCGAGGTTCATGAGGATGACGTCCTCCAGCATGAAGAACGCCTGCCGGCCGTTCTCGGACGGAAGCTCGAGGAATCGCGGCATGACCGAGGTGGGCAGGTGGATGACAGAAAGGTTTGTGTGGGGAAAGACGGACCGCTGGATCTTCCGGATTTCAGCCACCAGGCAGAGCGTGCCGTTGGCCAGGTAGGGAAAGGGATGTCCCGGGTCTACCGCCAGCGGGGTCACCACGGGCAGGATGGTCTTCCGGAAGTACTCGTCCAGGTAGCCCTTCTGCGAAGGGCTGAGCTGTTCGGGCTTGAGTATGTCGATGCCGTGCTCGGTGAGCTGCGGGAATATCTCGTTGATGAACAGGCCGTGCTGCTTGTTGACCAGTTCGTGCATCCTGGCCGAAAGGGCGGTCATCACCTCTCTGGGACTCAGGCCGTCCGCGGTCCGCGTGGACTGGATCTGCGCATCGATCTGTCTTTTGACGCCGGCGACGCGGATCATGAAGAATTCGTCCAGATTGGTACTGAATATGGCCAGGAATTTCACCCGTTCCAGCAGGGGCACCGACGGATCGAGCGCTTCCTCGAGCACCCGCGCGTTGAACTCCATCCAGCTGAGTTCCCGGTTGAAGAAGTGCTCCGGGCGCCAGTAGTTCGTCACCAGCGGCGCCGCGGACGGCCGTGGCTTACGGGTGAAGCGCCGGCCGGCTCGCTTCGAGGCGATGGTTCGAACCGTTGCGGTCCTGGCGTTGTTTCTTTTTGCGGTAGGCATGACCAGGTCACCAGAGAAGATTGCGGACATGCGGCGCGTGACGGTCTCGCGCGCACTACCGCATCACGAATGCTGTTCAGATGTCAGCGGACCGGACGGGACCGGATTGGGCCAGACCGGGCTGGACCGGATCATCGTGATTTGCGGCCCGGTCCGCGTAACAATAAAGCAGGACGCAAGGCGATGTTGTCAAGCCGTCTTTACCCTGTCGATCGTGTCTAACAAGAAAAACGCACATTAGTCATATCGTCATTGCGCCGTCATGGTTTTGTCATCCGACATCGTTATAATAAGCCGTGAATGAACGAAGAACTGACGAAGAATCGTGGAGAAGTCATGCAAAAGAGTCGCGGCGAAGTCATGAAAAAGAATGAAGTGTTAGATGTACTTAAAGGAAGCCTGGCCAAGGTAGACGGCATGAAGTTCTTGCTGGACTACGAGGATCTCATCTGGCGCATGGCGCCGAACGCCCAATCCGTACAGGCGTTGCTGGAAGATATGGTCGACGCGGAACAGCAACTCTGGTCCGCCCTGCTGCCAGGGTGCCTGGAATCCCGGCAACGCCGCATCTTTCAAGATCGTCTCCGCGAACGGAATCGATTCTGGCAAAAGAACGACAACCGCCTCGGCATTTTCAACCAGTTTCTCAGCAACCGGCGTATTACGCTGCTTCTGCTCGAAGATTTAGCGGGAGATGACTGGAACAGGAATGCCCCCGATGGAATGGATGTAGGATCCGTCGTCGACCAGGTCGATCGCCTAATCGAGCGCCAGAACCAGTGCCTTACCATGATCCAGGGGATACTGAACGAGCGGATCGAAGCAATGAAGAAAAGCGCCGTATGAGGAACCTGGTGTCTACCACTTGATCTCCGGAACCACGCCATTAAAAAACTCCGTCCTTGTCATGGTCTTGTGTGCTGTTCGTAACAGAATCGTCAAACAACCTCTTTATAATGCCCGTGTCTATCATGTCTATCATTCCAAACTATCGCATAAAACACGCCTGCAATCGGATTCTTAGACCACAAACAGAGGGAGATGCCGCATGACGAATGTCTACCTGTTCTGCAATAACCGGATCTCGAAAACCGGGCCGGGTCGAGTGGTCAGGTCGATGCTCGCCGTGGCAACCGCGCTAGCAATCCTGGCGGGAACGGTAACGGAAGTTCGCGCACAGCAGTCCGTGGGCCGCATATCCGGAACGATCGTCGACGCGGAGACCGGCGATTCCCTGATCGGCGCGACGGTGATGGTGGTGGGACTCGAAATTGGCGCGATGGCCGATCTTGAAGGCGCCTTTCTCATCCGAAATGTCCCTGCCGGCCGGCACACCGTCCTGGTATCCATGATCGGGTACGGGCAGAAGCGGGTCACCGAGATCCAGGTCGACCCCGGCCAGGTGAGCCGAATAGACATCGCAGTCGAGCAGGAAATTCTCGTGGCGGACGTGGTTGAGGTGACGGCCCGGGCCCTGGAAAACACGGAAGCGGCGCTTCTGAAGCGCCGTCAAAATGCTCTTTCCATCAGTGACGCCATCAGCGCGGAGGATATCTCGCGGGGCGCACAGGGCGACGTGGCCGCGGCAATGACCCGGGTCACCGGTGCGTCGGTGGTGGACGGCAAGTACGTCTACATTCGAGGTCTGGGCGAACGGTACAGCACTGCGCAGTTGAACGGCACGACCTTGCCGAGCACCGATCCCAACAGCCAGTCGGTGCAGATGGATATCTTCGCGACGAACCTGCTGGACAACATCACCACGGAGAAGTCCTTTACGCCGGACAAGCCGGGCAACTTCACCGGCGGCAGCGTCAACGTCAAGACCAAGTCGCTTCCCGAGTCCTTCACCATGTCTTTCTCCACGTCCACGAAGTACAACTCCCAGTCTTCCTTCAAGGACATGCTGAGTTACGACGGCGGTGACTACGATTTCCTGGGCTTCGACGACGGCACCCGGGATATTCCCCTGCCCCTTCAGAATCCCGAGTTGGATATACCCAGCATTACCAGTGCGTTCCGGGACCCGGAAGCCGCCCAGTTGCTGGATCTCTATTCCAAGTCATTCGCAGATAAATCGATGACGCCGACCACAATAAAAGGCGGACTCGGTCAGAGCTACTCATTTTCGATGGGAAACCAGACGACGGTTTTCGACCGCCCGTTCGGGATGTTGGGAAGCGTGAGTTACAATCGAAACATTTCGGCGTACGAGAACGGCGTTTCCGGTATATGGAAACGCGTGTCCAGGGAATCCGAGGGGCTGAACAGAGAGCGGTTCGCCACGGACATGAGCGGTTCCGAGGAGGTGCTCTGGGGCGGACTGTTAAACGCCACCTACCAACCGAGCATCACGCACGAAATCGGCGCCAACGTGCTCTACAATCGCAGTGGTGAGAAGCTGTCCAGGTTTCAAACCGGCGCCTGGCCTTCCTCCCTGCCCGGCGACAACGTTCGGTACGAGACCCGCGTGCTGTCCTTCATCGAGCGTGAAATGCGTTCCCTGCAGTTCCGCGGCAAACATGTCCTTCCGTCCGTATCCAACATGGAAATCGAGTGGACCGGCGCTTTCATCAGGTCCACGCAGGACGAACCGGACCTGCGCTACTTCACCAACGAGTTCCAGACGGTCGACGCGGCCGGCGAAGGAACTCCGGAAATGGACAGCTATACCATCGCGCTCTCGAACTACGCGGCACCGACGCGATACTTCAGGAATCTGGAAGAATCGAACAGGGACTTCAGACTGGACCTGACGCTGCCTTTCTCCCAGTGGTCCGGACACACCGCCCGCCTCAAGGTAGGCGGCGCATACCTGGACAAGGACCACACCTTCCGCGAGAGACGCTTTTCCTTCTTCCAGGACGACCTGCAGTACAGGAACGACCCATCAGTCTTCTTTTCCTCCGATCGCACCGGGATACTGCCGGCCGAGCTCCAAACCACCCACGGCTTTACCCGGTTCGGGAATTTCGTGTCCGAGGATTCCAAACTCAGAAACAATTACAACGGTGATCAGCAAATCGGCGCCGGTTACCTGATGCTGGACCTGCCGCTCAGCAGGCAACTCAAGGTCGTTGGCGGCGTCCGCTACGAGTCCACCCTGCTGGACGTGGTCAGCCACGACGATTTGCTTTCGCCAGGCAGCCTGGACGAGAAGGACTGGCTACCGTCGATGAACGTGGTGTACCAGGTTGTGGACGACATGAATGTACGAGGCGCTTTCAGCCGAACCGTGGCCAGACCTTCGTTCCGCGAACTTGCGCCGTTCGCTTCCTTCCTCTTCGTCGGCGACTACACTTTCGTCGGCAACAGCGAGTTGAAGCGAACCCTTATCGAGAATTACGATCTCCGCTGGGAGTGGTTTTCACGGCCCGGCGAGATATACGCCCTCAGCTATTTTTACAAGAAGTTCGAAAACCCGATCGAGCGCGTGATTGTAACCACGAACGGCGAAATCCAGTTTCAGAATGTCGACAATGCATATGTTACGGGCGTGGAAATTGAATTCCGGAAGCAGCTCGACCAGGTCCATCCGTTTTTGAGCAACTTCCAGATCGGCGGAAATCTCTCCCTGGTCAGGTCCCAGGTGGATATCGCGCAGTCGGAACTCGCCATTATTCGAGCTCTCGATCCAACCGCCGGGGACTCCCGAAAATTGCAGGGCCAGTCACCCTACGTGGTAAATATCGATGCCATGTACGACAACCTCGATACCGGGACCCTGGTCAGCGTTCATTACAACGTGTTTGGCGAAAGACTTGCCGAGGTCAGCACGGGCGGAACGCCGAACGCCTTCGAGCAGCCCGCGGGCATGCTCGATTTCACGGGCTCGCAGCGGCTCGGAGACCGGGTGACGCTGAAGTTCTCGGCCAAGAACCTCCTCGATCCCGACATCAAGAAAGTCCATCCCTTCAACAACGCGGAGTTCATCCGCAGCCTCTACAAGCGGGGAAGAACGTTTACCCTGGGTCTCTCATACGGGATATAGCGCAGAATGACGACTTGCGGGGACGCTCGACCTTTTCAATCTCAACTGCCAGCTCAATTAAGGAGGAGTAGTATGTTTCGGCGGAATGCCATCGCTGCAATTTTGGTATCGTTGTTTTTCCCACTCCTCGCAGAAGCACAATCCAACCCGGTCGTTTCAATCACGGACTCGGACATCGTGGGTAACGTGACCTTCACGTCGAACAACACGTACCTGCTCTCGGGCCTGGTGTTCGTGGAGGATGGCGAGACGCTGACGATCGAACCCGGCACGGTGATCAAGGCGCGTCCTGCGAACGCCGACGGCGTGATCTCGGCATTGATTGTAGCGCGCGGCGGGAAGATCTTTGCTGACGGTACGGCGATGGATCCCATCATCTTCACGGCCGAGGCCGACAATGTGGACGATCCGGACGACATCCTGCTCACCTCGGAAGCGGCCTCGCGGGGGTTGTGGGGCGGCGTGATCATCCTGGGCAGGGCATCGATCAACGCGGCCACGGGCATGAACAACATAGAAGGCATAGACACGACTGAGCCGCGGGGCATCTACGGCGGCGGCTCGTTCCCCGACGATAACGACAACTCGGGCGTGTTTCGCTACGTGTCGATCCGCCATGGCGGCGCGCGGATCGGAGCGGACAACGAGATCAATGGGCTGACGATGGGCGGCGTGGGCCGTGGCACGACGATAGAGCACGTGGAGGTGTTTTACAACCAGGACGACGGGTTCGAGTGGTTCGGGGGCACGGTGAATACACGTTACCTGGTGGCGGCCTTTGCCGGCGACGACAGCTTCGACTACGACGAGGGCTTCCGCGGTGAGCACCAGTTCTGGTTCTCTATCCAGGATCCGGCCGTAGGCGACCACGCCGGCGAGCACGACGGCGGCACCAAGCCGGAGGATGGCAGGCCGTACGCCAGTCCCACGATTCTGAACGCCACGTACATTGGGCGGGGCGCTTCCTCGATGGGGGGCAAGGCGAATAACGCCCTGATCTTCCGCGACAACGCGGGGGGCATGTATTTCAACAGCATCTTCACCGAGTTCCAGGGCCGGATGCTGTCTATCGAGGACCTCGAGGGCAATGAGGGCACGGACAGCCGCGCGCGTCTTGAGGCCGGCGATCTTGCGTTCCAAAACAACATCCTGGGCGCCTTCGGCGCGGGCAACACGCCGTCGCAACTCGCCGCCGAGTCCGAGGATCACACGGCCATGGTGCTTTCAGATCCCGGGAACATGATCCGAATCGAAGATCCTCAATTGCAGGGCATCAACTGGAACCGCAACCGGGGGCTGGACCCGCGACCCGGTACCAACAGTCCCGCCTGGGATGCGAGCAAGCTCATGGAAGAGCCCCGGACCACCGGATTCTTTACGGACGTCGATTACGCAGGAGCATTCGGTACGGAAAACTGGGCGGCGGACTGGTCGGCTCTTGCGGATCTGGGCTATTTCAGCTCCGCGCCTCCACCCGAACCGCCGGCGCCCGGGGAACCGGAAGAAGAAGCGCCGGACGCGTTCAGCCTGTCGCAGAACAGTCCGAACCCCTTCGGCATGACCACGAATATAGAGTACGCGGTATCGTCGACGAGCCACATACTGATCGAGGTGTACAACATTCGGGGCCAGCGGGTAGCCATGGTCGTTAACGATATCAGGCTTCCGGGGCAGTACTCGGAGATATGGGACGCTCAGCACCTTTCAAGCGGCGTGTATTTCTACCGCTTCGAGGCTACGGCGGATGGGCGGACCGCCCACGTTTTTAATAGGAAGATGACGCTTCTGAAGTGATCTTGAAGCCGGCATAGTGGGCCGCAACCGGTATACTTCACCGATGCGGACCGTTCAGAGAGTCGATTGGGGCCTCGCGTATGTACTTATGCGGGGCCCTGTTGTTTTATACGGCGTTCCGCCGGGGTTGACGTGGTACGGGGCCACATCTATTTTTAACACGTTGCCCCCATTGTATCAATCCACTATCCAGGACTATCGGATGACTGATCGCGCCCGGGGACGCCGGATTGACCGGCGCCGTCTGCTGGACTTACTGTTCGGTCGCCTGGCCGCACTGGGCGGTATTGCGCTGATACTGACCATACTGGCGGTCTTTGCCGTGATACTGTGGGTCATTTACCCCTTGTTCCTGTCGCCCGCGGAATACCGCTGGGAAACCCCCGGTCCCGATGGAATAGAGTCCGCATACGGCATCCTGCCGCTGATCTTCGGGACCCTGAAAGGCGCGGTGTATACCCTGCTTTTCGCAGTGCCCGTTTCGGTGCTCGCCGCGCTCTACGCGTCGCAGTTTCTGCCACGGTCGCTGAAGGAAAACCTGAAACCGCTGGTGGAAATCATGGCCGCGGTGCCGAGTGTCGTGCTCGGGTTTATCGGCGGCGTCTGGCTCGCACCGTTCCTGGCGTCCCACGTCTTCGCACTCTTCCTCGCGCCGGTATTTATCGCGGGCGCCGTATTGACCGCTTTTCTGGTCAGGCACCTTGCCCCGGTCCGGTTCCGGGTGTTTAATCATCCGGGCAGGGAATTCTGGCTGCTTCTGGCCGCCGTGCTGGCCGGGGGATGGCTGGCCCTGGAATGCGGGGCGTTGCTTGAGGCCGCTTATCTGCATGCGGGCTACGAAACGTGGCTTGAAGAATCCCTGGGACTGACCTACGAGGAACGAAACGCGATTGTCGTGGGCATGGTCATGGGGCTGGCGGTGACCCCGATCATATTCACCATATCCGAGGAAGCGCTTTCCGCCGTGCCCCGTTCGTTTTCTGAAGGATCCATGTCGCTGGGGGCCTCACGCTGGCAGACCGCCATACGCATCGTCCTTCCCGCCGCGGGCGCCGGGATCCTGTCCGCCGTCCTGCTGGGATTCAGCAGGGCGATCGGGGAGACCATGATCGTGCTGTTTGTTTCGGGCAATGTCCCGGCCATGGACTGGTCCGCTTTCTCCGGGTTCAGGGCGCTGTCCGCCAGCGTAGCGCTCGAACTGCCGGACGCTGCGCGGGACGACGGTCTCTACCGGGTCCTGTTTTTCGCCACCTTTCTCCTCCTCGTTTCGACTTTTACGATTAACATCGTGGCCGAACTGGTTCGACGACGACTGAGACGGCGGTATGCCTAAGCGCCGGGCGGTCCGCCCGCACGCAAGGAGATACGATGGGTTCGAAGTGGTCAAAGGATGACGCCCTGATCTGGTTGTCCGGGGGGGGTCTGGTCCTCGGCTGCCTGATGGTGGCGGGACTGTTCCTGGTGATCGTCGTACATGGACTGGACCGGTTCTGGCCCCAGGACCTGACACGGTACACGCTGCGCGACGGCGGGGTTGTCCTGGGCCATGAGGCGTCCCGTGAGGACGTACTTACAACCAACGCCAGGGGTGAGCGTTCTGTGGCATACCGATTGAGGATCCGGACCGGTGACCGGGACCGGTATCCGGACGACTACGTCTGGCTGGAGGAAGGCCGCGTCACTTGGCGGGATGTCCCCCGCGAGGCCGTGGTGGTGGAACAGGTTCGGGGCGGGGACTTATTCGGATTCCTGGATTCCTTCGTGGACGATGGCACGGTCGTCGCCCAGGGTTACGATGACGTCTGGGCACTTTACCAGGAGGGGTACCCGGAACTGGAACGGCTGCGTCGGCAGAGGTCGCTTTCCATCGTCCTGTCTTCGGCGGATGGTCGGCCGCGCAGCATTTCTCTTGCTGACGTCCAGCGGATCTATACGCCAAATGCGATGACGGCGTGGACAAGGATCCGCCACTATATGGCCAGTGCGTGGTCCTACCTGTGGGCGCCCCCGCGGGACGAAAACCGCCAGGGCGGGGTCTTTCCGGCTATCTTCGGCACGGCGGCGATGGTCATCCTCATGTCGGTCGTCGTCATGCCCTTCGGCGTGCTCGCGGCCTTCTACCTGAGAGAATACGGAAAGCCGGGTCCGTTCCTGAACGCGGTACGTATCGCCATAAACAGCCTGGCCGGGGTGCCGTCCATCGTCTTCGGGGTTTTCGGGCTCGGTTTCTTCGTGTATTTTGTGGGAGGCATCCTGGACCGTCAGTTCTTCCCGGAGGCACTTCCGGGACCGACATTCGGCCGGGGCGGCATCCTCTGGTGCTCGCTGACCCTGGCCCTGCTCACGTTGCCCGTGGTCATCGTGGCCGTGGAGGAAGGCCTGGCCGCCGTGCCACCGGGACTCCGTGAAGCGTCCCATGCCCTGGGTGCGACGCGGTTCGAGACGCTTTGGCGCGTCGTCGTACCCGTGGTGCTGCCATCTATTCTCACGGGTCTGATCCTGTCCGTGGCGCGGGCGGCCGGTACCGTGGCGCCGCTCATGATCGCCGGGGTCGTCGCCTTTTCTGCCGATTTGCCCGTGGACGGCGAATGGCCGTTCGTGCACCTGGATCGCGAGTTCATGCACCTGGGATTTCATATCTTCGACACCGGTTTCAGGCCCGGCGAAGGAGATGCGGCGCTCTCCATGGCCTACACTTCCACCCTGTTGCTGCTGGCCATCGTGGTCGCTTTGAACGCGGCGGCGATCGGGCTCAGAAGCCGGCTGAGGAGACACTATTCGCTGGCCGCGCCATAGAGGTTCCGGTTCGCGTACGATCCCGATCCGCTTACAAGAGGTACAATCGCATGACGATGGAAAACGCGCCGGTCACGCCGAAGATCCTGCGCGAAGAAACAATCATCGATGTCGAGAACGTGTCCTTCTGGTACGGGGACAGGGCCGCGCTGAGGAACGTTTCCATGGCGATCGATCGCCATGTCATCACGGCCTTCATCGGACCGTCAGGCTGCGGCAAGACGACATTGCTCCGGCTGTTCAACCGCATGAACGACCTGGTTCCCCAGACCCGCATGACGGGATCGATCCGGATGAACGGAGCAGACATCTACGGCCCGGATACCGACGTCACGCGTCTGCGCCGGCGCGTGGGCATGGTCTTTCAGCAACCGAACCCCTTCCCCAAGTCGATCTATGAGAACGTAGCCTATGGCCCCCGTATCCATGGGGTGAAGTCCGGGGATTTTCTCGACGAGATCGTGGAAAGGTGCCTGCGAAGGACCGTCCTGTGGGACGAGGTTCAGGACCGGCTCGAAGAAAGCGCACTCAAACTCTCTGCCGGACAACAGCAACGGCTCTGTATCGCGCGGGCGGTCGCCGTCGAACCGGAAGTCCTGCTCATGGACGAGCCGTGCTCGTCACTGGATCCGGTCGCCACGTCCAGGATCGAGGAATTAATGCTTGATCTGAAGGATGATTACACCATTGTTATCGTGACACACAATATGCAGCAGGCGGCGCGTGTGTCGGAATACACCGGGTTCATGCTCAAGGGCGAACTGGTGGAAATGGGCGTGACCGACGTGATGTTCACCACGCCGGGGGACCGGCGCACGGAGGATTACATTACGGGTCGTGCGGGATAGCGACCCGTGATACTGACCGAATAAGGCGACCATGGAGACCCACCTTCAGCAACAACTGGAAGACCTGAAATCCGCCCTGCTGAGGATGGCGGCGCTGGTCGAGGAACAGATCGCGCGGTCGATTACCGCTATGATGGAGCGGGACGTGGAACTGTGCGACCAGGTCATCCGCGGAGATCAGCCCATTGACGCCATGGAACTGGAGATCGACGATCAGTGTATCAGGTTGCTTGCTCTCCAGCATCCGATCGCGCGGGACCTTCGCTTCGTCGCGGCCAGCATGAAGATTACGATCGACCTGGAACGGTTGGGCGACATCGCAGTCAACATCGCCAAGAAAACGAAACGGCTCGTGGGGATGCCCCTCCTGAAACCGATCGTCGACATTCCGCGCATGGCCGAAATGTCCCAGTCCATGGTAAAGGACAGCCTCAACGCCTTCGTCCGCGGAGACGAGCAACTGGCCGTGGACGTGTGCGCCAGGGACGAAGCGGTAAATCAACTGCAGGACCAGGTCTTCCAGGATCTGGTGACTTACATGGTGGAAGATTCGGCGTCGGTGCCCCAGGCGCTCCAGTTGATCTTCATATCCCGCCACGTTGAACGGCTCGCAGATCACGCCACGAACATCGCCGAAGGGGTGGTTTATTTTTCAGAAGGCCGCGTGATCAAGCATCATGGGAATGACGATCCCAATCAGCCACCCAATCGTCCAGGATCCGGTGGGCCTGCGTGACCGTATCCACCTGGACGAGGCTGGTCCTCAGGTGAGACGCGTTGGGAAAGCCCTTGAAGTAGGAAGCGAAGAACTTGCGCATTTCCAACACGCCGACCTTTTCCCCCTTGTACTCCACCATCATACCCAGGTGATCCCGGGCGAGACGGACCCGCTCGGAGAATGTGGGCGTCACGTCGCCGGAGAAGATATAGGGGTTGTCCCGCGCGGCCCGGGCGATCATCACGCCGGCGCACCCGGTCTCTTCCACCATGCGCACCGCGTCCTGGTAGGTGAACACGTCGCCGTTCCCGAAGATCGGCACGGGCGAGATTTCCACGGCGCGCGCGATCCATGACCAGTCCGCGGTACCGTTGAACTTCTGGGCCACGGTCCGGGCGTGTACCGCCACCGCATGGGCGCCGGAATCCGCGGCGCGCTTAACCACCTCCAGAATGCTGATGTTGTCGTGGTCCCAGCCCAGCCGCGTCTTGATGATTACCGGGATAGAAACCGCGTCGGCCACGCTGCGCACCGCGCTCATCATCCGGTCGATGTCCTTGAGGAAGGCGGCGCCGGAGTCGGACCGCAGGATCTTGGGCACGGAGCATCCGAAGTTGATGTCCATGATCTGCGCGCCTTTATCCTCCAAGACCAGCGCGCCTTCCACCATGCGGCCGATGTCGTTCCCGTAGATCTGCGCCGCGAGCAGCGACATCCCGGTATCCCGGTAAATCTCGGCGTCGCAAAAGTTCATCATCTGAAGCGTCTTCGGGTTCTTGTGGAGAATGGCGTTGCAGTTGATGAATTCCACGCCGACCATCTGCGCGCCCATTTTCGCGCAAATCAGCCGGAACGGCCAGTTGCTGATGCCCGCCATGGGCGCCAGCGTGAGTACCGGCATGCCCGGCCTGAGCGACTTTATGCGATGAGGGCCTATGGTTATTTCGTTAGTCATAATTCATCGCCGGATATTCGTGTTCCCCTTTGACGTTGACAATGGTTCAACGGGCGGATAGATTGCGTCATGACTTACTGTCCGCGTTGAAGTTAAGCCGAATTCCCGTTTTGTCGCAAGTTGTTTGTCCTCTACACGGGATTTCTCGATCCCGTACCCGGCGTTCCGCATCCCTGCGGGACGACGGGATAACATGGGAGCTTGCCATCATGCCGGTGGCCTACGTACCGGATCTGAAGCGTTTTTCGGAAGAGAAGTTCCAGAAGGTCAATCTCTTCGATACAGATCGCATGTTCTGCGATATCTACTGTTTCGAGCCGGGACAGGAACAGAAGGCTCACAGCCACGCCGAAAACGACAAGATCTACTACGTGTTGGAGGGCGCCGGTGATTTCACGGTCGGCGACGACACCGTGAAAGGCGTTCCCGGCACGGCGGTGTTGTGTCCCCCCGGCGTGGACCATGGCGTACTCAACACCGGTGGCGAACAGCTGGTGGTGCTGGTGTTCATGGCGCCCCATCCATAATCGTTACGGTAGATTGCGGGCGTATCCGGCGCCCCGAGCGGCGCCGGATACGATACGCGTGCAAAATCCGAACAGACCTTTACGAACTTCGACCCGGACCCGGTCAGTACCCAACCCGCCGCCCGGGAACGCGCCATGGCTTTGGGCCGTATATACCGGTCGCAAGGCCATCATCGGGTATCTCTTCAGGATTATCTTAAACTAATTATTGACAAATGCGTTATATAATAATTAATTTAGTCATATCTAAATATAACAAATGTCTCACCTGGGAAACAGCCATATGAAACGATATGACAGGACCCTTGTCGCGGTGACTGTTGCGCTCGTAGCGATCATCCGAATGGATCCAGCCGTGGCGCAGGACGCGTCCGTTGAAGCGGAGCCGGGTCTGTTTCCCGGTCACGTCGAGTTCGGTGGCGTGGTGGAACTATCGGCATCCCACCAACAGCCGTACGGAGGCGGTAGCACCACGTCCACGGCTGCCGAGCAATTGGAAATTGGGGTCGGGATCGAACTGCACGAATGGGTCGGGACCGAAGTCATCTGGATTCACGAACACGAAGACGAGGAAACCGGGGACGATCACGGACACGACCTGGGGGTCCTGACGGCCACGGTCATAGTCGGCCCCCATGAAGGTATCTGGTGGCTGAAGGGTGGGGTGCAATTCCTGCCCTTTACCCTGTTCGAACTCTCTAACGTTCACGCGGTGCACGACGCGACCATAGGACCCTTCGAGTCGGCCGCGATTGTCGACCCGTTGTCTTTCGAGTACGGGGAGAAGCTGGAGAAATCGTTGCAACTGGGCGTCTCACTCGGTCAATTCGAGGGAAGCCTCTTCGGTTTCTACGGCGACGATCCGTGGTCGTCCGGCAACAGGGCCGGATACGGTGCTGCGATCGGGTACAAGGATGCCCTGGAAAATGGTTCCGAATTCGCGGTCAACCTTTCTTACATCGATGATCTCGGCGGATTGGACCTTTTTACAGAGGAACTGTTCGAGGAAGACGCGGCGGCAGGTGGAACAAACCAGCGCTCCGACGCCAACAGCGATGACCGTGTTCCCGGCTGGGCGGCAGCCACGCAACTTGCGGTTTACGACCTGACGGTTACCGGTGAATTCATGATTGCCCAGGACCGGTTCAGTCCCTCGGTACTTACTTTCGGAAACCGGGGCGCCCGGCCTTCGGTATGGGTGCTTGAAGCTGGATACGCCTTCGAGCTGGCAGGGAGGTCGGGAGAAGTCGTGCTGGCACGCCACGGGACCTCGGAAGCGGCAGGCCTGGCCCTGCCCGCGTCGCGGTTCGTGACGGCTCTCAATGTCGACCTGTGGAACGAGAGGCTGATAGGCACCATCGAATGGGTGCGTGACAGCGATTATGGAACGGCGTACGACGGGACCGGCCAGGTCTCGAACAAATACACCGCTCAGTTGGGCATGGAATTCTAATGGAACCCGGTTCCGTCCGTCCCGCATCAACGCCCGATGCCACGGTCGCCGAAGGGCGTGGTCGGAATGTGACGCTCGTTCAGGGCGAGTCCCAACCGGGACAGGCCTTCGGGGTCTCCCCAGGCCAGGACCGATTTTCCGGCACGCGTCTGGTCAAGCACACGGCTGATGCACCGGTTAAAGAACGGTTTCGCCGGAAACATCACGGTGACCCGGTCCGATTTCCCCCGGCTCCACTTGAACACCTTATTGCCTTCGAATCCGCGGTAAATGATAACCATACTCTACCCCTTTCCGAAAGCACTCCCGAATTACTAAACATAGGATAAGCATAAACCGGTAAGTTGTCAACTTTTTACCGTTTTTAGTTTAGCAATCCGACAAGCACCGCGTTCTGGCAAGTATCCGGCTTTCCGCACGAAAACTACCCGCGTACGGGACGCCGGGATACGCTGAAACGCGCCGCTCGATGCTTATATTCAATACTTTCAGTCGGAAAAGGGCTCGAAAATCCGTGAAAAACATAGAGATCCGGCTTCGCGCCGCGTTATTCCCTGGTCACCCGCCTTCCGGTTTCGGCATGACGGCGCCGCAGATCTTGCAGGTCCGGTTCTCCTCGCTGCTGAAGAACCGGTTCATGACGGGCGGCAACTGGCTGACGATGTCTTCCAGTTCGAAACGTTCCTCGTAGAGTTTTTTCCCACAGCTTTCGCAATACCACATGAAACCGTCGATCTCCCCGCTCCTCCGCCTGGTCTCCATGACCAGGCCCACGGTGTCCGCCGGTCTCTGGGGCGAATGTGGCACGCCGGCGGGCAGCAGGAAGATCTCGCCTTCCCGGATCGGGACGTCCACCGGTTTCCCGTCTTCGATAATCTTCAGCACGATGTCCCCCTCCACCTGGTAGAAGAACTCCTCGCCCTCGTTGTAGTGGTAGTCCTTGCGGGCGTTCGGTCCGCCGACGACCATGACGATGAAGTCTTCCGCCTCCGTGTAAACACACTGGTTCCCGACCGGAGGTTTGAGGAGGTGTCTGTGTTCGTCTATCCAGGCCTTGAAGTTGAATGGAGCCGTTACCGGCATGTTCGAACCTCCTTTTTCAGATGGTGGCGATGCACTTCAGTTCGATGGCGATTTTGGTTGGCAGGCGCGAAACGCCGATTGTGGTGCGGCAGGGCTGGTTGTCCTTGAAATACTCGCGGTAGACCCGGTTGAACACGGCGAAGTCCGCCTCCATGTCGGTGAGGTACGCGGTAATGTCCACGAGGTGCTCCCAGTCACTGCCCGCGTCTTCGAGGATGCAGCGGACATTGTGGAACACGGAGCGGCACTGCGCCTCGATATCGTAGGACTCGATCTCGCCGTCCGGTCCCAGGGTTACGCCCGGGATATCCTGCCGGCCCCTGGCGCGGGGCCCGATGCCCGATAGAAACAGCAGGTTCCCCACCCGGCGGGCATGGGGATAGGGCCCTACCGGTTCGGGCGCGCGGTCGGAATCATAATGCGGATGCAATGATAGTCTCCAATTCGACCTGCAATGCCAGGCTCCGTATCAAATCGCCTACATCTTGATACACACGTTCTTGGGTTCCGTGAAGAAACGCAGGGCCTCGATTCCTCCCTCCCGGCCGACCCCCGACTGTTTCATACCACCGAATGGCGTACGGAGGTCCCGCAACATCCAGCAGTTGATCCAGATGATGCCGGCGTGCAGGCGTTCGGCGACGCGATGGGCCCGGCCCAGGTTTTCGGTCCACAGCATGGCGGCCAGGCCGTATGGCGTACCGTTGGCCTGGGTGATCACTTCCTCCTCGGTATCGAAGGGCAGGAGCGAAACGACGGGGCCGAAGATCTCCTCCTGGTTGGTCCGGCAGTCCGGCGGCAGGCCTTCGATCACCGCAGGCGCCACGAACCAACCGTTCCTGCAGCGCCCGTTTACCCGTACCCGGTGGCCGCCGCAGAGGATCCGCCCGCCTTCGTTGCCGGCCAGTTCGATGTAGGTCAGGATCTTGTCCATGTGGTCCGCGGAAACAACGGCGCCGAGCCGGTTGCCCGCAGACCTTGGATCGCCGACGGTCAGTTGCCTGGTCCGTTCGACGAAATCGTCCCGAAAGGTGTCGTAGAGCGGCCTTTCGATGAAGATGCGCGGACCGCACAGGCAGATCTCGCCCTGGTTGGAGAACGAGGACAGCAGGGCGGTCTGCAATGCATCCTCGTAGGGACAGTCCGCGAAGACTATATTCGGATTCTTCCCGCCCAGTTCGAGGGATACCCGCTTGAATAGCGGCGCGGCCACGGCCGCGATCTTCCTGCCCGTGTCCGTTCCACCGGTGAAGGATACGGCGTGGACCCGAGGATGTTCCACCACGGCCGCTCCCGCCTTGTGGCCATAGCCGTGGACGATGTTCAGTACCCCGGCCGGCAATCCCGCCTCCATGCAGATACCGGAGAGCAGGAACGCGGTGGTGGGGGTAAGTTCGGACGGCTTGCCGATCACGCAGTTGCCGGCGGCCAGCGCCGGCGCGATCTTCCACGTCAGCAGGTAGAGGGGCAGGTTCCAGGGCGATATGCACCCGGCGATGCCGATCGGCGCGCGCAGGGTATAATTGAGAGCGGCTTTCCCCATGGCGTGGGACTCACTGGCGAAGTGCTCGATGGCCGTGGCGTAGAACCGGAAGTTGCTCGCGGCGCGGGGAATATCCACCGATTCCGCCAAGGCAACGGGTTTGCCCGTATCGTCCGATTCCGCCAGGGCCAATTCACTCCGCCTCTCCTCGATCAACTCGGCAATGCGGAGAAGGAATCCCGACCGCTCCTGGACGGACAGGGACGACCAGACCGGGAAGGCGTTTTCCGCCGCGTTCACCGCTTCTTCCACGTCCCGGGCGTCCGAATCCGGAATCCTGCCCAGCACGGCGGCCGTGGCGGGATCGACATTGTCCAGGTAGCCGCCACCGGCCGGTTCGCGCAATTCACCGCCGATGTAATTGAGTACATGCATTTGCTTTGAGAACCGTTAGGAAATGTGGCATTGAAGACGTCAGGCACGAAACGCCGAATAAGGCAATATGCAATGTAGACCTGGCCGGATGGCCTGTCAAGCCGGGGCCGCCGCCCACCAAGGCCTCTTCGCGGCCGCCATGCTTCTTCGCCGCCGCTGCTCACCAAGGCCTCTTCGCGGCCGCCATGCTTCTTCGCCGCCGCTGCTCACCAAGGCCTCTTTGCGGCCGCCGCGCCCAAGGCCATGCTTCACGACCACCACGCCCAAGGCCTCTTCGCGACCGCCGCCAGGTCCCGCGAACCTGCCATCATCAGGTCCCGAGCCGCTCGCCGACCAGCCGCTCCGCCAGGTCCCAGTCGACCTGGTCCTCCGCGGATATGGAATCGCAGATTTCCCGCAGAATGCCGTCCTGGATTTCGCCGCTGCGCAGTGCCTCGCTGTAGGGATACCGGTGGAAAGACACCATGGAATACCGGGGGATATACAGGTCGGGAAACTTTCGTTCCAGCAGGAAACCCACCTTCTGTCTGAGTTGAAACCCCGGGTCGCTCACCTGGTCGCGCATCTCGACGTAATTGGCCAGCGCCATGTCGGCGATGGCATCCGTGTCTTCCTTCCTGCGGCGCCCGAAGGACTCGAATACCGTTTCCCAGTCCGGCCAATGTGCCTCGATACATTCGTCGAGGACGGTGCAGTCTTCGAAAGCGCAGTTCATCCCCTGGCCGAAGAAAGGTACGATGGCGTGCGCGGCGTCGCCCAGAAGGAGGACCCGGTCACGATAGTGCCAGGGAAAACACTTGAGCGTGACCAGCGATCCCGTGGGATTTTCGCGGTACAGCGTGGTCAGATCGGGCATCAGCGCCGCCGCATCGGGAAACTGCAACTTGAAAAAGTCCAGTACCTGCCGCGGGTCCAGGAGGCTGGCGAAACTGTAATCGCCTTCGTGGGGGAAGAAGAGCGTGCAGGTAAAACTGCCGTCCAGATTCGGCAGCGCGATCAGCATGTACAGGCCCCGCGGCCAGATGTGGAGGGCATTGGGCTCCATCCTGTACGCGCCGTTCGTCCCCGCTGGAATGGTCAGTTCCTTGTATCCATGGGTCAGGTACTGCTGGGAGAGGTCGAACCGGCCCACGTTCATCATGGCGGTTCGTATGGCCGAAGCGGAGCCGTCCACCCCGATGATTCGCTTCGGGCGGAGCGAGTGGACGTGATTGGTCGCGTCGTCCCGGACGTACAGCACATCGGTACGGAACTCTACCCCGGTGCACCGGGCGTTGAAATGCAGCCGTACGCCGTCCTGCCGTTCCGCAGCGCTGAGCAGGACCCGGTTCAATTCGCCGCGGGATACGGAGTAGATGACCTCTTCCTCCCGCTGGCCGTAGGGCTGGAGGACCCGTTCGCCTTTCACGGGATGAATCAGCCGTCCCGCCATGGGTATCGCCATGCCCAGGACTTCGTCTTTGAGACCGACCTGCTGCAGCGCATGGAGTCCACGGGCGGACATGGCCAGGTTGATCGACCGGCCGGCTGGGTCGGCGCCAGCCGAAACCCGACGGATATCGGGCCGCTTTTCGTATACTTCGACCCTGAAACCCCGGCGGGCGAGAAAAACCGCCAGCAAAGATCCGGCGAGACCCGCGCCTACCAGGGTTATGGTCTCCCGTTTGACATCCATGGGTACCCACATTCGGTTCGAGGCCGGAATGAAAACCGTGTCAGCCGGCCGAGCCCAACTCCTCCGCCATGACCTCCACGAATCGGTGGACATCCGTGTAGCGGTTGTAGAGCGGAACGGGGGCGACGCGGATCACGTCGGGTTCCCTCCAGTCGCACCGGATGCCGTGCTCCGACAGAATCTCGTGTACGCGGCGCCCTGCCGGCCCCGTCCTGATCGAAAGCTGGCATCCGCGCTGTTCCGGGTCCGACGGCGAGATGATGGACAGTTTTTCCGGCAGACGGGTCCGCAGCAGGTGTTCCATGTACCCGGTCAACCCTTTGCTCTTGTTGCGCAGCCGGTCCATGCCCGCCTCGTCGAAGAGTTCCAGCGAGGCGCGAAGGGCCGCAAGGGGCAGGATCGGCGGATTGCTCAGCTGCCAGCCTTCCGCCCCCGGGATCGCCTCGAAAACCGGAGGCATCCGGAAACGCGTGGACTTGTCGTGTCCCCACCAACCGGCGAACCGGGGCAGATCGTCCCTTCGGCCGTGCTTCGCGTGGACGAAGCTCCCGCCGACGCAGCCGGGTCCCCCGTTCAGATATTTGTAGGAACACCAGACGGCGAAGTCGACGTCCCAGTCGTGGAGCCGCAAGGCCAGATTGCCCATGGCGTGGGCGAGGTCGAATCCCACGACGCACCCTTGCCGGTGACCCGCCCGGGTGATCCGTTCCATGTCGAAGGCCTGTCCGGTCAGGTAGTTCACCCCGCCCAGGAAGACCAGGGCGATGGTCTCGCCTTCCCGTTCGATCAGGTCCTCGATGTCGGACGTGCGGATCGTGCCCTCCCCTTCCCGGGGCCGCAGTTCGATCAAGCTTTCGGCGGGGTCGTATCCATGCCAGGCGGCCTGCGAAGCCACGGCGTACCGGTCCGAGGGGAATGCGGAGCCTTCGATGAGGATCCGGTTTCTCCCCGGCGTGGGGCGGTAGAAAGAGACCATCATCAGGTGCAGATTCACCGTGAGGGTGTTCATGGCCACGACTTCTCCGGGCAAGGCCCCGGCGAGCCGGGCCAGCGGGTCCGTGAGCGCTTCGTGGTAGGACATCCAGGGGTTTTCTCCCTCGAAATGCCCCTCGACCCCCAGCCTACGCCAGTCTTCGAGTTCCTGGTCCACGTAGTCCCGGGCGGCTACCGGCTGGAGCCCCAGCGAATGGCCCACCAGGTAGATCGCATCTCCCCCGTTTTCAGTGCGGGGAAAATGAAAGCGGGACCGGAAGGCCGAAAGGTCATCGGCGGCGTCCAGTTCAGCGGCGTCCGTTTCTGTGGCGTTCATAGGGAAATCGCGTCGTTCATCCATGGGCTAAACGGTTTCTCCAAAAAACCGGTCCGATTCCAGGTTCAGCCAGGCCAGGGCGGAGCGGTACAGCAGCCTGGACTTGACGCCATCGTCCAGGTGGTCCATGGATTCGATCATCCTGCCGGGCACCGCTTCGCCGAGGGGGAACGGGTAGTCGGACCCCAGGGCGATGTGGTCCGGGCCGATAAGGTGGATCAGATAATCCAGGATGCGGCTGTCATGGACGAGGGAATCCAGGTAGAATCTGCCCAGGTAGGCACTGGGAAGCACGTCGTTGTCCACCGCGCACAGATCGGGGCGTGTCTTAAAACCAGAATCGATGCGCCCGATGGTTGCGGGAAAAGAACCTCCTCCGTGGGCGAAGGCCACGCGCAGCTTCGGCAGGCGCTCGAATACGCCGCCGAAGATCATGGAACAGATCGCCCTGGAGGTCTCGGCCGGCATGCCCACCAGCCAGGGCAGCCAGTACTTCTCCATGGTCTCCTGTCCCATGATGTCCCAGGGATGAATGAACACCGCCGCGCCCAGTTCCGCCGCCGCTTCGAACACCGGGAACAGGTGAGGCTCACTCAGGTTGTTCCCGTTGATGTGGGTACCGATCTCAATCCCGGAAAGCCCCAGGTCCCGGACGCAACGCTCCATTTCCCGGATGGCCATGTCGGGCGCCTGCATGGGTACGGTGCCCAGGCCGATGAACCTCCGGGGCCAGGTGTGGATCACTTCGGCAATGTGGTCGTTCAGCATGCGGGACAGGTCCAGCGCGTCCTCCGGCTGGGCCCAGTAGCTGAACATGACCGGGACGGTGGAAAGGACCTGTACGTGCACGCCCGCGGTTTCGCATTCACCGAGCCGGGTCGGCGGGTCCCAGGAATTGGCTTGGATTTCGCGGAACCGCCTGCCGTCGATCATCATGCGCGCGCAGCCCGGCCGGTAATGTTCCAGTTCGACGAATCCGCCGTACCCGTACCGTTTGCGCAGATCAGGCCAGTTTTCCGGCAGGATATGGGTGTGGATGTCGATCTTGGGTATGGGCCAGGGGCCGGTGTAGTCGCACATGGTTCTAGGAGGGTTTGGGGTGGCGGAGCAGCGCGGGGACCGCCTTCCCGAAGCGCTCTACGGTCACAGGTCCCCGGAACCTGATGAGGAACAGATTACGCAGAATCAGGATAACGGCTGATGTACGCTATTGTCAAGGTTATGATGCTCAGGATAACGCTTCGCGGTAGGGGGACAGATCGATCCCCGGGAAGGCATGCTCAAGCAGGCCAAGGGTCTGTGCCGTGTAGTAGGGATGACCGGGCTCGGGCCAGCCGAACAGCGACCGCACCCGAGGCGTCGTCCGCGTGATAAAGGGCAGCATGTATTCCCGCTCGCCGTAGATAAAGGGATTCGAGAAACGGGTCCAGCGGTCGGCGTCGCATCGGCACATGGACAGCGTCCACAAAGCCCGCTGTTTCTTCCGGTTCTCGAAGGGTTGCGCCGAATGGAGCAGGTAGGAGGAATAGAAGAGCGCGCTTCCCCGCTTGCCCACGGCTGGGACCGGATCTTTCAGGCCGGCCTTGCGGATGTCCCGGACGTGGCTTACGCTCGACATATTGCCGGATTCCCAACCTTCGGCGAAAACCCCGGCCGCTCGGGTGTGCGAACCGGGAACGAGCAGCATGGGCGCGCCGTCGTCGTCGACGTCATGGAGGTACACCCCGGAATTGACGTAAGAAAACCGCCCGGCGTCTATGGACGGCGGAAGTACGCAATTGGTGTTGTGATCGACGTGGTACCCGCTCCACGATTCGTCCGGATACCGCTCGTCCACCGGCCCCGTGCGCATGAAGAGATGGGCGTTGCAGTAACTGGGCCTGTCTCCCAGGAACATTTCGAAAAGATCGAGATAACGGTCGTTCTCGATGAGCCCGTCCAGGCGCGGATCTCCCACGGGAAACTGGGACCGTCCCACCACCTCGTCCTGCTTCGTGGTGAACCCGTCTCCCACGGATCCATGTTCGCCGCGTTCGAAGTCATCGAGCCAGGCCCCGTAGGACTTGCCGTAGAGATTCCCCTCCATGGCATCCAGTGCGGCGTCCATTTCCACGTCGCTGAAGATGTCCGGGACCAGGATGTAACCATCGCGTTGAAACTGTTCCAGCATGGCGCTCCTCCGGGTGTCGTTGACGACCATCGATATCAGTCGTTGCGTATCAGGTCATTCCACGGCGGCGCGATACCGTCCCGCCTGCGCCGGGATACGTTCAATACGGGCCCGTCGGGACGGACGCCGTGCCGCATGATTACGTCGAAGTAGGGTTCCCGCGCGGCTTCGAGCAGCTTCAGCAGGCGGGTCCGCATGTCCTGCTGAACATCCGGATGCGACTGGACCAGGCTGCGCATTTCATAGGAGTCTTCCCGCAGGTCGAAGAGCAGTTCATGCCCGGTCTCGTAGAAGGCGTACTTCCAGCGGTCCGTGGCCAGGCCGCGCCAGTCGGCATAGTCGAAATGCACCCGCGGCGCCCCTACCATTTCGAGCAGGACCTCCTGCGGCCCGTCGAAGTCCTCCCCCCTGCAGGCCGGGGAGAAGTCGGTCCCCTGAATGTGTTCGGGTACGGGTACGCCGGCCAGCCCCAGGGTCGTGGGGGCCATGTCGACCAGGCTGAAGAGGTCCGTTCGCGCGCCCTGGGACCGCAGCAATCCGGGACCATGGAAGATCGCGGGAACCCGGGTGGACTCTTCGTGGGGATGTCCCTTGTCCTCCATCTGGTCGTGGCTTCCCATGAAGTCGCCGTGGTCCGAGAAGTACACCGTAACCGTGTTGTCCCGGAATCCGCCGATGCCCTCCACGGCGTCGAGCAGGCGGCCGATGTTCCAGTCCAGGTTCTCGACCATGGCGTAGTACGCCGCAAGCCGCTCACGGAAATCGGGTTTGCCGCCGAAATTTGGACGGGTCCGCAGGGACGCGGGGTCGAACCGCATGTATTCATCCGGCGCTTCCAGGGGCCAGTGGGGCGGCTCCACGCTGAGGACGAGAAAGAGCGGCCGTTCGTTATCGTATTCGGTAAGGTACTCGATGGCCATGTCGGTCAGCGCGTCGGTCTGGTAGCCCGGCATGCGCGTGGGATCGATATCGTTTTCCCGGTAGTAGAATCCCTTGAAAGGCGCGTTGTTCATCTCGAAGCCGTACCAGTCCTGGAATCCACCACGGTGGAACTCCGGCGTGCGCGGTGCCGCTTCCACGCTGAAGTAGTCCGGATCGCACCGCACTTCAGGGGGAATCTGGTCGCGGACCGTCCCGCAGTGCCACTTGCCGAAATAGGCGGTATGGTAGCCGGCTTCGCGCAACAGGGTGGCGGTACTCGGCGCCGCCGGCTTGTACACGTCGTGAAATCCCTGCACGGGGCCCGCGTGGGCGTGTCTGCCTGAGAATATGGTGCCCCGGGAGGGTGTGCAGACAGGACAGTTTGCCCGGGCGCGTACAAAACTCACGCCTTCCACGGCCATGCGGTCCATGTTGGGGGTCCGCAGGTTTGGATCGCCGGCGTGACCCATGGCCTGTCCCGCGTGTTCGTCAGACAGGATGTAGAGGATGTGCGGTCGGGGCATGGTTCCGTTTCATTTCACGACAGGCGAGTCGGCCGTCTGGCGTTTTTTCCAGTAAAAATAGAAGGGCAGGCCCAAGGCCAGGATCGCGAGTCCAAGCAGCGGCCGTGTATAATCTGTAATGAGGGAGTTGGCCAGGACCCCGACGGCGATCAGGAGGAACAGGATCGGTGTTACCGGATACCCCCATACCCGGTATGGCCTGTGCAGGTCCGGTTCCTTCTTGCGTAAGATCATGAGACCGATCACAGCCAGTGTCAGGAACACGTAGGTGTAGAACATGGCGAAACTGACAATCTCGACGAAAGTGCCGGTCAGTGCGAAGACCGAAGCCCACAGTCCCTGCATTACAATGGATGCCACCGGGGTCCGGAATCGGGGATGGACGTACTGGCAGACCTTGAAGAAGATCTCGTGGTTGGCCATGGCGTGGTAGACCCTGGGAGCTACCATCAACTGGGCGTTGACCGTACCGAATGTGGTCAGCATGATCGCCGCCGAAATGGCCATCGCCCCGGTGGGTCCTACCAGGGCCTGAAGCGTATCTGCGGCCGGCCGGCGGGACATTTGCAGTTCCTCGAAAGACAGGACGGTCAGGTACACGACATTGGCAAGGATATAGACCGTGGCTACGATCGCCAGCGCGGCAAAAATCGCCCGGGGTATGCTCCGTGCCGGGTCCTTGATTTCGGTCGCGATGAACGTCACGAAAAACCACCCGTTGTAGGCGAACAGCGCCCCCAGGATCGCCAGGCTCAAACCGCCCAGAAGCGCGGTCCCCGACTTTTCCTGGACTAGCGGGGTCCAGGAGACCTCCGTACCCGATGCCAGGGTGAACCCGAGCAGGATGACGGCCAGGACGGCGCCGACCTTGATGAAGGCGAACACGTTTTGAACCGACCCGCCGATCTTGACGCCCAGACAGTTGACCAGCGTCAGGAAGAGGATGCATCCCACGGCCAGCAACCGTTCAGTCCAGAGGTCTTCGATGGCGAAGAGGCCGCCGGCGTACCGGGCGAAGACGGTGGCCACCGCGCCCATGGCGCCGGTAATGATGATGAAGAGAAAGGCCCACCCGAAGAGAAAGGCGATCAGGTCCGTGTTATACGCCCGCCTGAGGAAGGCGTAGGTTCCCCCGCTCCTCGGTATGGCCGCGCCGAGTTCCGCGTAGCATAGCGCGCCTGCCAGGGCGAGCATGCCGCCGATAATCCACACGAACAGACTGAGCGAGGGCGAGCCGACCTGCGAGGCCACCGTGCTCGGTACCATGAAGATGCCCGAGCCGATGATCGCTCCGATGATCACCGCCGTACCCGTTTTCGCCGTCAGTACGCGAAGCAGCCTGGGTTGACCAGCCGGCAATATCTCCTCTACGAGTTCGTCGTCATGGGTATGTGACATGAGGGCTCCTGTTGGTATGCAATCTGGACGTTCTTCAACCGGTCTGGATGTTCATCAACCGGTTCATTCCGGCGCGATGACCGGCGCGGCTTCCAGCTGTGAAGGAACGGGATCGACCTCGTGAAAACGGGTGCCGTGCTCGAACCATGACCGGGGGGCGGCCTGTCCCCACAGGGTCTGCCGCCGGGTGTCCTTCAGGTCCCATATCCGCGCGGGATGGTCCGGGTCGACGGTGACGTAGTCTCCCGTGAACAGTTCGATCCGGTGTCCGTCCCGGTCGAAGAGGTACAGGAAGAAGGCGTTCGAGATGCCGTGGCGTCCCGGTCCCCGCTCGAAGGCGTCGCGGTGCTCCGAACTGGCCAGGCGGTCGCAGAAGTGGATGATGTCCATGGCCGTGGGCACGTAGACCCCGATGTGGTGCAGGCGGGGTCCGAGGCCGTTCGTAAAGGCGATGTCGTGAACGCCGCCCCGGCGGTGCAGCCAGGTGGCCCACAGGTCCGAGTCCTCGTCCCCGATGTCCGCCACCGTCACTTCAGTCGGCCGGAATCCCAGCGACTCGGCGTAGAAGGCCGTCATCCCGTTGACGTCATGGGAAAACAGGTTGAAATGGTCGATGCGCTGGATGTGGGCGCCCCGGTACCGGTTGTACGCCTGCAGCAGGAGCTCCCGCCGTTCCATTTCGTGGTAGAACTCCAACGGAATGCCGTAGGGATCCTCCACGTGCAGCGTCCGGCCCTGGGCGTACCGTTCGACAAAAGCCGTCCGGCATCCGGCCGAGCCGTAGAATGCCTCAGCCCGGTCCAGGTCGGCTTCGCAGGCAACTTTGAAGGCAATGCGGTACACGACCGGTTCGTCCGCCTTCGTCAGGATCAGCGAATGGTGGTTCCGTTCCTCCATGCCGCGGAGGTAGAGCGCGTCGCCCGTATCGTCCTCGCAGACGTAACCCAGCAGGTCGACATAGAAGTCTCGCGTGTAGTCCAGGTCCGTCACGCCCCACTCCGCGTGGCTGGCGCGGATGATGTTGAAGGGCGGGGAGAGATTCGCTTTCGGAACGGCCATGGCCGACCTTTCGCTCGGATCTACCGCGGTATGGGATTCATGCGCGTGTCATCCCTTGCCCAGCTTCGGTACCGGGTGGCGCGCAAGTGCGATGTCGATGTTCTTCGTTTCCATGTAGAAATCAAAACTGTAGTCGCCCCCGTCCCGCCCGATCCCGCTCGACTTCATGCCGCCGAAGGGCGTGGGGAGATGGCGCACGTTTTCCGAGTTCACCCAGATCATGCCGGCTTCGAGCCGCCGGGCAAAATCATGGGCACGGGTGACGTCGCTCGTCCACAGGTAGGCGGCCAGGCCGTAATCGACGTCGTTGGCGATGTCCAGCGCTTCCGTTTCCGTGTCGAAGGGGATGGCGGTGAGAAAGGGTCCGAAAACCTCTTCACGGGCGATGCGCATGGACCGCCCGGCGTCACCAAAGAGCGTGGCCTCGAAATAGTTCCCGGAGCCGGCGTTCTCCGGGCAACCACCACCGGCTATCAGCGTTGCGCCTTCTTCCTTTCCAGTGGACACGTAGTCCAGGACCTTCTCAAGGTGCAGCGGGTGGATCAGGGGACCCAGCTCGGTGGCCGGGTCGAAGGGGTTTCCCAGGCGGATGCGCTTCACGCGCTCCGCGAGCCGGCCGGCGAAATCATCGTAGACCGTCCGTTCCACCAGCACGCGGCTGCCCGACGTGCACCGTTCCCCGTTCAGGCTGTAGATCATGAATACCGTGGCGTCCAGTGCCCGGTCCAGGTCCGCGTCGGCGAAGACGACCACCGGATTCTTGCCGCCCAGTTCGAAGTGCACCCGCTTCAGCGTATCCGCGCCTTGCCGCATGATGGCGCGGCCGGTTCGCGTATCGCCCACGAATCCGACGGCCTTGATGTCCGGGTGCTCGGTGAGCGCTCTACCCGTGGTTTCGCCGATCCCGTTGACCACGTTGACCACCCCCGGCGGCACGCCGGCTTCGTGGACCAGTTCGGCCAGTCGCATCGCCGTGACCGGGCTCCACTCCGCCGGTTTGTGCACTACCGTGCAGCCGGCCGCCAGCGCGGGCGCCATCTTCCAGGTGCTGAGCATGAAAGGCGTGTTCCAGGGCGTGATGATGCCCACCGGCCCGATGGGCTGCCTCAGGGTGTAATTCAGGTGCCCGGCCGTCGGAAGCGCGAGCCCGTCCGATGCGCTCTCGGCGCGGTCCGCGAAGAACCGGAAGTTCTCGGCGGCGCGCGACGCGGCCTTGGACATGAAACGGATGGGCTGGCCCGTATCATAGGTCTCCAGCATGGCGATCTCGTCGCCGTGCTCCTCGATCAGGTCGGCGGCCCGGTGCAGCAACCGTTTTCGTTCCGTCCCCGGGGTGTCCCGCCAGTCTTCGAAAGCCTCCGTTGCCGCACGGGCCGCGCCGTCGATCTCCTCCCATCCGCCCTCCGCGACGCGGCACAGGAAGGAATTGTCGACCGGCGTGGCGTTCTCGAAGGCGCCGCCTCCTGCGGATGGGACGGAGGAACCGCCGATGAGATGGCCGATGCCCTGTTCGCGGAACCGGGCGATGTGCAGCTCCGCTTTCGCCTGGTTCGGATGCTTCGCCGTGGCCTGGATGCCTATGATGCGTCCTCCTTCAGACCGGCCACCACGTCGTTTTCCAGTGCGCCCAGGCCGTCCACTTCCAGCCGGAGCCGGTCCCCCGCGTGGATGTGGGAAATGCCCTCCGGCGTACCCGACCAGATCATGTCCCCGGGGCTCAGGGTCATGTACGCGGTGACGTACTCGATGAGTTCGGCCACGCTGTGGCGCAGGTCGCCCGACCAGCCCTCCTGGCGAAGTTCGCCGTTGACGTAAGTACGCAGGTGAACGTCCGTGGGATCGATTTCGTCCGCGGTGGTCAGGAAGGGACCCAGGGGACCGAAGGTGTCGAAACCCTTGGCCTTGATCGGCGGCCTGAAATAGTTGCTCACAAAGTCCCGGATCGTCAGGTCGTTTCCAATGGTGTAGCCGCCCACGTAGTCCAGGGCGTGTTCGGCCTTTACCTTGCGCGCCGGCCGGCCGATCACGGCGACGAGTTCGCATTCGTAGTGCAGGTAATCGAACTCAGGTGGGACGACGATCTTCGCACGGTGTCCGATGAAGGTCTGGGGCATCTTATTAAACAGGATGGGCTCTTCGGGCAGGTCCAGATTCAGTTCCTTCGCGTGCTCCGTGTATCCCAGCGCGACCCCGATGGCTTTGCTCGTATGGTCCACCGGAGGCAGGAACATGACGTCCTCCGGATCGTAAGCGACCGTGCCTACCATGAGCTGTCCGTCTTCGTACACGGCCTCGAGTACCTGGCCGTTGCAGGCGAACCGTGCAGTCTTCATTTATTACCTCCGTCACACGTCATACCACGCGTCCACGCTTCGCTCCAGTTCACCCGGACGGGAATACCGCGCTTCCATGTCCCGTATCGCCCGTTCCACATCCGTCGCGGCGGGAACGAGATCCCGCTGTCCGGCCGACAGGTCGTAGACCGACCGCCCTTCCGTGGCAAGGGGGCTGTCCAGGTCGATCCTCCCCGAGGGCCTGTGCTTGAGCAGGACGGAATAGGTGGCGCAATAGAGGTCGGGATCGTAGGCGCAAGGGGCAACTTTCCTTTTTTCGTCCACCAGGCCGAACCGCGCGGCCACCTCGCACAGGTCTTCCCACAGCGCGTACATGATGCCGGGTTGGGCGTCGCCCTTTTCCCGTTCGTGCAGGGGGCTGGCGCTCCGCTCCTTGCGTTGCGCCTCGATGAGCTGCCTTACCTGCCGGGAGGGCGTGGGAATGCCGAAGTAGGTCGACGTCTCGTCCGCGAGGAGGGATTCGACCGGGTCCGCTTCCCGGCGGACCAGTTCCACCAGCCTGTTGCCGATGAGCGGTGTTTCCCCGATGAGGATTTGGCGGTCCTCCCGGTGCCGTTCCGCCCAGTCTCCGACCGCGCGCCGGGCCCACATGCCGACGGCCTTGCGGACCCCGGCGTGGGTGATCCCGTCCTGTTCGTGATAATGTTCCATCACCCGGGCGTTTGTCAAGAACGGCAGCCGGCAGACGTCCCATTGGAGCAGGTGGGGCGTCCGGCCGCGGCCGTGGGCCAGGATGGCCAGTTGCTGCAGCAGCAGGCTCTTGCCGGTGCCCGGGAGTCCGGCCAGAAAAACCATCTTGCGGGTGTCCACCAGGCTCCGGAGGGTCTGGTACAGTCCGCTGTCCTCGGGAATCAGTAGCATGTCCTATCCAGCCGGGTCCGCAGTCTCGGCCTATCCCGGCCCGCCTCCTCTCACTCTGGGGCCTCGCTTGAACCGGTCCGCGTCCGGCATCTCCCCTACCGGGATCTCCACCACGGTCGGTCCGTCTTCGGCGAATCCTTCGCGTATCGCCTCGCCCATCTCGCCGGGCGTGTGCGCCCGTAACCCCTTGGCGCCGAAAGATTCGGCCATTTTGACGAAATCGGGATTCCGCAGGTCGGAGGCGATGACCCGGTTGCCGTACTGTTCCTTCTGCATCCGTTTCACGTTGCCGTAGGCATTGTCGTTGAACACGAGCGTGACCAGTCCGATGCGGTGCTGCACCGCCGTGGCCAGTTCCTGCACGGCGAACATGAACCCGCCGTCGCCGGCGATGGAGATGACCCGCCGATCGGGATGGGCGACCTTGACACCCAGCGCTGTGGGAAATCCCCAGCCCAGGGTGCCCTGGTACCCCGTTGAAATGAACGTATACGGGCTGTACACCGGCATCACCTGGCGGCTGGCATACCCCACTTGGGTCAGCTCTTCCACGAAGATGCCGTCCTCGCCCAGTTCTTCGCGGATGACCCGGAGAAAGGCGGCCTGGGGTTCCAGGGCGGCTGCGAGTTTTTCGTCTGTTTCTTTTTTCAATGCCAGCATCTCGGTTTTTCGGGCCGGCCGTTGCCGGTTGTGCTTCTCGACCAGGGGTATCAGCTGAGGCAGGGCGTCTTCGGTCCGCGCCGTGATGGGCAGGTCCGGCATGGCGATCCGGTCGTGGGCGGCGCGATCCGCGTCGATGCGGACGATGGTCAGGTCCTCGTCCACACCCCAATTGAGTTGCGGGATCTCCATTCTGGATCCCAGTGCAAGGGCGACGTCCACTTTCGGCCACAGCCGGTGTCCCGATGGATTGGTAATACTCAGGTAGTGGCGGCTGTCCAGCACGCCCCGGCCCGTTCGGTAGCTGATGACCGGCGCCTGGAGCAGTTCGGCGAGTTGCCGGACCTCTTCGGAAACGTTCATGGCGCCGCGGCCGACGAAGATCATGGGGTTCTCTGCGCGGCCGAGGATGCGCGCTGCCCGTTCCAGCGCTTCCGTGTCAACCGGGTCGGGCGATATGGGCAGCGAACCGGGAATGCGGTCCACCCGTCCCTCGGTCGCCAGTACGTCCCAGGGGCATTCCAGTCCCACGGGGCGCGGCCTGCCCGAATTCAGTTGCCGGATGGCCTCTGCCGTCCTGGACGGCGCCCCGGCGGCGCTGTCGATCCGGGCGGACCACTTGGTCAGGGACCGCAGCACGCCGAGCTGGTCGTTGATCTCGTGCAACTGGCCGACTCCGCGGCCGATGAACCTGGAAGGGATCTCGCCGGTCAGGCACAGGACCTTCGCGTTGGTGGCGTAGGACGTGCACAGGGCGCCGGTGCTGTTGAGAAACCCCGGTCCGGGCACCACGTTGTAGACGCCGGCACGGTCTGTCGAGAGGGCATACCCCAGGGCCATGTAGGCCGCGCCCTGTTCGTGGCGGGTGTGGATGACCCGGATATGGTCGCGGTGGTCGAAGAAGGCGTTGTAGAGCGCGTCGTTCTGCACGCCCGGCAGGCCGAAGACCGTATCGATCCCATGGGATATCAGGGTACGGACGATCGCATCGGCGGTAGTCATTTCCTGCATGGAAGACGAGGGAGCGGCAACGGCCGCGCGGTCGGTCACAGGTCGATCCGGTACAGGGGCTCCTGCCCCCGCGCGATCCGGTCCGTATTCTCGGCGGCCGCGGCGGCCCGTCGGCGTGATGTGCCGTCCGTCACGCCGGCGATGTGGGGCGTAGCCACCACGTTCGGCAACTGGTAGACGGGCAGCGTCGGATCCGGAGGTTCCTGAGCGAACACGTCGAGGCCGGCGCCACCGATCTTTCCGGCAACAAGGGCATCGTAAAGGACCGCCTCGTCCACCAGAGCGCCTCGCGCCACGTTGATAATGCTCGCCGTCGGTTTCATGCGGCCCAATTGCCGCGCATCGATGATATGGCGGGTTTCGTCGTTCAGGTGCAGGTGCAGAGAGAGGAAGTCGCTTTCGGCCACGACCCGGTCGAGGTCGGCCGGCGTACCCATGAAGTCGGGCTGAATGTCGTCGAGCACATCGGATTCGATCTCGCGGACGTCAATACCCATGATCCGCATGCCGAAAGGCTTTGCCCTCCGCGCCAGTGCCTGGCCGCTCGCGCCGAATCCGACGATGCCCAGCGTCTGGTTTTCGAGTTCGTAGCCGAGCGGTCCGTAGAGCCGCCCCTCGCGGAAGTACTCCACCGCTTCCCGGTACCGCCTGGACAGCATGATCACGAACATCATGGCCGTTTCGGCCAGGGCGACGTCGCTGAAGAGTCCGGGCGTATTGGCCGTCGGGATGCCCTTCGTCTTGATATAGGACAGGTCGAAATTGTCGAAGCCCGTTCCCACGATCTGCCACAGCCTGCAGTCGGTCGCGGCGTCCATCATTTCTCGCGTGCCCCGGCTGCCGCCCTGGTCGATCACCACGTCCACACCGGCGAATTGCGGCGCCAGGGGCAGGTCGTCTTCAAGTTCCTTCAGGTCGTGCCGATCGCCGAGTGCCGCCTTGATGTTGTCGCACCACGGGGAGTAGATACGGCGCACGGGCAGCAGGATAACGTTCAGTCGTTCCATGTGAATACCACCTCAATCCCCTTCTGGCTGATTTTCGATCAGGTCATCCACCGCCGCCGTATCCTGCACGTCGGTCCGGAACACCCAGGTGCCGTCCTTCACGTAATGTACCGCGAAAGCCAGGCGGGACCGGGTACGGGAACGGTTTGCGTAGGACCCGTGCACGGTCCTGCTGGTGAAGAACACGCCGCTGCCGCAGGGGACCGTCAACCGGACGAGGTCCTTTTCTTCTATACCCACCACGTCGAAGGAGTAGAGTTTCTCGGTCCATTCGCGGCCGTCCGGCGAGCGCATGCCGTATTCACTCTCCCAGCTTACGTGCTCCGGGTTGGTGTTCAGGCTCGTTTCGCGCAGGGTGTCCTTGTGGCTCCCCTGTGCCACGCACAGTCCGCCGTTCTCCGGGTCCGTATCGCTCATGGCGATCCAGCAGGCCATGAGTGTATCGGGTTCGTTGGGCAGGTAGTGGGAGTCCTGGTGAAGCGATATGCCGGCGTCGCCCAGTTCCTCGCCCGGCCCGGCCGGTTGCTTGGCCATGTACATGGACTGCACGATGCGCGGCCGTCCGCCCAGGATCTGCGCGGCGACTCCCGCGACGTTCGGATGGGTGGCGAGCTCCCGCCAGTAAGGATCGGATAGATGGGTACGGAGCCCCTGCCTCAGGGATTCTGCTTCCGGATCCGCCTGGTGACGCAGGAACGCTTCCACCTCGTCCGCAGACAGCAGGTCCGGGACGACGAGATAGCCATCCGCGTGAAACTGTCCGATCTGCGTGTCCGTAAGCTGGATGGGGGTGGTTTCCATCGGCATGTTGGCGGGACCTTGTTGAATTCGAACGAAGGAATTGGGTCCGGGGAACTACATTTTCATGAGTCCGAAACAATCAACAAAAGAAAACGGCCCCGGGAAGACCGGTCAAGGAGTATGTCCTGGCCAGCCACCGACGCGAATGCCGGACGCTACAACTGGTTGAGCAGCATCAGTTCGCCGGGAAAGGGATGGAGGTAGGTCTGGTCTTTCAAGTAGGTGATGTCGAATTCGCGGACGTAGTGCCGCAGCATGACGACCGGGACGATCAGGGGGAGCAATTCCTCCCGGTAGTTCTGAATCGTGCGGGTCAGTTCCCGGCGGATACGGCTGTCGAGCCGGTCGGAAACGTAGCCCGCCATGTGCTGCAGCACGTTGGTATGGTTTCGCCGCGACGGGGTTCGTTTCATGACCGAGTTGAATTCGTCCAGGTAGGCATTCGCCTGAGCCTGGGTGTTCGCAAATCGTTCCGGTTTCGCCAGCAGCCGGCCGAGGCGGCGGGTGCCCTCCTGGCTGTGGGCCATGAGCAGGTACTTGTAGGCCCGGTGATATCCCATCAGCGATTCTCTGGTCAGGCCCGTAGCAACCAGTTGCAGCCAGCGGTAATAGGCGAACACCCGGCTGATGAAGTTCTCCCGGATCCTGAGGTTGTGCAACCGCTGCTCTTCTTCCACCGGCAGATGGGGGAGGACTTCCATCAACCGGCGGGCGAATATGCCCCGTCCTTTTTTAAGTGTGGCGCCATCGGGCTGGACGACGGGTACCCGCTCCTTGCCGCAGGAGGGGGATCGGCTCTTCAGGATGTATCCGCTGAGCCTGGCCTGCTCCAGGGTCTGAACACGCTGCCGGGCGAACCAGTCCACCACGTCCGTGTGGTCGACGCCCGCCTTGGTCAGCATCCGGATGTCGCCGTCGATCCGCGTCAGCTGCACCGTCTCCCGCGGCATGCCCATGCCCGCCTCCACCTCTGGACATACGGGGACCCACTCCACGTACCGGCCGACCACGTCCGCCAGGTAGTCGTCCCGCTTGTGCCCGCCGTCGTAGCGGACCCGTTCACCGAGCAGGCAGGAAGAGATGCCGATGCGCACGGGCAGTTCGGCCCGGTGAATATCCAACAGGGTTATTTCGCTCGAGGAAGTCCCGCCAAATACCGTTTCGCTCATGATTTGTCCATTGTGCACCGCGCGATGCGGTTTCACTCATGATGCGCTCGCTACCATCGGTCGATGGCGCCGAGAAGCAGTTTCTGTTCCTTCGTTCCCTTTTCCCGCATGGCCGTCACCCGGGATCCGTCGAAGGGTTCCCTGGACTTCATCCAGGCGTTCTGGTAACACATGAGGCAGACCCGGCGGTTCCGTTCCGACTGGTTGGCGGCCCCGCGGTGAAACAGCCAGCCGTCGAACATGACGGCCTGCCCCGGCCGGGCCAGCACGTGCTTCTCGTCCGGAAACCGGGCATGGGTCTCCGGCGGCTTGAAGGGTGCCCGGTGGCTGCCCGGCACGATCACGATGGGTCCGTTCTCCATGGTCAACTGGTCGAGGTAGTACCCGCAGTTGATCTGTCCCGGTTCATTGCCGTAGGGCGGCGGCTCCGGGTCCTTGGGCCAGGGTATGTCCCGGTGCCAGTTCTGGTCCGGTTCGCCGGGTTTCGTCACCCGGGCCGTTGCGCTATGCAACTGGACGCAATTGCCCAGGATGGCCTTCATGCGGTCCAGGACGGGCGGATTATCGAGCAGGAAGGCGAACCGATCGTCTTCCTCCAGGAGTTGGTGCGTGAAGGACTCGCCGCGTCGGACGAAGGTCTCGTCGAGTGCGTCGCGGAGCTGCTCGACCTGCCGCACGGACAGGGCGTCTTCCACGATGAGGTAGCCCCATCTCCGAAAGTAGGCGGCTTCCCGTTCCAGTTCGGGGGTCAGGTCCGGATTCATCCGCGGCCCGACGATTTCGGCGTCATATCCCATAGGTATACCTGGTCGGTCGCGCGCCTGCTGGCCGGCAGGACCCCCGGCACGCTACACGCCGTCCGCTCGCCATATCAGAAGAAGCCGAGGTCTTCCCGGGCCGCGCGACGGGCCGTCTCCTCGTCCAGCGTCACGCCCAGGCCCGGCTTCAGGGGCAGGTCGATGTGCCCGTCCCGTATCAGGTCTCTTTCCACCGTCAGCGTATTCCAGACTTCGTTGTCCAGGTGATGGAATTCGAGCACCTGGAAGTTGGGCACCGCCGCGCACAGGTGACACACGGCCACCGTGCCGATGGGTCCACAGATGTTGTGGGGCGACAGGGGAATATAGTACATGTCCGCCAGGTCGGCGATTTTTCGGCCCTCGAGCAGCCCACCCGCCTTGGCGTGATCGGGCGAGATGATATCCGCCGCCTGCGCCTCGATGAGGCCCCGGAAGCCGTGACGCGTGTAGAAGTTCTCCCCGGTGCAGATGGGGACGCGGGTAGCCTGGGTCACCTTCGCCATGGCCTCGATGTTCTCCGGCGGCACGGGATCCTCCAGCCACATCAGGTTGAGATCCTCGATGGCGTAGGCCACTTTCAGAATATCCACCGGCGCGTAGTTCCAGTGGGCGTCGATGAGCAGGTCGGTATTGGGGCTCAGCGAGTCCCGAAGGGCGGCGATGACGTCAACGAAGAAGGCCACGTCATCGTTGCTGATGGTCCGGTTGTACCGGTCCCGCCGGTCCGGCCGCGGATCTATGTCGAACTTGATGGCGTCGAAGCCGCGGGCTTCCACGGCCCGGGCCTTCTCCGCATAGGCTTCCGGCGTCTCGTCGTCCCCGGCGTGGCAGTCGTTGTACACGCGGATGCGGTCCCTGAACTTGCCGCCGAGCAGTTGCCAGATGGGCACGCCGCAGGCCTGTCCCGTGATGTCCCAGAGGGCCATTTCGATCCCGCTGATGGCGCTCATGACCGCGCCCTGGTAGAATCCGGAGGCGGACATTGAACCCATCATGTCGTGGAAGAGCTTGTCCACGTTCCGCGGGTCCTGGCCGATGAGCGCCCGGTCCCGCAGCCTTGGGTCGGTGGCGATCTGGTGGACCCCGGCGCCGTGATAGGCTTCGCCGATGCCGACCAGTCCCTCGTCGGTTTTGACTTTTACCAGTACCCAGGGCATGGGCTGGAGCAGCACAGCCCCCACGTGTGTGATTTTCATTTGGACTCCATGACTGCCTGACTGCCGGAAAATGGGTTCCCACGCCTCGCCCGCCCGTTCCGAACAGGCACAGGTACGGTACATTCAGCAACCGATCATTGCATCCTGGTCAGCGCGTCCCGGGCATTGAGATAGGGTACGGATCGCTCCAGAAACGTTTCAACGAGGTGACCGGGCGTGAGTTCGGAAGTATCGATGTCGAACTTTCGTTTTATCCAGGACTGTGCGACTTCCTCTTCGAACCGTTTCAGGACGTGCGGCACGTCCTCCGATGGAACCAACTGGCGTGGATGGGGATCCCGCTCCATGCGCCGCCGGATCACCTCGGGACGTGCGTGGAGATGGACCAGGATCGCGTCGCCGGGCATGTCCGGTTCGTACTCGCGCACCGCGATATCGATCCCCGGGTAATAGTACCTGGGACCGTACACCATCTCCTCGATATGGAACCCGCCCAGGAGGATGTGATCGAACTTGTGCATCAGCCGGACGTGGTATACGATCTGGAACCGCTGAAACCGTTCCTTGATGGCCGGCAGCATGTCGATGAAGCCTTGCTGCTCCTCCTCGTCGAGGTGGTAGGCGTCCGGGATGGTGAAGTGGTCGTCCAGGTGGTGATGAACGCCCCGCTCGTTCCCCCAGGCGTAGAGGCCGTCGATCAGCGTCGTGACCCCCGAGTATTCGCAGCCTGCGGCGATCAACCGCATGGACGCTCCTTTCGTCGATTCCGAAATGATTTCAATCCAGTTCCTCGTAAGCCTGCGCGTACCGCTGCATCGCGTCGTAATCCAGGTCGCATCCCAGCCCCGGCTTCATCGGCGTGGGTACGTGGCCGTCGACAAAGGTGATGGGTTCGAGGATCAGGTCGTCCTCCCGGGTCCACCCGCCGACGAAATCGGACGCCATGGTGCAGTTCGGCGCCGCGGCCGCGGCATGGACGAAGGAAGTGTCCGAAATCCCCAGGTCGTTCCCCGACCCATGCCAGCACGGGAGTCCGGCCGCGGCGGCCGTGGCGGCATTACGCTGGAAGCCGAACATGCTGCCCCCCAGGTTCACGCAGTCCACTACGCCCCGGCCCCCGTCGGCCTGCAAGGCGCGGACCACGCCCGGTCCGTCTCCCAGGTGCATGGCCAGGGGAAAAGGGATGGCCCCGTGGATCTCTTCGTAACCCTCGATGTCCGACTTGGGTATGGGGTCCTCGAACACCTCCACGTTTCCCAGCGGTTCAAGGCGCCCCGCCAGCTCGATGGTCTGCGCGGCGGTGTAGAACCGTTCGTTGGGGTCCACGGTCACCTTGAATCCGGGCCCCGCCACGTCGCGCATGGCCTTCAGGCGCTCGTACATGGGTTCCTCGAGCCGACACTTGATCTTGACCCCAGTAAACCCCTGCCGCATCCCTCGTTCCACGGCCTTTGCGCCGTCCTCCGGCGTCTGGTGGCCCATCCAGTAATCGGCGCGGACACGGTCGCGGACGGCGCCTCCGAGCAACGTATGCACGGGCAGTTCGCGGACCCGTCCCACGAGGTCCAGCACGGCCATCTCGAAGGCGTCGTATGCCGGACCGGTACCCACCGTGATGTCGTCGGCCGCCCGTTCAGCCCGCCTTCCGAAGATATCCTGCGGGGCCACGTCCTCGGGGTCACGGCCGATCAGCAGCGCCGCGCCTTCCCTGACCTCCTCGATGGGTACGCCGCGCCAGGTCTCCCCGATGCCCGAGAACTCGGTGTCCGTATCGACACGGATGATGTGCTTCGGGACCTCGTCCCAGCCGGCCTTCGCAGCGTATTCAGGGCTGTGGACGCGGCCCGGTATGGTGGGTACGACGACGGTCCAGACTGCAACGGATGTGATCTTCATCCAGGACTCCCTGTTTGGGGCGAAAACGCCGCTTCAGTTGTTCCGCCATCCTGCGATGAAAGTGTTCACATTCAGGCAGGACGGCATATCCTCGAAGTAGTAGTGCATGGGGTCCGATTGAAATCCTGGCACGTACTGTACGGCTTCCGATTGCACCATGCCGTCGAGTGGGGCGAAGCGCTGCCAGAGGGTGTCCAGTTCGCCGTCGGCAAACCGGGGTTTCAGGTCCTCGTCGTGCGATATGTCGCTGCCGTAGTGCGGCCGGACGGGATGTGCGGAGAACTTCATCTTATAGACGATCTTGGACAGGAGCACAACGCACACGATACGTCCGATTTCGCCGGGGTGCAGCAAGGCAAGGCCGTCCTGGAAAGCGTCCTCGTCGCGGCCGATGACGGCGCGGAAAATGGACTCTATCAAGTCTGACTCCTCGTCATACCTGCGCTTGACGTCCTCGAAAACGGCCTGCAGATCGGAGGGCAGGCATTCGGTGAAGGAGAGATCCCTGAAGGTGCGGTTGACGTAGGGGAAAATCGGACCGCCGTAGGACCGGTAGCCCAGATGGATGGTGCGCCTCATCCGGGCGCTGTAATTGCTTCCCCAGTGAAGGATCGTATTGGTATAGACCACCCCGTCGCCCGCATTCAACTCGACCTGGACGGCGCCGGGCAGCGCCTCGCGGAGATTCCGTCCCAGGCAGCGGTTCTCTTCGACCGTGTTCCCCCGTTGATGACTCTTCGGCACGACCCAGAGCACGTTGTCATCGTAGAGCGGGATGTTCCACTGGAGATAACCGGGGGCGTTGTGCAGCAGGTCATCCTGCAGGCCCCTGAGCGGCGCCTGGTCGATGGGATGTATGTCCCGGTGCCACGCCGCCGGACCGTGGTCTTCCACCGGGTTGCACATGAGGAAGAAACCGGTGTTTCCCGCGGCTTTCGCGTTCATGATACGCCGGCTGACCCCCATGGTATGCTCGTGCAGACCGAAAGCCATGGTATTGGCCGTGTCCGCGTCCACGAGGGATTCGAAGTACAGCCGGGGCTGGGGACTGACCGCCCACTGGCCTCCGGGCGGATCGTCCGGTTTCCTTTCCCTGGCCCAGATTTCCTTCTGACGGTCCACCATGCGCTCGAAGCTGTCCCTTAACGGGTCCAGCCAGTCAGGGGGAACCACTCCACGAAGCACGATGAAACCGTCTTCGAACAGTTTCCGAGGATCGAAATTCATGTAAGGTTTACCGCAAAAAGATGCGACGCGGGACGATGCCCGCGCCGTAGAACAGGGTTAAGTTTAATCTATATCGGTCCATGGGAATGTCAAGAGTGGGAAGACACAAATTGCGTCTTTGTTTGACCCTGAGACAGTACCGCCCTGAGACTGCCGCGTTTACGGGTATTTCGTCTTGCTGGAAGCCCGCCGCGAAATTAGATTACGGTCCTGTAATTCAAAAAACCCTGGTCCGGTTCGTTTCCACGAATACCGGTTTTCTTCCTTGTCGACGGAGTGCTCATGGTGGTCCAGAAAGACTGGCGCTGGTTTGTCCTGCTGCTCATTGACGTCCAGCGGGATTTCTGGCCGGAGGAGACGGCCGAGTCCTTCCCCGATTTTCCGTCGAACGTCGAACGGCTGCTCGAATACTGCCGCGCTTCGAGTCTCGACGTCGTCCATGTGCGCGCGGAGTTCGAACCGGACGGATCGGACTGGATGACGCCCTATCGGGTCAAGGGGGAAACACCCTGCATCCGCGGCACGCGGGGTGTGGAGGTGCTGCCCTGCGCCATGGAAATGGACGGCGAACCCGTCCTGCGCAAGCGGACCTTCGACGCCTTCCTTCAGCCGGACCTATTATCCCGTTTACATCGTGCGCGTAAATCCTTTATACTGATTGCGGGACTGGAGACCTCCGTCTGCGTGCTTCTAACCGCCGCTTCCGCCGTACAGCACGGGTTCCTGGCCGCGGTCGTCGAGGACTGTTGCGCCGACGATCCCGCCAGGCACGAGGCGGTGGTAAACGGGTATCCCTTCGTGTTTGACCGCACTACCCTCGCGAAGCTTGAAACCGACCACGACCGCTGGATGGACATGCTGAACAAGCTGCAGCATTCCGGAGGATGACTGTGAACCATCTGAACGTAGGGATCGTCGGCCTCGGCTGGGTGGCCGGGGCGCACATCGACGCCTTCAAGGCCGTGTCCGGGGCCGATGTCACCGCCGTCTGCTCCCGAAGGATCCATGACGACGGGGACCTGTCCGCGCAATTCGGCACGCCGCTGAAGTCCTGTGTCGATTATGACGATCTGCTCGCCGATCCCGACGTCCACGTGGTCGACATCTGCACGCCCCACCCCTTCCACGCCGACCAGGCCGTGGCTGCCGCAGAGGCCGGCAAGCATCTCATCATCGAGAAGCCCATTGCCCTGACTCCCACGGACGCCGCGCGCATCCAGTCCGCCGTCGAGAAGGCCGGGGTGTCCGTCTGCGTCTGTTTCGAATGCCGGTACAGTGCACACTTCACCCTGATCCGGTCCGTCATCGACCAGGGGCTGCTCGGGGATCTACACTACGCCGAAGTCGACTACTACCATGGCATCGGGCCCTGGTACGGGCAGTACGGATGGAACGTGAAAAAGGACATGGGCGGGTCCAGCCTGCTGACGGCGGGGTGCCACGCCCTGGACGCCCTCCTTTTCTTCATGGACGGCAAGGTGGAGGAAGTCACCAGCTACAGCACGAAGTCCTCCAGTCCCCACTTCGCGCCGTACGAGTACGATACCACGAGTGTTTCCATCCTTAGATTCGAGGGCGGCAAGCGGATCGGCAAGGTGACCTCCAGCATCGACTGTCTGCAGCCCTACTATTTCCACGTGCACCTGGTGGGTAGCGAAGGAAGCCTGCTGGACAATCGCTTCTATTCGCATAAGCTCGATGGTCTGGACCGCGGCCGTTGGAGCACGCTCGAGACCTCCCTGATCGATTCGGGCGACGTCCAGGATCACCCCTACGAACCCCAGTTCCAGGCCTTCGTCGACAGTATCGACGGAGGCGGACCCATGCCGCTCACGGACATGAATACCGCCTACGAGTCACACCGCGTCGTCTTCGCGGCCGACCGTTCCGCCGCGGAGGGCCGGTCTGTGCGCCTGGACGAGGTGGACTAGACGGACCAGTATCTGAAATGGAGTAAGGGACATGCGGCAGGGCGACGCCATCCTCCATTACCGCGTCGAAGCAAGCCTCGGACGGGGCGGCATGGGCGAGGTCTACCTGGCTGAGGACACCCGCCTGAAACGGAAAGTCGCCCTCAAGGTGCTGCCGGAGGATCTGGCCCGCGACCCGGCGCTGCTGCAGCGGTTCCGTGTGGAGGCCGAGGCGGCCGCCAAGCTGAACCACCCGAATATCGCCCAGGTCTTCGCCACCGAAGAAGCGCTCCTGGAAGACGACCGTGCCGGCAAGGACGGCGAACGAGGCGACAGCGGTCGTACCATTAACTTCATTACTATGGAATATGTGCCCGGACGGTCCCTTCACGAACACCTCTCCGGGAAGCCCCTCCCCCTGGAAACGTTCTTCGACTGGTTCCTGCCCATTGCGGACGCCCTGGACCACGCCCACGAGCGGGGCGTCGTGCACCGGGATATGAAACCTGCGAACGTCATGATTTCGGACGAAGGCGTCCCCAAGATCCTGGATTTTGGCCTGGCCCGGGTCGTCGCCGGTGCCACTGATGAAACCGATGGCGGCGGAGGGCCGACGATCAGTCTTACGCAGGCCGGGGCCGTCATGGGCACCCCGGCGTACATGTCGCCCGAACAGGCGACCGGCAGCCACGGCGATCATCGGAGCGACATATTCAGCCTGGGTGTCATGATGTACGAGGCCCTGGCAGGCACCCGGCCCTTCACCGGCGACAACTACGTAACCGTCATCAGCAGTACCCTGAAAGATGATCCGGAACCGGTGAGCAGCGGCAACGGCGAAGTGCCTCCCGCGCTGAACCGGGTCGTCCGGCGGTGCCTGGGCAAGGAACCCAGATCCCGCTACCAGTCCGTGCTCGACATGAGACACGCCCTGGCCGACAGCCGGGAAGAATACGAGGCTGGAACCGCGGCTGGAACGACCGGCGCCGCTTCCCGGCCGGTACCGGCGGTTTCCCTCCTGCGGCGTCCCGAGGTGCTCGGAGCCTGCGCCGCGTGCCTGGTCGCCGGTGCGTTGATCGTTGCGGCCTTGATCGGGGCATTCGAAGAAGAATCAGCCGCGCCGCTGCGCAAATTCCAGGTGAGCCTGGACAACCTGGACCGGGACAACGCGGCAATCTCTCCGGACGGATCGCTGCTTGCCTATGTGCGCGAAAACCGCCTCTGGGTGCGTTCCCTGGACCAGAACGAGGGCCGGGAGATTCCAGGTACCGACGACATAGAACAGATATTCTGGTCATCCGACAGCCGCCAGATCGGTTATCTGGTCAGACGGTCGATCTGGAAGGTCGCGGCGGACGGCGGCGGACAGGTGCATCTCTGCGATTTGCCGGAACGTGATCTGAGGGGTATTTCCTGGGGCGGCGACGGCCGGATACTATTCGCCATGGCCAGCATGAGATCCGGTGGGGGGCTTTATGCCGTGTCTGACCAGGGCGGCGATCCGGTCCGCCTGCTGGAACCGGACGCGGCGAATGCCGAAAGGGCGTTGCTGTCCCCGCTGAACCTGTCCGAGTACGGCCTGCGCATGTACGCGGTGGTCACAGTCTCCGACGATCCGCAGGAGATCGCCGACCTGAGCGAAAGGTACCGGGGAAACGGGGATCTGAGCATGGCGATCTCCATGGCTCGAATCACCGAGTCCCGCATCGCCGTGGAGTTTCCAGGTCCGTCCGGGTCGCCCGGTTCCTCCCGCCGCATACTTCCTCTGGAGGGCGATTTCCTTGCCGTAGCGGGATATGCGTCCGGCCACCTCCTGTACTACCGGGAGACCACGACCCATACCGAGGACGATCTGTGGGCCGTGCCCTTTTCACCGCAGCGCGGTGAACTGACGGGTGAGGCCTTCGGGGTAGCCCGGCGCGTCAATACGCTCAGCGTGTCCGACAACGGGATCATGGTATATCGGAAGGTGTCCGAGTCCCCGCAGCAACTGACCGTGGTCGACCGCCGCGGCCGGATCGAACGGATCATTGGCCAGCCCCAGGACAGGATCAGAGAACTGGTCCTGTCCCCCACCGAAAAACAAGTCATGGTGGAAAGCGAAGAAGGCGTCCTGGCCGCGCTGTGGCTGTACGAAATCGAAAGCGGTATCGGCAGTCGGCTTACCTCTGCGGACTTGAACTACAGCAGGCCGAGTTTTACGCCCGACGGCGGTTCGGTCGTGTTTTCGGTTTCTCCAGCGGTCAATCCCGGACTTGCGCGCGGGAACGCGCTCTTCATGCGGATGGATCTGGACGTCCTGGACGAAATGAAGCCCTTCTCGGCTGATTCGCTGAGGGGGTGGGCGCCCACGCTCTCGAGAGACGGCCGGTTTCTGGTTTACTTCCATCAGCGACAGGTACAGTTTGTTTCCACGGCGGAAGGCGCCGGGGCCCAGGTGCTCTTGGATGGCCAGGGGCGGGTGGTGCAGACGGCCCTGTCCCCGGATAACCGATACCTGGCCTACGTATCGAACCAGGGGCCCGGGTGGCAGGTATACGTGACCCGGTTTCCCACTGGTACGGGGCGATGGCAGGTTTCGGCGAACAGCGGCTGGACACCCCGCTGGAGTCCCTCGGGCGAAGAGCTGTTTTACGTAGAGGACAACCGGTTGATGGCCGTTCCGGTGGTGGATGGACCCGGTTTCCGGTTCGGCCGTCCCGAAGCGCTCTTCGAAGGCGTCCAGGCGGGCGCAGATGACCTGCGGTTTCCCGGATACGAGGTATACTCCGGCGGGGAGTCGTTTATTATCGCGGCCAACTCGGAAGAAACCCGCCCATCCCTCACCATCGTGCAGAACTGGACGCGAGAATTCGACCCGTGACCGGTGCGGTCCGGGCCCATGCGCCACCCGAAGAATGCTGGTGTGATAGCTGCCCCGCCAGGCCTTTTTTCAGAATCGAGGTGTGAATTTGGAAGCACTCAAGCAGAAAATCCGCAGCGTGCCTGACTTTCCCATACCCGGAATAAAATTCAAGGACGTGACCACGCTCTTCAAGGATCCCGCCGCCTTTCGTATGGCCGTGGACCGCTTCATCACGGAATACGCGGACCAATCTATTGATCTCGTTGCCGCCATCGAGGCCCGGGGGTTCATCCTGGCGCCGGTGCTGGCCTACCACATGGGCAAGGGCGTTGTGCCGCTGCGCAAGCCCGGCAAGCTCCCCGCGGAGACGCGTCGGATAGAATTCGAACTGGAATACGGCACGGACGCCCTCGAAATGCACCTGGACGCCGTGCAGCCCGGGGACCGCGTACTCATCGTGGACGACCTGCTTGCCACGGGGGGAACGGCGGCAGCGGCCTGCCGGCTGGTCGAGGACGCGGGCGGGATCGTGGCCGGCGTGGGATTCCTGATCGAATTATCCTTCCTTGACGGCCGCAAGCGTCTGGACGACCGCCCTGTATTTTCACTCCTGGAATACGGTTCCGACGAATAGCGCCGCACATCGACCCGACAATCTGCGTTCAATCACGCCATCAATCCGATATCAGTCGTTCCGCCTCCTCGATTACACGCCGCGGTTCGAGATTTTCCATGCACGCATGGGTACCGTAGCGGCATGCCCGGTCCCCATGCAGGCTGCAGGGACTGCAAGGAAGGTCGAGCGTTACAACGGCGTCCGCCGGCCCAAGGGGGGCGAACCCCAGCCGGGGATGTGTGGCACCGAACACGCCGACGACCGGCGTTCCCACGGCCGTAGCCACGTGCATGGGACCGGAATCGTTGCTGACCAGTAGTCCGCATCGCTGCACGGCCGCGGGCAGCAGCGAGAGGTCGGTCGTCCCGGCCCAGTCCACGGCCGGGCTCTTCATGGCGCGGGCCACTTCGCCTGTGACGGTACGGTCCTCCTCGCTGCCAAGAAGCAACACCTTCATGTCGCGGGATTCCGCCACGTGGTCGGCGACCCGGGCAAACCGCTCCGGAAGCCAGCGTTTCGGTCCGTGCGAGGCGCCCGGTGCCACCCCGAGTACCGGGAATCCAGGGCCGATACCGGCATCTGCCAGACGTTTCTCCACCAACGCCGCCGCCCGGGCTTCGACCTTCAATTCCGGCCGCCTCTTCTCTTGTGCGCCTGGTGCGCCATCACGATGGGACCCACGGGTTGCGTCGAGCCGATCGAGCGTCGCAAGGTAGCGATCGACCGTATGGGGTACAGCCGCGGTACCACCGGCCCTTCGAACGATGGCCTTCCGGGAGAACCTGCGCTTGTCGTACCGGACGACCCGCCCCGCGTTGCCAGCCAGCGACACCAGCCTGCTGCGCAGGTTTCCATGCAGGTCGATCACCAGGTCGTATTTTCTTCGACGTATGCGGGAGATGAGGCGCGGGAGTCCCTTCGCGGGTTCCAGGCACTCCACCTCGTTTACGCCGGGCAACGCGCGAGCTAGGCCGACGTATTCCGAACGCGTAAGAAAGTCGATTTCCGCGTCGGGCCAGATTCTGCGAACCGCTCGCGTAACCGGCGAGGTCAGCACGATATCGCCCATTGAACTGAACCGGATAATCAGGATGCTGGATGAGGTATCGGACGGGGTCATTGAATCACGCCCCCAAGGTACGGGTTCTTACGGAAGGAATGGGCCGGTTTGCGGCCTATCCCAGTTGTTCGCCCACCGCCTCGCCGACCATATCCACGGAAATGCCGGAAAGGTCGCAGAGGGGACCGCGTTCGCAGGTCGGACACTGCCCGTCGGGCGGCAGCAGGTTTTTGTCCCGTCCGCCCAAGGGCCGCCACCGCTGCGGCGACCTCGCGGGCAGCGGGCAGAAGATGGATACCGTGGGGACGCTCAGCGCTCCCGCCAGGTGCATGGGACCCGTGCTGCTGCACACCAGGAGATCCATTTCACCGATCACCGCGATGAGTTCGTCCAGCGAAAGCCGCCCCGCAAGGGAAAGGGCGGGTCCGTCCAGCGCGGACACGATCGTCCGGGCGAGACGGTCTTCCTCCGCGCTGCCAGTGACGACGATCTTCGCGCCATGGCGATCCTGCAATCGTTTTGCCAATGCGCCGTACCGCTCGGCCGTCCAGTTCGGGGCGTTCCCGCCGTTACCGGGATGAATGCCGATGACCGGAATCCCTTCCGCCGAGTCCAGTACCGCGCGTGCTTCAAGCCGCTCCCGCTCCGCTACCTCGATCAGGACCCCCCGACCCGGTTCCCGGGCGTCGAAGGCACGGGCCAGGTCCAGGCAGTAGTCCGATTCGTGCCGGAGGGGTTCGTAACCGTCGCGGCTGATCGACCGCGTAAAGGTCATCGCCTGGTAGATCGTCCGGCCCACGCCGACACGGCGCGGGATGCCTGCCAGGAAGAGCATCCAGGCATGGCGCATGGTCGGCATGAGCATCAGGGCCGTGTCGAATCGATGGGACCTGAGACGCCGCACCTGTTCCAGGAAACCCGCCGGGCCACGATGACCGTCATCCGGGTCGTCCACGATCACGGCGTCGAGACCGGGGTTTCTTTCGGCCACGGACCGGGTGTAGGGATGTACCATCATGGCGAGGTAGGCTTCCGGCCAGCGATGCCGGAGGGCGTTGATCACCGGCAGAGACAGCACCACGTCTCCGATCCGGTCGGGTCTGATCACGAGGATCCGGGGTGTGGTTGCCTGTTCCATCGGCGATCCACCGTCGCTCCCGCGGCCTGTCGTCTGTCTACGCCTTCCGGGATTCGGCAAGGCGCAGCTGTCCGCATGCCGCGTCGATGTCCCTGCCGCGTTCCCGCCGCATGGTCAAGTGCAGTCCGCCCGCCCGCAACGCATCCGCAAAGACCGTCCGGCGGTATTCGTCGGGGGTTTCGTAGGGCAGGCCGCGTACCGGGTTATAGGGAATCAGGTTCAGCTTGCATTTGTCCTTTTTCAGCAGCCGAACAAGGTGTTCCGCGTCCTGGAACCGGTCGTTCACGCCCTTGAGCAGGACATATTCATAGGTGATGATCCGGTCGGTCACCCCGGTGTAGTGGCGGCAGGCCTTCATGAGCTGCTTGAGGGGATAACGCCGGTTGATGGGGACAATCTCGGAACGGGTGCGGTCGTCGGCGGCATGGAGGGACACGGACAACTCGAACTGGATCTTCTCGTCGGCCAACTGGTAGATCTTGGGAACGAGGCCGCTGGTGGACAGCGTGATTCTGCGGGCGCCGATGCCGAGTCCCCAGTCGGCGTTGATGATCCGTACGGCCCTGAGCACCTGGCTGTAGTTGGCGAGCGGCTCCCCCATGCCCATGACGACGATGTTGTTTATGGGACGGTCATCACCGGCCAGCTTCTTGACCTGAACGACCTGGTCGACGATTTCGGCCGTCGTCATGTTGCGCGCCAGACCCACCAGCCCGCTCGCGCAGAAACGGCAGCCGATGGCGCATCCCACCTGCGTGGAGATGCAGAGCGTGTTGCGCCGCGAACCGCCGATCAACACCGTCTCCACCTTCTGGCCGTCCCCGAGTTCGAACAGGTATTTCATGGTCGGACCGTGGCGCGACTTCGACCGTTGGACGATGGTCAACGGGTTCAGGCAGGCGCGGTCCGCAAGTTCGGCCCGGAATGACCGGGACAGGTTGGTCATTTCCTCGAATGAGCCCGCGGCCTTCTTGTATACCCACGAGGCGATCTGGCCGGCCCGGTAGGCCGGTTCGTTCATCTCCGCGACGATCCGCGAGATCTCAGGCAGCGACAGGCCCCTCAGGTCCGGTATGCCGCGCGCCGCCGTCCGTGATGTCGGTGCCTGCATGGTCAACTCCGATCTCGTCAGGTCCGGATTTGCCGCGTGCCGCCGTCCGTGATGCCGGTGCCCGCATGGTCAACTCCGATCTCCACAAAACCGGTTGCAAGATACGGCGGATCGAAACCGATGTCTATGGAAAAGCGGTGAAGGCGCGCCGGTCGCGATCGCGCCTTCAGCCCGTATACTATGGCATGACGGCCCGGAAACGCCACGGTGGACATTTTGCTTGTTTTCGACCTCCCGCCCGCGTATATTTTCGTCGGAAGGCAAACTGGCATGAACACAGGTTGAGGGGTCTTGCGACGTAGCGCGTCGCCGCGAGGAACGCGAGGACCCGTAGCGGAGGATCTAAAAATGGCTAAGGACAGAAGCTTTGCGGCCAAGATGGCCAAGGGGACCGACAAGGACCAGGAAGAGCAGATCCAGACCGTGTTGCTGGTCAAACCCGTCAAGTCCGAAGAAGGCCACTACAAGTTCAAGCGCACGATGACCAAGTTGACCCCCGAGAACAAGAAGGCCCTCGGCGTCTGAGACCAGGCCGCCTCCGGAACCGACCTCCCTTCAATACCGCAACGGACCGCGTCAGAACAGGCCGTTGACGAGCGTGTCCCGTTCCTCCGACAACTGCAGGATGCTAAGCAGGTTGTTGACCGCATGGATGGCGAGGGGGACGTAGAGCGAACCGGTGCGTTCCCTGGCGTAACCGAGCAGGATGCCGATCAGCGCGATCAGCACGAGGAAATACTGGTCGTACTGGCCGACGTGCAGCAGCGTCCACAGCAGCGTTGTGACCGCGATCGTACCCCACGCGCCAATCCTCGTCCGGCGCAGCCCTTCGAACATAAACCCCCGGAACAGCACTTCTTCGAAAACCGGCGCGGCGATCACGAGCGCGACCCAGAGCAGCGTCGTGTATCGCGTGGTTTCGATGATCGTTTCCATCACCGGCGGCACGGGCGAGCGTCCGAGTTCGACCGTGGCCAGGTCGGCGAGTTGCAGCAGCAAGACGGCGAAAACCAGCCAGCCAAGAAGGGCCGCGGTGCGGACCGGAACAAGAGCCAGCCAGGATTTCGGGTCGACGCCCCGTGCGAGACCGAGGGCGAGCAAAACCAGGAACGTGCAGGGCACGGCGGAGAAGACTACGCCCAGGGCGACCAGGTCACCCATGCGCGCCGCGGGGTCCAGCCCCAGCATGGCCATCGCCGCGACGGTGGCCGCGACTTGCAGGACCAGGTACGCGCCCAGGATCAGCGCGGTGTATACTAGGGTGAACCTGAGTCGGGGCGGAGCGGACGGGCCTTCCGATTCAATGGCGTTCAGGGGTGTTTCATTCATGAAGAATTGCCGGGCGTATCGGTGTCTTTGACGGGCCGGCCAGGGCCCGTCACTGGCTTAGAGTATGGCCCGGAAAACGTAGAAAAAGACGATCGCCAGCAGGGCACCGACGGGTACGGTGATGATCCAGGATGCCGCGATTCTTCCGAGGATGCTCAGGTCGAGGGCCTTGACGCCCTGGGCCAGTCCCACGCCCATGACGCTGCCGACCAGGGTCTGGGTCGTCGAAATGGGCAGGCCGAGGCGGCTGGCCAGGACGATCGTAACGGCCGCTGCGAACTCGGCCGCATAGCCCCGGGTGGGCGTCAGTTCCGTGATCTTGGTCCCGATGGTCGCCATGACGCGGTATCCCATGGTCGCCAGCCCGATGACGATGCCGACGCCGCCGACCAGCAGGAGCCAGCTGGGTACCGGGGACTCGGGGTTGACCACGCCCGACTGGCTGATATTCACCACCGCCGCAAGCGGTCCGATGGCGTTCGCCACATCATTGGAACCGTGGGCGAAGGCTACGGCACAGGCGCTCATGATCTGGAGCACGCCAAACATCTTCTCGACCACGGCCATTTGCGCATCGCCAGAGGACGGATCTTCGGATTCGGCACCCGGCCGATTACCGATCATGCCAAGCAGAAAGTGACCCGCGATCACCGCGAAGAGTCCCAGGATGCTGGACCAGAGCAGGGACTCCATCAGGGTAAGATCCAGGTCTATATTCTTGAGTCCCTTGAACAGGGTGACCAGCGAAATCACGATGACGACGCAGAATATGTAGAGCGGTGCCCATTTCCGGGTCCGCCGCACCGGGTCCGGATGGCGGAGGATCGTCCACTTGATCGCACTGAAAATCAGGTAGGCCAGGATGCCCGACAGGAGGGGTGACACGATCCAGGAAGCCACGATCTGGATCAGTTGATCCCACTGCACGACGCTGACACCGAAAGCGACGATGCCGAAACCGGCGATGGCGCCCACGATCGAGTGGGTGGTCGACACCGGCCAGCCCAGCCGGGACGCGACAATGAGCCACGTTCCGGCGGCCGTGAGCGCAGCGAGCATGCCGTAGACGATGAGTTCGGGCGCAGCAGCGGAGATCTGCGGGTCGAGTATGCCGCCCCGTACGGTCTTGGTGACCTGTCCACCCACCAGGAAGGCGCCGAGGAATTCGAGCACCCCGGCGATGAGGATGGCCTGCTTGATGGTGAGCGCCTTGGAGCCCACGGAGGTGCCCATGGCGTTCGCCACGTCGTTCGCGCCGATGGAAAAGGCCATGTAAAGGCCGAGTACCACGGCAAGAATCAGCGTAAAATCGGGCCCCATGGTCCCTTCTTACTCCCTGTTTGCAAGGTACGATTTCAGGATGATGTTTCGGAAGGCATGGACCGGAACCTTCAGGTGAGCACAATATAAAGTACAGTACCGGGAGCGCCACGTTTATTTTGTATTTGAACCCCGGATTCCGTTCAGTACTTCAACCCGGTGTACAAAGACTCATCCACGTGGGCGACCAGGACACGCGCTTCGCGTTCGCGCACCCACCGCGCGACGGCGTTGCGGGTTTCTTCCAGTGTGCGGACGGCCTCGGCGCCAACCCCGAATCCTTCGGAGACCCTGACCCAGTCCACCGGTGCGAAATCGACACCAGTCTCGGGCAGTCCGCGCGCCTGCTGGGCGATCTTTATGACGGCCAGCGAAGCGTCGTACAGGACGACGATCAGGGGCGCCATACCGGTCCGATTAATGGTTTCGAGTTCCTGTACCATCATGGCGAAGGCGCCGTCGCCGGTCACGGCTGCGACGGGACGGTCGGGATGGACCGTCGCGGCGCCCATGGCCGCGCCCATGCCGTAGCCCATGGAAGAAAGTCCGTTGGACATGAGCAAGGTGTTCGGACCGGACGCCAGCCATCGCTGACCCATGACGTTCTTGTGGGCTCCCACGTCCGACGAGACGATGGCGTCCTCCGGCAGGGCCTCTTGCAGGATGCCGATCAGGTGATAGGGCGACATGCCGCCCGGTCCCGCCGTAGCCGGCGGGTGGTACACCGCGTCGACCCGCGCGCGCAGGTACCGGATGTCGTCATCCGTCCACGCGCTTCGCCCGGTGTACTCCGCCGCGATGCGGTCCAGCAGGTCTGAGACGTCACCCACGCAGCAAGCGGGAGGGCTGTAGGCTCCGAAGCTCACGGGGGCGTTGGCGACCACGTGCAAGGGTGCGTCGAAGTGCCAGAGCCGGGAGATCTCCACGGGATCGAAACCGATGCCCAGGACGCAGTCGCTTTGCTCGATCCGTTCGATGATGCGGTCTTCGCCCGCGGCCGGCGCGATCGTACCCAGGAATCCCTTCCCGCGTTCGTCCGCGATCCCCTTCGCCTGCACGGTCGTGGTATAGGGTATGCCCGTGTCCCGAAGGAAACGGCGCACGGCCGGCGTGTCCCCCGGGCCGTCCATCGCGATGCCGACCACGGCAATGGGTCGTTCCGCACCGTTCAGGCTGGCGAGTATACGGGGAAGATCGGATTCGTCCGCCTGGACCGGCGGAGGCGGAAGGCCTGGTCCGGCCTGCCCGGCGGCTTCCTGGAGAACAGGATCGGGACCGGCATCCCGATTCGCGGAATCGTCAGAGACGGGCTTCCCCGCCAGGTCGGACGGCAGGGCCAGGTAGACCGGACCCCGCGGCGGGCCGGAGGCGACGGACAGGGCGGTTTTGACGGTATCTTCGATCCGGGCTTCTTCCAGGTCGACGGACCAGCGGGTGATGGGCTTGAACAGATCGACCAGGGGCAGGTTCTGCTTGTTGCTGCGGTGGTGCCGCCCGGTCGCCGTCCGCGCGGAGATGGCCAGTAAGGGGTCCCGGTCCAGGTAGGCGGTTCCGGCGCCAAGGACCAGGTTGCAGGCGCCAGGACCCAGGGTCGCGACGCACACCCCGGGGATTCCGGTCAGGCGACCCGCGGCGGCGGCCATGAACGCCGCCGTGGATTCGTGGCCGGTCAGGACGAACCGAATGCCCGCACCTTCGAGCGCGTCGATCAGTTCCAGCACTTCCCCGCCGGGATGTCCAAAGGCGAAGCGGACGCCGGCGTCATGCAGGGTGTGCGCGATGACCGCCGCACCGGTTGGGTCAGGGTTCAATCGGTCGTCCTTGGTAGTGGTCCTTCAATCCGTATTTGACGTTTATGGAAGGGGTACACGCGAAAAGACCAGGCCATGAACGCGGAGTCATGCCGCAGTGCCGCCGTCCGATTCGCTCAGTCGGAAGTGACCAGGTCTCCCCGCCGGAGATGGATCCGGTCGAAGCTGTCGGAGGATATGACGTAATACCATTGGGCGAAACGGGCGTTCAGGTCGGCGGAGGTTCGGCGCCCCGTATCGACGTTCCGCTGCCACGCTTCGTGTTTTTCCTGCAGGTCGGCGTTGGCCCGGTCGGCGTCGGTCCAGAGCGAGTCCACCCGATTCTGGAATGTCAGGTCGTCCGGCTTGCGCGGCTCCGGAAACGAGGCGGCGTCGAAACCGGTCGTGATGAACAGGTACCGGTTCTCGCCCGGTCCGATCGGACTGACGGTCCCGGCGGGACCCGTGCCGGCCGTAAGCCCATCGCCGGCGCCGTACGCGATCTCGCCGAAGCGCAGCGTATATAGCACGCCGTCCCTGGTGCGGATCTGGGCCTCCCCTTCGTTGGAGACCAGCTGGCCGTCCCGGGTAAAGAAGTAACCCTTTTCCTGCAGGGAGGCCATATCGCTTCGGGTGATGCCGATGCCTTCGTCGTTGTCCTCCAGGCTCCTGGAAAGGCCGGCTGGCTTGGGACGAACGCCCACGATGGTCAGTTCGTCCAGGGCCTTGAGCAGGTCTTCCATCTTTACCCCGTCGACCTGCTGCCCGCTCCGCATGCGGTTGGCCGTCCAGTCGGTGTCTCCACGGGTCAGGACGATCGTGTCGCGCTGGTTCAGGACCCGGGTGCGTTCGTCGATGGAGTAGTCCTTCAGGGTCACCTGCTCGATCCGGTCCGGGTCCACCTCCAGCAGGTCCTGCTCGATCCAATCGCCGAACCGGGACGAGACGTCCACGTCGAAGCGCGCCGCGTAGGTCCTTTTCTGGCCCGGCACCCGGAGGTAGCGGTACTTGCCCTCCCGCCCGGGCACGTTTTTACCGATGATGAGGTCGGCGAGCAGGTTGTCGTTCCCGTCCTTGATCGTCACGCGCTTGCCCCGTCCGGCCAGCGAGGCGACGGACTCGTCCAGCGGGTCCACCACGCCCAGGGCCTCGTGGTCCGAGGCGACCTCGGCGACCACGTCGTCCTTGCGGACCTCGATGAGACCGGCGGCGGTACGGGCCAGACGGTCCCGGTCATCCGCGGGGTAGTTGTGGTGGGAGGGGATCCGCCAGCGCGTACCCTTGAACACCACGTTGAAAGCGTCCACGCGTCCGGTCACCTCGTCGAAGCCGATGACCTCCAGCGAGGCCGCTTCGTTGGGATCGGTGAATGCCGGAAAGAAGGCCTCGCCACGGTCCGAGAAAGCTTCCGGCGAAGGGTCCGCCGGCGCAGCCAGAAATGCGGCGACGGTCACCACCGCGGCGGCGGCGACAAAGGCCAGGGTCTTTCGGATTTCATTCATGGCAGGTTCAGCTCCTCAACCGGCGCGCGGCGGCGGCGGCTTCGTTCTCCCGCCGCCTTCTCCTTACGAATATGAATACGCCCAGGAGGAAGACCGGCACGGGCGGCAACAGAGCGGCCAGGTTCTTAATGGTATTCTGAATCAATCGGATCTGGCCTTCCATCATTTCCTTGCTGGACTGGATCCGGGCTTCCTTTTCGGCCTCGATATTGGTCTTCAGGGTCTCGAACCGACGGTTTTCCAATTCCTCGAGGTTGCGGACCATGATCAGCCTGGTCTGCTCGTCCAGGTCGGTCCGCTGGCGGACCTCGTCCACACGGGCCGTGAGCCGGCGGCGGGCCTGGTCCAGGGCCGCCTGCGCCTCCTGTTCGGCCGCGTCCTCGTCCGTGACCCGCTGCTGCGTGTACGCCAGGGTCTGCCTTTCGACCGTCTCGAGCGTCCGGTACCGGACCCGCTTGCTGCGCAGCGCGATGAAGGATTCGTCCCCGGCCAGTACGTCCATCACGTTCAGGAAGAAGGTCACGTTGTCGAAATTCAGTCCCCCGGCGCCCATGCGGCGGATATCGAAGAACTGCTGCGATGCGAAATCCACGTCGGCCACGACAACCAGGTTGACAGGCGCGGTCATCCCCGTGTCGAGCCCGTCGACCGTACCGGAGTCTGTCTCGTCACCGCCCGCCGCACCGCCGGCCTCCGCGAATCCCGCGCCGCCGGCTTCCACGAAATCGGAGCCGCCTGCCGCACCGCCCGCCGCGCCGCCGGCCTCTGCGAATCCTGTTACGCGGGCTGCCATCGTGTAGGCATGCTCGCTCGCCTGCCGGGGCACGTTGGAAAGGACCAGTTGCGAGCCTCCGAAGAAGTTGCGCTGCACGAGTTGGGTATAGACGGTAAGCCCCGATGCCACTCCGCTCTGCACGAGGGGCTCGAAGTCGAAGTTGCCGGTCCCGGCGGGTTGCAACCGGCCCGGGAAGATGAAGACGAGCTCCTGAAGCGAGGCGGTGCTGACCGCTTCTCCGTTGAACGTGTCCGGGTTCTCGTTGCCCGGAGAGGCGAAGACCACTTCCGGCGGCAGATGAGCCATGCCCGGATGGGGATTATAGCGGTCCCACACGATCAGCCCGGCATTCCATTCAACGCCGAATCTGCGCAGCAGGCCCTGGATATCGCCCTTCGGCGTAGGCGCCGGTTGCTGGTTGCCGGCGAAGGGATTGTTGCCGGCGCCCTTCTGCTCCGAGGGAGAAAGGGTCAGGTTGAAGGACGGCAAAGGATCCACGAGGAGCAGGGTGGGATGGCCCGCTTCGATGTAATCCGAAAGGCGGTCCATTTCTTCCTGCGCCAACGTGTTGGGCAGGGCGACCATGAGCGCGTCGAGATCGTCCGGATAGTCTTCCTGCGGCTGGACCTGCACCACGTCGTATTGCTTGCGCAGCTCCTCGGTCATGGCCCAGGGCTGCCGGCTCTGCATGGTGTTGAAATCGAATCCTCCGAAGAGCCGCACGTCCGTGGTTAATATGCCGATTTTCGCGCGGTCTGCGCGGGCGACCACACGCAGGCTGCGCACCAGTTCATATTCCACGGGCAGCCCGGAATCGAGGAACCCGATGACCCGTTCCTCCGGACCACAGGTGACGGCTATCCCGGCGAACACATTTGTAAATCCCGAACGGGCGCTTCGAAGATCCGGCAGCTCTCGGGGCGTGATGCCGAATCGTTCCCGGGCTTCGCGGGCCTCCGGGGTATACATCTCGGTTTCCTCGATCCGCACCTGGACACGGGAGCCTCCCGCGGCGTCCAGTTCCTTGAGGACGTCCACCAGGTTCGAACGGGTCTGCACGTAGGATTCCGGCACCTCGGGGCTCACGAAGGCCTGGATGAACACGGGCCGTTCCGGGTCCAGTTCTCCCAGCATCTGCACGGTCTCGTCGGAGAGCGAATGGAGGCCTTCAGCGGTTACGTCCAGGCGAAGGCCCGCTCGGCCCAGAATGACGTTCAGTCCGATGACCGCTGCAACGATCGCCGCCGTCCGCACGCCATGATGAATTCCCATCCGGTAGCCTCCGGCCTGCGCGGGCCAGTGGCGGCGGCTGATCAGCACCACGTTCAGATACAGCATAAGTCCGGTGACCGAAACGAAATGGACCAGGCCGGAGATACTCACGACGCCGCGCGCGAAGTCGTCGAAGGCGCTGAAGAGGCCTAGAGGTGAGAGCAGGTCGCGCAACCCCTCGCTGATACCGCCCGTTATGGAGCCTATCAGCACGAAGGTTGCGCAGAACAGTGCGCCGAGGATGAAGGCGATGGTCACGTGCGCGGTCAGCAGGGACGCCAGCATGCCGACGGAGATGAGGGCGGCTCCTGCGAACCAGTACCCCAGGTAGTTGCCCGCCATGAGCCCGAGATCGGGACTCCCGAGAAACAACAGTACCAGCACGTGGGTCAGCGAGAGCGCGAGCGAGGCTGTATAGACGCCCAGCACCGCGAGGTATTTGCCCAGGACGATTTCCAGGTCCGTGGCGGGCAGGGTAAACAACAGTTCATCCGTTCCCTGCCGTGTTTCCTCGGCCCAGACGCCCATGGTCAGCGCCGGTACGAAGAAGAGCAGCAGGTAGGGGAACACGGCGTTCAACTGATCGAGATTGGCCAGGTTGTTCAGGAAGAACTGGACCTGCCAGAACGCGGCGGCCGCGCTGAGGAAGATGAACAGGGTGACGAAGACGTATCCTGTGGGATTGCTGAAGGCCAGGCGCATGTCGCGGCGGGCGATGGCCGCAATCACCCTCCCGTTGAGCCGGCCGACTAGTCCGATGTTCATACGTCCGCCTCCCCGTTCGTCGCCTTCGAGTTCGCCGCGCTCCCGTTTATTTTGTCCCCGTTCGCCGTGCCCCGGCTCGTCGCTTCCCCGTTCGCCGTGCCCTCACCTGCCAGCCCGGCGGCGGTTTCGTCAAAACGGGTCTCCTCGCCGCTGGCTTCGGACGATGCCGAACCATTCCCAGTCAATGCGTAAAAGGATTCTTCCAGCGTACCGTCCCGCCGCAGCGTGTCGGGCGTACCGTCGAAGACCAGCCGGCCTTCGTGGATCAGCAGTACGCGGTCGGCGATGACGTCCACTTCCTGCAGGATATGGGTGGACAGGAGAACGGTCTTGGTCTGCCCGAGCAATCGGATGTCCTGCCGGAAATCCCGGATCTGGTTGGGGTCGAGGCCGGCGGTGGGCTCGTCCATGATGAGCACGTCCGGATCATGAAGCAGGGCCTGAGCCAGGCCGACCCGCTGTTTGTTGCCCCTGGACAGCTTGTCAATGGGTTTTTCGAGGGCCTGGTCCAGGCTGCACCGGTCGATGACATAGTCCAGGCGGCCCGGCAGCAGGGCGGGATCCAGTCCCCGTGCCTCGCCGAAGAACCGCAACAGTTCCAGCGGCGTCATGTTCTGGTACAAAGGGCCGTTTTCAGGCAGGTATCCCAGGTGCCGCGACATGGCGAGACGGTCCCGCCGCACATCAAATCCGGCGATGGACGCGCTGCCGGCGCTGGCGCCCAGGTAACCGCTGAGGATCTTCATCGTCGTGGACTTGCCTGCGCCGTTCGGACCCAGGAACGCCACGATCTGACCGTCGGGTATCTGGAAGGTGATATCTTGTACGGCGACAAAGGAACCGTAGAATTTGCATAGTCCCTTTGCTTCGATCATTGTTCTTTCGGACACCCCGGTTCTCGCTCCTTTGCTTGCGTCATAAGCAGATGTCCGCATGCTAATCGCGTCGTTTTTTCGCGGCGTCGAATAATAACAATGGGTTTTACGCCGTGTCAAGTCTGTATTCGCGGAAGCAGCGAAATTACTTGACATAACGGCTAAAAAAGCATAGTTTTATAGACTGAAATACCTTAGAGAATTCTGCTCAAGTTGCACAATTTTTGGATTGGTCCACCTACCTCGGGAATGGTCTATCTACCTCGTGATGAGTACGGTATGAAACTCCTTACGTTCTCCTCCATCCTGGTATTTGCCTTTCTTCTTACCAGTCCGCCGCATCACTGCCACGGACTGGAACCGGGCGCAACAATTGCAGACCAGTGCCAGGGTTGCCTTTTCGGCGGCGCATCCTCCGCGGTGCTCGAAAAGTCGCCTTCTACGCTCCCTGAGCACGAGTTTATCGGCCCCGTGGCCGACGCACCGGAGCCTGGACACCCCCAGGCACGAAACGCGCAGCACCGGAACCGCGCACCGCCCCTTTCCTGACCTGACACCCTGCAGGATCCGGCCGATCGCCCGACCCATAGGGCACGGCCCGCGACCACTTCAGGACTTGCACGATTCATATCGTCCAGTCCTCTGTCCTCAACGATAGCATTAAAACAGTTCGGATGACGCCGCTGGCAAGTGGTCGAGGGTGAATTTCCTTCGAAGCAACCAGTGTTCCACCAAGCGGCTTAGACGAATTCGGTACCAGATCCAGCGGTTTTCAATCAGGTCATCCCGGGCAGGCCACCGGTTTGAGCCGGGCGAGCCTTGACGCTCTCGTCTCCGACGGGTTGAAACCGATGTTATGAGCATGATCTTAAGAAGCAGTTCGATACACAAGGCAGAAGCAGTTCAACTTACGCAACGCAGCAAAAAGAGAGGAAGTTCGATATGTTCAGGCATCGCTGGAACGTACTGTCAATCCTTACCGCCGCGGTATTTGTCTCCGCCGCGCTGACGTTTGCATGTGCGGACGATGAAGACACCAGTCCGACCGGTCCTTCCGAACCGAACGGACAGGATGAGGACGACCATGGACCGGGCGAAGAAGAGCTTATCACGACGCTAGAAATCACGCTTACGCCCAGTGGTGGGGGAACGCCGTACACCGTGCGGTTCCGGGATCTGGACGGCGAAGGCGGCAACGCGCCGGTCGTGGACAGGATTGAGATAGACGCGGGTACGGTTTACAACGGCTCGGTCCAGGTGCTGAACGAAACCGAAAGTCCGCCGGAGAACATCACCGAGGAAGTGGAGGAGGAGTCCGAGGCCCACCAGTTCTTCTATGACACCCTGGGCGGTTTTTCACCGGCCACCGTTATCTATTTGGACAAGGAATCCGATTACGTGACAAACTCGGGCGCGGATCATCCCGTCGGAATCGAATTTGAGCTTTCCGTACCCGAAAATGCGGCGAACGGCCAGTTTCGGGTCAGGTTGAGTCACTATGATGACGCACCCAAGGACGGACTCAACCCGAGCGACGAGACGGACATCGACGTGACTTTCCAGGTCTTTGTGCGCCCGTAGTACGATCGCGGTTGTGAACTTTTCGAGGAAACGCGCGCCAGGGATATACATATGAACGTAACAAGAATCCTGTGTGCCATCCTGGCGATTGCCTTGTCCGGCATCGTTATTCTCGCAGAGGCGCGGGCCGCCACGGTGCGCGGCAAGGTGCTGGACGAGACCGGCGAGCCGTTACAGGCCGTGACCGTTGCCTTTTCCGTACTCGAAATCGGGACTTTCACAGACGAGCGTGGCGAATTCTGCCTGGAGAATGTACCGCAGGGCAGCCACACAATCGAATTTCGATTCGTCGGCTACCGGACGATCCGAAGCGAGATAATCGTCACCGAAAGCAGGGCGACCGCGCTCGAAGTAACCATGGAGCCGGAGCCCCTAATCGGCGAGGAGGTCTTCGTAACTGGCGACCGCGACCTGGCCGGCGAACTCACGGGTTCCAGCCAGTCCGTACTCGTCCTGCCCCCATCGGCCCTGGAAGAACGCCGCGGCCAGACGCTGGGCGAGACGCTGGAGTCCCTGCCGGGCGTGTCCAGCCTGACCACGGGTCCCGCTGTTTCAAAGCCCGTGTTGCGCGGCGTTCACAGCGCTCGGGTGCTGGTGCTCAACGCCGGGATTACCCAGGAGGGACAGCAGTGGGGCGGGGACCACGCCCCGGAGATCGATCCCTTTTCACCGGCTCGCATCGAGGTACTCAAAGGCGCCGCCAGTGTTCAATATGGTGCCGGCGCCATCGGAGGGGTCATTCGCATCGAACCCCCGGAACTGCCCACGAGACCGGGAATCGGCGGCAGGATAAACTCGAACCTGTTTTCTAACAACAGGCAAGGCGCAGGTTCCGTGATGGTGCAGGGCGCCCTGCGCCGCCTGGCGGGACTCAAGTGGCGGGTGCAGGGAAGCCTGCGGCGCGCGGGGAACGCCCGGGCGCCGGTCCACGTCATCCGGAATTCCGGTTTCGACGAGCGGGACTATTCCGCCGCCCTGGGCCTGACGACGGACTGGATGGACACCGAAGCTTATTTCAGCCATTTCGGTACCTGGATCGGGATATTCAAAGGCGCCCACATCGGCAATACCACGGACCTGAGAAGGACCATCGAACGGGGCAACCCGAGCATCGTGGGCTCCTTCACCTACGAAATCGACAACCCGCGCCAGCGGGTGGATCACGACCTGCTTTCCGTTCGATCTCTTGTACGATTAGAAGGTAAGGGCAATCTCGAGCTGCGTTACGGCCAGCAGTACAACCGGCGGGAGGAGTGGGACTCCCAGGCCCGTGGCGGTGGTGCGCCGCCGAAACCCGGCTTCTCCCAGGGCCTGCAGACCCATAGCGGGGAAATGATCTTCCAGCACCGCAACATTGGTAACTGGTACGGCAAATTCGGCGTCAGCGGCATGCGCCAGCGAAACACGCGCTTCACCACAGGGTTTCTGATTCCGGACTTTCAGGCCTACAGTTTCGGCGTGTTTGCCCTGGAATCCTGGACTAAGGGCAGGGCCACTGTAGAGACCGGGTTGCGCTACGACTACCGGTGGATGGAGATCTACTCTAACGAGGGGCGTCGCGCCACCGAGATTGTCGAGGGGGGTATCCACACCTACAGCAACATGACGGGGGTGCTTGGCCTGATCTACGAACTGGCCCCGACCCTGGCAATTGCCGCTAACGTCGGCCGGGCCTGGCGTCCGCCGGGGGTGAACGAGCTGTACAGTCACGGCGTCCATCACGGGACGGCGCAGTTCGAGGTCGGGGACAAGGAACTGGGCACGGAAGCAAGCCTGAATACGGACCTCACCCTGCGTTACCAAGGGGAACGGGGCCGCGGCGAACTGGGGGTATTTCGTTCGCATTACAGTAATTTCATCTCGCTTTTGCCGGCAGACGACCTCGTCTTGACAATTCGGGGCGCGTTCCCTAAATTCACCTACGTCCAGTCCGACGCGGTAATACAGGGATTCGACGGGTACCTCGAGTACGATCTGACGAGGTATATGGACACCTACCTGTCCGCCTCCCTCGTCCGGGGGCGGGATACGGCCGAAGACCAGCCCCTGTACCAGATGCCGTCCACCCGGTTAATCGCCGGCCTGGATTTCCATCTGCCCACTACCGGGCGACTACTGGAGGCCGGGATCGGGTTCGAAGGACGCTTCGTCATGCAGCAGAAAAGCTTTCCCGAAGGAATCGATTACGCGGACCCTCCGGCCGGCTACAGCCTCTTCGACGTACACCTGCACGCGGAATTCGCCGTAGCCGACCAACCGGTTCGCATGCAATTCGGAGTGCATAACCTGTTCAATGAGCGGTACCGGGACTACCTGAGCCGTTTCAGGTACTTCATTGACAACCCGGGCCGCAACATAACTTTCGGCTTGTCCATTCCCTTCGGACAGCCCATGGAGGAATAGTAAATGTCTTGGATCAGCGCCTGCATGTATGAGTTATTCGCCTGCGTGCGCGCACCTGCTGCGCCTTGCATCAAGCGTGCGGCGACCGCGTTCTGTATGGCCGCGCTGCTGTCTATGCAGACCGCCGGCACTGCATCGGCACAGGAGCGGGAACTCGTACCGCTTCGCATCCTGGAATCGTTGCACATGGACGGGGTGCTGGACGAGGGCATCTGGCAGAACGCCCTGGCGGCCAGCGGTTTCACCCAGCAGCGTCCCGACGAAGGACAGCCCTCGTCCGAGCGGACCGAGGTGCGGGTCCTCTACGACGAGCAGACCCTGTACATTGGCGTATGGGCCTACGACTCGGACCCTTCCCAGATTATCGCCACCCAGATGGCCCGGGACGGCGACCTGGCCGACGACGACTATTTCCAGATCATTCTGGATACGTATATGGACCGGCAGAACGGCATTCTTTTTGCCACCAACCCCGACGGCGCCCGCTATGACGCCCAGGTCCGCAACGAAGGCCGGTCAGAGGGCCGATTCAATACCAACGTCCTGACGGACTGGAACGGCGTGTGGGACGTATACACCTCCCGGAACGAGGAGGGGTGGTACGCCGAGATGGCCATTCCCTGGAGCACGCTGCGCTTTGAAACCGGCGATGACGTCGATTTCGGGATAAACCTGGAGCGCCAGATCCGCCGACGCAACGAACAGGCCTTCTGGGCGCCCGTCATCCGGCCTTTCAACATCTCCCAGGTGTCGGTTGCCGGGACCCTGGCGGGCATGAACCTTACGCGGCACGACCACCGCTACCTGCAGGTCACCCCCTATTCACTGGGCGGCGCCACCTGGACGTTCCAGCCCGGGACGACCGAACGGGACGACGACTTTGATGGCGGGGTGGACGTCAAGTACGGCCTGACCAACAACCTGTCGCTCGACCTGACGTACAACACGGACTTCTCCCAGGTGGAAGTGGACGACGCGCAGGTCAACCTCACCCAGTTCAACCTGTTCTTTCCCGAAAAGCGCGCCTTTTTCCTCGAGAATGCCGGCCTGTTCCGCTTCGGCGTGGCCCGGGAGACGGAGTTGTTCTACAGCCGAAACGTCGGCCTGGTGCGCGACGCAAGCGGAACCTTGAGACAGGTGCCGATAACCGGCGGCGGCCGGCTGACGGGCAAGGCCGGGCGAACGAACCTGGGCCTGCTGCTCATGCGGACGGGTGACGAGCGGTTCGGGGACAACAAGATCGAGGACAATATTTACGCCGTGGCGCGGGTCAGCCAGGACGTGGGCGAGAAATCAAATGTCGGGTTCATTCTGACCAATCAGCGGGTCGGCGGAGGGGACTACAACCGGGCGGCCGGCGCCGATTTCAACCTGGCCATCGGACCGAAACTGGCCGTCAGCGGTTTCCTCGCCGGGACCACCTTTGAACAAGGCGAAAGCAGCGAATCGGGCTTCGCGGGACGGTTGTGGTCGCGCTGGAACGGTCCGCTGTGGCAGTTCGAGGGTCTCTACATGGGCGTGTCCGAGTTCTTCGACCCCGGCATGGGCTTTTTCAGCCGCAGGTCCCTGGCCCGGAACTTCGGCGGGTTTCACGAGGTTTCCGCCCGTGCGTTCTTTACGCCCGAGCCCACGAACAGCATCGTCCGGCGGTATTTTCCCCACGTCGTGCTGTCCGCCACTTTCGGGGACGACGGCACGCAACTGACCCGGCGGGAACACTACCACTGGGAGTTGTTCTTTACCGGGGGCGAACAGGCGGGGATCACGTTGGACCGCGCATACCGTCGAATCAGCGCGGACACCCGGCCCATCCTGGGCGTCAAGTTGCCGGTGGGGAATTACACCGATGCGTCAACGCGCATGCACTACACGACGAACCTGAGCAAGCCGCTGTTCGCCGACTTGCAGCTTATCCTGGGACAATACATCAACGGCGACCGCCGCTCGCTGAATCTCGAAGGCGGTGTGCGCACCGGGTCGAAGTTCGCGATCGGACCCCGGTATGAGCTGAACGACGTGACGCTCACCGATACCGCCAATATGGAGCGGGAGGTCACCACCCACCTCTTCGGCGTCAGGACCAGCTATTCCTTTTCACCCGATGTATCGCTCAACGCGCTGGTGCAGTGGGATACCAACCAGGACCGGTTCGTATCGAATTTCCGGTTCAACTACATCATCAGTCCCGGCAGCAATCTTTACATCGTGTACAACGAGAACCGCGACAACGGGGACATGACCGACGCCCTGCTGGGCGATCCGCTGGACCGGACGCTAATCGTCAAGCTGGCCTACCTGTTCGATATTTGATGAAGTCGCACTTCAGGTCTGTTCTTTGCGCGGCCGGGTCGCAACGTGCGGCCGTGTCGGGGTCGCAACACGTGGCCGGGTCGCAACACGCAGCAGGGTCGCAACGTGCGGCCGTGTCGGGGTCGCAACACGCGGCCGGGTAGCAAACGGTGGTGCGAGTAAGCCTTCGTGCAGTCCGAATCGGGACCATTACATGCTCTGGATCACTTCATGAACGTACTCGGCGGACCACTCACCGGTTGTTCGACAGACCCACTTACCGGGTTCTACCGCGATGGGGCATGCAATACCGGGTCTGGCGATGCCGGCGTCCATGCGGTCTGCACGGTGATGACCGAGGAGTTCCTGGTCTTTTCCAAGGCGGCCGGAAACGATCTCAGCACACCCGTGCCGGCCTTCGGCTTCCAGGGCCTCAAACCCGGCGACCGCTGGTGCGTGTGCGTGAACCGATGGAAAGAGGCCTACGACGCGGGCGTGGCGGCGCCGGTCGTGCTGAGCGCCACCCACATCATGGCCCTGGAGTTCGTGACGCTGGACGAGTTGCGGGCCTGTGCGGTGGAAGAGGCCTAGGAAGAAACTAGGGAGAGGCGAAGGAAGAGGCGTAGGATAATCTGTTTTATTTCCTTGATTTTACCGGACGTACGCATTAAATTTGGACGCTGATTGTTAAAACTGGCATTCTGAAGATACGTTCGTCTGGGAGTACAGCATGGCCAAGAGCAAAAACCGTGACCTCGTAAAACTGAAGAGCACGGAAAGCGCACATTGCTACTACACGAAGAAGAACCGGCGTAACACGACCGCCCGCGTGGAACTCAAGAAGTACGATCCCACGTTGCGGCGGCACGTCATGTACCGGGAGACGCGTTAACGGCGTTCCTGGAGGTTTACCCCATGTCGAGAAAATGCAAGTTGACCGGAAAAGGACCCCTGGTCGGCTACAACATTTCCCACGCACATAACAAGACCAAGCGGCGTCAATATCCCAATCTCCAGTTGAAGCGTATCTACGTGCCCGAACTGGGCCGGACGGTGCGCATCAGGATGTCCGTCAGCGCCCTGCGGACGGTCACGAAGATCGGGTTGATGCCTTTCCTGAAGAAACAGGGACTGCGGCTGAAGGACGTGCTGTAGCATCCGGTCTCATGTCATCGAAAAGCGCTTCGTTCCACAAATCCCGCGCCGCCGAGCGCGGGCCGTTGGGCGTCGCCGTCGTTACGGTGAGCGATTCCCGCACGCCTGAAACCGATACCAACGGGAATTACCTCAAGGGGTGCATCGAAGAAGCGGGCCACCGGGTCGCCGGCTACCGGCTGATCCGGGACGAGCCGGACGAGGTGGCAGCCGCTCTTGAATCGTCGACCGGCGAGGACGTGCAGGTCGTGATATTCAACGGGGGCACCGGGATCTCCCGGCGGGACCGGACCTTCGACGTGCTGGACCGCAAGCTGGAAAAGCCCCTTCCCGGATTCGGCGAGATCTTTCGCATGCTCAGTTACGAACAGGTAGGTTCCGCGGCCATGATGTCCCGTGCCACGGCAGGCGTGTACCGCAACACGGTGGTCATCTCCACGCCCGGTTCTCCCGCCGCGGTGAAACTTGCGTGGGAGAAACTGATCGCACCGGAAATCTCCCACATGGGCTGGGAACTGACCCGGTAGTCGCCGCACAACTTCCGGAAGCCGCCGCAAGCTGGGAACTGACCCGGTAGTCGCCGCACAACTTCCGCGGACCGGGAACCGAACTGGTGATCTTCGAGGTCGGGAGCCTGCCTCTGATCGCCGCGGATCGGATCATTTTAAAAACCGTTTTACCCACGGAGGTCTTCATGCTTTCTCCGCACCAAGGCAACATGCTTGGGATCGCGCGCAAGGCGATCCTGCCCTTTTCCCCCTTTTCCCTGTCATTTGTCCTGGCGGCTACACTGGCTGTCGCGCTGGCGATTTCAGCGATCTTCCCCCGCGAAGGCCGCGCCCAGAACCAGACCCAGACCGAGGACGAGCAGACCCAGACCGAGGACGAGCAGACTGTCACCGCAATTTTTAATGAACGGTTGACGACAGGCGAGATGTACTACCTCCTCGAAGACCTGTGCAAGAACATTGGACCGCGCCTGAGTGGTTCCGAAGGCGCAGAACGGGCCGTCGCATGGGCCAAAGAGGTGATGGAAGGCTACGGATTCGACCGCGTGTACCTCCAGGAAGTCATGGTGCCCCATTGGGAAAGGGGCGATCCGGAGCAGGTGCGGATTGTCGACGTCGAGGAAGGGATGATCGAGCTGCGTGCCCTGGCCATTGGCGGTTCGGTGCCGACCGCGCCGACGGGGATCACGGCCCCGGTGGTTGTGGTCCACTCCATCGAAGAAGTGGAGGAACTGGGACGCGATGCCATTGAAGGGAAGATCGTTTTCTATAACCGTGCGTTCGACCAGACCGTGATCGGAACGGGAGCCGGATATGGCGGGGCGGTGGGCCAGCGGTCCGCAGGTCCGTCCCAGGCGGCGAAGTTTGGCGCCGTGGGCGTCGTAATCCGTTCGGTCGCCTCTAACTTCGACGACGCGCCCCACACCGGCGGCCTGCGCTATCTCGCGGACGTGGAGCGCATCCCCGCCGCGGCGCTGGGTTTCCAGTCCGCCGACCGGCTGGTCCGGGTGCTCGAGGAGCAGCCCGACGCCCGGCTTTTCATGCACCTTTCCAGCAAGTGGCATCCCGACGCCCTGTCGCATAACGTCATCGGCGAGATCCGGGGCAGCGAACGGCCGGACGAGATCATCCTGGTGGGCGGCCACCTAGATTCGTGGGACGTGGCCGAAGGCGCCCATGACGACGGCGCCGGCAGCGTTCACGCTATCGGCGTGCTGCGGACCTTCCAGAAACTCGGCATCCGACCCCGCCACACCATCCGGGCCGTCCTGTTCATGAACGAAGAAAACGGCCTTCGCGGCGGCCTCAAGTACGCCGAGGTGGCGAAGGAAACGGGTGAGAAGCACCTGATCGCCCTCGAGAGCGACGCGGGCGGCTTCAGCCCGCGGGGATTCGGCGCGTCCGTCGACGATGATGTCCTCGAAAGGTTCCGCTCGTGGCTGCCCCTATTTCCTCAGAACACGATCTCCTATATCAACAAGGGTGGCGGCGGTGCCGACATCGGTCCCCTGCGCAGGGAGACCGGCACACCGACCATCGGGTTCATCCCGGATTCGCAACGGGCGTTCGACTACCACCACGCGCCCACCGACGTTTTCGAGGCGGTTAACCGCCGGGAGCTGGAACTGGGCGGCGCGTCTATCGCCACGCTGATCTACCTGATCGACAAGTACGGCCTCAAGGGCGAGATGGCCCAGTAAGATGCCCGGTAGGAAGCTCAGTAGGAAGGGGGCGATGAAGAAACTCCGGATCCTCCTCTGTCTCCTGTTCGTTCCCGTGGTCGAACTGGTATTAGCCCCAGTCCTGGGTCCGGCATCGGTATTCGGTCCGGCATCGATATTGGGTCCGGCCCCGGTATTGGGTCCGGCATCGGTATTGGGACCGGCCCCGGCTTGGGCTCATGTGTTCTACGTGAGCATCACCCGGGTCAGATGGAACGTCGAGGAAGCACGTCTCGACGTGTCCGTGCGGATCTTCACGGACGACCTGGAGGAGGCCATCCTGGCGGAAGGCGGCCCGCGACTGCGGCTCTGGACCGACCAGGCACGGGAAGACCGCGACCGGCATGTTTCGGACTACCTGCTTTCCAGGATGGCCTTCCGTGTCAACGGCCAGGAGCGCGAGTTGGCCTATACCGGAATGGAGGACGCGCTTGACGCCACGGCCTGTCTGGTGCAGATTACGAATGTGGACCGGGTGGAAACGATCGAGGTCGAGAACCGGATCCTGATCGATATGTTCGACACACAAGCCAACGTGATGCGGTTCGAAGTAGGCGGCGAGAAGAAGTACGTTAACCTGGGCAAGGGAACGGTCAAGGGCCTGGTCCGCTTCGGTTCCTGAGGATGTGGTACCGAGCCCTTTCGGCGGTCCGTCTGTGGCTCCGGACGGAGCTCGAATGTGACCGATCTGCTGCGACGGACGGATTAATGGCGGGAAGATGTCCGAATTTCAAGTCTATCTGCAAATCGGTTTCGACCATATATCGGACCTGAACGCCTACGATCATATCGTTTTCATCATCGCCCTGTGCGCCGCCTATCCGCTGAACCGGTGGCGCTCGGTGCTTCTGCTCGTTACGGCTTTCACGATCGGGCACTCGATCACCCTGGCGCTGGCCACGATGCGCGTCATACTGGTCCCATCGGACCTGGTCGAGACACTGATCCTATTGACGATCCTGGCGACCTGCCTGATGAACGTCTACCGGCCGTTCGAGGGCAAAATCGGCCGCAAGACAAGTTACGGACTGGCCCTGTTCTTCGGCCTGATCCACGGCCTGGGTTTCTCGAACTACCTGAGGGCGCTGCTCGGCATGGAGGAATCGATCATCGTGCCGCTCCTGTCCTTCAACATCGGGCTGGAACTGGGCCAGTTGATGATCGTGGGGCTCTTCACGGTCGCAGCCTTCGTGTTTCTCAGGGTGCTAGGAACGCCGCACCGGCAATGGAACCTATTCGTATCGGGTGCGGCCGCAGGCGTTTCAGCCATGTTGCTGTTGGGGGCGGGTTGAAAAGCTGCCGGAACGGGTTGCCATAGGGGTTGAGCATGGCGACGGGACGGGCCTGATCCGCGGAACGGTCGAACTGAACCGGGGCGGGTTGAAAAGTTGCCGGAACAAATTGAGGATGGCACCGCCAGTAGCGGATCTGCATCGCATCGAGTAAGTGCAGCATCCGAAAGTCGAATCTCGTGATATGGAGGACGCACCATCGTGACGCTGGACACGACGATAGAAGAAGTGCTGGAAGACTTCGAATACCTGGATGACTGGGAAGAACGCTACCAGGAAATCATCGACCTGGGCAGGAAGCTGCCGGTCCTGGACGATTCCTACAGGACGGAAGCGTACCGGGTCAAGGGATGCGTGAGCCAGGTCTGGTTCGTACCCCACGTCGCGGATACCCTGCCGCCCACCATCTCCTTCCAGGCGGACAGCGACGCCCACATCGTCCGCGGCCTCGTGGCCATCCTGCTCATGGTCTACTCCGGCAAGACCGCGCGCCAGATCCTGGAAGCCGATATCGAAGGCATCTTCAACCGGCTGGACCTCGCGTCCCACCTCAGCCCAAGCCGAAGCAATGGCTTCCGGTCCATGGTGAAGAAGATTCGGTCGATCGCAGACGCCGCAATGGCCAACTAGCTCCTACCTGCCTGATCATCCCTCTTCTGAACCATCGCGGCCACTGGCCACAGGACTCGGTCACGGTTCCATCGCGGCCACTGGCCACAGGACTCGGTCACGGTTCCGTTGCGGCCACTCAACTCGGCCAATTTACAGTCCTATCCACTCAATTCGGACACGAGCCCGTCGAGTTGCGTGCGATGTTCGTCGGACAGCTCCCAGCCCACCGCGTCGATGTTCTGCTCGACCTGGGCCGGCCGGGTCGCACCGCACAGGACCGACGTGATGCCGGGCTGCCGGGACGTCCAGTGGATGACGAGTTGGGCGAGTGATTTGCCATATTCATCCGCGATAGACTTCATTCGGCCGAGCATGTCAAGAGTCCGAGCCAGTTCTTCCCCCTGGAACCTGGGATCGTCGTTCCGTGAGTCGCCTTCCGGAAACCGGTGGCCCCTTCCGTATTTGCCCGTCAGCAGGCCCTTGTACAGCGGCCAGTAGGAGATCACTCCGATGTTGTTATCACGGCAGTGGGGGAGAATCTCAGCCTCGATGTCGCGGATGAGCATGTTGTAGGGCGGCTGATCCGAGTGCAGCGGCGCATGGCGTGCGAACTCCTCCATCTGCGCCACGTCGTAATTGCTCACGCCGATCGCCCGGATCTTGCCCTGTTCTTTCAATTCGGCCAGGGTGATGGCCGTTTCCTCGAAGGGCGTGTTCTCGTCCGGCGCGTGCACCTGGTACAGGTCGATGTAGTCCGTATTCAGGCGACGCAGACTCTCCTCGACCTGCTCCAGAACGCGTTTCCTGGAGCTGTCGCGTAGCAGCGCGGTGCCGTCCCAGTACAGTCCGCATTTCGTCGCAAGGACGATTTTGTCCCGCCGGCCCGAGATAGCCCGGCCTACCAGCCGTTCCGATTCGCCGCTGCGCCCGTACATGTAGGCGGTGTCGATGAGGGTGATGCCGCCGTCCATGGCGCTTTCCAGTGCAGCCAGGGACGCGTTGTCGTCGATTCCGGTCCATCCGACGCCGGCCATAGGCCAGCAGCCCATGCCGATGACCGATACCGACAATCCCGATTCACCGAGCGCTCTGTATTCCATATTCGCCATCCTTTGACGGAAGATCCGGGCACGTTCAGGTCCGACCGGATAAGGCCGGCGGACCGCCCGTGATCGATACGATTTCCAATTGACGAGGTGGGGCGGGAAACATATATTGAATGTAATTATGTGTTCCCGGTAAGGTAGAATATACCGCGTAACTTTTAAGCATTCAATCGATATAGACCAGGAAAACTGCAGTATAGACCAAGAAACTGCAGTATAGGCCAGGAAAAGGCAGTGACCGGCCTTCGGTTGCGCCCAATCGGTCGACCAGCCGGCAGTTAACGCCTGTAAACCCGAAAAATCTCATAAATCCCATGGCAGGGAGGTAGATATGTTGAAAACCGGTTTAACCCTGATGGTCGCGATGGTTCTTGCGGCGTCCCCGGCAATGGCGGGTTCTCCGACGGTTACCGGCGATTACGTGGAAGTGCGCTCCAACCACATCCTGGGCGGCGGCTGCACCTATTCGGCGGAAGCCGGCGGCGATGCCAACCAGGCCGTCGTGGCGTGGCGCGTCCGTGACGGAGCGCTGGCCGATCTGTCCGTCGTTGCCGTCATTCTCGGGAAAGGCAACCTGCAACTCGGTCATCATGCTCGCGAAACCGTGCTGCTGATCGACAGCCGGGCCACGCCGACCCAGCGCCAGGTTTTGAAAAGCACCTTCACGGCTCGATACGGCGAACTTTTCGGTACGGTGACGACGGTGAAACCCACCGACATTTCCTTCCGCCACGACGGCGGGGACACCTACGCGGTTTCGGTGGACGGCCAGGTTCGCGTTTCTACCCGGACCATGGTTGCGACCGACCATGAGCCAAACTGCGACCGCATGGTTTGGTACGATCCCTTCACGAAGGACGCGTCGGCTTCGCTGGTCCAGACCGCGGCCCACGCATACAGCGGATCTGACCTGATCGCCACGTGGAGCATCCCGAACAAGCGCAGCGCTTACGTGGGAACCTTCTCCTTCACGCCGTAACTGGTATCGGCGACCATGAACCAAGATAAGAAGCCGGCGAGGCAGTGTTCGTTCGCCGGCTTCTTGTTGTCTGTCTACTAAATCTCATGTAGTCTATCCACCTTAACTCTTGTAATCTATCAATTTAAACTACGGACGGAGAGCAGACCACGGCGCTCGGACTCCTATTGCTGATTACCGCGACCGTCGTTACGTCGTGCTTCGGCCTGATTCTAAAATCCGCCCACCACAACGGACGCAATGCGCTGGCGGTGGGCAGCCTAAATTACGGCGCAGGTGCCGTGATCTCCGGCCTGCTGATGCTCTTTGACACGGGCTGGGTCTGGCACGGCACCACCGTGCTGATCGGCGCGGTCAGCGGATTCTTCTATTTCGTAGCCTTCCGGTTTCTGATCCAGGCGCTTCTGCAGGGCGGCGTCGCCGTTACTCTGGCGATCGTTCGCCTGTCCGTCCTGATCCCCATCCTCTGTTCCATCGTAATCTGGTATGAAGTCCCCAATCTGCCGCAGATTGCGGGAATCATCACGGTCTGCATCGCACTGCCGCTACTGACACTCGGCGTGGGCAGGCAGTCCGATCTGTCGCTGCGCGGCGTCGCCTGGCTGGTCGGAGCCCTCTTCATCACCACGGGATTCTGTCACCTGTCACCGAAGGTATTCAGCGAACTCGCGCCGCAGAGCCAGATGTCGCTCTACCTATTCTCCCTCTTTGCCGTATCCGGAATCATGGGGCTGTGCTACATCTGGTACAAACCGATCCGGGTGCGACTGCCAGAAGTGTGGTGGAGCGGCATACTGGGCGCGTGCAACGTCGCGGGGACCTGGCTCCTCGTCCTCACGCTCAAGTTCCTTCCCGGTACCGTCGTCTTTCCTTTCGTCAGCGCGGTCGGCCTTGTCATCACCACGCTCGTGGCTATATTGTACTGGAAAGAACAGGTTCGCAGACTCGCCTACGTCGGCATCGGCCTGACCCTGGTAGCGGTCGTCCTTGTGAACAGCGGCTGAGGCAGGCGGCGAAACCGCGTTGATTGCTGAGCGCGTCGGCGGCAAACCCGCGTTGATTGCCGAGCGCGTTGGCGGCGAACCCGCGTTGATTGCCGAGCACGTTGGCGGCGAACCCGCGTTGATTGCCGAGCGCGGTCTACTATATTTGTCAAACACGATTTGTATGTTGATTCTTATTTATATCAATGTTGACAATATAAAAATCCACGTTTTTAGATAAAGCGGCCGCCCGCGTGTTACAACCGCGAGTATCGGGCGAGACTACGCAACACGGAGCGAAAGTACCACTTCCCCGCGCATTGCCTTAGAGGTGATATTTCGTGATCCTGGACATTGACCGCACAGGCAGGATAGTGGGCATCGGCAGCAACGTCATGGACGTGATCTATCGGGTAAACCGAATCGCGGGACCGGAGGAAAAAACCTATATCCTGCCGAATGAACATGGCGCGGTCGTGACCGAGGTAACAGGCGGCGTGACGCTGAACCATCTGGCGTGGACGGCCCAGATGGGCGTCCCCGCCGGTCTTTTTGGATTTCAGGGGGACGACCGGTTCGGTGCTATGATCCGGGACGAAATGGACCGCCATGGTATCGATCGGTCGGCCGTTCGGGTCCTCGAGGGCCGCGCATCCGGTTTTTCGGTGGTGAACGTGGCCGACGACGCGGACCGGGCGATCTACATGGCCCGGGCGCTGACGGCGGAGACTACCGCCGCCGATGTGAAGGCTCATTTCGCCGGGTACATACGTTCCGCCGCGATGGTGACGACTGAAATATCCCAGCTCCCACTGGACGCCGTCATCGCGGTCCTGCGCATAGCCCGCGAGGCTGGCGTGCCGACCGTGCTGGACGTGGACGTCCCGCCGAATTTCGCCACCGAAGTGGCCGGACTCGGTTCCGCCGAAGATTTCGAAGAGGCCCTGCGTCTCGCCGACGTTGTGAAACCCGCCAAGGCCGCCGCATTGCAAATAGCAGCAGCCGATAGTTCAGAGGAACGGGCCGAGCGAATTTTCAACCGGTATGGCGCCCGGCTGGTGGCCATCACCGAAGGGGCGCAAGGTTCGGTCGTCACCGACGGGAAGCAGACGATCCGCACGCCTGCGAAACCCGTGGAAGCCCGGGATACCACCGGCGCGGGAGATGCCTTTCTGGGTGGCCTGATTGCGGGTATATACCACGGACTTGCGTTACAGGACATCGCATCGCTCGCCAATGCCTGCGGCGCTGTATGTTGCCGCATCCCGGGGGCCTTCCCGCAACTGGGTTCGAGCCGGGACGACGTCATCACCCTGTACGAAGGCGCTCCGATTCCCGCCGGGACCGCATCGGAATCGGCTGCAGGTCCGGAACCGGGGATCATCCCGGAGTCGGGGATCGCACCGCAGTCGGGGGTTGTGACAGAAAGCCTAGGCGATTCCGGTCCAGCGACCGCGGGTGCAACCGGCCTGAATGCCGTGCGGCGGACCGCTGCCGCCCTTTCCGGACTGTATGACGGCATGTCTGACACCTACTTTGACGAAGCCGTCGCGATTATCCGGAAGGCAGAAGCGGCCGGCGGGCGCGTACACGTCACCGGCGTGGGGAAGTCCCGGCATATCGGACAAAAGCTGGCGGCCACGCTGCAAAGCACGGGAACGAAGGCGTATTTCCTCGATCCGGTCGACTGCAACCACGGAGACAGTGGACAGGTAGCGGCAGGGGACGTGGTCGTCTCCCTGTCTCACAGCGGGGAGACGGAGGAACTGATGGCAGCCGTTGAAACCCTCGCCGCGATCGGTGCGATCCTCATCGCAATCACCGGGCACGCCGCATCCAGTCTGGCCCGTTCGAGCGCGGCGACCCTGCATGTGCCCGTTGACCGCGAAGGCGGCCCCCTGGGACTCGCGCCGACCGTGAGCACATCCTGCCAACTCGCCGTGGCCGACGGGCTCGCCATGGCTCTGAAGGCCTGCCGTGGGTTTACCCGGGAAGACTTCGGCCGGTACCATCCCGGCGGGCGTCTTGGAAGGCAACTGCGGGACAGTGAAGCCGAAAACTGAAGATTCAGGAAGGAACGCCATGATTGCCGAAGCACCGAAAGCAAATTCCGAAACACCCGAAATAAGACTGATCGCTTTCGACCAGGACGATACGGCCCTGCTGCCCGACGGCAAGCCCTCCTCCGAGGGTTTGGCCGCCATCGAAGCCGCTCTCGACCAGGGACTGATCGTGAGCTCTGTGAGCGGCCGCAACATCGACCGCAGCGGCGAGCCCTTCAGTGGCGCCCGTCAGCTATTCGACCGGCTCTACCTGATCGCCAACAACGGCGGGATCATACTTGGGCCGGCCGAAGGGGGCCGAAGACCGCTGCTGTTCGAAAAGCGCATGTCTACCGGCGCTTTCCTGGACCTGCTCGACTTCATCGAAGAAAACGATTTCAATTTCGTATACAGCTGGCTGCGCGTGACGGAGGCCGGTCCCCTGGACAGCGTAATCGCCGACCGGTATACTCCGTCCATCGCAGCCATAGAGGAGCAGAGCCGCGCCGCCGTCGACCGGGACGACGACCTGCTGGCGAAACTGAGACAGGGCGCATACCCGCCGCCGCCCAAGATGCTGATCCTTCCAGGCCTGGAACGGCGCGAGGCGGTGCTTTCGGAGTTGAAGGACCGTTTCGACTCCCGTCTCTACCTCGTCAAGACGAATCCGGACCGGATCGAAGCCATGCACGCCGACGTCAACAAGAAGGTCGCCGTGGAGTTCATCGCGCGCGAGCACGGAATATCCCTCGATAACGTGATGGCAGTCGGGGACGGCGACAATGACCTGCCCATGCTCTTCAACGCGGGCCTGGGGGTGATCATGGAAAATGCCCAGGACGCGGTCAAAGAAGCGGGCCGGGCGCAAGGTCTGGTCATTGCCCCGCCGAACCACGAGAACGGCTTTGCCTGGGCGGTACGTCGATACGCGTTAAACAACGGCCGTTGAGCGGCGACCGTTGAACAGCGACCGTTGAACAGCGACCGTTGAACCACGGCCGTTGAGCAGTGGCCGTCGAGCGGTAGCCGTCGACCTGCGACCGTTGAACAGCGACCGTTGAGCTGCGGCTGATGAGCAGTCCGCGTCGATACGTGCAATAACGGCGGACGGTGACCGGCATACCGGAACGTGCCCGCGGCTCTAACGGAATTCCTCCCCATGACCACTTCCCTTCTAGATCATCTAAGATCTTCCCTTCTGGTGGCTGATGGCGCGAGCGGAACCATGCTGTACGCCCGCGGCGTTCCGATAGAGGTCTGTTTCGACGAGATCAACCAGAGCCGACCCGACCTGATCCGGCGTATCCACGAGGAATACGTGGATGCGGGAGCCGGTCTGATCGAGGCCAACACGTTCGGGGCCAATGCCCTGTCCCTTTCTAAGTACAACCTGGAGGACCAGGCGGAATCACTGAACGCCCGCGGCGTCGAGATCGCCCGGGCGGCGGCGGGATCCCGGGCCTACGTGGCGGGGGCCGTCGGGCCGGCCCGCGGCCTACCCCACCAGGAATACACCGAAGCGGACTACGACAGGGTCTACCGTGAACAGATCTCGGCCCTGGCCGGCGGCGGGGCGGACGCGATTATCCTGGAGACCTTCCTCCGGCTCGATGAACTGACCGGGGCACTGGCGGTCTGCCGCGACGTCTGCGACCTCCCCGTGATCTGCCAACTCGCGGTGGACCAATCGGGACAGACAGATGACGGGTACGGTGTCGCGAATGCCTTCGATCAACTGCGCGCGGCCGGCGCCGACGTGGTGGGGGTGAACTGCCGCAGCGGCCCCAAGGGCCTGCTGGACGCGCTCGCGCCGGTTCCCCTTGAGCATGGGCTCATCCTCTCGGCCTTCCCCAACGCCGGCTCCCCGGTTTACGTGGACGGACGATTCATCTACGAAGCGACGCCCGAGTACTTCGCGACGAGCGCGCTCCGGCTGCGCGACCAGGGCGTGCGCCTGATCGGCGGGTGCTGCGGGACCATGCCCGATCACGTTCGGGCCATGGCCCAGGCGCTCGAAGGCAGGGAGATCGTCACGCGGAAGAAGGTCGTCGCGGTGGCAGTCCGTGCTCCGGCGAGCACGGTGCGCACGGCTCGCCCTGCCCGCCCAGGCCGCCCAGGCCGCCCAGGCCGTCCTGCCCGCCCTGGCCGACCGCCGCGCAAACCCCCGGCAGCCGAACCGTCGATCGTGGACTTGGTCCGCAAGCGGGTGACCGTCATCGTCGAGCTCGACCCGCCCCGGGACCTGGACCACGAACCCATCGTAAGGGGCGCCAGGGCCCTGAAGGCTGCGGGCGCCGACGCCCTGACTATGGCCGACAATTCCCTCGCCGTCACACGGATCAGCAACATGGCCGTGGGGCAGATCGTCAAGGAGGAGGCGGGTATCCGGCCGCTGTTGCACATCACCTGCCGTGACAGGAACCTGGCCAGCCTGCAGTCCCAGGTGCTCGGCCTGCATGCCTTGGGTATCGACCACGTCCTCGCCGTCACGGGCGACCCCGTCAAATTCGGTGATCAGCCGGGAGCCAGCAACGTCTACGACGTTTCCTCATTCGAACTGATCAGACTGATAAAGCAAATGAACGAGGGCGTGGGTTTCTCGGGCCGGCCCTTGAACGGCAAAACAGGTTTCACCGTCGCGGCGGCCTTCGACCCCAACGGACCCAACCTGGACAGAAGGATCCGGAGGCTGGAAAGGAAAATCGAGGCCGGTGCCGACTTGATCATGACGCAACCGCTGTTCGACGGCCGCCAGGCCAGGGCGCTTTACGAAGCAACCCGCGATGCCGGCGTCCCCATACTGCCGGGCGTCATGCCCCTGGTCAGCGAAGGAAACACGGAATTCCTCCACAACGAAGTACCGGGATTCGTGGTGACCGACGACGTTCGCGCGCGCATGGCCCGCGCGGGCCGGGGTAGAAAAGCCCGGCGTGAGGGCATCTCAATCGCCAGGGAGATCATCGAATCCGTCCTGACCTACTTCAACGGTCTATACCTGATCACGCCCTTCAACCGTTATCCCATGACGGTGGAGCTGACGGAATTCGCCCTGCAGACTGTTGAACGCGTCGAATCCCGTTAGCCTGATCGCACCGGCGCGGTCAGGTATCCAACCAGCGCGTCCGGCAAGCCAACCAGCGCGGCCGGACACCGCTGCGGCCATGATAACAGCGCGTCCGGAAGCCAGACGGTCAGGAATGCGACCGGATCAGGAATGCGACCGGATCAGGAAGCCGGCCGGTTACGGTAGTACAGGTAGGATACGGCGATGAGGATGGCGCTCAGGGCGAGGAAGCCGACGATGCGATACAGTGTGTCCAGCATCATGAGGTCGAAGACGAAGGCTTTCACCACGGTGCAGCCGAAGTAGACGATGGCCGCGGCGCGAAGTGCCCGGATATCCAGCAAACGCCCAAGGAGCATGACGAGGGTCGCGCCAATCAGCCAAACGCCCGAAACGGCCAGCTGGCGCAAGTTTTCCAATTGATTCAGCGAACCATCCCCAGGCGTGATCATCCGGTACTCGAAATAGGTCAGGATTTCCACCGTACCCCAGACCAGCAGAAGAAACGACCAGGCCACGTGAAAGATCGAAAACAGCACGCGGTCGCTCCTTGTTTCATCGCTCCTCGTTACGTCGCTTCTCGTCTCTTCGCGGCCCTGCAGCATGCCGGCGCAGACAAGCAGCAGTCCTCCCACCACCCAGTAAGCACCGGTGCGCAACGATAGTATCGGCACATAAGCAGAAACGAGACTGGACACGATCGTCCCGCCGTGGAGGAATATCGCTACGAACGAAAGGGCAGACAGTGCCGTCCCGGCGTGACGGACCGGGCGCGTGCCGTAGTGGACACCAAACCAGAACAACGCGAAGGCTTCGAGGGCCCAGGCAATGATGACGCCGTAACTGTTGAAGAAGCTCATTGGTGCGAGCACCGCAAGCAGCACGGCTACCGTCGCGTGCTCCGCGGCCGCGGGCCGGTCATCGGTTCGCCGGACGATCCACGCCGTGAGCCCGAAGTACACCAGCGAGAGGACCGCGGTCCCGACGCCCCCGGAATAGACCGAAGCGTTCTGAGCGTACTGAAACTGGACGCCGAAAAAGTCCCACAGGTCTTCCGTATGCCGCGTAAGGCGCATGAGCATCACGTAGTAGCCCAGTACGTTGATCGCTATTGCCATCCGCCGCCACCACCTGTTCACCGGGTCGCTCGTGGCCGAGCGCAAGAGGTTCGTCCCCGCAAACAGCATCCACCAAAGCGTCAAAAAGGCCAGGGCGGTCCCGAGACCTTCGGGGAGGTCCGCACGGAACGACCAGGTCAGGTAGATCCCGTAAGTGGCCGCGACAGCCAGCAGTTCGAGCAGCCGCCATCTGCGTCGCCTCACCAGGATGGCGATCAGGCCGGCGTCGAGCAGCGTAAGGTACACGAAGAGACCGAGGGTATTCAGTTCGGCCGTGACGAGGAGGAGAGGGGTCAAAAATCCGCCGGCCCATCCCAGCAGGGCGATGGCCCGGGCGTCGTAGTACAGGGAAATCAGCAGGGCGGCGGCCGTTACCAGGGTCATGAGGAAAAAGGCGACGGGCTGCGGCACAAGATGGTAGAAGTCGAAAGCGGCGTAGATCGACAGGTAGAGGATCGCCACGCCCGCGCCGGTCAGCCCTTGGGAGAAAACGGACAGTTGACGCCGGTGGAATCGGTAGCCGCCGGCGATCAGCAACATGCCGGCCGCTCCGCCCAGGATCACGCGCGCGGTTTCATTCAACCAGTCGTTGTCGAAAGCATGTTGCAGGAAGAATCCCACGGCGAGAATGAGCGCCAGGGCGCCCGCACGGTTCAACAGCTTGCCGCCGAAAAGAATCTCCCATTCTTCACGGGTGCGGGGCCGCAGCATGTGGGCAACCCGGCCGGGCGTCTGGTGCGATACGGGTTCACCCGCCAGTGCTCCTCCCGCCGCCGGTGATTCCTCTGTCGTTTCTTCTATCGTTTCCTTCGATGCTTCTTCCTGTGCTTCCTCCATCGTTTCCTTAGACTTTTCTTCTGTCGATTCTTCCGTCTTCTCCTCAACTCCCCGTCCGACAGGCGATACCTCAACTCCCCGTCCGGCAGGCAATGCCGCGCCTGCCTGCACAGCCTTGATTTCCTCCTGCGATTCCAGCGATTCGACCGCTTCCCGTCCGGCTGGCGCCACACCGGTTGCCCCGGTCTTCCGTCTTATGACCTCCTCGAGTTTCCGGACTCGTCCCGATAGAGACAGGTACGTCCCGACGAGGAAAAGGATTAGCAATATGTTGAAAACGATCAGTAGTTCCATGGTCGTGCATACTAAGCCCCCCAAGGGCGCCGTGTCAAGTTACTCCTCAGGCCTCGAGGTCCTGGCGGCGGTGTGATCACATCTCTGCCGAATCCGGGATTCAGTGACGGCGCGCTGGTTTCGTGCAGACCTCGCGCAGGCTCCTCGCCTGTCCCTCGCCAGCCCGTCGCCAGCCCCGCGCGATTCCCGCGCCGGGATCGTTGACACGGTCCATATAGCCGTCTATATTCCGTTCGCTTGCCGATACACACCATTGTGAATAAGCGGATCCTTCGCGGAATCGAATTCCATACGTTTCAGAGAGGAGCCTTTGATGTCCACGGTCTATCGCGTCGGCATAATCGGGTGCGGCAGCATCTCGCACCTCCACATGAAGGGATACCTGGGCGAAGACCGGTTCGAGGTCGTTGCGCTCTCGGACCCGGTTGCCGAGGCCAGGCAGGATTTCGGTGACCGCTACGGAATCGAAAAACGCTATGCAGACGTCCGTGAGATGATGGACGTCGAGAGCCTGGACGTCGTCAGCATCTGTACCTGGCACAAGCTGCATGCCCCCCTGACCATCGCGGCCTGTGCGCGCCGTCCGAAAGCCATCCTGTGCGAGAAGCCCATGGCCGTCAACATGGGTGAATGCGACGAGATGATGATCGCGGCGCGGCGGAACGACGTGAAGCTCGCCATCGCCCACCAGCGGCGCTTCAACCCGGTCTGGACCGACGCCCGGAACCTGGTGGCGGAAGGGGCGATCGGCGCTGTGCGGCACGTCCACTGCAGCGGCAGCCAGGGCCTGCTGAACGACTGTTCCCACATGTTCGACTTCATGCGCTACGTCCTGGGCGATCCGGCGCCGGAATGGGTGATCGGCAACATCGAGCGCAAGACCGACCGGTACGAGCGGGATATCCGCATCGAGGACCGCAGCGCGGGCATAGTGGGCTTCGACAACGGTGCCGTGGGACAGCTCCTGCAGGAGCTACATCCGGAACGCAGGCAGGGCGGATACATTTACGGCTCGGATGGCATGATGGACGTGAACGAGCAGCGCGTCCTGCTCATCAATTCGAAGACCGGCGGCTGGGAGGAACGGCCGTCCACCGGCGAGGATCCGAGCGTCGGCCAGGCCGTAGAACTCGCGGACTGGATCGAAGGCAAGTCGGATCACCGGGGAGAGGCCTCCAACGGCCGGGCCGCCGTGGAGATCATCATGGGGATCTACGAGTCGGCGCGGCTTCACGAGGTCGTCCAGATGCCCGTGCGCACCCACAGTTCGCCCATCGAGGAAATGCTCGAGGCGGGCGACCTGCCCGTGGAACGCCCCGGCCGCTATGACATCCGCGCATTCCTGCTGCGCGGGGAGTCCATGCAGGGCGAGGAACCTGGCGAAGAAGATGAAGAAGGATGACCAGTCACGGTCCCGTGACCACGCTCAGAAAGGCGTTGTTCGATCCGAGGCGCAGATCGGCCGCACGAGGTTGAGAGTCAGCAGACTCGGACTCGGCGGCGCACCGCTGGCCGGCCTGTACCAGGGGGTGTCCGATGAGCAGGCCGCCCGGGTTGTGAACGCCTACCTCGATCACGGCCTGGGATTCTTCGACACGGCCCCGCTTTACGGCAGCGGCGTGAGCGAGACCCGGCTGGGCGCCGTGCTTTCAAATCGTGACCGCGTTTCCTTCGTACTCGCCACCAAAGTGGGCCGCCTCCTCGTGCCCGACCCGGCGCGCGACCAGGACGTTTGGTCCGAAGATCTCCCGCCCGTCGGCCCCGTTTTCGATTACAGCTACGACGGCACGCTACGGTCCCTCGATGAAAGCCTCGCTCGCCTGGGACTGGATCGGGTCGATATCCTCCATATACACGACCCGGACAACCACTACGACGAGGCGATGACGGGCAGCTACCGGGCGCTCGTCAGAATGCGCGACGAGGGTGTCATCGGGGCAGTCGGCGTCGGCATGAACCAGGCGAAGATGCTCGCGCGATTCGCCGTCGAGGGCGATTTCGACTGTTTCCTCTGCGCGGGTCGGTACACCCTGGTGGACCACGGAGCGCTCAAGCGGCTGCTGCCCCTGTGCGAGGAACGCAAGATCAGTCTCATTATCGGTGGGCCCTACAACAGCGGCATCCTGGCGCAGGGCGCCGTGGAGGGGGCGAAGTTCGATTACCGGAAAGCGCCGCCCGGGATCGTAGAGCGGGTTCGGCGCGTTGAAGCGGTGTGCGGCCGCCACGGCACGCCCCTGAAAGCGGCGGCGTTGCAGTTTCCCCTGGCCCATCCAGCAGTAGCCGCGGTCATACCGGGTGCGCGTTCGCCGGAGGAAGTGGATGAGAACGTGGCGATGGCGGAGTTCGAGATTCCATCGGATTTCTGGGCAGAACTTCGGCAGGAGGGATTGATACCTGACGAGGCGCCCACGCCAGGATAGTGAAGTAGGCCGCATGTATATCTAAAAACGCGGAACAATATATTGTCAATATTGATGAAAATAACAATCAATCTATAAATCCGTTTTACTATATATGTGGGACGCCCCGCACTCAACTGGCCGCGCCTCGCTCCGCGCACCCTTCACTCAGCGCCTCGCGCCCGGCTGGCTCCGCGCTCCGCGCCCGGCACCTCGCACTCAGTGCCTCGACCTCCGCTGGCCCGCGCTCCGCGCCCGGCACCCGGCGCACCACACCTGAAAGGAGATTCCAATGGCCGCACCTGAGAACGCAACGAAAGCCACCCCCCAGCGCTACGGCATGGTCCTGAAGATCAGGCCGGAGAAGATCGAGGAATACAAGGTCTACCACGCCGAAGTATGGCCCGGCGTGGCGAAGATGATCACTGAATGCAACATCACCAATTATTCCATCTACCTGAAGGACGACTACCTCTTCTCCTATTTCGAATACGTGGGGGACGACTTCGAGGCGGACATGGCGAAAATGGCCGACGATTCCGTGACTCAGGAGTGGTGGGACGTGATGATGCCGATGCAGGACCCCCTGCCAACGCGGAAGGAAGGCGAATGGTGGGCGGAGATGGAGGAAGTTTTTCACCAGGATTGAGTACAAACACTTCCCAGACGGACTTTCATATGCACTTCCGTCTTCGACCGTTGCCAAAGAGTCGATTGTCGATTATGTTTTCGGGTACTACCCTTCCGGTATTGTTCGAGAACCAATCGGCCGGTATTGTGCGAGTACTACTCATCCGGCATCGTGCGAGTACATCTTTTCAGGAATTGAATGACCGCACCAATGATGAGATTAAAGAAGAGTTCAAAAAAACTCAGGAAATCATAGGAGAACATAGGAGAACGTCCATGGCCCTGACCGAAGCGCAACTGGAGGAGTTCCACGACCGCGGCCTTGTGGTCGTCGAGGACGTGCTGACCGATGCCGATCTCGATTCCGTGATTGATACGATGACGGATTTCATCGACCGGCGGGCGCGGGAACTGCAGGCCGAGGGCAAGATCAACGAACTTTACGAGGGCGATCCCTTCCTGACGCGCTACGCCCGGCTGTTCGCCCAGAGCGCGGAGATCGGCCGTGGCATGGACATCTACGACCTGCGGGCGAAGGCCGTCTTCGATTTCCTGCGGAACGACAACCTCCTCGACGCCGTGGAATCCCTGGTGGGATCCGAAATCACCTGCTCGCCGATCCAGCACCTGCGGGCCAAGCCGCCGTCCCGCCTGGACGCCAGCCCGTCCTACAACGTGCCCTGGCACCAGGATTCCGGGGTGAGCTGGGCAGAGTCGGACCGTACCCTGGCGCTGACCTGTTGGCTGCCCCTCGTGGACGCCACGGTGGAAAGAGGGTGTCTCGAGGTGATCCCGGACGTGATCAAGGTCGGCCATCTAGACCACGTGTCGGACGCCGGCACGCGCATAAAACCGGACCTCATGCCCGAGACCGAAGCGGAACCGGCCGAAGTGCGCAAGGGCGGGGTCGTTTTCCTGAGCCAGTATACCCCTCACCGGTCCACGCCCAACCTGACGCAGTGGGACGTGCGCTGGAGCCTGGACTTGCGGTACGTGGCCTACGGTGAGCCGACGGGGCGGCCCTTCTTTCCAGATTTCTGCGTGCGGAGCCGCGCCCATCCGGAACGGGTCTTGACCGATCACCGGGCCTGGGCCGACAGCTGGATCGTGGCCCTTGAGGAACAAAGACGCAATCCCAAGCAGGCCCACCGCGTCGCCCAGGAGCCATGAGGACGCAGGAACCCTGAGGATGCAGAAGCCCTGAGGATGCAGAAGCCCTGATGGCACCGGAGCCAGGAGGCACATCATGCTTTGATGCCTGATTTCAGGCGCCAGGTTCGGCGCCTTACTCGGCAGTCTGATCATTCCCGGTCTGGGACAGTTGTACCAGGGCCGCAGGCCGGCCGCGGTCATACACTTCATCCTCGCGGTCCTGATCTGGCTGATCGGCTACGGCTGGATCGTTCATCTATATTCCGCGGTCGATGCGGCATTTCAGGCACCGCGTGGCGAAAGTTGCAAAACGTAAACCCTACAGTCCTGGTTACGGTGAACGCCTCGGCGCCCGCCGGCAGGGGTGCGCGTATTCGAACCATAGGCCAGGAAAGCCAGGCAACCCGGCAACCCGGAAAGCCCGGTGACCCCCGACGAACCATAACCCAGGCAAACCAGACAACCCACATTCAACAGGAAGAGGTCATCCATGAGCTTCGGTAACGGGGCCTACACGTACGAGGTGCAGGAAAACTGGTGGAAGCTTCCCGAAGGGTGGTCCTTCGGATGGATAACCGGAGTCGCCTGCGATTCACAGGACCGGGTGTACGTCTATTCTCGAAGCGAGCATCCCCTGGTGGTCTTCGACCGCGACGGAACGTTTGTCAAGACCATCGGCGACGACATACTTACGAACTCCCACGGTATATACATCGACGGCGAGGACAACATCTTCCTGGTCGACTGGCTGGACCACTGCGTCCGCAAGTTCGACGCGGACGGGAACCAGGTACTGGTGATTGGCACGCCGGGCGTCCCTAGCGCCAGTGATGGAGAACCGTTCCGCAAGCCTACGGAAGCGGTCGTCGCACCGAACGGCGATATCTACGTGTCCGACGGGTACGACAACGCCCGGGTACACCGGTACGACGCCGAAGGGAACCACATCCACTCCTGGGGCAGCTGGGGGGACGGTCCCTCCCAGTTCGCGCTGAGCCACTGCGTCCGCATCGACCGGCATGACCGGCTGTGGGTGTGCGACCGCGAAAACCAGCGCATCCAGCTATTCGACCTGGAAGGCGAGTTTATCGAGGAGCGTCACGTTCCCGGCAAACCCGACACCGTCTACTTCGATCCGGTGGAAGATATTGCGTACGTGGCCGAGCTGGAGCAACAGGTGGGTATCTACACCCTGGATGGCGACCTGGTCAGCAGCTGGGGCGGCGGACGGCGGAGCGAGAAACCCGGCGAATTCGCCGGCTGTCCCCACGGCATCTGGATGGATTCCCGCGGAGACCTCTATGTCGGCGAGGTCCAGGCCGACGCGCGGTTGCAGAAGTTCGTGAGAACGCGCGGATAGACCGTACTTTCTCCTTGATTAAATCCCGGACAAACTCAACATAATGGCTATCTGATTTCGTTGTCCGATTCGCCGGTTCTTTTCGAACCACGACGTTGAACCCCATGCGCATCATCGACCCCCACACCCACGTCTGGATCAACGACCCTGCCTTTCCTTGGCCGGCCGAAAGCGCAGGCCATGTCCCCGAGGACCGGACGGCGGAGATGCTCCTTGATCTGAAGGACCGGCACGGCGTGGAGAAGACGGTCCTGGTTCAGTATATTGGTTACCGATGGGACAACTCGTACGTTTCCCACGTCCTGCGCAAGTACCCCGACCGGTTCGCGGGCGTCTGCCGTGTCAACCCGGAGGACCCGGACGCGCCGGACCACCTGAGCCACTGGGTCGAGGAACACGGGTTCCAGGGAGTGCGGCTCAGCCCCTCCGCGGGACCGGAAGGAGACTGGTTCACGGGTCCGCTCATGCCGCCAATCTTTCGGCGCGCCGAGGAGCTTCGGGTACCGCTGCTCATGCTCACGCGGCCCGGACGCCTGCCTGATCTGGCGAGGCTCCTAGACCGCTTTCCGGATCTCGACGTGGTTGTGGATCACATGGCCGACGCGCGTCCCGATCGCCCGGAGGATATCCAGGCCGTACTGGACCTGGCCCGGTATCCGAGGGTATACGTCAAGATCAGCCATACGTGGTCAATTTCGAGTCAGGGCTATCCCTGGACGGATACCCACGACATGGTCAAGGCAGTTTACCAGGCCTTCGGCGGCGGCCGCATCATGTGGGGTACCGACTGGCCGGTCTGCCTCTCGAAAGCCGATTACGGCCAGACCCTTTCCGTCGTCCGCGACGAGATGCGGTTCATCTCACCTGAAGACATGGTCCGAGTGCTGGGTGGCACAGCCCTGGGGCTGTGGACCTTCGAAGATCGGAAGGCCTGAAGTGATCGATCGGTCAGGCGCCTTCTTCCAGGGTACGCCGCCGGGCCGCACGCGGAATGGTCGCCGTGGGCACCTTGATTATATTAGTCGGAAGAGTCGTGGCAGTTCTCGAATAAAAAAACAAAAAAACCGCACAATCTGTGGCATCAACGGAAACGGAAGTATCCGCAGCAACTAAAGCATCCGCGGCACCTGTAGCATCCGCGGCATCCGCGTCACCCGCGTCACCCGCGTCACCTGTAGCAACCGCGACATCCGCGGCATCGGTAGCATATGATGAACGCACGATAGCATGCTCAAAGGAGTATCCATGAATATCCTGATCACCGGCGCCGCGAGCCGGCTGGGACAGGCGGTGGCCGAAGCCCTTCAAGGCCACTCGCTTCGCCTCATGGACGAGTCGCCCGTCGACCTGCCCGGGGAGGACGACACCGTCGACGCGCCTGGGGAAAGCGATTCCGTCGAAGGCAGCCTGCTGGACCAGGACTTCGTATGGCGGGCGGTCCGCGGCATGGACGCCGTCATCCACACGGGCGAGCCTCCTCAGGACCTTCCCGAATCCGACGTGGAGCGCGAGAAGCACCTCCTGGAACTGGCCACCCGGGGCACCCACCAGCTCTTCAAGGCCGCCGTGGAGGCCGGCGTCAAGCGCTTCATCTACGGCGGGACCCTCGACCTCTTCCGGCCCTATCCCGACGACGTGTTCATCAGCGAGCTATGGAAGCCGCTGCCCGAACCCGACATGCCCGCCATGGCCCGCTACCTGGGCGAGCACACCGCCCGTGAATTCGCCCGGGACTACATGGTGACGGTCACGGGGTTGCGTCTGGGGACGCTGGTCTGCGAGGAGGAAGTGGCCGGCCAGGCGCCCGACCTGCTGTGGCTGGACTACCGCGACGCCGCCCAGGCCTTCAGGCTGGCCCTGGAGCGGGACGCCTCGGACCAGGTATGGTGGACGAGCCGTTATGCCATGTATCACGTCTGCGCCGACCTGGAGAATCCAAAATACCTCATCAACCAGGCCCGCAACCTCGGCTTCGCGCCGGTCCACAACTTCGCCGCAAACTGGAAGGACTGAGGCGCGGCAACGAAAATGAAATCACCGAGCGGCCAAGGCCAAAGCAGGCCGTAGTAACCGGCCGCGCAAACACGCCGTTTCAACAATCGTGAGGAGACGTACTTGAAGAAAGTCCTGCTGCTTGGCGCGTCCGGACTCATCGCGCCGCATATCATCCCCGCGCTGGAGAAGGATTACGACCTGAGGCTGGCCGACATCAAGGACCATCCGGACGGAAAACCGATCCAAACCGTGGACGTGCGCGACTACGGTCAGGTGCGCGAAGCCGTGGAGGGCATGGACGCGGTCATGAATTTCACGGTCCTGCGCCATGACGACACGCTCAGCTTTCAGGTCAATACCATCGGTGCGTGGAACGTCATGAAAGCGGTGGCCGACGCCGGCATCAAGAAAGTGATCCACACCGGTCCGGCCCAGACGCTCCTGCTGTACGCCCACGACACGGACGTCCCCGTCGACGCGCCCGACGCGCCGTCCAGCGACTACTACTTCATCACCAAGCACCTTTCAAACGAGATCGTCCGGAGCTTTGCCCGGCGGCACGAGATCCACACGGTCTGCTACCTGTTTCAGGGACTGGCGCCCCGGCCGACCGGACCCGCCAGCAAAACGACGACCCGGGACTTTCTGATCATCTATGACGACCTCGCCGTGGCCTGCCGCCAGGGACTCGAACTCCCTTCGGTGCCCGGCTTCTACCAGGCGTTCAACCTGCACAGTCATTACGGACCGGGGAAGTACAGCCTCGAGAAGGCCGAGCGTATCCTGGGATACGCGCCGCAGGAGGCATGGTGGGATTGGCAGCGGAGACCCGTAGGGAAGTGACGGGCCGGCGACGCGAAAGCGTCAGTATCCAGGAAGGTCAGTCGGTCTGGGGAGGAGGTCCGTTGGAGGGTCTCATTTGGAGTTAATGTAAACGTTTGCAAAGGAATAATCAACATTCAACAGGTACATTCAAGCCATTCAAGGAGAATCTGTAAATGCCCAGTACCGCCCGTACCGTACGCGTATTCGTCGGCACCTACACCCAGACCACCAGCAAGGGTATCTACGTATATGACGTTGACACCGCCACCGGCGTCATGGAATGCGTCAGCCACGTGGGCGGCATCACGAATCCGTCCTTCCTGGTCCTGACGCCCGACGCCCGCTTTCTCTATGCCGTAGGCGAGACGGGCGATCCCCACGGCGGCGTCTTCGCATACGCCGTGGACGCGTCGGGTACGCTGACGCCCCTGAACAGCCAGTCGTCTGGAGGATCCGGCCCCTGTTCCATCGACGTGCACCGCAGCGGGAAGGCCGTGCTCGTGGCCAACTACGGCGGCGGGTCCGTATCCTCCTTTCCCGTGAACGACGACGGCTCCCTGGGTGAGGCGGCATCGGTGGTACAGCACACCGGCTCGAGCGTCAACCAGAGCCGCCAGAAGGAACCCCATGCCCACATGATCCGCCACGACCTGGATTACAACTTCGTATTCTCGCCGGACCTGGGCACCGACAAGGTGATGATATACGCCCTCGATCCGGACACGGCCGTGCTGACCCCCCACGGGGAGGCGTCCGTACCGCCCGGATCCGGTCCCCGGCACATCGAGTTTCATCCCAATCGCAGGTTCGCGTACGTGATCAACGAGATGGGCAACACGATCACGTCCTTCGCCTACGACGGATCGGCCGGTACGCTCACCGCGATGGAAACGGTGACGACGCTTCCCGAAGGCTACGGCGAGGTCAGCCACACGGCGGACATCCATATCACCGACGACGGCCGGTACCTCTACGGCTCCAACCGGGGTCACGACAGCCTTGCCATGTACTCCGTCGACGGCGATTCGGGACGCCTGACGCCCCTCGGCATCGTGCCCACGGGCGGCGAAAACCCGCGGAACTTCGGGATCGATCCGACCAGCAGCTTCGTACTCGTCGGAAACCAGAGTTCGGATACGGTCACCTACCACCGTCTCGACCCGGACACGGGTCTTCTCCATCTCTCGGGCATCGTGGCCGAAATCCCCATGGCGGTGTGCCTGAAGATGATCGTGGTGGACTGAACCCGGCCGATGTGCGCGCAACGTCGAAACCCCAGGTCCGGCGCGCCGGACGCCTCCCGACAGGACCTCTCCCCCCAGAGGCCTGACCCCCCGGACGCCGCCCGGCAGGACCAGGTCTGGCGGGAGTTCGTCGACCGGTCGCGGCGCGAGCCCATGCCCTTCGAGGCCCATCTGGCGGCTTTCAGGCGCATATTCGATGGACGCCTGCCGGAGGACGGACCGCCCGTGGTCTGGGCGCCAGACGAAGCGGTACGCCGGCGGTCCAATCTCCAGGCGAGCATGGCAGCCGTGGGCATCGAGGAGTATGACGATTTTCATGCCTGGTCCGTACGCGACCGCACCGCCTTCTGGACCCACACCCTCGAGCGACTCGGCATCGTATTCACGAAACCGCCGGACGCCATTCTGGACGCGGGCGGAGGCGTCAGGAACCCCCGGTGGTTGCCGGGCGCCCAGCTCAATATCGTCGACAGTTGCTTCAACGCCGATCCCGCCCGACCCGCGGTCTTCACGCCCGGCCCTGACGGCCAGCCGCTCTCCACGACGACCTACGGCGAACTGGAAGGCCTCGTCAACCGCGTCGCCAACGGCCTGCGCGACCGGAACCTGGCGCCCGGTCAGGCCATCGCACTCTACATGCCCCTGAACCTGGAGTGCGTGATCGCCTACCTGGCCATCATCCGCGCGGGTTCGCGGGTCGTGTCCATCGCAGACAGCTTTCCTGCCTCGGAGGTCCGGCGCCGCATGGCCATCGCCGGCGCGAGCTGCGCGGTTACCATGGTCCGGTACGTCCGTTCGGGCAAGACCATACCGCTCTACGACACGGTCGCCGAGGCAGGCGCGTCCACGATCATCGTCGTGCCGACCGGCGACGCGAAAACGGGCGATGTACCGCCACCGGGCGCCGACGATTCCGCTGCCTCATCGAATGCGCTCCGACTCCGTCCCGGCGACATCACCTGGCCCGATCTCCTCTCCTCCCATGAAACCTTCGAATCCGTGACGGGCGACCCCCGTCGCACGACCAATATCCTGTTCTCATCAGGAACCACAGGCGATCCGAAGGCCATACCGTGGAACCATTTGACTCCCATCAAGGGCGCCATGGACGGATACTACCACCAGGACGTCCATGGAGACGACGTCACGACCTGGCCGACCAACATCGGTTGGATGATGGGGCCATGGCTCATCTACGCCACCCTGGTCAACGGCGCGTGTATGGCCTTGTATCCGGGCGCGGCAAATACCGCCGAGTACCTCCGGTTCATCCGGCGCGCCGGGGTTACCATGCAGGGCGTCATTCCCTCCCTGGCGCGAACCTGGAGGCGCGACGGCGCGGCCGAAGACATCGACTGGCCGTCCATCCGCGTATTCAGTTCCACCGGTGAGCCCGCCAGCCGGACCGACTATCTTTGGCTCATGAGCCGAACCGGTTACCGGGCGCCCGTGATCGAATACCTCGGCGGCACAGAGATCGGGGGCGGCCACCTGGCCTGCACCGTCCTCCAGCCCTGCTCCCCCGCGGTATTCACCACGGCGAACCTGGGCGTGGACGTCGTTGTCCTGGACGAGACCGGCGCTGAGGTCGGGGAGGACGGTACGGGGGAACTCTTCCTCGTGCCCCCCGCCCTGGGCATGTCGCAGCGGCTGCTCAACGGAGACCACGACGCAGTCTATTACGAAGGCTGCCCGGTCGGACCGCGGGGTGAAGTCCTGCGCAGGCACGGGGACAATACCCAAAGGCTTCACCATGGTTGTTACCGGGCCCAGGGAAGGGCCGACGACGGGATGAACCTGGGCGGCATCAAGGTCAGCCCCCTGGAACTGGAACGGATCGTTGACGGACATCCCGCAGTCTACGAGAGTGCCGCTGTTGCGGTGCAGCCCGAGGGGGAAGGGGCCGAGAGGCTGGTAGTCTACATCGTTCCCGAGACGGGCACTGGAGCGGCTGGTCCACGTGCAGATGGCCGGGCTGGGTCCCCGCCAATCGGCCACCCCGACGCGTCCCCCGCCACCGTCACTGGTTCACCGGCTGAATCCGGTCTCGACCCCGAAGCACTCAAATCGGAAATCCAGGCCATGGTTTCCTCCGGACTGAATCCACTTTACAAAATCTACCGGATCGTCATCGTGGACGAACTTCCTCATACCGCTTCTGGGAAGCTGATCCGTCGAACGTTGAGAGACGAGTTGAGACCGGGTTGAACACCGCATTTCGAGGCGCAGTTCGCTGGAGGATTGCCCGATCCAGATGATCACCGCTTTTTTACATTCAGTCGTAAGAACGCACAAGCTATTCTGTAAAGTAAGCGCTTGTTTTATTTGATATTTACATCATTACATCGATTAATGAAGATGTGTTGGATCCGGTCTACGGATACGGATGAAACGCAACATGCGTATTGAGGGCGATTTTCGAAATACAACTGTGCAGTCACCCCAAACACAATGTATGATGAGCAGGGCTGAAATCGTGCAGGGATACAGCGAACACTCCTAAGAAAGGATATTGTTGCGTGCATCCACACACGTTATATTCCGCGTCCAGGTGAAACTGTTAACTGCCATCGAAGACATCACAAACGGAAGACCTCCTACTGATGATTTTCCATCGTCTGCGGGCAAGTTGATTTCTGTTCGCCACAGGAACAAGGGTTACAGGGACCTCTCATAAACAGTTGGACTGACCCACCCCTGAAAGGCACCTGAAATGAACAACAAGCGCGTCGCCATCGTCGCGGGCGGCCGGACGCCCTTCATCAAGTCGGGCAAGGCCTTCGCCGAAATCGATTCCCTGGCCATGGCCGTCCACGCCACACGGGGCATGCTGGACCGGAGCGGGATCGACCCGGAGCTGATCGAATCCGTCGTCTTCGGCACGATGACGCCCGACCCTCTGAAGCCCAACCTGGCCCGGGAGCTCGTCTTCGAGGCGGGGCTGCCGATCGGCGCCGAGGCCCATACCGTGGCTTCCTACTGCATCACCGGCCTGCGAGCGGTCACGGTCGTCGCCGACGCCGTCTCCGGCGGCCGCATCGACGCGGGCCTGGCCGGCGGGGTCGATTCGCTGACGCGCGCCTCCATGGACCTCTTCCGCGAGCCGTCCACCGGCCTGAACATGGGCCAGCACATGGAGTTGACGTGCAAGGAGTGGGATATCCCGCGCGAAAGGCAGGACGAGGTGGCCCTGGCCAGCCACCGCAACGCCGTGGCAGCGCGCGAGAAGCTGGCCGGGGAGATCCATCCGCTGCTGGGCGAGGAAGCCGATTCCGGACCCAGGGCGGACACCTCGCTCGAGGCGCTGGCCGCGCTGAAGCCCGTCTTCGATCCGGAGAACGGCACGCTCACGGCGGGCAACTCGTCGCCGGTGACCGACGGCGCTGCGGCGGTGCTGATGATGAGCGAGGAGAAAGCCATCGCTTGCGGCCTGGAACCGCTGGCGTACATCGGGGGCATGGCCTATGCCGCCCACGACCCTTCCGAGGGACTGCTCATGGCGCCGGCCATCGCCGTGCCCCGGCTCCTGGAAAGCCGGAACCTGGCCATGGCCGACATGGACCTGGTGGAGATCCACGAAGCCTTCGCGGCCCAGGCTTTGGCCAGTGCGGCCGCGTGGGAACGGGGCTGGAAGGGCGCGCCTACGGGAGCGGTCGACTGGACCCGCGTGAACGTCAACGGAAGCTCCATCGCCGTGGGCCACCCGTGGGCGGCCACCGGTACGCGCATCCTGACGACTCTGGCCAACGAAATGGCGAGGCGCGACGCCCGCTACGGCCTGGTCAGCATCTGCGCCGCCGGGGCCATGGCGGGCGCGTTCCTGCTGGAGAGGTAGGCACCCTGGCCTGTAGGCGGCCTGGCCGGAAGATCGGTGTCATATCTCTGAAGAAGATGCGCGTCGGCTCGCTGATGAGTGGATCTTCGTCTCCGGATATTGTGAACTTGTCAATCAGGAGTCGATCACCGGTTGTAGTCTACTCTAGTGTTGTGTCCCAGAAATAGCCTTACATAATCGTTCGATTTTGTTCAGGATCGATGCATTGGTGGCGGTCCAGACGAAAGGCTTTGACGTCTGGTTGTAGTTGTCGGTGAAGGTATGGATTTTTTCGATGAGTTCTTTCACGGATCTGAAGGAGCCCCGCCTGATGGCCTTCTGTGTGATGATATTGAACCAGATTTCGACCTGGTTGAGCCAGGATGCGTAAGTCGGGGTAAAGTGGATGTGGTATCTGGGTCGTTGCGCAAGCCATCGCTTTACCCTGGTGTGCTTGTGTGTAGAGTAATTGTCGACGATCAAGTGCACATCGAGTGCTTTCGGGACGTTATCATCGATGTGGTTGAGAAACTGCAGGAACTCCTGGTGGCGGTGCCTGCGCTTGCATTGCGCCATAATCTCGCCGGAGGCGATGTCCAGGGCGGCAAACAACGTCGTGGTGCCGTGCCGGACGTAATGGTGGGTTACGCCTTCCACGTATCCCAGCCCCATGGGCAAAAGCGGTTGGGTACGTTCCAGCGCCTGCGTCTGGCTCTTCTCGTCGACACAAAGCACTATCGCAGCATCCGGCGGGTTCAGATACAGTCCGACAATGTCGTGCACTTTCTCGGTGAAGAAGGGATCGTTGGACAGCTTGAAGTGCTTCTGCCGGTGGGGCGCAATGCCCAGGGTGGACCAGATGCGCTGCACCTCGGATTTGGATATCTTCGTTTCGGCAGCGATGGACCGGCACGTCCAATGGGTGCTGCCATCGGGTGGTTTCGTGGTGAGCGTCTTGCGTATCAAAGCGGTGATGTCTTCGGCGACAACGCTGCGCGGTCTGCCCGGCCGGCGTTCATCGTAGAGCCCCATCAACCCTTGCCGGAGAAAGCGGTTGCGCCAGGTGCCCACGCTCTGCGCACTCAGCCCCACCTGCTGTGCAATCGCCCGGTTGCTGAGGCCGTCGGCGCTCAGCAAAATGATATGGGCGCGTCGCACGAGCCCGTGGGACAACGTACGAGACCGGGACAGTGACATCAGTTCCTCCCGGACCTGCGGAGACAACACAATCGGCTTCCTCGGACGACCGCGTCCCATGATTCTCTCCTTTTTCAAAGGTGTATCAAGCGTATGGAGTGAATATAGGACATCTTCAGAATAAATCAAGTTATTTTAGGGACATGACACTAGCAACGACTTGATCAGCGGAACGACGACGCACGCCAGCACGACGCCAAGTGTCCATTTAATCAGTTTAATGTCGCTCTGCATGGATGATATTTTCCGCTCAAAGTCCGCTATTTCTTCGGCGGCTTCGCTGGCGGTTGCTTCCGGAGCGCCCGCGGCTACGAGTGCGGCGTAGGTCTTGGAAAGCATGATGGGCATGATATGATCTATTGATTGAGCGTTCTTACCATCTGTAAACGAAATCTACGGCACGCGTATGATGTTCGTTGCTTCTCATTTAAGTCCCAAATAGATCTTACACGAGTCATTTACTTTACTACGCTAAGATCCTCCGAACCGGTCTTGCCCAGCCCAGCCTCTGCGTTGCCCAGCCCTTCTCTTTAGTTAGTCGAAAAACAGGTGACAGTTCTCGATTTTTTTCAGGGATGATATTGGGCGATGAGATCGTACTCGCCGCCCTACTCCCCGCCCCGCCGTTCCTGCTCGAACTTCACGTCCGGATGGGCGATGAGGTTGATCCGGAAGTATATCCCCTTGTTGATGCCGTTGGGCACCCACCGGAAGGTGAACTCCCAGCAGTGCAGCGGCCTGTACAGGTCCAGGCTGTGGGAGACGATTTCCTTGCGGCGGTAGTCGTAGTTGATCGAGTGCTGGACGCGCCAATTGTCGGTCACGCGATTGGACAGCCTGAGCGGGTTGGTGATGTCGCTCAGGGCGAAGCGGTTCGTGGCCCGGATTTCGTGACTGCTGGTGCTGAATCCCTCCTCGGCATCGGGATTGCTGCGCCGGATGGAGTAGCGGTGGGAGAGCCGGACCGTCCAGGGGCCTTTCACCTGGGAGAAGCGCTGGTTGAACCGGTCGTCGCCGTATCCGCCGTACCCGCCGTACCCGGAGTCGCCTCCGAACCCGCTGGACCCGAGCCCTCCGCCTGAAAAACCGTCGCCAAAGTCCTGGCCGTCCCCGAAGCCCTGGCCGAATTCGTCCCTGCGCGGCCCCACGAGGTTGAGGGACGTATTCAGCGTCATGCGCTCCAGCCACGGCCGGCGGAACGCGTCGGTCTCGGGATCGTAGAAATCATGGCTCAGCGACAGGTCTACGTTAAACCGGCGGCTCGGGATGCGCACGCTAGTCGCAAGGTTCGAAAACTTATTCGTTTCGGCATGCAGGTTGTAAGTGGTCGAGGATCTTACGTACACCAGTTTGTTGTACTTCTTCTCGCGGCCATCGTGTTCGGTCTTGGCCTGCAGGATGTTGTTCACGGAGAAGCGCAGCTGCTTCCTGACGGAACTCCCTCCTCTCTGGGTGAAGGAGATGTTGGGCGTGACCACGTGACGAATCGCGGTCAGCCGGCCGATCTTCGGCTCGAAGAGGCCGTACAGCGTCGTGGTGGCCGACATGCCCACCGAATGGTCTTCCGTCGTTTCGATGTCCCCGTCGGACTCTTCGCCTAATTCCTGTTCCCAGTTCCGGGTGTACCGGACCTGCGGGCGCAGCTTCAGCCAATCCCCGATCTTCTGCGGCGCGCTCAGGTTGAAGGCGTTGGAAAATGTCCTCACGGTGTCGTGCCGGTAGAGGTACCGGGTATCCGGCCCGGTATAGGTCGTATCCGTGCCGATCCGCACGTTGTTCCTGCGGTTTCGCAGCGTGTTGTTGAAACCGAAAAGGAAGGAGTGGTACCAGCGGCTCTCGACCTGCGTGCGCGGCCGGCTGAAGTCGGGCATGCTGCCCCGCCTGGTCTGCCTTTTGGGCGGCTGGATGATCGGGCGCGTCGCGAACCGGAACCGGAGCGTGGTGGTCGGCCGGCTCGGCCTGCCCGACGAACTGGTCGAGGACGTGCTCAGGTTGAGGCTGTTCCGGCCGAACTTCTTGTCCACCGCGAAACTGGAACGCGTCGTGGACCGCAGGAGACCGGGGTCCGTCCCCCGCGTCGTCGAATGCAGATACTGCAGCGACTGGGCGAAGTTGCCCTGTCCGCGTACCGTCAGCCCGGGGAGCAGTTCCTGCCGGTGCCGCGCGGCCACGTCCCAGCCGGTCGTCTTCCCGCTGAAATCGGTCCGCCAGGAGCTACTCGCCAGGCCCCTGAGCCGGCGGTCCTGCCGGTACTGGAACCGCTGTCTCAGCAGGAACCCGGTCTTGGCCTCCACGTCCCCGGTGACTTTCAGGTCGAAGTACTCGTTCGGCGCCCAATAGTAGCCCAGGTTGCGCAGGTAGCGGCCTTCCTCCACGCCGCTGCCGTAGTTCGGCACCGTAAGCCCGGACTGCCGGCCCGTCTTCACCGAGAAGACGTATACGGGGAGATAGAACACCGGTATGCCCAGAATGTAGCCCGTCACGTTCCGGATGACCGCCTTGTCTTCGGGGACGATCTTCGCCTTGTTGATCCGGAGATAGTAGTGCAGGTGGTTCGGATTGTCGCAGGTGGTGTAGGTCCCTTCCTCTATCTCGTAGGTCCGGTCTGCGTTGAGCCGCATGACATCGCCGTTGAAGAACCCTTCATCGTAGCGGACGCGGCCCTTCCATATCTGCCCCTCGCCCGTCTTCATGTCGTACTGCATGCGCTCCCCGACCACGATGTTGTCGGCGTCCTGCAACCTGGGGTAGGTATTGGTTTCCGGATCTATGTCCGGCGAAGGCGGCAGGAAGTCCGCGGTCAGCAGCTCGGTATAGGTGTGGAATTTAAGCCGCCCGGCCGTCAGCGCGACGTCGCCGTACTGCAACTCGGCGCTTCCGGCCAGCACGAGCGTGCTGTCGCCGAACACGTACTCGATGCGGTCCGCGTTGTATTCGATCTCCGGCAATCCGGTCGTATCGGCCTCGGCGCCCGCCGTGCCCGTTCCCGATGAAGGGAACTGCGCGAAGGACGCGCCGGGGAGGAACAACAGCAGCAGACCGAGCAGCAGGCAGACCGGCAGAAACCGTTTTGCAGCGGCCGTCATGCATCTATCTTTACTTTTTTGATAATTAATATTAATGATATTCCTCAAGGTATTCGGAATTGGCTTGTAAATACGGACAGATTATGTATTATAGTCTGCATGGTTCCTTTAGTTCCTTAAATAATCTAAGGATTACGGGAGTTCGGCGAAAGCGTTTCGTCTCCTGGTTTCGCGGAATCGGTCCCATGCGAAGCCGCTTATCAGTATACCAAGAATCAGGCGAAACGAAGGCCGGAAGGAAACGATAGGACCGGGAATCGGACCGGAACATGCATCCCGGTGTTTGTAAAGGCAAGCGGCGTCCGGCGCGAAAGCGCGATGGATAAAAGAATTCGTGAAGAAAATCGGTTGACATCCAGAATGGCCATCACTATACTGGCAATTAGTATTAAGTTTTCGGGCGGATTCCTCTATGGAACATGGAATGCTGCCTGGCTAAAGCAGGCCGGTCTCCGGTCTACCAAACCGACATTGCGTTACGGGAATACCTGTTCACCGAAGGATGGCAAATGTTCCGGCGCTATCCCTTTCGGATTCAAAGCCGGTTCTTTGAAAACTTGTACGGTCAGTTGGAGTTATGGTTGCGGCAGGGAAGGAATGCGTCGTGATGCGATGCAGTAGAAAGTTTCATTTTTTCCTTGCGTTATCGAAACAAAACATATTATATGGGTTCAAATCACGTGCTTTTGTGTGAGGTGATATGGCAAGAATCGTATTTCTTTTGATTGCCACGCTTGTATGCCATGACGCATACGCCCAGTTGGATCTCAACGTAGGCTTGGCCGGCAGCAGGTCCTATGCCTGTCTCGCAGATCACACCGATTCGGGAATCGGGATCGGCGTTCGGGGTGAGATGGCGGCGGATTTGAACGACCGGTTTCAGTTCATTGGCAACTTGTCGTTTGAACGGCACAATAGCGATTACTTGTCCCTCCCGGTCATGGCCGGGTTGAGGGTGTCCACCACATCGGATGACGACATGTTCTGTTTCGTCCAGGCCACGGGAGGAAGGTCGTACAGGGTTTTGGGCGATGATGAAGACAATCAGTCCGCTTGGATAGTGAGCGCAGGCATCGGTACGGTGTGGAACAGGCTAGGCGCGATTGTGGAGTACAATACATCACGCAGCAATGTGTACAATGATGCACGCGATAAGTGGAGTTGGGTTTCTGTTCGTACATTCTTAAGGTTACCACTTGGTTTTTAGTGTCCATGCCAATACTTAAGGGCATAGGGGAAAGGAGTGCATATCGATTGCATACTTTTGTACAAGCGAAGATTGTAAAATGCAGTTCTCATCTACGGGAGATACAGATGCATTATTTCATAGTAGTACTGATTGCGTTCGCTCTCAGTATGTATGGATGCGAAGGTAAAACAGGTCCGGCGGGTCCGGGTGGTTCCACTGGCGCCGCTGGTCCGGCAGGTCCGGCAGGTCCGCAGGGTTCGACTGGCCCGGCTGGTCCCCAGGGTCCGGCAGGTGCTGATGGCGCTGATGGTCCGGCAGGTGAGACTGGTCCGGCAGGTCCGGCAGGTCCGGCAGGTGAGACTGGTCCGGCAGGTGAGACTGGTCCGGCAGGTGAGACTGGTCCGGCAGGTGAGACTGGTCCGGCAGGTCCGGCAGGTCCGGCAGGAATCCCGGACACGGGTGGTATTGATCCAATTCAGTTGGCTCAAGCACACCACATCGCCATGTTGACATTTCACCCGGGTGATGACCCGCCAGAAGAAAAAACAAATGCTTCTGATGGCATATCCAGGATTTTAAGGGTCGATGAAGAACTCATGGTCAAAGCCGCTGCCCGTTCACAGAGCGGTAAGATCCTTGAGGGTGTCCCAGTTACCATAACGATCCACAAGAATGAGGACGATGCCATCACTCTGGAAGACGGCATGATCACTGCCGACGGGGTCGGGTCAGCCGTTGTCAGGGCTGAGTCGGAATTGGCCGGTATCTCTGGCGATCTTAACATCACGGTTACCAATCCCGTCCATAAGGTCGTTTTATCTGGCAACAGCGAAATATTCCTGGCCGCGGGTCAGACGACTGGCGTGATAACCGCCACGGCCCAGGATGAAGATGGTGAAAAGGTTGCGCCGCGTTCTAACTGGGCTTGGGCGAGTTCCGACAAGTCCGTTGCCACAGTGGCGCAAGAGATGGAGATGAATAAGGTGAAGGGGGACGGTGAAGAAGCCAGAATTACCGGTAAAGGCGCCGGCGACACCGAGATTACTGCAACGGTCGAAGGCGTCAGTGGCAGTATCGCCGTAAGCGTCACCGGCCAGACCAGGACCGCATTCATCAGAGCCTCGACCTCTAACAACGGCAACGCTTTCGTATGGGATCGAGGGAAAGATACTGATACCTCTACGGACGATATCGATGTAGCTTGGAATAATGCCAATACTGTATTCCAAGTGTTTCTGTACGACATCGTTTCCAATGAAAGAATCGCTGGTCCGGTCGCTGTAGTATCAGACGACACGGATGTAATCGCAGTAGATAATCCTAGTGTGACTGCTACAGAAACTGGCGTCGTTCCTACTGTCACTGTTACCCCAGTGCCTGCTGATCCTGACGCTACTGGTGCTGAAGTCGATGAAGGAACAAGATCAGCTGTCGTAACGTTAACAGCTACTGGTGCCGATCCTGTTCGCATCTTCTTTAGTGTTCAGGTCATAGACGCGTCAGAAGAATGAGGAATAATAAAGGTCTGGGATAATCCGGGCCCGTAGGAAGGGTTTGGATAGCGTCCTGTGTTAGGTGAGTGGTCACACCTGCCAAGGATATGGCCACTCACTAGGTTTAAGTGGATGTGCTTCTGCTTCCCGATCTGAAACGAACAACAATACAGAATACATGGTTTAACCGTGTATCTTCCCGTCCGTCCTTAGTCGGAGCTTTCGCGACCGAACAGGGCGGACGGTTTTTATTTGCCTTTTTGCCTGTTGCGCTGGCCGCGCTTAAACCCGCACACGTGGTCTTCTGAGCCGATCACGCGGCCGTCCGGTCCAATTAATTGATCTCCCCGCAATACCCCTCCTCAGTTGGCCCAATTGCCCTCCAGCATATACCTCTCCCGCGTAGACGCGCCTTCGGAAGCAAGGCGACCTCGGCAGAATTCAAAAACGTGTGGATTTTACTCGATAGAATCATCATGACTTCGACTAATGAGTTAGCACAAACACAACGGCGATTGGGACAGGAGACTGCACCGGATGCGGGGAACGCTTTTCATTCAATTGGTTTTGTCTGACGAATAGAGGACCGGAGCAAGAAGCTCCAGCTGTTTTTGTTGATGAACGACATGTATCACAAGGATGGGAGAGTCCGAAGGCGTTTATTCATACAGCGCTCAACACCCCATTATAACTATTGTATGTAATTCCACATGATTGTATATACGTAACAGAGTGACGGAGCGCGGTGCCCGTCGATCAAACGAGCAGGGAGAGGGCATGGGCTCGATCAATCCCGTGTGGATTCTGGTCGTACTGGCGACAGGTGGTGTACTAATTACGCTCGGGAAATGGATCGGAGGAATGAATAAGTTTCGGAGTTCCGTTGAAGGTGCGATAGTAGATATCAAGAACAGCATTTCAACAATTCAAGGCGACATCAAAAGCATCTTAGGCGCACTTCCGCCGCAGCCGGTTTCTCGAACAAGCCCATTGACCTTGACGGAATTGGGCAAGGACATATCGCAGGAACTCGACGTGTCTTCGTGGGCGACCAATGAGGCAACTGGCGTTGTTAATTGTAACTATTGTATGTAATTCCAATCGATTCAGCTGACACCAGAGGGCCAAAGCCGTGTTACGTCACTCGGGAAGCCTGCTGCTTTTTCTCGTGTTTCTTGCCTGCGAGGGTTCGGCAGGTCCGCAGGGTCCGGCCGGACCGGCGGGTCAGTCAGGCGCCGTGGGACCTGCAGGCCCCGCGGGCGTTCAGGGTCCGGCAGGTCCGCAGGGCGAACCGGGTCAGACGCTGGACTGGTCGGATGTGATCGAGGAACAGAACCTGGGGGACGCGGTATACGCGATCGGCGTACAGGTACAGGGCAGGAACTACGTGCTGGGGTCGGGATTCGTTGCGCACTTCTGGAACGCCGTCTGGACCAATGCGCACGTCGTCCAGGCGGTCATCGGCACGACGAGTTTCATTGAGGATCTGGACCCGAGGCCCTTTGCCGTCAAATCGGGCACGGAGATCGGCGGCGCCGATACGTACTGGCTGGAGAACTTCTGGGTTCATCCCGACTACGATGGGACGGCCGGTTCGCCCGACGTGGCCCTGTTGCTCATAGACGCCAATCTGACGGACCTGCCGTTCTTCCTGCCCAGGGACCAGGCCCAGGGTCTGCGCGTGGGACAGCCGGTCGGCACGATCGGGTTTCCCGAGGAAGAGTCCGGGGAATCGGTCGCGGTGCCCATCGCCACGTTCAAAGACGGCACGATCGGCGCGCTCAGGCCATTCGGAGACGAGGCCGCCACGCCGGAGAACAGCCGGGTCATCCGGCATAACCTGGACCTGTCCGGCCGCACGAGCGGCAGTCTCCTTTTCGATCACCAGGGGTACATCATCGGGATGAACTTCGCCGGGATCTATCGGGTCGTTTACGATGAGCGAACCGGAAGGCCCACGCGCATCCCGTCGGAAAATCCCGGACTCGCCGTCCGCGTCGACGCGTTGTGGCGTCTCTACGACGTGGCGAGTGGGCGCAGGACCATGCCCGACGTGGCGGGTAGACGCACGGACGTCCCGTTCGTATCGGTTCCCGAGCAGGACTATCCGTACGAAACCTACAGTGCCTTTCCTGAGGGCTGGAACGCAGAGATGGAGCTTCCGTAGCACGCCGGGAGAGTCCCGGCAATAATCATCCTGCAACCCGAAGGGAGAAAACCATGGCCGCCACAGACGAGATCAAGGCCGCCACGCACCGTTTCGGAACCCGCGTGTTCCGGCAAGCCGCCCGCGGCCCTTTCGTCGCCCTGCTTTTGACCGTCCTGCTTGCCGCCTCCCCTGGCGGCAAGGCGAAAGGCCGGACCCTCGAGCTTTCCGCCGGGTGGACCATTCCCACCGGGGAACTTGCCGACGTTTCAGACGGCGGGCTGTCCGTCCGCGGATCGTTCCTGTATCCTCTTTCCTGGGGATACGTCATGGCCTGGTCGGGATACACGGATCATCGCGGCCAGACCTTCGAACTCCCTCCGGGCGCCATAGGGATCGCCGCGGGCAAGATCGACGCCCAGGACGTACCCTTTCTGGCCGGGGTCAGGCTCAAACCGGGCAAGGCGCATATCGACCTTACCGCCGGCGGCCTGTGGCGGCGGCTCAAGCTCGGCGCCCTGGACGCAGCCGGCACAAGCATCGATCCCGCCGCGGCCGTGCACGCGGGCTTTACGATCCACGGCGGCCTGAAAATCTACGGCGGGCTGGTCATCGCCCGGAACGACTGGCGGTACATGACCGCAGGCCTGGGCTGGCAGTTCTGATGCGCCAGGAGGCAGTATATAACCCCGGCTTTGGTTATTGATACAGGAACTGATCGAATTTCTGTCATCGTTTCTTAACTTCGCGAAAGAGCAGGGGATCTCTTTCAATGAAGATCAATAGCGATGGCTAAAGGCAAGTTCTGGCACGAAGGACTGCAGTACCGCCGTCAACGATTGGAGCGAAGCATGATCGGAAAACTACGCACTGTCGTTTCACTGCCGCTGATGGCCTCCGTGCCGATTCGGATGACCTGCGGGCCGTTGCTGCTTGCCGGGTTTGTGTTGTTGTCGGCCACGGGTTGCGTGGGAACGGCGCAGGACGAATCGACAGCTTCTCAGCAGGCTTTATCGGCGCAAGCGCCCGCGGAGACCGGGGAAGCTGTGGAGCCGGGAGGGGCGGAAGTGCCGGAAGTGGCGGAGGCGCGGGATGTGTCCTCGCACGAGCCGGTCTACCTCACCTCGGAGGCCACGGCGAGCATGAACCTGCCCTTCTCGGATGCCGTGCGGGTAGGACACCTGCTGTTCCTCTCCGGCCAGATCGGAATTGCACCCGGAACCAGGGACCTGGCGCCGGGCGGTATCCAGGGCGAGGCCCGCCAGACCATGGAGAACATAAAGACAGTCCTGGAAACCAACGGATCCTCCATGGACCGGGTGATCAAGGCCACGGTCATGCTGGCGGACATCTCCGAATGGCCGGCCTTCAACGAGGTGTACGTCACGTACTTTCCCGGTGACAAGCCGGCCCGCAGCGCCTTCGCCGGCAGCGGACTGGCCTTCGGCGCGCGGTGCGAGGTCGAGGTGATCGCCACGGTGGGCGAGTGACGGATTCGGATTGGAGTGGGGGGCGTCACCCCGCCGTGACCCCGGAAATCGCATTCAAAAACTTTTCTTTCGAGAAAACTGTCAGTTTTCCGACTGATATCGAACAGGAAGAAACCGGTTGATGAATGGGTTGCAGAGGGAGTTTGGATTGGCCAGAAAACCCTGGATAAATGTAGTAACGAAAGGTGCCCTGATATCGGTTGGTTTTGGGTTGTATGTTTTCGTGGAGTCCGGTACGAGAGATCAGTTGTCCAGAATGGAAGACAGGATTGAACGTGTGGAAGACAGGATTGAACGTGTGGAAGACAGGATTGTACGTGTGGAAGACAAGATCGATCGTGTAGAGACAAAGATTGATGAAGTGCGCGGATACCTGAGATTTAACGCTGGCGTCCCTGATAACGCTCCGCCGGAAGGTCTCATGAAGTAGTTCGCGAAATACGTGGTGGGTGTAGAGCAGATCGGGCAAATCGTCGACGCGAAGGTGTGGGATCAGGGAGAAGAAGAATGTCTGAATACCCTGCCGGCGGTGGCCAGTCCGGAGCCAATCCCTCACCCCAGAAGGTACAGGGCGGTTACGACTCGTGGCTTATGACCCGATTCGATGACCTGTCCAGTCGAATATCATCACTCGAAACCGAAGTTAAGCACCTTGCCACAAAAGATGATGTTTCCAGAACCAAACTGTGGGTTCTGGCTGGCGCCATTAGAAGTGTCATTGCCATATCAGGCATGATTTTTACCATCCTGCGCTACCTTGACCCGTCCTGAGCTAACATCGTTTCCATTTATTCCGAAGATCAATAGCCATGTCTAAAGGCAAGTTCTGGCACGAAGGACTGAAGTTCGCCTGCCACGGGTGCGGCCACTGCTGCACCTTCCCGGGCGGATTCGTTTACGGCAGCGAGAAGGAGTTCCGGCGCATTGCCGAGTACCTGGACCTGCCTTTCGAGACCTTTTTGGCAAGGTACACGGAGGAAATCGACGGCTACGTCTCCCTGGTTTCTCCGGACGGCGGTCCCTGCGTCTTCTATGACCGGGGATGTTCCATCTATCCGGTGCGTCCGTCGCAATGCAGCAGCTATCCCTTCTGGCAGGATGTCCTCAAGTCGAAACGCCGGTGGGAACTGGAAGCGGAGACGTGCGGGGGCATGAAGCGGGGGAAGCGCTGGACGCGCAAGGAGATTGAAGCGGAGGTGGCGAGCAGGACGACGAAGCTCATGGAAGCGAAGAAGCGGGCGCAGGCCGAATCGAGTGGAAGCGGAGAAGCGGGCGCAGGCCGAATCGAGGGAGGACGTTCATGAATGAGGATCTCACGGTCGGAAAGGATCGCACCGGCGAAGAAACCGGTTCACCGCGGTTGAATCGGCGTGGCTTTCTGAAGATCGGCGCCTTGGCCGGGGTCGCTGGCGTGGCGGCTGCGAATTGCAGCGGCATGGACGGTTCGGGCGGTTCGGGGCGAGATGCGGGAGGTGGTGAAAGCGCCGTGGCAGGCGCTGCGTCGGACCCGGAAGCCGTGGCTGCCGATTTGCAGCAAAACGTCTATACCCGGTTGCTCGGCGTACGGCCCCACATCGGCGCGCACTCTCACCTGTCCAGCATGGGAGGTTCCCGCATGCCGGCGGAGGTCATGGAGGCGATGACCGAGGCCAACCGTTTCTTCGTGGATATGGAGGACCTGCATGTAGCCGCCGGGCGCCGTCTCGCGGAAATCGCGGGCGCCGAGGATGCCCTCATCTCCTCCGGCGCCTTCGCCGCGTTGTTTGTAGGCGCGGCCGGGATCCTTACCGGGACCGATCCTGAGCGAATGGCGGCCCTGCCCCGTCCGACCTGGCCGAAAGTCGAATGTCTTTTTCAGACACCGCACCGGTTTTTCTACGACAAGGTCTTTCAATACGCGGGCATGACCCTGGTGGAAGCCGATACCAGGCAAGCTTACGAGGAAGCGATCTCGGACCGGACGGCTCTGCTCGTGGGACTGTCCTTCATCGAGCATCAGAACACGGGGAGGCCGCCGTTTCCCGCGAAGTACCGCCAGCCCACGCCGCCGGAAACGCTCATGCCGGAGGAGATTATCGAAATCGGCAAGCGGAAGGGCGTGCCGGTCATGATCGACATGGCTTCCGACGTGCGTCCCATCAGAAACCTGAAGCGCTATATCGAAATGGGTGCTGACCTGGTCATCGTCAGCGGCGGCAAGGCGTTGCGGGGCCCCAATTCGTCGGGCATACTGGCAGGCCGCAGGGGTCTGATCGAAGCCGCGCGGATGCAGAATGCGCCGAACAACGGCATCGGGCGGGGGCTCAAGGTCGGCAAGGAGGAGATCATCGGTCTCATCGCCGCGGTGGAGCGGTTCATCGAGATTGACGAAGACGCAATGATCGCAGGGTGGAACCGGAAGGCCCGGTGGCTGGCGGACCAGCTCCAGGATATCCCCGGACTCGATGCCAGTTACGAGATCAATACGGCCGGCTACGCGGACGTGGAACTGATCTGGGACCAGGAGGTCATTCCCCTTTCCCGCGACGACGTGGACAAGGCGCTTAAGGATGGAACACCGAGCATCATCTACTACGGGGAAGGCATCTGCACCAAGCAGTTCGAGAACGGCGAGGAATTCCTCGTCGCCAACCGCCTGCGGGAACTTTTTTCGCAGGGCGGCTGACTCTCGCATGGAAGCTGTCATTCGCGGGGAAGCGGACGCTCGCAGGGAAGCGGACGGGGAAGGGCGTAAATGGCTGATGATCGACCTGACAGTGAAGGACCTGGCTTCGACGGCTCCGGTGGCGAACACCCGAACGCACGCGGCGCGTCAGACAAACACCCGAACGCGCGCGGCGCGTCAGACAAACACCCGAACGCACGCGGCGCGTCAGACAAACACCCGAACGCACGCGGCGCGACAGGCGACCGGCTAGTCTGGGGCGATCAGCCAGCCGGTGACCGTCTGACCTACGAGGAATCCGGCGTGGATTACGACCGGATAGATCCCTTGAAGGTCCTCGCCCAGAAGGCGGCGCGGGCCACGGGGGCCAACCTGGATGGCGCGGGTGCTCGCGAGGTGCCGGCAAGCCGCGGAGAGTCGGCGTACGTGGTGGACATCGGCGACGCCTATCTCGCCACCATCACCGAATGCCTGGGCACCAAGGCCCTGGTGGCGGACTCGTTGCGGGAGGCGTTGGAGGTATCGACGGAGTCGGCGACGTCGGAGGAGTCTGCGTCGGCGGTGTCGCGGAGAACCTGGTACGACCATATCGCGCAGGACACCATCGCCACGGCCGTCAACGACCTCATCACAGTCGGCGCACGGCCCCTGAGTATCCACGCCTACTGGGCGGCCGGTTCGTCGGAATGGTTCGACGACGTGGAACGTGCAAGCGACCTGGTCGCGGGATGGAAGGCGGTCTGCGACGTCCTGGGCGTGGCCTGGGGCGGCGGTGAGACGCCCTGCCTCACCGGCGTGGTGGAGGAAGGCGCCATCGATCTGGCCGCGTCATGCGTGGGCATCATCCGGCCGAAATCGCGCCTCACCCTGGGCGAGGACCTGGCGGCCGGGGACGCGATCATCCTCCTGGAAAGCAGCGGTATCCACGCCAACGGCCTCACCCTCGCGCGCAAGCTGGCCGAACGGCTGCCTGAGGGCTATGCCAAGCTCCTGCCCGGTGGCCGGACCTACGGCGAGGCGCTGCTCGACCCTACCGTGCTTTATCCTCCCGTAACCGAGGCGGCTTTCCGGGCCGGCATCGGCCTGCGCTACATCGCCAACATCACCGGCCACGGCTGGCGAAAGATCATGCGCCACCCCGGCAGGTTCACCTACCGCATTACCGAAATGCCTCCCGTTCCCGAGGTGCTGCAGTTTATGGTGGGTGAGACCCGGCAGACCGCGGAAGAGGCCTACGGAAGCCTCAACATGGGCGCGGGTTTCGCCCTCTTCGTCCGCCCGGAAGACGGGGAAGCGGCGGTGGCCTGCGCCGAGGCAATGGGCATCCGCGCGTGGGTCGCCGGCAAGGTGGAGGATGGCCCCCGCCAGGTGGTCATTGAGCCGCTGGGCGTCACGCTCGCCGGGGAGAGCCTGGCCCTGCGTGACTGAGCGGCGATTGCTGGGGTGAATACAACCTGTCCTTAAGGTGTTGATAGCAGCTGGTAATTGGACTAAGACCTCATAGCATGCACAAAGTTTAATCGTCAACAAAAAGCGCAGGTAGCTTTCCTGTAATCGAAGGCGTTGGAAGGGCTGTATGATGGAATGGTTGAGAGAATGGTTGAAACCTGTCATAGTCATTGCCGCTATGGGCATTTTTGCCACTTGCACAAACCAACGTTTCAACAGCATCGACCAACGTTTCAACAGCATCGACCAACGGTTCGACAGCGTCGACCGACGGTTCGACAGCATCGACAAACGGTTCGACAGCATCGACAAACGGTTCGACAGCACAAACCAACGTTTCAACAGCATTGACCAACGGTTTATCGGGATTGAAAAACAACTGCAGGTAATCGACCAAAAAACGTTTGAAATGAACACCAGGCTTTCGCGAATCGAAGGAAAGTTGGATATAACTGCCACTGTTCCAAACTTTCAATCCCCGCCGGCCGCCGACCCGAAGAAGTAATCCTGTTATAAACCTCGAACCAGTAGAAGGATTCTAACAGTGATTTAAATTGCGTGTATCGGTTGGTTTACCACGATAGGAAACGCTCTGGCATACAGAGGACCACTAGCCGGGGTGTTACTAACGCAGGTGGCTTATCTGAATCGTGTATCGACAATCAGTCTTCTACGCATATGGTGATGTCACGAGTTATACGAAGAAGAAAATCGGATGCTGGCTACCCAGGGACTCATCCAGATATTCACTCGGACTGTGCGGACCGCACCACCAGCGTCCGCGCGATCAGGTCGTGAAAGGCCTGCCTGCGCTGCGTGAAGACCGCGGCGATATAGCCCGGCCAGAGGACGGGCAGGCACTTGGGAATGGCTCGGAGCGCGGCGCGGCCGAAGGTGGGCGTATATCCCTCGGCGTCGGCCACCCGGATGCCGAGGATCATCTTGCCGATCGTGGCCCCACGCGGTGAACTCTCCATGGCCGCGTAGTAGAACCAGGGCATGAGCAGCTGGAAGGCGCTCATCAGGGGAACGGTTACGGGGTCGGAGCCGGCGCCCAGGTATTCGACCGCCAACGCAATCACCGCGGAGGCCGCGGTGAGGATCGCCAGGTCGATGGCGAAAGCGCCGATCCGCTGGAGATGGCCGGCATAGTCTTCGGACAGGGAGTAGCCTGAAATGAAGGTCATGGCCGGGCGGGTCCTCCGTCGGGCGTACGGGCCTGGGTCCAATTGATGATTTCATCCTCGCAGGGATACCGCGCCGCCAGCTTCTCGTCCACGTCGATACCCAGGCCAGGGCGGTCGTTGGGATACATGTAGCCGCCACGCACTTCAGGCGTGCCGGGGAAGATCTCGTACACCAGTTCATTGAGGCGGCACCACTCCTGGATGCCGAAATTCGGCGCCCAAAGGTCGAGGTGCAGGTTGGCGGCGTGGCCCACCGGGGAGACGTCGCCCGGTCCGTGCCACGCCGTGCGGATGCCGTACATGGCGGCCATGGCCGCGACGTTTCGGGCCGGCGTGATACCGCCCATCTGGCTGATGTGCATGCGCAGGAAGTCGATGAGCCGCCCCTCGATCAGGGGCAGCCATTCCGCGGGATTATTGAAGAGTTCCCCCATGGCGATGGGCGTGGTGGAGATCTGTCGCATGCGGCGGAACCATTCGTTGTCTTCGGGCGCCAGGGCGTCTTCGAGGAAGAACAGGTTGCAGGGTTCGAGTTGCTTTGCGAAGACGATGGCGTCGGCGGGCGTGAGCCGTTCATGCACGTCGTGGAGCAGTTCCACCTCGTCGCCCACGGCCGCGCGCAGGTGCTCGAACATCTTGACCGTGCGGCGCATGTAGCTTCGCGGATCGAAATAGTCTCCGGGTTTCGCGCCCACGGGCGGCGTGATCCGCGGCTTTCTGCCCCCGTATCCACCGATCTGGCAGCGTACGTGCCGATAGTCCTGCGCCATGTACCGCTGCACGTTTTCCGCCACTTCTTCAGGCGATGCGCCGTCGGCGTGGACATAGGTGGCCGCCGCCTCCCGGCACTTTCCCCCGAGGAGCTGGTACACGGGCATGCCGGCCTGTTTGCCCTTGATGTCCCACAGGGCCTGGTCCATGCCGGAGATCGCATTGTTCAGGACCGGTCCGTTGCGCCAGTAACCGTTCACCATGGCCGTCTGCCACAGGTCTTCGATGGCGTCCACGTCCTTTCCGATAAGAAAGGGCTTCAGGTGGCGTTCAATGGCCGCGTGGACGGCGTGGAACCGCTGGGTGAAGGTGGCGCAGCCCAGGCCGTACAGGCCGGGCTCCGAGGTCAGGATCTTCACGACGATCAGGCGCGACCCGGCGGGCTGGGTCAGGATGGTTTTCACGTCGGTGATGGTCAAGGGCATGGTTGAAATTCCTTAAGAGCGAATACAGGCCGGAACGAATGGTTCGCGTTGCGGCGCGGCGCATGTTTTTCGGCACGCGGATACGGGCCGGAACCGCGCAGCTCGACCTCCGGGCCTAGAACGCTCCTCCGAAGAAGACGGCGTTCAGGAAAAGGCCATTCGTGCCGTACCAGAAGGCCCTGAAATTTGGATTGTCGGCGAAGAGTATGACGGTGCCGTCGCCCTGCCGGCGGGCGATCAGCGCGGCGGTGTTCGCAAGTTCGCCGTGACGCTTCGGCGAGATGTAGCCGCTGAGCAGGGGCGAGGACGCGTACCGCGCCACCGTGGCGCCCGGCATCGCGGACGGTTCAAAAAAGGTCTCGTGGTTGCGGAACAGGGCGGTCTGGTCGCCGTAGCCGAAGGCCAGCGGATGGGTGGTGTCCAGCGCTGCGGAGAATATGGCGCCGCCGATGCGCTGCGCGCCCCGCGTGGTCGGAACCAGTTCGTAGGACAGGTCGGTCGTGTCGGGCGGACTGGCCCGGAGCCTTTCGTCGATCAGTTCCTTGCCGATGAGCCAGCGGGCGGCGCTCTTCCATGCGATGAGCGTGCCGCCCTCGCGCACCCACCACTTCAGTCGGTTCACGTCTTCGGCGTCCAGGCCGTAACTGCCCGTAACCATGACCAGGGTCGTGTAGCGATCCAGGTCCAGGTCCGAAAAACCGTCGGCGTCGACCAGGGAGACCGGGATGCCGAACCGCTCGTTGAGCAGGTGCCAGGTCTCGCCGACCTCGTAGGCCCGGGTGCCGGGACCCGATAGCAGCGCGATCTCCGGTTTGACCAGCACGGGCGAGGTGGGGCCGCCGAGATCGCCGCCCGATGGCGTGAGCCCCGTGTCCGCGCGGTGGACGACAACGTGGTCATCCGCGACGACGCGATTGATCAGCGCCCGGACCTGCGCGGCCGTCACCGTGGATGCCGCGTCGCGCTGGACGACGGGGATGATGATCGTGCCCCGGTCGAAGGTCCGTTCCGCGCCGCCCGGTCCGCCTGTGGCCAGCGTAAAGGGCTTGCGGGCCAGCCGGGGCCGGATGCCCGCGTCCAGGATCCGGTACAGCGCGCGGGGGGCGTAGTACCGGTCCCACTCCATCAGGTAGGCGTAGGACCCGTGGCCGCCGACCAGCCGGCCGCCGTCGAAATCCGCCGCCGTGATTTCATCCCCGGCCAAATCATCGGAATACCTGCGCAGTTCGCCGCTCGCGACGCCCATGGCCAGGGGCAGGGTCCAGGCCGACACGTCGTAGAAGAGGGAGTCCTCGAAGGTCGTAACCCGCTCCATGGCGGCCTTGATCAGCCGCGTCTGGGGCTGGTCCAGGGGAATGACGACCGCCTCGCCGGCCTGGAATGACCGGCTGCCGGTACCCTCGGCCTGGACGGTCCGCGCGTCCCGTGCGGTCGGCATGGCTTGCACGGTCCGCGCGAGTTCGTACACGCGGATGCGGTGGCGGAGCAGCATCTCCACAAGGGCCTGAGTGCGCGTGCGCGAATCGCCCAGGTCGAGGACATAGGCCTTGACGGGGTTCTGCCGGGCCGTTTCTGGCGCCGATGCGTAGAAATCGCGCTGGTTGGAGAGCAAATCCGTCCGCAGGGCCAGGCTGCCCGCCAGCGTCGACATGGAGGTGGCAAACTGGTTGCGGATGGTGAAGGGGAAGGTCAGCACCCCGTCGTTGGTCATCCTTTCCAGCGACCGGGCCGATGCCTGCTCGAAGAGGATGCCGATGGCGCCATTCACGTCCGGGAACGTGGACCCCTTCCCGTAGAAGAAGTCGTCGAAGGTCTCCTTCGAGTAATAGAACGCACCGTGGCGGTTGAGCCACTCGGCGTGGTGTTCGGCCAGCGCCGCCGTCAGTTCGAAGATCCGCTCCGGCGTGTTCGGGTTGTTCCGGCTCGGGATCCCCGGCTGGAAGAAATAGGTGGCGTTGCTGCCCATCTCGTGGAAATCGGTCAGCACCTGGGCGCGCCAGTGATGGAACAGGGCCACCCGGCCCTTCGACTCGGGATGCTGCGCCACGAGCCAGTCCCGGTTCAGGTCGAACCAGTAGTGGTTGGTCCGCCCGCCCGGCCATGGCTCCACGTGCTCCCGGTCCTGTCCGTCCCGCGTGGCGACCCGTCCCCGGTTGGCGTTGACCCAGTTGACGAAGCGGTCCCGCCCGTCCGGGTTGTAGTTGGGATCCAGGATGATCACGGCGCGGTCCAGCAGGCCGTCCACGGCCGGTCCGCTGCCCGCTGCCAGGTGATAGAGCACCAGCATGGCCGCCTCGGAACTGCTGCCCTCGTTGCCGTGTACGCCGTAGCCCATGTGGACGACGACGGGCATGGTATCGATCATGGCGTCGGACACCTCGTCCGGCGCGTCGGACAGCCGGTGGTTGGCCAAGCGGATTTCTTCCAGGCGGCCGTGGTTGGCCGGCGACGTCACCACGGCGTGGAGCAGATGCCGCCCCTCGTAGGTGGCGCCATGACGGTTCACCACGACGCGATCCGAGACCGCGGCCACCGCGCGGTAATAGGCGGCTACCAGGTGGGACCGCGTGTGCGTGGCGCCCACCACGTGGCCGGTGACCGATTCGGGTCGGGGGATGGCCGGGTCGTAGGATGCGACGCCGGGCACGCGAACGTCCATGACGAAGGGCAGGTCCTGGGCCCGGGCGTTCCCGGTAACGAGGACCAGCGCGGCAATGAGCAGGGACAGCGGGCGGACTCGGAACATGGCCTTTTCCTGACTTGTAGACGGATTTGAATCGAGCAGTTTCTGGGCAAATGTAACCGCCAAGATAAAGATCGGGGATAGGCGGAGCAAGGGATATGAGGTCGTCGAAGCGCGGGATGAACGGTCCGCCGCCGGGGAACGCAACCGTGTGCCGCCGGGGAACGCAACCGTGTGCCGCCGGGGAACGCAACCGGGCGAGGCCGGTCCGTTCCATCCCGCGATTCATCCTCCAGATTGCCCTTGACGAGGTACCCGTCGACCGCGCTAATTGAAAGTCCGGCTTCCGGTTTCAATCACCTGTACACTCCATTCTGACGGGATCTGTGTCATACGGAGGTATTCTTTGCGTATTCTGGTGATCGGCAGCGGCCTGATGGGACCCGCTGCGGCCTACAACGCCATGGTGGACGATGCGGTGGAGCGCGTTACGGTCTGCGACCTAAGCGACGACCAGCTCGCGTCCTGCCGCGACACGCTGCGGGGCATGCCGGGAGCCGACAAGGTCGTGTACCGCAGGCTGGACATGCGCGACCGGGACGAGTCCATCGCCGTGATGAAGGACCACGGCGCGGGCGTGGCGGCCCTGCCGCGCGCGGCGAGCATGATGGCCATTCCGCTGTCGCTCGAGGCGGGCATGCCGTATATGGATCTGACCCGCGTGGCGGACGAGGAACTGGCAGGCTGGACGTCCGAGTTCGCCGGTTCCGACGGGTTCGTGATCCTGGGCTGCGGACTGGAACCGGGACTGACCGAGATCATGGCGCGCCACCTGGCCGAAGCGCTCGACCGGACCGATGAACTGCACATACTCTGCGGCGGCATACCGGATCGGCCGTCCCCGCCCCTGGGGTACAAGATCGTTTTCGGCGGTCGGCGCCTGCCCCTGCGCGCGTCCACGGCCCGCGCCGTCGTCGACGGGCGCCTCGTGGACGTCCCGCGCTACTCGGACCCTGAACCGGCGGTCTTCGAAGGCGTGGGGGAGTGCGAAGCCTGGCACGAGGGCTTCATGCCCTGGCTCCTGGAGTTGGATTCCCTGAAGGGCCTGCGAGCCGGGACGCAGAAGACGGTGCGCTGGCCGGGATATGCGCACAAGGTTACCGTGCTGCGCGAACTCGGCCTGCTCGGCGAGGACCCGGTGGACGTGGACGGCGTACCCGTTATACCGAAGCACGTGGTGGACGCCGTGCTCTATCCCTCTGTGAAGATGACCCCGGAGGACCGGGACATCACGGCCTACCGCGTCACGGTGATAGGCGAGAAGGACGGGCGGCCCGCCGCGAGAACGGCGGAGATGATCGATCGCTACGACGAAGGGACGGGCTTCACGTCCATGGCGCGCACCACGGCCTTCACCGCGGCCATCGCCGCGCGTATGGCGGCCCGGGGCGACCTCGCCCATCGAGGCAGTCCTTTCGTGACCCCCGAACAGGCGATTTACGGGGACAGGTATCATATGATGATCGACGAACTCGAGCGGATGGACGTGCAGTTCAGGAAAAGCGGAAACTGAGCAGACCGGGTCCGGTTACGATACGAAGACGAATTGGCGCTAGAGCCGGGCCGGATTCGCGGTGAACCAAGTGTTGAGCAGATCGCGGGAGGAACACGCGTGAAGAATACTGACGAAAAGCAACCGGCGGCCATCGGTAAGAAAAAGAAGAAGAAGAAAAAGCTGAGCCGCGAGGCCTACGAGGCGGAGTTGGCCCGCCTGCAGGTCGAGTTGTCCAAGCTGCAGGAATGGGTGGTCGGCCAGGGCAAAAAAGTGGTGGTTATCTTCGAGGGTCGCGACGCGGCCGGCAAGGGAGGCACCATCTCACGCATCACCGCGCGGCTGAATCACCGCGTCTGCCGCGTGGCCGCACTGGCCAAGCCGACGGACCGGGAACAGTCGCAGTGGTACTTTCAGCGTTACGTGGCGCAACTACCCTCGGCGGGCGAGATCGTGCTCTTCGACCGGAGCTGGTACAACCGGGCCGGCGTCGACCGCGTGATGGGATTCTGCACCGAGGAGGAGTACCGGGAATTCCTGCGGACCTGTCCCCAGTTCGAGCGTATGCTCGTGCGGTCCGGTATCAAATTGATCAAGTACTGGTTCTCGGTGAGCGCGAAGGAACAGGAACGGCGGTTCAAGAACCGGATCAAGGATCCCCTCAAGAGTTGGAAGTTCAGCGACATGGACCGGCAGTCCTACATGAAGTGGGACGAGTATTCGCTCGCCAAGGACGAAATGATGAACTACACGGACATCAATCAGGCGCCCTGGTACGTCGTGCCGTCGGACAGCAAGCGCCGCGCCCGGCTGAACTGCATCACCCACCTGCTCAGCCTCTTCCCCTACGACGAGAATCCCCCTACGTCGGGCATCGAACTGCCGGACCGCGATACCGACTCCGGCTACGTCCGTCCCCCCATGGACGATCAGCGATTCATTCCCGAATTTTACTGAGTGCGGTGCGTAACGTGATTCGAGCGGCCAGCCGGACCTGAATGAACCGTTGCCGCCGGGTTCCGGTCCGCCGCCGAGCCTACCGGATAATCTCGTCCAGGATGCGTCCGTCGCGGCCCGACGGCTGCGTGATCCGGAGCAGGTTGCCGATCGTGGGCGTGATATCGGCCGTGTCCACGCGGTGGCGGTAGTGGCCGGGGGCGATCCACGGTCCGTGGAACATGACCGGCACGTGGAGATCGTACTCGTGGGGCCATCCGTGTGACGTACCCACCGTGGCCGACCCGTACTCGCCCAGGAGCAGGTAGAATGGCGTGGCAACGAGCATGACGTCGCCGCTGTTCTCGGTATGGAAGCTGTGATAGACGGTTTTCGTGAGGTCGGATTCCGGAAGTTGCCGCCGCTCGATGCGGTGCCGGGTGTAGGCCCGCCAGACGGCCGGGTGCGCGACGACCGCCTCGGCCGCCGTTTTTTCGACTTCGGCGTGGCTCAGGCCGTGCCGGGCGATGGCGTCGTAGTTGAGGTAGAGGCCCGATTCCGCCAGGTGTTCCACCCAGTCATCGTCACCGTGCAGTCCGTCCAGGGCTTCCTCCACCAGCGCCGTCAGGGGTTCGGGACCGGCGCGTCCTGCCTCGAGACCTTCGAGACGCAGCTGTTCCGGCAGCGCCAGGACGCCGTGGTCGGCCGTCAGGACGAGGAGGGTCTGTTCCCGACCCACGCGTTCGTCCAGGAAGGCGAAGAAGTCGGCCAGCTGCCGGTCCGTGCGCAGGGTGGCGTCCATGGCTTCCTGGCTGAAGGGTCCGAAGTCGTGGCCGATATAGTCATTGGCCGAAAGGCAGATGATCAGGACGTCCGGGATATCGTCCTGCCCGAGCTCTTCCTCGATGATCGCCTGCCGGGAGAATGCCAACTGGTAATCCGTGGACCAGGGAGTATGCTTGAAAGCGTTCCAGTAACGCGGACCGGGTGCTTCCAGCCCACCTTTCGTCACGTGAGGGAAGGTGATCCCGCTGTCCCGGTTGTCCTCCTCGCCCTCGCGGACGTCCGGTCCCGCCCGGTCGAGGTAGAGTTGCTCGGGCATCAGGCGCTCCCATTTGCGGCCGAAGGACTGGTCCGGCAGCTTCTGGTCGTTGAAGCGCTTGACCCAGCCGGGCAGGTCGTCCATGAAGTAGCTGCTCGACGTGATCCGGCCCAGGGACGCCTCGAACCAGTAAGGCGCGCCCAGTTTCCCGGCGGAGATCATAGCGCTGTAGTCCTTCAGGGAAATGGATATGGCCTTGCCCCGGTAACGGGTGGCCATGCGCAGTTCGTCGGCCAGCGAGGATCCCTTGAGCTGCCGGGTGGAGGCGCGACCGTTCTCGGTGGGTTCCTTGCCGAGGATGTGGCTCTCCGGGTCCACGAGGGACGGCTGAAACACGCCCCTGGACCGGTTGTACCACCCGTTGTTGACCATCCCGGTCTTGTGGGCGTAGGTGCCGGAGGTGATCACGCTGTGGCCTGGCGAGGTGGAAGCGTGGACGTGGCTGAACCGGGCGTCCTGCATCCACGCGCCATGGTCCATGAACCGGCGGAAGCCGTCCTCCACGTAGAGGTCTTCGAACCGCTGCAGAAAGTCGTAGCGGAACTGGTCGATGATAATCAGCACCGCGAGCCGCGGCGGAGCCGCCGGTTGGGTCGCGGGTGCCTCCTGCGATTGTGAAACGGTCGCTTCCTGCGTAGGTTGCCGACGCGCGGGATCGCCAGCGGGACCGCCCCTGGCTTCGAAGGAAATGATGATGAGCAGGGACAGGGTCAATCCCGTTTTGAAGATTCCAGCGATGGACATGGCCAATCCTTTCTGAACTCGATGCGGATTTGATGCTATTTATGTTTTTTTATTCGAGATTCTACAAAGTTCTCCGACTAATCTATTAACAAAATAACCCGACACTCCGATCCATCGCCCGGTTCGCAGATACCGGTCGGCTTGCGGCGACGGGAGTTAAATGGGATCGAGGGCCGATTCGTAGATTCAAGATAGCGCCATATCGGAAGTTGTCAATGACGACCCGGAGTCTTCGCCGCGGTCAGGAAGTTGATGATCTCTGCCTGATCCGGTGCAGCATTGCGATGAGGTGATCACGAAAGACGCTGCCGGCATCGTGTTCGAAGGGGAGATGGCGGCAGATGCGCGGCGCGAACACCGCCGCATACCAACCGAATCCTTCCTGGTCGAAGTCCTGTGGCCGCGTCAGGTAGCCGCCGGTCTCGTTGGCGTATCCGATGACCATGGTGTGCGGGTAGGGTGACGCCGACTGGACCTGCTTGCCGTAGGTCAGGAACAGCTCCAGCGGATGGGCGAGCAGCACGGCTTCGTTGATGCGCATCCACGAAACGTGGAACTCGAGCCTCTGGGGATGGGGGCCGTCGAGCAGTTCGAGACGTTGCGCGCGCCAGTCCGCTTCGAACCGAAGTTTTAGAAGTTCTCCGGGTTCCGAGTCGCACTTGGCGTTCTTGAGGCGATCCCGGTATTCATCAAGTTCGGCTTCCAGCGCGGCGCGGTCCGGCACGGCCGTGGGCAGGGCGATTTCGTAGGTGTCGCCGTCCAAATCCACGTCTCCGTGGGTCTCGATGCCATCCAGTGCCGGGAGGACGTGATCGCAGAGGAGTGAACCGTTCGCCTCCATCATCTCCATGCCTTCGCCGAATCCCCGGCAATTGAGATCGCCGCAACTGCCCTGGAGGAACAGTGCCCGCATGCCCTCCCGTTCACTTTCCATCTTCCCGATGGCGTCAGCCGGATAGTCGCCGCAGATTACGGTGTCGGCGCCGAGCGTGACGGGGTGGGCGCCGAAGTTGATCACGACCGCGCGCATCCGTCCCCGGACGTCGTCGATGCGCATCAGCAGTGCTCTATCGTCAGCCTTGCCTCCCTCGTCGACCCGGTTGACGGAAAGACCGGGAACGGGCGTCCCGCCGAACCCCACGCGTCCGGGTTCCAGGCTTGACACGGCCTGCCCGATGGCGTCGGCGAACCGCCCGGGCAACGCCGCCGTGTATTCCTCGTCCCATTTCCCCCAGGCCACGGTTTTCATGGTGGCCGGACCGGAATGGGTATGGGTGTTGGTGATGACCACGCGGGACGGATCGAGTCCGAATCGGCTTCGGACGATGCGGTGAGTTTCGTCGACGAGGGAACGGTCGGTCCAGACCAGGTCGTTCGATGTCCATACGTAGATACGATTGCCGTCCGACAGCGCCAGGGCCGTGGCGTGGAGGTCCTGGTGGACCGCGGTGGACCGCCGCGCGATATAGGGGCCGTATCCGCAGAGCTCAACGCCCGTGGGCGGGGTGATGACGGTTCGGCCCGTGCCGAAATGCAACTGGGGCATGGTGGGCTCTGATTTGCGGTGGCGCGGAATTGGACGGACGGTCAGTCCGCGAAACGGATCGTCTTGCCCGTCTTCACCGATTCAGCCTCCGCGTGGCAGATCCGTAGCGCGTCGCGAGCCGCGGTTGCCGATACCAGATCGGGTTCCGTTCCGTCTTCAAGGGCATTGATGGCGTAGCCCAACTGGGCCTCGAACGCCTCGGGGAATTCGATTTCGGGTTCGGTCCTTGCGCCGTCCGGCGTGTAGAGTGTGACCGGCCGGTCCGAGAGTACGTTGTACCAGAGCGTGCCTTCCTCGAAATAGGCGTCGTAGCCGTGTTCGAAGGCGGCCGAACTGATCGCCCCGCACTGGGAGGAGACGGTGAGGTCCCGGCTGTCGTACCCATACTGCGTGTTCAGGTAGAGCACGTATCCGTTCGGACTCGTCATGCCATCGGCGTGGACGCTGTCCGGCATGCCGAAGAGGTAGCGCAGGTAGTCGGTGTCGTGTATGTGCAGGTCGATCCCCGCCGCCCCCGTGCGCTCGTAGTCTCCGAACCAGTTGTCCTCGCCCCACAGGGGCTTGGAGATGACCCGCTTGAGGTGCAGACCCAGGAGGCGTCCGTAGCGTCCATCGTCGATGGCTGCCTTGAGGAACGCGAATTCGGGGAAGAACTTCAGCACGTGGGCGACCATCAGGGTCCTGCCGGCTTCCCCGGCCCGGGCGATCATGCGGTCCGCCTCGTCCAGTCCAAGGGCGATAGGCTTCTCAACGAGGACGTGCTTGCCGGCATCCAGCGCGCGCAGGACGACGTCGTGGTGCAGGGCCGTGGGCAGGCAAACGTCGACCAGGTCGATATCCGGATCGCCCAGTACCTCGTCGATACCGGTGCAGGTACGGATCCCGGTCAGGTCCTGTACGCCGCCGCCGCCGCCGAAGTTGCCCTGGATGTGCCGCCAGTCGCCGTTCAGCTTCCGCTCGTCCCGGGTGCAGATGGCCCCCACCTGCGCGTTGGACAGGTTCCTGATCGCCATGAAGTGGGTCGTGCCCATGAAACCGATGCCCAGTATGCCGATGCGTATCAAGTCGAATCCTCCCTTGTGCCGCGCGGACGCTTCTATTGCCGCCGGCACGTTAGCCGTGCGGACGCTTCTTCTTCCGCCGGTGCCCTGTCCCGCTTCCCGCGCTCAATCCGACGCGGACGGCGTGAACAGCAGTTGACCGTGTTTCCGGTAACCGCCGATGAGGGCCTGGGCCTCCGGTGAGGTCACATAGTCAATGAGCGCGCGCGCGTGCCCGTACTTGACGTGAGGCCAGCGCTCCGGGTTGACGGCGATCATGCTGTAGGGGTTGTGCAGTGGGGGATCGTATTCCACCAGGACCCTCAGGTCCACCGTTTCCCGCAGGGCCAGGTAGGTGCCCCGGTCGATCAGTACGTAACCCCGTTTCTCGTCCGCCATGCGTAAAGTGGCCGCCATGCCCTGGCCCACTTCCACGTACCAGTCCCCGGTGGGCTCGACCCCGGCGATGACCCAGATCGCCCGTTCCTTCTGGTGGGTACCGGAAAGATCGCCCCGCGAGAAAAACAACGTTTCCTTGCGCGCGATGGTGACGAAGGCGTCGGCGACTTTTTCCGTCCCTGCGATCCCTGCCTGATCGGCGGAAGGCCCGACGACGACGAAATCGTTGTACATCACGCCCCGGCGATCCACGCCGAAACCGGCGTCGACGAAGGCTGCCTCCAGCTTCGGAGCGTGTACGAGTACCGCGTCCACGTCGCCGTTTTCGGCCAGCTTCAGCGCCTTCCCCGTGCCGACGGCAATGACGTCCACCCGGATTCCGCCGTCCTGTTTCCGTTCAAACGGCGGCAGGAGGATGTCGAGCAGGCCCGAGTCGTGGGTGCTGGTGGTCGTCGCCAGTTTCAGGCGCGGTTGCGCTTCCGCGACAGAAGCGGTTGCCGCGACGAATGCGATTACCGCGAGAACTAGCGGGTCAAAAAGTTGGCGAAGGCGCATGATGTGGACCGATCCATGGGCGGTACTTCGCGGGCGGACCCGTCAGTTGAGCCGAAGCATGAACATGACGCGAAGCCGCGTTCGCCAGGCGTTGTTGGCCGAGGGAGAGACGAGTGTCTCGGGGGAATCGTACTTGCGGGTGTACAGGCGGATATCGACCGTCAGCTTCTCAATCAGATGGTGGCCGAAAAAGAGGGCGGCGCCCTTCGTATTGGTCTGGGTGTAATCGATGTTGCTGAACGACGCCAGCGTAGCGTCCTGCTGCATTAAGTATAGCTGGAATCCGGTCCGGGTATCTCCTACCCTTCCCGTGCTGCCGTACATCACCGAACCCGTGATGCCGTGCCGCATGTCGTCGGCCCCGGTGTTGAGTACGTAGTCGGCGTTCAGCGCCAGCGGCCGTCCGTTTACGGTCTGGGTGTACTGGCCGCTGAAGTTGATCATCCTGAATTCGGACAGGTATCCGGTGCGGTCCGTGTTGGGCCGGTTCGAATTCGCCGCAACGATCAGCGCGGGAGACCTCAGGTTCTGCGCGGCAAAGAGGGAATCCGCGCCCCCCACGGTATAGTAGGCGACGGCCAGCGTCTGGGACTTTCCGGGCTGGGTAAAACGGGCCATGGCCTGTCCGCCCAGGAAATAGGTACGATCGAGGTCCTTCACCGGAGAGGCCAGCTGGTTGATCATGAACTGGCCGAAATTCAGGCCGAAGGTCGCGGAGCCGTCAGCGCTCTTCGTGGTGATCTGCTGGGCCAGTCCCTCCGGCGAGAGATCACTGTCCAGGACGACCTGGGTAGGCCGGAAGAAGGGCAGGGGAAACTTGCCCGCGATCAGGGTGAGCGAGGGATTGGGCCTGATGCGCGCGTACATCCAGGATATATGGGGGCTCTCGCGTACAAACAGGTCCCCGTAACTCATCCAGTCGGCAACGGTGATGGCCTTGGGATTGCCCGTCATGACCTTGCCGGTCACGTCGATGCGGTCCGTCACGCGCAGCGTAGCATTCAGGAAGGCCCCGTACATGAAGCGGTTGACCGCCCGGCTGCCATCCTGATAGTCGCCCTGCAGCCGCGATCTGATCATGCCGCTCCAGGAGAAACGGTCGTCTTCCTGAGCGGCGACGGGAGCGACGTTCGTCAACACGCTGAGAAAAAGGACGCACAACAGGAAGAATCGGATCGGCATGGGCTCATACCCTCACAGTGTACCGGTTCTTTTTGCTTCGTACAGTGTACCGGAATCGCCGAAACACGCTGGAAATCGTTCCAGTAAACAAAGGTGAGTCTTGAACAAGAGATAGTATGGAAGGGGTGATTTCGTGTCAAGAAATATCGAAAGGCCTTCTGCCCGCGTCGCATGGAACCGAAAAAGGCGTCATCGGTCCGGCCAGCCGATGACCGGTGGCGACGGCGGCGCCCGGGGGATTAAGTCAGGGAAAATGTTAGAATGAAGCAGGCGGTTCGGGTGTATCCAAATTGTATACACATATCCGGACGGCGCGGCAACTCGGGTTCCGTTACTTTAAGGTTGTCAGGACACCTCCGGCCGGGTATATTCGACTTCGTTATCGAATCGGACCATCCACGCGGAATCGGGTGGGTCGATTTCGACCGTGGCTGGCGATTATGGCGGCCGCGTCCATTCATTCCAGGGAGTACATTCATGTTGAACAGTATCAAGGAGCAAGTCGATTCCGGCCTTTCCCGCCGCCGTTTTCTCACGGGCGCGCTGGCGGCCGGCGCCGCGCTCACACTGGCCGATCGCCTTGCCCTTGCCCAGACCATGGCCTCGAGCGGCCTTACCGCCAAGGACATCCACGGGATCGGCGTCGAGCCGGGTCTCGTCCGCATGGCGCTGAACGAAAATCCGATCGGGCCGTCCCCAATGGCGCTTAAAGCCATCGCCGAGAACATGTTCAAGATCAACCGGTATTCCTTCGGCGGCGGCGATATCTTCGGTGCCCTGGCCGAATTCGACGGTATCGAACTGCCGCCCCCGCGCGAAATGCGCGGCATGGGTGGCGGCGGAGGGTTCCGCTTCAGACGGCAGACGCCATTCTTCATCACGGCGGGGTCCGGGGCGCTGCTTTCCCAGATCGCGCTGGCCTACCTGAGCAAGGGTGGTACCGAGGTCATCGAGGCCGACATGGGTTACGGCGACGTGTCCGGTGAGGCCGAAGGCTACCAGGAAGCGGGCATCGACGTGAACGTCATCCGCGTACCCGTGAAGAACTACGAGCACGACCTGGACGCCATGCTCGCGGCGATCACGCCGAAGACGTCCGTGGTGGTCATCACCAATCCGAACAACCCGACCGGCACGCTGCTTTCCTTCGAAGAGACCGAGAAATTCGTGAATGCCGTGCCTGAGAACGTGCTCGTGGTTATCGACGAGGCCTACATTCACTTTGTCAAGGACCCTGCGTACCAGACCGCGGCGTCGCTCGCCACCACGCACGACAACGTGATCGTCACGCGGACCTTCTCCAAGGTCTTCGGCATGCCGGGCATGCGCCTCGGATACGGGATCTGCAGCCAGTCCATCCAGGAGAAGCTCCGGTTCTACAGCACGGGCCGCGCCAACGCCCTGGCCTACGCCGCGGGCGAAGCTTCGCTCAAGGACAGGAGCCACTACGACCGTTCCCGGGCCGTGGTACAGAATTTCCGGGATCGGCTGGAAGAAGAATTCACGAAGATGGGACTCGAATACATCCCGTCCGAAAGCAATTTCATGATGGTCGACCTGGGCAAGCCGTCTATGAACATCATGCGGGAGATGTTCAGCAAGGGCGTCATGGTGACGAACCGGCGCAGGCAGCAGATGCCCACGTGGATTCGCGTATCCTCCGGCGACGAGCGGGAAACGGAAGTCTTCCTCAACGTGCTGAAAGAAGTCCTGGGCAAAACCAGCTAGTAGCACGGGGCCGCCAATGTCGCTAATCCGCCTGCCCCTTCTCGTCACGTGGGGCCTGGTCGTCCTGTGGTTCGTGCTGGACGTCACGGCCCTTATGGCGGGCGGCCCATTCAGTATCAACTGGACCATTCCGGTCGCAGCAGTCTGGCTCTCGGTCGTATGTCTCCGTGCGGGCAGAGGTTACGGCGGGTTCCTGTCCGCGGTTCTGCTCTATACGGTGGGCGTCCGCCTGCTGATCATACTGCTGGCGATCCTGGGCAAGACGACCGGGCTCGAAGGAGCGTACTTCACCTGGGGACGCAGCGCGCTTTTCGGCCTGGTCATTCCCCATGCCGTGCTGTGGCCGGTCGCCACTTTTATCGCGGGTACGCTGATCTGGCCGGTGACGGCCCTGGTTATGCGCCGGAGACAGGTATCCTATCGAGGCGCGGCCATGGGCGTTTTGATCATCCTTCTGCTCGTCTTCATCGGCCTGCCCTACCTGATTTCGACCCTGTACACCGGCAGCGTGGGACCTCGGCGCAAGGCACAGGGCACCCCCGCGGACCACGGGCTGGTCTACGAGGACGTCACGCTGACGACTTCCGACGGCCTGAACCTGGCCGCCTGGTACGTCCCGAACGAGACCGGCCGCGGCACGGTCATTTACTGCCACGGCCATCTCAACCACAGGGGACAGATGCTCGACCAGGCAGTCTTTATGCATGAAAACGGCTTCAGTGGGCTCCTGTTCGATTTCCGCCGGCATGGGGACAGCGAAGGCAGTTTGACGACATTCGGCTATTTCGAGTGGCGCGACGTACAGGCGGCCCTGAGATACGCGGTCGACGTACGCGGCGAGCAAGGTCCGGTCATTTTGTGGGGCGTTTCCATGGGCGCGGCCACCGCGTTGCTCACGGCAGCGGAAGAGTCCGAGATCGGCGCCGTCATCGCCGAAAGCAGTTTCTATGCGGCTTCCGAAACGCTGCGCAGCGACCTGAGTCGGATGTTCGGTCTGCCCACGGTGCCGTTCGGATTTCTGACGGGTATCATAACGGAACTTCGGGTGGGCATCAAGATCGATGCCCTGGACATCGGCCACACGGTGTCCGGCCTGCGGGAAGCCTCCGTGCTTCTGGTGGGCGGCACGGCGGACCGCCGCATGCCGGTCTCGAACAACGAACGGCTATACGACCAGATACCCGGAACGCGCAAGGAGATCTACGTGGTGGAGGGCGCGACCCACGGCGACATTTGGGAAATGGATCGTGAAGCGTACGCGGAGACGGTCCGGCAGTTCCTGAAAAGATCCGGTTTGCTCGATGGCCCTGAACCGCCTGCCGGCGAGGAAACCGCGGAAGAAACGCTGTAGATAACACTGTTGATTAAACTGTAGATAACACGGCAGGTAGCGCTGCAGATAAATGTTGCAAGTAGCGCTATAGATAACACGGCAGGTAGCGCTGCAGGTAGCGTTGTAAATAACGCAGTAGAAATAAGGGGAACAGGCGTGAGCGAACCCGTGTTTCAACCCCTGTCGTCCTACCAGGAATATCCTCCCGACGAGATGGAGCGGCGGGCCGAAGCATTCTACCAGGCGCTTCGCCGCCGGCGCACGGTCCGTGAATTCTCCGACCGGCCCGTTCCGAAATCAATCATCGATAACTGCCTGCTGGCGGCCGGTACGGCGCCCAGTGGCGCAAACATGCAGCCGTGGCATTTTGCAGCGGTGTCCGACCCGGAGATCAAGGCGACGATCCGCGTCGCCGCCGAGCGGGAGGAACAACAGTTCTACCAGGAGAAGGCGCCGCAGGAGTGGCTCGACGCACTGGCCCCACTGGGTACCGACGAAAACAAGCCATTCCTGGAAACGGCGCCGTGGCTGATCGCGATCTTCGTACAGCGCCACGGCATGCTGCCAGACGGGCGGAGCGTAAAGCACTATTACGCCGTGGAATCGGTGGGCATCGCCACGGGGATGATGATCGCGGCGGTGCACCACGCCGGCCTGGCGTCGCTCACCCACACCCCGAGTCCCATGAACTTCCTGAACCGGCTGCTGGGCAGGCCGGCCAACGAGCGGCCCTTCCTGCTCCTGGTCGTCGGCTACCCGGCGGAAGGCGCGGAAGTGCCGGAAATCACGAAAAAGCCCCTTGACGACATTGCCACGTTTGCCTGAAGCGCGGCGCGGCTGCCTGAAGCGCGGTGCAGCAGCCTGAAGCGCGGCGAAGCCAGGGAAATAAGGAGGTAACATGCGCGGATCGATCGTGCCGGTGGTTACACCCTTCAGGAACGGGTCGCTGGACCTGGACGGCCTGGCCGGGCTGGTCGATTGGCAGATCCGGAGCGGTTCCCACGGCGTATCGGTGCAGGGGACGACGGGCGAACCGGGTTCGCTGTCCCTCGAAGAGCGCAAGGAAGTGATCCGCGCCGCGGCTTCGGCGGTGGACGGCAGGGTGCCCTTCGTTCCGGGCAGCGCATCCGCCAACCACGAGGAGTCCATCGAACTCTCCCGCTTCGCGCAGGCCCATGGCGCCGACGCGCTGCTGTTCATCGCGCCGTACTACAGCCGGCCCGGTCAGGAAGGGATCTACCGCCATTTTGACGCGTTGGCCAAAAGCGTGGACCTTCCCGTTATCCTGTACAACATCCCGGGCCGCACGGCCGTCAACATCGAGATCGATACCGTGGCGCGGCTGAAGGAGGCCAACGACAATCTCATCGGCGTCAAGGAGTCGAACAAGGACTTCGAGCACATCAACCGCCTGCTGCACCGCATGGGCAGGGACTTCCTCGTGTACTCGGGGATCGAACTGCTTTGCTATCCCATTCTCGCCATCGGCGGGGCGGGATTCGTGAGCGCTACGGGCAACCTGATGCCGGAGGAAGTCGCACGGCTGTACGACCTGGTCCAGGAAGGGAAATGGCTGGAAGCGCGCGAACTCCACTATCACATGATGACGCTCAACGACGCCGTATTCATGGAGATCAACCCGGTTCCGGTCAAGACGGCCCTGGGCATGATGGGCAAGATCAGCCCGGAGGTCAGGCTGCCCCTTGCCCCGCTGTCGGACCACAACCGCGATAAACTACGCGGGATCCTGGCGGACTACGGGCTGATCCGGTAACCGGCCGCAGTCCCAAGCCATCGGCTGCCTGCCCGCTTTCCGGTACGCACATGTCGAATACACCCTACCGTCTGCACTACAACGAGAATCCCCTCGGTCCCTCACCGGTGGTGATGGACCGGATCCGGGATCACCTGGCGGGACTCAGCCTCTACCCGCACCGGGACGACGAAGCGTTGCGAGACTGCCTGGCGGCGTTCTATGGCGGGGGAGTGACGCCCGCACACCTGTTCTCGACATACAGCGGCTCCGAAGCCCTGGATCTCATCGCGCGGGTTTACCTGGAACCGGGCGACGAGGTCATCGTCTGCGGACCGACCTTCCACGTTTATGCCCGGACGGCCGAATGGCAGGGTGCGAAGATCGTCGACGTACCGCTGGACAACCAGGATTTCAGCGTCCGGGTCGACGCGGTCATGCGGGCGGTGACGCCCCGGACGCGCCTGGTCTACGTAGGCAATCCCAATAATCCGACGGGGTCGATCGTCACCCGGGACGACATGGAACTGCTCCATATGGGGCTGCCCGACCAGGTGCCTCTGGTATCCGACGAGGTATACCACCACTTCGTGACGCGTCCGGACTACCCGGATTCGCTGGCATGCGTCGCGGCGGGACGGAACGTGATCGTCCTCCATTCATTTTCCAAGGTCTACGGTCTGGCCGGTCTTCGCGTGGGCGTGGCGATTTCCCGTCCCGACATCATCGACCGGCTGGCGAGATACCGCAGGACCTTCCACCTGGGTTCGCTGGAAATGGAGGCGGCCATCGCGGCCGTAGGGGACCAGGACCACGTGGCGCGATCCGTGGCGATGGCGGAGCGGGGCAAGAAAAGATGCTATGCCGCCTTCGATCAATTGAGGATCACATACTGGCCCAGTGAGGGCAACTTTATCCTGTTCCGCACGCCCATGTTCGCGGACGATCTCGCCGCGCGCATGGCCGACCGGGGCATTCTCGTGGGTTCGGGCAGCCGTTTCGGCCTGACGCATGCCATCCGGGTCAGCATCGGGCTCCCGGAAGCCAACCAGGCTTTCATTTCGGCCCTGGAACGTATTCTGGCCGACGAAAATTAGCATGTGCGTACCGGCGGGCGTCGCCTTTCAGACGTCAGGCTGCCTCCTTTCGGTCGATCAGGCCCCGACATCCGGTCGACGAATACCGTGGCCTGCAGACCGCCGACAACAGGTTGCCCGAGCAGTAGCCTGGCAATAGCACGAAGGGAAACGCATGTCACAGACCGCATTGATCGAACGGGCGGAAAAAGTCTTCGTCGGCGGGTCGAACGGGGAATTCCGTCTGCCGCCGGAAGCCAACCTCGTGGTGACACACGGCGATGGCGCGATGATCTATGACGCCTCCGGGCGCGAATACGTCGACTTCCTCCTGGGCTCCGGTCCCATGATCCTCGGTCACGGCCATCCGGAAGTCGTGTCGGCGGTAACCCGCCAGGTAGCCCGGGGCACCACCTTCATGGCCCTCAACGAGCCGGCCATCCAGCTGGCCGAACGGGTGGTGGACGCCTCTCCCTGCGGGGAGAAGGTCCGCCTGGTAATCACCGGATCCGAATCGATTCAGTTCGCCCTGCGGGCCGCCCGGGCCTTCACGGGCCGCGACCGCTGCCTGCGTTTCGAAGGGGGCTGGCACGGCGTGAGCGATTCGGCGCTGCACGGGGCGCGGACGCTGGATCCCGGCGATTATCCCGACACCCTGCCGGACGGCGGCGGCATTCCGCGGAGCTGGTCGGCGGACATGCTCGCCGCGCCCTTCAACGACGTGGGCCGGGCCACCGAAATCGTGGAACGCCACCACGGCGAACTCGCCGCAATCGTCATCGAGCCCCTCCAGCGATGTATCCTGCCCCGTCCGGGCTTCTTCGAGGCCATGCGGGCATTGTGCGACCGGCACGGCATCGTCCTCATCTTCGACGAGATTGTCACGGGTTTCCGCATGGCCTGGGGCGGGGCCCAGGAGCGTTACGGCGTGACCGCGGACCTGGCGGCATACGGCAAGACGATCAGCGGCGGATATCCCCTGGCCGCCATGTGCGGCCGGGCGGACGTGATGGACGTCATGAACGGCTGGCGTCCGTCCGACGATCCGAAACGGGTCATCGCATCGGGCACATTCAACGGCTATCCCGTGGGCGCCGTCGCCGGACTGGCCACCCTCGACGTGTTGGAACGGCCCGGGACCTACAAGCGGCTTTTCGCCATGGGCGACCGCGTTACCCGGGAGATCACGGCCATGGGCGAGCGGCTTTCGGTCCCCCTCCTCGTCGGCGGCGAAGGGCCCGTGCTCCAGGTATTGTTCACCAGCGAGAAGGAAATCGTCGACTACGGATCCATGTTTCGCGCCGACAAGCAGAAGGCCTATGTCTTCGGCGTCGAGATGATCAAGCGTGGGCTCTTCGTCAGTCCCTACGAGAAGATCTATCTGTCCCTGGTCCACACGGACGGCCACGTCGACCGTCTCCTGGAGACGGCGGAAGAAGTGTTGCGGGACGTGATCGCGAAAATGGACTGAACGGGTGCGGAGACGGCCGTCCGATACCTGGCATGGCGGCCCGAACAAACGATTAAAGAGGGAGCAAACCCATGAAAAACGTCCTCCTCCTGGGCGCCTCGGGCAACATCGCGCCGTACATCATTCCAGGCCTGGAGCAACACTACAATCTGCGCCTGGCCGATATCCGTCCCCATCCGGGCGGCAAGCCCACGAAGCACGTGGACATGGGCGACTACGGGCAGGTACTGGAAGCCGCCCGCGGCATGGACGCCATCATGAACTGGACCGTGGTCCGGCAGGATCCTGTGGCCAGTTTCGCCGTGTCCGTCCGGGGCGCATGGCACGTGATGAAGGCGGCGGCCGAACTCGGTATTACGAAGATCCTGCACACGGGCCCTGAGATCATCATTCCCGGCTATCTCCACGACCACGACATCGGCGACGTGCCCCAGGCGCCGGGCACGGGCTACTATATGCTGACCAAGCACCTGGCCATGGAGATTTGCAGAATCTACGCCCGCCAGTACAGGATACACACCGTGTGCTACCAGTTCAACGGTCTGGGTCCCATGCCCGAAGAGCCGGTAAAGAACGCCGACCACCCGCCCTTCACCATCGTCTACGACGACCTGGTGGAGGCCTGCCGGCTGGCCCTGGAAATCGATGAAGTGCCGGACTATTTCCAGGCTTTCAACATGGGCAGTTATCTGCAGCAGGGCAAATACACCATCGACAAGGCCCGGCGCATCCTCGGCTACGAGCCACGGACCAACCCCCAGCGATTCTACAGGCGGCCGGTGGCGGACGCATGAAGATCACGCGGTTCGAGGTCATTCCCCTGAAGCAGCGCGGCCTGCTGCTCAAGGTGCATACCGATTCGGAACTCGTGGGTTACGGATCACCCATGAACTACGAACACGGCCGCACGGTCGCCCGGGCCATCCATGACATGGAAGACTACCTCGTGGGCCGCGATCCCCGGCAGATCGAGGATCACTGGCAGACGCTGTTCCGGTCGAGCTACAGCCGCCAGATGCCCATCATGCTGTCCGCGCTGAGCGGAATTGAACACGCTTGTCTCGATATTCTTGGAAAATCGCTGGACGAGCCGGTGTGGCGCCTGCTGGGCGGCTCATGCCGGGAACGCGTTCGGGTCTACGCGTCCGTCGGCGGTCCGTCGCCGGAAGCATTCGCGAAGCACGCCAGGGAACGGGTGGCGGTAGGGTATACCGCACTGAAGTGCACGCCCTTTCCCGACCCAGTCCGATACGTGGATACCCCCGCGGCCATGGAGCGGATCGTCGCCCGCGTCGCCGCGATCCGCGAAGCCGTAGGACCGGAGATCGACGTCGCCGTGGACTTCCACCGGGCCGTCAGTCCGGCCATGGCGAAACGCCTCCTGAGAGAACTGGAACCCCTGAAACCCTTTTTCGTCGAGGAACCCGCCCACCCGGAAAACGTCGACGCCCTGCTCGAGATCACCCGGTCCACCACCATCCCCATCGCCACCGGCGAGCGGAACACGACCCGCTGGGGCTTCCGGGAACTGGTGGAGAAGAAGGCCGCGGCGATCCTGCAGCCGGACGTGCGCCACTGCGGCGGGATCCTGGAGATGAAGAAGATCGCGGCCCTTGCCGAGGTCCATTATGCAGCCCTGGCGCCCCACTCCGCGGCCGATCCGGTCGGCGTGGCCGCGTCTCTGCAGGCCATGGCCGGTACGCCCAATTTCCTGATCCAGGAGTATGGCGGCGGCGCGGGAGAAACGCTGTTTACCAAACCCCTGGTCTTCAAGGACGGTTACGTAGAACTGCCGACCGGGCCAGGCCTCGGCATCGAGATCTCCGAAGCGGGCCTCGCGGCCAACACGGCAACCGAATGGCGCCTGCGTAACATGCGCCGCGACCCGGACGACCAGTCCTATTCCGATATCTGAACGGGGAAGGGTGCATCATGTCTGAGCAAAACACGCGCTCGCCATCTCTGCTCACCCGGGAAGCCGTTCACCTATGGGCCGTCCTGTGCCTGGGCATTTCCGCGTTTTTGTGGGTTGCCGTAGCACCCGGCTGCGCGTCGGAGCCGTATCCTTCGGCGTCGACCGCGGATCCGGAAGGCCGCGGCGGGGAAGTTCTCGCCACGGCGGCGGTCCATGCTTCCGACGCGACCGACGCCGACACGACCTGGACGCCGCCTCGGCCCCGGTCCGTCCATGAGCGGCGCGATGAGCGGGAACGCATGGTAGGGGAGATCCTGGACAAGTCCCCCATGGTGACCGACGCAGCCGTGCTCCGGGCCATGACGGACGCGCCTCGTCACGTCTTCGTCCACGAACAGACGCGGCGTCTCGCCTACGACGATACGCCCCTGCCCATCGGGCTTGGACAGACCATCTCCCAACCCTATATCGTGGCGTACATGACCGAACTGCTCGAACTGGACTCCGATTCCAGGGTCCTCGAGATCGGCACCGGATCAGGCTACCAGGCCGCCGTGCTCGCCCACCTGACCCCCCACGTGTACACCATGGAGATCATCGAACCCCTGTTGGAACGGGCCCGCGGCCAGCTCTCAGAGGAGGGGTATGACTCGGTTCGGACCCGCCATGGCGACGGCTATTACGGCTGGCCGGAGGCGGGGCCCTTCGACGCCATCATCGTCACATGCGCAGCCGGCCATCTGCCGCCCCTCCTGTGGTCCCAGCTCAGGCCCGGCGGCCGCATCGTCATTCCCATCGGCGAGATGACGGGCGTGCAGCGGCTTGTCGTCGTACAAAAGACCGCGGACGGAGAGCGGACCTCCCGCACCGTCTTGCCCGTACGTTTCGTGCCCATGACAGGCCGGGTCGAACAGTGACCTCGCGCACAGGAATCGCGAATGCGCCCGAGCGTCTGTCGACGAGATACCTCGTGCGGGCCGCCGGCCTGGTGGCCTGCGGGGTCATCGCCTTCGAAATCGGGCTGATACGGGTGCTGCAGTACGCGAGCTGGTACCATTTCGCCTTCCTGGTCATCACCATCGCACTTCTTGGCTTCGGCATGAGCGGCGCCATCCTGACGGTGTGGCGCGGCTACCTCATCCGGCGCCTGCAGACCGCCCTTCCGATCCTCGCCCTGCTTACGGCGGTCTCCATTCCCCTCATGCTCCAGGCGGCCCAGCTCCTGCCCGTGTCCGGCCGTTTCCTGCCCGGACTGGTCGCCGGTCAACTGGCCTGGTGGGTAGTCTACTGGGCCCTGTTGACCGTCCCCTTTGCCCTGGGCGCCACCGCCATTGGACTGACCCTCATGTCCGCCGGAGAACGGCTGTCCGCGGTCTACGCGTCGAATCTCATCGGCAGCGCGACCGGCGCGGTCGGCGTGACCGTCGTCATGTACTTCGTAGAGCCCGCCTGGCTGGGTTACGCGACGGGAGCCGTGGTCCTGGCCGCGGCATGGCGCGCCGATCGGCGGGCGATGAGCGTCGGGCTGGTTGCCGCGGGTGTGCTTGCCGGTGCGGTGGCGGTACTTCTCAACCCGCCTTCCATCCGTGTCGACGGAGACAAGTATCTCGCTTACGTCAACCGGCTCGAGGCGGACGGGCAGGCCGGCCAACTGGCCCGTGCCTTCGGCCCGTCCGGAGTCGTGGAGGTGTTCGGCAGCGATACCTTTCACGATATGGCCTTCATGACCGACGAGCGAATGCCGCCTTCCATGGCGTCGATCGTCGTAGACGGTCACCGCGCCGGTTCCCTGTTGCGGATCGGAGGTACGGACCAGGCGGAGGCCCTGGACGGCACGCTCATGGCCCTGCCCTATGGCCTGGCTCCCACCAGACCCAGGGTACTGCTGCTGGACGAGGTCGGCGGCGGCAATGTCTGGCTGGCCCGGCGCAACGGTGCGGCCGTCGTGGACGTCGTGCAATCGAACCGGGTACTTACAGAACTTTTGTCCGGTCCCCTGGCGGACGAAGGAGGGGCCGTATTCAACCTGCCGGGTGTCGCGCTCCGTTCGGTGGAACCGCGGGCTTTCCTCGAAGGAACGGAGGAATCCTTCGATCTCATTCAACTGTCGGGGATGGAATCCTGGTCGGCGGCCGCGGGCGGCCTGGAAGGGCTGAACCAGGACTATCTCATGACGGTGGAGGGCGTGGGGGCCGCCCTGCGGCGGCTGTCCCCGGACGGCATCTTGCACGTCTCACGCGGCATTCAGTTGCCGCCCCGGGACAACGCGAAGATCGCGGCGACGGTTATCGCGGCGCTGGAGCAGTCGGGAATCGCCCGGCCCGCCTGGTCGGTCCAGTTGGCCGGGTCGGCCCAGTCCGCTCAGGGAGCCCACTCCGCCGGGGCCGCACTGTCCGATCGGACCGTTGGGTCCGCCCGGCCCGGCGCGCACATGGCCATGGTCCGGGATTTCCTGGGCGTCATTACCATGGTGCGTCCACGGCCCTGGCGGGCAGACGAGATCCGCCGCCTGCGGGAACTGTGCGTGGCGAAAAACCTGACCCCGGTGTATTTCGAGGGGATTACGGCCGGCGAATTGAACCGGCCCGACGAATTGCCCGGTCCGCCGGGCGAAGAAGGCGACTACCTGTACCACGTGGTGCGTTCGCTGTTGTCGCGGGACCCTGGCGCTTCGGCAAACTTCCTGGACGCGTGGCCCTTCTACGTCCGTCCAGCCACCGACGACCGCCCCTTTTTCGGTAATTTCGGAAAGATCGGCGCCCTGCCCGATTTCAGGCGGGTTTACGGGGCTGGCTGGCTGCTGCGTTCCGAACTGGCCTTTCTCTTCGTCCTGTCCGCCGCCGTCATCGTATCCCTCGCGGGCATCGTCCTGATTCTCCTGCCCTTCGTTTTTAGTTCCGATATCCGGCGCGCGCCGGACCGGTCGACCGCCGCGTTGTACTTCCTGCCCATTGGGCTGGCCTACCTGGTGCTGGAGATTGCTTTTCTCTCAGGCATCCAGCGTCTGCTGGGCGATCCGGTGATCGGCGGCGCGGCCACGGTGGGGGGCTTTCTGTTCTGCTCGGGCCTGGGCAGCCTGGCGGCCAACCGCATTGCTGCGCTGCCCGGGGTTTCCCTGGCGCGACTGGCCATGGTGCCCGCGGTCATGGCCATCCCGGTGTTCACGGGGCTGATCATCCTCAACCTGTACGGAGGCGACTGGCCCCTGGGGCTCCGCCTCACCGCCGCAGTGGCCCTCATCGCGCCCCTGGCATTCGCCATGGGCCTGCCCTTCCCTCTGGGACTGCGAAGGTTCCAGGCGCGGTCCGCCGCCCTGGTGCCGTGGGCCTGGGGCGTCAACGGATGTGCTTCCGTTCTCGCCTCTCCGCTCGCCATGATCATCGCCATGCAGTGGGGATTCATCCTGACGGTGACGGTGGCGGCGGCTTGCTATTTGATCGCGGGGTGTGCCGCGGCAAGGGGAAGTTCGTCACCTTGTTCGGCATAGCACGCGGGACCGTGCGGCTCAGAGCGCGGCGGCTCCCCGCGGTAGCCGGGCCCCCCTGAACCGGTTCGACGACGCGATCAGCGCACACGGCCGATCACGGCGGTCTGATCGTCGAATTGTTCCGCGCCCAGGGAGAAGTCGCGTACGGAGGCGAGGATCAATTCCAGGATATTCTCGCTGGGCATGTTGCGGTTTTGCGACAGGACCTGGCGGAGTCGAGCCTCCCCGAAATCTTCATCCTTCGTGTTGAGCGCATCCGTAATGCCGTCGGTATACACCGCGAAGAGATCCCCCCGATCGACACGGACGGCAGATTCTTCGAATTCCGCTTCCGGAAACAGCCCGATCGGGTAACCGCCGCTTTCGAGCAACGCGATATCGTCGCTGTCATTGCGAAGGAGCAGGGGCGGATTATGTCCGGCGCAGCAGTAATTCAACTGGGATGTTTCCATGTGGAAAGTGCAGATGAAAAGCGTGGCGAATCGTTCCGGCGCCGTGCTGTGGCTCAGATAGACGTTGAGACGGGACATCAGCCTGGACAGCCTTTCCGGGCTTCCTTCCAGCGCGGGGTCCAGCGCCTGCGACCGCAGCGACGCCTGCAGGCCGGCCATCGTGAGCGCCGCCGAGATGCCCTTTCCCGAGATATCGCCGACTACGATATCCAGCGTTCGATTTCGGTGTTGAATGAAATCATAGTAGTCGCCGCTGACTGTACGGGCGGGTATCCAGGCACCGGCCAGTTCGAGAGGACCCTGTCGCGGCGGTTCGTTGGGTATGAAACGGGCCTGCACGTCCCGGGCCATGGAGAGTTCCGTTTCGATACGCTCTTTTTCTCTCTCTTCATTCATCAGCATCTCGATGCTCTGCGCCATGGTATTGAAAGAGTGGCTGAGTTCACCAAGCTGATCCCGCGTTTTTTCTTCCACGCGAAAGTCCGTCCTACCGGAGCGAATGGCCTCCGTACCCTCGTACAGTCCGTGCACGGCCGTGGTAATCCGCCGTGAAACGAGCAGCCCGATCATAAAGGATACCAGTTCGAAGCAAACGAGTATCGTGCATAGGGTAAAAAAAACGTACAGCAGAGGAAAACCGGAGAGCAGCATGTCAGCACTGACAGTGGCTTCGAATATGTGTATCGGATCCAGATCCAGGCCCAGTATCGCCAAGTTGCTCGCACCGTGATTCCAGGACCTGGCTGCAAAGGTAAATGCCCAGGGCACGTGAATTGCACCTAAAAGCGGCAATTGGCGCCACGCCACTTCCGAAGCAGGAGGTTCATAGAAGGAGAACTCCTCGTTACGGGGTTCCGCCCGGTACGAGATCTGCGCGCCGAGTTCCTCCCATATTTTCGTCCGGTAGGCCTCCCCCAACGGCATGGAGGCCAGGACATACAGGTCCCTTCCGCGGAATTCGATCGCGTCGCCGGCGCGAAATGACAGCGTGGAACGGACGCCGGACAGGCTGTCGAATACCACATCGGCGAAATGGCCTTCCCGGAATAACCAGTCCGGAAGCGTTTCCAGCGTATCGATAGGCGGAGTCACATTCACTGGTCTGCCATCTTCGAATACGCTGATCGACAGGCCGGAAAGATCCGGATTGTCCTGTACGATTTCGTCCACGATCCTGGCGAACGGCAGATTATCGTCCGTGGCCGTCCGCACAAGGGCCAGTTGTATTTCGAGTGACAGATGATCGAGCCGGTTGGTCGTCTCTTCGATATGACGGGAGACCAGATTGGTTCCCAGGGTTCCGATCCAGAGCCATCCGACGAGCATACTGACCGAAGAAGCGATGCAAAGGGGCGCGAGGCCTGCGAAAATAAACGAAACGAGCAGGCGGTTCCGGACTTTCCAAAGCAGACGATTCCGCAGCCACGAGAGCGTCTTCCAGGCGTAGTAGAAGACGCTTGCGGCCAGCAGGACGGCCGCCGGCACGACGAGCCAGCCGACTATGCCCTGCCAGGTGCCCAGGAGCAGGAAGGACGCCGCCGCCATGATCAGGACGGCATAGGTACAGCGCTTGATCCAGGTATCCGGGGTCAGCCATTTCAACGTCCGGCGGATGATGCGACTGGATCTCGCGCTGCGAAATTTCGCTATGTTCATGAGCAGGATTTCCGAAGAGATGGGCGGGCGGGTGCCCGCCCTGACTTCTGTCCAGTGACGCCGTCCCTTTCGTGGCGAATACGACGGCTGTGCGCTAGTGTCCTGTCCGATTAATTCGATTAACAATATTATGAACTGAAGTAATGATTTCGTCGGCGGATCTGGTCCACCTGAAAGGTCTGGGCGCCTGGTTGTGATGATTCAGATAATCTCGTATCGCCTGCTCCAGCGCCGGCACGGACCGGTGCGTGCCTCTTCGCAGTTGATGCATGGTGAGTGCGGCGAAGAAGCGTTCGACCTGATTGAGCCAGGATGAACCGGTCGGGGTGAAGTGGCAGTGATATCTTGGATGCCGCAGGAACCAATGCCTGACTTGTTCAGTCTTGTGCGTGCCGTAGTTGTCCAGGATGAGGTGCACGTCCAGGTCGGCGGGCACGCTTCGGTCGATCTCTCGCAGAAAGTCGATGAACTCGCGGCTTCTGTGTCTGCGTTTGATTTTGCCGATCACCCGGCCGGTAGCAACGTCCAGTGCGGCGAACAGATTGGTCGTGCCGTATCGCTTGTAGTCGTGGGTCCGGGTTTCGGGCAGGCCGGGTCGCATCGGCAGGGTCGGCCTGGTTCGGTCCAGCGCCTGAATCTGACTCTTCTCGTCCACGCACAATACCAGGGCCTTGTCGGGCGGGTTCATGTACAGGCCCACGATATCTCGCACTTTCTCGACGAAATGAGGGTCCGAAGAGAGCTTGAAGGTCCTGGACAGGTGGGGCTTTATGCCGAAGGCGCGCCAGACCCGGTGAATGAAATCGCGGGGCAGGGAAAGCGCGCTGGAGAGACTGCGCACGCTCCAGTGCGTGGCCTGCTTCGGCTTGCTTGTCAAAGTCGCTTCCAACACGGCCTGCACCTTTTCGTCGTCATGTTTGCGCGGCTGACCGGGCCGGGGCGCGTCGGAGAGTCCGGAAAGGCCCAGCCGGGCGAAGCGGGAGCGCCACTTGGACACCGTCTGCCTGCTCACCCGGTAGCGTTGGGCAACGTCCTTTGCCTTGTCTCCCCGGGCGCAATCCAGGATGATGCCGGCCCGTAGATGCAGGCTCGCTTTCGTGTTGCCGCGCCTGCGCCATTGTTCCAGGGTCTGCTTCTGGTCTTCGTCCAGTATGATCGGGGTCGGTATGCGGCCCATCTTATGCTCCTTGCAGGTAGAATAACACCGGGTTCGCTGCATGCAAGCATAAGATATCAGGGGCGCATCAACATGTCAATCAATTAATCGGACATGACACTAGTGCCGGTCCACCCGCGGCTCGATGGGCAGTTCGCGGAACTCCTGGATCAATCCGGCCAGTTCCTCCGAAGCCGCGCGGTAGAGCGCTTCCCCCTTCTCCACGGTGGCGACGGTGGCGTCGCCGATGACGCCCGATTCGGAGATCCTGGACCACTCGTCCATCATGCGCAATGGCGAGGCGCCCTTGCCCCGGACCCAGCCGCGCCAGTAGTACTTCGACACGGGAACTTTCACTTCCCGCACGGCCTTGTCCATCTGGATGGCGTCGTCGTTGAGGAAGCGGTAGACCGAGGTCTCGATTTCGTCCGCGTGGGATTGCAGCTCGGAGTCGCCGATCTCCCACAGCTTGGACTGCGCCACGCTCCACCAGTTGAGCGTCCCGCAGTGGGCGTCCGTCTCGATGACTGTGCGCCGGGAGGCCGTCTCCAGGATGGTGGCGTTGGACCCGTGGCCGTTTACGATGAGGATCTTCCGGAAGCCGTGATGGGCCACGCTTTTCGTGATATCCACCACGAAGTCCTGCAGGTGGTCGTCCCGCACGGTGATCGTCCCGGGAAAGTCCATGTGGTGGTCCTCGAACCCGTAGGGCAGGGCCGGCAGGATCAGCACCTCGTCGGGGATGCGCTTCGCCGCGCCTTCGCACACGCTGCTCACCAGGAAGGTGTCCACGTCCAGGGGCATGTGATAGCCGTGGTCCTCCGTGGAACCGACGGGCAGGATGACGGCCGGTTGCTCCTTCACCTTCTCCTTCAGTTCGACCCAGGTGTAGTGGTCGTAGCGATAGGGCAGGCGTGGACCCTTCATAAATGCTCCTTACGCTTGTCTACGGTTCGTTCCAGTCGGTCAGATCGGCCATTCATCACCTGCTTGTTCCACACCAAAACGCGTCACGCGCTCATGCGCGGTATGACTTCATTGACGAAGAGGTCCATGCTGTGCAACCAGGCTTCCTTGTCGTCCCAGTCGTATCCCATGAGGATCAGCGTGCCGAAGTCCCCCGTCTCCTCGCGCATCACGTCCAGCCGGCGGACTACCTCGTCCACGTCCCCGTGGATGATCTGTTCCGTCATCAGGTAGTCCAGGTTACATTCCGAATCCGGCAAGTCCGGGTCCCGCTTGAGCATCTTCCGGCCCAGTCCCTGGTCGAAGAGGCCGCCCAGGTATTCGAAGCCCCGGCCCAGGGAATTGGTGCGCACTTTCGCTGCCGCTTCCTCCTTGCTGTCGGTGAGGAATATGCTGCGGCAGATGCGCCAGTCGTCGCGGTTGGGCGTGCGCCCGGCGCCCAGGGCCGCCTGTTCGTAAACCCGCCAGTTGTCGGCTACGACGTTGCCCGGGGAAATGTTGGCGCTGATGGGAAACCAGCCCTTTTCGCCCGCGGCCTTCATGGTGGAGGAGTTCATGCTCATCCCCGGGGCGCAAATGGGCGGATGGGGCTGCTGCAGGGGCTTGTGGATATAGCCGATCAACGTGTCGTGGTCCACGTTCTCTTCCAGGTCGATCTCCCAGAAACGGCCCTTCAGGTGATAGGGCGGGTCCTGGCTCCAGATCTGCAGGATCATTTCCGCCGACTCGGCGGCCATGGCGCTGTTGAGCTTCGGATCGATCTTGTAGAGTTCCAGGTCCGTTGTCACGCTGCCGGGGCCGAAGCACAGGTTGAGCCGTCCGTGGGAAAGCTGGTCCATGAAGGCCAGCCGGCTGGCCACGTGGGCCGGGTGGTGATAGGGCAGGCAGGTGGGCGCCGTACCGAGCCGGATGGTGTGGGTCATGGCAAGGGCCTTGCCTATGAAGGCCTCGGGCAGCACGATGTTCTCGTACTTCATGGTATGGTGTTCGCCGATCCAGAACTCGGTGAAACCCAGCTCTTCGCAGCGCACGATCAGTTCCAGGTCCTCGTCGTGGCACTGCGCGGCCGGCTTGACCGGGTCGTGGAAGGGCATGATGAACATCCCGTATTTCATATCTGATTCTCCGGTGTTGGTTCTGATTCGTGCCGGCGTTGTCTGAACCCGGCCGGCTTTGGGTGAAGACTCGATGCCGGTCCCCCGCCTTCCCGTTCAGCTCCGTAAACGCGCACCTTTTTGCTCGGTCACGCGCATTCGCACCCTCCCGCACGGTAACGCGTACCTTTTCGCCCGGTCACGCGCACCTTCCCGCTCACGTCTGCATGCGCGGCATGACTTCGTTGACAAAAAGCTCCGTGCTACGCAGCCAGGCGGCCTTGTCTTCCGCATCGTTCCAGTCGAAGGCCATGAGGATGAGCGTTCCGAAGTCGCCCGTCTCGTCCCGCAGTCCGTCGAGACGGCGTACCACCTCGTCCACGTCGCCGTGGATGATCTGCTCGCCCAGGAAGTAGTCCCTGTCGCACGCCTCGTCGGCCATGTCCGGATCGCGTTTGAACATCTTATTGCGGCCGGGTTCATTCCCCTTGTCCAGGACTCCGCCCAGAAACCGGAAGAACCCGCCGAGGTAACTTGACCACGCCCGCTTCCTGGCCTCGTCCCGGTCGTCGGCCACAAAGATGCTTCGGCAGACGCGCCAGTCGGCCCGGTCGGGCGTGCGGCCCGCTTCGAGCGCCGCCTTCTCGTACATTTTCCAGTTGTCCGCCACTACGTTGCCCGCGATCAGGTTGCTGCTGATGGGCGCCCATCCCTTCCGGCCGGCGGACTTCATGGTCGACGAGTTCATGCTCATGGCCGGCGCGCAGATGGGCGGATGGGGTCGCTGCAGGGGTTTCTGTATGATGCCGAGATGGGACTCGCGGTCGACCCACTTCTCGAGCCCGATCTGCCAGAACCGTCCGTCGTACCGGTAGGGCGGGTCCTGGGTCCACAAATGAAGGATGATACCCGCGGCCTCTTCCATCATGGCGCTGTTCGCCGCCGGGTCGATACCGAAGAGCTCCAGGTCCGGGAAAACGCTGCCCGTGCCGAAGCACAGGTTGAGACGTCCGTGGGACAGGTGGTCCAGGAAGGCCAGGCGCGTGGCCACGTGGGCGGGATGGTGGTAGGGCAGGCACGTGGGCGCGGTACCCAGCCGGATCGTGTCGGTCATGGCCAGGGCCTTGCCGATGAAGGCCTCTGGCAGGGCGATATTCTCCCACTGGTGGGTGTGGTGCTCGCCGATCCAGAACTCGGAAAACCCCATCTCCTCGGCCAGCACCACCAGTTCGAGGTCCTCGTCGTAGCACTGGGCGGGTGGCTTCGCCGGATCGTGGAAGGGCATGATGAACATACCGTGCTTCATATTGGACTCCGAAACGCTGTCGAATCGCCGTACTCAGGTGTAGCCCAGCGACTTGTTCAATCTCGGCATGACTTCTTTGGCGAAGAGCTCAACGCAGTCGATCCAGGCTTCCCTGTCGTCCCAGTCGTGGGCGGTGAAGATGAGCGTGCCGAATTCACCCGTCTCCTCCATCATGCGGTGCAGCTGCCGCACACACTCGTCGGGGTCGCCCGCGATGACCTGTTCGTCCATCATGTAGTCCAGGTTGACTTCGGAATCGGGCATATCGGGATCACGTTTCCACAGCCCCCTTCCGGGTCCGAGGTCGGTCAGCTTCATGATATATTCCAGGCATTTGCCGAGTGAATTGTTCCGGGCCCTTTCGCGGGCTTCCTTCGTCGTCTCCGCCACGAAAATGTTACGGGAGATCTTCCATTTGCGCCGGTCCGGTTCCCTGTTCTCCGACCGGGCCCCATCGGCATAGGTCTCCCAGTGGTTCGCCAGGACGTTTGCCGCGACCATGTGATGGCTGAAGGGAGAATAGCCCTTCCGGCCCGCGATGCGGGTCCCGGCCGAATCGCGCATGATCACGGGGACGGAAAGGGGAGGGTGGGGTTTTTGCAGGGGTTTCAGATAGACCCCCATGCCCAGGTCCTCGCGGACTTCCCGGCCCACGTGCATCTGCCAGAAGCGGCCGTTGATATCGTAGGGCGGATCGGTGGTCCACAGGGTCATGATCATCTGGATCGCCTCGCCGACCATGGCGCCGGAGTCCTCCGGGCGGATCCCGTACATCTCCATATCGGTCGGGATGGCGCCGGGTCCGAAGCAGATGTTCAACCTGCCGTGGGAGAGATGATCGAGGAAGGCCAGGCGACCGGCCACGTGGGCGGGATGGTGGTAGGGCAGGCACACGGGCGCGGCGCCGAGCCGCATGCGGTCGGTCAGGCCCAGGGCCTTGCCGAGGAAGATCTCGGGCATGACGATGTTCTCGTAACTCGAGGAGTGGTGCTCGCCAACCCAGAATTCGCTGAAGCCGAGTTCCTCCGAACGCACCAGCATTTCCATGTCCTCGTCGTAGCACTGTCCCGGCGGCTTCGTCGGATCGTGCACAGGCATGAGGAACACGCCATAGTCGATCATGCATTACTCCTTTTTACAATACTGACGGCTGCGCCCAGTTTCCCTTTAACAGCAGCCCATTGCGTTATTGCGTTCACAACAGACCCTTGCGGCGCTTGTTCTCGATCGTTTTCTCTACGAATCCGGATCCGCACACCGCGTCGAATCCACTCCCCGGAAACCGGGCCGCCCATTCGTAAACGGTCCTGATCCGGGCTTCGTCATCGCCGAAGGCGCAAGGTTCGGTCCGCACCGCGTTCAGCGCTTCGATTACGGCGTCCGCGATCCGGTTGTACAGCCGGTCCTGCCACGCCTCCTGCGGCCCGCCCGGCCCGTCCGTCTGCCGCGCCTCCTGGTACCACGCCATGGCGTTGAACTGAACCTTTTTGGACCGGGGATAGAAGGAGCACATGAGGTTCCAGTCGTCGCCTTCCCGCTCCTGGTCGCCCGAAGCCCGGAAGTCCGACCGGAGGAGGACGGACGGGATGTCGAGCACCTTGGCCATCATGAACTCCACCACCGTGCCCGAGTCCAGGTCCGTCCCATCGAAGTTGAACAGGGCCAGGTCACAGGCCATCACCTGTTTCAGATCCTGGTTGCGGATGTCGACCATCCGTTCCGACGCCTGTTCGAGATCCTGGGGCACCACGCAGGCGTACCTGCCGACGGACCGGCGATCTATGGCTTCCGCGAGGATGGCGTTGCCGGCCAGGTGCTTGTGGTCGAACAGATCGCCGGCGAAATACACGGTAAAGGTCGTCATGGGCTATGGCTGTCCGCTTACCGTCCTGAATACCGTTTGCCGATTTCGGCCGCCTCGGGAGTCGCGTTTGCGACCATGACGCCCTCGTCGATCATGTTGTTGACGTTATCGGGATTGACGCCGTTCAGGAAGGCAACGCCGTTGGCCTTGCAGGCCTTGAGCACCGCCGCCCGCGCCGCGATCATCTCGGGCGGGTAGGGCGGGTCGTGACCGTCCGGGTATCCGAAGGACATCCCCATATCGCCCGGGCCCCATTCGGCGAAGGCGATGCCGGGTACAGCAAGGCTCTCGTCGACGTTGGCCAGGGCCCGGCGGTTCTCGATCTTGAGACCGAGCATCAGCTCCCCTTCCGGGTTCAGGGGCCAGACGTCGGCCCGCTGGACGTATTCCTGCACGGTGAGTCCCCAGGCACGCGCCGCGAAGCCCTGGCCCCCCGACCCGCGCTGGCCCACTTCGAGTCCGTCACCCACGCCCTGGGTCTGGAAGGGGTAACGAGCCGCCTCCACGAAGGCCCGCACGGCGCCTGGTGTCTCCGCGTGGCACAGCAGGATTCCGTGAACGCCCTGGGCCAGGACCTGCTTGACCATCCACGCGTTCGCTCGCATGACCGCCTCGCTGGTACCGTTCGTCGGCAGCGTGACGATCACGCAGGGCGTCAGGTGACCCGTCGGCGTGGGACCGGCGTCCATCAGCCCGGTCATAAAGGCTCTGAGACTGGGCAGGTCGAAGAGACCGTGCTCCATTTCGACGCACAGGTAGTCCTCCCATCTCCCCGAGGCTTCGACGCCCTTTTCGTAACTTAGTTCGCCGGCGCCGCCGTAGTATATGGGCTGACCCCGACTGAGCAGTTCCACTGCGCGGTTGACTCTGGGCATTTCATGCTCCTGTCTGCGTGCCGGTGGCGTCATCGGCGACGGGAACCTGTCTTTCATAGCGGCTTGCGGCGTCAAGCGGGCGACGGGGACCGGACTCTTTTAGCGGCCGCCGGCTTCACTGGTGAGGACCGGACTCTCTTAGCAGCCTGCGGCGCCATGGGCAGGGACCGGACTCTCTTGGCGGCCGTAGCGTGTGTCACGGCGGGTCGAAGGGCAATCTTTCGACCAGGCCCGTGTCCCCGGCCAGCCCCGCCAGGTTTGCCGCGGCCATCCTCGTCAGAGGGACGCCTTCGCGTTTTGAAACGATCTCGCTGTCGTATTCCATTTCGCCCGGGACATAGGTGCGCTCCACGCCGGCGGCCTTCGGCGCTTCCCGCATGCGGCGGATCAATTCGTCGATGCGATTGTAGTAACCGTCCAGCGGCATCATGACGCCCACGTCGATGGCCATGAACGTGTGTCCTTCGTCGCAGGTGTCGTCCGAGACCTTGGCCCAGGAAAGGATGTCCGTCGTGACCCCTGCGCCCGCCAGCACGCCGGCCAGGGACTCCACCAGCAGCGCCAGGCCGTATCCCTTGTGCGCGCTGAAGGGCGTCAGGGCGCCGGTGACGGTGAAAACGCCGGGGTCCGTCGTGGGAAGGCCTTCCGCGTCGGTGAGCCATCCTTCCGGAAGCGGTTCGCCGCGGTCCTGGTACGAGGCTACCTTGCCCCCCGCTACAGTACTCATGGCGATGTCGAGGACGATGGGCGGCTGGGAACGGGCCGGTACGGCATAGGAGAGCGGGTTGTTGCCGATCGCCGCGCCCCGGCCGCCGGGGATGTTCATGACCACGTCGGTATTGCTCATGGCGACACCGATCATGGGCCGGTCCGCCTTTTCCGCGGCCATGACCGTATAGGCCGACGCCGCGCCGAAATGGTTGCTCCGGCGTACCGTGGCCATGCCGATCCCGCAGTGGGCGGCCTTGTCCATGGCCACCGTCATGCCGGAGTGAGACGCCACCATGCCCACGGCCCGGCGGGCGTCGATCCGCGCCCAGGCCGGACCTTCGACCGTAGTCTCGGGCACGGCGCCCACGTCGATGCCACCGTCCCTCATCAACTGCACGTATCGCCGAAGCGCGACCGTACCGTGCGTGTAGATCCCGCGCATGTCGGTGCGTACGAGCACGTCCGCGGTCAGGCGGGCGTCGCGGTCCGACAACCCTGCTTCGACCATCGCCGCCGTGCAGAAATCAGCCAGCGGTTCTGCCGGCGTCCTCAGTATGTAGCGTTGATCTTCTGATGCGTTCCGGCGGGAATCGGTATTCAGTCTGATGCCTTTCTAAAAAGCGTGCCTAACCGCCGCCACGGATTCCGGCGGCGCTGCGTTCGAAGCCGCTGATCAGGTAACTGTAGTCGCAGTCGACCTGTATCCAGTCGACGCCCCGGCTGCTCCAACGCCGGCCGAAGGCGTATTGTGATCCCATGCCCATTCCGATAGACAGGCCCGCTTCGTGTCCCAAGTCTATGATGCGCTCCATGGCGGTCACGACCGCGTCGTCGTCGAGCCGTCCGAGGGTGCTGATGGAGCCGCTCAGGTCCACGGGCCCGATGACCAGACTGTCCAGGCCGGGTATGGCGGCGATGTCCTCCAGTTCCCGGTAGGCTTCGACGTGCTCGATCTGGACCGAGACGAAGAGGTCCCGGTTCATGTCGTCCGCGTAGGCGTCGAAATCCGAAAGCGCCCTGCTGTAGTTTGAAGGGCGATGGGGGCCGAATCCCCGGTCCCCCGCAGGCGGGTAACGGCAGGCGTCCACCACGTGCCGCACCTCGGCGGCGGAGCGGACCTGCGGGACGACAATTCCGGGCGCGCCGGCGTCGAGGATGGGTTTCACGTGCCCGATGGCGCTTGACGGCACGCGGACCAGCGCGGCCTTTCCGCCTGCCCGGGCGGCCATGAGGTGTCCGGTGACCGTCTCCGGGTTCATCGCCACGTGCTCGGTGTCTATCCAGATGAAATCAGCTGAATCGCACAGGGACTCGGTTACGGCCGGATCGGTAAAGGTCACAGCGGGTCCGAGACAGAGCTCTCCGGCGGCGAGGCGCGCGCGGAATGCCCTTATTTCATTAGAGAACAATGGTTGCTCCACGAGTATGGACTGGTTACGTGTCTACGGGTCGCGTCCGCGTCCGGTCGGCCGTTCCGGACGGACGTTACCTGTTGGCCGTTCCGGACGGACGACTCCGCACTCCTAGACCGCGCCTTCCTGCCACGGTCCCCAGATGGCGTAGGTCAGCCCGGGCCGCTGCATGTTGACGAAGAGGGTCTCGCCGTCGGGACTGAAGGTCGCCCCGGCGAACTCGCCCCGGTAGGCGATGCCGGCCACGTCCCGGGCCACGTCGAACACGCGCCCGTCCTGCGTCAGGCCCCGGATGTGCTGTACGCCGTCCCGGTTGTCTTCGCACACGATCAGGCCGCCGCGGGGACTCACGCAGACGTTGTCCGGCGCGGCCATGAGCGAAGCGTCGGGCGATTCGAACAACAGGGTCAACACGCCTTTGTCGTCCCCGTCGGGGAGGTATTCCCACACCTGTCCGAGGCGCTCGTCGCCCCCTCGCGTCGACGTGAAGAAGATGCGGCCGTTGCCGTACCAGCACCCTTCCAGACGGTCGAAAGCTGCGCCGCCCTTGTCGGCGCCCTCCTTGTATACCAGGTTCCGGTCCTGGCCGGCCCCCGCCGGATCGGGGTCTTCGATCTCCACCCAGGTCACGGGCAGGACCGTGCCTATGGACTGTCCATTGCGCGTGTCGTATCCCGGTTGATCCGCGACCGCGAGCATACGCAGGCGGCCGCCCCGGGCGAGCTCGCCAGGATGATCGGGAAGGTACTGGAAGAATCCGCCCGGATTCTGGTCTTCGGTTTCATACACGGCCCCGGTGGCGGGATCGACGGCCACGGCCTCGTGGACGAACCGTCCCATCCCGGTCAGGGGTTCGGCGGCCACGCTTTCCTCGGCATCGGCGGGCACCTCGAAGCAGTATCCGTGGTTTTTGTCGTATCCGCCCAGGTACTGCAGCCAGCGCGCACTGAAGAACCGGTCCGTGCCCATGGTGGTCTCTTCGCAGGTGATCCAGGAATCCCAGGGCGTGGGGCCGCCGGCGCAGTTGTGCAGCGTCCCGCCCACACTCACGAAATCGCGGACCAGCTCGCGGGTCCGGGGATCGACGATGAGCGTCGTAACCCCGCCGGGCGCGGTGGGATCGTAGGCTGCCGACTGGTTGCCGATGGCTTCGACCGGACTGCCCGTGTTGATCTCGTGGTTGCGCAGGAGCCGGACCATGCCGTCCTCCGCGGAGAAGGCCGCCATGCCGTCGTGGGCGGCCGGCGTGGGATGGCCGTCCGACATGAGGCCGCCCTTCTTCCCGAACACGGTATAGGCGAATTTCGGTGGCAGTTCAAGCATGGTCTCCCCGGTGTTGTGAGACGGCACGGGAGAAAGCGGTCCGTATCCGCCCTCCCCCCGGGAAGCCTGCAGGCTGGCGGATCCGTCGGACATGGCCCGCGCGCGGCGGGCGATCAGGCCCTGGAGCGCCGATGCGCCGAAAGTCATGGCGCCAAGGGCCACGGTGGAATGTCGCATGAATGAGCGTCGGTTCAGTCGGGACACGTGCGCGAATCTCCTTTAATGTTGACTCCGCTGTTGTTTACTCCGCGTTTACTCCGCGCTTACTCCGCGATGGCGGCGATGCGGTGGACGTGTCGGGTAGAATTCGTAATCCGATATTCAATTTACGGTGGCGGATCGGTAAAATCAAGACGCCACTGCAGGTTATTCCGATCGAATGTTCAGCCGAACCTGATGAAGACCAGCCCGGCGACGATCATCCCGACGGAGCACAGTTTCAGCGGAGTGACACGCTCCTTCAGGAAGACAAAGCCCAACAGGGCGCCCAGGACCACGGCGAACTCCCGCAGGGCGACGATGTAGCCCACCTGTCCCACGGTCATGGCGAAGAGGATCATCAGGTAGGCGGCGGTGGACCCGACGGCGATCAGCGTCACGGGCCGCCAGGTCTCCGCCAGCTTCCGCCAAAGCCGGCCCCGGTCGCGGACGGCGACGACCGGAGTGGCGAACGCGGCGCTCAGAAAGAACATGCCGAAGATGTATACGACGGGATGCACGATACTCACGCCCACCTTGTCCACCAGCGAGTAACTCACGATGGTCGCGCCTACCCCGAGGGCCGATACGAACCCGTGCCGCGTGCCCTTCGCGCTGCCCAGAACCGAGGCGCCCATGGAAAGAATGCCCACGCAGATCAGCCCGATGCCCGCTACACCGATCGGCGTAAGCGATTCACCGAGCAGCAGCCATCCCAGGAAACCCGTGAGGCCGATCCCCGATCCCCGCGCGATGGGGTAGACCAGGGAGATTTCTCCGTACTCGTAGGCCCGGCCCAGGAGCAGGAAGTAGAACGTGTGGATGATCCCCGTGGCCAGGACAAAGATCCAGCCGGCCTCCAGCATAGCCATGAATTCCGGGATGCCCTGCGATACGGCGACGCCGGCAACCAAGGGCAGGAGCAAGAGACAACTGACCCAGAGGGACCACCAGAACACGGTGAGGTTTCCGGCGTTGCGGCGGGCTACGAAATTCCAGGAGGCATGGAGGATGGCGGAGAGGAGGACGAAGAAGAAGAGGTCAGTGGACATGGATGGGTTCGTGAGTGAATGCCGTTCATTCCTCCTGGGAAACATCTGAAGAGTGAATCCGTAAGGTGAAACGGGAAATGCCCCTGTCAACGGTTTTATGTCGGCTTGACAGGTATGCGGGGTAGAGGTACCTTTTCGACCCGGCACCGATCCGGTTCAAGCTGCCGGCCCGATTCAGGGTGCCGATGGGAAAAAAGCCAATTGGATCAAAATCAGACATGTTGAATGCTAGTTGCGGCGCTGGTCCACTGATAGAAAGGAATCCCGATCGACGAGAGGAACTCACCATGTCCCTGAAATTCGCCTACCTGGGCTTGTGGCACAGCCACGCCGTTATGCACATCCGCGACGCCGCGAGCCGACCGGACGAATTCCAGCTCGTGGGCGTTTACGAGCCGGATCCCGCGATCCGGGACGCGAAGCTGGGGGACTGGGCGGCGGATCTTCCGGACATCCCGGTGTTCGAATCGATCGAGCAGGCGCTGGCGAGCGACGCGGAGGCGATCATCTGCGAGGGGCGGGTCTCGGAGAACCTGGATCACGCCGAGCGGGCGCTGGGGGCGGGTAAGCACGTGCTGCTCGAGAAGCCGGCGGGCGTGGACATGCCCCGGCTCGAACGGCTTCACGACACGGCGCGACGCAAGGGCCTACATCTGCAAATGGCCTACATGTGGCGGTACAACCCGGCGATCGCGGAGATGATCCGGCTATGCAAGGCCGGCGCGCTGGGAGATCTATTCTACTTCAGGGGGCACATCCCGAAGCCCATGGGTTACCACGTCCGGCTGGTGGAAGAGCTCGACCGGTACAAGGGATCCCTCTATTTCGAAATGGCCGGTCACCTGGTGGATATCATGGTGGCGTTCATGGGCGTCCCGAACCAGGTGAACGCGACGCACGCGAGTTATTTTGGCGAAAGGAAGCACGTGGACAACGCGGTGGTCGTCCATCAATTCGACAACGGCGGCCTGGGGACGATCGACACCGCGTCCATGCACGTGGAAAGCGGCAGGACCCGGCGCATCGAGCTTTACGGAACCGGGGGAACGGCCATCCACACCCCGATCGGGTCGAACAACCTGACGCTGTCCCTGCAACGGCCCTTCGAGCACTATGACGCGGGCTGGCAGGAGTTGACCATTCCCACGCCTCCGGGACCGCCCTCGCTGTTGACCGAACTCGCGTCCTGTATAGCAGGCGCGAAGGAACCGGACTATACCCTCGAGCACGATATGGCGGTGCATCGCACGCTCTTCGCGGGGTGCGGGATCGAGGATGGTTCGGCTATGACCGATGTCCCGCATTCGGCAAAAAGCAGTTGACAGAAACCGCCCTGTCCTTATATTTTACCTTTAGACGACGCGGGGTGGAGCAGTCTGGTAGCTCGTTGGGCTCATAACCCAAAGGTCGGAGGTTCAAATCCTCCCCCCGCTACTCCGATTGAACAGGGGCGGTTCCCGGACCGCCCCTGTTTTTTTATTTATTCAGTTAATACACTTCCTTCGCCAGGAACCCCGGTGGACCTTCCCCGGCGGGATCCTCCGGCGGACCGCTAGACTTGCAGAATAGAAAAGGAAATCCGATGGCTGAAATGACCGGTTACCGGTACATCGCGGAGATGCTGCGCGGTTACGGCGTAAGAGCCGTATTTCACGTTCCCTATGTCCTGGACGGCGCCCTCGTGGAGATGGAGAAACTGGGTATCCGGCGGGTCCGGTGCCATTCCGAGAAAGCCGCGGCGTACATGGCCGACGGCTACGCGCGGGTCGCCCGGAGTCCCGGCATCGCCATGGCGCAGTCCGTCGGCGCGGCCAATCTCGCCGCCGGTCTCCAGGACGCGTGGCTCGCGTGCTCGCCGGTCATCGCCCTGACGGGCCGCTGGATGCCCCACTACCTGTACCAGCAGGCCTACCAGGAGATCGATCACCGGCCCCTCTACGATCCGGTCACCAAGTTCAATGCATACGTGGACGGCGTGGACCAGATCCCTTTCCTGCTGCGCCAGGCCTTCCGCGAGGCCACCACCGGCGCGCCCCGTCCGGTCCACCTGGACTTCCTGGGCCTGTCCGGCGATCTCGCGGCGGGGTCGAAGTTCGATGCCGAGGTGACCGCAGAAGCGTCCTTCGCCCGGTATCCGGCCTTTCGCCCCGAACCGGAGCCGGGGCGCGTAGCGGAGGCGGCAAAATGCATCGCGCGGGCCGAGCGGCCCGTCCTGGTTGCGGGAGGGGGCGTGACGGCGTCAGGCGCGCAGGCCGAAGTGGTCCGCCTGGCAGAGAAGCTTTCGGTCCCGGTGGCGACCTCGCTCAACGCCAAGGGGACGATCCCCGAGGACCATCCGTTATCAGCCGGCGTGGTCGGCACCTATTCCCGCAAGTGCGCCAACGAGATCGTCACCGAGGCGGACCTCGTGATTTTCGTGGGAAGCCATACCGGCGGACAGGTCACCCATTTCTGGCAGATTCCCCGGCCCGGGACGCCGGTTATCCAGATCGACGTGGATCCGACTCAGATCGGCCGGAACTATCCAGCCGATGTTGCCGTCCAGGGCGACGCGAAGGTAACGCTGGAGCGGCTGATCGAGACCATGGAACCCGTGCCGTCGAGGCTGTCGTGGACAGCTCGCGCACGGGAACGCGTCCAGACCTGGCGGACCGAGTTCGACGGGTTGCTCAGGTCCGACGCCGTGCCGATCCGTCCCGAGCGTCTGTGCCACGAAATCACCGAATTCCTCCCATCGGACGCCATAATCCTCTCGGACACGGGCCATGCCGGCATCTGGACGGGTACCATGATCGAGATCACGCAATCCGGGCAGACCTTCCTGCGCTGTGCCGGGTCGCTGGGCTGGGCTTTTCCCGCGGCCATGGGCGCGAAGTGCGCCGCGCCGGACCGTCCCGTCGTTTGCTTCACCGGCGACGGTGGATTCTGGTACCACCTGGGGGAATTGGAAACGGCTGCCCGGTTCGGCATCAGCACCGTCACGGTGATCAACAACAACCGTTCCTTCAACCAGTGCCGGGGCGGATTCGAAGGCGCGCACGGCGGGCGGGACCAGGGATCGGACGACCTGTGGGTCTTCGAAGACGTCGACTTCGCAGCGGTGGCGAAATCCATGGGGTGCTTAGGGATACGCGTGGAAAACCCGGCGGAAATCCGTCCCGCGTTGGAACGGGCCGTCGCGGCGAATGGTCCGGTCGTCGTCGACGTGGCCACCGATATCGATGCCATGGCGCCGACGGCCTACGTGCCGGAGTGAGACTGAGACCGCCGGACGGGTATATTCATTTGGAAGCGTGGAGATCTACGATTTCGTTCAGAAATTCGCGCTCCCACTGTCCGGAAGTATACCGCCCTCGTCCCGGGGCAGCACGGAAAGGGGAAGCGCGATCGATGAACCCGCGTCGACGGGGAGCGTGACCCCCGTGATCCAGCGGGACTCCTCGCTGGCCAGAAAGACGGCCGCGTGGCCCACGTCCCAGGCCGTGCCCTCGGTGCCCAGCGGCGTGGAGCGCTTCCTGAGTTCCCGGTGAGCGTCGGAAAGGCCCGCCGTGAAGGAACCGTGCAAGTGACCGGGCGCAATGCAGTTGACGCGGACCCCGTCCCGGCCGTGCTGAACCGCCATGTTGATGGTGAGGGCGATGACGCCGCCCTTGGACGTCTCGTAGGCGACGTTGTAGGACCACCCGCTGCGGAAACCGTCGATGGACGCCACGTTGATGATGGAACCGCCCCCGGTCTCCATCATCGCCGGGATGGCATGCCGGCTCGCGAGCATCATGGACTTGATGTTCACTGCCATGATCTCGTCCCAGTGTTCCTCGCGCACGTCCACCACCGTGCCGGGATAGCTGAGCCCCACGTTGTTGAACAGGATGTGAAGTCCGCCGTAACGGTCTACCGCGGTTTCGGTCATGGACCGGCAGTCTGTCGACCGGGTCACGTCCCCGGTAAAGACCGACGCCGTACCCCCTTCTTTCTCGATGGTTTCAAGCGTCCTGCCGGCGTTCTCCTCGCTTCGGTCCGCCAGCAGCACCTTCGCGCCTTCCCGGGCGAGGAGCACGGCGGTCGCCTGCCCGGTGCCCGCCACGCCGCTTTGCGTGCCCGCGCCCGTCACGATGGCCACCTTGCCGTCCAGTCTGGGCTTGCGAATCGTCATCGAAACTTCCCGTTGATCAGAAGATAACCATCTCAATGGCTGCGCCGTGCGATGGCTGCGCCGCCCGATGCACTGCGAGCGCGATGCGCCGAATCAGCGTGTCTCACGATCAAGAAATCTCCGCGCCGCCATCGACAGCCGGGCGTAGCGGCCCGTCCGTCAGAAAATCTCCGCGCCGCCTGCCACGACCAGGTCCACGGCCGTCAGGTAGTCCGATTCGGGCGAGGCCAGGAAGGCGACCGTCTGGGCCACGTCGTCGCCCCGGGCTACCCTTCCCAGGGGTGAGATGTCGGTTTTTTCCTGGATGAATTCCTGGTGGGCATTGCTGTTTTTCCAGGATTTTCCGAGGATGGCGCCGTCGGATATGGCCTCGGCAATGAATCCCACGCGTTCGGTGTCGACCGCGGTGGGCGACACGGAATTGACGTTGATGCCGTGGGGACCGAGTTCCTGCGCAAGCGCCTGGGTGAAACGGATGATGGCGGCCTTGGAGGCGCAGTAGGCGGAGAACCTCGGGCGTCCGATCTTGCCCGACGTGGAGGCGATGTTGATGATCTTGCCGCCGCTTCCCCGTTCGATCATGTGGCGCGCCGCGGCCCGGCACATGAGGAACACGCCCCGGGCGTTGACGTTCATTTCCTTGTCCCAGGCCTCTTCTTCCATATCGACCACGAGGACGCGGTCCTTACCCGGCAGGGAACCGGCGCCGTTCACCAGGATGTCCAGGTGCCCGAACCGTTCGACCCCCCGTGATACGAGGCCAGCCACGTGGTCGGACTTCGAGACGTCGGCCAGGATGGCCTCCGCTTCCCGCCCCGCCGCCTCGATCTCCCTGACCACCGAGGGCAATCCCTCCCATTCCGACGAATCTCCTGGATAGGGGTTGGCGACCAGGTCGCTGACGATGACGTCGGCGCCTTCCCGGGCGAGGCGCGTGGCGACGGCCCTGCCGATGCCCCGTTCGCCGCCCGCACCGGTGACCAGGGCGGTTTTGCCTTGGAGGTTGTACATGGAACGTTCCTTTTTCTTCTTGATCTTCCGATTGATGACCCGGAACGGATTTATGTACTCGCTACGCTATAGCACCTAAATCGTAAACCGCATTTGCATTCCCAATGCGCGCGTAATTCGAATCACGGTGGAAAACGCTGGATTACCGTTTTCCGACAGCGCTTTGTAAAGACCTTCCCGACTCATTCCAGTTTCACGGGCCAGCCAGCTCATGTTTCCCGCTCGGGCGATATCGTTCAAAGCGGTGCGGATCAGACTCCCATCCCCCGGGTCCTCTTTCGCGCATGCTTCCAGGTAGAGGCGGGCATCTTCCCGGTTTCGAAGATGGTCCGCCACGTCCCACTGTGTGAAGGATTCTGTCATGTCTTCCTCCATTCCTTCGCAAGCCTGCCAGCGTGTTCAATATCCCGCTTCTGGCTGTCCTTATCGCCACCGCAAAGTACGACTATGTTTAATTCCTCGTGAAGGACATAGATCCGGTATCCCGGTCCGTGATGCAGGCGAATCTCGAGCAGACTGCGACCCAGCGGTTTGATATCCCCCACGAAGCCCAATGAGATTTTACGTAACCTTGCGTTGATACGGGCAATGGCACTTCGGTCGGGCAGGCTTCGAATCCATCGCTTGAACGTAGCACTTTCAACAATTTCATTCATTCGTAAATGTAAACTACAGTTCACAGTTGTCCATCAAAAACGCTGATTGGCAAAGTGAGCCGAAACCCAGGCGGTCAACTCGGCGACAGGATTACATATACGAATTCAGTGTGGTTTTATGGCTATATCTTGTCCTGAAAAAGCATCACTCGCCCTCTCTACGGGGCCGCACCACGGTCTCGCCATCGTCCTCCACGAGGGGATGGTGATAGATGTAGGGCGGTTCCAGCACGGCGCGCTGCGCCTCGGTCAGCTCCGAGGTCCATTCGGGCAGGTTGGCCTCGTAGATCCCGCCGGCGTAGTGGAGATACTTGGGTGTATACCGGTACAGGGCGACGCGGCGGTCATGCCTGCCGCGCCAGGGCAGCGTGCCGTGGGCGGTGGCCTCGTTGAAGATCACCAGGTCGCCGGCTTTCTGGACGATGTGATGGATCAGGTCCTGGTTGGCCTCCCAGGTCAGGATATCCTCGGGACATGGCAAGTTGGCCTTGTGGCTGCCCGGTATGACGCAGAGACCGCCCGCGCCGGGGTCCACGTCCGCCAAGGCGAACTGGCACACGATGAGGCCCGAGCGCATGCGTCCGTTGTGGTAGTGGTAATAGCGGGAACCGTTGAAGGTCGCGTTTCCCGAGCCGTGGATCTTGAGCCCCTCGCAGCCCGCTTCGGCGACCAGCACGTCGACGCCGTGGTCGAGTTTCCAGCCACGCCCGAACAGGGTGTTTAGATAAGGAATGATCTTCGGATGTGCCAGGAGGTCGCGGAAGGGCTGGCACCACGGCTGCGGCCAGGTGAGCATGCCCTCGTAGTGGCGAAAGGGCGCATGCCGTCCTTCGAAGGGCCTTCCCCGCCAATCGCCGCTGAGTTCGTTGGGTCCGTCGTAGGACCCGAGCCGGTCCGGATTGGCGTCGAGGGCCTCGTTCATCGCCTCGACTTCGTCTCCGTTCAGGAAACCCCGCACGTGAAGAAAGCCCTGCAGGTCGTACAGGTACTGTTCCTTTTCGTTCATGGTCGAAAAGGCCAGTGTCTCGGCCATGGAGCGTCCTCCCTGGATGCTGTTCCAAACGATCTGGATGGCGCACGCTGAAATCGCGGACGTTATGGACAGAAAGATAGCCTGCGCGGCACCGCGCGCAACGACAAAAAGCGCTTCGAGGACCTCACGCGGGACGCCACAAAATGCCTTGACAGTCCTCTGCGGGCCGGTTAACGTCACGTTTTCCCCGCCATGGGGTGACCACGGGTCTGTGACCTGGAATGAACGTTGCGTTTTTCCTTAAGAAAACTACTCCCCGAAACTACGGGATGCCGTGTCCGAAGAACCCGAAGTACCCGAGCAGATCGAAGCGCAACATCTCGACCGTCCGACGGTTCCCGAACTGGACGAGTTCCTTGGCGTTCCCTTCAAGGTGCTCGACGACGGGTTCGTCCGCGTCGTGGACTACATGGGCAGCGATCACTCCATCGTGCAGGCCGCCCGGGTTTCCTACGGCGCCGGTACCCGGCAGGTCCACCAGGACCGGGGGCTGATTCGTTATCTCATGCGGCATCAGCACACCACCCCCTTCGAGATGTGCGACATCAAGTTTCACCTGCGGGTGCCCATGGACTGCTGGCGCCAGTGGATCCGTCACCGGACGGCCTCTGTTAATGAATACAGCACCCGCTACTCGCTGGCGATCGACGCGGCGCAGACTACGCCGCCCGATGCGTGGCGGTTCCAGGCGCAGGGCAACCGCCAGGGCAGTGGCGGTTTCGTCGACGAAGCACAGGGAGCGCGTTTTACCGAGAAGGAACGGGAGCTTCAGGAGGCCGCCCGGTCCCGCTACGAAGAGCGCATCGAAGCCGGCATCGCCCGGGAACAGGCCCGCAAGGATCTTCCCCTATCCACGTATACGGAAGCCTACTGGAAAGTGAATCTCCTGAACCTGCTTCGGTTCCTGCTCCTGCGCATGGACGATCACGCCCAGTGGGAGATCCGGCAGTACGCCCATCTGATCGGACACCGCATCGTGTCCGCCTGGTGTCCCGTGGCGTGGCAGGCCTTTCTGGACTACAACGTGCACGCCATGCAGTTGACCCACCTGGACTGGGAGATCATCCGGGCGATTCAGGCTGGAGACGACAAGGCAGTACAGGATCTGCTGGTGGAGTACCGGTTCGTTTCGAAATCCGGTACCCTGCGCCGCAACCGGGAGCGGGACGAGCTCGAAGCCAAGCTGCAGAAGTTGAATATCCCGATTCCATGGCGATCCGGTGATGATCCCGCCTAGCGACACCGGGCACGTGGCCAACGCCGGTCGGCCCGCGACCGAGAACAACCCGATATGCGGTGACCGATGAGTCGAGGCAAACCCGAGCCGGTATCCCGGAGGTACGATGTCCCCGACGCCAACGTCCGGTCCGGGATCCGCGATGCCCTGGAGCGCTTCGGTCCGTCTGAGCACAGGACCGAAGCCTGGTGCGATTGGGTGCTGGTTTTCGAGGATGAAAAGGAAAAGCTGGTCCTCAAGCAGTACCGGAAAGGCACCTTGATGATCCAGGGCAGGGGGGAACACCTGCTCAGAGTGATCCTGCACGTTCTTTCACCCTTTCTGGCAAATTCGGGTGAACCGGAAGACTCCGGAGATGGCACCGGCGGCGCAATGGCTCGCGGCGGTGAGAAGACCCGAAAGCTTCCTCTTCCGCACATCGGCACGGACGAGTCCGGCAAGGGCGACTATTTCGGCCCGCTGGTGGTGGGCGGCGTCCTGGTGGAGACGGGATCCCGGGAGAAACTGGCTACCCTGGGCATCCGGGACTCCAAGAAACTGAGCGACGCCAAGTGCCGCGAACTGGCGGCAGGGATCCGTCGTATCTGTGTCGGAAAGTACCGCGAGGTGATCATTCCACCGGAACGGTACAACACGCTGTACGAGGAGTTTCGGAGGGAAGGCAGGAACCTCAACCATCTCCTGGCATGGGCCCATGCCCGCGCCATCGAATCCCTGCTGGAGTGCTCCGCCTGCAGGCTGGCCGTGGCGGACAAGTTCGGCAACGAGCACTACATCCGGTCCCGTCTCATGAACAAGGGCCGGGATATCGAGCTGATCCAGGAACATCGGGGAGAGCGTTACCTGGCCGTCGCCGCGGCGTCGATTCTCGCCCGCGACCGATTCCTGGAGCACATGGAAAGACTGTCCGGCGAGGCCGGTCTGCCGCTGCCCAAGGGCGCCGGAACGCAGGTCGTAACCGCAGCCAGGAAATTCGTCGAACGAAATGGCGTGGATAAACTGCCCGCCGTCGCCAAGATGCACTACAAGACCACGGCCCAGGTTGTGTAACCCCGGTCTTTTTATTAAAATCAGATCAGATTGATCGCCGTTCAGTACAGATTGATCGTCATTCAGAACAGATGTATCGTCGTGTTTTGGTATGAACCGCCGGATCTGTGAATCGGCTGTACAGGGAGCTTGCCCGGATGCGACAGACGACGCTATACGCGCACACGAGGTTCCAGATCGCGCCGGTAGACCCGAGGATCTTCGGAGGGTTCCTGGAGCATATCGGCCGGGCCGTCTACGAGGGCGTGTATGATCCGGACTGCGCGCATGCGGACGAGGAAGGATTCCGAATGGACGTCATGGAGGCGTTCAAACGCCAGTCCATGACCGTCATGCGGTATCCCGGCGGAAATTTCGTGTCCGGCTACCATTGGATGGACGGCGTGGGCCCCCAAACCCTGCGTCCCACGGTGCGGGAACTCGCCTGGCAGAGCGTGGAGCCGAACGCCTTCGGAACGGACGAATTCATCCGGCTGTGCCGCAAGATGGCCTGGCGGCCCATGCTCACGGTCAACCTTGGAACAGGCTCCCCCGAGGAAGCCAGGAACTGGGTCGAATACTGCAACTGTCCCGCGGGTACGAGTTACGCCGACCTGCGCGTGAGCAACGGGGAAGAGATGCCCTACGACGTCGACCTGTGGTGCCTGGGCAACGAGATGGACGGACACTGGCAGCTCGGCCACGTGCCGGCGGATCAGTACGCTATCCGGGCCCAGCAGGCCGCTAAGATGATGAAGGACGCGGACCGGCGGATCGAACTGGTTGCCTGCGGTTCCTGCTCCGTGGACATGTTCGACACCTATATGGAATGGGACCGCCAGGTCCTCGACTACCTGGGCGATTACGCCGACTACATCAGTCTCCATCGTTACGTGGGCAATCCGGAGGACGACACCCCGGACTACCTGGCGGTCACGAACTCCATCGACCGGCAGATCGAGGAGATGGACGCGGTTTGCCGTTTCGTTCAGGCAAAGCGCAGAAGCCCCAAACGCGCGTACCTGTGCTTCGACGAATGGAACGTCTGGTACAAAAACCACGAAACGGACGGAGAGGGCAAATTCGCCCCGCACCTGGTGGAGGAGATCTACAATCTGGAAGACGCCCTCGTCGTGGCCGGTTTCCTGAACAGCTTCGTGCGCCATGCAGACACGGTCCGCATCGCGAATATAGCCCAGATCGTCAACGTCATCGCCCCGTTGATGACCCGGGGAGACGACCTGCTCGTGCAGTCCATATTCCACCCCTTCACGATGTATGCGAAGCGGCGCGAAGGCACGTCGCTGCGGCTAAGCGTGGATGGCGCAAGCTACAAGAGCGAGCAGTACGGCCGGGTGAACTACATTGACGCCGCCATGATACAGAACGACAGCGTGCTGAACGTCTTTGTAACGAACCGAAGCACGGACACCGCCGTACCCCTGCGCATCGTGCTCGAAGACCGGCCGATCGAATCGCTGGTCAGCGCCGAGATCCTTACAGGGGGCGAAGATCCCAAGGCCGCCAATTCGTTTGAGCAGCCGGACCGGGTCGGCAAGCAGCCCTTCCAGGAGATCAAAGTCGCCGGGGGCAGGGTGCAGTGCTTTCTTCCCCCGATGTCCTTCGCGGCCATGACCTTCGAACTCGAGAAATGGTAGTCCGCAGGCCGCGCGTCGGAACAACCCGTAGAACCAGGGTTCAAGTTCCGGCGTGACCTGCGCGCCGCCGCATGCTTCCCATGCCAGATATCCCAGAACGTGACACACTCTCCCGCCGCGCCGCCCTCAAGATCGGTGGCGGCGCCCTGCTCGGCGGCGCCCTGCTCGGCGGCGCCCTGCTCGGTGGGGGCCTGCTCGGGTGCGGTGGGAACCGGGACGACCGGACAGTCCTGCGATTCATGACGGCGCAGACCCTCGAAAAGCACCGGTCCCTCGAGCCGCTCATCGCCGAGTTCATGGAGATCCATCCCGGCATCCGGATCGATCACGTGAAGGTGCCCTGGGACCAGGCCCATTCGAAGTATCTTACGGCTATCCTCGGCGGCGCGCCTCCCGACGTCATGACCATTCCGAGCTGGTGGGTGACCGAGTTCCGCGCCATGGGCGCCCTCGAGGACCTCGGCCCGTGGGTCCGGGACTGGCCTCATCTGCAGGGTTATACGGAACAGGTGAAACGGCTGACCCGGGCGACCATGGCCTTCGACGGGCCCCGGGTATTCGGCCTGCCCACGGAAGTAGCCGTCCGGTCCATGTTCTACCGCACCGAATGGCTCGAGGAACACGGACTCGAGCCGGCGCAGACGCGCGAGGAGTGGCGCGCGCTGCTCGAGCAGATCACGGATCCGGGCAGGCAGCGCTACGGGTACGCCCTCCGCGGGGCCCGGGGCGGTTTCTGGTCGTGGTGGCCCATCGCCCAGGAATTCGCCGGGTCCAACGCGTGGTTCGACGATGACCACCGGTGCATCATCAACAGTCCGGACCACGTGGCGGGACTGTCCTACTGGAACGACCTCTACCAGGACGGGCTCGCACCGCCCGACTCGCTGAACTGGGGTTTCAACGAGCTGGTCCAGGGATTCTGGTCGGGACTCTGCGGCACGATGGAACAGGATCCGGAGGTGGTCCGGACCTGCCTGGAGCACGGCCTGGACGAAGATACCCTCACCATCACGGTCATGCCCACCGGCCCCAGGGCCCGCGTGGCCCTGTCCGACGGGGGGTATACGTCCATGTCCTCGGCTTCCCGGAACAAGGACGAAGCTTGGACCTTTCTCAGTTGGCTGATGGCGCCCGAACAGCGGCTTCGGTACTGCAGGGACGTCAACATGATCCCGCCCTTTGCCGAGAACCTGAGGGATCCCGCGTTCGGGCAGGGGCTCTACCAGTCTTTCGTGGAAATGGTGAGCGATCCGGCGATCATCCAGAACTGGTATCCCAACTACCTGCCCGAAATGGGCGAGTTTCTCGAGGTTCGGGTGACCGAGGAGCACCAGAAGATGCTGCTGAAGAGGCAGTCTCCTCGGGATGCCCTCGACCGCCTGGCCGATTTCCTGACCAGCGCGCAGAAGAACTACGTGGACCGTCACGGTCCGGACACGCCCCGGCCGCCGGCATAAAGCGTCGGTCCCGCGAGGCGGGCCGCAGGTATAAAGCAGTGGTCCCGCGAGGCGGGCCGCAGGTATAAAGCAGTGGTCCCGCGAGGCGGGCCGCCGCGACAGCATACGGAACAGGATCAAATCGATGCGCCATCACGCGAATCCCGGTTCGAAACCCTGTCGTATTACTCGACGCGACATGTTGCGGCTCGGCAGCACGGCCTTCGCGGGCGCGGCCTTCGCGGGCACGTCCGTCCTCGGTTGCGGCGGTGGAGACGGCCGACGGACCGTCACGGTCTTCAGCCCCATGGGCGAAGTGAAGAACGTCGCCCTGGGCCGGCAGGTCGAACGCTTCATGGCGTTGCGGGACGACTTGCGCGTGGAGGTGATCCCCGCGCCCTGGGACCAGGGGCACACCAAACTGCTGACCATGATCGCCGGCGGCAACCCGCCCGACGTGATCACGGCGACGGGACAGTGGATGGCCGAATTCAGGGCGATGGGCGCCATAGAGGACCTGACGCCCTGGTACGCGTCGTGGCCTCATCGCGATGCCTTCACGCGGACGGGCCTGCTCCGGTGCGAGAGCAGTATGGCCATCGAGGACGGCCGGGTATACGGGCTGCCGCTGGAACTGACGACGCGGGCCATGTTCTATCGCAGGCGGTGGCTGGACGAGCAGGGCCTGGAACCCGCGGCGACCCGGACCGGGTGGCGCGCGTTGCTCGAGCGGATCACGGACCGGGGCCGGGACCGTTACGGCTACGCCCTGCGCGGGGCCCGGGGCGGTTTCTGGACCTGGTGGCCCATACTGGAGGAGTTCTCCGGTACGAACGAGTGGTTCGACGGGGATCACAATTGCATTATCAACAGTCCGGCGCACGTGGAAGGGCTGACCTACTGGAACGATATTTACCGGGACGGCCTGGCGCCGGCGGACTCGGTGAACTGGGGCTACAACGAACTGGTGCAGGGTTTCTGGTCCGGGGTCTGCGGTTGCATCGAACAGGACCCTGAAGTGGTGCGCACCTGCCTGGAACACGGCATGGACGAATCGACCCTGGTTACCGCCGCCATGCCGGCCGGTCCCCGGGCCCACGTGGCTTCCAACGACATCTGGATCCTCTCGATCTCAAGCGGCGCGAAAAAGACGGACGACGCCCTGGCGTTCTACGAATGGATGATGTCGCCGGAACAGCTCATCGCCTACAGCAAGGACGCAAGCGTACTTCCTACGGTGAAGCAGGGCATGGACGACCCCTATTTCGGCCAGGGATTCCTGCGGCCGTTCATGGACATGGCCACCGACACAAGGTTCCTGCAGAACTGGTACCCGAGCTACCTGCCCGAAATGGGCGAATTCATCGAGGTGCTGGTCACCGAAGAACAGCAGAAGATGCTCCTGGGAAGGCAGTCTCCGCGGGAAACACTCGACCGGCTGGCCGACTTCCTGGACCGGGCCCAGCGGCGTCACGTGGATCGACACGGTCCCGATACGCCCCGTCCACCCAGGCCGTCCGAACCGATCGAACCGTCCGTGCCGTCCGAACCGTCCGATACGTCCCGGCCGTCTAAGCCGCCCGGGCCGACCGGCACTTCGTAACTTCACGCCATGAAAAGAGCCGCCCGATCCGACCGGCACCTCGTAACCCCCACGCCATGAAAAGAGCCGAACCCTACCTGCTCCTGACGCCGGCCTACCTGCTCATCGCGGGATTCCTGTTCTACCCTATGGCCACGGTGTTCCTGCTATCGCTGCGGGAATACCAACTCATGGATCCACTCAATACGCCCTTCGTCGGGCTGGACCAGTACGCCGCCATGGCGGGAGACGAGTACTTCTGGCGGAGTCTATGGAATTCCGTGGTCTGGGTGGTCGTATCGTTGTTCTTCCAGTTCCTGCTCGGATTCTGTCTGGCGCTGCTGCTTAACAGCACGCGGTTCTGGGGAAGGGGGATTTTCCAGGCTGTCGTTTTCGCCCCGTGGGCGGTATCGGGCTTCCTGATCGCCATCATCTGGGCATGGCTGCTGAACGGGGAATTCGGGTTGGTCAACGACCTGCTCATCCGGACCGGACTGGTGGATCAGAAAATCGGGTTTTTATCTCGCGGGGAGACGGCACTCCTCTCCTGCGTGCTGGCCAATATCTGGTTCGGGGTCACCTTCTTCGCCGTCATGCTCTTCGCCGCCCTGCAGGCCATCCCGCCGAGTCTTTACGAAGCGGCCGACATGGACGGCGCCACGGCCTGGCAGTCTTTCTGGCGCGTCACCGCGCCCATGGTGAAACCGGCGATCGTCATCACGGTCCTTCTGCGGGCGATATGGATATTCAACTGGGCGGACCTCATCTGGGTCATGACCGGGGGCGGTCCGGCCGGGGCGTCCCGGACCCTGTCCCTCTACGTGTTCCAGAAGGCCTTCCTGGGGCTGGACTTCGGGTATTCGGCCGCCCTGGGCGTGGCGTTGACCGTAGTCTCCCTGGTCTTCACCGCCGTTTTCCTCCGGGCAACCAGGTTTTACGGCGACGAGGCCGCCCTGTGAGGCAGGGAAGATGATCCGTATGCATCCATTGCGCCGCCTGCTGCAGGTCGCCGGACTGAGCGCGTTTTTCGTCTTCGCCGTTTTCCCCGTGTACTGGATGGTGGCCACCTCTCTTACGCCTGAGAAGGACCTATTCGTCTGGCCCCTTCGGTATTTCCCTTCGGCACCCACGCTGGAACACTACGCCACGGCCTTCCTCCGCACCGACATTCCCCGGTTCTTCACCAACAGCATCATGGTCGCCAGCCTGGCCTCGGCCTGTACGTTGACCGTATCCGTAATGGGAGGCTACGCCCTCGCGCGCTACCGGTTCCGGGGCAGGCAGGTCACGCTCCTGATGTTCCTGGCGACCCAGATGATGCCCGTGGTGGTGCTGATCGTCCCGCTCTTCATCATCTTCCGGATGCTCGGTCTGCTCAACACGCTCTACAGCCTGATGATCGTTTATACCGTGCTGAACATCCCCTTCTGCACGCTCATGATGCAGGGTTTCTTCGCGGGCGTCCCATCGGAACTCGAAGAGGCCGCCATGGTGGACGGGTGCAATCGGATGGGTGCGATCCTGCGCGTGGCCGTGCCGCTGACCCGGCCCGGCCTGATCGCGACCTTTCTGTTCGCTTTCATCGGCGCATGGAATGAACTGCTTTTCGCGGTGATGTTCCTGAACTCGGAATCCACTTTCACTCTGCCTGTCGGCCTGTACAACTTCATCAGCAAGTACGACATACACTGGGGGCGCATGATGGCCGGCGCCACCCTGGCGCTGCTTCCGGCGCTGGCTGTGTTCGCCTTCGTCCAGCGATACATGGTACGGGGGCTGGCCCTGGGGGCGGTGAAAGGCTAGCGGACCAGGGGGAGCAGAATCAGGGCAGCAGGATCGGGCGGACCCACACGAGGTATACCTGTCCACCGGAACGGATCGCCTGGTGTTCGGTCAGCACACGGTATGCTTCGCGGGCCGGTGATCCGGAGAGCGTGCGGTATCCACGCGGGCGATTCCCCTTCACCTCGGCCAGGTCGATCGAATCCAGCGGCCAGTCCACGGCTTCGCCGGCCTGGTCCGCCATGTACCGGGGCAGTTTCTGCACGGCGATTTCGACGCGATCCGGGACGTAGGGTTCCGCCCTGGGATGGGTGAATCCTGCGAGGAACAGGTTGAATCTGTACATGGATCTCCACGCCGGGGCAATCACTTCGTTGCCTGAACGGGCCTCGAGCAGGGCGGGCGAGTACGTGTGAAGGCTTGGGGGAGCGTGCATTCCGATCCAGATGGTCACCTTGTCGTTGTCTTCGCGAAAAGGCTTCTGTATGCTCTGGGCGTAGGGTAATTCATTATCGAGCCATTCGTTGGTCAGGCTCGTAAGGCCGAAGGTGCTCTGCATGATCACGTACAGTCCGGCGACCTCATGTTCTTCCAGCTGGACCTGCCGGTGGAATGTTTCGGCATCGTCGTCCCGGAATACGACGATTCCATTTCCGTAGATCACGATCTGCGGTGTGCGCGAAAGAAAAACCTTGTGTACGGTGGTCGATGCGCGGACTACTTTACGCCAGATCGCCGGGTCGACATTGGATCCGTGAACCTCACCGGCTTTCAGGATTCCCGCCATCAGGAGCAGGAGGCCGGGGACCAGATTTCTGAGCGTACGCTGGACGCTATTCATTGATTGTTTTCTCGATCTCAGACTGTTTCGCTCGATTTCATACCTATGCGATGCAACCGCTGCAACCGATCCATGGACGAGGCAAAGCGCAGTTTTCACAAGCAGCGGAAGTGGCGGTGCCCTTCCTGCGGCCGCATCAGGTTCCAGCGTGCCAGGTCCAGGGGCCGGACCGCCCGGTCCGAAAAACACCGCCGCAGAGATTGAATGGCCCGGGCGATTTCCTGCCACATCATTCGTACAACTTCTCCACACGCTTTTCATAGGTAGACCTGTGCGCGGGATCGATCTCCATAAGCACTTCGTAGGCTTCCATGGAAGGTTCCGTATCGGGGACTTCCGTGGGCGATTCCGCGCTGAATACATCCGCCAGTTGCAGGTAATGGGCGTTCAGGAACTCCTTGAGCCGCTCGTCCCTCGCGTTCTTTTTGTGGAGTTCGGCCATCAAATCCACCGCTTCGCGGCATAACCTACGAGCCTCCACAAGCTTGTTTGCCTTCTGTGCCGCCAGTCCGCGGAAATACCGGTTACGGATCAGCCGGTAAGGCTTGTAGTCATCGGCCAGAATGCCGTCGATCAGGTCGAGCCGTTCGTCCCACCCCCGCTGGAACTCGCGGCTGAACCTTCCGTCCACCGCGATGGCATTGGCGCGCTGGAAATGGCTGTCGCCGCCGTATTCCGTGTACTTGTCCAACTCGTGTCCGATCATGATGTGCACGTAGTAATCGATCAGCCACGTCAGGCCATTGAACTGTTGATCGTCGTGCTGAAGCAGGTCCTCCCGTTCGTACTCGAATAACCACCACCGGTCCAGGTATTTCAGGTCGGTACCGCTGTACACGGTCAGGCGAGAGCCGTACTGGGTCTTTACCGCGCTGCCGAGAAATGCCAGAATGGCTTCGAATCCCACGTGTACCGGCTCGGGAAGGTCTTCTTCCAGCCAGTCCCATTCTTCGATATAGTCGGTCATCGCACGGGAGAAGTCCGCCATGTGCTCGCGGTGCAGGACGGGCAGGGCTTCCAGGTGCACCATGATCTCGGCTTCCACCTGCTGCCCGCTGGCTTCGTGCCACGGAAACACCGACAGGCAGAGCGCCAGCGCGCCGGCCCGTATCCACGCGCGTTCTGGGGTTCTTCGATGTAGCGGCGAATCCATTTGGGTGATTCCAATAGCCAGGGTTCCCATGCGGTCGTCTTTCGTCGGAAAGCTAATTGCGGGGACGCGGCATGTCAAGCCTATCCCGCGCGTTGAAGGATCCCACGCGCTCCCACAGGCGCGAGCCTTGACACCCGGGTCCCGGTACTGTATTATGGCCGTCCGTAGTGGATACAGGCACGATTGAGCGGCGCGGTGCGGTGGCGGCGGCCGGCGCGGCCGGAATTCGCGTCCCATCAGCGCGATCTGGAAAGGTACATGATCGAACAAACTCAGGCGCAAACCCTCGCCCGCGAGCGTGGGACCATATACAAGAATCCGGACGGAAAGGCCGTTCGAATCGCCTTGGTGTATCCCAATACCTACTACCTGGGCATGTCGAACCTGGGTTTTCAGACCATCTACCGGCACCTGAACGAACGGGACGACGTGGTCTGCGAACGGGCCTTTCTCCCGGAACCTTCCGACCTGGAAATCCTGTCCAGATCCCGCAAGCCGCTGGTTACCCTGGAAACGGGGATGCCACTCGGTTCGTGCGACATTGTGGCCTTCTCCGTCTCCTTCGAGAACGACTACCCGAACCTGATCCGTATCCTGGAACTCGCCCGCATACCCGTACTCTCGGCTAACCGGACCCACTACGATCCGGTCGTGCTGATCGGCGGCGCGATTACCTACATCAACCCGGAGCCGCTGGCGGAATTCGCGGACGCGATGATCATTGGAGACGGCGAAGAGGCGGCCTACGCTTATATCGACCGCTATATCGAGGACCGGGGCCTGGCCCGGGAACGCCACCTCGCTGGCACCATGGAACTGCCGGGTATGTATGTCCCGTCCCTGCAGCAGGCCGCACCGGGCGACCTGGAGGGGCCGCCGGCCTCCGGATCGGCCGCGGATTCCGGATGCGAGGCCGCTGCGGTCGACGCGGAACCTGCGCCCGCCGGCCGGAGCGCCAATGCGCCCGCCGGCCGGATCGCAAAGCAGCAGGTGCGCGACTTCGAGGATTACCCCGCCCATTCCGCCGTCCTCACGCCCGACACCGAGTTTGGCGACATGCTGCTGATCGAGATCTCCCGCGGGTGTCCCCGCAGATGCCGCTTTTGCGCCGTGAGCTATGTCTACCCCAAATTCCGCGCGCTGAAGCCGGATACCATACTCGACGTCATCCGTGCAAAGAACGCGACGCTGGCGCGCGACGGCCAGGAGGGACTGAAAGCGGTGGGCCTGGTCAGTTCGGCCATGTGCGACTACCCCCACCTGGACGAACTCTGTGCGGGCCTTGAAGAGACCGGGCTTCGCGTAGGGGTTTCGTCGGTTCGGGTCGACCTGGTCCCTGACAGCCTGCTTCGCCTGATGCTGAAGACGGGGCTGCGAACCATGACCATCGCACCCGAGGCCGGATCGGAACGGCTCCGCAAGGCGATCAACAAGCCCATATCCTCAGAGGAAATCCTGACTGGCGCACGAAGGATTCTCGAGAAGGGCATCAAGCATCTCAAGGTGTACTACATGGTCGGCCTGCCGACGGAGACCGATGCCGACGTCGAGGAGCTCATCGATATGACGCGCCAGCTTGCCCGGCTTCAGAGGGCGTGCGGGGAACCGGGCGGCCGGCTGAGGTTGAGCATAAATCCTTTCGTGCCGAAGGCGTTGACACCCTTCCAATGGAGTCCCATGGCGTCTCCGCGGGAGGTCAAGCGCAAGCTGAACCACATCAAGAAATCCCTGCGCGGCACGCCGGGGGTGGACGTCAAGCACGAGAGTCTGAAATCCGCGTATTTCGAGGCCGTCCTGTCCCGCGGCGGCCGGGAACTGAGCGGATTTCTGATGGAAACGGTGCGGCGGGACGGCGACTGGAAACGCGCGGCGGCGGAAACGGAGACGGATATCTCCCGATATCTCGGGGACATGGCGGACATGCGGTCGCTGCCCTGGGATTTCATATCCACGGAAAAGGAACATCACCGGCTCCAGTGGGAGTACCGGAAGAGTCACAACCTGCCCCATCGCACCCGGCGACCGGCAGCTCGCGTCAGCCGGACGGATGCGGGGCACCCCGCGGTCTGACCCCGGGATGGAAGCCGGGGCCAAACCATCATTCCAAGTCAGTGGAGGCGAAAGATGCAAAGAACGGGTCTATTCATGGCTGCCGTGTCGCTCGTGTTTTTCATGGTGTCCTGCGGCGAATCGTCCGACCAACCCGAACCTAGCGGAGAACCCGCAAACATGTTGATTATCGAAACCACCCTGGGTACCATCAAATGCGAGCTGTATCCCGACAAAACCCCGATGACCGTGGACGTCATTTCCAGCCTGGCCGAAGGCACGCGGGAATGGACCCACCCGGTAACCGGGCAGATCATGAACGGGGTTCCATACTACGACGGCGTGATCTTCCACCGGGTCATTCCCGATTTCATGATCCAGACCGGCGATCCGGCCGGAACGGGCATGGGCAGTCCCGGGTTCGTGTTCGATGATGAGTTGAACGAGGAACTGCTCTTCGACCAGCCGGGCCGCCTGGCCATGGCGCACCGCGGTCCCAATACCAACGGCGGACAGATCTTCATCACGGTTGCGCCCACGCCCCATCTCAACATGGTTCATACCATCTTCGGTCAGGTCGTAGAGGGACAGGACGTGGCCGACGCCATTTCAATGGTGCCCGCGGACCAGTCCCGGCCGCGCGAAGAGGTCAGCATCACCAAAGTAATCGTGGTCAGAGGGGAGGGCGAGTAGAGGATGAAACTGATTCGTAATGCGGCGACGGCCGCCGCGCTGGCGATTCTCGTCGCCTGGTCCGCAAGCGGCCTGGCGAATCCGCTCGTTCAGTCGAACGACGCAGCGCAGTCCGAATCCGGTGAGCTGGCTGCCCAGTCCCTGGGGCCGGGCACCTACGCCGTCTTCAAGACCAACATGGGCGTCATCATTTGCAGGCTGTTCGATAAGCTGGCGCCGGCCACCGTCGATAACTTCGTCGGGCTTGCCGAGGGCACCCGGACCTTCAAGGATCCAAAAACGGGTCAGGAAACCAGGCGTCCATATTACGACGGGACCCACTTTCACCGGGTCATTCCCAACTTCATGATCCAGGGCGGCGACCCGACGGGAACGGGTCAGGGCGGACCGGGATACAATATCAAAGGCGAAATCCGGGGCTCGCTGCGCTTCGACCGGCCGGGCCGGCTGGCCATGGCCAACGCGGGATCGCCGGATACCGCGGGCAGCCAGTTCTTCATCACCCACGGTCCGAAGTCCTACCTGGACGGAGGCTACACCATTTTTGGCCAGGTCATGAAGGGTCAGGAAGTGGTAAACGCCATCGGCCGGGTGCAGACGCGCGCCGACCGTCCCATTTTCGACATCGTGCTGGAGAAACTGACCATTGAACGGGTGAAGTAAGCCCGCGACGGGGACCGCCGGCAGACTGCTACGCGGAGCAGTACGCCGCCGTCTATTTCTCCCATCCCTTTAAGTAAGGTGACCGGAGCGGCCCAACACGGATCACGAAGCAAAACGGCATGAAGCGCGCATTCCACGGGTACGCAGGTTCCATTAGAGCGCTGGCGTCGGCGTGTTCGATCGCCTTCGCGCTCGCCCTCCTGCCGTCCGAACTGCGGGCCTATGAACCGCCCGCACCCCATTTGAAAGCCTTCCTTGCCGGGCTGGACCAGCGCATGCCGCAGCCGGTTCCCGAGGGTCTGAGGACCTTCGCGGGCGACTCCACGGCTCTTCAGCTGAGCGCCGCTGACTTGGTGGGCATGTTCACCGCCGCGGAGCGGGATTCGCTCGCGCTGTTGCGGGTCAACGTGTTCCTGGCTCGGTGGATCGCCGAAAGGAACGTGCCTGTCTACGCTTCCGGCGAGGCGGTCGACGAAGCCCTGGCGGCGGGTTTTTCCCTGGGCCTGACCTTTCCGCTCAATCACGTCGCGTATATTTTCTTCCTCCCTGACACCGCTCAATCAGGCGATTTCCTGGTCCACCTCCGCGCACTCTACGACATGAACTACACGTTCCGATTCGACCGGGATATCATTAACGCCGACGTGATCGTCCACGGCGCGGAGACCTCGTACGCCGATGACGGCGGTCCCCGTACCGGTTACCTCGTGACGCTGGAGCTTTACGACGACCTGGCGTGGGCAAGATATACGAACATCGAGGGCATATCGGGAAGGAAGCGGGGCGTGGCGGGGTTCCTGCAGCGGGTTTTCTTCTTCATACCGAAGACCCTGGACGGCCTGGAACTGCGGGACGGCCACCTCAAGATCAAGGCCTTCGTGGACCAGAACATCGAAGACTTCGAGCGTCTGGATCGCTACCGGGTCAGCCGTTAGCGATCCTGCGCGCCATGTTGCCCGCCAAGCGGGATGCGCCGGGCTAACACGTACCAGGCAACCACGATCACAATGCCTGCCGCGCCGGCCAGGAAGGCCACAAGGCGCGCCGCCACCGCGTCTAGCAACAGACCCGTCGCCAGGGTCGAAATGGAGAAGGCCAGGGTGAAGAGCCCATGGTCCGCGGCGAATACCCGGCCGCGGTAGTCTTCGTTCACTACGAGTTGTAACCCGAGCGAAGAATACACCCACATCACCATGCTGCCCGCGGCGGCGAGGCTGATACATGCCGCGGCCAGCCAGATGGACGGAGCCTGCGAAAACAGGATGAAGAAGGCACCGTAACTGATTAGCCCGATCAGGATGCCGGTCCGCAAACGGCTGAGTCGCATGGTGTCGAAGAACTTGATGAAGACGGCGCCCAGGAGCGTCCCCACGCCCCTGGCCGTGTAAAGGATGGCGATGCCCGCGTCGCCCGCGCGGTAGACCTGCCCGCCGAACACGGCGTAGAGCAGCACCGCGCCCCCGCCGGCGAGTCCCCACGTCGCCTTGCCCGGCAGGTAGACCCGCGTGGGCCGGTCGCGGCCGATGTACTTCAGGCCCTCGATGAAATCCGACAGGAATCGTACCGGCTGTCCCGCCCCCGACGCGGCGGGTATGGCGATCCGGGCTACGAAAACCGCCGATACCAGGAAACTGAGGGCGTTCAACTGGAAGGCGGCGGACCGGCCCAGGTGATCGGCCACGAGTCCGCCGAGGGCGGAGCCGATAGTCAGCATGGCCGCCCAGGTCGTGCTGGAGAGCGCGTTGGCCGCCAGCAGCGCCTTGCCCTGGGCGATACTCGGCAACGAGGCTGTGCGCGTGACGTCGAAGAAGGGCTGGAGCCCTGAAAGCAGGGCCATGAAGAGGTACAGCATCCAGACGTCGTCCGCCGTTTCCACCAGCAGGAATCCGAGGGCCACCACGGCCCGGAGGATGTCGGCGGCGATCATCACCCGCTTGCGGTCGTATCGCTCGGCGACGACGCCGGCCAGTGGGGTCATGAGGAAGGGGGGCAGCATCTGGCAGATCGTGACGATGCCGAGGGCGAGCCCTGATCCGGTCAGGGCGAGAGTAAGGCCCAGTACCGCGATCGTGTTGAACCAGTCTCCGGCGTTGGAAACCACCTGCGACAGCCATACGAACCGGTAGGTCCGGTTCTCCCGGAGCAGCCGGGTGTACGAAAGCGCCGAACCTGTTCTTGTCGCCAAGGGCCAGACCTGGAGGTTGGGGGACGCGGGATCGGATGACGGCTTTCTAATTACAGGCGGGAAGGCGGGATGTCAAGCGGGATGGGCTTCGAAACGGGTCCGCCACCATATCGCGTCGCGCGGCACCGCTACCGCCGGCCCGCTACCGCCGCCATACCCGCGCGGCACCGCTACCGCCGGCCCGGGACGGACGGGCAGCACGGCCGCAACTGCGCTTGACATGGCCGCCCGGCCGGTTTACCCTTCCCGTATCACATCGATTATCCAAGTACGGTTTGGTGAGGTCTCAGGAGGCATGCTGATGAGCAAACTGAAGTCGATCATGCACAACCGGACACACGGTCACCTGGGGGAAACGCGGCGCACCTGCTCCGACTGCGTCCACGTCATGCCCGGCATGAGGGGGGACGAAGTAACCTGCGAGATCTACACGTTCAAACACCAGGCATACAATGTGCCCAGGAGGAGTTCCCTCTCTCCCGACTTCGCGAACGACTGCGGATTCTACCAGGCCATGACCCCGGTGCAGAAGGCGGAATCCGAGCGGAAGTTCAAGGAGTTCTTCAAGCGGCTCAAGTGAGTCGCGGGCGGAGTCGGATGTGGCCGTCGCGAGAAAGCCGCTGGCGTCGCCGCGGTGATGCCACGGCGGGTTGCTGTCCGCGCTGACCCTGTGGCCGTCGCGAGACTTACGAGACATGCTGTCCGCGCTGACCATGCGGCTCGCCTGGGCCGCTACTCGTTCATGGACTTGAGGAAATCCTTGTTCGTGGTGGTCCGTGACAGGCGCTCGGTCATCAGTTCCATGGCTTCGACCGGTCCGAGGCCGTCCAGGAATTTCCGCAGGATCTTCACCTTGCCCAGGATATCCGGTTCCAGCAGCAGCTCCGCCTTCCGGGTGGAGGACGCGCTCAGGTCGATCGCCGGGAAAATCCACCGGTTCGCCAGTTTGCGGCTGAGTTCCAGTTCCATGTTGCCCGTGCCCTTGAACTCCTCGAAGATCCCCTCGTCCATGCGGCTACCCGTCTCGATCAGCGCCGTGGCCACGATGGTAAGGCTCCCGCCTTCCTCGATGTTGCGGGCCGCGCCGAAGAAGCGCCGCGGTTTCTGCAGCGCGTTGGCGTCGATACCGCCGGACAGGATCTTGCCGCTGTGGGGCGTTACCGCGTTGTGTGCCCTTGCCAGGCGCGTGATGCTGTCGAGCAGGATGACCACGTCCCTGCCGTGTTCCACCAGCCGCTTGGCCTTCTCCAGGACCATGTCCGAGACCGCCACGTGGCGCTCCGGCGGTTCGTCGAAGGTCGAACTGATCACTTCGCCCTTGACCGACCGTTCCATGTCGGTCACCTCTTCCGGCCGTTCGTCGATGAGCAGGACCATGAGCACCACCTCGGGGTGATTGTCCGTGATGGCGTTGGCGATCTCCTGCAGCAGCATGGTCTTGCCGGCCTTCGGCGGCGAGACGATCAGCCCGCGCTGCCCCTTGCCGATGGGGGTCAGCAGGTCCATGACCCGTGTGGGCAGCTTATCTTTCTGGTATTCGAGAATGAACCGATCCAACGGATAGATCGGCGTCAGGTTGTCGAAGAGCGTCCGTTCCTTGGATGCCTCCGGATTGTCGAAATTGACCGTATCCACCCTCAGGAGGGCGAAGAATCGCTCCCCGTCCTTGGGTGGACGGATCTGGCCCGATATGGTGTCTCCGGTCCGCAGGTCGAATCGTTTGACCTGGGACGGCGCCACGTAGATGTCGTCGGGACCGTGCAGGTAGCTGTAGTCCGGCGAGCGGAGAAAGCCGCAGCGGTTGTCCGGCAGCACCTCGAGCACGCCTTCCCCGAAGATGACGCCTTCTTTCTCCGTCTGCGCCTGAAGAATGCTGAAGATCAATTCCTGTTTCCGCAGGCCCGTGTAGCTCTGCAGATCGAGCTCCTGGGCTATGGAATACAGGTCGGGCAGGGTCTTGGTTTTCAGTTCCAGGATGTGCATGCTACCTTCCCTTTTATAAGGTAAGATTGACTCCCGCCTGCCGGTCGTTCCTACGATGAAGATTCCCGGGGCGCGGCGAAGGGAGTATGTTTTCAAACGGCTGGGTTATGAACATTGTGAGCGGCGGAAACGACGGAATGCGGACGGGTCGTTCCGGTAGTCGGGCCTGGCGAGCCGCGTCTGGAGACGCGCGGTTGTTCTGCTCTGGTTATGCCATCGGGAATAAGGGCAAACGCAACTTACCTTTGTGATGGAGCAATCCCATAGAATGCGGTACCGGCCGTCATGAATCTGATCTTAAGGAAGAATCGGCTTTCCAATGAGGAATCAATCAGGGGAACTTGCAAGGCATCGGGCTGCCGCCGTGACGGCGACACGGGTAATATACGGTTTTAATTCGCCGTGTCAAGTCCCAGGACCACTTTTTTTCGTGAACCCCTACGCCGCAGGGCCCGACCCGGGTCGGTTCACTCGTTCATCTTGGGGTCGAGGGCGTCGCGAAGCCCGTCGCCCATCAACTGGAATCCGAGCATGGTGAGGGCGATCATGATGGCGGGAAAGGTCGCCAGGTGCCAGTAAGAACGGATGTAGTTGGCGTTCTCCCCGACCATCTGCCCCCAACTCGGCGTCGGCGGGCTGATGCCGATGCCGATGAAGCTCAGCCCGGCCTCCGCGAAGATGGCGGAAGGGATCCCCAGGGCGAGTGCCACGATCAGCGGCGTCATGCTGTTTGGCAGGATGTGGGTCACGACGATACGGAAATGGCTGCCGCCCATGGCCTTGGCGGCCCGGACGAATTCTTTTTCCTTCAAAGACAGAATCTGCCCCCTCAGGAGACGGCATACCCCTACCCATCCGGTCACCCCGATGGCCACGAAGATGTTGAATAACCCGGCCCCCAGCCACGACATGATCAGGATGATGAAGAGCAGGCCCGGAAAGGCCGACATGATGTCTACGCCCCGCATGATGACGCTGTCCACGCGGCCTCCGGCGTATCCGGCCAGGGCGCCCAGGGGTACTCCGATAGCGAAGATGATGGCCTGCACGAGGACGCCCACCGTCATGGAAATCTCCGCGCCGTAGATGACCCGGCTGAAGAGATCGCGGCCCAGGCCGTCCGTGCCGAAGGGAAACATCCAGGACGGTTCCTGCCAGGCGACCAGGAAGTTCTGCTTGGTATAATGCAATGGCGCGATCCAGGGCGCGAGCAGCGCCGTGTTGCTCAGCAGCAGGACCAGGAAGAGCCCCACCAGGGAGAGCTTGTTGCGGGAAAACCGCCGGGTGGCGTCCGCCCAGAGCCCGCTGTCGTGTTTCTTGAAATACCGGTAGGCCCGCGGCCAGAGCAGGGTGAACTCCGTGGCCAGCGTGACGCGGAAGATCAGTCCGGCCCAGGAGAAGAAGGGTTCGAGACCCTCCCAGTTCATGGACTCCGACAGGCTTTCGGGTATGTCTTCCGTGCCGTAAGGGTACTGGTCCATCCAGGGTCCGAGCAGCCACCACGCCGCGATCAAGGCGCCGGCGCCCAGGGCGGCGAAGAGCGGCTTGCGCTGGTACGCTCTGTGACAGAAGGACGCCCAACGCCCGGTTTCGTTCTTTCTTCCCAGGCGGTACATCCGGGGCAGGCAGAGCACCAGCTGGATCGCCAGCGCGATCCGCCCTACCTCGAGGATCATGGTGTCCCAGCTCCATCCCAGGATGGCGCCCAGGACCCAGACGAGACCCGCGTCGCCCGGTGTGCCGATCGATTCCATGCTAGTCCTTCCGATACCGTATGCGGGGGTCTACCAGGGCGTACATGAGATCCGTAATCACGTAGATGACGACGATGAGCGACGACCAGAGCAGGGCCGTGGACATGATCATGGGGTAGTCACGGGCGAATACGCTCGTGGTGAAATACCGTCCCAGGCCGGGTATCCGGAAGATCGTCTCGATGAAGAATGAACCCGTGATCAGGTTGGCCATCATCGGTCCCGCGATGGTCAGCAGGGGGATCAGGGCGTTCTTGAACACGTGCACCACCACGACCGAGAACTCGGTCAGGCCCTTGGCCCGGGCGGTACGCACGTAGTCGGCCCGGATGGCTTCGATCATGTTCGACCGGGTGTATCTTGCCACGACGGCCATATCGCCAAGCGACAAGGCGATTACGGGCATAACCCAGTCTTTGGGGGAATTCCAGCCCCCCGTTTCAAATAAATGCAGCCAGAGCGAGAACACGACGGTCAGGCCCACTGCGACGACGAAACTGGGCGTTACGATACTGAACACCGCGGTGAGCGAGGCGACGTAGTCTATCCACGAATTCTGGTACACCGCCGCGAGAATACCCAGCAGCAGTCCGCCGGTGAGGGCCACGACCAGGGCCATGCTGCCCAGGTGGACGGATACGGGCCAGGCCTGGGCGATGAGTTCCTGGCAGGTCTTGCTCTGGTGCTGGAAGGAGTAGCCGAAGTCGCCCCTTACGACGTTGCTCACCCAGGAGATGTACTGAATGTGGAGCGGCTGGTCGAGATTGTACTTACGCATCAGGTTCGCCCGCACCTCCGGCGTCAGCGGTATGCCGCCGGTCTCGCCGCCGGCGTCGAAGGGACCGCCGGGCACGGCGTGCATGATGGAAAAGGTGATGACGGAGACTGCGAAGAGTACGGGGAAGATCCAGAGTATACGGCGGACCAGGTACCGGAAGCCCAGGTTCAGACCGAACAGGAAAATGCTGGTGATCGCAAGCATGATCAGCGTGCGTACCAGCATGACGTTCAGGGAATCGGTTCCCCACAGCGCCAGGCCCACGGCCGCCAGGGCGATGGTCCGCGCGGCCAGGTTCGGCACGCGGAATCGGCGCAACAGGGTGGAGGCGGCGACGAACAGGAGAAGCCAGAGCGCCGCGAGGGCGGTGCCGAACACGCCGAGTTGCGGAGCCGCGACGGCCAGGGCGGCGATGGTGATCAACGTCTGGACGCCCTTGACGAAGGTTGCGTCAAGCTTGCGCCGGTCTCCCCAGTAACCCGCGGCCAGAACGAGCAGCAGCCACAGGACGCCAATGATCCCTACTACGGGCATCCGGTCGTCTGATCCTTTGCTTGGATGGGATGATTACATGCGATACCGCGGTTCGCAGGATGAGGAAACCGCCTGCATGGGCGAGCCCCTTCCGCAAAACGCGGAGACAACGGAGCCAAGGCCCCGCCGACCGCCAGACAACGTATAGGCCCCGGATGATTCTGTCAACGTAATTCGGTCGCTTCGCCAGGGCAAAAACCTGTTGATTCGGCGGGCCGTTTTGTTGTTTCATAGGGGTTATGGACTACCTGCTCAGTGGATTCCTGGAAGCGGTCCGTCTTCTTTTGTCGGGCGAATCCGACGTGTACACCATCGTCGGCGTTTCCGTTTTCGTCGCGGTGTCCGCGATCCTGTTGGCCTCCTTGATGGGATTGCCCGCGGGCTACTTCCTCGCGACGCACCGGTTTCGGGGCCAGCGGCTGGTAACGACGGTGCTCAATACGTTGCTGGCCATGCCGACCGTGGTGATCGGTCTCTTCGTGTATTCCCTGATCTCCCGGCGCGGCCCACTGGGCTTTCTGGAACTGTTGTATACGCCTAAGGCCATGATCATCGGCGAGACGATCCTCGCCCTGCCCATCGTGGCCGCGTTCACGTTGTCGGCTATCCGCGCCGTCGATTCACGGATCACGGAGACGGCCCTGACACTGGGTGCGACGACGGCTCAGACGGCCCGCACGCTCATATCCGAGGCCCGGTACGGAATCATGGCCGCGGTGGTCGCCGCCTTCGGCCGGGTGATCGCCGAGGTGGGCGCGGCCATGATGCTGGGCGGCAATATCAAGGGGAGTACGCGGACCATGACGACTGCGATCGCCCTGGAGAGCAGCAAGGGGGAGTTCGGCCTGGCCATCGCCCTGGGTATCATCCTGCTGCTGACGGCATTCGGCGCGAACATTCTCTTTCACTGGCTGCAGGGATTCGACGACTGATGGCCGATTCGATCATCGTGGGCGAGCACATTTCGCACCGTTACGGCGCCGGGTTTCACTTGCATGTCGACCGCCTCGCCCTGTCCGCCGCGCGAACCTATGCCGTTTACGGGGCGAACGGATCGGGCAAGACGACGCTTTTGAACATACTTGCCCTGCTGACCCATCCGCAGGAAGGCCGGATCCTCCTCGATGGCCGGCCCGTGAACGATTCCGATCCCGCCCGAAGCCGCGGGTACCGCCGCCGCGTCACGCTGCTCATGCAGCATGTCTACCTGTTCCGGTCCACCGTCTTCGATAACGTGGCGTCGGGTCTGCGGTTCCGCGGCGTGGCGAAGGAGGCGCTGGAAGAACGGGTGACGCGCATGCTGAGCAAGGTGGGCCTGGAAAAACTCGCCCACCGTTCCGCCCACAGCCTTTCGGGCGGCGAAGCCCAGCGCGCCGGCCTGGCCAGGGCACTGGTAACGGAACCCGACGTGCTGCTGCTCGACGAACCCACGGCCAGCGTCGATGCGGCGCACGGCCGGCAGATCGAAGAGATACTCCGGGAAACCTGTAGACAACGGCGGATGACCGTGGTACTCTCGACACACCAGTACGACCAGGCCCATCGCGTCGCCGACGAAGTACTGATTATGCGCGACGGACGCTTGATCGAGGCGGGGCCGGAGAACGTTTTCAAGGGGCGTATAGACGAATCGGTGGACGGACCGGTTGCCAGGCTGGACTGCGGCGTGACGCTGCGCACGAACACGACCGCGCGCGGAGATGCTCTTGTCGCCATTTCACCACGGGAAATCCAGTTGTCCCGGTCGCCCCTCCCTTCGGAAGCCGCGAACAGGCTCGAAGGCGTCCTGAACGCCGCGGCGGTGGACGGAGACTGCATTCGCCTGGACGTGGACGCCGGCCTGCGGTTGACCGTACACGTGGCGCGGGGATCTTTCGCCAGTATGGGGCTTACCGTCGGGGACACGGTGTACGCCGCTATCGGGGCATCGGCCGTTCGGACGCCTTAAGGGACGGCGGTTCCCCGGCACGGTTCCGAGTCGTGTTTCCCCGGCGCGGTTCCGGGGTGGATCGCGACCGGTTTCGCCCTTGTCGTTTTGATTCCTCAAGGATTGCTTGCCTGACGACGGAATGACAAACAACGGAGGGACCAATGACCACCCGGGATTCCACACGCCTGATCATGGGCAAGGACGAGCTGCAGATGGACGGCAGGTACCTGTCCACGCTCCGGGAAGCCAACGAATTGCTGGACGACGCGGACGGGCTGCGCGAGCGTATGGCCGAAGACGGCTACCTGCTCATCCGGGGACTCCATGCCCCGGATAAGGTCGCGGAAGCCCGCAGGGCCGTCCTGGAGAATCTCGACGCCAACGGCCAGATCGACCGGGACTATCCTCTCGAACTGGGTGTAGCGGCGCCAGGAAAGCGGGGAGCCTTCTTCGGCGGCGCCAAGCAGGTGACCCATACGGACGAATTCCTCGCGGTGGTCAACTCCCCCGAAATCATGGGGTTCTTCGAAAGGTTTCTGGGAGGTCCCGTCCTCACCTTCGACTACAAGTGGCTGCGGGCGGTGGGCCCTGGAGCCAACACCGGGGCGCACTACGACATGGTCTACATGGGACGGGGCACGCCGAACCTGTACACCGTGTGGACGCCCCTGGACGACGTCACCTACGACATGGGCCCCCTGGTCATTCTGGCTGGATCCCACCAGTTCGAGGCCGTCAAGGAGACCTACGGCAAGATGGACGTGGACCGCGACCACGTGACGGGCCACTTCACCAACGAGCCCATCGAGATGGTCGACCAGTACGGGGGCCAGTGGCAAACGAGCGAATTCCGGATGGGTGACGTGATCGTCCTCGGCATGTACACCATGCACGGGTCCATCAACAACGCATCGAACCGCTACCGCATCAGCACCGACACCCGCTACCAGTTGGCCACCGAACCCGTCGACCACCGTTGGGTCGGCGAGAACCCCGTCGCCCATTACGCGTGGACCGAGGGCAAGACCGTGTCCATGGAGGAGATGCGGAGGAAGTGGAAGGTCTAGCGCGTTAATGGGGATCGCGGATTGCCCGGCCGTCCATACCGCCGTGTCGGCGGGCCGCCGCACGGTTCACACAATCCTCAAATCGGTCCGGCATAGTTAGAACAATCCCAGACCACTCACCCGGTTACCACGGGAACGCGAAGTGCGTTATATGAGAACCATACCCGTCCTTCTGGCCGGACTCATCGTGCTGTGCGCCATATCCGCCTGCCAGACGTCAGGGGTCCGCGAGCGCGTGGCGTTCCGGGCCGAACCGGTCGGCGAAGGCCAGGTGGCCGCCGTGGTCGATTCCACGCGGATCCGACAGACCATCGCCGACCTGGTGTCCTTCGGTTCCCGCGTGGCCGGCTACCCCGGGGCCACCGAAGCGGCCCACTACCTGGCCGGCCGCATGGACGAGATCGGACTGGAGGACGTGGAGATGGAAGAGTTCGTCGCTTCCGTCCCCCTGGACGAGGGCGGCGAACTGGTCATCCTGGACGCCACGACCCTCGCATTCCCGTCGATTCCCCTCCACGCCGTGTGGCCCAACCTGGTTCGCACCTCCACGACGCCACCAGCCGGGATCACGGGCATGCTGCACTACGTGGGCGCCGGCGAATGGACGGACTTCAACGGCCTCGATCCCGCCGGCGCCGTATTCCTGATGGACTTCAACTCCGGCGTGAACTGGCAACGCGCCGCCATGCTCGGCGCGGGCGCCGTGATCTTCGCGGAACCCGACCACACCACGCGGGTGGACGGCGAGGAGAAATACCTCCAGGTCCCCGTCAATTTCCCTCGATTCTGGATGGAAAAGGAATGGGCGGACCCGCTCGTGGATTACCTTGAAGTCAACGGTCCCTTCACCGTCAGGACAAAGGGGCGCATGACGTGGAAACGCCTCCCGGCCTACAATGTTATGGGAAAGATCACGGGAACGCACCCGGTGCTGAAAGAAGAAGCCATCGTCCTTGAATCCTATTACGATTCCATCTCTCCCGTACCGGCCGTATCCCCCGGCGCGAACCAGGCATCGGGCGTGGCCGCGCTCCTGGAGATGGCCCGGTACTTCGCCGCCCATCCCCCGGCGCGCACCGTATACTTTCTCGCGACCTCCGGGCACTTCCTGTCCCTCAGCGGCGTGAACGACTTCACGAACCGGCATACCCGCAAGACCCCCTATTTCGCGGAGCAGATCGAAGAACCGATCAACATGAAGCTCTTCGCCGGGATCGACCTCTCGAGCGCCCGGGACCAGATCGGGGTTTATTATGCCGGCATCCTCTTCGCCGGGAACTCCTTCGAAAAACAACGATTTTTCACACCTTTCGGCCGGACCTTCATGGGTTACGCGCAGGAGGTGATCCGTCGCGGGGTTTTCCCTTCCGACGCGCTGATGAACGTGATCACGCCCTCCCAGGGCATACAGAGTACGGAGTTCTTTCCGGCGGGCAACATCGCGCTGGACGCGGAACTGGTCTTCTGGACGGGTTTCCCCGCGCTCTCCTTTGCCACGGTTTTCGACGTCCGCGAGTACGTAGATACCCCCCTCGACGATATGGAACGGGTAAACATCCGCAACGTGTATACGCAGGCCGTGCTGTTGACGGAACTCTTCGGGCGGGCCGTCAACGACCCCATGCTGTTTCCGGACTTCAAGATGCAGCTCGACGATCGTTTCGTGCGCGGACGCATCCGGGTGGTCGAATTCGATCCCCGGGAAGACTATATCCCCAGCAAGCCCAAACCCGGAGCCGTGGTCCGGTTCCGCCGCTACAACAAGAGCATCAGCGGGGTCAAGAACGAGATCTTCGTGGTGGCGGACAGCATGGGCGTGGCCGAAAGCACCGAGCTGGAGGCGGGACGCACCTATCCCACCGAGGGATACGTCATGGACCCCGACGGGGACATCATCTACGCGCCGGACCGGGGTCCCTACGGGGAAGGGGCCTATCCCCTCGAGATTACGATGGACTGGGTGGACAAGGAAAAGCCCACGGTAGTTTTCCGTTCCGATGCGACCAACCTGTACGACCTCGTGGATCCGAGGTTCCTGACCCGGCTCAACGAGGCCGTGCTGCTGGATGAGTCGGGCAATCCGCCGCTCGAGTGGGGCATGACCTTTCAGGAGGGCGGCTGGACCACGGGTTTCTCCTACGAGGAAGACACGGCCGTCCTTTTCACGCCGCCGGAAAGCCGGTTCAAGGTCACTATGTCGAGCGGACTGTTCGGCCGCCGCCTGATCCTGACCAACGCCGATGAAGACAACCCCGAAGGCATCGGTTTCGAGTCGGGGATCGGCGCGATTCCCCTGACTTCGTACCAGGTCGCGCGGGACCTGTGGCACCTCGATGAGGCGCGGATCGCCGCACTCAAATCCGTGGGGGTAAGCAACGTCCGGCTGGACGAGTTCCACCAGGAAACCGGACGCCTGCTGGACCTGGCCGAATCGGCCCGTCAGGGCCTGCAGTGGGACCGCTTCATAAAGTACGCCCGGGCCGCCTGGGGTTACGAGTCCAGGGCCTACCCCGACGCGACGGGAACGGCCAACGACGTGGTGAGGGGCGTCCTGTTCTACATGGTGTTGGTGATCCCCTTCGCCTACGCGCTCGAGCGGCTGGTCTTCGGTTTCGCCAATGTCTACAAGCGGATCGCCATGACCTTCGCCATCTTTCTCGCGGCCTACGGCGTGCTGCGATTCACCCACCCGGCGTTCCAGATTACCACGGCGCCGGATATCGTCCTCCTCGCCTTCATCACCTTCGTCCTCGCCGCCGTGGTCATCTGGCTCATTTCCCAGCGGTTCAGCCAGACCATGCGGGAGTTCCGGCAGCACACGCACAGCGTGCAGGCCACCGACGTGCGCCGTTCGAGCGCGCTGGCTACGGCCTTCGCTCTCGGTATCGGGAACATGCGCAAGCGCAAGGCCCGAACGCTGCTGACCTGCGCCACGCTCGTGCTCCTGGTATTCACCGTGCTGTCCTTCACTTCCGTTCAGACCTACTTGCGGATCCAGAAAGTGAGCACGGACGCGGAATCCGCCTACACGGGCTTCCTCGTCCGGAACCCCAACTGGGCGCCACTGCAGAAGCAGACCCATCAGTACGTCCTGTCTGAATTCGGGTCGACAGAGGCCGAAGACCAGGACATCACCATCGTGCCCAGGTCGTGGTACGCCGGCACCGCGCCGGGGGTGAATACCTACATCAAGGTCGAGCATGAAGCCGCGGACAGCTCCGCCCGGTCCACCTACGCGTCGGCCATCCTGGGCCTGCTACCGGACGAGCGGACGGTCAGCGGCCTGGACCGTATCCTGACGGCGGGCAGGTGGTTCGAGGGGGATGAAAGGGACGTGTGCATCCTTCCCGTTGAGATGGCGCGGCTGCTCGGGATGTCGGAAGAGGACGCAGGTCAAAAGGAGATCAGGATCTTCGGCAAACCCTTTACGGTCATTGGCATATTCGACTCGGCCGCAATGGACAGGATCACCGACCTGGACGACGAGCCGCTCACCCCCGTGGATTACACGGCAACGGGACGCGACCTGATCACCGAGCTTGCCATGATGGATTACGATGAGGAACCGGTGCAAATGGCCCGCTTCGAACACCTGCCGGCCGCGAACCTGATCCTTGCGCCCCATGCCTACGTAAACGACGTCGGGGGAACGCTCCGGTCCGTCGCGGTCCGTTTCCCCTCGGATGATGCCGCCCTCGACCGGATCGAACGCTTCATGCAGCGGCTGGGGATACCCGTGGTGGCCTCCGTGGGCGGAGAGGTCGCCGTATACAGCGCCATGGCGCTGAGTTCACTGTCGGGCCTGGGCAACCTGTTCATCCCCATGGTCGTAGCCGCGCTGATCATCCTGAACACCATGATGAACGCCGTCTATGAACGCTTCAGCGAAATCGGCGTATACAGCGCCGTGGGCCTGGCGCCGGCGCACATTGGCGCGTTGTTCATGGCCGAAGCCGCCATGTACGCCGTGATCGGAGGCATGTCCGGCTACCTCATCGGGCAGACCGTTGCCCGCGGCATCACGGAATACGAGATGCTTGCGGGCTTGACGCTGAACTATTCATCCCTGTCCGCGGTGGCCTCGACGGCCATGGTCATGGTGGTGGTCATGCTCTCGACGATCTATCCTGCACGCAAGGCCTCCCAGATGGCCGTTCCGGACGTCAACAGGCAGTGGTCCTTCCCCGATCCCGAAGGCGACGACTGGCGTTTCGAGTTTCCCTTCACCATCAGCCGCACGGAGACGCTCGGCCTGTGTGCTTATCTGACCCGGTTCTTCGAGTCCTACGGCGAGAGTACGCTGGGGAGTTTCATGACGGACGAGGTGGGCCTGACGGGCAGGAACGGCGGTTCATCGGGCGCGGCCACGTACGAAATCACCATGAAGACCTGGCTGGCGCCCTACGACACGGGAGTGAGCCAGCAGGTGACCCTTCACGCGTCGCCCGCCGAGGACGAACACGACCTGTACGCCGTGTGGGTGCATATCTACCGGCTGAGCGGAGACGTGGATTCGTGGCAACGTCTGAACCGCCGTTTCCTGAACGTGCTGCGCAAGCAGTTCCTGGTCTGGCGCACCGTGGATCAGGAGGTCAAAACGGTCTACGCGGGTGAGGGGCGGGAGATGATTGCCACGGGCGCGGGGACTGGCCTGGGTGCGGGGACTGGCCCGGGTGTGGTGGAACCGGCCTGATCGTCGCTGGGGTTCAACAGGAATGGCCGGTGCGGCGCGGATGCGGACGACGGTGGGGACGGGTCGGTATCGCCCGCCCGGTTCGCCCACCTTCACGGAGCGGCTCAATGGAAACGTCAGATAGCGGCGGCCCCTGGCTCAACACGCTCATGGGACAGAACGTTCGGGTAAAGACGCCGGGGTCCGCCACGGAGGACCGCGTGACGGTCATCGAGGCCGTCGAGCCGCCCCACAGCCCGCCGCCCGTCTTCACCCGCCACGCCTTTATCGAGATGTTTCTGGTCGTCCGGGGCGCGCTGACCTTCCAGTTCCTCCACGAAAGCGCCTTCGTGCTCGAAGCCGGCCAGATGGTCACGGTGCCGGGATGGAAACCTCATTCCTTCTGGAACGACGGGGACGATCCGGCGCACATCATGCTGATCTGCTCGCCCGCGGGACTGGACCGATTTTTCGAAGCTTCCGACCGGCTGCTTCGGCGCATGCTGCCGGACACGGCCGATCCCGGCCAGTTGGAAGCGGAGATGGCCCGCCTTCGGGAGGAGTTCGGGCTGGAACACGTGGCGCCGTCGCCGGGATGAGGCTTGGTGGTCTTTGGTAGGCTACCCAATCTTTCGTATGTGTATAGCATCCCAAGAACACTGTCGTGTCGACGACACCGTGCAATAGCGAGTGGTTGGAGGATTTGCCGTATCTTGGGAAACCGAGTTGACCCCGTTTAGCGCGCATGTATCTTCTACGACAAGGAGTGTACGACACAACGACAAGGAACACTTATCTGTCGACGAACTGGTGATCCTTAGTTTTACCGCACCTGCAGAATACGTTTATTATTACCATTGCGAATACGGCAGCAAAAGTTCGGACTCTGAGAGGCGCTCATGGATTGGCCGGAAGTGCTGCGGCGCATCAAAAGCGGAGAGAACAGCCGTACGGAATTCAAGCGGGGACTCGGTGACTTCGGCGCCCTCGGCAGGACGCTGTGCGCATTTGCCAATGGCGACGGGGGACTGCTCGTGATCGGTGTAGACAACCCCGACGTCATAGCGGGAGCGCGGGAAGACCCGGAGCGTGCGCAGGAACGGCTGACCAATTTTTTGCAGAACGGCTGCGGCGAGCCGGTCACCGCCGACTGCGACCGGTATCTCACGGATGCAGGATGGGTGCACTGGGTCGACGTTCCTCGCCAGCGGCGGGGATACGAGCCGTTCAGCTATGACGGACGCTTCTGGATCCGGCGGGGGCGCGCCACCGTGGCGCCATCTCCTTCGGAGCTACAGGAACTGCTCAACGTCTTCGGCCTGGTTCTCACGGAGAAGCAAGTCATCGCGTCCGCGACCGCGGATGACATCGACCTGAACGCTTTCCGTTCGTACATGCGGGTGCAGGGCATGCGGATGGAGGATGAGCCGCAGCCGGACGCGGAAAGCGATTTGCGCAACGCCTCGGTATGCGACTGGCTGAACGGGACGCTCCGCCCAACACTTTACGGCCTGATGATATTTGCCAAGGACCCTCAGGGGTTTCCGCACGCCACGAGCCTGTTCATCCAATGTGCCAGGTACGGCGGCGGCGATCAGGCATCCGACGTGCTGAGCGCGGGCGAGAGTCGTGGACGACTTGACGAGCAGGTTCACCGGTCCATGGGGTGGTTCCGCAGCCTGGGCAGAAAAGAGATTTACCGGGGACTCTACCGCGAGGACGTCCCTCTCATTCCGGAAGAGGTGCTCCGCGAGGCGTTGGTGAACGCGGTTATTCACCGGGACTACGCCATCGCCGGTTCCCAGGTGATGCTGGAGGTCTTCGACGACCGCATCGTGGTGACCAGCCCCGGCGCATTGCCGAACCACATGACGGTTGAACAGGCGCAGATGGGCGGCGCCCCTCGATCGCGCAACGAGATGATGGCGAACGCCATGGTCGTGCGAGGGCTCATGGAACGTCGCGGCAGGGGCTGGCTCGCCATGCGCCACGCCATGCGTAACTTCAACGGGACGGAACCGACGCTTGAAAACTTCGAACGCGACAGACTAGTCCGGGTGACGTTCCATTTCGAACCGGATAAGGAATAGCCATGACCGTGATCATATTCGAAGTCACCGAGGACGACGTGGACGGCGGCTATTCGGCCAGCGCACCGGATTACGGCATACACACTCAGGGCGACTCGGTCGACGAAATCCGCCGCAACGTGAAGGAGGCCGTCGACTGCTACTTCGATGAGTCCATGGCGCGGCCTGAGTTGATTCGCCTGCACTTCGTGCGCGACGAGGTTCTCTTGACATGAAGTAGCAGAAAAACGTGAGCGGTTCGGCATTGCTGGCGTCGCTTCGACGTCTGTCTATCGATGGGCATTGCCTCGACTGTGCCGACGCTCGTTCTTGTGATTCAACACCCTGGTTATACTGCCTTCCCTATTGAACTTACCAGACAGTCTGCGAGTAAAAGTTGCGAATGGCGACGTTCGACGTCACAATCGGACTGGCGTGCCGGGCGGCCGTGGTGACTATAATGCGGTCGGCCGGGTCCCGGTGATCCCAGTCCAGCTCGAGATTCCCGACCCAGGTCCGCAGGTCCACGGAGAGGATCTCCACCCGATCGGTCCACTCGAGGTTTTTCGCGAAATCCCCGACAGACAGCGGCAGCACAAGCTTGCCCTTTTTCACCTTTACGCCGATCTCCCAGATCGAGATCGAACTGAAGCAAACGCGGCCGGCTTTCTCGATGGCTTCGGCCGCGGTCTGCGACAGCCGATCGGGATCAAGCGTCCAGTAGATCAACGCGGACGTATCCAGTACGACCATCACACTTCGTCCCATTCATCGGTGGTCGGTGTGTTGATATCTTCGTGATAGACGACCTTCCCCCGCATATCCGCAAAGATCTCGTCCACGGTTTTCTTATGTACGATGGGCAGTACGCGTAGTACGGGACGCCTGTTGTGTGTAACGATCAACTCCTCACCCGAATCCTCGATCTCCCTGAAGACCTGAAGCATGGTGGCTTTCAGCCTGCTTTTTGAAATTACGGGCATGTGCGGCTCCAGATCGTATTAAATGATCATGATCATGACTATAGTCATATATTAAGCAATTCACTGCAACTGGCAAGTAGATTAATCACCTCACTCGAAGAAATAACCAACTTGCCCGTTTACGTTTCTTCAGACAAAAAAGTAAAGGCCTTAAGCAGTTGGGCAGTTGACTTTCGACGTCCCGACGTCTATATTTGTAATATGGCAAATGATCATGAACGATATGCTCCCGGGCGCGTAAGGGACGCCATAATTCGAGTAATGAAGCTTTCGTCGGAAGCAATGTCGGCAAAGCAAGTTGCCGAGAAAGTCGCAAAGATCGAAGGCTACATGCCTGAGTCCTCGATAAGGTCCTATCTGCGCCTTAACACTCCAGCGATGTTTGTAAGGGAAAGAAGAGGGATCTACCGGCTCAAAGACGACTATGACAGTAGTTTGCAACGAACCCTTCTTAGGAAAATAGAGTGGGAGACACCTTACAGGACTGGAAATGCCACATTAGTTCACGGTGACTGTCTGGACTGGCTGGATACGCGGGAAGACAGCTCCATACATGCCATAGTCACCGACCCGCCCTACGGTCTGCAGGAATACACGCGCAAAGAACAGTCGAAACTCAGAAAAAGGAAGGGCGGAATCTGGAGAATACCTCCTTCATTCGACGGACACGTCCGCTCGCCATTGCCCAGATTTACAACTTTAACGGACGGACAAAAACTGTATCTTCGTGAGTTTTTCTTTATCTGGACCCGGCTCCTGATACCCAAATTGGTTCCAGGCGCCAATGTGGTCGTCGCCTCCAATCCTCTACTTTCCCATATCGTAGCTGGCGCTATTTCCGATGCGGGTCTTGAAAGGCGGGGTGAAATCGTAAGGTTGGTGATGACCATGCGAGGCGGTGACCGGCCAAAGGCGGCGCACGATGAATTCGATGGGGTCAGCGTACTCCCAAGATCTATGTGGGAGCCCTGGTTGCTGTTTCGCAGGCCTGTCGAGGGAAGAGTTCAGGACAACCTGCGAAAGTGGCATACAGGGGGTTTTCGTCGACCAGATAGCTCAAAACCCTTTGGAGACGTGATCCGATCTTCTCCAACCAGGAAGAGTGAAAGGGCTATCGCGCCACATCCAAGCCTGAAGCCACAGTCATTTATGCGAATGCTGGTTAGAGGCGTGCTGCCTCTAGGGGAGGGTACGGTCGTTGATACGTTCGCAGGGGCTGGTTCTACGCTGGCTGCAGCGGAAGCAGTAGGATATGAGTCAGTTGGCGTTGAGAAGGATTCGCTGTATTTCAATATGGCCAAGGAAGCAATTCGACCGCTTGCTGAACTGTGAAATCACGCTACAGGCTTCCGAATTATAAGGCTTTGTATATCCAGTTCTCACGGAGTTTCGCCACACCATGTCGGTCGAGCGTTGCAGTCCGCGTACCCAGTTCACCACGTGGATTACGACGAAAATCCTCCACGGTAACATGAGACAGGTATACTTCCTTGAAAATCATAGGTAGTCTAGATGTTGCGGGTTCGGTGTCGTTATCAACTTCGTACACAAAAACGCACATCCACTGGTCGCGTGCCCCGTGTGTATCGACTGCACCACCTCTTTTCTTCGTGGTCTTAATCTCCACCCCCTGATCTCCAGCCTTTACCGAGTTTCCAGCATAGACGCCCTGAACAACCAGGTCAGGATGCCCGTTGAAATAGTTGTTCTCTGTAAGTACGCGTGAGTGTTTCGCAAGACTCGCCGTGAGCATGTCAGATAGGACGCCGGACATGATGGCTGGTCGCAGCATATCGTCGAGACGTTCCAGTCCACGGCCGACCAGATGAGAATTGACATCGTGAAAGAAATCGTAAACGTCCTGCATCGCTGACTCGAAATCCATCAGGCGGAGTTGGTATGGAAGACTCAGGTTATCGTTGAATGCATTGCGAATGACTACGTTTTTGGTCTGGTTGATAGTAACGTCTCCTTAGTGTTTTACAGGTCATGGTACGGATTTATTCTTCAGTCATAAACATACTCTGTCAGCACAGATATTGACAACATCACACATCCACGGCCTGCAAATCCAACGCCAGGTCGCGGAAGCCCCGCACGCGGTGTAGGGTGACCAGGTTGGTGTCGTGCTGGTTCTTGCCGCCGTGCGCGGTGCGGGCGACGACGAGGAGATCGTCTCCGGAGATGACCTGCGAGGCGTAGCTGAAGGATTCCATCATGCTCCTGCTCATGGCTACGCATCCGGCCTGGAACCAGTTGAGGGCGTCCAGGCTGTACATCAGCATCAGGATGCGCCGCTCGTTTCCCGGCGGGCCGCTGAAACCGATGCGCCGAAGGGGTTTCCGGTCCTGCCACGGGTTCGTGGACAGGGTCACCGTGGTCCAGTAAAGGCCGTCTGTTTCGTCGTGGACGATTTGGAACTTGCACTGGGCACCCGGCATGGGGTGGAACTGGAGGAAACGGTAGTCGAGGCGCTCCCCGTCGTCCTCTACCCGTCCGATGGAAGCCAGGCTCGACGTCGTGTGGCCATCGACGATCGTGCGCATGATCATCCGGATCTCGCCGTCCACCAGCACGATGTTGCCCTCCAGGAAGCTGTCGGCCGGCACCTTGTCCTTCAGGCTTTCGGGATATTTCCGCTGTGAGAGCACATCGGGGATGCCGGGGAACCGGACGTGGTTGGACATGCGCCAGGCCGCCGGATCCAGGAGGTCTTGCGCCAAGTCGCCGGCCACCACCAGCGACTTCCAGTCGAAACGGCTGGGCGCGTCGCAGGTCTCGAAGGCGCGGTAGGCATGCCCGTTGTGGATCAGTACGGGCGTCGGCGCGCAGTGGTGCTTCCCCTCGAAGAGCGTGACCGGCCCTTCCCAGGTGAAGCCGCCGTCCCGGGATCGGCCGATGACGATGTCCCGGCTATTGCGCTTGTTTCCGATGAGATACGCGTCGTCCCCGTAGGTCCAGACGGTCGCCCAGATGAAATCCTGGCACGACGCGAGGGTCCACGTTGCGCCGTCGTCGTCACTGACCAGTACCTCGGTCTGATCCGGCACGGATTCCTTGAGCGGGCTGGGACGGAACCATTCGTAACTGGCCAGCAAGCGCCCCGAGCGCATCTGCGCGATCGACGGCGAACCGGCGTATACGTTCTCCGGGTCGGGTGACGAGGCCAGTACCTGGTAGTCTTCGGCGAGCATACGATTCATGTCTAACGACCTCCTGGTGATTGGGATGGAAACACGATTCTACCCGGCTGCAACACGCTTGTCAACGGGAAGGTACCAGCCGGTTCCGCTCGAAATCGCGCTACCCGAATACGCGAGCGCGAGACCTTCCCATGATTCTTTATACGCTGTGCCATATTGCCCTTGATCTGAATCGCCCCCGACCTGTATCATAGAACCGATCACCAGGACAACCATTTCAGATACGAACATAGCGCATCGAACCGGGTCCTCCGGGAGGATACACTTATGGCCGGAAAAACCAACCTGTCCCGCAGAGACTTGCTGATCAAGGGAGGGCTCGCGACGGCCGGCATGGCGCTGCTGCCGTCCCACGTAATGGCCCAGTTGGCCCAACTGGCGCGGGACGAGACGCCCGTGGACTGGATCGATGAATTCGGGCCGCCGCAAAGCCCCGATTTCGTCCTGCTGGACTGGAACGGACTCGAATCGTGGATAACGCCCGTAGACCAATTCTTCTCGGCGAGCCACTATCCCGAGCCCACCGTGGCCGGAGAGGGCTACAGCCTGGAGGTTTCGGGCGCGGTAAGACAGAAACTCAACCTGAGCCTGGACGAAATCAAGTCCATGCCGAGCAAGGACGTTATCTTCACCCTCGAGTGCTCGGGTAACCGGGGCGTCCCCGTTTTCCGGGGCGGCGTGTACAACGCCAGGTGGACCGGCACGCCGCTGGCGCCGATCCTGGAACGGGCAGGGATGTGGGGGAACGGGATCGAGGTGGTATTCTTCGGACACGATGAAGGGGTCGAGAACATCACGCCGATTCGAAGCGAACCGCTGGCGATGAAACAGAATTTCGCCCGGTCGCTGACCACGAAACAGGCGATGGACCCGGACATCCTGCTGGCCTACGACGTAAACGGCCAGACGCTGCCGCCGAAGCACGGATATCCCCTGCGGCTCATCGTACCCGGCTGGTACGGCATCACCCAGGTGAAATGGCTGAAACGCATCGAGGTGCGCACCACCCGGTACATGGGCAGGTTCATTTCGCGGGATTACGTCACGGTCCGCGAGGAGACCCACAACGGGGAGACCGTCTGGCGACAGGAATCCGTTGGAAAAGGACGTATCAATTCCGTCACGGCACGGGTCACGCGGGTCGGTCCCCTGCACCGGATCTACGGCGCGGTATGGGGCGAACCGCTCAGGGAGGTCCAGGTACGCATCGATGACGGAGTCTGGCAGACGGCCGAAATCATCGAGGGGCTGGACGCCGAACACGCCTGGAAGTTCTGGCGGCTGGACTGGGACAGACCTTCCGCGGGCGAGCATACGATCACTTCCCGGGGCGTAACGACGGGCGGCACGATACAACCCGCGCCGGACGACCCCTATCTGGCCGGCAAGAAGACATACTGGGAAAGTAACGGACAGGTGACTAGGACTATTCAGATCTTCGAAAGCTAGGGAACGAATCCCGATCCATGGTCATCGATTCCCACGCTTACTGTTTTCCGCCGGGAGACGCGAAGGCCGGGTACTCGGACGCAGGTGAACACCTCCGTTGGATGCAGGCCGAGCACGCGGTCCACCACCAGCTGGCCTGGCGGGTACGCGACCGGGCTCCCGCCTCGTCAGATGCGATCGCTCCCGCTTCGCCCGGGGACTGGTCCACGCTTCCCGATGTGGATTTCCGCGTCGATCGGAACCATGGCCGGGTGGTGTGGACGATTGACGGCGAAGACTGCACCAAGCAGTTCTACCCGCCCCACCTGCACAACCTGGAATACACCACCAACGGCCTGATCGCCGAGATGGACTACGCCGGCGTGGACGCCGCCCTGCTCCATACCAATCCCATGTTGAACCGGGACAGCGCGTTCCAGGCCGAATGCATCGCCGCATTTCCCGGCCGGCTGTACTCCATGGCGCCCGTGGACGAGTGGCGAATCGCCGCGGAATCGGACCGGGTGATCGAAGAGATTGAACGGGCCGTGCGCGTTCGCGGGCTGCACGCCGTCAAGTTCAACGCCACGCTGGCATATCGCGGAAGCGACGAACGCTGGAGCGGGGGCGCTTACCGCCCCTTCTGGAATGCCGTGGCCACGCTGAAGGTCCCGGTTTTCTTTACCCTGGGCGCCGGACCCGTGCTCGGTTACCATGCCGACCTGACGCAGGGCTACTTCGACGAACTCCGCGTACTCATGGACTGGATGGACCGTTACCCGGATTCGGTCTGCAGCATTACCCACGGTTTCCCCTGGCGCATGTTTCTCGAAGGCGACCGTCTCGTCTTGCCGGAGGATCTGTGGAAACCCTACGAGAACCGCAATCTCAGCATGGAAGTCTGCTTCCCCGTGCGCATCGGCGATCTCTTCGACTTTCCCTATAGCGAAGCCTTGCCGGCCCTGGAAGAGTTGGTCGGCCGGATCGGTAGCGACAGGTTGCTGTGGGGCACGGACATGCCCTTCCAGAACCGGTTCTGCACTTATCGGCAGTCCCGGGACTGGATCGAGAAGTACGCGGAATTTCTCAGCGAGGCGGACCGTGCCGCGATCATGGGCGGCACCGCCGCGCGTATACTGGGAATTACGTAACAAGAAGTTGATGTAGCGCGAATCCGGTGTTCTCGAAAACTTTTAAAAGAATAGATAACTTTGTGATACCTTAAGTATCCGGCCTCGAGCCCGTACCCGCACCCGGCCTCGCATCCGGCCCCGAGCCCGCAGGTTTACATAAACCGGAGGATCTCATGCACGTCGGCACCCAGCAGTTCAGTACGTCGGACGAAGACCTGGAGTATCTTGCCCGCCACGGCGTCTTCAACAAGAACGAGAACAACATTACCTTCCACAGGGAATATGGATGGGACGTGGAGGAACTGGCGGCCAAGAAGGAGAAGTGCGCCCGGTTCGGCCTCAACATGGAGATGGTGGCCCTGCCCATCGCCCAGTTCAACGTCGACGGCGGCCAGGTGCCCAATTACATGCTGGGAAAATACGAGGAAGGCGACAAGGAAATCGAACTGGTGTGCAACATGGTGCGCCAGGCCTCGGAAGCGGGCATCCCCGCGATCAAATACTACCTGTGCGAGATGGAGAACCAGCGCACCGAGAGCGATCCGCCCGGACGTGGCGGTTCGATCTACAGTACCTGGGACCTGGAGAAGGCGAAGAACCGGCCGCCGCGGTACGACGAACCCGTGACCGCCGAGATGAACTGGGCCCGCATCACCTACTTCCTGGAGCGGGTGATCCCCGTGGCGACCGAGTGCAAAGTCCGCATGGCCTGCCATCCCTGCGATCCGTGGCTGCCGCCCGGCTACCGCTGCGTGGACCGCGTGCTCGGCGGTTTCGACGGGTTCAAGCAATTCATCGAGATCTGCCCCAGTCCGTACCACGGCATGAATCTATGCCTGGGTTGCATGGCGGAGAGTTCGCTCGATCCCCGCAACGAAGTGCCGGACATCATCCGGTATCTGGGATCGCGCAACAAGATCTTCCTCTGCCATTTCCGAAACATCGTAGGTGGGAGGAACAAGTTCCAGGAGGTCTGGCCCGATGAGGGCGTCATGAATATGCATCGCAACATGCAGGCGCTCAAGGAAGTCGGCTACGATCACATGTGCGTGCCCGACCACGCGCCTGGACATAAGGACCCGGACAGCTACCGGCAGGCTTTCGCCTACGAGTTCGGCTATATCCAGGCGATGATCCAGGCGGTGATGGACGAGGGGTAAGACGCTGTTTGGCCCGGCCCGGGCAATCGACAGCAGGTGACCCAGAATGCATGGCGGTCCCGTCTTCGCCATGTTACGGTCTTACCTGCCACTCGATTAGTTGCTGGTCCTGTTTCAGGCGCGCGCGCTGGTGCTGGGCGGCAGTGAAGATGTCTTCCAACCTGGGCGTGTCGACTTCGAGTCCCGGCAGGGAGTACCGCGCTTCCATGAAAAACCGGTCCTCCTGCGGCGATTGGACCCATGCGTGCCGCCACCACTCCAGCATGCGGTCTCTCGCGTCGGCCATGGCGTTAGAGGAGGGCAGCCGGTCGCTTTTTCTGAGGTTGACGTTGTCGCGGGCCGGCAGCAGGTTCCAGAGATCGTTGTTGCGCCAGCGCGCCCAGGGAAAACAGTGGTCGATGTGCGGAGCGGTTCGTATACGCGACGCAGACCAGACGCAGGTAAGCGCGAATCCGTCATCGCGCAACTGCTTCGCCCGTTCCATGGCAACGCTGGTGTCGTAGCGGCTCTCGGTCCATTCGAACGGGTCGTTTGTTCCCATTTCGGTCCCGTGTTCCCGGACCAGGGCGGCAGATTGGTCGGTGGTGGTCGTCCACCGCGCAGTGCTGTGCAGGCTTGCCGAGCCATCCCAATTTTTAGTCAATTGCCGCCATTCCCTTACTATGACCGGATCCAGCCAGCAGGCGAACTGACCGAGTGATTGCCATAGCAGTGCGGGAATCCTGAAGCGGCCGAACTGTGTCAGGAATTCGCGGGAGAGAACGATGGGCCGGGCGATCGTCCGCGCCCTGGAATATCCTGATTCGAACAACTGCCGGTTGCCGGAAGCTGGATAGGTGATGTAGCGTACAGGCATCCGCTCGATGTTTACGCAGGCGTCGTTTATAGCATGGGTAAGGATGACAGCCCGGTCCGAATCAATCCTGGCTCCCAGCCGAAGGTCGGAAGGCGAAACGTCCCCGAGACGGTAGAACGCGTCCTTTGCCCAGCCGTATCCGCCCGGTCCCGATGGGCGTTGCGGCAGTCGATGCTGCAGGACCAGGGGAAGGTATTGCTTCAACCAGTACAGACCGACAGCGCCGAAGGGGATTTCCACGTAGTCGTCCGTGCGATTGATGACCAACCCCGGCGCCGTTTCAGCGAGTCGCACCAGGGTCCGAAGCAACCCCAGCTTGTAGGTCGAGGACTTGTTGTCGTTCACGATCACGTGTCGTAGCAGCGGCAGGCTGCCGGTGCCATCGTCCGGCATAGAGAAAACCAGCGTTTCCCAATTTATGGCCGGGCGCGTCAGGTCCGGCTGCGTCGAGTGGCTGCGCAGCGCGATGGCTCGGCGGTTGGCAAAACCGATGAGTTCCTCTGCCGAAGTGTCATGAAATCCCCTGGCGGCGTTTTCTGTGGCGTCTCCGCCGCGTCGCAGTGTGATCACCAGCAATCCGGATGGATTGAGCAGCTCGGAAAGGATGCGGAAGGCCCGTTCCCGGACATTCTGCGCCACGTGCATCCACACGGCGCTCAGTAGAATCAGGTTGAACCTTCGACCGAGCGCACGCAGAACCCGCAGATCCGGTAGGGCATCATCCATCCAAACCACGCGGGGGTGGGAGCGTTCCGCGGCGAGGTTCCGCAATGTGCTCGGTTCCACCGCCACGACTTCCCATCCTCTGGCCGCTAGCCAGTTGGCATCGCGTCCCGAACCGGCGCCGATGTCGCAGGCAAATCCAGGTTCTTCGCGCAAATGCGCCGATGCCCAGTCTGCGTGGACGTCGGCAGCATCGACTCCGTCATACTGGGCGAAGAGGGTGTCGGGATTAAGGTCGTAATAGTTGGTGCTGTTCATGCGGATGGGCAAGACTGGCACGGGTAGCCAGGATAGGTGTGCTTAGACAGATAAGCGTTTTCCCGCTTCATGCGGGCGGGCATTGATTCTTGCGGGTATCCTGCGCACGCGCATGATAAAGGCGGGAAAACGGTTGAATATCTCATGTCGAAGTCATAATCTATGATCATGCCAAATTAGTCGGAAGACGGTAGATGTCAAGCAATCCAATGCACCTGCCAACCGCGACTTTCGCTTGTGATTGACGGCATTGTTTGCCTGACGTGTCCTGTGTACGCGCCTGCCGACAGGAGATAACTGTGATCTCAAAACGCATACTACCCGGCGAGCGTCTCGACGACGCCCGAATGGAAGAAATACTCACGGACTTTCACAGGGACGGTTTCGCCCTTATTCCGGGTGTGTTGACCCGGGATGAAATCGATGCCCTCCGGGAGGTGACGGACCGCTGCTTCAACGATCCCGTGCTGGCCGGGACCGATTACGTGAGCGGGCAGGGGGACGGATTCGTGCTCCGCAATACGCTGGAACTGGACGCCGTGTTCGTGGACATGCTGATCCGGGAACCGATCCTGAGCCTGGCGGAAGCCGTCGTGGGTGAGGACTGCAAGTTCTGCGGTCAGAACGTGATCCGGAACGCGCCGGGCCAGGCCATTTCGCTGTGGCACGTAGACGACCGCGTGGAGTTCCCGCTGCCGGACGACGTGCCCCGGCACGACCCCCGCATCCGTATGCCGGTACAGTGGTTCACCATTCAGATGGCACTGACGGACATTGATTCGGTGGAGGACGGCCCGACGCAGTTCGTGCCGGGCAGCCAGTATTCCGGCCGAGATCCCAACAGCCAGGAAAATCCGGAGTTCGAAGGCAGGGGACCGGTCTCGGCGTTATGCAAGGCGGGAGACGTCTACCTGCAGAACAACCAGTGCTGGCACCGGGGAGCGCCCGTCACATCCAACCGGATGCGCTATGTCTTCCAGTCCCAGTATGCCGCCCGTTGGGCATATCGGCGCTTCTCCGAGTACAACCACGTACCCGTGCCGCCCACCGTGCTGAACCGGGCCTCGGACAGGCTGCACGAGGTACTGGGCGTGTGACGACATGTGCTCAGGTCGGCTTGGATATTTAACGGGGCATCCGGCCGGCGGAAGTAAGTGATGGGCGAGGCCTGATTACGTCTCGGTCAATGCACGATAGTATCGAAACGCGCGGGCAGCGCCACCTCGAGTAGCTCGAGGTCGTCGGAGCGTTGCGTGAGGGACGTTTTCGTGTGCGGCGGAATCACGTAGGCGTCCCCTGCCTCCAGCCGGTGTGCGCCCTGGTCTTCCCCGATCAGGGTCACCTCGCCTTCCATGACGAAGGTGAAGAGGATATCACCCGTGTGGCTCGTGACCTGTTCCGCGCCGCCATTCGAGCTGTTGTTCGCGCGTGCGACCTGCACCGATGCCACGCCGCCCGTCGCCTCGCCGATCCCCGTTTCACGCGCCTCGAATCCTTCGATTCTCCAGGGATCCCAGATCGCGTCCTTGAGCTGGTGGCGGCAGAATGTCTGACCGCCGAAGACGCGATCGGGGTTCAGCACTCCTGTCGGCAACTCGACCTCGTGGTCGATGGTGGTCACGTGGTCCGCCGGGACGCCGATTTCGATCACCTGCAGGTTGTCGGAAGATTCTAGCACGCGATGCCGGATTTCGGGGGGTTGGATCACGCAGTCCCCCGCCTTGAGCATGAAAGGCGGCCCCTGGTCCTCGTAGACGAGCTTCACCTCGCCACGGTAACAGAAAATCAACTGGAATCCCACCGTATGATAGTGTACTACGTCGGGAACGGGACCGGCGTCGGGGATCCGAATGTGGGAGGCGATGATGCTCCCGCCCAGGCGGCCGGGCACCAGGTCGCGGTAGTGCATGCCGGCGCGGCCGATTACCCAGGGCGTGTTGTCCTTCAGCCTCCGCACGAGGAAGGCGTGCTCCGTCGGCGGGATTTCCAGCGGCGGATCGGCCCGCACGATCTCGACCCGTGTGCCGTTAGGTGCGGTGAGTTCGGTCCCGCCGCCGGCCAGAATCGCCGGATCGCGACACAGGATTCGTATCGTGCCCGGCGGTTCGGACGCGCCCTGTTCCAGCCGGATGGTGAGCCCGTGGCCGGAAAGCACGGAAACTGACGGGTAGTCGGCAGGGTAGATCTTGTCCATGCGGAAACCCAGGGTCTTCATGAAGAAGGCCAGGTCCGCGGACAGGTCCGAGGTCGGCAACCGGATCTCGGCACCCTGGATGTTGTCCTCGCGGTTGGTCTGCTTGTCGTCATGCAATTGCATTTTAAACTGCTCCCTTATCCGTCGAAGCGATACTTCTCAACGACGTCCATGTTCAGCTCCGTACCCAGTCCGGGTTTCACGGGGAGCCGGAAATAGCCGCTTTCCACGACCGGCGGATCGGTCAGCAGGTCGTCGCGCCAGGGCGCGTCCCATTTGTCGTCCACATATTCGAGCACCAGGGCGTTCGGGATGTTGGCCATGACGTGAAGGCTCGCCGTAGTCGACAAAGCACTGTTCGGATTGTGGGGCGAGACCTGCATGTAGTAGCTCTCGGCCATGGCGGCGATCTTTTTGGTCTCCATGATGCCGCCCGTGCGCACCACGTCGGGCATGATCATGTCCACCGCCTGCGCGGCGATCAGGTCCCGGAAGCCGAAGCGCGTGTACCGTCGTTCACCCACGCACACGGGCACGTTGACGGACGCGGTCACCCTGGCCAGGGCGTCGATGTTCTCCGGGTGGACCGGTTCCTCGTAGAACAGCAGGCCGATCTCCTCCAGGCGGTTGCCGATGCGGATCGCGGCGCTCGTGGTGTACCGGCATCCCACGTCGGTGCAGATATCCACTTCTTCGCCCACGGCCTCGCGGCACCGGCGCATGTGTTCCAGGGCCATCTTCTCTTCCTTCAGCGTGACGGAGCGAGGCGAGTCAACGCGTTCCCCTTTGACCAGCGGATCCGAGGGGAAGTACGCCTTGATGGCGGTAACGCCCTTGGCGGCCAGCTCTGAGCACTCCTCCGGGTCGGACGCATGGCTGTAGAACCGGATGCGGTCGCGGCACGGTCCGCCGATGAGGTTGTAGATGGGCTGGCCGGTGACCTTGCCCACGATGTCCCAGAGGGCGATCTCGATGCCGCTGACGGCCGCGATGACCGCGCCGGTCTGCCCGATCTGCTCCAGGGCGTAGTACATGCGGTGGTACAGGTACTCAATGTGGAAGGGATCCTCCCCAATGATGAGCTTGCCCAGTTCCTCCACGGATTGGGCGATGATCGTACCGCCCGGCCAGTTCGTGGCGTCACCCAGCCCCACGACCCCTTCGTCGGTATAGACCTGGACGAAAATCCACGGCGAGCCGATGTCCGTCGATTTGCGCCAGGACTCCACCAGGTGCACTTTCACGTCGGTGATTTTCATGAGATGCCTTCGGACTCATTAATACAGATTCCGGCCGATTTCGTCGCTGGGCGCGCCAGATCATCTCTCCGGTCAGACCGCATCGTGCCCGGGTCCGATAACAGCCTGCTGGCCTTACGCCCGCCGCAGGTGGCTGAACTCCGGTTTCGGACCGCCCTCTTCACGGTCCCACTGCCACAGTTCCGTGTAGGGCGACTGGGCGTGGAACCCGAAGATGACCGGTCCGTCTTCTCCCGCCCGTTCGAGCACGTCGGGCTTGACCACGCGGGGCAATTCATACTCGCACCTGGTCCAACGCCTCCGCCACGGGCTCAACACCGCGTAGCGCGGCTGGTCTGTCCGGTTCTTCGTCGTACCGTGCCAGGTATTCACGTCGAAGAGCACGACCGATCCTTCCGGGGCGACGGCAGTCCGGGCGTTGTCATAGGCCGAATCGGGCACGTCGAGGTACTCGTACCGGTGGCTGCCCGGGACGAACTCGGTGGCGCCGTTGGTCTCGGTAAAGGCGCTCAGGCAGAAGATCGTGTTCAAGGCGATCGAATGGCTCGTGATCCGCCGGCCCTCGTCGGCTTCCGGCATGGATGCGTCCCGATTGTGACCGGTGATGCCGCTGTCGGAATGCAGCCCGAGTCCGCCTTCACCGGGCATCACCACCGATCCGTACACGGCGCTCAGGAGCGCGTCGGGGCCCAGGAAGTGTCTCGTCAGCCTCAGATGGTCGGGAAGCTGGTAGAACCGTTCGAATACCCGCGCCTTGTTGAAGAGCCATTCGAAACTGCCCCGCTCGCGGTCGGGGTAACGTGCTTCGAGTTCCCTTCGCGCTTCCGCGCATTCCTCTGCCGTCAACTGGTCCGTCAGGATGGTGTATCCCTCAACCTTCAGGTCCAGAACGTGGGCTTGAAAGGATTCTTCTGTCATGGTGTGATTCCGGCTCTCATGTGATGCTTGTCCGACCAGCGCAGGGTTTGGCGGATCAACGGCCGGTCTGGCCATCTCTCGATCTGTGGCGTCCGCTCGAATCAGCGTCCGGCCAGGTCGTCTCCGAGGTCGGTTGCGTCCACCTTGCCTTTCTCCAGGCTCACGCCGACGACGAAGAGCTCGAGGTCATCGTCCGTATGGTTGTAGATGCCGTGGGCACTGCCCAGGTTATTCGGAATGGCGTCCCCGCGGACGACCTCCTCGGTCTCGCCGTCCACCGTGATCCGGCCCCGGCCGTTCATGATCATGTAGGCTTCGTCCACGATCTCATGCCGGTGGTAGCCCACGGAAGTACCCGGCGGCAGCAGGATATGGCAGAGGTATTCGAAATTAGTCGTGAAATCCCGGCTTCCCCATACCTCCCGGAAAAGCACTTCGCCCTTTCCACCGTGATGCCGCCGTGGCTTCAGTAAGGCGCGGTCGAACCGTCCCACGGGCAATCGATCGGCGGACTCCAACTCGGCCTCTACGCGCGGGTCGTCGAAATCCTCGCACGTCGGGGTGCGGATGGGATCCACGCAGTGGAAATTGAAGAACCAGGTATCCTGGTCCGTGTGGTTGTAGATACCGTGGGACTCACCCGAGCGGAGGGGCACCGCGGCGCCGCCGTCGACTTCGGTCGTGCGGCCGTTGTGGGTGAACTGCATGGCATTGTCGATGGTGACGAAAATCTCTTCCGCGTGGATGTGCGTGTGTTGCCCGATGCCGCTGCCGGGCGGAAAGATCACAGAGTGGATGAACGACCAGGGAGACTTGAACGCCGTCGCATCGAACCCCGGGTTGAAATAGCTCGCCGCGGCGCCGCCGTGGCTGACGCCCAATCTCATCTCTTCGCGCCTTGTATGGGCTATCCGCATGCGGACCGCTCCGGACTCCCCGGCGATGGCATCATCCGGGGTTATCTGTACCATCGCTAAAGGGCGACTTCCTCGACAGGCTGCGTGCCGGTCTCGTAGGCGGGCCGCCACCGGTCGTGGGCCATGGACTCCTCCTCGCTGAGCCCGCACAGCCAGTTCCAGGTGTGGATGCGGCGTCTCAGGTCCCGGTAGGATTCCACCCCGCTCGTGTAAGGCGCGGCCGGCCGGTCGCGGTACACGGGGATTTCTTCCGAATCGATGAGCCAGTCGCGCTGCGGCGGCGCATTGCGGAAGTAGGAGAATTTGATCATGCTGCGGGGTTTGTGATTGAGCTTCGGGCCGGCCCGGTGCCAGATGCCGTACCGGGTTATGGCCACGGTGCCGGCCTTCACGACGAGCGAAAGTTGGCCCGTGAGATCGCCGTAGTGGGCGAGGGCGTCGCGGTTGACCGCCCGGCAGTGGGAACCCGGCAGGATCATGGTCGGGCCGTCTTCGATTTCCACGTCCTGCGGATAGTAGTAGCACTGGAGTTCGTTGATCTCGTAACCCTGGCCGGAAATGCCGTCCGAATGCCAGTCCTGTCCCGCCACCGGCTCGTTTATGAGGTGGTGATGGCCGCCCGTCGGCATCAGGAAGTTGGCGCCGAGCAGCGAACGTATCACGCCCGCCAGCCGCGGATGGAGCAGGACTTCGCGGACAAAATCGGGTGAACCAACCAGTTCCTTCGCGCGGCCGACCTTGACGTTGCGGCACCGCGCGTTGAAACCTGGATCCACCATTTCTTCGAGCACCGCGTATCCCTTCGCCACGAAATCCATCACGTCATCGTCGGTCATCGTCGGTCTGATCTCCGCCATCGCAGCGCCTCCTCAGTTCCACTTCTCGAGTATGAAATCGAAACCCACGTAGTCGTTTTCAAGGTCCTTGTACTCATACAGCTTGGGAATAGGGTACTGCACCACGCGCCACCCGTCGGCAACCGCCTCCAGCACGGAGTCGTAAGGCGGCTCGTCGCCCGGCAGCCTCAGCACGGGCTTCTCGCCGGGAACGAACACCGCCCACCCGACGATCCCGGACCGCATATTAGTCGACCGCGCGGTCAGGTACATGATCTTCGGCCGGGCCGGGTTTTCCAGGAGCGATTCCAGCTGGTCCAGGTCCTGTTTGTCCAGTGCGCCACTTTCGAGTTTCCCGCGGCTTTCGGCGATCCACTGCCTGATTTCCGATTGCATTTCGTAATGTCCCTTTGCCGCGTCGATGTCGCGGACAATGCAGATGCTAAGGTGTAACGTGCAAGGCGTTCTGATTATCGATACCAGGGGTACGAATGCTCCTGCAATGGTACAGAGGCTACGTGTATCGTGTCAAGCAGGAATGAACCGTCCTTTTTGAAGGTGGTTTCGGCATAGAATCCGCCGGTCTTGACAGCGTCCGGCACACCGCTTAAGTTTTCATTTTGACGACCGTCGCAATACGGTCATTCAGGTCATTTCGACCAGTTGGACAGTGCGCGCAATCCGGGCAGAAACTTCCGGTTTCGTCGATTTACCGTTACCATTTCCGATTCTTTCTGTTTAAAGATATCCTAATATGTCCCACGCACAGCCCCTGAATGCCCAGCAGATCGCCTACTTCAAGCTGAACGGCTACCTGGTCCTGAAGAACGTTTTCGACGAGGGAACCCTGGAAGCATGGCGACGGCAGATCTGGCGGGCGCTCGATGGTTGTCTCGAGGATCCCGCGACCTGGCCCAGGGAAACGAGCGGTCTCGACGGGTACGAATACGATCCGCCCGAATCGGCCCTCGTGCATCATCCCTCCATGATGGCGATCATCGACCAGCTCAGCGGGGGGCAATTCGTCCCAGGCGACGGCATTCCGATCATTCGGTGGCCCGATCCAGAAAAATCCTGGGAAATGCCCCAAACGGGACATATCGATGCCTACGGGGGACGCTGGCTGCCTTTCATGATCGGCGCGACGACCTACCTGTACGACGTGGAACCCGGCGGCGGGGCCTTGATCTACTGGCCCGGAAGCCACCACGCCGCTCACCGGTACTTTCTCGAGCATCCCTCGCATGTCGACGGCAGCTTCATGGAGATCGAGGGGTTTTCGTGGGACGTGTTCTGCGACAACCCGACCACCGGCGGCCGGGAGTTTACCGCGAAGGCCGGCGACGTGGTGCTCTGGCATGCCTACCTGACCCACAACGGATCGGAGAACGCCAGTCATTCACCGCGCTTCGCCCTCTTCGCACGCTGGAACCACGAAAGACATCTGGAAGAGTCTTTCAGATACGAGATCCCCGGGGATCTGTGGAAGTATTGGGCGGTGTGACCCGTTGGATTACCTAACAATGTTGGCTATGTTAAGGAAAAACGCGGAGTTGGAACTATGGAAATAAGAAAACTCATATTAAAAGATGTTCGATGTTTTGCCGGTCGACAAGAGTTCGATATTTGCCCACTTACATTTTTGGTGGGAGAAAACAGTACTGGTAAAACAACGGTTCTAGGTTGCTTGCAAGCGGTTTATGATTTCATGTGTAGGAAAGGTTATAATCTAAACTTCAATGTAGATCCTTACCCAATGGGAGCATTTTCAAATTTGGTTAGGAGATCTAATCCGACTATAAAACAGTTCCTTGTTGGGTTAGAACTACAGGCCTCAAAGAAAAAGGAACCGGTTGAATATACATTGAATCTGGTTGCGAGAGAGGAAGGTTCGGAACCCGTAATAAAGGAACAAAAGATAGTTACTAAGCAAGGCGAGGCGTTTTTTTACAGGGATGACCGGGAAGTAGATCCAGAGAAATCAACTCAATATGATGATTCATCTACCATGAATTCAGGATTCGAAATCGTTGATTGTGTTGAAGAAAGTGGATACACAAAATTTACTTTAAAGGAAGCAAGGGAACTTGGATTGGATCTCTCTCTGTTAGATCTGTTTAGATCTGAGAGTGTGAGGACTTTTGGATCGATAAGAGACGACAGAAGCAAGTCAGTACCCAAGAACGTTAGAGTTTTTAAAAAATTCAGAAATGTTGTTTCGAATTTGCTCGATGTAAAACCAAGTTCATTGTTCTTCAGCAATAGTAGGTTTAGTCAACCTGATATAGTTAGTTTTGCTCCAGTGCGCTCTAAACCTCAACGCACCTACAATCCGTTTAAAGAGGAAGAGAACCCAGAAGGAATCGACACCCCGATGTTGATTATGAATATGTCAAGAGCGAATAAGGATAGATGGGGTGAACTAAGAGACAGATTGATTGAGTTTGGAAAATTATCCGGCTTGTTTACCGATGTAAATGTTAGAAGACTGGGAAAGTCAATTGGCGATCCATATCAACTACAGGTTAAGGTAAAGGGACCGAAGGTAAATTTCACTGATGTGGGATACGGAGTGAGTCAGATTCTTCCGATCCTTGTCCGAATCTACAACGCATACTCAAAGACGGTTTTCTTAATGCAACAGCCAGAGGTTCATTTACATCCCAAAGGCCAGGCTGAACTGTCTTCAATGTTGATTGAAACCATCAAAAGCAAGAAACACAGATATGTAATCGAAACTCATAGCGACGCTATGATAAACAGGGCAAGGATTGAAATCATGAATGGAGGCATCGCACCAGAGCATGTTTCGCTCGTATACCTAGAACCCGCAGGTAATCGTGTCAAAGTCCATAACATTGCATTTGATAAACAGGCAAATCTTATAGGAGCGCCGCCTAGCTACAGAGACTTCTTCATCAATGAATCGGATAGGTTACTTGGTTTTTCTAACTGAAAGTGGATGTATGTGCCTGATTTTGGATACGAACCGATTTAGTGATTACTTGAATCCAGAGAATCTGGACATGGAACCCGTTAGGCAATGGATGAAAAAAAAGAATGGTAGGATTGCATTTGCCCATACCGAAAAACTAGATAGGGAATTAAAAAAACACCAAAAGATGTATTCACGTTTCCGGGAGGATCGTGAGAATGGCAGAGTAAAACTATTTGATGCACAGGAAGTCGAGGAACAGAAAACGAAATTACCCGAACTCAAATCTAACGATCCTGATATAATTGCATTAGCCTTGGTATCTAATGTCAAGTTACTAGTCACAGGTGAACAAAAAGGAAATCTACATAGAGATTTTAAAAAAATCGCAAGAGGAAAGGTCTATAGACGAAAGGAACACTACAGGCTCCTCCGTAATGACGGCTGTCCCTAGTCATGAATGTTCTGCAAGGACTTCATTTTTCCTGCAAACGTCAACTTGATACACCTCCCTTGGATCCCCACCCCATGCCCGCCTACCCCCGCTACCTCACCAAAGCTCAACTGGAGCAGTTCTGGTCCGACGGCTACCTGGTTTTGAAAGGCACGCTGGATCAAGAAGTGGTTGAAAAGGCCCGCGAATTCCTGCTGGACCTGATCCCGCGGGACCTGGTCATCCCGGACCACTACCACGCGAACCACGGCCGGTTCAAGCCCCACCACCCCGACGGGAACGGCAGTTTTTTCGAGCCTGCGATGCTGCCCCTGATGCAGAACGAAGCACTTTACGGCGCTGCCGTGGATATACTGGAGACAGAATACATCCGGGTGTGGGACGGCTCGGCGGGGATAACGCTACGAAACCGCGCCATGGAAGGACGGCTCCAGAACCTCCACCTCGACGCTGTTCCGGGAGGGCCCGAAGACCTGAATGAGGGTTTCCTTCGTACGGGAATCGGCATTGGCGGATGTTACTATCTAAACAGGGTTGACAGTGAAGGCGGTGGTATACACGTGGTACCCGGCGGTCCGAATCGGGTGAGGGAAATCATGCTCAACGAAACCGACGGTCTGACCCGCAACAACGGCTGGGGCCATATCACCGATTTGTCGTCGTCCATGGAGGTAACCGGAGATGCCGGCGATTTCGTGCTGATGCATCACCTGATGCCCCACTCGGCCAGCGCAAATCACAACGCCGCACCACGGATCGCCCAGTTCACCCGTCTGCAGGCCCTGACGGACGATGAGGCCCGCCTCGCACCGGGTCCCGAACGGCCTCTGGATACCGCGGCGATAGGCGCCTTGACTCCCCTGGGACGCAAACTGTTCCGCTTGGACCCCTGGATCGAGTAGCCGTCCGTGTCTAACCCGGAACAGGTGGAAGCCATGCCCACAGCGATTTCCGGTACCCGCGGTGCATCGCCCGTTACCCTGCGGGCCGGGATCATCGGTCTCGCGCTCTCCGCCGTGGTAGCTTTCTGGGGCCAGTTCGCCGCCGATTACGCCGGATACAACTATACCACCTACGCCCATATCCCCTCGGCGCTGCTGATCCCCTTCCTGATCCTGATCCTGGGTCCCCACGTCCTGCTCAAGAGACTGGCGCCCGGGTACGCCCTGAAGACTTCCGAGCTGATCGTGATTTTCGTCATGGGCCTGATCGGTTCGATGGTGCCCGACTGGGGCATGACGAGGTACCTGGTCTCCCTCATCACGGGACCCTTCTACCATGCGAGTCCCGAGAACCGCTGGGCGGAGACTTTTTTCGAGACCCTGCCCGGGTGGCTCGTGATCAGCGGTAAGACCGACGCGGTACGTGTTTTCTACGAAGGCGCAGCGCCGGGTTACCGGATCCCGTGGATGGCCTGGATCTCGCCCCTGCTGTGGTGGATGTCGTGTTTTGCCGCCCTGATGTGGACGGGCGCATGCATCGTGGTCATCCTGCGAAAGCAATGGGTCAGCCACGAAAGGCTGCGCTTTCCCCTGGGGGAGGTATCGCTCAACCTGATGGGCGTGGGAAAGGACCCGAACGAGCCGCCCATGGTCCGCACGACTGCCTTTCGGATCGGCGCCGGCCTGTCGCTGGCCGCCGTGTGCTGGAACATCGCCTCATACTGGGATATCGTTACCCCTGTCCCCATCATGGGGCCGGACCTGCTGTATCTGAAGGTCCATCCGTCGATACCGGATCTTCCCATCCGGTTGAATGTCTTCGTGCTGTGCTTCGCCTTCTTCATTAACGCCGAGATCCTGTTCAGCCTGTGCTTCTTCCTGCTCTTCACCACGCTGCAGCGGGGGCTGATGAACATGCTTGGGATCACGGCGGCCACGACCATGTCTCCCACCGGGCTCGTGGGCACCCAGTCCATCGGCGCCCTGATCGCCCTGGTGGTGTGGGGATTGTGGATGGCCCGTCGTCACCTGTCCGCGGTGGCCCGGCGGGCGTTCCGAAAGGATCCGTCGATCGATGACAGCGGTGAGTTCTTCTCGTACCGGGTGGCGGTTTTCGGATTGATCTTCGGCCTGCTCTACCTGCTGGCATGGCTCTACAGCATCGGCATGTCGCTGCCGGTCAGCCTGGTCCTCCTGGCCGTACTCTTCATCGTCTACATCGGCATGGCCCGGATCGTTGCGGAGGCGGGTCTGGTCGCCATGGACCTGCCGGTAACCGCCAACAACTTCACCGGGGGCATTCTCGGCGCCGACAACCTGGACCCGTCCTCAATTACCGCCCTGGGCATGACGAACGCCTTCGCCCGGAACTGGCGGACCTTTACGATGATCGGGGTGTCTCACGCCGCCTACCTGCAGCGCTGGATGGGGCCGTCCACCCGGCACCTCTTCCTCTGGATCTGCCTGGCTTTCGCCGTCAGTGTCGTAACTTCCCTCTACTACTACATCAGCGCCGGTTATGCTGTCGGCGCCGACAATCTGCTGTCCAAGCCCGGCGACCTCGTACCCTTCTTCTACAACACGATCATGACGTGGAACAGCAGCGCAAGCAGTGTCTCGGAACTGGAACTGATCTTCTTCGGGAACGGTATCGTCCTGTACATGCTGATGATCCTCGGACGCTTCATATTCCTCTGGTGGCCGCTGCATCCCATCGGCCTGGTCGCCGTGGCCGCGGACACCGTGCGGTTCATGTTCCTGCCCTTCCTGATGGCCTGGCTCGTCCAGGTGATCCTGCTGCGCCTGGGTGGCGGTGCCCTCTACCGCAGAGCGCAGCCCCTGTTTCTCGGCATCCTGGTGGGATATGTCCTCGGGATGGCCCTCTCATTCCTGGTGGACAGCCTGTGGTTTCCGGCCGCGCCGCACCAGTTCGAATCCTTTATCAACTGAGTATTAACCTCATTAGCTTGCCAGAAAACATGAACATGATCGCGGAACCGTACTTGAAGCCCTGATATCGAAACCGTAAGAGAACGACTGAAGAACGTTCGCAATCATCCGAAACGGAAGCGAGACGCAATCATCCGAAACGGAAGCGAGACGCATTCATGGCCACTAAATCCGGACGCCCCAATCTCCTGTTCATCATGGACGACCAGCACCGGCACGACTACCTGTCCGCGGCGGGAGCGACCTTCGTGCGCACGCCGAATCTGGACCGCCTGGCGGAACGGGGGATCCGATTCAGCCAGTGCGTCACCAACGCCCCGGTCTGCGCGCCCGCGCGCATCGGCCTGGCCAGCGGCTACCAGCCCGCGCGGCTGGGGTGCCTGGACAACAACTGCTACCTGCCCCGCCATATCACGCCCTATTACGCCCGGCTTCGGGACGCGGGATACCGGGTCGGGTGCGTGGGAAAACTCGACCTGGCCAAGCCGGATCCCTACAACGGCCGCCACGGTGATCGGCCCCGGGTGTTTGGTTGGGGATTCACCCATCCCGTGGAATGCGAGGGCAAGATGCACGCGGGCATGGCGGACCAGCCGCGGGGACCGTACGGATTCTGGCTGCAGGAGCAGGGACTCTTCAAACGCTTCCGGGCGGATTACGCGGCCCGGAGAGCGCGGGGCTGGATCGAGGGTGCTTCCCATGATTCTATATTGCCTGAGGACGCTTTCGAGGATGCCTACATCGGCCGCCGCGCCGTGGAATGGATGGACACCGTCCCCGACGATTACCCGTGGCATCTCTTCGTCAGCTTCGTAGGCCCGCACGATCCCTTCGATCCACCCCGGGAATACGCCGACCGGTACCGGTGCGCTGCCATACCGCCTGCAATACGAGGCAACGAAGAGGGGAAGCCGGCCTGGGTCAACGCCCGTCGGCGCGACCTCTCTGAAGACGAAGTGGCCGTTACGCGCCGGCAGTACTGCGCGGCCATCGAACTGATCGACGACCAGGTAGGCCGGATCATCGAAGCCGTCGAACGGCGGGACATGGCGGAGGATACCATCGTCGTTTTCGCCAGCGACCACGGTGAGATGCTGGGCGACCATGGCCTGTATACCAAGTCCGTGCCCTACGAGGCGGCCCTGCGCGTGCCGCTCATTGCCGCCGGACCAGGCATAGCGGGAGGGCGTACTTCCGATGCCCTCGTGGAACTGATCGACGTAAATCCGACCCTGTGCGGTTTGGCGGGTCTGCCCGCCCAGGAAGGGCTCGACGCCAGCGACTTCAGCGCCGTGCTCACCGGGGATCGTTCGACCCACCGCGAGGAAGCGGCCAGCGCGCTTCGCGAATTCAGGCTCGTACGCACGGCGGATCACAAGCTAGTGGTGCACCACACGGGTGAAACGGAGCTATACGACCTGGAAAACGATCCTGAAGAGCTTGAAAACGTGGCGGCCGATTGGCCCGACGCGGTCAATGCGCTGCGAAGGCGATTACAGCAGCGATTTCACTTCCCTCCGTGACAATGCCGGACATGCCGTCCAGGTCGGCCGTAAGGCGCGCCATCGGGCGAGGCATGTTGCGGTGAGATGATCTGGCGCCGTTCGGGCGTAAGACGGTCCAGCAGATCGGGCGAGGGCCGGTACCCGTGGCGGAAATTGCCCCAGGAAGGTCCGTACCGGTAGACCACGATACGGCGCGTTCCCGCGTTTCGCCGGGTGGCCGAACCGTGGGAGATGCCATCCACGAACAGCAGGGCGTCGCCGGCCTCCATGCACAGTTCCGCGGAACCGGTAATGCCCTCCACGGAAGCGCCCTTGGGATTCATGGCGTGCCGGGCGAATTCGGGGTGGATGAAGTTGGACTTGTGACTGCCCGGGATGACCATGGTGGCGCCGTCCCCGGGACCGATGTCGGTCAGGGCCATGAGCACATTGACCTGCCCGCACATGAACCGGCCGCCGTGGTAGCGGAAGCCGTTGCGCATGATGGGCGGGTATCCCCCGGAATGCAGCCCGATCGCCTCTCCCGGCTCCCGGAAATTGGCGAAGTTCTCGTCGATGAACAGCGGGCCGTGGGCGTAGTCGAAGGTACCCTCCCCGCCCACGAAATGCTTGACCCGGTCGAACCACGAAGGATGGTCGATCAGGGCTTCGAAGGGAGCGCCCGCTTCGTAAATCTGCTGGAGGTTCAGGCCGTCCACGGTGCCGTAGGTATGGGCGTGGACGTATCCGTGCCATTCGCCTGGCGACAGGGGTGGGATTTCGTCCAGGGAGGCGTTCAGTTCCGCCACTTCCGCCCTCGACAGGGCCTGCTTCAGATGGAGGAATCCGTTCAGGTCGAAGAGATAGACATCCAGGTCGTCAAGATTGCTCATGGGATCGTACCGTTTCTCCAGGGAAATCCTGTTGATTTGTCCCGCCCGATTCGTTACTCTCTTGATCGGCAATATATCTCGCCAACCAGCGATACACAACCCAATTGCACTGGGAACCGCGCGAGACGCCGGCCGGATCCATTCCATCCCGAAATACCCGCGTAGACAGGATGAGGTAACCTGAATGAAGGCCGTTTCACAGCCCAACGTGCTGATCGTGCTGAGTGATCAACTGCGGCGGCAGGCCCTGTCCACCTACGGCGATCCGAACATCGTCACGCCCCACGTAGACGACCTGGCCGGCCGGGGTGTTCGCTTCGAGAACGCCAGTTCGACCTGTCCCATCTGCGTTCCTTTCCGTTTCACTTTCATGACGGGGCTGTACGCCCACGACCGGAAGGTACCGGGTATCGAGTACAGGATGTCTCCCGCGGAACGCACCCTGGCCGACGAGTTCAACGAGGCGGGGTACGAAACGATCTATACGGGCAAATGGCATCTCGACGGAGGTCACGGCCGCATGGGGTCCGCCCGGCAGTGCGGGCGGATGCCCGTGAAGAAGGCCTACCGGGGCCGCTGGCAGAAGTGGATGGGTTTCGAACTCAGAAACGGCCCCTTCGATACCTTTTATTTCGAGGACGACGACCCGACGCCAAAACCGGTAGAAGGATACCAGACCGACGGGCTTTTCGAGCTCGCCATGGACTACCTCGAGACCCGGGATCCGTCCCGTCCCTTCTGCATGGTGGTTTCCGTCGAGCCGCCCCACGATCCTTTCGAGGCCCCGGAGGCGATGCAGCGCACCTGGGAGGCGATGGACATCGTGCTTCCGCCCAACGTCGACGCGGCCGACGCCGAGGCCATGGAACAGATCATGCTCAACCGGAAGCGGTATTACGCCATGGTGGAGAACCTGGACTGGAACATGGGGCGCCTCGGCGCATTTCTGCTGCGAACCGGCCTCCACGGCGAGACCGTCGTCCTGTTTCTTTCGGATCACGGAGAACTCGGCGGCGCCCATGGACTCCGGGGAAAGCAGTGGCCTTACGAGGAGTCGACGGGAATCCCCCTGATCGTGGCGGATCCACGGCATCCGGACCGGGCCGGCGCCGTGATCGATGATCCGGTCTCCACCGAGGACCTGTTCCCGACCATACTCGGTCTGGCCGGGCTGCGACCGCGGGACGCCCTTCCCGGCGAGAACCTTGCACCGTTGATACACGGCAACACCGGACGGCTGGAGCGGGATGGCGTGATGCTCGAGTTCGTGGCCGAACTGCGTCAGGGCATGGCCTTCTACGACCGGGTCTGGCGTGGGTACCGATCCGCCCGGTACAAATACACCGTGTGCGGGGACAACCTCGGCGGCGCCGGGCCGTGGCAGTTCTTCGACCTGGCTGAGGATCCCTGGGAGCAGCGGAATCTCATTGACGATCCCGCTTACCGGCCGGAGATCACGCGGCACCATGGCCTTCTCCTGAACAGGATGAAGGAGACCGACGACCACTTCGTACTTCTACCCGCCTTCGGAATGGAAGGATTGAACACCTGGGATTGAACCCCGCGATCCTCGCTAAGCAGCGCACAGGATCCGTCGGCGGCCGCGTCTGAATCCAGAGGAAATCGAAGCATACATGTCCCAAACCAGCGAGACGACGCCACAGACCAGCGAGACCGGAAGCGGTGGCGCGGCAAAAACACTGACGACCGGTCTCACCCGCAGGGCCCTGCTGATCGGCATCTTTCTGTCTGTCCTGCTGAACATCTGGACAATACACGCGGGCTACATCAGCCAGTCGTCATTCATCAGCCTGACCCACCTGCCCGTTTCCGCCCTGTTTCCCTTCCTGCTGGTGCTCCTGGGGCTCAATCCGCTGCTGAAAGTCTTCTGGCCGTCCAGGGTACTGCACCGCAACGAACTGATTATCGTATTCTTCCTGGTCTTTACCGCGTCGACCATTCCCGCCTGGCCCTTCAGTTCCTACTGGATCAGCGGAATCACCGGGCCGTACTATAACGCCACCACGGAGAACCAGTGGGCGGAGCTGTTCTTCCAGTATCTGCCTTCCTGGCTGATCGTTCATGACGAGCAGCGCGCCCTATCTTGGTTTTTCGAAGGCATCCCTGACAGCCGCCCCCCGGTCTTCGGCATCATTCGCAATGCCTGGACCGTACCGATGTTCTGGTGGGTCACCTTCTTCCTCGCCATCTTCGTGGTCGGCGCATCGGCCATGGTCATGCTTCGCAAACAGTGGGTGGAACACGAGCGGCTGTCCTTCCCACTCGCCCAGATTCCGCTGATCCTGGTCGAAGAGGAGAAGGGCCGCGCGTTGCCCGCCGTGATGCAGTCGAAGCTGTTCTGGTACGCTTTCGGCATCACGTTGTTTATTTTCCTCTGGAACATCGTCGGTTTCTTCAATTGGGTCAGCTATATTCCCATCGGGCCGTTGCACAACTTCCCCGTTGTGATCGCCCGGTCGTTTCCCGCCATTCCCGTCAAGTTCAATTTCCTGGTAGCGGGCGTGGGATACTTCACGAACCTGAACGTCCTGTTCAGCATATGGGTGTTCTTCGTCATCATGACCATTCAGCAGGGCATCATGACCCGCCTCGGCGTGCCGAATGCCTTCGCGGTCGTCAAGTCGCAGCATTCCGGCGGGTTTCTCGTATTTGCTCTGTACGCTTTGTGGGCGGCGCGGCGGCACCTGAAGGACGTCGTGATGAAAGCACTGGGCAAGGCGCCCCACGTGGATGATTCGAAGGAGTTCTTTTCCTACCGGATGGCCGCGCTGGGCGTCCTGGGTGGCGTTACCTACATCGTGTGCTGGCTTTATGCCACGGGCATGTCCCTCGGAATCATCGCCTTCATGATGGGGTCGTTGCTGATCATGTTCGTGGGCGTGACGCGCATCGTGGCGGAAACGGGCATCGTGTTCCTTGACCTGCCCTTCGAGACCCACGACTTCACGGTGGCCGTCATCGGTTCGGGGAGTATCAGTACGCAGGACCTGACAAACCTCGCCATAGCCAATTCCTACGCCCGAAACTGGCGGACGCTCGGCATGTGTTCCATGGGGCATATCGCCAAAGTCGACGACGAGATGGGCGGTACGGGAAAAGGATCCTTCAGGACGATCACGGCCGTTCTCGCCCTGAGTATCGTCGTGTCGCTGGTATTCACGATTTACCTGGGATACAATCACGGAGGGGCTTCGCAGTTCTTCGAGCCTGCGTTCACCAACGGGACCAAGCTACCCTACGACAACCTGGTCAAATGGATCAATAACAGGGAGGCGATCACCGGGACCGAGTTCTGGTTCATGGTCTTCGGAGGTGTGATTACCACACTGCTGATCCAGGCTCACCACCGGTTCACCTGGTGGTCGCTGCACCCCATCGGATTCACCGTTGTGCTGACGCCGGGCATGGCCAGTTCGGCTTTCTCGCTGTTCGTGGTCTGGTGCGTGAAGGCCCTGCTCCTGAAGATCGGGGGCATCCAGCTGTACCGAAAGGCCGTACCCGCTGTCATGGGCATGCTCGTCGCGTTCGTACTGGGCGTGTTTCTTTCGTATGTGGCCGACGTCGCCTGGTTTCCCCGGGCCGGCCATCCCGTTCAGAACTGGTAACCTTGCTGCGTCCTGCTTGATCTCCAGCAGGCGCGTGGGAGCGTTGAAATTGTCGGAAGAACAGAATCCCCAGGAAATACTCGACCGCATCCTGGAGAACGACGGCCGATATCCCAGGAGGGCCTACCTCTTCGTCCTGGAGGCGGTTTCGTATACGGTGGAGAAACTGCCCGAACGCAGGCACATATCGGGGAAGGAACTTTCCATGGGCATCAGGGATCTCGCCCTCGAAAGGTTCGGCATTGCGGCGAAACTGGTGTTCGAAGAGTGGAACCTCACCAGAACCCGTCACTTCGGCGACATCGTCTTCAATCTGGTCAACGAGGGGTTATTGCGGAAAACCGAAGAGGACGCCATCGAGGATTTCGACGAGGTGTTCGACTTCACGACCGCGTTCGAAACCGAGTTCCAGATCGACGTGGAATCGAAGGACGGCTGATCACCGTTCCCCATGGTGTTGTTTCGGTCTGCTTCGGCATCATCCCGCGGGCCTGAATTTGATGGGGCCTTCAGGCCTCAGCGGAATCCCTGACGCCAGATGATCTTTGGCCTTATGCAGATCTTTATCTTTGGCCTTATGCCCTCCGGACCGTGCGCTGCCGTCTCCCGAAAGTAGGTTTCGGCGCCTGAGTTTGCGATTCGGCCCCGCTTTGAGTATTCGAACCTTCCTCCCGGGAATCCGAGCTTTTCTCCGACTGCATGGACGGTTCGTTCACGGCTTCGGACTTGTTTTCGGCAGCCTTTCTGGTCCTGGATCCGGGCTTGTTCCCGGCAGCCTTTCTGGTCCTGGATCCGGGCTTGTTTCCGGTAGCCTTCACGTCCTTGGTCTCGGGCTCGTTTTCGGCAATCTTCGCGTCCTTGGCCTCGGGTTCATTTCCGGCAGCCTTCACGGTCTTGGTTTCGGACTCATTTCCGGGAGTCTCCGCGGTCTTGGTTTCGGACTCATTGGCCACCTCGGTCCCACCGCCGGATTCCTCGGCGGTTTCAGCGATGACGGGTTGCGTTTCCACAGGTTCCGGGGAAGCGTCCTTTTTCGATGCCGCATCCTTGCCTCTTCGGGTTCTGCCGGTCCTGCTCCCTTGACCGTTACCTCTGGAGGCACGGCTTTTCTTGCCGTCGCCATTTTCCCCGGCCGCGGACGTGTCGCGGTCGCTTCCATCATCGGGCGTGAGGACCTTCTCATCCTGCTGTACGGTTTCTTCCTGCGTGTTCGTTTCATCGGCCGCGGAGGAAGGTGCACCGTTTGTCTGCTGTCGCGTGCCGCGCCTGCTTCCTGATTGTCGGGACTTGCCCGATGAGCGCTTTGAACGGCTCGTTCCGGATCTCGCGGATGAACGGGAAGCGGACGGTTTCGCTTCGGCCGCCACCGTCTCGTCGCCGGTGTCTCCGTTGGCCGCGGGGGGCAGGGAACGGAAGTTGAGCCGGCCGGAAGCGGTCGGCACGGATTTAAGCTTGTTGATCAGTCGCTTTGGAAAGACCATGCGGGCCGTGATCAGCGGATTCCCCCACTGGCTGATGCGGAGTCCACCCCCCAGGCTGACCAGGGCGTAGGCCGTATCGTAATCCAGTCCCTTGTCCTGCGAGATCCATTTCACCATCTCGGTGATCGCCAGTCTGGCAGCCTGGTCGACCGAGGACGCGGAAGTAATGGTGACCCATTCGCCCTTCGATTCGACCCGGGGCCAGGAAAACCGGCCGCCCGGCTGCGTGTCCACCCGGAGCGTGACCTCGGCCGCGACTTCCACGCCCGATCCGGAAATCTGTCCGTCGCCCATGCAGGCCTTTACATCGCCCAGCGACAGCAGGGCGCCGTTGACCTGGACGGGAAGGTAGACCCTGGACCCGGTCGTGATCTCCAATGTGTCCATGTTGCCGCCGTGTCTGCCGGGGTAGACGGTTTCGATCTCCCCGTGCTTCGTGGCCACGCCAAGGACCCCGATCACCGGACGCACCGGAAGGGCAAGCCGGTCGTCCAGCTTGACTTGATTATCGTCTACTTCCAGGACACGTACATTGTGATTCTGGATGTCCTGCCCGGGGACGCCCGTTTCCGAACGGACGGCGAACACGCCGGTATCCGACGTTTTGATCTCCTTCACCTGAATGGAAAGCACGTCGCCGATATGGGCTTCTTCTATGCATATGGGACCGGAAACGGGAATGCCGTCGGACTTGTCGACGTCACCATGGGTATGGGATTCTTCCGTAAGGAGACCCCGGAAACAGTCCTGTGTTTCCACAACGACGGTCTCACCGCGGTTCACTGTAATGGCGGGTGAGACGTTCGGGCCGAATACCTGGTGTAACTGGGCCCTGGTTACCCGTCTGGTCAGGACTGTTTGCTCGTTCTTGGACGTCCGTGACGTCCTGGATGATCTGCGAAACAAAATAGTATTACCTCTCTTGGATGGGTTGGTGAATCCAACTGGAGCGGCTCAACCGAAGAGCTCGTCTCCATAGGCGAATATGGCGGGCGTACCTCCCGTGTGCAGGAAGACGATGGTGTCGTCTGGCTGGTAGCGCCCTTCCCTGATGTGTATGGCCAGGCCGTCCATGGCCTTGGCCGTGTATACCGGGTCGAGTACGATGCCCTCGGTCCGCGCCACCAGGCGCATGGTCTCGAGGCTGGTGCGCGACGGTTCGCCGAAATCCGGTTTGGCGTATTCGCACGTGACATCGAAATCTTCCGGCGTGAACGTTTGTTTCAGTCCGATGACCGAGGCGCATTCGTTGGCCACGGGTGCGAGACGTTCCTGCATTTCCCGGTCGTCCCCCACCCAGTAGTTGAGCCCGACGGCCTTGAAGCATGCGGATACGGCGCGCAGTCCGACCACCAAGCCGACGATGGTATAGGTCATGGAACTCGTGTAGATGGCCTTGGGCGCAATGTCCCGCTGTGCCAGTTGCTCGCACAGTTCCAGGGTGGCGTCCACGTAGGCGACGGCGCGCAGGATCGCGCCGTCGCTGCTCGTGTCGTAGGGTTTCGATCCCTTTGTTTCCAACTCCTTCATCTGTTTTTTCAACTCGTCCTTCACGGTCAGGGGAAAGACGTACTTGATCTGGTCCGCCATGAGGTGGTTGAGCAGCAGGTTGCCGGAAACGGGGTAGGATCTATGGTCCCTCGGGATGACCACGATGGACTTCATGCCGAGCCGTGCGGCGGCGGCAGCGGTCTGCGCGGACTGGTTGGACTGGGAATCGGACCCGTGGAGCAGGCAGTCGCAGTCCCTGTCGAGGGCTGGACCCAGCGAGTAGGTGAACTGGCGGGCCTTGTTGCCGCCCATGGCCAGTCCGGTCATGTCATCGCGTTTGACGAGAATTCGGGGACCCCCAAGGGCTTCCCCGAGGCGAGGACAGTCCTGTAGCGGAGTGGGCAGGTGGGCCACCGGCGCTCGGGTGAACCTGCCCAGTAGGTGACGCAGTTTCTGCGCGGCGTCACGGTCGTACAACTTCAATATGACTGCTCCAACAGGCGGTACGCGGGACCTCCGCTTGGAAAGGTCCGTCGCGTTCGCCTAATGACCGAATGCAGCGCCCTCGATCCGGGGGTCCGGCGCACCCAGGCGATAGCCTGTGTCGGGGTCCACCATGATACTGTGGCCGTCACCCTGGCGGTAGGATCCGCCGCCGAATCCGCGGCTGCTGAGCTCATGGCCCTTGGCCTGCAGTGCGTCCGCTGTCTCGCGCCCCACTCCGCCTTCCAACCGAAGGAAGTCCGGAAACCACTGGTGGTGTACACGCGGCGCGTCGACCGCTTCCTGGATGTTCATGCCGTGATCGACGACATTCAGGATCAGCTGCATAGTCGTATTGATGATAGTGCGTCCTCCGGGGCTGCCCACGACCAGGTACAGATCGCCGTTACGCGTAACGATGGTCGGCGACATCGAACTCAGCATACGCTTGTTCGGTTCGATGATATTCGGCGGCGTGCCGATCTGTCCGGTGGTTCTCGTGATCCCCGGCTGAGGATTGAAATCGCCCATCTCATTGTTCGTGATCATGCCCGTTTCCGCGATGACGATGTGGGAGCCGTACCCGCCTTCGAGCGTGTAGGTGTTCGATACGCCGTTGCCCCACTGGTCGACAACGGAGTAGTGCGTGGTCTGGTCGCTCTCGCTCGGCATCGTCAAATCGGGTCCCAGTTCTTCGCTGGGCGTGGCGAAGAAGGGATCGATCGTGGACCGGAGCTCCGCCGCGTACTCCTTCGTCGTTAAGTGTTCCGGTATCTCGACGAAGTCCGCGTCTCCAAGGTGCCGGGCACGGTCGGCGTAAGCCCGGCGCATCGCTTCGGTCATGATATGTAGCGTATTGGAGGAGTTATGGCCCATCCGGCCCAGGTCGTAACCCTCGAGCATGTTGAGCATAAGCGACATGGTGATGCCGCCGGAACTCGGAGGGGGCATGGAAATGATCTCGTATTCCCCCCGATACTTGTTTCTAACGGGTTCCCGGATAATCGCCTGGTAGTTCGCCAGGTCGGTCCGGTCGATCATCCCTCCCCCGGCTTTCATATCTTTTTCAATCAATTCGGCTGTCACACCCTTGTAGAACCCGTCGTGGCCGTCCCGGGCGATGCGCTTCAGGGTTTCCGCCAGGTCTTTCTGAACCCACCGGTCGCCTGCCTGCCAGGCCTCGCCGTCGCTCCGGAGCATGGCTTCTTTGCTCGCGGGAATCTGATTGAAAATGACCGTTCGGCTGTTTAATCCCCGGGCGATGCGCTCTGTCAGAATGAACCCGTTTTCGGCGAGGTCGATGGCGGGCTGGATGACCTCCGCCATGGACATGGTGCCGTATTTCTCCAGGGCCAGGGCGAATCCGGCCACGGTACCCGGCACGCCGATGGCCAGGTGGTGTATGCGGTTGGTCGGAGGATGGTAGGTTGAACCGTCGCGGCGGGTGAGGGTGATGTTCGGGTTCACCGCGCGGTTGCCGTCTTCATCCAGGTACATCCGGGCATGGGCCTTGCCCGGCGCTTTCTCGCGGTAGTCTACCGCCACGGCCGTGCCGTCGGCCATGCGTATGATCATGAACCCGCCGCCGCCGATGTTGCCGGCGGATGGGTGGGTCACCGCCAGGGCCAGTCCAAGCCCCACGGCGGCATCTACGGCGTTACCGCCCTTCTTCAGGATGTCCGCGGCGATCTGTGTGGCCAGAGGTTCCACCGCGACCGCCATGCCTTTCTTGCCGACGACCGGCTTGCGGGACGCCGCGTTGGCATCGTGAACTACTATGGACGACAGAAACAGGCCGCACACCGCGACCAGGATTCTCAATCGATGCATTTTATTTACCGTATCCTTGTTCCGACGATGACAACGCCGTGTAGCTCATGGGTCGAATGCGGACCGAGATTACTTCCCTCGTTGGACTGCCGGATTCCATGCATGCGCAAAGTATCCGTACGACAACCGGCACAGGCAATAAAGGCGGGGTTTCCGGGCAAGTCAAGGCCTATATAAGTCTCACGCCTGCAGAATACCTACTTTAAGTGATACGCCGACGGGCCAACATGCCTTCAGTTTTTCTATATTGATCGGGTCGCCGCAAACCGGTATATTCGAACGATGTTCCGACGCGAAAAGAACAGTGACCGGATCAGCGTGCGCGACTATGAAATCAACCTATTCGCAATACCCAACTACAGGTGCTCTTAATGCGTAAACACTACCGATTGATGATACCCGGTCCGGTCGAGGTCAGTCCGGATGTACTGGCCCATATGAGCGATCCCCTGACCGCCCATTACGGGGACCGGTGGGTGGAGATCTGGCGGAAGACCGTTTCCAATCTACAGCGCGTGATCGGGACCGAAGGCGACGTTTTTGTACTCGTGGGATCGGGACACACGGCGAACGACGTGGTCATGAACAGCCTGTTCAATCCAGGGGATCGGATCCTGACGCTCGACAACGGCCTGTTCGGACGGCGCCTGGATGATCTCGCCAGGGCGTTCGGCCTGGATTCCGTGGTGTTGGAGAAGCCCTGGGGCATTTCCTTCGAAGCTTCCGACATCCACGAGGCGGCCGCCGCCAATCCCGGCTTGAAAGCGGTTTTCATGGTGCACGGGGAAACGTCGACGGGCGTGGCCAATCCGGTACGCGAACTGGCCGCCGCCGCGAAGGAACACGGCATGCTCGTCCTGGCGGACACGATCGCGTCCCTGGGCGGAGAGCAGTACCTGATGGACGCCTGGGATATCGACGTCACGGTGTGCGCATCGCAGAAAGCGCTCGGCGCGCCGCCGGGCCTGGCCCTCGTGGCCGTGGGCGACCGGGCCTGGGATGCCATGAAAGACCGGCGCGAACCCCGCGGTTTCATGGCCGACCTGCAGAACCTGCGGCACTTCGCGGATATCCAGGCAGACGTCCATCCCCATCCAGGCACCATGCCCGTCAACAACTTCATGGCCCTGATAAAAAGCACGGATTCCATCCTGGAAGAGGGGCTTGAAGCCACCTGGACCCGGCACCGTAAAATCGCCCGCGTGGTGCGCGAAGGAGTTCGCGCCCTCGGACTGAAGGTCATGGCCGAGGAACGGGCCGCCTGCGTCAACATGACGGTCATCCTGTCGGAAGACGGGTTCGAGCCGGTTGCCTTTACCGGCTTCATGAAGGCCGAGTACGGCATGCATGTCGGCCTGGGCCTGGGTGACTACGTGCATCGATCGGTCCGCGTGGGCCACATGGGGCATAATGCCGCCCTCGAGGCCGTGACGCCATTCCTGGTCGGCCTCGAGCAATATCTGCGCCGGCAGGGACACTCCGTAGAGCGGGGCGCTTCCCTGGCCGGTCTGGACTGATACACGGGAGGAATCCTCATGATCTACGAAGAACGTGTCTACAAAATCATGCCCGGCCGCGTGCCGGACATCCTGGACCGGTTCACCAACCACGCCCTGCCCCTCTTCGAGAAGCACGGCATGAAACTGGTGGGCTTCTGGCAGACCGTGATCGGACCCAGCAACCACGAACTCACCTACCTGCTGGCCTTTGAGGACGCGAATCACCGCGACCGCACCTGGGCGGCGTTCATGGCCGATCCCGCCTGGATCAAGGCCAAGGCCGAAAGCGAAACGAACGGACCGCTGGTGGCGGACGTGGCCAACCGGCTCCTTGCGCCGGTACATTTTTCTCCCCTGAAGTAGACGGTCCTCTTCGGATACATGGCAAAATCCCAAAGACTCAAAAAAGAGCTCGGCTTCTTCGAAGTGTAAGCCGTGGCGACGGGCACGACGCTGAGCGCAGGTTTCTTCCTGTTGCCCCGGCCTGGCCGCGATGGAAGCCGGTCCGTCCCTCGTCCTTGCCTACCTGTTGGCCGCGCTCCCCCTGATCCCTGCCATGCTGTGCATCGTCGAACTTTCTACGGCCATGCCGCGGGCCGGCGGCGTGTACTACTTCGTCGACTGATCGCTGGGACCCTGCATCGGCCTGATCGCCGGCCTTGGCACCCGGTTGGCCCTGGTGCTGAAAGTCGCCTTCGCCCTCGTTGGGATGGGCGCTTATATCGCCCTTTTCCGTAGCCAGTCTGTCGGAGGAAATAAACAAACCGGAAAAGAACCTGCCCAAGGGTGTATTTCTGTCTCTGGCTACCGCCATTCTGATCTATGGCCTGGGTACATCGGTAATGGTCGGCATCATACCCATGGACCGCCTTGCGGGCGATTTGACGCCGCCGGCGACCGGGTCGCTCTGGTATTTCTACTACGCGCGGTTCCGGGCCGACCGGAACGGAGCCATCTACCATATCTTCGAGCGGCTGGGTCGCCTGCGACATAAGGGTCTGGATTCGGAAATGCGGGTTATCCTGAAAGAAAAGGGACTCCGGGACGAAGACCCCTTCGAAGACATGATCACGCGATGCCAGGCCGTCGGTCTGGAGCATGAAATCGAATTCGATCGGGTTGCCAACGAGGCGGCAGAAAGGTTGTCGAGCCGTATAGGGCTTTCAGTCAATGAGATCAGCGAGCGATTCATGACAGGGACCCGTGCAGGCGGAACGTCCGTGGCAAGAGGCGTGATGCTGCGCCATTTTCGAATACCGGATCTCGCCCTGCCTGAACTGGTGCTCGTCCGTGCGTTCGAGGGCGTATGGGTGAACTACCAAAACCCCGTGACCGGCACGCAGGATTCAGACGAGATTCACGCGTTTTTTTCCTGGTCAGCCCCGTGGAGAACCCCGCGTTGCATCTGCGCATGCTGGCCCGGATTGCAAATCGGGCCGATGACGAGAACTTCGGCCAGGTGTGGATCGCCGCGATCGATGAGCATTCCCTTCGCGATATATTCCTGCGTCATGATTGGTACCTTACCGTCCCGGTCCTCCCCCAATCGCCCGCAAGCGCCCTGATTGGAAAGCGCGTTTCGGAGATTGATATTCCCGAAGGATGTCGAATCGTGTGGATACGCCACTTCGACGAGGTCATCCCCCGGGGCGATACCGTGATCCAATCCGGCACCCTCCTGACCGTTATCGGAGAGCCCGAGGACGTGAACGCTTTCCGTCGAATGTATCACGCATAGGGCACGTAGCTGTCGGCCACACCGCGCATGTGGGCGTCGGTGATGCCGCGTTCCAGTGAATGTACCACGCCTAGGGCTCGTAGGGCGTTCCCGTACGCCGCAGTTCCTTCGTTACCGCCATCTGACACGTCACGTAGGCGTGCACATCCGCGTTTCCCCGCCTGTTCAGCAGGCCAGCGGCGTAGCCCGGTCGGGCGTCCGCGATGGTACCCACGATGAGGTTGGCGTATTCCACGGTGGTGTCGTACCGGTCCGCGATGAGGGCATTCATCTCGCTCCAGGCGATCTTGACGGCTTCCTCCCAGTTGTAGCCCTGTCCGCTGGTCAGGTACTCCTCCCGCGACTCCACGATCCGGGTTTTCTCCACGACCGGCGCGCTGCACGGAAACCCGGGCGATTTATCCACCCGCATCGTGATCGTCGAATCAATTTCCACGCCCGTGCCCGTCAACTCGCCGTCCCCCATCCGTGCGTGCACGTCGCCCAGGGTGAGCAGTCCCCCCGGTTTCTGGGCGCGGATGTGCACCGTGCTCCCCGGCTGGATCGCGTTGAAGTCCATGTTTCCGCCCGTATCGATCTGGTGGGGCGCCACTGATTCCAGCTGTACGACGCCGATCATGGGTCGCACCGGAACCACGAAATCGGGTGGGAAATGGACGAGTCCGTCTCGCACCGGCGCGATCAGGCGCAGGCTGCCCCAGTGCGGTCCGCCGTTGCGGTAGAAGCCGTAGGGACCGACTCCCATGTCGATGATCTCCACGGACACCCAGTCCCCGGCCTCGATACCCTCGATGAAAAAGGGGCCGCACGGACGCGAATGCCGGTAGGGGTCCACGTCCATTACCGCCCCGGCCCGCAGGTCCTTCTTGGCGAGGTAGTCCTGGTCGTGTCCCCCGTAGGTCTCCACCTGGACCGTCTCTCCAGGTTGGAGCACGCCCCGGTTTTCACTGTATGCCGGGTCTTCGGGGCCGGACAGGTAAGGGGTGCGGGTGAATCGGCGCATGAGTTACTCCTTCCTCGCTGGGCTGACAGATTATCGAGTAATAGAAATCATTCTGTGTTGCCTTGATGTTTTTTGTCACCTTCAGGTATTTGTGCGTTATATTCCGGATTGTATTCGTTCCTTCGACCCCTTACAAGCCCAAAAACAGCGCCAATACGCGCTGCGCGCTGCGGAGAACTGCCCATGCGACTGACGGAACAGCAACTTGCGTTTGTGGATACCTTCGGCTACCTCGGTTTCCCCGGGTTGTTGAAAGACCGGATCGACGATATCATCGACGCCTTCGAGTCCGTGTGGACCGAGCGCGGCGGCGGGCACGACGGAAGGCCCCACGACGGTACGGCGCGGTCCTGCATCGTGCCCTTCATCGATCAGCATCCGGTGCTGTCCTCGCTCATAGACGATCCCCGTGTCAACGGCATCTTCAGCAGCCTCCTGGGCGATGATTTCGTCTACCTGGGCAGCGACGGCAATTTCTACGTCAGCGATACCAACTGGCATTCCGACACGGACTGGTCGGGCAAGATGCGCGGCAAGCCGCCCCGCATCTACTTCAAGATGGCCTTCTATCTCGATCCCCTGACGCGGGATTCGGGTGCGTTGCGGGTGATTCCGGGCAGTCACCGGTACGGCGACGCCTATGCCGAAGCGCTGGAAACCCGGATCAGAAAGTCGGGGGAAAACTGGGGCGTCGAGGGCTGGGAGGTGCCCGCGGTAGCGCTCGAGACGCAACCGGGCGACCTCGTCGTATTCAACCAGAACACCAAGCACAGCGCCTGGGGAGGAAGCGACCGGCGCAGGATGTTCACGATCAATTGCACGGCGCGTTTCGCCGAGAAGGATATGCAAATACTAAAGAACGAGATCGCCGCGGGCGCCCGGTTCTGGCTCGACAGCGTCTACGGCGAAGCCATGCTGGAGACGGCTGGTCCGGCGCGCATGAAGCATCTGGAGCAGCCCCTGGCCCACCAGGACCACCTGGCGGAGGAAGTGCGCAAGGCCAAGCTGCGGATGGCGGAGCCGTCGAGAGGTTAACGCCAGGTTTGACGGGCGCGGACTTCCGAAAGGAACCGCTTCGCGTTTCCGGAGAAATGGTCCTCGATCTCCTGGCCCGTGAGTCCCAGCATGTCCGCCACCTGTTTCTCCTGCCTGAGCTGCTCGTAGATGACCAGCGTCGCCCGTGAATCGCAGTGGGGCGTCGTTTCCGTCGTGCCCTCGTAGTAGGTCCACGCCCGTCCGTAGGTCACGTACTTGCCTCTGGCGCATCCCGCCACCACGTTGTCCGACCCGAACATGACGCGCGAGCGGTCCTCGTGCTTCATCAGCAGGTATTGGGTGTAAAGGTCGTTCACGGCCGAGGTGTCGTACCAGATGTTGGGCAGGCCGGTCAGGAACTGGATCGCCCGCTCCATCATGAAGCAGTTGAACGCGCGGGCGCAGTGGGCGAGGATCCACTGGGCACGGGGATACCGCTTCGTATAATCGGCGAGGTCGCGCTGGTTGTCAGGGTCCGCCGGTCCTTCGGGCTTGGACAAGTGCATCGTGATGGCAAGCCCCAGGTCGTGGGCCACCTCGATAAAGGATTCGGGCAGAAAATCGCGGATGCGGCAGTGGGTGGGATCCGGGGCGAATGTCCGGTACGGCTTCAGGCCAAGGAAACCGTGTCTTTTTACCTGCGCGGCCACGTAATCCGGCGTCATGTCGGGCGTGACCATCATGTTGATCCCCGATTCGGGATCCTGCTTCATCTCCTCGGCCATCCAGTCGTTGTGGCCTTCCGTATCGATCCCCCCCGGGATCGGCGTACCGAGGACCAGGTAGTGCATCTCGCGGCCAGGATACATTTTATTCGCCCAGTCCAGGTGGTCCTGGTAGTCGATTTCCAGACGCAGTCCGGTGGGATCCGAATCAAGTTTGCCCCTGTGCCGCTCCGACCACATGTGGACGTGCATGTCGTAGACCGTGTCCGGCACGTAATCCGCCAGTTCCTCGTCCCATATGCCCCGATCGAAATCCTGGTAGTCCGGCGTTTGCATGTTGTCTCCTCGAGTTTTAGTTCGGATCTTGCGATAAAAAGGCTCGGGTACGGCACAACATTCGGCAAGTGGCGCGTGTATCCCGCTCGTACTGTTTTGAACATCCATTCTAGTGGATATGGGCCGGTGTTTCAAGGCAAAAGAGTCTTTGACAACACCTCGTCCCGTCCGCTTATTGCCCACGAGATCAACTCCCTTAAATACCGCCATCTACGTTGGAGGCTATCATGGCTGAAACACACGAAATGGACCGGCGGAATTTCCTGCGTAACACCGTCCTGGGCGGCGCGGGTGTTTCGCTGATCGGCACGCCGGTATGGGAAGCGGCGGCCCAGATGGTCAATGAACCCCAGATGCCGGCAGTAAACGGTGTCGGACTCGATGATCCCCTGCTGGTCCAGCTCAGCATCAACGAGAATCCCCTCGGCGCTTCGCACCGCGCCATTGAGGCGGTCGCCAGCAAGATGTTCGGCATGAACCGGTATACCATGCACAACGAGCTCGAGGAAGCCCTCGCCGACTTTCACGGCGTCGACCCCGAGTCGGTCTTTACGGGCGTTGGTTCATCGGAAATCCTGTTGACGGCGACGCTGGCGGCCTTCTGGGACCAGCCAGGCAATACGGTGACGGCCTTCCCATCCTATCGTTCCATACCGAGGACGACCGAGGAACTCGGACAGGCTGTCAAGAAAGTGCCCCTGACCGGAGACTGGCAGATGGATCTGTCCGCCATGGCTGCGACGGTCGATGATCAGACCCGGATCGTCAGCATTTGCAATCCCAACAACCCCACGGGCCAGATACTCGATGCCGCGGCGCTGGAGCAGACGATCAGGGCGATGCCGAAGGACGTGATCGTGTGCGTCGACGAAGCCTATATTCAGTTCGTGGACGATCCGGACTACCCGTCCATGATTCCGTTGACGAAGGACGTCGAGAACCTGCTGATCTCCCGCACCTTCTCGAAGGCGTACGGACTGGGTGGCATGCGTGTCGGTTACGGGGTCGCACACCCGTCGCTGTTGGAGAAAATGCAGCGGTTCAGCATCGGCATACTCAACAAGAACACCCTTTCGACCGTAGCGGCCCTCGCCGCGCTGGGAGACCAGGAGCACGTGAGGCGTTCGGCGGCGCTTGCACGGGAAGGAAAAGCGTATCTCTACGAAGAGCTCGAAGGCATGGGATACAGCCCCTTGCGCACGCAGACCATCTTCGTCACCGTCGAGGTCGGCCCAAACGTGCAGACCCTCATAGATCGCCTCTGGGAGAAGAAAGTCCAGGTCCGGCAGGCTTTCGACATGGAAGGCTTCATGCGCATTTCGGTCGGACTGCCCCGGGAGAACGAGGCCTTTATCTCCGCTTTCAAGCGGGAACGTAGTGCGTTGTAGGCATACAGACTTGCTGGCAGGACGCGGGCATGCTGGCAGGACAACCGTGCGTGCGTTATAGGCCTGTCACAGAAAGGTTCCGGCCCTGGATGAATTACCCGAACACGCTCAAGCGGCGCATCCGCGACGGTGAACTGCTGCTGGGTACGGTCCTGACCGCCCATAATTCGTTTGACGCCTCGGTGGTCTGCGGTTCAGATATCGACTTCCTCTGGATCGATACCGAGCACTCCGCGAGTGCCGTGGAAGACCTGGGTATGGTGCCGGTGATCGCCCGCCAGCGGGACGTGGCGCCCATGATCCGGATCGCCTGGAACGATCCCGCCTTGATCAAGAAGGCCTACGACATCGGTGCCGTGGCGGTCATGATCCCCCAGGTCAATACGGCCGAAGAGGCGGAGCACGCGGTCCGGCACGCCCGGTACGCTCCCGAGGGACAGCGCGGTATTTCCCCCTACTGGGCGATGATGGCGGGATTGGACTTCAAACATGTGGTCAAAACGGCCAACGCGGAGACCGTCACCGTGCTGCAGATCGAGAGTGTCGAAGCCCTGGAGAACCTGGACGAAATCAAGCGGGTGGAAGGCATCGACGTGCTCTTTCTCGGCCCCACGGACCTGTCCGCGACAATGGGCGTGATCGCTGAGACCGAATCACCCGAGGTGCAGGGAGCTATGCGCGAGTTTCCCGGCCGGTTGGAAGGATCCGGGATCATGGCGGGGACTACGCTGGCCGACGTCCTGGATATAAGGCAGAAAATCGAGTGGGGTTACCGATTCATCAACGTGGGCAGCCCCATGGGTTATGGCATGCAGGTGCTGCAGCAGAACCTGGACACCCTGCGGAGTGGATGAGCGGATGATCAACGAAGACCAGGTCCGGAAATTCCGCGAAATAGGATGGCTGGTGGTGGAGGGCGTCTTCACCCACGAGGAAGCCGACGAGGTGGCGCGACTGGCACTGCAGACGGCGGATTCCATGGATGTAGAGGAATCCATGGCCGGCTATCTGCTGGACCGTTCCGAATCGGGAGAATCCGCGCCCCGGAAGATTGATAGTCCCTACCTGCGCCACCCGGTATTCCGAGACTTTGCCCTGGATGGCCGGCTTCGAGACATCCTCAGGCGGTTCACAGGCGAGGAACCTCTGCTCAAGAGCGATCAGTTATTTATGAAACCCCCACGGTTCGGGTCGGAGAAACCCTACCACCAGGACAATTTCTACTTCCGGTGCACGCCGGGCGGCCACGTGATCACGGCCTGGATCGCCCTCGACGACGTAGACGAGGAGAACGGCTGCCTCCGGTACATCTCCGGTTCGCACAAGAAGGGGATCATCGACCACGTGGAGGTCCCCGGCCAGCCCTACAACCTGGCTCCTCCGGACGACCTGATCGATTGGGAGAACGAAGCCTCCGCGCCGGTGCGCAAGGGCGGCGTGGTCTTCCACCATTCGGAGACCCTCCACTCGTCGCGCCGCAATACGTCGGACCGCTGGCGGCGCGGTTACGCGACGCATTGGGTCACTGCGTCGGTCACGACCGAGACCGACAACCTGGACGGCGCCTACTTTCGAAGCGACGAGTACGCGGAGCACGTGCGAGCCGTGGACCGGACGAAAGATGACGCGGCGCAAGTTGGTACCGCCGATTCGGGAGGGGCCTGACATTGACGACTGCATCGGCGACAGGTACTTTCACCGATCTCATGTGGTCGGAGACGGCTTCGATCTACGACGCGATCCTCGCCCATCCCTTCATTCAAGGCTTAACCTCCGGAGACCTCGACCGCTCGGCCTTCGAATTCTATACCGTCCAGGACGCGCTCTATCTAAAGGACTACGCCCGGGCCCTGAGCCTGGCGGCCGTGAAGGCGCCGGACGAGGAGACCATCATCCTCTTCAACGAGCACTCGAAGGGTTGCCTCGTGGAAGAGCGGGCCATGCAGGAGAACTTCTTCGACGTCTTCGGCCTGTCTGCGGAACAGGTGTGGGCGACGCCCAAAGCGCCCGCGTGCCAAGCCTATACGAGTTACCTGCTATCCGTGGCCTATGCCCGGCCCTTCCACGAGGTCGTGGCCGTGGTGCTCCCCTGTTACTGGATCTACTGGGAGGTGGGCAAGGCGCTGGCCGAGAAGGGATCGCCGGATCCCATGTACCAGCAGTGGATCGACACCTACGCTGGCGAGGAGTTCGCCGAGGCCGTTGTGGCCGTCCTCGAGATCACGAACCGGGTCTCCGAAGGGCTTCCCGCGGAGGACCGCGACGCCATGCTAAGGCACTACATCACGACCAGCCGGTACGAGTGGATGTTTTGGGACATGGGGTATCGGAAGGAGCAATGGCCGGTGTGAGTTACGGCTCATCCAGTGTGTTTAATGCTTTCAAACAGGTTATGGGCATGTGAGTTTGACTCCAGAAACACTATGTCGCTATTCGCCAATATCAGTAAGCTGCACGTCGTATGGTGGAATGAAAACCTGAAATCAAAATTACAATGCGAGATTTGACCGATTCTAAACACCGTTATACTAAATCATACCAAACAAACATCTGCAAGCGAAGATTAGTCGATACAGACAATCTCAAATCTGAGTTGTAATTCATCAGAAACTCACAGACACTTGATGAGACCGAACAATGGCCAACCAACCCCAATTTGCATCTATCGGTAAAGAGACAGACAGTATCGAGGTGCGTCTCAGTTACAAGATCGTCGAGTTGTTCTCTGAGGGACTTTACACAAGCCCCAATAAAGCTATAGAGGAACTCATCGCTAATTCCTTTGACGCTGGGGCACAACGGGTTCATGTGCTACTGTCATCAAACCTTCACTCTCAGAATGCTACGATTGTAGTAATCGACGATGGCGAGGGGATGGATCGAGACGGTCTGAAACACCACTGGCTAATTGGTATGAGTAACAAACGCAAACTGCCTGTTCTTCCTCGCGATCGGAAACAAATTGGAAAGTTTGGAATTGGCAAGTTGGCAACCTACGTGCTGGCTAACCGTCTGACACACATCACCAAGAAGGGTACAAAGTACTATTCTACTTCTATGGACTACGGAAAAATTGATAAACGTATTGACGATGATGTGGAACCAAAAGCACCTGTCAGGATTGCACTACGCGAGCTATCTGCCGAGCAAGCGGAACAGGCAGTCAAGCCATGGATTGAGACCGCGGCGTATCAAGTTACGAAAGCGAGTCTTTTTGGAAACGGAAGTCCGCATTCTTGGACGGTCGGGATTATGTCTGAACTAAAGGACAAGGTGCATGAGATCAAGCCGGGCGTCCTCCGCTGGGTATTACGTACAGCATTACCATTACGACCTGACTTCGGCATATGGCTAAACGGTGAAAAACTTGAGCCAAGCAAGGAGGGTAAGGGGCTACTAAAACGATGGATTCTTGGAAATGACCTAATAGATCTTCCGAGGCCAACGCCAAAGGGAATTACACAATCGGTCGATAAAAGTTTCCAGAAGTCAAGCGAGCACTATTTTGGCCTTAATGTACCCGGCCTCGGTCGTATAACAGGATGCGCAGAAGCGTATAAAGACCTACTGACAGGTAAATCGGACGAAATCAGCCGGAGTCATGGGTTTTTTGTTTACGTTTACGGAAGGCTTCTTAACGTCACTGACGGGCACTTCGGGATCTCGCCCAACGAGTTGAGACATGGTACGTTTGGTCGGTTCCGACTCGTAGTTCACATGGACGGATTAGACGATGGACTTCGTTCAAACCGGGAAGCTGTCAGTGAGGGCCCACTGCTCGAAACAGCCCAAGATGTACTTCGAGCGATATTCAACGCAGTGCGCTCTACCATTGACGCCCACGATGAGAAAGAGGAACCAGGTGAGAAACTCGCAAGAAAACTCGCGGCTAGCCCTGCCAGCTTGACTCGTAGGCCAATTGTTGAACTTTCGCGAGCGGTTCTCGAGCAAAAGAGTATTGCCAGGTATTTAGTAGTTCCAAGCTACGAATCAAGGGAGGACCAGGAATCGTTTATCCGAGACCTTGAGAAACGGTCGATAGATGCTGAGAAATTCGTAACCGATGTTACAATCGATTTTGGAGGGACATCTCGTGATGGCATTGTAAGGTTCGACACGGAATCAGGTAGATTATTGCTGAATGGCTGGCACCCATTTGTCGCAACTTTTCATGACGAATACACCAACAAAAAACTAGGACAACCATTGGAACTGATCGCAATGGCTGAGGTTCTTGCTGAAGCACATCTATACTATATTGACGTGGGACGCACTGAAATCGATGAGTTTCTATCAGCTCGCGATCAACTTCTGCGTCATCTTGCAAATGAGTCAGGCCATCAAAGTGCGTTTTCTATTGCCAGTTCATTGCTGGAATCACGCAATAGCCCAGATCGCTTGGAAGATAGTGTCTGTAACGCATTTCGAAGTATTGGGTTTGACGTAACGCCACTAGGCAAGAGCGGTCATCCTGACGGAGTGGCGACGGCATACCTGCCAGCAGATGCCAGTGGGAATCCACAACGGTATTCAGTAAGTCTAGAGGCAGTAAGCAAGGAAAAGAGCGGAACCAAGACCTCAGCTAAGGATGCCGAAATCTCAGCAGTTATACGGCATCGTGACCAATATAATTGCAACCATGCCGTTATTGTTGGGCCAGCATTTCCAACCACCAAAGGGAACGATTCAGCACTTGGTCAATCGATAACAGACGATAGGCGTAAATCGGAAGCTCTAGGACAAAACCGCACCATTACATTACTTACCATTGATGATCTTGCGCGACTTGTCCGGTTACGACCCATCAAACAAATCGGTCTTCGGAAAATCCGTAATCTATTCGAATCCTGTAGTCTTCCCGATGAAAGTGCCGAATGGATCAAGACGATCTCCGAATCCACTGTTGGAAAGCCGCCATATCGCGAGATTGTTGAGGCAATCGAATCATTGCAAAAGGAATACAAAGAGGAAGCTGTTAGTTATTCTTCTCTTCGCGTAAAACTCTCATACCTGGATCCCCCAATCAAATACAACAGGGATAGCGAACTTGCTGAACTATGCAATGGAATGGCCCAGATGGCTCCCGGAGCGATATTTGCTAGTTCAGAAAAGGTCGAGTTGGATCAAAGTGCAGAAAACGTAATCGCTGCCATAGAAGCGGCTTTACACGACTATCCGATAGATGAACAATACGAAATGGTGTAAGCCCATGAGTCGTTCGAAAACACGAACTGTCTTTGAGATTTTAGGTCGAGACTCTGTCCATCCGTTCCCAGCACGGATGGCCCCCGATCTTGCTCTTGATGTTGTCGAGAACTACAGGGATTCAGCGCGAATCCTTGATCCAATGACCGGATCCGGCACAGTGCTTTCGATAGCACGCGCAAGAGGACATCGGGCAGTTGGATTTGATATAGACCCCCTTGCTGTGCTTGTTTCAAAGGTTTGGACAACCGAAATCGATCCGATAGCCATCAAGAAAATGGCAAGTATAATGTTGGAGAATGCACGCAGTGTTTTTGTATCGCTACGATTGAAAGATGCTTACCCCAAGAATTCCGACGATGAAACTAAGCAATTTATCAGGTATTGGTTCGACCCTTACGCAAGAAGACAGTTAACTTCACTTGCTACAGTTATTCAAGAAGTTCAAGATGACACGATCCAGAATGCATTGTGGTGCGCGTTCTCCCGTCTGATCATAACAAAAAGATCAGGTGCTTCACGGGCGATGGATCTTTCACATAGTAGGCCGCACCGAGTATTCAAGTACGCCCCTTCAAAACCTTTTAGAAAGTTCTTGGCCTCTGTAGAACGTGTAGTAAAGAACTGCATTCACAGTTCAGATGGTTATTTAGGACCTGCGACAACGGTGTATGAAGGTGATGCAAGAGCTCTAGATCTTGAAGATGGTTCAATCGATTTGGTACTAACATCTCCACCATACTTGAATGCGATTGATTACATGAGGTGTAGCAAGTTTTCTTTGGTATGGATGGGGCACTCGATTGAAAATATACGTCGCATAAGATCCACTAGTGTCGGTGCTGAAATTGGAAGGAATGTAGGAGACGATGATCGATACCGTGAAATACTAACTGATCTGAAGCTGCAGCCAAGGCTGCCGGTCAGACAAGAAGCTATTCTTATGCGATATATCGATGACATTCGACGTACCGTGAGCGAAGCGGCCAGAGTTCTCTCCAAGAATGGGGAAGCAGTATTTGTTATTGGTGAGAACACCGTACGAGGAACTTTTATTCCTAACGCATCTATATTAGAAAAAGTCGCAAATGGGTTGGGACTAGATTGTACTGCCCGGCGTTCGAGGGAACTACCAGCTAATCGGAGGTACTTACCACCGCCATCATCTCAGTTACGTCCTGCATCGATAAACAGACGCATGCGCCGAGAGGTGGTACTTGCTTTTAAGAAAGTAGCTTAATTAACTACTGAAGTGACTTCGTTTTGTACTACTGTACTGCACCCTTGACCGGGACAGTGAGTTAAGCTTCCTTCTGATCGAGGAGGCACTCCATGTCCCTGAAACGTCGTCAGTTCACCCGCGAGTTCAAGCTCCAGGTTCTCCAGGAAGCCGATTCGGGCAAATCCATCAGCCAGTTGGCCCGGGAACATCAGGTCCATCCCACGCTGGTCCACCGCTGGCGGCAACAACTGCGCCGCCAGAGCGACCGCGCTTTCCCCGGTAATGGCAAGGCGGTAAGTGACGAGGCCCGGACCCTAGGCCCTTGAGCGCAAGGTCGGTCAACTGACCATGGAGAACGACCTGTTAAAAAAGTCTTGAGTCGGCTAGAGGAGATCCCACGCTCAGCGCGAAGCAATGGAGAAAGGTCATGATCTCCCTGGTCGCCCAGACGCACAAGACCAACGGTCGCGCCGTGGTCAAGCGGCTCTGCAGGACGCTCTCTATCGGTCGATCCAGCTACTACCGTAGCCGTCGTGCTACCGTGCTACTGGATCTACTGGGCGGTGGGCAAATCGCTGGCGGAGAAGGGATCGCCTGATCCCATGTACCAGCAGTGGATCGACACCTACGCCGGCGAGCAGTTCGCCGAGTGCGTCGTCGCCGTCCTGGAGATCACGAACCGGGTCTCCGAAGGGCTTCCCGCGGAGGACCGCGACGCCATGCTGAACCACTACATCACGACCAGCCGGTACGAGTGGATGTTCTGGGACATGGGGTATCGGAAGGAATCCTGGCCGGTGTGAGTGGGATGTGCCTCCTGTGGGCAACGCCAATTCGCCTGAGTGCGACACTTTCTGTACCGCTTGGTAGGCTTGCGCCACGAAGCGAGGCTGGTGTTTGGTGCGCGATAAGGTGCTGGAAACATAGACACGGCAGGATTTGTAGTTACTTTAACTACGTCATTGTTCCACACAGCGGAGGCGTAGCGCATGAACAAATCGTCTCGCATCAGGGAAGTCAAACTGATTCCGATTGGCAACTCCAGAGGCATCCGTCTTCCCAAGAAGTTGCTGGACAAGTACGGATGGAGTGACCGTCTGACGCTGGAAGAGATGGAGGACAGCATCATTTTGCGGGGCAAGGAGACCCATTACCTGTCCTGGGAGGAGACCTACAGCGCTATGGCCGAAGAGTCGGAGGACTGGAGCGACTTCGACGTTGCCATAGCCGATGGCGTGGATTGATGGCCCCTTTTCTCGGCGGTATGCCGTGTACATTGCCGGTTTGAGTCCCATCATAGGTGCTGAAATTCGCAGGGCCAAGCCAGTGGTGATCGTCAGTCGCGATGAGATGAAACGATACTTCGAATCCGTGGTTGTCTGCCCCCTCACCTTCAGACTGCATCCGCGCTGGTGGGGCCGCGCCTGCAGGGGTGGTGCGCAGGGCTAGGACGCCGAGATTGCCGTCGTTCAGATTCGCACAATCAGCAAGCAGAGTCTGGGGCAACACATCGACGGTCTTTCCTCCGACAACGCGGCACAACAGCGTAGCATCATCAGCGAAATGTACGCTAAGTAACGGTTGGAACGGCATAACGAAGCAAGGCTAAAAAAGCAGGCGGATCTATATGGATATAATTGCCCGCCGGAAACCTGCAAAGGGAGACAGACGAGTGAAACACGATGTTTGCATTATAGCCGGATTCGTGGTCGTAGTGTCACTTTTCGGGTGTGCGGCCTTGGTTGGAGTCAATGGAGGACAGCCGGCTCAGCCAGTTCAGCCGGTCTGGCAGGTAGAAGATAGAGCCTTTCTTGCGGACCATTGCCAGTATAGGGGAACCGTACTTGCATTCGGTTCAAATCTGGAAGAAACAGAGAAAGATTTGAAAAGCTTGGTTCGCGGAATGCAGGGAAACGTCTATGACGTCATACACGCAAGAAGCGTTCGCATTGACGCCGAAGTATTTTATTGCCCGCTCTCAGCATTGAAGACGATCCCAGATGAAGGCCATGAGTAAAACCCCACGGTGAATGTCTGATTGTACTTCAACCTGTTAACCTGTGCGGTTTATTGGAACGGGCCGAATTGTTGGTGCTTACCGACTTTCAATTCCGTTTAGGTGTTGGTGCGTCCTATAGCTCTTTAAGGAATCTTAGGTGATGGCATATGACCGGTTGGAGAGAACACGATGCGAGGAGGAACTTGAACGAGCTTGAATTCGCGTGCTGGGGTCTCCTTGCTATAGCCCTCGCGTTCCAAAATCTCAAACGTATGAAAGAAAGTACGGTATTACCGCTGCGACTTCGGTGATTTTTCCGTACTTTCGGAATAATCACCTCAAATTTCCTTGACATCCCAGCCCGAATTGTTATATTGCAAACATGGCAAATATAACAAAAAGAGAGTCTATCGGACCAATCCTCCAAGCCATCCGCGCCAGACTGGACCTCACACAGGAGCAACTCGCCGAGCGGCTCGGAGTGTCGTTCACTACGGTGAATCGCTGGGAAGGCGGAGTCTCTAGACCCCAGAAGGCGGCGCGAACGGCCATTGCTGCACTGGCCACCGAAGCGGGCATCGACGACGAGAGCGAAGTCGATGAAGCCGAGTCTGCTGCCCGCGTGACAAGACGACGATCCCGAACCCGCCAGACATCCGACCCGTCCACCAAACCCATGGAGCAGATGCTTTGGGACGCCGCCTGCTCAATCCGGGGCGAGAAGGATGCGGCCAAGTTCAAGGACTACCTGCTGCCGCTCCTCTTCCTCAAGCGCCTGTCTGATGTCTTTGATGATGAAATCGAGCGGCTGGCCGAGGAGTACGGGGACCGGGCGGTCGCTCAGGAGATCGCGGAAGACGATCACAATCTGCTGCGCTTCTACCTGCCGCAGGAAGCCCGCTGGGGCGTTATCAGCGGTCGCGATACGTATGAGTGGCCAACTGACCAACAGGGACGCAACACCGAACCGGGGGATATCGGCGAGCACCTGACGAGAGCAGTGCGCGCGGTCGTCCGCTGGAACCCTTCGCTTTCCGGGGTCATTGATCTGGTGGACTTCGCCGCGGAGCGGAACGGGGAGCGCGACGTCAACCCGTCCAGGCTCGCCAGGGTCATCGAGACCTTCTCCGACCCCCGGTACCGTCTCGGCCTCGGCGACGTGCAACCCGACTTCCTGGGCCGCGCCTACGAGTACCTGCTCCGGAAGTTCGCGGAAGGTTCCGGCCAGAGTGCGGGCGAGTTCTTCACCCCCACGGAGGTCGGTTTGCTGATGGCCCACCTCGTGCGTCCGAGACCCGGCGAGGACTGCCACGACTACGCTTGTGGTTCGGCGGGGCTGCTCATCAAGCTACAACTCGTCGCCCGCGAGACCGATCCCACCAGCCGCGTGCCCCTCAAGCTCAACGGACAGGAGTTGCAGGCGGAAAGCTACGCTGTGGCTCACATGAATGCGATCATCCACGACATGGAGGTCCGGATCGAGCGCGGTGATACCATGATCAACCCGAAGTTCAAGAACTCGGCAGGCCGGATCGCGACGCACGACGTCGTGGTCGCCAATCCCATGTGGAACCAGGACTTCAACCAGGACATCTTCGAGAACGACCCCTTCGACCGCTTCCGCACTGCTGGAGGCGTCACCACCGGCAAGGGTGACTGGGCCTGGCTCCAGCACACCCTGTCCTGTCTGAATGAGCGCGGGCGGGCTGCTGTGGTACTGGACACTGGAGCGGTGACTCGCGGCTCCGGCAGCAAGAACGAGGACCGGGAGCGCAACATCCGCAAGTGGTTCGTGGAGCGGGACCTGATTGACGGCGTTATCCTGCTGCCGGACAACCTCTTCTACAACACCAGCGCCGCCGGCATCATCGTCGTGCTGTCTAAGCGCAAGCCGGAGACTCGCAAGGACAAGATCGTGCTTCTCAACGCAAGCCGGCGGGTGGGCAAGGGTCGTCCCAAGAATTTCATCCCCCAGGAGGACATCCAGCCGTTGGCGGCGATGTTCCTGAAAGGTGAGCCGATGGAGGGCGAAGTTGCCGTCATCACCCGCGAGCAGGCGGCAGAGGCCGACTACAACCTGAGCCCAAGCCGGTGGGTAGGGCAGACAGAAGAGACTGAGCTTCGCTCAATCGATTCGCTAGTCGGTGAACTCCAAGACTTGAACAATCGAGATGTTGAGCTTACCAGTGACCTTGTGAAGATACTGGCACCGCTCGAAAAGGTAGAAAGAGATGGCTGAATGGTCACAGATGACTGTGGGAGACTGCTTAGTGCCTCTAGCTTTGCGAAAGATGCCCAAGGTTCTGTCTCGGGACTACAAATCAACCGGCAGCTTTCCCATAGTTGACCAAGGACAGAACCTGGTTGCTGGATGGACTGACGACGATGGCGGGCTGATTTCGACTAGCCAGCCGGTTGTAGTCTTTGGAGATCACACCCGCACATTCAAGTACGTCGATTTCCCTTTCGTACGTGGGGCCGACGGGACACAGGTACTGAAGCCTAAAGCGGGCATTGATCCGTTGTTCTTCTACTATGCCTGTAGAGCGATTGAGCTACCTAATCGCGGATACAATCGACATTTCAAGGCTCTAAAGGAACGAGAAATTGCCATCCCCCCATTACAAGAACAGCGAAGTATTGCTCAAGTGCTTCGACAGATAGATGATGCCCTTTCAGTTCAAGACGAACAGATTCAAACTGCCCAAGCCCTGAAACGCGCCGCGATGCATTCGCTGTTCACACGCGGGTTGCGGGGCGAGGCACAGAAGAAGACGGAGATCGGGCCGATGCCATCGGGGTGGAAGATATCGTCCCTGGGCACACTCTGCGAGGCCACTGATTCGGTTGACCTGCGGTCCGAAGGTGACCGTACAATCGAGTACGTGGATGTCTCGTCTATCTCGCGCGACTACCTACAAGTCGAAACAACGTCCAGACACATACTCAAAGAAGCGCCTGGCCGTGCGAGGAAGCGAATCCTTGCTAACGATGTAATCTTTGCGACCGTGCGACCAACACTCTTGCGGACCGCAATCGTCCCCGAGGAGTTCGATAGTCAGGTCTGCTCGACTGCATTCTGTGTCTTGCGCCGTGATCAAGAGAAGATAGCGGACAGATTCATCTATTATCTCGTCCAGCGTGAGCAGTTTGTCCGACAGCTTGCGGAGATCGAAACGGGCGCTAGCTACCCGGCTGTGACAGATCGGATGGTCAAGGAGCAGACTGTCCCATTACCGCCTATGGACGAGCAACGCGAGGTGGTCGCCATCCTCCACGCCATTGACCGCAAGATAGACCTTCACCGACGCAAGCACGCCGTGCTCGAGGAACTGTTCAAGGCACTGCTGCACAAGCTGATGACGGGGGAAGTGCGTGTGGGGGAGTTGGGTATTGGCATGTTGCTTGGCGATACTACAGCAGTCACCGAGGCAGGTGGGCCAGTAGGGAATAGGGTATGAGAATCAAGAGCGTCAAAGTCAAGGACTTCAAGCGTTTCACCGACCTTACTGTACAAGGTATACCGGACACGGCTCGCCTCATTATGCTTGCCGGACCAAACGGATGCGGCAAGTCCTCCTTCTTTGATGCTCTGCACGTTTGGGGAGAATCAAGGAACGATCGTGGCCTCAATTGGGATGCCGAATACCACGCTAAGGGTTATTCTCAAGAGGCTGGCCATGCAAATTGGAATAATCAAGTACAAGTCGAGTTCTATGATTATGTTCCAAATGATGCCCGCGACAACAGGAAGATTTTCTACATCAGGTCTGCATATAGAAACGACCCAGAATTCCAAGTGAATCAACTCAGCAGGACTGGTGATCTTCTTGATGAAGTTCGCATTCATAGAATGATCGATAACGATGCCGCAGTTAGCAAAAACTATCAACGACTAGTCGGGAATGCGGTGGAAGATGTATTTGAGCGAGGTGACGGCTCAACGACACTTGAAGCATTCCGTGATCAGGTTACAGAGGAGATTCGCTCCCCGTTCCGCAGACTGTTTCCCGACATGGTATTCAACAGCCTTGGCAATCCTATGAGCGATGGCACATTCCGCTTTACAAAGGGAGCCAGTCAACGCTTTTCGTTTAAGAACCTATCAGGAGGAGAAAAGGCAGTGTTTGACCTTGTTCTCGACTTGGTAGTTGCAAGCCACAGCTATGACAACACTGTGTTTTGCATTGATGAGCCCGAGAGCCATATGAGTGCACGCCTGCAGGCAGAACTCCTCTCCGTACTCTACGAGCTCATCCCTGTGGGCTGCCAGTTGATGCTGGCAACACACTCCATAGGAATGATGCGCCGAGCTAGGGACATTGAGGCAACCACCCCTGGCAGTGTCGTGTTTCTTGACTTTGATGGAAGGAACTATGATGAGGCGGTGACGATTGAACCCACCGTCCCTGACCGTTCATTTTGGAGCACCAATTATGAAGTTGCACTTGGCGATTTGGCCACGCTGGTCGCGCCGGAGCGCGTGGTGATCTGTGAAGGCGAGCCGATGAATCGTAATGCAGGACAGAACTACTCCCACGACGCTCGTTGTTATGAACGGATCTTTCAGGGTAGATTTCCAGAAACCCAGTTCATTCCTGGAGGCAATGCTTCAGAAGTCGCTGGTGATCGACGAGGCATCGCCTATGCGCTTGGTGTGTTGACGCAAGGTACCCAAATCGTCAGGCTCATTGACCGCGATTCCTTATCTCCTGATGAGGTCGCCGAGTTTAAGAGAGAAGGCGTCCGAGTGTTGTCGTATCGCAATTTGGAGTCCTACTTATTCGACGACGAAGTTCTACGAGCACTAACTGATTCAGTAGGGAAGACCGACAAGGCCAATGACCTCTTGGCGGAAAAGCAGCGCATCCTCGACCAGAGGACTGGAGATGCTCCTGACGACCTAACGCCAGCCAGCGGTGACATTTACAACGCATGCAAGTCCATGCTCGAACTTGCCAATCCTGGAAACACCGCCAAAACCTTTATGCGTGACACTCTCGCTCCGCTAATCCAGCCGGGGATGGCCGTTTACGATGAACTGAAGCGTGACATTTTCGGGCAGGAGTTGTGTGTAGATGAACATTGACCGAATCACAACCCTGGCCGCGTCCGGCGAATCCGAGACGCTGGAGTTCAAGGAAACGACCGGGACCCGCCGGGAGGCGGCGAGGACGGTGTGTGCCTTCCTGAACCAGGATGGCGGGCAGGTGCTGTTTGGTGTTAACCGGGACGGGGACGTCGTGGGGCAGCAGGTTGGCGGGCGCACCATCGAGGAACTGAGCGCCGAGCTACAGCAAATCGACCCTCCGGCCTTTCCGACGGTCGAACGAGTACCCGTGGATGGTGGCCGTGAAGTTATCGTGGTCAGCACGGGCCGGGGACCCACGAGGCCGTACATCTTCCGTGGCAGTGCTTACCGCCGGGTCGGGAACACCACGCTGGCAATGTCTCCGGACGAGTACAACCGTATGCTCTTTGAACGGATGCACAGCGAGCAGCGCTGGGAAAACCAGCCTGCCATAGGGTGGTCGATCAGCGACCTCGACGTGGCGGAGATTCGAAGGGTCGTCGCGGAGGGCGTTCGCCGCGGCCGCATGGATGAGCCGCCGAGCAGAGAGCCGGCCGACCTGCTGCGAGGACTCGGTGTGCTGCGCGACGGCGTGTTGCTACGGGCGGCAGCCGTGCTGTTCGGCAACAGGGAACGGCTGGAGGTCGACATGCCGCAGTGCCTGCTCCGCGTGGCCCGCTTCCGGGGAACCGACAAGATGCAGTTTCTGGACAATCGCCAATTCAACGGCAATGCCTTTACGCTCCTCGCGAACGCGGAACGTTTTCTGCGTGACAGCCTGCCGATCGCCGCTCGATTCGAGAATGATCGCTTCGACCGAATCGACGAACCGCTTTATCCACCACTGGCGACGCGCGAGGCGCTCGCGAACGCGTTATGCCATCGCGACTACTCCATTGGCGGTGGTTCCATTGGAGTGGCGATCTACGACGACCGTCTGGAGATCACGTCTACCGGATCGCTGCACTTCGGCTTGACCCCGGAAAAGCTGTTCGTCCCGCACGAATCACGTCCGTGGAATCCGTTGATTGCCCGCACGTTCCATCGACGCGGGATCATCGAGGAGTGGGGGCACGGAACGCTGAAGATGACGGACCTGACCAGCGCGGCGGGCCTCCCCATGCTGGAAATCGAAGATGACGGTTGGTGCGTGACGGTGCGGTTCCGGCACGGCCAGTTTGTGCCCCGGCGGGGCGGCGAAGCTAGTTCCACCGAACGACAGGAGACGATTCTTGCCCTGCTGGACAGAGCGGAAGATGGTTTGACGCGCCACGAGATTCACGTCCGTCTGGGTCCTGGCGTAAGTGAGCGTCAAGTGCGAAGGGCACTGGAGGAGTTAAAAGCCAGAGTGTTGGTCATTTCCCCGGGTCGTGGACGGTCGGGACGGTGGAAACGTGCACAGAGGTATGGATAAGCCCTTGGGGCGTTATAGGGGCGTTATAGGGGCGTTATAGGGGCGTTATAGGGGCGTTATAGGGGCGTTATAGGGGCTAATCGGAGTCAAGAAATGCATGTACACGACAAAAAGCCCGCCGACTGCTCCACTCCCGGCGACCTTTGAAACTTCAAATCCGAACATCTTTCAGATAAATGCGTAGTGACTCTATCCGATTATGTCTGAACTCACCGTAACCGAAGCACAAGCCGTTCAGTTCCCAATGGTCCGTCACGCGGCGGAGATCGGCTGGACGCCTCTTCCTCCGATGGACGCCCTCGCCATGCGAGGGGGCGAAGCCGGTCTGTTGTTCCAGGGCGTACTCGAAGCGGCGCTGCGCCGTTTCAATCCCTGGATGTCGGACTCTGCCGTCCGTTCCGTGGTAGAGAACCTTCAGGCGCTCCCGCCAAGCATAGACGGCAACCGCCAGATGCTGGCCTGGCTGCGCGGCGAGCGGCAGTGGTACGACGAGGGCGAGCAGCGGCACCGGCAGGTCCGGTTCGTCGATTTTGACGATCCGTCGGCGAATGTCCTGCACGTGACCTGGGAATGGCGGCTCAAGCCGGCCGCCCACAAGGCCAACCGCGCCGACGTGATGTTCGTGGTCAACGGCGTGCCGGTCGCCATCGTGGAGCACAAGAACCCGGCCGACGCCAACGCCATCGAGGCCGGTATTACGCAGTTGCGCCGTTACGAGCAGGAGACGCCCGAGTTGATGAGCGCGGCGCAACTATTCAACGTGACCCACCTGCTCGACTACTGGTACGGCGTGACCTGGAACCTGTCGCGCCGCTTCATGGCACGTTGGAAGGAGCGAGTGGACGACAACTATCGGTTTGCCGTCCAGTCCTTCTTCGAGCCGACGGACTTCCTGCGCACGCTACGGGACTGGATCCTCTTCTACGTCGAGGACGGCGAGACGAGGAAGTCCGTGCTTCGGCAGCACCAGCGCCGCGCGGTGGATCGCATTGTCGAGCGCTGCGCCGTGCCTGCGAAGCGGCGCGGTCTCGTCTGGCACACCCAGGGATCCGGCAAGACGTTCACGCTGCTCACCGCCGCTCGCCTCATCCTCGAACGCAGGGACGTATTTCAAAATCCCACAGTGCTCGTCGTGGTGGACCGCACGGAACTGGAAGGCCAGCTTGCGGGTTGGGTCGAACGGCTGCTCGGCGAGATGCAGCAGCAGGCCATCGCGGTGTGGCGGGCCAACTCCCGAGCGGAACTCCAGGACCTGCTCATAAATGACCGGCGGGGCCTGATCATCTCCATGATCCACAAGTTCGAGGGCATCGACAAGGACGCCAATCTCAACGACAATGTCTACGTGTTCATCGACGAGGCGCACCGCTCGGTGGCCAGGGATCTGGGCACGTACCTCATGGCCGCCCTGCCCAACTCGACCATCATCGGCTTCACCGGCACACCCGTCGACCGGACGGCGCACGGAGAAGGGACGTTCAAGATCTTCGGCCCGGACGACGACCAGGGCTACCTGGACAAGTACTCGATAGCGGAATCGATAGGGGACGAGACGACGCTGCCGATCCGCCACGTGATGGCGCCGAGCGAAATGACGGTTCCGGCGGAACAGCTCGACAGGGAATTCTTCGCGCTGGCCGAGATGGAAGGTGTCACCGACGTCGATGAACTGAACCGCGTCCTGGATCGTGCCGTGGGGCTGAGGACCTTCCTCACCGCCGATGACCGGGTCGAGAAGGTTGCCGCTTTCGTCGCAGACCATTTCAGGGAGAACGTGGCGCCGCTGGGCTATAAGGCCTTCCTGGTTGGGGTCAACCGCGAGGCCTGCGCAAAGTACAAACGCGCACTCGACAAACTCCTGCCGCCGGAATGGACCGATCCGGTCTACTCGGAGAACACTCGAGACGTGATCGAACGGCCGCTCGTTGCCGAGCTACAGCTCTCACCCCAACGCGAGGCGGACACGCGGTTGATGTTCAAGAAGGTGGACGAGGCCCCGAAGATCCTAATCGTCACCGACAAGTTGCTGACGGGTTTCGACGCGCCGCTGTTGTACTGCATTTATCTGGACAAGCCGATGCGCGACCACGTGCTGCTCCAGGCCATCGCCCGCGTGAACCGGCCCTGCGTGGACGACGATGGCGCCAGGAAACCCATCGGCCTGGTAGTAGACTTCGTCGGCGTTCTGCGCGAGTTGAAGAAGGCTTTGCAATTCGACTCGTCCGACGTCAGCGGAGTGATCGAAGATCTTAATCTGTTGATGGAGGACTTCCAGGACCGGATGCAAGAGGTTACGGCGGATTATCTGATGGACGAGGCCGGCGAGAGTGAAGACGAGACCGGCGAGAATGAAGACGAGCGGCTGGAGAGGATCGTCTATGGCCGTTTCCTGGACCTGGAACAGCGTACTACCTTCTTCGAAGCCTATAAGAAGATCGAGATGCTGTGGGAAATTCTGTCGCCTTCTTCGGAACTGCGCGACTACATCGATAGTTATCGTCGGTTGGTCCGGCTTTATGCTGTTGTGAAGAACGCCTACGCGGACAACGTCGAATTTGTCATGGATCTCGCGAACAAGACGCGTCGTATAGTACAGGAAGGCGTTGTTCAGGAAGGACTCCGTAATCTGACGAATCCGGTGACGTTCGACGTGGAAACCCTCGATGTTCTTCAAGGCGAATCAGGAACGGATGAAGCCAAGGTATTCAACCTGGTGCGCGGTCTCCGGCAGGAAATCGCGACCGAGTCGGAGAAACGGTCGATACTGATCCCCTTGAAGGAACGAGCAGACAGCGTCCTGAAGGATCTGGAACATCGCCAGACGACCGGGGTCGAGGCGCTGGATCAACTTGCAGCGCTTGCGAAGGAGAAGAAGGCGGCGTTCGAAGCAGCCAATGAAAGTGGACTGTCGCCCAGCGCGTTTGGATTGTACTGGGCGTTCAAAGAAGACCCGAGATTCCTCAAAGCCGGGATTTCGGCTCTTGCAGTAGCAACGGAAGCCGAAGCGAGTCTCAACCGCTATCCCAACGCGGCAGTTAATGCGGAAGAGAAGAGACTGTTGCGGTCAGCGCTATATAATCCGCTGCTTCGACTGAAAAAGGACGAACGCGGCAAGGTCGTAGACGGCATCCTTTCATTACTGTTGGGCGGGAGCAACGGTGAAGACGCCTGACCACCCTCGTGAGTACTTATGTCAGAGAGTGGCGTCCTGGGCGAAGCGTCTGCGGGTCCAGCCTCGTCAGGTTCGTCTTCGGTACATGACGCGAAAGTGGGGGTCTTGCTCGACCAAGGGGATCGTCACTTTAGACTATGAGTTGGTTGAGCGGAATCAGGGATTTCAGGATTACGTCATCGTACATGAACTGCTCCACTTGCGTGTACCCAACCATGGCAAGCTCTTCAAATCATTGATGACGGCGTACGTGCCTGATTGGAAAAAGCACGATCTGACCCGGAGGAAATAACACGGAGAAGCAGAATCGAAGGCAATTTTGAAAATACCTGCGAGGAGAATTTAATTCGCCTTCAATGGTTCAGGCGTTTCCAACCAGATTCCGCAAGATACTCACAAGCGCCCGTCCGGGTGCCTTCTCAGCGTATCCAGCAGATTCAAATCCCCGTTGTCCATTTCTCCGCACCTCGATCTCGCCCCACGGGACAAAGAACCCCTCTTTCAACCGGACTTCCACCAGGTCGCCGATGTCGTACAGCGTCGAGGTATTGTTGTTAACTAGCCGGTTCGACCGGGTAATGGCCATGCCTTCTTCGCCAGACCCATCGATATCGTAGAACACCAGCAGGTCGGCCACCGTGGCGGCCACCCCGCGAAACAGGGCGTTGTTCTGAAGCGATACGATGAAGTTTGCCGCCCTGTCGGCGTCGATATCGGGGTGGATGTAGAGACCGGCTCTAGCATTGGTCCAGATCCCACGGGCAGCCCGTCGTAAACGCTGGACAGCCGGGTCAGCAGATGATCCGGATTCCGTTCGGTCTGAAGTGCCGGTCCTGTGATGCTCCGTACGTGTATGGGATGATCGAGGCGAGGTGCGATAGCGAGGCGACGATTGCCGTTGAGAGGACGACCTGGAAGACGAAGGCACCCGCAGTTTTTCCGGATTTCGGACGAGCCACTGGTAGGCCTCATTGATCTCCGTGAACTTGGCCGTGGCGCGGTCTTTCACACGGTCGGGCACCTTGTCCGGATGCCAGATCAGCGCCAGCTCCCGGTACGACTTCTTCACGTCGTCAATAGACGCGCCTGGAGCGAGGTCGAGCGATTGAAGCGCCCTGTTTGTGGTATCGTCCATACAGGGTTATTTAACCGATACAAAGGGTTGTCTCAAGGTATTTGTGCCGGTATATTCACCTCGTAGACTTTTCTGACCAGTGTGACCACTCTTCGATTCAATATTCGTTCTTATGAACAAGGTCTAGATATGCCCATCACCGACGCCCTGCCCGATATGAAGCGGGAACTTCGTTTTTTCCCGGCAAGATCCGAAAATCCGAAAGCGCTTTCCCGTGAACAGATCGACTTCTTCAACACGAACGGGTATCTGTGCCCCCTCGATGTATTTACGCCGCAGGAAGCTGAAGCGAACCGCCTGTACTTCGAGGACCTGATGGCCCGTGCAGAGAAGGAAGGATACAACAGCTACTCCATCAACGGCTGGCAGCGGCATTGCGAGGGTATCTACAACCTGGCCATGAATCCGAGGATACTGGACTACGCGGAAGACCTGGTCGGCGAGACGCTGATCTGCGAGATGACCCACTATTTCTGCAAGATGCCGGGCGATGTGCAGCGGGTGAGCTGGCACCAGGACGCCTCCTACTGGCCTCTGACCCCGAGCAAAGTGGTGACGATCTGGCTGGCCATCGACGACGTGGACGAGGAAAACGGCCCTATGACGGTCATCCCCGGTTCACACCTTCACGGACAGATCCCTTTCGAGAACAGCACGAAAGCCGAACGTAACGTGCTGGGACAGTCCGTCCACGACCCGCACAGGTGGGGCGGCGATCCCGTGCCCTTTACCATGAAGGCGGGCCAGATCTCCATGCACACCGACCTGCTTCTACATGGTTCCGAGCCGAACGTATCCAACCGCAGGCGTTGCGGACTGACGATACGGTACCTGCCGCCTGATGTCCGGGGCCGCTACCCGGAGTTTCACCGGGCCATCATCTGCAGGGGCAGCGATCCTTCGGGTTATTGGAGACCCATACCCCGTCCGACGGGCGACCAGATTCCTCCACGCAATCGCTAGTATCTACATTGTATCGACGACGCATTGACGGTATCTACGGCTATAGTGGTATCAACGCCGCAATTGTGGTATCTACGGCGCTATAGTGCCAAAATCCAGCTATCCTCGCAGACTTAGGGATCAAATCTACGCCGAAAGCGGCCTGCAGTTTTTACACGGCCGGCATCCGCCGTTCGTTGCGTCCTCGGTACTGCTGAATTCAAGACGGTGCTCCCGCTTGATGCGCCGCGCATCGCGGCAGGTCGGATAGCAGTAGATGCCAGTCGTACGGCTGCCGATGTAGCGCACGCCGTGCCGCTTCCAGTTTGCGAGGTCTTCCCTCGGAATCCCTTCTCGTTCCAGCAGCGTCCATTTCATTTCCGGACCGTAGTAGTAGTTCCCCACGCCCCCGGTCGAGGGTACGAGCCGGTGGCAGGGCATCAGGAAGGGGACGGGATTGCGGGCCATGACCGTTCCGACGGCCCGGACAGCCTTCGGTTTGCCAACCTCCCGGGCCAGCCAGGCATAGGGACGGACTTCGCCCGCCGGTATTCTGGCCAGGTGATCCAGTACGGTCTGTTCGAAATCGGTCAGTCCTTCGAGGGTGACCGGTGGCTGAGCGATCTTTTCTCCTCTTATGGCCCGTCTGACTGCCCGGGCGTAGGTTTCCGGCAAGGAACCACGTACTACGGAACGCCCGAGCCTGTCTTTGTAAAATGACTCGAAGGCGCCGTCCTCCGCCACGTCGAGTTTAACCGCGGATATGCCCTTTGGCGTGAAACCTACGTGCGCCGGCCCGAAATCCGTGTCGATGACATCGTACCGATCTGCAATCCTGATCATAACTTCCTCCATGAGCCCCGCGGGGGCGGTCAGTTTCAGTTTGGGAGATGCCACGGCAAGACTCCCCATGAATGCGGCTTCTTCGCGGCACGCGGTGCACGCTTCCAGATGTTCAATCACAGTCCGGCTCGCCTCATCGTCCGCCTCGCCGGTTCTGATTTGATCCAGTTGCCGTCTCGCTTCGTTACAATCCACAGGTATCGTCCTCCATGAATTTGCGAAGTCTGCGCAGCGCCCGATATACTTTGCCCCGCAGCGCCGATTCCGATGAGCCCGTAACAGCCGCGATTTCCGCGTAGGTGTATTGCTCGATGAATCGCAGGATGATCAGTTCCCGGCTTTCCCTGCCCAGTCTTTCGAGGGCCGTCCGGATCGCCCTTGCCTGGTCGTTTTGGGGGACGAAGGTCTGCTCATGTACGTCCACTCTCATTCTCTCCACCGCGCCTGCCATGCGTTTGCGCGATCTCAGCCGGTTCAACGCCAGGTTCCGTACGATGCGGTACAGCCAGGGACGGATTTCGAGCGACATGCACTGCTCCGGATCGTATTTTCCGGTGAGCGTTTCGTAGGCCTTGACAAAGGCTTCCTGCGTAACGTCGAGGGCATCGTCCGAACCGCCGAGCATATGGAAGGCGTAGGTGAAGAGTTTGTCCTTGTATGACGCCACCAGGTTCTCCACCGCGCCTCTGTTGCCTTGATGGATTTCCAGCGCGATGCATCGTCCCTCTTCCTGCGTCATGCAAAGTCCTTTTTAGTCCAGACTACCGTCCCAGTCACAGATAAAACACCGTTGAGGCGGAATACGTTCGTAAAAAAGTAAACGAGTAACCTACTTGACAGCTTCTTCGCTGATTTCTTCTTTGCACCTTGGAGACGATTCGAAAAGCTATCAGGAACAGGCCATTCGCGTAGCGATCAAGGAATCACAGAAATGAAGACGAGTGCTCGATATGTGAAAATAGTGGAATGGTCAGAAGAGGATCAGTGTTTCGTCGGCAGTTGTCCCGGCCTGCTCTACGGTGGGTGTCATGGTGATAACGAACAGGAAGTGTTCTCCGAGTTATGCCGGATCGTAGAGGAAACCATAAATTTGTATCGACGAGACGGCCGGTCTCTTCCTTCACCGACATCGGGAAAAGACTACGCCAACAAAATGCTGGATATCGTCTGATTTGCCTGCCGCATCTGTCTACCCGCCTCCTCCGAATACCCGCTCCCAGAATCCTTTTGACCCGTAGTCCCGCGCCCCGTCGTCGGCGATGTAAATTGTAAAGGCCGTGTTCCCGATCTGCTCGCCCCGCCAGGATCGGAAGCCCCGTTGATTCGGTTCGAGGGCGTCTCCCCGGATGTCCGATTTCCAGATCTGGTTCATCGTCGGGTACCACACGAACAGGCCGCCGACCTCCTCCACCAGGATCCGCTCGGCCTGCCGGTAGACGTCCATCCGCTTCCGGTAGTCGCCGACCACGCCGCCCGCCTGGACCACGAGCCGGTCGAAACGGTCATGTTTCCAGGCATGACGCCCCGAGGACAGCCAAAGGTTCATCAGGCTGCTGGGGTCGATGAAGTCGGCCCCGAAACGGACGAGGCCCAGGGGAAGCTGGTGGCTGTTGATCGCGTCCATGAAGATCTTGACTTCCATGTTCCGCACCACCAGTTCGATTCCCAGGTTCTGCTTGATCATAGCTTGGATCGCCTCGCCCGCTTCGTGTACCGGACGCACGTCGCGCCGGACCCACATTTCCACCCGCGGGAATCCCTTTCCGTCCGGATAACCCGCTTCGGCCAGCAGCTTGCGGCTCAGTGCGGGGTCGTAACGCTGGATGAGCTTCAGCGCTTCGGTTGCTTCCGCCGGGAAACCGGGCGGCAACATGGAGTAGGCCGGTGTCGCGAAGCCTTGCAGCGCGGAGTTGCAGACGGCATTCCGGTCGATGGCGTGGCTGAAGGCCTGCCGTACTTTAAGGTTGTCGAAGGGCGGGTTGTAGGTGTCCATCGTGAGGTAATAGGTGGCGAAGTCGGTATAGGAGTGCAGTTCGCGGCTCAGCATCGGATCGCTCTTAATCCGCGCGAGTTCGGCGTGGTTCGTGACGAGGGCGAAGTCGATCTCGTCCGCCTCGTAGGAGGCGAGGAGGGGCGGCGGCGTGGAAGCGTTGTATAGCTTGGCTATAATCGTTTCCAGGTAGGATCGCGCGGCCCCGTGATACCTCGGATTGACCTTGAGCACGACGCGGTCGGCCTTGGTCCATTCCTCCAGGTAGAACGGCCCGCTGGCGATGGAGGTTTCTGGGCTGGTGGACCAGGCGTCGCCGTGCTTCTCGACCGCCTGGCGGGGAGAGACCCAGCTGTCGACCATCAGGTCCGGCATGTAGGCGCAGGGTTCGTCAGTCTCGATCAACAGGGTGTGATCGTCGATCGCGTGCACGCCGAGCGAGTCGAGGGGAAGTTCCCGGCCGACGACCCTGCTCCAGTTCTTGATGGGACGGTAGTACCACTCCACGTCGTAAGCGTTCTCCGGGTCGGCCCCGCGGCGAAGGGTGAATACCCAGTCGTGGGCGGTCAGCGGCTTTCCGTCGGAGAACTCGAGGTCGTCCCTCAGGTAGAAATACCATCCCAGGCCGTCGGCGGTGGGCTCCCAGCTGTTCGCCGCCGCCGGGATCAGGTTGAAGTCCTTGTCGAATCGGATCAGCGGTTCCGCGATGATCCGGTGGCCGTAGGTGCCCTTGTAGATCGTGCGGAACCATTCCATGTAGGTATTGTCGAGTTGGAACAGGCGGACGTACTGCTCCGACGGCGGCGCCGCGTCGGGCGGCAGAGTAACGCCCGCGGAATTAACGTAGCGCTCGGACGTCGCGGACGGCCCGGATGTCCCTGACTGTCGGTCGACTGCCAGGACGCGCAGAATCCCTGCCGCGGTGGCGCAGCATACCAGGATGATGGCAATGGCGCGGGCAGTTGAGATCATGGAAGGACCATCCGTTGGTCACAATGGCCACAATCGTCACGATGGAAGGACTGCAACGTACCTTATCCCCTTTCCGACCCCGCGTCAAGTGTATGACGGTGATTCGGCTTGACCCCCATCGGGCGGTCTTTATTTTGCACGTGGACCTCAACAGACCGGGTGAATCACCCCATGGATTCCTTCCTCATATCTCAGGCGCTCGCCGCCGTCGCATTCACCTGCGGCGTGATTTCCTTCCAATACAAAAAGCGACGCAACGTGTTGCTCTGGCTGAGCGCCTCGGCGCTGACCAATGCGTGCCACTTCTTCGTGCTAGGCAGAAACGGCGCGGGAACCCTGTACGTCGTCATGGGCGTGCGCGTCTTCACGGCGGCTTTCACGACCGACCGGCGCCTGATGTACGTGTTCATGGCGCTGATCGTGGCCGGATTCTTCGTGTCCTACGAACGGCCACTGGACATACTGGCGCTTTGCGGATCGCTACTGCCGACCTACGGGAACTTTCAGAAATCCGACCGCAAGATACGGCTGATCTACATGGCCTGCGCGCTGATCTGGATGATCCACAACTACATCGCCGGCAGCCCGGTCGCCGTCCTCATGGAAACCACGTTCCTGGCCAGCAACTTGATCGAGTACTGGCGGATTTACCGATCCGCGCTTAAGGCCTGACCTGGCACACCCGATTCGCGCTGAAAGCGTCAGGGCCCCCGATTCGCGCTGAAAGGCTGAACGAAGTAGCCCCAGATAGTCCGCGTCGGGATTACCCGTACATCCGGATCGGGGTGGGCTCGGTAGGACGGTTCTTGCGCGGCGGACGCTGCGACGTGACCTTCAGCGCCTCTTCCCAGCCCCGGCTCCACGTATTGTAGTCCGATAGCACAAATTCGGGATGGCGCTGGCTGCGCACGATGAAGTTAGGGTAGAAGGATCGGCCCGTGGGCAGGCCGGTCTGCTGATACCGCAGGTCGAGACTCCACCGGATCGATCCCGATCGGTTGGGGATGGACCGGTGCGGGATCAGCTTGTGCATGAGCAGCACGTCGCCCTTCTTCATCGGCAGAGACAGGACTTCGCCATCGGGCAACCCGCCTTCTTCGATGCCGAATCCTTCGCTCCAGTAAACGGTGCGGCGGTGGTGCACGCGTGGGATGATCTGCAGGCATCCGTTCTCTTCGTCGGTGTCGCACAGGGGCAGCCAGACGGTGAGAATGAACACCGGATCGGCGTCTTCATGATGCACCTGCGCGTCCTGGTGCCAGGGCGCCACGTTTTCTTGGACCCGCTTGGTCAGGGCATCCTCGTCGCCGCTGCCGTTGCAGCCGCTATCGCCACTGGCCACGTCCTCCGGCAGCTTCGCCCGCAGATGCTGTATGGGGCTGCACGTGATTTCGGGTCCGACGAGAGACCCCACCAGGTTCAGCATCCGGTCGTTACCGAGAAATCGGAATACCGCTTCGGCACGCATGTGCATGATGTCGATATCGTCGTAGATCGAGGGGTTTTTCCGGGTGATCAGGGCCAGCCGTCGCTCGAAGGGTTCTCCCTCGTGAAGTTCGGTAATTCGTCCTTCTTCGTGGAGACTGCGCGCCCGTCCGTCCACGAACGCTTCGATCCCGGCGATGACGGGATCCAGATCATCACTGGTGAGCGCTCCCTTTACAATGACGTATCCTTCATCTACAAAATGCTGAAACTGATCCTGTGTGAGTGCCATGTTATTGTATTCCCCGGTCCGTGTAGTTTGTTCAAGCCGCTTTCGGGATGTGAGAGATCAGGTTCTGCAGGTGCCGCAGTCGTTCGGGCGTGGCCGTGGAAACCAGGGGGCCGTTCTCCCTGCCAAAAACTTCCCGCGTCGTATAGCCGTGTTGACGGATGATCTTCTTGAACGCCTCGAGAGCAGGTCCTTCCGTATGATGACCTGTAAATACGATCGTGAACATGCGCCGCCTTGTCCCCCCGCCCCACGCGCTGTGCTTGGTGGAATGATTGAACACGGCCAGGTCGCCGGGTTGGGTCTCGACGGCGACGGCGGGCACCTCGCTGCCGTGGAGTCCACCCCAGCCTCCCTTCCTGCACGTAAGGTGTTCGTGAACCGTTTCCGCATAGCCTTCGCCGAACCGGTGGCTACCCGGGATGACCCGGAGCGCCCCCGTGTCCTTCGTCATGGGATCCAGGTAGATCGCCATCTTGAAGAACCGGATCGGTTCGGGCCACTGGGTGTCGGAGTGCCATCGCGTGTCGCCCACATACAGATTGCCGTCGCTGTTCCAGTACTGGTATTGATCGCCCAGCAGGCCGGCTGCGATGCCTTGTATGCGGGGATCGTCAAGCAGCGTACACAGGTAGGGGTCATGGTTGATGAACGGCACGATGGCCAGCCGCTCCACGCCTACGTGGTCGTCGCCTCCGTTTTTTTTCAGCAGCCCATCGAAAGCCGATGCTATTTCATCGATCCTGTCGTTGAGCAGACCGGGAAAGTGTAGATACCCGAAGGTATCCATGAATTCCTTCTGGTGTGATTCAAGTTGAAACATCGAAGTTCCTCATATTCGCCAGATGTCCATTGGCGCCTGTTGACAGGCTTCTTACCCCGGATTCGTCAGTATTCTGCGAGCACCGATCCTTCTATGCCCCGTGTTCCATCTTCGTAAACATAATAGTAAACGACCAGCACCCGTCCATCATTCAATTCGAGCGACCAGGGATATCCGCAGTCCGGTTCCAGGGAATCGGCGCGCACGACGATTTCCGGCGCGGTATCCAGGTCGCCGGCTTCGGGATCGAGGACCCGTGCCATGCATCCCATCTGTCCTTCCCACCGGGTGCCCACCGTGGCCAGGATGCGGCCGTCCCGCAGCCCGAGCAGGTGGCCGGGACATCCCCGCATGGTCGTCGACCGCCATGGAGACCAGGTTTCGCCGCCGTCATCCGAATGAACCTCCACCAGGTGCACGTCCTGTCCGGGTGGCTGGTTCGGATGACAGCGGAAGAGCACCAGGATACGGCCCGATGGCGTCATGTGGATCGCCGGTTCGCTGAAATGGGCGACGTCGTCGACGGCAATGCGCCCGGCATAAGTCCAGGTATGTCCGCCATCGGTCGACGATTGCATCATGCCGAAAAAGGGTGGCCTGCCTTCCGGATGATCCGTCGCCTTGCCAGGAAGCAGAAGACGCCCGTCCGGCATCTCCAGCAAACCACTCCGGCAGACCCCGGAGTGCGACGCGGGATGGCCGTTCACGGCGTCCGGCATTGGTGGAAAGCTTACGGGATGTGACCAAGTCGTCCCGTTGTCAGCGGATCTCACGTGGAAACCCACTCCCGGTCGGGACATCCAGATATGCTTGGAGACCTCAGGCGGATCGGCGGGTAACAGGTCCACCGTGCTGGCGTGCAGGAAGATCTCACCGGATGAAAGCGTATGGGTACCGAAATCGATCACGCCGCCGAAGGGGTAGGCCGTTACCAGTTCAACCGGCCCCCAGGACTGCCCTTCATCGCCGGACCGGCAGGCCCGCACGTCGAAGAGGGGATGGCTGTGGTGACTGAATCCCGTGGCAGGCGACCGGTGAAACAGCGTCAGCAGGTCACCGCCGGGTGTCCGAATAATGTTCGGATGGGCGCCGTACCAGCCCTCATCGCGGTAGATCGTAATGTGATCCGCTACGCGCCAGCCCATGTGGACTCGGTCCTTCCGGTGTTCGATCCCGTTTTTATTTCGCTGGTTTGAATTTCAACGAAATTGATGATGGATTCAAGCATAAACCTGTGTCAGCTTTGCGGAAAACGGAAATATGGTCAGACTTCTCGACAAATCCAGGCTTGCCGTTCCGGCTCAGTTGTACATCGCGGCCAGCCGCCTGAACGCGTCGGGGTCAGCTGGCCATCGCGGCCAGCCGCCTGAACGCGTCCGGCGCTCGTCCGGTCTCAATGTATCTCAGGATCATGCCGGCACCGGTTTCGGCGCTCATTTCGGATGTATCGATCTCGAGGTCGTAGATGCCGGGTTTATGTACCTCCCGTTCCCAGATCCGTACGAGATCCGGTACAGGCGCGTCGGCCGGTATATCCTCTCCCCTGAGCCAGGTTTCCCTGCGGCGTCGCCACACTTCGTCGACCGGACACCGCACGCCTACGAAATACGCGCTAAGTCCCGCCAGGCACCTCGCGCAGTCGTAGAGGATACCGCTCACGGTAACGTAGTCATCGTGATGCGCGACGTCAGAAACCACGTTCAGGCCCTTGCGAAGCTGGACTGCGATGGACTCGTAGAGTGCTTCGTACATATCGGGTATCAACGGCTCGAGGTCGGGCCGTTCGCCGCCCGCCCGGTTCATGATAGCGGCGGGCCGCAGCCCGATCCCTGGCCGAAACCGCGGCGGCGTGATATCTATGAATCGATCGGCGCCGAGGTTCATCCATGGTTCCCGCGACATCTGCTGGATGGCGGAAGCGATACTGGATTTCCCGGATCTGGGCGCTCCGTTGAGTATGATGACTGTGCCTTGTGTAATCTTGGAATCAGGCAAGATGCCCATCTCCTTAATAACGTGCCGCCACACTCCCGAAAGCAGCCCCTGTCGCCATGCCGGCAACAGGTCCGTCGGCGTCCCTGTTTCGTTGTGGATTCTCCGGAATATAGGACTTATCTTCGATGAGAGGAATCGGTATTTATCTTCCACCAGCGCGCTGTTCAGATACCCTTGTAACGGCAATTCTCAATCAATGACAATACGACACGTCACGGGCAACTACGAACTCATCGCGAGAATCACCGGCGCAGGTTCGGCGCCAACGGCGGCCATCCGGTTTTCCGGAGGCGAAAAGGCAAACGTTGTCCTGGAAATCGACGGCCGAGGCTTTCGCGTGGTCCGTCGGGCCGGGAGAGCTTGCACCGTGCTGAAGGACTATACCGGCGGGGGACTGCCCCCCTGGGAGGTACGCGTGCTGAAGAAGGGTAGCTTCTTCCGGTTCCGCGTAAACGGAAACACGGATTGGATCCGGGGCCCAACGGGCGAATGGGACGGATTGTACGATCCATGGGAGAACACGCTGGTCCTGGAGGGGTCCGGGGGATGCGGATTCGAATCCTGCACGGTCACGACGCAGCCCTGGCTGAGCCAGATGACGGAACCGGTCATCTCCCTGGGCCCGGCGGGCAGCCACTACGAAAAGCAGATCATACCGGGCGCGATCATCGAAATCGACGGGTGCTACTACATGTATTGCATGGCGGGCATGGAAGGCGACCAGGAAGGGTCCTCGCGGCGTACCATCGCCGTGGCTAAAAGCACGGATCTATTAACGTGGAAAGTACACCCGTCGCCCGTCCTCTCCCACGCGGACGCGCCGGGAGACAATATCTACGTGAACGGCGTGGTCGTTACGCCCGAGGGGCAGGTCGCCATCATGTACGCCGTGCAGCAGTATCCGTCCTGGCTCGGATTCATGATCGCCTCGGCCGATGATCCGCTGGGTCCTTTCACGCCCTTTGCGGGGAATCCCGTCTACCGGCATTTCAATGACGCCGCACACGAATTCGACCTGCGGCGCGTGGACCATCCGGATTACCGTTACATCATGTTCTACGCGGGTTACACGCCACGGCCATCGGGGGGCTGGCCGGGCGGAGACCGGGGCTACCTGCTTTACAGCGATGACCTTGTGGACTGGCGTGAAGACGAATACAATCCGGTGTTTGGTCCGGAGACAAGGGACGACTGGGATGCCGTGCACGTCCGGCCACGGTCACTCGATCGTATCGGCGACACGTGGTATCTCTGGTACGAAGGGTGCAATGCGTGGACGCCGCCGGGCACGGCAGGACGGGAGCAGTGGTGCGATTCGGTCGGACTCGCCCGTTCGACGGACCTGAAAAACTGGTCGTACTATCCCCGAAATCCAGCGCTGCCGGCACTGGGAATCGGAGAGGAACGTTTCGACAATACCTGGACCGGCTGGCCGCGCATGGTCGTAAAGAACGACGTGGGATACGTGTTCTACACAGGGAACGCCCAGGTTGGCCTCAGAACGATTCCGATCCGGCGCCTGATGGACTGGGAGTCCGAAGGCGGGGAGACGCTTCGGATGTTTTAGGCGGGCTTTCCTGGGCCGCGCGGGGCGGACGGGGCGGACGCCCGTATCTTCCGAGCCTGGCGCCGACGCACCAGGTAAACCGGCAGGTACACCGCGAAGAACATGGCAAGCGCCACGGCGTCGAGGATGGGGATATACCAGGGCCACGGCGCGAAGAAGAAGGGCGAAACCGTACCCCAGGGCGGCGCCGAAAGGTACATGTAATTCGACCCCAGGAGCAAGTTGACGATACCCACGGCTACGGCGAACACATTAAGTGCAATAAAGGCGCGAAAGAGTCCGCCCAGCGTGGGCCGCATGCCCAGGCCCCAGGTGGCGTACAGGACGCCCACCACGATACCGGAGTGGACGATGAAGTACTGGAAGAAACGCCACGAAGGGAAGCCGGCATCCATGGCACCCGGCGTGATCACGGCGTTGGCGGAACCGACCAGCCCCCAGAAGTAGGCGATCTCGTAGGTCCGCCGGCTGCGGAACAACAAGGTCGCGGCCGTGACCAGGTTCGCGACGCCGCAGATATGCAGCGGCAGGTGATTCCGAATGAAGTAGTCCAGGCCGAACTGCAGGAGGCGCTGTCCCCCGGCCGAGACTTCGTTGACCAACAGCATGGCGGCGAGCAGGTAGCCGATGGCGGCGGCCGTTCGTCCGTCATGGTTTCTTCGCGCCAGCATCGAAAGCGCGACGGCGAAGATCAGGGTCAGGCCCATCACCACGAGGTGCGGGGTCCCGAATGTCTGGAATTGGGATGGGTTCATGATGTAGATTGGGTGAGGTGGCATTGCCCTATCTACCGAAGATACATCGTGAAGCATTCCGGTCAAGGCGGTGGGCTGATCAGGCCGTTACCGCCCCCGGCGACAGGTCCGGCTTTACCGGCAGGTATTCATAACCTGAAGTGATGGCCATACTCCATGATTACGTTATTTAAAAACGGACTACCACAGGCGCAGATCGTGCTGTCCCCTTCGTCCGGACCAGCAGAACGGCGTGCCGCTCTCGAGTTCCAGCGTATCGCGAAATGCATGGGCGGTGTTGAACTGCCCGTACTTAAGGTGTCGGACGGACAATCTCCAGCCGGCGCCGTTGGATCGCATCCCGATCCTGGACACGCCGCGGGCCGGGTATACATCGGGTGGGCGCCTCCGGATCTCGCCATCGATCTCTCCGAAACCGTCCTGGGCTACGACGGCTATATCATCCGGTGCACGGACAACCGCCTGGTGCTCGCCGGTCGGAAGCCCTACTCGGCGCTTTATGCCGTGTACCGCCTGTTCGAAGAACATCTCGGCTGCGGTTTCTTCGAAGAAGGCGAGCAGATTCCTCGGACGGATACCGTTTCGATCGGCGAACTGGCGGACTACCGCGAGCCCCGGTTCAAGTGGCGGATGTATTTTGCGAACATGCAGGACGCCTACAGCGGCATGCGCTGGTGGACCTGGGAGGAGTTCAAACCCTGGATCGACTACCTGGTCAAGAAGCGGTTCAACATCCTCGAGAGCGGCAACATCGCGGACTGCTGCGGCATCGGCGCGCTGGCGGCCAACCGCCTGGGCGTTCCGGTGGAACTTACCGACTGGCAGAGCGCGCGCATCGCGTTGCTGCGGCGTGTTTTCGACTACGCCCGGGAGGCCGGTATCCGGATCCGGTACCGCATGCAGCTTCACGTGGGCACGCCCGCGGTCAATCCCGGTTTTTCCCCCTACGCGGACGGCCGCCAACTCCAGGAATTCGTGGATGGGTACGAAGCCATGACCGGCGCGAAGATCCGCGTGGCGCCGCTGGAGTGGTGCGGCGAATCCGAGATTGTACTCGACCCGCGGGACCCGGTGACCCGGCGGTTCACCACCGCCGTGGTGGAGTCCTACGTAGAGACGCTGGGTACGGACCATCTCTATAGCCTGTGGCTGCCCACGGAAGAGACCTGGGTGGAGGAAGATCCGGACCGGGCCGCGGAACTGACCCGTGCGTCCGTCGACGGCATGATCCGGGCTATTCTGGACGGCGATTCGGAGGCTGTACTGTTCAGCCCCCGGGTGTGCACCGACAATCCCACGGCGGCCGCACAGGCGCAGGCGGTTCGGGACGCAGGCCTGCCCGTGATCGGCAACATGTTCCTCAACCATGGCGGCCGCATGTACGACTTCCTGCGGTGCGACTACTACTGGGACCTGCCGTGGTCCACGGGCATGTGCGGCCAGTGCGGCCGGGAGACCAACCCCAACGGCGATATCGAAACGGCGATCAACAACGCCCGGTCGCTGGCGGATCACCCACAGGCGCGGAACCTCCAGGGCTTCATGGTGTCAACCGAAACCAACCACCGGAACGTCATGACCATGGATCTCTACGCGGAGTTGTCGTGGAATCCAGCGGACCTGGATCCCGACGACTACATCGAACGGTGGAACCGCAGGAGATACGGACCTGCGGCCGAAGGCACTCGTCCAGCCGTCCGGATATTCGCCGAAACGATCATGGCCTACTTCGACCCGTGCACCCACAACGGTCCGCTTTACCGAAACTGGGACGGCACCCTGCTGCCCGGTCTCACTTCCGGGTCCGTCAAACGGCTCCTCGGGTTCCTGCCGTCCCTACACGAGATGCTCGAGATCCTGCTCTCTCAGTACGATAAACTCGGGGATTCCCCCATGTACCGCTTCGACCTGGTGGATATCGGACGCACCTACCTGGCGGGCTTCTTCAACCATCGCCTGGCCGCAACGCGCAAGGCCTTCCGCGCCGGGGACAGGAACCGGTTCGAGCGGATGGCCGGGGAGACGGAGCAGGTAATGCTCGCCATGGCCCGGTACTGCAGCGCCCATGAGCAGTTCAGGCTGAAGACCCACGACGACTGGGCCGCCCGCTGGCCCGAGATCGTGCCGGGCCACGCCAACAGCGAAAGCAACTGGATCACCTTCACCGCCCTCATCTCCCTGGAGAACTGGCAGGTGCTGCTGGACTACCTCCCGGAGGATTTCGCCGAGATGATCGTCCACTACTTCCTCCCCCGCGTGCGGCAGTACATCGACCGGATGCGGACGATGATGGACCGGGGCGAGGACATATCGGAGCGGTTGGTCGACCGGGACTCGGACGTGGATCTGCCGTCCCGCGTGGCGAACTGGTCGACGCCCCAGGGCAACACACCCTGGTCGCCCTACGGGGACACCTGCGAACCCGAGTTGACCGGAGAGGACGAGGCCCTGGCCCTCAGGCTCATAAAGGACGGGTCCGTAAGCGGCAGGTACGACTTTTACGAGGGACCGCTTGATACGCTCGTCCGGGAAATGCTGGACGCGTTCCCGCGCCCGGGGGACATCGAGGAGATCCTCGCGGAGGAAGATTACGCGCCACCGAGCAACCGGCTGGTGTTACACGGCATCCCCGGTGAAACGATTGAGGGCTTCAACGTGCCCGGTTTCGTGGAGCGGGTCGTCGTCCCACGGGAACTCCAGGATATCATCGCGGTACGCGAGGTACGCCGGGAATACAACATCGCCCGGGGCGAGATCTCCCTGTACCAGGTCACCGTGCCGCCGGAGATCGATCTCACCCGCCATGAAGACGAATCCGCCCCCTCGGACGGCCACAACGTCGCAGTGTTCACTTTCCAGGAGGGAGCAGCCAATTACAAGGTTTGGTTCGACAGCGGGACGGACCTGGACGTGGCTTCTCTGGTGGTGAAGCGGATTTAGTGCGGACCGCATATAGCGCCAGCCGCGCGCATGACGCGTATTGCCGGGGTATTCTTTTGACAGCCGTCGACCGTGCCGCTTATCATCTCATTCGATCTTGCGAAAGCCTCTACCACCCGCTAACCGCTTGAGGAGCAGCCCATGTTGACCGAGGCCCAGATCGCCCATTTCCAGACCTTCGGATTCCTGGTCATACGACAGGCCTTCACGCGTTCGGAGGTGGAGGCACTGATCCGGGAGGCCGACGCGGCTTACGCGGAGAAATCGGACCGCGAAAAAGACGGCTCGTCTTCGATGTGGACATCGGAGTCAGTAGAGGAACGACCGGCCTTGATGAAGCTGATGGAGGACGACCGGATCTACCTGTCCATAGGCGGACTCCTGGACCGGGATTTTATCTGGAACGGGTCCGAAATCATGTGGGGGATCGATCCGAAGCTGGCCGATCACACCTGGCATTTCGACGGCCATAAGACCTCGCGGAATCTCGACTATCCGCGGACCAAGGTCATGCTGTACCTCGATCCCCAGCGCAAGGACACCGGCGCGCTGCGCGTCATCCCCGGTTCCCATCGGATCCTCTTCACAAAGAGCTGTTCCCCCTTCAGGACGCCCACCTGGGCGGAGACCCCAACCCTTACGGCGTCGAGGGACCGCAGATTCCCGCCTGCGCCATCGAAACGGATCCGGGCGACGTCGTCTTCTTCAACCAGTGGCTGTATCACGCGGTGTACGGCAAGGAGGGAAAACGGAGGGTCATCGTCCTCAAGTTCGGACCCCGGCCACGGACGGACGCCCATCTGGCCATGCTGCGGGACGGCGCACCTACCGGATTTTCGCCACATCCGGCCTTACGCAACAGCAAGCGTCCCCGGATCAGGCGACTGGCCGAGGCGTGCTCCGAACTCAAAGCGCAGGTGGAAAAACCGACTTGAAGCGCGGGCCGCGCGGGCGGTCACACCGGCTGCCGGATCCTGGCCACTACGCCTCGCCACCAGTTCCGGAGGTCTTCGAAGGCGCTGTAGACCAGGGGCAGCGCGACCATGGCGCCTATGGTGGAGAAGATCAGGCCGCCCATAACGGACCGGCCCATGGGATAGTAGGGCAGATTCCCCAGCGCGGCTGTGCCGATCGCCATGGGCAGCAGGCCCAGCATGGTGGTCAGCGCCGTCATCAGGATCGGCCGCAGGCGGTCGCGCCCGGCCTGGATGATCAGTTCCCGCCCCTTGAGTCGCCCCTCTTTCTCCAGGTGTTTGATGTGGTCGATGAACACGATGGCGTTGTTGACCACCACCCCAATCAGGATGACCACTCCGATGAGGGCGAGCACCGACATGCTGGTGCCGGTGGCCCACAGCATCCAGTAGCAACCGAAGTAGGCGAAGGGAATGGACACCAGGACGATGATCAGGGGATCGATGTAGGATTCGAACAGCGATCCCAGGAGCAGGAGTACCGCGACCAGGGCCAGCATGGCGGCCAGCATCATGGTCTGGCTGTCTTCTTCCAGTTGCTCCCACCGCTCTCCAAGCCGCCAGGAGTATCCCCGGGGCAGGGACAGGTCCGCCAGACTGCCGCTTATGCTGGTACCCAGAGTCTCTATGCCTTCGGCGGTAGTGTTCGCGCGGACCATGAGGATGGTCTGGCTGTCCCGGCGATAGATCGCTCGGAAGGCCGGACTCTGTGAAAAGCTGGCCATGGTGGCCAACGGCAGTTGCGTTCCGTCGTCCAGGTAGACCGCCTGGTCGCGCAACTGGTGGACGGTCTGCCGGTCTTCTTCGTCCGACTGCAGCCAGACCCGGATCTCCCGGTCCGCGGTTTTCAACCGCTTCATTTCTTGTCCCCGGATGCCCGACAGCGCCATGGTGGAGATACGCTGGGGCGTGAGTCCGAACTTGCCCGCCAGATCGCGGTCCACGGTGACTCTCAGCTCGTCCTGCGTGTCGTCGTTGTCCAGGTCGGTGGTAATCGTCGTGATTTCCGGCAGTAGGCTCAACCGCGCCTTCACGTCCTCGGCGATCTGCTCAAGCAGCCTGGGGTCTTCGCCGCTCAGGGCGATGCTCACCCTCGGGTCCTCCTCGCCTTCTTCGCCCCATCGCCACTTTACGACACGCCCCGGAGCCTCGGGAATCGTTTCACGCAGGATCTTCGCGACCTCTTCCGAAGAACGGTAGTCGCCCGCCCCACCCTGGGTGCCGAGTATCAGCAGGATGGCCGCGTACAGCGCCGTGGCCGCGGCGATGGCCTGGAAGGCATAGGGCTTTCTCCTCACGGCAACGAGCAGGCAGGCGCAAACCGCGAGCGATGCCCATACCCAGGAGCGTTTCGCATTGTGGAACAGCCCCTCCCAGACGGAATCGTCCCGTTCGTTTTTGAGATAGACGTTGAACCACACCTGGCCAGCCCGGAAGTCTGTGCGAATGGCTGCGATGTTCAGCGAATCGGCCGCGGCCAGCCACTCGTTTTCCCGTTCGGTCACAAAGCGGCCCGTTTCGGCCAGATCGAGAAACGGACCGGGTTCGATGAACATCCATACCTGTCGCTGGTCCGTGGGCGTGTTGTCCAGGCTGACCTTGTTCATGGGTACGAGCACGGTCAGAATGACGAACCCGGCCAGAATGAGCGCCGTGTCGATCCGATGGTTCAGCACCCAGCCGATCAGCCTGCTGTATCGCCGTTCCAAGGCATCCAGCAGACCGATGTCAGGCAGGGAGCCGTCTTTCAGCAAACGGGATGCCAGCAGCGGAATGAAGGTCAGCGACATGACCAGGGAGGAAAACAGGGAGATGGTGATGACCAGTCCCAGTTCCCTCATCTGCGTTTGCGCCCCTCCGCCCCCGATGAAGAGCAGGGGAAGGAAAACGATCGCCGTGGTGAGCGTCGCCGCGCTGACGGCCACGGAGACCTCGCGGGCGCCCTGGATAGCCGCCTTTACGGGTTCCACACCCTGGCGACGGAGCCGGAGGATGTTCTCCAGGACCACCACGGCATTGTCCACCAGCATGCCTATGCCGAGCATAAGGCCCATCAGGGAAACGAGGTTGAGCGAAAGGATCTGGTAACTCGTATTGATGAAATACATGGCCGTGAACGTGACCAGGATGGACGCGGGGATGGACGCGGCGATGATGAAGGTGGTCCGGTACTTTCTCAGAAAGAAAAACAGCACGCCTATGGCGAACAATCCCCCCCACATCCCAGCGTTACCGAGCGCATTGAGCGAACTCAGGATCCACGTGGACTGCTGGAAGAAGACGTGGTAGGTCAGGCCGGGCCAGCGCGGGTCCCGGGTCAGATCGTCCAGCGTTTCCCGGATGGCGGCCGTCACCTCCACGGTGTTCGCATTGGACTCCTTGCGGATGACCATGCCCACGGCGTCCTGGCCGTCGAGGCGGTACCGCTGCCGGCTCGTGGGTTTGCGGTAGGCCACTTCCGCGACGTCGCCGAGACGAAGGCCCCGGTCGTTAACGGGGAACGACCGGATGTCTTCCACGGACTGGAACGCGCCCGTGAGCCGGACCAGATAGCGGAAGCCGCCGTCCTCCACGTATCCCCCCGGAACGTCCATGTTGGCCTGTTCCATGGCACCCAGAAATTCTTCGGGATTCACCCTGTAGGCCTTCAGCCGGTCTTCATCCATGTCGATGATCACCTGCCGGGCCTGCGATCCCCAGGTGTCTATACCGGCAATGCCGTCCAGGCGTTCGAGGCGAGGCCGAAGCTGTTCGTCGACTACCTGGAACAACGCGTCCTGGTCGCCGTGCCAAGACATGGCGAGCCACATGATCGGGATATCGGTACTGGAGAACTTCCTTACCCAGATACGGTCTATTTCATCGGGCAGCCGGGGCCGTACCCGCTCCACGCGGTCGCGGACCTCCACATAGGCCAGCTTCATGTCGGTGTCGTAATCGAAGCGCAGGTCGACGCTCACCCCGTTGGTCCTCGCGTCAGATTCGACGCGAAGCAGTCCCCGGAGGGTCTTCAGTTCTCCCTCCAGGGGCCGGGCGATCAGCTGAACGTTGTCCTCGGGAGTGGAATTGGGATAGGGGACCCAGACGTTCATCCACGTTCCTTCGATCGCCGGGATGAACTCCAGGGGAAGCAGTCTGAAGGAGACCGCGCCGAACAGGATTGCGCTGACCAGCACCATGAAGACCGTCACCGGCCTGCGGAATGCGAAGGCGGTCCAGTTAGCGGGCGTAAGGAATCGAAACATCATCACCCCGGTGATTCGGATCTACAATAATCGGATCCCCGTGCTTCACGTGTTCACGTCCGGTTTTCGATCCAGCAGCGTATACACGACGGGTATTACGATCAGGGTAAGCACGGTGGATGAAATCAGTCCCGCGATCACGGTGATGGCGAGCGGCGTACGGATTTCGGCGCCTTCGCCAATGCCCAGTGCGAGGGGCAGCAGCCCCAGGACGGTCGTGGCGGTCGTCATCATTATAGGGCGAAGTCGTACCCTTCCGGCCGTAATGACGGCATTGATCCGGTCTTCGCCTCTTTTCCGCAACCGATTGATGTAGTCCACCAGTACAATCGCGTTGTTCACCACGATGCCCGCGAGCATGATAATGCCGATCAGGACCACGACGCTGATCGTGATGTCGAGCAGATAAAGGGCTACCAGCACGCCGGAAAGGGCGAGCAGAAAGGAGAACATGACGATGAAGGGATGCAGCAGCGACTCGAACTGGGAAGCCATGACCAGGTAAACCAGGAAAACGGCCATGGCAATGGCGAGCAGCATGCTGCGCGACGCGGTGTTCATCTCCCGGTATTGGCCGCCAAGGTCGATATTGAAATCAGCGGGCAACGGGAGCCCGGCCAGCCTGTCCTGGATGCCCCGCGCCACGCTCCCCAGGTCGATTCCCGTCAGATTGGCCGTTACGAGCGCCACGCGCTGCTGGTCTATGCGCCGGATCTCGCTCGGTCCCTCGTCCAGATGCACCTGCGCCACGGCGCTGAGCGGCACGGCGCCGCGTTCAGCGGCGGGTTGCGAAGACCCGTCATTCGACGATTCGGGATCCTCCCCGAAGGCATTCCGGTCCGCCCTGTTTTCCGTATTCGTGTTTCCGCGACTGCGGGCGTTGACGGCCAGGGCCTTCAACTGGGCGATCTCCGTTCGATCTTCCTCCCGCGCGCGGACGAGGATATCGATCTTTCGGTCTCCCGCGGAAAACCGGGTGGCGACGCTTCCGCGGACCTTGTTCCTGATCGCGTCGGCCGCCTGGCCTATATTCACGCCCAAGGCTGCCATGCGGTCGCGGTCGAAGACGACCACGACTTCTGGATGCCCGGCCTCCATCAGGGATCGGGCGTCCCTGAGGCCTTCCAGGTCTTCGAGGGATTCGACGACCTGGCCGCTGACGGAACGGAGATCCCTCAGGTTGTACCCCCGGATTTCCACCTCCAGCGGCGTCTTGAAGCTGAACAGGGCGGGACGGACAAACTCCATCCGGGCCTCGGGTATGTCCGCCAGGCGGGACCGGAGCCGCTCCATGACGTCGTCGCTTCCCTGCCGCCTCATCGCCTCCGGCCGGAGCATCACGGCCACCCGGGCGATGTTCTCCCGCTCTTCCTCGACGAGCGTGCCGCCCGATTCCACCGCGCCTACCACGACATAGACCTGCTCGATGTCCGGGTCGTCCCGGATCAGGGTTTCTATCCGTGTCGCAGTCGTGTCGGTGGTGGCCAGCGGCGTGCCCGATGGCAGGATGAGGTCGACCGCAAACTCACCCTGTTCCAGTTCAGGAATCAGTTCGGTCCCCAGGCGCGGGATCAGTACCGCCGATGTTGCTACGATCGCCGCAACGAAGAGCATGGTGACAAACCGGTGTTCCAACGCGCGGGAGAGCACCGATACATAGATATCCTGGCATTTCGAGATCGCGAGGTTGAACAGGTTCAGAACCGGGTGGACGATTTTACCCAGCAGCCAGAATACGGCGCGAACCAGCAACCACACCGGGGTCAGGACCAGCGCCAGCACGTTGGGTACGACCGTAAAGAGCATCTTGAACAAGCTGCCGACCAGGAACCGGACCAGCCGGAAGAAGGGCAGTATGAAGCGAAAGGCGCCCACGGCGATCCATCGCGGGACCCGCCCGGCGGCCGACAGCAGCCACCGGATCCGGCCTTCATGCCCGATCGTGTCGCGGCCCTGAACCACGCAACCTTTCAGCCAGCGCCATACCAGCACGAAGAAACGGCCGGCGAGATACACCGGGTAGAAAACGATCCAGCTTGCCCGGGAAGGTCCGTCATCCTTGCGCGTCCTGAATCTGCGGGCGGTCTCCCCGAACCACGTGAGACCGGGAAAAGTTCCGATGAACCAGGATCCGGTGTCCTTCCGCGCCTTCCGGGGGAACCAACGCCAGGCGCGGCCCCGTTCCTCCGGCGCGGACCGCCGGTAGTCCCGGTACGCGGCCTGTATCCAGAGACCGCTTCCCGCCGCGCCACCGGTCCCGCCTTCCCGGGAGGCCATCATGGGTATGAAAGTCAGCGCCACGGCGAGTGAGGCCAGCAGGGCGAAGGTGACGGTCAGGGCCTGGTCTGTGAAGATCTGGCCGGCGACCCCTTCGATGAATACGATGGGGAAAAACACGGCAATTGTCGTGAGGGTCGAGGCGGTCACGGCCATGCCTACTTCCGACGCCCCACGCCGGGCCGATTCGACGATGGAGTCCCCCTCCTCCCGGCACCGGAATATGCTTTCCAGCACGACGATGGCATTGTCGACGAGCATGCCGATGCCCAGGGCCAGTCCGCCGAGCGACATGATGTTGAGCGTGGTGTCGCTGAAGAACATCAGGATGAAAGTGATCAACACCGATACGGGAATGGCCACGCCCACGATGAGCGTGCTCTTCAGGTTGCGCAGGAACAGGAAGAGAACCAGGATCGCCAGCACGCCGCCCCACTGGGCGGTATTGATCACTTCGTCGATGGCGTTTTCGATGAAACGGGACTGATCGGATATGATGTACAGCGAGACGCCTTCCGGCAGGGTCGATACCATGGTACGTCTTTCGTCGGCGATAGGTGGTCCGGTGGTTTCCGTCCCATCCGTGGCCGCATCCTCATTTCCGCCGCCGTTTGCGGGACCCGCTACATCGGCATCCCCCTCCTCTCCGCTTCTGGTCCCGACGTCGCCAAGGCGCTCCTTGATCGCGCGGGCGACCGTCACCGTATTCGCGTCGGCCTCCTTGAACAGGGCGATTTCCACGCTCTCCTGCCCGTTGATCCGGGTAACGGTCTTCCTTTCCTTATAGTGGCGCCGCACCGTCGCAAGGTCGTTCAGCCGGACGGGTACCTCGCCCCGGCGGGAGATGATGATTCCGCCGATTTCTTCTACTGTCTGGAATTCGTTGACCGCGCGAACGATCAATTCCTCGTCGCCTTCCCGGAGTCGTCCGCCGGCCTGGTTGATGTTTTCGGCGGCTAGCCGGCGGTTGATGTTTTCGAAGGTGAGTCCCAGCCGCGTCAACTGCGCTTCGTCGATCTCCACCTGGATTTCCTCGATCAGGCCCCCCTTCATGCGCACCGAGGCCACCCCGGGGATCGTCTCCAGTTCCCTGCGGATTTCCCAGTCCGCCAGGTTGCGGAGCATGATCAGGTCTTCGCCGGACAGGCCGAGGCGCATGATCGGGTCGAGTTCGGGGTTGTATCGGAGCAGCAGCGGCCTTTCGGCGTCCTCTGGCAGGAAAACCCGGTCCACCCGCTCGCGAACGTCCATGACCGCGAGGTTCATATCCGCATCCCAGTCGAATTCCAGCACCACGTCGGAGATGCCGGCGCGCGAAATGGAGCTGACTTCGACCAGTCCATTGATGACGCCTACGGCTTCCTCGATACGCCGGGAAATGAGGTTCTCGATCTCTTCAGGCGCGGCGCCTTCGTACTCGGTCCGTACGGTCAGCGAAGGATAGGAAATGTCGGGCAGCAGATTTACCGCGAGGCGGCCGAAGGAGACGTAGCCGAAAATCAGCGCCGCCAGCACCAGCATGGTGACGGTGACCGGCCTGCGGATGGCGAAGTCGACGATGGTCATGGAGGGTGTTTCCGTGAATCAGGGCGTTACGATCTTGACCCGCGTGCTGTCCTTCATGCTTCGGTGCCCGGCGATGACGATCCGGTCACCGGGATTCAGCCCTTCTTCAATCTCTACGAAATCGGCGTCCTGCAAGCCCAGGCTGAGTTCGGCGCGGACCGCCAGACTGTCGTCCCGCACGGTAAAGACGTTGTTGTCGTCCAGCAAGGCGATCTTGGGTATCAGCAGGACGTCCATGTGCTGGTCGGCGAGTATCTTGACGCGGACGAACATGCCGGGTTTCAAACGCCAGCCGGGGTCGTTAATCCGAATCGTTACCTTGAAGGTGCCGTTCTGCGGGTTGATGATGGGACTCACGCGGAAGATCTTCCCTCCGAATTCACCGTCGGGCAGGGTATCGGTTTCCAACACGACGTCCTGGCCCGCGGACACGTGGGCCCACTCCATCTCGGGCAGGTACGTGTAAATCAGCAGGGTGTTCAGATCCACCAGGGTGAAGAGGGCGTCGCCCGGCCTGGCCATGTTACCCACATTGAGATGCCGTTCGGTAATCGTGCCGCTGAAAGGAGCCTTGATAGTGGTCTTGTCGTACGACACCTTGGCGGACTCCCAGTCCGCCTGGGCCATGATGTACTCCCGTTCCTTGGCTTCGTGGTCCACTTCGCTGATGAGCTCGCCTTCCAGCAGGGCGACCGACCGGTCGAACTCCTGTTTCCGAGCCTGTCTGATCGCCTCCGCCCGTGCCAGGGCGACTTCTTCCTCGGCATGTTCCAGGACGGCCAGCGTCTGGCCCTGTTTAACGTGGTCCCCCTCCTGGACCAGGATATCCTCGATCATCGCGGTGGTTCTCGGGAATATGCGGGCGTCGCGGTCCGCTTCCACCGTGGCGGTCGTCAGGATGACGTCGGAAATGGTGCCCAGGGAAGCGGAAATCACGTTCACGGGGACGGGGGGCGGAGCGGTGGAATCCGCCTCGGCCTCGCCTTTCTTGCCTTCGTCCGGGTTGTCATCCGTGCCGGAACTGGCGTCGCCGCATCCGGAAGCGACGAAGGCCGCGAAGGTCACAAGGAGGAACAGCCGGTGTAACTTCATTCCGCTAAGACTGGATCGCATGTGCCTCATTTTCGCTCCCTGTAACAACCAGATTCGACCTCTTGAATCATACGCGAGTCACGTATTGTATACATCATTTAATGACTTCAATTCAAAGGAAGTTCCCGTTAAACTGTACGTAAGACTTCCGAATGTGGAGATAAGTTACAGAAAGTTCGGATTTAAACTGTCTGCGCTTCGGATTCCGCTGCTTGTTGTTGGACTGACGGTGTATTTTTCCGGTTTACTCTACAGCCAGCCGAGATTCGAAGTACAGGTCCATTACACGGCGACCGCCGGCGACCTCGGCAGGAACAGCGATGGAGGCGTCGGAAACCTGCTCGCTGGTGTTGCAATTCCCCAGGGCAGGCAGGGAAAGACAAACGCCATCGTCAAGGGTGGCTGAAACGACACTACCCTCATCCCGCCGCGGCTAGCAACCGCTCCATGTTACCGCCCAGGACGAGGTCCATATCCGCCTTTGCGATGAAGGAACAGTGCGTGCGGACGGCTTCCAGCGAGTGCTGATAGGTGCTCGCCCGCGCGACCGGCGGATAGTTGGACGCCCAGCACATGCGTTCCGGGCCGTAAGCCTCGTAGAGCTTGCGTACGATCCACATGCAGTCCGAATAGGGATATTCCCAGGCGGTCTCCGAGGTGTATTGGAAGCCGGACAGCTTGATGTGGATATTGGGTATTTCCGCTGAGTTCAGGACCTCCTGGAGCTTCGGGCGCGGCGGGGGTTCTCCGACTTTCAAACTGGCCATGTGATGGCATAGGAAAGGTACCGTCGGGAACCGGCGCGCGAGCTTTCGCAGGGCGGGCATCCAGGCCGGACTTAGAGCCAGGGACGCGATCTGGTTGAGTTCGGCCGCTTTTTCAAAGAAAGCGAGCCCTTCACTGGACTCGAACCAGTCAAAATCGTCCCTGAGATAATGGGTAAAGCCCTTCAATCGGTACTTATCGACGGCCTCCGCAAGCCTTCCCGCACCCCCCGGCGTATGGTAGGTCTCAGTCCAGCCACAGTCCACGTCGGCGAACTGAACGAACCGATCCGGGTATCGGCGGACGCAATCGGCCCCGTAGTCGTTGTTCCCGGGATTGTGGTCGATCCGGGCGCAGACCAGCACCGCCTTGCCCACCCCCACCGTGTCCATTTCATAAAGCAGCATCTCCGCCCGGCCCCGGTTCTCCGGATCCGGGACTGCCGGTTCGTAGGGCCAGAAGTCCCACGCATGGGAATGGCAATCGATGATCATGGCTGTATTCTCCTTTGTTCAGGTACGCGCCGCGGGTTTCTGTTGCTTCTGTTCGGGTTTCCGTGGCCGGGGATATCCGTCTTCAATGCCGGTTGACCACCCAGAGGCCGGCCGCCAGCAGCGCCAGGCCGCCCGTGAGGTACGTGGTCACCTGGTCGCCGAGGATCAGCCAGCTCAGGAGGACGCCGAAAAGGGGTGTCGTGAAGAAAAAAGCGCTGATCTGCGTGGCGCTGTGGCGCTGCAGCAACCGTATCCATACGAGAAAGCAGAATCCGGCCACGATGGCGCCCTGGTACAGCACCGCCGCGACGATGCCCAGGTTTACCGAGACCGGGAGGTGCCATTCGGTCGATATCCAGAGGATGGTGAATATCGGCAGCACGACCACCTGTTGCCAGAAGATCACCGCCACGGGGGAGATGCGCCTGACCAGCACCTTGTTGATCATGATCTGGATGGCCAGGCTGACGGAGCTGAGCAGGACAAGCACGTCGCCCAGGGGTGTCGACGGACCGCCCGCTTCGTCGTAAATGGTCAACACCATGCCGCCGCCGGCCAGGACCAGGCCGACGAGCTTCATCGGTGTCAAGCGGTCGCCTGGAATGATGAAATGAGCGATCCCGGCGACGACGAACGGGTAGGTCTGCATAAACAGGACGGCGTGGCTTCCCGAGGTCTGTTCCGCGCCGATGTTCAGGAACAGGATCTGCGCGGCCATGACGAGGGCGGGCACGGCGATGATCAGCCGGTCGTCCCGTGCCACGTGGAGCGAGACGCCGGCCAGCCGCGTCCAGGTGTATACGCACACCAGGGCTACGCCGAACCGCAAGACCGCCAGGAGGACCGGCGGGATGCCCTCCAGCCCCACTTTTACCGACACGACCAGGCCGCCCCAGAGCGTACACAGCATCAGCACGAGCAGCACGGGTCTCGTAGTCAGCGGCTGGTTTTCGTCGATATGGCTCACCCGGGCCAGCCTTTGTCGGGAGGTAGGCAGCGAGAGGAAACGGCAGGGCGTGATTATACGGCCTCAGAATGCCTGGAGGCAATGTTTAAGTTAGGGGCCGGGCATACATGCGCTGGAAACGCAGGGCAACGTTGACGAGCGCGATCATGACCGGTACTTCGACGAGCGGCCCGATGACGGCCGCGAAGGCCACGCCCGATTCGATGCCGAAGACCGCCACGGCCACCGCGATGGCCAGTTCGAAGTTATTGCTTGCGGCGGTGAAGGAGAGCGTGGCGTTCTTTGAATAGTCCGCGCCGATCTTCCGTCCCATCCAGAAGGTGATCAGGAACATGAGCACGAAATAGACCAGGAGCGGCAGGGCGATGCGGATCACGTCCAGGGGGATGGCCACGATCGTGTCGCCCTTCAGGCTGAACATGACCACGATGGTGAACAGCAGCGCGGCCAGGGTAATGGGACTGATGCGGGGAATGAAGGCCGACTCGTACCACGGCCTCCCCTTGATCCGCAGCAGGATAAGGCGCGTCGCCATGCCGCCGAAGAACGGGATGCCCAGGTAGATCAATACGCTTTCCGCGATCTGTGCGATCGTAACCGGAACGACACTCCCCTCCAGTCCGAAATAGGGCGGCAGCACCGTAATGAAGACGTAGGCGTACACGCTGTAGAAGAACACCTGGAACAGGCTGTTCAAGGCCACGAGGCCGGCGGCGTACTCCGTGTTTCCCTTCGCCAGTTCGTTCCATACGATGACCATGGCGATGCACCGGGCCAGGCCGATCAGGATCAAGCCGGTCATGTATTCGGGATGTCCCGGCAGGAAGAGCGCCGCGAGACCGAACATCAGGATGGGGCCGACGATCCAGTTCAGGAAGAGGGACGCGCCGAGGATCCGCACGTTTCGGAACACGTCCCCCAGTTCCTCGTACTTCACCTTGGCCAGCGGCGGATACATCATCAGGATGAGCCCTATGGCAATGGGCAGGTTGGTCGTGCCCACCTGTCCCAGCTGGATCAGGGCGGGGACCTCCGGCGTCCACACCCCGAGGCCGACGCCCAGGCCCATGGCCAGGAAGATCCACAGGGTCAGGTAACGATCGCGCACCGATAGCCGTTTCGTCGTGGTATCCATGTTACGCTCTGGTTGATTACGTGGTGGACTATCGCCTGTCTTATGCGATGAGCCACAAAGGCGTCATGCAATGCCGATCCGGGCGAAAAGCCAGCCCATCTCACGGCAGATCTCCCGGCATCGTTCGTCGTATATGTCCGTCTCCCGGCCCGTTCCATCGGATGATCTCGGATCTTTGTAGGGAATGAGTACGCGCTCGTCGGCGCCGGATACCGCGGGACAGTTGCGGTCCGCGTCCGAACAGGTCAGGACCGCGCAGAAATGGTCCCGGGGGTTCGCGGGATCCAGAAAAGTCTTGGAGAACGCGCGCACCGGGGGAAGTTCGGCCCCGGGATGGATGAGGTAGACGGGGTTTTCTCCCGTCGAGCTTCGTTCGATCCGAAAACCCGCCCGGCCCAGCGCCGATACGGCCCTGGGATCGAAAGCGGTGACTTCGGTGCCGCCCGAGAAGGCGGATACCCCCGGTACGCCGAGGAACCGCGTCGCGGTCTGTGCCCAGATCTGCGCGATCTGACTCCTGCGGGCGTTGTGGGTACAGATAAAGGTGAGCCGGGCCGGTTCACCGCTTCCGACCTTCGCCGAGGCGTATGCGGAAACGGATTCCAGCTCCTTCCTTCGTTCCGTCGAGATCAGGCTGGATTCCGCCATGCGGGCCTTGAGATAGCGATGGAGGGCCGGGTACAAGGTGGTACAGGTATCGTGAGGGTGCGGTCTCACCGCTCCTCCCGCGAAAGCATGAGCCGGTCGAAAAAAGCCGGTTCTTCCCGGCCGTCTGCCTGGAGTTGGGCCAAGGAGGGCTGGGGCACGCAGATTTTGCCTTCACCGGCCAGTCCGCGCAGCCGGTCCAGGTCCGCCAGGATCCGTTCGTGTACCTGCCGGGCGGAGACCAGGTAAACCGTCACGTATTTCAGCGCGATGGAGGAGTCTCTGGCCAGCGCGTAGTAGATCCAGACTCCGTCACGGCGGCCCGTGAGCAGACCGGACTGCTTCAGCACGGCCAGGTGCCGGGAGATTTTGCCCTGGGACATATCCAGAACGGCCATGATTTCGCACACGCACAGTTCCCGCTCGGTCAGTAGGAACAGGATGCGGAGGCGCGTGGCGTCCGAACAGGCCTTGAATACGGCAAGATCGTTGTCCAAATCCATGTCTCCCATGCTGAACGAAAGGATTATATCTATATAATCGAATATAAGAATATAGATCGAGTTGTCAAGGGAAATGAAGCGATCGGTAATCGCCGGTATCGGTGGACACCCGGCAACGCATGTTGTATATTGGGAAGGTCATTCGCGGGATCAACTCGATGTACGCTTCACCCGGGAGAATCATGCCGTCCCGTCCCCATGTCCTTCTCGTCTGTACCGATCACTGGCCGGGCAAACTTTTCGGCCATGCGGGTCATCCGGTGGTCCAGACGCCGACCCTGGATACCCTCGCGCGCAGCGGGGTCCGGTATACCCGGGCCTACAGCGAATGTCCGGTGTGCATTCCCGCGCGAAGGACGCTCATGACCGGCACGACCACGGCCACACACGGCGACCGGGTGTTCAAGGTCGATGATCCCATGCCGCGGGTCCCGACCCTGGCACAGACGTTCCGGGATAACGGCTACCAGGCCTACGCGGTGGGCAAGCTGCACGTATACCCGCAGCGGGACCGGATCGGGTTCGACGACGTGGTCCTGGCGGAAGAGGGCCGTCCGAATATCGGCGCCCTGGACGACTACGAGGCCTTTCTCGGGGAAAGCGGATACGCCGGAGCGGGATTCACCCACGGCATGAGCAACAACGAGTACGGGCAGCGTCCCTGGCATTTGCCCGAGGCCATGCACGTGACCAACTGGACCACGCGCCAGATGGCCCGTATGATACGTCGGCGCGATCCCACCCGGCCGGGGTTCTGGTACCTGTCCTACTGTCATCCCCATCCTCCGCTGACTCCGTTACAATGCTACCTGGACCTCTACCGCGACGAGGACCCCGGTGAGCCGTACTGCGGCGACTGGGCCCGGGACCCCGAAAGGCTGCCATATGCGCTGAAGGCGGTCCAGGGAAGAGTCGGGAGCATGAGTGACACCCAGGTCGCCTGGGCAAGACGCGCATTCTACGCCCTGTGCACCCATATAGACCACCAGTTGCGCGTGGTGATCGGCACGTTGCGGGAGGAAGGCCTGATCGACAACACGATCGTGCTCTTCACGGCCGACCACGGCGACATGCTGGGTGTCCACGGACTGTGGGCGAAGCGGCTTTACTACGAGCAATCGGCCAACGTACCCATGATACTCGTGGGCCCGGCCGGCGACGACCGGGTCGGACACAACCGCGCGGACGGCCGGCTCGTAGGCTGGCAGGACGTAATGCCCACGCTGCTGGACCTTGCGGGGCTCGACGTCCCGGACACGGTCGAAGGCCTCTCCATGGCGGGCGAAGAGAAACGGGAATACCTGTACGGAGAGTGCGGCGAGAACCCCCAGGCCACCCGCATGATGCATGACGGGCGGTACAAGCTGATCTATTACCCGGTGGGCAACCGTACACAGTTGTTCGACCTCGAGGAAGACCCGGACGAATGCCGCGATCTGTCCGAGTCGACTGAACACGCCCCAATCCTGCGCCGGCTTGAGGAGCGGTTGGTGGATGAGATGGCCGACCTGGATCCGTCGTGGTTCCGGGACGGACAACTGACCGGCCTGCCGGACCGCGAATACACGCTGCCGCCCAACCGGGGCCTGTCCGGCCAGCGGGGACTGCACTGGCCGCCGCCACCCATGGATCCGGGGTCGTCCTACGTCCCCTGAACGACCGACGGAGAACCGCTCATGCGCGTTTTACGAATTCTTTTGGCGTCGATTGTCTTGCTATCCGGGACCCTGCCGGTTGCGGCCTGGGGGCCGAACGGGCACCGCATCGTGGGGCAGATCGCCGAGAACCACCTGACGGACGCAGCCCGCAGGGGCATCACAGAACTCGTCGGCCGCGCCTCGCTGGCTCAGATCAGTACCTGGGCCGATGAGATCAAGTCCGATCCCGCCTGGCGCCACGCCTCGCCGTGGCACTACATCAACGTGCCGCCCGGCCAGACGCTTGAAGAGGTGCGCAGAAACCCGCGCGGCGACGTGGTCGAGGCCATCGAACGGTTCGAACGGGTCCTTAGGGACCGCGATGCGGGAAGGAAAGAACGGGTGGACGCGTTGAGATTCCTGGTCCACCTGGTGGGCGACATCCACCAGCCGCTCCACGCCGGATATGGCAGCGACCGCGGCGGCAACGATATCCGGGTCCGATGGTTCGGCGAGAGCACCGACCTCCACACGGTCTGGGACGAACACCTCGTCGAGTACCAGCGTCTGAGCTTCACGGAATGGGTCCGATTCTTCGGGCATGCGCAGCCCGGTGAGATCAAAGCATGGCGCCGGTCCACCATAGTGGACTGGATGCGTGAGTCGAGGAGCATGCTACCGGCCGTGTACGATTACGGCGGATCCCGTTCCGCCAAAACGCCCTACCTGGGCTACGCCTACATCTTCAAACACAACGATGGCTTAAAAATGAGGCTGCTGCAGGCCGGCATCCGGCTGAGCGGCCTGCTGAACGGTATATTCGCCTCGCCCTGATTCCCGCTCGTCATCCCCCGAACAGCATAATCGCGCCCGCCGCCAGCACGAGCCCCGTGATGGTTATCTGCAGGTAACGCTCGGGGATCTTCCGGGACATCCGGACGCCCAGCGGAACGCCCACCAGGGATCCTGCCGCCATGGTCACGGCGATGGTGAGATCCAGCTGGCTGCTGCCGGCGTAAATGATCGAACTCGTCAGGGTCAGCGTCAGCGCGATGAAAATGGATGAGCCCACCGTATCCACCGCGGTCAGGTGGAAAATGATGATCATGAGCGGTACGATGAGAATGCCGCTTCCAACCGAGGTGGACGCGATCAGACCGCCGATGACGGCGCCGAGCACCGCCACGAGGAAAACCTTCGCGCCCGTGACCCGGGGGGGGATCCGCTGACCAGGCACCGTACGGGATCCCGGTCTCATGAACATGTGCCAGAGGATCAACAGGCCGGAAAGAATGACTACCGCCGCGATGAACTGGCGAAGATTCGTCTGTAATTCGAGCCAGGCCGGGTCGGCCTGGTCCATGGCGCCGGCGTACCCCGTGATCCAGACGGCCACGGCTATGGTCGCCGGCACTGCGCCTACCAGGAAGTAAGCGGAAGTGCGGAAACGGATGGTTCCCTGCCTGAAATGGAAAAAGACGGCCGGAAGCTTACAGAGGCAGGAATAGAGGTGGGCCGTGCCCACGGCGATCGTGGAAGGCAGACCGAATCCAAGGGTAAGAACGGGCAGTATGAGTACTCCGCCGCCGATGCCGGTCATGCCGATGCAGGCACCGATCAGCGCGCCGGCCACGAGTTGCGCGACTGCTGTCAGGATTTCCACATCCATAGAATGTGAGACGGCTCCCTATTCCTGGACGAAAACCGGCTCCTGACCTCGTACGCGTCCGCCCATTTTTTTCTTGCCACACCCGTCAAAACGATGCAAACATGAGCTTGCAATGATACCTACCAAACCATACGCGGCCACAGATCTGGGCATCTTCCGGTTTCTTGATGGCAAATTACTGGTCTACCTGGTCGAGTTGAAGATCGAACCCTTCATCGGCCGTTATTCACTGCCGGGAACGCTGGTGCTTGAGACTGAAGACCTGGAGGCGGCTGTCCGCCGCGCCTACCGCGAGGCAACGGGGCGGAGCAGCGCCTACTTCGAGCAGGTTTATACCTTCTCCGCCATCGATCGCGATCCCAAGAGGCGCACGATTTCGACAGCCTACATGGGGTTTCCCAACAGCCCGGACGAGTCCTTTGTACCCGTGGACAAGTACCGCAAGGGGGATTGGTTCTACGTCAACGATACCCCGTCGCTGGCGTACGATCACAATGAGATGCTGAAGGTGTGCACGAACAGGATCGCGGCCAAGCTGAGTTACACCAATATCGCACTGCTGCTGCTTCCCGGTGAATTCACCATGGCGGAACTTCAGTGCGTGTATGAACAGGGGCTTGGCGAAAGGCTGGAAACCCGGAGTTTCAGCGACAAGGTCCGGTCGCTGAAGATGATTGAAGCCACCGGCGGAGCGCGCGAGGAAGTTAATGCCCCGCCGGCCCCCCTCTACCGCGCCGCGCACCGGGATCTGCAGGAAATCCCCTTCATCTGAAACGCCGATCAACTCACTTCGGGACAACGCTTCCGGCTACATCATGCGCTTGATGATCCGGTCGGACTGACCCTGGGTGATCCCCAGTTCGCGCCGCGCCATGGCGCGGCCCTCGTCCAGTACCGGCTCCCGGTCCCCCAGCGTGGGCGTATCCGGCTTCTGAAAGAACAGACCGGTGTAGATCTCGTCCCCCCAGATCATGGCTTTTTCGCAGGCCGCTTTCCAGTCGCCGGGATCATGGCCTTCGTCCTCCAGCTTCTTGACACGCTGCTTGAAGAAGGGGTAGTCGTTGTCCTTGTTGAAGGTAACGCAGGGGCTGAATACATCGATCAGCGCAAAGCCCCTGTGCCGGACGGCCTGTTCGATCAGACCGGTCAGGTGGCGGGCGTCGCCGCTGAAGGCCCGGGCCACGAATGTCGCGCCGTTCATGATGGCCGCCGTGATGGGATTGATCGGAGATTCCACGCTGCCGAAGGGCGTGCTCTTGGTCTTCATTTCGATACTGCTGGTTGGCGATACCTGGCCGGTGGTCAAACCGTAGATCTGGTTGTCCATGACGATGTAGGTCAGGTCGACATTGCGCCGCGCCGTATGGGTGAAGTGGTTTCCGCCAATCCCGTAGCCGTCGCCGTCGCCGCCCGTGACGAACACGGTAAGCTCGTGGTTCGCCATCTGTGCTCCCGTGGCCACGGCCAGGGCACGGCCGTGCAGCGTATGCATTCCATACGAGTTGAAGAAACCCGGGAAATTGGAGGAACAGCCGATCCCGCTGATCGTGAGAATCTCGTGGGGCCGGAGTCCGAGATTTACGCAGGCCCGCTGCAGACTGCTCAGCACGCCGAAATCGCCGCAACCGGGACACCAGTCCGGATCCACCTTGCCCTTGAAGTCCTTCGCTTTCAACGGTGCCACCGGTTTTTCTTCCACTGCTTCGCGTGGTACAGTTTCCACTGACATGTTGGGAACTCCTTAGACGATGACTTCCTGATAGGGCACGAAAATGTCCGTTGTACCAGCCAGCAGTTCCTTGACGCCGTCCACAATATGATGGGGCATGAACGGTTCGCCGTCGTACTTCCGGATGTGCCCGTCGGCCGTCAACCCGGTCTCGCTGCGCAGATAGCGATGGAACTGGCCGGAATGGTTGTTTTCCACGATCACCGTACGCTTCGCGTTGGCAAACACTTCCGATATGGCCTCCGCATGAAGCGGGACGATCCACTTGACCGGCAGATGGTTTACGGCGATGCCGTCACGGTTGAGGATCTCCACCGCTTCCCTGATCACGCCGTGGGTCGAACCCCATCCTATGAGCGTGATTTCGGCGTCGTCGGCGTCAGCGCCTGAAAGCGCGGGCGGTTCAATGCGCCTCGCGACGTGCTTGAACTTGCGGGCCCGCTTTTCCACCATCTTGCGTCGCTTGTGAGGATTGGTGAACTCATCGCTGACCAGGACACCGTCTTCATCGTGCTCGTCCGTGGCCACCACGTGCGCATATCCCTCCACGCCCGGGAGCGCGCGGGGAGAAATGCCGCTATCGGTGTTTTCGTACCGCAGGTAACCGTTACTCGGCGCACCGATGAGCCCGTGCCCGTTGGCCTCCTGCGATCCCGTTGGTATGTCGCTCACGCCGTTCCTGGATTCGGTAATCAGTTCGCCCCGGTCAATTTCAGGCTGCATGTCGATGGCCTCGGGGTCGACGCTGAAGGTGCCTTCGGAGATCAGCAGATCCGAGATCACGATGCCCGGGCACTGGAAGTGGTCCACCAGGTTAAACAGTTCGGGCATCGTATTGAAGGCGTCCAGCGCATCGGTCGGCGCCACGATGAAGCGCTCGAAATCCCCCTGGCTCGCGCCCAGAATCTGCCAGAGGTCGCCTTGCTCCGTCTTGGTGGGCACGCCCGTGGACGGTCCGGCGCGCTGCACGTCGATGAAGACGACCGGTATTTCCAACATCGCCGCGCTGCCCACCGCCTCGGTCATCAGGGCAAATCCGCCGCCCGACGTCGCGCACATGGACCGGCAGCCCACGTGGGCCGCGCCGATCGCCATGTTGGCCACGCCGATCTCGTCTTCGACCTGGCGTACCATGATACCCAGTTCCCGGGCGTTCTGCGCCATCCAGTGGAGGACGCCCGTGGATGGACTCATGGGATAGGCACAGTAGAACTTGACCCCGGCGGACGCGCCGCCCATGGCCAGCGCGTCGTTACCCGTCCATACCGCCAGCGGCTTTTCGCCCGTGGGTACGGCAAGATTGAAATGTTCGAAATGCGCCGCGGCGTAGTCGAATCCCGCGCGGGCCACGCCCACGTTCTCGTCGACGACTTCCTGGCCCTTGCGCTGAAACTGCATGGTGATGATCTCTTCCAGGATCTGGAAGTCCATGCCGAGCAGGTTGAGGATCGTTCCAAGGGCGACGGTGTTCTGCACGAGCTTGTTCCGGTTGTTGTCGGTCAGTTCACCGATGGGAAGCGGACAAAGGTGCACGCCGTCTCCCGGGCTCCCCGACGTAATGGTGTCGCCATTGTATATGACCCGCGTGCCGGGACCCATGAGCCCCAGGTGCCGGTCCATCGTATCCTGGTTCAGGCAGACCAGCAGGTCGAGTTTGTCGCCATGGTTATGAACCGGCCGATCACTGATCCTCATCGTGAGGAAAATATGACCGCCCCGGATGATCGACTGGTAGGCATTGTAGGCGTTGAGATGCAGTCCGCGGCGGATGAAAATCCGGGCGAGCACGTTGCCCGGCGTGGCGATTCCCTGGCCCGCCGCACCGCCTATGGCAATGGCAAAGTCGAATCTTTCTGAACTCATCGGTTGCTCCTGTCTGTACATCAAGGACAAGCTGATCTGCCGACGTACGCACGAGTTGTTATTTAGGTATCACGAACGAATAGCGGGAACCAACAAGATACACACTGCCCTGTGGAGTGTCAACCATTCCTTATGTTTCTTCGGTACAGGCCGCGCCATGGCCCATCGGGTGCCTGCGGCAGGCCATTTTTATTCGGCGACCGGTAACCGGGAAACACCTGTGCCGCACTCATGCCACGGCGTTATTCTACCTTGACACGGGCAGGAATACACCGCTTTATTTTCATCGAAATACACTCGTTCATCTCAAGCGCGCCCTGCGCAAACGCCTCGAACACGAATAACGGGATAAGGAAAATGAGCGGTGCCGAAATCGTACGTCGGTACGAAGAAGATGGTTACGTCGTCGTGCCCGGAGTCATCGACAGCGAGCTGACCGCCGAGGCGCAGGGACATATCGATTGGATGGGGAAGAAACACCCCGATGTCCGTCCCGAGCAGTACCATCACCACCTGATCGTGGACGATCCGTTCTGGATACGCCTTTGCACCGACCCGCGGCTCATCGACGTCATCGAACCGTTCCTGGGTCCCGATATCGCGCTCTTCGCGGCGCACTACATCAGCAAGCCGCCCCGGGACGGGCAGCCCGTGCTCTGGCACCAGGACGGGAACTACTGGCCGCTGGAGCCCATGGAGGTCATCACGATCTGGCTGGCCGTGGACGATTCGAACCCTGAAAACGGATGCATGCGGGTCGTCCCCGGCAGCCACCGGGACCGGAACCTGTTCAAACACCGTGCTTCGGACGGGGAAAACGTGTTGCGTTCGGAACTCGATCTGAAGGTGGATGATTCAACTGCGGCGGACGTCGTCGTGCCGGCGGGGGGCGTTTCGCTGCACGATCCCTACCTGATTCACGGCTCTGAGGCCAACCGGTCCGACCGTCGGCGATGCGGGTTGACCCTCCGGTATATCCCCACGACCACGCGTATAAAGCGCGAAAACTTCCCGGCCTACCTGTGCCGCGGCAGGGCGGTGGAGGGCATCAACCACTATCCCCCGCTTCCACGCTTCCGTGCCGGCGACCACTATCCCTTTAACGGGTGTGACCGGCCGCCGTGGAACTGACCGGACCTTCGCTCAGATTACCCCCATATCCTTCAATTCCTGCCTGACCGCGTACATGGCGCCTTCGGACGCCAGGACCCATAGGCGGTCGCCCGGAGTGAGCCTGCGCATGATGTCGTGAAACACATCGCTGACATCCGCTGCCGCGGCCATTTCCTCCGCACCCATCTGCTCGTCCATCAAGGCCAGGTGCGCCCCGCCCGCGCCGGCCACATGCACGGACCTCGACCGGTCCGCCATGCCATCCAGATCGTCGTCAGAGATCCACGGTCCGTTGCGTCCGTCACGCACGGCCTCGTCGAGCAGAAACAGGTAGTGGCCCCGTTGCCGGTCGAGCAGGCAGGTCCTGAGCGCTTCGTGGAGCGAGGTCCTGTTCTTGATCGTCAAAAGGCGGGCTTCCCGCTCATGGATCACTACCCGTTCGTCCCGCCCTCCGGTGGACGTTACGGACTCGAGACCCTTTCGTATCGTCACGGGACTCAGGCCGAGCGTGATCGCGGCGGCCGCCGCTGCCGCCGCGTTGTACACGTTGTGCAGCCCGGTTAACCGGAGGCGCACGTCCAGAGGACCTCGAGGGGTGATGAGCCGGAAGTTCGATTCTTCCGATCCCAGGTCCACATCGATCGCGTAGACCGTGGGCAACGGCCTTTCCCAACCGCAGCTTTCGCACGCGTAGTCGCCCAGGTGGGCCAAACAGGTGATTCGGTAGGTCAGAGGAACGCCGCAACGATGGCATGGCACCTCCGGAATGGACGCATTCGCCAGTTGCAGGCGCTCATCCTCCACACCGAAGTAGGTCAGCCGGGGCGGCACGCCGCGCGTGAATCCGCCGCAGAGGACCGGATCGTCCGCGTTTACGAGAATGTTCTGTCCGGCGGCCATGGTGCCGAACCCGTTGCACCATTCTTTTACCATGGCAATGGTGTCGACCCCCTGGCTCAGTTCATCGTCGTACAGGTTGTTCAGTACGAGCGTGCGGGGACCGCATACCCTGATCGCCCTGCCGAGTATGCCGGTTTCGAAACCGAATACGCCGTAGTCCGCTTGGATCTCGCCGCGCCGGTCGGACGCCCGGACCAGGGTTGAGACCATTTCGTCGATGGAAGGGGCGATGTCTTCGGGGTAAAGCGTGCGTGCGTCGGACTGCCGTAAAATCGCGGCCAGGATCCTGCAGGTCGTGTGCTTGCCGTTCGTTCCGGTAACTCCGACGACGCCTTGCTCGAACTGACGCACCAGGGACCGGACCAGGCCCGGCCAGGCAGCGGCGGTGAGGGTGCCTGGCGGGATGCGTCCGCGGGAGAAATCAAACAAATCGGCCGCCTTCGCGACGGACTTGTCAATCGAAAGGGCGGCCGATCGGAGTATACGCATAGGAGGTTGATCGATGCCGGGGAATCAACCCTTGGTCATATCTTCACGCCGCGCCACTCGTCCCTGTCGCCGGAAATATCGACAATATTGCCGTCGGGATCGATGGCCTTGAAAGCGATCTCCGGCGGGGTATCGGAGGAGATGGCGTCGCGGCCCTTAACGGTCTTCGGCGCTTCCGCACCCCAGTTCCGGACCCTGTGCCAGGCGGCGTGGAGATCGTCAACCAGCACGCCGAAATGAATGTACTCCTCGCCTTCCTCAAGCGTCGGCCGCGACGGATCGTCATGGGGCAATAGCGTGATATTTGCGGTTCCGTCACTGAGATCGACCGCTTTGCCGTTTCCCCGCCGGCCGATAAAGTCAAAACCGATGACTTCCTCGTAGAAACGCCGCGAGACCGCCACGTCCCGGCACCGAAGTGCCAGGTGACGCAGAAATGCCATTTCGTGTTCCTCCAGATCTACCGCCTATTGCCCGTTCGGTGGGAAACCGCCCTGGCTTAGAGCCGCTTCTCTTTGGCGATTTCCTCGATGGCGCCGATGAACTGGTCGGTCTGGGCATCGGTCACCATGACGTGCATCGACGTCCGGTTGGCGTCCCAGTTGATCTCGTCGTGCGTGACGTTTCGGATGTAAATGCGGTGACGTTCCCACAGCGTGTTGTTCAGATCGCGGGTACTCACGCCGCTGACCTTGAACGATACCAGCGCGGCGCTCATGCGCGGGTCCGGCGAACTGTAGACGTCGACGCCGTCCATGTTGCGCAGGGCGTTGGCCACCCGCACGGCCTGGTGGCGGTTGCGGCTTTCGATTGCCGCCGGACCGATCATGTTGTGGAAGTCCAGCGCGGCGTCTATGGCGACGCGCGCAGGCGCATTCGAGGAACCCCGCAACTCGAACTTGGCAGCTCCCGCCAGGTATTCGTCGTAGTACACCTTGGCGAAGCCCGTGGGTTCCAGGCCGTACATGGTGAGTCCGTTTACGGGGCCGGAGTACAGGGTCGGCCACACGCGGTCCACGATGTCCTCTTTCACGTAGAAGAAGCCGGTGTACATGGAAGCCATCATCCACTTGTGACACGGCCCCGCGTACATGTCGCAGCCCAGGGCGTGCATGTCGAGGTCGAGCATGCCCGGCGGCTGCGCCCCGTCTACCAGGGTCAGGATGCCCTTGGACCGGGCCATCTCGCAGATTTCCTTCACGGGAAGGACCAGGCCGTCGCCGTAATTGACGTGGCAGAAGCTGAGCAGCTTCGTCCGCGGCGTAATGACGGCCTCGAAGGCCTTCAGCAGCATATCGGGATTGTCGGGCGGATGGAAATCCGGGGAGGACAGGTCGATCATCACGGTCTTCGTCCCCTGCCGTGCCGCCCGGAGATTGATTGGCTGAACTCCGCTGGAGTGATCGTGGTTGGTCGTCACGATCTCGTCGCCCGGCTCCATGTCGATACCGAATGTGCCGAAGTTCATGCCCTCGGTCGTATTGTTTGTGAAGGCGACCTCGTTCGACTTGCAGCCGATGTACTTCGCCATCTTATCCCGCATATTCGTCCGGAAGTCGCTGTTGTAGACGTAACTGGTGTAGCTCTTGTAGTTCGAGTTCGCGCCTTCCATCGCGGCGATCTGCGCCCGGTGAACCGGACCGGGGGACGGCCCGCGCGTACCGGTGTTCATATAGGACACGCCATCGCGGATGATGAACTGGTCGGCCACCCAGTTCCAGTACGCCACGTCATCGGGTTCCGGAAGATGGTCTTCGGGCATGGGTGGCTTCGCCCCGGCCTTTCCGGCCATGGACAGCAATGCGGTCCCCGCGGCGAGCCCTCCCGCGATTCGCCCGATGAAACCTCGCCGAGACAGTGCTTTCAGCTTATCCGTATCCTCGTATTTCGGGTCGAAATTCAAGTTGGTCTCTTCCGTAAACATGGTGTATCTCCCAAGTGATGCCTCCGGCGCGCTCCTGCAGATAAACCGGTGTAAGCCACCGCGGCAGACCGTACCAGGGGATCTGGAAACAAGACTATTGGAGCGAGAATCTGTAAAGAGAGTATACAGGGCACCGAAGGGGGACTTCAAGTAAAAACTGCATTTCATGGGATTTGCGGCCGGATGGTTCCGATTTATGGTTGCGGGGTGCCGGGTACTCCGCTTACTTGATAGTTGCCTGTTCGATCTTCAAAGGCAATTCCATCGGGGAAAGCTCGATATAGTTGCCTGTTCGATTTTCAGGTGCAATTCTATCGGGGAAAGCTCGATTCGACCGCTCCGGTCCGGAAGGCAAGCACATACAGTCCAGGGGCGACTGCCAGTCACCGGCCGCCCATATCCGCCGCGAAGCCAGGAAGGGTATTCTACGTGAAAATCGAAGACATCGCCTCGTATTTCATCGGAGGCGGATACGTCATCCGCATCCGGACCGACAGCGGCCTCACCGGGGTGGGCCAGACCGCCTGCTGGGGATATCCGGAAGCCGTACACCAGATCGTGGAGCGGTTCAAAGACTACCTGGTGGGACAGGACCCCTTCCGCATCGAGCATCACTGGCAGTACCTCTACCGCATGTCGCCCTTCCGGGGAAGCGCCTTGTCCGGTGCGGTCAGCGCCGTCGATATCGCCCTGTGGGATATCAAGGGGAAGCACTTCGGCGTGCCGATCTGGGAATTGCTCGGCGGGAATTGCCGGGACAGGGTCAGGCTTCATTTGCTGGGTGGCGGCGGCACCCCGGAGGCCATGTACGAATCCGCGCGCAACGCCGCGTCGGAGGGCTTCACGGCGCTCAAGTTCGACCCCCTGCCGGGCGGCTACCAGGACATGGCCCTGGACCGGATGATACGTACCGCCCGGGATCTCGTCGCGGCAGCCCGAGACGGCGGCGGCCCCGACATGGATCTCATCGTGGAGGTCCACCGCAAGTTGACCCCGTTGACCGCCATGCCACTGGCCAACGCCCTGACGGAATTCAACCTCTATTTCATCGAGGATCCCATCCAGATCGACAGCATCATGGCCCAGGGCGAAATCGCGCGGCGGATCGGCATCCCCGTCGGGAACGGGGAACGCCTGAACACCATTTGGGAATTCCAGGAACTCCTGGCCCACGGCGGACCGCAATACGTGCGGCCGGACGTGGCCCTGGCGGGCGGCCTGACGCATTGCAAGAAGATCGCCGCCATTGCCGAGGCCCATCACTGCGCCGTCGTCACCCACAATTTCCTGACGCCCCTCATCACCGCCGCTTCCGTTCACCTGGACACCTGCATACCGAACTTCGTGACGCAGGAGTACAGCATGGGGGACGAATCGGAGGCCAGCACGGTGTACCGGACCAACATCCGGCGGGAAGGCGGATACATACCAATTCCCCGCGATCCGGGCCTGGGTGTCGAACTGGATGACGAATTGCTGGCCGGCGCGGCGTTTTCGCCAATGAATACCGCGAATACGTTGCTCAGGTCGGACGGTTCGGTGGCCAACTCGGTCTAAGACTTCACGCCCCGGCGCAGGGCCGGGAGGTAGAGAGCGTACATGCGTCGATTCAGTTTACTGCATCCGCTGTGGATGGCCTTTTACGACGGGGAGATCTACGAGGATGTGGCCCGGTTCTGGCGAAACCGCGTGTTTTTGTACCTTGTCCTGCTTCTGGCCCTGACCTGGATACCCGTCACGATACAGATCCAGAACCAGGTGGACGAATGGGTCAGCCGGGAGGCCCCGTTCTATATCGACCAGGTCCCGGACCTGAGCCTGTCCGGCGGCGAACTCTCCACCTCATCCTCCACGCCGACGCTGCTGCGGGACCGGGACGGGACGGTCATGGCCGTAATCGATCCCACGGGCCGGTACACCAGCCTGGACGACACCGAAGCGCCGGTGCTGGTGACGAAGACCCGGATCTTCGTCCGGGGAGAGGGCGACCAGGTCGAAGTCAGTACACTGCCGGACGGACCGCCGGAGACGCTGACCCGGGAGGACCTGTACGTGATCGCGGACTGGACCCGGTCCCTGGTCAACACGCTGCTCTTGCCCGTCCTGATCGTGCTTTCCTTCGCGTACCGGTCGCTGCAGGCGATGCTTTATGCCTACGTGGCATCCTTTTTCACGGCGTCCACCGGAGGGAGCCTTCCGTACCGAACGCTCCTGAACCTGGCGGTCATCGCCATCACGCCGGCCGTCGTGCTGGACACCGCGCACATGCTCATGGAATCTCCGCTGCCGGACTGGTTCTGGTGGCCGGCGTGCGTGGTGTTGTCCCTGGGCTATCTGCGTTTCGGCATCCGGGTCACGCTGGAATCCGAACGGCGGTCCGCGGCCTGAGCGCTGAAGGTATGTCTGTCGCGAAGCAAAGGCATCGAGCAAAACGGGTTTCAGGACATTGCAGGATCATCGCATCGAGTAATGATCGTCCTTTCTTTCACCCACAGATGTGAGGAAACGCCGTGAAACGCATATTGCTTTTGATCAACCATCACAGGCCGCCGTTCAGCCAGTTCGCAGCCATGTTCGAACGGGTCGTGAACGGCGCTTCTCATTTCAAGCTGGAGGTAACCGACGACCGGGACGCGCTGTGCGACCCGTCGGATTACGACGCCGTGGCGCTCTACATTGCGGCCGGAGAACTGAGCCGGGAGCAGGAACAGGGGATCACCGGCTACGTGCGGAACGGGGGCGGGCTGCTGGCCGTGCACACCGCGAACGCGGGACTGGCGAAATACGCCGACTACATCGAGATGATCGGTACCGAATTCATCGGCCACGATCCGCTGGGCGACTTCGACGTGGAAATCGATCCGTCCTTCGACGACATCCTGCCGCGTCTGAGCCGGAGTTTCCGCATCGAAGACGAATGCTACAACATGGACATCAAGACGGAGGCGCCGCTCAAGTGGTTCCAGCACGGGATCTGGAAACTTGAACGCAAGCCCCTGGGATACGTGCGGGACTACGGGAAGGGCAGGATATTCTATACGGCCCTCGGCCACGACAACCGGGCCTTCGTCCACCCCGATTTTCAGGACCAGTTGATCAAGGGGTTGCGGTACGTGTGCGGGATGGCCGACGGATCGCCCGTCCGCATCGGACTGGTGGGATACGGGCCGCTGTTCGGCATGGGGAAGCACCACAGCGATCAGATCGCCGCGACCCGCGGTTTCGAGCTGGGAGCGGTCTGCGACCGGGACCCCGCCCGGCTGGAAGCGGCGCGGGAGGAGCAGGGCGACCACGTGCCCATGTTCCAGGATGCCGCGGAAATGGCCGGGAGCGGGTTGGTCGATCTCGCCATCGTCATCGTCCCCCACGCCTATCACGCGCCCGTCGCGAAGCCCCTGCTCGACGCCGGCCTGCACGTCATCACGGAGAAACCCTTCACGGTCAAGGTTTCCGAGGCGGACGAACTGATCGCCCTGGCCAGGGAACGGGGCGTCATGATCTCCGTGTACCACAACCGGCACTGGGACCCGGATATCCTTTCCATGAAGGAGATCGTCGGCAGGGGGGATATCGGAGAGGTGTATTCCATAGAAAGCGCCCTGGTCGGCTACGGCCTGCCGGGCCAGGCGTGGCGATCCGAAAAGTCGATTTCCGGCGGTGCGATGTACGACTGGGGCGCCCACAATTTCGAGAAAATCCTGCAGCTGGTGCCGCGGTACGATGGGCAGGGAAACCGGATCAACAAGCGGGCTACTCTCTTCGGAAACTACATGAAACGGGTCTGGCACAGCGTCACCAACGAGGATTACTGCCGGGCGTACGTCCGTTTCGATTCGGGCCTGGAGGCCCAGTTCACGACCTCATCCATCCATGCGTCCCGCAAGCCCATGTGGACCGTCCAGGGGACCGGCGGATCGATCGTCATGGAAGGTGGCGACGGCGCGGGCACGGTGACGATGGCCAGCGCGGACGGACGCCACCGGGCCATGGAGGTCAAACCCTATGACCGTGGCCATAACTGGCAAGGCTACTACAAGAACGTGGCCGACCACCTGCTCGCCGGCCTGCCCCTGGAGATCACCGGGGAATGGGCAAAGGGACCCATTCAGTGTGTCGAGGGTTGTGAAACGGCTTCGAGAGAGAACAGGCTGGTGGAAATCGAATTCGATTTCTAGTCGCCGGCTAACACGGAAGAGGCAACTCCGATATGACAAAAAAAGAGAAACTAGAAGCAGGATTCACCATACTCGCCATCTTCGCGCTCTGGCCCGTGATCCTGGGTTGGGAAAACCCAATCTACCAGGTCATCCTCGTCGTGATCCTGGTCGTGTTCATCGCACTCGTCGCCCAGAAGTTCCGCCGCCTCCGGTCCATCTACAACGCGACCAAAGTGGAAGCGAAGAAGCGCAGGCCACCCGGTGGTAAAGCGGACGATCCCTTGGGTTGACGACCCTTCGGCAGACGGACCGTTGTTCGGTAATGAGCGCGCAGGAAGGACCGGGCCGGGATAAAGGAGCGAGCGTTTCCGATCCGGTTCAGCTACCGGTCCGGCCAGGCGTATTTACCCGGAAGTTCCGGCGTTGAATTCCCTCTGCGCTGTCAGGCGTATTTCCCCGGAAGTTCCGGTGCGGAGACCTCGTCGAGCAGGATGCGGTCTTCCGGATCGAGCGTCCATCCCACGGCCCCGAGCGACTCCTCGACCTGTTCGGGAAAGTCCGGACCGATGATCGGCGCCGTCACCTCATCGTGGTCAAGGATCCAGGCCAGCGCCACCTGGGCCGGCGTCCTCCCGTACTTATCGCCCAAGGCAATCAGCGTCTGCACGATACCGTCCAGCTTTTCCGTCATGGCCTCGTCAAAGGGATACGAACTGCGGCTCAGACCCGGGCGGGGATTCCTCCCCCAGGGGCTGTTTTCAGGCGGCACGGCCCCACGGCGGAACTGGCCCGTCAGCAGTCCGATGGCAAGCGGGCTGTAACACATGAGACCGAGTCCGTGGTCCCTGGCCATGGGCATGAGTTCGAGTTCCGTCTCCCAGCGCGCCAGGAGGCTGTAGTTGTACTGCAGGCAGACGAAAGGCTCGAGATTGCGCCGGTCGCTGGTCCAGAGGGCGTCCACCACCTTGTAGATCGGCCAGTTGCTGCAGCCGATGTACCTGACCTTGCCCTGGCGAACGAGGTCGTTAAAGGTCGAGAGGGTTTCCTCGAGGGGCGTGACCGGGTCGAAACTGTGGGCCAGGTAGAGGTCGATATAGTCGGTCTGCAACCTTTTGAGGCTGGCCTCCACCCCCTGCATCAAGTTGACCCGGGACAGACCGGTATAGTTGGGGCCATCGCCCTTCCTACCGAAGATCTTGGTACACAGCACGACGTTTTCGCGCCGGCCCTTGAGCGCTTTCCCGATGATCTTCTCGGACCTTCCCTCTCCGTAGAAAGCCGAATCGATGAAGTTGCATCCCAGGTCGAGGGCCGTTTCGATCACCCGGATGCCGGCATGTTCGTCGATCGCGCCCCGAAAGGCGGTGCCGAGGCAGATCGGCGAAACCTGCAGGCCGGTCTTGCCCAGATAGCGATATTCCATGATCATCCTTTCAAAATCGGTTTAACAGACAGTCGCTCACGGCCGGGGCACGTCCGCTTCGGTGAAGGCGTTCTCCAGGGTGCGGTAACACAGGGCGGCCGCTTCGAAGGGGTCGTAACCGGGATGCCTCTGCACCATGTGACTGACCTCCGCCGTGATGGATCCCGTGTATCCGGCGGCGTGCATGGCGCGCAGGTAGGTCACGAAATCGAAATCGCCTTCGCCGGGCACAAGAAACTCGAAATCCGGCACACGGCCGCGCTGGTCCTTGACGTGGGTATGGACCGCGTAGGGGGCCATGAGCCGGACTGCCTCCTCAATGGACATACCCAGGACGTCGAAGTGGCTGATGTCGAAATTGAGCCCCAGGTTGGGGGAGCTCATGGTCTCCACGAGTTGGACGGACTTCTCCGCGGTGTCCAGGGCGGATCCGACGTGGGCCTCCATCCCGATCACGACGTCCCGTGCGGTGGCGTAATCCAGCAGTTCCCGGACCCGTTCGAGGATGAAATCCAGCCTGGGTTCCCAGTCTTCCGGCGCGCCGCCCAGCACGGTGTCCAGAACCGGCATGCCGCGACCGTCGCTCCACTCGGCGCACAGTTCGACGGCCTGTTTCAGCACGCGCATGTTCTCGCGGTGCGCATCGGGGCCCTCGTCGAGGAGCGAGCGGTGGGCGGCAACGGCGGGCATGGTCAGGCCATATTGTTGAAAGAGCCGCTTGATCCGCCGCCGTTCATCGGCGTCCAGCCGGTCCGCGGCCGTCGTATAGTTCGGGAGCACCGTCAATTCGACGGCGTCGAATCCCTGTTCGCTCAGGAACGAAAGGGCCTGGTCCACGGGGACGCTGGGCATGCCCCAGGTGGTGTAGCCAATCTGCATGAGTCGGATCTTTCTGGCCGTGTCGCAGGCGATACGCGACTTCGCCAACCCCACCGGGCCGTTTCTCCGCCGCGTCAACCCGGTAGTGCGGCCCGCCCTGCCCGGTCGTTTTGATTAAAGCATGTCGCGGTCGGTAAGAAACGCCTTGAGCTGCTCCATCTCTTCGTCCGTAAGATCGGGCAGGGGGCTTCTCCGCCAGCGGCCGCAGATTCCCGCCAGTTCCAGGACGGCGTGCTGGGCTGCGTCCCCGCCGGCCGGAAAGGCGCTGTATAGATAATCGAACAATGGCATGTCGTAGCGCGCGACGATGTCTACGGCCGAATCGAGGTCTCGCTTCTCAATGGCGGACGAGTAGGCGCGGGCCACGTCGGGTTTGAATTTGATGAAGGTGGACATGTACCCATCGCAGCCGTAGGGCAGCATGTCCAGGTGGGTCTGCTTCTGGCCGCCCGCGAAGATCACCCATTTTTCGTGGGCTCTCACGCAGGCGCCCCGCGCGAAATCCGGGCCGAAGTCTTCCTTGAATCCCACGACCCCGGGCACCGCGTCCAGGAGCCGTTCGACCGTTTCGAGCGCGCCCCGGACGCCTACGCTCACCAGCCCGGCACTCAGGATGAACGCTGGAAGGGCCTGCGAAACCGCGCCGTAATACGCCACGAGTCCGTCCACCGTCATGCCGCGGTCGGGAGGCGCCACGATCACCGCGTCCGCCCCGCAGTCCCGTGCGTACTCCGCGAAGCCCGCGGTCTGTTTCGTGGACCAGAACCCCGCGCTCGCGATGAACAGCGCCCGCCCGTTGACGACGCGGGCGGTAAACTCCGTCATCTCGGCGATCTCCGCCTCGGTCAGCAACGAATAGAGACTGTCCCCCGGGGTGAACAGCACGGTTCCCGCACCGGAATCGATGCAGAAATCCACGAACCGGCGCAACCCGGCGTAATCGATGCCGTCATGCTCGAGAAAAGGCGTGTTGATCGAGGCGACTGGGCCGGCCAGGTGGTGACGGAAACGATCTGTATCCATCCTATGTCCGCCCTTCTTCCGGCCAGGAGTCGAAGGGGTTGCCGGTTTCGGCGAGGGGAAAAGCGACCCGCGCGCCCGTGATGTGGGAAAGATGCGCGCCCATCGCCATCTCGATATGGCGGCGGGCCGTGCGCGCGTGGCAAAGTTCGTATTCGGGTTCCCTGCCCTCGATGAGATCCATCATGGACCTCGCCATGCGGTGATGGGCGTTGATCCATTTCTGCCCGCCCGGTACCTGTTCGTGGGCGAGCACTTCCCATCGATCGTCGTCGAAGGGCCGCGGGTTCGAGTGGGGATGGAAGTAGATATCCGGACCATCCTGCGTGGGACCGGGCAGGATGAGCGTGCCCTCGGTCCCGTGGATGTCGATGCGATAGGGATTCTCGATGCCGTCACCCGCGAAGGATTCGAACTCCGCGTTGAAACCGTCGAACTGGTAATGCGCCCATATGCCGTTTCCCGCGGAGGTGCCCATGCCGAACAGGCCTTCTTTCCGGTCGGTCGGACCGGCCGGACGGCCGTCCTGCGTGATGATCGCCTGGCACCACGACGGTTCGCCGAAAAGCTGCCACAGGAAATCGAAGAAATGGGGGTAGAGATCGATAAACCACTGATCTCCCCCGTTTTCGCCGCCGAAACCGTACATGCGCGCCCAGCGTGGCTCCCCGATCCCGCCCTCCCGGATCATCGGGATGGCCTGGCGCTGTATTTCCGGCCGTCCACGCCAGGGGTGGGCCATGATCAGCAGGACGCCGGCCTTGTCGCAGGCTGCCACCATGGTATCCACTTCGGCCGGGGTCCGCGCCAGCGGCTTTTCCGCATACACGTGGACGCCCTGTTCGGCAGCGGCCAGCACCATGGCGAGATGGTTGCTCATCTCGTGGGTGGCCAGAACGACGATGTCCAGCTTCTCGTTCTCCAGCATCTCCGTGTACCGGGCGTATCCCTTCTTCGCACCGGTCCGTTGCAAGGCGGCCAGCCTTCCCTTTTCGACCGGATCGGCCAGTGCGGCGATCTCGGCGCCTTCCACGCCCACGAAGGCCTGGTCCAGGGAGTGTCCATAGTCTCCGCAGCCGGTGTGCCCGATTATCCCGATTTTCAACGCCGTGCTCCTGTTCTATTCGTCCCGGTGTATACGTGGGGACGCGATCAGACGAAGACCATGCGCTCGGCCTGGATGATGAATACCTGCGCGCCGCCTACCATGGTCGTTACCGCCTCGCCCAGGCCGAGCGCGTCGAGATGGGTGCCGATCTGCGCGACATCGATGGCTTCCTCCCGGGCGTGGCAGTGATTCTGGATGAGTTCGAGCACGGGAGGTACGCGTTCGTCGTCCACCCCGATCAACAGGGTGACGTTGCCTGCGCGCAGGAATCCGCCCGTGCTGCCGATCTCGGTGAACCGGAAATCGTTGTCGATCAGTGCATCGGAAAGATGCCGGATATCTCTCTTGTTGACGATAGCGATGAGGAGTTTCATGGCGCGCCTCCTGTTCACTGGGTCTGTGTCACGCCGTAACCGATTCGATCGCTTCTCCGGCTACGTTAATCATCCGTTCCAACTCTTCGGAGGTGACCACCAGCGGGGGAGCGAAATTCACGCTGTCTCCCCGGCAACGTGTATAGACACCGTTTTCGAGCATCTTCTTCACAATGCGTGCTCCAGTTTTCAAAGCGGGATCGTAAGGCTTCCGGGACACGGGGTCTTCCACCACCTCCACGGCCGCCATCAGGCCGATGCCGCGGATATCGCCTACGTGCGGCAGTGACCGCAGCGAGCCCAGACCGTCGATGAGTGCTTCGCCCATTTCCCGGCTTCGATCGATGAGGCCTTCACGCGCTATGAGATCGATGTTCGCCAGTCCGACGGCGCAGCAGGTCGGATGGCCCGAATAGGTGAAGGAATGGTTCCACTTCCGGTCCTCGGGCGCGTTTTCGATGCAGTCGTGTATCTCGTCCGAGACGATGATGCCCCCAAGCGGCACGTACCCGCTGGTCACCCCTTTGGCGAAAGCAATGATGTCCGGCTCGACACCCCAGTGGGAAATACCGAACCAGTGGCCAATACGACCAAAGCCGGTGATTACCTCGTCGGCGATCAGGAGCACGTCGTATTTCGTACAGATTTCCCGGATCCTGGACCAGTAATCCTCCGGCGGCACGATGACTCCGGCGGCGCCCTGAACGGGTTCGCCGATGAAGGCGGCCACCGTGTCGGGACCTTCCCTCAGGATCGCCGCCTCGAGGGCGCAGGCGCCCGCCTCGCCGCATCCAACGCCAGGTTCCGCCGGCCTGTAGTGGTACGGATAGGGCGCGTCGATATGGACAAACCCCGGAAGGCTGGTCGCGAAGTCCGCCCAGTAGGCCTCCAGTCCGGTGGCGTTCATGGCGCCGATGGTCACGCCGTGATAGGCGTGTGTCCTGGATATGATCCTGGTCTTTTCCGGCCGGCCGGCCCGTTGCCAGAAATAGCGGGCCGTCTTGATCGCGCTGTCGTTGGACACCGCCCCGCCGGACGTGAAAAAGGTGTAGTTCAGTGATCCCGGTGCCAGTTCCTTCAGTCGGTTCGCGAGGCGGACGGCCGGGATGTTCGTCGCCCCCGCGTAGCAGGAAAAAAACCCCAGCTCGACCATCTGGTCCGCAGCCGCGGAGGCCAGTTCGCGGCGGCCGTGGCCGACGTTCACGTTCCAGAGGCTCGAGAGCCCGTCGATGTAGCGGTTGCCCTCGATATCGATCAGTGTAGACCCCTCGGCGCGTACGCAGACCAGGGGCTCGTCATGATCGACGTGGTGCTGCAGCGGATGGATCAGGTATGCGTCGTCCCTCAGCAGTTGGGCACGGTCGCCGTAGGTCATCTTGTGGTACTTTCTGTCGTATGTGTGTCGGGAAGGCGGTTAATGGGAAATTGACAGGGTGCCGGACACCGTTTATGGTATATTATACGGTGAGTTCAATACACAATCAAGATGAATGGAAGAGGCCTCCATGCCCGGTGAACAACTCCATCCCTGGCAGGCTGGATACGAAGGCGCCGTGTCCCTGACTTTCGACGACGGAATGCGGTCCCAACTCGAAGGGGCCCTGCCGATTCTGGCCGAAAACGGTCTCCGCGCCACGTTCTACGTCAACCCCCGGGGACCCGACTGGCGCGGGCTTCTGGAGCCGTGGAAGGCCGTGGCCGAAGCCGGGCACGAAGTGGGCAATCATACGGTCAGCCATCCCTGCTCCTGCGCGTTCAAGGAGACCCGCGCCGACTGTCTCGAGACGATGACCCTCGACGACATGGAGTGGGAGATCGGCGAAGGCAAGCGGCGGATATCCGAAGTCATCCCGGAACAGGTGGACTCTACCTTCTGCTATCCGTGCTACCATGCCCACGTGGGCGAGGGGCCGGATCGAAGGAGTTACGTGCCCGTCGTCGCCCGCCACCATGTCGCCGGACGGGGCAAGGGGGACTACGCCAATCATCCCCTGACCGCCGATCTGCATCACCTCTATTCCTTCCCGGTGGAGCGCCGCGCCACGTCGGAAATGATCGGACTGGTCGAGGAGGCCGCGGATCAGAACCGGTGGGCCGTACTGACGTTTCACGGCATCTCGGAAGGGCACCTTTCCGTGACGGAGTCCGATTTCACCGGCCTGTGCAACTATCTCGGGGAACACCGCGATCGGATCTGGACCGCGCCGGTCGTCACCGTGGCCCGGTCGATACACGCATGGCGGTCGGCCGGCCGGAACCGATCCGATGATACCGCGGCAGGCACCCGGAACGAGCCACAGTCCGTAACCACATGAACCCCCCTTCGACCGATTCCCGTCCCATGCCGGTTCTCGTGGGTCCTACAGGCGCCGGCAAGACCGCTGTGGGTATCGAACTGGCCCGGCGAAACGGCGCCGAGATCATTTCGGCGGATTCCCGGCAGATCTACCGGTACATGGATATCGGTACGGCCAAGCCCACGGCGGAAGAAAGGGCCAGGGTACGGCATCACCTGGTGGATATCGTGGATCCGGACGTCCGTTTCAGCGCGGGGGAGTACGGCCGCCGCGCCCGTGAAACGATCCATGAACTTGCCGTCCGCGGCGTGCCGGTCCTCGTGGTCGGCGGCGCGGGATTGTACATAAAGTCGCTGATCGAAGGGTTCTTCGAAGCACCGGAGATCCCGCGGGAACTCAGACGCCGTTTGGCGGACGGATACCGGACTCGGACCTCGGCAGCACTGCATCAGCGGCTTAAGGAAATCGATCCCACGTCCGCCGGGCGCATACATGAGAACGACCGGCAACGAATCGAAAGGGCGCTGGAAGTCCACGACGCGACAGGCGCGACCCTGACTTCCTGGTTCGAAAGGCCGGTTCAGCCACGATTCCCCAAAACGCGTCTCATCGGATTGCGGCGGGACCGCGATGCACTCTACGCGAGAATCGACGCCCGCGTCGAGAAAATGATCGAATCAGGCTTCGAAGAGGAGGTCCACGGCTTGATGGGCCGGGGATATGGAGCCGGAACCCATGCCCTGTCGACGTACGGTTACGCGGAAATGCTGAGGTGCATCCTCGGCGAGCTGGATCCGGAAGATGCCGTTTCGACCATACAACAACGGTCGAGGCAGTACGCAAAACGCCAGCTGACCTGGTTCAGACAAACCGAGGGTATCGATTGGATTACCGTGGACGACGGGGAAGATCCGGCCGACACCTGCGAGAAGATCATCCGGACGTTCCCGGATCTGCTACTTTAGGAACAGCAGTTTCCGGGTCACTTCGGACCGCGCCCCGGCCCCTCCTGTCGTCATACGGCAGAAATAGACCCCGCTGGCCACCCTTCTTCCCTCGTCGTCTGTCCCATCCCAGGTCGTGATGAACGTGCCCTGCGAATGGACTCCGTCCACGAGCGTACGGACCTTCCGGCCCCTCACGTCGTACAGGGCGAGCCCGACGTCCCCCGACCGGTCGACTTCGTACCGGACGGTGGCGGGTCCGCCGCTCAGATAAAAGGGATTCGGAAACGTGGTGAGGGTCGCGGCGATCGGACGGTCAGCGCCGGTAAGCCCGGGATCGAAGGTCGCAGAATAGGCGTATTCATATCCGGCGCCTGTGCGTTCGAGAGATGCCACCACGAGCATGACGGTCTCGTACCGCGTCCAGTCCGGCACCTCGATGGTGACGCTTCCCCTGGTCGCGGGAACCGTCATCACCGTGTCCGCCGCGCCGCCGCCCGCCGCGCCGCTGCCCGCCACGGAAACCCCCCAGGCTCCGGATATGCCCGTGAAATCGATACGCAGGCCGCCATGCCGGGAGGAATCGGGCACAAAGAGTATGTAGTTCGCGGCGAGGTGTTCCGGGAAATGACCAGCGGGGATCCGAGGTCCGTCGAACCTTAACCCGTCAGAAGCGCCCGGAAGTACGGGCTCGTGCAGACCGCTCAGTTCGACCGGGGGATAGGAGACACCTTCCTCGTAGTAGCGTTCCGCGTCGGCCCGCATATCGGTAAAGACGTTCCATGTCGTGAATTCCTGGAAGGCGGACGCCAGGTCGCTGCCGACGCTACGCAGGCCCTCGTCGATGGCTTCCAACGCCCGGCTCGTTTCCGCCCGATCCCAGATGATGCGGATCAGGTCCCTGTCGAACCGCTGCTCCAGGAACAGCGGCCAGAGCACACCCGCGTATTCGTGCTCCCCGTTCGAGGCATCCAGCGCAAGCCATGGTTCGGTCAGGAACCCGCTGAACGACGGCAGGTAGGTCAGGTAATCGTCGACCTCGTCATAGACCTGCTCTTCGATCCACACGGCGCTTTGTTCCAGCCAGAAAGCGGCTTCCCCGGCGTCGTAGCCGAACTGAACGGCGTGGAAATACTCGTGGGCGATCGTGATCCGCAGCAGATCGAGCGCTTTCTCCACCGACCTGCGGGATTCGGCGAAATCGTTATCTACGACGATGTACGAAGGAAGCGCTGCCCCGGCCGTGATCGCTTCGGGGCGGGAATAACCACTGAACTGGCTTGGGAGATCGACGATATAGACGTCGTATAGTCCGTCTCCGCCATCGTCCGAATCCATCGCCTCGTATAGATCGTGGTACTGATAGTCCGTCGGCGGTGGGCGGTAACCCAGTTCTTCCACGATTACGCGGCGGGATTCTTCCAGGAACGTCGCGCACTGCCGGACATATTCGGGAACCGTGCCGGTGCCCGCGTCTTCCAGTTCAGGCCAGCCAGCGCCGGGCCGGTCTGCCGTCGTGGTGACGTACCAGATTTTAAAATGCCCGCCGGGGCTGACATAGTATTCAGGCGCGACCGTGTAGGAATGGCCCAGGTCGCCCGTGCGATTCCCTTCACCGGGCACGGTGGGCCGGCCCACTGTAACCTGGTCCGGACGGTGAGGCCTGGCGGCAATCCCGTCCGGCTGAGAATGGGCGAATGGATGGGCGTGCAAAGTTCCGCACCGCTGCGTAGGGGGAGCCTGGGCAAAAACGGCGCAGTGGGTGACCGTTCCGGCGACAAAGGTCAGGCAAAGACGCTTTAAGAACGGAAGGGATGTAAAACTGCAATCCATGACGTTCGGCCGGGGCTTCATGGACCACCAACCATCAGCCGGATGGACTGATACTCCAAATCGTATGCATTGAGAATATCGACCATGCACGGAGAAATCGTATCGTCCTGGTGGTCAGTTTCCGGTTGCCTCCTCAAGCTGGTGTTTAGGTGGAATGGGGAAACGCTCGGCGTAGTGGGACAGATCCTTGCCCTCAATCAGATCTTCCAGGATATCGTCGTTCTTGTCCCAATGCTGATCGTTCGGGTGGACGTCCAGCGCGATGCGTCCCTCGCTGTCGATCAGGTAGGTGACGGGAATCCCGTAGCGTTGGTTGGTCTTTGCCCGGAACTGGCGTTCCCAGTAGCCGCGGAAGTCGAAAAGAGAGGTCGCGCTGTCCATATAGTACGCGATGACTTTCTCGTTCCGCTCCGCGATCCCGGCCATCTTGTCAGGATCGTTCTTCTCCGATTCGTCGGAAGGACGAACCAGTCTGGCCGCTTGAAGACCTTGCTTGAACAGATCCAGCCCGGGGCCGAATCCTTCCTCGAATTCACTGGGATCAAGGGGTTTCTCGTCCTTGTAGAATTTGTTCACGCCGACGAACAGAAACTCGATTCGTCCTTCGTATTTTTTCGCGATGTCCATCAGGGGTTCCGCATCCCTGATGCAGGGCGGGCACCACCAAGCCCAGAAGTTCACGAACAGGGGCTTTCCCCGGAAGTCCTCAAGGGTCACCTTCGTTCCATCCATGGTGTACACTTCGAAGTTTGGCGCCAGGTGGCCGATCTCGGTGCCGACCGCAGCGCCCTCAGTTTCGTTTCCGCCGATTGGCTCGCTTTCGTTCTCGCCGGGCGTCTCGCTACACGCGATTCCGAGCGTTCCGGCAATCAGGCCCGGCATCAGTAACGTCCGTACTGTTTCTTTCCACAAGCGCCGCATACATTACCTCGCTTTGGGATTAGTAAGCAGAAGGCTGTTGGTAAATCCGGAGTGTAGATGATTCGCGGGTAACTTCGGTAAGTTTACCGGAATTGTCAACAACTATTTTGAAGGCTACGGAAGGTCAGGTCGGTCACAGGCCGCCAAGCTCCGTTTCGAATGCGCCAACCGCCGCGGGTATATCCGGATGGGACAGCACGGCCGAGATCGCCGCGACGCCGTGGGCGCCCGCTTCAAGGCACTGTTTCGTGCGCCCGGGGGTCACGCCGCCCAGGGCAAATACGGGGATCGTCACCGCGCGGACCGATTCCGATAGCGCCTGCAGCCCCCTGGGCGGACCATAGGCTGACTTGGACGGCGTATCGTAAACCGGGCCGAAGGTAATGAAGTCGGCCCCTTCCGCTTCCGCCGCCCGCGCTGCTTTCAAACTGTGCGTCGAGCGGCCGATCAGCGTACCCGCCGGCAGTCGGTCGAGTGCCGTCCGTGCCAGGCGGACCGGCATACTCCGTTCAGGCAGATGAACACCCTGTGCCCCGCAGGCCACAGCGACCTCCGGATTGCCATTGATGAACAGGGCGGGCCGAAGCGTGTCGAGTTCGCGCTGAACCTTCCGGGTCAACGTAAGGAGTTCGGGGGTTTCGAGGTCCTTCTCCCTGATCTGGACCGCGCGGACGCCGGCGCGGCAGGCCTGACGCAACGCCAGGGCAAGGGACCTTCCGGCACACCGGGTTCGGTCGCTGATCAGATAGAACCTGAAGTCTACCATGCAGCCTACTTCGAGGACGAATGGATCACGCCGCTCAGAGGACTGGAAGCGGACGCATAGGCCTTCATGGGTATCCGGCCCGCTTCGTAGGCAAGGCGTCCGGCTTCAACCGCCTTGCGCATGGCGACGGCCATTTTCACCGGATCCCGCGCACCGGCCACGCCGGTATTCATCAGTATGCCGTCGCAGCCCAGTTCCATGGCGACGGATGCGTCGGAAGCGGTGCCGACGCCCGCGTCGACGATAACGGGTACCTGGCTGTTCTCGACGATGATGGCGATGTTGTGCGGGTTGCGTATGCCCAGGCCGGATCCGATCGGCGCGGCCAGGGGCATGACCGCGACACAGCCCGCCTCTTCGAGCTTCTTGCAGATGATGGGATCGTCAATCGTATAGGGCATGACGTTGAATCCCCGGCCCACCAGGATGCGGGCGGCTTCCAAGGTGGCTTCGTTATCGGGGAACAGGGTCTTTTCATCCCCGATGACTTCGAGCTTTACCGTATCGGCGCCCAATGCCTCCCGCGCCAGTTCGCAGGTCAGCACGGCGTCCTCGGCCGTATAGCATCCGGCCGTGTTGGGCAGCAACTCGTACCGGTCCCGGTCGATATAATCGAGCAGTGACTCTCCCGAGGGATCATTCAGGTCGATTCGGCGAATGGCCACCGTAACCATGTCCGTGCCGCTCGCTTCGAAAGATTCCCGCATCAGTTCTAAATTCGCGTATTTCCCCGTCCCGAGAATCAATCGGGATTTCAACTCCAATTCGCCAATTTTAAGGGCGCCCATGTTATCTGCTCCTTTGCTTGTACAGACCTGGCCCGCAAGGTGTATTCCGGTTTCGTGCTGCGTGATGGATCTTCCGCAGCGGCGGTGCTGCGCACGGGATGATTGCAGCCGTCAACCGCCCGCAACCGCTCGAATCACTTCGACCACGTCATCGTCGGAAAGCATTGCCGCCCCGTGATCCTTCCTCGGGACGACCGTTCCGTTCAGGGCCACTGCGGTCCCTTCGGAAGGCACGCCAAGCTCTTTCAGCAGGTCGGCGATGCTCGTGTCGCGGGGCAGGTCCCGGGTTGTCCCGTTAACTTTCAGGGTCATCGTTTGTCTCTCCGGTTCGAGCGGTGTAAAACCGATCGGGCAGGAAGGGTCGCATGATAGAGGGAACCCGCTCGTGCAGGATTGCCTCGGCGATCAGGTCTCCGGTGAGCGGTGCCAGCAATATGCCGTTACGGCCGTGCCCGGATGCCGCGTAGAGGCCGGGCGAACCCGTGGCGCCAAGCACGGGCCAGCCATCCCGCGCCACCGGCCGCAGTCCCGACCAGGTGGAATCCAGCGGCCAGGATTTCAGACCGGGCGCAAGTTCGAGCGCGCCCCGGAACAACTGCATGACGCCACCCAGCGTGACTTCGTCTCGAAACCCGGTTTCCTCCACGGTAGCGCCGACGATCAGCCGTCCGTCCGAACGGGGAACCAGGTATACGCCGCCGGTATAGATCGTATGCTTGAACGATGTTGCCGCGCCCGTCCGCAGCGCGAGTATCTGTCCGCGTACCGGCCGGATGGGGATTCGGTGTGCGGCCGCGATGCCTTCCAGGTAGCGGGCCCGGCAGCCCATGGCGTTTACTACCGTTGGCGTGTTCCACAGGCCTTCTGTTGTATCCACCCCGGCGACGCGATTTCCGTCCAGTACGATTTTCCGTGCGGTGACGCCTTCACGGATTACGCCGCCGCGTAGGCGAACGGATTGCGCCAGGGCCGCAACGACGTCCCTGTTTTCTACCTGGTGATCGTCCGGGTAGCGTAGCGCCATGCGTATACGGTTCGAAAGATCCGGCTCGAGTCGCCTCGCCTCCCGGACGGTCAGCCTCTCAACGGATACGCCGTTCCGCTGGTGCCGTTCATACCGGGTCTCGAGCCGTGCCTGTTCACCGCCGGTCAACGCCGGATAGATCATCCCCGTGGCGTTGTAGTCGATCGGGCGGCCGGTCTCTTCCCGGAGGGATTCGACGAAACCGGCATAGCGTTCCAGTCCGGCCCTGCAGAGGATGAAATAAGGATCGGGCTCATCGAATTCGCAGTGCGGCGCCAACATGCCCGCGGCGGCCCACGACGCGCCACGGCCGGTTCGGTGCTGCTCGAGTACCGTGACGGCGCTTCCGGATTGACACAGCCGCCTCGCTATGGTCAGACCGATGATCCCGCCGCCGATGACCACTATGTCCGATCGTTGCGCCATGGAACCTCGCCACTACGTCACCGGAAAACAAAAAGCCGTTTCGATCGGAAACGGCTTTGTCCGGCCGTTTCCCTACGCTGGTATAACCCAGGTCAGGTTCAAAGGGTCGTGATTCTCAGGCCCGCGAGGAGCCGCCCCTAACGGTAATATGGCAGTTTAAGAAAAGCGGATAGAGGTGTCAACGAATTCTTCCCGGTATGGATGCCCGGCGAAATGGCCCGGCTGATCAGACCATGCCGAAATAACGCCGGAACAGCCATTCGCCCGTGAGCAGGCAGACCAGTACCGCCAACACCGCGGGATGGTTCCAAAACGAGACGGTGCGCGTTTCCCGTACGGTGACCTCGTCTATGCTGATGTCGTCAGCCAAGCGATCGATTTCCGATGGGACGTAGAATCCCCCGCCCGTCATATCGGCCAGCTGGACGAGGAGTTTCCGGTTCATGCGCGTTCTCTCAAATTCGGCGCCGGCCTCGCCCACGACGAATCCACCGGCGTCTGTCCCGAGCGGCATGTCATTCAGCGCGGCGGTCGCTTCAAAGGAGTATGCGCCCGCGGGCAAAAACTGAAGGCGTCCGGCGTATCGGCCGAGACCCTGTCCAGTCGAAGAGAGGTCTAACCGAAACGCGCCTGCTTCGTCCTGCTCAGGTCGCACCGTCACCGACAGATCGGCACGTTCGACCGGCCGGTATTGCTCGTCGTATACCTGGCCGTCGAAGCGAATCGATTCTCCGTCCACGTACTGTAGTTTATCCGATGCGACACGAATCCTGCGACTGCTCTCCCGCACGGTGATCCACCTGACGGCATTGTTCCAGAACCTTTCGTACGCCGCGTTGGTTTCGCCGCTTCCCCACATCATAAGGTCCCATCGCCACAGTCCATGGGCGGCCACACCGAGCACGCTGCCCGGGCCGTAGCGATGCACGGCGATGACCGGTGCAAGCTCATTTCCGGTTCGCCATGCAGGATGCCTGGCGAGTACCGTCGCACCGGGTTTTGCGCGCCCGACCTGGTTCATGCCGGGCAGGGGAGGCAATTCCATCCAGCGCTGTTCCGATTCGGCCGGGTCATCATCCAGGCGGGTGATCGGATGCGTGCCGCCGTCAGCCGTCAGAACCGGAACAAAAGACGCTTCCGTCATCCCTCTTGCCGCCGCGGCGATCCCGAATGGCATCAGATTACCGACGGTTGTTCCGGCGTAACCGCCCATTTCAAAGCTGTTCGGACCGCCGAACGCAATCAATCCGCCGCCCCTCTCCTCGACAAAGGACACAAGGTAAGGCGCCCATGGCCGGATGCGGTCATAGTCCACGCTGCCCAGTATTACGAGATCATAGGAAAACCAATCCCTGCGTGAAGCGGGCATGGGTTCGGGATGGGTTCGGCCGTCGGGCCGGAACAGGATACTTGTTACTTCCAGGTTGGCGTCTTTTTCCAGTGTTCGTCGCAGGAAACCCATGTCGGCGCGCGGGGCTCCCTCGATATACAGAACGCGCAAACCGGATTTCAACGCCTTGACCGTGAAGTCGCGGCGATTGTTACGCGCGGTGATCTCGCCCTCAAGTTCGGGAACTTCCACCTCGTACCGATGGATGCCCTCGGTCTCGGGAACGATATGGAAAACCACCGTCCGTTCCTCTTCCTGACCATCCAGGGCGATTTCCTCGCTCCGCAGGATACGGCCCTCTTCCCGCAAGGTGACGGGTACGCGCATTCTGCCGAAACCACGTCCACGCACGACGATTTCAACGGGGACGTTGCTTCCGGTATACACCACTTCATTGAACGTCAGATGGAAAATGCTGATATCCCGGACGCCCAACGTGTCGCCGATTCCCACCGTGTACACGGGCAGATCGAGTGCCTCTGCAACCCGGAGCGGATCGCGTCCGACGGTGAAATTGCCATCGGTAACCAGGATGGCGGCGCCGAAACTGCCGATCCCGAAACCGCCTTCGAGAGAGGACAGGGCGCCGCCGATGTCGGTGCCGGCGCCGTCGGTAGACAGGGAATCAATATCACCCTCGGGCAAGGACGACAGGTCCTCGGCGAACCGGTAACGATGGACGCGGTGACGGGCTTCCAGGGATTTCAACGCGTCACTGGAAAGTACCGAGGACAGCACTTCATCTCGCGCGCCCAGGCGGTCCGTCAGTCCCATGCTCGCCGAGGTGTCGACGAGCACTGCCAGTCCGGGAGATTCGGTCCGCTCCACCAGCAGGCGCGAAACGGGTTCGCTGAGAATCGCCAGAAGCACGGCGGCGGCCGCGATCCGTAGACCGACAAGCCCCCAGGCCGCGGCGGGCGACAACAGCGTGAAGAGCCGCCGGGAAAGCCCGTAAATAAGGATACAGGCGAGGATGAAAGCGATGAGGATCCAGGTAAGGGAATCCGCTTGGAAATCCAGGGGCATGCAGGGGTTCCGGTTCCGGTCCGGCGATTGCTACGAAACGGGTAGAATCAGTCGACATCCCCTTCTTATAGTTTTCTTGTCCACAATTCAAGCATTTAAAACGATGACATCCGCGCCGCCGTACCTTCGAGCGTACGCCTGGAAGCACCATCCAGAGGGTTTCAACGGCCGGGTTGCATGCTCTTTCCCAGGGCGCCGTCCAGCGTGGCCTGGGCGATCAGATAATCGTACTGCGCGCCGGCCAGGTCGGACTTCGCCCGCGCCAGGGCTTCCTGCGCCGTAAAGACGTCCAGCAGCGTGCCGGAACCCACCCGGTATCGTTCCTCCGCCAGCCGGAGACTCTCCTCCGCCGCCACGATGTTGTCGTTGCTGAGCGAGATGACTTCCCGGGCCGTATCCAGGTTGAGCAGCGCGCGTCTGATCGTCAGCGACGTGGCCCTGCGGGTCTGTCGCAGCGTCTCCTCCGCGATCAACTGCTGCGTCTGCGCCTGCGAAATCTCGGCATAGGTCTGCGTGCCATTCAGGATCGGCATGCTGAGATTCAAATTGAAGGACAGCCGCCAGTTCTTGTCAAAGGTGCCGTAGACGTCCTGGAAACGAACGCCCGACCGGCTGTAACCTATGGAGCCGGATACCGTCGGCCAGAGTCCACCCCGGGCCATTTTCGTCCCAAGCAACGCGGAACGGATGCCGCCCTCGTCCCGCTGGATGGCGGGATTGGTCAGGTCGGCCAGCCGAAGCGCGTCCTGCAAGCCCATGGGCGCCGTCGTGTCGAGCGACCCGCCTTCCAGGGGATCTGCAATCTGGAACACCTCGCTGGAACCGATGCCCATGACGTTGGCCAGTTCGGCCCGGGCCTGTAAAACCGCATTCTCCTGGTTATGCAGGTTTATGCGCACCCCGCCAAGTTGGGCCTTGGTCTGCAGTACGTCCACACGGGCCACGGAACCGATCTCGTACATACTCTGGGTCCGGCGCAACTGTTCCTCGTTCAGGCGAACCTGTTCTTCCGTCACTTCTTTGAGACGCAGGGCGCGCAGCAGATTGTAGTACCGGGTCTTCACGTCCACGGTGACCTGGTTTTCGGTATCTACCTGGTCCAGTATCCCGTTGTCTACCAGTTGCCGCTCACGCCGGATCGTGTTCCAGTTCCTGCCGCCATCGTACAGGTTCATGCGCAGGAAGACGTTGTTGCCATAGTTCGTCCGGGTGCTGCCCTCCGCTATCTGGAGCTCAACGCCTTCGACAATGATCGGAGTATCGCCGGAAGTCGTCCGATTCGCGTTTACTAGGTTGGCGTTCAGCTGGGGCATGACACCCGTATAGGAACCGAGGACGGCGGCCTGCCGGACTTCCACCTGTTTCCGGGCGATCTCGATCTGGGGATTATTCTCCAGCGCGATCTGAATGCACTTGTCCAGCGTGTAATAAGCGCCCTGGTCGGGACCGGTTCCGGCGTTCTGCCCGTGCGCTCTCTCCGCCGGGGACAACAGGCCAGATACGATCAGGACGGCCCAGCAGATCGTATTCCGCATCATCATTGTTTATCTCCTTGTTTCGATGGTAACGAAGGACCCTTTCAAGAATTAGACGGATAACCAGCCGAAATCCCGCGCAACAGATCGATTTATCTGTTAGACCCCGGACAGAATGGAAGGTTTCCGATTAACTGAGAAAGCGGGGAGAGAGAGGACGTCCGTCACCTGCGGCGTCGCCAGAGTATAAACAGGCCGATCGCGAGAACTCCCGCGCCCGCGCCGATCCACGAAGAATAACCCGTGGGAGAGGGAGATGCGGAGACTGCCGGCTTGATCGTGCAGAGCGAGGTGAGCAGTTCGACGGATTCGCTCACGGCCACGTCGCCGATCACCGTGAAGAGCTTTCCATCGTAATGCCTGCGCAGAATGGAATAGGGACCGCGGTCCCACACGCGCACGTCGCCTAGCAGTTCGGGGGTACCTCTCGGGGACGGTTGCGTCTCATCGGTAGAAGCGATCCGCTGGAAGAGCGAGATTCGCGAGAGGCCGTCGCTGTACATGAAATGCACGAGCGGCCGGCCGCGGTGCTGAATGACGCGGCGCTGCTGGAGGGCGAATCCAGACGGAACGTAAACCGGGGCGTTCAACCTGAAATCCGCCTCCTGCTGCACTTCGCTGATGGATCCACAGGCAATGACCTGATTGATTTCGACGGACTTGCCCGTCCATTCCTCTGTAGCGAAGAGGTCCGGCGGGATAGCCGGATCCTTTTCGAATTCCGTCAGGAAGAGTTCCTCGACGAGTACGCCGGCTTCGTTGCGTTCTTCCGTCCGCATCACGAGGCCCGTTTCCTCGTCGATCCACGCCGTCAAGGTCATTCTGCCGGGATGGCGGGGCTTGAAAGCCAGGACGGCCATCGGACGGTCGAGCAGCCGGTCGGTGCCGGAGATCTCGAGTTCGTAGTTGGTTTGAAGCAGATCGAGACTGCTGAACTCCAGGTTGATATCGAGCAAGTTGGAGTTCGACTGGCGGCGGTGCGAATAGAAGAGCGAGTCCCCCGAGGCTTTCCGCCGGTATATGTCGTCGTCCACGCGGATGATGACCTCACGGATGCGGCCATCCGAATCGGGGATGTCGATGCGGTCCCGGTCAGGACGCTGATGGGTTATTCTCTGGAGATAGCGGGTGGTGTCCCCAGCCGCGTTAAACCGCTGTTTCGTCAAGGTCGCGCGGTAGCTCACCCGGGCAGGGGCTTCCATGATCTTCTGGTAGGTAACATCCGGATCGACTGCGCGGACGGGAGAAGGGCTCGAGAGGCAGGCCGCGGCAACGAAACAGAGGAATACAGGTCGAAACATCATGGCGTATCGCCTATTCCTTGTAGTTGACCATGACGGAACCCAGGGTACCGCTGGTGAAAACGCTTTGATCCTCGATCAGGGCGTGTTCCTGCAGGATGAAGAACATATCGTCGTTCGAGATCGTCTGCTGGACGGCCGGCGTATCGACCGGCCTGATCGACTGCCAGATCAGCCCGCCGGCCACCAGCAAAAGCGTGGCAGCGACTGCGATGTATTGACGGGACTGCGTGGTGCGCGACGCATCCCTTTTTTTCATGCCCGGAACCATATGGGCGTGTGTCGTGCGTTCCAGAATCGCAGTCTGGACTTCCGCTACCACCACCGCCGGGGGCTTCTCCAGGCGGCAGCAGCGCAATATGCCGCGGACGGACTGCAATCCGCGCAATTCACGGGCGCAGCCGGGGCAGGACTCGATGTGCCGCGCGATTTCGGCGACTTCCACGTTGCCGCACGAGCGTTCCAGGTAGTGCGTGAGCCGTTTCTTTATCTGGTTGCAGTTCATGGCTTGGTCCTATAGATCCAGGTATCCGGCGAGTCGCTTGGAAAGCATGCGCTTCAACTTGAGCCGTCCGTGATGCAGCCGGGACATCACCGTCCCTTCGGGACACTGAAGTATCTCCGCGATCTGCCGGTGGGAGAGACCTTCCAAGTCGAACAGCACGACAACGGTCCGGTGCCGCTCCGACAAGGTATCCAGCGCGGCCATGATGGACCGCTTCAACTCAGCATTCTCCAGCACTTCGTGCGGAGTTTTCTCTGAGGACGGCAGATTGGAAACTAGAAACTGCTTACCGGCGCCGCCGTTCCGCCCGCCGTAATCCGAGAAAGAGTACATGCGGCGTCGGGCTTCCCGCTTGCGGTAGTTAATACACTTGTTGATCAAAATGCGGTATAGCCAGGTAGAAAACCTGTACTGCGTGTTGAACCGTTCCAGCGTTCGAAACACTTCGAGAAAGGCGTCCTGAACGAGGTCGCGCGCGTCATCGTGGCTCGCGAGCATCTGATACGCCACGGAATAGGCCTTCTCGCTGTAACGCCTCGTCATTTCGTCGAAGGCGGAGCCATCGCCTGATTTGGCCCGTTCCATCAACCTTCGTTCTTCTTCGCGCCGGTCTTCGCTCGCGCCCCGGACGGCCGGTCTTTTCCGTTCCGCTACCGAATGGATTTTGCTGACGGTGTTCACCCAGTTACACCCCTGGTCCAATCCCATGCGTCTCTGTGACTAAATCCGTATACATCCTCAATCGGTTTATCTTCACAAAATGGCCGGGTTCACGGCAGTTAAATCGTTTTGGATCCACGTTACGGATACTATGCAAGGCTGATTTCATTGGATTTCCGATACATCTCGAGCGCCTTGTCGAGCTGTCTGCTCTTGTCGTAGATCATGCCGAGATACCGGTACGCCTGTTCATTGCGCGGTTCATGGCGGAGCAGGGCTTCGAAGTGCTCGATCGCTTCCGCGTGCCTATCCACGTGACAGTACGCCTTGCCCAGCTGGAGATATACCTCCGCCTTCGTCCGGTCCACGTCCAACGCGCGGGAGAGTATCCTGATCGCTTCGTCGTAGATTCCGATAGTGATGTAAAGTATGCCGAGCTGGTAGCAGGCCCGGTAAGAATAAGGATCGTATTCCAGGGCGCGATGGAGGTCGGTCCCGGCATCCTCGAATTTTCCCATTTCCGCGTACAGCGCCGCACGGTCGACCAGCGAATCTATATGTTCCGAATCGATCGCCAGGGCGCGATTGTAATGTTCAAGCGCGGTCTCCTGGGCGCCGAGGCGGAAGTACATCCTGCCCAGACTGCCCGTCGCGGCGGTGTGACCGGGATGCTGTTCGAGAATGCGTCTGTACTGCTGGATCGCCTGTTCGGTTTTACCCTTATTCGCGAGGATCTCCGCCCGGTTCATCATCGCGGAGATATCGTCAGTTCTGCTTTTTGGCGTTTCTTCGGCGTGTTGTTTCACCGAGCCGACAGGCTCCGGCCGGGCAGGCTCTTCGGAACGGGGCGACACGCTCGCCACGGTGTCTTTCAAGACATCGAAGGGAACGAAATGAGGAATGCTGCGGTCGTTCAGGCGCAATTCCACATTGGAATTCAGATCGCGCGCAATGCGTGCTTTCCTGAGTTTTACACTGAAGGCGCCGAACCGGTGCAGGTTCACTCGTTCGTCCCGGGACATCGCCTCGTTTACTTCCGACAGGAACGCGTTGAGCACTGCAGACACCCTGCGCTTGGAGACCTGGGTCCTGGATGCCACTTCGTTTACAAGCGATGCTCTGTTCATGGTGCTCCGGCTATGCTGAGGCGAAGCCGCAATCGCCGTCGGGGTGACCGTCCCGGCATGGCGACGACCGCCGAATGAGGTGTTCTGCCAGTGACGTTTCAGGAAGGTCAAGCGCTAGAACGCCTGGCCGCATCATCTGGTTGTTAAGTATTATGGTCGTGACACCGAAAATCGGCCGTGTCATGCCGCATGTCAAGCAAGAATGAATGGGCCGTGCGCTTATTGATCCTGCCCGCGCAATAAAAGCGCTCTGGCACTACGTCCGGTCACGCCTGTCCGATGCTGTCACGTAGGACCGGTACAGGTCTTCGATCGCCCCTTCCCCGGGCACGTCGTCCAGCACCAGGAATCCGTAACGGAGGTGAAGGCTTTCCGTTGGTTGGAGCGTAAGGTCTTCCTCCATAAGCGGCCCCGTGCCCAGCAGGTTGCGGCGGGTAAACCAGTGCACCGGGTGGTGAAGGTTTCGCGTATGGTCCATGAGCACCACCATGCCACCTTGGGCGCCTGCGGCGCCGACCCACCTGTCCCGTGATCTCATGATGGATTCGTGTCCGCTGCGACCGCTGCCGCTCGTATGGAACGCGTCCGCGAACGGAGGTCCCATTCGCAGGATCAAACCGCTGTAACGGGCGGCCCGCGAAGCCCCCATGGTGATTTCCTCCCCGATCGGGGAGATCACCGATTCGATGAGCCAGAGGCAGCCGCCGGCCCTGGCGGTCTCCAGGAACTCGAACCGCCGTGATTCCTTGATCAGCGGACGGTCGTTGCGGTCCAGCCAGGTGAGATCCTCGCCGACTGCGACGCCGGATTCTCCATTTGCAACCGTTGTGAATCCATCGTGGCGCTGCACGCCGTGGCTGCCCGGAACAGGAACGTATTCACCTTGTTCCGGCAGGTACCAGGAACCTCCCCAGAAATTCGTGTCGTTGACGTGCACCCAGCCGAAATACAACCCCGTGTGCCAGGGGTGGTCGTCGGGACGGTATTCGCTGACCAGGTCGCCGGAAGGGGTGTAAACCGGATGAAAACATGGCTTGGGCGATTCGTCCCGCGGCAACCGGCCGGTCGCGACGTTGTACCGGCACAGCAACCGGCGGCCCGCATAGACCTCGAATCCGGCCGCTTCGTTGACTTCGAGCCGAAGATGGCTTAGGTTTCTTTTGAATGCGTCTGGTCTCATAACTGGTACCTTTACATGGATTTTTCGATGCGACGAACCCCGTGCAGTCCCGATCGGTTACTATGAAGCTCAGCGCGGTACTGTTTTCCCTGCTGTTGATTCACGCCCCGGCGCAGGCCGCCACGATAAGCGGATTCGTCACGGATCGTACCAGCGGTGAATTCCTGCTTTCCGCGAACGTATTCCTGAACGGCACGTCGCTGGGCGCCTTGAGCAATGAGAACGGCTACTATGCGATTACCGGGATACCCGCGGGATCTTACGTCCTCATCGTTTCATACCTCGGATACGAGACGCACCGGGACACGCTGAGTATCGGCGCCGAAGCGTATCTACGGCGGGACGTGGCACTCGCGCCGACCGTGCTGATCGGCGAGGAAACCGTGGTCGAGGCGGATCGAAACAGAGACGAGCGTCTGGCTCAACCCGGTTTCGTCGCCCTCCAGGCCGCGGTACTGCAGGAACTGCCCGCCATCGGGGAAACCGATCTGTTGCGCAGCCTTCAACTGCTTCCGGGCATCCAGGCATCCTCGGACATCAGCAGCGGCCTGTACGTACGGGGCGGCGGCCCCGATCAGACCCAGATTCTGCTAGACCAGATCCCCCTCTACAATCCCTCCCACGCATTTGGCTTCTTTTCCGTTTTCAATCCGGAAGCCATCAAGGACATGCGGTTGCACAAGAGCGCTTATCCCGCCAGCTACGGCGGAAACCTCGGCGCGGTGCTCGACGTGACGAACCGCGACGGAAACCGCAACGAGCTCCACGGTTCGGGTGGAATCAGCCTCATCTCGATGCGCACCATGATAGAAGGCCCCCTTGCAAACGGCTCCTTCATGGTCTCGGGTAGGCGGACGTACCTCGAACCGATCCTGGCCTACATCCGAACGCGCGTGGAAGATATTCCCGGATACTATTTCTATGATATGAACGCGAAAATCAACCAGAATCTGTCCACTTCCGACAATCTGGTGCTGAGCGGATACTTCGGCCGGGACGACCTCAGTCTCGAAACCAGCGAAGACAATCTCTTCAAGGTCCGGTGGGGAAACTCGGCGGTGACCGGCAAGTGGACACACCTGTTCTCGCCGACGCTGTTCGGCAATTTCGTCATATCGGGCAGCGACTACACGAGCCGGCTATCGGTGGATTTCGACGGAACGGAGATTCTGTTCAGGAACAGCATCCGCGACATCAGCGTCAAGGGCGATCTGGATTATACCGCCGATGGCGAACACGCGCTTAAAGGCGGTTTCCGCGGGACGCTGTACCGATTCAGATTCAACAGAAGCTTCAACCAGGATAATCAGCTCGATCTCAGACTGAGACCCTACGTAATCTCGGTCTATGCCCAGGACCAGTGGCAGGCTCGGCCTTCGACTTCGATACGCCTGGGTCTGCGCGCCAACTACTACAGCGAACGCAATAAGATCGATCTGGAACCCCGTATATCCTTCAGCCAGCGTCTGTCGGGCGGATTGCGGTTGAAGGCCGGCGGCGGACGGTACCACCAGTACCTGCAGCTCATTACCACGGAAGGCTTCAGCGGGGGTGATTTCTGGGTGCCACTCGATGATAGCGTGCCGGCTGGACAGGCCTGGCATTACGTCGTCGGTGCGAGCTGGGACCCGGCGCCGGGCTACCGGCTCTCGCTGGAATCCTACTACCAGCGGTTGGGCAACCTGGTCGTCGTGGACAACACACGGGCGGCGGGCGGTGACGAAACCCGGTCGGAGGACGTGTTCATCACGGGCGGCAGGGGGTACGCCACCGGTGTGGAGCTTTTTGTGGAGCGCATATCGGGCAGAATGACCGGATGGATCGGCTACACGCTGGGGTGGACGCGCCGCCAGTTCCCGGAATTGAACCAGGGCGACTGGTTTCCTCCGAAGTACGACCGTCGCCACGATCTCGTGGTTTCGGCCAATTACAGGGCCGGCCGCTGGACATTGGGATGCAATGTGATTTTCGCAACCGGGCAGGCCTTCACGCCCGCCTCCGCCCGTTACGAGTTGAGGGAATCGGCGCGAACCGGCATACGGGAGGACTATTTCCTGCCCACCGGGCGCAATACCGCGCGGTTGCTGCCATACCACCGGGTGGACCTGAGCGTCAAGCAGGATTTTCGCCTGTTCGGCCGAGACCTCCAGTGGTATCTGCAGGTATTCAACGCCTACAATCATCGCAACGAGTGGTTTATTCAGTACAATACGGAAGATGACCGGATCACCACCGCGGATGTGGTGAAGATGCTGCCCATCGTACCGACGCTCGGCCTGAACTACGAATTCTGACCATGCAGAACAAAACCTGGAAACCTCCATACATCACGGGCGTGCTGGCGGTCGCCCTGCTTGCCGGTCTCTCCGTCCTTCCGAGTTGTAACGGAGAGCGGGACCCGGCGACGCTCTTCGGTCCGGACGAACGTGTAACCGTTGTCGTAGACGCCGTGCTGTACGTCGATCGTATCCTGCCTGAGATCATCATTACCCGGACGCGCTCCGCGAATATCGCGTTTACCGAAGAAGCCGCCGCGGTGAACGATGCCGAGGTCACCATCATACAGGGACTTGCGGAGTACAGGTACGAGCGCGTCGGCCACCTGGGCCGGTATCTTCCGCCGCCGGGATCGCCCGAGGTGCGACCCGGCACTGAATACCGTCTCCACGTCCGCGCACTCGGCAGGGAAATCCGGGGCGTCACGAAGACTCCCGGACGCCTGTCCTTCGATGAAGTCGTCATCGTCGACGAGACTTCCATGGAAGTACAATACCGGCTCGAGCCCCGAACCATCCCCCGGAACCAGGTGGTGTACCGGGAGGGACTCATCGAGGTGAGGTTCGATCCCCTCGACGTGGAGGCATACCAGGTCGTCGTACTGGACAGGGAGGCCGATGACGAGGTCAGCTCGCCGCCGCTCGAAGCGCAGGACGGCCGCTTGGCGCTGCCCTGGTTTGCCATCGGCACTTCCGGAGCACACGAAGTCGAAGTGTACGCGCTGGACCGGAACCTGTTCGATTTCCTTCGAAGCGTAGAGGCGTCCGGTCAGAACGCCTTCGGATTCGGCAGCCTCGCGGGCGATACTTTCGAACGCCCGGTTTTCAATCTCGACGGCGGAATCGGCGTTTTCGGCTCGGCTTCCGTGGGTCGCTTCGGTTTCGTCGTCATGCAGGAAGATCGAAACGGGTAAACTCACGGTCTGGTAACGTTGCCGAACCGTTGTTTTGACAACGAACCCGTATGCGTCTATCTTCTGGACGCGCAAGTCGACCCGGCACGACCGAATAACCGCGAACCGCGTGGCTACATGTCCCTTTGCTCATCTCATTCCTCTCGCCCGCACGGCCACCCGCCCCTTGCACGTTCCTTCTATGCGATCCAACCTGAAACGCAGACCGGGGCGGATACCGGCCCGTTCACCGTCGTGCCCGTTCTGCGGGGCGAGGTCCTGGAAGCGCGCGCCGGACTCGGCCTGGAAGAGATTCGGGTCATGGCCCGCGACCGGGCGGACGGCGCCTTTCTCGTGGTGTGCGATCCGAGCGCCAAACTCTCGGAAGGGCTCTGGCAGGTCGCGGCCGGTCTCGACTCGTTCGTGTTGGATGTAAGGCTTCTCGCACGGATTCTGCTACCCGGACTGAAAGACTACGAGCCGGCCACGGTGGCGGCATGTTTCGACGCGGCCCGGCCGTGCGGACAGGACGCTGCAGACGCTGGCCGCACGACGGCATGGAACTGCCTGAAGCTTTGCGGTTTGCTGTCGGACCTGGACGCGGACGTGTTGGCGACCCTTGTACGCTTGTCGGAGGGCGGGGGAACCGGTCTGGAACGGGTGCTCGCCGAGACCCGAAGCGCCAGGGCGACGACGGAGCGCACCGAACCGGACGCCGGGGATATCCGGCGTAACCTGCCTTTCGATCCCGGCACACATGCCATCGGGGACGGTTCATGCGACCCCGGCGAGGAATCCGAAGAGCCCGACCCGCTTGACGTGGACGAGTTGGCCGGCCTGTTCGAAGAGGGCGGTCTTTTTGAAAGCCGCATGGAAGGTTTCGAGCAGCGGCCGCAGCAGGTATCCATGGTCCGTGGGATCGCCAGGGCATTCAACGACGGCGAAGTATTCGTGGTAGAAGCGGGCACGGGCACCGGGAAATCGCTCTCCTATCTGACGCCGGCCCTGCTGTGGGCCGTGCGGAATGGCCTGCGCGTAATCGTATCTACCAACACCAGGAATCTGCAGGAGCAACTGTTTTACAAGGATCTGCCCTTCCTGCTGGACAACCTGGGGGTGCCCTTCAGCGCCACGCTGCTCAAGGGCCGGTCGAACTACCTGTGCCTGGACCGCTGGCGGCAGGTGATCCGGCGTCCGGAGGATCATCTCACACCGGCAGAACGGGAGGCCGCGATTCCCCTGGTGGTGTGGGCGCGTGAGACGAATACGGGTGATGTCGCCGAACACGCGGGATTCAACACGGGAGCGAACCGCGGGTTGTGGGAGAAAGTCAACGGGGAAGGGAGCGCCTGTCCCCGTTGCGCGGTCAAGGATGCGTGTTTCGTCAATCGGGCCAGGGCGGCCGCCCTCACCTCCCACGTCGTCATCGTCAATCATGCGCTGCTGTTCTCCGACCTGGAGGCCGACCACGCCGTGCTGTCCCGCTACACCCATCTCATTGTCGACGAAGCCCACAATCTCGAACGGGCGGCCGTGCAACACCTGACCCTGGAAATCGGAGGCTGGCGTCTGCGCAACTCGCTGCGCAGGATATACGCCACCGATCTCGGCGGAACCGGCGTACTGGCCGGATTGGAGAGGCTGGCCGCCCGGGCCGCCGAGAACCAGGAATGGAAGAGCCCGCTCGCTGCGGGCGTCCGCCTGACCATCGACCGCCTGGCGGAGATGAACAGGAGGATCGAGGCATTCTTCCGAGTGGCCGGCGAGGAAGCGCTGGACCGGTCCGAGGAGGAGGCGGACCGGACCCCTGGCCGATCGTCCGGGAGGACAAAGCTCAGGTACCGGGCCGATGACGGCTATACCCGGGTGCTGAGGATATCGGCGCGGGGCCTCATCGCGTGTTGCGCGAGTCTGAATGAAGCCCTTGGACTCCTGCAGGGAACGCTTCAAACCGTTCCCGATTCCTGGCTTGAAGACCGTGAAGAGAGAATGAATGCGATACAGGCCGCCGCGGACTTCTGCCGGGAAATCGAAGAGCGTGTTTCCATACTCACCGAAGCGGAGGATGAAGCGCGGGTATACTGGGTGGAAGCCTCGCGCGGTCATCCCCTGTCCTGCGTCCTTACGGGCGCGCCGCTCAGGGTGGCGGAACGGCTGCACGACAGTCTCTTCGACCGGATGCGGACCGTCGTGCTCACCTCGGCGACGCTGGCGGTGGGAGACCGGTTCGACTACCAGGTCGAAAGACTGGGACTCGACCGGGTTCCGGATGGGCGGTTGCGGGTCCAGGGTATCGGTTCGCCCTTCGACTACGAAGACCAGGTGATGATCGGCGTGCCCTCGGCTTTTCCATCTCCAAGGTCCGGGGCTTTTCAGGCGGCGATCAGCAGGCTCATCCTGGATCTGGTCGTTTCCACGAGGCGCAGCACACTGGTCCTTTTCACCTCTTACAGCCAGTTGAACCGCACCTTTCAAGACATCGAATCGCCCCTTGCGGAACACGGCGTGGTTGTGATGGCACAAGGGACGTCCGGGCCGCGGACCGTGCTGCTGGATCGTTTCAGAAGGACCGACGCAGCCGTATTGCTGGGCACCGACAGCTTCTGGGAAGGGGTCGACGTGCCAGGCAAGTCGCTCGAGGTGGTCGTAATGGTAAAACTGCCTTTCGCCGTACCGAGCGAACCGCTGGTACAGGCCCAGATGGAGAGACTGGAAGAAGCCGGCCGAAACAGCTTTCTGGAGTACCAGGTGCCGGAGGCCGTCATCAAATTCAGGCAGGGCTTCGGCCGGCTCATCCGGTCGACGAGAGACTACGGCGTCGTAACGATTCTGGACCAGCGTGTGATCAGCACGACTTACGGACATCAGTTTCTCCATGCCCTTCCCGCGAGGTCGGAGGTTTTTCCCGACGCCGACGCCCTCGTGGAACGCGTGGCTTACTGGTTCAAGGCCCGTGAGAAACGGAAGGCCGGCGGGATCCGGCCATAACCGGATCGTCGACCGGTGATTCGAGGAAGGCGAAATTTGAAACAGAGGAATGCAGGTCCCATCTCCGTACTCGGCGCCATTGGCGTGTATGGCAGGATGATCAAGCTTTCACACAGCGTGTTCGCGCTGCCCTTTGCGCTGGCCGGCGCTGCGCTGGCCGCCAGGAGTCATGGGGTCGAATGGCAACAGCTGGCATGGATTGTCGTCGCCATGGTGGCTGCGCGGAGCGCGGCCATGGGGTTCAACCGGCTCGCCGACCGCGGAATGGACGCCAGGAATCCCCGCACGAGCAACAGGGCGCTGCCGAAGGGATGGATTTCGCCTCGCACCGTTGCCGCCATCGTGGGGGTATGCGGCGCGCTTTTCGTCTTTTCGGCCTACCAGCTCAATCCGCTGTGTCTGAAACTGTCGCCGCTTGCCCTGCTGGTGATCCTGTCCTACTCTTATTTCAAGCGGTTCACCTGGGCAACCCACCTGGTCCTGGGTCTCGCGCTCGGTATTGCACCCGTCGGCGCGTGGATCGCCGTGACCGGCACTTTTGACCCTGCGCCGCTCTGGCTTTCGGCGGCCGTGTTGACCTGGGTGGCGGGCTTCGATATAATATACGCTTGCCAGGACTATGATTTCGACGTGTCGCACGGCGTGCACTCGATTCCCCGTCGTATCGGAATCCGTCCGGCACTTCTGGCGGCCCGCCTGCTCCACGGGGCCACTGCCCTGGCCTTGCTGGCAGTCCACCAGGTTTTTGAGCTGCACGCGCTATATCTGATTGGCACCGCCCTGGCCATCGGGATGCTGGTATACGAACACACGCTCGTCAAGTCGGACGATCTTTCGAAAACCGATGTCGCTTTTTTCAATATGAACGGTCTCGTCAGCGTCGTCTATCTCGCTTTCCTGCTGGGCGATATCCTGTGGCCGATATGAGTACCGATGACGAAAAGTCCCGGCGCATCCGCAGCATGTTCGATCGCATCGGGCGCAGGTACGACCTGCTCAATCACCTGCTGAGCGGATACAGCGACATCCTGTGGCGCAGGTCCGCCGTACGCGCGCTCGATGCTTCCGCTGGAGACCTGCTGCTCGACGTGGGCATCGGCACGGGTGACCTGGCGCTCGAAGCGCTGACGGGCAAGGGGAAACCGCGGTTGATCATCGGGGTGGACGCAGCACTGCAGATGATGCGGATCGGCCGGAAGAAGACGGTAGAATCCGCGAGGCAGACCATCAGATTCGTCGGTGGCCGCGCCGAATCACTTCCCCTGCGGTCCGGCGTCTTCGACGGCGCAATGGTGGCTTTCGGCGTACGGAATTTCACCGACTGCGCCGCGGGTCTGAGGTGCATGTGGCGCGTGTTGAAGCCCGGGGGCAGGCTGGTGGTGCTGGAGCTGTCTATTCCCCGGAATCCAGTGATTCGCCAGCTGTACCACCTCTACGCCAGGTACGTGATGCCATGGGTCGGCGGCGCAATCTCGGGAGACGCGGAGGCCTACCGGTACCTTCAGGTTTCAGTGGAAGCGTTCCCGGAGCGTGATCGTTTCCGAACGCTCATGGCCGAGGCGGGATTCGTAGACACGGGCTGGCGTGATCTGTCGCTCGGCGCAGCTACAGTTTACTGGGGGGAGAAGCGCATATGAAACATGTCATCGTCGCCGTTACGGGCGCAAGCGGCGGACTGTACGCCCTTCGGCTTCTGCGCGCGCTGCTGGCCGGCGGACATCGGGTCAGCGTCGTAATGTCCGGTTTCGGCCGGTACGTGCTCCGAGAAGAAACCGGCCTGGGAGCCGGTGACGACCTGCAGGACAGGCTGGCGGGGCTCTATGGTGACGCGGTGATGAAGGGTGACCTCACGGAATACAAGATCGGCGACCTGGCGGCTTCGATCGCAAGCGGTTCCGTGCACACCGACGGGATGGTCGTCATACCCTGCTCGATGAAAACGCTGTCCGCCATCGCCCACGGCACCTCTTCGTCACTGATCGAAAGGGCCGCGGACGTCACGCTGAAAGAAAACCGTCCCCTCGTGCTGGTGCCCAGGGAAACGCCGCTGAACATCATTCACCTTCGCAATCTGCTCGCCGCCGCGGAGGCGGGGGCCCGTATCGTGCCGGCCATGCCGGCGTTCTACCAGAAACCTTCCACCTTCGATGACCTGGCCGATTTCATCGCGGGAAGGGTGCTGAACCTGCTCGGCATGGACCAGCAACTCTTTTCGCCCTGGGACGCACCGCCCCGCGGCAAGGAGCCGGCGGAATGAAAGACCAGGACATCCATAGGGTGATCTCCATACTGGAAGACGAGACCTCCACGTGGACCGAAACGGCATTGACGCTGGTGGCCGAGCAGACCCGGCACGATCCATTCCGCATTCTGATCGGCACCGTGCTCAGTCTCAGGACGAAGGACGAGACGACCGCGGCGGCCTGTGAGCGCCTTTTCGCACTGGCCGCGGACCCGGCCTCCATGCTGGGCCTGTCCGAGGACAAAATCGACAGGGCCATTTATCCCGTGGGGTTTCATGCCACGAAGGCAAGCAACATCCTGCGGATCTGCCGGATCCTCGAGGAAGCGTACCGTGGCGACGTGCCGGACGATATCGACACCCTGGTCAAGCTGCCCGGCGTGGGCAGGAAGACCGCCAATCTCGTGGTCACCATCGGTTTCGGCAAGCCGGGCATCTGCGTCGATACGCATGTGCACCGCATCTCCAATCGCTGGGGATACATTTCCACCCGAAATCCGGACCAGTCGGAATTCGCGTTAAGAGAGAAGTTGCCATCGGAATATTGGATTAGGTATAATGATCTGCTCGTCATGTATGGCCAGAACTTGTGCAAACCCGTTTCGCCCTTCTGCAGCCGCTGCCGCCTGTCCCGGTTCTGCGACCGGGTCGGCGTGGGAAAACACAGATGACGGCGGAATCCGGGCACCCGGTTCCATGGAGGTATTGAATCAATGGATGGATTACTGAATACGCCGCGGGGGCTCGGCCGCGCGCCTCATATCATCGCGGCGTTGTCCGTACCGGTTAGCGAAGCGGGTGATATCGACTTCGACGTCTTCGCCCAGGACCTCGAGCGGACGGCGCGATACGGCATCGAACCCGCGGTGCTCATGGATACCTACCAGATCAACCATTGTACGCGGGATCAACAGGTCAAGGGACTTGAGATCACCCGGGAAGTCATGAACGGTAGAGCGTTTACGGCAGGTGTGTATGTCGAGGACGAGATCAGGGGTGACGGAATCGAGGACATCATCCGCGCGTACCGGGAGAAAATCGAGCAGCTGGAACAACAATACGGCGCATGCCCGATCGTTTTTCAAACCGAGCGCTTGAAGCACGCCGACGCCTCCACCGTCATACGCGTTTACGAGGGTCTCGCCGAAAACTCGCGAGGCGGCCTGAAGGCATTCGAACTCAGCCCGGTGTTCGCGCCGAACGGCTGGATGTTTCCGGATGACGCGCTGATCGAAATCCTGGCCGGTGACAAATGGGCGGGCGCGAAGCATTCCTCCCTCGATCCGTCCCAGGAGTGGGCGCTGCTCCGGAAGATCCATCGGATCGGAAAGAAACTGTATACGGGGAACGACTACGATTTCGCGTCCATGATATACTATGGGAGCGACGCGCTACTGGGTATCGCGACTTTCATGCCCGACAAGTTCAGGGAACTTTCGGATGCCTTGCAGGACGGCGACCTTGCGCGGTACCTCGACCTGGGGAGCAGGATGGAATTCCTGGGACGGGTCGCGTTCCAGCCGCCCGTGCCGGCCTACAAGCACAGCGCGGCCATGGTGAAGAAGATGCGCGGTTGGTATCCCACGGATTACGTTCTGCCCGGTAATCCCCTGCGGCGGGACGAGGCGCACCGGGAAGGGTTGCGGAAAGCCCTGGAAATCCTGGAAATTCCCTGCGCCTGAACGATTGCTACCGGCGAGTGTACCGCGCCAGGAGACTCGATATCTCCCGGGTCAGTTCGCTCGTTTTGTCGTCGTCGCGCGAAAGCGTGCTTTCCAACGCGTCCGCCAGGCCGGCGATCTCATCGCAAAAGGCCTTGTGTTCCAAGGCATGTCTCGCAAGGGCTGCGCGCAGATCAGCGAGGACTTCCACCATCTTCGTACCGGGATCGACGGGTTCCATCGTGGATGACGCTTGCTCTTCGTCTTCCCGTGCAACCGCGTCTTCCTCGTCTTCCCCTGCCGATGGGTCTTCCTCGTCTACCCGTGCAACCGCGTCTACCTCCGTCGCTCCGGCCTCATCCTCCTCGGGGGATACCAGTCCCTCTTCACCGTACCCCTTCGCGGATTCCGGGGCCGACCCGGATTCCTGCCCGGGCTCGTCCGTCAAGTCGGTCGGTACGCCGGGTGCACCCTGACCCTCCGGTTCGGCGATGCCGCTGAACGAAACCGTATCAACGGCCTCCCGCGCATGTATGTCTTCGTCGTTCTCCCCGGGTGCTTCTTCCGCGATATCAGCACGTGTTTCCACTCCTGCGGCGTCCGCGGCCTCTGCAGTTGCCGCCTCGTCCCGGCCGTATACGGTTGCCGTCTCGTGGGCAGACTCGGTTGCAGACTCGGTATGGACCGGCGCCCGGCCGTATTGCCGGCGCGGCGTACCGTTGGAATCCGGACTCTCCGGCGCCGGTTCGCCGGTCCCGGAATGCATGAACAGATCGATGGATTCCCTGGACACGAAGTATCTGCCGTCCTCCAGGTAGTACTCCAGCTTTCCTTCTATGCACATTCGCGTCACCTGGTCGGGCAACCGCTTCATCATGTCCGCAGTTTCCAGCAAGGTCATCCACTGCGTTTTCGCCATCTTCTCCTCCTGCGCATATGATCTACTGCCTGTACGCTGGCGTGCCTGCCGCCTTCCTTGTACAGGCCATCCGCTCCGGTCTAGAAAACCTCTCCGGCTACCTGCCTGCCGTCGATTCGCAACTGCAATCTAATGCTCAACAACGCTTTTGCAAATACTTCCACGCGGTAGTCGTCGGTTCCGACCCGGAGGTTCGTGCTCAAAATGCGGATTTTTCGAAGCGATACGCGACGGATGCTCCGGTCCCGGCAGACTCCGTCGATGTAAAGCCGGGCGTCCTGGGTCCAGGTGCTGAATACCCTGATTTCGTGGCCTTTGAATTCCGCCCTGCACTCGATGCCGTCCGGGTCAGACATGTATATTCATCTCCGTAAGAAGTGCGCCGATCCGTTCATTACACATTGGCCGCAGGCCTTGTTCCGGCAAGTCTCGCGGTCTATCTGCAGCAGGCCCTGCTGAAGGATGGCCCGGTCGATGGAGGCCTTCTTCTCAGGCGTATCGCTGAAAAGCAGGTTCGACATCGATTGGATCACACTGTTGCTGGCCTGTCTGCCGTATCCGGTGTACATTTCACGGACAAGCTGCATCCGGTCCGATTGGCTGTCCCGGTCGGCGAGGGCGTAGATGAACGGAAGGATCACGTCGACCATCATGCCGCGCTGACGGTCGCGGCCGATCAGGGCGGTGCGGGCCGTCCGCGATGCTTCCCCGAACACGGTATGCTTCAGCCAGTAGTCGCCGGGCCGGGGCCTGGTCATTTCCTCGAATTGCCGCGTGATCTGCCGCAGCAATGCGACAGGTCCCCGTCCGGCGCCGATGTCCATCGGGCCGGCGATCAGCGTGTCCAGACCATCCCGCAGGCCCGCCGCGATAAAGTAACTCATGGCGGCGAGCCGGACCGTGGGGAAGTTAAACGGTCTCAGCCTAAAAAACAACCAGTCATGTTCCTGCATGGGGCGGGCGGGAATGGACCGGCCGAAGGCTTCCCAGCGCGTTTCGATTTCCCTGACGTAAGGATCGTCCGGGATTTCCCCGCAGTATGAAAGACGCTGCGAGGGCAGCAGTCCGGCCGCGCCGAACAGTACAGCCTGCAAATCGACGATTCGATGGCCGCCGCCCGTGCCGACCAGGGTGCGAATCGTCTTCAGGGGCAGGCGGCGGGCAAGCGTCTGGAAGGCATCGGTGTTTTTAACGTATCCCGCGGCCCGCATGGCGAATTCATATAGTGCCTGTTCCGCCGAGACCCGACTCATCCTGCTGGAAATGGCTGCCGCCTTGTGCCGAAACCTGTCGGATCCTTTCCGATCAAGCAATGCGTGTACACGCTCGACCGACAACCGCTTCATCAGGCGCTGGCAGGGATAGCCGCCGGGAGTCGGAACCTCCTGTCTCTGCCGGTACTGTTTGCGTATGCGGTCCAGGCCATGCCGAAAGTGCTCGGACAGCACCAGCGTGGGGATGTACTGCCCGTTCTGTTTCCGGACGACCGGCAGTTTTTCGTCGTGCCACATGACTACGTGCAGTACCACGTCATTGTAATGAGGGTCGCGGGTATGGCCATGTCGCTGCCAGTCGGCGGGTCTTACATGGATTTCCACGTCACCGCGAAGCCGTTTCCCGGGTCCGAAGGACAGGACCGCCCTGAGGAAATCGGGCCCGCTGTCCTGGTTCAGCGTACCGGGATGATACAGCCTGAGTGACCTGCCGTCGGTAAGCCGGAGCCTTCCGGCCTTTGGCAATCCTTCCTGCCATAGATGCCAGATGAGCGCTTCCGCTATGTCCGAATCGGCGATTTGAAGCATATTGGTTAATTTACTGTTCGTTCAGACCGGGTCTATGTTCTTATGGTCGGAAGAAGGTCGTCGATCTCGAAAGAGCGGGACGATACGCGTCCGTCTTGATGTCGTTTTCCGTCGATCAAATGACGCTGGTTTTTTTTTGTGATTGGGTTATAATCCGTAGTAAACCGGGAGGTATGCACGTTCACATGGTTTTCACGGATCCGGTGCCCGCGTGACCGCATTCTATTCCATCTTCCAGATCATCAGCGTGCTGGTCTTCACCCTGCTGTTCGGGCTGACGGCCATGTTGCTGTCTCCATTCAACCCCTCGGGCCGGCTGGTCCACTGGTTCGCCCGATGGTGGGCGCGCACCCTGCTATGGGTGGGACGCGTGCCGGTCCGCCTTGATGGGCTGGACAACATCCCCGGGGGGCAGCCGTGCGTGCTCGTCTCCAATCATGCGAGCGCGGCGGACATACCCATCCTGTTCGGCTCCCTCCCCATACAGTTCAGGATCATCGCCAAGGACTCCCTGTTCCACATTCCGATTCTGGGCTGGTGCATGCGGCTGGCCGGATACATCAGCATCAACCGTACCAATCCGAAGAAGGCCTTGCGGAGTCTTCGGAAAGCGGCACGGCAGATCCGGGTGGGATATCCCGCCGTGGTCTTCCCTGAAGGCACGAGATCACGGACCGGCGAACTGCAACCTTTCAAAGCCGGCGCTTTTCTGCTCGCCATAGAATCCGGCGTGCCCGTAGTGCCCGTAGGCATATCAGGCAGCTTCGATATCCTCGTTCGCGGCAGTATGAGAATCAGGCCGGACGCGCAGGTCGCCGTGCGCATCGGTACGCCCATCAAAACCGACGGTTATACGACAAAGGACCGGCGCGGGTTGGCCGAGCGGGCTCGGGCTGCCGTTGAAGACTGTCTGCGGCGGGACGGGTAATTGAGGATGGCACGGCAGGCCGGATCGATTTTCGAAGCGGGAACCGCGGTTCTTTTCGATCTCGACGACACCTTGATCGACCGTGATGCAGCGCGCGACAGGTTCTTTTCGTACCTGCTGCCCACGTATTTTCCGCATCTGACGCCGGAAGAAGCCGCCTGGGCCGATCGAATGGAAACAATGCGCGCCCTCGACCGGGGAGGCCGGGGCAGCAAAACCGCGATCCACGATTATCTGTTCGGTGGACGCCCGGCCATGTCGCCGCAGGCGTTTACAGAACTCATGCGCGGCAAGCTGGCGTCATACGCTTCCTGGTCGGATGGCGCCGTGCCTTTGTTGAAGTGCCTTCGTGCCAGGCGTCACCCCATGGCCCTGGTCACTAATGGGTCGAAATCTCAGAGAGCGAAGATCAACGCCATAGGCGCGTCGGTGTATTTCGACACAGTTCTGATATCGGAAGAAGTGGGGATCGCCAAGCCGGATCCTGCTATTTTCACGCAGGCCATGTCCCGGCTGAACGCCGCGTCCGACCGGTCCGTTTTTGTAGGAGACAGCCTGGAGCACGATATGGTCGGCGCCAGGAACGCCGGGATGATGACCGTGTATCTCAACCGGAGCGGAGCATCGGATGTGGACGAATCCCTGTGTGACCTGGTCGTCTCTGACCTGAGGGAGTTGTCGGACCGGGTGATAAACCTTGAAGCCTGACCGACAGTCTAAACGGCGGGAATCTGGCTGCCGGCATACCGCAGTAGAGGCAATCGTGTATTGCCGGGTAACTTGCTGATCGAAGGAGATCCGTCATCATTAACCCATGGAGGATCTGTACCATGAAACGACGTCTCATCATGTGGATTCCGGTTCTGTTTATCGCCATTTTCGCCCTGGGCTGTTCCGAAAACGTACCTCCAGCCGAGGAGGCGACTCCTGCCACTGACGCAGCCGTGACGGAGGGTGCGACTTCGGACACGGTGGACGATCTACTGTCTGCACACATGGCCGCCGAAGCCATGCTGACGGCGCACTTCGTGGCAGCCGCGGTAAAGGCGGGCATGAGCGCTGAAGAGATAAACGGCGCGTTGGCCTTGGTCGCCGACGGATCCGCCATCGGTGAGTTCTGGATCAGCGACGAAAACGGCCAGGTGGTTTACACGAATTTCAAGGGGGCGGAATTCTCCTTTCCCACCGATCCGGAAGCCGATACGCAGGCGGCGCCCTTCGCCCGTCTGCTGACTGGCGATCAGGCTGTCGTCGACCAGGGATTCATGCCCCGCGATCTGGACGGTATGGTCTTCAAATACGTGGGCGCGGCGGGGGTCGACCAGGCGCGCATCGTGCAGGTGGGTGTCGCCGCGCCACAGGATAGCGATGCGCCCTGAGCGTCGCAGCCCGCGCCAATCCGAAATCGATCGAACCTGGCCGGGCAGTTTTCTCCCGGAGCGACCGGAGCCATCGATGAAAACCATCACGGCGAGCGTCCATTACGAAATCACGCCGCCCTGGGCGGTGCTCGAACGCAAGCTCATCGACACGATGGACGAAGCGGTCCATCCCTACATCGAGAAATACACCCGCGCGGACGGCTCGCTGGTATGGGCGGACACGTGGTCCGGAAGCCGGGACGGGATGGATGATTTCTACGAGGCGTTCACCAATTTCGCCCAGTTCTACAGCCTGGGAGGCGGCGACCACCTCCTTGAGGCGGCCGACCGCCACTGGGACGCGATCACCCGGCAGCTGACCGCCTTCGGGCGTATTTACCGGGAGTACGAACGGGGGTACGACCAGTTTCACCAGAGCGAAAGTTACATCTACTTCTACCATCTCTGCCTCGCCGACCCCGGCAATTCCAAGCTGCGCGACCGCGCCCGCCGTTTCGCCGGCTTCTACCTGAACGAATTCCCCGATGCCCCGAATTACGATCCGGTCCATCACATCATCCGGGCGCCCCACAACGGCAGCGGGGGCCCCGCCTGGGGGATGAGCGAGGACGACAGCCGGATGATTTACAATCCCGGGCAGGGCAGCATGCGGGTCTACGGCCTGCCGCTGAGCGACGTCCCCGGCATTACGCACGTGGACGATCTCCGGGACCCCGCGAAAGCACGGGCCATGGGCAGGGCCATGGCGGAGCGGTTTCGCGAGGGCGACGTGGGGAACAACCTGAACGTGAACGGTCTCATCATGAACGCCTACCTGATGACCGGGGACGACAAGTACCGGGACTGGCTGCTGGAGTATATCGGGGCCTGGCTGGACCGTGCCAGGGAGAACGGCGGACTGATGCCGGACAACGTGGGGCTGGATGGGCGCGTCGGCGCCCTGCATAACGGGAAATGGTACGGGGGACTCTACGGCTGGACCTGGCCCCACGGGTTCCACAGCCTGGGGTTCGCCGCCATCACCGCGGCCAACAACGCCTACCTGTTATCGGGGGACCCGGGCTATTTCGACCTGCCGAGAGGCATGATCGACCGCGTGCTGGAGGAGGGGATCGACGGCCATTTCGACGAAATGGCGTCCCAGATGAGCCTCCGGGATCACTACATCGGCGTCGACCGCAGTCTAGGGCCGGACCGGCGTACGTTTTTCACACCGTACCGGTACGGCGACCAGGGCTGGATGGACTACCAGCCCATGCCCGTGACTTATCCCCTGAACGTGTGGAACGTGACGGAGGCCGACGAGGACCGGGCCCGCATGGAGTACCTGCACGAGCGAAGCGGCTTTGACTGGTCCGCAGTGGTGCCCTTCAGGGACAAGGGCGATATGCACCACGACGAGCCCTGGCTGCTCTACCTGCGGGGAGAGAACCCGGACTACCCGGAACGGATGCTGGGCGCGGCGCACGCCCAGGTGTGCCACCGGCTGGCGCAGATCCACGCCGACGATTCGGACCTTGAATCCGGCCCCCACATTCACCTGTGGCAGGAGGTTCAGCCCGTGACCACCGAGGCCCTCGTGCAACTCACCATGGGATGTCCCCAGGTCATCTACTACGGCGGCATCCCGAACGCGCGCCTGCGCTACTACGACGCGGACCGCGAACGCTCCGGCCTGCCGTCCGACACGGCCGCCCTCGTCGACCGGATCGAACCTTCCCGCGTGGGCGTGCACCTGGTCAATCTGCATCACACGGAAGCGAGGCGGGTCGTCGTGCAGGCCGGCGCACTGGCCGAGCACGCCTTCCGGTGCGTTTCCTACGATACGACGGACACGCCCTATCCGGGCGCCACCGGCGCCTATGCCGCGCAGCGGGCCGCGGTGCGTACCGAGTCTGCGCAGATAGGCGGCTCCCGCCTGCTCGTGGTGCTTCCGCCGGCCACAAGAATCCATCTGGACCTGGAGATGTCGCGGCACGTCAACCGACCGCGATATGCCCCTGCCTGACCGGCCGTACAGGAAGTCTTGTGTTCGATGGTGGGAATCCTTCAGACGGGGGGCGCCCCCGTGCCTACGGTCAACCGGGGAATTCGAACCGCCGGATAAGGTCGTACTCCGCGGGGTCGAGCGGGGTGCCGTCGGGGCGCATCATGTCGTGCTGCCAGACCGGGGGCGTGGGGTCGCCCTTTTTGGATTCCCAGGCCAGGTTGGTCTGCGTCCTGCCCGCCACGAGTCCCCAGTTGTACCAACCGATCCGGTTTTCCGCGAATACGGGCAGCATTTCCGCGAACGTGTTGCCGTGGTGCCGCCGCAGCCATTCCGTGCAGATCACGGGCCGGTCATAGGCATTGCACCTGGCAAGGCTGGGCCCGATTTTGTCCGCCGCTTCGTAGTAGTGAAACGAAATGATGTCGGACAACTCGAACAGCAGCGCGGAAAGGTCGTCTTCGAAGGCGTTCCATGTCCACGGCCCCGTAGTAAGCGGCTGCATGGGACCAACGGAACGCGCCCAGGCGAAGGCGTCCTCGACGAGCGGCTGGCTTCTCAGGTCGTCGTCCGGTTCGTTGTACAGGTCCCATATCAGGACGCGCGGATCCGATCCGAAGCTGCCGACGATGTCCTTTACGTAGCGTTCGAGTTGCGGCCAGGCGTCCCGGTCGGCAAGGCGTTCGAACCCCGGACTCGGCACCCACTGGCTGTTGTGCACGCCGGGCACCGGATCGTCCTGCGGTCCCAGATAGGGGTCGCGGCCCCCGAAGAAGCAGTCGCAGAAGAGAATGACCATGGCGCTGATGCCGTGCCGCGACGCAATGGCCAGGAACCGGTCGAGCCGGTGCTTCAAACCCTCCGGATCGTCTTCCCAGACCAGATACTGCACGAAGATCCGCACGCTGTTGTAACCCGCTCCGGCGGCCCATCCCAGCTCCTGGTCGATGGTTGCCGGGTCGAATGTGGGCGCCTGCCACATCTCGGTCATGTTCACGGCCGTGCGCGGGAGGTAGTTGCAGCCACGGATGATGCCGGTTTCCCGGTACCATGCGTGGGCTCTTTCGGGGGTCCATGTGTTCATGCCATTCCTCTTCGTTTCAGCCCGGAATCGTTTCAGCCCGGTATATCCTTTAACGCGCCCAGAGTTTCCGCGATCCGCCGTAGCGCCATGGCCCGGTGACTGATCCGGTTTTTCGTACTGGCGTCCAGTTCGGCGAACGTGCTATCATAGCCCGCGGGAACGAACAGTGGATCGTAGCCGAATCCGGACTCGCCCCGGGGTTCCCGAAGTATCCGGCCCTCGCATACGCCGTCCGAGGTCCAGGTCCGTCCGTCCGGCGCCACGACCGCCATGACGCACCGGAACCGGGCGGTGCGGTCGGCGTCTGAGACGTCGGCGAGGGCGTCGAGCAAACGGCGCATGTTGTCCCCGTCGCTGGCTGTCGCCCCGGCGTACCGGGCCGAGTGCACACCAGGCGCCCCGCCCAGGGCGTCCACCTCCAGGCCCGAGTCGTCCGCCAGCGCGGTTTTACCCGTGAATCCCGCGACGGCACGCGCTTTGATGAGGGCGTTCTCCTCGAAGGTACGGCCCGATTCCTCCGGTTCGGGACAGCCGGGGAAAGACGCGGCAGTCGCGACCCGCACACCGGTCAGCAGCGCTTCGATTTCGGAGATCTTGCCCGGGTTGCGCGTGGCCAGGACGATGGTCATGGTCGTGCCCTAGCCCTGACCCAGCGCCTGTTTCTGCAGATCGATCAACTGGTTTACACCCTGTTTGCCGAGGTCGAGCATGGCCGACAGTTGTTCCGTGGAAAAGGGGTGGTGCTCGGCGGTGCCCTGGATTTCCACCAGGTCGCCTCCGCCCGTCATGACGAGATTCATGTCGACGTCCGCCGTGGAGTCCTCGTCGTAGCAGAGATCGAGCATGGGGACGCCTCCGACGATGCCCACGCTGATGGCAGCAACCGCGTCCCGGATGGGGTCGCGGTCGATCAATCCACGCTCGGACAGCCAGGACACCGCGTCGCAAAGCGCCACGAAACTGCCAGTGATCGATGCGGTACGGGTTCCCCCATCGGCTTCGATAACGTCGCAATCAATGAGGATGGACCGTTCCCCCAGGCTGTTCAGTTCGCAAACAGCACGAAGAGACCGCCCGATAAGCCGTTGGATTTCCTGCGTGCGGCCGGAGACGCCGCCGCGGCGGCCGTCCCGGGATACGCGCGTGTTCGTGCTTCGCGGCAGCATGCCGTATTCCGCGGTGACCCAGCCTTTGCCGCTCCCTTTCAAAAAGGGCGGTACGCTCTCGTCCACGCTCGCTGAACAGAGCACGGACGTGCCGCCCATGACGATCAGGGCGGAGCCTTCCGCGTGCCGGAGGTAATTGCGACGGATTTCGACAGGACGCAACCGGTCGGTCTCCCGGCCATCGATCCTTGACACAGGTGCCACTGCTACATCCTTTGCTTTCGTGTGGGCGTGCGGACGGTAGAGGGAACGGAGAACGCGCTACATGCTCTCTTCCTCTTCCGCGATGAGTGCAAGGGCGTCGCGGGGATTTTCCGTTGCGATCAGCCGTTTACGAAGGTTATCGTGCCTGAGCAGGCGGGAAATGTGGGCGAGCGCCCGGATATGGGGGCCGGACACGTTCAGGGGCGATACGAGCAGGAAGAAGAGGTAGACAGGCTGCTCGTCGAGGGACTGGAAATCCACGCCCTCCTTCTTGATCCCGAGCACCCCGACCAGCTTGTCGACGGCCTTGCATTTGCCGTGGGGGATGGCGACCCCCTTGCCGATCCCGGTGCTCATGATCTTCTCCCGTTCCAGGACGGCCTGGAGCACCTCCCGGTTGTCGCTGATCCTGCCGGACGCGGTCAGCGCCGCGGCCAGTTCCTCGATCACTTCCTGCTTCTGCGTGGCCTTAAGGTCTACCAGGATAGCGTTTTCATCCAACAATTCCGTCAAGCTCATGCCATGCTCCTGTTTCCCCATCCTGCCTGAAAACGTATTCGCTTCAAAAACCTGTGTGATTCTATGTACCCGTCCTGGAATTGTCAACAACGATTTGGATGGCCTCCCGGTCCGCCGGCCGGAGGTAAATGAAAAAGCCGCCTGACCAAGTCGTCAGACGGCTTCATGAATCCTGGCAGCCTTCAGCGGTAGCGTCCGATCAGCCGCCGGCGCGTTCTGCGAAACTGTCTGCCGTCATGTGGGCGGATTCGAGCTGCATTTTAAGATCGTACCACTTCTCGTTCGCCTTCAGGTCATTGAGTTGCATGGTAAGAGAGTCGGCGAATGCCGAAGCTTCCTGGGCAAGCGTACGGGCTGCCCTTCCACGGCCCTGCTCGATGCTGCCCGAAATCTCACTCCAGCGTTCGAGGAAAGCCGGCAGGGCTTCGTCGACCTCACGTTTCGTCAACTCCTTCTGAACTACGGATTCCTGGCTGGCGGACTCCACGAGCGCCATGGTATTTTCGGCAGCGGTTTTCGCGTCGCCGTACTCTTCGGCAGCCATGTGTGCCCTGGCCTTTTCGAGCTCGGCGGCCGCCATTTCGTATTCAGCCGGCGCGTACTTGTCGACTTCGGCTTCCATCGCGTCGGATATGGCCAGTTCCGCTGCGTCCATGGCCTCGGTGGGTGGTCCCGCGCACGCAGCGGCCACGAACAGGCATGCGACGGCGCTCAGACAGGTCAGAAAGGCCTGCTTGGACATGATTGAACCTCCTGTTCAAACCAGAAACGACGAATGTAAGATCGCATTATTCGATGCCGAATCGACCGGGAAAGACATTATCTCGACAGCATAACACAAATATAATAGACCGGTTCAAAGGGGTGTCCAGTAAAAAACGTGTCAGGCGCAAAAAACATGGCCCGCGGCGGCGGTGCGACCGGAGCGGAAACGGCGCATGACCGCCCCGCACGGCCAGGTGTTCGGAGTGGTGATTCCCCTTGACATGCTGGTCTGTAAACCTTAATGTGATGGGCTGAGCCGGGAGCGGTTTCGACTTTGTGACCGACCGATGCGCAGCCGTCCATTCACCGAAAGGACCATCGCGAAGCAATGGTGTCTGAAGACGTCCTCAGGAGGCAGTTGGAATACGTTCTGCACGGTACCAGCTTCGACCTGGGCAGCAAATTCGAGGGCAAGGTCAGGGACAACTACAGTCTGGAAGGGAAGCGGATCATCGTGACCACCGATCGAATTTCCGCCTTCGACAGGGTGTTGTGCGCCCTTCCCTTCAAGGGCCAGGTCATCAACCAGACTGCGGCCTTCTGGTTCGAGCGGACCCGCCAGATAATCGAGAACCACCTGATCGACGTGCCGGATCCGAATGTACTTGTGGCCAGGGAGTGCCGGCTGATTCCCGTCGAGATGGTCGTCCGCGGCTACCTGACCGGCGTGACTACCACATCGGCGTGGTACCACTATAAACATGGGAATCGCAGTTTCTGCGGACACGCCCTGCCGGAGGGCATGAAGAAGAACCAGGCCTTCGACCAACCCATCATAACCCCTTCCACCAAGCCGGTACAGGGCGGCCATGACGAGTCCATCTCGGGGGAGGAGGTGCTTCGAAGAGGTCTCGTGGAAGAACCGGTGTATCGTGAAATGGAGCGAGCGGCCCTGGAACTGTTCGCATTCGGTACGGAAAAGGCCGCCGCCAATAATCTCATCCTGGTGGATACCAAGTATGAGTTCGGTCTTTTTGAGGACCGGGTCATGCTGATCGACGAGATCCACACGCCAGACTCTTCCCGGTTCTGGGTAAAGAACACCTATCAGGATCTTTTCGAACGGGGCGAGGAGCCGGAAAAACTGGACAAGGAATTCGTCCGTGGATGGCTCGCGGACCGCGGTTTTCGTGGTGACGGTTCCATACCCCCTATCCCGGACGAGGTCAAAATTGAAGCTGCCCGCCGTTACATTAAGGCCTACGAGATGATAACCGCCAGAACCTTCGAAGCCCGAAACGAGGACGTGTTGCAGCGGATCACCCACCGGCTGCGGAACCCGAACTAGCAGACCACAGGACACGCTCGGAACGGATGCCATCGTCCGGGATCGTCCACCGGCTTTGGAACCCGAACTAGCTGACCACAGGATACGCTCGGAACGGATGCCATCGTCCGGGATCGTCCACCGGCTTTGGAACCCGAACTAGCTGACCACAGGATACGCTCGGAACGGATGCCATCGTCCGGGATCGTCCACCGGCTTTGGAACCCGAACTAGCTGATCCCTCTCGTATGCGCCTGTCAACCCTTCTTGAAATCTCGGAAAAGTCCCCCGTCGTAAAGCGTTACCTCGCGTTGGCCGCCGATACCGCCTGCTCCGCGCGGGTATCGGGGCTGGCGGGCTCTTCGCGCTCCCTTCTGCTCGCGCACGCGCATAACAAACGAAACGGTGCGACGCTGGTCATCGTGGAGGACACGGCCTCCGCCGAGGAGATGTTCGAGGATGTCTCCAGTCTACTGGATCCGGGGGACGTGGCGCTGTTCCCCCCCTGGGAGGTGCTGCCCTACGACCAGGTCTCTCCGCCGGGCGACCTGTCGGGACGGCGTCTCGGCGCGCTGCACGAACTGATGAAGAACAGGCCGCTGTTCGTCGTCGCCACGGTCAGGGCCGTCATGCAGCGCACCATGCCGCCGGCCGTGCTTGCCGGCTCCATCCTTCACGTCGCCGCGGGCGCTACAATCTCGTTGAGCGATCTTACTGCGCGGTGCAACCGGCTCGGCTACGAGCGGACGGACATGGTCCAGGCGCCTGGCCACTTCAGCGTGCGGGGCGGTATCGTGGATGTTTTCCCTCACGGGATGGAACAGCCGTGCAGAATCGAGTTCTTCGGTGACGAAGTGGAATCGATTCGGCTGTTTGACATCTACACGCAGCGGTCGTCTCGGAACATCCCGGAACTGACGGTGCTCCCGAACAGGGAATTGATCGACGAGCCTGAAACGCGTGCCGATGTGGTCAGACGGGTCAGGCAGGCGGCCGAATCGTTTTCGACCGACGCGTCCGAACTGGTCTCTCACATCGAGGACGGAGGTCTGTTCGAAGGCAGCGAACGCTACCTTCCCTATTTTCATCCCTCCTCCGCCACCATCATGAATTACCTGCCGGACCACACGCTGATCGTCCGGTGCGAACCCGATGAATTGGAGCGCGAAGCGGAATCATTCGCGGAGGAATACGAAAACACCCACCATCGTCGAACAGAGGCGGGTGACCTGGTTCCCGTGCCGGAAGAAGCGATCCTGGGCTGGCATGACATAAAGGAGGACTCGGCCTACTACGGCACGATGGAAATGGTGCGCGGCGCGCGCGCGTCCAAGGGCTGGCTCGCCGTCGGTACCGAGGCATCGGGCGTGTACCACGGGGCGATGGACGTCCTGAAGTCCCGGCTGGAGGAATGGAGTACGGACAACGCCCGGGTCGTGGTGGTTTGCGACAACGAAGGACAGGCGGAAAGACTGCGGGAGATCCTGGGTCCGGACGCCCCGGAGATCGAAATGGCCGTCGGACCGATGCACGCCGGGTTTGTACTTCCCGACTTGCCTCTCGTGGTACTGACCGACGCGGAGATCTTCAATCGGTACCGCAGACGCCGTCGCAAGGTCTTCAAGGAAGGCGTGGTGATCGAGGATTTCACCAGCCTCAAAGAAGGGGACTTCGTCGTCCACATCGACCACGGCATCGGCCGGTACGTAGGGTTGAAGCGAATCTCCGTGGACGACCGGGAACGGGACTGCCTGACCCTGATCTACGCCGCAGACGACCGGGTTTTCATCCCCATCGAGCAGTTGCACCGGGTTCAGAAGTACATCGGTTCAGATGGCGAGGTGCCCGCGTTGTCGAAACTGGGTGGGCGAGCCTGGGAACAGGCCAAGTCGCGCACCCGAAAGGCGGTCAGGGATATCGCCGAAGACCTGGTCAAGCTCTACGCGGCCCGGCAGGCCAGCCCGGGACACGCCTTCTCGGCCGACACTCCCTGGCAGACGGAAATGGAAGACTCCTTCATCTACGAGGATACCCCCGACCAGGAGTTGGCGACATCGGACGTGAAGTCGGACATGGAGAAATCGGTGCCCATGGACCGATTGATCTGCGGGGACGTGGGGTACGGGAAGACGGAAGTGGCGATTCGCGCCGCATTCAAGGCGGTGCTGGACGGGAAACAGGTCGCCGTGCTGGCCCCGACCACCATCCTGGCCCAGCAGCACCTGACCACCTTCTCCGAGCGGCTCGCGGACTACCCGGTAAACATACGCATGCTGAGCCGCTTCGTTCCGGCGCAGGAACAGAAAACCGTTCTGTCCGGGCTCAGGAACGGCGACGTGGATGTCGTCATCGGCACGCACCGCCTCATTTCCGCCGACATGGAATTTCATGACATGGGCCTGCTCGTCGTCGACGAAGAACAGCGGTTCGGCGTAGCCCACAAGGAGCGGCTCAAGCAGTTGAAGACCACCGTGGACGTCATGACCATGACCGCCACGCCCATACCGCGGACGCTGCACATGTCGCTGGTTTCCGCCCGCGACATGTCTCTCATCACCACCCCGCCGAGGGACCGGTTGCCGGTGCACACCGAGGTGGTGCGTTTCAACGAGGATGTGATCTGCGAGGCGATCATGCGGGAGGTGGACCGGGGCGGCCAGGTCTTTTTCGTTCACAACCGGGTACAATCCATTGAGGCGGTCGCGGAATTCCTGCGTCGCCTCCTGCCCCAGGTATCTTTCGTCGTGGGCCATGGGCAGATGCAGGAGCGGGAACTGGAACAGGTGATGATCGACTTTCTGGATCAAAAGTACGATTGCCTCGTGTCCACGATGATCATCGAATCCGGACTGGATATTCCCAATGTGAACACCATCCTGGTCAATCGCGCGGACCGGTTCGGACTTGCCCAGTTGTACCAGCTCCGGGGCCGCGTGGGGAGGTCGAATCACCGGGCCTACGCGTACCTGATGATCCCCGCCGCCGGAACGGTCACGCCCGACGCCCGCAAGCGGCTGGCCGTGATCTCCGAGTACACCGCGCTCGGATCGGGATTTCATATCGCCATGAGGGACCTCGAGATCCGTGGCGCGGGCAACCTGCTGGGCACGGAGCAGCACGGGTTCATATCCTCGATCGGGTTCGATCTATACTGCCGTCTGTTGAAGGAGGCGATGCAGGACCTCAAGGGCGAGACGCGCGAAGAGACCCACGAGGCCGAAATCGAGCTGCAGGTGAGCGCCTTCATTCCCGATGACTATATCGCCGATCGAAAGCTCAAGGTCGGCTTCTACCAACGGCTTTCCCGGGTAGAAGAGGAAGGGGACGTCGTCTCGCTGCGGGAGGAGATGCAGGACCGGTTCGGTCGGCTTCCCGATCCGGTTCGCGTCCTTTTCGACCTGGTATCCATCCGGCAGATTGCGGCCCGGATCGGCTTGAAGCAGCTCAGCGTACGCGGTAATGAAATGGCCCTGACCTACAGGAACGGTCTCTACCCTTCGAGGGACAGGATCGCGAACGTGACGGACGATCCCGCACTGGACATCGAATTTCCCCACGGTGACGGGTTCCGGATCAGGGCGGGACTGACCGGAAAATCGGAAGCTGAACGGGTCGAAACAGCTAAAAACCTGTTGCTTAAACTGCTGTGATTTGTTAATGATACCTGCCCGGATACTGAAATCGGATCCGCCCGCTAGAGAAGGAAGATCAGCATGAAACCCGCGTTTTTTTACGCCGTTCTTCTGAATGCGGCTCTTCTCTTCACGCAGTGCCAGTTCCTTACGATCGCCGAAGACCCCGACACGGTTGTCGTGCGGGTGAACCAGTCCACGCTGACGGTCGATGAACTGGAAGCCGAACTGGATGACGCGGCGCTGCCTGCCGCCACCCTGCAAATGAGAAGGGACTGGGTATCGGACTGGATCCGGACCGAACTGCTCTACCAGGAAGCCCTGCGGCGGGATTTCGATGGCGACGGGAAGACGCTCCGGGAATTGGACCGGATGCGCAGAGATCACCTGGCCAATGTCGTGCTGGAACACGTCATCACAGATTCGTCGATGGTGGTTACCGATGAAGAGGTGGCGGATTATTTCGAGGCCAACCGGAAGGAGTTCGTTTACCACGAACCGGAACTCAGGCTCTCGGTTATCGTACTACCTGACGAGGCCACGGCCCGACAGGTCCGCGGCCAGTTGTCGCGCCGCAGCAGTACCTTCGAGGAACTGGCGCGAACGCGATCCATACACCACTCCTCGACCGATGGCGGAGATCTGGGATTCTTTAAAAGGGCGGATATCAGCGACATTTCCGTGCAGGAAATCGTGTTTTCCCTCAGCGTCGGCCAGGTTTCCCGGCCGGTCCTTTCAGAGTCCGGCTCGTTCATCTTCAGGGTCGCGGAACGTCGCGCGGCGGGCGCTCTGCCGCCGTTGGATGAAGTCCGGGACGAGATCGTCAACAGGATGCTGCGGGACCGGCGCCGCGAACTGGTCAGACGGTTCGTGGATTCGCTGAGGCAATCGTCCGACGTGGAAATCTTCAATGGGAACCTGATGCGGTCGGAACCCGACGCGCAATAGACAGGTAACGGAGGAACATGAACGTGCGCTCGATTACCCGCCATTTCCCGCTGGTTCTGATCCTGGCCGTGGTCGTGGCAGGTCGTCCGGTTCTCGGACAGCAGTTGGTGGACTATGTCGTGGCCGTCGTGGACAATGAGATCATTCTCTATTCCGACGTGGTTGAAGCGGTAAAGATGTATAGAATGCAACAACCGGAGCAGGAACCCGAAGACCTCCCGGGTCATATGCTGGACGACATGATCGATACGCGCGTCGTGCTCGCCTATGCGCGCCGGGACAGTGTCAGGGTACCCGCCGAACAGATAAACGGCGCGGTCCGCCAGATCATCGACCAGTACACGGAACAACTCGGTTCCGATGAAGCGCTGGAACAACTGGTGACGAATTCCGGAATGACCATGCGGGACTGGAACCGGCTGCTCAGGCGGCAGAAGGAGGAGGAACTTCTGCAGCGTAAGCTCGAGGAAGAACGTTTCGGCGAAGTCCGGGTAACCGGCCTGGAAGTCGCCCGGTACTATGAGACCCATTACGACAGCATTCCGTCGAATCCCGTCAAACTCGACTTGAGCCACATCATGATCTCCTCACGTCCGGACCCGGAAGTCGTGGCCGCGTTGAATGCACGGACCGAGGAGATCCGGCGCCGCATTACGGACGGGGAGGACTTCGGCGAAATGGCACGGCGGTATTCGGAAGATCTGAACAGCGCCACGAACGGCGGAGACCTGGGGTTCTTTACACGCGGCACGTTCATGGCCGAATTCGAAGAAGCGGCATTCGCCCTTGAAACGGGCGAAATCAGCCCCCCGGTGCGGACGGACGTGGGCCTGCATATCATCAAGCTGGAAGAAAGGAAGGAAGACCAGATCCGCGTGCGTCACATTCTGGTCCAGATTCCGAAGACTGATGAAGACGATCATCGTGCGCTGGAGACGATTTCCGTACTGCGTCAGCGGATCCTCGACGGCGACGAGTCCTTTTCCGAGGCCGCCACCAAGTACTCGGAAGACCTCGCCTCCGCTTCAGAAGGAGGCCATATCGGTGAGTTCATGCTCGATCAGTTGCTGCCCCAATACCAGGCCGCGCTGGACACCATATCCGTCAACGAGATGACCGAACCGATCGGGGTGGTGGACCAGGGTAACAGTTCATACCACATCATGATGCTGAACGACCGAACCGGCGGCGACAAGCTTACCCTGGACGAACATTTCCAGCAAATCACATATCTTGCCAAACAGGCCAAGTGGAATCGGGAAAGGGAACGCTGGCTCGGGGACCTCAGGCGCGAGTTGTATATCGATGAACGTGGTCTGGAAGCCCTGCCCTGAGCAGTGATCCCCGGCGCGCGCATACCTGATGAGATGAGAATAGATCAGTTTCTGAAACGGTCCCGCATCGTCAAACAGCGGGATGCCGCCAAGAAGGCCTGCGACCGGGGCATGGTTACCATCTCCGGAAGATCCGCGAAACCCGGCCACCAGGTCGCGGCAAAGGACATCGTCGTCGTGGAGTGGCCCGACAGGCGGCTGGAGTTCAAAGTGTTGGACGTTCCGGAAGGGAACGTGTCGAAAGAAAAGGCACAGTCCCTTTATCACGTACTCAGCGATGAACGACTCAGCGTTGAATAATCCAGCGATGCGCAATCCAGCGATGAACGACCTGGCGATGCCCAACCCAGCGATGAACGACCTGGCGATCATTCTTCAGGGATCGAAGCACGATATACGCGCGCCGGGGCGCAGAATCCGGTGAGCAAGCACCCGAGGAAAACCCTCCCGGCTGATTTCGAGCTTCCCTACAGCGAGTTGGCACAGATATACGATCACGTGATGCGCCACGTGGACTATATCCGGTGGGCCGACTATATCCAATCGGTTTTCACACGGTTCGAGGCGACGCCGAAGGACGTACTCGAACTGGCCTGCGGGACCGGGGCCATGGCGTGTATTCTCGATGACCGCGGATACCGTATGACGGGCATAGACCGGTCGGAGAGCATGATCGCCGTCGCGAAGCGGAAATCTGTTGATGCGCGCCGGGCCATCCGCTTCCAGGTAGGCGACATGGTCCGCATGCCTGTATCGGGATCCTTCGACGCGGCGCTATGCCTGTACGATAGCATCAACTACGTCGTGGACGAGGCGGACATCGCCGCGATGCTGAAGGGGTTGCGCCGTGTTTTGAGCGCCGGAGGTTTGTTCGTATTCGACGTATGTACGGAGATCAATTCGCGCAGGTACTTCCATAACCAGGTCGACCAGGAGAGCAAAGGGGATTTCTCCTACGTCCGGCGTTGCGAGTATGTCCCCGAGACGCGCATACAGGTCAACGAATTCCAGTTTACCTTCAACCGCGAAGGAAAACGGTATTCCACCCGGGAACGCCACGAGCAACGGATATATCCAGTAGCCCGGCTCAAGGAAATCTGCCAGGAGTCAGATTACCGCGTACTCGGCGCTTTCGACGGATTCAGTTTCGAAGAAGCGTCGGAGAAATCCAACAGAGTCCATTACGTGGTCCGTCCCGTCTAACCGAACCTTCCATATGGCATTCGATCGCGTTGTAGGCCACGACAGACAGCGGCAGCGGCTCATGAATGCCGTAGCGCAGGACCGCCTGGCCCACGGGTACCTGTTCTGCGGACCGCCGGGCGTTGGCGCCGAAGCGCTGGCCATTGAACTCGCGTGCGCGGTCAACTGCGAAAGCGGACCCGGGGAACCTTGCGGGCAGTGCCGGCATTGCCGGCGGATTCGCGCGCTTCAGCATCCGGATTTACACCTGCTGGTGCCTTCCTCATCCGCACCGCCGCCGGACCGTCCATCCGGCCGCGGCGAAGGTACGTCCGGCCGTGGCGACGCCCGGCAGGATCGCAGGATGGGCCTGGCTTTCCAGTTGGCGGACGACCCCTACGCCGCCCTGCCGTTCGGGCCTAACGACATCCTTTCTGTGGAGGACGTCCGGTCGCTACGTAAAGACGCGTCCGCCAAGGCCTTCGAAGGACGGAGGAAGGTCGCGGTTATCGTGGCCGCGGACCGGATGAACACCGCGGCTTCGAACGCGCTGCTCAAGACGCTGGAAGAGCCACCGGGAAGCCTGATGCTCATACTGACCGCATCCCGCTCCCAGCGGCTGCCGCCGACCATCGTGTCACGCTGCCAACCCGTTTTTCTGGCGCGCCTGCGGGAAGCCGAAGTAAAGGCGGCGCTTGTCGAGCGGTATGACATTGATCCCGAGGAGGCCGGAGATCTCGCCCGCAGGTCTGAAGGCCGCCTTTCCGAGGCACTTACGGCGAGATCCGAGCGGGGGGCGGGACTCAGGGAGGAAGCCTTCATTCTGCTTGAATGCATATACGACGCAACACCGCTGCGATTGTTCGAACAGGTGGAATCGCTTGCCGCCTCGCATCGGGACGAACCGGTCATGGACAGGATCCTGGACCATCTGCTGGCGTTGTACCGCGATCTGTTTATCCTTATCACCACAGGCGGTTCCTCCACGCTCTCGTACACCGAACGCGTTGACGCCTTGCGTGCGCTGGTTGCCGGGATGGACCTCGAAGATATCGAGAACGGCATTGCCGTCATCGAGGAGGCCAGGCGGGACATCGCGCGTAACGCCCACGTGCAGTTGGCCCTCCTCGTACTTGTCCTCAGACTCAGACTGAAACGGGGATCTGAAGCCTCGCGCCAGTCGCCTTCGCACCAGTCGCCTTCGCACCAGACGCCTTCGCACCAGACGCCGCCGCGCCGGACGCCTTCCGATGAAACACCACCCCATGGTTTGTCCGCCTCGGATTGATCCGTTGACAAACCGCCCTCAACACGCTATCCTGATGCTGGAAATCAACAGGGTTCGTCTGGCATAGATCGACTACGCCTGTGAGGGAGTCTTGGCAGAGAAAATACTCGTAACCGACGCGTTGCCCTACGCGAACGGCAAGCTGCACATCGGCCATATCGCCGGCGTTCATCTACCCGGAAATATCTACGTGCGCTACCAACGGCTGAAAGGCCGGGATGTCGTACACGTCAGCGGATCGGACGATCATGGCGTGGCCATCACCCTGGCGGCGGAGAAGGAAGGCATCACGCCCAAGGAACTCGTCGACAAGTATTATTCGGTCATCAAGGGGGCCCTCGAAGGCTTCGGCATCGTCTACGACAATTTCTCCCAGACTTCCCGGCCCATCCATCACGAAACGGCCCGGGCCTTCTTCAGCCAGCTGGAAGGAAAAGGCTGTTTCGAAGTGCGGGACGTCGACCAGATCTACTGCCCGGCGAGCGATCGTTATTTACCCGATCGTTACGTGGAGGGTACGTGCCCCCACTGCGGTTCGGACCGCGCCAGGGGAGATCAGTGCGAAGCCTGCGGCACCATTATCGACGCTACGCAATTGATCGATCCCCACAGCGATTACTGCGACGGCCCCCTCGAGGTGCGGCCGGAGAACCACTGGTATTTCAAACTCGCCCGCATGTCTTCCCGCCTGGAGGAATGGATCGGCACCAAGCAGCACTGGAAAGCCAACGTGCGCAACTACTGCCAGGGCTGGTTCAACGAGGGATTGTCCGATCGGCCCATTTCCCGCGACCTGGACTGGGGCGTGGCGCTGCCGACGGAGGAAGCGGTGGGCAAGGTCATGTACGTCTGGTTCGAAAACACCCTGGGTTACATATCTTCAACCCGGGAATGGGCGGCGGAGCGGGGCGAACCCGACAGGTGGAAGGACTACTGGCTGAATCCGGACTGCAAGCTCGTCAATTTTCTCGGCAAGGACAACATCGTCTTTCACGCGATCCTGTGGCCGGCCATGATCATGGAACACGGTGATTTCGTCCTGCCATCGGAGATTCCGGCCAACGAGTTCCTCAACATCGAGGGGCAGAAACTGTCCACGAGCCGGAACTGGGCGGTCTGGCTCGACGAGTACCTGGCGGTCTTCCCGCCCGATCCCATGCGGTACTGCCTGGCGTCGATTTTGCCCGAGACGAAGGACGCCGATTTCACCTGGAAGGACTTCCAGGCGCGCAACAACAACGAACTGGCCGATATATTCGGGAATTTCGTGAACCGCACGCTGACTTTCATCAACCGGTATTTCGACGGCGTGATCCCGGAGCCGGGAACCTTTTCGCCGGATGACCGGGAGATGCTGTCGACCGTTTCCGGTGCTTCCGACCGGATAGGCGAGTGCTTCGAAAATTTCCAGGTAAGGCGGGCCGTCCGTGAACTGATCGCCCTCGGCAATCGTTCCAACCGGTACTTCAACGACCAGGCACCCTGGAATACCCGGAAGACCGACCGGGCCCGTTGCGCCGCCACGCTCCACGTGTGCGTGCAGGCGGTCAGGGTCCTCGCGCTGGTCATGTCGCCCATCCTGCCGTTCAGCGCCGAAAGACTGTGGAAGATGGCGGGCCTGGAAGGCCGCGCCGATGAGCAGAATTGGGATGAAATAGATATCGATGCGTCGCTGTCCGGCCGGACTATTGGCAAGGTCGAAATCCTGTTCCCCAAGATCGAGGACGATGAGATCGACGCGCAGATCGCGAAACTGGGTAAGTCCGACGCCCGGGGTGACGGGGAAACGGAATCCGAGGGGCCGGAATCCGCCGGAACGGACATTAACGAGTTCATATCATTCGACGCGTTCCGCCAGATCGATTTACGCATCGCGGAAGTCGTGGCGGCCGAGCCGGTTCCCGGTACGGACCGCCTGCTCAGGCTGCAACTGCGCATCGGAGAGGACGAGAGGCAGATCGTGGCCGGCATCGCCCCGAAATATACGCCGGAGGCGCTGGTCGGGCGCCAGATCGTGGTGGTGGCGAACCTGGAGCCCGCGAACATCCGGGGCGTGGAATCCAGGGGCATGCTGCTCGCGGCCGAAGACGACGACGGCGCGCCCATACTCCTCGGTCCGGATGTCCGCGTTCAATCCGGCTCGCAGGTAAGCTGAGGCCCGGCACGCCGGTCCCGGCCGACCGCCCGGAACGGATATCACACGGTAAACCCGCAACCAAACGCTGCCTTGCTGTTCGATACCCATACCCATCTCACGGCTGAAGCATTCGACCATGACCGCGATGACGTGATCCAACGTGCGCTCGACGCGGGCGTGGATGGCATGATCGCCGTAGGGTACGATCTGGACAGCAGCAGGGCCGCCGTGGCCCTCGCCGAGCGATGCGATTCCGTGTACGCCGCCGCGGGCATTCATCCCTGCCACGTCCACGAGGCGCACGAAGCGGACTACCGGGAAATCGAGAAACTGCTGGAACATCCTTCTGTCGTCGGCGTGGGCGAAACCGGCATCGACCTGTATCACGACCGGTCCACGGGGCCACGGCAGCGGGCGTCGTTCAGAAGGCACATGGAATGGGGCCGGAGCACCGGCCTGCCGGTCATCATACACGACCGGGACGCCCATGCCGAAGTCATGGGCGTGCTGGAAGAGTTCCCCGGCGACGAAACGACCGCGATCCTGCACTGCTTCACCGGGGACGCCGCCATGGCCGAAAAGGCCGTTTCCATGGGGTGTTTCCTGGGATTCGGCGGGATCGCCACGTTCAAGAATTCGACGGTCGGCGAGGTGGCCTCCGGGTTGCCGAAGGATTGCATCCTGATCGAAACGGACGCGCCTTACCTTGCGCCCGTGCCCCACCGTGGACGCCGGAACGAACCGTCCTACCTCGTAAACACGGCCGAAGCGGTTGCCCGTCACCGCGCCGTGACCAAGGATGAACTGGCGCGGACTACAACCCATAACGCGAAAAAGGTGTTTCGAATCCATTGAGCACGGTACTCGATCCTCCCGATGATCTGCTGGCCAGCCTGCGCAGATCGGGTTTCCGCCCATCACGGTCGAGGGGCCAGCACTTCCTGAACGATTCGTCCATCGCCCGCCGGATCGTCGAGGCGGCGGGAGTCACGCGGCACACGCCCGTCCTTGAAATAGGACCGGGGGCCGGTGCGTTGACGCGGCACCTCGTCAACCGGGCCCGCGGAGTAACCGCCGTGGAAATCGATGCCGAACTGGCACGGGTCCTTCAGACGGCCTATGGAGGCTACGACCACCTGACCATCATGAACCGGGACGTGCTCGATCTGGACCTGTCCGAACTGATGAATGCGTACGGCGAACCCGGGTTCGTGCTCGTGGCCAATCTGCCCTACGGAATCACGGGACCCGTCCTTGAACGGCTGATCGACCATCGAGACAAGATCAGGCGCGCGGTGCTCATGGTTCAGCACGAAGTAGGTGGTCGACTGGCGGCGCATCCGGGTACGAAAGCCTATGGCGCGGTAACCGCCATCATGGCATACCATTACGGGGTGGAATCGCTGTTCCGCGTGGGCGGCGATCGATTCGTTCCCCGCCCGTCCGTGGATTCGGTCGTCCTCCGGTTGACGCCTCACGAACGCCCTCCCGTCTCGGTCAGGGACGCCGGCTTGTTGATTGCCGTGATCAAGGCGGCCTTTCAACATCGACGCAAGATGCTGCACCACGCAATGAATCGACTGGTTCCCGGTTCCGCCGGCTATCTAACGGATCATACCGGGATAAACCTGAAACGACGCGGGGAAACCCTGGACCTGAACGAGTTCGCGGCGCTCGCCAATGCGCTCTGTGAATACAGGAATAACCGCGAAGACGAAACCTGACGGACTCACCATGCGTTTCCGCTATTCACGTACTGCCAGAACGCGGTTGATGGACAGGAAGAAGCAACGGCGGGCCTACCTCCTGTACGCCGTGCTGGGGTCGACCGCATTCGTCCTCCTGGCCTTCGCCACGTTGATCGCGCTGTATCAAGAGCGGGCGAGGTCGATCGTGGACTGGCTGCTGGACCGGCCCATCGCGGTTGCCTCGTCCGAATACGAACGCACGGCCGCCTGGAAATCCGGCCAACAGGCTTACCAGACTTTGGATACGGCCCTCTACGGTGCGTTCCTGAACCTGCAGGTCGCGCCGGGCAGGACACGGGAAACGAAACCGCGCGCTCCGTTGGGCGGCGGCCGTTGGACGCCCGTAGAGCGCAGAATCACCGTTTCGGGCGCCTATTCGCTTACGGAGTGCAATCTCGAGATCGCCAGTGCGGTCACACGGGTGGGCGGTACGGTCATTCGCGCGGAGGAACGGTCAAGGTCCGGGGAATTGTCGCTCGAGATCGGCCACGGCGGCATGGTTACGCATCGCCTGCACGTCACCCGCGACCCGAACCTCCAGCAAAAAACGGGCCGTATGGCGGTCGTAATCGCCTATTCGGATGGCAATCACCGGGAAGTGGTCGAGAAACTGTCGGAGTTCACCCGTCCCATCACCTTCGCCCTGCTGCCCTGGGCGGACGGAGTGGACGATATCGCCTCCGAGATCACGGGCGGCGATCACGAGGTGATTGCGCTACTGCCCATTCAACCGAAGTCTTTCACCCGGAATATCCCGCGGCGGAGATCTGTGCTGTCAGCTCATTCGGAACCGGCCAACCGCCGCATCGTGAAAGACGCCCTCGCATCCCTTCCCAAGGCCCGGGGTGCGCTGCGGTACCCTGTCGGCCGCGTAGACCTGGATGCCGAGGTGCTGGCCCCCGTGCTGGACGAACTGGGCGAGCGGGACTGGTATTTTCTGGACAACCCGGGTACCGCGGACGCTTCGGGCGGGCCGGATGATCGGAACGGCCGCGGCCGGCTTCGGGTCTGGGGCGTAATCGATTCCGTCTACAACCCCGCAGTCATTTCAATGAACCTTGACCACGCGTCCCTTTCCGCGCTGGACAACACGCGCGCCATCGTCATTGCCGATGCCAGGCCCCATGCCCTCCAGGTGCTGGAAAATCGGATGGCGCATCTTGAATTCAGAGGTATAGAGTTCGTAACGGTTTCCGACCTCGTGGACAACTGACACCGGAGTTTCCCCATGGTAAAACTGAGTATATGCGTAGACCAGGTCGCCGCCTTGCGGAACATCGCGAACCGGGGAGAACCCGATCCCATGACCGCGGTCATGATGTCCCAGGTGAGTGGGGCGGACGCCGTAACGATCTCGTGGCCGTCCGACGCATCGCTCTACCAGCGCGGGGAGTACGACATCGTCAGGCAACTCGTGCACACGCACCTGAACGTGATCGCGCCGCCGGACCTGGAACTCCTGCAGAGTATCTTGACGATTTCTCCCGATATGGTTACCCTTGTTCCCGAGGGTTACGGGCATGCCGGTCTGAACAACGACTGGTTCGACTCGTCCTGGCCCGAAGCCGATACCCTGGAACGGCCGATGGAACGCATGACAAAGGCCCTGCAGGATAACCGGATCCTGACGAATATACTGATCAGGCCCACCGCGACGCACGTCCGGCAATGCGCCGAAATCAAGGCGGACTACGTACATATCGACGCAAGCGGTTACATTCAGGCCGCCGATCCCGAAGAGCGGGGCCGCATTTACCAGGAAATGGCTGGCGTGGCCAAAACCGCGGCGCGGTTGAACATGGGCGTATCCGTCGGACGCGGTGTCGAATACCGGACGGCGGCGGAACTGGCGGGCATCGCGGAGGTGGAGGAAATGGTGGTGGGCTATGCCGTTGCCGTGCGGGCGATGACCGTGGGATACGAGCGGGCAGTCCGCGACCTGGTCGACATCATCCGCCATGCGCCAGGATCCCAGGGGGACTGGTAGACATTCCGACAAGCGTTACACTCACCGCGGTACCGAAAGGAACAGCACTATCCACAAACGTATCTCATTCCTGGTCTTACTCGCCGTTACCCTGCTCGGCGCAGTCCTTGTCTCCCCTACCATCAGGCTGTGGTTTTCTTCTCCCGAATCCATCGAAAGGCTTACGCCCGACGAAAGGAAAGCGCTTTACGGCCAGTCCACGGTACCCGGCATCGACCTGGCGGGCGGATATCGGCTGACCGCCGGTCTGGATGTATCCCGTTTCACGGAAAGAGGCAGGATGAGGGCGGTGGAGAGCCTGGTCGAAAACTGGCGCCGGCGCCTCAACGCCTTCGGGATTTCGGAACCGGTCATCACCGCGCGGGGAAACGACGCTTTCGATATCGTCGTACCCGTCAGTGTGGATACCGGACTCGCAGCAAGAATGATTCAGGAATCCGGCGCGACCACGCTGCATCTGTTCAAGGACGGCGCGGAAGTGCAGGCCTTGAGGCAGCGTATAGACGATGCCGTTCGTGAAAGGGACCGGGACGCAACATCCGGGACCGACGCGCAGGAGCCGGCCGGAACGGGTGGATCGGCATCGGACGGAACCGGTGGACTCAGCGCGTTGCTTGCACGTATCACGGTGGAGGACGGGATCGGGGACATCGCGGTCAGGGAGGACAACCTGGATGCCGTAAAGGCCATGTTGGCCGATTCCACGGTACAGGCCAGCATACGGGCCTTCAACCTGGCAAATCCTCCCGCCGGCGCCTTCGTGTGGGCGTCAGAACCGGTGGAACGCGGCGGCAGCGTGTACCATCCGCTCTATTTCATCAACCAGGACGTGGACCTGAACGCCCAGCCCCTCGCGTCGGCCGTGGTCAGCGACGCTTCCGTAACGGCGGACCGGGGCGCTTACGCGGTACGCCTTTTCCTGCAGGACGAGGGCAGGGAGAGTCTGGCCAACCTCTCCAGCGCCAACGCGGGAAACCGCCTGGCCATCAAGATGAATGGACAGGTGTACGTGACGCTGAGCATTCAGGGCAGAATACCCGACGGACGGATAGAGGTTCCGGGCGGCGATACCCTTGAAGAGGCCCGCGCCCTGGCAGCCATCCTGGAATCCGAGGCGCCTCCCGTGGCCGTCGCGCTTCTGGATCAGGCGGGAGTGGATATGCCCTCACCGCATGGAGACGGGATCGTGGACAGCGCATTCGGCGCCGCCGTGATCAGCATTGGCTTACTCGGCGCCTTGTTCGTGATCCGGTACCGGGCAGCCGGCATGCTTTTCATCGTGGGGATTCCGCACTTTCTGATCATGACCGGAGCGATGCTGAGGCTGTGGAACATCGCCGGAATAGCGCCATACTTCACGCTCGCCGGCGTGGTAGGATTACTCGCCGCGTTGCTTGTTTTCACCACCGTGCATCTCTGGATATTCGAATACCTGCGGGCGGAAATCGGGACGGAGACTAAGGTCCGCCAGGACGTCATGACTTCGCTCGAGAAGATCACGCCTGTCCTGGTCTGGACCCATGTCATGCTGCTGCTCGTCTCCGTGTGCCTGGTCGTAGTCGGCACCGACGGTGTCGTCAATTTCGGTCTCGTGTTGTTTTCCGGCGCGGCCGGCAGCCTGCTGACCTCGATCCTCTGGACGAAAATGCTTCTGTCCTCCCTGGTGGCGGACTGGCAGATCAGAAAGTTGAGTATATGATGGAAAACGGCCTCACCGCACTATACGGAAAACTGATCGACCGCTCCGGGGTTGCCTACGCAATCGTCGTCATACTGGCCGTGATGGGAATCGCCGCAACAGCTTTGAAGAAGGAACACGCAGTCGACGAGGGTGTGGTGAGCTTGCTGCTGTCCGGCGACCTGCTCTACGGCCTGTTCGTGACCATGCTGATCGTGCTGGTCATCGTGGGCGCCCGGATAGACGACCGGCCGGGTAAGAGCATCGCGGTGGCCCTGGGCGTATTGGCGGCGGGAAGCATCGTGCGTTTACTGCTCCCGTTAGCCCGGTCGATCGACTGGCTGGGAGAATGGAACGGGGTCATGCTCGGCATCATGATCATCACCCTCTACCTGGCGTTTCGCATAGGCGCCCGATTCGCCGTGACGGCGATGGGTTGCGCACTATACGTCATGTTCGTCACGGCGGGAATCACCTTTGGACTGGTAGATAGGATTACGGTTTCGGGCATACTGGCGCTGATGGCCGTCGGGACGCTGGCGGTGGTGATGACCTTCCTGGGCTACAGCCAGGTCAGAAGCCAGATAGAAACCGCTCGGCGTGACCCGGCCGGCCTTTCCGTGCGTACCGGCATGTCGCGGGCCCTGCTCTTTCTGGTCCTGGCCGGCCTGGCTGTCCTGGTGGTCGCCGCCCCGCTGGCCATCGCCGCCGACGGTCCCCCGCGTGATTTCGGCCTCCTGCTGATGATCGGCGGTCCGGTAGGCGCCTGTGCGGCCCTGATGTCGGCGGTGCCGCTCGTATCCATGATGCAGAACGTACGGTTCGAGGTCGGGACGCCCGCTCGGCGCGGTGGACGCCGTCAGCGATAAGCGCCTGCCCAGCAGTGGTAAGTGCCCGCCGTCAGCGATAAGCGCCCGCCGTCAGCGGCAGTCTCCAGCCGGCAACGGTAAGTGCCCACCGCGGAACCATGGCGCAGGCAGCCTGGAGTACCATGGCCGATCAACCCAACATACTCCTTATCCTGTCCGACCAGATGGTGGCCGCGCTGACCGGAACCTATGGACATCCCGTCGTCCGGACCCCTAACCTGGACAGACTGGCGGCAAACGGCGTGCGCTACGATGCCGCCTACACCGCTTTTCCGCTCTGCGCGCCCGGCAGGGCCTGCCTGATGACGGGAAGGCATGCTTCGGAAATCGGCGCCTGGGACAACGGCGCACTGCTGCCTGCGGACGAACCTACCTTTGCCCACTACCTGGCCCGTGCGGGTTACGATACCGTGCTGTCGGGAAAGATGCATTTCATCGGCCCGGACCAACTGCATGGATTCAGAAAGCGGCTGACCACCGACATATATTCCTCCGATTTCGATTGGGTAAAGCCGGAATGGATCCACCTGAAAGAATCCAGGGGTACGGATTTCGAGCAGGTCATGAGCAACCGTCCGGCCTATAACGCGGCGGGGTACACGGGCGACGGCGTGCGGACCGGCGCCTGGCACGACGCCTTGAGTTACGACGAGGAAACCCATTTCCGCGCTATTGAATACCTGCGGGCCAGAAACTCCGGCGGGGAGGATGGCCCCTTTCTGCTCTGCGCGTCCTATCACCATCCGCACGAACCGTTCTGGCCGCCCGATGCCTATTGGAAACAGTATGAAGACGCGGACATCGACCTGCCCGTCTTTCCCGCCGGCCTGGACGATCACCATTCCATGATGGATCTGAACCTCAACGCCTATCATGGTACCGGGCGTTACGATTTGCGGAACGAAGAGGGCCTTTACCGGCTTCGCCGCGCCTATTACGCCCTGGTGAGCTACATGGACGACAAGGTCGGTGGCCTGCTGGACGCGCTTGACGAAACCGGACTGGCTGAAAATACGGTGGTGGTCTTCGCCAGCGACCACGGCGATATGCTGTGCGAGCGGGGCATGGTTCAGAAACGCTGTTTCTACGAATGGTCCTGCCGGGTGCCCCTCATCGTTCGCTTTCCAGATGGATGGAGGGCGGGTACGACCTTTTCCGATCCCGTGTCGCTGATCGATCTTCTGCCTACGTTCTGTGATCTCGCGGGCGTTGAAGACCGGCTTCCCCACGACGGCCAAAGTCTCGTGTCGGCGGCCGCGGACGACGCGGACCGCGTGGTGTTCGCCCAGGCGCACGAGGCCGTGGGCATGCCCTGCATCATGGCGAGGCAGGGCCGGTACAAGTACCATTACATTCACGGTTTCGCCCCTCGGCTTTTTGATCTGGACAACGATCCGGGCGAATGGCATAATCTCTCCGGCGAGCACGCCGAGGACGCACACCGCCAGGTGGAAGCGCGTCTGCTCGCCCGGATCCTCGACCGGTTCGACCCGGATGTCATAGCGGAGGAAAACCTGGACAGCCTTTACCGGCGGCGCCTGATCCGGGATACCATGTCGCGGCACGGACACACGTGGAGTCATGAGCCCGGTTTCGACCACCGGAAGGGCGCCATGAAACAGTATTTGAGCTAGACGGGCGGGTCGGAACGGTCAGACTTTTCGATTCGCGCTTACGAATACCCGCCTGAGAAGGCGGGCAGGCATCCAACAGGGGGTTGTTCATGTTGCGCGCAGGGTTCATCGGCGCCGGGGGCCGTTCCCAGAGCGCCCACTACCCGGCGGTCGAGCGGTTGCCGGACGTCGAAATGACCGCCGTGTGCGAACTGGACGAGACGCGCCTGGCGCAGGTAACCGGACGCTACGACTTTCCGCACGTATACACGGACCATCGCGCCATGCTCTCGGAAGTGGAGCTGGACGTGATCTACTGCGTCATGCATGAAAAATGGCTGCTCCAGCCCGCCCTCGACTGCCTTCGCGCGGGCAAGCATGTTTTCATGGAAAAACCTCCCGGCGCGAACAGCGGGGAGACGAGGCAGTTGATGGACGCCGCCGTGGAACACGACGTGTACGCCATGGTGGGATATCAGCGTCGTTTTACCACGGTCGTCCGTGAAGCCATGCGGCGCGTACGCGAAAGAGGTCCCATCTCCCATGCCGTGACCACCTTCAACAAGAAACTGCTGTATGACAAGCAACCGTACTCGACGACCCTGTGGGACGACGTGACCCACGTGGTGGACCTGCTGCGGTACATGGTGGGCAGCGAACCCGTTGAAGTGACCCGTTACCGGGACAAGTTTGAATCGGTCGCCTGGAATCACTACACGGCGCTGGTCCGTTTCGCCAGCGGCGCCACGGGCGTGGTATTCGGAAACCGCGCCTCCGGCGGCCGGGTGCTGAGCGCCGAACTGCACGGCGTGGGCATCGGCTGCTACATGAAGCTGCCCGAGGAAATCGACATCCGCGAGGACGATCGCCAAACAGTCCTGCAGGGCTGGGAGATTAGCGGCGATGACGCGGAAGATTCGCCCCGTTACGAGGGAGCGCTCGCCATGCACGAGCACTTCGTGGATTCCGTACGCAACCAGACCATCCCCGTCAGCGATCTTCGGGACGTCATACATACCATCCGCCTCGTAGACTGGATCGAATCGGGGCATCGTCCCGATTAGGGCGGCGTAAGGTAGCGCGGCCAGCCCGCATCGCGCCGCCGTAAATGGCCGCGGCAGCGCACCGTAAATGGCCGCGGCGCCCGGTCACCAGACCCCTCGCATCATGCAACGGCTCAATTTTCCGGAATACGCATTCGAAATCGAATCGGACGACGCGGGCCGCAGCGTCATTTTCGACGGGGTCCGGCGCAGGTTCGTTCGCCTGACACCCGAAGAATGGGTCAGGCAGCACCTGGTGCGCTACCTGGTCGAGGACCGGGGCTTCCCGGCAGGCTGGGCGGCCGTGGAAAAAGGCTTCCAGTACGCCGGCACAGCCGTTCGCGCCGATGTGATCATGCATGATCGGAACGGCCGGCCGGTCCTGATGGGTGAATGCAAAGCGCCGGAGGTTCGCATGACCGAAGCCGTATTCGAGCAACTGGCCCGGTACAATTCGGTCATCAACGCCCGGTACCTGGTGGCTACCAACGGCAAGACGCACTACTGTTGCGAACACAAGGCCGGCGGCGGTTACCGCTTTCTTTCGGAACTGCCCCGCTTCGAGGGTGCCCGAGGAGTCTGATCGTGGCGGAAGGACTGATACTCGCGGCCCGGGAATCATTGGAACAGCGGGTCGAAGCCCTGGAGCAGGAGGGTTATGTCTTCTTCCCCGGTGCACTCTCCGGAGAAGAGGTCGCCGTATTGCGAAAAGCCATGGACCGGCTTGAAGCCCGGCCCGAGGAATACGACCGGCATACGGACCCCGAGACCCACGGGTTCCTGAACAAGTCCATCAACAATGTATTCAATCGCGACCCCGTATTCCTGTCCTTTCTGGACCGTCCGGACGTCATCGACGTGGTCGAAGCCGCCCATGGACCGGACTGTCACGTCATCGGCATGACGGCGTGGATGACGGGCCCCGGCCGGCCGGACCAGGGCATCCACGTGGACTGGCAGCCGCTGGAACTGCCCGAAGACGTCATGGACGATCCGCGGGTCGAGGTGCCCGTTTACATCTCCACGGTCCACTATTATCTGGACGATCTCTACGAGGCCCTGGGCCCCACGCAGTTCATTCCAGGCAGCCACCGGGCCGGCCGCGTACCCGCCGCCGGGGAATCCGCCTGGCGCGGAGTCGAACCCCGCAGCATCCTCTGCGCGGCTGGAGACGCCGTCCTGTTTCGCTACGAGGTCTGGCACCGCGGGACGGCGAACACGAGCGACCGGGTGCGCTACCTGCTCCAGGTCCACTACGCCCGGCGCATGATCACGCAGAAGTTCCCGCCCTACCTGAACCGGTTCCGGTTCGACCCGGCCATCCTGTCCCGCGCCACGGACCGCCAGCGCCGGTTGTTGGGCGAGCATGTGCAGGGCAATTACGACTGATTTTCCAAGGATCTATCGCGCGTCGAGGCGAGTATTTACTCGAGAATGTGTTGACGAGTAGCGACTGAAGATTGATAACACATCTTTAGCTTTCGAGTATCTTGGGAGATAGTCATGAACGAAGACAGTCGCTACGCTCGTAATGACGATGAAGTTGACACGCCTGCATTGTCTGCTCAAGTAAACGAGGAGTTCGAGAAGCTGCAGAAGAGGTTGGCGGAGTTGCGCCGCCAGGGTATACTGATTGGCGGCTATGGCCCGAGCAAGCCCTTTCGCCCGGTTGCCCGCGTTCCCGGAGGGTTAGCCCGATTTCTCGCCGAACGGGAGTAGGATTGCATGGTTAAAACGCCTGCGATTTCCTCGATGGCGTACGTGGACACTTCTGCTATATTATCCATAGTCTTCGAAGAGCCGGATTGGGAGTTAACTGCGCACAGGCTGGCCGAGTTTCCCGTGCTGTTGTCGTCGAACTTGCTGGAAGCGGAAATGCGTTCCGCGACCCACCCTATAACACAGGCAACGAGGATTGGATCTACAACGATAGAGTAAACAGTCCGCTGATGAAGGCGTGGTTCGCGGAGCAAAGCCCGGTGGACGGCGAGGATCTGGAGGGACATGACAAGTGGCTATGCATGATGTGGCCAAGACTTCACCTGCTCAAGGAACTGCTAGCAGACGATGGTGTCATTTTCGTGTCCATCGATGACAACGAGCAGCACCACCTCCGGATGTTGATGGATGAGGTTTTTGGTGAAGATCGTTTTCTAGGGGAGTTTGTTTGGAAGAGCCGACAAAACAGAGATAACCGTAATGTGACTGGCGCATCAATCGATCACGAATATGTCCTTTGCTACGGAGCATCTATAAGAGGCGACGAAAGAAAGACCGATCAGTATTCGAATCCAGACAACGACCCAAGAGGAGACTGGGCTAGCGGTAACATGGTTGGGCTAGTGTCACGTCCCAGAAATAGCCTTACATAATCGTTCGATTTTGTGCAGGATCGATGTCGTGGTGGCGGTCCATACGAAAGGTTTTGACGTCTGGTTGTAGTTGTCGGTGAAGGTATGGATGCTTTCGATGAGTTCTTTCACGGATCTGAAGGAGCCCCGCCTGATGGCCTTCTGTGTGATGATATTGAACCAGATTTCGACCTGGTTGAGCCAGGATGCGTAAGTGGGGGTAAAGTGGATGTGGTATCTGGGTCGTTTCGCCAGCCATCGCTTTACCCTGGTGTGCTTGTGTGTAGAGTAATTGTCGACGATCAAGTGCACATCGAGTGCTTTCGGGACGTTATCATCGATGTGGTTGAGAAACTGCAGGAACTCCTGGTGGCGGTGCCTGCGCTTGCATTGCGCCATAATCTCGCCGGAGGCGATGTCCAGGGCGGCAAACAACGTCGTGGTGCCGTGCCGGAGGTAATTGTGGGTTACGCCTTCCACGTATCCCAGCCCCATGGGCAAAAGCGGTTGGGTACGTTCCAGAGCCTGCGTCTGGCTCTTCTCGTCGACACAAAGCACTATCGCCGCATCCGGCGGGTTCAGATACAGTCCGACAATGTCGTGCACTTTCTCGGTGAAGAAGGGATCGTTGGACAGCTTGAAGTGCTTCTGCCGGTGGGGCGCAATGCCCAGGGTGGACCAGATGCGCTGCACTTCGGATTTGGATATCTTCGTTTCGGCAGCGATGGACCGGCACGTCCAATGGGTGCTGCCATCGGGTGGTTTCGTGGTGAGCGTCTTGCGTATCAAGGCGGTGATGTCTTCGGCGACAACGCTGCGCGGTCTGCCCGGCCGGCGTTCATCGTAGAGCCCCATCAACCCTTGCCGGAGAAAACGGTTGCGCCAGGTGCCCACGCTCTGCGCACTCAGCCCCACCTGCTGTGCAATCGCCCGGTTGCTGAGGCCGTCGGCGCTCAGCAAAATGATATGGGCGCGTCGCACGAGTCCGTGCGACAACGTACGCGACCGGGACAGTGACATCAGTTCCTCCCGGACCTGCGGAGACAACACAATCGGTTTCCTCGGACGACCGCGTCCCATGATTCTCTCCTTTGTCAAAGGTGTATCAAGCGTATGGAGTGAATATAGGACATCTGCAATATAAATCAAGTTATTTTAGGGACATGACACTAGCAACTGAAGAATCTCGTCCAAATTTACATTTTGATCTAATTGATCCAGAAACGGGTACCAATTATGGCTGCCCTCCTAGAGGTTGGCGATATGACCTTGAACGCATGTATGAACTGATTTCGGAAGGAAGAATACTTTGGCCTGAAAACCCTAAAGGAAGGCCAAGGGTCAAAGTCTTTCTGAAGGAACTGAGAAATACCTTTACAGGATTTTCGTCCCTAATTGGCGAAGGGGTTTTCACAAGAAATGGGACTCTAGAAATAGAAGACATTTTTTCCTCAAGAGTTATTGAGTTTCCCAAGCCGTCTGAACTTGTGCGTCAGTTGATTCTTCAGGGATGTCCTGATGTGGGTATAGTTCTAGACTCCTTCGCCGGCAGCGGAACAACTGCCCATGCTGTACTCGCCCTCAACAAAGAAGACGGCGGCAATCGCAAGTTCATTCTCGTAGAGTGTGAGGACTATGCTGACACCATTACAGCCGAGCGCGTGCGCCTGGTGAGTAAGGGCATTCCCAACTCGCAAGATGAGTCCTTGCAAGTAGGGCTCGGGGGTTCCTTTACCTACTGCACGCTGGGTGACCCAATAGACGTCGAAGGGATGTTGACCGGCGAAGCGCTTCCAGATTTTTCGACTTTGGCAGCCTATTTGTTGCACACATCAGCAGGACTCTCTACCGGAGTCGATTTACTGCAACCAGAGAACGAAGACGGGCTTTTTTACAGCAGTGACACTACCAACTACTACCTCATGTATAAACCTGACGTGGGTTATCTGAGCAGTAACGAGGCGATGCTGAATGGGGAGCGGGCGCGGCGCATCAGTACATCAAGCCAAGAAGCTGGGGTGAAAGCCATTGTTTTCGGGCCTGGCAAATACATTGGCCAGCGCAATCTGACATCCATGGGTATCACCTTCTGCCAACTACCCTACGAGATACATAGAGCCGGGCAATAGGGAGTTCGTTGTGGAACTGAAGGAATACCAGGCCAATACGATTGAGGTGTTTGCTACCTGGCTGGACGCCGTCACTACGGCTCGACTACAGTCCCAGACTGCCATAGACGCTTTGAAGCAAGCGGGGACCGCCATCACGATTCCCGGTGATCTTAATGACTATCCAAAGACGGCATGGCGCCAGTTAAAGAACTCCGGCCTTGTTGCGAATACCGCCGGCGAATACGTCAGTCGAACCGATGATGCGGACCGACCCATTCCCCACGTCTGCTTCAAAGTACCTACGGGAGGAGGTAAGACGCTACTTGCCGCCGCCGCGTTGCAGCGACTCCGCCGGCAAACGGGACTGACACTGTGGGTCATGCCAACGCGTGCTATTTACGAACAAACCAAAGCGGCGTTGAAGATCCGGGAGCACCCATACCGGCAAATGTTGGAAATCGCCAGCGCAGGGCGGGTCAAGCTTCTGGAAAAGGATGACCTGTTTACCAGGTCGGATATAGACAATTACCTTTGCATCATGCTCCTCATGCTACCTGCCGCCAACCGGCAGCGAGGTCGCGACTTCTTGCGGATGTTCCGTGATTCCGGGCGGTATCCCACGCTTTTTCCGGATAGCGACGATTTGTTTGGCGATGCCAGACTACTAAACGACTACCCTGACCTGGAGCGGGTTTCAAAACATGGTCCTGTGAAACACAGTCTTTTCAATGTGTTTAAAATGTTACGTCCGGTTGTGATACTGGACGAAGCACACAAGGCTTATGGCGCACGCAATTTAGAAGCCAATGAGGAGTTCGCGCGGTCAGTCAGCCGTCTCGACCCCAGCCTGGTGATCGAACTCTCCGCAACGCCGAACCGTGGGATAAGCAACCTACTGGTAGACATTACCGGTGTCGAACTTAAAAACGAGGAGATGATTAAGCTTCCGGTGCAAGTGACTTCGTTCACCAATGCCGATTGGCACTATACCCTGGCTCAGGCACACGACGAACTGGAGCGCCTTGACTCGGAAGCGAGATCATTGCAGATGAGCGACGGCAGTTACATCCGGCCGATTGCGGTGGTTCGCGTAGAGCGCACGGGAAGAGACCAACGGGACGGCGAGCGCGTGCACGCGGAGGACGTGAGAGAATACCTGATACAGAATCTTGGGGTTCATGAAGATGCCATTGCCGTCAAGTCGTCCGAATTGGATGAACTGGCGGATGCAGACTTACTTTCGGGATACTCCCCAATACGCTGGGTGATAACCAGGGCAGCTTTGATGGAGGGTTGGGACTGCCCATTCGCCTATCTGCTTGTCATGCTCGACAACACGAGTGCCCAGCGCGCCATCACGCAACTGGTCGGCCGGGTGATGCGACAACCTTACGCGCGTCGAACCGGTCGTGAGTCGTTGGATCAGTGCTATGTCTATTGTTGGAATACAAGAGTGGGCGAAGCGGTCGCACAGGTAAAGCGGGGATTGGAAGCGGAAGGGTTGACTGGCCTGGCGGACGCGGTGACCAGCAACTCGACAGACTTTCGACGGATCACCATACAAAGACGAGAAGGCCTGGAAGATAAAACCATATTCCTTCCATTGGTTTTGCATCAGGACGGTGATGGGTGGTGCGAGTTGGATTACCAAACCCATATCCTTCCCAAAATCAATTGGAATGCGATTGAGGCGCCAGATCCGCAGAGGAGTCTTCCCGATCGCGCCGTCCGGCAATCCGCAAGCGTCGATGTTGGCGAAGTCCCTCCCGTTTTCTATTCCGAAACCGAGTTGAATATTGACAAGGCAGTTCAGGTAAATTGGATCGCCCGGCGACTGACGGACGTACTCCCGAATCCGTGGCAGGCGGCTCGGGTGGCGCAGCAGTTTGTACAAAAGCTCTTGGCTGCAGGCGACTCTGAAAATGAGATTTACGATCGGCGTTCATACTTGGCATTCGCTTTGCGGGACCACGCTTTGATACAGTTGCAACAGCAAGCTGAGAAGGTTTTTCGGTGTAAGCTGCGTAATGGTCAGATTCGATTCGACTTGGAAGCAGGCCAACCGAATTTCCGAATGGTAGAGCGTTACGAGATACCTATTTCAAGCGATATGTCGCTACTGACCGGAAACGATGGGCGACAGGTACAACTCAGCCTGTTCGAACCCATATATTCGCAACAGTTCGATTCGGCGTTGGAAGTGAGTTTCGCACGATACCTCGATGAACAAAAGGCATTGAAATGGTGGCACCGGGTGGCGGTCCGGCAACGTGGCGATTACTATCTCCGGGGCTGGAAACAGGAGCGCATCTGGCCGGATTTCGTTGCCATGGGTGGCGAGACGAACGGGAAGCCCCATGTCCTGGTTTTCGAGACCAAGGGAGAGCACCTTCGTGGTAGTCCGGATACCGATTACAAGCAGCAAGTGCTTGAATCGTTGCAAAATGCCTTCAATTGCGGAACGATGACCGTCCATGACGGTCCGGCTACGGGTACGTTTCGTCTTGTGTTCAATGAAGCCGAGTTTCCAACGACCTTGACCAAGCTTGAACAGGCTTACCAAGCATGATTTGGAGAGTAGTAGCACATTACGATAAGCCCCCATTAAGGCTGAGATACTGAAGTTCAAGTACTATCCATCGTTTTCCCAACGTTCAGCGGTACCTAGACAATCATGAATCGCATTGAGCGTATCTTACGATATCGCCTCTTGTGGAATCGAGCCTCATACTGTGCGCCTTGGCGCGGCTGTTGTCGTCCTATAATATTGAAGCCCTTACGTCTCTATTGAGGAGGAAACAAAATGAAGGTCGCTAGTTTCATATTCGTTCTCGCCTTCTGTATCTCGTTCGTTCTCCAGGCCGCCGCGCAGACGCGCGAGCAGGGACCTTGGTGGCCCCATCCCATCTGGGGCAAGGACGACCAGTCGGGCGGCTCCAACTGGATCACGCCCGAAAAGGTGCTGAAGGCCCTGACCCTGGTCAAGACGGGGCAGATCTACGAAATCGGCCAGGTGTACAGCGCGGACATGCCTCTCTTCGGCGAGCGGACCTATTCCATGGTACTGCCGGGATCACCCACGGGCGAACCCATGGGCGACAACAACCTGGTCTATTACGACGAGTTCCTGGTGGCCGAGATAGGCCAGGTCGGCACGCAGTTCGATGGACCGGGCCACATCGGCGAGCGGATCACGATGGCGGACGGCACGGAAAAGGACGTATTCTACAACGGATTCACCAATGAGGAGATCAAGGGACCCTACGGACTCGTAAAGCTGGGCATCGAGCACATCGGACCCTTCATCACCCGGGGCATCCTGGTCGATGTGGCCGCGTTCAAGGGCGTGGAATCCCTCGACCACGGCTACGAGGTCACGGTGGTGGACGTCGAAGGCGCGCTACAGCGCCAGGGCATTGCGATGGAAAGTCTGGAGCCGGGAGACGCCTATTTCTTCCGTTACGGCTGGGCGCGGCACTGGAACGACCACGACAAGTACAACACCGATCCCCCGGGCATCGGAATGGAAGTCGCCCGGTGGGTGGTCGAGAAGCAGGCTTCGATGATCGGTTCGGATCAGTGGACGACCGAGGTGGTGCCCAATCCGGATGCCGGCCAGGCCTTTCCGGTCCACCAGGAACTCATCACCCGGAACGGCGTATGGAATCTTGAGAACATGAACCTGGACGAACTTTCGGGCGACGGCGTCTACGAGTTCCTCTTCATTCACACGCCCATTCGATTCAAGGGTGCGACGGGTTCGCCCGCCCGCCCGATCGCCATCAGGTAATTCGAGACGACTCCCAAATCCCGGCGTGCTTACTTGTAACGTAGGCTTGGAACGCCGAGTACACGGACGAGTTCGGGAAATGGTGAGCCGGTTTTGCCATCCGAAAACAGAATTATATTGGCAACGGCTGTCGAATTGCTGATGACGTACAGACCATGACTCACGGACCGGGCAGAGGTGGAAGGTTGTCCAACCTTACAAATGGTTGACCTGTTTCGGCGGCCCACCTAGCCTTCATGGCGAGTACATTCGCGAAGTCGAGCCGACGTAACAGTATTTCATGGAAATCCCGTCCATACAGATGACGCTCTTGCCCCTCCCGAAGGCGGTGAGCCCGTCAGGGGAGAACCCGGTGTAGCTCAACAGTAGACCGCGAGACCAACTCGCCTTGTCCTGTACCTTGGCGTTAAAGGAACGAAGCGTCGTAGCATCGACCAAGTCGTTAGTCCATCCAGCTTCGAGCAGATAGATATCGCCCCCCGACACGAAACTGCCGTCAATCTGCTCGCCCACCAGGCGAAAGGAAGGTCGTGCAGACAGCCCGTAGGCATCAAACATATCCTTCAGGAACTTTTCGAATGCATAGCCGCGAGGTTGCGGCTCCAGTTTGGACAATTGCAACAAGCGATGCGCAAGATCCGAAGCGACTGTTGCATCCATTTGTGGTATTTCTGACTGTGCCGAATCGCTATAGGACCTCTGACGTGTTTGGCGACGTGCCCCCCCAGTCGTTCAATGATTCTAAAGAAGGCAACTCGTACCTTATCATCCAGTTCCGGATAGTCGTGAGTCACGCTGCTGACTTCACGGTATTCCCAAAGTGCGTTCAGCGTATCAAGAACCGTTTTTCGGTTCGCGTGTCGTAAGAAATAGCGCAGGCGCTTCGCCTTGCTCTCGCCGTCAACTGCCCAACGGGGATGGTAGACATCGACTCGTAGTTCTTCTTGGAAGAACTCGGCGAAGGTCCGATTCGAGAAATCTAGTACGTAGCCGTCTTCCATACCGAAAACCTTGTCGAGGATCGGGATGTCCACCGTTCGGATCTTCGGATTCGATGTTCCGTTCATAACTACCTCAAGCTAAGTCTTTTTAGCCAAGCGTCAACCTGCCCGAAGGCGTCCTGCTGCCACTGATCCGCTGTGCGATCGTCAAGTAGGTGGGAACCTTCCACGAACCTCCTGACGCTCGTCGGTCCGAAGTCTTCGATGTCCCGGAACTTCCCGGAGATCAATTGGTAGCCTTTTCGGGCTGATGCTACGTCGAGGAGTGGCCGGGTTGCTTCGACGAGCGCGTCGATCCCATTGGGGTAATTTCGGATTGAATAGTAGATGTCGTAGGCGTCTTTGGGTTTATGACGCTGGTCTATGGCATAGCCTTTCATGGCCAGGAGGGCCGGAATCGACGCAACGGCAATACGAACGAGATTCCTTCCCCCACCGGGCATGTCTCCGTCGATGGCGACCGTCTGATTGTACATGAGCGCGAGCTCAGCCCCGTCGGCACGCTGGACGGCAAATTCGCTGAGAAGCGGTGGCCTGTTCTTTGCGGTCTGCGCGTCGCGTGGCATCAGGAAGTCTACTACGACATCTATGTCGGGTCCGCCATCCCTGGCAGGTACAGTACGCACGAGTTGAAAGCGCGACATATTCTCCTGTTGATGGTAACCATGTACTTGGAGGGCTTCGACAAGTCGGACATATTCGCCATCGCCCAAAGCGGACGGATCGAGATCAAGATCCACGTCTCCTGTGCCGATATGGGGCATGTCGGATTCGCTCAGCAACAGCCAGGGAACGGCGCCGCCGATTATCGCAAACTTGCCTTCGAAGCTGGCGAGGACCTGGCCGATCTCGATTATCACCGATCTGACTGCTTGTGTCGTCCGGTCATCGTAGTCGACGGCGGATTGAGGTTCTCTCATAACCATGGAAAGCACTTCGAGGCCAGATGGTTGGCGGCCTCACGGTCCCGATCGTTGCCTTTCCAAAGATCGAGGTATGTGATAATCGGGCTGGTGCAGAAAACGCCCGGCACCGGCTGAACGGCATCTTCGAATAGACTCTCATCTTTTGGGATGTACAGGATGACATTTGCTCCCTTTGCAGCATGAGTCAGTTCCAATGTCTCCTCCAGCATATGAGCGCCAGGTTCGTCGGTGTACAAGCTGTGTGTGCCACCCCGGGAGAAGGGAGCAAACCATTGAGCGGCCGAATTTGACGCGAGAATTGCACGCGGATGCTGTGGTTCCGGATTCAGCTTACCCGACAACTGTTTGATGAGTTGTTCACCGTGAAAAAGCGTGTATCTGCTGATGCGGTGATCGGTCAGCTGCCGGTAGTTCTCTCGCCATGTCCTTAATAGCGCATCCGGCTGGACAAGGTTGATGCCGTTGTCCCGTTTTTTAATCCATTCCCGTTCGAGCAGGGCTTTGCGAACGTTGCTCGCATGGCCGAGGCTCACATTGGCCGCTACCGCCAGGTCGGTCACGCGCCACACCCGATTGGGATCGCGAAGGAGAGCACGCAGGATTGCTGCAGCCTTCGGAGTGAAGATCGACCGCAGTGCGCGGGTTTCGGATTTGGGCCTGTCTGCGACCTCTCGATCGATATAGACATTGCTGAAGGCAAGGTGAGCGTTCCCGAACAGATCCAGGTAAGCGATATCATGATCTGAACAGATCGACCGAGACTCGGGAGACAGATAGGAACTCACAAGCATGGGGATCATACGTCGATCGGGATCCCCTTGACTGTACTGATGAGCATGCGCCAAGTAGCCCTTGAGTTGATAGACTGCAGACCGAACAAAAAGGGGAGCACCGTTCGACTTTACTTCGATGATAAGTGCATAGGTGTCATCGCCGTGCTCGAACTCGATCCATCCGTCGATGATGTGGTCGCTTCCGAGTCGCCGATCATTGCGAACCGAACTGACCACCAAGCTTGGCACTTGGTCTAGCAGGGTGCGGACCGCGTTCACGGCCTCGGTTTCCAGATTGTTTACTGATAAAGGACTTTTCATCATATGTTGAAAATAACTATTATAGCGAAATAAGTCAAGCAATTTCACTTATACGATGTTTTCATCGGAAACTGATGACGCCTTTAATAGTGAAAAATGCCGATAGGCTATCCCAAACCGCCGTCTTTCATGACATGATGACCCCGGTCTTGTATAGGATGATTACGATTTGGCCAGTACTTGATCGTTCAAGTCTCTACGGCTACCATACAAAAACTCGATTCAGCTTCAGCCAGCGGGTCGCCGCCCGAACGCGCTTGCTTTCGATTTACCAGTGTCCGCTTTCGGGCCTTGTCCAACGAGACCAAGGCAACGTTACCGAGTTCGATCTAACGCTTGGTGCCTCCAAAGGCACGCTGTTAAATCCAGCTTGGGATTCCGGTAGGTTGGACAACAGGTACGAGCCGTTGCTGGCGGCATACCCTCTGGGCGGGACCGAGCGGGCCTAGTCGAGATGGTGGCCTTTGGGCTTGGTTTTCCGGGAGATGAGAGGTAGATTCTTGCCACAAACCTTTACAAGTTTTATAGGGTATGGTAGTGAATTACAGGGTATGTTGTAATCTGCTTAAGGTATTTGGAAATACCAATTCAGTTATGATTCTTGTACTTACAGGAGGTTGTGATGAGTGAAAATCCAGTAGGATTTAAAGGAAAAGTGGTCATCGTAACCGGGGGCGCGAAAGGCATCGGCGGGGGGATCGTCCGCGCCTTCGCCGGTGAGGGCGCCCGCGTGCTCTGCGCCGACATCGACGACGATGCGGGTGCGGAGATCGCCTCGTCCAGCGACCGGATCCGCTACGTCCACGCCGACGTGACCACGAGCGAGGTGTGCCGTTCTCTCGTGGAGACCGCGACGGAATCCTGGGGCGGGGTGGACGTCCTCTGTAACAACGTGGGAATACAGCCGACTACGAGTTATGTGCCCGCCCACGAGATGTCCGAGGAGCAATGGGACCGGATCATCGACGTGAACCTCAAGAGCCGTTTCCTTATGGTCAAGTACTGCGTTCCCGTGATGAAGCGTCGCGGAGGAGGGGTGATCATCAACACGGCCAGCGTGCAAGGACTCCAGTCGGCTAAAGGGATCTCTGCCTACGCGGCGAGCAAGGGTGGCGACCTGTCGCTGGTGCGTCAACTGGCGCTGGATTACGCCGAAGACAATATCCGTGTGGTGGCGGTCAACCCCGGCACCATCGAAACGCCGCTTCTGCAGGAGGCCATCGATTCGATCGGTGGCGACGAGGATGAAATACGGACGGACATGGCCTCCCGGCACGCCCTGAACCGCCTCGGTAGTCCGGAGGATATCGCCAACGCGGTGCTCTTTCTCGCGAGCGACCGGGCTTCCTTCATCACGGGTGAATTCGTGAACGTGGACGGGGGATTGATGGCTCGGGGGGCGTGGGCCTAGGCTGGCTCGTCGCTGTCCTTCGACTTGAAGATGCGCAGGAGCCGGTTGAGGGGGTCGTAGAACTCGCCAACGACCCTTTCCTTCAGGGGAATGATGGCGTTGTCCGTGATCGTGATCTCTTCGGGACAGACGTTGGTGCAGCACTTGGTGATGTTGCAGTAGCCGATGCCCTGGTCGTCCTTGAGGTCGCCGAGTCGGTTCCCGGTGTCGAGGGGATGCATCTCCAGAGCGGCGTTGTGAACCATTAAGCGCGGACCGATGAACTCCTCGTGCAGGTCATGCTCCCGCAGGACGTGGCAGACGTCCTGGCAGAGAAAGCACTCGATGCACTTGCGGAACTCCTGCACGCGCTCGATATCTTCCTGAGCCATGCGCCAGGTGCCGTCCTCTGCATCGGGCTTGCGGGGCTTGAAGGGCTTGATCTTTTCCTTCGCGCGGTAATTCCAGGACACGTCGGTGACCAGGTCCCGTATCGTCTTGAAGGCCTTCATCGGCTCGATCGTGATGGCCTCGTCCTCGGGCAGGTCGCTCATCCGCGTCATGCACATCAGCTTCGGGTTGCCGTTGACCTCGGCGGAACAGGAGCCGCACTTGCCGGCCTTGCAATTCCAGCGGACCGCGAGGTCCGGGGCCGATTCCGCCTGGATCTGGTGCACCGCGTCCAGCACTACCATGCCTTCGTCGATCTCGGTGGAGTAGTTTTCGAAATCGCCGGTCTCGCCATCGCCCCGCCAGATTCGGAAGTTGGCCGTCGCCATTATCTGTTCTCCTCGATGATCGCTGCCAGGTCCTCCCTGATGGACTGGACCGGAACGCGGTTGATCACCATTTCGCCTTCTTCATTCCTGTGCTGGGTAATGTTGATGCTTCCGAATTCCTCGTCCTTGTCCTCGTAGTCCTCGCGGAAGTGGGCGCCCCGGCTCTCCTTCCTTTCCAGCGCGGCGCGTGCCACCGCCTCCGACACGATCATCAGGAACTTGAGATCCAGCGCGGTATGCCAGCCGGGATTGTATTCCCGGTTTCCGATGACAGAGACTTTCTGCGCCCGCTGCCTGAGTTCGTCGATCACTTCCAGCGCCTTCTGCATGTCCCCTTCGTTTCGAACGATGCCGACGAGCTCCTGCATCCGGTCCTGCAGCTCGTACTGGATGTCGAAGGGATTCTCGCCGCTGTTCTCCCGGTCGAAGGGCGCCAGGGTCTCACCGACGGCCGCTTCGACCTGGCCGTCGTCGATGGTCCCGTTCCCGTTCTCACGGGCGAACTCCGCCGCGTACCGGCCGGCGCGCTGTCCGAACACCAGCAGGTCGGAAAGGGAATTGCCACCCAGCCGATTGGCGCCGTGCAGGCCCGCGGCGCATTCCCCGGCGGCGAATAGACCGGGCACGGTAGACATCTGCGTGTCGGCGTCCACGAGCACGCCGCCCATCACGTAATGGGTGGTGGGGCCTACTTCCATGGCCTCCTTCGTGATGTCGATGTCGGCCAGTTGCTTGAACTGGTGATACATGCTGGGCAGCTTGCGCTTGATGTGTTCTTCGGCGTTCGGGAGTTTTTCCTTGATCCAGGCGATGTCGAGGTATACGCCGTCGTGGGGCGACCCGCGGCCTTCCCGGATCTCCCGGACGATGCACCGCGCCACGTGGTCACGCGTCAGCAGTTCCGGCGGACGACGGGCCTCCTTGTCTCCCTGGGTGTATATCCAGCCCTCTTCGGGACTGTCCGCAGTCTGGTTCTTGTACAGGTCCGGGATATCGTCGAACATGAACCGATTGCCTTCGCTGTTCGTCAGGATGCCGCCCTCGCCGCGGACGCCTTCCGTGACCAGGATGCCCCGCACGCTCGGCGGCCAGACCATGCCCGTCGGGTGGAACTGGACGAATTCCATGTCCAGCAGCTCGGCCCCGGCTTCGTAGGCCAGTCCGTGGCCGTCTCCCGTGTATTCCCAGCTGTTGCTCGTGATCTTGAAGGCCCGGCCGATGCCGCCCGTTGCCAGGACGACCGCCTTGGCGCGAAAGACCCGAAAACGTCCCCGTTCCCGGTCGTACCCGAAAGCGCCGACGACCCGGTCTCCGTCCTTCAGCAGGGCCACGATGGCGTGTTCCATGTACACTTCCATACCCTGGTGGATCCCATAATCCTGCAGGGTCCGTATCATCTCCAGCCCGGTCCGGTCGCCCACGTGGGCCAGCCGGGGATACTTGTGCCCCCCGAAGTTGCGCTGCAGTATGCGGCCGTCGTCCGTTCGGTCGAACAGGGCGCCCCAGGCTTCCAGCTCCCGCACGCGGTCCGGCGCTTCCCTGGCGTGCAGCTCGGCCATGCGCCAGTTGCTCAGGTACTGGCCACCCCGCATCGTGTCGGCGAAATGCACGCTCCAGCCGTCCCGGTCGTCCACGTTGGCCAGCGCCGCCGCGACCCCGCCTTCGGCCATGACCGTATGGGCTTTGCCCAGCAGGGATTTGCACACCAGACCTACCGAAACTCCGGCCGACGAGGCCTCGATCGCCGCCCGGAGCCCTGCCCCGCCGGCGCCGATCACCAGTACGTCGTGTTCATGATGCTGGTATTCCGCCATTAAAGAATTCTCCAATCCGTCCACACGCCCATGGCCACGAGGCGTACGTATATATCCGAGAAACCGACCCATACCAGGCTGAGCCAGGCCCAGGTCATGTGTCCCCGGTTCAAGCACGAGACGCAGTTGTAACCCGCATGCCGGACGGGCGCTTTGGACAGATGATCCAGGTACCCGCCGATCAGGTGCCGCAGTGAGTGGCAGCCGAATTGGTAGCCGCCCAGCAGGACGACGTTCAAGGTCAACACAATGGTTCCGACGCCTATGCCGAATGTAGCCTCGCCCGTCGCCGCATCCGTGAACCACAAGGCCTTCCATGCGTCCTGGACCAGGAAGATCCAGATGATGAACACCAGGTAAAGGAAGTATCGGTGAATGTTCTGCATGATCAACGGGAAGGATTGCTCCCCGCGGTACTTCTTCCTCGGTTCGGAAACGCTGCAGGACGGAGGATCGGCCCAGAAAGCCTTGTAGTAGGCGCCCCGGTAGTAATAGCAGGTAATCCGGAATCCAGCCGGCGCCCACAGGATCAGGAAGGCAGGTGAAAACGGTAGCAAGGCTGGCCACCATGCGGGTTTGGGACCGAACAGGGCATGGGACGAACTGCCGAAAATCTCGGGAGAATAAAAGGGCGACAGGTAAGGGCCCCAGGCGTAGAACTCGCCCTGGAAGGCCGCCCAGGTTGAGTAGACGACAAAGGCGGAGAATACGCCGAAGGTCAGTAATTGCTGCGCCCACCATGCGTCTCTGCGTTGCGTCTGACCAAAACCGCTCGTCTTCAGCGAAACACCGGTTGTCGACATAGGCTATCCTCTTGAATCCAGCGCACCGAACAACTGAATTTCACGGACAAAACACATTAGCGCAAAATAGACCGGCGAAGGCCGCAATGCAATAGAAAAATGATCTCGCTTCCGCCATGGTTTCGGCATGCTGCCCATCCGCAACAACGGGATAAAACAATGGCCGGATCGGCCCGTCGGGCGATATATTGAAACCCTGTTTCGTTACCCGACGCCGGAACGCCCGGTTCTGTCATGCCGGGCAGACAAGGAAGCCGATCTCACCCGATGCCAGCCGACTCGTCACAGGACGCACGCTCCCCGCGCAACCCGACCGGCATCACGCCCCGTGTACTGATCCTGGGGGGCGTTCTGGCCGTATTCATCGCTATCTGGACGCCCCACACCAATTACGTGATGCATGGCCCGAGGCTCACCCTGAGCCATATCTCTATCGCGGCCCTGGTTTCCTTTCTCATGGTGATCTTCTGTATGCAGATCCCCCTTCGCAGGTGGCGGCCCGCCCAGGCGTTCTCCGCTAGCGAACTGGCCGTGCTGTTCGTCTTCTGTCTCGTCTCGTCGACGATTCCGGGCAAAGCCTTCGTGGACTACTTTATCGGAATCCTCGCCTCTCCTTACTATTACGTTACGCCGGAGAACCGGTGGGCGGATACCTTCTTTCCCCATCTGCCCGGATGGCTGGTCGTCCGGGACGACCTGGGAGCCGCGACGGGGTTCTACGAAGGCGCCGGCCAGAGCATCATCCTGTGGGTCGAATGGATCGTTCCCCTGTTCTGGTGGATGTGCATGCTGGCGGCGCTGTTCGTGGTCATGGCCTGCATTTCGGTGATCTTTCGCAAGCAGTGGGTCGAGCACGAGCGGTTGTCCTTTCCCGCGGTCCAGATACCCTCGATGCTCATCAGGGAGACGACCCGGGGCGGACTGGTACCGGGATTAGTGACGAACCGGTACTTCCAGGTGGGATTCGGGGTCACCTTCGCCCTGCTGGCGTGGAACTGCCTCGCCTATTTCGGCATATTCCCCGCCATTCCCGTTGGCGCCGCTTTTCGGACGGAGATTCAACTGGCGCCTTCCGTTCCCCCGACCCAGGTGCAGTTCAACCTCTTCATGATGTGCTTCGCCTATTTCGCCGACTTGAAGGTGTTGTTCAGCATCTGGTTTTTCCACCTGCTCGCCCTGCTGGAGATCGGTCTGCTCAATCAATTGGGCGTATCGGCGTCCGGCGTGGCGGGCGGCTCGCAGTTCATCGTAAAGACGGAGCACTTCGGCGGGTTCTGGGTATTCGTCCTGTGGGGCATATGGATCGGCAGAAACCACCTGAAGGCGGTCTGGCGCAAGGCCCTGGGAGGCGCGCCGGAGGTCGACGACTCCATGGAACTGCTGTCCTATCGCACGGCCGCGGGGGGACTGGCCGCCGGCCTGTGCTATTTGCTTTTCTGGCTTAACAGCATGGGCATGTCGGTCGACGTGGCCGTCCTCTTCCTCCTGATCACGCTTGCGCTCTACGTCGGCGTCACCCGCATCGTCGCCGAGACGGGGCTCGTTTTCCTCGATCTGCCGGTCAACTCGAACGAAATGACGGTGGCCGTCATCGGTTCGAGCAACCTGTCGCCTTCGAATCTCACGTCCCTCGGACTGACCCACGCCATCTCCCACAACCACCGGGGCATCGGCCTGTCTTCGCTGATTCACGGCGTGAAGGCCTCCGAAGGCTTCGCCCGGTCGAGGAAAGGACTGTTCGCCGCGGTGTGCGTTCTGCTTGCGCTCACGTTCATCGTCACGAACGGCTACACCATATACGCCGGGGCGACCGGCACCGGGGCCCATGATTTCGCGCCGCTTCGAGCCGATAACTTCTACGACCAGCTGGCCACCTGGTTCAACAATCCCTACACCCTGTCCTACGAGGAAATCTATTTCCTGCTCCTGGGCGCGGTCATTACCTGCGGTCTCCTGTTCATGCAGTACCATTTCGCCGGCTGGCCCTTCCATCCCATCGGCTACATCGTGGCCTACGCCGACATCATCAACTTCGAAATCACGTCGATCTTCATGATCTGGCTGATCAAGGGGCTGCTGCTGAGGCTGGGCGGGTTCGACATGTACCGGAGGATGCAGCCTGCCGTGATCGGCGTGCTGCTGGGCTACGCGGCGGGCGTGACCCTGTCTCTTGCCGTCGATGTCATCTGGTTTCCCGGCCAGGGGCACAACGTGCACAACTGGTAGCTTGCCCGGGTGTCGGCGCCCGCCGGAATATCCCGGTGAAGCGCGGGGTTGTCTGTCGAAGCTACGGCGATCACCCGGGATCAAAGAGGGAACCGCGGCCAGGGCGATCGGGGCGGCCAGGGCGATCGGGGCGGCCAGGGCGATCGGGGCGGACTGGTGTACAGGGCGGTCCCGGCTAGAAAATCTCGGCGATATGGGGGGTGTCGGGGAAATACACTGTATCGACGACGTAGGCGGCCAGGACCCCGACGGCATAACCCACGAGAATCCCCAGGAACAGGGGCTGGGCCTTCCGGTACAACCCGACGCCGCCGACACGGAGGAGGATGACCTGCACGATCCATGCGACGAAGAGGGTGAAGACGACCCCCCTGATGGGTCCCGATGCGCCGATGGCGAATCCGATGGGATTGAGCGGCCACCAGTAAAAGAGGTACCTGCCCAGGGCCAGCAGCGTGCTGATGGCCATACCCGCCGCGAGGAACAGGATTTCGAGGGTGGAGATCTGCGTGGCGTTCTTCATCCACTTCACCACCAGGTCGAAGAACAGGTTCCCCGTGTTGCGCAGGTTGATGTGGAGGTTGTCCGCCCCTTCCGCGTAACCGGAGTAGACGACGTATCCCGTCGAGATCGCCGTCCCGGCAATAAAAGCGAGACATACCAGCAGGAAGAACCGTCCCCGGTTTTCCCCGAGATAGTCGCGCCACCAGGCGACGTGGGAAAGACCGACCATGGTGAAGGTGCGCCAGTTCCGCGCGAAGGCGTTGGTCAGTCCGAGACCGGTCAGCGTCGACCCCGAAAGGCTGGCCGACCCCACCATCCCCACCGTGAAGGCGTGGGCGTTGATGGGCAGGTCGAGGTTGATCAGGCCCGCTTCGGCGAGGACGCGGGCAATACCGAAATAGAATACCAGGAGGAAGAAAAGAAAGAGCAGCGCGACGGGGATGGAGAAACCGATGGCGCTGAGCCAGGCGGTCATGAAGAGCACGCCCAGGACCAGGCCGACGACCGCCGTGCGGTAGGAGAACAGTTCATCTTCGTCCCGCAGGTCGCTCTCCCTCCCGAGGGACTTCCGCAGGACGTTGCGGATGTGTTTCCGGGCCATCCAGCCGCCGATCAGGGCAAACATGATCAGTCCGCCGCAGAATTGGATGGATACCAGCCCGCCGGGAACGATCGTCTCGGCGGGTGATACCACGCCGATGCGGTTCAGCAGGCCGATTTCAAGGATGCCCAGGACCTGGAACAACCAGACGCTGAAGAGGATCTCGACGTTGACGAAAAAGGCGAAGCACAGGACGTAGGGCACGAGGCGTATGGCGATGGGCGGGAAGGCCGGGTCGATGACCACGTTGAATACCGGGCCGGGCAGGGGGATGTGGGGCAGCACGCCCCAGAATCCGATGATGTTCCAGGTCATGATGGCCAGGCTGGCCGCGAAACCGACCTGGAAAAGCCGGTTTCCGAAGAGGGACGGCCATCTCCCGGGCGTGTTCCCGTCGGTTTCGACCAGGCGCAGGATGACCTCGCCCATGGGGAAACGGAGCCGCTCGTGTTCCACCCACTGTTTCCGGAAGATCACGACCAGGCAGGCGCCGATGAAGAGCAGCGTGCCCAGGGCCGACATCCACCAGAAGAGCGGTATGACCCAGTCCTGCCACGGAATTGGCAGTCCGGAAGGCCGCCCCTCGAAGAAATCCGAGACTTGCCCCTTGTCGTTGGGGATGACCGCCCATTCCGGCAAGTACGCGAAAAAGTGGGCCTCCCACTGGTTCTCCGGACTCGCGAAGTAATGGGGCGCGGTGATTACGCTGATGAGATATCGGACCATGCCCCAGTCCGGCACCATGGCCGCGATCAGTCCCATGGCGAAAATGACCAGGAGTTCCGGCCTCGTCAGTGCGGCGTCCCGGTATATTAAACGGATCAGTGTGTTCGGCAGCAGGACCAGGAAAAGGAAGGGAATGACCAGACTAAGCGGCATCTGGGGGAAGGTCAGATAGTTGTAGTTCAGCTGTGCTGAGGCGTATTGTCCCCAGAAAGCGACGCAGCACGCGAAGGCCAGGCCCAGGACGGCCGTTTTGAGGGATATGGGTTTCACGGTCATGCCTGGTCTAGCCCGGTCAAACCGGAAGTCATTCCTGGATGGAGGCTGTGCCGCGCTTGAGCCAGAAGCCCCCGTCGACACGCAGGACTTCCCCGGTGATGTAGTCCGCCGCGTCGGAACACAGGAAGGTGGCCGCCTTGCCCAGGTCCTCGATCGTGCCCATCCGGCCCCAGGGCAGCCGCCTGCCGCCTTCCTCCAGTTCCTGCTCCGTCGAGTACTGGCGTTCGCCCGGCGTGTCGGTCCATCCCGGTTCGATCACGTTCACGCGGATGCGGTGCTCCAGCAGTTCCAGGGCGATGATTGCGGCCATGTGGTTCATGCCGGCCTTGGCGGACGAATAGGACAGGGAGGTGGGGAAGGGGAGAAAGGACATGACCGAGCTGATGAAGAGGATACTGCCGCCCTTCTTCGCGTCCACCATCTTCCGGGCGCCCGACTGCGCGACATGGAAAGCGCCGAAGAGGCTGACTTCGTAAGTTTTCTTCATTTCGTCCACGTCCATTACGAGAAAAGGCTCCCTCGTGGAATAGTAGGCGTTGGCCACCACGATATCGGGTCCGCCGAGTTCCTTCGCCGTCTGATCCACCATGGCGTCCACGGCGGACCGGTCGGAGGCGTCCGTGCCGACCAGGATCGCCCGCCGGCCCATCGCCCTGATTTCCTCGGCGACGGCCTCGCCGTCGTCCCGGTGGCGGAAGTAGTTGACGGTGACGTCCGCCCCGGCCCGGGCCATTTGCAGGGCGATGCCTTTGCCGATGCCCCGGGACGAACCGCTGATCAGCGCTGTCTTGCCCTTCAAGTCGATCATGGTTCCCTCGAATCATAATACGTGGTGACCGGTGCGAATGACCCGAGCGCCCGCGCGATCGGGGGTGCCTGCGAGATCGAGATCGGCCGCACGATCGGGAGCGGTTGAACCTTCAAGCGTGCCCGCGCGATCAAGCGTGACAGCGCGATCGGGATCGACTACTCTGGGATCGGTTTCAAAGCCCCATGGCATTCATGTTGCGGTAGCTGACGGCGATACTGTCGAAGGGGTCGCCGGCGCAGGTGTCCTGTTCGACGACGTACCACTGGGACCCCGCGGCCTCGCAGGCAGCGACGATGCCGGACCAGTTCATGTTGCCCTCGCCGATCTCGGCCATCACCTGTTCCCGTCCCGATACGCCCAGGTCCTTGAAATGGATGACCGGGCACCGGTCCCGTACCCGGCCGATCCAGTGTATGGGGTCGCCGCCGCCGTACTGGATCCAGTAGGTGTCGATTTCAAAGCACAGGGCGGGGTCGCTCTCTTCCACGAGGATGGCCAGCCCGGTTCGATCGCCCACCCGCACGAGTTCGGTGTGGTGGTTGTGGTAGCTGAAGGACATGCCCGCTTCCTTCAACCCGAGGGCCACGGCAGACGCGTCCACCGCGAACCGCGAGAAACCGTCCGGATCGTCCCAGTAGGATCTCGGCATGGACCCGACGGCGATATGCTCACATCCCCAGAGGCGGTGTTCGGCGGCGACTTCATCCGGTTTTTCCTGCAGCCGTTCGAAGGGTACGTGCGTGGCGCAGACTTGCAGGCCGGCGTCCCGGATCATGGCGCCGAGTTCCGCGGGATCGACGGGACCCAGGGCCGATAACTGTATGTGGTCGTAGCCGATGGACTTGACTCTCTTCAGAGTGTCCGCGATATCGGCCGGCGTCTGCACGAAGTCGCGTAAAGTATAGAGTGTGACGGCGATCTTGCTGTCTGGCATCCATCTCTCCTTCATTTTTCCAGAGGTTCAAAAGCAGGCGAATCATCCTCCCATGCGCCGCCGACCGGACGAAGTTGTCCGAGTCCTGTAACGGGCCGCAGCCGCCCGTCACGTTCCGGATCGACGTATCGTTCGAACCAGCCTTCCAATTCGCCACGGAGCGATCTGCATCGGCCGGCATATCCGGCATCGTCCGCGAGGTTGGCCCGTTCGTCCGGGTCATTCTCCAGGTCGTACAGTTCGTTCGGGCCCTCGGGATACCGGTGCACGTACTTCCACGATTCGGTGCGGATCATGCGCGTGCCGCCGTATTCGTCGAAAATCACCACATGGTCCCGGCCGGCATCGTCCCGGCCCGTCCAGGCGTCCAGGGTGTTCCGCCCCGGCAGGTTGCGGTCCCAGGGTACGGGCAGGTCCAGGTACGACAGCAACGTGGGCATGAAGTCGTAAGCGCTGATCATGGCCCCTTGCACGAATCCTTCGGGCAGGCGTCCTGGCTGGCTGACCAGGGCGGGTACCCGGATGGAGTTCTCGTACATGTTCAACGGGTTCGTCCCGTTTCCCTTCCCCCAGAATCCGTGGTGTCCCAGGCTGAAACCGTTGTCGCTCAGGAAGATAACCAGGGTGTTTTCGCGGATGCCGTGCCGGTCGAGCCGGTCAAGCAGGCGGCCTACGTCGAGGTCCATGGCCGTGACGGCCGCGAAGTAGCCCTTCAGGCTTTCGCGGTCGCCCATGCATTCGCGGGTCAGGCCGCCGGCCCAGGGGTGGATGGGTTCCTGCGGACAGGATGCGAAGGGGCAGTCGTCGTAGGAGTCGACGATGTCCTGCGGATGGCCCGTCCACGGGCTGTGCGGTGCGGTGTAATGGACACCGAGGTAGAACGGTTCTTCCTGGTTGGCGTGGCGGTCGATAAAGGCGAGGGCGTCGTCGGTAATGACGTTCGTGACGTATCCCGGTTCGTTGACCGGGACGCCGTCGCGCACCATGGGGGCGTTGTTGTAGGGCCCGCCGCCGAACTGGTGGGCGAACCAGTGGGAAAACCCATGCTGGGACAGGGTGCTGTTGCCCAGGTGCCACTTGCCGCTGAGGCCGCATCGCCACCCGTGGGCCGCGAGCACATCGGTGTACGCCGTTTCTCCTTCGAGGTATGAAGCCGCGTCCTCCCCGACGTTGCCACCCCGGATCCAGTCGTGCACGCCGTGCTGGGAGGCGATTCGGCCGGTCAGCAGCGTCGCGCGGCTGGGCGAGCAGACGGGCGTGGCCACGAAGAACCGGTCGAAGCGCACCCCGGTCTGCGCGATCCGGTCGATGTTCGGCGTGCGTATTTCGGAATTGCCGTAGCAGCCCGCCGCCCAGACGCCCTGGTCGTCGGTAAGGATGCAAAGCACGTTCGGTCGGTATGAAGCCATGGCCTGTCCTCGGGTCGAGAGGTTGTCCTGCGGGCGTTTCATCAAGTATGGGAAAGCGTCGAACGAATTGTCAAATTAGCGTCCCACAAGCGGATTGTCACGCAGATTCTACCCGCCCTCCCGGTCCAATTGGCGTTGCCATGCGTCCGGCCCATCCCGTATATTGTCAACCGCGACACCGGTGGTACGGCTGGTGTGACGCGGCCCTGTGCATCGGGACGAGTGAGTCTGACCCGTTAAGAACAGAATGGTATACGGACCCGTGTCGGCGGGCACGGAGGGGATTGGCGTTATGATACGAACAGGTATCGTGGGCTACGGACTGGCGGGTCGTTCATTCCATGCCTACCTGGTATCGCGGACCGATGGGTTGAAACTGACGGCCGTCGCCAGCCGGGACCCGGAACGGAGGGCACAGGCGGAACGGGACTGGTCCGTGGATACCTATGAGACCTTGACCGGTCTCCTGTCGGATGACGATATCCAGCTCGTCATCCTGGCAACGCCCCACCACACCCACGCATCCCTGGCCATCGAAGCCATGGAGGCGGGAAGACACGTGGTCGTCGACAAGGTCATGTGCATGTCGGCCGCCGAAGCCGAGGGAATGATCGCGGTCAGCCAGCGTCGCGGGGTTGTGCTGAGCGTCTTCCACAACCGTCGCTGGGACTGGGGTTATCTGACCGTGCGCAAGGCGGTGGAAGACGGCCTGCTGGGCGATCCCTTCCTGATCGAACGGTCCGTGCATCGGTTCCGGGCTTCCCGGGGCTGGCGGACAAACCGGGCGGAGAGCGGCGGCCTGCTCTACGATTGGGGCGCCCACCTCATCGACCAGGGGTTGCAGCTGCTGGCCGCCCTTCCCGTCGCGGTCCATTGCAAGGGGCACAAGTACCGGTGGGAAGGAGACATCGAGGATCACGTCACCTGTACCCTGTATTTCGAGAACGGCGCCGAGTATCGCATTGAAATCAGCAATTTGTCCCGTATAGCCAAACCGCACTGGTACGTACTGGGCACACGGGGCTCCCTCGTCAAGACAGGCCTCGACCCCCAGGAAGACCGGATGAAGAAGGGCGAGATCGAGGCAGCGGAGGAGGCCCCCGAAGACCGCGTCAGGGTTGCCACGGAACGGGACGGCGAGGCCCTGGAAATGACCCTCGACCCGGTAAGGGGCAGTTGGGTGGATTACTACCGGAATATCGCGGCTGTATTGGACCGTAGCGCGGAACTCGCCGTAAAGCCCGGTGAGATGCTGGATCTGATGAGGGTGCTGGACGCCGCCACGGAATCCCTGGAAACCGGGCGGGTGGTATCGACGAAATGAGGATCGAACGGAACATGGAACCCAGGCGAATGGTCATTCTCACGGAGGGGATGCTGGGCACGTTCTCATCCAAGACCGCCGCGTCGCTGATTCGCTACAAGCCCGATGAAACCGTGGCGGTGCTCGACAGCGTGCACGCAGGCAGGAAAGTGGAAGACCTGCTCGAGGTCGGACAGGGCATCCCGGTCGTGTCGACATTGAAGGAAGCGCTGGCGTTCGGACCGACCTCGCTGGTCATCGGCATCGCCACGCCGGGCGGCGTACTTCCCGCAGCGTGGCGGGCGGTCATCCGCGAAGCGATCGAGCATGGGCTAGAGGTGGTGAACGGGCTTCATACCTTTCTCGGCGAGGACGAGGAATTCGCCCGCCGCGCCGAACAGAAGGGCGTTCGGCTGTGGGACGTGCGAAAGCCGCCGGACGATCTGGATGTGGGGCGTCACGCGGTCCACGGCCTCCCGAATCTTCGCGTGCTGACCGTAGGCGCCGATTCGAGCATCGGCAAGAAGATCGCCGCGATCGAGATCGGCCGTGCGGCCTGCGAGGCAGGATGGGATGCCGAGTTCGTAGCTACAGGGCAGACCGGTATCATGATCGCGGGATCGGGCATCGCGGTGGACACCGTGGCGGCGGACTACATATCGGGTGCCGTGGAACGGCTCGTCCTGGAACGAAAGGGCCGGGAACTGCTGGTCATCGAAGGCCAGGGCACGATCCTGCATCCATCCTATTCCGGCGTATCGCTCGGCCTGTTGCACGGCGCGGCGCCGCAGGCCCTGGTGCTTTGCCACCAGCCCGGCCGGGACGTGATGCGCAATCTGCCCGTGGCCGTGCCGTCCTACAAAGAGATGATTCACGTCCACGAGACGATCGCCCGGCCGCTGTTTCCCTGCCGGATCGCTGCGGTTTCGCTCAACTGCTTCGGTATGTCCATGGACGAGGCCAGGCGGGAAGTGGACCGGGTCGCGCGGGAGACCGGACTTCCGACGACGGACTGTGTGAAATTCGGATGCGCTCCGATTCTGGAAGCCCTTGAGCCCCTGAAGGTTCCGTCGACGAAACCTGACTGATGAAGCCGGAGTGCGTAAGATGAACATCCGAATATTGACCGCCGAAGAGGCCGTGACGGGCATCCTGAAGCGGCGGCCGCTGAACGACGGGACGTCGGCTGCGGGAATCGAAGAACGGAACAGGGAACTGTTCGGCAAGGCCCTGACGGCGGAACAGGCCGTAGCGCAAATAATCGACGATGTTCGAAAGAGCGGGGACGATTCGGTAAGGCACTATGCCCGGTTGCTGGATGGGCAAGCCCCGTGTGCCTTCGAAGTTCCTCGGAGCGAGATCGACGAGGCGGCGGCATCGCTGCCTTCCGGTTTGCGTGATGCACTGGAAACGGCGGCCGAGCGCATCCGGTCGTTCCACGAAAAGCAACCGTTCGAGTCCTGGACGCACTGGGACGAAGAGGGCGGTACCGGGCAGATCGTGCGGCCGCTGGACCGGGTCGGCGTCTACGTACCCGGTGGCGGGGCCGCCTATCCATCCTCACTGCTGATGGCCGTGATTCCCGCCCGCGCGGCCGGAGTCCGGGAGGTCGTCGTGGCCACGCCGCCCGGAAGGGACGGAGCGGTGCCGCCCGCGGTTCTGGCCGCTGCTTCCGTGGCGGGTGCCGACGCGGTTTACCGTATCGGCGGCCCACAGGCGATTGCGGCAATGGCCTATGGTACCGGGACCATTTCGCCCGTCGACAAGATCGTGGGTCCGGGTAATGTCTTCGTGACCCTGGCCAAGCGCCAGGTATACGGGATCGTGGACATCGACCAGTTGGCCGGTCCCACCGAAACCCTGCTGATCGCCGACGAAACGGCCAGTGCGGAACTTGCGGCGGCCGATCTGCTGGCGCAGGCCGAACACGATATCATGGCGAGCGCCATACTGATCACGCCGTCGTCCGGGCTGGCCCTGGCGGTGCAAAACGCCTTGGGTGAACAGCTGGCCGAACTGGACCGGGCGGACACAATCCGATCCTCCCTGCAACATAACGGGGGGATCGTGCTGGTCTCGAGCCTCGAAGAAGCGGTAGAACTGGCAAACGCCTACGCACCGGAGCACCTGTGCCTGCTCGTCGCGGATCCATGGACGCTTGTGGACAGCATCCGGCACGCCGGAGGGATCTTCGTGGGAGAACACGCATCGGAGGCCCTGGGCGACTACGTCACCGGCCCCAGCCATATCATGCCCACCGGGGGCAGCGCCCGGTTCCATTCTCCCTTGAGCGTGCGCGATTTCCTGAAGATCACCAGCCTTTTCGCGGTCAACGAATTGGCGGAGAAACGGTTGGGACCTACCGCAATCAGGCTGGCGGAAGCAGAAGGCCTTTCGGCCCACGCCATGGCCATTCGAAGAAGGCTCTCAAGCGACCGGGACGGGGACTGACGCTTTCCCGTACCGGCCAGGTCCGGCAGGCCGATCGATACGGACCGACGTGTTCGGATATGACCTGATCTCGTCGGCACCGGCCGGGGACGGCCCCACACCGCCCGGTTCGCCCTCCTGCCCGCTACCTTCCGACTTCGGCGAGGGCCGCCTGTGCCGCCTGGGCCAGGAAACCCATGTCGCCACCAAGCGTGATCCACTGGAATCCCTCCGCGATGCGCTTCCTGTTGATGTCCATCGTGGTGGAAGCGTAACCACCGGGCACGCCGAGTTCCTTTGCCCGGTCCATGATCCTCTTGACCACCTTTTCCATGTCGGGGTGCGTCGGCTCACCCACGTAGCCGTGTGACGCCGCGAGATCGTTCGGTCCGACCAGGAACGCGTCGACGCCAGGGGTGGTAAGTATCTCATCCAGGTTCTCGACGGCCTCGACGGTTTCGATCTGGACCATGATAAACGTTTCCTCGTTGGCGGTACGTAGGTATTCTGCCAGGTCCTGACCCGAGATGTTGAGGAAACGGGCGCCCATGCCGCGAATGCCCATGGGCGGATACTTGGCCGCGCGGACCGCATATTCCGCCTGCTCCCGGTTGTTGACCCAGGGGATGATCAGGCCCTCCGCACCGATGTCCAGCGCCTTCTTGATGTGCACCATGTCGTTCCAGGGCACGCGGACGAGAGGTGTGACGTCCCGGCCCCGGGTCGTCTGGATCATGGGATGGAGCATTTCCGTGTTCGTGGGACCGTGTTCGGCGTCGAACCAGATCCAGTCGAAGGGAAGGTTCGCAACCAGTTCCACGATGTCGGTACAGGGTGTTCCGACGGATACGCCATAGGTCACTTCGCCATTGCGCAGCTTTTCCTTAAGCCGGTTCTTCATGCGGTCTCCTGGATAGGGGGTCGGTCGCGGCAGACAGCGGATACTGCAGCGGATTTCGCGATTGATTCACACACAGGCCGTAAGTATATTGCAAGCCGTTTTGGATGGAAACCTCAAAATGGAAAGGAACGTCTATCATCGGCGGTTTCAGCACGGCCTGTTACCGTCAGTGAGAGGAGTGCCGGCTCATGGCAAAAAACACGCTCATTCCTTCGCTGAAGGCCATCATCCTGGCGGTGTCGGCGATCATCTTCGCCGCCACCGCGCTGTCAGTCCATGCGCAGCAGATACCCTACGCACCGACGTCCGAAGGCCAGATTCCGGAAGCCATACTCGGCAAGGCCGGCGCGCCGCGCGGCAGCGGCCTGGCTTATTTCGATGAAGATCCGGCTACAATGGGTTACCTCGCCGGACCGGATGGACCGGGTCCACGGGGCGCCGTCATTTTAATCCATGAGTGGAACGGATTGGTGGACCGCGTGAGACAGGTGGCCGACGCCCTGGCGGCGGAGGGCTACGTCGCCCTGGCGGCGGATCTGTATTCCGGGCGCACGGGGAGCAACCGCGACGAGAACATGGCGCTCGTTCGGGAAACGCTGGGAGATCTGGACAAGATCATCCGTAACCTGGACGCGGCGGCGGCCTATCTGAGAGGAAGACCGGATGTAAACGGCAAAATCGGAGCCATGGGCTGGTGCTACGGCGGAGGGGTTGCCCTGAGCTATGCCCTGGGCGGCGAGAACCACGATGCCACCGCCATTTTCTACGGACGACTGCTCGACGATCCTGAAAGACTCAGTGCCATACACCATGAAATCTATGGCACCTTCGCCGGACTCGACCGTGGTCCTTCGCCCGAACAGGTGGAACGGTTCGTCGCCGCGCTTCGCGAAGCCGGCGTGGAGAACGACGTGCACATCTACGACGACGTCAACCACGGGTTCTGGCTGTACGTCGACCGCGACCCGAAGAACGAGGAACCTGCGCTGGACGCCTGGGAGCGGCTGAAGGACTATCTCAAAAGGACCATAGGTAGCGATTGATGGATGCTTTCGACCAGGCCATTGCCGAAATCGAGACCTTCGGGTTTACGCTGTTGCCCGACGTATTGACGGCGAATCAGGCAGGAGCATTGCGCGGAGCGTTGATCCGCGTCGCGGAGGAAAACGGCGAGGCCGGTTACGAGAACCGGGGGGGTACGTCGCTGCTGGTTCGGAACCTGCCCACCCTGGATCCCGTGTTCCTTCAGATCGTCGACCACCCGGTCGTCCTGCCCATCCTGGAGCGGGTGCTCGACAAGTCCCTGGTGCTGGGCAGCCTGAGTTCCCGGATCGTCCGGCCCGGAGACGGTTACCAGGACCTCCACAGCGACATTCCGCGTCACATGCTGAACACCGTCTCCCCGGTCATGATGAACACCGTCTGGATGCTGGATGATTTCAACGCGGAGATCGGCGGCACGCGCATCGTTCCGGGTTCGCACAAGAGCGGATGGGCGGGACCGCCTGATGGCATGGAGGTGCCGCACGTGTACCAGCCCGAGGCCTCCGCGGGCAGCGTGCTGATTTTCAACGGCCAGTGCTGGCACGGCGGCGGCGCAAATACTTCCGACCGCAGTCGCCACGCTCTTTTCGGGCACTACCGCAAGTCCATGCTCCTCTTCCAGCTCGACCCGCACGACGGTTTTCGGGACGAGTGGTTCGAAGGACTGTCTTCCCGCCAGAAGCAGCTCATGCGCATGCAGAAGGGGGTCGGCGCGCGTCATGCGGCGGATGATCACCTGCTGTAGCCGATCAATGATCCACCTGGTTTGGCCCCAGGCTTCCCCGTCGCTAAAAACCAATAAGGATGTAGATACCTCGTATATACGGAGTAGTCATGGCGAATTCATCACTATCAGATCAACTGGAAGAGGGAACGCAAGAGGTCCTGGATTTCTCAAAACTCCGGCAGATTGCCGGCATCGAAGAAGAGGTCCTGCCGGTCGTCGTCCAGGATTCGGCAACGAGGGAAGTACTGATTGTGGCCTATGCCAACCGCCTGGCCCTGGAAGAATCCCTGAAGACCCGTATCGCTACCTTCTGGAGCACTTCGCGGAACGAACTGTGGATCAAGGGCGCCACATCGGGAAACGCCCTGCGGATCGATGAAATCCGCGTCAACTGCGAACAGAACTCCGTGCTATTCCTCGTAACGCCCCAGGGTTCCGGGGCATGTCACACGAAGGACAGTGACGGCCGTTACCGCACCGGCTGCTATTACCGCCGTATGAGGTCATCCGGGGAACTGGAATTCGTCTGAACGCTTATTCCGAACTCAACGACGCAGACCCATTCTGAGATAGGTTTGCGTTACTATTTCGAACACGCCTCCAAAATACCCTGCTTTTTCGGAATATCGTCCAAAATAGTACGAAGGCGACGCCGATTTTCGAGTACCAGCAGGGACAGTCCCCGCCTACCCCCCGAAAGCCTCCATGTAAAGCCTGGTGCGCTCGTTCAGGACGCCGTAGAAGCCGCGGGTCTCCGGGTCTTCGCTGTCCCGCCAGAAGGTGGCGGGAATCCCGGAATCGTTGGCCAGGGGACCCCGGTCCCGGTGACCGTAGTAGATCTGCGCGGTCTTTCGGACGGCCCGCGTGGGACGGGTGGTCGCCGTGTGGAGGACCGATACGTTGAAGAGGGCGCAGGTGCCCGCCGGTCCGTGGAGGTCGTAGACGCCCCGCTCCAGTTGCGCGCTGTTCTCCTTCAGTACGGGCTGCTCGATCCCTTCGGGCGATAGGGAAAAACAGTGGGTGCGCTCATCCACGTCGGTGAAATAGACGATGAGCTGGATGTAGTCCATGCGCAGGGGATGGTCGAACCAGTGGGCTTTGTCGCGGTGCCACCGCTGGTGGAGCGCGCCCTTGTATGGCCCCATGGACCGCAGCCCGATTTCCCCGAAACAGAGCGGACCGCCCATCAATTCCTCTATGGTCCCGTAGATGGCGGGATGGCGGACCAGTCCGTCGAAGGCCGGCGTGGTAACGAGCGCGTCGTAGTTGGCCTCCTGGTGATGGCCGTAAGGATGCCAGAAATAGGGGAACCGGCGGCGGTCTTCATCGAAGAGATCGCGAAAATGATCCACTTCCTCGTCCGAGAGGACCTTGCCCAGGTTGATGAATCCGTTCTGACGAAAGAACGCCAGGTCAGTCTGCTTCATGAGAACCTTTCAGGTGAGTATTTGTGCTCCGAATCCCTTTTCTTCCGAATCCCAATTCTACCACCTGTCCCTGGTTCCTATGAATCCGGTTCTTCCAACTGCCTCTGGTTCTTACGATTGCCCCGGGCATTTCCAACTTCTTCCGGTGTTTCCATTGGTATCGGATGTCCCATCGCTCACACCGACCGCGTTATGCCCCCGTCGACCCGCAGGTTCTGGCCCGTGATATAACCCGAACCGGGTGACAGCAGGAATGCGGCCGTTTCCGCGATCTCCTCCACCGTGCCGTAGCGTCCCATTGGAATGCGCGACCTGAATGCTTCCGATTCGGGGAGACTGTCGATGAATCCCGGCAGGAGATTGTTCATCCGGATGTTGTCGCCGGCGTGGTTGTCGGCGTAGATCTTCGAAAAACTCGCCAGGGCCGCCCTGAAAGGCGTCGAAACCGGGAAGTAATGCTCCGGTTCGAAGGCGGCGAAGGTGGATATGTTGACGATCGAACCGCCGCCCTGTTCCACCATGATCGGGGTGACCAGGCGCGCCATGCGCACCACATTGAGAAACACGATATCCAGTCCCTCGTGCCAGTCTTCGTCCGGTATATCCAGCAGGCTGCCCTTGGGCGGATGGCCGGTGCTGTTGACGACGCCATCTATCCGGCCGTGGGCTTCCATGGCCAGGTCCACCAGCTTCCGCAGGTCGGCTTCGTCCGTGACGGAGCCCGTCACGCCGATGCCTCCCAGTTCACCTGCGAGTGATTCCGCCGCTCCGGAGGGAGACAGCAACGCGACGGCCCACCCCTGTCCGGCCAGGTTGCGCGCGATGGCCGCTCCCATGCCCCTTCCCGCTCCCGTGATGACCGCTACTTGTTGCGAACTCATACCTCTCCCTTCGGCGTATTGACTGTTTTAAGCCATGCAAGATGTCGCTGGAACGATTTCGGCTCATCTCCATGCAGATTCGGGATTTGTTGATGAAGACTCACGCTTCGAACATGGTGGTATATAAACAAATGCATTCGGGAATAGTAGTTTTGTACTTTAATTGTTGACGGTTCACCCCTGCCGTGTTATCTTGGCGTCTCCATTCACTATACCCCAGGAGACGCACCATGACAACCAATTTTGCAAACCGCACCTTGTACCACGGCGACAATCTTGCTTTCATGCGGGCCATGAACAGCGAATCCGTGGACCTGATCGCCACGGATCCGCCGTTCAACAAGGGGCGCGATTTTCACGCCACGCCCGACAGCCTGGCCGCCGGCGCGAAGTTTCAAGATCGATGGTCATGGGAGCGCGATGTACATGAAGAATGGGTGGATCAGATCGCCGACGATTACCCCCACGTCCTGAACGTCATCCAGGGTTCGCGGTCCAGTTACGGCGATGACATGGGCGCGTTCCTGTGCTTCATGGCCGTGCGACTGATTGCCATGCGGCGGCTTTTGAAGCCCACAGGCTCCATTTACCTCCACTGTGACCCTACGGCCTCACACTACTTGAAGGAACTCATGGACGCGGTGTTCGGACGCAGGATGTTCAGGAATGAAATTGTGTGGTGCTATGGTTCCGGCGGAGCAAGCAAACAGCACTTTTCGAGAAAACACGACCTTATCCTGTGGTATTCGCGGGGGGGGGGGGGGGGCTGGACCTTCAACGTCGATGAAATCCGCGAACCCTATTCGTCTCCACACAAATCAATGACGCCCAAGATAATAGGGAACAAGTCATATCAAAAGATGCACCCGCTGGGACGGATTCCTTTCGACTGGTGGCAGGTCCCCATAATGACCAACAGTGATAAGAATCGCACGGGCTGGCCGACACAAAAGCCCCTGCCGTTGTACGCCCGGATCATTAAGGCGTCCAGCAACCCTGGCGACGTGGTCCTGGATCCTTTCGCCGGATGCGCGACGACGCTTGTTGCCGCCGAGAAACTGGGGCGGCAATGGGTCGGGATCGACATATGGGAAAAGGCGGCCGACGTGGTCCGCGCCAGGCTGGAAAACGAGGTGGGGCTGTTCGGAGACGTGACGTTTACCGACCGGCCCCCGGAGCGGACCGACGACGGAGACACGGCCGCCCCGTTCCTGCGGGTCAAAGAACGGGTGGCCGAACCCGACGGCCCCAGGTGGAGCAGGGCGAAGATGTACGAGTATTTGTTGACGCAGCACGGCCCCCGGTGCCAGGGATGCGACCGGACGTTTGACGATCCCCGTTACCTGGAATTGGACCACAACACGCCGCGGGCCGATGGCGGCATAAACCACGTTAGCAACCGCATCCTGCTTTGCGGTCCGTGCAACCGCCTGAAATCCAACACGTACACGTTATCGGGGCTTAGACGGGAGAACAAGCGGCGGGGGTTCATGAAGGGAGGGACAGCATGAACGATCGCATCGAACGAAAACGCGACGGTGACGATTTCCAGATATTCCCGGATGATGACGAATCAGAAGACGTTGAAGAAAGCGAAGACGACCAGACAGATCAGACCGAGGAAGAAAGCCAGTAACGCGAGGCGGTTAACCCACGTCGTGAAACCTGTTGCCCATCCATCCTTCTTGACGTTGTTCCGGACGTTGGCCGTGGTCTTCTTGTAGCCCATTTCGCTGAACACGTACGATGAGACTGTCGCGGCCAGGGTAATGACCCAGCAGAATGCAAACCACGTAAACAGGTTTTCGTACTGTGGTTCAGGGTTCATGGGGATATGGATTTTGACATAGAGCGTAATCGGTACTCCCAGGGCACAGATTTTCAGCAGGGCCTGATCCAGACTGGATCGTTGCTTTTCAGTTTTCTCACGGAGGATCGTTAAGACTTCATTTTTTTCAACAGCGTTCATCATGGTACCTCCTACGCGAACAGTGCATCCATGAAGGAATCCCACGGCCTGGCAACGGAGTCGTCGGTATTGACCGCACTCCTAATAAAACCCAGGATACCCTTGCCTGTCAAGTCTTCCGCGACCTGGGCGACCACGTTGCCGTCACGCTCCACCGCCCCGATGATCGGGGTCTTGTCGGTACCACGGCCACGCTTAGAGGTGTTGCCGCCTTCCGGCTCATCGTCCCGCTTGTTGCGTTTGCGGGGCTTGCCGCCGACATACGTTTCATCGGCTTCGATAATCCCGGCCAGCATGGGGGCCTGGTCGGATGCCATACCAGCACGGATACGCTGGAGCATGAACCACGCCGTTTTCTGATTCAGGTCCAGGTCGCGGGCCAGTTGCGGACTGGATATGGACTTCTTGGCATTCACCACCAGGGCAATCGCCGCAAACCACTTCGGCAGGGGGATGTGGGTACCCTGCATGATCGTGCCGGACAGGACGTTGAATGAGGACTTGCAATCGTGGCAGTTCCAACGCCCGACACGGCTCTTGAGGTTCGACCGGCGGGCCTTTTCCGTACTGCCGCACAGGGGACAGTAGGCGCCGTTTGCAAAGCGGATCGCTTCCAAGTGGTCGATACAGGCTTCTTGTGTCGGGAAGCGGCGGATGGTTTCAAAGAGGTTCATCGTGTAACTCCGTAGAGGGTAAGGGGTTGTTGTCCTTATCTACCCTCAATATACCTCATACGGGACACAATGTCAAGTACAAAACTACTTATTCCGAATGCATTGCAGTAATCAATGGGAGAATATAGCGTTAATCCGGATAGCACCGATCAGGTTCAGTAGGAGCGAATCCCGGCGATTCATCGGTTCGCGGGTCGGTTTCGAGTCGCAGACCGCATTGGGCCCCGCGTCGTTATGAACGTTTTCGACCGCAGAAAAACACATACCGCAGGTAAGCACATGAAGATAACCGGACTGAAAACCTGCTCCGTCCACGTGAATCACCGGGGAGACTGGACGTTCCTGGCAGTGCATACGGATGAAGGAATAACCGGTTTCGGCGAGGTGAATCCCGGAGGCGCCCGGTCCGGGAGCGTGGACTTCCTGCAACAAGTCGAACCGGTTCTCGCCGGTCGCGACCCCGGCAGCATCGAACGCATCCTGGCCGAACTCCTGCCTTCACCCGCCGACCGGTCGAAAGTGATGGCCCTGAGCGCCCTCGACCAGGCCCTGTGGGACATCAAGGGCAAGGCCCTGGGCGTGCCCGTGGCGGACATCATCGGGGGACGATGCCATGATGAGATACCCCTCTATGCCAACATCAACCGGGCCACGACCGACCGGACGCCCGCGGGGTTCGCACGGAACGCGGCCGCCGCGGTTTCGGATGGATTCGACGCCGTAAAACTGGCCCCTTTCGACGGGATGCCGGGCGGCATCGACCGGGCCTCCGACGCTCGCGAAGGCATTGCCTGCATGGAAGCGGTGCGTGAATCGATCGGTCCGGACGTCTCCCTGTTGATCGACTGCCACAGCCACTTCACCGCCCGGGGCGGATGCGAGGTATACGATGCCCTCAGGGACCTGGACCTTTACTGGTACGAGGAACCCGTGCCCGACGAAGACCACGAGGGCTACCGGGCCATCCGGGATCATATCGACGTGCCGCTGGCCGGAGGCGAAAGCCTGATGTACCGGGAGGGGTTCTGGCCCGTGGTGGACCGGGGTCTGATGGACGTCATCATGCCGGACGTGACGATCGTGGGCGGACTGTGGGAACTGAAGAAGGTCGCCGCCATGGCCGAAGGCAGGGGGATTCCCACCGCGCCGCACGGACCCTTCGGTCCCTTGACCATCGCGGCAGGCGTTCAGGCCATGGCCGCCCATCCCCGCTTTCAGATCCTGGAATACGCCTGGGGGGAGGTGCCGTGGCGGCACGAATTGATCGTACCGCCGGAGCGGATCGAGGACGGCAGGATCCGGGTATCCGACCGGCCCGGTCTCGGTGTCGAACTGAACATGAAAGCCATCGATGCGTACCGGGTAGTCCGGTAGCCGGCGCGGAAAGGCGTGCCGCCTACTTCCCGGCGATGGCCGCCTTGATCGCTTCCTCGAATTCGGCTTTCGTCTGGTTGTTCACGAATCGTTTCGTGACCTTGCCGTCCCGACCGACCACGAACGTATGGGGTATGGTCAGCACGTTGCCATAGGCCTGGTAGGTCTTGCGGTCCGATTCCACGATGGGATAGGTAATGTTGAGCTTCTCGACGAAGGGTTCCGTGATGGAAAGCCCTTCTTCGTCGAGTGAGAGTCCCAGCACCTCGACCCCCTGGTCCCGGTAAGTCCTGAAGAGTTCGTCCAGCACCGGCATTTCCACCAGGCAGGGCGGGCACCAGGTTGCCCAGAAGTTCACCACGACCACTTTCCCTTTCAATGCGGACAGACTGGCCTCGCCGCCGCCGAGCACCGGCAGGTTGAAATCCGGCGCGGCGCTTCCCTCTTTCAGCATGAGCCGGGCTTCGATCGCCTTCAACTCGGCCACGACGGCCGCTCGGATGCGGGGAACCATGTCGGGCGTCACCTGGATCCCCAGTTCCTGGTATACGGCCATGGCCGTTTCCCGACCGAAATTCGGCTTGCCGGCCTTGGATTCGGAGACCTGCTCCATGATGTAGGCGACGATCTTCTCTTCGTCCCCGGTCAGGGCCTGTTCATCCTGATCCGTGGCCTGCGCCTGCAAGGGAGACAGGATGGCAGCCGCGGCGAAGATGGTGCACAACAGTGTCGTTGAAATCCTGCTCACGCTATCCTCCAGTACGATGGGTTGTTCTATGTGTTTTCAAGCAAACCGCGTTTGCGCCTTGGATTGCCGTAACGCAGTACCGCGGACTCGAAACTCAGGTCTTGCTGCTTGCCTGCTCGGTCTTTTCCGCCTTTTTCAGCAGTTCGTTGAAGTTCATCTCGAAGTTCGCCAGGTCGCTTCGGTCCACGATCGTGGCGGCCGCCACGCCCACGGCGATGGCCACTGCTTCCCGGATTTCCGCGCCGTCGGCGCCGTACTTCATGGCTTTCTTCAGATGGCCTTCCAGGCAGTTGTGACATCCCGCGCTCAGTGATGCGGCTATGGCGATCAGCTCCTTGGTCTTGTTGTCGAGCGCGGTACCCTGGCGGTACGTTTCCCGGTAGAAATCGAAGTAGATATCCTTCATGCGTTCTTCCAGCAACTCGTATGACCTCAGAACCTTACCCACGTATCTTTCCTCCGTAATCCCGTCCGAAGCGGGATGTCGCCTTCGGTTTCGTTTCCCCTGACCGCAAATACCATGCCGTGTATGACCGGACGCGAACCTGCGAAATCGTATCTAGTTGAGTATTCAATATCCAGCCGCGAATATTCAAACTTATGCCCGCGGAACTACATGCATACTAAGGCGCGTACCGGTCCTGCGCAATGTGATTCTATGTATCCACCGGCCGGCGACGTGGTTCTGCCGGGCGGTACCCGGTCACCCAGGCAGGTGATTCGAGCCTATTCCGGATGGAAATACCGGTAGACTTTCCGTGCCGCGTCTTTGCCGACGCCCTTGACCGCGGTGAGTTCCTCTTCGGTGCACTTTCTGATCTCTTCCACGGACCCGATCGCCATGATCAAATGTTGTTTCCGCTTGGGCCCCACGCCGGGTATGTTGTCCAATTCGGAGCGGATCATCCGGTTTCCCCGTCGTTGCCGGTGAAATGTGACGGCGAACCGGTGGGCCTCGTCCCTGGCCTGCATGAGCATTTTCAGGGCGGGGGACGACCTTGGAATGACGATTGGTTCGGATTGGCCAGGACGGAATACTTCCTCCAGCCGCTTCGCAAGGCCGATGACGGGCAGATCGACCAGGCCGAGTTCGTTCAGGACCTGCCGGACGCTGGAGAGCTGTCCCTTTCCGCCGTCGATGAGCACGAGGTCGGGTAGAGGCTTGCTTTCGTCGATCAACCGCCGGTAACGCCGGCCGACGACTTCCTGCATCATGGCGAAGTCATTGGGACCGATCACGTCCCTGACCTTGAATTTCCGGTAGTCGGACTTGCGGGGGCGGCCGTCCACGAAACAGACCATGGAGGCCACCGGGTCCGATCCCTGGATGTTGGAGATGTCGAAAGTCTCGATGCGCCTCGGCGGGACGTCGGTTCCCAGGATCTCCTGCAGCGCCCCTACCGCGACCGGGATACTGCGGCGGACCCGGGCTTCGGCCCGTTTCAGCGCGTGGGTATTCAACTGCAGTTCGGCGTTCTGTACGGCCAGCCGGACCATGGCGGCCTTATCGCCGCGTCGGGGTACGGCGATTTCGACTTTGGATCCCCGCTGCCGGGCCGTCCATTCCCGGAACGCCTCGATACCTTCCGGTTCGCCGGCCAGCAGAATCTCGTCGGGCCAAAGTTGGGCTGCGAGGTAGTACTGGGTCAGAAAGGCGCCCAACGTTTCCGGCTCCGCGGACTCCTCGGGCGCTGTCAGGAAGAAGTGCTCCTTGCCAATCAGCCTGCCCTCCCTTACCTGCAACACCGCCCCGCAGACGTCGGTTCCGTTCCGCGCGAGCCCGATAATGTCCCGGTCCACTTCCCGGTTCGAGAAAGCCCGTTGCCGAATAGTCGTTTTCTCGATGGCGACGATCTGGTCGCGGATGCGACCCGCCAGTTCGAACTGCAGTTGCTCCGACGCCCGCGCCATGCGTTCCTTCAGTTGTTTCAGCAGATCCTTCGTCCTGCCGGAGAGAAACCGGCAGACCTGGTCGATGATCTCGCCGTATCCTTCCTCGCCGATGTGGCCCTTGCACGGTCCGGGACAGCGGTCGATGTAGTAGTCGAGGCAGGGCCGGTCCATGGACGGCCACGCGTTCGCGCTCGGGCAGGTGCGCAGAGGAAAGACTTTCCGGACCAGGTCGATGGTCCTGCGCATGGCCTTCACGTTGGTGTAGGGTCCGAAGTACCTGGCCCCGTCCTGCCGGACGTTGCGCGTGACCACGACCCTGGGGTAGGTCTCGTTGGTCAGCATGATGAAGGGAAAGGACTTGTCGTCGCGCAGCATCACATTGTATCGCGGCCTGTGCTCCTTGATGAGGTGGTCTTCGAGCAGCAGTGCGTCGGCTTCCGATTCGGTCACAACGTAGTCGAAATCATGAATCCGGCTGGCCAGGGCGACCGATTTCGGCGCTGTGTGGCGGTTTTTCTGGAAGTACGAGCGGATCCGCTGGCGCAGCGCGCGCGTTTTGCCCACGTAGATGATGCGCGAACGGGTGTCTTTCATCAAGTACACGCCCGGCTCGCCGGGCAGCGACTTGAGTTTTTCTTCAATTTCCGTCGGTTTCGCAGCCATAGGATGGTTTTCCGTACGCCGATAGCCGGTTTTTCGAATCGCCCGATCATGCCGGATGGTCAATTTAACCTTGACTTCCGGCATTCTCACGGGTAATTTGACGTTTGTTTCGAGCGAACCGTACAACAGGCCGCATCGGTCGACACGCCATGCGGTATTTATCGTTCCAGCGTATAAAGGGAGTAAAAGTTGCCTAGCCTCGTCTCATCGAAAAAGCGACTGCGCCAGGAAAGCGTGCGTCAGCGGCGTAGCGCCACGGTGAAATCCGCCCTCCGAACCGCCATCAAACGCCTGCGTGAGAACACGGATGCCAAAGCCGCGCCCGAGTTACTGGGCCAGGCCTATTCCAAGTTGGATAAAGCCGTCAAGCGCAACGTGGTGCATCGGCGTACCGCCGCCCGCATCAAATCCAGGCTGACGCGGCAGGCCGGCTGAAGCACTCCGCTCCACCGGCCGGACGCTCATCCTGCAAGCAAGCCGCTATTCAGCCTGACCGGCCTGCGCCCGCATGGCCATCTGCCGGACGCGCGTCCCATATCCCTCTATTCAGCCTGACCGGCCTGAACGGCTAACCGCTGGTCTTCCACAGAATTCGCGTTATTTAAAGCTGCCTGTACAAATCCCCGGAACAAAGGTTGGGGTCTGTATGGACGGCTGGTCAACTCGGGGTGGAACTGCGTGCCTACGAAGAAAGGGTGCGTGGGGATTTCCAGGATCTGCATGATCTCTTCGTCAGGTGTCATGCCGGAGAACACCATGCCCTTGTGCTCGATGAGTTCCCTGTACTGGTTGTTGAACTCGTACCGGTGGCGGAATCTCTCCATGGCCAATTCCGATCCGTAGCAGCGGTGGGCTTCCGTGTCCGCTTTCACCTTCACCTCGTGTCCACCCAACCGCATCGTGCCTCCCATGCCGGCCAGTTTGCGCTGGTCGGGCAGCAGGTATATGACCGGCGTTTCCGTCTCCGCGTCGAATTCGGCGTGGGCGGCATCACGCAATCCGCACTGGTTGCGCGCGAACTCGATCACGGCCAGCTGGAAGCCATAGCACAGGCCCAGGAACGGCAGACCGTTCTCCCTGGCATACTGAATGAACGGGATCTTTCCTTCGGCGCCCCGCTCACCGAAGCCGCCGGGTACGATGATCCCTGAGATCCCTTCGAATACCCCTGCATCCGGCGGCCGGTCGCCCGAGAACTCGGTCGTATCGATCCATTCGATGCCGATCTCCGCGCCCACGCTGACCTTGCTGTGATCCAGGGCGTTGAGGATGCTCACGTACGAATCGTGCAGGGCCGTGTACTTTCCGGTGATGGCAATACGTATTTCCGGGTGCGATTTCGACAGGTACTTGAGGAATATGTCGAACACCTTGGGTTTCTGGTCGAGCCGTTGTGGCAGATTCACGTTCAACTTGTCGGCGACGATCTGAACCGTTTTCTGGCGGTCGAGCAGGGTCGGAACCCGGTAGATGGAATCCGTATCCGGGCTGCTGATCACGCGGTCTTCCGCGATGTTGCAGTAGAGACTGATTTTCTGCCGGACGCTCGTGCTGAGCGGTATGGCGGAACGGCAGACCACGATATCGGGCTGTATGCCCAGTTGCAGGAGCGCTTTGACGCTGTGTTGCGTGGGCTTGGTCTTCAATTCCCCGGCGGCCTCGTTATAGGGCACCTGCGTGACGTGGACCGACAGGACATTGTCCCGTCCCTCGTCGTAGAGCATTTCCCGGGCGGCCTCGATGAAGTGGATATTCTCGATATCCCCCACGGTGCCGCCGATCTCTACGACCAGGATATCGTAGGGCCCTTCGTGGGCCTTGGTACGCATGAGGTTCTTGATCTCGCCCGTCACGTGGGGTACGACCTGCACATCCCGGCCCAGGTACTCGCCCCGGCGTTCCTTGTCGAGGATGATCCGGTACACCTTGCCCGAAGTGATGTAGTTGTTCTTGTTCAGGTCGTCGTCGAGGAAGCGCTCGTAGGTGCCCAGGTCCATGTCGCACTCGGTGCCGTCCTCGAGCACGAACACTTCTCCGTGACGGTAGGGGTTGATGGTGCCGGCGTCCTGGTTCAGGTAGCCGTCGATCTTGATCTGGGATACCGTGAATCCGTAATGCTTGAGCAGGTGCCCGAGCGACGCGCTGAAGACGCCCTTGCCCACGCCGGACATGACGCCGCCGGTGACGAAGATGTACTTGGTCCGCCCTATACGGTAGTCGGTGGGAAAGAACTCGATGGCTTCGGTATCGACGGTCCTGGCGCTATGGGCGTCCAGATCGACGTCATCAAAAAACAACTCGTCGTTATGGTCCGCGGCGTCGGCCAAAGACTTGCTCCTTTTTCAGGATTTCGCTTTGAATACAGTCGCACTTAAAATAGGGCCGGGCAGGTTACATCGCAATACAAAATGTGTTCCGCGCTGACGAGGCCGTAGCTACGGTTTCTGCGACAGGGCTGGTTACCGCGGTGGGACGCGGCAGTACCCCGATTACCGCGTCAACGGGAGACGTCGGGGGCGAGGCATCGATTACGGTGGCCGGGGCCACCCCGGCAAAGTCATGATTACGCCGTATATTCAACCGGGAGTGCCGGCCCCGTTTAGTACAGCCGGTACACACGCTCCTCAGAAATCCCCGATCCACCTGCTCCTCAGCTCGTCGAGCGTTCCCTTCTGGCGTATCTGGTAAAGCCAGAGGTTCAGCCAGTTGATAAAGGGCTGGTCGTCCCGGACGGTCATGTAGCCGATATCTTCCCTGGTCAGCGGGTTGGCCGGATTCACGGCGTAGAGCACGGGGTTCTGTCTCGCGTAGATGACCGCCTCGACGTTGTCCGTGAACATGACGTCCACCTCGCCGGACGCCACGGCCGGCTGTACGTCCAGGTTGTCCCGGAACATGACGATGGTGGCCTGCTCGATGTTGGCACGGACGAAGGCCTCGTTTGTGCCGCCGTAGTTGGCGCCGATCCGGACCCCCGGCCGGTCGATGTCCGACAGGCTGTTGAACCGTTCGCGGTCGGCCTTCCTGATGAGCGGCGATTTCCCGATAGTGACATAAGGGCCGGTGAGGGCCAGGATCTTCTGCCGCTCGAGTGTCCGGGTGATGCCGCCCATGGCCAGATCGAACCGGTCGTTCAGGGTATCGTCGGACAGGCCGCTCCAGGTCGTGGGGACGAACCGGACGCGGACGCCGAGCGCTTCCCCGAGCAGATGAGCCGCGTCGATGTCCATGCCCTCGTATTTTCCCGTCTCCGGGTTCAGATAGGTGAACGGCTTGTAATCGCCCGTCGTCCCGATACGTATCTCACCCTTTTCAAGGATGCGGTCCAGCAGGGAGGTCTGGGCGTGTATGTTCGCTGAAGCGGTACACGCACACAGGATCAACAGTACGGCCTGAAAGGCGCGAATGGGGTTGGTAGCCATATATTCTCCAGATCGTTGGCGGTATCCGGTGGATCGCAGAAACAATTCGTCGGCGTGGACTGAAGATGATCTTATAACGCTTGCGGCCGCCTTGTCAATCCATCTTGACAGTCCCGGTTTTGCCTTCTACCTTGAAATCGCATTTAGAACATACGGGACACACGTGCCATTTCCCTTGTCCTTCCGCTGGATAATCCGGTCCGACCGAACGAGCCGGATCTGTCCGATCCGCCTGGGTTGCCCGGGCTGCCTTGGCCATCCGGACCATGCAGACTATGCGGACCGCCGGATCCGATCGGTCGCACCAGATCCCTACAGGCCATGTCACCACCCTCTCCATCTTCGATACGGCCCGCTATAACCGTACTTTTCATCATATTACTCGCAACCCCTTTCCTGCTCGCCCGTTGGCTGGCGCGCGATTCAGCCGATTCAGATGCGGGCCGGTACGGGTTCCGCCTGACGGATGCGACGGCGGCGGCCGGTATAGACTTCATACACGCGAAGCCTGAACTCGATCCGGCACTCGACCCGATCATGCCCCACCTGACGGCTCTGGGCGCGTCCGTCTCGGTGATGGACTATGACAACGACGGGTGGCAGGACCTGTACGTGACCCGCAGCCGAAAAGGCGCGCCGAACGCGATGTATAGAAACCTGGGCGACGGAGGTTTCGAGGAGGTCGCCGGTGCCATGGGTCTTGCCGATGTGAACGACGCCAGCGGCGTATCCATGGGGTCGGTATGGGGTGACTACGACAACGACGGTTTCGAGGACGTGTTCATATACAGGTGGGGCCGCCAGCGTCTGTTCAGAAACCAGGGCGGCGGCGCTTTCGAGGACGTGACCGGCAAATCGGGTCTCGACCGGTGGATGAACGCGAACAGCGCGGTTTGGACGGACGTCGACCGGGATGGCCTGATCGATCTTTACGTTGGTGGGTATTTTTCGGAAGCCCATGACCTGTGGCAGGTTACGACGACAAGGATCATGCAGGAGAGTTTCGAATACGCGGACAACGGGGGCCGGAACTATCTCTTCCTGAACCGGGGCGGGGGGCATTTCGAAGACGTCACGGAGGCTTTCGGGGTGGACTGCACGCGTTGGACCATGTCCATCGGCGCCGCCGACCTCGACGGCGACGGCTGGCCCGACCTGTACCTGGCCAACGACTACGGTCCCGAGGTGCTCTTCATCAATCTCGAGGGCAAGGGGTTCGAGCGATTGGACGGCGCAACGCTCGAGGAGACGTCCAAAAGCGGTATGAACGTGGCTTTCGGCGATCTGTACAACGACGGCCGCACGGACGTCTACGTGACCAACATCTCGAAGCGCGGATATCTCTTCCAGGGCAACAATCTGCGGCGCAACCTGATCGCCGAAAACGGCCGGATGGTCAATATCGCCGAGGGAGATATCACCGACGCCGGTTGGGCGTGGGGTGCGCAGTTCGGCGACCTGAACAACGACGGCTTCGTGGACTTGTTCGTAACCAACGGCTTCGTCTCGGCCGACCCCGAGAAAGACTACTGGTACGAGATGTCGCGCGTCGCCATGGGCAACAACAACATCTTCCAGGACGTGCGGAACTGGGCGCCCATGGGAGACCAGAGCCTGTCCGGCTACGAGCGGTCCCGCCTCTATCTGAACGACGGAAACGGACGCTTCTACGACGTGGCGGAAGCCGCAGGCGTAAACGACCGGTACGACGGACGGGGCGTCGCCCTGGCCGACCTGTTCAACCGCGGAGCGCTGGACGTGGTCGTGGCCAACCAGGACGGACCCCTGATCCTGTACCGGAACGAGGTCGAGCGAGAGAACACGTGGGTTTCCTTTGAACTGCGGGGCGTACGCAGCAACGCCAGCGCCATCGGCGCCGAGATAAGGGTATTCTGGGAAGGAAGGCAGCAGTTGCAGGTCGTGACTGCCGGGGCCGGATTCGCCGCTCAGAGCCAGCGCAGGCGCCACTTCGGTCTGGGGGACGCCGCGGCGGTCGACCGTGTCGAAATCAAGTGGCCGAGTGGGACGGTGCAGAGGCTGGTAAACCCCGCATTGAACCGGTTGCACGCCATAACGGAACCGGAGGGATGATGAGCGATTCGAAGGCCGCATCGGCGGAAACGGCGCCGGGGCCGCCGAATGAGACAAGACTCCGGATCGACCCGCGGTACCTGTCCTCCGGCCTGATCACCCTGATCCTGGTCTTCGGCCAGGTTTACGTGGGCTTCCTCCACGACCTGTCGCAGCTCTTTACGGCGATCACCGTGGCCCTGGCGGCGGAACTGGCCCTGGGCCGCCTGCTGACCGGGAAATGGCTCAACCCCGCCAGCGCGTATATCACGGGGATCAGCTGCGGTATTCTACTCAGATCGCTCTCTCTTTGGCCCTTCGTGGTCGCGGGCCTGCTGTCCATCATGTCGAAGTACGTGCTGCGCTTCAGGGGGCGCCACCTGTGGAACCCATCGAACCTGGGCATCTGCGTGGTGCTCATCGCAGCGCCCGGGACCGTGGCCGCCCTGAGCGAACAGTGGGGCAACGACCTGTGGGCCATGGCCGTGATCTGGTTGCTGGGTTCCGTCATCCTCTGGCGGGCGAAACGCTTCCACGTCACGCTGACCTACGCGGTGTCCTTTGTCGCGCTGGCTTACGTGCGATCCCTGATGACCGGGACGCCTTTTCTTTCCGAGGTCGCGCCCATTACCGGCCCCATGTACCAGCTCATGGCGTTCTTCATGGTCACGGATCCCGCCACCTCTGTCTCCTCGCGCGGCGGACGGATCGGCATCGCCTTCCTCGTGGCGCTGGCGGAGATGGCGCTGCGGCTGTTCGAAATCGTGAACGCGCCGCTGTATGCCCTGTTCCTGGTGGGACCGGTGGCGAAATTCGTGGATCTCAAACGATCGGATTGACTGCCGTATCGTTTCAGGAGAAACACCATGGGACCGGGCGACCTCGAAACAGATCAGATCGGGAATTCACGGAACTGTTGCATCATTGAATTGGGAGATCGATCATGACATACAGGGTAGGCCTCATCGGGGCGGGCGGCATTGCGCACTGTCACGGCAGGGCGGCCCGGGAGGCTCCAGAAGCGGAACTCAGAGCGATCTGCGACATCTCCGGGGACGCACTGGAACGATTCGGAAAGAAATTCGGCGTCTCCCATCGTTACACCGACCTGGGCCGCATGTTGCACGAGGAAGAAATCGATATCCTGGCTGTCTGTACCTGGGGGAACTCCCACGCCGCCATTAGCATCCAGGCCGCGAGGACGGGCCGGGTGAAGGCCATTCTGTGTGAAAAGCCCATCAGTTCGACGGCGGCCGAATGCGAGTCCATGATCGAAGCGGCGCGGGAACATGGCGTTCTGCTGGCCGAAGCCTTCAAGTTCCGCCACCATCCCTGCCATCTGAAGGCGAAGGAACTCATCGAAGCCGGCGAGATCGGCCAGGTCAAGCTGATCCGCAGCACCTTTACCGCCGCCGTCGATCCGACTTACCTGAGGCCGGATCACAACTGGCGGTTCAACCAGGAAAAGCGGGGCGGGGCCCCCTACGACCTGGGCTGTTACTGCATACACCACGCCCGGTTCATCGCGGGAAGCGAACCGGAACAGGTCCATGCGCGCGGCCATTACGGCCGGCAATCCCGGGTACCGGAGTCCGTGGCGGTGCAGCTCGAGTTTCCCGGCGAGATCAGCGCGCAGTGCGCTTTTTCCTTCCGCTACCACGGATCCCAGGAATTCGAAGTGTACGGGACCGGCGGATACATGCGGATGGACATGGCCTGGAACAATGAAGATCATCCGGTGGCGCTGGAAATCAGGAAAAACGATGGTGAGAAGCGAACCATCCGATTCGCCCCGGCATTCCAATTCACCGACCAGTTGCGGCACCTGTGCGACTGCATCGAAACGGGACGGCCGCACCGGATTCCCGCGGAGAACAGCCTGGGCAACATGCGGGTGATCGACGCCGTGCACGCGTCCATCGACTCGGGAGAGCCCGTGGACCTGAATCCTGGCTAGTCCCCCAGACTCACACCCTGTTGGAACCAGTGCCCCTTCTGACTCATATCACATAGGACAACACGGCTCATTTTTCAGGGAGGAATATAATGCTCAGGAACATCCTCGCGGCCATCGCCGGCTACATTGCCATGGCCGCCGTGCTCTTCGCACTCTTCTCGCTTCTGTGGCTGACGGTGGGGCCCTCGCGCGCCTTCCAGCCGGGTTCGTGGGAGGTACCCGTCGGTTGGGCACTCGGATCGCTCGTACTCGGGCTCGTGGCGGCGTACATCGCCGGACGAGTCTGTGCCATGATGGGGCACGATGCCAGGGCCGGCACGATGCTGATTGCCATGGTGATCGTGCTCGGTGTGGTGAGGGCCCTGATGCCAGTGGAGATCCCGGCGGAACCGCGTCCCGATGACCTGTCGATGATGGAGGCGACCGAGGGCGCCCTCCATCCGGCATGGTTCAACTGGCTCAACCCGCTGATCGGGGCCGTGGGCGTCTGGTTCGGATCGCGGAAGTTGCGCGCTTAGCAGTCCATTCCCAAACTGTCGGAGTTCGGGCCCGTCACGTTCCGGTGACCGTACCCGGCAGCAGGAATCGATAGGGCGCTCGAAAGCTGCGCTCCGGATTGTTTCGGATATGGATATTTGATAAAAAGGTCTAGATGTATCGCAGGCCGTTTTCCTTTGGTCACTATAAGACTTGGATGTTACTTTCGTATATGATTCCCTTTTAATACAGATTTCGGGATAATCAAGCTCGGTTTTCGGGTATTCGTAATATTTGGCAGGATAACCGCGACCAATCCACTGGACCCGGATACTTGGAACGACTCGTGCCATGACCCTGGGTGTCGAAGAAGAGTACCAGATCATCGACCCCGAATCGCGAGAGCTGACGTCCTACATCTCCGAGTTTCTTGAAAAGGGGAAGCGGGTCTTTCGTGACCAGGTCAAGCCGGAATTCCTTCAGTCACAGGTGGAGATGGGGACGGATGTGTGCCGGGACATCAAGGAGGGCGCCGCGAGAACCTGGTCGGCTTCGGCAAGGAGGAGGAAGTGCCCGTACGGAATCTCATCGAGGAATTGCTGGAGATCCTGGACGACGTCGTGGATCCCCCCGGCGTCCGCGAAGAGATCGAGTACATTCGCGTCATGCTTGCGAAGGGAAGCAGCGCGGACCGTCAGCTCAGGACCCATGCGCGAACGGCGATTTGAAGGCGGTCGTAGATCAACTCGCGAGGAGACGGTGATGGGGCTGTGATGGAGACGAAGACGCACGGCCTATTCCAACGGCATCGTACCCAACAAATCGACATACTGATCGACATACTGTAAATAAGCAGGTTAACGAGAAGACAACTTCCGAAGAACGAGAGGGCAACGTGCCATCGCAGTCCAGACCGAACATCCTGTGGATATCCTTCGAAGACACCGGTCCGTATTACGGCTGCTACGGCGATCCGGTGGCCCGCACGCCGAACGTGGACCGTTTCGTGGCCGCGGGTTGCCGGTGGTCCCATTGCTATTCCACATCCGGGGTCTGCGCGCCGGCCCGTTCGGCGATCATCACCGGGATGTACGCTACCTCCATCGGCACGCACCACATGCGGACCACCCACGTGCATGATGATACCCCGGAAATGCCCACGCCCTATTCCGCGGTCCCGCCCCACTACGTCAAGTGCTTCACCGAGTACCTGCGGGCGGCAGGCTACTACTGCACCAACAACTTCAAGACCGACTACCAGTTCGAGCCGCCGCTGACGGCCTGGGACGAGCAAGGAAAGGACGCCCACTGGCGCAACCGTCCCGATCCGGACCAGCCCTTTTTCGCGGTCTTCAATCTCATGCGCAGTCACGAAAGCGGGATGTGGCCCGAAAAGTGTCCGTCCCCCGAGTTTGATCCCGATACCATCAAGCCGCCGCCCCATCTGCCCGACACGGCGAAAGTCAGAACGGCCCTGGCCCGCATGTATACCCATATCGCCCATAACGACCGGGAATTCGGCGCCATGCTCGCCGAACTGGAAAAGGACGGCCTCGCCGACAATACCTACGTGTTCAACTGGAGCGACCACGGCCCTCTGCCCCGCGGCAAGCGCTGGCCCTACGACGGGGGGATTCATGTACCGTTGATCGCCCGGGGACCGGACCTGGGAGGGGGACAGGTTCGCGATGACCTGGTGAGTACGATCGACCTGGGACCCACCATGCTGTCCCTGGCCGGCGTCGAGATCCCGCACCATTTCCAGGGAAGCGCGTTTCTCGGGACTCAGGCACGGGATCCGCGCGAATACATCTTCGCGAGCCGGGACCGACACGACGTATCCTACGACATGGTCAGGGCGGCACGGGACAGACGGTACAAGTATATCCGAAACTACCGGCCGGACCTTACGTACCTTTCCTGGATACCCTATCGAAATCGCCATCCCATCATGCAGGAAATCTGGCGTTTGCGCATGGAAGGCGGACTGGACGAAGCGCAGTCGGCCCTGTTCCGGTATCCCAGGCCGGTGGAGGAACTCTACGACACGGAGGCGGACCCCCATGAAATCCGCAACCTGGCCGCAGAACCAGGGATGCGGAGCGACCTGGAACGGTTGCGTAATGCCCTCGAGGCCTGGATCGAAGAGGTCGGTGACATGGGCCGCATATCCGAAAGCGAAATGGTCCGGAACTGGTATCCGGAGGGCCGGCAACCCGAAACCGCCCCGGTAATCGCCGTACCCATATGTTCGGAAAGCCCGGGAATGGAACCCGCCCTGGATGGCGGCTTCTTCACCGGCCCGTTGCTGGTGCAGCTTCACTGCGCCACGCAGGGGGCGTCCATCGCCTATACCTTCGATGAGGACGACTATCCCCGCTGGCTGTTGTACACCGAACCGTTACGACTGGAAGCCGGTGAGCACAGGTTGAAGGCAAGAGCGACACGCATAGGATACCGGGAAAGCGACGAGATCCAGTTGAGGTTCGCGGTGCGGGAGACGTGATCGGTGCGGGAGACGTGATCGGTGTGGGGGAGACATGATCGGTGTGGCGGCGAACACGAGCTCGGTGGAATGGGGCGCCGGGTCCAGTCTCCAAATGGATTGACCGGCGAATCGAGAATGGTTAAAGAAATACAGGCATGAACCGTGCAATTCCGCGCACAACCCCCGGGGAACTCCATGGAGCCTTCCTGCCTTGCCCACTGCCTGACAGAAGAAGAGCGGGACCAATTCGATAAGCAGGGTTATTTCATCGTGGAGAACGTCCTGGCGGACGACATGGTCAACGCCCTGAACCGCATCGCGGACCGTATCGACGAGGAAAACCGGCCGAAAGAGGGCGACGGCGTCTACCGTGTCCTGAACCACTTCGACATCATCGGCCGGGACGACCTGCTGCTGGAACTGCTTGACTGGCCGAAAACCTTCCCCAAGGTCTGGGGTATACTCGGCTGGCACATTCAGCTGTACCATTCCCATTCGGAAATAGTAGTTTTGTACTTTAATTGTTGACGTTTTAGCCCGGCCGTGTTATCTTGGCGTCTCCATTCACTATACCCCAGGAGACGCACCATGACAACCAATTTTGCAAACCGCACCTTGTACCACGGCGACAACCTGGCTTTCATGCGGGCCATGAACAGCGAATCCGTGGACCTGATCGCCACCGATCCGCCGTTCAACAAGGGGCGCGATTTTCACGCCACGCCCGACAGCCTGGCCGCCGGCGCGAAGTTTCAGGATCGTTGGTCATGGGAGCGCGACGTACATGAGGAATGGACGGATCAAATCGCCGACGATTACCCCCACGTGCTGAACGTCATCCAGGGTTCGCGGTCCAGTTACGGCGACGACATGGGCGCGTTCCTGTGCTTCATGGCCGTGCGCCTGATCGCCATGCGCAGGTTGTTGAAGCCCACAGGCTCCATTTACCTCCACTGCGACCCGACCGCGTCCCATTATCTCAAGGAACTGATGGACGCCGTGTTCGGACGACGGATGTTCAGGAATGAAATTGTGTGGTGCTACAAGTCAGGGGGGGCAAGCCCAAAGCGACATTTCAGCAAGAAACACGATCTGATTTACTGGTATTCGAAATCCAAGTCTTATGTCTTTTCGCCCCAGCAGGAGAAATCATACAACCGAGGTCTCAAGCCGTACCGTTTCAGGGGGGTTGCAGAATATCAAGATGAGATCGGGTGGCATACATGGGTCGGAATGAAGGATTATTGGCAGATCGATATGGTTGGGAGGACAAGCAAAGACCGCACGGGCTGGCCTACCCAGAAGCCTATACTCTTGTACATGCGTATGCTTGAGGCGTCCAGCGAACGGGGGGGGGGGTAGTCCTTGATCCTTTCGCCGGATGCGCGACGACGCTTGTTGCCGCCGAGAAACTGGGGCGGCAATGGGTCGGGATCGACATATGGGAAAAGGCGGCCGACGTGGTCCGCGCCAGGCTGGAAAACGAGGTGGGGCTGTTCGGAGACGTGACGTTTACCGACCGGCCCCCGGAGCGGACCGACGACGGAGACACGGCCGCCCCGTTCCTGCGGGTCAAAGAACGGGTGGCCGAACCCGACGGCCCCAGGTGGAGCAGGGCGAAGATGTACGAGTATTTGTTGACGCAGCACGGCCCCCGGTGCCAGGGATGCGACCGGACGTTTGACGATCCCCGTTACCTGGAATTGGACCACAACACGCCGCGGGCCGATGGCGGCATAAACCACGTTAGCAACCGCATCCTGCTTTGCGGTCCGTGCAACCGCCTGAAATCCAACACGTACACGTTATCGGGGCTTAGACGGGAGAACAAGCGGCGGGGGTTCATGAAGGGAGGGACAGCATGAACGATCGCATCGAACGAAAACGCGACGGTGACGATTTCCAGATATTCCCGGATGATGACGAATCAGAAGACGTTGAAGAAAGCGAAGACGACCAGACAGATCAGACCGAGGAAGAAAGCCAGTAACGCGAGGCGGTTAACCCACGTCGTGAAACCTGTTGCCCATCCATCCTTCTTGACGTTGTTCCGGACGTTGGCCGTGGTCTTCTTGTAGCCCATTTCGCTGAACACGTACGATGAGACTGTCGCGGCCAGGGTAATGACCCAGCAGAATGCAAACCACGTAAACAGGTTTTCGTACTGTGGTTCAGGGTTCATGGGGATATGGATTTTGACATAGAGCGTAATCGGTACTCCCAGGGCACAGATTTTCAGCAGGGCCTGATCCAGACTGGATCGTTGCTTTTCAGTTTTCTCACGGAGGATCGTTAAGACTTCATTTTTTTCAACAGCGTTCATCATGGTACCTCCTACGCGAACAGTGCATCCATGAAGGTGTCCCACGGCCTGGCATCGGAGCGGTGGTTGTACTTCCACGCGGCTTCAGAAACGTACAGCGGTGTGAACTTCAAGGCATAGTGATGATGACTACCGTACCACGCACGTTTGAGCAGCGACCAAAAGCCTTCGATGGTGTTGGTGTGCTTCCAGCCGTCCGCGTATTCCTTCTGGTGGTTGATCGCCACGTGGGGCATCATGGACCTTACCGCGTTGTATGCCTTGTATTCGTCCGTTATCAGCACGGAGTCGTCGGTATTGACCGCACTCCTAATAAAACCCAGGATACCCTTGCCTGTCAAGTCTTCCGCGACCTGGGCGACCACGTTGCCGTCACGCTCCACCGCCCCGATGATCGGGGTCTTGTCGGTACCACGGCCACGCTTAGAGGTGTTGCCGCCTTCCGGCTCATCGTCCCGCTTGTTACGTTTCCGGGGCTTGCCGCCGACATACGTTTCATCGGCTTCGATAATCCCGGCCAGCATGGGGGCCTGGTCGGATGCCATACCAGCACGGATACGCTGGAGCATGAACCACGCCGTTTTCTGATTCAGGTCGAGATCACGGGCCAGTTGTGGGCTGGATATGGACTTTTTGGCATTGATCACCAGGGCTATCGCCGCAAACCACTTCGGCAGGGGGATGTGGGTACCCTGCATGATCGTGCCGGACAGGACGTTGAATGAGGACTTGCAATCGTGGCAGTTCCAACGCCCGACACGGCTCTTGAGGTTCGACCGGCGGGCCTTTTCCGTACTGCCGCACAGGGGACAGTAGGCGCCGTTTGTAAATCGGATCGCTTCCAAGTGGTCGATACAGGCTTCTTGTGTCGGGAAGCGGCGGATGGTTTCAAAGAGGTTCATCGTGTAACTCCGTAGAGGGTAAGGGGTTGTTGTCCTTATCTACCCTCAATATACCTCATACGGGACACAATGTCAAGTACAAAACTACTATTTCCGTTCCCATTTAATCGTCTCGCCACCTTGGCCGGCCGGACAGAAACCCAGAAAAAGGCGCCTGGGCTGGCACCAGGACAGCGGCAGGCTGAACATCGACCTGGAAACCTCGCCCCGCCCGCGGATATCGCTGAAAGTGGCGTTCTTTTTGAGCGACTGCACGGCAACCGACCGCGGGAACTTCCACGCCGTTCCGGGTAGCCATCGCAGAGACGAAATCGAGTTTCCCGATGAAGACGAGTTCGATCCGGACGGGGCTGTGCCGATCCAGGCGGCGGCAGGCGACGCCGTGTTCTTTGATCGCCGCCTCTGGCACGCTTCGGGGATCAACTATTCCGAGATCAGCCGCAAGGTGCTGTTCTACGGCTACAGCTACCGGTGGCTGCGTCCCCGGGACAACATGACGGTGGATCACTACATGAGCCGCTGCGACCCCATCCGGAGACAGCTTCTTGGCGCCGGACCATCGGGTGGTCATGGTTATACTTCGCCCTGCTCGAAGACATCCCCCTGCGCGAGTGGATCGGCAAACACGCGGGCCGGGAGTACGTGGTCAGCTGAGACGGTGAGATGTTCGGACAGCCCACGGGTAGTCCGGTCCACTCAGGCGATCGGGTCCAACCAGGTGATTGGGCATGAGTGAATCAACCGGAAACTTGGCGGAACAGCAGGCCCTGCTCGACCGGATCGCCGAGGCCGTGGTCGCGCGCGAGCTCACCGCGCCTGCGGTGCTCTTCCTGGAATCTATGAAACCTCTCTCGTTTCTGGGCGGCCAGTTCATGGCGTTTCTCAGTCCCTTCATTCACATGGTGGTCGATGCGACAGAATACGACCGGATCGCAGAGGCCATCGAGCGCCGCGAGAACGTGGAATTTCTGATCCAACGCATTGAGCATCATGCTTCCGGGAACGATGATCCGGCCAACTAGGTTCCGGCCAACCAGGTTCTGGCCAACCAGGTTCGTAGGTACGCGCAGGCGCCCGGCGTACCGCTTCACGTAGACGATTCCCATGTTCACGTAGAAGAATCCCCATGTCCCTTCCATCGGATATCGAAGTCATTCTGGCCACGGACTGCGGCAGCACGACGACCAAGGCCATCCTGATCGAAAAACGGTCCGGCGCCTACCGTCTCGTCGTTCGCGGCGAGGCGCCTACGACCGTGGAGGCGCCCTTCGAGGACGTCACGCGGGGCGTGCTCAACGCGGTGCGCGAGGTGGAGGAACAGTCCGGCCGCGCGGTCCTCGACGGGGACCGGATCGTCTCGCCGGCGGTCGGGTGCCGGGGGGTGGACCTTTACGTCTCGACGAGCAGCGCCGGCGGCGGGCTTCAGATGATGGTGGCCGGGGTGGTCAAGAGCATGACCGCCGAGAGCGCCGAACGGGCGGCCCTCGGCGCGGGCGCCATCGTCATGGAAACACTGGCGTCCAACGACGGGCGCTTGCCTCACGAACGCATCGAACGCATCCGGCAACTCCGCCCGGACATGATCCTGCTTTCGGGCGGCGTAGACGGTGGTACGAAGTCCCACGTGGTCGAAATGGCAGAACTTATCTCCGCCGCCGACCCGAGACCCCGTCTGGGAATCGGATACGATCTGCCGGTCATATACGCCGGAAACACAGAGGCCGGCGAGGACGTCAGGCGGATTCTGGACGACAGGACGGAACTCAGCCAGGTGGAGAACCTGCGGCCCGTACTCGAGGCGGAGAACCTGGGCCCTGCCCGGGAACGGATCCATACGCTGTTCATGGAACACGTGATGGCCCAGGCGCCCGGTTACCGGGACCTGATGGCGTGGACCCACGTGCCCATCATGCCCACCCCCGGCGCCGTGGGCAGGATGGTGCGGGTCGTCGCCGACCGCGACGGTATCGACGTGGCGGGCGTGGACATCGGCGGCGCGACCACCGATGTGTTCTCGGTCTTCGGCGGCGCCTTCAACCGGACCGTGAGCGCCAATCTCGGCATGAGTTACAGCATTTCCAACGTGTTGACGGAAGCGGGACTGGAGGCCATTGCGCGGTGGTTGCCCTTCGATATGACCGACGCCGACCTGAAGGACCGCCTCGGCAACAAGATGATCCGTCCCACCAGCGTCCCCCAGACCATGGAGGAGCTGATCATCGAGCAGGCCGTGGCCCGCGAGGCCCTGCGGCTGGCCTTCGAGCAGCACAGGAACTTTGCCGTGACGTTGAAGGGCGTGCAGCAGCTTCGAACGATTTCGGACACCTTTGACCAGCAGACGGGCGGCCAGACCCTGGTCGACCTGATGAACCTGGACCTGATCATCGGCAGCGGCGGCGTGCTTTCCCATGCGCCGAACCGGTCACAGGCCGCGCTGATGCTGGTGGACGCCTTCCAGCCGGAAGGCATCACGAACCTGGCGGTGGACAGTATATTCATGATGCCCCACCTGGGTGTGCTTTCCACCGTGCATGAGACCGCGGCGTTGGAGGTTTTCGACCGGGACTGCCTCGTATATCTCGGACCCTGCGTCGCACCGGTCGGAAGGGGTACCGCGGGTTCGCACAGCGTGACGGTGAAGGCCAGGGCGGATGGCGTGGAAGCCGTGTGCGAGGCCGTCGTGGGAGAACTGGCCGCGATCCCGACCGGGGAAGCGGAGGAAGTCGTACTGGAGGTCGCGCCGTCCCGCGGTTTCGACGTCGGCGCCGGCAGGGGCGCGCCGGTCACCCGTACCGTCCGCAATGGCCCGCTGGGCGTGATCATCGATACGCGCGGCAGACCGCTTCAACTGCCGGCCGACGCAGCCGAAAGGGCGGAGGTCCTGAAGCGAGGTTACCGCGCACTCGAAGTCTATCCGGAGTCCAGCTGATGGCCCACGCCTATACATCGGGCCTGCGCGTTTCGCCCCGAACCGTTGTCGCCCGGACGCGGCGTCTTCCCCTGCGTGGTCAGGTGGTGGTGCAGATGGATGAACGGGTGCGGCCCGATACGGTGGTCGCAGAGACCTATCTGCCTGGACCGGTGCACAACGTCAACGTCGCCAATGCCCTGGCCATTGCGCCCGAGGACGTATCGGGCTGCATGCTGAAGCAACGGAACGATTCGGTGGAAAAAGGGGAGTTGATCGCCGAATCAAAGGGGATTTTCGGGCTGTTCAAGTCCGCTGTCCGGTGCCCCGAGCGCGGAACGGTCGAAATGGTGTCGGATGTGACCGGCCAGGTGCTTATTCGGGAACCGTCGACCCCGGTGCGGATCAACGCCTATCTCGATGGCAGGATCACCGAACTCCTCCCTGGAGCGGGTGTCGTGGTGGAAACAGTCGGGGCCTGCATCCAGGGAATCTTCGGCATAGGGGGCGAAGTGCACGCGCCGATAAACCAGATCGTCCAGTCGCCCGATGAGGAGGTCACCGAGGAGATGGTCGATGCGCGGTGCGCGGGACAGATCGTCTGCGGCGGATCCATGATCACCCTTGACGCGCTGCGTAAGTTGATTAGGGTCGGCGCGTCGGGTGTGGTGGTGGGAGGCATGCAGTACCACGACATCGGCGACCTCCTGGGATACCAGATCGGCGTCGCGGTGACCGGCGGGGAAGACATCGGCCTGACCGTGGTGGTCACCGAAGGCTTCGGGCGGTTGCCCATGGCCGAGCGCACGTTCGACCTGATCGGGTCCATGCAGGGACGGGAAGCCTCTATGAGCGGCGCCACGCAGATCCGGGCCGGTGTGATTCGCCCCGAAATCATCATTAAAACCGACGGCGTCGAAGAACCGCCGGCACGATCGGATCCGGCGGCCCGCGGCCTGGTATCCGGGTCCCTGGTGCGTCTGATCCGCAAGCCCTGGTTCGGAGAAATCGCCACGGTGGCGTCGTTGCCGGAAAAACCCGTCAGGCTTCCGACGGGCGCCCTGGCCCGTGTGCTGGAAGTACGCAGGACGAACGGAGAGATCGTGACCGTGCCCCGAGCCAACGTGGAGATCGTGGAGTCCTGATGCGCCTTACCCCGTCACGCCGCAATCCACACCCTGTTTCCTTCGCGATCGCGCTGCTGCGCGCTGTCCTCGCGTGTATGGTGCTCGTCGCCATGGCGCAGACGGATCCCCTTTTCGCACAGACTGGCACCGAATCCGGCTGGTTCAACGCGGACCGGACCCAGGCCCTGGTCCTCGGGATCGTACTGACGGGCGCCATTCTGCTTTACGTCGCGCTGGCCGCCTCGGGCCGGCCCCTTTTCATTCGTAAAATCGCCGGCCTGGAAACGGTCGAGGAAGCCGTGGGCAGGGCGACGGAGATGGGCAAGCCCATCCTCTACGTTCCCGGCCTGAACGACATGGACGAGGTGCAGACCATCGCGTCCATGAACCTGCTGGGTCATCTCGCCACCATCATCGCGGGATACGACTCCAGGCTGCACGTGCCCGTACGCAAGTCCCTCGTCATGAGCGTGGCGCGCGAGACCGTACAGCAGTCCTACCTGTCCGCGGGGCGCCCCGACGCTTACCAGGAGGACGACATTCACTACGTGTCGGACGCCCAGTTCGCCTACGCGGCGGCCGTCGACGGTATCATCGTACGTGAACGGCCGGCCGCATGTTTCTACCTGGGCGGGTTCTACGCCGAGTCCCTTATCCTGGCGGAAACGGGCAACTCCATCGGGGCCATACAGATCGCGGGAACGGCCAGGCCTCCTCAACTGCCATTCTTCGTGGCGGCATGCGACTATACGCTGATCGGCGAGGAACTGTTCGCCGCCAGCGCGTACCTGTCCAAGGAACCGCGCATGCTCGGTAGCCTGAAGGGCCAGGACGCCGGCAAGGGCATCGCCATCGTGTTCATCCTGGCCGGCAGCGCGCTGGCCACACTGGAGTCCGTCACCGGAAGCGAGACCGTCCGCGAAGTGTCGCAAATCGTTCTCTGGCTCTTCAGGTAGTTCCCATGCGCCGTAAAATACCGCTCATCATTACATTCATCATCGGCGTTGTCCTGGTCATGGGGTATTTCGTGACGAGGGGACCGTTCAACACGCTGTACGAGAGTTTTTCCGATTATTTCGCCATCATTACAGTCTTCGCCTTCATCCTCGGTGGCGGCAGCCTGCTCAAGATTCATCTGAAACGCGTTTCCAGCCGATCTACGGACTGGCCCTACAGCGTGGTAACCCTGGCGGGGTTCCTCGTTACCCTGGTGATCGGACTGTTCAAGGTGGGCAACCCGGACGGGATGGGCGGGGAGATCCTGGCTGCCGGTTCCTGGCTGCGCTTCCTGTTCGACGGGGTCTACAACCCACTGTCGGCGACCATGTTCTCCCTGCTGGCCTTCTTCGTCGCCTCGGCGTCCTACCGGGCCTTCAGGGCGCGCACGAAGGAGGCCACCATCCTCCTTTCCGCCGCCATGATCATCCTGCTGGGCAGAACCCCCGTGGGCGCCTGGCTGACGGCCTGGATGCCGGAAAGCCTGGGATTCCTCGAACTGCCGAACCTGGCCAACTGGATCATGGCCTGGCCGAACACGGCCGGCCAGCGTGCGATAATGATCGGCATCGCCCTGGGGGTCATCGCGACCTCGCTGCGCATCATCCTGGGGATCGAGCGCAACTACCTGGGCAGGAGGGAGTGAGCATGCGGATTCCCGATTCCATCCTGCAGATCGACCGGCGGATCATCTTCCTGCTCATCGGGGTGGCCGTCTGCATACCCCTGATCCTGCAACCCCGTTTCCAGGACAGTCCCACGCCTATCGTCCAGTCGATCTTCGACACGGTGGAGCGGCTGCCGTCCGGGTCGCGCGTCTTCCTTTCCTTCGATTACGGTCCGGACACGGCGCCCGAGCTGGATCCCATGGCCAAGGCCCTCGTGCGGCACACGATGGCCCGGGGCCACGAGGTGTCCTTTTTCACCCTGTTTCCTGAAGGGGTGGGACAGATCAAGAAGATCACGGACAACCTGCTGCCTGTGGAGTTCCCGGGGAAAGCCTATGGCAGGGATTTCGTAAACCTGGGATACAAGGCCGGCCTGGGTGGCGCGATCAACACGATGGTCGTCAACTTCCGAACACTGGTCAACGCCGACGCGGAGGGCACGCCCCTCGACGATCTGCCCATAACCGCGGATGTCGACGAGATGGTGGACTACGCCATTATCCTCAGCCTGACCGCTGGCGACCCGGGACTTAAGGAGTGGATTCAGTTCGCGGGCGATATCGCGGGGATTCCCGTCATGGGCGGGGGCACCGCAGTGGTAGCGCCGGAACTGTATCCCTACTATCCCCAGCAACTGGTCGGATTGATGGGCGGTCTCAAGGGCGCTTCCGAGTACGAGTCCGCCCTCGTGGACCGGTATCCGGCCTACCGTAACGCTTCCATGGAGGCCACCATGCGCATGGGGCCCCAGGTCGTGACCCACGTGCTGCTCGTCCTGCTCATCCTGCTGGGCAACCTGGCTTACTTCTTCGGCCGATCTGGCCGGCCGGGCCGATCGGGACGGGCGGACCAGGCGGACCAGACGGACCGCAGGCGTTAAAGGAACAGTGTATGGACGTTACACTGCAGCTTTGGATCGACGCGGCCCTGACGCTGATGATCCTCAGCTTCCTGTACCGAGACAATCCTTTCTACAAATTCGCCGAACACCTCTTCGTCGGCGTGTCCGCCGCTTACCTCATGGCGATCGGTTTCTGGGACCACCTGGTCCCGAACCTGCTGGGCAAACTGTTCCCCTCGCTCATGTCGGGCGTCGTGCCCGGCGCCGTCGGCCGGTCGCCGGACTACTACTACATCATCCCCGCCGTCTTCGGCCTGCTGCTTCTTACCCGCCTCGTCGACCGCTGGGCCTGGCTCAGCCGGTGGGCGCTGGCGTTCATCGTCGGCGGCTCGGCGGGATTCAACCTGCCCCGCTTCCTGGATTCGGACTTCATCATCCAGGTCCAGAGCACCATGGTTCCGCTCGTGGTGCTCGATCCGGCTGGCAATCTGCTCTGGGGCGCAAGTTTTTCCCACGTCGTACTCGTCCTGGGCGTAATCTGCGGACTGGTGTACTTCTTCTTCTCCGTAGAACACAAGGGGATACTGGGACACGTGTCGCGAGCGGGGATCTGGGTGTTGATGGTGACCTTCGGCGCCGCCTTCGGATACACGGTCATGGCGCGCATCTCCCTCCTTACCGGCCGGATGGAAGCCCTGGGCGCCTGGCTCGCCACCATGTTCTAATCGGAGACCGTCGCGCGACCCGGTCCGTTGTCCGGGCGAGACGGTACCGGCACCCATGATTTCTGTTGCGCATTGCCATGGGCCGCTGTTACTTACTGAACCGTTCATTTCGGTCCCGGCCCGTGTCGCCGGGACAGGGCGTACACGCGTAATGGAGTCCCATGCAAGCCATCATCCCCGTTGCGGGCAGCGGAAGCCGGTTGCGCCCGATCACGCCAGGAACCCCCAAGGCCCTGGTTCCCGTCGCGGGGAAGCCGGTGCTCGAGTACATCCTCGAACAGGTTGCCGGCCTGGGTATCCGCGAGGTCATACTGGTCATCTCCCCCGCGGGGGACGCCATCCGCGGCTTTGTCGATCAACGTGATGATCTCGAGGCCCGGTACGTCGTACAACGCGAACCGCTCGGGATCGGTCACGCCGTGTACCAGTGCCGCGGCTTGCTGAATGACGGCCCCGTCCTGGTCGTGCTGGGCGATGTCATCTACCTGTCGGATTATTCCTTCCTGGGCAAAGAACCGCCGGGACACGCCATCGGCGTAAAGCGCGTATCAGGCGACCTGACCCGGTACGGACTGGTGGAAGTCTCGGACGGGCGGATCACCCGGCTGGTGGAGAAACCCGACCATCCCATCTCCAATACGGCGATCGCCGGGATCTACTATTTTTCCAGGTCCGGCCCGCTCATGGATGGACTGGAGCACCTTGTCAAGTCAGGTCGAAGGACCCGAAACGAGTACCAGCTTACGGACGCGCTGCAGTGGATGGTGGAACAGGGCGAGCATCTGTCTCCCTTCGACGTGGACCACTTGTACGACTGCGGCACGCCGGACCGTCTGCTGGAGGCCAACCGGCGGCTTCTCGACCTGAACGGGGGGAACTGCAGCATACCGGGCAGCGTGATCATTCCGCCTGTCGACATCGCGTCCGGCGCCCGGGTTCACCGATCCGTCGTCGGTCCCCATGTCGCCATCTCATCCCGGGCCTCCGTCGTGCGCACAGTCGTACGCGACGCCACCATCGGAACCTGCGCCCGGATCGAAAACTGCGATCTCAGGCGTTCCGTCGTTACGCCGCACGCCGTGTTGGCCGACACCGTAAAACATGCATCGACCGGCGCGTGTTGCGCGGTTTATGTCTGACCATGTACCGATAACCGATCGTCCCCGATCCTCAGGCAGTTCATTAGGAGCATGACACATGACACCTGGTTACCTCTTTACTTCCGAATCCGTTACCGAAGGCCATCCCGACAAAGTCGCCGATCAGATCTCCGACGCCGTATTGGACTCCGTCATCGAGCAGGACCCCTATTCCCGGGTGGCCTGCGAGACCTTCGTCACAACGGGCCTGGTGCTCGTCGGAGGGGAGATCACGACGGACGGCTTCGTGGACGTGCAACGCGTGGCTCGCGAGACCGTTAAGTCCATCGGTTATACGGATGCGGGTTTCGGGCTGGACTGGGAGTCCTGCGGCGTGGTCGTTTCCCTCGACCAGCAATCGGCCGATATCGCCATGGGGGTGGACCGGGAGGGCGCCGGCGACCAGGGCATGATGTTCGGCTACGCGACCAACGAGACTCCCGAGATGATGCCCCTGCCCATTACCCTCGCCCACCGGCTGACCCGCAACCTCGCGTCGATCCGGAAGGACGGCGTCGCGCCTTACCTGCGCCCCGACGGCAAGTCGCAGGTCACGGTGGAATACGTGGACGGCAGTCCCCGGCGGATCGACTCGGTGGTCATCGCCGCCCAGCACGACCCGGACGTCTCCGGCGAGAAGATCAGGGAGGACATCGTCAACGAGGTAATCGGTCCCGCGCTGCCGGCCGAGTTGATCGACCCAGGCCGGATCAAGTACCACGTCAACGCGACCGGCCGTTTCGTTACGGGGGGACCGCAGGGCGACGCCGGTCTGACAGGCCGGAAGATCATTGTGGACACGTACGGCGGCTACTGTCGCCACGGCGGCGGAGCCTATTCGGGCAAGGACCCGACCAAGGTGGACCGCTCGGCTTCCTATGCCGCGCGCTACGTCGCCAAGAACGTCGTCGCAGCGGGTCTGGCGGAGAAATGCGAGATCCAGCTCGCCTACGTCATCGGCGTGGCCGAACCGGTCTCGGTCAACGCAAATACCTTCGGTACGGGGACCGTCGACGATTTGGAGATCACCCGTCTGATCCGCAAGCACTTCGACCTGACGCCGCAGGGCATCATTGAGAGTCTCGACCTGAGGCGGCCGATATACCGTCCCACGGCTTCCTACGGCCACTTCGGACGGAACGAGGCGGGATTCACCTGGGAGCAATGCGACAAGGTGGAGGAACTCAGGAACCATGCCTGAGCAGGAAGGGGTTTGGCCCGTGAACGCATTACTGCGGGTGAACGCGTTACTGTGCTACTGTGCCACGGGGGTCTCATTTCGGCGCCCTGACCAGCAGAATCAGGGCCAGTAGTCCGAAGAGCGCGTTGGCGCCCCATGCCGCCGCCATGGGCGGGAGCAATCCGGCGTGACCGAAGGCCTGGGCAAAGCGGAGCAGTCCCCAGTAGACGAAACAGATCCCGATACTCAGGGCAAATCCCACCGCGACGCCGCCCCGTCTCAGATGTGAGGCCAGCGCGCCGCCCAGCAGCACGATGATCAGACCTGCGCCTGGGAAGGCAATCTTCAGGTTGAGATCTACCAGGTAGCCCTGCACGTCTCCTCCTCCCCGCTGTACGTTCTGAATCAACTGGTCGAGTTCGCCGTAACTCATCTCCTCGGGGCGTTTCTGCCCTCGCAGGAAGTCCTCCGGCGTTTCGGACCATCCGTCGGGTTCCAACTCGTCGAACGAGGTGTATTCGGACAGTCCGCCTCCAACCAGAAACTGTCGTTCAACCCCGTTGGAAAGCAGCCAGCGCCCATCCATCCAGGCGGCGCGTTCCGCCGTGAGGACGCTGGTGACGGAGCCGTCGCGGAATTCGGTGACGTATATCCCCGTGCCCTCCGCGATGCGTCCGTTGAAAACGCGGATATAGATCTGGCGCCCTCCCCCTCCCCTGAAATACACATCGTATCGGATGTGTTGCCCTTCGCCGCCCTGCATGTCCACGTGTTCCGATTTGATCTCGGCACGTTTCATGCTCGTGTGGGGAACAAGCCATTCACCGGCCCAGAACAGGCATGCGCATACCACCGCGCTGACGAGGAGCATCGGCCGCAGCAACCGGTACAGGCTGAGCCCCGATGCCTTCATGGCGGTCAGTTCTCCCAGCCTGGTCAGCTGGCCGAAGGTGTAAAGACTGGCGAGCAGCAGACTGACGGGAATCGTGAGCACGAAGATGTAGGGCATGTAATAGACGTAGTAGAGCGCGATATAACCCGGCGCCACGTTGCGGTCCAGGAATCGGTCCAATTGCTCGATGAGATCGACCACGAAGAAGATGCTGACGAAGGCGACCAGGCTGACGGCGATGGCGGTAATGAACAGGCGGAGTACGTACCGGGTGATCAGGGACATGAAGTAGCGTTCCTCTGGTGATTTCGACGCAATGACGTCAGATGCGATCCCTGCCGCTGACCCAGACCAGGACGGCTCCGGGTACGCCTATGACGATGTTCGCAGCCCACATCGCCCAGACGGGATCGAACAGATCGCGGTCCGCCAGTTCTTCGCCGCCGAGCAGGCAGGCCCAGTACAGGAGGAAGAAGCAGAGGCTGACGCCGACGCTCACGCCCATGCCGCTCCGGCGGATACGCACACCCAGCGGCGCGCCGATCAGCACGAAGACGAGACACGCCGCCGAAATGGCGTACTTCTTGTGGATTTCCACGACGTAGCTGTTCTTCTGCCGCTGCCTCAACGAGATCGTCCGCTGCGCTTTGGTCCTGGCTGCTTCGATGGAATCTGTCTTCGCCTCCGAGTGAACCGGTCCGGGTACAAGACTCGCCGCGACCTCGTCGATCTCCAACTGCCATTCATCGATTTTCGCCTGCATCATTTCAATGTTCAATTCGCGGTCGCCCCGGGTTCCCGCCTCGGACCGCTGGACGCCGCTGGGCGCGGTGCGAATCGAAAACCGCTGCCGCTCGAAGACCTCTTTGAAATACCGCCCCGTAGACTCGTCCTGTTGAAGGAGCTCTCCGTCATAGAGCATCAGGTTGATCCTGCTGCCCGTCTCGTTGACGTGAAACTCGCCCGACCTTGCCGTCATGATGCGCGGGTAGCGCATGTTCTCCGTTTCGTAGATGGTGATGCTGTCTATCTCGTTGTTCCTAGGATTGACCCGGTCGATCAATATGCTGTATCCCGGAATGTCCTTCATGAATATGCCTGCGGTGAAAAGCAGCGTGGGACGGGCGCGGTGGATATCGTTCATGAGCGAACGGGCCCGGTAATTGGCTTCGGGCAGGATGACGTCCATGAAGTACAGGTGACAGCCGCCCAGGAGTATGCCCGAAACCAGCACCGGTGAGACCATCTGGTAGAAACTGACGCCGCCCGCCTTGAACGCCGTGACTTCGTTATCGGCCGAAAGCCGGCCGAAAGCCATGAGGCTGGCGACCAGTACGGACATGGGAATCGATACGGCGACGATCCAGGCAAGGTTGAGAAAGAAAACCTCGAGCACGGTAAGCAGGTCGAGGTTCTTGCCTATGATGAGGTCGGCAATCTGAAATATGATGTCCATCACGAGGATGAACGTGATGATCACGAATGAAAACAGAAAGGGCCCGACGTGCGCTTTAAGAACGTATCGGTAGAGGTGAACCGGGAGGGTCATGGGCCAATCCGGTGGAATACGGACCGGGGCAGGGTGTTCCGACGAGTTCGGTACCAGGCATCGTCGACGATAGTTTCGATGTTTTTGATGGTCCCTCGACTAAATGAATATACCGCGTGGTATCGAGGGGAAGCAAGCTGTTTTATACTGAGCGACGCTCCCGATTTGCCGGGAATTTCGCTTGACTTGTCGTACGTGCCGCGCTATACTCATTTCATTCATTTACAGATAAGGAGCATCCTTGATGGCCAGTTTAAACAAAGTCATTCTGATCGGTAATCTCGGCGCTGATCCCGAAATGAGGTACACGCCTTCCGGCCGGGCCGTGGTCAATTTCCGCATGGCCACTACGCGCCAGTGGAACACGCAGGACGGAGAACGGCGGGAAGAAACGGAATGGCACCGGATCGTAGCCTTTTCCAAACTGGCGGAGATCTGTGGCCAATATCTCAAGAAAGGCGCTCCGGTGTATGTTGAAGGACGGCTGCAAACCCGTTCCTGGGAGGATCAGAACGGGATGAAGCGATATATGACGGAGATCGTAGCGAACGAGATGCAAATGCTGAGTGCCCGCCAGCAGAGCGAGGTTTCATCGGACGCGCCCGGTGGAATCGGAAATACCGCGACGGAAGAGCCGCCTTCTTCGCCAGGGACCGATTCCGACGACGACCTTCCGTTTTGACGTCATTCGAGGGATAGTCCGTTTTCGCAGCCGGTTGATCCTTACATCGTGGGCCTGTAGTGAGAACCCATGACCGTTAGACTTAGCGGCAACGGACTTCCTCGAATAACGATACTTATCGCCCGGCAGGAACCCGTCGATTCGCTGATCAGGTGGCTGAGCGGTGCGGGTTATCCTTTAACGGAACTGCGTTACACCGTCGTCCAAGACCTCCACGCCCGTATTCCCGATTCGGACATCCTGCTCTTCCATACGGACCGTCCAAGTACGGACCTCCCCTTTGTAATGGATGAATTGAAGTCGCGGCAGTTACTGCGGGCTCCCGCGGTCATTGTGCTGACCGGCTGCGATGCCATCGGTGACTTGGACGTAACCCGTGGAATCGACGATTTCATTTGCGCGCCATACGATATCCGCGAGTTCGACCTGCGCATCAAGAACGTCCTCTGGCGCCGGCACAGCGTGCGGATTCAGGATATGATCGTCTGGGGCGACCTGCTAATAAACCTGGGCAACTACGAAGTCACGATCCGGGGCAAGGCGATCGACCTGACGCTCAAGGAATACGAGTTGCTCAAGCATCTGGCCAGGCACCGGGGGAGGGTGTTCACCCGGGATGAACTGCTGACGGCCGTATGGGGATACGATTACTTCAGCGGTACGAGGACGGTGGACGTGCACGTGAGGCGGCTGCGGATGAAGATAGAACGCCACGGCGTTCATATCATCACGACCGTCCGGGGGGTCGGGTACAAGTTCGGAGACTGAAATGCGCAGGACCACGTTGATCATACTTACATCCGCGTGCGTGATTTTCGGGTGCGCGTACTACAATACCTTCTACAACGCCAGGAAAGCGTTCAAAGAAGGGGAGCGCATTCGGCTCAGTCAGCAGACGCCCGACGGCGGCTTGCCTCCACAGGCCATTGCTTCCTACGAACTCGCGATCGAAAACGCGGGTCTTGTCCTGCGGGACCATGCGGGAAGTTCCCTGGTCGACGACGCATTGGTCCTGATCGGCGACGCGTTGGCGATCCAGGGGCGCCACGAACAGGCCGTCAAGAGATATCAACAGGTGCTGAGGTTGTTCCCGGACAGCGAATTTACCGGCCACTGCGTTTATTCGCTCGGTCTCGGCTTGCTCAATGCGGGTGATTCCACACGGGCAGACGAGTTGCTGGATCGCTTCATTCGCGAATATCCCGGCAGCGACCGAATCCCGGACGCCTTCATGCTGCGGGGGAAGATCTCCTTCGGCGGCGCCCGCTACGAAGAGGCCGTCTCGCGGTTTCAGGATATGCTGGAACAGCATACGAGCCACGATATGAAAGCGGAGGCCAGGTACTACATCGCACGGTCCAAGCTGGAACTGGGTCTGTACGCCGAGGCAAGGGAACACCTGGAACAAGCCATCGAGCAGGCCCGGTCGAACAGGTTGAGATATCAGGCCAGTTTCATGCTGGGTGAAAGTATGCGGCGCGAAGGGAGTATTACTGGCGCGCTGGAGGTGTTCGAATCGCTGTTGGATCTGCGCGCCTACCGAGATTACCACCCCGAGGTCATGCTGGCGATGGCGGCCTGCCTTGCCGAACTGGACCGGCATGAAGCGGCCGTTTCCAGGTACGAGTCCGTCATTTCGCTATATGAACCAGACCGAAATCATGCGGAGGAAGTCTCGCGTGCCATGTTCGAACTGGGGGAATTGTACCGGATCGCAGGCGACCTGGAGTTGGCGGAACAAAGGTACGCCGACGCGCGGCGCGCGAGTCCGCGTTCGTTCTGGGTCGGTGACGAGTCCGATCGCAAGTACCGAGCCATCGGTGATCTGCGTCGTCTGAGCCAGAACCTTGGAAACATGCAGGTCGCGTTGGAATCGGTCAGACCTTCCGGCGATACCGAATCGACAAGCCCATCGAACTTCGCGAAGTTGATAGATAGCGTGATCGGGCTTCGATTCCAACTGGCTGAACTTTATCTGTTCCGATTGGAGATGGCAGACTCGACGCTGAGCCAGTATCGTGCCATAGAAAAGGAGTCGGTCGATCCCTCCATGGCCGCCAAGGCGGCCTTCGCGAGGGCCTGGGTACTCGAGGAGATATTGAAGGACAGGGAAAACGCGAGATCGGTCTATGACGCCATCGCCGTGCTGTATCCCGGGACTGCTCACGCCGTGGAGGCATCCATCGCACTATCGAAACCGATTGAAGGCGAACTTCCTCAGGACCGGTTGTTTGCGGAGGCGGAACGGCTGCTTTTCGAAGCGGACCAGCCGGACTCCGCGCGCGGTCTGTACGAACTGGTCATTCGCCGGTATCCGGATGGAGAATTCGCGCCGCGTGCGCTCTTTGCCCTTGGATGGCTCGCCGAGACGCGTTTCGACGATCCGGAAACGGCCCTTGGACACTTCCATGAAATCGTGGAACGCTATCCCGGGTCGGAACAGGCGGAGTCCGTCCGAGACAAGATTCGCCTCATGGAAGAACTGCGTCCAGCGGCGGATCCGGACAAATGATGCGTTGACATCCGGCCCGGCCGGCTGTATCGTAGAGGAGCGAAAGCTGGAAGGCCATGCGGTCCGGCAATGATGCGAATCCATGGAACTGGACGATCCGCGGTATCCGGATGCGACCTGAATCCCGTCCGCCTCACAGCAAGCGAGCATGTCGACCATCCCCATCTGCCAGTATGACGCCGAGATCCTGTCCAACCGTCAAATCGGTCCCGGTCTTTACTGGATCGACCTGCTGGCACCCGAAATCTCACGCCACGCCCAGCCCGGTCATTTCGTACACCTGATCGCTTCCGACGTCTCGAAGGACAGCAGCAGGCAGACCTGGCTCCGTCACACCCCCCTGCTCAGGCGCCCCTTCAGCATTGCCGAACGCGATCCAGAAAAAGGCGTTTTCGGACTCATCTACCGGGTCGTCGGCGGCGGAACCGAGGTCCTTGCCACGCGGCGCAAAGGTGAACGGGTCGACGTGCTTGGTCCGCTGGGAAGGACATTTGAGCCGGTACGCGCGGGACGGCCGGTGATCATGGTCGCGGGTGGGGTCGGGGTAGCGCCCTTTCTCTCCCTGGCACAGGAGACGGTAAGAGATGGGCGGTCGGACCCGGCGGAAATGACGGTGCTGTTCGGCGCGGCGACGGCCGGCCTGTTGAGCGGGGAAGAGAAATTCCGCCAACTGGGGGTCGACGTCAAGCTGGCAACCGACGATGGCACGACCGGCCACCACGGCCTGGTGACGGATATGCTGGAACGGGAACTTGCCCGGTCGCCCCGGCAGTGCGCTTATCTCTATGCCTGTGGACCTACGCCCATGATGCGGCGCTGCCAGGAAATCGCCCGGGAGACCGGTATCGACGGACAGGTTTCCCTGGAGGGGATCATGCCCTGCGGCGTGGGGGTCTGCATGGCCTGTGTCGTTCCCTGTGTCGTCCACGGCGATCGATCGTCACCCCGCCGCTACGAGCGGGTTTGCGACACCGGTCCGGTTTTCGATATGGAGGAGGTCGTGTTGTGAAGGCACAACCCGATTTATCGGTTAGCATCGGAGCGCTGAAACTCAGAAACCCCGTCCTCGCCGCGTCGGGTACCTTCGGATACGGATCTGAATACGGCCGGTTCGTGAATCTCTCTGATTTCGGCGGAATCGTCACCAAGACACTCACGCCGGAACCCTGGCCCGGCAATCCTCCGCCGAGGGCCGCGGAAACGGCCGCCGGCATGCTCAATTCCATCGGACTGCAGAACGTGGGCGTGGAGGCTTTTGTCCGGGACAAGATGCCGTATCTGAGAAAAATGGATACCGCGTTAATCGTCAACGTGGGTGGGGGGCCGGTCGAGGAATTCGTCTACGTGACCGAACGCCTGACCGACTGTGAAGGCATCGATGCGCTGGAGATCAACATGTCCTGCCCGAACGTGTCGGGGGGTATGGACTTCAGCACCGATCCGCGGCGCGCGGGAGAACTCGTTTCCACGCTGCGCGGCATCACGGACCTGCCTGTCATCGCAAAACTCACGCCGAACGTTACGGACGTCGGGGAAATCGCCCGCAGCGTCGAAGATGCCGGCGCCGACGCGATATCGGCTATCAACACGGTACGAGGCATGGCGGTGGACATTCGCACGCGCCGTCCCGTGCTAGGCGCCGTCACGGGCGGCCTTTCGGGACCGGCCATCAAGCCCGTGGCAGTAGCGGCCGTTTACCGGATCGCAAGCCAGGTGGACGTTCCGGTCATCGGAATCGGCGGTATCATGAGTGGCGAAGACGCCGTAGAATTCCTCGTGGCCGGGGCCACGGCCGTACAGGTTGGAACGGCCAACTTCGTCGAGCCCCGCTCAGGCGCGTCCGTCGCGCGGGAGTTGGCCGGCTGGTGCGCCGCGTCGGACATACACTCGGTCCGCTCACTGATTGGAAGCATGCGGATCCCGTCACAAGAGGACGTTCCATGTCACCCTTTGTAGATAGTTTGAACCGTGCCCGCGACAGAACGAACAGCCTGGTCTGCGTCGGACTCGATCCGGACGTGGATCGATTTCCGGAGCACCTGAAATCGGGGGATGACGCGGTATTCGAGTTCAACCGGGCGATCATCGAGCACACGTCGGACCTCGTATCGGCCTATAAGCTGAACATCGCGTTTTTCGAGGTCATGGGCGCCCGGGGCTTCGAGGTGCTTGAGCGCACGCTCACGGTGATCCCGGAAGGGGTCGTGGCAATCTGCGACTGCAAGCGGGGCGACATGGGGAACAGCGCGCGCATGTACGCGAAGGCGCTGTTCGAGTACTTCGGATTCGACGCGGTGACCGTCAATCCCTACCAGGGGCGGGATTCCGTTCAGCCCTTCCTGGATTACACCGACCGTGGGGTATTCATTCTCTGCCTGACTTCCAACGAGAGCTCGCGCGATTTCCAGCACCTGTCCGTCAACGGGCATCCGCTGTATATCGAGGTGGCCAGTGCGGCACAGTCCTGGAACACCGCCCGAAACGCGGGACTGGTGGTGGGCGCGACGCAGGCGGAGTCCCTGGCGGATATCCGTGCCGTCTCCCCCGACATGCCTCTGCTGATACCGGGGATCGGCGCCCAGGGCGGCGACCTGGAAACCGTCATCCGCGCCGGCGCCGACACCAGCGGCGGCGGACTGCTCATCAATTCCTCCCGGAGCATACTTTATTCCTCCGGCGGCTTTGACTTCGCCGAGTCCGCCCGGGCGGCGACGCTACGGCTCAGAGAAGAGATCAACGCACTGCTTCCCTGAATGCCATGCTCGGTCCGGCGCCACGCCACGCCACGGTTTTTCGGGTCTTGCGTAACAGAATGTATCGACACGGGCGTAAACCCCGCGATTCAAGGAACGTCGACCGATGCGGAACCGGACCAATCGAACCAGTCATACCAGGCCGGGCAGGCGGGCCAAGCTGACCAGTGGGACCAGTCAGACCAGGCCGGGCAGGCGGGCCAAGCTGACCAGTGGGACCAGTCATACCAGGCCGGCCAGGCTGACCGGTCGGGCCAAGCTGACCGGAGACATGGAGACCAACTTCGAGGTCCGAAGTTTCGATGCGGAGATCACAAAGGAAGCATATGACAGACTGCCAAAGCTGTCGCTGTATTTCATACTGGACAACCTGCGCAGCGCATTCAACGTGGGTTCCATTTTCCGAACCTGCGACATCCTGCGGGTAAAGAGCCTCTTTCTGTGCGGTTATACGGCCTGTCCGCCCCACGCGAAGCTGGAGAAGACGGCCCTGGGCACCATCGATTACGTCCCCTGGCGTTATTTCGAATCGGCCGTCGACGCGGTCGACTACCTGCGAGACAGAAGCATCGCGGTGTGGGCCGCCGAAACGGCTTCGGGTTCGGTTCCGTACGACGAGGCGGTGTTTCCGGACGAACTGGCGATCGTTCTGGGTAACGAGGCGCTGGGCGTGAGCCGCGATGTGCTGGAACGGTGTGACGGCCTGGTCGAAATCCCCACGCGGGGCTACAAGAATTCGCTCAACGTGGCGTCCGCCTGCGCGGTCCTGGGATTCAAGGCGCTGGAGCAAATGGAAGGGAACTCGAACTAACCGGGGCGGATGAGCCTGCAGGAAGGCTACGGGTCGCTCGACCAGATCTTCCTGCCCACGAAGAACGGTCCCAGCGAATCGATGTACAGGGCGGTCTGCTGGGTCTTGCGCATGTCCTGGACTACCCGTGAGAGCGGGTAAAGTTCCTTGCCGAGCAGTCCGATGACGAAGTCGTTGTCCGCCTCGTCAAGCCCGTAGCAGGCCAGGCGGATGTCGTGGGCGAAGTCGGCCCGGCCGTAAGCCCGGCCGATGTGGGCGTGCTCCATCAGGATCTGGCGCTGCTCCTTGTGTTCAAGGCGGGCGAAGGCGCCGTTCCGCCTCAGGGGATACCAGATGGCCCAGGGCCAGTCGGGATTGAGCACGGTGTTGCGCGGCCTGTGTATGAGCGATTCCTTCAGGTCCGGCTCGTATCCCATGGAGTAGGTTCTGCCGAACATCGTCATGTTCCCGCGTAGTTCCATCGCCTCGAACGGACTGACGGTCAACAGGTTCCGGACGTCCGTTACGAAGGTATCCGGATCTTCGGCCAGGAACAGTACGCCGATACCCGTGGGATCGTTGACATCGAGATACACCGCGGAATCCAGACCGGATTTCCGCAGCGCGACGACGCATTCGCCGGCTATGTCCGGGGCCCGCCGGACGGATTCCCGGCTGGACACGGTGAACACGTTGAGTTGCATGTACAGCCGCGATTCGGCCGTCTGGGGCTGCCCGTTCACTGGCGCTCCGTGTTCGAGTATATCGGGGGTCCTGCCGGTGTCTTCGTTCACGACGCTTCCCTGCCTCCTCTTTGACGATTCCATCCCTAAACCCGTGGTTGGACGCGGGTAAATTACGGAGGAGACGGCAGCATGGCAAGCAAATCCGGGGTTACGAGATCTGACAGGGAGGAAGCCCGTTGAACTACGACGCATTGCTCCTGGTATCATTCGGGGGTCCGGAAGGCACCGCCGACGTCATCCCCTTTCTCGAGCGCGTGCTCAAAGGCCGGCGCGTTCCCAGGGAACGAATGATGGAGGTCGCGGAACACTACTACCATTTCGGCGGGGTCAGCCCGATCAACAGCCAGAACCGGGCACTGATCTCCGCCCTGGAAAGCGCGTTGGCAAACCGCGATCTTTCCCTCCCGGTCTACTGGGGGAACCGGAACTGGCATCCCTTGCTGGCGGATACGGTCCGGCGGATGGCCGCGGACGGGATCCAACGGGCGCTGGCCCTCGTTACGTCCGCCTATAGCTCCTATTCGAACTGCAGGCAATACCTGGAGAACATCGAGGACGCCCGGCGCGAGGTGGGCGACGGCGCCCCGGAAATCGACAAGATCAGACCCTTTTTCCATCATCCGGGTTATATCGAAACGATGGAAGTACGCGTTCGTTCCGCCCTGGACCGCTTGCCGGAAGCGCGCCGCGCCTCGGCGCACCTGGTGTATACCGCCCACAGCATACCCTTGGCCATGGCCCGGGGTTGCGCGTATGAAGCGCAACTCCGGGAAGCCTCCCGACTCATCAGCGAGCGCGCGGGCGCGTCCTCCTGGACGCTGGCATTTCAAAGCCGCAGCGGTCCGCCCGCTCAGCCCTGGTTGGAACCCGATGTCTGTGACTACATCCGGTCGTTCCACGAGACGGGCGTGGACCGGGTGGACCGGGCGGACCGGGATCTCGTGGTGATCCCCGTGGGATTCATCTCGGATCACATGGAAGTGGTTTACGATCTGGACGTGGAAGCGCGGGCGTGCTGCGATGAACTCGGGGTACGCATGGTCCGGGCGGAAACGGCGGGGACCCATCCCCGCTTCGTGGAAACGATCGTGGAACTCGTCGAAGAACGTCTGTCCCCGTCGACGGCCAGGACGGCCATAGGTGTGCTGGACCCGTGGCCCGATCAATGCCCGCCGGACTGCTGTCCTTCCGGCAGGTAGGGCAGATGGGATGTCCGCCCCTTCGTCGACCCAGAACAACGGGTGTAAGATCTGCAGGGCCGTGTGGGTGTCCATCGTGGGGATGATCTCCGTGATGGAATGGAGGTTGCGGTAGATGAAGGTGCATAGGCGGTCGTTGTCCTCCACGGCGCCCCGTCCGCTCCGTGCGCCGACGAAAAGCTCGAATCCGGGGAGACAGAATGTGTTCTGGCAGTCCACCAGGAGCAGGGCGGTTCGAAAGAGATCCTCAACCGAGGACCGGATCCCGCGTTCTTCCGCCCAATCCCGGGCATCCGCGGCCCGTTCTCCGTAAGGGACGCGCCAGACCGTCTCGACGGACCCCGACTTGTAGTGGGGCGGCACATCGCCGGGTGGTTTAAAGTTCATCGGGGATGCGTTCCAAATCCGACAGCCAGACCGCCGGAGAAGCATCGGAAGGCATGCGCCAGTCGCCGCGGGGGGATATACAGGTCATGCCGACCTTGGGCCCTTCCGGCAGGCAGTTCCGTTTGAACTGGTTCTGGAAGAACCGGACGATAAAGACGCGCAGCCAGGTCTTGATCTCCCGGAGTTCATACTTTCCTTCGAATGCGTGCAGCGCCATCCGGGCGATCCGCGAGGGCGAGAAGCCGAATCGCATGAAGTAGTAGATGAAGAAGTCGTGCAGTTCGTAGGGACCGATGTTCTCTTCGGTTTTCTGGGAGATCTCCCGCTCGCGCGGGGGCAGCAGTTCCGGTGAAATAGGCGTGTCGAGAATGTCCAGCAGCACGTCCCGGACTGCCGTCTCCTTTTCGAAGACCACATCGGCGGTCCAGCGGATCAGGTAGGATATGAGCGTCTTGGGAATCCCGGCGTTGACGCCGTAGTGGCTGGCATGGTCGCCGAACATGGTGCACCATCCCAGCGCCAGTTCCGAAAGGTCGCCCGTGCCGAGTACGATGCCCCTGACCTGGGCGGCCGTGGCGAGTTCCTCCAGTTTTCGGGTCCATGCCTGGGTGTTTTCGTAGACGAGGTCTTTCTTGTCTTCCGAATGTTCGATATCACCGAAGAACTGCCGCACCACGGGTTTGATGTCGATCTCCCGGAAAGTGGCGCCGACCGCCCGGATCAGCGTACAGGCGTTCGAGTAGGTTCGCTCCGTGGTGCCCAGTCCCGGCATGGTCAGGGCCACGATGCGGGATCGCGGCAGACCGAGCAGGTCCATGGTATGTACCGCCACGTTCAGGGCATGGGTCGAATCCTGGCCCCCGGACACCGCCACGACGACCCTGCGGGCATCCTCGGGCAGCGATCTCAGCTTGGTCGCGAGTCCGGTGGACTGGATCATGAACACTTCGCGGCAACGCTGGCTGCGATCCGCCGGATTCTGCGGCACGAAGGGATGGGCGGGTATATCGCGCTCGAAGGTCCGATGGGCTACGCCGGGCGCCTGGCCGGCATCCTTCGAACTTTCTTCTCCGGCCTGGTCAGACCGGAATCCCGGGAGGGATACGGACCGCCAGGATGACTTGTAGTCCATGGCGTTCTGACGGAATGAGCCCTGGACCCCCCGCTCCAGCGTCAGCGCCTCCACGTCGACGTCCGCGACGATGCAGGCTCCATCCAGCTGGAAGCGTGCGGTTTTAGCCAGCATATAGCCCCGCTCGGTGATGAACCCGTGGCCGTCCCAAACCACGTCCATGGTCGATTCCCCGAATCCCGCCGCGGCGTACATGTGCACGGCCTCGTTGCGGCCCGAGGAAGCCAGGACGAGGTCCTCCCGGTACTGCGCCTTGCCGATGACGATGTTGGACGCCGACAGGTTCGCCAGAATGCTCGCGCCCGCCAGCGCCGCCCTGCTGCTCGGGGGCACCGGCACCCAGTCATCTTCGCAGATAGTCGGATATATCACGACCCTGGGATCATCCGTGCGCAACAGCACGTCGGGTCCGAATGGCGCTTCCCGGCCGCAAAGGGATACAGAGTCTGTCTGCGCTTCCGCGGCCCGGGCGAAGTACCGCGTCTCATAGAACTCGCGATATTGCGGGAGATAGGTCTTGGGCGCAACGGACAGGATGTCTCCGCGGCTGCAAGTTACCGCCACGTTGAAGACCGCGTGATCAATCCGCAGGGGCATGCCGAAACTGAAGGCCAGGCCGGTTTCCATGGTCTGGTCCAGCAGATCCTCAAGCGCCTTCAGCGCACCGTCCAGCAGCGCCTGGGAATGGAAGAGGTCGGCGCAGGTATATCCGGTCAGACTCAATTCCGGGAAAAGGACATAGGAAGCTCCCTTCCCGCCTGCCACTTCGATCTGCTCCAGGTGATGCGCCACGTTCGCCGCGGGGTCGCCCACGCGGATACGGGGTACGGCGATGGCCAGGCGCACGAAGCCGTGGCTGCGCACATCGAGAAACTGTTTGGGGCTGAGTTCCATGCCTCTGTATCCCTGGCGATAACCAATTGATCGTTACGAACCGGTGACCGTTACGAACCGGTGACCTTTACAATCCGGTACCTGTGCAACCGGCTTATACTGACCGCCGGTTGCCGGACGTCACGAAAAAGATAAGGGATATGTGATCGGGCTGGCAAGACGCAATTTCCGGCGCGCCAAAGGGTTTCGGACGGTCAGTCCTCCTCGATCAGCCGGCCCTTCGCGTCATGGCCGACCTCCACGGTGTCGCGGCCTTGCTGTTTTCTCCGCATCCGGTCGCGGTATCTCAGGGGCATTTCGCGGCGGCGCCAGGAAAGGAATCCCCGTTCGTGCCGGTCACGGTTCCGGATCGATGCCGGCGCAGGGACGGCGATGATCCCATGGGTAATCGTGGTCATCTTGCGGGACATGGCGATGATTTCCCCCTTGCTCACGATCAGGGTCACGCCGACGTTGGCTTCCACGATGGGCACGCCGTTCTCCCTCGCGCGGGCGAGCACGGCCCGGTCCTGTGCGCGGGCCCTCGAACCGAAGGAGGGAATAAGCAGGTACCGGGCGCCGTCGAGCACCGGTATGCGGGCGATATCCGGGTTCCACCGGTCGTTGCAGATGACCATGCCGGCCCGGCCGAAGGGGGTGTCGAAGGCGCGGCTGTGCCTGCCCAGGCGGTTGAACCACCAGGAACGGTGATGGCCCTCGGCCAGTTGCATCTTGTGGTACTTGCCACGCAGGCGCCCCCGCTGATCGAGGAACACGGCGCAATTGTAGACTTCGTCGTCGATCCGCTCCGCCAGGCCGAACACGAGGCACATGCTTAACGATCTCGCAAGCTCCCGGAACCGGGCGATGGTTCCGCTGCGCATGGTCAGCGACACGCGGTTCATTTCTTCTGGCGGGATCTCGCCGTCGATGATTTCGTTGACCACATACCCTTCCAGCACGCCCTCCGGCGCGACGGCCAATTCGGCGCCCCCGGCCTCGCGGAACATCTCTTCCAGCTGTTCCGCGTTTCCTTCAAGGTCCAGTTTGACGGGTTTGAACGAGATCGCCGCAACCGGGACATCTCGAAACATGGTTCGCCTCCAGGTTTACCGGCCACGTCCCGACTGGCCGGCCGGTCTGTCGGGAGGTCGGGCCCGTCGGGACGTCGGACCAACACGGATATCCATCTCCCAGTCAATACCGGAATCGGTGCATCGAACCACGGACTGGAAGCATTGCGGTTTTTAGACTAATGGAATATATTGCCGACATTCACGGTCGCGCAACGGTGGCCTGATTTTCTCTCGGTCCAACGTCGGATCAGGGTTCGTCTCGCTAACCGGATCGGCCTTCAATTCGATGGCAGGATCGCGCAATCCGATGGCAGGATCGCACATAGTAAAACCAAAAGGTGCTACCACATGCCATCAACCGACGCCCGAAACGAATACGCAACGAAGGCCGCCGTCGTTCTGCTCAGCGGTGGGGTCGATTCGGCGACGGCGTTCGCCATCGCCCGGCATGATGGTTTCGACTGTCACGCCATCACCTTCGACTATGGCCAGCGACACCGGTTTGAACTCGAGTCGGCCAAAAGGGTCGCCAGATCCATGGGGGTCGGTCGCCACGTAACCATACCCTTTGACCTGCGGGCGATCGGGGGGTCTTCGCTGACGGACGACATGCCCGTGCCCAGGGACCAGGATCCGGCGTCCATGGCCGCGCAGATCCCTTCGACCTATGTCCCTGCCCGCAATACCATATTCCTTTCCTTCGCGCTGGGCTGGGCCGAAGTACTCGGTGCATTCGATCTGTTCATCGGCGCAAACGCCATCGATTACAGCGGCTATCCCGATTGCCGACCCGAGTATATCGAGGCCTACGAGAACCTGGCGAATCTGGCCACGAGAGCAGGCGTGACCGGAGAGGGCAGGTTCAATATCCACGCGCCGCTCATCGAAATGTCCAAGGCGGATATCCTTCGCACCGGGATCCGGCTCGGGGTGGACTACGCGCTCACGACAAGTTGTTACGACCCGGCGGGCGACGGGGCGGCCTGCGGCGGATGCGATGCCTGCATCTTGCGGCGAAACGGTTTCGAAGAAGCCGGCATCATGGATCCGACGCGATACGCCTCATGAGGACTCCGACGCGTGGGAGTCCGCTTCAATCCCGGCCAGCATTTCCCGCAGTCTTTTCGGGGAGACCGTCCTTGCGGTTCCGAGTTCCTGGGCGAAAACCGACACACGGTACTCTTCGAGCATCCATCTGAATTCACTGAGCAGGACGGGATTCACGTCATCCCGGTTGATCAGCGCCCTCAGCGCGTCATCGAAGGGCCGGACCAGCGCGGCCTTTTTCAGGTCCTTCGAACGATCTTCCCGCGCCCGGCGATTCCTCGTTTCGACGGCCTTCAGAAATCGGACCAGGTTAGGCAGTTCCACAGCCGGCGTTTTCAGCAGGAAGTCGCGCGGAATCAACCGCTGCAGGTCGTCTTCCATGCCCGGGTAAGCATCGGCCGTTCGCAGTTCTCCCCCGAAAACACCTTCCAGTGCCTGCATCTGTTGCCGAAACCAGTTCGGGAGTTTCTTCAAAAGCAAGCGCGCCGTCTCCACGTCTTCTTCGAAGCGCCGGGCCGTCAGGGGATACAGGGGCTCGCGGGTAAACAGGGCGGCCAGGAGGTGGCCGTAGGCGTAATCCAGCAGCGCTTCGAATCCGCCTGCATGGTCCGCCAGCCCGGGAAGATCCCGCAGAAATGCCAGGTCCCGGCGCATCCATGCCAGTTCGTCGCTCATCCGCCGTTCGAGCAGGCGGATCAGTCCCGATCTCGTCTGCCGGTACGCTTCGTGCCGGTCCCGGAACAGGCGCAGATCCACCACGTCATCGTCAGCCTGCAGGCCGGGATAGGCGTACCTCGGCAACGACCCCGACAGGCCGGTTTCAATCTTGTCGGGCAGGTCGCCGGCCGGCCAGTCCCGCAGGTCATATCTTTCCCAGGTCTCCACCGCCTTGCTCCAGTCTTCTGATTCGGCGGCGTTAGTACGGACCACGATTTCATTGCGCACCCGTTCCGGATCGCGGGTCGAAAGGACGGTGCCGCCGTCCTCGCCGGTCACCAGGACGCGCATCCGGAGGTGATCCGGTATCGTGCCTGCCTCCCAGTCCGACCGGTCTATTTCGATTCCGTTATGTCTTGCGATGTACTCCGTAAGCGCGCCGGCCAGGGAAGTAGCAGTCGGGGACAGGTCCTCCGCGATCTTCCGGGCCGTATCGGGAATCGGTACGAGTTGCTTGCGTTTCCTTCCGGGCAATCCCCTGAGCATCGCCTCGATTTTCTCGCAAAGCAGGCCCGGTACAAGCCAGTCCAGCGAATCGGAATTCAGCAGGTGTACCTTGTCCTGCGGCAGCGAAATGGTGACGCCATCTTCTTCCCGGCCCGGTCGGCAGGCATACCGCAGGGACAGCTTGTCGCCTTCCAGATTGAAGTGTTCCGGAAAGTCCTCCGACCGGTCTGGCAGGCCCGGACGGTCCATACGGTCCGATTCATCCCCGGTTCCCGTGAGATCCTGAATCTCCATGCGCAGGAACGAGGCGTTTCCCTTCCCGGCGGTTTTGATCAGCCGGTTGAGATCGTGTACCGAAGAAATCCTGGAAACCCGTTTCTCATAGAACCTGAAGGCGACCTCATCGAGATCGACGCGATAGGTGTTACGATGTTTCAATTGCCAGGTCTCGGCATCCCGGCGGATTTTGCGGTTGTGGTCCATGAAGCCGTAATGCGATCGCAGCTCGTCGTTGACCAGAGCCTCCCGGATGAAAATACGCGTCGCGTCATTGGGATCGACCGCCTTGTAGTCGATCGTCCGGCGGTCGACCATCAGGCCGTAGAGGTGCAGCGTTTCGGTGACGGTCACCCGCTCGGCGGATCCGTCCCACCCCTGGTCCGAATAGGAGGCCCGGCACAGATGACGGCCCAGTTCCGCGGCCCATTCGGGTTGTATTCGTGCCACAGTGCGCGCATAGAGCCGGTTGGTTTCGACCATTTCCGCGGCGACGATCCACGGCGCCGTTCCTACTCCGTCCCGTTGTCCGTCCTCACCATCCTTCCCGGTATCATCGTCAATCTGTCCAGCCGGACGCTTTCTTTGGCGTTTCGCGTCCGGCTTCCTTCGAAAGAGAACGGAACCGGGGAAGACCATGGCCGTTCGGTTCCTGGACCCTGTGTAGAGGTTGCCTTCCCGCTGCTCGGCGACCTGGCTGAGCAGCCCGCTCAGGATCGAACGGTGGATTGCGTCGTAGTGCGCGCTACCGGATCGTCCCGACCGGCCGCGGAAACCGCCGGTTTCCCGGAGCGAGCGACGAAGTTGCACGTAGATGTCGCGCCATTCCCGCATGCGGTTGTAGGACAGATAGTGTTGCCGGCAGAACCTACGCATGGCCGCCTGGGTCTGCAGGTGCTCGAAGGTATTGTGAAAGGCATCCCAGATATTTAGCAGGGTCAGGAAATCCGAGGCCCCGTTCCTGAATTTCCGGTGCTCCCTGTCCGCCTGTTCCTGCTGGTCCAGGGGTCTTACCCGGGGGTCCTGAATGCTGATGGCCGATGCGATCACGAGGACCTCCTGCAGGGCGCCTTCCTCGCGGGCCTGCAGCAGCATGCGCGACACCGTGGGCGACACCGGCAGTCTGGCCATGTCCCGCCCACGGCCGGTCAGCTTCCGTTCCCGATCGATGGCGCCCAGTTCGGCAAGCAGCTGGAATCCGTCCCGTATGGCCTGGGGCGTGGGCCGGTCCAGAAAGGGGAAGGCGTGGACGTCGCCCAGTTTCAACACCAGCATGCGCAGGATGACCTCGGCGAGATTGGCGCGCTGCAACTCGGGCGTGGTATACTCCGCCCGGTTCGCCAGGTCGGATTCGCTGTAGAGTCGCAGGCAGACGCCTCCGGATACGCGTCCGCAGCGTCCCGCCCGCTGCAGTGCGCTGCTCTGCGCGATGGGCTCGATGGGCAGCCGCTGGGTGCGGGTCCTCGAGGCGTAGCGGCTGATCCGTGCGAAACCGGTGTCGACGACGTACTTTATGCGGGGTATGGTCAGCGAGGTCTCCGCGACGTTCGTTGCCACCACGATGCGGCGGTTGTTGCCCGGCCGGAAGACACGCTGTTGGTCCGCGTTGGTCAGCCGGCCGAAAAGCGGCAGCACGTCGGTGTGCCGGTAGGACCTTCCTACGAGCCGCCTGCGTGTCTCGTGTATGTCCTTTTCCGTGGGGAGAAAAACAAGGATGTCGCCCCTGCCGGGTTCTTCCATGATCCGGTCGATCGCGTCCACCGCTCCGTCGACATAGGTATAGTCCTCGGTATCGCCCCGGGTTTCTTCGAGGGGAAGATAGCGGATCTCCACCGGGTACAGGCGTCCGGACACCTCGATGACCGGCGCCTGGCCGAAGGCCTCTGAGAACGCGGTGGCATCGATCGTCGCCGAGGTGACCACGATTTTCAGATCCTTCCTGCGTCGGATCAGCAGCCGCAGGTATCCCAGCAGGAAATCGATGTTCAGGCTGCGCTCGTGGGCCTCGTCGATGATGATCGTGTCGTATTCCAGCAGGTTGGGATCGTGCTGTATCTCGGCAAGCAGCATGCCGTCGGTCATCATCTTGACGCGCGTCTCGGCCACGGTCTCGTCCGTGAACCGGATCTTGCACCCGACTTCCCTTCCCCAGGTCACGCCGAGTTCTTCGGCGATGCGACGCGAGACCGACAGCGCGGCGACCCGGCGGGGCTGCGTGCACGCGATGCGTCCGTACACGCCCCGGTCCGCTTCAAGACATATTCTGGGCAGTTGCGTCGTCTTGCCCGAGCCGGTCTCCCCCGTTACGATGACAACGGGATGTCCGCGCAGAGTTTCGAGTATTTCATCCTTCTTTGCCGCAATGGGAAGTTGGGCGTCGATGGAGATGGACGCGTGGGACTGGAGGCGCTGATCCACGAGCGCGGCCGAAGCCTCGGCCCGATTCTTCAACCTGGCAAGCCGGTCGTGGTCCCCTCGCCGCGCGCCGCGCAGCTTCTTCAGCCTCCGCTGGATATCCCGCCGGTCCCTCAGCGTGCAGCGGGGCAGCAGGTCCCGGATCTCGGCCGCCAGGCGGCTGCCGGTGGAGTGATCGACGGTGTCGTGGGTCGGGTTGCTCATGAGGTGGTCGTTTTAAAGTCTACCCTGGAACGGTCTGATCGGCACCGCGGAGAAATCCATCTATGCGTCATTCGCCCCGTCCGGCCCCGTTCGTACCCGTCTGGCCCTTCCGGAAACGGTCTGGCAGGAGCATAACGTTACATCAGCAGGCCCGCCACGGTGGCGGTCATGTTGGCGGCCAGGGCGCCGCCGATCATGGACCGGATACCGAACCGGGCGATGTCCTTGCGACGCTCCGGTACCAGTCCGCCGATCCCCCCGATCATGATCGCGATGGTACCGAAGTTGGCGAAACTGCACAGCGCGTAGGTTGCGATGGCGAATGCTCGCTCCGACAACTGCCCCTCCATCGCGCTGAGGTCCTGGTAGGCGAGGAATTCATTCAGAATAGTCTTCTTGCCGATCAGCATGCCTACGGTCTGGGCGTCTTCCCACGGAACGCCCATGAGCAGCGCCAGCGGCGCGCAAGCCCATCCCAGGATGCGCTCGAGGGACAGCGGCGCGCCGTCCAGATGAGGGGCGAGACCTATGGTCCAGTTGAACAGGCTGACGAAGGCGATGGCCACGATGAGCATGGCGGCCACGTTCAGCGCCAGTCTCAATCCGTCCGACGCACCGCTGCAGGCCGCGTCGATAAAGTTGACGCCCGGTTTCGGCACGTCCACAGTCACCACGCCGAGGGTGCGCGACGTTTCGGTCTCGGGGGTCATGATCTTTGCGATGACCAGCGCCGCGGGGGCCGACATGAGCGATGCGGCCAGGAGATGGCCCGCGTCGGCGCCCAGGGCGACATATGCGGCGAGCACGGATCCGGCCACGGTCGCCATGCCCGAAGTCATCATGGCCATGATCTCGGACCGGGTCATGGTCTTCAGGTAGGGCAGGATGACGAGGGGCGCCGTGGAGGCGCCAAGATAGACGTTCGCCGCCGCGGCCATGGATTCCGAGCCGGACGCGCCCATGGCGCGCACCATGACCCTGGCCATCTGCCGGACGGTCCACTGGATGCAACCCAGGTAAAACAGGATCGAAGTGATGGAGGAAACGAAGATGATCATCGGGAGCACGGAGAAACCGAACAGCGCCGTTTCCACCAGGTCACCGAAGACGAATCGGGCCCCTTCGTTGGAAAAAGCGATCACCTTGTTGATGGCCAGCCGGGCCAGGTCGAATGCCAGTTGGCCCGGCGCCGTGTGCAGCAGCAGCAGGGCCAGCAGAGCCTGAAGCACCAGTCCGCTGGCAATGAGCCGCCAGTTCAAACGCCGCCGGTTCTCCGAAAGGAGCCAGGCGATGGCCAGGAGAACGAAGAGGCCGAATAGGCCGAAGACACGTTCCATAGGTTATCCTTGGCTGGCGGTCTGCGGCCACAGGGAGGCCAGGCCGACGTACAGGAAACCGGCGAAAAACAGGCAGAGGAAGGGGATGGAAGGGTAGATGCCGTTGATGGCCGTGTAGTATATCAACAAGCCGAAGTGCACAGCGAACAGCAGCTCCAGCGCCGGAAGCCAGTTCCGGATCCCCCGGTAGCGCAGCCTGCGCCACCGGACCGCCTGGTTCGTCTTGCTGAGGATGCCGTATTTGGGCGTCCGTTGAAAACCCGACTTGAGGTTCAACAGCGCCTCCATGACGGCCCGCGTGTTGTTGAGGCAAATACCAATGCCGATGGACATGAGCACGGGGAGGTAAAAGGGGCACCAAATCCACCGCGTGCGGTTTATTTCGAACTGCGCGAACAGGTAGAAGAGCGATACGGATACCGTGGCCGCGCAGAGAAAGGGCAGGTCGATCCAGAAGGAATTGATCCATCCGGCCTGCACCCGGATTACGATCGATGGAAAGATCAGGACCGACAGCAGCAGCATGAGCATGTAGGCCATGTTGTTGGTAAGGTGATAGGTCGCTTCGAGCTTGTTGCGGAAGGGCAGCGTGCTGCGCCAGACCGACGGGAGCATTTTCTTTGCGGTCTGGATGGATCCCTTGGACCACCGGTGCTGCTGGGTCTTGAAGGCGTTCATTTCCACCGGGAGTTCAGAGGGGGTGGATACATCTTCCAGGAACAGGAACCGCTGGCCCTGGAGTTGCGCCCGGTAGCTCAGGTCGAGATCCTCGGTCAGCGTGTCGTGCTGCCAGCCGCCCGCCGCATCGATGCATTTCCGCCGCCAGATCCCCGCCGTCCCGTTGAAGTTGAAGAACCTGCCCGACCGGTTTCGTGCGCCGTGCTCCATGACGAAGTGGCCGTCCAGCATGATCGCCTGGACCCTGGTCAGGATCGAGTAGCCGCGGTTGAGATAGGACCAACGGGTCTGCACCATGCCCACCCGTTCGTCACGGAACCGGTGCATCGTGTTCCTAAGGAATTCCGTAGGCGGGATGAAGTCTGCGTCGAAAATGGCGATGAATTCTCCCCTGGCCGCCTGCATTCCTGCCTGCAACGCACCCGCTTTGTATCCCGTGCGATCCGTCCGGTGCAGGTAATGGATGTCGAAGCCGGCTTCCCTGTATCTTGTCACGCACCGGGCCGCTATGTCGCGGGTCTCGTCGGTAGAGTCGTCCAGGACCTGGATCTCCAGGCAATCGCGTGGATAGTCGATCCGGCAGACGGCGTCGATCAGCCTTTCCACCACGTACTGTTCGTTGTACAGGGGTAGTTGCACGGTAACCGCGGGAGGCGGATCTCCGAGGGCTTCCGGCTTTACAGGCCGGCCCCGTTTCTTATATTTGTAATACAGATACACCATGAGGTAACGGTGCATACCGTAGACTGCAAGCAGGAACAGGACGAAGAAGTAGAGGATAATGAAGATCAGCGAAAGATAGCTCATACATGTCCGTTTCTGCTTACAGATTCCATGCCCGTCTCCCCGACCGGATCGCGATCCCCGGAATCCTGCTCGTCGCCGCCTGTGTCTGCATAGCGGCCATCGGGGACCTGAGGGCCGGACTGTTCGATCCCAACGCGTACCTGCCCGGGTTCGCGGCTTCCCGGGTAACCCTGCCCGACGCCCTGCTGCTATTCTGGATTCCCTTTGCCGCGGCTTTCGTCGTCTATACGATCGCCGTCGTACATCAGGTCCGCGCCGACGCGACCACGGACCGGAGTCCACTCTGGTTCATTCTGGCCGCGGCCATCCTCTGCCGCGTCATCCTGCTGTTCAGTCCACCCACGCTTTCCGACGACATCAACCGGTATCTGTGGGACGCCAGGACGCAGTTCCAGGGCGTCAATCCCTATGTATACGCCCCGGAAAGCGAAGATATCGCCCACCTTCGCGATGAATTCCATGGGGGAATCAACAACAAGGACGTCCCGACGGTCTATCCGCCCCTGATGCAGACGGCCTTCATGGTCGCCGCGTACCTGTGGTACAGCCCCACTTCGATGAAACTGTTTTTCACCCTGTGCGACGTGGGCGTGATCGTGCTCATGATCCTGGTGCTCGGCCGTCGAAACCGTCCGCCGGAGCGGGTGCTCATCTACGCCTGGAATCCCCTCGTCCTCGTTGAAATCGCCGGCAGCGGCCACAACGATTCGCTGCCGGTAGTCCTCATGCTCGCCGCGTTGCTGGCAGTAGACAGTCAGCGGTCTTACCGGGCGGTAGCCTGGCTTGCCCTTTCCATGCTTGCCAAATGGTTCACCGTCATGCTTGTACCGGCCTTCTACCGCAAATTTCGCAGCCTGAAGCCGTTCTGGATCCTGCCGGCCCTGATCTTCGTCTCCTACCTGCCCTACCTCGACGCCGGTCCGAGCCTGTTCGGCGGACTCCTGGTCTACGGCGACAAATGGCGGTTCAACGACAGTATCTTCTCGATCTTCTTCTATCTGACGGATTCGCTGAACGTGTCCAAGATCATCGTGGCCACGCTCTTCGCCGGCCTGGTTGCGTATTGCGCGGCCAGGATACCGGATCCATTCCGTTCGGCTTTCATTCTTCTCGGTGCCTATCTCGCGCTTACGCCCACGGTGCAACCCTGGTACCTGGTCTGGATCATCCCGTTCCTCTGCCTCTACCCCAACCCGGCATGGATCCTGCTTTCCGGCCTGGCCGCCCTTTCATACCATGTCGTGATCGGGTTCGTACTCAGCGGGACCTGGCACGAGGAAACCTGGGTTCGCTACGTGCAGTACGTCCCCTTCTACGGCCTGTTGATCGCGCAGCTTCTGAGGAACGGTTCGTGGCGGAACGCACTGAAACCGGTTTCCTGATTCACGCTGAAACATGCGGGAAAACCCGGGCTGCGCACGCATTCCGGCGTACCGGCATAAATTAACCGGCGCAGGGGTCGGATGCAAGGGCTAACGCGTCGCGCCGTGCGACGACAACAGCCGATTTCGATTGACTAAATCCCGCCGTGAATGTACACTTCTCCGCCGAATTCGGCACCTTGACCGTTTCGATTCCATGACCCCGACCACGTGCATCCCGGAGGAATCCATGCCCGATACATCCCTGTTCTCCCTGGAAGGCAAAACCATGATCGTTACCGGTGCGAGCAAGGGTATCGGCAAGGCCGTCGCGCTTTCGGCCGCCCGCGCCGGCGCCGATCTGGCGATCGGAAGCCGCACCCGGGCCGACCTGGAACTCGTGGCTTCCGAGATCCGGTCGATGGGCCGCAGTTGCGCCGTTCATACGGTGGACGTGGGCAAGGTAGACTCGATCCGCGCGTTCGCGGACAAGGTGCTCGCTGAAGCAGGGGACATCGACATCCTGGTCAACAACGCCGGGTGCAACCGGATCATGCCGGTGCTCGATGTCACCGAAGAAGTGTACGACGAGATCATCGACGTGAACCTGAAAAGCGTCTTCTTCCTCAGCCAGACTCTCGCAGCGCACATGATCGAACGGGGCCGCGGCGGCCGCATCATCAACGTTTCCTCCCAGGTGGGCGTGGTCGGCGGTCCATTGCGCGCGGCCTACACCGCGGCCAAGGGCGGCGTGTGCACGCTGACCAAATCCATGGCGGCCGAATGGGCGGAGCACGGAATCACCGTTAACGCCGTGGCGCCGACCATGACGCGCACCCCGATGGTGGAGAAAGCTATGGAGAACCCGGGATTCCGGGCCAATATAAAGAAGATCCTGCTGGGCCGGATTGCCGAACCGGAAGAAATCGCCAGCTCGATCATCTACCTCGCGTCCGACGCCAGCGCCATGGTAACCGGCCACACCATGGTCGTGGACGGCGGATATACGGCCGTGTAACGGCGCGCAACAGTCCACAGGGCATATGCGCGGCCCCGTCTCCTCACCGCTTCCGGTTCATCCCGCATCGAGGCCGGTGCTGCATCGAGGTCAGTTCCGCTGGCGTTTGACCAGGGCCCGGGCCCGGTTGTGCTCGCGGTTGGTGGTGGAGAAGATGTGCGTGCCGTCGCCGCGGGCCACGAAGAAAATGTACGGAACCTCCCGGGGATAGAGGGCGGCGTGTATGGATGCCTTACCAGGGCTGCAGATCGGTCCCGGCGGCAGCCCGTCATGTACGTAGGTGTTGTAGGGCGACGGGTCCGACAGGTGTTTCTGGTACAGCCGCATGTTCGGTCTTCCTATCCCGTACTGGACCGTTGGATCGGCCTCTAGACGAATACCCCTTCGCAGCCTGTTGTGAAACACGCCCGAAATGACGTCCCTTTCGTCGTCCACCATCGCTTCTTGTTCGATGATGGATGCCAGGGTAACGATTTCGTGTATGCTGTACCCCATTTCTTCGGCCCGATTGCGGTACTCCGCCGTTATGGTCTGCAGATATCGGGACGTCATTTGCTTGAGGATGTCATCGACCGTCATGTCGGGGTACATGTTATAGGTCGCGGGATACAGGTATCCTTCCAGGGTAGACGCGTCGATCCCCAGTGATCGCGCTACAGCCGGATCGGCGGATCGGTGTACGAATGCGGTGGAATCTATACCTATCTTTGCTCGAAGAGTCCGGGCCGTTTCCGGTATGGTCAAGCCTTCCGGAACGTTGACGCGATTGGCCGCAATCCTGCCCTCGGTGAGCATGCTCAGGATCTGGCCGGGGTCCATGTAGGCCTCGATCTCGTAACGGCCCGCATTGATCCTCTGCGCTACCCCCTTGTAGCGCGCCAGTAATTCGAACAGGATCGCGTGACGTACGACGCCATGGACTTCCAGTTCCCCGGCGACCTCGGACAGGGTCATGCCGGGGTCGACAGTGAAGATCAGGGAGTTATCGCGGGGCACGGGCGTGGTAATAGACAGGTATGCCGCCGCGAGCAAGGCCGCTCCGGAAAGTACGGCAAGTACGATGACGCCAGGGATCAGTTTCTTCAATCTCGGGATTCCGTTTCGTCCGCCGTCCGCCGACGGGCATCCAGGTAATTCTGCAGCATGATCGTGGCGGCGATCCGATCCAGGCCGCCCTTGTTTCCCCTGATCTCCATGCCCATTTCGTCCATGGCGCGGCGGGCCGATATACTGGTCAGTCTTTCATCCCAGGTATGGACTTCGCAGGATACCCGGTCGCGCAGTTGTCCGGCGAAGGCCTCGACCTTTTCAGCCATACGACCGCTGGTCCCGTCCATGTTGACCGGCAGTCCCAGGACGATTTCGAGGACCTGCTCCGCCTCCGCGGTCGCGGCGATGTGCTCGACGGATTCGCCGGTACTCCGCGTAGATTTCGTTTCCAGGCCGTGGGCGATCAGACCGGCCGAATCGCTTACGGCGAGACCGATCCGGCGTTCTCCGAAATCGACGCCGAGTATTCTGCCCTCCGTGACGCGGCGGATCCCGGTGCTCGCGGCCGGGTCGGCATAACCGGGATCGACAGGGATCCCGGCCGCATGTTGCCGGGACTTTCCGTACCGCCGCTTGCGCGACGCCCTGCGCCTCCCTTCCGTCGCGGCACTGTTCGTCCTGTTCTTCCTGGGCATGTCTTTTTCCCAATCTCAGGCTTACCAGTCTCAGGCGGCAGCTGAACCCATTCAGTGCTTCATCGCCCGTTCCCGCTCGATCATCGGCGGCAGCCCGGTCACGCTGATGCGCCAGAGCAAGCGGCTGTCACGGGGACCTGTGGCGGGTTCCAGCACCGTGGCCTTGTGCAGGGTCGAAAAGGTATCCCACGCCCCCGCTTCGCCCACCCTGAAGTCGTACTCCGTCACGTATTCGGGCTTGATGGCGTGGGCGGCCAGTTCGTCCAGCAGATCGAAGGCCTCGTCATCCGGCATGCCGACGATGCCGAAGGAACTGCCGCAGACGCCGTATAGCGCCTTACGTCCGGTGACCGGGTGGCGTTTTACCAGGGGATGATAGACGTTTTCGATCCGGTCCTTCTGGTCCAGCGTCAGTTTTTCCGCGGAGGTCGTGGATTCTTCGTTCAGGTCCGCCCGGTTGCCATAGTGATGCAGGACGGTCAGGCCGTCTATGGCGTCTTTTGTCTTCGCGGGCAGATCGTCGTAGGCAGCCATCTGGTCGGCGAAGTAGGTCGGACAGCCCCCTTCGGGCCACTGCCGGCCGTATACGACCGTGGAACTGTTGGGCGGGTCCTGGTAGGCCACGTCCGTGTGCCAGAAGGCCGCGCCTTCGTAAACGCCGATGGGCTGTCCGTCTTCGAAAATGTTGGAGAGGTTGAGTATGGCCGGATGGTTTTCGTGGCGCAGATGATCCAGGAAATGAGGCTTCTGCGCGCCGAATTCCCTGGTGAACGCGTCGTAGCGATCGAAGGTCATTTCCTGGCGCGGGATCACGATCAGTCCATGGACGTGAAACACCTGGAGGATTTCCCCCATGACGGCGGGCTCCAGCGGGCTGGACAGGTCGACCCCGCTGATCTCCATGCCGAATCCGGGCAGAGGTTTAGTGGAAATACGCATGGCGTTCACCTCCCGTACTTCAAGGCGCCATCCCGCAATACGCCAATCTATGCCGGCGCGCCGTAGGGACTGTCCTGAAACATCGACTTGAGGTCTTGCGCCCACCCCGTGTCAGGCAGAAAGCGGACACAGTCGTTCCAGCCCGATTCGAGGGCCGCGCGAAACAGCGGTTCCGCGGAATCCCTCGGCCATGCGCCAATCAACTGGAACAGCGAAGGCGAATAAGCGGTGGATCTCTCCAATTTAACCGCTTCCGGCCGGATCATGCAATGGGCGGCTACCGGGTTTAGCCGGTTTCCGTACCGCGCAAGCAACTCGTCAACCGGCGTTCCGGTATCCGGCGCCGATTCGCCTTCTGTTGCATAAAGCAGTCGCAACAGTGGGAGCATGGCCCCGTCGGGCAGCGCGTCGTCCGGACATTCGAGCAGGGAAGCATAGACCTCGTCGCCTGCATATTCCGGACCCAGGTCTCCCAGGCGGTCATATCGGTCGACGATTTCCGGCGGCGCGGCGTACGGTACCGGCGCCAGGGTCCTTTCCGGAGGCAGCGCCGTTCCGGCGTCCGAAGGAAAGACCTCCCGATAGGCCGAAAGGGTAGCCCGCTTGACCTCGTACGGGTACATGTCGGGGTGCACGTCCTGGACGCGGTCCGCGGCGTACATGAGCCATCCGGGCGCGTATACGGCTTCGTCGCGGTATAGACCGGCCCGGACAGGATCCGTTGCCTCTCCAGCCAGGACCCGCAACTCGCCGGGATCCAGGGGCAGGCCCCGGACGGCCCGGTGCGCCACGTCGAACAGTACCGCCACCCGGTACAGCTCATCGTCCTCTTCGAGCCGCAGCGTTGATTTAATGATCTTCTCGGCGGCTCTTCCGAGCCTGCCCAACGGTTCCACCACCGTCCAACTGCCCTTGATTTCAGACTGGCCCCGACCGATCCAGCCGCCCCTGTTGAACCAGTTCGCGATCGTTCGGACGAGCATGATGGCGATCACTACGAAAAGGGCGACGATGAGAATGCGTTGGAACATGATGTTCTACGGGGCGATTCCCAGCATGTCGACGACGATCCCGCAGTAGGCCCGGGCGACGCGGAGCGTGGATTCGATACTGACGTATTCGTTGGCTTGGCAGGTGTTTCCCCCTTCGGGCCCGTACACCAGCGTCGGGATGCCTCCGGTCACGGCAAAATGATTCGTGTCGGCCACGCTTCGCGCCAGGGCGTGACGCACCGGCCGGCCGAGTTGTTCTTCGACCCGCTTCCTGGCGGACCGGACGAACTTCGACCCGGGATCCACGATGTACGGCGCCGGAGCGGGTGTGGGACGGTCATCCCACGAGACGCGCCACTTCGACTCGATCGGCAGGGATCGGATCAGTGCCTCGATATCCTCCACGGCCTGGCCGACCGACTGGCCGGGCAGAATGTGCCTGTCGAGGACGATCTGCGCGTGTTCCGGTACGAGGATGATGTTCCTCCCACCGCTGATTTCGATTACACAGATCGTGCCGCCCAGGTCGTACTCGTCATTCCATCCCAATTCGATCCGATCCAGCGCGGCAATGATCATGGCCGCGTCATGGACCGCGTTGACGCCTTCGCCCGTGTATGCGGCGTGCGCCGTCTTGCCCGACAGGTCGATCTTGATCACGTGCCGTCCCCGCGAACCGATGCGCAGTCGGCCGGGCGGCGTGGGTTCGGGTATGAGGCAGCCCTCGCATCCTTCCAGCAGTCCGCTCTCGATCAGCGCGTGGGCGCCCCGCGACCAGTTCTCCTCGTCCGTCGTGGCGGAAACGATCAGGTCGCCGGAGAGTTCCGCACCGGACCGCACGATGGCCTCCACTGCGGCGAGCACGGCCGCGGCTCCGGCCTTCATGTCGTGGGCGCCGAGTCCGTATAGGCATCCGTCCTTCACCATCGGCGACCACGGGTCCGTCTCCCACCCGTCACACGCGTCGAAGGTGTCCTGGTGGAAATTCAGCATGAACGCGCGGCCGTTGCCGCGGCCGGGTATTCGCGCCGCCAGGCTGTCACCCGATGCGGTAACCGGGATCCGGCGCACGTCGGCAAGCCCGATCTCCTCCAGGTGTCCGTGGATCATGTCGCCCAGGGCCTTTTCGTTTCCCGTGACCGATGGCACGGAAACCAGCCCCTCAATCAGTTCGGTAATCCGTTCCGCGGTAATGGTGTTGCAGATGGCGCCTGGGGTCATGTCCCGTAGTATCGTCTTTGTAGTATTTCGCCCGTATCCGCAGGTCTTTCGCTCATTTTCATGATACAACGTAACGTCCTGTCAGACAAGAGAATTATCTTGACATTCAGGGCCCCGAACGTTAGTTATACCAGCGCTTTCAAAGCATTTCGGGTTCATCTATTTTATGGAGTAAGACATGGCATCAGCGCACTATGACGTGGCGGTGGTCGGTGGCGGTCCCGGCGGGTATGTTTCGGCGATTCGCGCTGCCCAGCTCGGATTGAAATCGGTTGTGATAGAAAAGGACAAACCCGGCGGCGTGTGCCTGAACTGGGGATGCATACCCACCAAGGCGTTGCTCAAGAACGCCGAACTCGTCCTTACCATGCGTCACGGCGAAGACTACGGTATCATCTGCGACAACCTCCGGTTCGACATGGGCAAGGCCGTGCAGCGAAGCCGGAAGGCCGCCGACACGCTCGCCGCCGGCATAAAGTTCCTACTCAAGAAGAACAAGGTGGATCTCGTCAGCGGCCACGGCCGGCTGGCATCGGCCGATTCCGTCGTTGTAACCGATGCAAGGGGTGAATCTCAGACCTTAAACGCCCGTTCGGTCATTCTCGCGACGGGTTCGCGTTCCAAGGCCATCCCCGCCGTCCCCGTGGACGGAGAGCGTATCATCACCAGTACGGAAGCCATGCTGATCGAAGAACCGCCCGGTTCGATGACCATTATCGGAGGCGGCGCGATCGGCGTGGAGTTCGCCTACTATTACGCTGCCTACGGGACGAAGGTCACCATCGTCGAGATGCTGCCTCACCTCCTGCCCGTGGAAGACGAAGAGATCAGTGAAACGCTGGAAAAGAGCTTCGCGAAGTTGGGTATCGAAATCAAGACCGGCGCGCGTGTCGAGTCGGCCGAATCGGGTCTGGACGGAACGGCCGTGACCGTTACCGTCAACGGGGAACAGGAGACCCTGGAGGCCGACGTTACGCTGCTGGCCATCGGGCGCGACGCGAACGTCGAGGATATAGGGCTGCAGGAACTCGGCGTGGAGACCGACAGAGGTTTCATCAAGGTGGATGAAAACTGTCAGACGACGGTATCCGGTGTATACGCCATCGGCGACGTCACGGGACCGCCCCTCCTCGCCCACAAGGCCTCGGCGGAAGGGATCAACCTGGTGGAACGGCTCGCGGGCCATCCCGCCCCGCCCATCGATCGGGGAAATATCCCCGCGTGCACCTATTGCCAGCCCCAGGTAGCCAGTGTCGGACTTACCGAAGTCCAGGCCGCCGAAGAACGCGAAATCCAGGTGTTCCGGATGCCCTACCGCTCCAGCGGCAAGGCCGTGGCCGTCGGCCAGACGGACGGCATGGTCAAGCTGATCGCGGACGCGAAGTACGGCGAGATACTCGGCGCGCACATCATCGGCGCGGACGCCACCGAACTGATCGCGGAGATCTGCACCGCGCGCACGTTGGAATCGACCACCTGGGAACTGCACAAGACCATACACGCCCACCCCACGCTGTCGGAACTGGTCATGGAAGCCGCCGCCGGGATGGAAGGCGCCGCGATCCACATCTAGGATACCCGCATTCCGGTCAACCCGCGCTTCGGTCCGTCCGTTCCCGCGCGGACCGGCGCGTCGCCCGGTGTCGGCCTCCACAGGCCAGGGCGGGTTAGACCATGATGCTCGGAAAACCGTCATACGCGGCCCGGATTCGTTGCAAATCCCCTTCCCTGGTCGGCGTGTTGTTCTCCGCCTGTGTCTTCATCTCCGGAGTCGCGGGGCAGGGGTGCGATTCCGGTTCCGACCCTTCCCTGAACAGACTGGCCGGAGAAGCAAGCCCCTATCTGTGCGGCCATGCCCGGAACCCGGTGGACTGGTATCCGTGGGGCGCGGAAGCGATCGAACGCGCCCGCCGGGAGGGGAAACCCATCTTCCTTTCCATCGGTTACTCGACCTGCCACTGGTGCCACGTCATGGAACGAAGGGTGTTTTCCGACCCCGGTATCGCCGCTTTCATGAATGCCCATTTCGTGAACATCAAGGTGGACCGCGAAGAACGCCCCGATGTAGACGAGATCTACATGGCGGCCACCCAACTCATCACGGGCGGCGGCGGCTGGCCCAATTCGGTATTCCTCACGCCGGAACTCGAACCGTTTTTCGCCGGCACGTATTTCCCGCCGGAGGATCTGCCCGGCCGGCCCGGTTTCCCCCGGGTGCTGAACCGGTTGAAGGAGGCGTGGAACGCCCGCAGGGATGACCTGGTCGGACAGGCGGGCCGGGTGACGGAAGCGATCCGGTCGCTTCAGCGCGACCAGGTCGCAGGAGACGGGACGGCGGTCCTGGACGAAGAAATACTCTCCGGCGCCCGGTCGCACCTGATAACGCGTTACGACGCCGAAAACGGAGGATTCGGCCCCGCGCCCAAATTTCCGGCCCCTTTGCGAATTGAACTGGCGCTGAAAGAATACGAACGCACCGGCGACGGATCCCTGCTGTCCATGGCCACCCATACCCTGGACGTCATGATGAACGGCGGTCTGTACGACCACGTGGGCGGCGGATTTCACCGGTACGCCACGGATTCCGGGTGGCGCATTCCCCACTTCGAAAAGATGCTGTATAACCAGGCGGATCTGGCCCGTGTCTACCTGCTGGCCTTCGAAATTACCGGTGAAACAGCCTACCGGGCCGTCGCCGAAGACGTGCTCGCCTTCGTCCAACGGGAGATGCGGGAATCCGGGGGCGCCTTTTATACCGCGGTGGATTCCGAGACCAACGCCGTTGAAGGGCGCTACTACCTCTGGACCGAGGAGGAAATCAGGAATGCGCTTGGCACGGACTCGGACGTCTTTCTGGCACACTACGGACTGGCGCCCATTGCCGGAATGGCCGCCGGAATCCCTGTCGAGGGTGACGCGGAGGGTGACGCGGATGGCTTAGCAGGCGCGGGTGTCCTGTACGTTAGAACGGAAAGGGAATCGGCCGGACCGCCCGACGGCCTGGATGAGCTGCGTGAAACGCTCCGATCGGCGCGTTCGAACCGCAGGCATCCCGTGGTGGACACCAAGGTAATCACGGCCTGGAACGGCCAGATGATCGAAGCATTCGCCTACGCGGGGCTCGTGACAGACAACGAGCGTTACGTCGACACAGCGGCGCGGGCCGCGGACTTCATCCTCGACCGTCTCTGGGACGACGGGTCCGGCCTCCACCGGATCTATCTGGAAGGAGCGGTTCATCGGGAAGCCTTCCAGGAGGACTACGCCTTCCTGATCCAGGGCCTGCAGAGACTGCATGAGGCCAGTGCGGAACCGCGCTGGCTCGCCGCGGCCGAAACGCTCACGAACCGGATGAACGAACGCTTCTGGGATACAGAGCGGGGCGGTTACTTCTTCGCGGAAGGTGGGGAGTACCAGATCGTTCGCACGCGAAACGCCTTTGACGGCGCGCGGGCATCCGGAAACGGCATGGCCGCCCGGTCGCTGGTCTCGCTGGCGCGCCACACCGGCGATTACCGGTACCAGGTGCGGGCCGGACGCCTGTTCAACGCATACGCTTCGTCGATGAAGGAGATCCCTGGCCGGTTTACCTCCATGATCCTTGCGCTGCGGGACTACCTGCACGACGAACGGGATCCGGTTCGAATGGCTGACGCGGATGGGGGTTCCCCCGCCGGGGAGAACGGGCGGAACGGAAGGACAGGCCCGGGAGATGGGACGGATCCGTCGGGTGCGGTATACAGCGGCGAACCAAAGGTTGTGGCCTGGCTGAGCGTCGCGGCGGGCCCGCGCGAGGAATCCTTCAACGCGACCGTATCGATCTCCGTCGAGGACGGCTGGCACATTAACGGCAATACGACTTCCCTCCCGGGACTGGTTCCCACGGCCCTTACCTTCAACGCGGATGTACCCATCGGATCCGCCAAGGTTTCTTATCCACCGGCCGAGACGATGCGCTTCGCTTTTGCCGACGCACCACTGGAAGTCTATCGGGGCGACGTCCGGCTGAGCGCCCGAATCGAAGTGGATCCCGGTGCTCTGGCGGAAGGCATGCGACTCTACGCGACCCTCTACTTTCAGCCCTGCGACGATGCCGTGTGCCTCGATCCGGCGGAGATCACGATGTCGGCCCCGCTGCATCCGTGATCGGGTTGAAGTGGACCGAAGAGAGCGTCCGGCGCCGGGAGCGCGGGAGGATCGAGCGCGCCGGGAGTGCGGGAAAGAAGTTGCCGAATCCCCACGTACCGGTGTACAGTACAGGGATGACCGGGGCGCGCATGAGGTTCTGGAACATGGCGATCCACGGCCCGCGCCAGAGGTATATACCGTCACGTGGCCCCTTCCGGCCACTTTGCCTTACGTACGAACCGCCATGCCTGAAACGAACTTTGATCCCGATCCGCGGCTGAGCGCGCCGATGCGCCGGCATCTCCGTACCCTCGATCTGGATACGGTGGATGCCTACAGGAACTGGTGCCGGGAGAACGGATTCAACGCCCGCCTGAACAAGACCCTGCCGCAGCGCCGAAAGGAGCTGGCCTCGGCGCGGAGGACCACGAAACAGCATCGGATCGATTCCGAACTCGAAGCGCATATCCGTGCGCTGACACTCGGCACGATCGCGGAGTACCAGGCCTGGTGCCGGACACATGGCGTGGGAGCCGGCCTTCAGAAGAGCAAGGCCCAGCGGCGGCAGGAGATCACGCTCGCACGGCAGTCGCGAAACCGCGAGTTCGCCGAACGGTCGACCGCCAGCCAGCACAGGCGTCGCCGGAAGGACATGTTGAAACGGATCGCCGCCGGTGAGATCGGCGGCAGGGAACTCACCAGCCCCGTTCTGCTCAGGGTGCATCACCTCTTTCACAACGCGCCGTTCGATCCGGGAGCCGGGATGGCCTTCCTGTCGCTTCTTCTGCACGTCGAGAAACATGGAAGACTGTTTCATCTCAAACCCGCCGTGCCTCAATACGGACCGCAGCCGGCCAACAATTTCGTGGACGGACTCGCGTCGCTGGCCGCCTGGCATGACCACTGGATCCGGAAGGTCGAGGACTGGAAACCTGATAGCCACAACGGAAGGCGGCAGTTCGGCGCGTTGGCGCGCCATCTCCTGGCCAAATACGACGTGCCGTCGTGCATGGATACGGCGTTCTTCACTGGATTGGATCCAGGCGCGAGAACCCGGCAGGGCTGGTTCGTTCACGTCGGCGGCGGCAAGAACATCAGGAAGGCTTCCATCCCACTGTGTTTTACCAAGCGCATGGCCCACGAATTCATCACGTCCGCCCCGTCTCAATACACGGTGGGCGCGGCCCTTCGCTGGGCACAGATGATCGGGATGGGAGGAGACGACCTGCTGGCGGAGGCGGTCTGCGATTCGATGCTCGGGGAAGCGTTCGGGGAGGGGCCTTTCTGGGAGACCGTCCTGCACTTTTTCGTGAACAATCCAATGCTCGACGTGGCGCATGTCGGACCGATCATCGATTATGTCCATCACCAACGGCATGTCGGTCAGGAACGACGGAATCCGGACGGAAGCATTCGTCTCATCGATCCCCCCGATCCGGATTTCACCATGAAGGGCCGTACGCCCGAATCCATGTTGCGGCGGGTGGAAGCCTGGCACGCTTCGCTGTCCAAAGCCGCGGCGAAGACGCCCAGAACCTGGCCGTCGTCCGGGATCCAGGGATTCGAGTGGGTGGATGAGGACGAAAGGGCGGGCGAGATCCGCAATTGGGCGATCGAGGAGGTACTCAACGACCGGGCCCTTTCGGAAGAGGGCAAGGCCATGCGGCATTGCGTGGCCACCTACAGGACCTCGTGCGCCAACGGCCACCGGTCCATCTGGTCCATGAAGGTGAGTTACACGAGTTCCGGCACCGTTCGCCGCGTCCTGACCATAGAACTGATCAATAACAGGAGGTACATCCGGCAGGTGCGCGGCAAAAGCAATTCCCGGCCCCTGGACGCCCACAGCGGCCGCGCCCAGGAAGGCTGGGACGTACTGCTCCGGTGGGCAAACCAGGAAGGCCTGACGCTGCCTAAAGAGGGATCGCCATACATGCGGAGGTTGCATTAGAAGAGAAAAGCGACGGCATATGGGCGGCCGCGTTGGAAGCGGCAAGGTATGCCGTCGCTCTATGATTGGATATGCTCCCGCGGGGCGCTGGAGTCATATCGAATCCTTTGACCATTGGCAGGCAATTGATCGTGGCCGAGGTGCTATCACGGGTTTCGATTCCTGCCCTGTACTACTCCACTAGACGCCGAAACGCCGAAAAAGATGCACTAAATCGGTCATCGGGTACCTGATCCCGTACGCGGCAATCCAGGGACCTGCCGGAAATGATGTATATCGAATCGATTACCTTTCTCGCCGCGATCACAGGCTATGCCGGGCTGACCGCGAATATGGTCCTGGTCGCGGCAAACCGCCACCGGCGGCATCACATGATACCGGTCGCGCTGATCGTTTTCGCCCATGTCCTCCTCGTCTGGCACTTCAGGTACGAATGGGAGGTCTCCCAGGCTACGAGAAACGGCTACGCCGGGTTCGTGATATTCCATACCGCACTGCTGGGCATCCTGTGCGCTCCGCTGGTCGGGAACCGGCTGGCAAAGCGGCTCGTGGCCTTCTCGTTCTTCGTCGCCGCCATGGGCGCCAGCGGAGCCGTACTGCGCTACGAGGAAGTGGCGATCTACCGCCTGCCGGTTTTTGTTTGCGACCTCGCGGGACTATCCGCGCTGGCCTATTGGATGTTCCGGCCATTCGGACCAGCGAACGCGTATTACAGACGGTATTTCGGCGTGAACCGGCACGAAAGGGATCCGGGCCGCCGGGTAGGAGCGGAAAACCGGCAAAATGACCGGGAAGACTGAATCGATCACAGCGATCCGGGAAGGGGATGCGTGATGATGAACCTGGCTGAACAGAAGGCCTTTTTCGAGGAAGAGGGATACCTGGTCGTCGAGGACCTGCTGTCGGAAGACGAACTGGCCGGATGCCGCGAGGAAATCGAACGGCTGCACCGGTTTTCCGCGGAACTCGAGGCCGCCGGCGATCCAAGATCCTCGCGTTTCCAGCGCGAACCCTACGCGAAGGGCGCCAACCGTGCTGACGGCCTGCCCGTGCTTCGGAAAATCGAAAACACGCGGGAAACCTCGGCGTTTTTTCGCGATCTCTCCGTCCATCCGAACCTGCTTCGGGTGGTGGGAGGGCTACTCGGCCCCGACCTGCTGCTGTTCCGAAGCACCCTGATGCTCAAGCCGGCTTTTCACGGCTCCGCGCACGCGCAGCACCAGGATTCGGCCTACTGGCCGATCGAACCGCCTGCGCTCGTGACCGTCAGCATAGCCCTGAACGATGCCACGACCGAGAACGGGTGTTTCTACGTCATCCCGCGAAGCCATACCTGGGGCATGAAAGACTGGGGGCTTATAGCGCAAGCGCAGGATACGGAGCCGGCGCATGGGCACGACTTGAAGGAGGCGCATCAGATCGAGGTGCCGCTGAAGGCGGGAAGCGCGCTGTTTTTCCACAGCCTGATGGTGCACGGATCCGGTCCCAACAGGTCTCCCGATCCACGCAATACGGCGCTTTATGCCTACTTCCCGCCCGGCGTCCGATACGTCCCGGGGGAAGGCAGCCCCAGGGTGAAAACCTATCCGGTGGCGTGCGGTCTGGACGGAAAGAAGACCTTCACGCTTGAGGCCGCGGGTTAGCCTTCGTTTTCCGGTTCCGTTCCGGACATGCCTGCCTACAAACACGCATTTATCGATTTATAGTTTCGGATACAATAAAAATAAGGTATATTATAATTATAAATCACATTTAATGATGGCAGCCCGGGTCCGAAGCGGAACGCCATGGCGAGGGCGACCGGCAGGCAAACCATGCTCCCGCAATGGATGCCGTCCTTATCGGCACGTTTTCCTGAGACCTGTCAGCACCGAATCGGGGAGATTTCATGAGAAACACAGAAGTGCAACAGATCAACACGGCACTGAATGAATTGCGTGGAGAACTTCGTGAGGTAGTCATCCTGTTGTCGACGATAGCCAGGTACATCGACGATTTCCGGTACGAGACGCACAAGTTGAACCGGTATCTGCGGAGCATCCCCCGCGAAGAACAATCCGGGACCTGACCCGCGGTTCCGCACTGTCTGCGCTGCAGGTGCGCCCCGTGCTGTCCGTGCGATCCATGAACCCTTTGCCGTCCGTGCCGTCCGTACGATACGCGCCTTCCGTGAGGTTCCAATGTATTTTGACCAGGGTTCGTTCGATATCCGATGCGAGTGGGGCGAGGAAGGGCTTCAGGAACTGCTGCCCGGCAGCAGGGCCGTGGTCATCGTCGACGTCCTGTCGTTTTCCACCAGCGTAGACATCGCGGCGGGCAATGGCGCCCTGGTCTACCCGTGCCGTACAAGGGACCATACGGCGGCGGCCTATGCCAGGTCGCGTAATGCGCTGTTGGCCAACACCACCCGGGAATTCGAAGGCGGCGGATATTCGCTGTCCCCTTCCTCCCTGGTGGACATACCCGCCGGCACCGCCCTGGTCCTGCCCTCTCCCAACGGGTCGACGCTCTCCCTGTCGACCGGCGATACGCCGACATTTGCGGGTTGCTTCAGGAACGCATCGGCCCTTGCCGGCGTTTTGCAGCGGTACGGGACCGGCATCAGTATCATCCCCGCGGGAGAACGCTGGAAGAAACAACAGACGCTCAGACCCGCGATCGAAGACCTGGTTGGCGCGGGGGCCGTCATTCACGCGCTGGAAGGCTCCCGTTCACCGGAAGCCGAAACCGCCGCCAGCGCATTTGCGGCGTTCAGGGATGACCTGCCGTCGGTCATTGGCGAATCGGGGTCTAGCAAAGAACTGATAGGCAGGGGTTTCGAGGAAGACGTGCGGCTAGCCGCGGCCCTGGACGCGAGCGACAGTGTTCCGGTTCTAATGGATGGGGCATACCGGTCGTCCCGTGAATCCGGCGTCGTGGAGATGTAACTGCAATGTGGTTTTTGCGGCGCGAACTATTCCACTCGGCGGCCGTCGAACGCCGCGCGGCGGCTGTCGGAGCCCGCGCGGTCACCGGGAAGCCGCGGCGGATTCCTTACACTTCGTAAGCTTTCCATGCACCCAGGCAACCGTGCCCGCGCCGGATGTGAAGAAGCCGTTTTCCGGGCTCGGCGATGTACCCGGAAATCGAGTACATCCCGACCGCACCGTGCCGGCAGATCCCGCCCGGGTCGTTCTCGTGATCGGCCAGAATCTCCTTGATTGTGTCTACGGTGATCGTCCCCCAACGCGACCGGACAAGTTGCCGGATGCGGTCCAGGCGCGGACACGAGTCGGGCAGGTATCCGGATTCGTGATTGGCGAACTCGGACGCCAGGTAATGGTTGGTATGCAGGCAGGCGTCCGGATGGGCGTCCTGGTACCGGGCAATCCCCTCGGGCCGTATTTCCACGGTATCGATGCTTCCCTGTCCGTCGCACAGTACCAGGTTGGCGGCCGAGCAGGTGCGGTGCCTGGAAAGAAGTTTCACGCAATCCGCGACCGTCCGCTGTTCCAGGACCAGACGCTTGATCGGGTAGTGGGGCAACCCCATCCGCCACGTACATCCGTAGAGTGCATTGGCGAAATGGGCTACGCCGTGCTCGTTCATTCCGGAATAACCGAGCTGCCCGGCGAATGTGAACATCAGCGCCCGGGGGCGGCCATCGCCGGGTTTTACCCGCAACAGGACCGCGACATCGGCGTATTCCGGCTCGAGATCCTGGTTTTGTCCGGCCAGCGTGTTCCCATCCGCCGTTGCCGACCGCGTGAGTGCGAAGGCGGTACAGGCCCCGACCGCCATTTGCGCGGCTTCGGCACGGGCCTGGCACAGCACGGCTTCTTCCAGGCTGATGCCCGCGCCCGCCGCCAGTCCTCGCACCTCTTCGGCGAAGGCCGGACTCAGTTGCTCGAACAGCGGCCAGAAACCCATGGCGTTCCGGCACAGCGCATCCCGAGGCCTCCCGGTCAGCCGCTCGATCCAGAGCAGGTACCGCTGGACGAGACCGGCTGCCTGCGCGCCATGCTGGTAGCCCATTTCGTAGCCGCTGCCTTCGACTTCTATCAGGGGGAAAGTATGATCTGTCATGGTGCCCTTCTCCGGTTTTGTCCGGGTCCCGGTCTGACTGCCGCGCAAGACGCTTTCAACGCGGGTTCTCCGTGTATGTCCATGTCCTCCACCCTTGCAGCAGCGGGAAATAAAGACCCAGGTTTACCGGGCCGGAATCCATTGACCGCAAGACGCTCGCATAGTCCTCCAACTGGTCGCGGTACCGCCGCTGTTCATTGTCCAGGAACCCTTCGAGGTTCCCGCCGGTATGGGCGCTGGTCTTGTAGTCGATGATCCAGCGCCTGCCCTCGGACACGAAAGTCCGGTCCACGACGTATCGTTGGACCCTTCCGTTGAGCAACGTGGTAAGCGCAAGCTCTCTTTCGTCGTTCGGGTGCCGCGTCAGGATCCAGCGGCCCCGTTCGTCGGCGACGGTATTGCCAAGGGCCGATGCCGCCCGTGCAACCGCCTCGTCCAGCTTCTCACCGGCCAATCCTTCCTGCCTGAGCGCAATGCGGAGCGTGTCCTCGCTGAAGTTCAGAAGATCCGGTGCGTACATGCGCTGAAGCATGCGATGCACGACGACTCCGACGCGGCGCTGAAGTTCGGTTACCCACTCGAAGGTGGGATGGGCTGATTCGTAGCCTGCCGGATCCGACGGGTCAAGCCGCGGTTTCAGGTCGATGTTTTCAGGTGACGGTCCGGGCGTCCAGCCCGCAACCAGACGGCGGAGCGGCACGCCCCGGGGCTTCGCCTCGGCCAGGTCTTCTTCTAGTTCCTGCTCTCCGTGGTCCTTCATCGCCGACTGGAATTCCGGTTCTACCGCGCTCCAGATTCTTTCCAGCAGCGTTCGTGAGCCCGGCGTTTTCAGCGTTCCGCGCTCCGGACCGGTTTCGGCGTGACCGAGCAAATGCAGGCATTTCCGTGCCCTGGTGGCAGCCACATAGAGCAGGCGGGTCCTTTCGTGCTCGCGCTTACGCGATTCAATGCCGCCCAGGTAGGCGTAGAGCGGGTTCTTCTCACCGCCGGCCGCGCGAATAGGCGCCAGCAGAAGCCGGGACCGGCCGCTGCGGGCATATTCGTGCCACAGGAGCAATTTCGAATCCTCCGCTCGGGGAAGCCGGCCCAGCCCCGGAAGGATGACCGTATCGAACTCCAGTCCCTTGGCCCGGTGAATCGTCAGCAGTTGCACGTCCCCGCCGGCTTCGATGTCGGGAGGAGCGAAAAGGCGCTCGACGTCATCGGCGAATTCCTTCTCGTCGGGGATGCCCAGTCCGTCCTGGGCCCGTTCCAGAAGATCGAGAAAAGCGGAAGCGTCTTCGCGTTCCGTCCGCGTTTCCAGACACGCCGGTCCGCCCAGCGCGATCCAGACGCCTTCCACCAGTCGGCGTGGCGGCAACCTGCCCCGCAGGGCGAACGCGTCGGCGAAAATGGGTACTAGGCGGCCGATCCTGGATACGGCGTCAGGAGACAGCCGCCCCCGTCTCTCGCGGTCCTGCAGAAGGTCCCATACGGCGGATGGGGCGTTGCCTCCAGCCAGGATTTCCAAATCCTTCAAAGTGAGGCCGCACCACGGCGCGCGCAATATAGCCAGCCAGGCCAACCGGTCGCCGGGATGGCGGAGCGCCTGTGTGAGCGACAGCAGGTCCCGCACCACCGGGCGGTCCCCCAGGGCGTCGATCTCCACGGCCCGGAATCTCTTGCCGTTCTTTCGCAGGGCGGAAACGATACCGGTCAGATGACTGCGGGCGGAGACCAGGACGGCGATGGTCTCACCCGGTCGCTCCTTTTGCGCACCGGAAATAATCTCGACCACGCGTTCGGCTTCGGCGTCCTGGTCACGGACCAGGAAGGGATGGAAACGCACGCAACTGTCCGCACGCTCGGCCTTGAAGGCCACGGAAGGCTCGTAGGTTACCGCGCCCGACAGGATGTCCTCGTCAGGAGGGAATGCTTCACGCAGCGCGCGATTCACCCAGTCCACGACCCGTGGATACGAGCGGAAGTTCACCGACAGCGCAAGGGGGATCGGCCGGATGGCGCCGACCCCGTTTTTCCGGGCCTGAAGAAAGAGCCCCACCTCCGCTTCGCGGAAACCGTATATCGACTGCATGGGATCGCCCACCAGGAACAGCGTCCGGCCGTCTCCCGGGCGCCAGTCCCTGATCAGACTGGTGAGCAGCCCGTACTGGCTTTGGGAGGTATCCTGAAACTCGTCGATGAGCAGGTGCCGGATGTGAAAGTCCAGGCTGCGGGCCAGGTCGGTGGGCGCCTTGTCGGGACCCAGCGCGGCCCGCGCCCCGATGCCGATCTCCGTGAAGTCGACGCACCCTTCTTCCCGGAACACGAGCCTGAGCTGCGCCACCGCTACGGGCAGCAGGAGCATCAGCGCGTTCAGGACGTCCCACTGTCCATCTTCGAAACGCGGAGCGGGCAGTGTCCGCAGATCATGCAACGACTCGGCGATTTCCGGGTTCAAGTCGATGCGGGCGAGCCGTTCTTTGGCTGCGCGTCCGGCATCGGTCGGCGGGAAACCATGGTTCCTGTTGACCGCCCGGCGCCGGGTTCCCTGCGCGGTCAGGAACAATTCCGCGAACCCGATCCAGCAGGGAAGGGATTCGGCATCGGATCCTGGAAATCCGGGAAGTCCGCGGCAGGAGTCTATCGCACTCGCCCGGTGCTCCGCATGCAGATTCTCTGCCGCGAAACGGGCGAGTGCAACGGTTTCGTTCCTGTACCCCTTCGGGAATGCCCCGTGGATCTGCTCCAGGGCGCTTTCGATAACCAGCCTGAGGGATGATTCCAGGTCCCTGCGCAACGCTTCGTGCTTTCGAGGCGTCGCGGATAAGCGCATCGCACCGGGGTTTGCAGGATCGGACAGGTGCCGCATCCACTGGTCCCGGGTGCCCAGCATGATGCCCAGCAGACGCTCGACCCTACCGAAGTGGTTGTCCAGGTGGGAAAGCAGTATGGACAAGGCCTCCGTCACGTCGGCCGGTGTCTCCTCGGCGTCCAGCATGGACACCGTGCGGCGTGCCGCACGGGCGTACAGGTGTCCTGGATCATCCACCGGCCGGGGCGCCGCGCCCATGCGTGAAACCCAGGGCATCCGCCGCACCAGCATGGCGCAGAGCGAATCGATCGTCTGTATTCGAAGGCGCGCGGGATGCTCGGTCAGCCGCCAGTCCAGCCTGTCGTTGCGGGCAACGGCATCCCGCGCGAGTTGCCAAGTATGGATTTCGTGAGGCGTCGCGGGGCGCGGTCCCGCGGCGCTTCTCAGGGCCGCGACGATCCGATGGCGCATCTCCGCGGCCGCCTTCCTGGTAAAGGTAATGGCCACGACGGCCTCCGGACGGTCCACCTGTGCCAGCAAGGCCAGATACCGCTGGATGAGCAATTCGGTCTTGCCGGACCCCGCGGGCGCCTGGACGATGAACGACCGGGTATGGTCGAGCGCTTGAAGGCGTTGCGCCTGGTCTGCCACGCGTTCAGTCACGGTCATTCTCCGGTTCCACCGTCCCCTGTCCAATGCGGCACAACGACGGCAGTGCGCAGTGCCTGCAGGTCTGAGCCGGGTCTTTGGGATCCACATGGGCCCGGCCCTCCCGGAAGTCGCGGCCGAGGCGGTCCAGCACCGTCCTCCAGTCGCCTATGGTCTGTTCCATCGGCGGCTGCCCCTCGAGTACCCGGACCCCCGGCACGATGCCCGGGGATTCGGCCAGCCCCCTGAATCCGGCCTCGCCCGTCCTTAGCCTGGCGAACACGACGCCCGCGACCGGCGCGTCCGCGCAAACGGCGTATATAGGCAGCTGGGGATCGTCGGGTCTCGCACCTTTCCAGTCTGATGGACCGCATTCGCCGGTCTTGTAATCGAGGATGACCAGTTTCCCATCCTTCAGGCGATCCACCCGGTCCGCCCGTATATTCACCTCGATGCCGCCGACTTCAACCGTCCGTCTTTCCTCTTGGTCGACGACCGTGAATGGCTGGCGCAGGCGTTCCAGGCCCAGCCAGTCTCTGATGACAGAAATCAACCTGGCCTGCTCGATTTCCGCGAACCGGGGATTTCGCAGGACCCGGCCGCCCAGCATGCTCCGGACTTCGGGTTCGACGTGCGAACGCACGATTTCCGTCAGCTCCTCTTCAGTCACTTCGAGCAGCCCCCCGTGAGACTTGAGCCGTCCCCACACCCGTTCGAGAACGCGGTGGACGAGCAGTCCCCGCTCGAGTGCATTCAGTCCGGATTCAGGTTTCTCCAGCGCCCTGGCGCCAAGACGCATTTCGGCAAATGCCTTGAATGGACAGGCCGCCTGGAGCTTGAACAGAAAGGTCCCGCCCCTGAGCGCCATATCGTCGCACGCCGGTCCGTAGTGGTCGTCCACCACCTCCAGCACGGAAGCGCTTCGGAGTCGTTCCCCGTCACCGGGCGACAGCGGGATCCTCAGATCAGCAGCCGAGGTTTCGGGCAACATGCTTACGAGCGGACTGACGCGCAGGTCTGTATCCTCTTCCCGCTCGGGATAGCTGACGACGACGGAACGGGCGGACGAAAGAAGGCGGTCTGTGAGCGTCCGGGTGAGTTCGAGCTCCCGTTCCGGCGACGATCCGGGCAGGTCGTAATGGCGTTGAAGACGAAGTGGAATGAACGGATCCGGCGCGGGATCGGCCGGCCACGCGCCGTCATGCATGCCCATCATCCAGAGCCGGTCGAAACGCAGGCCCGAGCTTTCTAAAACACCCAGAATCTGCACGGGGGCAGGCGTGGATTCCGGTTGAAACAACCTGGCCGAAGCGAGATTACTCAGCATGGACACCGCCGCGTGGCGTGTTACGCGGCCGGACACGGCGTCCAGACTGGCCAGCTCGGAGAGCAACTCGTGCCAGACTTCCAGAGTCTGGTATTCGATGCTGTCGAGCGTGCGGTCTCCGGGCCATCCTATGTCACGAAGGAACCCCGACAGGACCGGCGCCCAGTCACTTGGCAGCCTTGGGGTCTGAATCGCCTTGTACTTCTCCGCCCAGGTCCCGCACAGGGACGCGAGCACGGGACACCCTTCGGCGTCCCCACGTCTACCGGCCAACCCGATCGTATCCGATATGCAGACTTCCGGTGCTCCGCGGGCGCGCAAGTCGGCGTCCAGCATGGCCCGGCGGGTCATTTCCTCCGTGGCACCGGGCAGAAACGGAGACCGGAGTACGCGGCCCGCAAGCTCGACGGCGATATCCCCGGGATCGATACCGAGGAACAGCAACGCCGTCTCGATTACGGGGTATTCATCGAGAGGCAGCCCGAGGGAGATGTTGAAGCATCGCGCCGGGTCGAGGTCCGGCCGGAGCCGGTCGCGGGGATGAAACACCTCGCCGAATACGCGCTCGATCTCGCTTCTACGCTGTTCCAGTACGGGCACGATGATGCCGATCCGGTACGCCGGGTCACGGGCGCCCGGATCGCTTTCCACACACCTGCGGGCCCATTCGGCGGCAGCCCGGAGCTCGCGGCTGGCGTCGGCAAGGCCAAGGCGCGCGGCGTCGCCGGCTTCATCAGGGCGCGCGCTTTCCCGGATCTCCACGCCGCGCCCTGCGAGGGCGTCGATCAGGCGTTGCTGGACAGGCGAAAGTTCCAGGAAACCCGCGAATTCGACTTCTGCGGGAACCGGCACCGCTTCCCGGTCGATGAGATCCGCCACAGCTGCGGTCAGTTCGGCGCTCGAAATCCAGCCGTTGCGGCGGCAACGATCGCGGAACCCTTCGGCCCAGGACAGAAAGATCCGGGCGTCCGCGGATTCATTCCACGCCTCGGCGTCGACCGGCAGCGCCCAGCCGCACAGTCGGTCCCAGGATCTGACGGCGGCCTTCACGGTCGAAGGGATATCCAGCAGGCTTTCAGGCCCGTCAGGCCCGTCAGGCCCGGAACGTATGATGTCTTCCCAGATCAACCGTTCTTCGGCCGGGCGGAGCAGGCGATCCGTTGTGGCCGGGTGGTCGGAGAACAGCCCGTTTTGCCAGGTTTCCGAAAGCCATGCGGAGAGCGGCAGGATCTGTGCGGTTGGCCAGGTGGTTTGCCCCGCCGTCTCCTGGTCCCGGTCATGGGTCAGGCGGAGTTCGCGTGCGAGGCGCGTGGTCGCAGTGATAACGGTCATGGAGGCAATACCCGGATTACACGGCAGGCGGTTTCAGTAGTAGATTGGGTGGCTGCGTATCCGGTCCACTCGATTAGACCTGCAAATTGGCGGTGTCAAGGAAGCCGATCCGAACCAACGTTCCGAACTACCGGTCCGGAATCGCGGCGATTCGGAAACGTATCCCGCGCTCAGAGCAGAAAATGCGGGGATATACGTGCTTGTGGAAAGCAGTTTTTGACCTGGCCGGGATTTGGGGGTGAAATTGAAGGCCTTGGCTGATCAGGTATGTCATTATGAACCATGTTTGAGATAGATGTGTTACGTCGAGAAGAACCGTACAGAAGCCATCTTGCGTCAAATCAGTATAATAAAATACATCTAAGTTAAAAATATTTGTTACGTATTATTCATTTTTCGGATATATTGCTTGACATAGCCCGATTGTCACCGGCATAAGTATATATGAAACACATGCATGTCGTGTTCCGGGCCGGTCCGCACCGCGGTACAGATCGGATTTCGGAACTGCAAGAGATTTTAAAATCCGGTCATTAGCGTGATGGGATATTGCAGCGCGAGCGAGTCATTATGAATAAACAGCAGAGAAGGAAGTTAACGGGCAGGTTCGTGTTTGCCGTGGAACAGCTGAATCGCCAGATGTCCGGCGGGCATTGGTAAAACTGCGGACAATGAACCTGAATGTCCACCAGGTCAACACGCTTCTGGTACTGAACCATTACGGCCCGCTGTGCATGGGCGCGATTGCCGGGCTGTTGGGCAGTACGCAGTCACGCACCACGAACGTTGTGCGTAAACTGGTCGGCAAGAAGTATATGAAGCGAAAATCGGACCCGAATGATCGAAGAGTCGTGATCGGTGAATCACAGACCTGGGTAAACAAGCCGCGAATCAGTACCTGGATATCATCAGGCAACGAGCGACCATGGTGTCCGAAAGATGGGACGTGGAGCAATTGGAATCCGTTGTCACCTCATTGGAGTTACTGGGGCGCGGCGATGGGGAATCACAGTACAAGCCCGATTCCGGCCAATCCGGCTGAGCACGACGTAGCGTGTCGTGGCCGACAGTCAACCGGTAAGGTGAACGTGAACATAATGCCGGGATTGCCTTCAGGCCGTCTCGCCGGCCAGGATGGTGACCGCCTCCACCAGCGTATCCAGCTCGGAATCGCTGGTGTAGAACGCCACCGAAATCCGTACTCCGGTCGGTTTGTTGATGTAGGTGGCCCGCTGGGTGATTTGCCACCGTTGCGTGAGTGCCTCGGAGACTTCATTTCCCTCCATGCCCTCGATTGCGAAAGCGACGATGCCGGACTGGGTTTCGGCGCGGCGTGAGCTGGTGACCCGCACGCCGGGAATGGCGTCAAAGCGCGAGCGCAGAGATTCAGCCTTACGCCCCGCCTCCGCGGCGATGGCCTCTGGCCCTCCGATGCCGGTCATGAAATCGAGGCTGGCAGCAAGACCCTGGTAGAGCATGCAGGCCGGAGTTCCCGTTTCGTACTGACGGGCCGTGCCATCGGGCGCGTGCGGCCGCCGCAGCGGTTTCAGTACTTGCTGCGCGCCTTTCCGAACAAATAGAAACCCGGTGCCCATCGGCGAGAGCATCCACTTGTAGCAGTTGGTGGCGTAGAAATCGCAACCCATATCGTGCAGATCCACCGGAAACTGCCCGATGGCCTGGCAACCGTCCCAGAGCGTGAGTATGCCGCGTTCTCGTGCCAGTGCGCAGATCTCCCTTGCGGGCAGACGGGTCCCGGTATCCGTCGTGACGTGGCTGAAACAGAAAAGCCGGGTACGAGGGGTGATGGCCTGTTCCAGCCGATCCAGGAACAGGTCCGTATCCTGGTCGATATCGACCACCTTGATGACCGCCCCTTCCCGGTCCGCCAGACCCTCGGCGGCCTGCAGGGGAACCGGATGTTCCTCGTTGGTAATGACCACCTCGTCGCCCGGTTGCCAGCGAAGCCCGCCGAGTACCATGCCGTAACCCTCGCCGGTGCTCATCGTCAACGCGATCTCCGCTGCATCGGCGCCGAAGAAGACGGCGATCGTGGCCGGCATTTCGGAAGCCGCCCGCTCCATCTCAGTGTACCAGTCGAACGTGCTCACACTGCCGCTGAGCAACTGCTGGTAGTTCTCGGTGATCGCCCTATTCACGCTGACAGGGGGCTGACCGAATCCTCCTGTGTTGAAATAAACACCGTGTTGCAGGCCCGGTATCTGATCTCGTATCCGTGCGACATCCATGGGCTTCCCTCTCCTCATTAAATCGCCAGGTGTTTCCTGAAGAATCCGACGGTGCGGTTCCACGCCAGCGCGGCAGCCGTCTCGTTGTACCGGGGCGTCGAGTTGTTGTGGAAACCGTGCAGCGTCCCCTCGAACATGTGCATTTCGTAGGTCACGCCGTTCGCTTCGAGTGCCGCTTCGTACTCGGGCCACATGGCGTTGATACGCGGATCGGTTCCCGCGTAGATGATCATCAAGGCCGCCTCGATCTTCGGCACGTCCTCGCTCGCGGCCGTGGCACCGTAGTACGGCACGCCGGCATTCAGCTCGCTGCCTAGGGCGACCGCGAGGCGATTGGTCATCCCGCCACCCCAGCAGAATCCCGTGGCGCCGAGGCGCCCGTTGGAAAGTTCATGCGCCTTGAGATACCGGGCACTGTTGATCATGTCCTGATCCAGCTTCGCCCGGTCGAGGCTCCGCTGCAAGGTACGGCCATCGTCATCGTTACCGGGGTACCCGCCGACCGGAGCCAGTCCGTCCGGTGCCAGCGCGAGGAATCCGGCCACGGCCGCCCGCCGCGCCACGTCCTCGATGTAGGGGTTGAGGCCGCGATTCTCGTGGAAAACCACGACGGATGGAAAGGGTCCGTCACCGGTGGGTTGCACGAGGTATCCGCGCATAGTCCCGGACGTCCCTCCGGGCGACGGGTACTCGACGTACCTGCCCTTGATCCGCCGGTCGGTGAAGGAGATCGTCTGGGCCTCGGCGTAGCGCGGCAGGAGCGATTCCGCCATCCAGAGCGCGGAGGCGCCGCCGATCGTGATCGCCGAGGCACGCTTGAAAAACGTGCGCCGGTCGATATGGCCGTGACAATATTCGTCATACAGGACGAAGATGCGCGGGTCGATCTTTTTATCAGAAGACATGGGTTATTGCTCCTTAAGCGTGGGAGAGTTCCACGCGTTCAACCGGACCAGTACCGGTTTCGTGGTCACGCTCGCTTGAACATGACCGAGGTGTACCTGCGCGTGACAACCGCAACGGGTTTCGTCAATTGGTCTGTCTTCGAGGCTACGGACTTACAGAAGCTAATTTGGCCAGAATATGCCCCAACGTCAATCCAAAGTCTTGATATGGTACAAATGAAACCGTGGAGGAACCGATGGAATGAGTGATCACTTTGGAGGTAGGTCAAGGTGCTAACGGGGGATCGCTTCATCGACCCGCCAGGTGGCGAATTCTGATACAGTTTCAGCTTCTATTTACAAGGTTTTCAGCTTGGACCAGATTATCCACTATCCAATCGAATTCCGGAACTTCTCCAAGTATCATGCCCTCCATGGCTGCATAATCACGTTTAATCACTTTTAAAAGATCTGACTGTGGAACGAATCTCAATGTACCGGGTACAGCGGCCTCGAACCCCTTCCACGCCTGTCTGAAGGCGATTAGGTTATGTTCACGTACGGCACTGAGCAATTCAAAATCAGATAGGGCGTTTCGTCCCGATTCAGTCTTTAATATCATCGAGCAATCGTAGTAATGGCGCGAGATCCTGTCCCTGTCAGATGGTAGCCGTTGCTCGTCGCGATAGCCACAGTACAAACCGTGCAGGATCAGCAGTTTCTCCCATAGTGTGCGTTCTGGGGTGATTGTACGAATTCCACCCACACAGAACGACCACTTTGGTGATTCCTCTGCGATAAGAGGGGTGACACAACAGGTTGTATTCGGGTCAAGTGCCGATCTTGCGCCGGCTTCGATCCTGATTCGAGGCTCCACGTAGCCAACATCGGCGCTCGGATAAATGGTCGGATATTTGACATTCAGTGTTTGACCATCATCATCGCTGTCATCAGGGGTAACCTCGCATCCCTCGACGATTTCAGCTATACATCCTGTTATATCGGTTTGGAGGACACCACATACGTACTTACTGCAAGCTGACCGAAGTTTGTCGAACAAAGCCATTCGCTTCTTGTTCGACAGGTTCTTCGAAACTATAGGATCGCGATCTCCTTCAAATCCAAGCCCGTCACGAAATACAACGAGATCAATGTCCTCAGAAAACCGATTGATGAGTCCGAATGCCTTGGACAGGGACGTTCCACCCTTGAAAAGGAGTCTCGGATGTCCATCCGGAAGCCGGTTGAAGAGTATTTCAAGGACAAGACACACCCAGAAATCCTTTTCTACATAACTGGGCAATGTGTCCAGGCGGCGTGCTGTCGCCTCGCATACATCTCTTCTGTCTTGATCAGAGAGGGAAAGGAATGACGCGTGGTCACCATTCATCAGACATCCGTCAGATTGTGCGTGATGCTGCGTGCGATAGGTAGCGCCCATCCTGGCAAATCGCGGCTGTTCTGTAACAAATCAAGCTTCACATCCTCGGGGAGATTGCGATTGAGGATTGTTACTACCTGCTTGTCTGCAGCCGCGTCCGGACCAAGCCAACGCAACGCCTGGACCACGGGAGCCGATGGTCGACCGGTCCATTTCATTACTCGCGGGCTCACATGTTTGAAATGTATCGTTCGTCCGTCTATCTCGAGCGCCCTTGAGGGCCCATCCGTTATATAGCATGCCTTTGCGGGTACTGCGTTTGTGATCCCCAACTGATTGGCAGACAGCAGGCCATCGGGCATAATCCGCACACCATCTCTCCTGGCGAGCGCAGCGACGGCTACTTCGATATCCGCCGGAGCAGGACGATTCAGCAAACTACTGAACCTGGGTCTGTCATAGAGTCCATGGCCGACACGACGAAGATGTCCGGCTTTGACAAGTCGAGTCAATGCCTGATCAACTGCTTCCCTACTGCCCAGGCCAACAAAGTCTTTCGGCGTGCTTACCCATTTTCCGCTCGAATGCGCGGACATTCTTTTCATTATCTTTTTTGCAATACCTTTCAAGATCCACCACCTCCAGCCGTATTCTTCAGTGTACTAATCAGAAATATATTTGTCAGAAATATACTGATTAAATCTTACATAGCAACAGGTATTTTGTATGGTTAATGTATACTTCGATCTAAATTCATTCTTGGGAAGAAAAACCTGTTGAGTAAGTTCAGATTGGTCTTTCGGTAGAAAGAAACGGTCGAATGCACGTGCATCACTCGTTCTTCCAGACCTGTATTTTTCGATAATCCATCTGATTAACGTACGAAATGTTGAGGAGCTTATCAAATGACAAGCACGCTTGCGGATCTCACGGCAAAACTCGTTTCGATTGACTCGACGAACCCCTCGCTGGTCTCGTCCGGAGCGGGCGAAGCGGAAATCGCCGCCTTCGTAGCGGACTGGTGCCGGGATCAGGCCCTCGATGTTCGAATCATAGAGGCCGACGGGCGTCCGAACGTGGTTGCTGTCGCGAAGGGTACGGGAGGCGGCCGTTCGATCATCCTGAATGGCCATCTCGATACGGTCGGAGTCGACGGCATGGACGATCCGTTCCGACCGAGGGTCGAAGGCGGTAGAATGTACGGCCGTGGCACGATCGACATGAAAGCGTCGATCGCCGCGATGATGGCCACTTTGGCCAGGGTGCGGAGAAACCCGTTGAGAGGGGACGTCGTCATGACGGCTGTCGCCGACGAAGAGGCCTACAGCGTCGGCACCACCGCCGTGCTGGACGCCGGCGTGACGGCTGACGCCGCCATCGTGACCGAACCCACAAGCGGGGATGTCGTCGTCGCGCACAAGGGATTCTCATGGGTCGACGTCATCGCCCAGGGCCGCGCCGCCCACGGCTCCCTGCCGGCCGAGGGGCTCGATGCCATCACGAAGATGGGTGCGTTCCTTCAAGGGCTCGAACACCTACAGGCCGAACTGGAAAAACACCCGGGGGATCCGATGCTCGGACCGGGTTCGGTGCATGCTTCGACGATCAGCGGCGGGCGCGAAATGTCGAGTTATCCCGCGACCTGTCACCTGGGCGTGGAAAGGCGCACGATCCCGGGTGAGACTGCCCGGGACTTCATTGCGGAGTTGGAAGGCATCGCCGAACGGTGCCGCCAGGCCGATCCGAGCTACCAGGCCGAGATCAATCTGACCTTCGATCGTCAGCCGTTTTCGATTGATGCCGATCATGAAATCGTCGAGCTGGTCAGGAGGGTCGCTACGGAGACAACCGGTCGAGCACCACTCATTTGCGGGAAAGCCGGCTGGATGGATGCCGCGCTGTTGAGCGAGCGCTCGATTCCGACCGTGATCTACGGTCCGTCAGGAGGCGACTTCCACGGGGATAACGAATGGGTGGACCTGGCGTCGATCGACGTTTGCGCCGATGTCCTCACGGATGTTGCCAGGGCGTTCTGTGCATGACCGGGAGCCCGGGGCACGATGCACGAACCATTTATTCAGCTTAACTCCATACAAAAACATGGCGCCAAGATTCCGGGGTTTTTATTGGGTATGGTTCGGGGCTGATCTGACTTGACAACAACTTAGTTCAGAGATTAAACTGACGTACCAATAACTCAAATAGTGCGTCCGGGCCGTTTGCGCCTGGGTGCAAATATCTACACCGTAACAGGATCAGGCGGAACGATGATTCGGACGGTAAGACGCGGTATCGGTACGGTCGTGATTTGGTTGATCACAACGCTGGTTCGATTGGGGAAGCGGTTAATGCGGAATCGGAAACGAGGCGTTGCCTAGCGGAGGATGTGGCGCGGGCCGTAGGTTAGCATTGAAGGTCGAACCGGGAAGCGGATGACGTCTGGCAATCGGTCGGTAGTAACGTAAATCACCGATACGATATGCCAGCCGGGGGCGATACAATACCCGGCGGAGGTACAATACCCAGCGGCGGTACAATACCCGGCAAAGACATCGAGAAAGATGTGCGAGATGGGACCATGAAAGGCGGAATGATTCGCCGGTCGTGGTCTTTTTTTGCGTGAATCCCTGTGTCCAATCAGGGTCTGTCACGGTTTTTGTGTAACTGACTTTATCATGTGATGGGCACTCTGTCTTCGTACATGATGACGAACTGATTGATGGCGGCTGTCCAGTTTGTAAGCGGCCGTGTCCACCTTCGGGACAGATTGAGCAGGGCCAGGTAGAGCAGTTTCCTGGCTGCCTCGTCGGTGGGGAAAGCGCCCCTGGTCTTGATGATCTTGCGCAGCCCTCTGTTCATGGATTCGATGGCGTTGGTCGTGTAGATGACCTTCCTGATCTCCTGGGGGAAGGCGAAGAACGGGCTCAGGTGATCCCAGTTTCTGCGCCACTGCCGGCTTATGGTGGGATATTGCTCATCCCAGAGGTTGGCAAAGCGGTCCAGCGCGGCCTCGGCCTCCTCCAAGGTAGCAGCCTGGTAGATCGTCCGGAGGTCTTTGGCGACCTTTTTCCGGTCCTTCCAGGAGACGTAGGTCAGGCTGTTACGCACCATGTGGACGATGCAGAGCTGCACCTGGGTTCTGGGGTACACCGTCTCTATGGCCTGTGGAAAGCCGGAAAGCCCGTCGCAGCAGGCGATGAAGATGTCGGCAACGCCCCGGTTCTTCAGTTCGGTCAAGACGTTGAGCCAGCACTTCGCGCCTTCGTACTGCTCAATCCAGAGGCCCAGGAGTTCCTTGTCGCCGCGCAGGTTGACGCCCAGGGCCAAGTAGACCGCCTTGTTCCTGATGGCGCCGCTATCACGTATCTTGACGAACAGGGCATCCAGGAACAGGATCGGGTAGATCTCATCCAGGGGACGCGACTGCCAGGCCAGCACCTCGTCGGTTACGGTGTCGGTGATCCGCGAGACCAGCTCGGGCGAGATGGACACCCCGTAGAGGTCTTCGATGTGGCCCTGGATGTCTCGGGTGCTCATGCCCCTGGCGTACATGGAGATGATCTTGTCATCGAAGTCCGGCCACCGCGTCTGGTACTTGCGGATCAACTTCGGATCGAATGAGCCTTCGCGGTCCCGGGGGATCTCTACCGGCAGATCGCCCGTCTCGTCCTTGAGCGTCTTGGTGGTCTTGCCATTGCGACTGTTGCCGCGGTTCCTGCCGTCGGGGGCATGCTTCTCGTAGCCGAGATGATCGGTGAGCTCGGCTTCCAGGATCCGCTCGGCCATGCGCTTCTTCATGCGCTTGAGCAGACCGTCTTCGCCGAACAGGTCCTCGGCGTCCACCCCGTCTTCCATCAGCTCATCAAGAAGACGGTCGATCTTACCTGGGGACTTCTTGTCTCTGGCCATAGCACTTCCTCCTTGTGAACAAAATACATGCTATTGCCAGTTACACAAAACATGTTACAGACTCTACCATAATCATCGAACAGCGTACTTATTCCGAGAATTGTACCGATGCTTCCGCTCAATTGACATATAGTCTATTTAAAAAACCATATTGTGACTCTATTGACAGGCATTCGTCAGGTCTTCCAATTCATCTTCTTTGTAGGTGGCAGGTACCCATTCACGAGACAGGTATGGCTTGTCAATTTTGTCCAACTGTAATGCATCACAATACCATTTGGGTAGGCCAGCTGTCGGCGGATTATCCGGATGGTAAATCGGCCGGTTCCATTGCGGCATGCCGACTTCCGGCCAATGATCCTTGTCGTACTTCATAGGATATACCCACCAGAGTCCCAAATTAGATTCAACCAGGAAAATCTCGTCAGGCAAGTAAGTACGCCCAGCAAATAGAGCTGGTAACTGGTTCCCGATGAGGTCGAATCTCGTATGAGCTGCGTCCTGGCTTTCTAAAACCAGGACGGTTCGTGCTCCATCAGCACGACACTTCGCCAACTTTGGAAACTTGTCAGCAAAAGCTCTACGGATCCGTTCCGTCCGAAAGCTTTCCAGGTCTTCGGGATAGTCAAGTACCGTTTGAACAAAGCCCGGTTTTCGTCCTGCCTTAATCCCATTCCGCCACCTCAGCAATTCAACTGTGCAGTTTATACCAGGGGGCTTGCCTTTGACGCTATCTTCAGGAAAGCAGTAAGGGCCGAGAGGGATGTCATTAATATCGATAGGTAAAGATAGTCCAGTAATCCTCTCGTACATAATCTGTGCACTGCTTTGAACCCATTCGGCAAGGTTCTTCAAAGCCCTAACCCTCTTGACTTTCCTCCTAGGAAGACAAACCTCTTTCGGTACCTGAAGCACGTAGTACATGGGTTCTAGCAACTGGCCAGTGAGGTCTTTTATCAAGAATTGGCTAATCTCCGCGACGGTTAACTCAGCATTTATATTGTTCTCGAAGGGTTCGATTATCGTGTGTTCGATCGCGTATTCCTGTTTACCCATCTTCAGACGCAATTCCACTGGCGGTCCTATCCGATCTCTCTCAGGGTGACGAATATCAGATCGCACCATCCGAGTACGTCTTTCCATAGTCTTCACGACCGCGTCGCACGCCTTGCCTTCGTTGTTTGGAACAGTCACTGGCGGTTTCTTGTACGGAATCTTGTTGTTCTTCATCGTTTCCTAATTTAAATCAAATCAACGGGAAATCATTTCATATGGCTGAGTCTGACCCTGTCACCAGAGTTCCGATCTGGCAGCCTTCTAGTGATTTCAAATCCTAAACTTGGTTCGGAAGTCGATTACAGCTACTTCACCCACAGTGGAAAAACGATACATAGTAACCCCATTCTACTTCGCATAGTGATCGCAATCGATTTTCGGTTACTCCCTCGGCAATAAATAAACCGTCGCAGGATCCACTTCGTACTTTTTCAGTAATCGGATGGTGCCCTCTCGAAGATCCGCGCCACTCAGATTGACATTCACAAAGAGCTGAGGATTGCCTATTGGTTTATGTGGTTTTCTCCATTCCGTTCCATCAGCGTGCACCGGTTCCGTATGGATGTGATACCAAGCGTCTGACCACAATGGTATTGGAGTGTCGGTGGCTTTCAGTGTCCCGTTCACATACAGTTTTTCTGCAGTCAGGATCAACAATTGATTCCAGAACTTAATTGTTTGCTCTTTTCCATCCCAAAATCTAATCGACTTAGGTGCAGGGGTTCCAGGCGGCGGATCGTACTCAGCGAGGGAAATCCAATCTTCTGGCGGTGGTGGCGGTGGTGGCGTAACTAGATTACCTGTCTGTTGTACTTGGTCAAGTGCCTTGGTTGTTTTATTTAGAAAGTCCCCTGATAGGATCGGCCGCCAAAGGAGCAGGAGTTTAATGGCGCATAAATGGGGCGGGTCGTCTGCGATCGATAAATCAAGAATTCGTTTGTCTTCTAACGCGACGGGTTGAAAGACATCGTACTGTAGTGCACCCCGAAATGGGACAAGTAGTTAAGCTACAGTTATAACAGGTAGTTTCATTTGCTCGAACTCGGCCGGAGGCGTGTAGCCCAAGGCTGAGTGCAGGCGTTTACGATTGTAGAGCTTGTCGATGAAGTAGCCGATGCGGGATCGGGCTTCTTCCAGGGATTCGTACTCGTAGAGATAGACCTCCTCGTATTTGAGCGTTCTGATGAAGCGCTCTGCCTTGGCGTTGTCATAGGGGTTGCCGCGCCGGCTCATGCTGATTTCTATGCCGGCGTTCTTGAGGGTGTCGATATAGGCTTTCGAGGCATATTGCACGCCTCGGTCGGAGTGATGCACAAGCCCCTTCTGCGCTGGCCTGGCGGCCAAGGCGCTGTCGAGGGCGTTAAGGGCCAGTCTGGCATCGAGGGTTCGATCCAGCGCCCATCCGATGCATCTTCTGCTATGGGCGTCAAGTACCACGGCCAGATAGACCCACTCGCGAGCCAGGCGGATGTAGGTGATGTCGGATACCCACAGCTGGTTAACGTCAGTCACGTTCAGTCCCGAGACCAGGTTGGCGTAGACGGCGCGGTCGTGATTCGAGTCGGTGGTCGATACAAAGGCGCGGCGCCGCAGGGCAAGCAGGTTATCCTCGCGCATGAGACGCAGGACGCGCTTGTGGTTCACATGGTATCCCAGACGCTTTAGCGCGCGGCTCATGGGACGGTAACCGTAGGAGGGCCAGGAAAGGGAGAGCTTGTGGATCTGATCCCGCAGTTCCAGGTCCGGATCGGGTTGGCCACGGCGGCCGCGGTAGTAACTGGATCGACCGATGGAGAGCGTTCTGCACAGCCGCTTGACCACGGCGCGGTCGGTGGACGCCTTTGACTCAGCGACCAGGCAGATCATGAGCTTCCTCCATTGCCTCGGGCTGAGCGTGGGCTCTCCCCGAGCCGACTCAAGACTTTTTTTAACACATCGTTCTCCATGGTCAACTGGCCGACCTTACGCTCAAGGGCCGCGATCCGAGCCTCATCCGACACCGCCCTGCCGTTGCCTGGAAAGGCGCGATCACCCTGGCGGCGAAGCTGCTGACGCCACCTGTGGATCAACGTGGGATGGACCTGGTGTTCACGAGCCAACTGACTGATGGACTTGCCCGAATCGGCTTCCTGAAGGACCTGGAGCTTGAACTCGCGGGTGAACTGACGGCGTTTCAGGGACATGGGGTGCCTCCTTGATCAGAAGGAAGCTTAACTTATTGTCCCGGTCAAGGGTGCAGTACAGTACAATTCCCACTTATTACCAGATGTCAGTCCTGCGTAGAGTATGCCCTTTCCAACTGCATAATTGACCATCTGTTCCCGGTGATCTTCGGTTAGTGTCATATTCAATGCCTTCGTCTCTAATACGACTAAGGGATTCTTGTCAACATTCAGTAAAGCGTAGTCGGCTCGCTTCTTTCCACCTGTGTTGTATTCCGGTGTTACCAATTCGGGGTCAGAAACGTCCCATCCGAGGACACACAGCATCGGATCAATTAATTGCGTCCGGGTGCGCCATTCGTTTGCTTGCAATGAATTGGCGTGGGTCGTCATACGTTCCCGTAGCGTATCGATACAGCCTAGCAACTGATCTAACATAGATGATCTCCTCCTCACTTCCGGAATACTACAAAAAGCATGTCGACTTCATATGCATTAGTGGCGGCCGCTGGTACAGACGATGCGCTTCCTTCAGTCGTAGGTGGGGGATTTGATTAAAGGACATAAGTCATTATTATACAGTAAGTTTAAGTAACCATTAACTCGTTATACCCACATTACACCCCTCACGTCGACGAAGTAACTGTCTGTCTTTTGTGCCAATAACGTGAATTGATATAACCTCAGATAGTCGATTAACTGTAGTACCCAAAAATGCACCTGCGACCTCGGCGCCCGCTTCAGGTTAGTTGATCTCTGACATCAATTTAGCATTGGCACCAACTTCACTGGCCTTTTAACGCATAGATGCTATCACTTGGGCTCGACTTGTCAATTCTACTTCGCCTTGGGACAATTCAAATATCTACCCACACATAGTTGTACTCAGCCAATTCGTCTTCATTTGTGAAAATCCTGACTCGATCGGGATCAACCTACTCATACTGGGTGGCAGTGGGATCTAACACAATGGATCTGGTAGATACAAATCCAGTTACAGTGAACTCCAACAGAAAGACGCCAAGGATACACCTGAACATGTCATCTTCCTTTTGAAACTTTAAACGACTGTCTGGACACCACATAACTAAAAGCCCGGATGAATCAATGTTTCATCCGGGCTTTCCATCGAATCGAAGATGTTATTGCGTTACTTAACAGGCATTACATGGATATCTACATCAGGTACAGAAGATGTTATATCCAATTTGGCCGATTTTCCGGCTCCTTCTATGGCAATTTCTATTTCATCGGGTCCGGAGATGTTACTGACCTTGCTTAAAGATACAGTAACAGCCTCAGGCTTCAAATTGTACCATGCACCTGTTATGCCATCGATCACAACCCCGAGCAGTCCAGTTAACAGAATATCTGCAACCAAATAACCACCACTGAGATGTTTCGTTATCTGGATCTGTGGGCTGACTCATATCCTTCCTTAGAGAACGATAGAATGTATTCGTTCTTGCGTTCTAACTCCAACGTGGTAGGTGTAGTGTAAGACATACCACCCATACCCACAGATACAGCACTAGGGGAGGACTGTACTGGAATTGATTGTTTCGAACCGTGTGAAATTACCGCACAGCCCGTAGTAAAAAACACTAAACAAACCAGTGTTGATATAAAAAACCTCATAACACAATACCCCCTATATCCTGGTGATTTACGCGTTACATTTATTCGAAATCTTGTTAGTAGGTAACACAAACATTATAGAATTACAAGGAATATAAACCGAAAGGGAATTACATACGTAAGGAATCTCTGATCAACCCGATTGTTCAACTATGAGGGGTCGATTGAGTCCGCTGAGAAAACTATCATATCAAAAAATCGCGGCTTGGGGGGTACATGTAAGCGGGTTTCCGGCCTCGATTATGTTAGCGAGTTAGACCGTAAGAAGATCGACGAACCTGTCGACCCTGGCGCCTTTGACACACGCCATTCGCCCGTGAGAAATACGTCGAGGGACACTGTTATAGAGTGTGTGAATCAGGACGTTTCGGAAGGAGATTATGCGCTGGTAGTCGCTGATCTTGGAAATCACGGGGCTGTTGATTCGAACGAGTTGCTTCATAAACAAGTGTTTTTGTCCGCTCTATCGATTGCAAGAAGTAAGGGTTCTTAACGGCTGAGCCGACCACCAGGTCTACTGGCCTGCCAAATAGATGCTGCAGGTCCTCTAACAGTCCGAAGTAGGTGTCCGCGTAAGCAGCATATGCCTTCGGCTGAAATTCCACCAGGAAGTCCAGGTCACTGTCTTCACGCAGTTTGGATGAAGTAGCGGCAGACCCAAATACTTCAAGGCGTCGTACGTCATAATTCAGGCAAAGGCTTCTAAGTGAGTCAGCCTGATCCTGTATGGCTGGAATCATCTCAGGTACTTCAATGATGTAATCGGAGACCGGCCGGTTTTCCGTGTGAGATGTTGGAATAAATCGTTGATGGAGGTGGGGGGAATCGAACCCCCGTCCGAAAGTGCCTAAGCGGAAACTTCTACATGCGTAGCCTGTTGTTTGATCTCGTTCCGGAGAACTCCAGCAGGCAGGATTTAACCGGAACCAGCCTCAGTTGAGTCTCGCCTGGCGCCCTGAGGCGCGACGCCCGGCCAGCCTGCTTTATCGACGCTTTTGACCATCCCGCAGGCGGGGCTGATCAAAAACGGGCTGGCCTAAGTTACGTTAGGCAGCCATTGCATACGAAGGTTCGTCTGCAGATAAATTGTTCCCAATGGTTTAACGAGGTTATCGGGGACCTCGGCACGCGATTCCCGCCGCATCCACTCCCGTCGAATCCTTTCACCCCCATGTCAAAGAACATAGGCCATTCGGGCGCTTCTGTCAAATTCGCCCGGCTGCGATGGTTTGGCTGCATCGCAGTACGGCCGCGATGGTTCGGCAGCATCCAAGGTACGGCCGCGATGGTTCGGCTGCATCCAAGGTACGGCCGCGATGGTTCGGCTGCATCATGGTACGGCTGCATCGCGGTTTGGCCAGTGCACCGCCAGGGAATCGAACCCCGAACCCACTGATTAAGAGTCAGTTGCTCTGCCAATTGAGCTAGCGGTGCATTCCATGAGCGCGGAAGGAATCGAACCTTCGACCCACAGATTAAAAGTCTGTTGCTCTGCCAACTGAGCTACGCGCCCTCGCAGGCGTAGCATAATAAGTGTTTACACCCTGAAGGTCAACCGATTTCCGGTATGAACAGGATGACCTATCGGTAACGATCCAAACCCGAATTTGGGGCTTTTCCAGTTCGTGTAAGGCTTGTGCCCCAAACACCTTTCAACATGTGTAAGGCCTGCTCCCCATCCAGTGACATCCACCTCGCGGGCCCGATAAACCCTACATGAAAATGGTCGCGTCCCGGTGCGAACCCACGGAAACGAGGTCCACTTTGGCCTTCACCAGTTCCGATATGCGCTCGATGTATGCCTGGGCTTCCTTCGGCAGTCCGTCCCAGGTCCGGATGTGGCCGGTGGGCCGGTCCCAGCCCTCCATCTCCTCGTAGACGGGCTCGCATCGGCGCAGGACGTTCGCGTCGTTGGGCAGATGGGGGACCACCTCGCCGTTCAGCCGGTATCCGACGCACAGTCTCAGCGTCTGGAGCGTGTCCAGGGTGTCGAGGCGGGCAAGCGCCAGCCGGTCGATGCCGTTCACCATGACCGCGTAGCGAACCACCATGGCATCGAACCAGCCGCACCGGCGCGGGCGGCCCGTCGTAGCGCCGAATTCGCCCGCCATGCGCCGGAACTCGTCTCCCCACCTGGAAGGAAACTCGGTGGGGAAGGGGCCGTTGCCTACCCGGGTGGTGTAGGCCTTGGCCACACCGATGACTTCGTCGATGCGGGTGGGGCCGACACCGGCGCCCATGCATGCGGCGCCCGTGGTCGTGTTGGAGGACGTGACGTAGGGATAGGTCCCGTGGTCCACGTCCAGCAGCGTGCCCTGGCTGCCCTCGAAGAGGATCTCCTTGCCGGCATCAATGGCGTCGTTCAGGTATTCCGACGTATTCGTCACGAATGGACCGATCCGTTCGGCAAAAGCCATGTACTCCCCGATGGTCCGATTGGCGTCGATCGGCTCGGCCCGGTATATGGCTTCGAGGATCCTGTTCGCCTCGTCGATATTGCGCTGAAGCTTCTCACGAAGCACGTCCTGATCGTGCAGGTCGCCGATGCGAATGCCCTTGCGGGCGGCCTTGTCCGCGTAGGCGGGACCGATGCCCCTCCCCGTGGTGCCGATCCGCTCTTCCTCCTGCAACTGTTCTTCCCCGATCCGGTCGATCAGCTTGTGGTACGGCATGATAACGTGGGCGTTGTGGCTGATGAACAGGCGACCCTCCACTTCGATCCCGTGAGACCCGAGCATCTCGATCTCTTCCATCAGCGCTTCCGGATCGATCACCGTACCGTTGCCGATGACGCAAGCCTTGTCCTGCCGGAGGATGCCGACGGGTATGAGGTGGAGGATGTACTCCTGGTCTCCGATCTGAACGGTGTGCCCGGCGTTTGCCCCGCCCTGGAACCGCACGACGATATCGGCCCGTTCACTCAGGAAATCGACGATCTTGCCCTTGCCTTCATCCCCCCACGCTGCGCCTACGAGAATGCGAACGGCCATCTTTCTTCCATCTCCCTGTTTGATTTCCGGTCGGTCTGAATCCCGCTTCGTAGTCGACCGGTATTCGGGTCCATAAACAACAAAAGGGCGAGTCATAAGACCCGCCCTCGAGACCGTTAGATCTTACAGTTCATTGTATGCGGAATGGGCGAGGGAGGTCAAGAAAAAAACGGCTGACAAATGGGCAGGTTCACGGTACCGGCGCGCCGCCGAATAGATCGGTTGACATTCGCGCCGTAGGTGATACTAATGCATGTTATACATTTATCGGGCAGTAACGCAGCTGGAAGCGGATTGTGTCGCGGCCGGATGCAGGCTGGGAGCGTGAACGGAAGCGTGGCCGGAAACGGGCAGTAACGCTGTTGGAAGCAGGTTGGATTGCGGTCGGACGCAGACTGGGAGCGTGGACGTCCTTACCCCTTTCCATTATGAATAGAAAAGAGAGCTTCCCCATGTACTCGTGCATCAATGGCGCGACGACCATGCCCTATACTCTGGAGCAGGACCTGGCAGCCGCGGCGACGGCGGGTTTCGAAGCGGTCGAGGTCTGGTCCAGGAAGCTCGACGCGTACCTGGAGAACCACAATACCTCGGAGTTGAAAGCGCTCCTGGACTCCCACGGGTTGCGCGCGGCCTCGCTCTGTCCCTACGGGCTGGTCGGGTTCGCCGACAACAGGGAAGAACTGGAATTAATTGAACGTGCAGCGGCGGTCGCCGCGGCGATACACTGTCCGGTCCTCCTCGTCTGCGCCGACGCGCCCCCGGAGGGCATGGACAGGGATGAAGCCTTCGGTACCATGGCCCTCGCGGCCCGGACATACGCCGAACGGGCAGCCGCCCACGGGGTGAAGATCGCCATCGAACCCCTCGGACGCCATCCCTTCATCCCCGGACCCCGCGAGGCCCTGGAGGTGATCGACCGGGCCGGACACGGCAGCCTGGGGCTGATGATGGATTTCTTCCACTACCACAAGTCGGGTGTCCCTCTCGAGGACATACGGGTGATACCCAACGATATGCTGCTGATCGTCCATGTAGACGACTGCGAGGATCTGCCGCCTGAATCGTTGACCGACCAGCATCGCGTCTACATGGGCGAGGGCGTGCTGCCCCTACGGAATATGCTGGGTGCGCTCCGTGAAAAGGGCTACTCGGGCGCTCTGTCGGTCGAGATCTTCCGGGAGGAATACTGGAAGAAAACCCCCGTGGAGATCTCCGTCGCGGCTAAGGCGGCCTACGACCGGATGATGGAGGCCTGAGTCCGGCACTTCGTTTGACCTGAGAAACCGCGATCCAAGTTGGCCATTCCCCCCAACCGCCCGGCAACGGCCCGCCGGACCCGGCAACACACATGCCGGGTTGCCAACCCCCAACCGCCCGGCAACGGTCCGCCGGACCCGGCAACACATCGCCTGGGCTGCCAACGTCAGCCAGCCGGGACCGGCAACCGCCAACCGTTCGACAGCCTGAAGGACCTACTCCGCCAGTGACTTCCGGTACCACAGGTTCAGGGACTTCGGATGGGCGGCGCGTGCCTCGTCGAGCCGGCTCACGGGTGTGGTGTGGGGGGCGTTCCGGACCAGGTCCGGATCCTTTTCCGCCTCTTCGGCAATGGCGAGCATGGCGTCGATGAACCGGTCGATGGATTCCTTGCTTTCGGTTTCCGTGGGTTCGACCATGGCCGCCTCGGGGACGATGAGCGGGAAGTAGATCGTCGGCGCGTAGAAACCGTAGTCGAGCAAGCGCTTTGCGATGTCGAGCATCCTGACGCCGTGTTCACGGAACCGGGTGCCGGAAGCCACGAACTCGTGCTGGCAGGGCACTTCGGAGGGGATGGGCGTCTCCTTCTGGGTTCCGTGTAACAGGACGGTCCGGGGGTAATGGCGCTCCAGGCGACGCATGATGTAGTTGGCGTTCAGGATGGCGTTCTCGCTCACTTGGCGCAGGCCGTCGGGACCGTTGGCCCGGATGTAGGCGTAGGCCCGGACCATCATGCCGAAGCTGCCGCCGAAGCTGCGCACGCGGCCGATGGATTCGGCCCGGTCGTAGTCGAGCCTGTACGCGTCGCCGTCCTTCACCGGAAGAGGCGTCGGCAGGAAGTCGACCAGGTCGCTCCGTACGCCCACGGGACCGGCTCCTGGTCCTCCGCCCCCGTGGGGCGTGGAAAAGGTCTTGTGCAGGTTGAAGTGAACGACGTCGAAGCCCATGTCGCCGGGCCGTGTGATGCCCAGGACGGCGTTCAGGTTCGCCCCGTCCATATAGAGCAGGGCCCCCGCGTCGTGGACGATGTCCGCGATGGTGCGGATTTCGGATTCGAACAGGCCCAGGGTATTGGGATTCGTGAGCATGAAGGCGGCCGTTTCCTCGTCGATCAGTTCCGCCAGCCGGCCGGTGTCCACGAGTCCGTGGGCATTGGTCGGTATCTGTACCGTATCGTATCCCACCAGGGTGACGCTGGCCGGGTTGGTGCCGTGGGCCGAATCGGGGATGATGACCTTGCGCCGGGCGTGGCCGCGGCGCTCGTGGTAGGCCCGCATGATCATCAGGCCGGTCAGTTCGCCGTGGGCGCCGGCCGCGGGCTGCAGCGTGACCCCGTCCATCCCCGCGATTTCCGCGAGATCATTCGACAGTTCGTAAAGTAACCGCAGGCTGCCCTGGCAGGTCTCGTCCTGTTGCAGGGGATGGAGCCGCGCGAACCCCGGCAGGGCAGCCATGTCCTCGTTGACCTTCGGGTTGTGCTTGATAGTACACGAGCCGAGGGGATACATGGCCCGGTCGGGATGGTAGTTCAGGGTGGACAACCGGGTATAGTGGCGGACGACGTCGACCTCGCTGACCTCGGGCAGATCCGGGGCCGCGGTCCGGATATCCGCTTCGGGCAGGTAGGAAGAAACCGGCTTGACCGGCACGTCCGGCGCGGGCAGCCTGACGCCCCGTCTACCGGGGGAACTCAGTTCGAAAATCAGCGGTTCCGACAATGGGTGCCCTCTCAATGCTCAGCTGAACCGGCCCAGGGCTTCGACGAGCCGGTCGATCTGTGAACGCGTTCGTCTTTCCGTGACCGCGATCAGCAGGCCGTTGTCCAGTTCAAGCGACGGGAAGCGTGCCAGGTCGACCCCGGCCAGCAGCCCTTCGTCGGCGAGCCGGGTCACGATCTCACCTGGAGGCGCCGGCGTCCGTACCGCGAATTCCTTGAAGAACGGCCGGTCGAATGCGAGCTCATAGCCGGGCAGCCCGGTAATCCGCTCGGCCGCGTAGTGGCTCTTGTGGAGACACAGCTCCGCGACTTCTTTCAACCCCTGTTTTCCGATCAGCGAGAGGTAGATCGTAGCCATCAGGGCGTTGAGCTGCTGGCTGGTGCAGATGTTAGATGTCGCCTTGTCACGACGGATGTGCTGTTCGCGGGCCTGCAACGTCAGGACGAATCCCCGGCGATCCTCCTGGTCGACGGTCTGCCCCGCGATGCGGCCGGGCATGCGCCGGACGAAGCGGTCCCGCGCTGCGAAGAATCCCAGGGCCGGCCCGCCGTAGCTCACCTGGTTCCCCATGGACTGGCCTTCCCCCACGGCGATGTCCGCGCCGTAGGCGCCCGGCGATTCGATGACGCCAAGGGAAATGGGGTCCACGGCCATGACCAGGAGGGCGCCCGCGCCGTGCACGACCCGTTCCAGGTCCCCCATGGATTCCAGGCAGCCGTAGAAGTTGGGATGCTGGACGATGACGCAGGCCGTGTCGTCGGACAGGGAGGACGCCAGCCGGTCGGGATCCAGCGTACCGTCCGGGCAGGAAACCGTCTCCACCCGGATGCCGGGCCCGTGGGCGTACGTACGGACTGTTTCGACGTAATGGGGGTGCAGGCTGCCCGCCAGGATCACGCGATCGCGCCGCGTCGCCGCGCGGGCCAGCATGGCCGCCTCCGCCGCCGCGGATGCGCCGTCGTACAAGGAGGCGTTGGCCACGTCCAGGCCCGTCAGTTCGCAGATCATCGTCTGGAACTCGTAAATACCCTGGAGCGTGCCCTGGCTCACTTCCGGCTGGTAGGGCGTGTAGGAAGTCAGGAATTCCGAGCGGCCGGCAAGGTGGCCTATGGCGCTGGGAACGAAGTGATCGTACATGCCGCCGCCCACGAAGGACGCCAACCGGTCGGCCGAATCGTTACGGGCGGCCATCTCGCCCATCGTGTCGTGGAGCTCGAGTTCCGAAAGAGCGGGGGGGAGATCCAGCGGAGCGTCGAGCCTAACGTCTTTCGGGATGACGCTCAGCAGTTCTTCGACCGAATCGATGCCGATGGCGGCTAGCATCGCCTGCCGGTCGGCATCCGTATTGGGTATGTACGCCATGGACACTCCGCGGTGACCGGCCGCCTCAGGCGCCGGTGAAGGAACTGTAGTCCGCGGCGGTCATCAGGCTGGTGAAGGCGCCCGCGTCATCTACCTGGAGCTTGATCATCCATCCGTCGCCGTAGGGGTCCTGGTTGACTGCTTCCGGGTTGTCTTCCAGGTCGTCGTTGACCTCCGTCACGGTCCCGCCCAGCGGACTGTAGAGGTCCGAAACGGTCTTCACGGCCTCCACCGCCCCGAATACGCCCATCTCGGCCACGGTGTCGCCTTCCGTGGGCAGTTCCACGAAGACGATGTCGCCGAGTTCGGACTGCGCGAAATCGGTGATGCCGACGGTGGCGATGTCGCCCTCCATGCGCACCCACTCGTGTTCGGTAGAATAGCGGAGATCCGCGGGCGTGTTCATGCGTTCCTTTCTCCGGCGCTTCGGTCCGTTGCGGGCCGCCTCCGCCGGTCAGATCTTCAACTCAGGGGTTCACCGGTCATATCGTCACTCAGGGACTCACCGATTCAACGAAGTCCGTATCCGCCTTCCCGGGTCATATCGTCAACTCAGGTGGCTCATCGATTCAACGAAGGCCGTATCCGCCTCCCCGGAACGGAAGGTCGGGTGCTTCAACATGTACTGGTGGAACGGTATCGTCGTGTTGATGCCTTCGACGATGAACTCGTCCAGGGCCCGTTCGGCCCGTGTTAGTGCCTCCTCCCGGTCCTTTCCCCACACGATCAGCTTCGCCAGCATGGAATCGTAGAACGGCGTGACGACATACTGGGCGTACACGTGGCTGTCCACCCGCACGCCGTAGCCGCCCGGCGTGTGAAAACTGGTGATCTCTCCCGTAGAGGGCATGAAGTTCCGGTCCGGGTCCTCGGCGTTGATCCTGCATTCGATGGCGTGTCCACGCAGTTCAACGTCTTCCTGCGAGAACCCCAGGGGACAGCCCGCGGCGACGCGGATCTGTTCCTTGACCAGGTCCTGTGAAACGACCATTTCCGTCACGGGATGTTCCACCTGGATTCGCGTGTTCATTTCCATGAAGTAGTATTGCCGGTCATCTGTCACCAGGAATTCCACGGTGCCGGCGTTTTCATAGTCGATGGACCGTGCCGCCCTCAGGGCCGCGTCGCCGAGACCGGACCGCAGTTCGTCGTCGACGAAGGGGGAGGGCGACTCTTCTATGAGCTTCTGCCGCCGCCGCTGAATCGAGCAGTCCCGCTCGCCCAGGTGAACCACCTGGCCGTGCTGGTCACCCAGGACCTGCACCTCGATGTGCCGGGCTTTCTCGATATAACGTTCCAGATACAGCGCGGGATTGTTGAATGTGTTCTGGGCCTCCCGGGAGGCCTGTCGGAAGGCTTCTCGCAGTTCGTCGGCATTGCGCACGATGCGGATGCCCCTTCCTCCGCCGCCCGCCGAGGCCTTGATCACCAGAGGGAAACCGATGTCCTCCGAGGCCGCCAACGCCGCATCCTCGTCGGCCACAGTGTCCTCCGTCCCCGGAATGGTGGGCACGTCGGACGCCGCCACCGTCTTCCGCGCTTCGGCCTTGTCGCCCATGAGGCGGATGGCCCTCGACGCCGGTCCGATGAAGGCGATGTCGCAGGATTCGCACACTTCGGCGAAGTGGGGGTTTTCGGAAAGGAATCCGTACCCAGGATGCACAGCGTCGGCGTTCATGATTTCCGCCGCGCTGATGATGCGGGGTATGTTCAGGTAACTGTCGTTGGGCGAGTTGCTGCCGATGCAGACCGCCTCGTCGGCGAAGCGAACGTGGAGAGAGTCCTGGTCCGATTCGGAGTGGACGGCCACCGTCGCGATATTCAACTCTTTGCAGGAGCGGATGACGCGCAGCGCGATCTCGCCGCGGTTTGCGATGAGGATCTTCTGGAACATCGATGCCTATGCCGGTTCGATCAGAAACAACGGTTGGCCGTATTCGACGGGCTGGGCGTCTTCTACCAGGATGGCCATCACCCGCCCGTTCAATTCGGACTGGATGGGGTTCATCAGCTTCATGGCTTCGATGATGCACAGCTGCTGGCCGGCGCTGATCCGGTCCTGCTCCTTTACGAAGGGCTCGGCTTCAGGTTCGGATGACCGGTAGAAGGTGCCCACCATGGGCGAGGTCACCTCGATATAAGTACTGTCGGCGGAGTCTGCCTGACCGTTGTCCGGCGGCCTGCTTGCCGCGGGCGTAGCGGTGGCCGGCGCATGAGGTTCCACCGCGGGCGCGGGAACGACGGCCGCGGTCGTGCCGGGCGCCATTCGGACGACCCGAATCCTGCGGTCGCCCTCGGCCATCTCGACTTCCAGGATGTCGGTGTCCCGCAACGATTCGATCAGCTTGAGCACCTCATCGATTCCCATGTCTGACTCCTCGGTAGGGCGGTTACACCCGCTCAACGTACTCGCGGGACCGCGTATCGATGCGCAACACGTCGCCCGGGTTTATGAACAGCGGGACCTGAACCACGGCGCCGCTCTCGAGTGTGGCCGACTTGGTGCCTCCCGACGCGGTATCGCCGCGGATGCCCGGGTCGGTCTGCGTCACTTCCAACTCGATGAAATTCGGCATCTCGATGCCCACGACGCCCTGGTCCGCGGTGAGCAACTCGAGTGTCATGCTGTCCTTGATGTAATCTTTATGGTCGCCGATGATCGCCGCGCCTACCGGTACCTGTTCGTAGGTCTCCAGGTCCATCATGTAGTACATTTCGCCGTCGGCGTACTGGAATTGGGCCTTGCGCCGTTCCACGCGCACGTCTTCCAGCTTGTCCGAAGCCTTGTAGGTCTTTTCGATAACGGCCCCGGTGTGGAGATGTTTCAGGCGGGTGCGCGAAAAGGCCGTCCCCTTGCCCGGCTTGATGTGTTCGCAACCCGTAATGAAGTATATGGATCCATCGATCCGTATAGCCATACCGGTGCGCAGTTCCGTAGCGTTTACCATTGGATTCGGCGGGTCTCCTTGACCAACCCTGTCGGCTGGTACGCTAAAACCGGGTAATCGGCGGATAAGCGGCGCGCCGAGGATCCTGTCCGGACGGGAAGAATACATCCCCATTTGCAGGGTGGGCAACGGGATTCGAACCCGCGACCTCCAGAGCCACAGTCTAGCGCTCTAACCAACTGAGCTATGCCCACCATCACCGACGAATGGAGCAAGCAATATAGGCGCGATACCAAGCTGCTGTCAAGGGATTTGTCCGAGATCCGGCACCCCTTCGGCGAGGTGACGAGGCAAGGTCTTCGTTCCATGTCCGGCCGTCGGAATCACACGGGGCGTACCGGGGGAAACGGCTCAAAATCGCGCACTTCGGTCCGATGCGCCATCCATGGTTTCGTAGACCGGCGCCGCATCTTCAAGGGGACGGCGGACGACGGTTTCGGGGAGGCGCACGTCGATGTCCGCCGGCTTCAGCCCGCGGTTGACCGCCTGCGTCCGGTAGGTCAACTCGAACGTCCCGGCCTGATGGCCCTCGCGGATTATCCGGACGCGGTCCGGTCTCCAGATCCCGTTCCGTCTGCGAAAGCGTCCGTACGTTCTTGTGACGGTTGCGCGGTGCACAGGAGATTCCGACACCTCCCGCGTGACCGACATGGTCTTCGTGTCGATCCACAGCGATCTCCGGCCGTTGCCGTCCACGAGCGTGACGGTCGTCGAACCTCCGTCCTGGCGGTAGTCCGTTACGGGCAGTCCGCGGTATCTACCGGGCGCTACGGTCCCGGTCACGGCGGCGCGCACGTCCTCCAGGGTCAGGTCCAGACCGGGAATGGTGGCGTCGCCTGTCCCGACCGTGCCTTCGAACACCGTGTTTTCCCGGGGTATGTACAGACGTACCTGGCGGTCGTGAATGAGGATGACGGCAAGGATCTGGAAAAGGGATCCATGCACGTCGATACGGAACCGCGCCGGATTGAGATATCGAATTCGAAGCGATGCGCGGCCCCGGCGGTCCGCGAAGGAAGTCTCGGCAACCGCACTGCCCCTGAAATCCTGAAGGCGCGCGGAGGCCGCATCGATCTCCCGCAGAAGCATTTCGACCGGTATGTGAGGCGGCGCCGCGGCCGGCGGCCGGCAGGACAGCAACAGGAGGCCTATGCTGGCGAGTAACCAGGATCGGCCGGATCGGCCGGCCCGGTGCGGGCCATGCGGACCATGCGGACCGGGCGTCTTACCTTGCATCCTGGAGTTTTTGCAGAATCTCTTCGGATTCCTCGGGGGTTATGTCTTCCATCTCAAGGGCGCGCTCCCAGGAACGGACGGCGCGACCGTGCATACCGAGCTGGCTGTAGATGTCTCCGAGGTGGTCGTGCACCGTTGCGCTGGTGTCTTCGAACTGGATGGCCTTTTCCACATACAGCCGCGCTTTACGGTAGTCTCCCAGCCTGTAGTACACCCATCCCAGGCTGTCCAGGAACGCTCCGTTCTCCGGGCTTTTCTCGAGCGCTTTTTCGATCATCACCTTGGCTTCTTCGAGCCGAAGGCCCCGGTCGGCCAGAATGTAACCCAGGTAGTTCAGCGTGTAGATGTCGTCGGGATTGATTTTCAGGACGGTCTCGAAGGTGGCCACGGCTTTCTCGAACTGTCCCGACTGGTCGTAGTTCTGCGCAAGCAGGAAGAGGAGGCGGTGGTGTCCCTTGAACCGATCGACCGCTTCTTCCGCGATCTCGATGGCCTCCTCGTAATGTTTCTGCTCCGTATGGGCGTAACCCAGGTAGAACCACAGGTCGGGGTTTCCGGGAACGATTTCCAATCCGTCGCGAAGGACCTGGATACCGACTTCGTAGTCCTCCTGGCGCAGATGGGACAGGCCTAGATTCACCCACCCTCGTCCGTCGTCCGGGTTGAGATCCACGACCTTTCGGAATTGCGCGACGGCCTGGTCGAAATCCTCCCGGGACATGTAACTGACGCCCAGATACAGGTAGAGCTCGGGAATCTCGGGAAGGATCGACAGGGCCTGGGTGAGCACGCGTTCCGCCTGTTCGAACTTGTCCTGCCGGAGGTAGGCCAGGCTCAGGCTGATCCATCCGCGGGGGTCATGGCGGTTGATGTTTATGCTTTTCTGTGCCTGGTCGATGGCCTTGTTGTACATCCCGTTATCGAGATAGACGTTCGCCAGGTTCAGGCGCAGGGTGACGTCGTCCGGCAATGATTCCACGCCTTCATGCAATGCGGCGATGCCGTCCTGCGTCCGTCCCTGTTCCATGAGGGCGTAACCTAGCGAAATCCAGCTTCTGCCGTGGGTGGGATCCGCTGCGATGGCCGACCTGAACGCGTCGACTGCAAGGGGATAGGCGCCGGATTCCTGGTATACGAATCCAAGGTGCAGGTAGAGGTCGGCGTGCTCTCCCAGGATGCCCAGGCCGTCTTTCAGCGCGTTCTCGGCCCGTTCGGCATCCCCGGCGCCGCGGTACGCCAGTCCGAGGCTGATCCGGAATTTCACTTCTCTTTCGTCCAGCGAGATTGCCTTCTTCAGCGGAGCCACGGCCTCTTCCGGTCTGTCCTGGGTGAGCAGCACTTCTCCCATCGTCCCGTGGAGCACGGCCGCGTCGGGATGTAATTCCAGGCCCTCGCGCAGGGTAGCCAGCGCCTGCTCAGCCTGGCCGAGGTCCTGGTAGGCGTCGCCCAGTTCCGCCCATAGATCCGGGGACGTCCGGTTGTGCTCGAGCAGGAGCCGGTACTCTTCAGCCGCTTCGTCCGGCCGACCGAGGAACTTCAGGAGGAGCGCGAGCCGGCGCCGCAGGTCCGCTTCCCGGTCGGGCCCCAGCGCGATAATCTCCCGGTACATGACAACGACCCTGTCCCACTGCCTTCTCTCCTCGTAGATCTCCGTCAGGCCTATCCTTGCGGGAATCGAATCGGGATAGTCATCCAGCACTTTCCGCAACGCGATGACCGCCTTGTCGTACATCCCGCTCCTTTTGTAGGCGTCGGCCAGTTTGAAATGGAATTCAGGATTGCGCGGCGCCAGGCGGCTCAGCGTTTCAAGTTCCCTGAGGACGGCTTCCGGGTCGTTCAATCGGCCCGCCAGCTGGGAGAGGGCGATATGAGCCTCGATGTGGTTCGGCTCCAGTGTGACGGCCCGTTCGAAAGCGGTGCGGGCCGGCAGGTACTTGCCCAGGTCGGCGTGGCACTTCCCCAGCACGACCCATGATTCCGTTGCCGTCGAATCGAGGGCCACCGCCGTCCGGGCGTGCCGCTGCGCCTTGTCGCGGTCGAATACCCGGTAGTAGTTCAGGGCGAGCGCGGTGTGGATTTCCGCGGACGAGGGATCGTACTCGAGCGCCTGAAGATAGGATTTGATCGCGTTATCCGTATCGTTCCGGGCGTCGTAGAGGCCGCCCCGGGCGTAATGCTCCAGGGCTTTGGCCCGGTCTGCCTGGCCGAGTACATAGCCCTGGGGACACAGGGCGGTCAGCACCATGAAGACGAGTAGGGCGTACCACCGGGCAGGACCGGACTTGCCCGGTCTTCTTCCCGCCGGCATGTGTCCGAACGTCGTCAGGCGACTATCTGAATATCCGTGTAATATCATTGAATACCACGAAAACCATCAGCACCAGCAGCAGGGCCATACCCGTCTGCTGCCATATAAGCCGGTACCTCAGGGAAAGCGGACGCCGGAGCACTTTCTCGACGCCCAGGATGAGCAGTTGGCCGCCGTCGAGTGCAGGAATGGGCAGCAGGTTGAGAATGGCGAGGTTGATGCTCAGAAAGGCCATGAAGCTGAATAGACTGCTGGCTCCCTGGCGGGCGCTGTCTCCCGCCATCCTGGCAATGGCGATGGGGCCACCCACCGAGTCGGTGGACACCTCCCCCATGACCAGTTTCTTGACGAATCCGAGTATGGTGTAGGTGACGTTGATCAGTTGCGTCCCCGCCAGTCCGGCGGAGGAGACCAGCCCTGCGGGACTGCGTTTGATATGATCCTGCTGGGTAATGCCGATCTGGCCGATATCGATCACGTCTCCGGTCTCGCGGTCCAGGTCCTGGGCCGTGATGGGTATGACGATCACCTGGTGGTACTGGCCGTTCCGGGTCCAGGACACCGTGGTTTCCATGCCCGGCCGGACGCGTATCAGGTCGACCATTTCGTACCACTGCGTGACCGGGGCGCCGTTCACAGAGGTAATGACGTCCCCCGATCGCAGGCCGGCCTTCTCGGCTGGAGAGTCCGGGATGACTGAGCTCACGGCCGACGCACGGAAATAGTCCAGGCCGGCCAGGCGTTCCGCCGCATCGCCGCCGCCGTACCGTACTTCTAACGCGCGTTCCTGTCCCTCCCGCCGCACTTTCAGATCGAGGGCCGCCGCCGTGCCGGACGCGAGCCGTTCCCTTACATCCTCCCACGTATCGACGGGCGCCTGGTCGATCTCGAGGATTTCATCGCCGACCTGCAACCCCGCCGCCGCGTAGGGGCTGGCGTTTTCCACCCGGCCTACCGTGGTCGTATCGACGAGCATCACGCCCATGGTCGCGTAGAACAGCCAGAAGATGATGAAGGCGAGGACGAAATTCATTCCGGGACCGGCCGCAATGACGAAGGCACGCGCTCCCACGGACTTGGATTGGAATTCCCAGGGCTCGTTCCCGTGCTCTTCTCCATCGGCATCGGGCTGCTCTCCGGCCATTTTCACATACCCACCCAGGGGGATCCAGGAGATGCAATACTCGGTGTCCCCTATGGTCTTTCCGATCATCTTGGGCGGGAATCCGAGAGAGAACCGTTCCACCCGGATGCCCATGCGCTTGGCGGCGAGGAAGTGACCGAGCTCATGGATGAAGACCAGCAGCCCCAGGACGAATATCGCCGATAACACGGTTGTCAACATGCCTGCTTCTCCGTTCTAGTCTTGCCGTCTGCGATGCGTTCACCCGGTGTCGCCCGCGAGGACGCCTGCCCGGATGCCAGAGTGAATATAAGGGTGTGCGGTGCTATCCGGCAATCAACTTTTCCCCGCAGTACGTTCTGGTCCATCGGTCCGCCGCCACGATGGATTCCAGCGTAATCGGCGCCGCGCTACCCGGTGCGGCCCTGTGCCGGTCCATGGCATCGGCGATGATGCGTGGTATGTCGGTAAACTCGATCCGCTGCTGGAGGAAGGCCTCGACGGCCACTTCGTCGGCCGTGCTCAAAACGGCGGGCACGGTGGACCCGCGGCGGATGGCGTCGTAAGCGAGACCCAGGCAGGGAAACATGGCTTCATCGGGCGGATCCAGTGTCAGGGACCAGTGCCGCGTGATGTCGAACCGGGGCCACGGTGTTTCCAGGCGTTCCGGGTACGAGAGGGCGTACTGGATCGGTATGCGCATGTCGGTTGGACCCATCTGGGCCAGCAGCGATCCGTCTACCATCTCTACCATGGAGTGGATGATGGACTGCGGATGGATCACCACGTCGATCTTCGACACGGGGAGGCCGAAGAGCCAGTGGGCCTCGATGACCTCGAATCCCTTGTTCATGAGCGTGGCGGAATCGATCGTGACCTTCCGTCCCATGTTCCACGTGGGATGGTTCAGCGCTTCCTTCGAAGACATCCGCGACAGTTCATCCGGGTCGCTGTCGCGAAAGGGCCCGCCCGACGCCGTCAGGACCACGCGCTCGACCCGGTCCGGGTCCTGGCCGGACAGGCACTGGTGCACCGCGCAGTGTTCGCTGTCCACGGGCAGGATCTCCACGCCGTTGCGCCGTGCCGCCGCCATGACGATCTCCCCGGCCATGACCAGGATCTCCTTGTTGGCCAGTCCGATGGTCTTGCCCGCTTCGATCGCCCTCAGCGTAGGCACCAGCCCCGCGCTGCCCGGCAGGGCGCTGATGACGAGGTCCACGTCCGGATGGGTGACCGCTTCGATCAGTCCCTCCACACCCGTGTGTATCGATGGGGCGCCGGCGCCGCGGGCGAGCGCTGCCGCCCGTTCCGCGTCGTGGACGGCGATCATGCGCGGGCCGAAGCGCGCGATCTGCCGTTCCAGCAGATCGACCCGGCTATGGGCGGTCAGGCTGTGCGCCGCGTACCGGTCCGGGAAGGCCGCGATGACCTCCAGCGTCTGCGTGCCGACCGAACCCGTCGAACCCAGGATGGCGATTTGCTTCATGGTTTCAGTTTACTCCGAACGAGGTATCAGCCGACCGCGTAGGCCAGATAGTAATACACGAAAGGCGCCGCGAAGAAAACGCTGTCGAACCGGTCCAGGATCCCGCCATGGCCCGGGATGAGGCTAGAAGAATCCTTCAGGCCCGCGTCCCGTTTCACCAGGGACTCCGCCAGGTCGCCCACCTGGGCGACGATGCCGCCCGCCGCGCCCAGGACGACGCAGTGCAGCGGACTGAGAAAGGGAAACAACGCATATTGGAGCGCGAACATGAAGGCGACGGCGCCGAACAGCCCCCCGATGGCACCCTCGACGGTCTTGCCCGCGCTGACGCGGGGCAGCAGCTTGCGGCGCCCCATCATCCTGCCGGTAAAATAGGCTAAGGCGTCGTAGGACCATGGAATGGCGAATGCGAGGAGGGCCGGCGCCATGGCCCGGCCTCCCCATGCCGTGACGTCCGGATCGTCGATCGGCCAGCTGCCAAGGAGGACCAGGTGGCTGCCCAGCAGACCGATGTAGACGACGCCGAAAACCGTGGCCGCCACGTTATGGAAGTGGGAATGCGCGCCTTTCCTGAATATTTCCGAAGTGGCGGCCGCGAGCAGGAGGACCGTGAGGATCAGCGGGGCGTGGTTGCCTGCTTCAAGCCAGGCGTCGAGACACAGCAGGAAAACCGCGGGTACGCCGATATACCTGTTAGGCGCTGTGTCCCTGACCGCGGCGATTCCGTGGTATTCGCGCAGGCCGAAGAGCACGACGAGGGTGACGAACACGAAGAGGCCCGTTTCGCCCATCCAGCAGAGGAACACGATGCACGGGACGAACACCACGCCCACGATGACACGGACCCACGTCTCCGCGAAGGCGGCCATGGAGATCCACTCCGTTACGTGTTGTGAGAAGAGACCTGCTCGCCGGTCCGTCCGAAACGGCGTTCTCTCGACTGGTAGTCCCTGACGGCCGCGATGAAATGGCTGCGCGTGAAATCGGGCCAGAGGACCGGTGATACCAGGATTTCGGTATAGGCCAACTGGTAGAGCAGGAAGTTGCTGATCCGCATCTCGCCGCTGGTCCGGATCAACAGGTCCGGGTCGGGAAGGTGCTCCGTGTACAGGTATGAAGCGAAAAGCGTTTCGTCGATGGCTTCCGGATCCAACCTGCCTGCCTGGACGTCCAGGGCGATACATTGTGCGGCTTCGACGATCTCCTGTCTGCCGCCGTAATTCAAGGCGAAATTCAACAGAAGGCGCTCGTTGCCCGCCGTTTGCTCCGTGATCTGTCGTATGACCTGACGATTGGATTCCGGGAGTTCGTCCCACCTGCCCAGGAAGGAGACCCGGATCCCGTGTGTGCTGGCCTCCTCGAAGGCGCCCTGGAGCGATTCGACGATCAACCGCATGATGGCGGCGACTTCCCGCCTGGGCCGGTTCCAGTTCTCGGTGGAGAACCCGAAGAAGGTGAGGATCCCGACGCCGAACTCCCCTGCGCACCGGATCATTTCGCGAACGGACTCCACCCCCGCGGAGTGTCCCTGGTCCCGCGCGAGCCCCTGCTTCTTCGCCCATCGCCCGTTGCCATCCATGATGAACGCGATGTGGCGGGGCATGCGCTCCGGATGCAAACCTTCTTCCGAGACCGCCCGGTCTTGCTCTGCGTCTCGACCCACGTCACCCCCGTAAGGCCGCCGGCGGGTATGGACCCTTAATGCCCGGATTCCGCCTATATCTCCAGGATTTCCTGTTCTTTTGCCGATATGGCGCTATCGATGGAAGAGGTATGCTGGTCGGTGAGATCCTGGATGGTCTTCTGATGCCGTTTGCTTTCATCTTCCGACAACCGGTGGGCTTTCTCTTCGGCCTTGATGCGCTCGTTCATTTCCCTGCGTACGTTCCGGATCCCGATCTTGCAGTCCTCGCCGAGTTTCTTGATTAGTTTCACGTATTCGTGCCTGCGCTCTTCGGTCAGCGGAGGTACCGGCAGGTGAATCACGTTGCCGTCGGAATTCGGCATAAGTCCCAGGTCGGACGTCTGGATGGCACGGACGATTTCGTTGATCATCTGCTTGTCCCACGGCTGTATCGAGATCGTGCGGGCGTCCGGCGTGTTCACGGTGGCGACCTGGTTGATGGGGGTCATGGTCCCGTAGGCTTCGACCTGGATGTTGTCCAGCAAAGCCGGATTGGCCCGGCCGGCCCGGACGCCGGCGAGTTCCATGCGAAGCACCTCGACGGACTGATCCATTTTTCGATTGGTCTCTTTGATGATCTCTTTCGCTTCCACGATACACCTCACTGGCATCGGAAAACCGGCATCGATCCTGCCGGCTAGGATGTTCGGCTCGCTATTCTCCGCCCAGTTCGTACCGGACGAACCGTCTGACCATGATATTCTCACCCAGCGTGGCCACCGCCTCCGTGACCAGGTCCCGCACCGTCTTATCGGTATCCCGGATGAACGGCTGTTCCAGGAGGCAGTTTTCCTGGTTGAATTTCTCGATCTTCCCCTGGACGATCCGGTCGATGATATGGTCCGGCTTGCCCTCGTTCCGGGCCTGGTTCCGGTAGATCTCCCGCTCCTGTTCCAGGACGGCTTCTTCGATCTGATCCCGGTCCACGGCGATAGGACGCGTGGCCGCCACCTGCATGGCGATATCCCGGGCCAGGGTTTGGAAGGACTCGTTCCGGGCGACGAAATCTGTTTCGCAGTTGATTTCGACCATCGTGGCGATTCGGTTGCCGGGATGGATATAGGTATGTATGATGCCCTCTTTCGCTTCCCGCGCGCTTTTCTTCGACGCCGCCATGATGCCTTTTTCACGCAGGAGCGTGACCGCCTGCTCGATACTGCCGCCGGACTCTTCGAGGGCCCGCTTGCAGTCCATCATCCCGGCACCGGTCTGGTTCCTCAGGGTCTTTACGTCACTTGCTGATATAGTCATGAATGCATATCACTCTTAGCGAATGCGGAACATCCGCTACGGCCGCCTTTCTCCGGCCACGTATCCGGCTTCGGACTCGCTCCTCGATTCCCTCGGCCGGTTCCTCGTATCCGGTTTCAGGCTTGCTCCTCGACTTCTTCGACTTCCTCGACCGGTTCCTCGTCCGAGGGAACGGCCCGGCCGGAGTTGCGCAGCCCTTCTTCCACGGCGCTTGCGACGACTTCCGTAATCAGGCCGATGGACCGGAGGGCGTCATCGTTCCCCGGTATGGGATAGTCGATCAGGTCGGGGTCGCAGTTCGTATCCAGGATGCTGACGATCGGGATCTCCAGGGTATTCGCCTCCGCAACCGCGATACGTTCCTTCCGGGTGTCCACCACGAAAATGACACCGGGCAGGTCGCGCATGTCGCGGATTCCGCCCAGGACCTTCTGAAGGCGATCGCGCTCCTTTTCCAGGCTCGCGGCCTCCTTTTTCGTGAGCGCCGCCATGGTGCCGTGTTCTTTCATCTTCTCGAGTTCTTCCAGGCGTTTGACGCTGGTCTGGATGGTCTGGAAGTTCGTCAGCATGCCACCGAGCCAGCGCTCCGCGACGTAGAACATGCCGCACCGCTGCGCCATTTCGATAATGATGGGCCGAGCCTGCTTCTTCGTACCCACGAAGAGGACGGACTGCCCTTTCTCGACGGCCGTGCGCACGGCTTCGTACGCAATTTCGATCTGACCGAGCGTTTTCTTCAGATCGATGATGTAGATATTGTTACGCTCGGCGAATATGAACTGTTTCATCTTCGGGTTCCAGCGTCGGGTCTGGTGACCGAAGTGAACGCCGGCGTCAAGTAATTCCTGAATGGTCGGAATCCCCATTGGCGGCTCTGATCTCCTTGTCTGGCAGGCGGATCGGCCTGCGTCCCGTGAATTAACGCTTCGAGAACTGGAACCGCTTCCGCGCGCCGGCCAGTCCGTACTTCTTGCGTTCCTTGATACGTGAATCCCGCGTCAGCATGCCCGCTTCGCGCAACGGGCCGTGCAGGCTTTCATCCATGTCCTTCAGCGCTCTCGCGATTCCGAGCCTCAGCGCCCCGGCCTGTCCGGTCTTGCCTCCGCCGAAGGTCCGGGCAAACACGACCACCTGGTCGTTCATCTCGGTGAGCACCAGGGGTTCCTCGATCGCGGAGACGAGGCCGGCCCGGTCGAAGTATTCGATCAGCGGCTGGTCGTTGACCTGGTGGCTCGCTCCCTCCTTCTTCGCGCGCAGCCACACCTTGGCGACGGCACGTTTCCTCCTGCCCACCGCGTGGTGTCCATGGGTATCCGAATTCATGCTTCGTTACGCTCCTTTTTTATAATTCCAGCGCGACCGGTTTCTGGGCGCTGTGGGGGTGTTCCGCGCCGGCGTACACGCGGAGTTTACGGAATATCTGCCGGCCGAGGGCGTTGTGCGGCAGCATGCCCTTGATGGCCATGCGCAGCACGCGCTCCGGATGGCGGGCGGCCATTCGCTCGTAACTGATTGCCTTCAGGCCGCCGGGATAGCCGCTGTGGCGGTAGTAGATCTTGTTCTGTGGCTTCTTGCCGGTCAGGACCACCTTCTCCGCGTTGATGACGATGACGTGGTCGCCGGTATCCAGGTGCGGCGAGAAGATCGGCTTGTGCTTGCCGCGCAGGATCTTGGCCACTTCGCTGGCCAGTCTGCCGAGCACCTTGCCGTCGGCGTCCACGACGTGCCAGTCGCGCTGCAGGTCTTCTTTCTTAACCGTTGGTGTATTCATGAATGGTACACGCTCCTTTATCCGGTAGCGGCCGGTTGCCATGCGTGGTGTGACAACGCGGCGAGACTTTCGGCATAGGGCCGCCTGGCCACACCGCGTTCCGTGATGATCGCAGACACGTAACGGGCCGGAGTTACGTCGAATGCGGGATTGTAGACCTCCACCTCTTCGGGCGCGTTGCGTCCGCCCGGCCCCTGGCTGATTTCGGCGGCATCGCGCACTTCGATCGGGATCTCGCGGCCCGACTCGATGGACAGGTCGATCGACGAGAACGGCGCCGCCACGTAAAGGGGCACGTCGTGCGCATCGGCCAGCACGGCCACGCCATAGGTGCCGATCTTGTTGGCGACGTCGCCGTTGGCGGCCACGCGGTCCGCGCCAACGATCACGCAGTCGATCCGGCCTTCCTTCATGACCTGCGCGGCCATGCTGTCGCAGATGAGCGTCACGTCGATACCGGCCTGGGCCAGTTCCCAGGAAGTCAGCCTGGCGCCCTGGAGGACGGGTCTCGTTTCATCCGCGTACACGTGGACGCGCTTTCCTTGTTCGTGCGCCTGGTACACCACGGCGAGGGCCGTACCCACACCGGATGTGGCGAGCGCGCCGGCATTGCAATGGGTGAGCACGTTCTGACCGGACCGCAGCATGGCCGCGCCGTGTTCACCGATCAGGCGGCAGGTACGCTCGTCCTCCGATTGTATCGCCTCGGCCTCTCTGAGCAGGACGCGCTTGATGTCCTCCACCGGCGCCTCACAGTGTTCCAAAGCGGTCCGGCGCATGCGTTCCAGGGCCCAGAACAGGTTCACCGCCGTGGGACGGGTCGCAGCCAGCAGGTCCACGGCCTCGTCGACCTCCCGGCTGAAGGACGCGTATCCGTCCGCGCCGCTTTGCCTGACGCCGAGGACGACGCCATAGGCCGCGGCGACGCCAATGGCCGGCGCGCCGCGTACTTTCAGCCCTTTGATGGCCTCTGCCACGGACTCGAGATCCCGGCAGTGCGCGTAGACTACTTCACAGGGCAGGCGCGTCTGGTCCAATAGTACCAGTACGCCTTCGTCGCGGTCCCACCGGATGGTCGTGAAATTCATGACTGCAACGTCTCTCCCGGGTTGATTCCGGTCAGGGCGTAATCATCTCCAGGAATCGGGCGTGCCGGTCCGCAATCTCTCCTTCGGTGAGCGATACGAGCCGCCGGACACTGAAGTCTTCCACGTTGTAGGAAGCCATGACGCTTCCGTGCACCATGGCGCGTTTCAGTGCGCCGACGCCCCTGTCGCCCGACCGGGCGAGGTAACCCATGAAACCGCCCGCGAAGGTGTCCCCGGCGCCCGTCGGATCTACCACGGAGGCCACGGGGTATGAAGGGATGCCGTACCAGGCGTCGCGGGTACAGAGCGTCGCGCCGTGCGCGCCTCTTTTGACGACTACCGCCCGCGGTCCGAGCTCCAGGATCCGTTCCGACGCCCGCACCAGGTTGTGGTCGTCCACCAGTTGAAGGGCCTCCCGGTCGTTGATGATCAATACGTCCACCTGGCTGAGCGTCGACAGCAAGGACGCCCTGTTGCCCGTGATCCAGAAATCCATGGTATCGCAGGCGACGATTCCGGGACCGTCCACCTGGGACAGCACGTCGCACTGCAGGTCCGGGTCGAGATTCGCCAGGAATATGTGATCGTGCGCGCGGTGCCGGTCGGCCAGCACGGGTTTGAAACCGGAAAACACGTTCAACTGTGTGTCAATCGTGCGCCGTTCGTTCATGTCGGCGGCGTATTCGCCCGCCCAGCGGAAGGTCTTGCCTTCCTTTATCTCAAGTCCCGATATGTCGACCTGTCTCTCCCGCAGGAAATCCAGGGACTCCAGGGGAAAGTCGTTCCCAACGACGGCGATGACGTCTACCGGCGCGTAGAAACTCGCGGCAGCCGAAAAATAGGTCGCCGAACCCCCGATCTCATCGTTTGCCTCTCTTTCGGGCGTTTTCACAGAATCGAACGCTACCGAACCGACTACGAGAACGCCCAATTCCTATGCCTCGCTTTCCAGCGCGTCCACCCGGTCTTCGGGAACGCCCGCTTCCGGCCGGCGGATGATCTCACCCGTTGCCGCGTCCGTCGAGACCTCGACCCGGGGCGCGTCTCCCCAGAGTCGTTCGAGTCCATAGAAAGCGCGGACTTCGTCTCTGAACACATGTATAACCACGTCCACGTAGTCAAGCAGGACCCACCGCCAACTCTGTTTGCCTTCCGAATGCCAGGGCGCCGTTTCTCGTTCCTTGAGGTCGGCCGTTACCTGCTCGACGACCGCCTTGATCTGCGGCTCGGAACCGGCAGTCCCGATGACGAAGTAGTCCGTGATGGAGGAAAGCCCCCTGAGATCGATAATCATCACGTCCACCGCATTCTTGGCCAGCATGGAAAGGGCGGCCTGCTCAGCGATTTCTTGCGATGCCAACACCACGGTCAATCGTTCTCCTCGTAAAACAGCAGTTCGCCGTAGTCTTTGCCGATCACCACAGATACGTCCACCAGGCGATCCTCGTTACGCTGGAGCAGGACGTGTTGGGTACCCAGCGCGTTCCCTACCGCCCGGGCGGCCTGGGACGGACCATCCGTTCCCCTGCGATCCAGCACGACCGTTTCCCGGTACCCGAAATGATCCGCGTTGTCGATATTGACCACGTCGAATCCCCGTTCCCTGAGAAAGCGCATGGCCAATTGCCCGATACCCCGTTCTCCGCATCCGTTCAGGACCTCCACCTGGACCTGAAAGGCCGAGGGGTCGATGACCGCCGTGTCGGAACGTTCGGCGGATGAAGAAAAGGCGGACGAAGTCGCCACCGAGTAGACCAGATAGGCGTTCAGTCCAATCAGGATAATGATTACGCCTTCGAGCAGCCGGACGAGCCAGCGGCCACCGGGCCCGCGCCCGTCCGAAACGGCGTTCTGCCTGTTTGCGGAGGGTATGATGACTTTTCTCGCCATGGCGGAGCCCACACGGTTCACGTCCTGATATTGGCCTGAGCCGGGACCGTGGGACAAAAGATCTTTGCTTTCCAAAGAATACCGGGGAGCGAACTAGGGGAATACACCAGGAAGGGAAACATAGGCAGGGTACCAACAGTGTTTCATCGACCAGTTCCTTTCACCATGCGATCCCCCTTTGTACCCCGGTCTCGACGTAATCCCGCCTGTCCGATCGAACCCTGGTTCGACAGGTGGAATTCGATTCGCTTTCCAGACCCCTATATATACAGATGTCAGGGTGTGGTGTCAACTCTTTTTTGCCTGGTTCGAGGCGTCACGCGGTCCGGTTGCGCAAGGCCTCTCACGGGCGCGTTCACGCAGCCGGGATTCGGCCTCCGACAGGTGCTCCGGGGTGTTTATCCCGACGGTCTCTTCCGGCATCCCGGCCGGTGCGTCCGCTATGGGGCGGCCCTGTCGCCGGAGTATCTCGATGGTATCCGTCAGATAGAACTCGCCCTGTCTGTTTTCCGGAGTCAATTGATCCAGCGCCCGCAACAGCAGGGAGGGCTCGAAACAGTAGGTGCTGGTGTTGATCTCCCGAAGGGTCCGTTGTTCCTCCGTGGCGTCCTTCTCCTCGACGATCCGGTCGATGCGTCCCGCGCCGTCGCGCAGGATGCGCCCCAGGCCCGTGGGATCGCTGACGCGGGCGGTGAGTACCGAGGCCGCGGCGTCGTCCCGGCGATGGGCATGGATCAACGACTCCAGGGTGGCGCGACGGATCAGCGGGGTATCGCCGGCCAGGACGAGGACGATGCCGCTTTCACCGGCCAGCAGGGGACCGGCCTGGTGCACCGCGTGCCCCGTACCCAGTTGATCGTTCTGCACGGCAAATTCCACGGGCCAGCCGGCGAGGGCGCGCTTCACCGCGTCCGCCTGGTGGCCAACGATGACGATGACCCGTCGCGGGCGAAGCGCAAGGGCGGTCTCGAGCACATGGTGGATGAGCGGTCTGCCGTTCAGTCTGTGCAGCACCTTGGCCAGGTCGGATCCCATCCGGGTACCCTTTCCCGCCGCCAGGACCACCGTGATCAGGTCGCTGTTTCCGTCTGCCATGAGCACTCCGGTTATGGGTCGGCAACACGGCGGACGAGATGGTCCACCGGTTTCAGGTCTTCCAACAGGTCCGATACGGTCCGCCCGTGTACGGGGTGGACCAGATCCGGCTGGATCTCCGCCAGGGGTGCGAGCACGAAGGCGCGCTCCGCCATGGCGGGATGGGGAAGGGAAAGCCGGGGAAGATCGAGCACCAGGTCGTCGTAGATCAGCAGATCGAGATCGATTTCACGGGGTCCATTCTTCCAGGTCGCGGTCCGGCCCAGGTGCTTTTCGACTTCCTTCAGGGCATCCAGCAGATGCGGGGGCGACAGCGTGGTGTCCAGCAGGACGGCCCCGTTAATGAAATCCGACTGGTCAGCGTAGCCCACCGGCCGGGTTTCGTACCAGGAGGAGCCCTTCACCACCCGGATTCCGGAATGCCCGGCCAGCTCGGAAACTGCCTGCCGGCATCGCGCGATCCGATCCCCCATGTTGCTGCCCAGTCCCAGGGCGGCTGACGCCATTTCGCACCCTACCGTCCGGTACCTTCCATCTACCGGTTCCGGTTCAATTCGACCTCCACGACCCCCGAACGCAGCACCCTGGCTACCGCGGGTTTGCGCAGTCTGACCACGACCTGTTCCACCTGCGGATAGGACGAAAGCAAATCGTCCGCCACCCGGCCGGCGACCGCTTCCAGGAGCCGGCACGGCTCACCGCCGAGTATGTTACCCACGCGCAGGCGTACGTCCGCGTAGTCGACGGTGTCGTCCAGGCAGTCCGAGAACGAAGGTCCGGACAGGTCCATGCGTAAGGCCACATCGGCTTCGAATACCTGTCCGTGTGTTCGTTCCCGGCCCGTCGCGCCGTGATGGCCAAATGCGCGGATATCCCGCAGTCTGATCCAGTCTACCGGCATGGACATGATCCGTTCAGGCGAGACTGACCGCAGGGAATGCCCGCTTGCGCAACCGAAAACGGGACATCAACCGGTCCATGCGTTCCAGCACGGTCCGAATCTGGGACTCGTCGCCTTTGAGGGCTATCCGGACGTATCCTTCGCCGTATTCACCCAGGTACGCGCCAGGCACGACGAAAACGCCTGCCTTGCGCAGCAGGATGCTGAATCGAACGGAGGAATAGCGGGGCGGCACGGGAAGCCACACGTAAGGGCCACCCCGGGGCGTTCGCAGTTTCCAGCCGATTTCGCGCAGCCCCGAGACCATCAGATCGCGCTGCGACTGATATGCCGAGACCACCTCTTCGGCGTGCCGGTTCAGATCCGGTAAAACCGCGGCCGCGGCTGCTTCGAAGGCGGGAAGCAGCGGAGCGTGCATGTGGGAGGTCAACTGGGACATGGCGGCCAGCGCGGAAGGATTGCCTACGGCGATGCCCAGATCCCGGAAAACGCCACCGGGCAGCATGGCGAGGGAGAACAATTCGATGCCCACGTTCATCGCGCCGGGAGTCTGCAACAGGCTGGGGGCTTGGATCCCGTCGTACGTCAGCAAGTGCTGGGTGGCGTCGTGACAGACGATGATATTGTGCCGGCGTGCGAAATCAACAAGTTCCCGGAAGAACGCGTGGTCCGCCACGGTCCCGGTGGGATCGTTCGGATATCCGATGAACATCAGTTTTGCCTGTCCGGCGACACGGGTATCGATCTGTTTCAGATTGGGCAGGAAATCGTTCCGACCGTGCAGGGGATAGGCCTGGACCTGACCGTTCGCCAGTACAGTTCCGGTCCTGTAGGCCGGGTGGGAAGGGTCGGGGATCAGTACGGTTTCGCCGGGATTGACTAACGCCATGGCCACGCTGGCCGGTCCCAACGCGGTACCCGCGAAAGGCAGGATATGCCGGTCCGGATCGATATCCACGTCGAACCGATAGGCGAACCAGTTGCTGAACACCCTGCGAAACCCGTCGCCGGCGAGCGGGCCCGCCTCGACAGGATCCACCGGACTCTCCGCTCCGACCGCGCCGGTCGCTTCGGTGACAATCCGTTCTATGGTCTCGTGATGGATGGGGGTATCGGCGAAACCCGTGGTGAGGTCAATGGGTTCGATCCCCCTGGCGGCCAGTCTTCTGAGATACCGCGAATGTTCCAGGGGCCGGTTCAGCGGGACCCTGTGAAGCCGTTCCGCGCGTTCTATGACCATCGGGTTTCTCATGGCCTCTCCGTCGCCCTGAACCTGTCTCCGGCAAACCGCCTGTCTTCCGGGAAATATAGAAGCAGGATATGTCCGCAGCAAGAAAAAACCCCCGATGCCGCCACCGGGGGTTTTTCGTGAACCGGCCGTCGACCGATCCCTCGTTTTATATCCCGCCTAGTACATTCCGCCGCCGTGGGGCATGGCCGGAGGCGGGGTATCTTCCGGGAGTTCTGCCACCAGCGCCTCGGTGGTCAACAGCAGGCCGGCGATGCTCGCCGCGTGCTGCAGTGCGACACGGGAAACCTTCGCCGGTTCGATCACACCCGTGGCGGACATGTCGCCATAGGTGTCCGACTCGAAGTTGTAACCGTATCCGCCTTCGCTTTCCCGGATCTTCTGCAGGATGATGGATCCCTCCAGGCCGGCGTTTTCTGCCAGTTGCCGAACCGGCGCCTCGAGCGCCCTGCGCACGATATCGGCGCCGACCGTTTCGTCGCCGGCCGTATCCAGCCCGTTATCCAGCGAGGAGAGCGCCCGGATGAACGTGACGCCGCCGCCCGGCACGACACCTTCTTCGATGGCGGCCTTGGCGTTGTTCAGGGCGTCTTCGACCCGGGCCTTCTTTTCCTTCATCTCCGTTTCCGTCGCGGCGCCCACGTTGATGACCGCCACCCCGCCCGCCAGTTTCGCCAAGCGTTCCTGAAGTTTCTCCTGGTCGTAATCGGAGGTCGTTTCCTCGATCTGGGCCCGAATCTGGTTGATGCGTCCCTGGATCGCGTCCGTGCCGCCGGCGCCTTCGACGATCGTCGTGTTGTCCTTGTCGATATTCACGCGCTTGGCCGTGCCAAGATCGCCGACGGTCACATTCTCCAGCTTGAAACCGGCATCTTCGGATATGACCGTGCCGCCTGTCAAAATGGAGATATCTTCGAGCATGGCCTTGCGGCGATCGCCGAATCCGGGCGCCTTGACCGCGGCGACCTTCAGGGTGCCGCGAAGCTTGTTCACCACCAGCAGGGCGAGGGCCTCACCTTCGATGTCCTCGGCGATGATCAACAGGGGGGAACCGCTCTGCGCGATCTTTTCGACGACGGGGTAGATATCCTTCACGGCGCTGATCTTCTTGTCGTGAATAAGAATCCTGGTGTCCTCGAGGACCGCTTCCATGGACTCGGAGTCGGTAACGAAGTATGGCGAGAGATAACCGCGGTCGAACTGCATGCCTTCCACGACGTCGAGGGAGGTTTCCATGCTCTTGGCTTCTTCGACCGTGATGACGCCGTCCTTGCCCACCTTCTCCATCGCGTCCGCGATCAGATCGCCGATGGCGGCGTCGCCATGGGCGGAAACGGTGGCGGTTTCCGAAATTTCCTTACGGCCTTCAACGGCCTTGGACATATCCGCGATCGAACGTACAATCCGGGTCACGGCCTTGTCGATACCCCGCTTGAGATCCATGGGGTTGGCGCCGGCCGTCACGTTCCTCAAGCCTTCCGCGAAGATGGCCTGGGCGAGCACGGTGGCCGTGGTGGTCCCGTCGCCGGCCACGTCGCTGGTCTTCGACGCGGCTTCCTTGATCATCTGCGCGCCCATGTTCTCGTAATTGTCCTCGAGCTCGATCTCCTTCGCCACGGTTACGCCGTCCAGCGTGAAGGTAGGCGATCCGAATTTCTTGTCGAGCACGACGCATCGTCCCTTGGGACCCATGGTTACACGGACCGCGTCCGCCAGGGTGTCCACCCCTCTCTTGAGGGCTTGCCGGGCGTCCGCATCGAATGAAAGTTGTTTTGCTGGCACTTCTTTCCCCCTATGATTCCCCGGATGGCTCCGGGCGTTTCTGATTGAGGCGAACCGGCGTGGCCGCACGCACTTTTTGATTCACCTAAATACTTATATCTACAACAAGTAGCAAACTCGCTATTAGCAGTCTATCGTCCAGTCTGCTAATATATGAAAGGTTGAAGGAGATTGCAAGTTATTTTTGTTCGTGACGGCGTGCGAGCGGGGGATGGATCGAGGTACTATCGACGCGCGCGGAGCCGTATGGAGCCGGAGCGGATGACGACGTCGCCGCCGCCTTCTCTTTCGAGCAACAGGCCGCCCTCTTTATCGACGCGGGCCACGCGGCCGGAGACGCCGACGGGGCTGTCGGCCTCGACCGTCCGACCGCGCCAGGCGAGCCGGGCGTCGACCTCGGTAAGCACGGACGCGGGCCCGGACTCCAGGTAGTCTCCGTAGGCGGATTCGAAGGAGGCCAGGATGGCCAGGAACAGGTCCTCGCGCCTCACGGGGCCGCCCGATTCGATTCGCAGCGACGTGGCGGTAGCGGAGATCTCGTCGGGGAACAGATCGCGGGTGTGATTTACGTTGATCCCCATGCCGACCACTATGACCGGCTCGTCACCTGTTACGGCGCGGGTCTCAGCCAGGATACCTGCGACTTTGCGGTCCCGCATGAGCAGATCGTTCGGCCACTTGATCTGTACGGCCACGCCGGCAGCTTTCTCCAGGGCGCGTGCGACGGCGGCGGCCGAGCAAAGCGTGAGCGGCGGGGTCCGGGCGGCGGACAGCCGCGGCCTGAGCAGTACGGAAGCCCAGATTCCGCATCCGGGAGGGGAGAACCACCCGTAACCGCGCCGGCCCCGGCCGGCCGACTGCTCATCAGCCAGGCAGACCGTCCCGTGCGGAGCGCCGTGCCCGGCCATGTCCAGGATCACGTCATTGGTGGAACCCACCCTTTCTCTGTATTCCAATACGCGGCCGAAGACCCGTGGCGACAACTTCCCGCGCATCAGCTCCGCGTCGTACCGATCCTGGTATCCATCGAACTTATCGGTTCCGGCATGGGCTTTCATCGTCGTTCCGGTCTGGCGGGACGCGGGGTCGCGTCGTTGGGTGGTGAAGTGGTCTGGTATCGATGCATGAGGAATGGACAGGCCCCGGGGCGCAAGGATCAGGAAGATGCAACCACATTCAGACTGATATCGAGGGCCGGCGCCGAGTGGGTCAGGGCGCCGACCGAAATCACGTCGACGCCGGTTTTAGCGATCGTCCCGACCTGGTCCAGCTTGATCGCACCCGAAGCTTCGACCACGATAGGCCGTTCCGCCGTGGCAGCGGCGCGGATGCGTGCGACCGCAATCCGCATTTCCTCTTCGTTCATGTTGTCCAGCATGATCCAGTCCGCTCCGCTGCGCACAGCCTCTTCGACCTGGGCAAGGCCGCAAGTCTCCACCTCGACGGCATACTGCCTGCCCGAAAGCGCCATGTTCGATCGGCACATACTGACGGCGGTGGCAATGCTTCCCGCGGCGGCGATGTGATTGTCCTTGATCAGCACCATGTCGAAGAGACCGTGGCGGTGATTGTCTCCGCCACCGTGCAGTACGGCCCTTTTCTCCAGTTCGCGTAGACCGGGCGTAGTCTTGCGGGTATCCACGATGCGCGCGCCGGTGTTCCGCACGGCATCGACGTATTGCCGGGTCGTCGAGGCGATGCCGGAAAGGTGGCGCATGAAGTTCAGCGCCGTGCGCTCACCGGTAAGCAACGACCGCGTATCGCCCCGCACTTCGGCGATGGGCCGGCCGGATTCCACCAGGTCGCCATCAGCCACAAACGCCTGGAATTCCAGGCTGGCGTCCACCTCCCGGTACGCGAGACACGCCGGGAACAGGCCGGATACGATACCGGACTGCTTCGCCTCGAGCCGGGCGCGGGCGAAAGACCCGGGTGCCAGCGTCCACTCGGTGGTGACGTCGCCGTCTCTCACGTCTTCCCGCAAGGCGCGGGTCACGATTTCCTTAAGCGATTCCAGGTCGAACTTCGTGTCCACGTCTTCCCGCCCTCTCTATGGTGTGGCCAGCCCTTCGCCGGTCTTCAGGAACGCGCCGGGCAAATGGTCTATGAGATCACCGGCTACCAGGCTGTGCGTACCCATGGCTTCCGCGCCGAGATCTCCGGCCAGGCCGTGGAGGTAGACCCCCAGGCGGGCCGCGTCCCACGCGCCGAGCCCCTGTGCGAGCAGGGCGGCGATGACCCCGGTAAGCACGTCGCCCGATCCGGCGGTGGCCATGCCCGGATTTCCCGTGGGATTTACGGAAACCTGACCGCAGGGGGAAGCCACCAGCGAGGCGGCGCCCTTGAGCACGAGGGTCACCTGCAGTGAACCGGCGGTTTGCCTCGCTACCGCGGCGCGGTCCGCCTCGATCTCTTCTACGGCTACGTTCGTCAGCCTGGACAACTCGAACACATGGGGCGTCATGATGATTTCCGGCCGCGGGCCGGACAGGTCGTCCGCGTGGCCGGAGAAAGCGTTCACGCCATCGGCGTCGATAACGACCGGCCGCTCGCTATTCATCACGACGCGGCGGACCAGGGAAGACGTTTCCTCGTGGCGCGTGAGACCCGGCCCGATGGCCAGCACGTCCGCCCACGAGAGCAGTGTTTCGATTACGGGTTCGGCCTCGAGAGAAAGTGATCCTCCGTCGGTTTCGGGCAGGCTTCGGAGCATCACCTCCGTGTGCCTGGCAGCCAGGGTGTCCATGAGGCTCGCGGGCGATCCGAGCATGACCATGCCCGCGCCGCCGCGCAGGGCCGCGCGGGAAGCCAGCGTGGCCGAACCCGCCATGCCCGCCGAGCCGGCGACGATGGCGACCCGTCCCCGGCTGCCCTTATGGTCATCCGGCAGGTGAACAGGGATCAGGCCGGCCATCTCGATACGCCCCGGCATGGCGAGGTACAGCCCTTCCGCTTCTACGGCCCGCTCGGGAAAACCGATGTCCGCCACATCCACGCTGCCGCACCAGGACCGGCCGGGAAAGGTGGCCAGGTCGACCTTCATCAGGCCGATCGCGAGGGTATGGTCGGCGCGGACACAGGTCCAATCCGCGGCAGGGCGGGACTGCGGATAACCGCAGCCGGGCGCCAGGCCCGATGGGGTGTCGACGGAGAGCACGGGGGAAGGGCTGAGGTTGATCTCCGCGATGGCGGTTTCGTACGGGGCCCGTGGCGGCCCATCCGTTCCGGTACCGAGCAGGGCGTCGATAATCAGCGCCGGCGTCCGATCGGGCAGGTCGAGCGGACCGTCAGGCCGGAATGCCGGTGAAAGGCCGGCTTCCTCGAGCCGCTCCAGGTGCCTCGCCGCGTCACCCGATACGGCGGTTCTGCGGGCCAGCGCGTGGCAGGTGACCCTGGCGCCCCACAGGTGGAGATACCGTGCGGCCACGAAACCGTCCCCCCCGTTGTTTCCCTTTCCGCAAGCCACGGCGATCGCCTCGCCAGCCACGCCGCCCAGCAACTGCTTCGCGGTTTCTGCCACCCGGCAACCCGCTCTTTCCATGAGTTCATATCCGGACAGGCCGTAGTTTTCAATGGTCCGGCGGTCGATCGACCGCATCTGCCGGTTGGTACAGAGTCTCATGATCAGAACTCGCGGTAGGGACCGCGCTATGCCCGGCCCGCGCCGGTCCCGGTGTCTTCGTAAAGCAGCTTGCGGGCTTGAGCCCTGGTCCGAATATCATGTATAATCTGAATCGTTTCAAGCCTATCCAGCATGCGGCCGATCTCCCGCCCCTCTGGTATGCCCAGGTCGTCCATGATGTCCGCGCCGTTCAACAGCAGGCCCTTAGTCCGCACGGCCCCGTGACGGGTAAACAGCACGAGCAGCCGGCGTACGGCCTTCGCGATCCTTCCGAACGCCGCGTTTCCTTCGTCCGATGCGTGCGCCAGGGCAAGGAGCGCCGCCCCGGGCGTATCGTCCTTCGTCCCGCGCAGAATCCGGCAGAGCGCCTCGTCGTCGGGATCCCGGCGGGCTGCCGCTTCGAGCAGCCTCGCCGCCCCGAAGACCAGTTGGTGCAGCCCCTGTCGTTCCCGTTTGCTCAGTCTCAGCCGGTCGGCCGGGCCTTCGACCGTTTCAAGTGCCGGGCCCGCGCCTTCGGCTCGAATGCGGTGCAACACGAGGGAAGCGAATCGCAGGATCCACAGGAAGGACCGGCCGCCCGCGAGTTTCGTGCCGTAACCGGGCAGGTGGGCGTAGAGCCCGTGATCCTCCAGGAATACGTCCCGGGCGATGAGCCGGTCCATGCGTTCCAGGGCTCGTGCGAGCGCGGGTGTCGCCGGTTCCTTCCAGCCGGATAAGAGGGTCCGGAACACGCCCGAACGGACCATGGCCGAAACCCGGGTCGCCGTGCTGCGCGCGTCCAGGATCAGGGCCAGTTCGTACAGGACCCGCTCACCCGAGACCCCGCGCAGGTCTTCATTGCCTGCTTCGATCCATCCCGCGGTCTCGGGCGTTATTTCCAGCTTGAACTGACCGGCAAGCCGAAAAGCGCGCAATATGCGCAGCGGATCGTCGCGGAAGGCCGCCTCGGATACCGCCTTGAGCCGCCTGGCCGCGAGGTCCGCGGCGCCGCCCAGTGGATCGATCAGCGATGGTCTGCCGTCCAGGACGTCCGCCAGGCTGAAAGCCAGGGCGTTGATGGTAAAGTCCCGCTTGCGCAGATCCTCCTCGAGCGTATCGCCCTTAAAAGACGATACATCGATGGTAAACCCGCGCCGCAACACGACGCGCCCGGTTCGGTCCGTGTCATCGAGCGGCACGAAGGGACACCGCAGGCGGGCCGCCAGTTTCCGCCCCAGCTCCAGTCCATCCGCCGCGAGCGTAAGATCCATATCGTGTACCGTACGGCCCAGGACGGCATCCCGCACGGAGCCGCCCACGAGGTAGACTTCGTGGTTCACCTCCCGGCACAGATCGGTCAAATCCGAGGCGAGTCGCCTGTGGGTCTTTAGCAGGGGCTGGATACAATCGGCAAGGGCAGGCATCAGGGAATCGAAGGGGCTTGCGGTCTCGGTTGGGAGGGAAGCGGGACATAAGCACGGAGACACCGGCGAAGACCGGGCCGGGACACCGGGTGACCATCGAGCGGAATCCGACCGGATACTAGCCTTACCCGCCGTCTGTGTCAAGGGATTTGTAGGTTGACACAGAGGCGCGTCCCGGTCCATCTTTAAAGCAGGTTACGTGGTTTGATTCGGTCCGTCACGGCAAGGTTTAAGGAAGTGTTACCATCCATGCAACTCTATCCTGCCATCGACATCAGACAAGGGCGATGCGTCCGGCTTCTAAAGGGAAGACGGGACCGCGAGACGGTGTATGGTTCGTCCCCGGCGGAAGTCGCGCTGAGATGGAAATCGATGGGGGCCACCTTCCTGCACGTCGTCGACCTGGACGGCGCCTTCACCGGTGCAGCGGGCAACCTGTCGAGTGTCGTCGGCATCCTGGAACGGGCCGATATACCGGTGCAACTCGGGGGAGGTATCCGAACGCCCGAGGCGGTGGAGAAATGGCTGGACCTCGGCGTGCGCCGAGTCGTCCTGGGCACGGCGGCCGTGGAAAACCCCGGCCTGGTAAGACATGCGGTGGAGCAATGGGGACCGGAACGCATCGTTGTCGGAATCGACGCGAAAGCCGGCAGGGCCGCGGTTAACGGATGGACGTCCGGCACATCCCGTTCCTCCCTCAAACTGGCGTCCGCCATGCGGGAGGCGGGGATCCACAGGATCGTCTACACGGAGATCGACCGGGACGGTACGATGAACGGTCTCGATACCGCTGCCACGGCGCGCCTGGCCAGGGAAAGCGGCCTGCGTGTCATCGCGTCGGGGGGCGTGGCGTCGCTAGACGACCTGGAACGGGCATCGAAGTTCGCGGGCGACGGCCTGGAAGGCGTGGTCATCGGCAAATCCCTTTACGAAGGTACGATCGACCTTTCGGAAGCCGTACAGAAATACCAGTCGGCCCTCTGACCAGGGGGCCTGGAGAGGAACCATGGCGGAAAACACCGTAGAAGTACTGATGATCGAAGACAACCCCGTGCACGTGCAGTTGATCCGCCATTTTATGGACTCCAGCCGTCTGAAGACCCGGCTTCACGTGGCGGGCACGCTCCGGGAAGGCCTGGACCTGCTCGGGAAGGAAACCTTCGATGTGGTGCTGCTCGACCTGGTTCTGCCCGACAGCGCCGACCTCGACACGCTCCACAGCGTACGGTCGGCAGAGCCGGATCTGCCGGTCATCATTCTGACCGGACTGGACGACGTGTCCCTGGCCGCCACGGCCGTGGAGTCGGGCGCACAGGACTACATCGTGAAGACCCAGGCCAACACCACCATGCTCTCCCGGTCCATCCATTATGCTATCGAACGCGTACGCGCGCGCATGGGCGAATGGGATTCGGCCATGTTCAAACTGGCGCAGCAGCAGTTTCTGAAGGCGGCGCAGATCATGGGGCTCGACGAGAATATCCGGGAGCGGCTCCTCTTCCCCCAGCGGACCCACATCGTGACGCTCCCCTTCCGGCGAGACGAATACCACCTCGTGGAGAACGTATTCGGATACCGCGTGCAGCACCTGCTCACCATGGGGCCGACCAAGGGCGGCATCCGGTACCACGAGGACGTGAACCTGGGGGAGGTCTCCGCCCTGGCCATGTGGATGACATGGAAATGCGCGCTGATCAATCTGCCCTTCGGCGGCGCCAAGGGCGGCGTCCGGATCGATCCGACCGACCTGTCCCGCCGCGAACTGCAGCGCCTCACCCGCCGTTTCACGTCGGAAATCATCGACATCATCGGCCCCGACAAGGACATCCCTGCTCCCGACATGGGCACGGACGAGCAAGTCATGGCCTGGATCATGGACACCTACAGCCAGCAGGCGGGCTACACGGTGCCGGGCGTGGTCACCGGCAAGCCGGTCGTGCTGGGCGGCTCCCTGGGACGCCGCGAGGCGACTGGACGCGGACTGGTCTACCTGATCGAGGCGGCCGCGGAACACATGGGCATGTCCCTCGACGGCGCCGCGGCCGTGGTTCAGGGATTTGGCAACGTGGGTAGCAATACCGCCCGTTTCCTGGATGAGGACGGCGTCAAGGTGGTCGCCGTGAGCGACGTCACCACCGGCATCTACAATCCGAACGGCCTGGTGTTGGAGGACGTCTGTAAGTACTGCGGGGAAAACCGCTTCCTCGCGGGCTACCCCGAGGCCGACGAGGTAACCAACGAAGAACTGCTCGAGCTGCCCTGCGACATCCTCGCCCCGGCCGCGCTGCAGAACCAGGTCACCGGCGAAAACGCGGACCGGCTGAAGTGCAGACTCCTCGCGGAAGGGGCCAACGGGCCCACCACGCTCGACGCGGACGAAATTCTCGCGGAAAAGGACGTGTTCATCCTGCCGGACGTCCTGGGCAACGCCGGGGGCGTTACGGTCTCCTACTTCGAGTGGGTTCAGGATACGCAAAACTACATGTGGACACTCGAAGAGATCAACGGCAGGCTGCACAATATCCTCATCGACGCTTTTGAACGGACCATACACCGGGCTTCCGAGGAGAAGATCGATATGCGTACATCGGCACTGATAGAGGGTATCAGCCGGGTGACCCAGGCGAAACTGCTTCGGGGCATATTTCCGTAAAACCGCGGCAGGCGTCGATGGGAGGCAGGTCATGGATTCGACGGAGATTGATGCGGCGTGGGTAAGGATTCTTCAGAAAACCGCGTACCTCTGCAGCGGGATCGTCATATCCTGCTCGGTGCTCGTACTCATCGGCTGGCAATTCGATATCGCCGAGCTGCGGGGCCTGATCAACCCGGGCCGGGTTCCCATGAACCCGCTCACGGCCGCGGTCTTTTTGCTGGCGGGGTTTACACTGTGTGCCCTGTTGCCGAGAAACGCCCCTTCCCAACGGAGATGGGCGGGCTTCGCCGGGGCGGGGCTGCTCATGGCCCTCGGCGCCGCCAAGCTCCTCGACCTGGATATCGGCGGCAGGGGCATCGACGAGTGGCTGTTCACGGCGTCCCTGGGCGGCAGCCGCATGGCCCCGCACACCGCCTTCACCTTCATGCTGGTGGGCCTGGCGCTCCTGCTCCTCGACCTGCGCGGCCCGAGACACTGGCTGTCCCACGTCTGCGTCATGAACGCCGGGATCATCGCCCTGCTCTCACTGGCCGGCGCGATATACAGCACGATGGTGTTGTACCGGGTTTCCGGCGTGATCCCCATCAGCCTGAATACCGCGCTGGGCTTCGGCGTCCTGTGCGTCGGCATATTCTGCGCGCGTCCCCGCCGTGAACCGGCGGCCACGCTGGTCAGCGCCACGGCCGGCGGTATTATGGCCCGCCGCCTGCTGCCGGCGGCCTTCCTCATTCCCATCATCCTGGGCTGGCTCCAGTTCCAAGGAGAAAGAGCGGGGTTCTACGGGGTGGAGTTCGGCCATTCGATCTTCGTAGTCTGCAACGTGATCGCCTTCAACATCCTGATCTGGTGGAACGCCCGTTCGATCGGGCAGATCGACGCGGAACGCACGCGGATCGCCCATGAACTGCATCGCCAGAACGCCCTCCTGGAACAGACGGCCCACGACATGGCCCTGTTTCAACAGGAACTCCAGGAAGCCAAGGAGTCGGCCGAGGAAGCCAGCAGGGCCAAAAGCGAGTTTCTCGCCAACATGAGTCACGAAATCCGCACGCCCATCAACGGGATCACCGGCATGACCCAGTTGATGCTGAACAGCGACCTGTCATCCAGGCAACGGGAATTCATGCGGTTGATCGATCAGTCCACGGAATCGCTACAGGGCCTGTTGAACGATATCCTGGATTTCTCGAAGATCGAGGCGGGCCGACTGGAGCTCGAATCGATCCCCTTCGAACTGCGGGAGCGCATCGCCAATACGGTGCAGGCCATGTCGATCCCCGCGTCGGAAAAGGGCCTCGAACTGGCCTACCAGGTATCGCCGGACGTCCCCGATCACCTCGTGGGCGACCCGGGCCGTTTGAGCCAGATCGTGATCAATCTGGTCGGGAACGCCATCAAGTTCACGGACTCGGGAGAAGTGGTCGTAACCATGGGGTTGGAATCGGAAACGGAAGAAGCCGTGTCGCTGGTCTGCTCGGTGGCCGACACGGGAATTGGTATCCCGGAGGACAAGCAGCAACTGATCTTCGACGTCTTCAGCCAGGCGGACAGTTCCATGTCTCGGAAATATGGAGGCACGGGGTTGGGACTGGCCATCTGCGCGCAGCTGACATCCATGATGGACGGCCGCATATGGGTCGAAAGCGAGGTGGAGCGGGGCAGCACGTTTCATTTTACCTTCGGCATGAGGAAACAGCTGGACGCGGAGAAGCAGGCCGTGGTGGACGCCGAGCCACTGTCCGGCCTGCGGGTGCTCGTGGTCGACGATCATTCCACCAACCGGCGGTTCCTGGTCGACATGCTGACCGAATGGTCCATGAAACCGACGGAAGCCGGTACCGGCGTGGAAGTCCTCGCCGCCCTTTCCGGTGATGATGGCGATGCCATCCAACTGGTCCTCCTGGACGAAACCATGCCGGAAATGGAGGAATACGGGCTTGTCCGGGAAATCAACCAGTGCGCAGATGGCCGGAGACTCGGCATCATCCTGCTTGTCTCCGCCGGTCAAAGGGAGGATCCGGATAACGGCAAGACTTTCGGAATCGCCTGTACGGTCAGCAAGCCGGCCAAGCAGTCCGACCTGCTGAACGCCATCATGGATACCGTGGCGGGCACGCACGAACCCTCAATAGCTATGCACGCCGACGGCGCGGTTGAAGGGCTCGTTCCCCGCCGTATCCTCCTGGCCGAGGACGGGATCGTGAACCAGCGCGTCGCGGTGCTCATGCTGGAGTCCAGGGGCCACAAGGTCACCGTGGTGAACAATGGCAGGGAAGCGGTCGAAGCGTTTAAGACCGGCGCCTTCGACCTGATCCTGATGGACGTGCAGATGCCCGAGATGGATGGCCTGGAAGCGACCCGGACGATTCGCGGTATGGAATCCGGTGAGACCCGTGTCCCCATCATCGCGATGACGGCCCACGCCATGCGCGGAGACCGTGAACGGTGCCTGGAAGCCGGGATGGACGAATACCTGTCAAAACCCATTCAGGCCCAACTGCTCTACTCCGTGGTGGATAACGTACCGGTTGAAACCAGGGAGGAATCCGGTGATTCCACTTCTCCGGCGGTACGGGATGAGGCCCTTCCGCCAGTGGCAAAAGCCGTGCCTTCTGCGCTGCCGGGGGATCCGGCGCCGATCGACTGGGTAAAGGCCCTGGCGCAATTTGGCGGAGACGCGCAGGTGGCATCGGAACTGGCCGAGCTTTTCCTGGCCGAATGCCCGGGGCTTGAGGCCGGTATTCGCGAAGCGCTCGATGCCAGGAATGGCGCCGACCTGAGACGGCATGCCCATACTTTGAAGGGTTCCGCCGGGATATTCAAGGCACAGGCTGCCGTGTCCGCCGCACAGCGACTTGAAAAGATGGGTAAAGGCGGGGATTTTGCCGGGTCGGAGGAGGCATGGACGGCGCTGGCCGTCGAACTGGACCGGGTGAAGGCGGTCCTCCGGGAACGGGTTGCCGAGGCGAAACAGCAATCCGGCCTCGCTTAGTACTGTACTGAGCGGCTTCCTGCGCGTTGCCGCACATTGCCGCGTCTCCGGATTATTGCCGTGCCGCTTCCTGCGCGTTGCCGCTTCCTTCGTGTGCTGCGCTTCCCAGCGTTTTACAGCACTACGTTTTCTTTCCGTAACGCTCCAGGTACCTGTTTTCCGCTTCGATCGTCCCGATAAGAAGGATCTCGCACCCGGTGGCCAGTTTCATCGACGGAGGGGGACTCACGATACTCTCCTTGCCGGTGAAAACGGCCGTGATGTAACAGCCCGTCTCCGGGTAGACCTGTGAATCGGCGATGGTCTTGCCGGCGAGTTCTCTGGGAAGCCTGACTCGGAAGAAGTTCAACCCTTCCGTGATCATGACGATGTCGTTTCGCTTGAGCAGGTTCAGGATGATGTTGGCGCCCATGGAAGCGTAGGACATGACGAAATCGGCCCCCGCCCGGTGAAGCGCTTCCACATTCCGTTCCTGCTTCGCCCGCGTGATGATCTGGATATCCGGCCGCAGCTTGCGGCAATATATCGTGAGATAGATGTTCATGTCGTCTTCATGGGACGTGATGATGACGGTAGGCGCCTCCAAGAGGCCGGCCTTCTTCATCGTCTCGATATCCGCGGCGTCACCCAGTACATAGTGTTTTTCGTTCCGGATCCGATCGGCCTGCTGCTCGATGATCCGGTAGTCCAGCCCTCGCTCCACGAGCGTGCCGCCCGCCGAGCGTCCCACGCGTCCTCCGCCGATGATGACGATCGGCGGATCGGAAACGTTGTAGATGGCGAAAAGTTCATTATAGGAGATTATCTGGCTTTCCGTGCCCATGAGCACCAGGATCATCCGTTCGGTCAGCGGCGTGTCGGGTGCGATTACGCGGAACCTGCCCCGCTCCCATACGCCGACGACCGTGACGCCGGTCAGTTCGCGCAGACGCGTTTCGCGCAGGGTCTTTCCGATGAGGGGGGTATCCACGATACTCGCGTCGGCGACCATAAGGTCTTCGACGTTTCCGAGTACGTGGGACATGGAATCCACGCTCGAAGCGAGCCGTGCGAGGAGCTGACCCATCTGCTGCCCCAACTGGATCACGTGGGTGCAACCCGCCAGTTCGAGGATATCCACGGAGTCGGGTGAATTCGCCGTGGCCAGGATGGGGATGTCTTTATTGGTATTCCGGATCGTGAAGGCGATGCTGGTGTTCAGGGTATCCTTTCCGGTGGCGACGACGAGGGCGGCCAAGTCGACGTTCGCGTGCCGGTAGGTCTCCGGGTTGTCCAGGTCGCCGTACACGACATTCATGCCCCTGTCGTGCAGGATCAGCGATTCATCCAGGTCGGGTATGATGAACACGTAGTCGTTTCCGTATTGCCGGAGCCTGGAAGCGAGGGCGCTCGTCACCTCGTCGTAATTCGTGATGACCACGTGATCTCGGAATGACGGATCCAGCATGCGCGGCGCACGGGCGATGGAGTGCGCGCTGAGCCAGGGGCGATAGATGAACTCCACGAAGGCGACGGGAAGAACGATGATGAGCGTTGTCAATCCGGTCAGCAGGACGCACATGGAAAAGACGCGGCCCAGGTCGCTGGTGAAGATGATGTCGCCGTACCCGAGTGTGGTCATGGTGGTCAGCGTCCAGTAGAATCCGGTGAACCACGTATGGTGCCGTCCTTCCATGGCCTGAAGCTGGTGAAAGAGGACGGTGTAGACCAGCATCAACAGGAAGAGGGAGATGAAAAACCGGTAGAAGAACTTCAGGTTTCCCGTTCCGATCGTGGTGCGCAACACACCCAGATACTGTCTGAAGAAGGTCTGCATGTTGAATTCGAGTTTGCCGGTTACGGTTCGAGTCGGGACGCGATGGCTCCTGGCCACATCGCGCGTCGGCACTAAGAGTTACCAGTCTAAATCCATCCTTGCCCACTGTCAAGTCCGCACGGGAAGCCTGTGGTCGAAATGCCTTGAGCCGTTCCCGCATGCCGCGTCAAGACCAAAACCCGGCTCGCCGCGTGTTTTTCTCCTTGCTCCTCCGCATATTATTCCTGTAACCTGCCAGATGCGTACAGCGGCTCGCCCAGTCCGGCCTGCTCAGTCCGACTCGACCGGCCCGCCTGGTTCGCTCAGTCCGGCCGCGTCACGGACGGTCCGGTCGCGTTACGGGACGTCGGAAGGCCTGATTCATTCTCTCATTTACTGATGAACGGAAGCGTGGACCATGAACAACGTCATATCCTATCTCGATTCCCAACGATCCCAGGCCCTGGAAGGCTTGAAGGAGTTCCTCCGCATTCCCAGCGTGAGCACCCATCCCCACCACCGCGAGGACCTGCACCGATGCGCCAGGTTCGTCGCCGGCGAACTGGAGGGGATCGGCATGCGCAACGTAGCGGTGAACCCGACGCCCGGTCATCCCATCGTGACGGCGGACTGGCTGGATGCACCCGGCAAGCCCACCGTGCTCCTGTACGGCCATTACGACGTCCAGCCGGCGGAACCCATTGAGTTGTGGGAGAGTGATCCCTTCGATCCCGTGGTTCGGGGCGACAACCTGTATGCCCGCGGATCGACGGACGACAAGGGACAGGTGTGGGTCCACGTGAAGGCCCTGGAAGCCCACCTTAGGGAAAACGGCCGCCTCCCGGTGAACGTCCGCATGCTGATCGAGGGGGAAGAGGAAGTATCGAGCGAGAACCTGGAAGCTTACCTGGAGGCCCATAAAGACGAACTGGCTGCGGACGTGGTGGTCATTTCCGACACGTCCATGCTGGACTACGAGCGGCCCTCGATCGGATATGCGTTACGCGGCATGGCCTACATGGAGATCCGGATCGAGGGGCCCAACAAGGACCTGCATTCGGGCGTCTACGGCGGCGCGGTACCCAACCCACTCAACGTCCTTTCCGAGATGCTGGGCAAGATGGTGGACAGGGACGGAAGGATCACCGTACCCGGGTTCTACGATGATGTCTTGCCCTTGGGAGACGAAGAGCGAGAATCACTCGCCGCGCTTTCCTTCGACGAGGAGGGATTCGCCGGAAAGCTGGGCCTGCCGCATGTCACGGGCGAAAAGGGATACTCGACCGTGGAACGCCTCTGGGCGCGGCCCACGCTGGATGTGAACGGGATGCTTGGGGGATTCACGGGCGAAGGGTCGAAGACCGTGATCCCTTCGAAGGCCATGGCCAAGGTGAGCATGCGTCTCGTACCGGATCAGGACCCCGAAAAGATCGCACGGGCTTTCACGGACTACGTAAATTACCTTGCGCCACCCTCGGTCAAGGTGGAAGTCATCTGCCACGGCACGGGGAAGCCGGTCCTCACGGCGCGGGACCATCCCGCGGTAACGGCCGCGCATAAGGCCATCGCCAGGGGCTTCGGCAAGGAACCCGTGTATATCCGGGAAGGCGGCAGCATCCCGGTAGTGGCCATGTTCGAGGAAAAACTCGGCCTGCCGACCGTCCTGATGGCCTTCGGCCTGCCCGACTGCGACGCCCATGCGCCGAACGAGAAGTTCCACCTGCCCAATTTCTACCGGGGAATCGACAGCGCGGCGTGGTTCTACGAGGAATATGGCCGGGGCCAATGACCCGGATACCGCCATGGTCCTCGGGTCCGGTCTTTCTCGAATCCGCCTACAGTCTTCTGGATTAATGGGGATGATTCGGCGTAATTTCGCGTGGCGTCTGGTCCCGGCGGCTTATGCGTCTGGTCCGAAACGCTACGCGGACTGCCTGGACTGTCCGGCCCTTCCTGCGGCGGCCCGTTTCTCCATGGCATTCACGGAAGTTGCCACGGCGGCGTCGCCCGTGACGTTCACCGCTGTTCGGCACATGTCGAGTATGCGGTCGACGCCGAGGATCAGCGCGATGCCTGCGGCCGGCACGCCGATGGTCTCGAGGATGATGATCAGCATGATGATGCCTGCGCCCGGTACCGCGGCGGTGCCGATGGACGCGAGGACTGCCGTGAGGACGATCTGCAACTGGGCCGTCATATCGAGACCCAGGCCGAGGGCCTGGGCGATGAACACGGCGGCTACGGCCTGGTAGAGCGCGGTGCCGTCCATGTTGATCGTGGCGCCGAGGGGCAATACGAAGGAGGAAACCTCCTTGGAGACTCCGAGGTTCTGCTCGCACACCTCCATCGTGACGGGTAGCGTGGCCCCGCTTGAACTCGAGGAGAAGGCCAGGAGCTGGGCCGGGGCGATCCCCCGGAAGAACCGGCCGATCTTCATGTTGGAGAAGATCTTCAACAGGGTGGGATAGGTGACGAGGCCGTGGATCAGCAGACCCACGAGGACCACGAGACAGTAGAATCCCAGCGCAGTGAGGAGTTCGGCCACTGCGGACAGATCATCCTGGGCCACCTGGTTGATGGTCTTGGCGATCAGGGCGAATACCCCGATGGGGGCGGCGACCATGATCATGTGTACGATCTGGATGATGACCGACGTCATGCTGGCAAAGAAATCGATCAGGGGCTTCCCCTTGTCGGAAGGGATCAACACCAGGGCGATGCCGAAGAGGATGGAAAAGAAGACGATCTGGAGCATGCGGCCGTTGTTGCTCAGGGCGCCGAACACGTTGTCGGGCGTCATGTCCACGAAGATCTGCAGTGGTCCCCGTTCCCTGGCCGAAACGGCCCGTTCCATGTCCGATTCCGCGTCTGACTGGTAGGCCGCCTGCAACTGTGCCTGCAACGACTGGGGCACGCCGGTCCCGGGTTCAAGCAGGTTGACCATGACGAGCCCGATGGTCACGGAGACGGTCGTCGTAATGATGTAGATGGCGATCGTCCTCCCGCCGATGCGCGAGAGTTTCTTCACGTCCGACAGGGAAGCGACGCCGGTGATGAGGGAGGCCAGGACGAGGGGGACGGCGATCACCTTGAGGAGATTCAGGAAGATGTCTCCGAAGGGCGTGATCCAGTCGGAGGTGAACTGGCCCCAGCCCATGGCCGCCGAGATGATACCATACACGCCCCCGAGGATCAGGCCGATGATGATCTTCCAATGCAGGGGCAGGCGCCACAGGTTCATAATGAAAGTTCTCTCCGGTGTATATACAGACGAGTATTTACGGACAGGTTATACGGGGACGTCGTGGAACAGACCCTGGACTGTCCGGACCAGTTTTTCTTCGTCTGGAATGGTTTCCGGTTCCAAGCCGGGACTGAAGGGTACGGGAACGTCCATGGCGCCCAGCCGTTTGACGGGGGCGTCGAGGTAATCGAAGGCCTCGTCAGAAATCCTGGAGGCCAGTTCACCGGTAACTCCGTAGCTCTGGTAGGCTTCGTCGATCACTACGGCGCGGCTGGTCTTCTGCACGGATCGCACGATGGTTTTCATGTCCAGGGGGGACAGCGTCCTGGGGTCGACCACTTCGGCGCTGATCTGTTCCTGCTCCAGCATGTCTGCGGCCTTGAGCGCGGTATGCACCATGCTCGAAGTGGCCACGATGGACACGTCGCTTCCTTCCCGTTTTATGTCGGCCACACCGAAGGGAATGGTATAGTCGTCGTCATCCGGAACCGGCCCCTTCAAGGCGTACATCATCTTGTCCTCATAGATGACGGTGGGGTTGTCGTCGCGAATGGCGGTTTTAAGCAGTCCCTTCAGATCGGCCGGCGTGGAGGGGATGGCCACCTTGACGCCGGGTATGTGAGACAGCCAGGCCTGCAGGCTTTGAGAGTGCTGGGCCGCCGAGGAACGGCCCGCCCCGATGGTGGTCCGTACGGTTAGCGGCACGCTGGCCTGTCCGCCGGTCATGTAGCACATTTTGGCCGCCTGGTTGACGATCTGGTCCATGGCGATGGTGATGAAGTCGCCGAACATGATCTCGACGATGGGCCGCATGCCCGTAAGGGCCGCGCCTACGCCCGCTCCCATGATGCCCGCTTCCGAGATGGGCGTGTCCAGCACCCGTTCGTCGCCGAATTCGTCGAGCAGTCCCACGGTGACCTTGAAGACCCCGCCAGCCGCGGCGACGTCCTCGCCCATGAAGAAGACGGTTCCATCCCGCCGCATCTCCTCCGCAATGGCCTCTCGGACCGCTTCTCCGTAAGTGATTACGCGTTCAGGCGTAGACATGATCGGTCACCTCATCGGCCACGGGATAGGGGGACTCCTTCGCGAATTCCACGGCGTCTTCCACCAGTCCGGTGATGGTGGCGTCGATGGTCTCCAGTTCCGTTTCGTCCACCATGCCGGCCTTCATCATGCGCCGGGCAAAGCGTGGTATGGGGTCGCGGGCGAGCCAGGTGTCGGTCTCCTCCTGGGTCCGGTAGGTCTTCTCCGGATCGCCGTCGCCCACGTGATGGCCCCGGTACCGGTAGGTCTTGTTCTCGATCAGGCAGGGGCCTTCGCCGGCACGGGCCCGATTTACCATCTCTACCGCGGTCTGGTGTACCGCAACCGCGTCGTTACCGTCTACTACCACGGCCGGCATGTCGAATCCCGCGGCACGCTCGGCCACGTGTTCCCGGACGGCCGTAACGTCACTGGCCGCGGTGTATTCTCCGTAATGGTTGTTCTCGCAGACGAATAGCACGGGTAGCGACCAGATGGACGCCAGGTTGGCGGATTCCAGAAAGGCGCCCTGGTTGATGGCGCCGTCGCCGAAGAAGCACACGGCCACCTGACCGCTGTTGCGCATCTTGCCGCTCAGGGCCGCGCCGGTCGCCATGCCCATGCCGCCTCCCACGATCCCGTTGGCGCCGAGGATCCCGAGACTCATGTCGGCGATATGCATGGTGCCGCCCTTCCCCCGGTTGTAGCCGTCCACCTTGCCCATCATCTCGGCCATCATGCGGTCGACCTTGCCGCCCTTGGCGATCAGGTGGCCGTGGCCCCGGTGGGTACTGGTCAGGTAGTCGTCGTCGTTCAGAGCAGAACAGATGCCCACTGCCGACGCCTCCTGGCCGATGTAGAGGTGGGCGAGGCCGCGCATCAGCCCCTGCGTGTAAATTTCCAGCACGGCTTCCTCGAATCGCCGTATGGTCAGCATTTTTTCGTAAATTTCCCTGCTCAGCGATTCGTTCAGCGGCAGCGTCCCATCGTCACTGGACGTGGTGATTAATTCCAGGGATTCCGTCATGTCTCGAGCGCTCCAGGGCAAAGATGCGAAATGCGGTGGTATAACTGGAAATACGGTACGGACGAACTGTCACATAATACGGGAGGGCGGCAGGTCAGGCAAGAGGAAAATACCCGTGCGAACCTACGGTGACTTTCGCTTGGTAACGCCGGCTCTCGCGCGTTCGTTCAGCCGGTCCGATCCGACGCGAAACTCCGGTTGAGCCGCCGGATCAGCGGCGGGGCGAAGAGAATCATCAGGATGGTCTCGGGGACGACGACACTTGCGTTGTACAGCAGGGCGTAGAGCCATGGCGCCGTCCATTGCTGAAGCAGGGGCGCAAGGGTGATTCCGGTGTAATCCCGGATCAGTTCGTATACCTGCCGGTTCAGTTCAGGCGGAGTAAAGGCCGCAAAATACACCGCGCCGGACACTACGTGGCTCGCCAGGCGGAGTATGCAGGCCACCGTGATCCCCAGCCGGGGCCAGCCGGGGAAGTACCCGATGATCCCCAGCATGGCATAGGGAAGGAGGTAATCCAGCGCGACCTGGATTGGGTGCAGGACGACGGGATCGATGATCAGCGTTACGAGGCCTGCGGCGAGCCCTCCGGCCATGCCCGCCCTGGGTCCGTGCGAAATCGACAGGTAGACCAGGGGAAGGATCTTGAGCGACAGCGATCCTCCCCAGGGCAGCCGGTACAGGCGGATGAAACCGAGGAGGACCGCGAGGGCCACCGCCACGGCCATGGCGGTCAGTCGGCGTGTGCCGCCGGCGCTACTGGCCGTTTGCGGATTCGCTTTCTTCGGGATCGGGCTTGCCATGTCCGTTCATTTCGGCCAGGCGCTTCATCTTTTCCTGCTTGTCCAACTTCCCCATCGTCTCGAGGAGCGCCGTGTCGAGTTTCCTCATCCGTGCGGTGGTCGAAGTCAGTTCCAGCAGGGTTTGCCGCTCCTGCAGGACCATGTCGATCGTCGACGCGATGATGAAGGAGAAGTGCACCGGGTCGAAGATGCCGCGGACGGCGCCCACACCCCTGGTCTGCAGGCGTATCATTTTCTGGTAGGCATCCAGGATCTTCTTCAGGAGATCGGATGGGATATCCTCGCTGTCGTCGTCGAAGTACTCGACTGCCGCTTCCAGATAGGACTCCCGGTTGAGCACGTCGAGGACCCGGAACCGCCTGCGTCCCTCGGTGAGTATGTCCATGTTCCCGTTTTCGAACTGCCTCAGGATCTGCGTGATCCGGGCCGTGCAGCCCACCTGGCACAACTGGGTTTCATGCAGGAGTAGAATGCCGAATTCCAGTTTTTCATCGAGGCACTTTTGGACCATTTCCTTGTAGCGCGGTTCAAATATGTGAAGGTGCAGGGGCATGCCGGGAAAAAGTACGGTATTGAGCGGGAAGAGCGGGATCTCAGATGAGTTCATAGTGTTCATCGCGGTGTGTGGTACGGGAAAAAGATACGGTGAGCGGTACGAGAAAACGATGCGGATTCCCACTGTTCTAAAGGACTGCGAACGCGGCCCGGCGGGTAGCGACATCGGGAATCGCCACGCGGGAAACAGCGTCAGCGGGACATGCGAATCTTAATCGGATACCGTCGGAGATGTCAACGGAATTCGGCCCGCTTACCGGTGTTTCACGGGGCCAGTTCCTGCTTGACGCCCCCCCTGCCGCAGCTATATTACGGTGTTGCTCGTGGGTATAACTGAAATAGTTTGGCACAATTAGGTCATGTCTGGCGGACGCGATGGACGGAAGTGGAAGAAGCGGAAAGTCGAAAGAAGAGAAGAAGGACAACCGTCCTCTTCGAAAGCCATCCTTCACCAATCTCTCGGGATCTCCCGTGGAGGGATTGTACGCGGCCGGGCGCCGGTCCGGTTCCGGCTATCTGCGCGACGAGGGATATCCGGGACAGTTTCCTTACACGCGCGGGATCCACGCTACCCTGTATCGCGGCAGACCCTGGACCATCCGGCAGTTCTCCGGCTTCGGTTCCGCGGCGGATTCCAACACCCGTTTCAAGTTTCTCCTGGAACAGGGACAGGACGGCCTTTCGGTGGCTTTCGACGTGCCCACCCTGATGGGTTTCGATTCCGACCATCCGTCCTCGGAAGGGGAAGTGGGGGTCTGCGGGGTTGCCGTCGATACGCTGGAGGACATGGAAACCCTCTTCTCCGGTATCCCGCTGGACCGGATAAGCACGTCCATGACCATCAACGCCCCCGCCGCGGTGCTGCTGGCGATGTACCTGGCCGTGGCCGAGAAAAGAGGGATCCCCTGGACCGCGCTGAGGGGCACGCTGCAGAACGATATCCTGAAAGAGTACATCGCCCAGAAGGAGTGGATCTGCCCACCCGCTTCGGCGTTGAAGTTCGTTACCGATACGGTGGTCTTCTGCACGGAGCGGGTTCCTCAGTGGAATCCCGTCAGTATCAGCGGATACCACATCCGGGAAGCGGGCGCGACGGCCGCCCAGGAACTGGCGTTCACGCTGGCTGACGGGTTTGCCTACGTCGACGCTTGCGTCGACGCCGGTCTCGAAGTCGACCGGTTCGCTTCACGCCTGTCCTTCTTCTTCAACGCCCATATCGATTTTTTCGAAGAGATCGCCAAGTTCCGGGCCGCCAGGCGGATTTGGGCGCGCCACATGCGCGGGCGGTACGGCGCCCGGTCCGAACGTTCCTGGGCGCTGCGTTTCCATACCCAGACCGCGGGGTGCAGCCTGACCGCCCAGCAACCGGAGAACAACATCGTGCGCACGGCCGTCGAAGCGCTGTCCGCGGTGCTGGGGGGCACCCAGTCGCTTCATACCAACGCACTGGACGAAGCCTACGCGCTGCCATCGGAAAAGGCGGCCCGAATCGCCGTGCGGACCCAGCAGATCATCGCCAGCGAAACCGGCGTGACCGATACGGTCGATCCCCTGGGCGGATCCTACTACCTCGAGTCCCTCACCGACCGGCTGGAAGAGGAAGCCGAGGCCTATTTCAAGAAGATCGACGGCTTCGGGGGCATGGTTGCGGCCATCGAAGCGGGGTTTCCCCAGCGCGAGATCATGGCCGCGGCAAGCCGGTACCAGGCGGAGATCGAAAACCGGGAAAGGACCGTCACCGGCGTAAACGATTTCGTCTCCCCTGAGGACAGCGATATCGACACACTTCGCATCGACCCGCGCATCGAAAGGGAACAGCGTAGCCGTCTCGATTCGGCGCGGCGGCGGCGGAACGACCGGAAAGCGGGCGAGGCCCTCGACGCACTGGGCATCGCGCTGCGGAGCGGAGCGAACATCATGCCGCCCATGCTGACCGCGGTGAAGGCCTGCGCCACGATCGGGGAAATCGTAGGCGTGCTGCAGGAAGTGCACGGGTTGTACGAGGAACCCGTGGTGTTTTAGGACGCACCGGTGGTTTCGCCGGGCGCCATGTCTTACGTCGTACCATAAAAGGAAACCGAACGACATGCCTCGTATCAGAAAGGGACTGTCCACCCGCTCCGTGCACGGAGGGGAGCACCGCGACAAGCCGTTCTCCTCGGTGACCAATCCCATCGTACAGACGTCCACGTACGTTTTTCAGAATACACGGGAACTGATCGACTACACCACGGGAGGAGTCGACCGGGAAGAATACGGGCGCTACGGCAACCCCACCAAGTCGGTGGCGGAGCGCAAAATTGCCGAATTGGAAGGTGGAGAGGACGCCGCTCTTTTCTCTTCCGGCATGAGCGCGTTCACTTCCGTATTGCTCGCCATGCTCTCAACCGGCGCCCACGTGATCGTCATGGACGAATGTTACCGGCGCAGCCGCCAGTTCTGCAGGCAGATACTGCCGAGATACAACATCGACGTGACCTTCGTGAAGACGGGCGATTACGACGAACTCGAGTCCTCGATCAACGACAGGACCCGACTCATCGTATCCGAATCTCCGACGAATCCGTACCTGAACGTGATCGACCTGGAGAAGGTAACGGAGATCGCCGCCAGGCACCGGGTCAAGGTGTTGATCGACGGCACCTTCGCCACGCCCTACAACCAGAAGCCCCTGGATTTCGGTATCGACCTCGTGCTTCACAGCGCCACCAAGTACCTCGGCGGGCACAACGACCTGCTTTCCGGCGCCATCGTGGGCAGTGCGTCCCTCATCTCCGCAATACGCGAGTTCCGCGACGTCACGGGCGGCATTGTCGACCCGCACGGAGCGTACCTGCTGATCCGCGGGCTGAAGACCTTCGCCCTGCGGATGGAACAGCACAACGCAAACGGCCTCGCCGTCGCCCGTTACCTGGACGGCCATCCCCGTATCCGGAGGACCTACTATCCCGGTCTGGAAAGCCACGCGGGCCATGAAACGGCGCGCAGGCAGATGAGTGGATTCGGCGGGGTGGTGAGCTTCGAAGTCGACGGCGACATGGAAACCACGATCCGCTTCATCGATGCGATGCGCATTCCCTATATCGCGCCGAGCCTGGGCGGCGTGGAGAGCCTGATCGAACAGCCCGCCATCATGTCGTTCTATGAGATGGACCGGTCCGAACGCCTCGAGATAGGTATCAAGGACGAACTCGTCCGGTTTTCCGTGGGCATTGAAAACGCCGACGACCTGATCGCCGACCTGGATCAGGCCCTGGGGAAGATCTAGGCGGGGCCGGCCTGTCGCAGGCGTTACAGGTCTGTAGTAGGCGTGGCCGGTCTGCCGACTGGGCGGGAACTCCGGGGCCAGGATTCGAACCTGGATAGCCAGAACCAAAATCTGGTGTCCTGCCAATTGAACGACCCCGGATAATTCACGGTCCGGTCGGTGTCACGGACCGTAAGACTTCCACTCGCGAGGCGATCTCGCACGCCCCCGTTTCCGAATCTCTTTCAGCCCGGTACCGGAGCACGGTGTCGGCGGTGATTTCCAGTGTGTCACGTGCGACGCCTGAACAGGTGGGCGATTCCACCGACACGATCTGGGTCCCGGCCTTCACGGATCGGAACTCCGTATACGCGCCTACCGGCAGTTCCCTCGTATCACCCGCCAGGTCGACCCGAATGGCTTCGGTACTTTCCAGTGTATTGTAAACGGTCAGTACGAAGGAGTCTCCGCCCCCGCAGGAGGCGTACAGAAATGCCGTGACGAACAGGGCAAACATGCTGCCGGCTCGTCTGGGTGCAGACCCTGATCCTTCGATTCCATCCATGACTGTACCCGAGACCGTTCCGTCGGGTGCTTTGCGCAAACACCGGGCACCTTCCCCACGGCGCGGCTTCCGACAGTTTCCTGCGCACCGAGATTCCTGCGGTGCGGCTCAATCTACCCGGACCGGTGCCGTATGTCAATCGGAAGTTGACCGCCAGACCGCGTAGACCGGCGGCCTGCCTTGGCCCTCTGACCGGTGGCCAGACTGGGCCCGTGATGACCGTACCCCGGTTCCCGTGTTCGCCCGTGCCCCCGGGCGTAAACCGCTTGACAGGATCTCCGATCGATTGTAAAATGTTGGTACTCACACGTTTCCCTCCTACACATAGTGGTACTTCAGGCGGTGTTTTCATGCTGAAGGCACGGCATTTCCCGGTCAATCACCTGTTTGCCTGCACGTTGATGCTGGGACTGTCCCTTTTGTCCAGGCCTGATGCGGCACGCGGTCAGAGTCCGGAGCAGCAGGTCCGTCCGGTCCTGCAAGGCGGTACGGTCACCATCGGCAAAGTGGCCGTAGGGGATCTCACCTTCCACCCCCTGTTCAACAGCCTGGGGGTGGAGAGAGAAATCGCCTCGTTGATCTACGGGGAAGGCCTGCTTCGCGTAGATGATTCAGGCATGCCTGCGGACGGGCTGGCCTATCTGCCCATTAAGCTCTCAGGCGGCCGCGATTGGGTGTTCCGGCTCAAGCAGGATATTGAATTCCACGATGGGGAGCCGTTGACCGCTGCCGACGTGATCTTCACGTACACCCGGTACAAGTCCTCCAGGGTATATGATCCCGTCTTTCACCGATATTTCCAAAACATCGAGCGGATAACCGCCCTCGATCGACAGACGGTCCGGATCATCATGAAGTCGCCGATCGAAACTTTTCCCAACCGGCTGGCGGCCCTGCCCATTTTGCCCGGGCACCAGATGGGCCGTGGCCTTTTCGCCGACGCCGGTGCGCATCTGGAAACGACCCGCCCCATCGGACTGGGACCTTACCGCGTCGAGTCATGGCCCGTCAGCGATACGGTGACGCTCGCGGCCAACGAAAGCTGGCACCGGGGCCGCGCGAATCTGGACAGGGTGGTTTACCAATTCTACCCTACTTCAGAGTCCCTGCAGGCGGCCTTTATCGTGCGGGAGGTGGATCTTATCGAGGTGGAACGAGACGGCACGTTGAAGGAACTGAAGCGGGCCCGTTCCGATGCGAGGATACAGGCGATCGTGCCTGGCAGCCGCGCTTTCTCCGCGGTCTTCTACAATAACCGGCATCCGATTCTTTCTAACACGGCTATCCGACGCGCGCTGACCTATGCCACGAACCGTCAGCGAATACTGGACGAGGTGCTCGTACGTGGTGCGGGTGTGCTTGCCCAGAGCCCCATTCACCCGAATTTCGAGTTCAAGGGCGGCGACATGGGATTCGATTTCCGTCCGCGCGAAGCCCGCGAACTGCTGCGACTCCAGGGCTGGGAGGACAGCGACGGCGACGGGTTCCTCGACCGGCAAGGTCGTTCCCTCCGGTTCGAGCTGCTGTTCTCCAGGGGGCAGACTTCCGCTGAGAAGACGGTGCGGGTCGTCAAACTGAACCTGAACCAAATCGGCATCCAGGTCGTTCCCGTGCCCGTTACACAGAAAGAACTGGTCCAGCGGCTTGGTGTCGGCAGCTACGACGCTGCGCTGTTCGTACAGGACTTCGAACCCACAGCGGATGATCTCTACGCGGTCTTCCATTCGGAGAGCATCGGGCTGGGGAATATGCTCGGATACCGGAACCGCCAGGTCGACCGCAATATCAGTTTCCTGTTCGGGCTGCCCGACCGGCAACGGGCCGGACCCGTCTACCAGCAGCTCGAGATGCTGTTGATTCGGGACCAGCCTTGCATGTTCCTCTATTTTGTCGACACCCGGTACGTCGCGTATGATCCCACCTTGAAAAACCTGGGCCGCCCGGGTGAAGCGCTGCGGTCGCCCGCGGTCTGGTCCCGTACCGAATACTCCCCTTGACGACGCGCAAATCCATGTTTCCCAGAAAGTTACGAGAAGGGCTGTGGCCGCGGCTGCTCGTATCCCATATCGCGCTGGCCACCATTCCGGTGCTGATCGTCGGACTGCTTCTGCTCGCGACGGCCCGTCGTTCGATCGAAGATACGGTGGCCGACGGCAATCTCGAGGTCGCGCGCAGGGCGAGTAACGAGATCCGGCTGTATATCGAACAGGCGCGGCGCGTGATCGACCAGGCCGCGGACAACATGGATATGATCGATGCAACGGACGCGGTGTACCAGAAGCTGATCGACAATCTGGTCATCCGGCAGGATTTCCTCAGCGAGCTGTCCGTGCTGGATCTGGCGGGGCGGGAGAAACTGACCACCCGTCTCGAAGGACCGTTGCGCGCGCGATCGGACCTGGAACTCCCGGAGGACGGCGATCCCACGGTCTCCCCGGTGTTTATTTCAGACGACGGCCTGCCCGCGGTGACGATCACCGTGCCCGTGCGGCGTTTCGGCGAGCACACGGGATATCTAGCCGCTCGGGTGAACCTGAAGGACATGTGGGACCTGGTGGACAACATTAAACTGGGGGAGGGACAAAGGGAAGGATTCGGCAACGCTTACGTCGCATCCGGGAACGGGCGCCTGATCGCTCATCCGGAACGGGACCGGGTATACCGTCAGGACGACCTGTCCGGTTCTCCCGTCGGCACGGCGCTGGGTGAACGGCAGATCGGCACGCTGGTCTACAACGGGCCGGCGGGTGAGATGGCCGCCGCTTTCGCGACTGTCGAACCGCTCGGGTGGAAGGTTGTCATCGAACAACCGGCCGCCAGCGCCTTCGCCCGGTCACGGGATATGATCCTGGGCATCAGTGTGCTCATGGCCATCAGCGCGGCGGTCGCGTCCCTGATCGGTATTCTCGTCGTCCGGAAGATCGTCCGTCCGATCTACGAACTGGTGCGCGGCGCGCAATTGTACGCGCAGGGCAGGTTGACCCATACCATTGAAACACCGGGGCATGGAGAACTTACTACCCTGGCGCGGGAGTTCAACCAGATGGCCCGCGAGTTGATGGAAAAGGAACGCCGCCTGAAACAGGCCGAGCGCCTGGCTACCCTGAGCAAGTTTGCCACCATACTGTCTCACGAAATCCGCAACCCGCTCAACTCCATGATCATCAACCTCAGGATTCTCAAGCGGGACATGGAGAAACAGAACGGCGATCACCGGAACCGCGGCGGTCACTATGAAAAAGTCATATCGGAAATCTGGCGAATCGACAGTCTCGTCGAGCATTTCCTGAATTACGCCCGGCCGCCGGAACTGGCGCCTTACCCCCACGACATCAACGTGATCCTCGACGAGGTGATCGCGATCCACCAGGGTACTGCCCAGGAAAGGGGCGTCCGGATCATTACCCGGTTCCGGGACGGCGAACTGACGGTATCCGTCGACATCAACCAGATCAAGCAGGTGTTCTTGAACATCATGCTCAATGCCTTCGATGCCATGGAGCGCGGCGGTACGCTGACGATTTCCACGGAGCGGGCGCCGCCCCGGAACAGCAGCGATCTGACCCTGGAAGCCGTCGGCGATGTCCCCCATGTCACCGTAAAATTCGAAGATACGGGAAGGGGTATTGATCCCGACCGGCTGGATCGTATATTCGAGGTGTACTACACGTCCAAGTCGACCGGGACGGGACTGGGCCTGGCCATCGCCCAGCAGATCGCGGAGAAGCACGGAGGCAGCATCTCGGTCGAAAGCACGCCGGGCGAGGGGACGGCCTTTACGCTGTCCCTTCCGGGGCTGGAATCGGAAGCGGCCGGGCCCTCCGCCGGACAACCTTCCGAAACCGCAGGGACGGAGCAGCCCGGCCCGCGGGGCTAGACGGAACAGGGGAATTTCATGGAACGCATCCTGATCGCGGAAGACGACCGGAACACCCGGGAAGGACTGGTGGAGTTGCTGTCGGGCGAAGGGTACGAAGTTACGGGTGTGACGGACGGAGAGCAGGCCTATGAAACGGCCCGGAACGACCGATTCGACGTTTTGCTCACAGATATGAAAATGCCCCGGATCAACGGACTTAACCTGATCAAGCGCGTGACCGGCACCTCTCCGGAGACGAGTATCATCATGATGACGGCCTTCGCCACGGTAGAGACGGCTGTAAAGGCCATGCGCGACGGCGCCTTTTCCTACCTGACCAAGCCGGTCAAGTTAGAGGAACTGCTCGCCACCATCGAAGGGGCGCTGCAGGAAAAGAAGAACAGGCGGCGCGTGGAAGGATCGCCCGGTTCTTCGTCCATCCCCGACCCGGACATCATTGGCGAAAGCGTCCAGATCAGAGGGATTTTCGATCGGGTGGACAAGGTAGCCAGGGCCAATACCACGGTCCTGCTGCTTGGCGAGAGCGGTACGGGCAAGAGTTTGATCGCCCGGGCGATACACGCCAGGAGCTATCGAAGGGACCGGCCGTTCGTGGATGTGAGTTGCGCCTCGATTCCTGAAAGCCTGCTGGAAAGCGAACTCTTCGGGACCGAAAAGGGGGCGTACACCGGTGCGCTCAGCACGACGCGCAAGGGATACTTCGAGCGGGCGGCCGGAGGAACGATATTCCTGGACGAAATCGGCGAAATAACCGGTACCGTACAGGTAAAGCTGCTGCGCGTGCTGCAGGAACGCCGGTTCGAAAGACTCGGTGGAACCGAACCGCTGCATATTGACGTCCGCGTGATCGCGGCCACCAACCGGAACCTGGAGGACGCGGTCGCGGAAGGGCGCTACCGGCAGGACCTCTACTATCGCTTGAACGTCATCCCCATTCTGGTTCCTCCCCTGCGCGAGCACCCGGACGACATCCCGCCCCTCATCGACTATTTCATCCGGAAATACACGCGGGAGAACGGGCTCGAAGACAAATACATCACCGACGACGCCCTGGAGATCTGCACGAAGTACGACTGGCCCGGAAACATCAGGGAAGTGGAGAACGCTATCGAAAGCGCCGTTGTATTGAGCGACGGCGAACGCATCCTGCCGGAACATCTGCCGGATTTCCACCATGCGGCGGCGGCCGTTTCAAGCGCGGGGCCCGTACAGGGTACGCTCAAGGACACCAGGGGACAGGCGGAGAAACGCCTCATTCAACAGGCGCTGCTGGAATCCGGCGGCAATCGAACGCGCGCGGCGGAAGCCCTCGGGGTGACGGTCAGGACCATCCAATACAAGATCAAGAAATACGATCTTCAGTGACGAACCTTCCGGAGGGACGCCATCCGTCGACCGGGATGGCGCTTTCAGTCGGTACCGGGTAATGGAATCGATAAGTCTCACCGTATCCGTCGTGATGCCCACGTACAATCGTGAGGAAAGACTGCCGGCGGCGATCCGTTCCGTCCTGGAGCAGTCGTCGCCGCCATCGGAGATCGTCGTGGTCGACGATGGTTCGACGGACGCGACCTCGGCTCTCATGGAGCGATTTCCAGACGGATTTTCCCCAGAGAGAACTTCGGAAGTACGGTACATACGGCAGGAAAATCAGGGCGTCAGCGCGGCCAGGAACCACGGCATCCGCGCTGCGAAGCACGATTGGATCGCCTTTCTCGACTCCGACGACGAGTGGCTTCCCCGCAAGCTGGAGAAGCAGTGCGGCGCCCTTGCACGCGAGCCGGGATTCCGGTTCTGCCATACCGACGAAATCTGGATCCGCAAGGGCAGGCGGGTCAATCCCATGAAAAAGCATGCCAAGTCCGGGGGCCGCATCTTCAACCAGTGTCTGCCCCTTTGCGTCATTTCCCCTTCTTCGGCGCTGATACATCGAGACCTGTTCGACCGCTACGGCATGTTCGATCCGGAACTGCCGGTGTGCGAAGACTACGACCTGTGGCTGCGCATCTGTGCGCGTGAACCCGTACTCTACATCGACGAACCCCTGCTGAAGAAGTTCGGCGGCCATGAAGACCAGTTGTCGCGCCGGTACTGGGGCATGGACCGTTTCCGCATACGTGCGCTGGAGAAGCTGATACGAAGCGGCATATTGGAAGGAGAAGCACTGTCCGCCGCGCTGGATACCCTATACCGGAAAATCGACATTTACGTCGCCGGCGCGGAGAAGCGACGCAAATTCGAGGAAGCCGACCGCTACAGGGACAAGAAACGGCAATTCGAAGCATGATACGACGGGACAGCGGACGGCTGATCATACGCAAAACCTTTCACATCGTTCTGAAGGGGATTTCCTGTTATTGCCCGCGACTAGCGCGGTTCGGTCCCTGAATTCCTGTTGTTTGACCGGTCCGGGACGAAAATGCCTGCCCTGAATACCTGTCGGCATGTTATTTGCGACTCGGTGATTACGGATGATCTTATATAGACGCGGGCAGGCGATGACGCGATGATCTGGTATCGCGCACCCGGAACCGTTTTGCCAGTTGATTTGGAGAGATGATGAAGCGCCTCGTTACGCTGTTCATCCTTTACTGCGGTCTTGCTTCGTTTTCGGCGCATGCGGCTACCTCCGGCAAAGTCACGGGATTCGTCCGGGACGCGGCGACCAACGATCCGCTGGCAGGCGTCACGGTTCGCGCCGAAGGAACCGAATTGCGGGCCATATCCGGCTTGAACGGCGAGTATTTCATCCTCAACGTTCCAGTAGGCTCCATCCGGCTCGAAGTCCAGATGATCGGTTACCTGCCAATCCGGACCCAGTGGTTTACCGTTAACAGCGATCGCACCACGCGTATCGATTTCGAATTGGAAACGACGATACTCGACCTGGCAGAGCTCGTTGCCATCACCGCGCCGAGGACCTCGATCCGGTCGGACCTGACCGCTTCGAGCGAAGTGATCGTCCCCCGTGAAATCGAGTCTCTGCCCGTAACGGATCTGTCGGACCTCATCTTTCTTCAGAACGGGGTGGTCCGCGATGCAGAAGGGAACTTGCACGTTAGAGGCGGCCGCGGGAACGAGATCTCCTATTACGTGGACGGAGCCACCCTGGAGGATCCCCTGCTGGGCGGCATGGGAACGCATATACAGCTAGGCTCGGTCGAGGAACTGGTAATCAACCGGGGCGGTTTCAACGCGCAGTACGGGGAGGCCATGTCGGGTGTCGTCAATATCGTGACCCGCGAGGGAAGCGGTTCCCTGTCTGGTACCCTCAGGGCCGCGACGGCCATGCAGTCCCAGTACAACCTGGCGTCGGGAGGCTACGGCGAAACTTCGGCGGGAAGAGGTGGGCGCCTCGAGGGAATCCTGAGCGGTGCGCTGCCCTGGCTCGAAGACCGTGGCGGTTACTTTCTTTCCGGCCAGGTATTGAGCGACGGGCACCACATCCCGCACAACAGCCGGTCTCTGGCCACGGTGGCGGGCAACCTGGTGTTCAAACCCTATCCCCTTATGAAACTGAAGGTCAGCGGGCATTACTTCCGTCAGCGCCATCTTCAGTACGACCATCGCAATGAAAACGGACTATCCTACGATTTCAACCCGGACGGGCTGCCCGAACGACAGGCCCGAAGCCACGCGCTCAACCTGTCCGTCAGCCAGAATATCAGCCCGCGTTTCTTCTATACTGCCCGGTTCTACAGGTATTCCACCAACAGCACGCTGTTTCCCTCCGTGCTTACGGACCGGTATTGGACGCAGTGGCCGGGCTACTCGCAAAACAGCCTCGGCGAGTACGACGGATCGATCTATGAATCCACCCAACTGCCCTCGGAACGGTACGAGGGGCTTCCCTTTACCGATGCAGGCGATTACTTCCCGCTCTACCGGGATACCCGGGCTACGTACTACGGGGTTCGGGCCGACCTGAGCGGTCAGATAACTTATTGGAGCCAGATCCGGGCGGGCGCCGAAGTGCAGTGGTACCGGCTGAACTGGGACGAAAGGTCCTTTCTTCAGGCCGCGCCGCACGGCCAGAGATACTCCGTCAATCCCGTGGAAGGCGCACTTTACTTTCAGAACAAACTTGAATTGAACAGGTTGATCGTCGACGCCGGACTCCGAGTGGACTATCTGGACACGAGCCAGCGGTTTTTTGTCGATCTGCCCACGGGCCAGGCGGAGCGAAGAGACAACTCGACCAAGATCCGGCTGAGTCCCCGGCTCGGTGTTTCCCACTCCTTTACGCCACGGAGCCTGCTCCGATTCAATTACGGTTACTTCTACCAACCGCCCGAGTTCCGGCTCGCCTACGCGAACCTGAGACGCGACTTCAGCGGAGATTCCCCGCAACTGGGAAACCCGGACCTGGCGCCCCAGAAGACGGTGGCCTATGAGTTCGGGCTGGAACATATGCTTACAGAGGACGTCCGCATCGGGTTTACGGCATCCTACAAGACCATTTCCAACCTGACCTCCACGGCACAGGTCCAGTACCCCGGTGGGATGTATTACATCTTCAACAACGCGGACTTCGGCTCCGTGCGCAGCGTCGAACTGATCGTGAAACGTGACGTGTCGCGCGTGCTTTCCGGGTCCTTCAACTACACCTATTCCATCGCCCGGGGAAGCGCGTCCTCGCCACAGGAGCACGCGGAGCAGACCGATTCCGTCGAGAGAGGCTATTTCCCGCTCGCCTTCGACCAGCGGCATACCGCGAAAGCCGTGATGAACGTGCTTGCGCCCGAGACTATCCAGCGGCGCGTTCTGGGCGTTCCGCTCAACGGATGGGGGTTGTCCCTGATCGGCTATTTCGGTAGCGGCCTGCCGTACACGCCGACCAACACCTTGCGCGAAAGTACGGCAATCGCACGGAACCAGGCGCGCCTGCCTTCCTTCGTCAATCTCGACCTCCGCGTGAAAAAGCGTTTCAAGGCCGGCGGATTCACCTACACGCTGTTCTCGGAGGTCCGGAACGTGTTCGATCGCCGGAATGTCGTAAGCGTTTATGCCAACACGGGACGTCCGGGGGACGACGGATACACCCTGGAATCATTCTCGGGCCGGTCGGAGGAATTTATCCGGTTGAGGCGCCTGTTGAGCCTGGATCCCCAACAGTATGCCCCTCCCCGGGAAATCCGCCTGGGTTTCGAAATAGGCTTCTGATGTTTCGACCTTAGAGCGGTTTCGCACGCTGTACCAGTTGCAGTGGAGCCCCTTCCGGATCGCGGAAGAAAAGCAGGATGTTCTCTCCCGCCCTGGCTGGCGGACCTTCCAGTTTCACACCCTTCGATTCGAGTACGGCGACGGCTTCGTCCATGTCATCCACGTTAAAGGCAAGATGAACGTGGGCGGTTCGGATGTCGGCGAGTTGCGTGTCGTCGTCACCGGGCATGGGGATGATCTCGATGTGTCCCGTTCCTCTGGGATCCCGGATGAAGTAGATATTCGCGTCGCTCCCGGGATTATTGAATCTGAGCGCGATCTCGAAGCCCAGCACGTCGCAGTACCACTTTGCCGCGGCGTCCGTGTCCCGGTAGGCCACGGCCACGTGTTCCAGTGAATGAATCTTTACCAAGGCGATGCTCCTTCCTGTTCAGGAATGATCTGTAATCCGCCGCAATCTGAGCGTTCCCGACCAGGGGTCGATTGCGACGGGACTCAACACGATTTCTTCACCGGGTGAAGGCCTCCCCTCCACCTTGACCGCCATGCGCGATCCGAAATCCGGAAATTCGACAAGGACGTTCCGTTCCCTCGTCTCGAGGACGATCGCCCGGATCCGGACGTCCTTGCGCTGCTCCAGGTACTTAAGGAGCCAGTACCATTCCCTTCGGGCCTGTATCTTGTTCAGGATTCTGCTGCGTTCCAGGGCAGACAATTCGTCCATCATTTCATCGGCGTCGTAGGCCGGGGAGCCGTCCGCAAGGGCCATCCGCAACTGCCGCTGATGGACCAGGTCCGCATAGCGGCGGATCGGCGACGTAACCTGGCAGTAGGTATCTACGCCGAGCGTGGCGTGCGGGCTGGACTTCAGGCTCAGTTCAAGCGGTTTCATCCTTCTCAGCACCTGGAAGCGCCAGACCGGGTCGCGTTCCGCCTGCTCCAGGTCGCCCAGATCGGCCTCTGGCTGGGTACGGAAAATCGCGGGCATGTCGCGGCCGTTCAGGTACGCCGCGGCGGTCCAGTTGGCGAGTATCATCAGCTCCGACACGATGTGCTCGGAACGGGTGGAAGTGTCCCGGTTCACGATCCGGATGCGTTTCTTGCCGTCGACCTTGATCGCGACTTCACCGCGTTCCAGATCGACCGCGCCCTGGTCGATGCGCCGCTGGTAGAAAACGTCCACCGCCTGGTTCAGGATCTGCAGCACTTCGGCGTAGGGTTGCTCAATCGTTCCCAGCAGTCGGTTGGCTTCGTCGTAGGACAGCCTCGCCCGGTTGACGATCACGGAAGGCACGATCCGGGATTCCAGCAACTCGAAGTCGGATGACAGCGCGAATAGGAAACTGATGGCGCAACGCCTTTCACCTTCGAGCAACGCGCAGTGGCCCTGGGAAAGGTTAGCGGGCAGCATGGGAACGTGCCGGTCCGGCAGATAGAGGGAGGACATCCGTTCACGGGCCGCGAGGTCCAGGACTGAATCCCGAGGCACGAGATCGGCCACGTCGGTGATATGCACGCCGATCCGGTATCCGTCCGCGGTGCGTTCCGCGGAAAGGGCGTCGTCCATATCCTGGGTGGACGCGTCGTCTATCGACAGGATCGGCAATCCGGTCAGGTCTTCCCGGCCTTCTTCCGATGACCGACAGGAAGCGGCGTATGCGAGCACCTCTTCTGAAAACTCGGTCGGTATCTCGTAACGCAGCAGATCGAGATGTTCGTCTTCGTCCCAGAACCCCTTGCGTACCATGGCATCGAAGATGGATCGTTGCGGGTCGCCGCCCGCCAGGGCGGGTATTTCCTTTAGCAGGGAACGCACTTTTTCGATCGCGGTGTATTCGTCGCCCTGAATGACGTACTCCCGAAGATGAGATAACCAACGTTTCTGCCGGTTCGTCAGGGAGTGCAGGTCTTGCCGCGTATCGTCCGCGAACCAGCGGTTGAATCCTTCCCGCTCGGTCTCCACGGCCTGCTGGCGCGCTTCCCGATCGCGGATGTTGCTGACCTGGTCGGATGAGCGGGACCTGAAGCCGTTGTCCCCTTCGGAGAAATAGAGGCACTGGCGGCTCAGATGCAGTTGCATGGCCGCCCGTTGCTCCGGCGAGCCGGGTTCGCCCCAGTACAGTTCGCCGATGTCCTCCGAAGTATAGACGGCGGGATCGTCCTTCAGGACCTCCCATACTTCTTCCAGGTCGAAGGATCCGGCCTGGTCTTCGATATTCCGCCGGACCTCCAGCATTTCGGCCAGGTCGCGCACCCGGATTTCAGTGTATCGTACGATCGGGTCCGTCGAGATGTCCATGACCCGGTTGGCGGAGGTCGCCACCTTGAATTTCTTTCGGGATACGGCCTGCAGCATGCCTATTTGAATGTCCCCGCGATGGCGGAAGATGATCAGATCGCCTGTATGCACCGATTGCTCTTTTCTACACGGATGAGACCGGGTGAATCTGCGGGGATTCGATCCATTTATCCTGTGTCTGGACCGGGTCGAAGTCAAGGGATTTCACGGGTGGAAAGTATGCGGGTTGACTTCGCTCCGACGATGGGATATCATGCGTTGAGTTGAATCGCGACAGACTGTTTTACAGATGAATCGAAAGGGTCAAAGATGATTTTCGAACAGGTACTGAACGGGGGCGACCGGAACTTCGGTTACCTGGTGGCCGACGAAAAGACCCGGAAAGCGGCGGCGGTCGACCCATCCTACCGGCCCGAATATTACATGCAGCGAGCGGGCGAGCTGGGCGTGGAACTGGCCTGCATCATCTGCACGCATTCCCACCACGACCACGTAAACGGCAACGATCATCTGATCGAGGAACTGGGCATCGACGTGGTGATGTACCGGGACGCAGCGTATTTTTACGATATCGAGGTGGCGGACGGCGAGGTATTCACACTGGGTGAACTCGAACTGACCGTGATCCACACGCCCGGCCACTGCGAGGACGGCATGTGTCTCCTGGCGGAAGACAGGCTGATTACCGGGGACACGCTTTTCGTGGGCAAAGTGGGTGGCACGGCCACCGAAGAAGAAGCGAGGAAGGAATACGACAGCCTGCGGCGCCTGATGGAACTGGACGACGATATCGGCGTCTACCCCGGCCATGACTTCGGAGTAAAGTCCTCGTCGACGATCGGCTACGAAAGAGAGAACAATCCCTTTATCATGCAGCCCACCTTCGAGGATTTCCTGCATCTCAAGGAAAACTGGCTCGCGTACAAAGTGGAGCACAACATCCCATAGACCGCTCCGAGATGCGGTTCCCGACGTCCGGTCCAGTTCCTATGCGGTTCCCGACGTCCGGTCCAGTCCCGATGCGACCTTTCGCACGGCGCCGGCCACGTCGTCGATATCCCCTTCGGTGTAACGCTCGTTGAATGAGATCAGCACGAGTTGTCCGAGCAGTTCGCGGGTTCTGGGACAGAGTTCGTCCGCGCGCTCGAAGTTGCGGTCCGTATACGGGCTGAAAAAGGGGAAACGGGAGTTCCCGTAGGTCCTGTGCTCCGCGAGCGCCGCCGAGCACTGGAATATCGGATCGCCGATGTAGCCGGCGCTTGCGCCGATCCCTTCGGCATTCAGCGCCCGGGCGAATGTTTCGTTCGAAAACCCGGTAACCCGCATGGGATACGTCCAGTAGCTGTGCCTTGCGCCCGGCGTGACCGGCGCCGGAACAATACCGTCGAGGTGCTTTATCTCCTCGGTTAACCGGTCGCCAAGTCTGTTTCGCGATTCGACGACCCCGCCGACTTTCTCCAACTGGGCCAGCCCCACCGCGGAATGCAGTTCCGTTATGCGGCAGTTCATGCCAAGCGGTCCGTACATGCGAGATCCCGCCCGGTCCCGGTCGTATTGCTTGTCCGCGAACATCTGCATGCAACGGCCCAGGGCGTCGTCCATCGTGATGGTCATGCCGCCGTCCCCGGTGGTCATGTGCTTCGACTGCTGGAAACTGAAGCATCCCATGTCCCCGAAGGTCCCCAGCAGCTGTCCCCGGTAACGCGTAAGGTGGGCCTGGCAGCAGTCCTCGATAAGCATTATCCCCTTCCGCCGTGCAATTTCCGTCAAGACCTCCATCCGGCAAGCGTTGCCGAAGAGGTGAATGGCGATGATCGCCCGCGTCCTCGGCGTGATAAGTCTTTCGACGTCATCCGGGTCCACGGTCAGCGTACCCGGATCCGTGTCCGCGAAGACCGGCACGGCGTTCTGGTACAGGATCGGGATGATCGTACCCAGGTCGGTGATCGCACTCGTGATGATCTCATCGCCGGGTTCAGGGTTTACCGCGCCGACGGCGACATGGAGGGCCGCCGTTCCCGACGTGGAACCCGTAGCGTGCTTCGCGCCGTACGTCTCGGCAAACCGGGATTCGAACAGTGGGGTGAGTTCCCCGCCCCACCGAAAGAGATTCTGGGAACGCAGCGCTTTCGTTACGAGTCGGATTTCTTCTTCGTCGAAGGGGATTCTGGCGGGGAAAGGGCGGGATACCGCGTCCCGGTAGGGAGTCCCGCCGTGCAGGGCCAGCATGAACGATCTCCGTGTCTTCCGCCTGACGCTCGAATCGATATGGCGGCTTTTCTCCGTCACTTGCGGCTGTCACTCCCTGTCACTCCGTGCCGGCGTGAAGACCTACAGATCCACCCGGTAACGGCATTTCCATTTCGTGTTCCACGAGTACAGCGGATCGTCCGGGGGAATGGGGACGGTTTCGACCAGCGTGGAACCGATGATCTCGCAGGTTCTCCTGGAGGCGGCGTTATCGGGGTTGCAGGTGATCCACAACGGGTTGACGCCGTGTGCCCGGGCAAGGGGCAGGAGGAGCAGGCAACCGCGCGCGGCCAGGCGGTGGCCGCGGTAGGGCGGTTCCACGGAGTAGCCGATATGCCCCGCATACATTTCGATATGCTCCGTGTGGCCGATGCGCAGGGAGAGCCGTCCCATCACGATGGACCGACGGTCCGTCTGCACCATGTCGAATATGTATTCGGGAACTACGCCTCTTCGTGCGTTGCCCTGCAGCGTCCTGCGGAGCAGCAGCTGCAGATCGCCGTCCACGAGCACGCCCGGATCGCGAAATCGAAACGGGTCGTCCTCGACCTTGAATCGGTTTCTGAGGCCTGAAATCAACAGACTGATGTTTTTCATCGACTATGATGGACTTCCCACACCGGATCTCCGGGGCAGGCGTGCAGTCCACGTACGTGACGCACCCGTCAATACCGGTAATGATCGGGTTTGAAGGGACCTTCGATTGGAACGCCGATGTAGTCCGCCTGGTTCCGGGACAACCGGGTCAGCGTCACGCCCAGTTTGTGCAGGTGAAGTCTGGCCACTTCCTCGTCCAGGTGTTTGGGCAGGGTCGTGACTCCGGTCTCGCGGTCATGAAGCCGCAGGTCGATCTGCGCAATCACCTGGTTGGTAAAGGAACTGGACATGACGAAAGAAGGATGGCCCGTGGCGCATCCCAGGTTGACCAGTCTTCCCTCGGCAAGCAGGTAGATGACGTGGCCGTCGGGGAAGACGTACTTATCCACCTGGGGCTTGATGTTCTGTTTCACGATACCGGGGTATTCGTTCAGCGCGTCCACCTGGATTTCGTTGTCGAAATGGCCGATGTTGCAAACTATGGCCTGGTCCTGCATGTTCTCCATGTGTTCGATCCGGATGATATCGCGGTTTCCGGTCGTCGTTACGAAGATCTGGCCCTGATCGAGTGCATCTTCGACCGTTGTCACTTCATAGCCTTCCATGGCGGCCTGAAGTGCGCAGATTGGATCGATCTCCGTGATCAGGACGCGCGCGCCGAACCCCCGCATGGACTGAGCACAACCCTTGCCCACGTCTCCATATCCGCAGACGACGACCGTTTTCCCGGCGACCATGACGTCCAGGGCGCGTTTCAGTCCGTCCGCGAGCGATTCGCGGCAGCCGTACAGGTTGTCGAACTTCGATTTGGTCACCGAATCGTTGACGTTGATGGCCGGGAACAGAAGCTTGCCGTCCTGCATCATCTGGTAGAGCCGGTGGACCCCGGTGGTCGTCTCTTCGGAGACGCCGCGGATGTTGGCGCTCATTTCGTGCCAGAACCGCGGGTTTCTGTCCAGCTGCCGCCTGAGCACTATGTTAATGATCTGCATCTCGCGGCTGTCTGTCGGTTCGTCCAGGATGGAGGGGTCATCTTCGGCTTCCACGCCCCGATGAATAAGCAAGGTGGCGTCGCCGCCGTCATCCACGATCTGCGTCGGGCCGGTCTCGCCTTCGAAGGTCAACGCCTGCAGCGTGCAGGCCCAGTATTCTTCCAGGCTCTCCCCCTTCCACGCGAAGACGGGCAGGCCGTCGTCCGCGATGGCCGCCGCCGCGTGGTCCTGGGTCGAGAAGACGTTGCAGGACGCCCACCGCACGTCCGCGCCCAGGGCCTTGAGCGTCTGGATGAGCACGGCGGTCTGAATCGTCATGTGGAGGGAACCCATGATACGCGTGTCCCTGAGGGGCTGTTCACGGGCGTGTTTCTCTCGAATGGCCATCAGTCCGGGCATTTCCTGTTCTGCGATGGCGATTTCGCGGTGACCCAGTTCGGCCTCGGTCAGGTCGGCTACTTTATAGGGAAGATCGGAATAGTCCGGCAATTCGATGGTGGTCGGCACTTCCTGCGCCATGTAAGCTCTCCTTGGTACTGTTTTACGGTCTGCAGGCTCGAGGTTTCGTTCAGATAATCGATCCCTATTATATGCGGTAGCCGCCTTGAACGCAACAACCACGTTGACTGTCTACCGTCCCGCCCGGACGATTCGCGGGACCGGCCGTAATGCTGGAACTCCGCCCGCGTAGTGCAGAAATCGCTTGTAAACCGGTATCCGGACTCTTATAGTCTTTTCCACCCACTGCCATGCAGCATTACTCCACTGGACGATCTCGGACGCGGGAGGGATTCATGATCGATCAGGCATTGCTGGACATACTGGCCTGCCCGGAAACCAAGGAAGGAGTCCATCTCGCGCCTGATCACGTCGTCGAAACCGTCAATGGCCAGATAAGTGCCGGTACGCTCGTCAACCGGGGCGGCGAGAAGGTGACGGATCCCATCGACGGTGGACTGGTACGGGCCGACGGAAAGTACCTGTATCCTATCAGGGAAGAGATCCCTGTCATGCTGATTGACGAAGCGATTCCCCTTTCCGGCGAGGTCAACGCGTCCTGACCGGTTCGCAGCGGCAACGAACGGTCAGATTCCCTATTCACCCGTACCACTCGTACAAGCGAAACTGCATGTCCCAGGCACCCGATCCCTACGCACAGCTTCCCGAACACGTAAAAGACCCGCCCAAGGACAGATGGTCTACAATCCGTCAACTGGGACCGGGCCTGCTGCTGACCGGTTCAATCGTGGGTTCCGGCGAACTCATTGCCACCACGCGACTGGGTGCCGAGGTCGGTTTCGTCGTACTCTGGCTCATACTCCTGAGCTGCGCGGTCAAGGTGCCGGTGCAAAGCGAACTCGGCCGGCACGCCATCGCCACCGGCCAGACCACCTTCGTGGCCTTCAACAAGGTGCCGGGACCGCGATTCCGGGTAACCTGGCTCGTTTGGGGAAGCCTGCTCCTCCTACTCTGGAGCACCATGCAGGTGGGCGGCATTTTTGGAACGATGAGCCTGTCGCTGGACCTGATCTTTCCATTCTTCGGAAACACGTCCTGGCTGATCATTCTCACCCTGGTCGGCATGGGGCTCGGTCTCGTGGGACAGTACATGACGCTGGAACGGATTACCACCCTCCTGGTGGCCCTGTTCACCTTCACGACGCTGGCCAGCGCGCTGCTCCTGTTCTGGACCCCCTATGCCGTTACACCGGAAGCGCTCCTGGACGGATTGCGGTTCGCCCTCCCGTCGGACGGCGCCGTGACGGCCTTCGCCGTCTTCGGCATCACCGGTGTAGGCGCTTCCGAACTGTTGCTTTACCCGTACTGGTGCGTGGAAAAGGGCTATGCCCGGGCGGCCGGACCCCGCGACGGCAGCGCGGCCTGGCGTGAACGCGCCATGGGATGGATCAGCGTGATGAAGAAGGACGTATGGCTGTGCATGGTCATTTACACGGTGGCGACGCTGGCCTTCTTCTTCCTCGGCGCGGCCGTGCTCCACGCCCAGGGCCTTGTTCCGGAGGGGTTCGGTACCGTGCAGATCCTTTCCGGGATGTACACTGAAACGCTGGGAAACTGGGCGTTCTACCTGTTCGGCGTCGGTGCTTTCGTAGTCCTGTTTTCGACGTATTTCGTCACCATCGTAGGCCAGTCGCGCATGCTGGCAGACGCCCTATCGGTACTCGGCTTCATAACCTACGCGCGGCCCGAGGACAGACGCCGCGTCGTGCGGGTGATCGGTGTCCTGCTGCCCCTGGTTTACCTCGTCCTCTTCGTCTTGTGGTCCGCGCCGGTCACGATGGTGATCTTCGGTGGACTGATGCAGACGATCCTGTTGCCGGCCATTGGATGGGCGGCGCTCTACTTCAGCCGGACCACGGCGAAGGAAGCGGGCGTCCCGCCGTCCAGGACCTTGCTGGTCGCGCTGACTGCCGCCACGATCATCATGGCCGTTTTTGCCGTGTACGCCGTCTGGGTTAGACTGTAGTCAGGGTCGGACAGGAAATGGCCACGCTGGATCGGACTCGGGGCGGGATTCCTCCCGATCAGACCAGGCTGGATTGCTGGTCGCGGGCACGATGGGATGAGGCCCTCGACCGGGGCGGGCCGTAACCGCCACCACCGGCGGACAGGGCGACGATGTGGTCCCCCGGCAGAATCGGAACCTCGGTTTCCTTGGATTTCAACATTCTTTCCGTGCCGTTGGATACCACCTTGTAGCGGTGCGGCAGGCCCGGCGCGCCGCCGAACAGTCCGAAGGGAGGATTGATCACGCCGTCTCCGGCCATATTCAGTTTCGCAGGTTCGTCCCCCTCGTAGACCATTTCGAAAACCGCGCCCAGACCGCCCCGCCACGTGCCGTCTCCTCCTGATCCCGGCCTCAGGTCGTTCCGGACGATCTTGAAGGGGAAGCGCTCCTCGGTGATCTCCACGCTGGGACTCCGGATCGCCCCGGCCACGTTGACCTCGCCCACGCAGGACCAGCCGTCGTACCCCCGGGAAGCGCCTCCTCCGCCCCGTCCGAAGAAGAAATGCCAGATGAAGCGTTGGCCCGTCCGCGGGTCGCGTCCGGTTATCGCGAAACGAAGCCGCCTGGAAAACCCCGCGTTCACGGCATCAGGCGCCACGGGCGCCAGCGCCTTGAAGACGGCCTCCACGATCTCTTCCCCGCAGTGATTGGTGCTCATGCAAACCGGCGCGGGAGGATTCGGGTTCACGATCAGCCCCTTCGGTGCGATCACCTTCACCGCCCGCATGGATCCCTCGTTTTTAGGCACGTCGGAGGGCGCCATGTACATGATGGCGACGTGAGCCAGCGAGCGCGTATTGGCATAGGCACTGTTGATGAATCCGGTGACCTGGGGACTCGAATCGCCCAGGTCTATGGTCATGTTATCGTCCTGGACGGTGACCCGGGCGCGGATGGGGATCGACACGGCGTCGAACCCGTCGTCGTCCAGCAGTGTTTCCCCGAAGTACACGCCGTCCCTCCAGCCGGCAATCAGTTGCCGGATCCGCCGCTCCGCGCTGTCCAGGATGGCCGCGACGGAGGTCGTGAGGCCTTCGGCGCCGTAATCGTCGAGGAGCGACTGCAGCCGGCGGGCGGCGATCTGTACCGAACCGATCTGGGCGTGCAGGTCGCCGGTGAAGTTCTCCGCGTGGCGCACGTTTACCGCCAGCATGTGCAGCAGGTCCTCCCTTGGCCGGCCCGCTTCGTACAGCTTCACGGGAGGTATGCGAAGGCCCTCGTGGTAAAGTTCGCTGGCCGAGGGATTGTAACCTCCGTGGGTACCCCCGCCGATGTCGCTGTGATGGGCGCGGTTGACCGCGAAGAACAGCAGGTTTCCGTCGCGGAACACGGGATAGATCGCCGTGATGTCCGGCAGGTGGCTGCCGCCGAAATAAGGGTCGTTCAGGATGAACAGGTCGCCTTCGACGATGCCATCGCCGAAGTACTCGCGCACCGCTTCGACGGCCGGAGGCAGGGCGCTGATATGCACGGGGATGCCCTCGCCCTGCGCCACGAGTTGACCCTCCGCGTCCAGGATCGCAGTGGAGAAGTCCCGGCTGGAGTTCAGGATCTGCGACATGGAAGTGCGGATCATGACGTCGGCCATCTCGCGGGCGATCGATTCCAGGCGGTGGCCCACGACCGAATGGGTAATCGGGTCCGAGGTGACCGATGCCGGGTCCGATGTGACCGATGCCGGGTCCGAGGTGACCGATGCCGGGTCCGATGTATCCATAACCGGGTCGGTCGTGGTGTGCGAAACGGCCAGCACCATGCCCCCGTAGGGGTCGATTTCGAGCCGGTCGCCTTCTTCCACGAGTACGGTGGTAAAGTCGGACTCCACGATGGCCGGTCCTTCGATCCCGACTCCGGGTGCCAGGTCATCGGCCGCGAAAACAGCGGCTTCGGTCCAGGCGCCGGTGTATATCCGTCGCGTGCCCTTGGGGGCAGCAGGTGTCGATGCGGCGCTCGCTTTCTCCGGCAGGATGATGGAGGGCAGTTTCCCGGTTACCGTGGCCCGCAGCGTGACCAGGCGAACTTCCTGGTCGAGTTGATGGTAGGAGTAGAGGACCCGGTATCTTTCGTGAAACAGTGCCGCCCAGGAAAGCCGGATGGCGTCGTCGTCCTGATCCAGATCCGGGATGCTCACGTTGACTTCATAGAGCTGGTCCAGGTACCGCATGTCGGCCGTGAACAGGGTGGTGATGTCATCGTCTGCCAGTCCCTGTTTCCTGAGCTGTGCGGTGCCCTGTTCCGCCATGCGGTCCGTCAGCCTTCTCACTTCGTCCAGGTCGACTACGTCCAGGCTGGCCGTGAATGACTGCGCATAGTCGTACCTCAGGTCGGATGCGAGCATGCCGTAGGCTGAAAGCACCGGGGCCGCCGAAGGGAGATGGACCGTGCTTATGCCGGTCTTGCGGGCCACCTTGCCCACGTGAAGTCCCGCCGCACCGCCGAAGGCCAGCAGGGAGAAGTTCCGGGGATCTCCGCCGCGCCGCACGGTCAGCAGCCGGATGCCTTCGGCCATGGCCGTGGTTACGACGTCCAGCACGCCGTGTGCGGCTTCCTCAACGGTAAGGTCCAGGGGTTTTGCCACGTGTGCTTCCAGTGCTTCATGAGACCGTTCCGGATGCAGCCGGGTCCGCCCGCCAAGGAAATTACCCGGATCGAGGTACCCTAGGACCAGGTTCGCGTCGGTCACCGTGGGCCGATCGCCTCCCAGCCCGTAACAGGCCGGGCCCGGATCGGCCCCGGCGCTCTGGGGCCCCACGTGCAGGGTGCCTCCGTCATCCACCCGGGCGATGCTGCCGCCGCCCGCCCCCAGCGTATGGAGATCGATCATCGGCACGGCGATTTTCCATCCACCTTCGTAGTGTTCCCCCGAAACCTGCGGATCGCCGCCTTCGATCACCGAAATGTCCGTACTCGTCCCGCCCATATCGAATCCGATGAGATCGGCCTCGCCGATCAGCCGCCCGTAGGCCACGGCGCCGCTGACGCCACCGGCAGGACCCGAGAGTATAGCCTGCACGGCCTGCCGTACCGCGGCGTCCAGCGGCGTGACGCCGCCGTTGGACGTCATGGTGAGTATCTCGTTCCCCAGCCCCAGTCCCGAAGTCTCTTCCTGCATGCGCCTGAGGTACTTGGCGTAGACCGGTCCCACGTAGGCGTTGACGGCCGTCGTGCTCAGCCGGTCGTATTCCTTGATCTGCGGCAGGATCCCGGAGGAGAGCGACAGGTAAAGGTCGGGATGCCGCTCCCGGATGCGTTCGCCCACGAGCTGCTCATGGGCCGGGTTCAGATAGGAGAAAATGAGACACACGGCCACGGATTCCACGCCAGCCTGTACGAGGTCGTCCAGTATCTCGTCAAGCGCTTCGCCATCCACAGGCGCTTCGACGGCGCCGTCCGCGCGGACACGCTCCGCGAGCGTGCGGCGCAAAGCCCTGGGCACCAACGGTTCCACGGGCGTCATCCGGAGATTGTACCGGTCTTCTTTCAAGCCTTCCCGTAGCGCCAGCAGGTCCCGGAAGCCCTCCGTGGTAATCAGGCCGACCCGGGCGCCCTTGCGCTCCAGCAGCGTGTTGGTGGCGACGGTGGTGCCGTGGATGAACAGGCGCGTTTGAGCCAGAAGCTCGGCAATGGGAAGGCCGTAGGATCCCGCAATGTCCCGGAGCCCGTCCATCACCGCGTCGGAAGGCACGTCCGGAGTCGAAGCCGTCTTGAAGTATCGAGGCGCGGAACGACCTTCGACCACGACGAAATCCGTGAATGTCCCGCCAACGTCAATGCCGATGGAAAAGGGCTGAGGAGTGTCGTCCGTGGACCGATTATTCATGGTGGTTCTCCGGACCGTGTTGACGAAAAACGATCTGTGTCCTATACTATCGAAAGGCTCGTGCGAAGGGCTCGTAGAACGGAGTGCGGACGCCGCATGCCGGAGCACGGCAGCATCCCACAGGTCCTATCGAAGATAGAGCTGGGCGAATATATGAATACAGACCGCATTTTCGAAAAAAACAAACACTGGATCAAGCGAAAACTAAGCGCCGATCCCGGTTATCTCGAGCGGCTTTCGCGGCAACAGCAGCCCGATATGCTCTACATCGGGTGCGCCGACAGCCGAGTAGCGCCCGAGGCCTTCATGGCCGCCGGGCCGGGTGAGGTCTTCGTGCACCGCAACGTGGGCAACCTGGCAAGTCCCCTCGACCCGAACACAGGGTCCGCCGTCGTCTACGGGGTCGAACACTTGAAAGTCGGGCACGTCGTCGTGTGCGGGCACTACGACTGCGGTGCGGTGAAGGCGGTCATTCAGTCGGAGGACCTCGGCACGCTCGAGCCCTGGCTGTGGCACTTGAGGAAGGTCTATCGCCGCCACGAATCCGAACTCGACTCCATTCCAGACGCCTCGGCCCGGTGCGAACGCCTGGTCGAATGCAATGTCCGCGCGCAATGCGCCAACATATTGGAGTTTCCGGAGGTACGGAAGTCGATCGAAGAGCACGGGTTGCAGGTGCACGGCTGGGTTTTCGACCTGCGCAACGGACTGATCAAGGACCTGGCGGTCGGTCCCGTTCGGGAATGAAATCGCTCTTCCGATCGGCCCGGCGCCCCTTCGACCAGTTTTCACCTGTTATTTACGGCATTTTCCGCGTCGTCAGTCTCCCCCCGCCTGCTTCCGTAACACCCTGCCCGCCAGCGCGCCGGTGTGTTCCCCCGTTTCTATCACGACCGTGCCATTGACCAGGACGCTGTCGATACCCCGGGCATACTGGTGTGGATTCATGAAGTCCGCCCGGTCGATGACGGAATCCGGATCGAAGACCACGAGATCGGCGACCTGTCCGACATCGATCGTCCCGCGACCGGAAAGGCCCAGCCTGCGGGCCGGCATGCCGGTCATCTTGTGGACGGCGGTGGGCAGGTCGAACAACCGGTCTTCGCGGCAGTACTTTCCGAGTACCCTGGGAAAGGTCCCGTAGTACCTGGGATGGGGCCTGGTCTCGCTCAACGGGCCATAGTCCGCCGCGGCTCCACCGTCCGACGCGACCATGACGAGCGGATGGGTCAGCACGGAATGGATCTCCTCCTCGCTCATGCCGAACCCCACCATGCCCACGCTGCCGTTCTCCGCGATGAGGAGTTCCCGGACGAACTCGAAAGGGTCCTGCCCGCTGCGCGCGACGATCTCCGACACCCGTCGTCCCACGTAGTCCTGGTTTTCCGCCCTGCTGACCGACGTGATCATCACGGCGCTCCAGTCTCCCAGCATGTCGACTTTCTCTATGGCCGCCTGTTTCATCAGGGACAGTGTTTCCGGCGTCTGCAGCCGGCTCAGGAACGCCTCGGCGCCACCGGCCCGGAACCGGGTTGGAAACAGGTTCTGCAGCGTCGTCGCGTAGGCGATGTAGGGATACCGGTCCAGGGTGATGTCCATCCCTTCCCCGACCGCCTGTTCGATCATTTCGAAGGCGACAGAGACTTTTTCCCGGTTGCGCCTGCCGGAGGCTTTGAAGTGGGCGATCTGCAGGGCGATTTCGGCCTTCCTTGCGGTACTGATCGCTTCGCTTACGGCTTCTATTAGGTAATCGTCCTCGTTCCGCATGTGGGTGGCGTAAAACCCGCTATACCCCGCCGCCACACGACAGAGTTCGGCGATTTCATCCTCGTCGGCGAAACTTCCGGGAGTATATTCAAGCCCGGAGGAGAGTCCCCAGGCCCCTTCCGACATGGCCTGGTCCACAAGCGCCTTCATGGTATCGATCTGCCACACGCTGGCCGGAACGTTTTCGTATCCGACCACATGTCCGCGAATGGTGCCCTGCCCAGCCAGAGAAATGAAGTTAACCCCGATGCCCTGCTGTTCCAGCGTGTTGAACAGGCCCGTGAAATCCGTCCATCCGATATCCACGCCGTACCGCCGGCCGTAACCTTCCTGCAGCGACCTTTGCCGGTCTTCGGCCAGGGGTGCCAACGATGAGCCGTCCTGTCCGGCCACTTCCGTGGTTACACCCTGCCTGATCTTGCTTTCGGCCCTGGGATCGACCAGCAACGAAAGGTCGGTGTGCGAATGTATGTCAATGAATCCCGGACAGACGATCTTCCCCGAAGCATCGATCGTTTTCGCACCCGTGCCCCTGACCGTGCCGATCTGGACGATCCGGTCTCCCGCGATGGCAATGTCCGCATCCACGGGAGGCGCACCCGTACCGTCGATCACGCGTCCGCCTCTTATGATCACATCGTAATGCTGAGCGATCGCACATCCGTCAAGCATCAGCGGCAGACCGCCGACAGCCGCGCCGGCGCCCGCCAGTCCGGTGCTCCTGAGAAAGGTACGTCTGGTCCAATCCATGCGTTCTGCTCCCATTAACCGGTCAGTCGAATCTTGAGTCCCTCATTAGAAAGAAACTGCTTGATGGAATTCACGGAGTAGTGTCCGTAATGCAGCATGGAAGCCACCAGGGCCGCGTCGGCGCGGCCGGTCGTGAGCGCGTCGTAAAGGTGCTCGGGCCGTCCCCCGCCGCCGGAGGCGATGACCGGGATTCCCACGGCTTCGGCGATCATCCGGGTCAGGGTCAACTCGTAACCTTCGAGGGTGCCGTCCGCGTCGATGGAATTGACGACGATCTCTCCCGCCCCGAGGCCCTCGCCCCGCCGGGCCCATTCGATGGCGTCCATGCCGGTGTCCCGGCGGCCTCCATGGGTCACGATTTCGTAACCGGAAGGCAACGAACCGGATGATGTGGCCTTCACGTCCATGGATAGCACGACGGCCTGTACACCGAATACGTCGGCCGTTTCGGAAATGACACCGGGATTTGCGACGGCCGCCGTGTTCAGGTTCACCTTTTCGGCTCCGGCTTCAAGAACCCTCCTGCAGTCCTCGACTGTTCGCAGGCCCCCGCCCACGGAAAAGGGGATGAATACCTGCCGGGCTACCTCTTCCACCACGTCCAGCATGATGCCGCGCTGGTCGCTCGACGCCGTAATGTCGTAGAAGACGAGCTCGTCCAGGCCGGCCTCGTAGTACCGCTTCGCCGCCGATACCGGGTCGCCGATGTCTTTCGTGTTGACGAAACGGACGCTCTTGACCAGCCGGCCGTCCCGGACATCCAGGCAGGAAATGAGCCGCTTGCTCAGCATCCGTTCCCGTCCCACTGTACGAATTCGTCCAGGATCTTCAATCCCACGGGACCGCTTTTCTCCACGTGAAACTGGGTCGCGACGATGTTGTTCCTGCCGATGACGGCCGCGAATTCAACGTCGTACCGGCTCTTTGCCAGTACATCCGAATCGTCAACCGGTGCGGGATAGTATGAATGCACGAAGTAGACCTCGTCGCCCGATCGCAGGTGGCGGAGCACGGGATGTGCGCGGCACACCCGCAGTTCGTTCCATCCCATGTGCGGTACCTTCAGGGCGTCGTCCTCCGGTTCAAATCGAAGGCACCTGCCCTCGATCAGGTCCAGACAGCGCAGGTCGGTTTCCTCGGAATCCGAAAGCAGGATCTGGCAGCCGACGCAGATCCCCAGGATGGGCGTTCCCCTGGTTGCGGCCGATTTGAGCGCTTCGTCGAGTCCTCTTTCATGGAGGGTTTCCAGGGCGGAATGAGCATGGCCCACCCCGGGGAAGATGATGCGTTCCGCGTGGTCCAGGTCATCCGGGGCCGACGTGATGATCGAACCCACCCCCAGATGGTCCAGCGCTCTTTTCACCGAGGTCTGATTTCCAGCGTCGTAATCTACGATGTAAATCATGGAGAAGTGCGTTCGTCGAGGTTGCCTGGAGGGTACCGGTCCGATTCCAACCGCATGTCCCTAGTAATCCCGGCAGAGCTTATTTGTCAAGGGAAAGATGGTGCGGCCGGGCTGTCGCGGACGCCCTTTTATCTTGAATAGGACGTTGACATGAACGATAGGCGTTTCTATACTGGTTTGGTCCGTCATCGCACCTCGACTGCCGCGCCGGATTTCGCCCCGGGCCGTGAACCCGGCGCACTGAATTCGCACCATCCGGAATCGATACCCAGATGCTCTTCAACGTCGAACGGGCAAGGGAGTACATGCGAGACTGCGGTCTCGACGCGTTGGTCGCGACTTCGCCCGTGAATATCACCTATTTCACGGGTTATTTCATCTGGATCGACGGGCTCATGAAGGAGTACATGGTCAGCCCCGGCGGTTCAGCGGATATCGCGCAGGGATACGCGCTGTTTCCGGCCGACGGCGAGCCCGCGCTGGCGGTTACCGGATCGATGCTGGCCGTCAACGGCGTGGACCTCTGTGTCCGTGATCTCAGGATAAGCGGCGCCTCCGGACTGGACTGGTCGCTGGCGCCTCGGTCGCTGTCCGGCCGGATGGACCGGATGTACGCCCTTGTGAAGGATGCTCCGGGTTACGGCACGACGACCGAGGCACTCGCCGGCGCCTTGAGCGACCGGGGACTTGCGAGCGGGACACTGGGCGTGGAAGCGGACGGGATGACCGCCGGCCGGTACGCGCAGTTGCGACGGACGCTCCCGGACGCCCGGCTGCTTGATTGCTCAAACCTCATCCGGCTGCTCCGCATGGTCAAGACAGGCGACGAGATCGACCGGCTCGCGCAGGCGGCGGAAATCAGCGAGACGGCGGCCATGTCGGCCATGGAACAGGCGGAAGCGGGCGACAACGTGCAGGACGTCATCCGCCGGTTCAGAGTGGAGTTGGGGGGGCGGGGGGCGGATCTGGATCATTTCGCCTTCGGGGTCCACGGGCTGGGTATCGCGACGGAACCCGATTTCATCCTGGGAGAATCCGACGTGGAATATGTAGACTGGGGATGCAGGTACCGCTCGGTTTACTCGGATACCGGGACCACTTACGCCATGCGGCCCTTGTCCGGGGACATGCAAGACCGGTTCGACGTGCTCCGCGCGTCCATGGACGCCGGCCTGGCGGCCATACGGCCCGGAGTCCTTCCCTCGACGGTGCAGGCGGCGATGCAGGACGTGGTGGACGATGCCGGCATGGCCATGTATCCTCACGGCCACGGGATCGGCATGGAAGTGCGGGACTACCCCATCCTGGCGCCGGATAACGGCCTGAGGATCTCCGATGACTGCGTAGATGCCGCGTCCGACCTGGCCATTGAAGAAAACATGGTGCTTAACGTGGAAGCGCCGCTCTGCCTGGCGGGGGTCGGTTCCCTGCACCTGGAACAGTCCGTCGTCGTAACGGACAGCGGGTCCCGTCCTCTCGTCGAGCAGCAACGGGAGCGGCCGGTGTTTCCCCTCGGCGCATCGACGTAGGAGTTGGGAAGTACTTATCGGCAGCGCCATCGGCATCCTATGAAAATCACAAGAATCCTACTTCATCAGCCCGCGGGCCTGCTTCGCTTGCTGACCGACGCCGGGCTCGAGGGCCACTGTACCGGGATTGCCGCCTCGGGGCACGACGTCGATCGCGTGGCATCCATCCTGGTGGATACGAACCCCGTAGACCGGGAACGGACCTGGTGGGCGATGAAGGATCCGGGCGAAGGGTTGTCCGCATCCCTTCGCGCCGGGATCGACGTTGCCCTGTGGGACCTTTCCGCGAAGATCGCTGGCCGGCCGCTGTTCAGGCACCTGGGTGGATTCAGGGACCGCGTTCCGGTCTGCCGGGCTGGTACGGCGGCAGGCACTGGTCGGACTGATCGGGCCCCCTCCAATATCATCCGGGAAGCGAAAGACGCGCAGCAGTCCGGGTTCGGAGCCTATCG